>JACKMU010000010.1 GCA_024235215.1 Chromatiaceae bacterium | reverse complement strand
TTTCGTCTCAGATCAACGCAGAAAAGGGAGCGGATATCATCACCCTCTGCCCGTTAATCTCATGGGCACAGGCCTGCGAAATATCAGAAGTGCCGGAGGTTGTGGAACAACGGGTTGCACAGGAGATCCTGCCCTGCCCCGTCCCATGCAGCCAGGGGACGTTCATCCTGCGCGTCAAAGGTGCCAGCATGGAACCTAAATTCTACAATGGAGACCTCATCTTCGTTGACCCGGCAATAGTAGTTGAGAGTGGTAAATATGTCGTCGTAAAACTTGAAGACGCCGATGAAGCCATGTTCAAGCAACTGATCATCGAAGGCGGCCGAAAGTACCTCAAGGCACTCAACCCGGATTGGCCCGATCGAATCATTGAGATTGGTGAAAACGCCAAGATCTGCGGTGTCGTCGTATTCAAGGGCGAGATGATCTAAGCCCCCCGCGCCTACGCGCAGTCACGCTCTCACACACCACGGTTGTTTTTCAATCTTGCCAGGACACTAGGTCTCTCGCATGTGTACCAACGGGTTACTAACCCGTTGGATTTACCGCTGTGCTAAACATTTAACCTTTGCCCCGCAATTTTTCTCCGTGCTAATGTTTTCTTTAGTTACTGCGTTTTGGCTGATCACTTAGCCACATCCCCGCAACAGAGCTATATCAATTGTAAGAGTCGATACAATGAATAAAAGGCACCGAACTCTTAACCTGAATGAAGCTGCTGAGTTTTTGCACATGTCCCCAGCCGTACTTCGCCAAAAGGCTAGTTTGGGAACCATCCATGGCGCCAAACCAGGAAAACGGTGGGTCTTCTTAGAAGCCGACCTTGCCGACTATTTGCGTTCGCTATACCCTAGTCGTGGGCAAGCACCGCAAAGTGACACGGCACAGGAGATCAAACCATGTCGCTCTACAAACGCGGTGATATATGGTGGGTGCGATTCAGCACCGCCGACGGCCAGCGAGTACGCAAGTCTGCTAAAACTGCCAATAGGCAGTTAGCGCAAGAATACCACGATCGGTTGAAAGCTGATCTTTGGCGAAATTCTAGGCTCGGAGACATACCTCGCCAAAAGTGGGAAAGAGCTGTAGAACGCTGGCTGAATGAAAAGCAGGGAGAGAAGGTTACCCTGCATGAAGACGTCGGACATTTGAGACGGGTTCATCCCCATCTCTATGGCCGATATCTGGACGAAGTCGACAGGGATGTAGTGGACCAACTAACGTTATCAAGAATATCTGACGGCGTTTCAAATGCAACTGTAAATCGAATGCTTGAGGTGGTGAGAGCTATTCTAAGACGCGCTGAGCGGGAATGGGGATGGCTGGAACATGCACCGCATATTCGAATGTTGCCGGAACCAAAGCGTCGCATTCGCTGGCTTAAAAAGGAAGAGGCAGATCAGCTATTGGAGGAACTTCCTGATCACCTGGCAGAAATGGCACGTTTTACTCTCGCCACTGGCCTGAGAGAGTCCAATGTGATCAAGCTCGAATGGTCACAGATTGAGTTGGAACGCCGCTGCGCATGGATCCACGCAGATCAGGCAAAAGCACGTAAAGCCATTCCGGTCCCACTGAATGCAGAAGCTGTTTTGGTACTGCGACGTCAGATCGGTAAACATTGCACCCGGGTATTCACTTACAAAGGAAGACCGGTAACAAGGGCCAATAATCATGCGTGGCGTAAAGCGCTTGTGAGAACAGGGATAGATAACTTCCGGTGGCATGACCTGCGCCACACCTGGGCGAGTTGGCATGTACAACAGGGTACGCCCTTGCATGTGTTGCAGGAACTGGGTGGATGGTCCGACTACGAAATGGTCAGGCGATATGCCCACCTATCCGTGGAACATTTGGCTGAGTATGCGGACAATCTTTCCCGTGCCAGATTGGTTGGCACAAATTTGGCACAATCGGAAAACGGGGAAGAAAAAAAGCGGTGGGCGTGAAGTATAACCGCTTGATTTTATAGTCTTTTATGGCGCGCCCGGAAGGATTCGAACCTCCGACCCCCTGGTTCGTAGCCAGGTACTCTATCCAGCTGAGCTACGGGCGCTGCGAAAGCCGGGATTCTGCTGATTTCCGCCGGACTTGTCAACCCAATTGTAGTGCCATCGTCGTGCGCCGACAGTGCTTGCATGCGACACCGAACTGCTACCCGCCGCAGAGAAGGCAGATGAAGTTTTCCCGACCCGGTGCAGCTGTTCGGCTCAATGGCCGTTGTGCCGCGCAGCCATCCACTCATCCAGTACCGGCACCACCTCTGCGGCTACCCGCAGCCCCTTCTTGGAGCGCCGCCACAACACGTCCTCCGCGGTATGGGCGAACTCGTGCGCCATAAGATACGCCACTTCGCGTTCGTACAGCGGGCCGTCGAAGTGGTGACCGAGTGCCTGGATATCGTGACATCCGGCCAGCAGCTGTGAGATTCGGGTGCCGTAGTTGCGGGCGTAGTCGTAGAGCAGATGCTTCGGCAGCCAGGGATAGCGGGTACGGCAACCGGTCAGAAACACATCGAAATCGTTGTTGTCGATATCGCCGCCCGGTAAAGGGCAATCTGCAGTCCAACCGGGGTGGCGGATATCCAGTATGCCGGCCAGCAGATGGAGCGCCTGCTCGGCCAATACGCGGTAGGTGGTTATCTTGCCACCAAATACCGAAAGGATCGGTGCGGCGCTGGTGTCCAGATCCAGTTTGTAATCGCGGGTCACTTTGGAGGCGCTGATGGCGGCATCGTCGTAGAGCGGCCGTATGCCGCTGTAGCTCCACAGCGCATCCTCCGGCCGGATCGGTTGCTTGAAGTACTCTCCGACCGCACGGCAGATATAGGCGATCTCCCAATCGCTGATCTGCGCCCGCGCGGGGAGCTCCCGCACCTCCTGATCGGTGGTGCCAAGCAGGGTGAAATCCTGTTCGAACGGGATGGCGAACAGCACCCGCCCGTCGGCGTTCTGGAAGATGTAGGGATAGTCGTGGTCGAACAGTCGGGGCACGACGATATGGCTCCCCTTGACCAGACGCAACCGCTTGGTGGAACGCCGCCCGGCATCCAGATTCAGCACCTGTTCGACCCAGGGTCCGGCTGCATTGACCAGTGCACGCACCTGCACCTGATCGCACGCTCCGCTGGATTCATCACGCAGTTCGGCCACCCAATGGGATGCACCTCTCCGGAGGCCGGTGCAACGGGTGCGGGTGAGGATATCCGCGCCTCGCGCCTGGGCGTCCATCGCGTTGAGCACCACCAGCCGGGCATCCTGCACCCAACAATCCGAGTACTCGAAACCGGTGGTGTATTCCGGCTTGAGATACGCACCCGCCGGATGCCTCCGCAGGTCGATGCGCTGGGAACCGGGGAGTAGTTTTCTGCCGCCGATATGGTCATAGAGAAACAGCCCGATGCGGATCATCCACTGCGGCCGCAGCGCACGGTGGTGGGGCAACACGAAGCGCAACGGCCAGATGATGTGCGGCGCCGCGCGCAGCAGCACCTCACGCTCGTGCAGCGCATGCCGGACCAGCGCAAAGTCGTAGTTCTCCAGATACCGCAGGCCGCCGTGAATCAGTTTGGTGCTGGCGGACGAAGTGTGCTGTGCCAGGTCGTCCTGTTCGCACAACAGCACACTGATACCGCGTCCGGCCGCGTCCCGGGCGATACCCGCTCCGTTGACACCACCGCCGATCACCAGTAGGTCGTACGCTCTCATGGCCACGCAGGCGTCACACCCAGCGAAATACCGAGATGAGAAAGAGGATGGAGATGGCCAGCGCACCCCACAATGGAGTGCCCATCACAGCGAGCCAGCCGAGGTGGATGAACGCGCTGCCGATGAGCGAGATGAAGAGGCGGTCGCCACGGGTGGTATCCAGCCCGAGAATACCGCGACGCGGCGCGCCGCCGGGGCTGAAATGCTCCCACACGCCCATGCTGGCGATCGCCAGCACGATGAAGAGAAAAAACGCCGCGGTCGGCCAGGTCCATGCCATCCAGGATAGGAACATCGCAAACCTCCTCTCTCAAACCCGGCCAAGGGCAAACCCCTTGGCGATGTGGTGGCGGACAAAGTAGATCACGAACGCTCCCGGCACGATGGTCAGGGTGCCAGCCGCGGCCAGCAGGCCCAGTTCGTAGCCCGAGGTGCTGGCGGTGCGCGTCATGGTAGCGGCGATCGGTTTGGCCTCCACCGAGGTGAGGGTCTTGGCCAGCAGCAGTTCCACCCAGGAAAACATGAAGGTGAAGAACATCACCACGCCGATACCCGCGGCAATGGTCGGGATGAAGATCCGGATGAAGAAGCGCCAGAAGGAGTAGCCGTCCACATAGGCGGTCTCATCCAGCTCCTTGGGCACGCCCGACATGAAACCCTCCAGAATCCAGACCGCCAGCGGAATGTTGAACAGACAGTGGGCAAGCGCCACCGCCATTGGCGTGTCGAACAGCCCCACTGCCGAGTAGAGCTGAAAGAAAGGGAGTGCAAACACCGCCGGTGGTGCCATGCGGTTGGTCAGCAGCCAGAAGAAGAGGTGCTTGTCGCCGAGAAACCGATAGCGCGAAAACGCGTAGGCGGCCGGCAGTGCGACGCTGACCGAGAGCAGCGTATTCGCCACCACATAAGTCAACGAGTTGAAGTAGCCGTTGTACCAGGTCGGATCGGTGAAGATGGTGATGTAGTTGTTGAGCGTGAACTCCCGGGGCCAGAGCGAAAAGGTGCCGAGAATCTCGTTGGTGGTTTTGAAAGACATGCTGATGAGCCAGTAGATCGGCAGCAGCAGAAACAGGATATAGAGGGTTGGCACCAACCATTTGGCTCGTTTCATCACTGCTCCTCGTTGCGCATCATCAGGGTGTAGAAGATCCAGCTCAACACCAGAATGATCAGGAAGTAGATCAGCGACATCGCCGCCGCCGGTCCCAGGTCGAACTGACCCAGCGCGATCTTCACCAGGTCGATCGACAGGAAAGTGGTGGAGTTCCCCGGCCCACCACCGGTGAGCACGAAGGGTTCGGTGTAGATCATGAAGCTGTCCATGAAACGCAGCAGCACGGCGATGGTGAGTACCCGTTTCATCTTCGGCAGCTGGATGTAGCGGAACACCGACCAGCTGCTGGCGCCGTCGATGCGCGCCGCCTGGTAGTAGGCGTCGGGAATGGCACTCAGGCCGGCATAGGCGAGCAGCACCACCAGTGAGGTCCAGTGCCAGACATCCATCAGAATGGTGGTGAACCAGGCCGCCAGCGGCCGCTGGGTGAAGTTGTAGTCGAAACCCATGCCGTTGATCATGCGACCCAGCAGGCCGATATCCGGCAGCGCGAAGATATTCCACATCGCTCCGACCACGTTCCAGGGTATCAACAGCGGCAGCGCCATCAACACCAGGCAGACCGAGACCCAGGGTCCCCGCTTCGGCATCGCCAATGCAATCGCCACACCGAGCGGAATCTCGATCAGCAGGATGATGCCGGTGAAGGTGATCTGGCGCAGCAGCGAGTCGTGGAAACGCTCGGAATGGAGAATCTGTTCGAACCACTTGACCCCTTCGAAAAAGAAGACGTTGTTGCCAAAAGTCTCCTGCACCGAGTAGTTGACCACGGTCATTAGCGGGATCAGCGCATTGAAAGCCACCAGCACCACCACCGGCAGCACCAGAAACCAGGCCCTCTGGTTGGTTGTTTTGTCGATCATGTGACTATCCAGCCATCGACATAGACGTTGGTCTTGTCACGCTCGAACGCGAGCCAACCGCTCCGCTCGGGAACCGGCAGCTGTTCCGGCAGTACCAGCTTGATGAGATGCGCTTGGTGTGCCACCTCGACGATCCGGTAGCGCCCGACATCGTTCACCTTGACGACTTCCACCGGCAGTCCCTGATCGGCAAAGCGGATGAACTCGGGGCGGATGCCAATTTCGATCCGACTGGCACCTGCGGGTGGCTTGACCGCTCGCACCGTCTCCAGCCGATGCCCGAAGAAGCTGGGCAGTCCGTTCTCGATCTCGCACGGCAGCAGATTCATACCCGGCGATCCGATGAAATGGCCGACGAAGGTGTGACTCGGTTTTTCAAACAGTTCGACCGGAGTACCGATCTGCACCACCTCTCCGTCATGCATCACCACCACTTGGTCGGCGAAGGTGAGCGCTTCGGTCTGATCGTGGGTCACATAGATCATGGTGGCACCCACCTCCTGATGCAGCTGCTTCAGCTTGGAGCGCAGCTGCCATTTGAGGTGAGGATCGATCACGGTCAACGGCTCGTCGAACATGATCACGTTGACATCGGAGCGCACCAGTCCTCGTCCCAGTGATATCTTCTGTTTGCCGTCGGCGGTGAGGTGCGCGGCACGATTGTGCAGCAAATCCTCCAGGTCGAGCATCCTGGCGATCTCATGCACCCGCTGCTTCACCTGACGCTCCGGAACTTTGCGATTGCGTAACGGAAAAGCGAGATTGTCGTAGACGCTCATGGTGTCGTAGACCACCGGAAACTGAAACACCTGCGCGATGTCGCGTTTGTCGGAAGGGATATCGGTGACATCACGCTCATCGAACAGCACCCTGCCCGCCGAGGGTCGCAGCAGTCCCGAGATCACATTGAGCAGCGTCGTCTTGCCGCAGCCGGAAGGGCCGAGCAGCGCGTAGGCGCCGCTGTCCGACCAGACCACGTTCAGCTGTTTCAGTGCCCAGTCTGCAGGCGACTCGGGCTGCTCCAGATAGCTGTGCCGAATCTTGTCCAGGGTTATT
This sequence comes from Chromatiaceae bacterium, assembly GCA_024235215.1. Taxonomy (GTDB): domain Bacteria; phylum Pseudomonadota; class Gammaproteobacteria; order Chromatiales; family Chromatiaceae; genus HKST-UBA178. The sequence continues at coordinate 132,090 of JACKMU010000010.1, read as the reverse complement.
TTCGCCATGACGCTCTGTTATCGGTTTGCCGTTGGTTGAGTGCTGATCTCTGCCATCAAATCAGCCGTTGCTGCTCGTCGAAGTAGAAGCAGTTGTCGGTCTGCACGAACAACTCCACGTCCTGATCGCGTGCAAACTGATGAATACCGTGTGACAGAGAGACCCAGGTATCACTGCCCACGCGCATGTGAACCACGCTTTCCGAGCCACTGATCTCAGTCACCACCACCTTGCCGGTCACACTGACCGAATCACGGTTGTTCGCGGCCAGCGTGATATGGTGTGGCCGGAATGCCAGGGTGTAGCTGCCATCGGGCAGCGCCGCATACTTACCCTGCGCCAGCCAGCTGACACGGTCATTGTAGTGAAACCTCGCGCCGCGTTTGCGAATGGCGGCGGTATTGATCGGCGGATCGGAGAAGACCTGCGCGCTGAGCAGGTCATCGGGCGCGCGATAGACCGACGCAGTCGGTCCATACTGGGTGATCCGGCCCTGGTGCAGGGTTGCAGTGTAGCCGCCGAGCAGCAGCGCTTCGGCCGGTTCCGTGGTGGCATAGACCACAGTCGCGCCGCTATCGCGGAACAGCTTGGGCAGCTCCTCACGCAGCTCCTCGCGCAGTTTGTAATCGAGATTGGCCAGCGGTTCGTCCAGCAGCACGAGACTCGACTCCTTGACCAGCGCACGTGCCAGCGCGGTACGCTGCTGCTGACCGCCGGAGAGCTCACTCGGCATGCGCTGCAGCAACGGCTCGATCTGCAGCAGTTCGGCCACCTTGCGCACCCGCTGCGCTATCTCGGCTGCGGGCATGCGCACCACGTTCAATGGCGAGGCGATATTTTCGTAGACGGTTAAATTCGGGTAGTTGATGAACTGCTGGTAGACCATCGCGACACGCCGCTGCTGCACTGCGACCCCTGTAACATTCCTGCCCTGGAACCAGATCTCACCGCTGCTCGGCCGTTCCAGACCGGCCATCAAGCGCAGCAGTGTCGTCTTGCCGGAGAGCGTGGTGCCCAGCAGAATGTTGAAGCGCCCCTCCTCCAGCTTGATGTCGGTGCGATGGATGTGGGTGTCGGCACCGACACGTTTGATCACCTGCTTTAGTTCAATTGCCATTCCAATTTTCCAGCATTCCCAAAAGCAGTCCCGGAGCCGGGGGACTGCGTTTGCGGTGTATCCCGGGTATCGGGGTACGCCGTTCAATGTTATCCAGAGTCACGCGATCGGTTTACGCTGATCCACCACCCTGTCGCAGCGCGCCCCGGCGGAAGCAATCATCAGCGTAACCCCTTGTTCCCGGCAAAGTTCGGTGAACGCGGGAGGAGGCAAGCGATCGGTGACGAAGTAATCGACACTGGAAATATCGGTGATGCGTATCGGCGCATTGCGTTCGAATTTGGTCGAGTCAGCCACCAGCACCACAGAGCGGGCGTTGGCGATGATCGTCTGAGCCACGCGTACTTCGCGTGGATCGTAGTCCAGCACCGTGCCATCCTGTTCGATCGCGGAAGCGCCTACGATCGCAACATCGACCTTGAACTGGGTGATGAAATCGACCGTGGCATCCCCAACGATACCACCGTCCTCACGTCGCACGATACCGCCGGCGGTCATCACCTGAATCGTCTCGCATTCACGTAGCGTGTTGACTACATTGATATTGTTGGTGATGACCAAAAGACCCACCCGGTTCACCAGATGGCGGGCCACCTGCTCGGTGGTGGTGCCGATGTTGATGAACAGCGACGTGTCATCAGCGATCAGCTGCGCGGCGCAGTGCGCAATCGCCTCCTTCTCTGTGGCCGCGATCCGGCGTCTCGCCTCGTAGCCGAGGTTGGCAACACCATCGTGGACGATCGCACCGCCATGAACCCGATGCAGCAACCCCAGTTCACGCAGCAGGTTGAGGTCTCGCCGGATGGTCTGCGGGGTCACGTTGAATGTCTCCGTGAGATGCTCCACTTGCACCTCCCCACGCATACGGATGTGGTTGAGAATCTCTTTCTGGCGCAGGTTCAGATTGGGTGCTTTTAGTTTTCCGCTCATGGTGTCGATGAAACCTTGAGAGCATCAGTGCGCAGTAATCCGGCAGGCAGGTCTTGCTGCAAGGTACCGTACCATCAGTCTCGCTGCGACGCGGGGAGTGCCTCTGACACCCCCCGCTTGAGCGCCACTGAGCTGACCGATGATCAGCTTGCCTGCTGCCAGCGTTTGACCAGTTCGTCGTAATCGATGGTCTCGCCCTGTGGTTTCTCATTGTCCAGTTTCGCCTTAGGCGACCCGGGATGGTTGAGCCAGTAGGCGGGGTCCCGCTCTTCGTTGAGACGTGGACCGCAGCCGCCATAGACCTTGGCCTTCTCGTCCGCCACCTGCATACGTGACATGGTCAGATCCATCTCGGCGGCGAGCCGGTCCATCGCCTCCTGGGGAGTGAATGCACCGGAGTTCACATCACCAATCTGCTGCCACCAGATCTGCGCCAGCTTGGGATAGTCGGGTACGTTGATACCGGTGGGGGTCCAGCGCACCCGGTCGGGAGAGCGGTAGAACTCGACCAGACCTCCCAGTTTCGGCGCACGCTCGGTGAAGGAGGCGTGACGGATGTCGCTGTCGCGGATCGGGGTGAGCCCAACATGGGTCTTCTTCAAAGAGACCGTCTTGGAGACCGCAAACTGGGCAAACAGCCAGGCTGCCTTGCGTCGCTCCACTGGTGTCGATTTGAACAGCGTCCAGGATCCGGCGTCCTGATACCCCAGCTTCATGCCCTCCTCCCAGTAAGGCCCATGAGGTGAGGGAGCCATGCGCCACAGCGGCATGCCATTGTCGTCGACGGTATTGTTGCCTTCGCTCTTGGGCGCAACCATTGCCGAGGTGAACGCGGTGTACCAGAAGATCTGCTGTGCTACGTTGCCCTGCGACAGCGCCGGCAGCGATTGATAGAAGTCATAGCTGGCCGCACCCGGGGGTGCATATTTGCGCAGCCACTCATCCCACTTGCGGATGGCGTAGACCGCGGCCGGGCTGTTGGCTGCTCCGCCACGTGAGACCGAAGCGCCGACCGGGTTGCAGGAGCCCTCCTCCATGCGAATTCCCCACTCGTCCACCGGACGCCCGTTGGGCAGCCCCTTACTGCCCTCACCTGCCATCGACAACCAGGCGTCGGTCATGCGCCAACCCAGGTCCGGAGCACGTTTGCCGTAGTCCATATGGCCGTAGATTCGAACCCCGTCGATCTCCTTGACCTGGTCCGAGAAAAATTCGGCGATATCCTCGTAGGCCGACCAGTTGACCGGAACACCGAGGTCGTAACCGTAGATCGATTTGAACTTGCTCTTCAGATCCTCGCGTTGAAACCAGTCGTAACGGAACCAGTAGAGATTGGCGAACTGCTGATCCGGGATCTGGTAAATTTTGCCATCCGGTCCGGTGGTGAAAGAGATCCCCATGAAGTCGTCCAGGTCGAGCATCGGATTGGTGACATCCTTGCCCTCGCCCGCCATCCAGTCACTGAGATTGACCGCGAGCTGAAGGCGCGAATGGGTGCCGATCAGATCCGAGTCATTGATGTAGGCGTCATACAGGTTGCGGCCGGTCTGCATCTGAGTCTGCACCGCCTGCACCACCTCCCCTTCACCGAGCAATTGATGATTCACTTTGATGCCGGTGATCTCTTCAAACGCCTTGGTCAGCACTTTGGATTCATACTCGTGCGTGGGGATGGTCTCGGATAACACATTGATCTCCATTCCCTTGAACGGCGCGGCAGCTTTGATAAACCAAGCCATTTCGGCCATCTGCTCCTCTTTCGACAGGGTCGACGGCTGAAACTCGCTGTTGATCCACTTCTCTGCCTCGGCCTCACCCGCGAAAACAGCGGATGGAGCAGAGATAAGCGCGGCTGCAATCGCAACTGCAATCTTACTTGTCATCTAGTTTATCCTCCGAGGTTCTGGTGCCGAACAGCACCTTGATGTTCGATATTAGCAGAAGAAACTTTCGTTTCAATGCTGTTTATGGTTAATTTCAATCAAAATTAAAGAAAAAACGAACATGAGACACTTTATTCCCCCGTGTCTCTTGCCTAGAATTCAGAGCGCTGCAAAGCTGTGGAAGTAACAAACCAAAACAGGACTCGAGCAAAACCTGACTGAACCGGGCCAATGCTGTATAAACAGGTCTGGGACATGACTCAGGTCCTGGCAGATTGCTCCGGGCATTCTGACACAGGCCGGGATCAGACATTTCAGACCACTGCTGACGCCGCGGGGGAACGGTGCTGGCAGAAATGGCGAAAAAACGCATCTGACAGGCAAGCTTCACGTTCAGGAAACCACCATTAAAACCAACAGGAAGATGCCTCCAGGATTCACCGAGGTAAAACTGCGAAACCACTCCCACCCGGCGGATGAAGCGCCTGGTCGCCGAGGCCGGGAGTGTCATGTGTTGCAGCCGGTACACCCGCCTGCACCACCCTTGGCCGCACCCAGCTGCAGTTCTACAGACAAGAACCCCCATTCAGCAGTCAGCGGTTCAGATTCCAAAGCCCCTAGCAAACAGCCTGCGACAGGCAGACAAGAGAGCGGACCATGCCACAGAGACCACTGATTCTCAGCATCGACCAGGGAACCACCAGCTCCCGATCAATTCTTTTCGAAACCAATGGCCAACCGGCGTTCACCGCGCAGCGGGAGTTCCGCCAGATATTTCCCGCTTCCGGCTGGGTCGAGCACGATCCGGAAGAGATCTGGTCCACCACCCTCGGGGTGTGCCGTGAAGCGATCGACTGGAGCCGGCAGCAGGGACGCGATATCGCTGCAATCGGCATCACCAACCAGCGTGAAACCACAGTAATCTGGGACCGGGAGAGCGGCAAGCCGGTCCACAACGCAATCGTCTGGCAGGATCGCCGCACTGCCGATTTCTGCGCCGAGCTGAAGCAGGCCGGCAAAGAGCCTCAGGTGCGCTCCACTACCGGCCTGTTGCTCGATCCCTACTTCTCGGCCACGAAGATCCGCTGGATACTGGACAATGTGGCTGGGGTGCGCGAACTGGCGGAACAGGGGCGACTGGCTTTCGGCACCACCGACAGTTTCCTGATCTGGCGACTCACCGGCGGAAAAAACCATCTCACCGATGCGACCAACGCCTCCCGCACACTACTGTTCGATATCCACCGGCAGCGTTGGGATCCCGGATTGCTGGCACTGTTTCAGATCCCGTCGGCGCTGCTGCCAGAGGTTAAAGACAGTGCCGCCGACTTCGGTACCACCGATCCGGCTGTGGTCGGGAGCGCCATCCCGATCGCAGGCGTGGCTGGAGACCAGCAAGCGGCCACGATCGGTCAAGCCTGCTTTCAGCCGGGGATGATCAAATCCACCTATGGCACCGGCTGCTTTGCGGTGCTCAATACCGGTCGCCAGGCAGTCCGATCGAACCACCAGCTGTTGACCACGATCGCCTATCGCATCGACGGTGAGATCTGCTATGCACTGGAGGGATCGATCTTTGTCGCCGGTGCCGCAGTACAGTGGTTGCGCGACGGTATCCGTATCATCCGGTCGGCCGGAGAGACCGAAGCACTCGCTGCCAGCCTGGACGACAACAAGGGGGTCTATCTGGTGCCCGCCTTCACCGGTCTGGGTGCGCCTTATTGGGATCCACACGCTCGCGGCGCGATTTTCGGTCTCACGCGCGACAGCGGCGTACCCGAACTGGTACGGGCGACGCTGGAGTCGGTGGCCTACCAGACATACGATCTGGTGCGCGCAATGGCCGCCGATGGCATTGCGATGGATTCGCTGCGTGTGGATGGCGGCATGGTGGCCAATGACTGGCTGCTGCAGTTTCTCGCCGATGTGATCGATCTGCCGGTGGAACGGCCGCAGGTAACCGAAACCACCGCGCTCGGCGCAGCCTGCCTGGCAGGCCTGCAGCAGGGCCTGTTCACTTCACTGCAGGATATCGCCGGCCATTGGCGCCGGCAGGCGCGTTTCGATCCGCAGATGGAGGCCGGACGCCGTCAGCGACTGCTCGATGGTTGGCAGCGGGCTATTGAGCGCGTGCGGAGCAGATGAATATCCGCAGCAAACTGGTCCTGGCTTTCGCGTTGGCGCTGGTCGCCCACCTGTGGATCGGTTTGCGTGCCATCGACGTGCTGAAAGAGGTGACCAGCGAAGCAACCCGGGTGCATCGCGAGTCATCGAATATCGTCACCACCGCCCTCACCGCGCAGGTCCATTTCAAAAAGCAGGTACAGGAGTGGAAGGATATTTTACTGCGCGCCGATGAACCGTCGCTGTATGGAAAACATCTGCGTCAGTTCATCATTCAGGAGCGATTGACCAGAGACAGCATCAATGAACTGCTGCCAATGCTGGCGCAGAATTCGGAAGCCGGGGAGTATGCCCGCCGTTTTCTCACCGCGCACGAACACCTGGGCAAACAGTATCGTGACGCACTGAAAGATTTTGTCCCCGGTGCTCAGTCGACCATCATTCACGTTGACCGGACGGTACTCGGTATCGATAGACAGCCCACCGATCTGCTGGATCTGGTGGTCGAGTCGGTGCAGAGCTACAAAGCCCAGCAACTGGCCGAGATCGAGCTGAAGGTGGGGCAGATCGAAGAGCAGAATCTCAGTCTCACCGTGATCAGCATGAGCAGTGCAGTGCTGCTACTGCTGTGGCTGATAGACCGTTTCGTGGGCAAACCCATCGCTGAAGCGACTTTGGTTGCCCAGCATATCTCCGAGGGTAAGCTGGACAACCCGATCGACACCAAGGGACGGGATGAGGCATCCAGGTTGCTAAGGGCGCTGGAGAACATGCAGCGCAGCCTCTCCGACTACCAGCAGAATCTGCGCCACAGTGAAGAGCGCACACGACTGCTGCTCGACTCCTCCGGCGAAGGCATCTACGGAATCGATCTGGAGGGAAAGTGCTCCTTTTGCAACCCTGCCGCGCTGCGCCTGCTGGGTTATTCCGGACGCGACGATCTGATCGGAGGGTATATTCACCGTCTGATCCATCACACCCGGGCCGATGGCACACCGCTGCCGGAGGAGGAGTGCCGTGCCCTGGCGACCTGTTTCAACGGTAAACCCGCACATGTCGACAGCGAGCTGTTCTGGCGCGCCGACGGCAGCAACTTCCCGGTAGAGTACCGCTCCCACCCGATTCTGCTCGATGGCAAGTTGATCGGTGCAGTGGTCACTTTTGCCGACATCACCCAACGCCGCAACAACGAACAGGCGCTCTACGTCGCCCATGCGGCACTGGCGAAAGAGCGCGCCAAGCTGGCGGAACGCGTCGAGGAGCGCACCCGGGAACTGCATCTGGTCAACCTGGAACTGGCGCGCAGCGCACGCGCCAAAGATGAGTTTCTGGCCACGATGAGCCACGAACTGCGCACTCCGCTGACTTCGATTCTCGGCATCTCGGAAATGCTGGTGGATCAGCTTTACGGACCGCTGCAGGAGCAGCAGATCAAGGTGATCGAGACCATTCACGAGAGCGGTCACCATCTGCTGACGCTGATCAACGACATTCTGGACATCGTCAAGGTGGAGGCAGGCAAGATGGAGCTCGCCTGGGATATCGTGCCGGTACAGCAACTGTGCGAAGCGAGCCTGCGTCTGATCGGCCAATCGGCGAAACGCAAACGGCAGCAGGTCACTGCCAAGATCCCGCCGGACGCCGGCCTGTTGCGCTGCGATGCCCGGCGGGTAAAGCAGTTGCTGGTCAATCTGCTCGGTAACGCGGTGAAATTCACTCCCGAAGGAGGATCCATTGAACTGAAGGTAAAGACCGACAGACGGCGCCGCCAGATCTGCTTCTGCGTCTCCGATACCGGAATCGGCATACCCCAGGAGCTGCAGAAGAAGCTGTTCAAACCCTTCGTCCAGCTCGACAGCCAATTGACTCGCCGCTACAGCGGCACCGGACTGGGACTGGCGCTGGTCTACCGCATGGCGGAACTGCACGGCGGCCGGGTCAGTCTCAAGAGCACGCCGGGCACCGGCTCGGTGTTCAGTGTCTACCTGCCATGGAATCCGAGTCAGGGCAAGAGTTCATCTCCATCCGATGACGAGGATGAGAAACCCGCAGCAGCGGTCAACGGGCTGCCGCGACTGCTGCTGGCGGATGACAACGCGGTCAATGCCGCGATGTTGTCCGGCTATCTGGAGAACGTCGGCTATCACGTCACCTGCGTACTCGACGGTGTCGAACTGGTTGCCGCCGCGCTGCATCAGCCACCCGATATCATTCTGATGGATGTACAGCTGCCCCATATGGACGGGCTGGAAGCGACCCAACGGCTGCGCAGTGACCCGGCTTTTCCGAAGATCCCGATCATCGCACTGACCGCATTGGCGATGCCCGGTGACCGTGAACGCTGCCTGGACGCCGGTGTCAACGACTACCTGAGCAAGCCGATCGGCCTGAAGGAGCTGCATCAGGTTATCCAGTCATGGTTACAACGGAGTTGACCCGAAGAAGAGCGATCAGCTTCCTGAAAAGCGGGAAACGCGCCGACCGAACCGGCACTTTCCCTGGAGATCCCTCCCCTGCCATTTGTCTATGGTGGCGCTCCTGTTAGACTGCTGGCATGTCCACGCTCACACAGGCTCCGGCCCGCTTCAGCGACTTGCTCGCACTCCTCTGGGGAGCCACTATCGGTTACCTGTCGCTGGTGCCTCAAACGCGGCTGCCAGTGAGTCCGGTGAATGACAAAGTGGAACACTTCGCCGCTTACCTGCTGCTCGCGTTCCTGGCACTGCTCGCCCGCAGATCGGTACGGGAAAAGCTGTTGGTGTTGCTCGTGATCCTGCTGTTTGGCGCTGCCATCGAATTCGTTCAGCCCAGCTTCAATCGCCAGCTGGAAGTCGCGGATATGGCTGCCAACACCGGCGGTGCACTGTCGGGATATGCCCTGCTGCTCTGCGTGAACCCGATAATCCGGAAGCGCTGACTCATGCCTCAGATCAGATTCGTGGTCGCCCTCCCCTCCGAAGCAAAACCGATCAACCACCACTTCGGTCTGGTCCGCGACAACAACGCCCTGGGTTTCTCACTCTACCGCAACCGAGGAATGGCACTGGTCATCAGTGGGGTGGGTGCCGAACGCTCCGGGCAGGCGACCGCCTGGTTACGGCAACAGCTGCCGGAGCCGGCCCTCTGGATCAACGCCGGCATCGCCGGACACGCTCATCTTCCAGTGGGTCAGGGATTGCTTGCATCGCGCATCACCGATAAAACCAGTGGGAGGGCCTGGCATACCCATCTGCCCGCAGCGCCCCCCTGCGCCACAGGACCGCTGATCACCTGTGCGGAACCAGAGACCGAATACGCTGAAAGTGCGCTCTATGACATGGAAGCCGCCGGCTTCTTTGCCGCAGCAAGTGCTGCAGCACCCGTACACCGGATCCTCTGCTTCAAGATCGTCTCCGACAACCCGCAAAGCCCGGTGCATGGCGTCAACCGGGAGCTGATTACCCGCTTGATGACTGCCCATCTAGCAGTGATCGAACGCCTGGCCGGCAGTATTGGCAAGCCGCTGCCTGAGGCCGGGGCGTAGTACCGAGATGGACGCTGTACAAACGAAGAGAAGCTATCTGATCACCGGCGCCAGTCGCGGTATCGGGCGGGCGGTCACGCAGCGGCTGCTGGCGCAGGGGTGTCAGGTCGCAGGCATCGGCCGCCACTTCGACGATGAGCTTTGTGCGCACAGCGGCTTTGTGCCGGTCCGGCTCGATCTGGCACTGCTGGATGAACTGCCGGCAAGGTTCAAACAGCTGCAACGGAAGCTACCGCCGCTGCATGGAATCATCTGCTGTGCCGGCTACGGACGCTTCGGCGCGCTGGAACAGTTCTCTCCCACTCAGATTCGTGCGTTGATCGATACCAATCTCACCAGTCAGATTCTGCTGGTGCGCGAGTTCCTGCCGGCATTCAAACAGCGGCACACCGGTCAGCTGATCTTCATCGGCTCCGAAGCCGCTCTCGCAGGCGGACGCAACGGGACGATCTACTGCGCAAGCAAATTTGCATTGCGCGGATTCGCCCAGTCACTGCGGGAGGAGTGCGCCGCGAGCGGTATACAGGTTGGACTGATCAACCCGGGCATGGTAGCCACGTCATTTTTTCGAAACCTGGACTTCCGTCCCGGTGCAGCAGCCGATCAACACCTGACGACAGGCGATGTGGCCGACGCAGTCTGGCTGATGCTGAACGCGCGCCCTGGCGCGGTAATCGACGAGATCAACCTCTCCCCGCAGAAGCGGGTGATCGAGTTCGGGAGACCGAAAAAGATTTAACGGGCCGGATTCAATCGGATTTCCAATCGCATCCGACCCCTTTGATCAAACAGAACCGCTCATCACAACACGGCGGAATCCCAAACAGGACAGCAGGCCCAGACCGAGCAGTGTCAGCGATGCCGGCTCGGGTATCGAGGCAGCCGGCAGATCGATGGTCCCACGGGTCTTTACATAGTTCATGCGCATATCCCAACCCTGTTGGGCGAGCGCGGTAGCGTCTATGGTCATGATCAGCGCACCGACGTTGGTGAATACCTCACCGAGGCTGGCCGCCGTTCCACCCAGCACAAAGGTGGAGAGTTCCTTGGTAAGGATGACCGAAGAACCCGAGGGAATTCCGCCAGGTACATTAATTGTGCCGGTCGCGAACTTGTCGCCCGCCGCGACATTCTGAAACACCGTGAATCTGACCGGACCACCGACATCGGAGAAATTGACTTCCATCTCCAGGAACGCATCCAGCAACCCGGCGGTAAAGTCGATACCGCCCAGTCCGGTAAAGTTGACGCCCGTGACGGGGTTGGAGTCTGCATCGTGTCCGTCGTAGGTGGTCGATACACTGCCGCTGGCGTCGTCGATGGTCATCCGCAACAGATCCAGACCGCTTGGATTGACCCGGGCTCTGACCCGCTCACCTGTGTCGCCTGCCGTTTTACTGACGAAGAGGTCCCGAAAGCCTCCTACAACCTCACCTGCCGCAATCTGATGAGCAGCCGATACCACTGGTGGTGATACATCCTCCACCTCTAAAGCCTGTGCCGTTTCGAAAGTGTCGATGATGACGGCGTCAATAACAGCGGCCCGCGCAATGCCGCTCTCCAGCAGAAGCGCTGCCGCGCAAACAGTAACCGCAAGACGGATACGCATAACAATGTCCTTATCGAGTGAAGTAAAAGTAATTGGGGAGTGAAAGTAGAAATGAAGGGTGGAGTGAAAGCTGAATGACCCAATTGTCAATTCATCACTAGCTGTACAAGCAAAATTTATACCGGATAGGTGTGATCTCGTCAATGATAATTATTACTGTTATTTATCATAGTGTTACTAATCTCATCAGTGCCATTTCCCGTTGACTCCGATGACCGTCTGGAGTCAGTGTAAAAATAACTGACAGCCGTTCGTAATCAGGCAGCGCCATTTCACGGGACTTTGCGGTATGAGCGTTCGAAAAGGCAGTATTAATGCAGTGATCAGATTCGATGCATGCTTCAATCCAGGCTGGATTCTTTCTCCGCACGATCGGGTAGCAAAGAGAGGATGAATGCCGTCACAGCAGACGGGTCGTCGATATTCAGCAGTGGCAGGCTGGTTTCACAGACAGAAGGATCGTTGGTCGCCAGTGCGATGATGTTCGGATCACTGGGAAACATCAGCGGCCTGCCCAGTTCGGGGCGGTGCAGTTCGATCTTGGGGAAGGCTTCGTGCTTGAACCCCTCGACGATGATCAGGTCCAGTAGCGACTGGTCCATCCGGTCCAACATCCGCTGCAGCACCGGATCTCCCTCATCATCAGTATCCACCATCAGCGCCCAGCGTCTGCTCGAGGCAACCAGCATCTCCACCGCGCCGGCTTTGCGCAGCTGGTAGCTGTCCTTGCCCGGCTTATCCACCTCGAAGCGATGATGGGTATGCTTGATCACCCCCACACGCACTCCCCGTGCCTTGAGCAGTGGCAACAGTTTTACCAGCAGCGTCGTCTTACCCGTTCCGCTGTACGCACAAAAACCGATCACCGGCACGCTGGATTTTACCGTTGACATCACTCCCCTGCTCGTCTGCTGCAATGTTTTCGTCATCACTGTTTCAGCCCGCAAGTTTAGCCTGAACAGGGTGCTCGCTGACACAGTGCTGCAAAGCCCAGCTTATCAGGCCGATCGAAAGGCGCAATGTAACAAACCCGACAATCGGCACTCCACTGATCAGCGCCGGTGGATTGGGTTGGGGCTTTAAACGGGAGTGGTCGAATGCGCTGACTCTACCAGTGCAGGCTGTTCCCATCCAAAGATCCACCGCTTGATCGCAACCGACGGGTCGGTTGACGGCGAGCAAAGACAACCTTGCCCGCAGTATGATCAACTATTCCTGTAAGCAACGGATGACGCCCGTTGCGCTGGGTAATCGCCACTGAAGTGTCTGTCTGACTGGTGAGCAAGCCACGGCGCAATAGTTACCGGTATTGCGCCGGGGGAACAGATGGTGATCATTCGCGGGCTAAATGTATTTTTGTAAGATCAATGAGGTGTAACGCTGATGCTGACGCGGTGTGCCTTGTCCTCACTCCCTCTCCTGGCTGGCAGCTACTTAATCTCGTTGGCACTGACACTGTCTGCTCCCGTGCATGCTGCCGGAACAATCATCGCTGTCGAACCGGACAACTACCCGGTGGGGGAGGTGCTCAACAATAAAGTGTCAGGGGTCGAACTCTCCGTCGCAACTGGCGGTGGAGTCATCCAGATCAATGACCAGGTGGAGGCTTATCAGGGCAGCTATGCCGCTACCGGACAGAAAGTTCTGGGACGCCACATTGCAGCATTCATGGCCGATGATAACTGGTTTTTCACCGAACTCGCTGTTCATTCAGTGTTGCGGGCTGATTTCGAACCTCCGGTTGCGCATGTATCGATCGACGCTGTACGTAAGGATGCGAGTGGGAATAGCGCGGCTTTGCAGGCTTATGATGACTCGGGAACCCTCCTCGATAGCGCAGTCGTCGGCCTGGCAACGATCGGTTCATTCGCGACTGCAACCATCAGTCGGCCGCAAGCGGACATCGCCTACATTCTCGCCGGTGGTTACCCGGTCGCCGCTGCACCACCCTACAATATTGTCGCGCTCGACCTGCTGCAGTTCAGTCAGGACTCGTCGATCGACAGCATGATTATCTCTGCGTTGGAGTATTTTCCGCTGCACTCCGGTGACCAATGGATAAACCGGGTCGATGGCAACAGCAGTGTGACGGAAACGACGACCGTGCTGCCGGGGAGCGTTGTGGTCAATGGTGTTGCCGCGAAGGTGGTGCAGGACGTGGGACCGGATGGAACATCACTCAGCTACATGACCAACGACGCCAATGGCATACGTCTGCACAAGGTCGACGTCAACGGTGACTCGATAACCTTCAGCCCGCCGATCCGCATGGCGAATGCGAACGACGTCATTACTCAGGAACATTTCACCAACGGCACGGCAACGCTCTTTCTGACCGGTTATGGCAACTATCAGTTCAACTACGTATCGTCCGCACGCGGGGTTGATCTCGTCAGCAGCTACGTGCCTGCGGGCCAATTCGACACGCTGCGGCTGGATTGGACCTTTACGATTTCAGGAACCGTCAACGGGCAGCCTGTCACCAGCACCGAAGAAGCCACTCTGTATCTTGCGCGCCACGTCGGTCCGGTGAATCAGCTGGAAGAGGTTGACGGTCTGACCACCCGCTATGAGCTTCTGTCAGCATTCATCGATCATGATGCCGATGGCATCTCGGCGACAACCGACAACTGTCCGGAGATCGCCAACCCAGCACAACTCGACACGGATGGTGATGGTGCCGGCGACGCCTGTGACGATGACGACGACAATGATGGTCTCAGTGACACCGCTGAGGCCGCCTGGTCCACCGATCCGCTCAACCCGGACAGTGACGGCGATGGCATGCTCGACGGTGTCGAAGTCGAGCGTGGACGCGATCCCAGGCGGAACGAACCTGTTGCGGTCGGGATCGCCGACAGTCTGTTGCTGGACTGACTTCAGCTCCCGGCAGATCCTTGGAAGCCGCTAAACCAAGGGTTCTTTCCGTGCACCGGTTTGCTACAAACCGTAAAGCGTCTCCCTTATCAGCATGTCGACCACCTCACGCAACGCCTCCCCGGTGGTCGCACCCGCCTCTTTTGCAGTGCGGAAAGTGGTTATCTGCCAGTGCGCACTGGTGCCGCGTGCCAGGATTTCACGCGCGTGAAACAACTCATCGACACAGTCCAGCGCCTCGGCATCCTCGTGTACCAGTTCGATCATCTCCTCGACGAGATCCGCAAACGGGATCAGCTGGCCGCGGCCGAAGTCGACCAGCCCTTTGTCGATGCCATAGCGCTGCGCCAGCCAGCGATTCTCATTGATCAGGAAACGCGGGTAGGTGCGCCAACGCTGATTCCTGACCTTGAGGCGATAGAGCATTCGCAACCAACATTGATAGAGAGTTGCGATGCAGACAGCGTCATCCAGTCGGGTGCAGAGGTCGGAGATGCGCATCTCCAGCGTGGGAAAGCGGTTGCTCGGACGAATGTCCCACCAGATCTTGGTGCTGTCTTCGATCAGCCCGGCGTTGATCATCACATCGATATAGCGCTTGTACTCGGCATAGCTTTCGAACTGTTCCGGCAGTCCGGTTCTCGGCATCTCGTTCCAAACAGCGATCCGGTAGGATTTGAGGCCGGTATCCTCACCGCGCCAGAAGGGTGACGAGGTGCTCAGCGCGAGCAGATGAGGCAGCAGATAATTCACCTGATTCATCAAGTCGATACGCAGATCCTCATCCTCCAGGCCAACATGCACATGCATGCCGCTGATCATGAGGCGCCGCACCACACCCTGAAGATCATGCTCCAGCGTTTGGTAGCGCTCCTTGCGCGTCCGCTGCAGTGACTCCCAGTCGGCGAACGGATGGATGGATGCCGCCATCAGCTCCATGCCATACTGCCGCGCCTGGCCGGATACGACTTTTCGCAACCGCGCCAGATCCGCCCTGGCTTCGCGCACGCTTCCTGCCACCCGGGTTCCGACTTCGATCTGCGACTGAAAAAACTCTGCGGTCACCTGTCCGCCCAGTAGCTTCTCACACTCCGGCAGCATGCTCTCGGGCAGTTCGCGAATCAGATTACGACTCTCCCGATCGACCAGCAGATACTCCTCTTCGATACCGATGGTAAATCTGGGTTCTTTAGTCATTTTTTGTAGTGTTCTATGCGGTAGATGGTGTGATCGGCGAAGATCTCCTCCAACGCCTCCCACAGTACTCCGGCCCAATAGTTCACCCCTTCCCGGTGGTTGACCAGATCTTTGCGTATTTCGATCAGTACGTGCGGATAACCCGGCTGCTCTGCATGGACCGACAGCGTGAATCCGCGCGGGCTGTTGGCATGATAGGGCTTATTGTCTCCCACACAAACCCCGGGCAGGCGCTGCAGCCTGGCGATCAGTGGCTTGGCGATGCGTGGGTCGCGGTTCCAGACGACCCCAATGTGCCAGGGCCGAGGAGTATTGCAGCTGAGTGCCGGGGTGAAGCTGTGAATCGAAACGAGTGCCGGCACCAGTCCGCGCTCGCGCAGATGGCGAATACGTTTGTCGATTGCCCGGTGATAGGGTTTGAAAAAAGCAGCGGACCGATAGCGAGTCTCTGCTTCACCCAAATTCTGGTTGCCAGGAATCTCGAATCCATCACTGATACGGGGAATCGACTGTGGATCTCCCGGAAACCGGTTGGGATCGATCACCAGACGCGAATAGCCGCTTTTGATCATTGGCGCATCGCATCTGCTCGCGAGCTGCCTGGCCACCTCCAGCGCACCAACATCCCAGGCGATATGGCGGCGCTGGAGGTGTTCACTCAGACCCAATCCGTTCAGTGCCTGCGGAATAACGTTGCTGCCATGGTCACACAAGAAGATCACATTGGATCTGCCGGTCGGGTTGAAAACCTCCACCGGCGGTGGATCGCCTGCAGTGAGCGACCACGTCACTATCTGAGATTGCGTCGCCGGCATCTCAAGCGCCAATTACCCCTTCCATTGACAGCAGACAGCGTTTTTCAATACCGCGACACCAACGGCCCAACTGCCGGCTTAATTACCCAAGCTGCCGAACACCTTTTTCAACAGATCGGTGCTACGCGCCAGCGGGTTCTGCCGAATCGCCTTCTCTTCCGCTGCCAGCTTGAAAAACAATCCGTCGAGCGTCTTGTCGGTCACGTATTTATCCAGATCCAATGCACTGCCCCCCATCATGCCGCCAAGCATACCACTGCCCCCCACCATTCGCTTGTACGCCGAGGTGACACCCGCCTGTTCGGTTGCATCTTTGACAATGGGTGCAATCGCCTGGGCCAGCCGCTCACCGCTGGTCGTGCGAAAATATTGGGTTGCCGCATCGTCCGGTCCCTGCAGAATTCCCTGGGCATCCTGCAGCGTCATGCTGCGAATGGCATCAGCAAAAATCGAAGCGGCCTCCGGTACTGCGCGTTCCGCTGCGTGATTCATCGTGGTGATGAACTCGTCTGCCAGTTTACCCTGGCCCACCATGCGCAGACCGCTCTCCGCCTTGGCCAACACACCGGGCAGCGGTATCCGTACTGTCTTGTCATTCAGGTAGCCGCCATCCCGGCCGAGCAGTTCGATGGCGCGTTGCACGCCAACGCTGAGCGCCTCCTTCAACCCACCATTCATCTCCTGCGTTGACAGCGCAGAGGACGGCGTAGTGGACGGCGCAACCGCTGCCGATGACGCACCCTGGTTGAGCACCTGCCCCATCGGCTTCAGAAGATCCTGTAATCCGGCCTGCGGCCCGGAGGTATTCATGACAAGCCCGGTAAAAACAACCAACGCTATTCCAGTCCGGTTAAACATCGAAATCTCCTTTTTTGGGTAAACGGTGACGATGGCAGAATTATAGCGCAAGGTAACCTGATATCACTGGTAAACAATGGTTAAATAGCTTCGCACACTGCGACTTTCAGTGGCGCGGAGTGGCCTGGATCTGAAACCGAAGGCGCTTGCCAACTTGCGGTCCGCACTACGCAACTGACTGACCCCACTTGTGATCGTAGCGGCTAGTTGCTAAGTTGCTTGCCTATGCATGCCGGACTGTGTGGTGCAGTCCAACCACCCCATCGAGAGGAGAAGACGCGATGAGCGACACCCGATTCAGAGCCCTGGTTGTGGAGGAGACGGAACCGAAGAAGTTTGTCAGCAGCATCAAGACCCGTTCGCTGGATGATCTGCCTGCGGGTGAGGTGCTGGTGCGAGTGCACTACTCGGCACTCAACTACAAGGATGCGCTCTCCTCGATCGGCAACCGAGGGGTGACGCGCAACTACCCGCACACTCCCGGTGTCGACGCTTCTGGTGTGGTCACCGCCAGTGACGACCCACGCTTCGCGGCGGGTGACGAAGTGCTGGTCACCAGCTATGACCTGGGCATGAACACCGACGGTGGGCTGGGTGAGTATATCCGGGTGCCTGCCGCCTGGGTGGTGAAGCTGCCGGCGCAGCTGAGTATGCGCGAAGCGATGATGTTCGGTACGGCCGGCCTGACCGCCGGCTTGATGATCGATGTGCTGCTGCGTAATGGCCTCAAGCCGGAGCAGGGTCCGGTGCTGGTCACCGGCGCCACCGGCGGGGTGGGCAGTCTGGCAGTCGCCATTCTGGCACAAGCCGGGTTTGAAGTCGCTGCGGTGACCGGCAAGGCGGAGGCGACCGATTTTCTGAAATCACTGGGCGCTGCGCGGGTGGTGAGCCGCGAAAGCGTGATCGATATGGAACGCCCGCTGTTGAAAGAGCAGTGGGCCGGTGTGGTGGATGTGGTGGGCGGCGATATGCTGGCAAGCGCGATCAAGGCGACCAAGTACGGTGGCACAATCACCTGCGCGGGACTGGTGGGTTCACCGGCGCTCAACACCAGTGTCTTTCCGTTTATCCTACGCGGTCTCACGCTGGTCGGCATCGACTCCGCTGAGTGCGCCATGCCGATACGCGCCGCGGTCTGGAACAAGCTGGCCGACGAATGGAAGCCGGCCTGTCTTGAGGCACTCACCAGCGAGATCACACTGGAACAGGTCGAGGCGCAGTTGGCAGCTCTACTGCAGGGCAAGGCGCACGGCCACTACCTGGTAAGGATGGCCTGAAGTGAACCAGCGGTCCGTGATCGGGTCAGAGGGGGCCGCAGCCCCCGTCTGCCCAGGTAAGTCGACAAAGGGAACCTCCCCCTCTGCCGCTCTCAAAACCGAACGTAAACCTCTCGATTTATTCGGCTCCCACCATTCAACCTTACCGAGCAAACCCTGCTTTCCAATGAGCAAATAACTCCGGCGCCTGTTGACTCAGTTGCCGCACTGTCCTTGCCGCTTTAACTTGGCGTCCTCGCAGTCGTTTGTATTTCGTTTTCACCCAGCGTATGAGATAAGCATCTATTTGCTGAAGTGAAAACCGAAGCTCTGAGCGATAATATTCACCATAGTAATTGATCCATCCTCTTACAACGGGATTGATCTCTTTTGCTATGGACCTAAGTGTTGCCCCACTCCACAAGTGAATACGCCATCCGCGTATCGTTTTCCGGATTTCCTTTTTCGCCTTGTCACTTACTGCCGGTGAAAAACCAACAAACAGTTTCCCGGCCTTCGTCCGACATCCGCGCTTGCGAAACGTATAGCCCAGAAAGTCGAACTCGTTAATCGGGTAGGACTGACGCCGGTCATCATCTTGGCAGTAAACAATGCGTGTCTTCCTTGGATGCAGTTCCAAACCACATTGCATCAGTCTCTTGGCAACTCGGTCTTTTATAAACTGAGCTTGCTTTTCTGACTTACAATGTAATACGACATCATCCGCGTATCTTTCAAACGGTATGTTCGGATGATTTCGCCTCATCCATTCATCGAACGCATAGTGGAGAAACAGATTCGCTAATAACGGACTAATCACGCCCCCCTGGGGCGTTCCTAGGTCGCGGTTTATCAGGCTTTCTCCTTGCTGCATCGGCGCTTTCAACCAGCGTTCGATATACAAGATTGCCCAACTTTCCTTGACATGCTTTCGCACCGCTTTCATCGCGAGATTATGATCAAGGTGATCGAAAAATCCTTTGATGTCCAGATCTATTACCCAGTCGTAACGCCAGCAGCGTTTCCGGGCTACGCCTATCGCATCGGTCGCCGATTTGTTCGGCCTATACCCGTAAGAATCTTCATGGAAGTAAGGCTCCATTGTCGGCTCTACAGTTAGCTTCACCACCGTCTGCGCAATGCGATCTGCTACTGTCGGTATTCCCAGCAGCCGCTCTCCTCCGTCACTTTTGGGAATCTTTACTCCCAATACCGCCGGCGGAAAATAGCTGCCAGAGGACATCCGATTCCACACCTTATACAGGTTTCCCTTAAGATCTCTTTCAAAGTCTTCTATCGATTGTCGATCTATCCCGTCTGCTCCGCCGTTCGCTTTCACTTGCTTATAGGCATCATAGACTAATCGCTTCGATATCTCATAAGGTTTTGCTTTGTTCAACAGTTCCTCCCACCTTAATGATGGTTGACTGGATTCCATCGCTGAATGGCCCAGCCCCTTGGCTCCATTTCCATTACAGAAACTTCTTCGCTACTACAGGCTAGTCCGCCCCTGTGCCTCACATCCGTACTCTCATTCTCGTGTTGTTCGACACTTGAATTTCTCCGTTAACATTGAGACGACAGGTTCCCATGTTCCACATAGCGCCTAGAATAGGCTCACGCCACCTTTATGCCGCACACCGCTCAAGCCGTCAGCAGGCTCCGCTTGAGCTCTTCCCAGAAGAGATCTGGACCCCTGGTTTTGATGTGATTTGCACGCTTTCGACACCTCATCAGTGGTTCGCTTGCGCTCGTCTTCCTATTCCTCACCTGACCTGGTCTTGCCAGGCCTTTTCCGTAACGCTCACCACCTTGGCTCTTTACCAACGCAGCTTACGGCAGTTTGAGATCTGCTCCTGCAAGCCGACCTCGGAGGGCCTTCCTCCATCGCTTATGCAGTTACGCACTGCTTCTACGCCTTCCCTTTCGTAGCTTTTGTGCTCATGGCACACCAGAACCGTGCGTACGGGTCCGTACACGGCTCCTCACGCAAGTCTTATCCACTGTTGAACATCAAACCAATGCGGTAGCTGTTGGTCGGATCGGATGACCAGACCCATCTCTCCCATGAACCAGCCTGGCGAATACGCTTTATTAACCGCCCGGGTGTTCGACAAGGCCCAGCGGCCCTTGTGGGAGAACACTGCACTGGCCGCCTGGTCACGCGGTACGCCGCGTTTGACCAGTTTCCGAAAGAGATTTCTCCTGCTTTTCTGTTGGTCCACCAGCCGCGATCGTAGTCGTCGCCTTATATGGGCTTCGATTTTCTTCAGTTGAGCCGGGTAGTAGGTCATCTCAAAATAGTTCGACCAGCCCACGTACCAGTTGTTGATCTCCGCAATGGTCGCTTCCAAGCTCGGTAGTGTCAATAATCTTTCGCACTTTGGTTGGCGGCGGTCCGCTGGTTAAGCTGTAATTTGTTTCTCCAAAGGTTGTTTTTCTAACGCTTCCATCGAGAGATATCGACGGGTTCCCCATTTTGTTCCAGCGATATGCCGGAGGCGCGCCGCAACCAGCATCAACGCGGAATTACCATCTGGAAATGCTCCGACTACGCGAGTCCGTCTTCTGATCTCTCGCATGATTCGCTCCAGTGGATTATTGGTTTTTATTCGCAGCCAGTGAGTCTGAGGATATCGGTAGTAGCAGAGTGTTTCATTGATGTTGACTTCAACCAGATCCGCCGCCTTCCTCAGTCTCATGGTTCTGAGTTCATCAACAATTCGGCCCGCCTTCTCTTGCGCTGCTGCCAGGCTCTCCTGAGCATGGATTGCTTTCAGCATCAGCGCCACATGCTTTACCTTGTCACTCGGCACATGACTGAATACATTGCGGTAGAAGTGCACCACACAACGTTGCCAGTCTGCTTCCGGATAATATTCCGCTACAGACTCCACCAGTCCGAGACAGGCATCGGAAATTACCAGCCGGACACCCTTGAGACCGCGTTGCTTCATATGAGCAAGAAAGCTACTCCAACCAGACTTGTCCTCCTTGTGCCCTTCCTGTACTCCCAGAACCTGCCTGTAGCCGTCTGAGCCTACGCCAATCGCTACCAGGACAGAGACATTCTCCCCATGTGCCAGGATAGTTGTCGCATCAATTGATCCTTAGTTTGAACAGAGGGGCAAAAGAGAGTTGAAAAGATGCGACGTTATTCGGAAGAGTTTAAAGAATCCACGGTTCAGAAAATGATGCCGCCCAATCCAATCTCAATTTCACGGTTGGTTGAAGAAACCGGTGTGTCGGATGTTACTCTGTACAAATGGCGTAAGCAGTACAGAGAGAGAGGATTTGCCGTGCCGGCCGATGATACCAATCCGGACAACTGGAAACCGGAAGATAAACTCGCTGTGGTGATTGAAACAGCGGCCATGAACGAGGCAGAGCTAGGGGAGTATTGCCGCTCCAAAGGGTTGTATCCCGAGCAGGTTCAGCGTTGGAAGAAATCGGCCCTGCTGGGGTATCAAAGGAATGAACAGGTTTTTCAGGCTGTCTCCAGGAACCGCAAGGAGGACAAGCAGAAAATCAAGAGTTTAAAGTCGGAACTGCGGAGAAAGGAGAAAGCGCTGGCTGAAACAGCAGCACTCCTGGTATTGGCAAAAAAGTCCCGTGCCATCTGGGGGGAGCCCGAGGAAGATTGATCTCTTCGGAAGACCGTCAGATGGCGATATCACTCATTGATGAAGCAGTAGCCCAGGGAGCAAGGCAGGCCTCGGCGTGTGATGTATTGGGTATCTCCGTCAGGACACTGCAGCGCTGGAATCATTCAGATCTCGAAGACAAACGAAAAACCGTGGAAAAAACACCAGGAAACCGGCTGACTGAAGAGGAGAAAAGGCAGATTCTGGAGACCTGTAACAGCGAGGAATACCGGAGTCTGTCACCCAAGCAGATCGTGCCTGCCCTAGCCGATAACGGCATCTATCTGGCTTCTGAGTCAACGTTCTACCGGGTTCTCCGCGAAAAGGACCAGATGCATTCACGAGGCCGGATGGCGAAACCAAGTCCTCACCAGAAGCCTGGTGAACTCGTTGCGGATGAGCCTAACCGGGTGTGGTCCTGGGACATCACCTATCTGGCAGCTGGAGTCCGCGGAACCTTTTTTTACCTGTATCTGTTTATGGACATCTATAGCCGGAAGATTACCGGGTGGGAGGTGTATGAATACGAATCCGCTGAATTGGCGGCCGATCTGTTACGTAAGGCTCGTCTGTCAGAGAAAATTCCGGTAGGGCAGGAGCTGATTGTACATTCCGATAACGGTGGGCCGATGAAGGGTGCCAGCATGCTGGCGACAATGCAGAAACTGGGTGTCGTGCCATCCTTCAGCCGACCGGCCGTCAGCAACGACAACCCCTTCTCTGAGTCACTGTTCAAGACGATGAAGTACACCCCGGCTTATCCTGATCGGCCTTTCGAGAGCCTCACCGCAGCGCGGGAATGGGTCAGGACGTTTGTGCGCTGGTACAACAGTAGCCATCGGCACAGCGGGTTGAAATACGTGACACCGGAGCAACGCCACAGGGGACAGGACGTAGCACTACTTGAGGCAAGGTCCCGGCTTTACCAGAAAGCCAGGGAGAGGCACTCAGAGAGGTGGTCAGGTGATATCAGGGACTGGAAACCAGTCTCGAGTGTCACCCTCAATCCATCATCAGCGGAAACTAAAAAGGAGGAGATTAAGAAGGCAGCTTGAACCACTTTGATGCGACAACTTCCTTGACACCTACCGTTCTTTACCTCACCGGCCCAGCTGCGCTTGAGCACGATACCATCCAGATAGACGTAAGGATGCTCCCCTTCGATCGGCCGGTTGCGCCAGGCCTCAATGTGCTTGTAGACCTTTTTGTTAAGATTGCTGACCGTGCCTGAGCTGACTCGCGTGCCCCACAGCGCCTCGGTAATGTCTTCTACCCGGCGGACTGAAACTCCGGCCAGGTACATCTCGATCAGCGCCTCTTCGATCGATGCCTCACGCCGACGGTAGCGTTCGATAATCGCTGTCTCAAAGGTCTGGCGGCGAAGCTTTGGAACCTTCAGATTCACTTCACCGGCTTTGGTCTGGAGCTTCCGTTCATAGCTGCCAGCTCGGGTATCGATACGATCCGGACTGCGCTCATAACGCTGTGCTCCACATAGTGCATCGGCCTCCGCATCCAGCATCGTATTCAGCGTCTCCTCCACAGTCCCTCTAACCAGTTCACCCAGGTGATCCTGGATACGCCGGTCATCTATTTGCACAACCTTGTTTAGGGTTCTGGTATCTTTATCCATGGTGGTGGTCTCCGATTGTGGTCGTTGAAATGTCGCTATTCCAACTTAACCACAGAGGCCACCGCCTCTCAAAATGTGCGAAAGTAATTTTACGTTATCCCAAGCTCTGGTGCGTCCCCCTCGGGGTCAGTTCCTTGACCCGCTCCATGGCCCTGTTCAGGGCCACTCGGGAGATCGCCAGGAACTTTCCCACTACGGTCATCCCCAGGAATTTTACCCGGTCACTGCGAGCCACCTGGCTCTTGTCCCGGTTCACCACCCGTTTCATTCTCTTTTCGATGGTGCCGCTGACGTTCTTCATCACCCGTTCGGCCGCCTTCGGCGTCTTCACGAAGATGTTGCAGTCGTCAGCAAATCGGCAGAAGGCCAGGCCCCGCCGTGCCAGTTCCTGGTCCAGTTCATCCAGCACGATGTTGCTGAGCAACGGACTCAGGGGGCACCTTGTACGGCCCCTTCCGTGGAGGGGCTCACCAGCCCGTTGGCCAAGACGCCTCTGCGCAGAATCATCCCGATAAGACGCAGGATGCGCTTGTCGGGTATCGTTCGTCCCACACGGGCGATCAGCCGGTCGTGACCGATCCGATCAGAAAATTTCGACAGATCGATATCGACTACGTAGGGCTTGCCCCAGTCACGATCTCACGCGCCGCTTCCACCGCCTGACGCTGGT
This sequence comes from Chromatiaceae bacterium, assembly GCA_024235215.1. Lineage (GTDB taxonomy): Bacteria > Pseudomonadota > Gammaproteobacteria > Chromatiales > Chromatiaceae > HKST-UBA178. Next base: position 107,954 of record JACKMU010000010.1, on the reverse strand, counting down.
TGCGCCTGGGGCGAAAACCGTAGCTGTTCTCGCTGAACAGCGGCTCGAAGATCGGTTCCAGTAACAGCTTGAGGGTGGCATGTACCACCCGGTCACGCACCGTCGGCACCCCTAACAGGCGAATGCCTTTGCCCCCAGGTTTGGGTATCTCTACCCGCCGCACCGGGGCCGGTTGATAAGTCCAGCTTTCCAGCTCCGCTTTTAGCTGACTCAGCTCTTCGTCCAACCGCCTCTCGAACTCGCTGATCTTTATCCCGTCGATGCCGGGTGATCCCTTGTTCTGTTTGACGCGCCGGAAACCCGCTGTCAGCCAGTGGGTCGTGCATAACTCCTCGGAGAGTCTTCGTTCGTCAGTCAATAGCTCTTTTCCGTTCACTTCACTCTCGTCTTTGCGTGGACATCTCCTCAATCCGCTCCTTCGATTCAGCCAGCACCCAGCTCTCCGGCTGCTCTCAGGTTCCCTTTCGGGCTGATCTCCTGTGATGTGAGGCGTTAGATGCCTGATAACAGAAAATCGATAGCGCTGAGGATCTCGTAACGGAAACTCTCCAAAGAAGCTACTTCGTTTTTTAAAATTGAATTTGGAACAGAAGTCATTTGATGTGTCAGTAAAACAAAATCACCTTCATCGAGATGAATAACAGGACATAGCCGTTTGGCATCAGTTCCATTTAAGGATTTATGTGAAGACAGAGGAATGACCAATCTAGAATTTAAACCGCTAAGCAAGGCATTTTGAATGTCAACAAAATAAGGGTAGGTATCCTTCGAAGAACTGTCTTCGTTTTTATATAAAGTAAATTGTGACATTAAAAATCTCTGTAGGCGTCAGAGAACAATCCTTTTTTTTCAGCTAATTCATTTAATTCACAAATGGCGTTTTCATTATTTTTTAACCAGTCATCTCGCTCAACCAACCTCAACTCTGCCTCAAGGGCATGTTCCAGTGTAGCTGAAAGGTTAATATTTAGTTTCCTTGCTTTCGATAGTAAGTCACTGTTAATACTAAGATTAGTGGCCTTTTTGGAGGCTTTAACATCAAATATCTGTGGCATAAAATATACTCCCTATCGTAAATGCGTATTGTTGGTGCGCATTCATAATCTAGCAAAGAAAAAAGCATCTAACAAGCTCCAGCCGACCGCCAAAAGCGGCGGCTGAGCGCAACGTTAGTGCAAAAACACTTCGGAGCATATTTGCGAATGCTTAACCGCGGGTTAGGCTCTCGTCAAAAGATTTACGTGAGTTACAAAAACGAGCCCTTGCGGAAGGCATTCCCTATCAAACCCTGATTACCAGCATTCTGAATAAGTACGTTGAAGGTCGGTTGAATGAGAACAACGGCTAATCGGGTAAGGACGGGTCTCTAACCCGCCCTCCCCCACCACCTGGCATGCGGGTCCGCACCAGGCGGTTCATCAAGCATAGTGAAACTTAATCCATAGGTCCCTCACTGAGACGAGCCCTTGTTGAGCCAACCACTTTTTGGTCATACCGGATTGCGTGGCCAACGTTTTGGCCAACCGTTACGGCCCCTTCGAACTCAGACCAGGATACACAGCTGATTGTGACTAATGGAAGCTGATGATGATGTTGCACAACAGTAAGCGGCCATTTTCGGCCGTTATTTCCATTTAGCGAGAACACTTTATTCTCTCTCCCATCACTTTCTTAAAACCGATGGAGAGAGGGCATGAGTGCAACGAGCAAAGAAACGAAACATCTACGAATCCAAAGAACACCAGAACAATGGCGGGTGATTTTTGATCGTTATCGTGCAAGTGGTCAGACCCGTGAACAGTTCTGCCACGAGCAGGATATTTCACTCAGCACATTCAGTCACTGGCGAACGAAACTGCGCCGACTGATCGTTTCACAATCACAGCCTGCGAATACGCTCCTGTTCACAGAATTAACCTCAGACGAACAGCCACGGGAATCAACTGGTTGGGATATCGAACTGCAACTGGGAACGGACGTGGTACTGCGTCTGCGCCGCCCATGCTGAGTATTCCAGCAGGGCGGCGGATCTGGCTATGCCTGCAACCGACGGACATAAGGCGTTCTTTCGATGGTCTCTCCGCGCTGGTCAAAACCCACCTTGGGGAGAACCCGACCAGTGGCCACTGGTTCGTCTTTGTCAACCGGCGTCGTACCCAGATCAAGCTGCTGGCGTTTGAGGAGGGAGGCTACTGCGTCTGGAGCAAACGACTTGAACAGGGACAATTTGCCGCACTGACCGGAGGAGACGGCTACAAGCGGGCATTATGTCATACGGAATTTCTGGGCCTGCTCGAAGGCATCGATCTGGTGGTAAAAAAGCGGCGCAAGCGCTATAAACTGGTCGCGTGATTGGTCGAATATTGGTAAAATATAGTTATTCTAATCAATAGGATAAGCTCTCTTGACGGCGGCAGATCGGGTAGTTGAATTAGAGCGCCAGAATGCACAACTGAGCGCCGATCTGGCTGCCGCCACCCAACAGCTGGAGTGGTTCAAGCGCCAACTGTTTGGGCGCAAATCAGAGAAGCGCCTGGATGTGGACCCAGGAATCCAGGGTAATCTCTTATCCGCTCTGGGTGTCGCCAACCCACCACCCCCGAAAGAGACCCCCAAGGAAACCGTCACTTATCAGCGGCGCAAGAAGATGCGTGACGGTGCTGTCAACGACAGCGGACTGCGTTTCAGTGACGACGTACCCCGAGAGATCATTCGGGTCACCGATCCGGAGATCGAAGCTATCCCCGAAGAGCGACGCCAGCTGATCGGTCACAAAGTCAGCTATCGCCTGGCCCAGCGCCCCGGCAGTTATGTGATCATCGAATACACCCGCCCGGTGTACAAACTGCTGGAGGACCAGACGATCCTCACCACGCCAGCACCGGTGAACGTATTGGACAAGACGGTGGTCGATGTCAGTTTTCTGGCCGGTATGCTGATCGACAAGTTCTGTTACCACCTGCCGCTGTACCGTCAGCACCAGCGTCTGCTGCAGAGCGGGATCCAGGTCAGCCGCAGCAGTTTGACCACCTGGACCGGGCGAAGCATCGACCTGCTCCGTCCCATTGTCGATGTCCAATCCTGGCATCAACTGCAGGGCCGGGTGCTGGCAATGGACGAAACGCCGATCAAGGCGGGACGTCAGAAAAAGGGCAAGATGCGCCAAGCCTATTTCTGGCCGATCTACGGCGATGCCGACGAGATGGTATTTCACTATGCCCCATCGCGTGCCCATCAGCATGTGGCCACCTTCCTGGGAGATTTCCAGGGTACCCTGCTCAGTGATGGCTACGAGGCCTATGCGGCTTATGCCCGGAAGAAGGAGGGAGTGACGCTCGCCCAATGCTGGAGTCACTGCCGTCGGGGGTTCGAGAAAGCGCAGGAGAGTGAGCCCCAGGCGGTTGAAGAGGCACTGGCGTTGATCGGTGCCCTGTATCGCCATGAAGAGATCATTCGACAACGGCAACTCGAAGGAGAGCGCAAGCTGGACTATCGAACGCAACACAGCGAGCCAGTGGTTCGAGCCTTCTGGTGCTGGTGTGACGATCAATGCCATCGGCCGGATCTGTTGCCCAGCAGTCCGCTGGCCAAGGCGCTGAACTATGCCCGTTCCAGGGTCTCCGGACTGGAGGTGTTTCTCAGCGATCCTGAGGTACCGATCGACACCAACCATCTGGAACGAGGACTGCGTGTGATCCCGACCGGCAGAAAGAACTGGCTGTTCTGTTGGAGCGAAATCGGTGCCGACCGGGTCGCTGTGATTCAGAGCCTGTTGGTGACCTGTAAATTGCAGGGTATCGATCCGTATGTCTACCTGGTGGATGTCTTGCAGCGGGTCAGTGACCATCCGGCAAGCGAGGTGATCGACCTCACTCCTCGGGTATGGAAAACCAGGTTCGCCGACAACCCCATGAAATCAGATCTGGCATTGGCTTCACAATAATGCCTTGGAATGGCCGGTTACGCACAACATGCTGAACATTCACCGCTATAGCTGGGAGTGGGCGTAGGGTTACATGGAAAGAGATGGATCTTTGAGTAATGGGAAAGATCGGATCAAATGGACGAGAAACAATGAATAAGAGCCATTGGAAATCATCCTGTAGGAAAACTGTCTCCAGAAAACGGGGTTTTCGACAGGCTCGTTATGCGTGTAAAAATCTTGCTCTATAAACGGTATCACGTCTAATACCATAGATGGAATCTGTAAATGTAGTAATTGATACAAGTGTTCTTGCAGCTGCTCTGAGATCAAAGCTTGGGGACTCACACAAATTGCTGATTTTATTGCCTAATGATGAATATCAACCAAACATATCTGTCCCATTGTTTGTTGAGTATGAATCATTGATCAAGAGAGGGAATGCTTGATGGCCTGGGAGAGGTGGATATCGATGCAATACTTGATTACTGAAGTGGACCCCGAAAATTGGACAGGCTGATAAGCTAAGAATTGAGGGCAAAGTTACCCGCAATCCAGAGGCAGTCAACGATGTCCAAGAAGCGTAAAATCCATACCCCGGAATTCAAAGCCAAGGTCTCACTCGCCGCCATCAAGGGACTGAAAACCACCAGCGAACTAGCCAGTCAATACCAAGTCCATCCGACCCAGATTAGCAGTTGGAAAAAGCAGGCCATCGACAGCTTGCCGGAAACCTTCAAGCGCGGCAAATTGTCGCCGCCACCGCCAAACGAACAGCAACTCACCGCGCCGCTGTTCGAAGAGATCGGGCGCTTGAAAATGGAACTGGACTGGCTAAAAAAAAAGACAGCTGAATTCGGTGAGGAATAAGCGCATGTTGATCGAACCTCACCATCCGCAATTGAGCATTGTCCGCCAATGTGAGCTGATCAGCCTGAACCGTTCGAGCTACTACCATTCCCCGTGCGCCGTCGAGTCCGAGGAGAATCTGTCATACATGCGCTTGATTGACGAACAGTACTTGCGCACGCCCTTTTACGGCAGCCGTCAAATGACCCGCTGCCTGGCCGAACAGGGATATGTCGTCAATCGTAAGCGTGTGCAGCGCCTGATGCGCAAAATGGGTTTACAAGCGACCGTGCCAGGCCCGCATACCAGTCGGGCGCATCCCGCGCACAAGGTCTATCCGTACCTCCTGAAGGACCTGCAGCTCGATCACGCTAACCTCGTTTGGTCAACGGATATCACCTACATTCCGATGCATGTCGGCTTCATGTACCTGGCCGCCGTCATCGATTGGTACAGCCGCTATGTGATCGCTTGGGAACTGTCCAATACCCTCGACCACCTGTTCTGTGTCAGTATGCTGGAGGAGGCGCTCGACCATGCCCATCCGGTGATCTTCAACACCGACCAGGGCAGCCAGTTTACCAGCACGGAATTTACCGCCTGCTTGCTTGATCGTCAGATCTTGATCAGCATGGATGGACGTGGGCGTGCACTGGACAATGTTTTCATCGAACGGTTATGGCGTACCGTCAAGTACGAGGAGATCTATCTCAAGGACTACCAGAGCGTCTCTCAGCTGTATCACTGTTTGGCACAATACTTCGACTTCTATAACCACAAACGCCCTCACAGCGCCTTAGGTGGGCTGACACCGGCAAAGGTTCATGCCGCCTCGGCTGTGTCTGAAAGGTTCGTGTCATGAAGACTGTGCGACCGGTCTTCGTGTGGATAAGGCGTGAATGTTTTCGCTACGCGAAAAGCGTGTGGAAAAGCTATGGACAAAAGCTCGCAGGCTTGCTTTTGACCACAGCTTTACCACACTCATTCACCCCTTACCCACACTACGCCGGGCTGACAAAGGTGTTGACGGCAGGCGTTTTCAACAACTACTATTTTTAGTAAATAAGGATCTCAAGAACCGCTCTCGTTCTTAGCTTATTTTTGGCTTCAAACTGTCCGACGTTTGGGGTCCACCTCATACCTCCTCAGCAAATCCAGCATTCATTTCATGAAGAAATCAAGTCTTTGGCAAAAGAAGAAGGTATTTCAATTAATCAGTTTATTTCCTCTGCAGTAGCAGAAAAAATGTCGGCGCTGTTAACTGAAAAATATCTTGTTCAAAAAGCAAAGCGTGGGAGCAGGAAGTCATTTCTAGAGGCAATGGGTAAAGTACAAGATTCAGAGTCTGCTGATGAAGACAAACTATAAATCGCATATCAATGCCATCAGCTCGGATCCCAAAAATAGCAGCTCCCCGTTCCTCGTCGCTCTGCTTTTTGGGCCCGGTTATGGCTGCCGTTAGATCTCGGGAATCGCACGGTTCATGGATTTGTCTTTGATCGCATTGCTGGGCGGCTGCTTGATGACGGCAGCCCTGTTGTACTATGTGATCTTTGTTAGACGCGAGCAGCCTATCAGTTCGTGGGGTAAATCGGGAATCGTAACCTTGATGTTTGTATTGGTTCCGGTGCTGGTGATTGCGTTATGGTTCCAAGATGGTGCTGTGAATCGGCTGGAACAAATGGGGTTTGAACCTTATCCGGGGTTTGTATCCAGTAGCGGTATCGCAACTGGCTTGGGTGAAAAACCTTTTTGGGTATTTACCGTCGAGGGTGGTGCAGAACCGGTTCTGGAGTTTTACAAACTCGCTGAAAATCGCAAAGGCTGGATGCTTGTTTCGGAAAGCAAGTCTTTGCTGTTGTTTGAGCGAGAGGGGAAGTCGGTTGCTGTATCTGCGGTAGCGGATAGTGTAGCGTTCATGATGGGTCAACGTGAATTGAACGGCCGGGGAGATAGGTAACTCCCTATTCCACGCAGACTATCCCGTGTTTCCCGAGCTGGCCGCGGTAGCCGGCCAACGCTCAGATTGGCTAAATCAGCAGTGAGCTGATCCGGGCAGCCATAGGTCGACAAACTCAAAACGGCGGCCGTCAAACAGTCCGCGGTCGCTCAGTTTCAGCTCGGGAATCACCAGCAGCGCCATGAACGAGAGTGTCATGAAGGGTGCGCTCAATCCGGAACCGAGTGCTCGCGCCGCCCGGTCCAGCCGGGCATATTCTCCGCCGACCCAGTCACCGGACCGGTCACTCATGATTCCGGCCAGCGGGAGTGGCAGAATCTCCGGCTCACCGCTGTCGCAAACGGCAATGCCGCCACTGTTTTCGATCACCGCATTCACTGCCCGGCAGATCGATTCCGGATCCACGCCCACCGCAACGATATTATGCGAATCGTGTGCCACGCTGGAGGCGATCGCCCCCCGTTTCAGCCCAAAACCCTGGATAAACCCCAGCGCTGGCTTGCTCGGACGGTAGCGGTTGAGCACGCAGATCTGCAGAATGTCCCGGTCGAGGTCCGCGGTGACCCGCCCCTGTCCGGTTGCTGGCGCCAGCAGCCTCTCGCTGGTCACCAGCGAGCCGTCCGTCACCCCGATCACCCGAATGGTTTCGCCCACCGAGGGTACCGCCAGATCGGACGGTTCGATCGGGCAGGCGTGGAACAGATTGACCGGTTCCACCGGAACCCTCGGCAGCAGCACCTTGCCCTCCTCGACCACCAGCTCCCCTTGCAGCCATACCCGGGAAGCGTTGAGATCGACCAGGTCTGCCAGCTCCACCGCATCCATCGGGTCCCCGACCCGCAGCCGGCCGAGTGGTAGCCGATAGTGGTCGATCGGATTGATACAGGCGCAGCGCAGCACATCAAACAGCGCATGCCCCTTGGCGAGCGCACGTGCCGCCAGTGCGCTGATGTGGTCACGCAACAGATCATCCGGGTGTTTGTCGTCGGAGCAGAGCATCACCCGACCGGGTGACTCCGAGATCAGCGGATGCAGCGTATCGAAGTTGCGTGCCGCTGACCCTTCGCGGATCAGCACCCACATGCCGGCTGCGATCTTGTCGCGCGCTTCGCGCAGGCTGAAACACTCATGGTCGGTGGAGATTCCGGCGCCGACATAGGCTGCTGCCTGTTCTCCGACCAGACCGGGGGCATGACCATCCACCGGATAACCCAGCCGCTGTGCCAGAGCGATCTTGGAGATCACCTCGGGATCGCGCGCCAATACACCGGGAAAGTTCATCATCTCAGACAGACAGCAGACTTCCGGCTGGTGTAGCAGTGCCTCGATCTCAGCACAGCCCAACACCCCATGTGCGGTCTCGAACGGCGTGGCGGGCACACAGGAGGGTGCGCCGAAGAAAAGATGGAACGGGGTTTCACGGGCGTTCTCCAGCATGAACCGGACCCCCGCAACTCCCAGCACGTTGGCAATCTCATGCGGATCCGCGACCACTGCCAGCGTGCCGTGGCGCAGCGCGATGCGTCCGAACTCGGCCGGTGTCAGCATGGCGCTTTCGATATGGACATGCGCATCGATGAATCCGGGAATCAGGTAACCCAGTCCCGGCCGCTCCGCTCCAGTCTCATGGATCCCGCTGATCCGCCCTTGCCGCCAGACCAGCCGTGCGCTGAAGATGCGCCGCTCATCGAGTGAGACATAGTTGACCTCACGCATTCCGCTGTTGCTGTTTACCATTTACGCTTTGTCGCCTCATGTTGGCCGCGTTTTTGCGGACTGGCTGAAAATCCCTTCCCCGGCATTGTTAACACAGGAACCTCGAAATGCACGAGCCACCATTTTCCCGGATTGACTCCGCCGAGCAGCAACGGCTGGCTTGATTCTTCTGCTTACCAGGATTATAACAACCCCCTCCCCTGCTGTTGGGATAAAGTTGGGGTGTAACTTTAGATTCCCGCAATCATCAAATCGTCAATCAAACTACTTGAGAGGAAATTATGCGATCTCCTGCGCGCGCCTTGATCCAATCGGCGGCTCTGGCATTCATCTGCCTGTTGGCCGTTCCCGCCGCTTTCGGCAGCGACCGGGATGCACTCATCTTCGGCATGCTGCTGGTGGGTCCCCACAACGACCACGGCTGGAGCCAGGCCCACTATGAGGGAGGCCGCTATGTCGAAGAGAAGCTGCCTGGCAGCAGGATGATCTATATCGACAAGGTCAATCCCGCCGACCGTCCCGGCCTCACCATCCCGATGGTGGTCGACGACCTGGTGGATAAAGGGGCACAGCTGATTATCGGTAATTCGGACGACATGAAAGATGGCATCAGGGAGGCGGCCACCCAGCACCCGGAGGTGAAGTTCATCCATATCTCCGGTGACGATGTGCTCACAGGCAGTGCACCCGAGAACCTGAGCAATCTGATGGGGCGCATGGAGTACGGGAAGATGATGGCCGGCTTTACCGCCGGTCTCACCAGCAGCAGCGGCCGTGTCGCCTATCTCGGACCGCTGATCAACGAGGAGACCCGGCGTCTCGCGGTTGCCTCCTATCTCGGGGCCCGCCACGCCTGGACCGCGGTGCGCGGCAAACCGGCCGAGGAGTTCAAGTTCAAAGTCTCCTGGATCGGCTTCTGGTTCAACATTCCCGGCGTTACCGCCGATCCCACCCAGGTGGTGCGGAACTTCTTCGATACCGGCTACGATGTGGTGCTCTCCGGGATCGACACCAACGAAGCGCTGATCCTGGCCAATCAGAAGCGTGCCGAAGGGAGCGCTGTCTACGCACTGCCTTACGATTACATCGGCAGCTGCACGAGCGCCCCGGACGCCTGCCTCGGCGTACCCTACTACAATTGGGGACCGGACTACGTCAGAATCGCCAAAAGCGTAATGAACGGCAGCTGGAAGCAGGCCTGGACCTGGAGCAATCCCGACTGGAAAGATATCAACTCTGCCGACAGCAGTGCGATTGGCTTCGCCGCCGGGCCGGCATTGAGTGCGGAAAACAGAAGCCGTCTGGACAGCTTCATTGCCGATCTCGGGAGCGGCAGACTCAACCTCTTCACCGGTCCGCTCAACTACCAGGACGGGTCCGTCTACCTGAAAACGGGCGAGATCGCGACCGACAAACAGATCTGGTATTTGCAGCAGCTGCTGCAGGGGATGGAGGGGGCCAGTAAATAGACCCAGCCAATGCAGATCGAACTGCAACAGATCCACAAAAGTTTCGGCAACCACCATGTGCTCAAAGGCATCGACCTGCGGGTCGATGCCGGCACCATTCACGGTCTGGTCGGCGAAAACGGGGCCGGCAAAAGTACCCTGATGAAAATTCTGACCGGCTATCTCAGCCGGTCGGCGGGCAGGATTCTGCTCGACGGTGAGGAGGTGAACACTGCGGACCCGGCCACGGCGGCCGCGCTGGGGATTGGTATGCTCTACCAGGAGCCGCAGGATTTTCCGCCGCTTACGGTGCTGGAGAATTTCATCGTCGGACGCGACAGCCATCCGGACAACCATCGGGGTCGCCAACAGCAACGGCTGAGCGAACTCAGCGAGCAGGTCCATTTTCAACTGCACGGTAGCGACAGCGTGGAGCGGCTGACGGTCGGTGAGCGGCAGCAGCTGGAGTTTCTGCGTCTGCTCGGCCGCGACGCCCGGCTGATGATTCTGGATGAGCCCACCACCGGCATCTCCGACCGGCAGAAAGCGCGGCTGTTTGCCGCGTTGCGTCAGATCCGCGAACAAGGCCGCACCATTCTGCTGGTGTCGCACAAGTTGGAGGAGATCGCCGCGCTGTGCGATCGCGTCACCATACTGCGCCACGGTCTGGTGAGCGGCGAGGAGGATGCACCATTTCACATCCCCCGGCTGCTGGAACTGATGTTCGACCAACCGCCGGGCAGCAGAGCCCAGCCACAGCAGTGTCCATCCGGCAAGCTACTGCTCGCGCTGGATCAGGTGAGCACGGCCGGAGAGCGCACCGGCCTGAACGGCTGCAGCTGCCGTATCCATCAGGGGGAGCTGGTCGGACTGGCCGGACTCTCCGGCAGCGGACAGGGGCTGTTCCTGCGTCTGGCGGCGGCGCTGCAGCAACCGCAGACGGGTGCTGTCAGCTTCCGCGGCATCTCGCTCAGCGGCCGCGATCACCGCAGCGTGCGCCGTCTGGGCGGCACCTTTCTGCCTGCCAACCGTCTCGAGGAGGGGCTGATCCCGGGGTTCACGCTGACCGATCACTTCACCCTCGCACACGGCTGCAGCAGAAGCGAAGCGAGGGAAGCGGCCACGCAGGCCATCGCCAGATTCAATATTCGCGCCACGCCCGAGAGCCGGGTAGAATCTCTCTCCGGTGGCAATCAGCAGCGGTTGCTGTTGTCGCTGATTCCCACATCGGCCAGCCTGGTGCTGCTGGAGAACCCCACCCGGGGACTGGATGTCGCATCGGCCGAATGGGTGTGGCACTACCTGCGCGAACAGTTCTGCAGTCAGGGAGCGCTGATCTTCAGCTCGGCGGAGCTGGAAGAGATCCTCGCCGTCGCCAACCGAATTCTGGTCTTTTTCGATGGTCGCGTGGTGCGCGACCTGCCCATCGACCAGGTGGATTATCAGGATGTGGTGGCAGCGATGACGGGCGGGTAAGGTACCAGGGCCTAAAATGCGAAATTTCAAACGCCACCTGACCGACACCCTGCTGATCCTGGCGATAGCGTTGCTCTTCACCGGGTTGCTGCTGCTGGTGGTTGGCGCCTCCCCGCTGGAGGCTTTCGGGCAACTCCTCAGCGGCTCGTTTGGCTCCTGGTCCAGGCTGGCGCGGGTGCTGAATGTCTGGATACCACTGACGCTCTGCAGCCTGGGGCTACTGTACGCGTTTCGCAGTGGTTTGTGGAATATCGGCGTCGAAGGCCAGATGGTGCTCGGGGCGATCGGCTGCACCGCGGTGCTGCGGTGGGGCATGGATACGGCCGCGCCACAGCTGATGCTGCCGGTCGCGCTGCTTGCCGGGCTGCTGCTCGGTTCCCTCTGGGCGCTGCTCGCCGGTTGGCTGAAGATACGCGGCGGCGTGCACGAGATCTTCGCTGGTCTCGGCCTCAACTTCGTCGCCATGGGACTCATCCTGTGGCTGATATTCGGCCCCTGGAAACGACCCGGAATCGCGTCGATGAGCGGCACCGAGCTGTTCCCCAAAGCGCTCTGGTTCCCCACGCTGGAAGGGTGGCGGGTATCGCCATTCGCGTTGCTGCTGACCCTCGCTGCGATCGCGCTGACCGCTTGGGTGCTGAACCACAGCCGCTTCGGGCTCAATCTGAAAGCGGTCGGACACAATCCGCGCGCCGTCACGCTGTACGGATTGTCAGCGCAGCGCTATATGCTGATCGCCATTCTGATCTCCGGAGCGCTGGCCGGGCTGGCCGGCGGACTCCAGGTGAGCGGCATCTATCACCGTCTGATTCCGGCGATCTCCAGCGGCTACGGCTACCTTGGCCTGCTGGTGGTGATGCTGGCCAATTTCAAGCTGCTGCCGATACCCTTCATTGCACTCTTTTTTGCTGCGCTCAATGTCGGCAGCATTCAGCTGCCGATGATGCTCAAGCTCGACTCCTCCCTCTCCGGAGTGATCCAGGGGGCCTGCGTGCTGAGCGCGCTGCTGGTGTTCGGTGTACGCCGTCTGCGGGAGGGGCGCAGCGGGTGAACGATCTCTCGCTCACCATCCTGCTGGCCAGCGTGCTGGCTACCGCGGCACCGCTGATCATCGCCGCATTGGGAGAGACGCTGACGGAGAAGGTCGGCGTGATCAATCTGTCACTCGACGGCTCGCTGCTGCTCGCCGCGATGGTCGGTTTCGTCGCGGCTTACGAGAGCGGCAGTTTCCTGCTGGGGTTTGCAGCCGCCGCCGCGATCGGCGCCATGGTCGCCGCGCTGGTCGGCCTGTTCGGCATCTACCTGGGCCAGCTGCAGGTCGCAGTGGGGTTCGCACTGACACTGATGTGCAAGGATCTGGCCTACTTTCTGGGCAACCCCTATGCGCGGTTGCAGGGTCCGCAACTGCTCTCGGTGAAAATCCCGCTGCTGGCGGATATCCCGCTGTTCGGGCCGATGCTGTTCCAGCAGCCGCTGGTGGTCTACCTGAGCCTGCTGCTGATCCCGGCGATCTGGTGGTACCTCTACCGCACCGGACGGGGACTGGAGCTGCGCGCGGTGGGTGAAAATCCGGAGGCAGCCTATACCCGGGGTATCGACCCGCGCCGCAAGCAGCTGCTCTACACCCTGGCGGGCGGCGCGCTGGTGGGCATCGCCGGGGCCGCCTACTCGCTCGGCATCAAGCCCGGCTGGGGGCGACCCCAGGGCATCGAGGGGATCGGCTGGATTGCGCTCGCCATCGTGATATTCGGCGGCTGGCATCCGTTCAAGGTGGCGCTGGGTGCACTGCTCTTTGCCTTTCTGCAGGTGATCGGCATCTCCCTGCAGGGGATATGGCCGAGCGTGCCGGCACAGGTGTTTCAGGTCGCCCCGTTCCCGCTGATGATCCTGGCGCTGCTGCTGGTCAACCTGCTGCAGCGCGAGTCGCTGCAGCAGGGGTTGCGCAAACGACCCGGCTTGGCGCTGCTGCTGCGCCGGCTGCAGGGAGCACCGCCGCGGGCGCTCGGGCAGAGCTTCAAGCCGGACTGAGCGCAGCGTTATCGATTTTCAACCGCGTCCACCGGAAACAGAGGAGAATCGAGTGATGGATGAGTTCCAGGGCTTTCCCGGTCAATGCCTGCCATTTCTGACCCAGCTCAACGCCAACAACCACCGGGAGTGGTTCAATCAGCGTAAGGCAGCGTATGAAACCCTGATCCGGGAGCCGGCGCTCACCTTCATCAGCGATGTGGCGCCACTGCTGGGCAAAATCTCTCCCCACTTCGATGCAATTGCCAAAAAGAGTGGCGGATCACTGATGCGGGTCTACCGCGACACCCGCTACAGCAAAGATAAAACGCCCTACAAAACCAATATCGGCATCCAGTTCCGCCACCGGTTCGGCAAAGATGTGCACGCACCCGGATTCTATCTGCACATCGAACCGGGCAACTGCTTCATCGGCGCGGGTATCTGGCGGCCCGATGCGACAGCGGTCAGCAAGATCCGCGATTTTCTGGTCGACAATCCGGCCGCCTGGCGCAAGGCAAAAGCCCACCCTCCGTTCCGGAAGCACTTCGTACTGACCGGGGAGTCGTTGCAGCGGCCGCCGCGCGGTTACCCCAGGGAGCACGAATTGAGCGAGGACCTGAAGCGCAAGGATTTCATCGCCTGCCGCGCTTTCGACGACGAAGCGATCGGCGACCGGGCGTTGCTGCAACTGGTCATCGGTGGTTTCCAACAGAGCGATCCGTTCATGCGCTACCTGTGCACCGCGCTGGAACTGCCCTACTAGCCTGGAGTATTGCGCCTGGTGTGGGTTGTCGTCCTGAAGTATCCGGATTGACAAGGCGAAGTGATCACTCCAACAGCAACTGGTTGAGCAGCTGCTGCACCACCACCGGCTCAGCATTGCGCGGTGCCGCACCGACCTGCGACCAGCTTCGGAACCAGGTGTCGAACAGATCCGGAACCTGATCGAGAATCGTGTAGTGATCGCCGCTCGTCACTTTGTAGGTGTTCGGTGATCCTGCGGGCAGCTTGGTGATCACCCCCGCGCGTTCGTAAAAGCCATAGTTCGGATCCGAGGTACCAATCGTCAGATACCACGGAGGAGTGACTGCCGGCAGCACCGCAGTGAAATCTGGCGTCTGGGTGACATCGTGATACGACAGAAAGATTTTGGGAGTCGTTTGCAACGGCCACAGCTGACCGTAATAGGTGGCATAAACCCCAGGTTCATCACCCAGCCCGGCCGCCACTTTCGCGCGTGCCCGAGAGACCTCTCCAGCCGTCATCTCCACCACACTCCTGGACAACGGCAGCATGTGACCCGGAGCGATGGCGACTATCGCTTCCAGGCCATGCCCCGCCTTGGACGCGTACAGCAAGCTGTGCATGCCACCCATGCTGTGTCCCATCATCACCACACGCATGCCGCGCGCACGCTCGGCCGCCACCAGGTCAGCGAGGTAATTGAGACCCTCGCACTGGGTGCCATCCCAGCGGTAAACCCACTCACCGCCGATCCACTTGATCGCCCACGGCAGCAGCGGACGGATGACGCTGTAGCCACGCTGAGCCAACGCTGCCGCGGCAGTGTTGAACAACGCCGCCAACGGGCTGCCATTCTTGCCGTGGACCAGGATGACGCTGACGTCACCGGGCGGCTGTGCCGGTTCCCGCAAGGGTGCCAAAGCGGGTTGGTAGACACCTTGCAACTCGCAACCCGGTACCGCGGCCCTTGCTTCTGCACACCAGAGCATGGCGACGGTGGTCAACCACAGTATGAGCATCCCGCCAGACAAACCCCTCCTCGACAACGCTTGCTGAGATGCTGGCTGCATCACCCTCGACTCCCGGCTGAACAAACGCAAAAAACGGTCTGCAGCTGTTCCGAGCAAGAGATCGATCGCCCGATGTCGCTGCCAGTCACCACATTACCCGGATCCATGGCCCGATGTCACTTCTCCTCACGCCACCACCCGTTGGGGAAGCCTCCGGCCCACGAGGCGCATCGACCGGCTATCCTACACTCAGCGGAATTTCCCGAACTGATTTGTTTCATCTGGATCAGGTGCTGATAAACAGATTTCCGCTGTTACCCTACCCACAGGTGGGTGAGAGAATGCGGATCTTTGCCCAGAGGCAACAGCCAGTAACTGGCGCATCACTTAGTTTGGAGAACAGAGATGACCAATACCATCGACCAGGATGCCTATCTTACGGCATGGCACTTTGCCTGCCGCTCCCACCTGGGACAGACGCTGCCAGGCTCTCCCCTGCCCTATATCAATCATATTGGTGGGGTGGTGATGGAAGTGCTGGTGGCGCTCGGCAGGGAACCGGTCGATCACCCCGATCTCGCGGTGCAGTGCGCACTGCTGCATGACGTGCTGGAGGATACGGAGACCGGCTACGGGCAAATCGAGTCGCAATTCGGCCGCCCTGTCGCGCAAGGCGTGCTGGCGCTCTCCAAAGACCCGAACATTGCGGACAAGACGGCGCGCATGAACGACAGCCTGACTCGTATCCGGCGGCAGCCGAAGGAGGTGTGGATGGTAAAACTGGCCGACCGCATCACCAATCTGCAGCCACCGCCCACCCATTGGACGCCGGAGCGGATCGATGCTTACCTCAGCGAATCGAAGCGCATCCTGCAGGAACTGGCAGCTGGCAGTCCGTTGCTGGCGGCGCGTCTGGCGCAAAAGATCAGCGCCTATCGCGCCTATCTCTAGCCGCTGCACCGTCCAACTCACCGAAGGGGGCTGACCGCGTCAGACGGTGTAACGCTGCTGACGGGCGGTGCGGCTGTCGCGAGCGGCACTGCCTGGCTTTCCGGCAGCGATGCTCCCTTGCAGCGATGCAGGCAACCCCTTGACGGCGCAGCGCTGAAAATCCCTGCCCAGACAATCGACCACCCGCTCCCGCTCCACACCCAACTGCGAGACGCACCCCTGACACACCAGGTCGAACAGCCGGGTCAACGCAAAACGGTGCACCTGTCCGGTGCTGGCGAAGAGCCAGTCGCTCAGCTGCATGAAGCGTTGGAACGGCTGCTCGCCCAGCAGCAATGGGAGCGTATGAGGGAATCTCCCGGAATTGCCGATCAGATCCCAGTAGCGGGCAAACCGGTTCAAACGCTGCATCAGCGCAAAATCTATCCGGTCGGTACTCAGAATATCGTAGGGCGGATTGGGATTGTAGCGCATCCCGAATGCAGCGCTGTGGCGTGCGATCGGTGTGCCACGCAGTCGCTTGAGCACACCGACCTGAATCTCCTGCGGCCGCAGCGCGACCAGTTGATCGAAGCCGGCGGCAAAGCTCTCCACGCCCTCCCCCGGCAGTCCGATGATCAGATCGGCATGAATGTGCGCGCGGGTCTCACTGCGCAGCCAGCGGAGATTCTGCCGGGTCAGAGAGATGTCCTGTTTCCGGCTGATCCGCTCCGCCACCTCCGGATTGAAGGTCTGCACGCCGACCTCCAACTGCAGCGCTCCCTCGGGAAATTGGCGCAACCTGGATTTCAACGCCGTTGGCAGGCGGTCCGGTATCACTTCGAAATGGAGAAACAGTCCTGGCTGCATGCGCGCAAGAAAAAAGTCGAGGATGGCCAAACTCTGTCCCAACTTGAGGTTGAAGGTCCGGTCGACAAACTTGAAGTGGCTGGCGCCGCGCTGCAGCAGCAGCTCCATGTCCTTGAAAAACGGCTCCAGGTCGAACGGCCGGGCGCTCCGATCCAATGCCGAGAGGCAGAACTCACAGCGAAACGGGCATCCTCTGGAGGCCTCCACATAGAGCAATCGGTGAGCGATATCCTGGTCGCTGTAGAAGGGATAGGGTGACGCGAGCGCATGCAGCGGGGGCGGCAGCGCGTGAATGACCCGCTGCTGCGGCTGGTCACCCAGCAGAATCGATCGGCAGAGTTCGGCAAAGGTGAGATCGGCCGGACCAGTGATCAGATAGTCCGCCAGCCGGACAATGGGCTGTGCCTCCCACTCATGGCTGACCTCCGGACCGCCGAGCACCAATACGGTCTCCGGGCTCACGGTTTTGATCAGCGCCGCCAGCCGGGTGCTCTGCTCGCAGTTCCAGAGGTAGATGCCCAGCCCGATGATCCGAGGACTGCCAAGCAGCAACTGCTCCGCGATGTCGTTTGGCCGGGACTCCAGCGTGTACTCACGAAGCTCGGTCCGGTCGCGCAGATCGCCCATATTGGCAAGCAGATAACGCAGCGCGAGACTGCTGTGGATATGGCGGGCGTTGAGAGTGGCAAGAATGATGTCGGGCATCGCGGCGCATCGTCCAGAGAGCAATGGGCCAGAGACTAAACGATGCGCTGCGAACTGGCCAGCCCGGCGAATCGGTGGCGGTCCCCGCCGCAGTCAGAGAAGGCTCAAACCGATCAGCACGGACGCGGAGGTGGTAAGCAGCACGATATTCTTGAGCACGGTGTCGTATCCACCGCCCCTGGAGCAGCCGATAAACCCCTCGAAACGGTGGCGCGTTATCCAGGAGAGCAGCGCCAGAAAGAACAGAAACAGACCGGAATACCGGCTCACCGTTTTCAGCAGTTCGATCTTCTCCCGGTCCAGGCCGTTGACACCACCGCTGATGGTCTCAAACTTGTTCGCCAGCGCCGGATCGACATGCGCACAGAACAACAACAGTAAAACCAATGGATAAGTTGGGATGAACTTCATAGGATCGAACCAAACCGGCGCGGATGGACAGCGTTGTTCTTGTTAGCGTGCGATCCCCGGCTGACTTTAGCCGGACCGGGCAGCCGGTTGAACAGGGAACAAATTTGCCGGCACCAACGGCTGAACCCGGTGGTTTCGGGTCACCGCTGAAAGCGGGATCGATCCGGACATTCTGCCGCTTTGAAGCTCCTGCCGCTTCCGTCAATCCCCGTCAGAAAATCCATTACGCCACAAAGACAATCGCCGGAGGATGGATGCAATTCCTGATCGTGCTGGGATTGCGCGTCTCAGATAAAAACCTGCCTGTTGATGCTGTCGCCGCACAGGCTGAGATAGCCGCCGATCCGCTCATGCCATTCGGGCAGCACCATTCTGTCTGCCGGCGCTCCATCCAGGGTGAACCGGTGGTCTGCCGGTCGGTGGGTGTGGCCGTGTATCAGCAGCCGGGCGTTCTGCTCGCGTAGATAATGCTCCACCGTCTGCTGGTTCACGTCGATGATGTCGGCAGGCTTCAACGAGGTCGCCTCGCCGCTGCGTTTACGGTAGTCCGCTGCGATCGCGATGCGCTCGGCGATGGGTCTGGCGAGCAACTGCTCAATGAAAGCGGGGTTGCGCAGGCGTTGACGCCACGCCTGATAGTCCCGGTCATCGCTGCAGAGCAGGTCACCGTGCATCAGCAATATCCGCTTGTCCGGCTGCGCCAGGATATAGGGATCCGGCAGTGGACGGCACCCACTGGCCCGGATGAATCGCTCTCCGATGAGAAAATCGCGATTGCCGGGCATGAAGTAGAGTGTCGTTCCCACATCCGACAGTGCCTTCATCGCCGTCACTATCTCCGGGATGGGCGGCCGCTCATCGTCGTCTCCCACCCAGGCGTCGAACAGATCTCCGAGAATATAGAGGGCTGTTGCCGGTACCGCCCTCTCCCGCAGAAAACGCAGAAACAGCGCGGTCGTGGCCGGCCGTTGGGAAGAGAGGTGCAGATCCGATATGAACAGATGCACTTGCATCTATGCTGCTATTGATCGTCCAGCGTCGCCGATTCGATGATGAGATCCTGCACCGGTACGTCCTGGTGGCCCATACGCGATGTGGTGTCTACCGACTTCATCTTGTCGACCACCTCGATTCCGGAGACCACCCTGCCGAATACGCAGTAACCCCAGCCATCCTGTCCTGGATAGTCGAGAAATTTGTTGTCCGACACATTGATGAAGAATTGAGCACTGGCTGAATGGGGATCCATGGTGCGCGCCATCGCGATGGTCCCCTTCAGGTTGCTCAGCCCGTTGTTCGCCTCGTTCTTGATCGGGGCACGGGTGGCTTTCTGTTGCATGCCGATTGCGAAACCGCCGCCCTGGATCATGAATTTGTCGATCACGCGGTGAAAGATGGTGCCGTCGTAGTGACCATCCTTGACATATTGAGTGAAGTTTTCCGTCGTCTTCGGCGCCTTCTCTGCGTCCAGTTCCAGGACGATTTCTCCGAGGTTGGTTTTGAGTGTGACCATCATGGTTAATATCCCCTATTTACCGGTGGAAATCCGGCTGACTGACGCTATCGTGACGGTCTGCTCGGGCACATTACCCATGCCGTTCCGTGTACTGGTGTAGACATCGGCAATCTTGTCGACCGTCTCCATGCCCTTGCTCACCCGACCGAATACTGCGTAGCCCCAGCCGTCGAAACTGGGATGGTCGAGATTTTCATTGTCCACGTGGTTGATGAAAAACTGACTGGTGGCCGAATGCGGCATGCTGGTACGTGCCATCGCAATGCTGCCACGCACATTTTTCAAGCCATTCTGTGCTTCATTCCTGACCGGATCGTGAGTGGACTTGCGTTCCAGATCGGCGGTAAATCCGCCCCCCTGAATCATGAAACCGCTGATTACACGGTGAAAGATGGTGCCGTTGTAGAACCCCTCATCCACGTAGCGCAGAAAATTGGCTACGGTCTCCGGCGCCTGGTCCGGGTAGAGCTCCAGCTCCAGATCACCCAGCGAGGTTTTCATCGCTACCGAAACCGTTTCCGCGGCTGCAGCAGCAACCAGTCCCAGTGCGAGTGACGCCGCTAACAGCAGGCGAATAAACATCTGTTTCATAGTCTAGTCTGTTCCTTTAAGTCTCGATCCTGATCCAGGCAATACCCAATTTCCCCTCCTGGCCGCCGGCGCCTATCATACATGGCTTCGTTGAGTGTTAAAAATCGGCGGTAAATCGGTTTGTCCAGAGCGCGCTTTGGTTTACCATGCGCCGCTGATTGTCACTATCCCGCCAATGTGCAGAGCTGTCCGGAGCCGTTATGCTGAAGGTCTATAACGATCTCACCAACAGAAAAGAAGAATTCATACCGCTGCAGCCAGGCAAGGTCAGCATGTATGTCTGTGGCATGACCGTCTACGACCTCTGCCATCTCGGACACGCCCGGGTGATGGTGGTATTCGACGTGATCTATCGCTACCTCAAGGCCAGTGGTTTCGATGTCACTTACATCCGCAATATCACTGACATCGACGATAAGATCATCCACCGCGCCGCCGAGAACGGCGAACCGTTCGCGCATCTCACCGAACGTTTCATTCGCGCGATGCACGAGGATGCCGCCGCACTCGGGGTGCTGACACCGGATGCGGAGCCACGTGCCACCGCGCACATCCGGGAGATTATCGCGATGGTGGAAAGGCTGATCGAGAAGAGGCACGCCTACGCCCGCGCGGACGGTAACGTCTACTATTCGGTCGCCAGCTTTGACGGTTACGGCAAACTCTCGGGCAAATCGGTCGAGGACCTGCGCGCCGGTGCCCGGGTCGATATCGATGAATCCAAGCGGGAGCCGTTGGACTTCGCACTGTGGAAATCGGCCAAACCGGGAGAACCGGCCTGGCCCTCACCCTGGGGAGAGGGACGTCCCGGCTGGCACATCGAATGCTCCGCGATGTCAACCTGCTGTCTGGGGGAAACGTTCGATATTCATGGGGGTGGTGCGGATCTGACCTTTCCGCATCACGAGAACGAAATCGCCCAGTCCGAGGGGGCCACCGGAAAACCCTTCGTCCGTTACTGGTTGCACAACGGCTTCGTCCGGATCAACGACGAAAAGATGTCCAAGTCGTTGGGCAACTTCTTTACCGTGCGCGAGATCCTGCATCACTATCAGGCGGAGGAGATCCGTTACTTCATTCTGACCAGCCACTACCGCAGTCCGCTCAACTATGACGAGGATCACCTGCAGAACGCCCGGGCGGCGCTGACCCGTTTCTATACCGCATTGCGCGGCCTGACCGTCAAACCGAGCGCTGGCACGGGCGAGTGGATGGAACGCTTCAATCTCGCCATGGACGACGATTTCAATACGCCGGAGGCACTGGCGGTGCTGTTCGATCTGACCCGGGAGATCAATCGTGCCCGCCAGTCGGATGAAGATCAGGCTGCATTGCTCGCCGCCGAACTGCTGCGCATGGGTGCGGTGCTGGGCATACTGCAAGAGGAGCCGGAGAGCTATCTGCGCGGCGGTACGGTTAGCCAGGAGGGGCTGAGCGACCAGACGATCGAGACATTGGTACAGCAGCGACTGGAAGCGCGCAACGCCCGTGACTGGGCACAGGCGGACCGTCTGCGCGATCAGTTGAAGGAGGCTGGCGTGCTGCTCGAAGACACCTCCAAAGGCACCAGCTGGCGGCGCGGTTAGGAAAAGTCCGGGAAACTCCCGACCCAGTTCCGCCCGCGCTCCCCGCGGATACCCGGACACCCTTCGGGCAGCGCTAGGAGCCTGTCTGACTTATCCGTTTGAAGCGAAAATCACCGGGGGCGAATCAAATCAGTTTATCGAACGAGGCGAATAGTGGGCCTATTTAACGAGGTCGATAAGCTGAGTTGATCGTCATCCGGGGATTTGCAGCCAAACAGTGTTAAGTCAGACAGGCTCCTAGATCCGGCCGGCGGTGAGTTGGTCGGTCAACCAGTAGAAGCGGAACGGAGGTACCACCAGCTGGTTCTTGAACATGGAGGGTAACTCGCCACTGGCCAGATCCTGCGTCTGGCCGTACCAGAACTGACCCCAACTTCCCAGGTTGGAGAGATCGAGATGCTGCGGCCGCTCGTCGAAGTTGCCCACCACCAGCACCTTCTCGCTCGCCTTTTCCGGATGGCTGCGCAGAAAGACGAACAGATGTTCATTATCCACCTGCAGCAACTCCCGGTTGTTGAAGTCTGCAAATGCCGGAAGCGTCTTACGTACTGCGATCAGCTTTTTCAGCCCATCAAAGATGCGCTGTTCCACTGAACCGTGCTGGTTGCGCAGCTCCGCCTTGTCCCAGTCGATACGTGGACGATGCATCCAGCGGTTGTCACCGGCTTTGTTCGCATCATCCAGAAAGCTGCAGTCGTTCAGCGTCCCGATCTCGTCACCATAATAGAGCAACGGTATTCCCCCGAAGGAGAGAATCATGCTGTGCAGCAACAGGATCAGCTTGATGGATCGATCGATAGCCGCATCATCCTGTGCCTCGACTGCGG
This sequence comes from Chromatiaceae bacterium, assembly GCA_024235215.1. Lineage (GTDB taxonomy): Bacteria > Pseudomonadota > Gammaproteobacteria > Chromatiales > Chromatiaceae > HKST-UBA178. The sequence goes on along the minus strand of JACKMU010000010.1, from coordinate 85,383 downwards.
CTTCCAGCCCCACCAGGGAGGCGAGCGATCCTGAGATGCGGGCGTCTCCGGTTTTCAGATTACTGCCGAAGCGCTGCCCGCGCGCATCCGAACCGGCGAACTTACCGGTGAAATAGTCGAGCAGGAAACGGCGGTGCGGCACCGGCTCGTAGTTGACACGGATGATATCCGCATCATCGAATCCCAGTCCGATATCGTCATGGCAGCGCACATAATTGAGCCAGGTAGCCCGATCCAGTTTGTTCGGCAGACTGCGGATCCCCTGGCTGAGCAGCCTGGCATTCTTGGTGGCGATCGCATCCCACAGCAGTGCCATGAAGGTGGCGTTGTAGGCGATCTCACACTCCTTGGCAATGACCGCATCCTCGCCGAAATATTTGATGATCTCGAGTGGTGCCACGATCGCCTCGGCGATGAACAGCACCCCGGGCGCGGTCACCTGGCAACAATCCTTCATCAACTGCAGGATCAGGTGGGCCTCCTTCAGGTTCTGACAGCTGGTGCCGATTTTCTTCCACAGAAACGCCACCGCGTCCAGACGCACGATATCCGCACCATGGTTGGCCCAGAACAGGATCACGTCCACCATTTCGATGAAGACACCCGGATTACTGTAGTTCAGATCCCATTGGTAGCTGTTGAAGACGGTCATCACCCAGCGATCCATCTCCGTAACCCAGGTGAAGTTGCCCGGTGATGTCTCGGGAAAAATCTCCGGCATCGACTCCTCGAACATGTCGGGTACGTCGCGGTGAGGAAAGGTGTAGTAGTAATCCTGATATTTCTGCTCTCCGGCACGCGCCTGGCGCGCCCACTCATGCTCATCCGAGGTGTGGTTGACCACCACATCCAATGCCAGCAGCATACCCCGCTTGCGCATCGAGTCTGCCAATAGATCCAGCTCCTCCAGGCTGCCCACTCTCTTGTCTATATCCCGAAAGTTACTTACGGCGTAACCACCGTCGCTGGCTCCCTCCGGGCAGACCATCATCGGCATGATGTGCATCATATTCACACCGAGATCCTGCAGATAGGGGAGACGGTTCTTGACACCCTCCAGATTGCCGGCAAAACCATCGGCGTAGAGTGCCATACCCACCCACTCCTGGCTGAGAAACCAGTTGTAGTTCCGCTCGCGGGACTTGTCGATCTCCTCCAGCTCCGCCGAACGTTTGATATAGCGACTGGCCATCACCTCGACCAGCCTCACTATCTGTTGCTGAAAGTCGTCACGCTGTCCGTACAGGTAGTGGAACAGCGAGTGTATCGCGTAGAAATTGGCACCGAGCCGGGTATAGAAATGGCGCAGATCGCTGCGCTGAATCTCGGGCTTCAGCTGATCCAGAATATCGTTCAAGAGTGAGTGGGAGACCTGTTCGTACATGACTGTTTCTTCTATCTACCGCGTTTCAACCGTTGATAACTCACAACCACTTTGCAAGCAGCGCTTGATAGGGGGCGGATTCCGTCAGTGTCGCTCCCCGCGTTCCCACCAGCAGCGCGGCGAATCGTTGCGCACGCTCGATGATCAACTCGTAGGGCCACTCCCGCTGAAGACCGAGAATCGCAACCGAGGCGAAGGCATCGCCGGCGCCCACCGTATCCACCACCATGACATCTGCGGTTGCTGCGACCTGCAGCACGCTGCCCGTCCGATCGACGGAGCTTGCCCCCTTTTTTCCCTGGGTCACGATCAGCCAGTCGAGATCATAACGTTCCATCATCGTTTGCGCTTTGTCGGTGAGCGTGGCGGGACCGTCGATCAGAATCTCCAGCTCCGCGTCGTTGACCTTGACCCAGCGGGCCCGTTCCATCAGCTGCAGGGTCTGGTTGACGTTCCACCATGGCGATCTCAGATTGACATCCAGGAATACCGGCACGGGATAGTGCAGCAACAGTTCATTCAGCGCGGCGGCGGATTCCGGTTGCCGTAGGGCGAGTGTACCGTGATAGATCAGAGATGGCTGAAGCGGTGGCAGTGCACCGGCCTCGATATGATCGAAGGCCCGGTCGATGACGATATCGAAGCTGGGCTGTCCCGCCTGCAGCGATACCTGCACCTCCCCGGTGGCATGAGCCGAGTCGAGCTGCAGACCCGCCGTGCTCATTCCCCAGCGCAGCATGGTTTCGCGAATCCCCCGCCCCATCGCATCGTCGCCCACGCGACTGATCAACAACGGGCTGACACCGAATGCCTGAAGATGCCAGGCCACATTGAACGGGGCGCCGCCGAGTATGCGGCTGCCATCTTCGAAACAGTCATACAGCACTTCGCCGAATATCACTGGAGATGGGTTCATTGCTCTGTTCACTTGTCATCCCTCATCCGGGTTCCGGCAACTTTGGAAAAAATCATAGTGCTCCAGCGCCTCCAGTATACCGGCGGCACCCGCCGCCCTGGCGAAATAGATCCGCTCGATATCCTCCAGCCCGGAAAGCTCTTCATGATGGCGATTGCCGACCACCACCGCGAGTGTATTCCCACGCATCATACCCTCATCCGCACCGGAACCGCCCGCCACCAGCACATTTTTCAACGGGATGCCCAGCGTGGTGGAGACGTAGCGCAGGGCCAGCCCTTTCGACGCGCGGATCGGCAGTACATCGAGATACTGCCCGAAGGAGAGAATCACATTGACCGACTGCTCCTCCTTGTGCAGCAGCTGATTGATCTCCTCCAGGCTTGGTGCCTTCTCCGGGTCGATGAAGTAGCTGATCTTGAAGCGGCTCTGTTCACTCTTGTTCTGTTTCACCAGACCCGGCAAATTGCCCAACACCCGTTCCACCACCTGCGGCGTCCACTGCGTCTCAATATGGCGTGTCCAGGCGGTATCTTCGGTCAGCTTCGGTGCATAGTGAATCTCAGTGCCGCCGGAGGTGATCAGCACATCAGGTTCCGGAATGGCGTAGCGTTTCATCACTTTCAACGCCGAATCGAGTCGACGTCCGGTGGCGATGGCGAATGCTGTCGATTTCCGGTTGGCGCGCAGCACCTGGATGAGTTCCGGAAGCGACTCCGTATCACCAAGCAGATTCTGGTCCAGATCGGTGAATATCGCCCGATCGCGATAGAGCATCGAGCGGCGTGGTACCGGCTGCCGAATCAACGGCGTAGAGCGCTTCTGCGCTATTGGCAGCACCATCTCCATGTAGTGCTCCGCGTGCGCCTGCCAGGAGTAGTGCTCCCGGACTCCGCACAGGCCTGCGGTGGAACGGCGCTGCCACTGTTCCCAATCCAGCAGCACCTCTTTCAACCCTCTGGCTATATCGTCGCTCTCCAGCGGATTGATCAACACGCCATTGGCACAGTTGCCAATGATATCCCGGGGTCCGCCATCCTCGGTGGCGACGACGGGCAGACCACTGGCCGCAGCCTCTATCAGCGTGAGACCGAAAGGTTCGGTCAGGGCCGGGTTGACGAAGATGCCACCGGAAAATGCCGCCAGTCGGTAGATCAGCGGCACATCGTCCGCTTTATGATGCTTGGGGTAGGCTACACGGCCATAGAGATCATAGCGGTCTATCAGCAGCAGCAGCTCCGACAGAACCTCCTGAGCTCCGGCGTCGAGATCCCGGATATCATCCCGGTTGCCCGCGACCACCACCAGATTGGCCGCCTCCTGCAGCGCTTTGTCCTCGCCGTAGGCGATAACGAGCGAAGCGATGTTCTTGCGCGTATCCGGTCGCGAGAGCGCAAGAATGATCGGCTTCTCGGGCTCTTTGAGGAAACGGAGTATCTCACCGGCGATGGCCGATTGCCGCTCATTTCCCTGTGGCGGATGAAAGCGGGTCAAGTCGGTGCCGGGCGGAATGACCACCATCTGCTTCGGTTGATAGAAGTCATAGAGCTCATACTGCTCTTCGATCTCCTGGCTGGTGCTGGTAATCACCCGCTCCGCAGAAGCGAGTGTGCTCTCCTCGGCTTCGATTCTGCGCGCCATGTTGTAGCGTGACTCCACCTCGTCGGCGCTGATACCGGAGGCCAGCAACCGGCTGCGTTTGACCCGTCCCAGGGAGTGGCCGGTATGGATCAGTGGTATCCCCAACAGATGGGAGATGCGGCTGCCCACATAACCGGCATCCGCGTAGTGGCTATGCAGGATGTCGGGCAGTCGTGTATCTGTGTGCAGAAAATCGACCATGTTGTCCACCAGACTGTCCAGGTGATCCCACAGCTGCTCCTTCGGGATATAACCGTTCGGGCCGGCCTTGATCCGGACAATGTCACAGTTGTGGTCGAGTGATTCGACCGGTTTTGCATAATCTGCGCTGACGTCCGGCGAATCCACCAGGCGTGTCACCAGAATGACCCGGGCCACATCCGGCCTCACGGCAAGGGCACGCGCCAGTTCCACCACATATTTGGTCTGCCCGCCGGTATCGGCATCCCGACCCAACTCCAACTCTTCCCCACGAATCAACCCGTGAATACTGAGCAGGCAGATGTACAGGCCCTGTCGTTTTTCACTCTCTCGTTCAGGCTGGGACAATTTCGATCTCCCCCTTAGATTCTCGCTCTCCATCCGGATTGTTCCAACTTCTCAACAGCAGAGCATACCACAGCCGGCCGAGGTGACTGGCTTGCAGCCTTTGCTCCAGGCCAGTCAGCAGATGCCTCACGCTCATGCTGCCTGCATCCGATGCAGCAAAGTGCAGCGGCCCCATCCGTGCCGGGTGGTCGGCGGTAGCTCAATCGTACGGTCCGTTCAGCCGCAGACGTGTGAGCGTCGCTTTGGTTGGCGCACCCGCCTGGTCCCAGCCGCGTTCCTGATAGTACTCAGGCAGCATCTCATCCAATCTGGAGACCCAGCCAGCACCCTTACCGCTTGGCGCCGGCTCTGTCAGACAGCGCAGTGGAAGCCGGTCGTCACGAATGGTGAATCCGGCCCGGTTGTTGAACAGACGCTCCAGATTGTAGATGCGCTCACCCACTTCACGCAGCCGCTCGGCGCTCCAGCCCCCGGTGCAGGCCGCATCCAGCTGCGCGGCATAATCGTCCAGACTCCAGACGCTTCTGGTGAACATACACAATCCCGAGGCATCGATGGCGGCATTGACATCCTGGGTCGACTTCACCACCTTGGCGCGACGCTCGGTTCCGACCGCGGCAAAATCGACCGCATAGGGAGAGGCCCGCATGTGGCACGCTCCCCGGTTGCTCGTGGCATAGGCCAGCCCCATCCCCTGCATGGCTCTCGGATCATAACCCGGGAACTCCTGGCCTTTGACAGTCATCGACAACTCGCCATGGCCATATTTCCGGCACAGCAGTGCTGCGCCTTGTCCCAGGTCGACGCCAAACCCCTCCCCCAACGCAGTCCACTCCGCCGCTTGCACCAGCGCAGTGATGGATCCGAAGCTGAAATCCACGCCACCCGTGGTGGTGGTGTCGATTACTCCAAGCTCAAACAACTCCATCGCTGCAGCCAAAGCACCACCGAAAGAGATCGGATCCATACCCTGTTCATTGCAGATAAAGTTGACATAGGTTGCCGCTTCGATGTCGTCACAGCCCACCATCGGACCGAAGGCGAAACCGTTTTCATACTCCAGACCGCCACCTGCCTGTCGGTACTGCTCACCCTTGCCCTGAATGGCTGGATGGGTGGGATCTATCCTGGCAACCCGGCCGCAACCGATGGAGCATCCGAAGCAGGATTTGTTACGCTGCAGATTGGCTTTTCCGTCGGAGGGGCGTTTCGCCAGCATCGCAGCGGTATTGATCCGCTCCACTCCCGTGAAGCTGACTTCACGGGCATTGCGGGTCGGCAACGCACCAAATCGGTTGGTGGTATCCATCATCGGCAGCGTTCCGTACCGCATCAGCTGATTGCGTACCGGACTGGGATCCAGTTTGGCGCGCGCCTCTGTCACCGCCTGCATAAAGCGCTGTGGATCCCGGACAGCGACACCCTTGGTGCCCCTGACGGCCAGTGCCTTCAACTGCTTCGATCCCATGACCGTGCCTACGCCGGAGCGGCCCGCCGCCCGGTCGCGGTCGCAGACGATGCAGGCGTAACGCACCAGGTTCTCCCCGGCGCGGCCGATCGAGGCGATGCGCAGTTGCGGATCCTGGTGGCGCTCCCTGATGCGCGCCTCCGTGGTCCATACCGACTCGCCCCAGATAAAATCCCTGGCATCCAGCAGTTCCGCCTCTTCATCCTGCACCAGCAGATAGACCGGCTTCGGCGCGCGTCCCTCGATGATCACCATATCGAGCCCGGCAAACTTCAGCTCAGCGCCAAAAAAGCCACCTGCATTGGACGCCGCAATCGCCCCGGTCAAGGCACCCTTGGTCACTGCCGACCAGCGTCCTCCGGTGGATGCCATCGTCCCGGTCAATGGACCGGTGGCCAGTATCAGTTTGTTGTCTGGCGAAAGTGGATCGACCGACGGATCGATCTCTTCGAACAGATATTTGCTCGCCAGACCCCGCTGACCGAGGAATGCGTCAGCCCACTGTTGGTTGAGCGGTTCACGGGTGATCCGCAACAGGCTCAGATTGACTCGTAAAACCCAGCCTTGCCACGCCATAGAGACCTCCTGTTACCTGCGAGAATTGGGAAACCACCTGGTTATTGTAACAAGGGAAATGCTGGTGCTGCGGATCAGGGCGTTTTCCTGTGGTGCCGGCTTTGCAGGGTTGTGATTTAACTCTGAGTCTAAGGGGGTGCCCTACGCTTGGACGAGCCGAATGAGTTGTTCGCTCCGTGGGAGGGGATCGAAATGACTCACAGAGATATGGAAATATTCAATAATCCGGCGGACGCCGCTCTAACGGGCTGATCGAAGGCTTATCCTCTCCACGAAGTGTCCCCCCAACCTCGTGGAGAGTGGGTGTCCCCGTACAGGCAGACTTTTGCGACAGATTCAGGCTGGGTCAACCACCCCGCTCATCCGGTGCAGCGGCTGCTCCTCTTCTCGTGCCTCGTTGGATGGCTGGAAGGAGCGCAGTCGCTCCAACTCCGTGTCTATCATCTGCTTCAGTTGAGCAAATTTCTCCATACCCTTGGTATGTTGTTCTATCTGTTCATTTATCCGCTGCTCAATGCTTTCACCCCAGTAGTGCCAGGACCAGAGCTGCTCCAGCTCCTCTTCGACCATTTTTTCCAACTGCAGCAGTTTCTTCAGACCGGTGGCATGTCGCTCTGAAAGCTGCTCCAGTTGCTCATCAATACGTTTCTCTGTGGTTGATAATTTACGCAAGCTGGATACGTGTCGTTCAGAGAGTTGTTCGAGTTGTTCGTCAATACGTTTTTCTGTGGTGAGGAGCCTGCGTAAACCCGCAGCCTGGCGCTCCGAGAGCTGTTCCAGCTGCTCATCGATACGCTCCTCGAAAGATTCCATCTTCTGCAGGCCAACCGCTTGCCTTTCGGACAGTTCCTGCAGTTGCGCCTTTACCTGTTGAGCTAAACTCTTCAGCTTCCTGTCCGATTTTTTTAATGCCTTCGCCGAACTGGTGTATTTCCCCATAGTAGCCTCCAGGTACATCTTATATATATAGTTTGCACTACTAATACCCTAATTCCAAAGGCGTTGCAAAAAAAGCAAGCCGGGCAGATTTACCGGTTTGGTCTGTCGGTGTTGGAAAGCCAGGACCCCTGCGGAATGCGGTTCCCCCTGAAGTTCACAGCCGGCGTCCGAAAAATGCATCGACGTCAGCTACCTCGACTGGCACCCATCGCAGCATAAGACGGAAAATTTATTCGAGATGTGTTGAAATAGCGGCTGCCATTTCGCAGAAGTGTTTTGGAGCCGCAGTACGATGGCCAAGCCAAATAGAAGAATATCTCTCAAAGAGGGTCCTGTTATCTTTCAGCAAGAGGAGAGTCTGGAGGATGACGAGAAATTGAAGAAAGATCTGACCCTTGCAGAACTCAACCATATCTTCAAACTCTACCTTGGAAATTCCGGTTTTCGCACGGACGACATCTCCATCCTGGGGCAGTTCTCGGTGATATTCAATGATAGCCGCTTTGCCGAATGGCACAGTCTGAGTCTTACGCAGCAGGATACGGCGCTCAGTCAAATCGTGCGACTGCCCGAAGTGTATGAGGAGCTGATCACGAAAATCGGTGATATTGCCGGAGACAAACAGATTATCCGATGGATCGCGAAAGATGCTTACCAGAACGCCATCGACAGCTTCTCCCACGCAGCGTTCACGCAACGAAAGTATAAAAACCGCTATCCGGGATTTAAGGTGATCGTATTCCTCACCCAGACCCATCAGGGGATGAATCTGGTCGTGGTGGATAACGGCTTTGGTGATATGGTGGTCAAACCCAAGAAATCGTTTACCGGTCAGACCTACGATGATGACATCATGATGAAGATCACCAACTGGATCATCGGGCTCTTTTCCGGAGAGAAAACCAAACCAGTCCAGCACATCGCCTATACCGGCGGGCAAGGCATGGCGCTGAAAAAGATCAAGCTGGAACTGGGACTCGACTACGCCTTGCACTTTTTCACCTCAGGCGCGGTTTTCGAACTCAAGCTGAAAACCTATTTTTGACGTTTTCCGGCTGCCTCCACTGCTGTCAGGTAAACCGGAGATCCAGCTTACTTGTGCTGCACCTCCACGCTTTCAGGCAACTCAAAAGTGATTGTGGTCCAGTAACTGATCCAGACAACATCGGCCGGGGCCGGGAACAACGCCGCGGGCTGGCGCATCTGCACCGCATTCAGCAAAACCTCACTGCCCGGTTCCACGGAAAAAGTCACCCTGCCCGACTGATCGGTGGTGAGTACCCGCTCCTGCACATTGCCACCGTTACGCAGAAACAGTCTCGCCTGGGCGGCCGGTAACGGTTGGTCATGCCAGAACAGGCGCGCCTGGATCAGGTCGGTGTTCACGGTATAAGGATTGCTTTCCAGTAACCACTCAAAGCGCATTCCGAGCAGCCGATCCTCCCCACCGCCCTTCCCCAACCGTACCAGCGATTTGGCAAAACGCTGATACGCTTCTTTGAAACCCGTCATCGGCAAACCACGACGGCGATGTTCCGCCAACACCTGCTGCAGACCTTCATAGGCGAGAAACTGCTCAAAGCGGCCCGCTTCGGTATAGCTGAGCTGAAAGATATTGCTGATCAGCGATACGATCACCAGACCTTCTCCAGCCAGCTTTTGATCGAGGACGGGAAGGTCACCGATGCGGGACTTCACGTCGCTGGAGGTGTCCCCGATGTGGATCTGCATGCGGTTTATGTTATCCGGCAGATAGGGGTGAACATCCCCTTTGAAATGCTGCCCCACCTTCAACTGAGCCACCAGCCGATCACCCGCCGACAACTGGTAGCGCTGCGGTTCAATCCAGTACTCATGCGCCTGCAGCAACGGCGTGACAGCCAACAACAATAATCCAACGCCTTTTGCCAGGTGCAGAAGATCAAGCATAATATCGCCTTCGTATGGTTCGGGTTTTTCCAGGAGAGACAGGGTCATTATGACCAGGAGGGGAAGGACGCTGCAATATTGGTACAGCCTGATGACCGCATTCCTGTTACTGGCTGGATTCCACCACCTCAGCCAGGCACATGAAATTCGCCCTGCAATCATCGACCTGAAAATCGGAGAGAAGGGGCACATCCGGCTGACTCAGCAGGTCAACCTGGAAACACTGCTGGCTGGCATCGGCAGTGAACATCAGGATACGGACCAGTCGAAGCAGGCGGCTGACTATAATCGATTGCGTCTGCTGCCTCCCGCGCAACTCGAGGAACTGTTCACAATTTTCCAGCCCCGACTGCTAGCCGGCTCCCAGCTTCTCTCCGATGGCAGAAAGATCGCTCTTGAAGTTGTCGCTGTCGGGATACCCGAAGTCGGCGACAGCGACCTGGCACGCACCTCCACCATCGAACTGCAGGCGCTTTTGCTTGCCGGCTCGAACGACCTGAGCTGGCGCTGGGATGCAGCCTTCGGTAGCAACGTCCTGCGCGTCGACAACAACACCGGCGATGAACTCTACACCGCCTATCTGCAGCCCGGTCAGATCTCGGCACCCATCCCGCTGAGCAGCAAGCTAACCCAATCCGGCACTGTGCTCTTCCTCGACTACCTGGGCATCGGGTTCGCCCATATACTGCCAAAAGGAAGTGATCATATCCTCTTCGTCATCGGGCTGTTTCTGTTGAACGCACGATTCAGTGCCCTGCTGTGGCAAGTGTCGAGCTTCACGCTGGCTCATACACTCACGCTGGCGTTGGGCATCTACGGCATCGTGCAGATACCAGCGACGATCGTCGAACCGCTGATTGCCGCATCGATCGTCTATGTCTGCGTGGAAAACCTCTACTGTGACCATCTGACCCGGTGGCGACCGGTAGTGGTGTTCGTATTCGGACTGCTGCATGGACTCGGCTTCGCCGGCGTTCTCAAAGAGATCGGGCTGGCACCTGAACATTTCATCACCGGTCTGGTCGCGTTCAATATCGGGGTGGAACTGGGACAGCTCAGCGTGATCGCCGGTTGTTTTGTTCTTGTCGGTCTCTGGTTCAGCAATAGAGTCTGGTACCGGCACTTCATCACGCTGCCTGCATCACTGGTGATCGCGTTGATTGGCAGCTATTGGTTCATCGAACGTATCGGATTGGACTAGGATTGAAAGCGCATCAGACCTTCCCGATGCGTAATCGCCTGCGTAATCAGGGAAGTCATCCAAGGTACAGGGCAAGGCGTAATGACGAGGAATAGTTATTCCATTCCGTGAAGTTACAATATAGCCATGCGGCGCGGGAAGTGTGCACTGCACCGCGTCCAACCGAGGATTACAGGTTCAACAGCATCTTCCCGCGATTGGAAAAAAGTCGCATAAAAGAATAAAGTTCCTGTTATTTCATCCGCTACTAATAAAGAAGCCACTCTGATTTTCCTGATGATTGGTATCAGGAACCAGCTGTAGGCATCACATGAATGTTAGCCGACAGGCAGAGCCAAAGAGAATGAACGCGCCAGGAAAGAGTGTGTCGATTACCGGTAGGTGGTCGCAAGAGCGCTTTTTCTGTCATCTCCGGCGCTTGACCGAATCGCTCCCAAACTTCACCGGATTGACTCCTGTTGGCGCCGGTTCCCGACAACCGTTCCCACCTGGCGGGAGACAGACCAAGCGCAACCCGCCGCAACAGACGTTGCCGATATGCTCAGAAGGCGTTAATCGATGTCCATCGCGAGCTAAACCGTACAAGCGGACCTCCACCCCTTTCCATCGTTGTGAGAGCTACTGATGGAGAAGAGTTTAACACCGCCTCCACTGCGATATATCCTGGTCTCAATCATCTCCATTCTGGTAGTTGCGCTCCTGATTCTCGACAAGGGTTTTGAAATTGCCTTCGAGCAACCCTCCCGGGTCGAAAGACAACAGGTCTATGCAGCACGTCAGATGGTAAACAAGGTACAGAAGACACTGAGTGCCAGCCGGGCGTACGACACCGAATTGAAAATTGCCCGCCAGGTGATCTCCACACAGGGTTCGGATCCCAATGTGGAGATTCTTATCCTGCTGAATCAAGCCGGCCTGCCCGTTTTTCCAGGCAAGGGCGCGCGCGAAAGAGAGGCGGAGAAGCAGCTGCTGATGGATTTCGATCTGGATCTGTACCAGAAAGCGAAACTACAACAGAGAACCATTCTAGAGAAGAGCGCATCAGGGGATGTCATGCATCTCTACGCACCCCTACCGACGACTGACCAGGCCGATGGGTCCATTTCCTGGGAAGTTGGCGGACTCTATCTGAGCTATGACCTGGGGCGCGCCAAACAAACGGCATTGCAGGAAGCGCTGGCTCCGATTGGCTGGATCAACTGGCTGCTCGCAATATCACTCAGCTGCATCGCCATTTTCTATCTGCTCAAATATTGGGTGGCGGATCCACTTAGCCGGATCGGCAACAGCATCGGGCGAGTGCTGCACGGGGATAAAGCAGTGACGACCGGGCTCGGGGGAGCAAGTGAGATCGCACTTCTGGGCCAAGGTGTAGAGAGTATCAGTCGCGCCATCGATGCCTCCAGGATGGCGCTGCAGCGAGCCAATCTGGATCTGGAAAAGCGTGTTGAGGAGCGCACCCAGCACCTCGAACGGGAGATTCATTTCCGCAGAAATCTCGAACGCGCACTGCGCATCCACGAACACCAGATGCAGATCGTATTCAATACCGTATCCGAAGGTATTGCGTTGTGGGATGCAGAAGGGAGACTGCTCTACGCCAACCCCGGTTTCAGGAAGCTGCTCGGCATGTGCAGAACCGACAGCCGCTTCGGCTTGCAGGAAAGTGACCTCAAACTGGTGACCGAAGAGGGCGAGCCGCTCCCGCTGGAGGAGTTTCCGATCATCAAGACGCTGTCCGACCTGCAGCCGAGAGAGGGTGTGGTCATTGGGGTGGAACATCAAGATGCGCATCAGCGCTGGTTGAACATCAATGTCGTGCCTGTCACCGAGGTGAAGGGTGGCGCGGTTACCGGCATCGTCTCATCGGTATCCGATATCACCGCGCTGAAGCACCATGAGAACCAGCTTGAACAGATGGCCAACTTCGATCTGCTGACCGGTCTGCCCAACCGCCGACTGCTGCACGATCGTATGAAGCAACTGGCCGAGCAGACGCTGCGTAAAGGCAGGGTGCTAGCCGTCTGTTACCTCGATCTTGACGGCTTCAAGCACATCAACGACACCTACGGCCACAAAGCCGGGGATGGGCTGTTGCTGGAGGCCGCAAGCCGCTTCGTCAATTCGGTGCGGGCAGGTGATACCGTAGCCCGGCTGGGTGGCGATGAGTTCGTGGTGCTGCTTGTGGATGTGGAAGATGAGCGCGAGTGCGCAACAATCATGGAGCGTATTCTAACAGCGCTGTCGGCTCCCTATACGATTGCCGGTGTCACCGAAACGGGTATCAGTGTGAGTGCCGGCATCACCCTGTTCCCGGCTGACAACCGGGATCCGGATACGCTGCTACGGCATGCAGACCAAGCCATGTACACGGCCAAAAGATCGGGCAAAAACCGCTATCAATGGTTCACTCCCAGTGTTGTCCCGCCAATGCCGGTAGGCAACAGCCTGCTGAAGGAGATGGCCCGCGCGCTGACCAGGCACGAATTCATACTCCACTACCAGCCCAGGATCCATTGCCGCAACGGAAGCATAGCCGCTGCTGAAGCGCTGCTGCGCTGGCAGCATCCCACTGACGGAAACATGCAGCCGGCACAGTTTGTGGCACAAATCGAAGAGCAGGAGATCGCGCTCAAAATTGGCCAAAAACTGATCCAGGAAGCATTGACGCAAGCGTTCGCCTGGCGACATCAGGGTTATAGCTTCCCGGTCAGCGTAAACCTGTTTACCCGTCAGCTGCAGCAGTCTGATTTTCTGGCCCAGCTAAAGCGGATGCTGCAATTGTTCGACCAGGTGGAACAGATTCCGCTCGAGTTGGAGATTGCCGACAGTCTGGTGCTGGAAGGTATCCGTGATCTGCCCGAGCTGATTCGTCGCTGCAGAGCATTGGGTATCACTTTTACCTTGGATGATTTTGGCAAGGCGTCCGCGACCCTGGAGCATCTGCGTCGCATCCCCGCACAATCTTTGAAAATCGATGAGTCCTGTGTGCGCAATCTGCTGACCGGCAGCGCGGAGAGAAAACTGGTCGAGAGAGCGATCGGTCTCGGCCGGGAACTCAATCGCAAGGTCATCGCGGTGGGCGTGGAGAACCAGGCACAGCTACGCTGGTTACGCGACGCAGGTTGTGATGAGATACAGGGTTTTCTGATTGCCAAACCGATGGAGAGCCAGACTTTTAACGAGTGGCTGCGCCACTACCGGCCAAATCGAGTCTGGTTCGATCTCTGATTGCTCTGGAATGCACCCCTGATCCAGGAAAAGTCCCGGGACAGCTTCTTCCCGGTTGCGCTGGATCACTCTTTGAGCAGTCGGTATGGGCTCTGGTGCAGATACTCCGTCACCGGCTGACCACCGATCAGATGCTCCTGAATGATCCGCTCGAGCTTCTCTGGTGTCAGCTGCTGATAGTAGACCCCTTCAGGGTAGACCAATGCGACCGGTCCGTTATGGCAGACGCGCAGACAATCCGCCTTGGTTCGATCTATGCCCTTCTGCGGTATCGCGTAGCCCAACTCTGCCAGACGCTGCTTCAGATAGCTCCAGCAGCGCGCTCCCATATCGGTACCGTGGCATTTTGGCTTGGTCGGGGTTGCACAGAGAAATATGTGGCGTTTTACGTCGCTGCTCATCATCCTGGTCCCATACCCGTACAGGAAGCATACGTTCCTTCCGGCACACTGAAAACAGTGCAATTCTACCTATAGACAGCGCAGAGACAAACAGGCCCCTCAGTTGTGAACGTTGGAAGAGTTCATCTGTGATGGCGATTGGCCGATCCGATCCGCAAAATATTTGGCTCTGCATTTACGACAGACGAAGCGATATTTCCTACGCGCCAACTTGCCGATGAGACCCCGTGTAATCCGGTCTCCATCGCTCGAACCGCACTTGGGGCATACCGCCCCTCTGCCAATAAACAGCCTCATCTGAAAAAGTCATCCCCTTGTCAGTCGAACGCATTGTATAACCAAGTGACACAAAATCCGCTACTGGGTTGTCAACTCGGGTTATGTCCAGTAAAAATTGATGGTAATTTTTGGCTTTTCTGCGTTAAGCAATCTATATACCAATATAATTTCCCACTGCAGATCAAGTAGTTGTTAAAAGCATGCGCTGGATCTGTAAAAAATTGTGACACAAAGCACAGCAACCGATGCGAAACGGCTGACGGTTGCAGCATGTCGACAGGGTGCAACGAACGTCATGAAAATTGTTATCTTGGGGGCTGGAGCAGTCGGACTGAGCCTGGCAGCACGACTTTCGGCTCGCTGTGATCTTCTCGCGCTGTGCCGGCCAAAACATGCCGCCATCATCAACCGCTCAGGTTTTCACATGGAGGGAATCTGGGGCAGTGGCATCTTTCATTTCAGTGCGTCCGCAACGATACCGGACAAGTCAAGCTTCGACTACTGCCTGATCACGGCCAAATCGCTGCAGACCCGTCAACTCTGCCAGGAACATGCTCAGCTGTTGGCGCATTGTGACTGTGTCAGCCTGCAGAACGGCATAGGCAATGAGGAGATCATCTCCGAGTTCAGCGAGCGCGTCATCGGCGGGACCATCATTACCGGTTTCGAATGGTGCGGGGACGCGCATGTCAACGTGACCGTCGAGGCGGGCCCTATCCGACTGGGCCGCTTTCCCGCAGGTATCGACAATAGCGTGCAACGATTGATCGATTTGTTCCGCGATGCCGGACTCAATGTCGAGGGAAGCAACGCCATCCGCGCTAATCTCTGGGCGAAAACCCTCTACAACTGTGCCCTGAACCCGCTGGGTGCGATATTGGATGTTGCCTATGGGGATCTCGCCAGAACACCCACCTGGTCGATTATCGAGCATATCGTCGCGGAGGCCTACGCAGTATGCCGGGCGGAGGGGGTTGCACTCCCCTGGCGAAGCCACCTCGAGTATCTGGCTTACCTCAAATCGGTGCAGCTTCCAGCCACCGCCAGCCACCACTCCTCAATGCTGCAGGATATCCGCAACCACAAAAAGACCGAAATCGACTTCATCAACGGCGCCGTGGTGCGACTGGCAGCGCAGCATGGTATCGCCACACCGGTGAACCGGACGCTGGTCGATATGATCGCGTTCAAAAGCAGCTGACGCGACTGATCGATCGGAACCCAACATGGGCAGGCTAGGAGCCTGTCTGACTTATCCGTTTGAAGCGAAAATCACCGGGGGCGAATCAAATCAGTTTATCGAACGAGGAGAATAGTGGGCCTATTTAACGAGGTCGATAAGCTGAGTTGATCGTCATCCGGGGATTTGCAGCCAAACAGTGTTAAGTCAGACAGGCTCCTAGGCGCACAAACCAGAGAGCGCCCGTCCGTTGTGATAATTGATCAGGCCGGAGGTATACTGCCTACTTTCATTGTTTGAAGAGTCGGTCTTTCAATCAGGTGCTATTCCCCGAACTGCCCAACACTCACGCACTTTTCATCTTGCTGCTGACCGGAGTCGCGCTGCTGCTCTTTTCGCGTGACCGCATTCCGCTGGAGACCTCCAGTCTGATGATTCTGGTGGCTCTTACGCTGGCATTGACTCTGTTTCCGTTCCACTCGGAGACCGTAAGCCTGGATCCGCTGGATCTCTTTTCCGGCTTCGGACATCAAGCGTTGATTGCAGTATGTGCGTTGATGGTAGCCGGCCAAGGACTGGTGCGTACCGGAGCGCTGGAGCCGCTGGGGCGTATGCTCTCCCGGTTGTGGGGGCGCTGGCCGGAACTCTCGCTGCTGCTGACCCTGGTACTGGCGGCGATACTCAGCGCATTCATCAACAATACCCCGATCGTCGTGCTGCTGCTGCCCATACTGGTCAGCGTGGCAATGCGTACCGGAAGAGCCCCCTCCAGCGTACTGATGCCGATGGGTCTGGCCACGCTGCTGGGTGGAATGGGTACCACTATCGGCACTTCGACCAATCTGCTGGTGGTCTCCGTGGCCGCGGACATGGGGCTGCCGCAGATCGGCATGTTCGATTTCGTGCTGCCGGCCGCCTTAGCGAGCGTGATCGGTATCTGCTATCTCTGGGCGATCGCCCCACGTCTGTTGCCGCGACGCGAGACCCCGATGAGTAACATCTCGCCGCGTATCTTCTCGGCTGAGCTCAGCGTCAACGAAGGCAATCCCTTAGTAGGCGAGACGCTGGCCAATGCAATCAAACGCACCGACGGGAGGCTCAAAGTGGAGCGTATCCGCCGCGGCAGTGACACTTTTCTGGTGCCTTTCCCCGATGTGGTCATCAAGGCCGGCGACCGCCTGCTGGTCAACGACACACCGACGCAGCTCAAGGAGTTTGAGCTGATTCTGGACACCAAGCTCTATTCCGATGACCATCAGGTGGATGAAGACCATCCGCTGCAGGCAAAGGATCAGCAGATCGCCGAGGTGGTGGTGGTACGCGGCTCTTCGGTCAGTGGCGTCTCACTGCGCAGAGTCAGATTCATACAACGCTACAACCTGGTTGTTCTGGCGCTGCACCGGCAAGGCCGGGCGGTCTGGTCCGGTGGCAACGAACTGGCGGACATCCTGCTGCGGGTCAGTGACGTGCTGCTGGTGCAGGGCTCCAAAGAGCAGATAGCGGCACTGAAAAAGGATGGCAACATGCTGGTGCTGGATGCCACCAACGATCTGCCGCACACAAACAAAGCCCGAACCGCACTCGGTATCATGGCGATGGTCGTCCTGCTGGCCGCATTCGGGATAATGCCGATCGCGATCAGCGCCGTATTCGGTTCGCTGCTGCTGATCCTCACCGGCTGCTTGAGCTGGCGTGACGCCACCAGCGCGCTCAGCGCCCAGGTGATCCTGATCGTGGTGGCCAGTCTGGCGCTGGGTAACGCGCTGTTGAAGACCGGCGGCACCGCCTATATCACCCAGATATTCCTCTACCTGACCCATGGCGCCACACCCGCCATGGTGCTGAGCGGCCTGATGCTGCTGATGGCGGTAGTGACCAATATCGTCTCCAACAATGCCGCCGCGGTGATCGGCACACCCATTGCGGTGAGCATAGCGCAACAGCTCGGAGAGCCGCCGGAGGCGTTCGTTCTTGCGGTGTTGTTCGGAGCCAACATGAGCTTCGCCACGCCGATGGGCTATCAGACCAATCTGCTGGTGATGAATGCGGGTGGCTACACATTTTCCGACTTTGTCCGCATCGGGGTGCCGCTCAGCCTGTTGGTATGGCTTTCGCTGAGTCTGCTGTTGCCCTATCTCTACGGGTTCTGATCAAGCATGATGCTGTGAATCAGTGCCGACTCACTGGTGAATCTTAAAATTAGCGAGCAGTCCGGACGGAGTGCAACAGGATTTCCCTGGAGAACGGGTAAGAGTTCAGGAATCAGATGAAGCGCATCATTGACTGGTTGAAGACGCTTCCCCAGGAAAGCAGCGAGTATCGGCTGGCAAGCTGGTTGTTTCTGAAAATCCTCGCACTGATCTACCTGGCTGCATTCCTGTCGCTGACCGGACAGATCAACGGCCTGGTGGGCTCGGGCGGAATATTGCCGCTGGAGGAGATGCTGCACCACGCCTCCGGCAAACTGGGGACGCGCGTATGGCTCGACCTGCCGACGCTCTTCTGGCTCGACAGCTCGGACGCCTCACTGACCGCAGCAACCTGGCTTGGCGCTCTCTTCGCGGTCGCGCTCTTTTTCGGTTGGATGCAGCGCTTCGCAGTCATCGTACTTTTTATCCTCTATCTCTCGCTGGCAAATGCAAGCCAGCTCTTTCTGAATTTTCAATGGGACTATCTGCTGCTGGAGTGCGGTTTTCTGGCAATATTTCTGGCAGGTGGAGCGAGCAGGCTCATCGTGCTGCTTTTTCACTGGCTGCTGTTCCGGCTGCGCTTCATGTCCGGCCTGGCCAAACTGGCAAGTGGTGATCCCTCATGGTGGGGATTGACCGCACTCAGTCACTATTTCGAAACTCAGCCGCTGCCGCATGTGGGCAGCTGGTACGCACATCAGCTGCCTGCCTGGTTGCTGCAGGCGGGCACGGCTCTCACGCTCTTCAGCGAACTGATCGTTCCGTTTTTCATCTTTCTACCCCGACGCTGGCGTCTGCTGGCCGCTGCGGTGACTATCACAATGCAGTTGCTGATCATTGCCACCAGCAACCACAACTTCATCAATCTGCTCACCATTGCACTCTGTCTCTTCCTGCTGGATGACCAATCGCTGACACGGTTTACCCCAGACTGGATGCGCAACAGAAGCACACAGGCTGCCCGCAAGCCCCACTGGTTGAACACCCTGCTCCTGGCTGCCGGCGCCATGCTGATTCTCTCTTCCACCCTGCCGCTGCTCTTCACCAGCCTGACCGGTATCGATCCGGGCAAGAGTGTCATGGCCTGGAGCGACCGGGTCCGCCGCTTCGGTATAGGTCATGCTTATCACATCTTTCCAACCATGCAGACCGAACGTATCGAACTGATCATCGAAGGCTCCATGGATGGCAACCACTGGTATGGCTACGCGCTGCCCTGGCAGCCGTCCGCTCCGGAACGCAGGCCCCCGTTCATCGTCCCACACCACCCCAGGCTCGACTGGATGATGTGGTTCGTGCCGACTCAGCAACCGCCAGGCAGTTACCTCCTGGAACGGTTGCTGCATCGGCTGGCTCAAGGATCACCCCAGGTGAGTGCACTCTTCGCCACCGATCCGTTCGGCGAAAAGCCGCCAGACTATCTGCGGGTGCTGGCCTATCGTTACCGCTTCAGCACCGCCGCTGAGCGTAGGGCTACGGGTGATTGGTGGCAACGTGAATACCTCGGCATCTACCCGTGGATTGCACCGAGATCGCCTTAACGGGTACGCCTGACTCGGCCCAACCAAACCAACCCTGTGTAAAATTTCCTTACAGCATTGGTTTGTTCTATAATGCGCCCGCTTTAACATGACGTCACGAAATCGTAACGTTTCGTTAATCTTTCGTTGTACCTGACTGGAAAAACATTGATCTGCGCACCCCACGACCCCATCTCCTTGCTGGCACGTTCTATGCTGCATTTTTACCAACTGTCCGCATATAACCTGCTCTTTATCAACTTCTGGACTGCGGCATTGAAAAGTGAGACACAGCGTCTCGATAAGTTGGCGGAGTGTAAACGCGATATGAAAGTAAGCGGTATATTGAGCGAACAACTGCTGCGCGATCAGAATATCGTTTTTGCCAACAGCGCAGGCGTCAGCGCAGGCAACAGAAGCAAAGGGTTTGTACCGGCATTTCAAAACACCAGCAGCGGCGAGTGTGTCGTCTCCCGCTTCGCGGATGGCAGCGACGCCCCGATTCATGTACTCGACGGACTGCCCAGAAAGTGGATCACCGCACTGGACGAAGAGGGTCACGTCATCGCCGTCGATAAAGCCGTCATCGCCGGTTTTCTTCACGACGGCCGTTTCTACACCCGGGAAGAGGCAGCGGAAGCCTGCTAGCCCAAGGTGTGCAGCGTACCGTTAGGTGCGATTTATCCTCCAAGTGAGAATCTGATTTGATTGCCACCCATTTCATTTCAACCTCTTGCTATCAGAATAGAGCGATCAACTGATTAGCCCAGGGCAATGGCTTACGCCAGTAAAACGCCCCGTGAAGTTGCAGTATTCTCACCGCTGACTATCCACAGCTACCTCTTTTAATCGGCAATTTGTCCTGTTTCAATTCCTTACCGGCACAACCGATAGTAAACTGCGTAGGCGAAAGAGCCCGTTTGGGTAACCTTGTTTGTTCGTCTCAGGAGAAGACCATGCGCATAAAAGTCCTGTCCGCAACTCTGCTGCTTATGACATCCATGCAAATACAGTCAGCCGACAAGGAGGGAAGGTTTGCTGTCAAGGGTGCGGGTGTGACCAATTGCAAAAGCTATCATCAGGAGTGGCAAGCCGACTCCAAAGTCTTCTTTGCCTATGCAGGTTGGATGGAAGGTTATCTGACCGCAACCAATCAGTATCTTACCGAGACCTATGACATCGTGCCCTGGCAAAATACCAAACTGCTGGCTGCGCTGGTGGCGAATCACTGTGAAAAACACCCGGATCTGCCGTTTCTGACCGCAGTACGCAGCATGGTGCAATCACTGCAGCCATCGCGTCTGCAGGAGAGTTCGGTACTGGTGATGGCACAGTCCGAGACAAAGGGTATCCGCATTTATCGGGAAGTGCTGCGCCAACTGCAACAGAGACTGCAAGAGCTGAAGCTCTACCAGGGAGAGATCGACGGAATCTACGGTGACGGCACACGTGCCGCGGTGACAGAGTTTCAGAAATCAAAAAACATCGAAGTCAACGGCTTGCCTGACCAGGCTACTTTGCTGACGCTGTTGCAATGATTGAGGTTTAAAAGAAAAAAAAACGGCGGCCTCTGGCCGCCGTTGTGGTTCAACCAAGAACCGGACTACTTCACTTTTCTGCGACGGCGCAGCGCGCCCATCCCAGCCAGACCCGCACCCAGCAGCGCAAAGGTTGCCGGCTCTGGGGCAGTCGCCGGCACACTGTTGGTAATCGGCGACATGTTAACGTTAAAGGTACCCGCACCGGTGAAGGTCACGCCCACCGGAAATCCCAGCGGATCGTTGGGGTCGACCCCTGCAGAAGCCTCAATGCCCTCGATCTTGAATTTGGTGACCCCGGATGGATCTGCCAGGGTGAGAAAATCGATGAGATCTGAGGCATTGAATTCACCCAACGGAACCCAGGTGCCCGCATCGTCCCAGAAGATGTCGTACTTGTCATCACCAAATCCGGACGGCATGGTGGCAGTGGCGAACTTCTCGGCGCCGGTCACCTCGATGATGTAGCCGATAGCCACCGGCGGGTCGATCCAGATCGGTGTGGTCGGATCAATGCCGATACCGCTGTCGCCGACCGTGATCGTCATGTCGAAGCCGTCGCTGGGATCATCACCCGGATCCGGCAGCACCGGATCACCCGGATCGACGCCTGCGTCCAGCATCACGCCCTGGAAGTCGGCCACGAAGAATCCGGTGTCATAGATACTGTCGCTCGCATCCGATACCGCAATCTTGATAGAGTGAACCCCCGGATCCAGCGGTACGATGACCTTCTGCCTCTGAGAGACACCGTCGTACTCGATATCCAGTTCACTGCTTGAGTTGTCCAGCAGTTGGTTGGCGAAGGTTCCGTTGCTGACCATCAACGCACTGCCGTCCGGAAACACCGTCACATTGCGCCCATCAATAAAAATAGCCGCTACGTCATGGAAATTCGAAAAGTTGGGGAACTCCTCAGTACCGAACATGTACTCTAGACTGACGGCGTTATAACCATCATTCAGTGCGAATTCGAACGCCAGTACGGTCGCGTCGGTAGTGAAACTACCCGTACCTGCGGCAGCCAGTATGTCATCCAGGCCGGCATCTCCAAATCCACTGGCAATTCCGCTAAAACTATCGGAGGTGTTGCTGGTAGGTGGGGTTCCCACACCGCTAGTGAGTAAAATACCATCACCGGTAAGGCTGAAATCGCCAGATTCACTGCCATCCTCGTCGAGATCCAGATCGGTAAAGTAGGATGCGGAACCGTTGAGCGAGCCTGTCCCGCCACCGATGACAGCGATGCTCTCAACCACTTCGCCACCTGGAGTGATCCCACCACCGGACTGAGTATTGTCGATTACGGCAAACACCGGTAGTGCCACTCCAACCTGGACGCCCAATTCGGCTGCTGAAATCACGAACTCATCCACGTCACCGAAGCCGCCGCCATAGCCGTCACCATCCAGAAACCCGCTGGTCATGAACATCGGACTGGAGCCTGATGCCCCATTAAACGAATTAAAGAACTGATCGAGTACATCGACCGGTACTTCCGAATACTCGGGTATGGGGCTGGTTGATCCACTCGGATCGATCGCAACCGCATACAGATCATATCCACCTTCCTGGCTGTGGTCGCCAGTCAACCCGAAATCGCTGAAACCGGATACTGTGAATGTAACCGTGCTGGTTTCCGGATCGATAAAGCCAATCTGAGCGTCTGCCAGTCCGTTGCCAAGGGGGCTGGAGTCGTCGTTAACGTTGATGGTTCCATCCGCACCTGGTGCGCCCAGCACCGTGTCGGGAAACCCTCCATAACCGCCGTATCCCTCGTCTCCGCCGTCATCACCACTGTAATCCAGATTGCCTTGAAAACCTGCATCGCCTAACCGGGTGATACCAGTACCTTCTTTGATCAGATGATCAGCAAGAAAATTGGGGTCATTCGTGCCTGAGCTGTTGCTGAACTCGTTGAGCGTGGGCACCGCAAATGCGTTCCCCGCACCCAATGAGAGTGCCACCGCTACAGCCAGCGCCGAGCGTCGAAAGCCGAAAAGATGCTTTTGCTTGGTCATTTTTTAACTCTTCCTTTTTGAACCGATGATCCGCAGAATTATGAACATACCTCAGAAAACATCTCCGAGGATGCATTTTTCAGGCCAGCGACCTGCAACATTTCGCCAACAAGGATGTTTTTACTTATTATTCAATTGGTTTTGAGTTATTCACAGTAAACTTGGAGGAATTACCTCGTTGGGTCGACTGTAAAATATACTGACTGACCCAGCTGGAGAAAAACTGCCTCAGGCGACCTCTGCATTCAATCATCATTGGAGTACCAGGTAACCAGTCGCTCCATCAGTGCAGCCAAACGTACCGGTCGCTCCACACCCGCCCAGCGTTCGGCGAACCGGACTGCGTTCTCGGTGTACTGAGCGGTTGCAGTGAGCCTGTCAATCATCTTACCGTAATCGTGGTTGGCAGGATTCGGGCTGGCCATGATGCTAAGTCCCTGCTGCGCCAGCCGATAGGCAAAGGCGCTCTGTTCGACGAAGCGTGGCAGCATCACCATCGGCGTGCCCAGCAGCAGCAAACTGGCTGCGGTACCGTGACCGGCATTGGTGAATATTACCGGTGCCGCCTTGACCGCCTCGCGAAGATCGACCGGCCTGGCGGTCACCTTGATGCTCGTCGTGGAGATCTTCGCGGCCATCGAAGCGGGAATCCCAGGAGAGACCAGCAGTGTGGGGTTTCCCAGTCGCTGTAGCTGTCCGACCAATCCGGAAAATGCCGGATAGTGGTGGTGCAGATAGACAAAGATGCGGCGTTTACGCCCCGCCGGCCAGCCGGGGAACCCGCCCGGCCAGTGCGCTCTGTCGATCGTCCCCCAGTAATCGACACCGGCACGCTTGCCATAGTGGTCCAGCTCCGGATAGGTACAGAGCACCGGCATGGAGTGGTCGAAGATGGCGGCGACATGTGACAGCGGTTCACAGCCAATACCCTGCAGTGCCGTATTGATGACCTGCAACACCTGACTCTCCGCCGTTGCCAGCCGTGACCCTGCGGTAGCCGTCAGGTTGAGAAATGGGGGCATCGGCCGTTCACACGGAGGAACAGTGAAACCGGTACCCGCATGCGCACAGGGCAAACCCTGGATACGCGCCGCCAATACCGCGGTGGGCGAGTGCTCGGCGAAAACCACATCGGGCTGGAGCAGATCGAACAGATGGCGCCATGACTCCAGCAGTGCACGCAACGTCTCTGCATCGTGGTAGCCCACCCGCAACAGCACCTCCGGGTAACTTGCTGAGGGCGGTAGCGGTGGCGATCCGGAGATACTGTAGGGTGCCGGATAGATCGGAATCTCACCCTGACCTATCGCGGTGCGGGCGGAGACCACATTGCGCGCGGCGACGAAAACCCGATCACCACGCTTGCGAAACTCATCCAGCACGGAAGAGATCAGGCTCACGTGCCCCATTCCGCCACCCAGCTCCCATACCGCCAGAATACGCATCCCACCTCGCCTTGGAAATAAAATTCAGGGTCAGAGTAAAAACTGACAGTACTTACGCTGACCCTGAATCCTCAAAAAACAAATGCTGCCCAACCATTCCGACCTGGAACTGGCACCTGTCCGAGGTGCACAATAGTGTATGGAACTTTGGGTCACCGCTACGATCACTGCAGCAACTTTCCTGATCTCGTTATTCAACGCGGCCATCGGTCCGACCGGAGGCTTGCAGTTGGCACTGGTCGCCGGACTGCTGCCACCACAGATCTCCATCCCCACCCATGCGGTAATCACCGGGGTCTCCAGCCTGGCACGGGCGATACAGCTGAGAGAGTATATCGACTGGGCACTGTTCTGGCGATTCGTACCGACCTCCGTTGCCGGCACCGCAGTCGCTTCGTTCATCTTTGTGCAGATCGATGAAGGGATACTGTTGGCGATCATCGGACTGTCGATATTGCTCAACAACTTCGTTCCCTACCAGCGGATTCTGGGCCGGAAAGCTGCACCTTTCATGGACAGCGCAGTAGGTCTGATCACCGGGCTGCTCACCGTCTTCATCGGTGCGACCGGTCCGCTGATATTCACCTACATCGCAGCCGGCGACCGGGAACGCAGATGCATCGTCGCCACCGCGGCGGCATGCATGACGCAGCAACACCTGATCAAGGTGGTCGCCTTTACCTTCATCAGCGCGTTACTGTTCCAGTATGCCTGGCAGTTGTTGATCTTCGCCGGAGCGGCAATCCTCGGCACACGCGCCGGTGCGGGCGTGTTGAACCGGATGTCAGAGCGCACCTTTCGCATCGGTTTCAAGAGTGTGACCAGTCTGATCGCGCTCTATCTTGTGCTGTCCGGACTCTATGGAAGTGGCATCCGTTAGGCGCCGTGCCCTGGCAGCGGGCAGCGCGCTTAGCGCAACAGAAGCCATGCGATCAGCGGCATCACCAGGAGTGCCAGCAAAGTCTGAAAGGTGATGATCGAAGCCATGCTTTCGGTATCCCCTCCCAGTTGGCGGGCAAGGATATAGGCAGATGGCGCAGTCGGCGTCATGAAAGCAATGATCAGCACGCCAGCGGCAACCCCGGTGAGTCCGAAATAGATAATCAGCAGCCAGACGAACAACGGCTTGACCCCGAACTGAACCAATGCGCTGATTGCGATCGCGGGGAAGTGTCCTAGCAGCGCCTGCGGCTGCAGCGCGGCACCCACGGCCAGCAGTCCGAAGGGGAGCGCCGCACGGCCGATGATCTCCAGAATATCCGTTGCGATGCCGGGCACGCCGATACCACTGAGACTGAGCGACCAGCCAATGCAGCAGGCGATGATCAGCGGGTTGCTGAGCAGTTTGCGCACAAATGGAACAACCCCTTTGAACTGTACCTTGCCCCAGACCATGAAGACAGAGACGCAGAGCAGATTGATCAGCACGATCATGAATCCCGCCGCGATGGATCCGAGCGCGAGCCCTTCCGCTCCATACAGACCTTGGGCCGCAGCCAATGCGATATAGGTGTTGAAGCGTATGCCACCCTGAAATAGCGACGTGAAGCGGGGGCCATCACTAAATGCGTGCAATCTGTGCGCAAACAGTAACAGCACAGCCGCGGCCAGCAGAACGCCGACCACGACCCACAGCATCTCCGACCAGGGGGCGCCGGCCAGTGTCTGACGGCCCAGGGAGCGGATCAGCAGTGCTGGAAAGAGGAGGTAGTAGGTCAGTTTTTCTATCCCGGTCCAGCTCTGTTCCGGTAGAAATCGTGCACGTTTCAATCCATACCCGAGGAAGATGAGTACCATGATCGGAAGCAGTGCAGCGGCGAATGCATTCACCTCCTTATCTCTCCCGGCCGGCAGCCCACCGGGTCGGCGCGTATCAACCGCGCATCCAGCGATGATATCGCTCGACCCACTGCAGCAGTTTCTCCGGTGCGTGCGCCCGTTTCCAGTTGCCGGCGGCGAATTTGTTGCCTTCAGTCCAGGTCGGATAGATGTGTATCGTGCCGAGAATCTTGTTCAACCCCAGCCCGTAGCGCATCGCGGTGACGAATTCGGCAATCAGATCGCCGGCGTGTTCACCCAGTAGGGTGACGCCGAGAATCCGATCTTTGCCTGGCACGGTCAACACCTTGACGAAGCCGTGCGCCTCACCATCGGCGATCGCCCGATCCAGATCATCGAGACCATAAGTGGTCACCTCGTAAGCGATTTTACGTTCTCTCGCCTCCTGCTCGTTGAGTCCGACCCGGGCCACTTCAGGATCGGTGAAGGTGGCAAAGGGTATCACCGAATAGTCGACCTTGAATTTGCGGAACATGCCGAAGAGCGCATTGACTGCGGCATACCAGGCCTGGTGTGAAGCGGTATGGGTGAACTGGTAGGGACCAGTGACATCGCCACAGACATAGATGTTGGGAAAGTTGGTCTGCAGAAATTCATTGGCCTCCAGGGTACGTCGTTCGTTCAACCTGACACCGAGCGCTTCCAGCCCGAAACCGCTGGTGTTGGCTGCCCGACCGACTGCCACCAGTACCTGATCGAACTCGATACTCAGTTCACCGCCCTGGTGTTCGGCAATCAATCG
The DNA here is from genome assembly GCA_024235215.1 of Chromatiaceae bacterium. Classification (GTDB taxonomy): domain Bacteria; phylum Pseudomonadota; class Gammaproteobacteria; order Chromatiales; family Chromatiaceae; genus HKST-UBA178. Next base: position 58,395 of record JACKMU010000010.1, on the reverse strand, counting down.
GTTGATGCCATGCTCAACGCGAAACTCCTTTGCCTTGTGACCGACCAGCACTTTGATCCCCTCTCGGACAAAACGCTCTGCCACCGCCGTAGAGACCTCCGGATCTTCACGAATCATCAGCTTGGGGAGCATCTCCACCAGGGTCACCTCGGCACCGAAACGGGCAAACGCCTGCGCCAGTTCACAGCCGATGGGACCACCGCCGAGTACCAGCAGTCGTTTCGGCAGTGCTCTGAGATCCCACAAATTGTCCGAGGTGAGATAAGGCAGTTCGGCGAGCCCTTTTATTGGCGGCACGAACGGTCTGGCACCGGTTGCCACAATGATGCTCCTGGTGGTTAGTGTGTGTCCGTTCACCTCGACTGCCCAGGGTGAAAGGATCCGCGCCTCCCCCTCAATCACCTCCACCCCCAGACCGGTGAAGCGCTCTACCGAATCGTGCGGTTCAATCCGCTTGACCACACGCTGCACCCGCTCCATCACCTCGGCGAAATCGAACTGAGCCGAAGCGGATTTGAAGCCGAACTCTGTTGCACGCCGGGTCTGCTCCATGAAACGCGCCGAACGGATCAACGCTTTTGAGGGTACACAGCCGGTGTTCAGACAGTCCCCCCCCATTTTATGCTTTTCGATCAGTGTGACTTTGGATCTCACCGCGGCTGCGATCAGCGACGCGACCAGACCACCCGATCCGGCGCCGATCACGACCAGGTTGCGGTCGAATTTTTTCGGTCTGGGGTAACCGGCCAGCACCTTGCGCGCCTTGATCACCGCCAGTATCTTTTTTGCCAGCAGCGGAAAGATTCCCAGCAGGACAAACGAGAAGATCAAGCCCGGTGAAAGAATACCGGAGAGCGAATCGATTCCAGCCAGCTGAGTCCCGGCGTTCACATAGACCAAGGTGCCAAGCAGCATCCCAATCTGACTTACCCAGGCGAAGGTGAAGGTGCGGATATTGGTCAGACCCATGGCGAGATTGATCACAAAAAACGGGAACAGCGGCACCAGCCGCAGCCCGAAGAGATAGAACGCTCCGTCTTTCTCGATACCCCGGTTGATCGCGCCAAGCTTGTCGCCGAACTTCGCCTGTACCATGTCGCGCAGTAGAAATCGGGCGATCAGAAAGGCCAGTGTCGCGCCGATGGTGGAGGCAAAGGAGACCAGAATGGTGCCTACCATCAGCCCGAAAATCGCTCCCACGGCCAATGTCATAATCGCTGCGCCCGGCAGCGATAGCGCCGTCACCAACACATAAACCAGAAAAAAGGCCAGCGCACTTTGCCAAGGGTTGGTCTGCCGCCATTCGTCGAGACCCGCTTGTTGCGCCTTGAGATTTTCCAGTGTCAGCAGACTGCCGACATCGAGCAGAAAGAACGCCACGATCAGCAGCGCCACCACAATGAGCACCAGGCCTTTGCGAAATTTCATAACCAGCCCCTTTGATTGCTTTTGATTGTTATCGATTGGGCAAGAAGACCGCCTCTGCTGCCGTTTGCTTTCAGCATAAGGGTAACAGATTATGCACATTTTACCCGACCGCTAAGGTCAACTTTACAGCTGACACACTGCAGTGGGGGCTGAACGATGAGTTGATTTACAGTTCCGGACGGAGTCATCAGCACAAAGCCTCCGCCGACAAATTAATCTGTATCAACCAATCTGCAAAAAGTTCACTTCCGTGGCGATTCAGTCGTGTCGGAGCTGCAGGCAATCGTCGTATTGTATTGCAATGCAATCCAGTTTCCGCTCAACGCATCTCCCCAGTGCGGCCAACCCACCGCGGAATCTACGTGATCTCTATCAACTGAAGGTTTTGCTGCTGCATGTCGAACCGCCGATTTGGCGGCGTCTGCTGGTCTCCAACTCCATCGATCTGGCGATGCTGCATCGAATCATTCAGTTGGTGATGGGCTGGTCAAACAAACATTCACATCAGTTCACTGCCAGTGGCAAGGAATACGGTATACCGGATGACGGATTCGGCAACGAAATCAGCTCTGAGCGGGGAATTCGCATCGGCTCGTTGTTGAAATCCGTAGGGCAATGGATCGGTTACGAGTACGATTTCGGCGACGCTTGGGAGCATCGCATTCTTTTGGAGAAGATCCTCCCGTTCAAACCTGGTGAGTCGGGACCCGAGTGCATCGACGGCCGGCGCAGCGCACCACCCGAGGATGTGGGAGGGGTCTGGGGTTACCGGGAGTTCCTGGAGGCATTTACCGACCGCGGACACGCCGACCATTTCGAAACCGTGGCTTGGGTGAACAAGAGTTTCAACCCGGAGCGATTCGATATCGCCGATGTCAACCGGCAGTTGCAGACGATACGCAGTACCAGTCACTGACAGAGTGAGACACCGAGTCCACCCTCACCTGCACAGCCACTCCGCCGTCCAGAAGAGAATCCTCTCTTCTGGACGGTGATGAGATCAGGCCAACAGTTTGGCGTGCGCCGCCGCCAGTCTCGCCACTGGCACCCGCGGCGCCGAGCAGGAGACATAGTTGAGACCCGCCTCCTGGCAGAAGCGGATCGATGCCGGATGGCCCCCATGTTCGCCGCAGATACCAACGCTCAGATCGGGACGTTTCTCCCGACCCCAGGAGACCGCCAGCTTCATCAGCTTACCGACACCCTTGGTATCCAGCACTTCGAACGGATTGTCCTGCAGGATGCCGTTTTCATTGTACATCGGGAGGAACTTGTTCTCCGCATCCTCGCGAGAGAAGGAGAAAACCGCCTGGGTCAGGTCGTTGGTACCGAATGAGAAGAACTCCGCCTCATCAACCAGTGAATCGGCACGCATACAGGCACGCACCACCTCGATCATCGTGCCGAACCGGAATTTGAGCTTGTGGCCGCATTTAGCCTCCACCTCCGCACGGATCTGGTCCACAGTCCGCTTTACCAGCCGCAACTCCTGTGCAGTGCAAACCTGGGGCACCATGATCTGCGGACTCACCTCCAGCCCTTTCGCCGCGCACTCGGCGGTCGCCTCCAGCACTGCCCGGATCTGCATCGCGTAGATCTCGGGAAAGGTGATGCCCAGACGGACACCGCGATGGCCCAACATCGGATTGGTCTCATACAGTGCGCGCACCTTGCGCAGCATGACCTCCTTCTTGGCGATCGCCTCCTCCACCAGATGAGTATCGACCAGATGGCGCATGCTGTCGGCCTGTTCTTTGGCTTCACCGGTCTGGCGCAGCAGCATGATCGAATTGGCCAGCACCTCCATGCCGCGCGCTGTGTCGCGCAGATGCGCCAGATTCTCCAGCTCATCCTGCAGCTGCTGTTCAGCCGGCAGGAACTCGTGGATCGGCGGATCCAGCAGGCGGATGATGACCGGGTTTGGCGCCATCGCCTCCAACAGCTCCTTGAAATCGGTTCTCTGTATCGGCAGCAGCCGGTCAAGTGCCGCCTGCCGCTGATGTTCGGTTTCCGCAACGATCATATCGATCACCACCGGCAGCCGGTCGACGGCGTTGAACATGCGTTCGGTGCGGCACAGACCTATGCCTCTGGCGCCATAACCGAGCGCCCGGCGCGCATCCAACGGAGTGTCCGCATTGGCCAGCACCTTCAGCTCCGCCACCTCGTCAGCCCAGGTCAACAGCGTATTCAGTTCACTGGAGAACTCGGGTTCGACTGTGGGCACCTTGCCTGAATAGACATTGCCGCTGGTGCCGTCGATGGTGATCAGATCCCCCTCCTTGATGATGATGTTGCCTACATAGGCTTCCCGCCGGCGAACATCGACCGAAATACCCTCGGCACCCGCCACGCAAGGCTTGCCCATGCCACGCGCCACCACCGCGGCATGCGAGGTCTTGCCACCACGACTGGTCAGGATTCCCTCGGCGGCGAAAAAGCCATGGATATCCTCGGGCTTGGTCTCTTCGCGCAGCAGGATTACCTTTTCACCCATCTTCTTACCGCGCTCTTCGGCGCGGTCGGCGTCGAATACGGCGTGCCCGAAGGCGGCGCCCGGTGAGGCGGGCAGACCTTGCGCCAATGGCGACACCTTGGCGGTCGGGTCCAGACGGGGATAGAGCATCTGCTCCAACAGCGACGGGTTGATGCGCAGCAGCGCCTGCGGCTTGCTGATCAGCCCCTCCTTCTCCATCTCCACCGAGGTGCGCACCATGGCAGCTGCGTTCATCTTGCCGTTGCGCGTCTGCAGGCAGTAGAGCCTCCCCTTCTCGATGGTGAACTCAAAATCCTGTACCTCCAGATAGTGCTGCTCCAGCTTGTTTCTCAATTCGGCCAGCTGGCGCGCCATTTCCGGCATCTCCTGTTCAAGACGGTCGATCGGCTTGGGGGTGCGTATACCTGCCACCACATCCTCACCCTGCGCATTGACCAGGTATTCGCCGTAAAGTTTGTTCTCACCGCTGCCGGGATTGCGGGTAAAGGCAACGCCGGTGCCGGAATCGTCGCCCAGGTTGCCGAATACCATGGTGCAGACGTTGACCGCGGTGCCGTTGGCCATCTCTGGAGTAATCTTGAACTCGCGCCGGTAATCCACCGCGCGCTTACCCATCCATGAGCCGAACACCGCCTTGATCGCGATCTCCAGCTGCGTGTAGGGATCGCTCGGGAAAGGCCTGCCGGTGTGCTCCTCGACCACCTTCAGAAAACGGGTGCTGATCTCGTGCAGATCCGTTGCCGTCAGTTCCAGGTCGCCACTGACGCCCGCCTGACGCTTGACCGCCTCGAACTGGTGGTCGAACAGCTCGTCCGGTACATTCAGCGCCACCTTGCCGAACAGCTGAATGAAGCGGCGGTAGGCGTCGTAGCCGAAGCGCTCGTCGCGGCTTTGGGTGATCAGACCGTGCAATGTATCGGCGTTCAATCCCAGGTTGAGAATGGTATCCATCATGCCGGGCATCGACATCGCCGAGCCGCTGCGCACCGAGACCAGCAGCGGGTTGCTTCCGGAACCAAAGCCCTTGCCGGTCTGCTCCTCCACCAGGCGGATATGCTCACGCACCTGCTCCATGATGCCCTCCGCCAACTTGCCGGCCGCAAGATACTTGAGGCAAGCTTCAGTGGTAATCACGAACCCCGGTGGTACATTGAGGCCAATACGGGTCATCTCACAGAGATTCGCCCCCTTGCCACCGAGCAGCTTTTTGTCTTTGCCATCACCTTCGGTAAATGAATAAACCCACTTTTTGTTGCCAGCTGAGACTGAGGACATGAACTGAGGTGCTCCTTTGCTAAGATTGGGATCGAACAGCGGTAAATCGTCGAAGATTGGACAACTTAGGCTGAAAATCTCTGATCGACAAGTAATTAATCGGTATAATGAGATGCATTTTCGAGATTTTAAGCTGTCAACTTTACTGCAAGATTACAGTCAAGATGGATAAAACGTACGACCCTAAACGGCTAGAGCAGCGCTGGTATCAGACTTGGGAAAAACGCGGATGGTTTGTTCCTCAAGCGCAGGGAACCGCTTGCTACTGCATCATGATCCCGCCACCCAATGTCACCGGCAGCCTGCATATGGGCCACGGTTTCAACAACACCATCATGGACACCCTGATCCGTTACCACCGGATGAAGGGTGATCGGACGCTTTGGCAGCCAGGGACTGATCATGCCGGCATCGCTACTCAGATGGTGGTGGAGCGCCAACTGGAGGCGGAGGGGAAGTCGCGGCATGATCTGGGGCGGGAACAGTTCATCGAGCGCATCTGGGCGTGGCGCAGCGAGTCCGGCGGCAACATCACCCGGCAACTGCGTCGCCTCGGCTCTTCGCTGGACTGGCAGCATGAGCGGTTCACCATGGACGAAGGACTCTCCAATGCGGTCAAGGAGGTGTTCGTCCGTTTGTATGAAGAGGGACTCATCTACCGCGGCAAGCGGCTGGTCAACTGGGATACCAAGCTGCACACCGCAGTCTCCGATCTGGAGGTGCTGAGCGAGGAGGAGAACGGATTCATGTGGCACCTGCGCTACCCGCTCAGCAATGGTCAGGGGCATCTGGTGGTCTCCACCACGCGCCCCGAGACGATGCTGGGCGACTGCGCGGTGGCAGTGAATCCGATGGATGAGCGCTATCGCCACATGATCGGCGAACTGGTCGAACTGCCGCTGACCAACCGCCGTATTCCGATCATCGCCGACGAACACGCCGACCCGGCGTTCGGCACCGGCTGCGTGAAGATCACCCCAGCGCATGACTTCAATGACTATGAGGTGTGGCTGCGCCACCGCGACGAAGTGCAAATCGGTAAGCAGGCTCACGGCGGCCTGATCAACATTTTCACCGGAGACGCCGCGATCCGCGCCAACGGCCCGGACGAAGACGAACTGATCCCCAGCGCGTATGTCGGTCTGGACCGGTTCGAGGCGCGCAAGCGGGTGGTGGACGACCTGAAGGCACTGGGTCTGCTGGAGAAGATCGTCGATCACAAACTGATGGTTCCCCGCGGCGACCGCTCCGGTACCGTGATCGAGCCTTATCTGACTGACCAGTGGTATGTAAAGATCGCGCCGCTGGCGGGTCCGGCAATCGAAGCGGTGGAGAACGGCAGCATCCGATTCGTCCCCGACAACTGGAAAAACACCTACTTCGAGTGGATGCGCAATATCCAGGATTGGTGCATCAGCCGCCAGATCTGGTGGGGGCACCGTATCCCCGCGTGGTACGACGACGCCGATAACGTCTACGTCGGGCGCTCCGAAGCGGAGGTGCGCAGCAAAAACCGCCTGCCGGATGGCTATCCGCTACGCCAGGACGAGGATGTGCTGGATACCTGGTTCAGCTCCGCACTCTGGCCCTTCTCCACGCTCGGCTGGCCTGAAGAGAGCGAGCGGTTGCAGGCCTTCTACCCTACCAGCGTGTTGGTGACCGGCTTCGACATCATCTTCTTCTGGGTAGCGCGCATGATCATGATGGGTCTGAAGTTCAATCATGGTCAGGTTCCGTTTCATCAGGTCTACGTGCATGGCCTGGTACGTGACAGCCACGGCGACAAGATGTCCAAATCAAAGGGCAATGTGCTCGATCCGATCGACCTGATCGACGGCATCGATCTGGACGCGCTGGTGGCCAAACGCACCAGCGGCATGATGCAGCCGCAACTGGCCGAGAAGATCGAAAAGCAGACGCGCAAGGAGTTCCCCGACGGCATCCCCGGCTTCGGTACCGACTCGTTGCGTTTCACCTTCGCCGCACTGGCAGCCACCGGCCGGGACATCAAGTTCGACATGGGGCGCATCGAGGGTTACCGCAACTTCTGCAACAAGCTGTGGAATGCGGCCCGCTACGTCTTCATGAATACCGAGGATGAGGATTGCGCCATTGGGCCGGCTACCACCGGTCACTCCCTGCCCACCGCAGAGATCGAGCGTTCCGCAGCCGACCGCTGGATACTCTCCCGGTTGCAGAAGACCAAACGCGCGGTGGCCAGTGCGATCGAAAGCTACCGTTTCGACTACGCAGCGCAGGCCATCTACGAGTTCACCTGGAATGAATACTGCGACTGGTACCTGGAGCTTTCGAAACCCATCCTGACCGATCCCGGCACATCGGCGGCGGCCAAACGCGGCACCCGCCGCACCCTGCTGCGGGTATTGGAGAATCTGCTGCGCCTGACCCATCCGATCATGCCCTTCATCACCGAAGAGATCTGGCAGAAAGCGGCGCCGTTGGCGGGAGTCCGTGGTGAAACCATTATGAACCAGCCGTTTCCGGGCTACCGCGAGGCACTGATCGACGCCCAGGCGGAACAGGAGATGGAGTGGGTGAAGGCATTCATCCTGGGCATCCGCAAGATCAAGGGGGAGATGAACATTGCACCGGGCAAACCACTGCCCGTGCTGCTGCAAAACGCTTCAGAAAACGATTTACGCAGCCTTGCGGCAAACCGCTTCTATCTCGATTTCCTGGCGCGGCTGGAGCGGGTCGATGTGCTCCAGCCCGGTGACGAGGCACCCGAATCCGCCACCGCGCTGGTCGGTGAGATGAAGGTATTGATTCCAATGGGCGGTTTGATCGACAAGGCAGCCGAATCAGCACGGCTGGAGAAAGAGATCGGCCGCATCGACGCTGATCTGGCACGGATGCGGCACAAACTCTCCAATGCCGGTTTCGTGGCCAAGGCGCCGGCAGCGGTGGTGCAGAAAGAGCGCGACAAACTCGCCGCGCAGGAGTCGGCCAAAACCAAGCTGGAAGAGCAGTTGATAAAGATCCAAAAACTGTGAACCGATCCACATTGCCTGTGCTATGTTGGATCGACGACAGGAAGGAGAGTCAAAATCCATGAAAATAACCCGTCTCGAAGAGTGTGCAGCCATGCCGGTGAACATGCAGGGTGTACAAGATGCGATCAAACAAGTGCCTATCGGCAAAGCGGATGGTGCACCCAACTTCTCCATCAGGGTCTTCACCATTGCCCCGGGTGGCCACACTCCTCACCACAGTCACGACAGCGAACACCTCAACTACATCCTCGAGGGGAGCGGCGAGCTGCTGGATGGTGATAATCCCAGAGCGATCAGTCAGGGGGACTACATTCTGGTCAGACCCCAGGAAAAACACCAGTACCGCAACACCGGCAGCACGCCGTTGAAGTTCCTGTGCATGGTGCCGACCGATTACGAGTAGTGGCTGGTTAGGTTAAATTGACGCCGAGATTCCGAGTACAAATTGCCAATTGAGGAGCAGTATCATGCCGACTTACGACTATTTCTGTGAAGCCAACGGACGCAAAGTGGAGGTCAGCCACAAAATGAATGAGCAGATCTCCACCTGGGGCGAGCTTTGTGAGCGGAGTCGTTCGGAGCTGGGCGACACACCGGCAGCGAGCCCGGTAAAACGGCTGATCTCCGGCGCTGCCATCATCGGAAGCAGCGGCAGCAGCAAGGGTGAACTGCCACCTTGCGCTAGCGGTGGCTGTGCCGGTGGCATGTGCGGTTTCTGAGCAGACCCGAAGCCAAACGCCTGGGCCCAGTGCCGCTGACGAGCCGCAACCTCTTATGGCCTGATTTCAGCGTATGCCGGGATCAGGGGTTATCTATTTGGATATCTCAGGTGTGATCGGCCCCGCCACCGCCGATCATATCGACCACTCACTGGGTCAGACTGAGGCACAGCAGGCTGATCTTGTGTTCCTGCGCCTGGATAGACCGGGCGTCCCCGACACCTCCATGCGGATAATCATAAAGCTTATTATCGATTCCAACCGCTTGATCGGGCTATGAATACCGAAGCAAGGGCGCTATTGATCGATCTGGATGGTGTGCTGTACCAGGGTGAGCGGGCAATACCCGGTGCACGCAACGCCCTTGACTGGCTGTATACGAACAAAATCCCTCACCTGTTTGTCACCAACACCACCTCCCGGCCGCGTGGAGCACTGATTGAAAAACTCGGCCGACTGAAAATGCAAGTGGACGCCGGGCAGCTGTTGACCCCTCCGGTCGCTGCAGCCCGCTGGTTGAGCGCGCATGTCAAAGGACGCGTGGCTCTGTTCGTTCCGCACGCCACGCTGACTGAATTCGAGCAACTGGAGATTGCGGATAAGGACGCGACGCTTCCGGTAGCCGCTGTTGTCCTCGGTGACTATGGCGAGCGCTGGACATTCGAGGAACTCAACCGCGCCTTCCGTTGGTTGATGCATGAGTCGAAACCAGAACTGATTGCGTTGGGCATGACCCGCTACTGGCGTGCCGAAGACGGACTACGCCTTGACACCGCACCATTCGTTGCAGCACTTGAGTGCGCCACCGGCCGGAAAGCTGTGGTGCTGGGAAAGCCGGCTGCACCCTTCTTCAGGACCGCGCTGGAACAACTCGGCGCCAGCGCACCGGAAACCTTGATGATCGGAGACGACATTCGCGGTGACATCGACGGCGCACAACAAATGGGCATCCGGGGACTGCTCGTCAAGACAGGAAAATTTACACCTGCAGACTTGGATCTGGGCATCAAACCTGCTGCCGTTCTGGACTCTTTCGCAGACCTGCCCACCTGGTGGGAAAATCACTTGAGCCGCCTGCCTAAACCGGTCGAATGCTGATGGAGCTTCACTCGCGGTCCTGTGACGGAATGCTATCAACTACCTCCGGGTGGGGTGTATTCGCAGAGAGCACGCAGCAAACCATCTCAACTTGCAACTGAAACCCTTTCTCATGCCGCTTCAGACCTGATAAGTACCCTATAATCAACTTAGGGAAAGCGGCAGCAGCAGGCATAAGCGGGAAGGAGGGTAAAGTGACTATCAAGATTGACAGAATACAGGTGGGAGCGCCTGACCCGGAGTTGAAGAACTCACCGATCTTCGATGAAGACGATCGTGAATATCTATCATTGGACGAAGAGTTACAGTCGGGTGTCTGTTATTTCAACGGCAGCAGTTACCAGATTGGGGATTATGTTTGCAGCGGAAATGAATTGCTGCGCTGTGAAGCGTACGGAGTCTGGATCCGTGAAGGGGATTGCCATGAGGAGTCACAGTGAGGATTGCTTCGAGTGCACGTACGAGCCCATAAAAACAGGGCACAAGTGACCGGTCATGAAAGATATCGGAAGCTGATGGATTGTCAAAAACATGGAAGGCAGAACCGAATGATCCGAAAGTGCGTCCAGAATCCCTGTCAAACGACGTTGAACATGAAGGAGCCGATCGTCCGCGAATAAGAGCCAGCATTCGGTCGGGCTAACTTAGTCCGATGGAAAGCATACTGCAGTAGTCTTTACCAACTCCCCGCGGTGGCTTGATTACCAATCAGCCACCCACAGGCCTCCGGCAGCAGCCGTCCAACCTATTCAGTTGAGCAGTTCGCGCAGCCTTTCGCGTGACTGAAAACCGAGCAGCACCTTGACGATAGTACCCCGCTCCACCAGCAGCGTGGTGGGCGTGGCGCGCACATTGAATCTGCGCGCAATCTCCGGAGCACTCGAGATATCCAGCGCCAGCGCCCTCCCCTCAGCCACCAGTTCTTCCACGATCGGTGCCATGCGCCGGCAAGGCGCGCAGCGGGGCGAGTGAAAATAGAGCAGCATACGCTGCTCTTGCAGTCGTTCGGCAGCGTCAGCAAAAGGCCAGTCCGGCAGTCTGCACCCCTCCAGTTGGCGTGATTTCCAGAGCATCATCACCTGGAAAGCGCCCACCAGCGCGATCAGCAACAGGAAAATTGCCCCCAGCCACTCCATTATCCGCCCCCCCCGGAATCCGCCAATTTATTTAGTACGTGAGCGACCGCCACCAGACCGAAGCTGGCGGTCACCGCAACCGACGCGCCAAAACCGGCGCAGTTCAACCCAGTGATGCCTGAAGCCGCGCCATCCGTGCCGCAGGCTTGCGCTGCAGATTTCGGTACTCTCTGCTGCTCACTCGAATAGACGCAAGGGACGGAAAAACGGCGCTTTGGATCACGGCTGAAACCATAGTCGCTGCGCAGCAGCTTGCGCGTCTTGGACAACAGCGGATCCTGCTCGGTGCGGCTGAGATCGGCCAGTACGATCTTGAGCGGATCGACCTGGCCACCCGCTCCGCCGACCGTGATCAGCGGAATCCGGTGGCGCCGGCAGTGGGCGATCAGTGCCGCTTTGGTGCGGTAAGCGTCGATACAGTCCACCACGTAATCGAAACGTCCATCGATCCAACGTCCCGGGTCGTCCGCCTCGACAAACTCCTCTATACGCTCCACCCGGCACAGCGGGTTGATCGCCTGCATCCGCTCCGCCATCACGTCCACCTTGGCGCGACCGAACTGGCCATCCAGCGCATGGATCTGGCGGTTGACATTGGACTCGGCCACATTGTCCAGATCGATCAACGTGACCGCTCCGACCGCGCTGCGTGCCAAGGCCTCCGCCACCCAGGAACCGACGCCACCGATACCGATGACGCAGAGATGGGCATTGATGAAACGCGCGAGTGCGGCACTGCCGTAGAGACGCGCGATGCCGCCGAAACGCCTGCTGTGGTCCAGCACTTCCTGTCTATCCGCCAATCCGCAATCCACCCGTCGAGTCCGAGAGCCCCATCTTACCCGGTTTCGAAACAGCACTGAAAGCGGATGTCTGCCGCATGCTCCGTTATAATCGCTGCTGAATCAACTGTGCTGCCATAGCGCCGGGGATCTTCCCACCATCCCACGGTGCCGCTGCAGATACCACACCGGAGCATCGACCATGAAATATATCGGAGCCCATGTCAGCGCCAGCGGTGGTGTCGAGAATGCCCCGCTGAACGCCCAGGCCATCGGCGCCAGTGCATTTGCGCTGTTCACCAAAAACCAGCGCCAATGGCAAGCCAGACCGCTAAGCAGGGAGAGCATCCAAGCATTCCGGGAAAATTTGGAGCGCGTCGGCATTGCCGCAGCGCATGTACTGCCCCACGACAGCTATCTGATCAATCTGGGGCATCCCGACAACGACGCGCTGGAGAAGTCGAGAAATGCCTTCATCGACGAGATGCAGCGCTGTGAGCAGTTGGGACTGCAACTGCTCAATTTCCATCCTGGCAGCCATTTGAACAGAATCAGCGAAGAGGAGAGCCTGACACGCGTCGCGGAGTCGATCAACCTCGCACTGAAACAGACATCAGGGGTGATCGCGGTCATCGAGAACACCGCTGGTCAGGGATCCAACCTCGGCTACCGGTTCGAACATCTCGCCGCTATCATCGACCTGGTGGAGGACAAATCCCGGGTCGGTGTCTGCCTCGACACCTGCCACACCTTCAGTGCAGGCTACGATCTGCGTACCCCGGAGGCGTGCGACCAGACCTTCGGAGCGTTCGCCGAGATCATCGGTTTCGACTATCTTCGCGGCATGCATCTGAACGACTCGAAGCCTGATCTAGGTGCGCGGGTCGACCGGCATGAAAGTCTGGGCAAGGGTAAACTGGGGTGGGAGGTGTTCCGCTACATCATGAACGACCCGCGTTTCGATGATATACCAATGGTGCTGGAGACGATTGACGATACCCTCTGGCCGGAAGAGATCCGACATTTGTACGCGTTACAGCACTGATTTAATCTGTTGACCTTTTCACCAGATTCTTTATACTTCCGCGCTCGAACACACCAGTGACTGCTCTGGTGACCCGCCTGCGGAGCGGTAGTTCAGTTGGTTAGAATACCGGCCTGTCACGCCGGGGGTCGCGGGTTCGAGCCCCGTCCGCTCCGCCAACTCCCCTTGCGGCAACCCGGGTCAACTCAACGCTCCCGATCCGATGTAGCGGTCGAACACAGATCCATGTTGCCTGCGTCAGCTCAGCTTGCGTATCTCTGATACCACCAGTAAGGCATCGAGTAGTACTCACTAGTAGCTTACTCCAGGTGCGATCGGTGCATTGCTATAGCGTGCCCCTGCTGCGGCTACCGACACAGCTGTTCGCGCCGATTGAGCGGAGGATTGTGGCGAAGTCCCAGTTTTTCGGCTGTCGGCCGCTGCGGTGCGCGACACGTCCGCTTGCGCGATGGTACTGCTCTGACGCTTTGCGTCGGTTCCTTCCGCAGTTACCATCAGAGCACTGCGTCGCTGTTTGATGCGAAGCTCATCAGACGCACCCTTTAGCAGCGCGCCGTCGCACGCCCGCAGTGCTTCGTTGCCAGTCAACGTCAAACACTGCCTGGTAAGAAGATTCCGCTTCGACGCAGCGGTGCGCTGCTTCTCTGCCACCGCCGCATTTCCAGGGTGTGCAGCATCCGCTTTGCTTAATACCTGAATCGCCTCTACGACCCGATTCATGTCCAACAGCGCATCACTTTTCCCCAATAGGAGTTCAAGATTGTCCGGCAGCAGTTCCAGTCCGCTGTCACAAGCATCCAGTGCGTCTTTTCCCTGCAACTTGGTGCAGCGGATCATGTTGAGTTTCGCCTTGGGGTCAACCCTTCCAGAAGCGTTGGCCGCGCGCCTGTCGCTTTGCTTTGCGGCCCACTCCTGCTCTTCGAGAAAGCTCTGCTGCAGTTTCAGCATATCCCTCATCTGTCCATCATCCGGGGAGAGTTCAACACCGTTGGCAAGTAACCGGATAGCCTCCTGACGCCGCCCGAGTTTGATCAGTGCCTCACTCAATATCTTACGGACCCGTGCATTCCCCGGGTTGTCGAGCAGTTCCTGCTCACAAGCGCTGACATCCACTTCATCCGGTGACTTGAGACACGCTGTTGCGGCGTAACCCTCAGCCAGAGCCAGACAGAGCAGCGATGCCAGCAGCGCTGCAATCAACTGCCGTACTTTTGCATTCGTCAGCAGCACAACGAACGCATCCAGGGATCAGTAACCACTGGCATTACCACCGGCATTGGCCGGTCGCTCCTTGAATTTCCACTCGCCGCTGGGCAGTTGAACCAGATTGAACAGGTACCAATGGGTCACTGTCGTGTAGGGTGGGTCCTCCCGTACCAGCATGGTCTCAAGCTGATCGCGCAGTTGCCGTAGACCGTACTCTTCGGGTTTGTTTCCGATAACGCCATTTTCATCCGCATCGAGACCATCAAGGTTGGCCCGCGCCAGGATGGCGAGTTCCCGAGCCAGAATCTCCGCCTCCTCCAGCGAAGCAGCGACTGCTATATCCTCCCCCAGTAGGCTGATCAGGTCACAGCGTTCCAGAATCGCAGTGCTGTTGGCAGGAAACTCCGCTGCAAAGCGCACTACATTCTGGGTGGCATCCTCCGAATTCCCGGCAAAGGTAATGTGGTCGATAGCGCCGACCAGCGCCTGTTTAACCCCGAAAGGGGGTTCAACCTTGACCACACCGCCACTGGTCTTCTGTGGGTTGGTGACGGCAACCGCCTGGGCCACCTCGGTTCTGATCTGATCGATGCCGCCTCCCTTGGTCGCAGCGCTTTGGGCATGCTCCAGAGCCAACTCCGCCTGCTCTTCCGCTACGACCAGGAGTCCCTTCTGCTCAGGTGTGTTGCGCCATGCAGTAGTCGCATGGCCAATGTGGGTGTGGGCGATAGTGGGCACCTTGACGGTACAGCCACTGAACAGCAACGTCAACAGAATGAGCAAAAGCGGTAAATTCAATACCCACATAATCCTCTCCTAAATTATCTCTTTTAAATTACAGGCGGTTTCTCGCGCAGGTTCCCGTTGCTGCAGCCACCCTGAGGGCATAGAGCAGAACTCCAGTCGGAATCGCAACGCTTTCCGAGCTGTGCTCGACCGACTGCTAATCCAACACCCTCGCCACTCGAAAGCCCAGGGTGCTGCTCCGATGATCAGGGGGTAGCCGATTGCGGAATCCGGTGTGCACAAACTGAGGCATGCTGAACCAGGACCCACCGCGTAGCTCACGCTGTTCGCATTCACCACCGACCCCCGCAACACCAGCACCAGCACCAGCACCAGCAGACGGTGGCAAATCACCAAGCTTCTGCCAACAGTCATCTACCCATTCAAATGCGTTCCCCAACATATCGTAGACCAGAAAACCGTTTGGTTTGAACGAACCGACCGGTGCGGTATAGACGAAGCTATCGTCACAATCGTATACGCTCCAACCTGGATAATGTTTTTCCGCGGCGCTGTCCGCGACATTGGCGAAACGGCAGGCATCGGCTGCACTCTCCTCCCAATAAGTCGAACTGCCCCTGGCCTCTCTGGCGACATACTCCCACTCGGATGAGGAGAGCAGCCGGTAGCGTTGGCTCGTTTTGTCCGAGAGCCATTTGAGGTAAGCCTGGGTGTCGTTCCATGCTATGCAGGTGGCAGGATGATCACCTGACTGGGTAAAACCCGGTGCTTTCCAGCTGCTATCCCCGCTTTCAACCCATGTATCCTGGTAGATGTTGCAGCCTACCGGATCATGCCCCGTCTCATCGATAAACCTTTGATACTCATCGACAGTAACCTCATACTGCCCCACTGCCAACTGGTATGCGATGGCGATCTGCCCTTGCGGCTCCTCTTTGAACTGACGATCGGCTTCCGAATCTGGCGAACCAATAGTGAAACTTCCTGCGGGAACAACCACCAGTGCAGGACAGCCCGTACAGTCCCGCAACGACTGACCAGGCAGGTATTTTGCGCTTTCGGATGGTGCGGACTGACGCCCGGCGGATCGCGCATCCTCCAATGCAGACCCCATAGGCTGGCTGGTTATCCGGTCCAGTGGATTGGAAACAGGCTTCTCATTCACGGGTCGGCTCTGCAGGAAGATCCACCCCCCCGCGATGAGGATGGTCAACAATATGACAACTGAGGTGGCGAAGGCAGCTTTTCTTCCACCACGCCTATTTTCCGGAGCCACAATGCGTGTTGCACCAACGCCGTTTCCAGCCGGTTCGTGGCGCGTCTCCTTCTTGTTCTCCTCATCCAGTTGCCTGGACGTTGAGCTACCAGAATCGGCCGACCCCACCGGTTTGGACAGCGGCACTGGCTCTTGCTCGATAGTCTGAACGGCCGATTGGCACTGCGCGACGTGGACGATCGCGTCAGCAAGCTCTTTAGCGGACTGATAACGATTTTCAGGTTTCTTGGCCAGTGCCCTGCTGACTATCTCATCGAATGCTTCCGGCACTGTGGGACAAAGACTGGCCGGCGCTACGGGATCGACATTCAATATCTTGTACATCACCGAAGTGAAAGTGGTTCCGCTGTAAGCCTTTTCCCCGGTCAACAGCTCATACAGCAGCGCACCAGCGGAGAAAATATCGGAGCGGTTATCGACCGCCTCCCCGACCAGTTGTTCGGGAGACATATACCCCGGTGTACCCAACACCGTCCCGATCTGCGTCATGGTCGACGACTCTAGGCGGGCAATACCAAAGTCGGTTACTTTCACCTCACCGCCGGCGGTTATTATGATGTTTCCTGGTTTGATGTCCCGATGAACCACACCCATCGAATGGGCATACTCCAAAGCGCTCAACACCTTCGACATGATTGCGCACACTTCGGAGATTCTGAACTGCACCTGCGCCTGGAGCTTGTCGGTGAGTGTTACCCCCTCGACGTACTCCATTGCGATAAATGCCTGGTCTGCATCCTCTCCATACTCGTAAATACCGACGATATTGATATGCTGGAGCCGTCCTGCCGCCTGCGCTTCGCGAATAAACCGCTGTTTCAGCGTCTCCTGTTCCGACGAAGCGATGTGCGCACTGATGGTTTTTATGGCGACATGGCGCTGTATAAAAGGGTCAATGCCCTTATATATTGTCCCCATTGCACCTTTGCCAATGACGGACAGAATTTCGTATTTACCAATTTTTTTTATCTCTTTTTCCATCTTCTGTCTGGCTGCACTGCAGTGGTAACATGACGTCGACAATAGCCGACGACATCAGCTTCACGATGGGGCGTGTTCTCATTCGCGTCAAGATCCGGGAAATCTGTCACTACCTGATTTTCTTGAACAGCCGTAGCAACTCCTCGGGTGTCCGCCCGATAATGGTAGCATCCGGGTTGTACGATTCATCACCGACACTCAGGCCATCCACCCGGCCGATACCCACATCATCGATCAGGTTCATCTCCACAAACAGTTTCGCCAGACACGCCGGGAGATCATTCGACTTGAATGGCTTATGCAGAATATTGCGTCTTACCCGATACGCCTTGGCGATATCCACACGATAGGCGATATAGAACTTATCCAGCTGCGCGAGATTCTCCGCGGACAGAGGCGCCAGTAACAGCGCGTAGCTGTCGCCTTTCTGTTCAAGCCGAATCGGGCACAGATGCTCTTCCCTCAGTAGAGAATCGAGCATCACCTGAAGCGACGCACTGCGAATCTCACTGGCATTCGGATACTCAATAACACTGGATGCCGAACGGGAATGGGTACGATCGGCCTCTTTGAAGTAGGCTCTCTCCAGTTTGTCCGGATTGCTGAAATACCTGAGCAGCCCATGTTTACTGAGGAATTGGGAGAGACGACCCAGATGGAGAAGAATGTCCGCCGGACCTTTATCGACAAGGAATTTTCGTTCGATAAATGCTTGAATTATATCTGTAGATGGTTCCAATTCAGTTCTCTAATCGTGGTGTCAGGTTTATCGACAGAAGCGTGTCAGTCACAAAAAGCAGGCAATTGATCCGACGCCGGTTTCGCCAGCGTCACACTCAACGAAAAAACCGCAGCAACCAACCCCAAAATCCGCCGTTGTCCATCTCTTGCGCTTCGTACGGAGTTTCCTTGGGCAACCGCTTTCCGCTCTCTCTTACCGAAAAGGCCACTGGAGAGATGCCGTCGCGCGACCGGTTCTGCTGCTTTGCTGCCACGGTTGCCGGCCCAAAATTCCCTGGAGGAATGATCATGGTGGCATCCGCTTCCCCTGCCCTGGAGAGAGAGGATCGGTCGTCAGCCGGTTGGGTAAAAAGCAGCTCCCGCTGCCCTATTTGAATCACATCCCCATCGTTCAGAACGCTCTTTCTGGTAAGACATCCGTTGACATAGGTTCCGTTGCTGCTCTCCAGATCTTCCAGAAAAGCATCGCCCATCAACGTAAAAATACGTACATGACGACGGCTGATCGCATCGTCATCCAATTGGATCTCACAATCCGTGCCGCGACCCACCACCACCTCTCCATCCGCAAGATCGAAAGTGGAAACCCTTTTTTTATCTGCAATCAAATGTATCTGTGGCATCGGGCGTATCTCCTCAGCGGGATCCCCAGTACCGGCCTAGCAACCGGGAAATAACTGCAGGGTATCCGTCGTATGTGATCAATATGACTGAAATATTGTCAAGGCCACCCGCTGCGTTGGCTGATTGAATCAATCTCTGCACCTTTCTCATCGGTGGATCCTGGGTGGACAAAACCCTGCTGATAAAGTCGTCTGACACCATGTTGGTGAGGCCGTCCGAGCAGATCAGTATCATGTCGCCCTTCGCTACCGGAAAGTCGTAATTGGATACCTCCAGACGCTCTTGCATACCGATGGCCCGAGTCAGTACGTTTTTATATTTCGACGCACTGTCATCTCCATCTTGCAAAAAGCCCTGATCGATCAGCTGCCGGGCAAGAGTGTGGTCATCAGATACTTGCTGCAGCTGACCGACCCGAAAATGGTAAATACGCGAATCGCCGGCGGTGATCGCAATACAATGGCGCGAGTCGATCACTCCGGCGACCAGAGTCGAGCCCATTCCGTTCAACTCAGTTGCGACCGCCGCCTGCTCGACAACCGTGCGATTGGCTGTTTGGGCAGCATCATACAGAGACGCTCGCAGCCGCTGTATCCGTTCCCGGCGCTGCCACAGACCACCATATCCCGATCGCTTGCGCAGAGATTTCAACGCCATTGCCATGGTATCGACGGTGATACGGCTGGCTGTAGCTCCACCGCGCCCACCGCCCGCGCCATCCGCCAGGATGAAAAGTGCGTTTTCCGGGTCGACAAGCAGTTTGTCCTGATTCTCTGACCGCACCCGCCCCTTGTCAGAAAGACTGAATATCTCAATCCCGCTGACCGCATTCATCGCTGGTTCTCCGGCAAACCACAAACCATGCCTTTTCCTCGTTCTGGATGCTGGTGAACAGGAAGGTGGTGCAACAAGCGGCATTTGCTGAGTTACTGACCAATAACATCCCCTTCCGGAAAAAATAGCACAGTTTCACATGCGCTGATTTTTCACTCGGGTGAGAGAACGATATTTCGTCCTCCAACACTCAGCGCATGATGCTATTGATTGAACAGGCTGAGCGCAAACGCCTTTCGTTCCTTTTTTTCGCAAGTAAAAGGTAAATCTCCATCGAAGCTGCTCAAAATACCCCTTTCATCCGATGCCCCACTCGCCGGGTGGAGCCGTTTCATGCGTAACATCTCACCGAGATCAGAATCAGCTGTCGAACCAATGCAAAGCAGACATCCAACAAGTTTGATCTCTCTTTGGACCACTCAGGGCAATTCATTACTACTGAGATGTTGTTGCAAAAGCGTCGTTCACATAGACGTCATAACGCGTATTGGGACTGCGTAACATCATGGAAGGTGCTATCCCGCCCACACAATCCGCTGCCGCCGGCCGCTTCACTACCACGCGGTACCTGGCCTGCCGTCTGGCAGCCAACAACAGCGCGGTGCTGTCGCCGTCATCACCCACCAGTTCCCGCAACATCCGCATCTCCTTTTTCACCAACGCACTCTTGTGCCGATGTGGATACATCGGGTCCATGTAGATCACATCGGGCCGCTGTTCAGGGTGTAGTGCCTCCAGGATGTCGACAGCATCGCCGCACTGCAGCCGCATCCGTTGCACCGTGGCTGCAACCTCCCGGTCTCTACGGGCGCGTTCCAAGCCATCGAGCAGCAGTGCTGCGACGATTGGGGAGCGTTCCAGCATGACCAGTTCGCAGCCCAATGACGCAAGAACGAAAGCATCCCGACCCAGGCCGGCTGTTGCATCCAGCACCGAGGGGGTTCTTCCCTGCTTGAGCCCGATGGCACGAGCCAGTGGCTGCCCCCTGCCGCCACCAAACCGGCGACGGTGCGCAGCTTGGCCCGCCAGCAGATCGACATAGAGCGGACCCTGTTTCGGCATCCCCGGTTGGTGCAGTTCCAACCGTTCTGGCGTGAGCACCAGCAGCATTCCGCTGTTGCGGCTGCCGAGCGGCACCACAGGTAGATTCAACTGCCGGCTGAGTGCCTGCAACTGATCCGCGACTTCTGGCTGACCGGCGGCGAGTGCAATTGCGGCTTCACTCATTGCCAGATGTCGACGTCTCTACCCTGCTCGCGGATATGTTCCGCGCGCGCAGAGAGATAGCGCTGAAAACTGGGCTCGCTACGATAGGCTCCGCTCGCGCAGTAATCCAGCATGGATGCGGTATGGAAACGCTTGAACATTGCTTCCGAGCGGATCACTTCTTTACCATCCGTATCGAACAGGATGAAGCTGGGGGCATAATTGATTTTCAGATGACGCGCCCAGCTGCGGGCATCTGTCCGTTCACCGGAGGGAGATATCAACGGCGTCTGCGACCACATATCCAGCTGCACCACATCGTATCCCGCGAGCAGCAATCTGATCTCATCATCCTGCAACACTTCCCGATGCAGCCGCTCACAGTCCGGACACTGTTTCTGTTCGAAGAAGATCGCCAGCGGCTTGGCTGAGCGCAGGTGCAGCAGATAGGGAGGATCCTGATGAAAATCCTCGCTGATCAGCGAGCCGGGCGAAGCAGCCGGCTGATTGGCCGCCAGGTATTCGGCATAGCTGAGACCCTGCTCCCTGTGTCCCGCAACATAGTCGAGGGCCAGCTTGAATTGCTCCGGCGGCAGATAACCATTCAGTCGCAGTACCACAACCCCCTGCTCATCAAAGAAGAGCAGCGTCGGGGTGAACTGCACACGCATCTGAACGGCAAACTCCTTTTCGGTCGACACATTCCCGTCGGGTCCGGTCACCTCCCGGTCACCGAACATATTGATCGCCACCACATTCATGCTACTGCGCAGTCTCTCCGCTATTTCACGCTGTGAGAGATTGCGCTCGACCAGCAGATTGCAGTAGGGACAACCATCCTGATAAAAAAGAATCAGCAGCCGGCGATGCTCCGCTGCTGCATCGTTCACCTCCTCTCCCAGATCGAGAAAACTCTGCTTGAACCAGCTGGGATAGACCGTCTCCACGGCACCAAAATACCTTCCCTCTGCCTGAATGGCTGAGATCGGCAGCCATAGCAGCCACAGAAGCAAACAGCATTCCGAAAGAAAATTCTTTCTCATTTAGATCACCTTGGCCACAGATTTTATCTCTTTATCAGCTGTTTATAGCAGATTGGCCAAGTGGAATACATGCGGGGGCAGCAGTACATCCTGTCTACCCAAGCGCGGTCTGACTGGCTGTCAGGGGAGAAACAACGCGAAGCAGCCGCCGCTCAATGTGTGTCTGTTGGTCAGACGGATGTAACCCTGCTGCGCCCGATTGCGGTGCATCTTTGCCACCATACCAGCGAAGTAGATTCCCAGTTGCGTCCTGCCGCCAGCGAACAGTGCATGATTGTCGCAGACATCCTGCGCTGCGAGCATCTCCGGAGGAAACCCCTCGCCGTCATCTTCCACCCGGATGACCAGATACCCCTCCTCCTCGGTGGCGGAAATCAGCAGATGCTCTCTGGTGTAGCGCAGCCCGTTGCCGATCAGGCTGTTTACCACACCCCGCACCAACCCCTCATCGAAATAGCCGTTCAGGGAGTGGTCACACTCAGCACGCAGATTGACCCGCTGGCTATGGGCTGCGGCTCGGTTTTCCATCATCAGCTCATGCAGAAATTCGGCCAGATTCAGCTCTTCGATATTCGGGGAGACCCGTTCGTTCTCGATCTTGTAAAGCGTCAGCAGTTCGATCAGGTTGGTATTCAGCCGTTTGGCTTCCTGCTGTAACGTAAATACCTTTTCTTGTTCAGTACGCGGCAGGGCTTCAGCAGTGATGCTCTCCAACGTACTGATCACCAGCCACAGAGAGTTTTTCATATCGTGGATCAGTGAGGCCAGAATATCGGCGAAGTACATACCGCTCTGTTTCATGCCGAGCTTGCCATCAGATCCCGATACATCTGCTGCACCTGGTGCAGCGCAGGTTCGGCCGGATCGAGCGTACGCGCATGGTCGAGCAGGTCACGCACCCTGGCCAGCTGTTCCTGCGCTATGCCACCATGATGCATCGTCATGATCATCACGCGAGCCGCATTCAGATTGACCACCTTGTTGTCCGGCATGGTGGCAACCGCGTCGCTGAACAGTCGCAGCACCTCGGAGTATCGACCCGTCTTAGCCAGCTTCACGCCACGATTGTTGAGCTTGACGATCTCGCGGCGAATGCTTGCGACATGGCGCTTTGCATCCACGGCCAGCGCATACTGCGCGATCAGCGCTTCGACCTGCTGCAGCAACATGCGATCATCATGGTTGTTGCAGATAACCTGTTCGAGCAGCGTCTGCGCGTTACCCAGTTCACCCAGTTCCGCATAGCTGCGCGCCATCTCCAGCATCTGTTCGGCCGCTGCATTTGCTCCCAGAGCAGCATACAACGCTTCCGTCTGCCGCATTAAACGTCGCGCCTCGTCCGGACTACCCCGATGCTGCTCAACCATGGCTCTGGTCAGGCTGGCGTAGAGCCGTGCTTCGTCGCTGCTGTTGAATTCCCGCTCCATCTCATCGACGATTTTCAGCGCCGCACCAGCCCTCCCACTGCGCGACTTGAGCCATGCCAGCCGAACGTAGATCAACGGAGCTTTGTAGACGGAATTGCGCCCCAGCTTCAGCGCTTCGGTAAATGCCTGATCAGCCACGCTGGTATCACCGTTTTTCAATGCGAGATCACCCAACGCCCGTTGTCTGAGAAGCGACTTGGGCGAGTGAATCAGCGCCTGCTGCAGCACCTGTTGCGCCTCTTCCCACCGGCCCAGTGCCTGCTGCGTCCGTGCCAGCCAATCATAAGCTGCAGTGAGGCGCTGATTCTCCTGCAATAACCCCTGGAACAGCCTCGCTGCATGCTCCAGCCGGCCGGTGGCGTAGAATGTCTTACCCAGACCGAGTCTGGCCCAAGTCATCTCCCGTGTCGCCAGTACCTGCTGATAAACCACCTCTGCCCGACGATACTCACCGGCACGATAGAGAATCTCCGCTTTCTGTCTGGTCAACTCACCCAGGTTTTGCGGTTGTCCGGCGATCTTCTCATCCAGTATTCTCAGCGCAGCTGGATAATCGTGCACACTGACCGCTGCTGCAACCTGTTGCAGATCCTGGCGCTTCAGAATCAGCCGTTCCAGACGCGACTTCAACAGGTCTTTGGTGAACGGTTTGGTCAGATAAGAGTCGGGTTCATACTCCACCGCACCCATCACCCACTCGCGCGTATTCTCTGCGGTGAGCATCACGAAGATCGCATCCAAGCCGATCAGCCGGCGATAGCGCGCCTCTTCCAACACATCCTGTCCATTCTTGCCCCGACCCAGGTTGTAGTCACACAGAACGATGTCGTAATGTTCTCGCGCCAGCGCTGCGATTGCTTCGACGCCATTGTTCGCTGTATCGATGGCACGCACCCCGATCGAGTTGAGCATCATGCGCAGCATACTGCGCATATCGCCAAAATCATCCACCAGCAGAAAGCGCTTGCTTTCGATTTCATGTCGTTTGAAATTGAAGCTCGTCATCGGTCACTCAGCATGCTCCAGCCATCTCTCCGAAAAACTTAACCGCTCCTTGCGCTATCGGCTTTTCCGGTCGTATCTGAAGTTAATTCTTGCTGACCAGCTTGCCGGAATGGGATTTATCCTGGCTGGTAAAGAGGTGTGTGAGGTGCCGGACGGGTCCGACCAAATCGAAATCTTCTACAGCCTGGGTCGCCAGAAAGGATCGGGCCAGTTGCTGCAGTTGACGATTGCGCCGGAATCGATCTCCAATTCTGCTTGTCGTAACTGCTCATCGCTGAGCGTCTTCAGAATGAAAGGGAAAAACTCCATCTCCTCCAGTTGGACGTGCGCCTCCATCAGTGTCCGGAACTGGTCGAGTAACGATCGCAGATCGGCATCCGCGGCTCGTCTGAGCGCTATTTTCAATTGGCCAAACTCGCGATGCTGCTTGAGCACTTCGTCCACTGCGGGGTGTCTGATTTGCATGTCGTTCAGTCGCGCTATCAGACACCGCTCTTCGAGATTGAAATGAGGTTCCAGGAAATTTTCCGCGATATTGATTGCGTAGCTGCGAACCTGTTGGATATCGGTATCCAGCCCAAGACCCTTGGCGATGTTGCGCGCAAATTTAATTGCATCCTGATGCTCCCATGAGAGTTTTTCAAGCCGTTGTTCGCTGCGTCTCATCTCAGGTTCTGGTCAAGTGAAAAACGGATTGTGCCGACGCTCGAAACCGATGGTTGACATGGGGCCATGCCCAGCCACGAAGCGCACATCATCTCCGAGCGGCCATAGCCGCTGGCGGATCGAGTTGAGCAGCGTTGCAGTGTCCCCTCTGGGAAAGTCGGTCCGGCCGATGGATCCCTTGAACAGCACATCACCCACGATCGCCAGTCTGCTTGTCGGCTCGAAAAAGATGACGTGGCCCGGGGTATGACCTGGGCAATGGTGGACATCGAGCAGGAGTTTTCCCACCTGGACCCGATCTCCCTGATGCAGCCAGCGACTGGGGTGAAAAACCTCAGCTCCTGGAAAATTGAACATCCGGGACTGATCAGGCATCCCTTCGATCCAGAACAGATCGTCCTGATGCGGACCCTCGATCGGCACCCCGGTGCGCCGTGCCAGCGCACCCGCACCACCGGCATGGTCGATATGGGCATGCGTGATCAGAATCTTCTCCAGCGTCAGCTGATGTCTCCCAACCTCGGCAAGTATCTGCTCCAGATCGCCACCCGGATCCACCACCGCTGCCAGCCTGGTTTCACCACACCAGATCAGGGTACAGTTCTGCACAAACGGAGTAACAGGGATGATGGAGAAATTCATGGATCTCGTTTCCCGGATTGACAGGGTCTCAGAGTATAACTTGAGTGTTACAGTGATTGTAAAGCGGGAACAGACCTGCTGCTGCGGTGCAGTGCCTGCATTGCCTGTCATCCGTCCGGATTGCCAGCGGTGTTCTGAAACCTGTCTGATCGGGCGGTCAGTCCAGCGATGCGCACTCGATGTCAGCGTCGCTCTTCGCCCCCCAGAGTGCATCCATGAGCCCGGATGGACGCTGTAGCCGTCGCGCTACAGCCTGCTCGAGTATCGCCCCGCTGCCGCTGACTGCGAAGCGCACTTTGGCACGGGTGACAGCGGTGTATAACAGCTCCCGCGTCAGCAGCGGTGTATCCTTCTCCGGCAACACCAGCAGCACCTGATCGAACTCCGATCCCTGACTCTTGTGTACGGTCATTGCGTAAGCCGGCTCCAGCAGCGGCAGGCGTGACGGGGTTATCCAGCGATACTGGCCATCCGCATCGGGAAAACAGACACGCAATTGTCCCACCTCATCCTTCAGAAAGATCCCGATATCACCATTGTACAGACGCAGGTTGTAGTCGTTGCGGCGGATCATCACCGGCCGCCCCGGATACCAGCTGGAGGTGCCGTCAGTGAGCCCAACGGCGGTCAGCTGCTGCTCGATCGCCTGGTTCAGCTGGTCACTTCCGCGCGGTCCGGCGTTGAGCGCGGTCAGGATCCGGTAGCGCTCGAACGCTTCGAATACCGCAGCTGATGGTGCGCCTTCCCGTGCCAGCCGCAGATGGTTGCGGTATCCCGCCAACGCCAGTGAGAGTGGATCCAGGCTCCCATCCAGCAATGTGACACCGTCCCCCGACGATGGTCCGTCGACCAGTTGCCGTACCACCGCGGCACCATCGCCCCGGTTCACCGCGTCGGCCAGTCTGCCGATTGCGCTGTCCGCCTCGAATCGATAACTGTGCTGCAGTGTCACCACGCAATCGTCGAGCGGTGAGCCGGTACCAGTGGTCGGCGGCAGTCGCTCTCCGGTCAGCTGTTCCAGCTGCAATCTGAAACCGGGGGAGAAGCCTGCCGCACGACCATAGATGTCACCCAACACCGAACCAGCCTCCACCGAAGCGAGTTGGTGGCGATCTCCAAGCAGGATCAGGCGGCAGCCCCCGGGCAGTGCCTGCATCAATTTGGCCATCAGCGCAATATCGACCATGGATGCTTCATCCATCACCAGCGCATCGAGCGGCAGCGGATTGCCAGCGTGATACCGATAGCTGCTGCGGTCGGGACGGCTACCGAGAAGCCGGTGGAGTGTGGCTGCACGATCCGGTATCGCTGCAACAACTTCACTGTCCACCGCCAACCGCTCTTTTGCCAGCCGGATCGATCTCTGCAGCCGTGCGGCAGCTTTGCCAGTGGGGGCCGTCAGTGCGATCTTCAGTCTTCCCCCTGCCTGCTGTTGCAACAGCGCCAGAATACGGACAACGATACTGGTCTTGCCTGTACCCGGCCCTCCTGAAATCAGTGTGAAGCGCTGCAGCAGCGCGGT
The DNA here is from genome assembly GCA_024235215.1 of Chromatiaceae bacterium. Taxonomy (GTDB): domain Bacteria; phylum Pseudomonadota; class Gammaproteobacteria; order Chromatiales; family Chromatiaceae; genus HKST-UBA178. Next base: position 31,481 of record JACKMU010000010.1, on the reverse strand, counting down.
GGCCGCCGCCAATTTCTGCCAATGGGTCTGCATCTGCCCAGGCGTATCTGGAAAGAGATGGGTCAAACTCTGTTGGAGGATGGACAACTCCAACCCAGCCGCCGGCGACCTGGCTCGTTGCAACAGATCCTGAGCGATGGCGTGCTCATAACTCCAGTAGCGTTGCAGATAGAGCCTACCCTGTGGGTCCAGGATCAGCGGACGAAAATCCCCGGGCGCCCCGACCATCGCGCTGTGACGCAGGCGATGCACCCAGACATTGGCTTCCGGTGAGCGGCACACCGGCGGACTACCCAAGCGGCAATCGGCAACACTCTCCAGCTGCAGGCAGGGATGACCGCGGCCGAGCGCGTTACAGGTCAGTGCCGCAGCCAGCGCCAATTCAAGTGAGGTGTCCTCTGCCAAACGGCACAGCAACTCCGCAAAATGGAGGTCGAGCGCGTTCAGCAGCCCCTGCCGGGCAAGCAGTACGAGCTCATGCCGACCACTCACGCAGCGGCTCCCTGCGATTCGCCAAAGTAGCGGTCCAGCGCCTCAATCAAAGCGACATCGGGACGATCGTAGTAGATGCCTGTGCCGGCACCGCCATCCGCTGCCACACCACGCAGAAACAGATAGATGACCGCACCGAAATGAGCGTCATAACTGTAACCGGAAATCCGGTTGCGCAGATAGCGATGCAATGCCAGCGTGTACAAGAGGTATTGCAGATAGTAGCGCTCACGTGTCATCGCCTGTGCCATCTGTGGACGGCCGTAGTCAGACAGCCGATCACCCAGCCAGTTGGATTTGTAGTCGAGCAGATAGAAACGGCCACCAGACTCGAAAACCAGATCGATGAATCCCTTCATGAAGCCCTGGATATCGCTGAAATCGAGCCGTTGCAACGCCTGCCTGAGCACCTCGTCACCGGCAAATCCGTGTTGCAGCAGCAATCGCGACAATCCTGCTCCGTTGATTCGGTCGATGGGAAAGTAGAAGCCCAACTCCACCAGTCTGTGCTCCACAGCGACCTGTCTCAGGTAGATCTCTTGCGCCGGATCCAGCGGTGCATCTAGCACTCGCTCCACCATGGCGCAGACCACTTGGCACCACTGCGCATCGATACCATGCCCGGCAAGCTGATCCTCTACCAGACTGGCCAGTTGCATACGTGTGCAGGTGGTGAAATCGAGGCGCTCGAACACCGCATGCAGCGCACTGCCGGCCCGGGCACCACGCGGGAAACGGAAGATATCCAACTCCTCTGTCGAAGCGGTTTCGAATGACCCGAGAGCGGCAGCTTCGCCATGATCGCCGCTATCATGGTCGGGCAGCTCTATGCTGGCATGCCGATTGGCAAGGGCGGAGAAGCTGGTCATGCGCCTGTTGTTGTGGAGCTGGCGATGGAATACTCGCGCGCGCAGCGATGGGAGCTCGTGCGGTGCCGCCTCCAGAGGTGCAGTGTCATCCAACGGTGTGCAACGGTGCAGGCTGATGGCACCTTCTGAATCGGCGACCAGGCGCTCGATACGAGCGCGAATTTCCGTCTCCTGCAGACGCGAAAATGCGTTGGTCAGCGCGCCCAACAGGTCACCTTCCCTGGGTTCAGGCGGGGGATGCAGCAGCCAGGCCAGCGGTGTACAACCTGCCCCTGAAACACCTCCCCAGTACAGATAACAGCGATACTGCGCTCGGGTGAGCGCGACGTAGAGCTGGCGTACGCTCTCCGCCAGCGCCTCATTGTGTGCCAGCCACAAATCGTTCTTCCAGGCTGCTGATCCCAGATCCAGCTGCGGCTGGTACCCACGCTGCGGATCGTGGAATAGATAGGCGCTGCCCGGACCGATTTTTGTCGCACCACTCTCCCAACCGAATGGGTAGAAGACGATCGGATACTGCAATCCTTTACTCTTGTGGATGGTAACGATCTGCACCAACTGATCGTCGCTCTCCAAGCGCAACTGGGAGGCCTCGCTCTCCATTGTTTCCGCCTGGCGCCGCTGGCTGAACCAGCTCAACAACAGCTCCATGCCCGGTCGTCCCTCAACTTCGTGCTGATGCAGCAGTTCCGCCAGATGCAGCAGATCGGTCAACTGCCGTTCGCCGTTTTCGCGCTGCAACAACCTGACCGGCACCGCCTGCTCCGACAACAGCTGCCGGAACATGCGCATGAATCCCTGTTCGCGCCAACGCTGGTGATAGGCTTGAAAGGCACTCATCAGGCCCTCCAGATCAGTCTCTGTCATCGACGCGAGCCGGTTACCGTCGATCCCCAGCAGTTCGGTAGTCAGCGCGGCACGGACCAACGCCTCCCGGGCGGGTTGCAGCACAGCCTTGAGCAGGCGTTCCAGCTGAATCGCGCTTTCCGAGTGGAACACATCAGCCTGTGCGCTCCGTACACTGCTGATTCCCAGCAGGTTCAGCGCGTGTTTGATCCGTTCTCCCTGTCGGTGAGTGCGCACCAGCAGCGCAATATCCCCGCCGACCAGTGGGCGATTGCCGATCCGGAGCGAACCTTTGGCACCCTGTCGAATCAATCGCCGCACTTCGGCAGCTGCCGTATGCACCGATAACTCCAGTGCTTGCTCTTTGGTCGGATTACCTTCGAGCAGCCCGATGCGCAGTGCTCCACCATCAGCAACATCGTCAATCAGCTGGGCCATTCCGGAAGCCGCTGCAGTGACCCCAGAGTATAATATTTCACTATAAATAAATGAGTTATGTTGTTGATTAAATAGTTTATTAATACCGCACAACAATGCTGGAGTGGAACGCCAGTTGTACTTCAGCGAGTATCTGCTGAGAGCATCCCTGGCAGCCTTCAGATAGGCAAAAATATCTGCACCGCGGAAACTGTAGATCGCCTGCTTCGGGTCGCCCACCAGAAATACAGGTGCGTCGCCGCTCTGATAAATCCTGCGGAAGATAGCGTACTGTACCGGATCAGTATCCTGGAACTCATCGATCAGCGCCGCCCGATAACTCTCTCTTATCGCAGCCGCAAGCATCTCGCCTGCAACACCGGTCAGCGCGCTCTGCAACTTGAGTAGCAGATCATCGTAGGAGAGCAGCCGCTGCTCACTCTTGCATTTCGTCAGCTGGGTATCAGTGAACTCGATCAACTCTTGCAGCAATCGCACCTGACTGCGCCGGTAGTTTTCAAGCAGCGCCGTTCTCACCTCCAGCAGCCGCTGGCAGCTGTCGAAAAATGGGTGTTGCGGTGCGCAGCCTCCCTTGTTGACCGCTTTGGCCAGTGTATTACTGGCAAACTTCTCGAATGCATCGAACCAGGGGCCCGGCGTTTCCGTCAGATAGAGTGCCATTGCCGTCAGCCAGTTGGGTATGAATGCTTTCCGGTAGCGATTTCCGTTCAGGCCGGTGCTCTCGAGCAACAGGCGGCTGATGATTTTGTTCTCCTCCAACCACAGCGCCCGGGCAGCATCGAACGCTTCGATGTAAGCCTGTTCGAGTTCAGCCGGGTCCACCGTTTCCGGGCAACCGCGCAACTCGACATAGGGCTTGCCCAGCTTGCCCCGAAGAAACTGCACCAGCAACTCGGGTGTGTAGTGCTGCTCGAGTAGAAAATCGACCATCCCGGATGAGAGTTGTTGGATGCGCTGTGCCCAGAAGTCGTCCACCACTTGTTGAATCAACGCACTCTCGTCGGTCAACAGTTCCATTTCAAACGGCAGGCCGCTGCTGAAGGCGTTGTCCGTCAGCACCCGTTGGCAGAATCCATGGATGGTAAAGATCCCCGCCCGATCGAAACTCAGAATCGCATGCTGCAGGCGTGTTCCGGCCTGCTGCCGTGCGATACCAGCGCGCTCCAGCGCTTGCGTGAACGGCTCCTCTTCGCTGTTCTGCGCCAACGCTAACCGGGTCTCGACCAGTTTGGTACGAATCCGCTCACGCAACTCCGCGGTTGCAGCCTTGGTATAGGTAACCACCAGAATCTGCTCCACTCCCAAGCCGAGCTCCACGATCAGGCGCAGATAGAGCCCGGTGATGGTGAATGTCTTGCCGGTACCGGCGCTCGCCTCGATCAGATTCACTCCGTTCAGTGGGGTCTTGTATAGATCCAACGGTTCCATCAGGTCAGCTCCAACGCTGTCAACAAGGGGTGGAAAACCTGCTCACTCAGCCGCTGAAACTCCTCGTCCAACACATCGCCAAGGGGGAATGCAAGTTGATAGTAGGCATTGGAGAACTCACCGAACCCCTGATACCCCCCAGCCCACAGGCGCCATGCCTTGTCGAGAGCAGACGCGCTCTCCCCCCCTTTCAGCAGCTGACCGACATACTCCCGGGAGCTCTTCGGGAAGAGATGCAACGGTGTGCTGAGTCCCTTCCAATAGAGATCAAGAAGCTCCCCAAGCAACGCTGCCGCATTCACATCCGAAGAGAATGTGAGCAACCCATCTCCACTCAGCCAGCGGGTGGCGCAGGGAGCACCGGCGCTGCCAGGAAGATTCCGCGCCAGGTGGGCTATCCAGAGTCCCAGCTGGCGCGAGGCGGAGAGTGGTTTGAAGCTGTAGCCTGATAGCCCGTGCTCAAACGGGGCAGGCAGTACCCCGTATATACTTAAATCATTATGGCAGTAATTTATTGTAACTAACTCTTTTGTTTTATAATTTTCAATATTTACCCGCCCTTCCACCAAACGGTCGACCTGCTGCCCCAGTTGCTGGAACAACCGCTCGCCCACCCGTCCGTGAGGCAGACGCCCGGCGGCCCGTTCCGTATCCAGCAGTTGCGCCGCACTGCCCTTTTCCAGTGCCGATTCGATCAGCCGGCTGCCTAGGCGATCCTGTTCGAAATAGTCCAGCTCGAATGGATCCCGGGTATCGAGCGCCTGCTCCTCCCGTTCTATCAGCACCCCAAGCCGTTCACGCAGCAGGTACCGGACCGGATTGGCATAGAAGGAGATCAACTGATCCAACCCGAGCTGGCGCCACTCACCTTCGGGTTGGGGCAACGGCGACCGCAGCAGATGGGCCATTGGATGCTGCGGCTGCGTTCGGGCATGTGCGGCGGCCGCCATGTTGCGATCGTAGCTGAACAACCTGCCATGCTCCGGGAAATAGCTGGGGTGAAACGGTTGCAGATGGTGCTTGAACAATAGCTGGGAACGCAGCTCCCTGCCGTCTGCTAAAAAGCAGGAGTTATCCAGATAGTCCATCAATTCGCTGACGAATACCGACGGTGGTAAGGTGCTGTTGTCGCGTATATCCTGCCCGGTGTAGCAGATACAAAGCGCGCGGCGTGCGCTGATCAGCATCTCCAAGAACAGATAACGATCCTCCACCCGTCGGCGGCGGTCACCAAGCCGGTAATGGCGCGCCATCAGATCGAACTCGACCGGTGGCCGGTTGGACGGGAAAAGTCCATCGTTCATGCCGAGCAGGCAGATCACTTCGAACGGCAGGCTGCGCATCGGTGCCAATGCGCAGAAGGTCACACCACCACCGAGAAACCCGCCGGTACCGCTGCCGCTCTGTAACTGCTGCAACAACTGTCGGTGTAACAGCGTCAACGAAACAGGCTCATCGAAACCGGCCAGTTGAGCACTCTGCAACAGCTCGGTGAGCAGCGCACGTAGCCGTTGCAGCTGCAGCTCCTCCGCCTCATCCGGCTGAAAGAAGAGGAAGATCAACTCGTTGAGGATGCCGCTCCAGCGTGCTAGCGGGTGGATGCCGGCAAGGCGCTGCGGCAGTTCAAACAGCTGATCGGTAAAAGCATAAAGGCTGCTCAACAACTGCGCATCTGACCCCTCGATCTGATCATAGGGAAGCACGCCCGCGAACAACTGCCGCTCCTCGCCAGGAAGCGCAAGGCCCAGCAGCATCCGATCCAGGCCAGCGCGCCAGCTGTTCTGGTCGGTTTCCGGCAGACCCAGTTCACCACGATTGGCAGCATCGCGCCCCCAACGGATACCACTCTCACCAACCCAGCGGTGGAGTGTTGCCAGATCGCCTTCAGCTATGGAGAATCGGCGGCGAATCGCCGAGACTTCGAGCAGTGACAGCAACTCGCTGCTCTGGTAGCGTCCTGATGGCATGTCGAGCAGCTGCAGAAACGCTTTGATCAGCGGGCTCTCCGATGCCGTACCGCGTTCGGCGATCGCAAACGGAATAGATACGCTGCCGCTATCATCGTTGAAAACCGCATCGATATAGGGTGCATACTGCGCCATGTCCGGTGTCATCACCAATACCTGATGGGGTTGCAGATCCGGATGCTGCTGGAACAGATCCAGCAACTGATCCCGCAATACCTCCACCTCGCGCATCGGACCATGGCAGCTGTGAATGCTTATCGAGCCATCGTCCGGATCGACCGCGTGCCGTTCGCCCAGCGTTCCATCCTGCAGATACAGTATGTCCCGCTGCAGCTGTGCCAGCAGCGTGTTACGCTCTGGTTCACCGAAAAGGTCGATAGTCGGTGGATCGAGCTCAAGTAGCACGGCAACAAAATCCCTCCCCTGACGTCCCAAAGAGGCTAACAGAGGATTGCCGCTCTCCAGATAGAGCGCAGACGTGCCATCGATAAGCTGTCGACCGCTGCGTTCGTCCGGCTGGACAATTCCACTCCAATACTCGGCGCAGGGGTTGAGCAGGAACAGGTGGATATCCATCCATTCGGCCAGTTGCGACAGCAGCGCAAGATAACCACTGGAGAGCGTGGGCAGTGCAAACAGTGAAACACGCTCTGGAAGCCGTTCCGCAAGTGCCGGCAACGCGCCCTGCATACCCGACAGTCTGCGCTGCAGGTCGACCCAGTGATCCGTGCCCGTCGAATGGCGCAGGCGGCGCCAGAGTTCCGCCTGCCAGCCGTCATGGGGGGTGGCGCTGCGACCGGCCTCCCAGGCCTGAATCCAATCAGGTCGATAGACCAGATACTGGTCGAAACAGAACGCCAGCCGGCACGCCAGCTCGAACCGTCCCTGTTCTCCCCCTTCGGCAAGATAGTGCGCCACCTGTCGAAACAGAGGCTCGCTACCCATCTTTCCCAACAGCGCAAAGAGGGACCACTGCATCACAGCCGGAGCGTAGTGTTCCTGATTCGGCAGACCGGGCAGCAACCGAGCGAACATCTCCCAGATAAAACCCGCCGGCAGGGGGAAACGGTAATTGGCACAAACTCCGGTGCGCTCGGCGATCTGCAGTGAAAGCCAGCGACCCATGCCCGCATGAGGAACCACTACGGTTTCCGCAGCAAAGGGATCTCTTGAAGGCTGCCGGGTGATCTCGATCAGCAGATCCGCCAGGTATTCGGTACGGTTGGATTGGTAGAGCTTGAGCATGAAGACTTCCCTTTTTTGCCCAAGTATAACCCCCGGCCGGACTCAACCGGTGAGCCCGGCACGGAAAAAAACGCGCCGAAGTGAGACAGGGTAACCCCTGGTCAGAGCGCTCGTCAGATTGACGATGCCCCCCTTGCACAAAAGTTTCCGGGTGCTTCCCGGTGGCTGCCGGAACCCGGATTCTCCCGGATTCCGGCCACCCCGCCCGGGCCATTGCGGACTCTTGCCCAGTCGCAGGCGTTACTCGCTACCGCCGGTCGCAGTGGGTGATGAACTTACCAGGATCACCTCTCTGTTCAGTTCGACGATACGTAGGCCAATGCCTTTGACCAATGCCAGGTCTTCAGCCGACTTGAACGCGCCATATTGATCGCGGTGCGCAACTATGGCTCTGGCCTTGGCTTCGCCAACGCCATTGAGTGCCGCTGCCAAGGCAGCCGCATCTGCGGTGTTGATATCGACCGGAGCGGCCGACAGGTGGGTGGAAACGAGCAGCAGTGCAGTGGATAACATCCGTGTGAACCATTCCATGGTTGACTCTCCTGAGTTGAACAGATTGAAACCGGGTTCCGATGAGCCCGGCACTCCCTTCCAGGAAGCAGGACCAGATTAATTCGCCGCGGCAGCACTGTCAATCACCGGCGTGGTGGGGAGAGAGAGACTCAGACGAACCTGGCTATCTCCGCCTCGATTGCCTGCAGGCTCTCCCTTGGGTTGGCGGCAGCAGTGACGGGACGACCAATCACCAGCATATCGGCGCCTCCACGCAGCGCAGCGAGCGGAGTCATCACCCGCTTCTGATCATTCAGTGCCGCGCTGCCGGGCCTTACGCCGGGAGTCACCAGCAGAAAATCCGCACCCAACCCAGCTCTTACCGCAGCGGCTTCCAGCGGGGAGCAGACGATCCCGTCCAGTCCGGCGGTCTGGGTCAATCGGGCCAGCCGCAGAACATTCTCCTCCGGCGATCCCGAGTAGCCGATTTCGGCAAGGTCCGCCTCAGCCAGGCTGGTCAGAATGGTGACGGCCACCAACAGCGGACGTGATGCGCGCTGTTCCAGCCGATCACGTGCAGCGTCCATCATACGGCTTCCGCCCGATGCGTGCAGATTGATCATCCATACGCCCAGATCTGCTGCCGCTTCACAGGCAGCCGCCACTGTGTTGGGTATGTCGTGAAATTTCAGATCGAGAAAAACCTGAAAACCCTTTGCCGCCAACAACTCCACGAAGGCCGGCCCCAAGCGTGTGAACATCTCCTTCCCCACCTTCAGTCGGCACAATTGCGGATCCAACTGGGAGACAAGTTTCAGCGCAGGTTCTCTGGCAGGATAATCAAGTGCGACAATGATGCGCGGGTGTTTATCTGTTACTTTCATTATAAGTTGTTTCTTTATGATTAATATATTATTTTAACTTGTGAGTATCTCATCTGTTCAATCATCCAGGGCGACACTTCGTCAACGCGCCCCCATCCAGCGCTTCTCCTCTCCCATTCTCTGTACCGGTTTGATACTGCCCCAAAAATGGCAACTGGGGCACTGCCAATGCAGTGTCTTGGCCATGAATCCGCAATGATTGCACTGATAGCCGAGTCGCGCGGCCAGCAATTTACTGAGCAGGCGGCGTAGCAGCTGCAGCGTCTCTGCTGCACTCCCCTCCACACCATTCAGGCTCAACGTGATCAAGCGATCGATCCCTTCGATATCCGGTCGCTTCTGCAGATAACGGGTAAGGAACTCCAGTGCCGCTGCATCCCCGTCTTCCGCTTGAATCAGATCGACCAGCGCCAGCGCCGGTCCCGTCCCCTGATTACGTTGATAGAGCTCATGCAGATAGCCCGACAACGCTTTCCGATCACCAATCCGGCGATAGCACTCCAGCAACAACGGCAACGCCTCCGGCAGATAGTCCGGATCCTGCCGTTCCACCCTCTGCAATGTCTGAATCGCGCTCCTGCAGGCATCCTGACCAACCTCCTGTTTCCCCTGCAACAGTGTGGCCCGGACACAATCCGCATCGCAACTCTGCGCACTCTTGAGGTGCTGTACGAATTTCCCCTCGTCGCCCTCAAGCTGCGCCTCTTCAGCCAGTTCACAGTGAAAATAGGCTTGTTCTGAGTTAAACGATTTGCCGCTAATCTGCCCGAGACGATTGGCAGTCTGCAGGCACTTTTCCCACTCTTTCTCTTGCTGGAAGATAATCAGCAGATTGCGCAAAGCCAGCTCCTGTTGGCTCTTCATTTCGACCAGTTCATTGAACAGGTTCTCAGCCCGGTCGAACAGGCCTGCGCGCATATAGTCTTGGCCCAGTTCCAGCAGTGCTTGCGCGCGATGCTCACGAGTCAATCTGGGCCTGGCGATCAGATTCTGGTGAATGCGAATGGCGCGATCCACTTCTCCGCGTCGACGAAACAGATTACCCAGTGCAAGATGGGTCTCAACGGTATCGCTGTCCACTTCAAGCATCTGCACAAACACGTCGATCGCTTTGTCCGGCTGTTCATTGAGCAGATAATTCAGTCCCTTGAAATAGGCAGGCGTGTAGTCCCTCTGCTGCTCCTCAACAGGCGGCGCGCTGCGTCTGGCCGCATACCATCCGGATGCGGCGGCAATTGGCAGCAGCAGCCAAAGAATATCCTGTACGACCACTCAGTCGTCCTTGATGGGCATCGTTCTCAGATTTTTTACCTCCTCTGTAGCCAACCGCGCCTCCCGACGCAAACTGGCGTTTTCGCGCTTTAAACTCGCCAATCCAGCCAGTCCGGCCAACATTCCCAGCACCGCCCCGACGCAGACGGCACCCACCAACACCACTGACAAGGGCAGTTCGGTAGCACCGAAATAGTAGTTCAGATTGACATTTTCGGCGTTCATCACAGCAAATGCGGCACCAACCAACATCACCAGAAGGATGAAGAGCAGTTTGAAGAATCGCACCTCTAGGAGACTCCTGGGCCCATGTCACGAAGGAACTATGATACCCGGATCCTCCATCAAGCCGCCAGCCGCATGTGAATATCTTGAATTCCGCGAGACGGGCCCGTGCTGAACCCGCATCGGAGTAGCAGTGAGAATTCAGGCGTAGTCGTCCAGCAAACCCTCGATGGCGCTCGCATGTCTGGTGAGATCCTCTGTTTCAGCAGTGATGAAATCGGACTGCGCCATTCCGTTCCGAAAGTCATGCCTGCCCCCGCCACCTTCCTCCGAGGCGCGCTGCTGTGAACCGCCACGCTGCCCCACATCAACATTGACCAGCTGAAGATTGTTCTCCTGGAACATCTCACGCAACCTGGGGATGCTCGCTTCCAACGCCTCCCGCACCGCTGTGTGCTGGGTGGAGAAACTGACATTTGCCTGATCCTTTTGCATGGATATCTGGATTTCAATGGGTCCCAGATGAGCCGGGGTAATACGCAGTGAGGCACCTTGAATCGAATTGCCCAACATCCATAGAATTCGCTCACTCACTCCCTGATCCCAGCCTTTACTCCCCAACGGGGTATCCAGCTTGAGCGACACGGCTGGGTCGGTGCGTGCAGATAACGGGGATTCGACCGACTTCATTAGCGTTAACGCCGTGGACTGGAGTCCATCCTCCGGCTTCGTCGGCACCCATCCTCGGGTGCCTGCTAGCGACTCCACTTCCGCCTGCAGTGAATCAACGCTTCCGCCCGTGAGCCTACCCGGTTCCGGCGTAACCAGTTTACCGGATCCTGCGAGTGGCTCGGGATCAAATTTGTACAACTCCGTGCCTGCACGAAAAATTCTGTCTGTTTCCATTACCGCAATGCGTGGTGCGGAGCTGGGCAGTGTCGTCTCACTGCTCATGGCGGGCCGCAGCAAGGAAGTTGGGAGCGGCAGCTCTGCCGGTAGGGCTGGCGACGCCTCTGCTTTATCGTCCTGTACTGGATTGGCCATGATCTGAAATGGAGCACCGGCTAACTGAAGGGCCATTTCAATCTCCGATTCAACCGCAGGCGGCAATCCGTTGCCGTCGCTGATCAGCGCTTCTATCTGACTGAAATCCTGTTCCGGCAACAGATCCTTGAGTTCATTGAGAAATTCTGTCAGCCCTTTCTCCTGATCCATAAAATAAGCAAAATCAGGGCCTTGGAGTTCTAAGGGAGCTCCAATCGCGCTTTTGACAGAGTTCGATACAGCCAACAGACTTAAAGTGAAATTGCCTGCGCTCGGAGCGATAAACGGGCCATTCATATCGTTTAACCTGAAACTGAAAGAATCTGTAAACGGTTAATGCAGATAATGTGCCAAATTGAGGATATATGCGCTGAATCAGGCAATTGCGGTACGGGTCGGTGCTGCTTTCTGCACCTGATCCAGCCCTCTGTCTAGGCAGGAAAAGTGCCGTTCAACCGGAATCCGCTGTTGGAGAGGTTGCAGGGAAAGGTTGCACGGCGTGGTAATCAACGGAGGAAGCCGGGTTCCCAACGCAACCAAAGTGATCAGACGCGCTGCAGTGAATTGCCGGCCAGGAGCCTGTCGTTATTATGAGGGATCGCGGCGAGGGAGTGGAAGAGCGAGCGCAAACCCTTCCCCTGCCGTAGTAGAAACATCCATAGCCGGAGTGGCTCCTAGCGCTCGATACCAAGAAAATCCTCCCGCGTCGCCGGCTGCCAGCGACCACCGACGACGCGCCACTCTTCTTCCTCAAAAGCCAATGTCAGATCAAACCGGTAAAGTGCGGCACGCAGCGCCAGCAACTGTCCAATGTCAGCTAGAGGCTGAGCGGCCAGCGCGCAGTACAACCTCACCCGTGCACGAGTCTCATCCTGCAATTCGATGTGATCGATCTGCACGAGCAGATGGATCGATTGATTGCGTAGAAAATACCCTCCCAGCAGCCCGATCAAATCGCGCTTGTTGCGATTCTGTTGGTCCTGATAGGAGTCAGATAACAGCGGACCGACACGCCTCAGTGAACGGGCTTCGATGACCTCTTCGGCACGCCCTATCAACGCTCTGATCTGCAGTTCCGGTGTCTGCTCTGAGCTGCATCCGGAAAAAAATATAACCCAAAGCCAAAGAAACAGTAGGCGAACCACGGTATCAGTCGGTTTCGAGCTGTGCGAGCACTTTGCTCAGCTTCTCCTTAGCCTCTGCTGCGACCGCCTTGACCTCGCTCGACGTGGATAGCCCCAGCACCACCACCGGATCCATGAAACTGACCTGGGTGCGGTTATTTCCGACATCGCGCACGACCAGATTGCAGGGAAGCAGCGCGCCGGCATTGGGTTCAGCAGCGAGTACCCGCTCTGCCAGCAATGGACTGCAGGCGCCGAGTATCCGATAGGGTGGAATCTCCTTCTGCAGTTTCTGTTTGAGAACCGCTTGGACATCCACTTCACTGACGATACCCAGCTGCTGTGTCAGCAGCGCCTCCCGAACCAGCGCCAGTGCCTGTTCGAACGGGTGATCCAGTGTGGTGTTGAATTCGTACATGATCTCTCCTTACCGATCGCGGGGAACATGAGTCGGAATGCCCACAACAAAGTTGCCTGCTGCCAAAACCGGTTGCGGCAGCTACCTCAACCCCAGCACATCCTGCATATCGAACAGCCCGTAATCCTGTTGCGCGATCCACCTCGCTGCGCGTACCGAGCCATTGGCGAAGGTCATTCTGCTGGAGGCTTTGTGGGTGATCTCCACCCGCTCACCGACGTCGGCAAACATCACCGTATGCTCGCCGACGATATCGCCGGCCCGAATGGTTGCAAAACCAATGCTTGAGCGCTGCCGCTCACCGGTCACCCCTTCGCGACCGTAGATCGCGCATTCGTTGAGGTTGCGATCCAGCGCTTTGGCGACCACCTCTCCCATGCGGAGTGCAGTGCCGGAGGGTGCATCCACCTTGTGCCGGTGGTGCGCCTCAACGATCTCGATATCCACGCTGCCGCCCATCACGCTGGCCGCGGTCTCGAGCAGCTTGAAGCAGAGATTGACACCAACGCTCATATTGGGAGCGAAAACGATGCCGATATCCTGCGCAGCCGCGCCTATCTCCGATTTTTGCGCATCGGTAAAACCGGTCGTGCCAATCACCATACGCTTGTTTTTGCCGCGACATAGTGCCAGATGGCGCAGCGTCGCCTCAGGGCGGGTGAAATCTATCACCAGATCGAAATCATCAACCACTTCGCTCAGATCACCCACTATGCGTACTCCGCAGGGCCCCAGACCGGCAACTTCACCGGCGTCGCGGCCGAGCAGCGAGCTTTCTGACTGTTCGGTGGCGGCACCGAGCAGCATCCCTTCGGCCTTGTCCACCGCTTCGATGAGCGCTCTGCCCATGCGTCCAGCTGCGCCAACCACAGCCACTCTGATCATTCTTTTCTCCTTAAAAACCAACGCCTTCAAAGAACTTCTTCACTCCATCCATCCAGGAGGAGGAGTGCGGGCTATGCTTGCCGTTGGTTCCTGACATGGTCTCCTCGAACTTTCGCAGCAGATCCTTCTGCTTCTCGGTGAGATTTACCGGGGTCTCCACCATCACCTTGCATAGCAGGTCGCCCACCGGCCCGCCCCGGACCGGTTTCACTCCCTTGCCGCGAATGCGAAACATCTTGCCGCCCTGGGTGCCTTCGGGAATCTTCAGCATCACCTTGCCACCCAGTGTCGGCACCTCCAGTTCACCACCAAGCGCCGCATCGACGAACGAGATGGGGACTTCGCAGTAGAGATGATTGTCCTGACGGGTAAATATGCTGTGCTCCTTCACCGCCACCTGGACATAGAGATCGCCGGCGGGTCCACCATGCTCACCCGCCTCGCCCTCTCCTGCCAGTCTGATCCGATCGCCGGTGTCCACTCCCGGCGGCACCTTGACCGACAGCGTCTTGTGCTGCTGCACCCGGCCTACACCATGACAGGCACTGCAGGGGTCTTCGATCACGGTTCCCTGACCGCGACAGGTGGGGCAGGTCTGCTGCACCGAGAAGAAACCCTGCTGCATGCGCACCTGGCCATGGCCGGCACAGGTGGAACAGGTCTTGGGTGCGCTCCCTTTCTTGGCGCCGCTGCCATTGCAGACATTGCACTTGACCATGGTTGGCACGCGGATGTTCACTGTGGTGCCCGCCACCGCATCCTCCAGGGTCAACTGCAGGTTGTAGCGCAGGTCGGCACCACGATGAACCTGAGATCTGCCCCCGCGTCCACCGAAAATATCACCGAAAACATCACCGAAAATGTCGCTGAAGTTGGGACTTCCCCGACCCGGCCCACCACCCATACCGGAATCAACCCCAGCGTGGCCGAACTGATCATAGGCCATGCGCTTCTGAGGGTCGGAAAGCACCTCGTATGCCTCTTTGACCTCTTTGAACATCACCTCATCGCCACTGCGATCCGGATGATGCTTCATCGCCATGCGGCGATAGGCTTTTTTGAGATCAGTTTCGCTGGCGTTTTTATTGACGCCCAAGACTTCGTAGTAATCGCGTTTTGACATGTTTTTCCAGCGTTCACCTGTTCGGCTTGTCAGTGTTCAAATACAGACGAAACAGTTGCTGCTTAAACAGCAAAACGTGCAGGCGTAAAACGCCTGCACGTCTGGGTCACTGCGGCTGGGAGAGAGCCGCACCCCGCTCTGTCTACCTGTTACTTTTTGTCGTCCTTGACCTCCTCAAACTCGGCATCCACCACGTCGTCGCCACTGCCCGTGGAAGAGGAGGACGATTTACTTTCCGCCGAACCCCCACCGGCTGCGGAAGAGGCGTCGGATTTGCTCTGTTGCGCATACAGCCGCTCGGCCATTTTGCCGGAGGCATCGGTGAGAACCTTGGTCTTGGCCTCGATCGCATCCTTGTCACTCCCTGTCATCACCTCTTCGAGATCCTTGATCGCTGACTCGATCGCCTCCTTCTCACCCGCTTCGAGCTTGCCGTCACCCAACTCCTTCATCGATTTGCGGGTGGCATGAATCATCGCATCCGCATGGTTGCGTGCCTGCACCAGTTCATGGAACTTGCGATCCTCATCGGCATGCGCCTCGGCATCCTTGACCATCCGCTCGATCTCATCGTCACTCAGGCCGGAAGAGGCCTTGATCACGATCGACTGCTCCTTACCGGTCGCCTTGTCCTTCGCCGAGACATGCAGAATGCCGTTGGCGTCGATGTCGAAGCTCACCTCGATCTGCGGCATGCCGCGCGGTGCCGGCGGAATATCGGTCAGGTCAAAGCGGCCGAGTGACTTGTTGGCCGACGCCTGCTCGCGCTCACCCTGCAACACATGCACGGTCACGGCGGTCTGATTGTCATCCGCGGTGGAGAAGACCTGTTGCGCCTTGGTGGGAATGGTCGTGTTCTTGTCGATCAGTTTGGTCATCACTCCGCCCATGGTCTCGATACCGAGCGAGAGCGGTGTCACATCGAGCAGCAGTACATCCTTCACCTCCCCGGTCAGGACACCGCCCTGGATGGCTGCACCCACCGCCACAGCCTCATCCGGGTTGACATCTTTGCGCGGTGCCTTGCCAAAGATCTCCTCTACTTTTGCCTGTACCATCGGCATGCGGGTCTGCCCACCGACCAGGATGACATCATCGATTTCGGCCGCAGTGACACCCGCATCATTCAGCGCCACCTTGCAGGGATCGACCGTGCGCGCCACCAGGTCCTCGACCAGCGACTCCAGTTTGGCCCGGGTCAATTTGACGTTGAGATGCTTGGGACCACTGGCATCCGCGGTGATGTACGGCAGATTGATGTCTGTCTGTTGGCTGGAGGAGAGTTCGATCTTCGCCTTCTCGGCACCCTCTTTCAGACGCTGCAGCGCCAATGGATCGTTACGCAGATCCACGCCCTGCTCTTTTTTGAATGTGGAGACCAGGAAATCGATGATCCGCATATCGAAATCTTCGCCGCCGAGGAAAGTGTCACCATTGGTGGAGAGCACCTCGAACTGATGCTCCCCGTCGATCTCGGCAATCTCGATGATGGAGATGTCGAAGGTACCGCCACCCAGATCGTACACTGCGATCTTGCGATCACCGGCTTTCTTGTCCATGCCGTAGGCCAACGCTGCCGCTGTCGGTTCATTGATGATGCGCTTCACCTCCAGCCCGGCAATGCGGCCGGCATCCTTGGTAGCCTGGCGCTGTGAGTCGTTGAAGTAGGCCGGCACCGTGATGACCGCCTCGGTCACTTTCTCGCCCAGGTAAGCCTCGGCGGTATCCTTCATCTTCTGCAGCACTTTGGCCGACACCTCCGGCGGTGCCATCTTCTTGCCGTTGGCCTCGATCCAGGCGTCGCCGTTGTCCGCCTTGACAATTCTGTACGGAACCATCTCCATATCGCGCTTCACCACGTCATCGCCGAAACGGCGGCCGATCAGACGCTTGATCGCAAACAGGGTATTCTTCGGGTTGGTGACCGCCTGGCGTTTGGCCGACTGGCCCACCAACACCTCCCCGTCACCTGTGAATGCCACGATGGAAGGGGTGGTACGGTCACCCTCACTGTTCTCAATGACCCGGGCATTCTTGCCTTCCATCACCGCTACGCAGGAGTTGGTGGTCCCCAGGTCGATGCCTATGATTTTTCCCATTTGCTATCTCCAGTCAAACGCTCACATTCTGAAATCATTGAATTATTCTGATTTGCCTCTCCACATGGGGCGACACCCCACGCTTTTCAAGGCTGCTGCCAAATCCGCGACCGGCTCATTTGGCCACGGACTGAGAGACCATCACCATAGCCGGCCGCACCAGTCGGCCATTGAGCGTATATCCCTTCTGTACCACCGTGACCACGGTGTTCGGCGGCAGGTCGTCACGCGGCACCAGGGACATTGCCTGATGGAGCTCGGGGTTGAAAGGTTCACCCTGTGGGTCGATCTGAACCACATCGAACTTCTCCATCACGTCCACCATCAGCTTCAGGGTCAACTCGGCGCCCTCGCGCAATTTGACAACGTCCACGCCCTGGTCGGCAGCCGCGCTCAACCCCATCTCCATGCTGTCGCGCACCGGCAGCAGGCTGTTGACAAACCGCTCCAGTGCGAACTTATGGGCATTTTCCAGTTCGCGCGCCTGGCGTTTGCGCAGATTGTCCATCTCAGCCCGGGTGCGAACCAGTTGCTCCCAGTTTTCATCGGCTTTGGACCTGGCATCTTCCAGCATCAGCACCAGTCTCTCCTGATCGGTCTGGGTGACCCGCTCCACTTGCTCCCCCTGATCCACCGGCTGCACCTCCGTGGCTTCTTCTTTCACTTGCGCAACCCCTTCGACCACGGCATCGACTTCATCAGTCACGGCATCGCTCTCTGCCGTTTCCTGCTCTTTTTTCATCCGATCTACCTCTGAATCCGACATAAAAAACACGCAAAGAGACCCAACTCGCCGACAACCAGACTGTTGTCGGCAGGCGAGTCTGCGATAGGTGACTCTACGACACCCCCGAGATGGGGGTGGTTAGCGCGGTTTCAAGGCTGCACCGAGCAGTTTGGCTGTCACATCCACGATGGGGATCACCCGATCATAGGCCATCCGGGTTGGACCGATCACTCCCAACACACCGGCGACCTCGTTGTCGATGTGGTACGGTGAAGTGATCAGACTGCAGTGATCCAAAGGCTGATATCCGGACTCCTCACCGATAAAGATCTGCACCCCTTCGGCGCGCATCGACTCATCCAGAAGATGCAGCAGTTCGCGCTTCTGACTGAACGAATTGAATAGAGACCTCAACAGATCCATTTGCGCCAACTCATTGAAATCCATCAGGTTGGTTTGTCCGGTCATGACGTAATCCCCACCCTCACCGGTACTTTCGATGACCTGTTCCGCCATCTCCAGCGCGCGCGCCATCGCCTGATTCATACTGTCGCGGGTCTCCTCCATCTCCGCCACCAGTATACTGCGCATCTCCTTGAGCCCACGCCCGACATAGTGCTGATTGAGCAGATTGGCCGCCTGCTGCAGCTGTGACTGGGTAAAGGGTTTACGTGTCTTGATGATGCGATTGTGGACATCACCCACGCTGGTGACCAGTATGGTCAGCACGCGATTATCCGACAGTGGCAAAAACTCGATATGGCGAAATATCACCTGCTCCCGGCGGGGGATCATCACCACCCCGGCCATATGGGTCAGCCCGGACAGGATCCGGGAGGCGGATTCCACGATTTTGTTGTTGGCGCGACTCTCCCCCTGCAGTTCCCGCATCAGTTGCGTCACTTCGTCCGAACCTGGCGGTTTGAGAGTGACCAGGGTGTCCACAAACAGGCGGTAGCCCGACACCGTCGGAATTCTCCCGGCAGAGGTGTGAGGGGAGATAACCAGCCCCATCTCTTCCAGATCGGACATCACATTGCGGATGGTTGCGGGACTGAGATCAAGCCCCGATTCACGCGCCAGCGTGCGCGAACCCACCGGCTCGCCATCGCGTATATAGCGCTCGATCAATACCTTCAGGAAGTGCTGAGCCCGCTCAGAGACCTTCTCTACATCGACAGTACGCCTACTATTTTCTGCCACCTTTGGATTCCAGAACCGTATCAGGAGCCGTTGCTGGAAGGCTGTTCTCAGCTATGACGGAAACCAGATCACGACAGCACGAGAGTAACCCTGCACACCACTTTGCTGAGGAGAATTACAGGGGTGTTCGGGGAGATTATCAGATCGCCTCTGATAGAGTGTCAAGTTAAGCCAACCAGGTTAATGTGCGTGTTGTGCAACGGATAATTGCTATAAGATGTGCAGGCTGTAAACTGTCGGCCGTTGCCTGGGAACAGATCAAGTTGCAGCGGGAAAAACCAATCTCCGGCAGATTCTGTGCTCTCTCGGCGGATAAATCCAACTATGGCTCTGCAGTTTCAAACCATCGGCCTGATCGGCAAACTCGATGCCCCGACCCCGAACGAACTGCTGCTGCAGCTGCAGGAGTTCCTGTTGAGCAATGGGCAGCAGGTGCTGCTGGAAGCATCAACCGCCAGCAAACTGCCGGGACACCAGATGGAAGTCGCCGACCTGGGAAAGATAGGTCGTATCTGCGATCTGGCGATCGTGGTCGGTGGCGACGGCACGCTGCTGCATACCGCGCGCAATCTGGCCGACTACCATGTCCCTCTGGTTGGCATCAATCTCGGAAGACTCGGTTTCCTGGTGGACATTTCACCGGACGAGATGGTGAGCAAGCTGACCCAGATCTTTGCCGGTCACTACCAGGAGGATCGCCGCTTTCTGCTGCAC
This sequence comes from Chromatiaceae bacterium, assembly GCA_024235215.1. Lineage (GTDB taxonomy): Bacteria > Pseudomonadota > Gammaproteobacteria > Chromatiales > Chromatiaceae > HKST-UBA178. The sequence goes on along the minus strand of JACKMU010000010.1, from coordinate 11,986 downwards.
GCCGAGATCAACGGTACCACCTCCACCGCATTCAACGACGTGGTGATACACAAATGGAACACTGCGCGTATGATCGAATTCGAAACCTACATCGATGGTAGTTTCGTCGACGCTCAGAGATCGGACGGGATGATCATCTCAACGCCTACCGGCTCCACCGCTTACGCCCTCTCCGGCGGCGGTCCGCTGCTGGCGCCCGATCTCAACGCGACTGTGATCGTACCGATCTGTCCACACACGTTGAGCAACCGCCCACTGGTAGTGGCCGGGGAGAGCCTGATCGAAGTGGTGGTGTGCGGTAAAACAGAGTTGGAGCATGTGCGCGTCACCTGTGACGGTCAGACCAGTCTGGAGGTGCAACGCAAAGCGATACGCATCCGCAAACACCATTGCCCCGCCCGTCTGATCCATCCACCCGGGCACGACCACTTCAAGGTACTGCGCAACAAATTGAGCTGGAGCGGTCATCCTACCTACCCGAAATAGCAGCACGATGCTTAAACGCCTGCATATCAAAGACTTGGCCATCGTCACCACGCTGGATGCAGAATTCGGTGGGGGCATGACCGTACTCACCGGTGAGACCGGCGCCGGGAAATCGATTCTGATCGACGCGCTGGGACTGGCGCTCGGTGACCGTGCGGAGAGCAGCATGATTCGCGCCGGTTGCCAGCGGGCGGAGATCACCGCAGTGTTCCAGCTCAATGAGTCGGACGAGGCCTACCAATGGCTGCTGGATCAGGCGCTGGATATCGGCGGGGAGTGCATCCTGCGGCGGGTACTGGTACATGAGGGCAGCTCCCGTGCCTTCATCAATGGTTCGCCGGCAACCCTGAAATCACTCCACGCACTGGGCGAACTGCTGGTGGATATCCATGGCCAGCATGCTCATCAGTCGCTGCTGCGACCCGAGCATCAACGGACCCTGCTGGACGATTACGCAGGCAGTCGTGAGCGCTGCCTCAGTGTTGCCAGCCTGTTTCGGAAGTGGCGTCTGCGCCTGGAGGAGCGGGAGCAAATCCGTAAAACCGCCGAGGAGCAGCGCTCCCGACTGGAGCTGCTCAACTTTCAGATCGAGGAGCTGACCAGGCTGGGACTGAACCCTGGTGATATCGAGGAGATCGATCGCGAACAGCGGCGCCTGAGCAGTGCCGGACAACTGCAGCTCCAGTGCGGCCGGCTTATCGAACTGTTGGACCAGGAGGAGGCGTCGGCCCGCACCAGTCTGGTGCGCGCCAATGTGGAGCTGGACAAGATACTGCGGCTGGATCCAACGCTGGATGACTGTCGTGAGATGTTGGAGAGCGCGGCGATTCAGGTCGAGGAGGCAGCGGCGATGGTGCGCCATTACGCCGATGGCATCGAGCTGGATCCGGAACGTCTGGCCAGGGTCGAGCAGCGGCTGACTGAGATACAGGACATGGCCCGCAAGTACCGCCGCTCGCCGCAGGAGTTGCCGGCACGGCTGGCCGATTTGCAACAGGAGTTCGACCGGATCGAACAGATCGACACCCACCTGGAACAGCTGGAGCAGCGCTGCAGCGAACTGGAACGGTGCTATCTTGCAGAGTCCGAGCTGCTGCACCAGGCGCGCCTGGCTGCAGCCGCGAAACTGGAGAACAGAGTCAGCATCGATATCGGTAAATTGGGCATGCCCGACGGTCTGATGAAGATCCAGGTGGAGCGCCAACCGCTTGACAAAGCATCAGCCAACGGTCTGGACCGCATCGCTTTTCATGTGAGTGCCAATCCGGGACAACCGCCGCGGCCATTGGCCAAAGTGGCATCCGGTGGCGAGCTGTCGCGCATCAGTCTCGCCATCCAGGTGGCAACCATCCGATGCGGCAGCGTGCCCACACTGATCTTCGATGAGGTGGACGTGGGCATCGGCGGCAGCGTTGCCGAAATCGTGGGCCACCTGCTGCATGATCTGGGAGAGGAGCGGCAGGTGCTCTGCGTCACCCACCTGCCCCAGGTGGCGGCGCGGGGCCATCACCACCTGCTGATCCGGAAGCGGTCCGCAAAGAATGGCGTCATGGCGGAGATAGACGATCTTGCCGCAGAGACCAGGGTACAGGAGATCGCACGCATGCTGGGTGGAATCGATATCACCGAAAACACCCTGGCCCACGCCAGAGAGATGATCTCTCTGACTCCCCAGTGAACCGGGAGTGATGTTTTGAGAGAGCGAATGGGGTATCATTCCTGCCGGTTTCAGCCCGCCGCTGAAGTCGGGTCCCCGGTGTTGTGCGGTCGGCGGCAATACCGGGCGGCAGGCAGCAGCAGAAACACCGACGGCACCTCTGGTCCCCCGACAGCCAGTAGCAGACAATCCAGATTGTTATTGCGGGTCCGCAAAACAGCACCAGCTTATCAGGACCCTTGATGATGCAGAGACAAAGCATGCACAAGTTTCATGTTCCCGGCGTGATCATTGCACTCCAGTTGCTTACGGGCTGTTCGACCGTGATCGACAGCGTTGGCACGGTCGGTGATATGATTCCAAAATCCCTGGAACGCACATCGTTGTTTTACAAGACCGATATACAACAGGGCAATTCGATCGAGCAGCCGGTACTCAACCGCCTGCAGCCGGGCATGTCAAAAAATCAGGTACAGTTCATCATGGGTACCCCCATGCTGGTCGACGTGTTTCATCAGGACCGCTGGGATTACTACTACAGCATGGAGAGAGGCAACGGCGAATCGGAGCAGAAACATATCGCACTCTTTTTTGCAGATGGCCGACTGGTACGTACCGAGGGAGAGATGCGCCCCATGCCGCTGGAGGAGGAACAGCAGCAGAAGACCGAGGTCTATTCGGTACCCGATAACCCCTACACCAAGGGGATATTCTCCCGGATGATAGAAAAGATCAGCTTCAGCGACGACTGATCCGCCAATTGCATCCACCTGAGTCGGAGCAGTCCGGCACGACTATTCCTCCGCCGGCAAATCACCGCCACCTTTCTTCATCTGTTTCCCTTCAGCAGCCCGTCGCTTCCTCGCCTCCTTCGGATCGGCAATCAAGGGGCGATAGATCTCCACCCGATCGCCCTGCTTGAGCGGCGTGTCCAGCGCAGCCGCTTTACCGAAGATACCCGCTTTGACTACCGCCATATCGATCTCCGGAAAGCGTTCACAGATACCCGAGCGTTCGATAGCCGACTGCAGGCTGGTGCCAGGTGCCACCTGCAGAGAGATCACCAGCTGCTCATCGGCCCTGGCGTAGGCCACCTCGACGGATATCGCCTCATCATTTGCCACGGTACACCTCTTTGGCGCGTTTACAGAATGCGCCCACCATCGTATCGGCGATGTGCCCGAACACTTTCCCGAAGGCGGCATTGATCAACTTACCGGAGAACTCGAACTCGAGTGCCAGTTCAACTTTGCAGGCCGCCTCACCCAGTGGAGTGAAGCGCCAGCTCCCATTCAGACGCCGGAATGGACCCTCCCGCAGTTTCAGATCGATACGTTCAAAAGGATAGAGCCGGTTATGCGTTGAAAATGTTTGACGCACCCCGATGCGCGACACCTCCAGTTCACCGGTGGACTCCCGCTCGCCAGCGGAGATCATCCGCGCAGCGCTGCACCAGGGTAAAAATTGCGGGTAAGAGGGCACGTCATCGACCAGCCGAAACATCTGCTCCGCTGTAAAGGGGACTATCGCACTCTTGTTGACAACCGGCAATTCTGTACTCCAAACCACACTGCTGTTGCGCGCTGCCGAAGGCGCATCCAAGCGATCTCTATCCGGCATGTGGGAAATTCTCTGCTATACGAGCTCCACCGCTGTCCGGGATGAAGAGCTGTCCACTCCAGGATCCATCCGTCGCAACCCGAACACCCGAGGGAAACACCCGTTTCTGTTCCGGATTCCACTTGCGCAGGCACAAGATACCAGAGCCCAAGGTTAAAGTCCCTGTCCCTCACAACGGAATCCGCACCTTTCCCACTATGGCAGGTGGTGCATTGCGGGGAACGCTTCAGTTTCCGGTCCGCTGGATCCTCACTAGAGTTATAATATCGATCATTGCCTGCAACGGGCTGGTATCCTGATCCTCCGCTCGCTTACAATCCGCCGCTATGGCCAACAAATCAAAAAACAGTAAAGGATCCCACGGCGGATCGACTATCGCGCTCAATCGCAAGGCGAAGCACGAGTATTTCATCGAGGATCGGTACGAAGCGGGCATCGAACTGGAAGGCTGGGAGGTGAAGAGCCTGCGCGCCGGTCGCATGGCGATCAGCGAAAGCTACATCAACATCTCCAGAAACGAGGCTTTTCTGCAGGGCTGTACCATCACCCCACTGCCCACCGCATCGACCCATATCCAACCCAACCCCACACGCCATCGCAAGCTGTTGCTGCACCGCTATCAACTGGACCGACTGATCGGTCAGGTGGAGCGCAGAGGCTATACGCTGGTGCCCACTGCAGTCTACTGGAAACAGGGCCGGGTCAAAGTCGAGATCGGCCTGGCCAGAGGCAAGCAGATGCACGACAAAAGAGAAGCCGACCGGGATCGCGACTGGAACCGCGACAAGGCACGCATCCTGCGGGCGCGCTGACGCGCGAACTGTCGGCGGCACGCTGTACAAACGAAACTGTGCTCCCCTACCCCACCACACAATCCGGCGCCTGATCCAGGGCAACTTCCCGGATTGCCTTATTTTGGGTAAAGATTGTTTGCATGACAGGGAACCACCCCTGACTTATACTGTCCCTAATACAAGGAAATGGGATAACTATCCGTTGAGTCAAAGGCTGGGTCCGGGATGACCGAGCTGTAAGGAACCGCCACGGATGGCTTACACGAACTGCTACGATCATCGGGGGCGACATGGCTTCGACGTGGGTAGCGAAACCGGAGGTGCATGCCGAGGATACAGACAGCCTCGTAAAAAAGCCTGTAAAACTATAGTTGCCAACGACGACAACTACGCACTCGCCGCTTAAAAACCGGTAGAAGCCGTCTGACTGGAGCCGTTCTTGTGCGTCCAGCGCCTTTCGGGGCAATCAGGCGTCATAGCTCACAAGATCGCGATGAAGCAGGTCCGGGGCCGATTCGCTAAAACCTAACGGAACCGCCGTCTGCACGCTTTGTCTGTCGAGCAGCAGCCGGTTAAACCTATCGACAGAGCTAAGCATGTAGAGCCGATGGCGGAGTACTTGCGGACGCGGGTTCGATTCCCGCCGCCTCCACCAACTCAATTCCCAACAACATCCAGTAAAATCCATAAGCCCGCATAAAGGCGGGCTTTTTTTTGCCTGCTCGTCCAATAGCGCCAAATGCTACCCCAAGAATGACTGAATCGAATCAACTCGCCTCCTGGTAGGTCACGCCAAAGATGGTGTCACCCAGCCATTTCTTGAACGAAGGGTTGTCGCTGAACTGCTTGAATAGCTCGGTGTGATCGGCCAACAGGTCGATCATGACCCGCTGCAGCGCGGCGTCATGCTCGATCCGGGCAGTCTTCTTGTCGTTGTTCTTCATAGCATTCTGGTAGGCTGAGTCCGCCGCCACCTTGGCCGGGATCTCTTCGGCGATGACCTTGCGGATCTTATCGGCATCCTTCCAATCGATGTTGCCGAACTGATCGTTGAACGCCTTGATAATGTTGCTCAGTTGGTCCAGCTCCGGTTCGGGCTTGCGCCAGCCGCCACTGGTCGGAACCGGTCCAACTTCGGCATCCTGATCCGGAAGGCCGATCTTCAGGCTGGTTTTTACCTCGACACGATAGCTGTCCATGTCGATGGCCTCCAGGATGCCCCGTGAAAGGTCCTCTTCCTTGGGCGCGGGAAGCTTCGGGATCAGGAAGTTCAGGAAGATCGACAGCTTCTCCCAGTCCGCATTCGAGTACGGCAGGATGGAAGCCAAGAAACCGTAGGTGCGCGCAAATGCCTTGGCTTTGCCCTTGAAATCCACCTGTCCATCTTCATCGAGATCGGCGTTATAGGTGGCCACGCAGGCATCCAGGATCGGGTCGAGCTTGTCGCGGTCCGCGCCGTTCAGATAGAGCCCCACCAGATCGTCGATTTGCGCTTGCGAGCAAACCTGGTAGCCGTCCAGATCCGACTTCAGGTCGTGCAGCTTGTTGGGGTCGGTCTCGTCGCTGAGGATGGTGGTGCGGTAATAGGGCTCGAACGACTTCTGAATGGTCTCCGAGTCATTGTAGAAATCGAGCACGAAGGTGTCGTGCTTCTGCGGGTGTGCACGATTGAGGCGTGAGAGAGTCTGCACCGCCTTGATGCTGGAGAGCGCCTTGTCCACGTACATGGTGTGCAGCAGTGGTTCGTCGTAACCGGTCTGAAACTTGTCGGCGACGATCAGAAAGCGGTACGGGTCCTGCTGCACCTTGTCCGGTATCTGGCTGCTGGGAAAACCGTTCAGCGTCGCTTCCGTGACCTTCTTGCCGCCCCCCTGTCCAAACGAAACTTCGTGCTCTCCGGAAAAGGCCACGATGGGTTCGTAGGGGCTCTTGCGCTCCTTGAGGTAGCTCTTGAAGGCGTGAAAATACTGGATGGCCCGTTCGATACCGTTAGTGATGACCATGGCCCGAGCCTGGCCACCGATCTTGCGGTGGCCGATCACCTGGGCGTGGAAGTGGTCCACCATGATCTCGGCCTTTTCGCGGATGGCGTGCTGGTGGGATTCCACATAGCGACGCAGTTTTTTCCGGGCCTTCTTGGCGTCGAAGAGCGGGTCGTCCTCCACCGTCTTGGCCAGGCGGTAATAGCTCTCCACCGGGGTATAGTTCTTCAGCACATCGAGGATGAAGCCCTCCTGGATGGCCTGCTTCATCGTGTAGCTGTGGAACGGATAGTGCTTCACCCCACCATCGGACTGCGGGTCCGGCTCACCGAAAATCTCCAGGGTCTTGTTCTTGGGGGTCGCGGTGAAGGCGAAGTAGCTGGCATTGGTCACCATCTTCCGGCCTTCCATGATCTTGTTGATCTTATCCTCGACCGTCTCGTCCTCGTCGCCATAGGGTGCGGCATCTTCCAGCACGCGGTTCATGGCAGCGGTGGTCTTGCCGCCCTGACTGGAATGCGCCTCGTCGATGATGATGGCGAACTTGCTCTGGCGGTGTTCGTCACCGATCTCATCGAGGATGAACGGGAACTTCTGCACCGTGGTGATGATGATCTTCTTCCCGGCCTTGAGGAATTTCCTCAAATCGCCCGAGTGTTCGGCATGGCCGACAGTGGCGGAGACCTGGGCGAACTGCTTGATGGTGTCGCGGATCTGCTTGTCGAGCACCCGCCGGTCGGTGACCACGATGACCGAATCGAATGTAGGGGCGGGTTTGAAACCCGCCCCTACCGGTGTTTCCAATCCAATCAATTGATGCGCCAGCCAGGCGATGGAGTTGCTCTTGCCACTACCCGCCGAATGCTGGATCAGGTAGCGCCTCCCGACGCCGCTTTCAGCGGCATTGGCCAACAGCATGCGTACCACCGTCAACTGATGGTAGCGGGGAAAAATCTGCTTGTATTTTCTCTTGCCGCTCTTTTCGTTCTTCTCCTCCACTATTTGGACGTAATTCTCCAGAATGTCGGTCAAACTCTCCTTGGAAAGTATCTCCTTCCACAGATAGTCGGTGGCCAGCCCATGAGGGTTGGGCGGATTGCCGGCGCCGTCGACGTGGCCCTTGTTGAAGGGCAGAAACCACGATCCCTTGCCCTTGAGGTGGGTACAGAAACGCACCTCGTGATCGTCCACGGCAAAATGCACGGCGCAACGGCCGAACTGGAGCAGCAGCTCCTTCGGGTCGCGGTCGCGCTGATATTGCTGCACGGCATCGAGTACCGTCTGCTTGGTGAGTTTGTTCTTGAGTTCGAAGGTGGCAATAGGCAGGCCGTTGATGAACACGGCCATATCGAGGGAGAGCGCCGTCTCGTTGCGGCTGTATCTCAACTGACGCGTGGCACTGAAAAGGTTGGCCGCAAAGCGTTCCGCCGCCTTCAGGTTACCCGGTGTCGGTGTGCCGTAGAAAAGGTCCACATGGACCGGGCCGTGCCTGATGCCGCCACGCAGCACCTCCACCACGCCGCGCTTGGCAATCTCGCCCTGCAGGCGGTGCAGGAACTGGGTGCGCTTGGAGCCTTCCCCATCGATGCCGAGCGTCTCGTAAGTGTCGGGCTGGGAGACGGTGAGGAACTGCAGCAGCTTGGCCAGATCAACGGCATGTTCCCGATCAAAATCCTGCGGGTCACCCTGAACGTATCCGGCATCCTCCACCAGGGAAGCGACGATGATCGACTCCAGGCCCTTTTCGCTGGTGTCGGTCGTTTTCATTCCCCACCTGTCTCCCGCACCGACTTCAGCAAGGGCAGCAGCGCGGGAACGTCCTCCTGGAGGATACTCTAGAGTGTATCGTTATCGATGCCAAGATAAGCGTGAATCAACCGGTTTCTGGTGGCGATGACCAACCGCCATGGGACTTCCGGGTGTGCCGTGCGTATCTCGTCGGGGATATGGGTGGCTGCTTCGCCAATCAGTTCCAGATTGCGCAGCGTGGCATCATAGTGGAGCCCACTGGTGACAAACGCCGATTGATCCAGCCCCGCACTATAGGCCAGCGCCTTCTCGGCGAAGTTGATCATGTCGTCAATATAGCAGCGCCACTCCCTGCCTGGTGTTTCAGACATCGACTTTCTCCTGCTCGATATAGGGGCGAAGTTCCGGGCGCAGCGCCTTCTCCGTCACCAGATCCACCGGGCACCCCAGCAGGTCCTCCAGATAGAACTGCACGCCAAAATAACGTTGCGAGGTAGCCGGACCGTCGAAGGCCACCAGCACATCGATATCGCTGTCGGCACGTGCCTCGTCCCGCACCGTTGAACCGAACAAGGCAAGTCGGGTAACGCCAAAACGTGACTGCAGCTCCGCCTTGCTTTGGCTAAGGCACTCGAGGGCGCGTTCACGGTTCATGCTGATCTCCTGATATCGACCAAGTCAGTGTCTGTGGTCGCTATATTTTTTCCGCCACCTGATCATTGAACCATACCATGATACCGTGACCCACCAGCGCCGACCTTTCCCGGGCCAGAAGGTCTGCGCGCCACAGGGTGGCCTCCGCTCCCACCCAGTCGGGCGCGCGATGATTATCCCCCGTGGTATCAGTCGGGTTCATCCATCGCCTTCTCGTCATCGATAATGTCATCGGATGCGGCGATCTCTTCATCCCAGGTTGCATCGCAATGCGCCTCTACATCCCCGGCAATCTCCGGCACCTCGATGCCGCGCACATCCACCTGACCGGTGACCACATCGGAAATCAGCCGGGTGCGATATTCGCGCATAAGGTCAATCTCGCGTTGGGCTCGGTTGATGGTGTACCCAATAGTGGCCGTTTCCCGCTCTATATGCGAAACAATTGCATCTTGCTCTTGTAAAGGTGGCAAGAGCACAGGAAAGTTCTGGAGCATTGGTAGTCGCAAGGAGTCTACTGTGGATTTCGCGGTCTCTCGGAATGCCTCAAAACGCAAATTGTTGCTGAAATAGTGGAAGAAAAATTTCCCGTGCACATCTCGAAAGCGACTGAATTTATAAACCCGTTGGTGATAGTCAAATTTGCCGTTCACATAGTGAAATACCTTTGCTACTCCCGCGCCATCGCCCGCAGTTAGTACGGCCTCTCCATCGAACGAATACGAATCAATCCGTTCGACGATTTGTGACCTAACGAAGAACGGGTACTCACCGGTTTCTTCTCGATCCACAGTATCCCGACCACCTGTCTGTATATCGGTCAAGAACTTAAGTCGACGTACCTCCCAATGCTCCGGAATATCTCCTATCCAGTCCACACCACTGGGCTTGAGCTTGACATTGGGATCGAGCCCCCGGGTCACGGCCTGGTTGATGACGTTTTGCTTCTGCTCCTTGAGCAGTTCGATGAGCCGCCGCTTGTTGGACGGTAAACGCCATAGGAGGGACTCACAATTCCAGCATGGTTCGAGACGCCTAATGCAGACATCCAGGCCCACATCGTATTAATGACCAGATCACCAGGTTGGCAGAGCTTCTGGCCGACATTCGACTCGGACTTGAACATGGTCACTTTCTTCTGGCTGCGAGGTGTCACTCCCGTAATATGCGATACTGAGAGAATCTCCTCTTTGCCTGTCTGCGAGCGCTCATCAATCTCTTTGAAGTAATACTTTGCCCGCTTCTCATGCCAGTGCGCTGGAATGTTGCCGAGCCAGCTTACTCCCGCGTCTATGTATTCTGGATAGTGCCGTAATTTCATGCCATCCATCCCTCGGCATTGTGACGCACCACGTTGTACCCTATCGATGGTTCGCGGATTCCCGTAGGGGCGGGTTTGAAACCCGCCCCTACACCCGTTCCGTTAAATGCCGGTTGATTAGGATGCAATCTGTCCATTTCCCATTGGCCCGGATTGTTTTGGATGTATTCCCGGATGTGGTTCATTTCCGATTCATTGCGGACAATGTGTTCCCAATAATTACGTTGCCATATTTTTGCGCCAGGGGTTTGGCGTAATTCGTTGATGCGCCGGGATGAAAACGTTTTCAACGCCCTGACGATTTCCGGCAAACCATGGCGTGTAGGGGCGGGTTTGAAACCCGCCCCAACGGTGGAATCCAACACGATAATGCCGTGTGCATGATTTGGCATGATGACCCAGGCATCCAATTCCACATGGGGATAATGATCGGGCAATGCATCCCTTGTCGCCTGCAATATTTCTCCAACATCATTCAATTGCATTTGCCCATCCAGCACCTCACCAAACAGACATGCGCGGTTCTTGGTGCACATGGTCACAAAATACGCCCCGGCTCGGGAATAATCGTATCCCTGCAAACGAATGGACCGACGGTGAAGCATTTCCGGGTTGTATTTCATTGTTCAGCCTCCCCGACAATCTGTTCCAGCAGCCCTTCGGTCTCCTGCTCCAGGGCGTAGATATCGGCCCTGATCTCCTCCAGTGTGCGCATGGATGCAGGCTTGTAGAAGTGACGGGTGAAGGAGATCTCGTAACCGATCTGGGTCTTGGAGTCATCGATCCAGGCATCCGGGGTGTAGGGGAGCACCTCACGTCGGAAGAACACGGCTATTGGATCGTTCTCGGGGCCACCCTCTTCCAACAGCGGCACCTGCTCACTGTCGCGCAGGGCGGTATCAGGTTCGTATTCGACCACCGTAGGGGCGGGTTTAAAACCCGCCCCTACAAACAGGCCGTGGATAGGGTCTGGTGTTGCGCCTTTCATGTGAACTTTTCTGAACACCGGCGCGGCGTCCTCGCTGGTGTCGCAGAGTTCGCCCTGCAACAGCTTCTTGCGCTTGGCGATGAGCATGACGCCATGCTTGTCGGCATCGACGTCGCAGGTATTCATGAAGGCGTTGAAATCCAGATGCGGCCCGGCACCGAGGGTCTCGGCCACGCGTCGGGCCAGATTGGCCAGTGGCTCTTCCTTGGCCTTGGCACAGGTCCGCTCGAAGCGTTCCAGCCGGGCTGGGCTCAGGTCAATGGCAAGGCGCAGCGGGCGGTCCACCGTCACCTTCCAGTAGCCGAAGGCTTCGTTGGGGAAGATCTTGGATTTCTCGGTTTCGACCGGATTAACCACCAAATCACAGATGGCTCGGATCTGCTCCTCGGAGAACTCACAGTTCTTCTTGCCGAGGTTACGGCGCAGCGGCACGTACCATTCGCTGGCGTCGATCAGCTGGACCTTGCCTTTACGCTCTTCGCTCTTGCGATTGGTCAGCACCCAGATGTAGGTGGCGATGCCGGTGTTGTAGAACATATTCTCCGGCAGGGAGATGATGGCCTCCAGCCAGTCATTCTCGATGATCCAGCGGCGGATGTTGCTCTCGCCCTGGCCGGCGTCGCCAGTGAAAAGCGACGAGCCGTTGTGGACTTCGGCGATGCGGCTGCCAAGGCGGGTGGTGTGCTTCATCTTGGAGAGCTTGTTGACCAGGAACATGAGCTGCCCGTCCGAGGA
>JACKMU010000009.1 GCA_024235215.1 Chromatiaceae bacterium | reverse complement strand
CTGCTGTCAAATGGGTATCGGATTTACTTTGCTGGCGGTCGCACAACGGTGCGTGGTGACGATGGGTGAGAATACACTGCCACTGCTATAGCGTTCAACGCCAGCGGGTCAATTGCTTGGAGCAGTTGATTTTAACCGTTGATCAAGACGCACAGTGGCGATCCACCGATCGCCCCTGCATGCGCAGATTACATCCGGTCAAACTCTTTGCACAATGATCGCCCTGCCAACAACGGTCACCCGCAGACGGGACATAGGTCAGCGATAGCAGGTGGACCTATGGGGTCTTGAATTAGCATAGGTTTGATCGACAGCCGCGTTGACACACCGAAACGTTACCCGGGCACCAATGCACACCCGTGCCGGGAAGTTCTGAGGGGAAAGCCTGTTCTTTCGATCACCCCGTCACGTTAACGCGTGAGCTCAGTTATCAACCTTTCCACCACAATCCGGGATGCGTGCGACTTGTCACTCGGCAATGATTCAAAATGCCGGTCAGACAACTTCGGGTTCGGCAGGCTGCGATTCCCCCAAAAGAACGGGAGCATAGATTGGATGTCGCCCTTTCTCGACAGTAGCGCGTCGAGTTCCCTGGTACATGACTCGGAAAGCTCGAAACCGTCTGCCATGATGAAAACCACGTCTGTTGCATCCGTCAGGGCTGTTTCCATCTCGTCTTTCCAGACGACCCCGGCCCGGTTGTTGTGACGATATTCCCACGCTCGTATGCCTTTTTCCTGCAGTAGATCGAACACGGCGTTCAATAGGTCTGCGTCCTCGTCCGGAAGGTTATGACTGAAAAACACGTTGTGGTCGCGATAGAGATGTCTGCGCAGATACGCGCATCCGGCTTCATAATTCTCAATCGGGCTGCGCTGATCACGCATCGCCTGCGCGCGCTTACCGACTTCTTCCGCCAGCACGCAGACGTCCTGACAAATGAGGAGGTCGTGCTGGTAACCCCCGGGGTGGCCGTCCAGGAGCCTTGGTAGTGCAGAGCCTGATTGACCGTTACGCATGAAACGGATAGTCGGGATGAACATGGCGTGAGCCATCGCATAGATGTCCCCCAGAGAGGTGGTTCCGATTTCCGCCACCAACAGGCCGACGGCTTGCAGGATTATGATAACTTCTGCGTCGGTGTGTCCCGGCTCTATGACGGTGATGTGCGCGTAGCCTGTATCGTGGAGTGCCCGGGTAAGCTCGTCTTTCGTTTGTTTTGCGTCCGGCTGGCTCTCATCAATCAGCAGCGCTGCTTGTCGGCTGCGACTCTCGTCCGTGAACTTCAGCTTTTTTTTCACGTTGTCCAGCCAGCTCTTCCCGCTTGTATGAACATTTCGCCCGCCGCGTTTGAGCTCCTCGACCGCGTCGATCGGGGTGTAGACGACCAGATCGCTTGTGCTCTGCATTGGCGTAAATCCGGTGCGGTCATCGTATACTATCCAGCGCGGTTTACGTGCGCGTTCCGCAAGCCGCAGTTCGAAGAGTGCAGCGGGTGCACATTGCAGTTGGTAGTCCCTGCGCAAGTGTGTGTCGTCAGCGCCTTTCTTCCGGTAGGAGAGTACGCTGACGAAAACATCGCTCTTGCGGATCAGCTCTTCAAGGCGGTTGATGTAATAGATTCCGGTGTCCGCCCCATCACGATCGACGTAAAGGTCGCAGTCGCCTGCGATGACTTCCCACACGAACAGGTTCAGTTTCACATCCTCGGGATGCCAGCTATGACTGAAGTATGTTTCTATCGGCATTTGCTTGTCTTCAATCTTATGGTTTGAATCATGGGCATTAGCCTGGCCTCGACCAGATTGACGTCGTGTGTGTCTGCAAGCTCGCGCAGGTCGATCGCAAACAGGTCCCTGATCGGTTCGGGAATGGGAACGTCCTCGATGACCACTGTGTATACCTCCATCGACGCGGCGGAACGCCTGGCCATGACCTGTTCCGATTCGCGTCGTACCCAGCCCGAGGCGTTGGACGCAGCTGATACAACGACAACAGCCGCGCGCGCCTGGTTTACCGACGATACGATCGAAGCGGCGATCCCCGATCCAGGCGGAATGCTCTGGTTGTCCCGGAACACAGATAGGCCGTGCGTGCGCAGTACGGAACATATAATACCCACCGGGCCGACGTCTTCATGCGCGTAGCACAGAAAAATGTCATCTGGTTTCGCCGCATGATTGCGCGCGCCCGCGTTCACGATTTCCGCATCCAGTGAGACGAGTGCCTCTGCCAGCTCGGTTTCCGCTTCCGGCGGCGGTGCGGCACGCGCATGTGATCGCCCGATCAGGATCAACGCCGCGAGCAATGTAAGATGGCCACCCTGGGCAAGAACGTTAACCAGTGTTTCGGCGCTTCCGGGTTCGCCCAACCGGGGGTGCCACCAGCGAACGGGATGGTTTTCCGGAATCAATCGTCTCAGCTGTTCCGGGGTAATGCACTCTTCGATCCATTCGGCGAGCCGTCTGGTGCCGTCAGGTGTCAGCATGGCGTGTGACCTCGGGCCACCCGCTCCATTTCACGCAGAGGACGGATAAAGAAATCTTGAAGCGTATCGGCCGCTGGCGACTGCAGAGAAAAACCGGAAAGTTCCTTCAGCGCTTCGGAAGTCAGTAGACTGACTTGCTGCAGGGCGCGTCGCCCCAGTGCCATACCGCCTACCTCGTCTTCGGATGCGCGACTCCATATCGTCGCTATGGTCGGTTTCCGGCAGGCTTCCTCGCATCGCTTTCGGGTGCTTGGACCGATGGTGTGGAATCCTTCCCAGCCTTCAAGATCACCGATGTCGTTCATGATTTGTGATGCCACGGAAAATCGCTCGTGCAACTGCGCCACGGACTTCACGATATCACGTCGACCAACTGTTGCTGAGGCCAACGGCGCCGCGACATTGCCGAGCGCCAGCTTGGATCGCGTCATCAACTCCCAATGCTGTTCGTGCTTCTCGGTGGGAACGCTCTTCCAGGCTGCGGGTTCGTCCATGGCCTGGCCTTGAGTCATCCGATGCCATGCGGTTCCCAGATACTCGACGATCAGCCGGCAATCAAGATCAGGAGCGGTGCCCAGCAGGCGCAGACCGATTCCGACCAGACCGTCACCGGCCAACACCGGTGCGGCGAAGCCATGTTGGGCCAGGGCTGTGGTCACGCCACGCCGGGAGCTGTGGCCGTCAATCGCATCGTCGTGATGAAGACTGGCGTTGTGCAGGCATTCGATCGCGGCGGCGACGCGGGCATGACAGTCGTGAGGTTTGACGCCCAACGCCTCGACCCATAACAGGTATAAGCTTCCGGGAAACAGTCGAAAGCGGGCGACCGACGTGTCGCCGGGGTCACAGGATTCAATCCACAGGCTGTCGCTTGAATCCGCCTGTTTGAAAGCGCCGAGTATCGGGGCGATACAACTTTCGTAAATGGCCAGTGCCTTTTCAGGGTAGCCGCTTCCCGAAGTTCCCATTTCCATGAGCCCAAAGTATATGTTCAGTCGGAATGCAAGTCGATGAAGGCGGCTTCACTGGACATCGGCAAGGCGGCTGGGTTTGGGTGCGGTCTTTCCAACAGCCTGCACTATTTCGCCTCCCCTAACTTATGAATTACGTCGGACAGCCACGGTTCATCCACGCCGCGAGTCAAGCGTGCATCGCGGATCATCGCCAGGTTATTGTGGGTGGTTTCCGGCTCCCAGGGTTCGCGCACCGCAGCAAGCGTGTTGTCTAGGTGCTTCGACGTCGCAGTTTCGTCCTGATCGAGCACCGCCAGTTCCAGCAGGGTGGCGTGGTCCCAGTAATCGGGCGTCGCGGACTCGATACGGCGGTTCACGGCGTAGCGAACGACGGGCAGCATGGCCCGTTTCTTTTCCAGTGATTCCGGATCGCCCTGGATGTCGAGCAGGGTCAGTGCATTGATGCCCGGGTAGGCGTCTCGCCAGTCGGTTTCGAAGCCAAGCACATACGCGTCGACCGCCTTGCGAAGCCAGCCACGCGCCTCCGCTTCACGGCCGGCCAGTCGCGCTTCGCTCCAGTAGTCCTTGTACACACGCCCCATCAGCCCGCAGCTCTCGGAGCTCGGGCCCTGTTCGTCGACGACCTCCTTCAATATGTCCAGCGCCTTTTTGCGCTCACCAGCGCGGTTGTAAGCGAAGCCCAGTTGTTCGCGCACCAGTACCGCGCGTTTCAGCGCGGCCGGCATGCGGTTTTCGTAAAGAGCGATCATGGCTGCCCAGTCCTTGACCGCACGATAGGACAGGAACAGGTCGACGAATACGCCGGCCTCGACCGCATCCGCCGGTCCCAGGTTTGTTTCCAGGTCGTGTAACTGTGTGGCGTCTTTGGCGACGCGCGCCGCAGCCAGGCGACGCTTGATATCGCTTGCGTACTTTACCTGTTCTCTGAAGACATCGGTTTTCAGTCGGGCGATATCGGGCGGCTGGTAGCCTTGGAGCAGTTGAAACAGCGGACTGTCGGTTTCGGGTTCATCGGTGGCGTGTTCGCGCAGATGCACGAGTCGCGCCGTGATGGCATTGCGCAACGGCGCAGCCTGATCCTGTTCGAATCGATTTTCGGCTCCCAGTTCGTAAGGCAGGGCGCGAGAGTATGAGACGTCGAACGGAATCTGCTGCTGGCGCGCGAACAGCGTCAGCGTGGTCGCCGGGCGCACGGCGTGGCGCACGCCGAGTTCGTAGAACACGTTGGCATTGCCTGTGGTCAGGTCGACGACGGCATAGTCGCAGAGCAGCAGTCGCTCGAACATGGGCTTGTGAATGATGCCGCCGACGCGCTCCTCGTCGGCGCGCAACGGTTCCATGCCGGCGGCTTCGACGCCGGGCCGGATCGCCAGGTTATAGATGTGGTCGAAGTTGATGTCCGGACCGCCGCCAGGATCCTTTTTCTCGCCGAAAGGCATGACGACAAAGCATAATGGATGGTCGTTCATGGTGGTGGTCCCCGGACTGTTTCCCGATCTGGCACGCAAGCGCTATCTCGAAAGTATAACGCTAGTAATAGGGCGATTGCAGCCCGTAGGCCACCTCCTTGAACCGCCGGTGTGTCCAAAGATACTGCGCCGTCATCTCCTTTCTTACATCCTCGAACAACCGGTTGAGCCGGGCGGCGTCGGTTTCCGGGCTGTCGCCGGGAAAATCTTCCAGCGCGGCGCAGATGGCCAGCAGGTAACCGTGGTCGTCTTCCAGCTGCATCTGAAAGAAGGGTACCCCCAGCGCGTCACTGATGTGACCGATGCGCATCTGAGCGCGCCAGGGCAGGCGGACGGCCAGCCGCAGCAGGGCAATACCGGCCCAAGATCGTTTAGTGACGGGGCGACCGGCGCTGACCGCCAGGGAAAGCGAAGCGAAGGCGGTTAGTCCCCGATAGGCGTAGGCGCGGTTGTATGGCCAGAATTGCGACCGATAGGGAGCGATGTAGGACATACAAGGAGCGCATTCGACACGCCGTAGAGTCATTGTGGGAGTCATGATGGAGTAGTGCACGAGCAGCTTTGCTGCAACGTGCGATACGGCATCGTGACGGACGCAGGACGGTCGGGGATTATAGGTTGCCGCGTAAGCGAGTCGATTTTGCACAAGGAAGTGCCAAATCCATCACGAGGTATCGGTGGGACGGGGTGATGATCTGGACACGTCCGCACACAATTGGGGGACATACAATTGATTCAACTGCAGCCACACTTCCACAGCACCTGATACCGGGCCATTGCAAACGCACCGGTTTTACCTCGAAATCAGTGCGATCCTCTGCATAGAGGCTCTCCTACCCGCGGTAGAGTGTTGTGGGATAACATTGAAACCCGGTTACTATGCTGATATCCCCGGAAGCGCCATGGCCGGGGGAAATTCAATTGCGGACAGAATCCGCTGAGACTGCTGTCAAGCGCGTACTGGTTCTGCTTCGCTGGCGGACGCATCAGCGGCACATGGTGAAGATGGGTGAGAGTACATTGCCACTGCTGCTGTGTCGAACGCCAGTGGATCAATTGCCTGGCGCAGTTGATTGGTGCCATCGATCGAGACGCGCGGCAGCAACTCACCGATCACCCCGGCATGCCCAGAAAACTTCCACTCGATCGTTGCAGAGCGATCGTCTTGCTACCAACGCTCACCTGCAGATGAGTCATAGTGGTCAGCGCTAGCAGCTGAACCTATGGCGTCTGAACGAGCACGAGGTTCGGTTGACGGTTGCGCATGTCACACTGATAGATTACCGGTTGACGCCGAAATAGCCAACCTGGATCCAGCGGTGTGATGGAACCGTACTGGATCACGTTCAACACGTTGTGTACTTTGTTGGTGCGAGGTTTGATCGGGGCCGGCAATCGATGCAGAGTTACTACCAGCTGAGCGAAGCACCTGCCCCGTATTCCGCTGTCTCGGATCTCCATCTTTATCTCCGTCCCATGGAATAAACCTGCGCATTCGGTTGTTCGTCATTACAGGAGACCAACAACTCGTCCGGCCGCGGCGGCACCGACCGCATCCGGCACATGGTGCTCCGATATTCGAACCACCCAAACACAAGGAGAAGCAAAGATGAACAGCCGAATTGCCCCAACCCTCCTGCTGACTGGCCTGATGCTTGCTGCCACGACCGCGACGGCGGCTCCCATGGTGAGCGAGCAGGGTATCCTGACCGATGAGCACGGCATGACCCTGTATGTTTTCGATAATGACCCGACCGGCGCCGGCAAGAGCGTCTGCAACGGTCCCTGTGCCGCCAACTGGCCGCCACTGGTTGCCAATAACGACGATATTGCCAACGGTGATTATTCGCTGATCAGCCGGGACGATGGCAGCCGCCAGTGGGCCTACCAGGGTAAGCCACTGTATCAATGGGTGAAGGACACCAAACCGGGTGACCAGACAGGTGATGGCGTAAAAGGCGTGTGGCACACCGCAAGACCCTGAGTGAGATTCGACCACCAACTGCTCGAGCACATCCCCCGTCTGCGCCGCTATGCCAGGGCGCTGACAGGGGATGCCGTGCGCGCTGACGATCTGGTACAGGACACCCTGGAACGCGCCTGGCGCAAGCAGCGTCTGTGGCAGCGTGGTAGCAATCTGCGGGCTTGGTTGTTCACGGTGATGCACAATGTACACGCTAACCAGCAGCGCGCCGCAGCTCACGGCGAGGAGGTGGATTATATGGCGCTCAACCTCGCCGGGCCCGACAGTTCGGTGGAGGAGAGTGTCGGCGTGCGAGACCTGCTGCGCGGCATCGCGCAGCTGCCACTGGAAATGCGTGAAGTCCTCCTGCTGGTGGGGTTGGAGCAGTTTTCCTACAAGGAGGCGGCGAAGATGCTGAACATTCCGCTTGGCACAGTGATGTCCCGGCTGTCCCGGGCAAGAGAGCGGCTACGGGCCTGGCAGGAAGCGCGTCCGGGAAGCGCCATGCTCAAGGTAGTAAGATGAAACCGATCGAAGACAGCGACCTGCATGCTTACGTCGATGGAGTGATGGAACCGGCGCGCCGAATCGAGGTGGAAGCCTGGCTTGCCCGGCATCCGGCCGACGCTGCGCGGGTGAGCGCCTGGGCCGGGCAGAACCGGTTGCTGCACGAGCAGCTCGATGGCGTGCTCAATGAGGCAGTTCCGCCACGGCTGCTGGCGGCCGCGGCCGGCACGTCCTCTCTGTGGCGGCAGCTTGGCCGGATGGCAGCTGGCTTGTCCATGGTTGGTCTGGCTGGTCTGATCGGCTACGGTGTCGGTGTACGTAGTACGCCGAAAATTGTCACGGTGGCAGCGCTGCCACGTGCTGCCGCGATCGCCCACGCCGTATACGTACCTGAACAGCGTCATCCGGTAGAAGTGACCGCGAGCGAAACCGCGCATCTGGTGAAATGGCTGTCGAAGCGACTTGACCGCAAACTGCAAGCGCCGGATTTTACAGCGGTTGGCTTCGAGTTGCTCGGTGGCCGCCTGCTCTCCGGTGAAAACGGTCCGGTGGCTTTGCTCATGTACCAGGACGACGGTGGGCGGCGGGTGACCTTGTACGTGCGCCGCGAAGGTGACGACAGAGCGGTGTTTGGTCCCAGCTTCAGTTATGCGGTCGAAGACGGCGTTGGCGTGTTCTATTGGCTAGACGGCGCATCCGGCTACGCGCTGAGCGGCAACCTGGACAAGAAGACGCTGCTCGGTCTGGCGATACTGGCTTATCGTCAGCTGGCCGACGGCTGACGGCGACCGCGTAGGTGGCAGCGCTGGACTTTGCCGGCGAGTTTGCACCGGATGAGTTGCACCAGTGACGGGATGCTGTGAACAAAGGGCTGGCGTCGGGGAATTGTTGACTTTGTGACGGGGTGAAACGTCTAAGCGGATGGACGTTGGGACAGCTCATGTATGGACCAAGAATAGCAGGACAGCCGGATGGTGATGACAGGAAGCAGTGGTTTTTACTCTGACCCCAAATACTATGAAGTCTGTAAACGTTTTGTGTCAACGATTGAATCTTCAGCCACCTCAGAGGCTTTGAAAAACTCAACGCCAGAGATGACCAATGTCTCGAACTGTTTTGCGGGAATGGGGCGACTGAATAGATAACCCTGGTATTGGTTACAGCCATTTGCGTACAAGAATTGGCACTGAGCTTCCGTTTCGACACCTTCAGCAAGCACCTTGAGATTGAGACTGGATGATAGATTGATGATTGCCTTTATTATCACGGCGTCATCCGGATCGGTGGTCAGATCACGTATGAAAGAGCGATCTATCTTGATCTGTTCCAGAGGCAGGCGTTTTAGATTTGACAGTGATGAATGTCCGGTGCCGAAGTCGTCCATCGAGAAACTGACACCGAGTTGGTTTAGCTGCAACATCTTATCGATGGCCCCGTCGATGTCATCGAGCACCAGGCTTTCGGTGAGTTCGAGCTTGAGGCATTCTGGGTTGATACCGGTATGCAATATGACTTGTTCAACTTCATCCGCGAAGTTCTGTTGACGAAATTGACGGGCGCTTACATTGACGGCAATTTGCATGTTCCGCATCTGTGGCTGAGTCTGCCAATGCCGTAACTGATCGCATGCGGTTTTCAATACCCATTGACCGATAGGTATGATCAACCCGGTCTCTTCAGCCATTGTGATAAAACTTTCGGGTGATACCAAACCGCGTGTCGGATGATTCCAACGCAACAATGCCTCTGCGCCTTTAACACCGGCAATGTTGTCTATTTGAACCTGATAGTACAGCTCCAGTTCTCCACTCGCCAAAGCCTTACGCAAATCGAGTTGCAAAGCCATGCACTCATCTCTGACTGACTGCATTTCAGGGTCAAAAAAGCGAATGGTATTACGCCCACTGGCTTTGGATTGATACATTGCCATATCGGCTTGTCTGAGCACTTCATCTTCTTCCAATCGATTAGAGAAGACACTGATACCGATGCTGGCACTGCAATAATGCAGATTGGGTTGCCTGCTCACAGACTCGGTTTTGGCTTCCAACAGGTAGGGTTCGCTTAGCGCAGAACGCAATTTCTCGGCTATCTCTTCCGCTATCCTTACGGTGATGCTTTGTTCGCTGCTGATTTCACCGATGACGACCACGAATTCATCACCACCCAGTCTTGCTGCGGTGTCTATCTTGCGTATCTGATCGAGCAATCTCGAGGCTACGGATTTTAACAGTTCATCTCCTGTCGAGTGTCCCCGGGTATCGTTGATATCCTTGAAATGATCGAGATCGATGAAAAGCAGGGCACTGTAGAGTTTACTGCGCTGACATCTGGCGATCATCATTTTCAAACGGTCCAACAATAACCGGCGATTGGGAAGTCTGGTCAGCGGATCGTAAAAGGCAAGTGAGCTGATCTTATCTTCCGCCTCTTTGAGTTCAGTGATGTCATGGCTGATTCCGACGGTGCCATACAGATGCCCGTTCTGCCCGTAAAACTTGACTTTCACGCAGTGATGTACGACTTGGCTCCCATCAGGATAGGTGACCTTCTCCTCATACTGGAGTTTGTCTTGCCCATCATTCAATTGATGATTGATACGCTCAAGGAAATCCCTGTTGATGGATTCAGGTACTTCATTGTCACTTTTGTTGAATAACTCCTTTTCCGTGCAGCCGATATAACGTTCGAATGCCTGATTGCAGCCCAAGAACCTTTCTTTCGTATCCTTGAAAAATATCAGATCCGGCAGTGCATCGATCAGGCCACGTAACAAACTTCGTTCTCGGTCGAGTTGTAACTGGCTGCGTTTGAGCGCTCGTTCCGCGCTGCGCCGGTCCCGTTGGCGTCGCAGGATCAGACCCAGCAACATGGTGCCAACCGGAAAGATAATCATCATGGACGGACCCACGGCCGAGATGGTTCTATCGCGTATGCTCTCGGGTAGTAACAGAAAGCAGGCTAATACGCTGAGTTGGATAACAACACCAAAGAGGTAGAGCCTGCCAATATCCAGTGGTTGACGGAAATATTTGCTTGCGTAACGCCACGCAAGACCAATGAGCGCGGGAACTATGATGACCAGTGAACCGATATGTGCCCCCGCACCGCCCTGATAGAGACGAAAGGATACGGTCATGATCACAGCGATGAGCGTCGGAGTAAAACCAAAAAACAGCGCACTGAGGCTGATGAGTACCCAGCGGGTATCGAAAAAGACACCGGGCATCAACTGCCACGGAGTGAGCATAATCGCAATGCCGAGCGTACCGATCAACAAGCCTGATATCAGCTGTCGCTTGCGCCTGTCACGTATACCATGTAACCCCAAGGTATCATAGATCACTCCCAACGCGAGCATGATTGCCGTATTGTTGAGAAGTCCTGTGAAGCTGCTGCCATCCATCATCGCTTTGTGTTTATCTGAACCGATCGACTAAATGGTTTGTTGTCTGCATGCTTGTTGAGCAGCAATGGCTTGGGTAAGCTTGTGGGGAGCGATTAGTCAGGTCCAATTCCATCCGAATCACTACTGGATCAGGTAATATCAGCCGTTCTTCCATAATCCAAAAATGCTCCTTATATCGGTAAGATCCATCAACACACATGGGGTATCCAGGGGTTTACAGGAGTTGAATTCTGATATCGGTCAGAAGTGGAAAAAATGAAATCTTCAGTCACACTCGCAGACAAGACTTGATCGCCAATCCTTGCATTGCGTACCCGGCAGGATCGTTACTTGAACCGAAATAACCAACTCGACCGTGGCGCTTTGATCGAGCCGTACTGGATCATGCCCAGCGCTTTGTGTACTTTGTTGGAACCAGGTTTGATCGAGGCGGTCAATCGATGAAGAGTTACCACCAGCTGAGCGAAGCACTCGACCATGCAACCCAACTGCTGGCGCAGGCGGATACGCTGCTGCTCACTGCTGGTGCAGGCATGTCGGTGGACTCCGGCCTGCCCGATTTTCGTGGTCCGGAAGGGTTGTGGCGTGCCTATCCCAAACTGGCGCAGACCGGTCTGCGGTTTGAACAGTTGGCAAACCCGAGTAGTTTCGAGCGTGATCCCGGTATGGCCTGGGCTTTCTATGGACATCGACTGGAGAGTTATCGCAGCACCGAACCGCACTTGGGTTACAACAAACTGCTGCAGCTGCTGGCGGCCAAGTCTGACGCTGGATTCGTGGTCACCAGTAATGTCGATGGTGCGTTTCAGAAGGCGGGATTTCAGGAGTCGCGGGTCTATGAAATCCATGGCAGCATTCATCATCTGCAGTGCTGTGCTCCCTGTGGCAATGCTATCTGGCCGGCAACGGGGGTGGTCATAGAGATCGAGCAGGAGCGCTTCAGCGCTGCCGGGGCTCTGCCCATGTGCCCCCGGTGCGGCGCACTGGCGCGGCCGAATATTCTGCTCTTCTCTGACTGGAATTGGGTGGCGGACCGCAGCGAACTGCAGCGCAGCCGCTTCAACGACTGGCTGGCCGGAATCTCCGCGGAAGCACGCGGAGTGGTGATCCTTGAGATCGGTGCCGGCACCGCGGTGCCATCGATACGCCACCTCTCCGAGGAGATCTCGCGCCGTCTCCCCGCGCCTTTGATCCGGATTAATCCTGGCGAACCGCAGTGCACATTGGCCGGTTCGGTGAGTCTGCCCTTGCGCGCGCTCGATGCGCTCAACAGGATTGTCTGAGCTGTGCGGCCGTCGCTAGCAGGTAAACACCGGTCGTTCAGAATGCATAGCTGATATGGTGCTGCGCCAGCGTTTCACGCGCGAAACTGACCCAATGGGGAGTCGGTACCCAGAGCAATGTCACCGACTCGTAGGCGCTGTCCGGGTCCGCCCCTTCGTGGATGACGCGGTAGAGGAAGGTGAACATCGACGCTCTGTTATTGGCGCGGCAGTGTACCCAGACAGGTGCTTTTCCCACCGCTTCGAGCAGTTTGCTGAACAGCCGAAAATCCCGATAACTGGGCTGGTCGGACGAAACCGGAATCGCGGCGTAGGCGATTCCCTTTTGCCCCAGCAGATAGGCTTCGTGCGACGTCAGCGGATTATCGCTCGGAGCGAGATCGATCACCAGGCGGTATTGCCGGACACTCAGCGCCGCAATCTGTTGCGCACTGGGCTGGCCGGAGGTGACCAGGCCTTCGGAAACCTGCAGGTAGTTGAGCGGTAACGTCTCATCCGGTAACGGTGGCGTGGTGGTGCAAGCCTGAAGCGTCAGCATCAGCAGGCTGGTAAGCGGGAAAGTGGTGGTTGATTTCTTATGGCGCATCTCTGGACTGTTCTCGGCAGTATAATTTTGTTCACCGACCTGGCCTGTCGATAACTATAGTGCACGACTACAATTGGCGCAGAGGAGAGAGGTTTCCACGACCGAGAATGATTCGGCCAACCGGCTGTTACCATTGTCTGAGCCGGTATCTGTAATGTGCGGATCAAAGAGAAGAGGGGGTAAAGGATGGGAAGTAAAGCGGAGCTGATTACACAGGCCATGAGCATGCTGGAGCAAGGGCGGGGTGACTTCGACACGCTGTTGCCGCTGGCCGAGGCGTTGATCTCTCAGAACGAATTCGCGCTGGCCCGAAGGCTGTTGGAGCGTCTTGCTGAGCAGAGTATCGCCAAGCCTGAAGAGCGTCTCAGGGTAGTCAGAAAACGCGCATTGGCGACCTATAAGGATCCGCATCTCAATCGCGATCTTGCGCTCGACCAGGCGCTGGAGATTTTGGAAGAAGCGTTTCGCTTGAGCGTAATCCCGGATTGCGAGACGCTCGGACTGGCAGGAGCCATTCATCGGCGTAAATGGGAAGTTGACGGTGCTGTCAGCCATCTGACCCAGGCGACCGCCTGTTACCGTGCTGGCTATGAGGCCTGGCAGGCGGCGCTGGCGCGGGTAGCGGCGGGTGCGACACTCTCTGCGGTGGAGAGGTCGAATGCAGAAGATGGCTACTACCCGGCGATCAATGCCGCCTTTCTGCTCGATCAGCTCGCCGGATTCGATCAGCAGCAGGCGGATGAACTGGGGGTGGCATCACTGACCGCCGACCTACAGCGCAATTCCGCACGCACGATCCGTGAGGAGGTGCTGACCAGGCTCTCCTCCCGCTATGCAGAGGACGCAGTGTACCGGAAGGAGGACTACTGGCCGTTGGTGACGCTGGCCGAGGCATACTTCGGACTGGGCCGGTATGCTGAAGCAAAACGCTGGCTGGCCGAGGCGCGCAAGGCGCCCGGCATGAGTGAGTGGGAGTACCTCACCACCGCCAGACAGCTGGTGCAGCTGGTCAGGATTCAGACCGGTC
Organism: Chromatiaceae bacterium; assembly: GCA_024235215.1. Classification (GTDB taxonomy): domain Bacteria; phylum Pseudomonadota; class Gammaproteobacteria; order Chromatiales; family Chromatiaceae; genus HKST-UBA178. The sequence continues at coordinate 125,902 of JACKMU010000009.1, read as the reverse complement.
TGAGTCTGACCGGCACGGAGTTGGAACAGAGCGAGGCCTGGCAGGCCCTGCTCGAATTTCTCGGGGAGGAGGCGGCGGCGCTGCGTACGCTGTTTCAGGGCAAGGTCGGGCTGGCCCTCTCCGGCGGCGGTTTTCGTGCCTCACTCTACCACATCGGGGTGCTGGCCAAGCTGGCGGAGCTGGATCTGCTGCGCCATGTCGAGGTGATCTCCTGCGTCTCCGGTGGTTCGATCATCGGCGCCCACTACTATCTGGAATTGCGTCGCCTGTTCGACGTGCAGGCGCAGGGCCGCAGGGATGGCAGCGTCACACGCGACGACTATGTCGCGCTGGTACAGCGGATGGCGGCCGACTTTCTCGCCGGGGTGCAGCAGAATCCCCGCGTACAGATTCTCGCCAACCCTTTCCCCAATCTGAAAATGCTCTGGTCCTCCAGCTATTCACGCACCACGCGATTGGGGGAGCTCTACGAAAAGCTGATCTACTCCCGGGTCGAGGATGACAAGCAGGGGGAGGTGCGCTGGATAGACGAGTGTGTCGTCAATCCCCCAGAGCAGCCGCAGGATTTCATTCCGCGCCGGGACAACTGGAAACGGCGTTGCAAGATTCCCGAGCTGATTCTCAACGCTACCTCGCTCAATTCGGGTCACAACTGGCAGTTCACCGCCACCTGGATGGGTGAGTCGCCGCTCCAGGTCAATCCCGAGATCGACGGTAACGCGCGTTACCGGCGGCTGCACTACACTGAGGCTCCGGAGTGCTTGCGCAAAGTGCGCTTGGGTACCGCGGTGGGGGCTTCCTCTTGCGTGCCGGGCCTGTTCGAGCCGATTGCGCTCGACGGCCTCTTCCCGGATACCATGGTGCGGCTGGTGGACGGGGGCGTTTACGACAATCAGGGGATCGCCGGGCTGCTGGAGCAGGAGTGCACGCTGTTGCTGGTCAGCGATGCATCGGGCCAGTTGCACACCGCAGCGGATCCCGGTGGTGGTGTGCTCAAGCCGCTGCTGCGCACCAACAGCGCACTGATGCAGCGCGTACGCGGATCCCAGTACGAGGATATCAAGGCGCGTAAGCGCTCTTCACTCCTGCGTGATTACGTCTATATCCACCTGCAGCAGGGGCTCGACGGTGAGACGCTCGACTGGGTCGACTGCAAAGAGCGGCAAGCTGCCGGCGCCACCACCAAAGACCCCAAGACTCCCTATGGGCTACGCAAAGAGGTACAGCGCCTGGTAGCCGGTATACGTACCGATCTCGATTCGTTCACCGACCTGGAGGCGTACGCGCTGATGACCAGCGGCTATCGCACCATGGAGAGATCGGTCGAATCCCTGCAGGGGATCGCGCTGGACAGATCACAGCCAATGGGTTGGAAGACGCCGCAGTGGGCTTTTCTGCAGGTCGAAGCGGGGATGACCGGCGAGGATCCCAGGCTTTACCGGCAACTGATGCAACAACTCAGCGTCGCTTCCGGATTGTTTATGAAGGTCTGGAAACTGCACCCACTGCTGCGGGTGATCCGGTGGACCGTCATCGCAGCATTGCTACTGGCGCTGCTGCTACTCTGGTGGAGCTACCCCGCTTACCGGCCGCTGCAGGGGCTGTTCGCATGGATCGGAGAGAAGATCACACTGAACGGGATCATGCTGACCGTTGCCGGTCTGCTCTTTTCCTATGCGGCGACAGCGTTGCTGGGTGCACGCCGCGGGCGGCGTGCGCTGGCACTGCTGAACTATCGGGATACGCTGCGCAGACTGGCGGTGAGTCTGATCTCCAGTCCCGCGATCGCGCTGTTTGCACTGCTGCATCTGAAGCTGTTCGACCGCTGGTTCAAAAAGCTGGGCCGGGTTGAGTAGCGCATTCGCCAGCATTCACTGCAGCGATGTGCCGGGCACCCCAGTCGCCCGGCAACCACCGAATGGGCGCAGGCGGACTTTGCCGTTCAGACAACGGTTGCTCCGCCTGCCGGTCGCTCATTGCGCCGCGTGGGCATGGGATGGCTGGATTTTCAAACCTGGTGTTCGAGATCTTCGATAAGCGCTACGATGCGCTGTGACAGTGCCTCCAGTTTCTCATACGCTTCTTCGGCACGTTCTCTTTCACCCCTGCTTTTCAAATCGACGACCAGCTTGACCACTTCGTGTAGCTGTCGATGTGGATCCCGCAGCGCCTGAAACTGTGGCAATCCACCGAAATCTTTCTCGCCCGAAGAGAAGTACCATTTGCCAAAAGCGCAGTCATGGTCCGATACCAACTCTGACGAGAACGTGTTGCGCATGCCGTCCAAGTGGGCGCGGACCTTCGCGTTCCAGGAGATGTGTGCGGCTTTGGCGCGCGCCAGTACCGACGACGCGGTTCCGGCAGTTGCACCAAGTGCGTTGACGTCTGTGATCAAGGTATCCATGATCGTCACCAATCGATCGCTGATTTGCGCCGTTTCGGTTGCGCCGAGCGATGTCTGCTCCGACAACGATCCAATCTGAGTGATGTTGCGATTGATTTCATCCACCACGACACTCTGCTCCTGAGATGCGGTGGCGACCTGGGTGTTCATCTGGCTGATCGAGTCGACCACCAGGACGATGGCATCGAGCGCCTGACCTGCCCGGTGCACATGGTCCACGCTTTCGGAAGTCCGGAGCAGGCTGCCCTGGGTCGTTGCCACCGCCTCGCCAACCCCACGCTGCAGACGTTCGATGGTTGTTTGAATCTCCTGAGTGGACTTTTGCGTCCGCTGCGCGAGGGTGCGCACTTCGTCGGCGACCACGGCAAATCCACGCCCCTGTTCACCGGCGCGAGCCGCTTCGATGGCTGCATTCAAGGCGAGCAGATTGGTTTGTTCGGCAATGCCGCGAATGACGTCGAGCACCGTACTGATTTTGTCCGTGTCGGCGCTGACCCGCTTGACGACCGCATCGACCGAGTTGACCTCCTCAGACAGCTTGCCGATCGCTTGCACGCTATTGCTGACGATGTCCTTGCCTTTTCTCGCCTGTCTGCCAGCCTCTCTGGCGGACCTCGCCGCTTCCTCAGTATTGCTGGCGACCTCCTGGACGGTGCTGGACATCTCGGTCATCGCGGTTGCGACTTGCGACGTTTCTGCCCGCTGCGCCTCCATTCGATGCCGCGTACGGGTCGCCCCTTTGGAGAGCTGATTCGCCATACCGCTCAGCTCTCCCAAAGATTGACTGACTTGTTGCACGACCTTCTCTATCTTGTCTACGAATCGGTTGAAACCTTGAGCAAGTTGCGCCACCTCGTCGCTACCGTGGACGGGAATGCGCGCACCTAAAGCGGCGCTGCCCGCTGAAATTTCATCCACCGTTGTAACAGTCGACAGCAACGGCCGCACGACGCTCCGGCTGATCAGCCAGACGAGCCAACCGATCACCAACAGCGTCACCAGACCGGCCATGGCCATGGATGTTTGGAGCGAGGCGATCTCATTGACGAAAAAGCTGCGATTCTTGACCAGTTCGAGCACACCGATAGGCTTACCGGAATAGTCCATCACCTGCCGGGCATATACCGCAACCGGAGTATCGCCCAGACGGCTCTCCTCGAACAGCGCACCCTCCTGCACCGTGGCGATCAAACGGTCGCGTGCTAATAGGGGCGACTTCCCGATGGTGCTGCCGAATACCTGCAGTTCACCCTCCTGCAGCAGGTAGAGACCCAGCTTGATGCCTTGCATCTGTGTGTATTCATCGAAAAACTGCTGTCCGAAAGACATGCCAAATTCTACCGATCCAACATGGTTGCCGTGGTACGCTATCGGTGCGATACCGCGGATGCCCAATCCGGCTACTCCGACTTCCACCCCCATGATCGGTTTATGCGAGCGGTTCGTTTCCACAACGGTCTGCCGGAAAGAGGAGAGGTCGTCACCGTATTTTTCCAGCTTGTGTACGCGCAGCAGGGATGTTGCCGGTGGCCGGTGAAATTGAAACTGACGGACGCCATACGCCGATTTCAAACTGTCGAAACCGGGTGCAAACAGCTCCATCAACGCAGCGCGATCATCAGCAGCCACTGCAGCTTGAACAGCAGGTAGCTCGGCAACCAATCCACTCATCGCAACGGCCATCTGCCCCTGCTGTTGGATTGCGGTCATCACGGAGCCGTAAGCGGACTCCAGCTCTCTCTCCTCAGAAGCAGTCAGACCCTTGCTGATAAATGAGAGGGCCACGAGCACCAGTACGATCACTTGCAGAGCAACCGCAATCCCCACCGTAACCGTAAAACGGGTTGAAATTTTAAGTCGACTTAGCACAAGGAGCCTCCCCATTAATTCGCCTATGTGTTGCAAATCAGTTCTTATAGTTGGCGCAAACCAGCCTACAGATTGCCGCAGACGGGTCATGTCCGGAACTATCGGCACCCTTTCACTGGACTTGAATGCGGTTTGACTTGAGGGGGGGAAATTCACTCGGGGGTGAAGGTACGGTGCGTCAAGGTATGCCAGACCCCGCCCTCTGCAGCCGAACGGGTGGACGCCTTGTTAATTTGCAGCTAACCCTTCGTTGCAGCAATTCACATAAAATACCGGCTTGAATCCAGACCTACGGTAGCGCTCTTTTTCTCCGGTTCAAACGATCATTTGCACTGCTGCACTGGAAGCTGTTCGACTGCTGGTTCAAGAAAAGGGGAGGGTGGGGCAACTGCTGCCGTTTCAGCTGGCCAGATAGTTCTCCAGGCTGCGCACCGGACAGTTGCGCAGCAGGTAGCTGCACGGATTGCTGCGGCTTGCGGTCTCTCCACTCAGCGTGACCGAAACCGGTTCTCTCTCCAGGATGGAGAGACGACGGCTGAGACAGTCGGCGCGCCAGCGCGGTGACGCCTTTTTCGCCCGCTCCTCGACCAGTATGCGGGTCAACGTAAACTGATCCTGCGGCTGTTCCGCGGCCACCCGGCGAATTATCTGGCTGTGTGCCTTGTGCAGACTGCCTTGCTGTACGCCCATATCGTAGAGCGCGGCCAGACAGCGCAGATTGTCGATGCGCAGCGGCGAGATGCCGCTGGCAAAGGCGAGCGCCGACATCAGCAGCTTGCCGTATTTGTCATACGCATAGCGCAGCATCACGCTCTGAAACAGCTTATCTCTGCCCACCGTTTGCAGATATCCATTCCAGGGCTGCGAGAAGCCGTGTTTGTCCCTGCCGGTGCTGAGCCGGTCGGCCCAGGCGACCGCCGCGCTGCGTGATCCGTCGAGTATGCGCCAAAAGGTGAGGTAATCCGCCTGGTTGCCGAAACAGCGTTCCAGGCGGGCGCTATCCTCGCCACGCATGCGCCGGAACAGCTCCTGCAGCGTACCCGTTTTCAGGTTGCACTGGATCGGACCGAAGGAGAGTCCGGCGCCGTCGAAGTTGCCGGTCACCTGTTGGTAGGGGTCGCCGCTGGTTTCGAACGCAGCGGTGACCCTGACACCACAGTCGAATGCGAGTTGTGGTGCGATCGGAGGCAGATTATCCGGATCGGGAATCTCCAGGTAGAGCTGATCACCTTGCGCCTCCACCCGCTGAAAGTAGCCGGACTTGACCATTTGCAGCGCTTTTTGCAGCAATGCTTCCGGATCATTGGCGGAGACCATCACCGCCAACCCCTCGGTTACCGGTTGGATACCCGCCGGCGGTTGCAGGTTGCTGATCCGGACTGCTGCATCGAGGCTCTCCCGCAGCAACTGCACCGCGGCAACCAGTTCCCGGTGAATCAGAATCTTACCGTCCGCCCGCTGATACTCCTTGAGACGGAAATTGGGTGTCAGCTGCGTGTTGGCATGGCCCCCGACGATGAAGTCATTGACGTATTTGATGGAGACTGCCAAGGTCTGCTCCTTAAGCGTCGGTCGCGCTTCTGTTAAAGCATGTGCTGGATGATGTTTGCACTTCAGTATGGCACGGCCTGAGAGGGAGTCAAACCGCAATACCAGCTGTTCCGCTCTGTTACAACGGATGTGCCGAGGTAAACAGTGCTTTGTGTGGAACGTAAGTACAGTGCAGTTTTCCAATGAGTTGGAGATTGGAAATGTTGGTAATCGCAAGTCGTACATTTCATACTCTTGCACTGCGGATTACATCATGAACATGGATTTTTTTTCAAAGGATCGATCAGGTGTCCGGGAGAGTCATGCTACCCACCGATCTGTTGCAACTGCTCGCCGTGGTGTTGATCTGGGGATTCAACTTCGCGGTAATCAAAATCGCAGTGACCGCGATCCCGCCACTGGCATTGACGGTGATCCGCTTTCTGCTGGTGGGGCTGTTGCTTACCCCGTTCTTCCGGCCACAAAAGTCCCAGTTGAAACCGTTGCTGCTGCTGTCACTGAGCATGGGGGTGGGCCATTTCGGACTGCTCTTCCTGGGGTTGCGTGGGGCCGATGCGGCCACCTCCGCGCTGCTGATCCAGCTTGGCGTTCCGTTCAGTTCGATGCTGGCCGCGCTCTTCTTTGCCGACCGGCTGGGATGGCGGCGTGCCACCGGCATGGGGCTGGCATTTCTCGGTGCCGGTCTGTTGGCGGGAGAGCCCGGAGGCGGCACGCCACTCGCGCTGGCTGCGCTGCTGTTGTCGGCACTCTGCTGGGCCGGCTCCAATATCCTGATAAAACGGATTCCTGAGGTGCATCCGCTGACGGTCGTCGGCTGGCTCAGTCTGTTGGCGGTGCCGCCCTTGAGCCTGATGTCGTTGCTGTTCGAAACTGATCAGCTGCATGCAGTGCAATCCGCTGGCTGGCGCATCTGGGCGGCGCTGGCTTACATCGTGTTTGCCTCATCCATGGTGGCTTACTATTTCTGGTACCGGCTGCTTACCCGGCTTCAGGTCAATCAGGTGGTGCCGTTCAGCTTGCTGGCGCCGGTGATCGGCGTCGCTGCCGGGGTGCTGATTCTGGGGGAGGCGTTTACTGCCCATAAGCTGTTCGGTGGTCTGCTCACGCTGTTGGGTGTGGCGTTGATCCAGCTGCGGCAGCTGCGCCGCACCGGACCCGAGCGATGACAAGGATCGGGTCCGGCACCGTGGAGCGGGTCAGTGCAAATCGCCTGCCAGTGAGTCGCGGATTTCCGCAGCGAGCAGGGTCTCTTCGTTGTAAGCCGGGTGTGCTATGCCCGCCCGGATGGCAGCGCCCTGTTTCACCGCGGCTGCCATCTCCGGGGTGAGTTCAAAACGTACGAAGTGCACCGCAGAGGTCTTGTCCTCGGTCTCCCGTTCCAGGTCTTCGTTGGTGATCGGGCTCACCCGGTCGAAACCCTCCACCTGCACCCAAAGCGCGCGCTCGATGCCGATCAGGTTGGCCAGCGCCCGCCTGCGCTCCTCGACGTCGCCGTATTCGACCATGAAGGTGGCTTTCCAGTTCATCCCATCCGGAATCAGCGGATTGTAGACATCCAGCTCATCCTGTATCCCGTCGGCTTCAAATATGCGTTCGATGCGCAGCATCTCCTGTACCTGGTACTGCATGGTGAGCTGGTCCTCAAAATAGAGCGCAGCGTGATCGCCGATTGCGACCCGGCGACTTTTTTTGTGATCGATCACCTTGTTGCGGAAGTCGTTGCGGATACGGGCATACTCTTCCAGACTGTACAGATTTTCGTGCGTCAGTTTACTCATTTGAAGCTACCTTGGTTCTACACTGTCGCTCCATGCTCTGGAGCGCTTTACTGGATCTTCCACTCTCTGTCGCAAGCAGGTCCGAGCCTGACTCGACCGAGTTCTCCGCGCTGCTGGAGAGGTCGGTGGTGGTCAGAGAAATCAGGTGTGCGCGATCGGTTTGTCGGTGAACAGGTAATCGCGCAGCTCTTGGTCGAAGTGCGGGTCCTGACGGCGTATCCACTCCAGCACCATTGCCGCGTGCTCCTTCTCCTCGTCCCGATTGTGCGCGAGGATCGCCTTCAACTCCGGATTGGTACAGGCGTCGACCCGTTGGTTGTACCAGTCGACCGCTTCCAACTCCTCCATCAGTGAGACGATGGCGCGGTGCATGTCGCGGGTTGCGTTGCTCAGTTTGTCGATCGGTTCGTGATACCCCTCATTCGCCATGGTTTCTCTCCTAAATGCCGTAGGCCTTGCGCAGCAGACTCATCGGATGTTCGGTCTTACTGCCATCAGCCATGCCGTGCTCTATGTGGTGTCCCGCCATCGGGCAGTCGCTGCCATAGTGGTCGGCCTGTGACTGTTTCACGCGGTTGACCACCGGACGCACGATCTTCATCGCCGTCTCATGAAACTCGGTTTTCACTGCGTAAGTGCCGTCGTGACCGGAGCAGCGCTCAATCGCATCGACCTGCGTTCCGGGGACCAGAGAGAGCAGCTCTCTGGTTTTCGAGCCGACATTCTGCACCCGTTGATGACAGGCGGCGTGGTAGGCCACCTTGCCCAGTGGATGTTTGAAATCGGTGTTCAATTTGCCCTCTTTATGACGCAGCATCAGATATTCGAAAGGATCGAAGATCGCGGTGCTCACCTTCTTCACCTGCGGATCGTCCGGGAAGATCAGCGGCAACTCCTGTTTGAACATCAGCGCGCAGGAGGGGACGGGTGCAACGATGTCCCAGCCCTGATCGACCAGCTGCGCGAGCACCGGAATATTGGCGTTCTTCGCCTTCTCGACCGATTCCAGATCACCCAGTTCCAGCTTGGGCATGCCGCAGCACTGCTCTTTTGCCGCCAGTGTCACCGGGATGCCATTGTGTCGGAATACCGCGGCCAGGTCTTCACCGATGATTGGTTCGTTGCGGTTGCCGTAGCAGGTGGTGAACAGCACCACTCTGCCTTTGGTGCCAGCGGTCTCTTCTCCTCTCCGGCTGGCATCTGCGCCCGATCCGAGTCGTGAGCGCAGTGTCTTCGAGTGATACTCCGGCAAGCGTGCATCGGCGTGCACGCCGAGCACCGACTCGAGCAGTTTGCGGGTCGGCTTGGCTCGGTTAGCCGCATTGACGATGCCCGCCACCACCGGGATGCCGGCCAGACTACCCACTGAGTCGGTGCTGGTGAGAATCTTGTCACGCAGCCGCACTTCACCCTGTTTGAACTTAACCGCCTTGGCGCGCAGCATCAGATGGGGGAAGTCCAGATTCCATTCGTGTGGCGGGGTGTAAGGGCACTTGGTCATGAAACAGAGGTCACACAGATAGCAGTGGTCGACCACTTTCCAGTAATCCTCTTTCCTGACCCCGTCGACCTCCATGGTTGCGGATTCATCCACGAGATCGAACAGCGTGGGGAAGGCGTTGCACAGGCTGACGCAGCGACGACAGCCGTGGCAATGGTCGTAGACTCTCTCCAATTCGTGGAACAGTGACGCCTCGTCATAAAATTCGGGACGTTTCCAGTCGAGCGGGTGTCGAGTGGGTGCCTCCAGGTTGCCCTCTTTTACTGCCATGTCGCAAACCTCTGTGGAAAATCTCTCTTCCCGCCGGAGTCTTGACGACCCCGGCGGCGTTTAGAATTTAATCCAATTCGTTCAGTGCCTTCTGATAACGATTGGCGTGTGAACGCTCGGCCTTCGCCAGCGTTTCAAACCAGTCGGCAATCTCATCGAAGCCCTCTTCACGGGCTGTTTTTGCCATGCCCGGATACATATCGGTGTACTCGTGGGTTTCACCGGCTACCGCTGCCTTCAGGTTGTCCGCGGTGGCACCGATCGGTAGACCTGTCGCCGGGTCGCCAGAGACTTCCAGATACTCCAGATGACCGTGGGCATGACCGGTCTCGCCTTCCGCGGTGGAGCGGAACAACGCGGCGACGTCATTGTAACCTTCGACGTCCGCTTTCGATGCGAAATAGAGATAACGGCGGTTGGCCTGAGACTCGCCAGAGAATGCATCCTTGAGATTTTGCTCGGTCTTACTACCTTTGAGGTCCATTGTGTTCTCCTCGTGCATAAAATTTAGTTAATGCGCACTTACCTCAGTACGTGGCACTAGACTAGACAAATCGAAGAAATTTCTCCAATTGAAATGTGCAATATGTGTGATAGGTATGATCTATCGGATTGTTGCATCTTGGCTATGTTAACCTATCTCTGCACCAGACGCATTGGCTCTCAGAACCGAATCGATGCTAGCCTGGACAGCCGGCGAACTCGCCTGCTGGTTGCGTCGGTTGATTAACCCAACCCTGACAAATGGAAACCCAATATGGCTGATCTCAATATCCCACACCTGCTGTCGACCTACGTCATTCCCTGGGCGATCAACATTACGCTCGCGCTGGCGATCTTCTACTTCGGACGTTTGCTGATCTCGCTCGTGGTCAAGCTGCTGCGCACGCTGTTGGTCAGGAGCAGAATGGACGATATCCTGACCAATTTCATCGTTTCGATCGTCAGGAGTCTGCTGTTGTTGCTGGTGATTGTCGCCGCGCTGGATCGACTCGGCGTGGATACCACTTCGTTGATCGCGCTGCTCGGTGCTGCCGGTCTGGCAGTAGGTCTGGCGCTGCAGGGCTCGCTGCAAAACTTCGCTGCCGGCGTGATGATGATCATATTCCGCCCGTTCAAAGCAGGGGACTTCATCGAAGCGGCGGGTAACTCCGGGGTGGTGGAGGCGATCAATATCTTCAGTACCACGATGCGCACGGGTGACAATCGTGTGATTATCGTGCCGAATGGCAGTATCTACAGTGGGTCGATCGTCAACTACTCGGCCAGAGCGACCCGGCGCATCGATATGGTTTTCAGCATTGGCTATGGTGACGATATACGTAAAGCCCGGAATATCATCCAGGCAGTGATGGATGAGGATGTGCGCATACTGAAAGATCACGCGTATACCGTAGCGGTGTCAGAGCTGGCAGCGCACAGTGTCAACTTCGTTGTGCGGCCCTGGGTGGAGAGTGCCAATTACTGGGCTGTCAAGTTTGATCTGACAGAGAAAATCAAGCTGGCTTTCGACGAAAACGATATCTCGATTCCGTTTCCACAGATGGATGTGCATCTGCAGAAGGCGGGGTAGGGGGAGGGGGGAGATCCACCCATGGGTGGTCAGCCCGGACGGCGCTGTCCCGTTCCGTTTGAGGCTTGTATCATCAGCCTGGTGTGCGACCTGTCTCCGTGAGGCGCAATCTGCTGTCGGCGTTCCGCCTGACGTTACCGGGCCCTGGCATCAGAACACTTCAGACTGTGCAACGGCTCAGCCAGTGGTTCTGTTCGCGGAATCGAGCGGTATCCGCAGACAGAATCTGGAGCCGTCGCCGACTTTGCTCTCCAGGGCGACCGTACCGCGGTGCTTTTCCGCCACGACCATGACGAAGGTGAGACCCAATCCAGTGCCTGCACGATAGCGGCTGCCGGAACCCTGCGCGCGTTGGAACGGATCGAATATCCGCTTCTGATCCGCCTCCGGTATGCCATCCCCGTGATCCCTAATGCAACACTCGACGTAGCCTGCTTGCAGTCGCAGCGATATCTCGATGCTGGAATCAGCGGGGCTGTAACGGATTGCGTTCTCAAGCAGGTTGGTCAGCGCCCGTTCCAGCAATCCGGCATCTCCCTGCAGCCAGGCTTCATCGAGTGTGATGTCTCGAAGCAACCGGATGCCACGGCTATTCGCTTCGGCAAACGCTTCGTCCACCGCGTTGTGTACGATATTGACAAAGTCGGTCTCGTGAAAAGCGGACTGGTCCGAACTCTCCGCTCGGGCCAGCTGCAGGAAGCTGTCCGCCAGGCGCAATGCCCGGCGCGCGTAGTGTTCGACGCGCCGGGTCATCTCCTCGGTGCTGAGTTTATCGCTGCTGTTTTCATTCCACTGCAGCAGCGAGAGCAGTGAGGTGATCGGGGAGCGCAGGTCGTGTGACAGGAAGTTGATCGCCTGTGCCCGCTTGCGTTCACTCTGCTTCAACCGGGTGATGTCCGACAGCATCACGATCATGCCATGCAGGTTGCCTTGGGTCAGTGACAGGGGAGAGAGTTGAATCAGCAGTTCGGTCTCACCCGGCATCTGTCCCTCCAGCGACAGCGTTTTCCGCTCCACCAGCGTGCCGCGCAGCGCCTGCTCCCAGCTGCTGCCGCTCAGTGTCAGCTGCCGGGTAAGTTGGAGGATCTCGGCATGGGCAATCGATCGCTCAGAGTCGAAACCGAGCAGACGGGCTGCCTGGTCGTTCGCCATCACCACCTGTCCGCCGGAGTTGATCACCAGCACGCCATCCAGCATCTGCCGCAATGTGTCGGTGATCAGACCGCGCATCGAGCGCATCTCGGCCACCGCCAGCTGCACTTGTTCGATCCGCCGCTCGATCAATTCGGTGGTATTTCTCGGTTCACTCCGGATCGGCCTGTCAAACTGGCGGATAAACTCATTGACCAGATTCAACGCTTCTTCGGAGAGGGAGCGCTCCAGCTCCGATGGCAACTGCAGTGTCAGCATTCCCTGCTGGCCGGGAATGGTGAGATTGATCGGACGCACCACCGAGGCGGATTGGCTGTCTGTTTCCGCCGGCACCTGCGTGGAGATATCATTTCGGATGTCCGAACTGACGACCCTGCCGTGCGGATCCCGCAGCACCCAGCCGGCAAAGGGTACGATCCGTTCCAGGAAGTTGAGTCCGTTGGATGCCCCCAGAGACTCATCGTAGAAGGAGACGGATCTGGGTTCGGCATGCAGCCGCTCCAGTTCCTGCTCCAGATAGCGCACGGTGTGCTCCAGGCGCAGCAGACTCCACAACGGATAACCCAGCATCAGTCCGGCCAGCGCGGCAACCGGGGGAAACCAGACCTGGAACGCATGCAGCAGCAGCGCGCTGAGAAGCAGTGTGGCGAACAGCAGGGAGACGCTGGTCATCAGCACATAACGGGGTTTCAGCCTTGGGTAGAAGAGATAGGGGAGCAACAGCAGCAGCAGGGTGAGGGCGACTCGCCACGGTGTCTGCATCGACTCAATCACTAGACCGCGCCGTAACGCATCGATCAGATTGGCGTTTATCTCCACCCCTGCCATCGGTTGGTTCCAGCCGGAGACCGGGGTTGGCAGGGAGTCACCCAGTCCGGTCGCTGTCGCACCGACCAGCACGATCTTGTCGCGAAAATTGTCGGCCGCGGCTGTTCCGCTCAGTGCATCAGCATAGGGGATCCGTTTGAAATGGCCTGGTGGCCCGGCGAAAGCGAGCAGAATCTGGTGGTCACGGACAATGTGCTGCACCGTTCCCTGTGTCGGATCCGGATTACGCAAGCCGGGCAGTTGATTCCAGCCACCACCATCGAGCAGACGCAGCAGCGCCAGGCTCATGCTGGGCCAATGGGGTGTGCCGACCCCCTCCAGCAGATGCACCCGGCGCGCGATGCCGTCCGGATCCAGATCGATGTGGACATGGCCCACAGCTGCGGCGGCTTGCATCAGTGCCGGCATCGGCAGCGTCTCAACCAGCCGCTCTCCCGGGCTGGATTGCTCGAAGACGATCGGCAGCACCACTTTGCCGCTCGCTGATACTGCGGCGACCAAGCGCTGGTCGGACGCAGGTGAACGCGCATCAGCCTCGGTAAAGAGTACGTCAACAACGATCGCTCTGGCGCCGGCTTGGTCAAGGCGTCTGATTAGCGCCGCGTGCACCTCTCTGCTCCAGGGCCAACGGCCGATCTGCGCCAGGCTGGCATTGTCAATCGCAACGATGACAATGTCATCCGGCGCGGGACGAGACCAGAACCTGAGCTGACTGTCGTAGAGCAGTTGATCCCAACGCCACAGCCAATCGCTATGAATCAGCCAGAAAGAGAGCGCGGCCAGCAGCAGCGAGATGATGCCCCAACTGGTTGGCAGCCAGACAGAGCGGGACCTGGCAGCGACCTGAACGCTGTTTCGCGGGGCATCGGCGGCATCCATAAGTCAGAAACTCTTTTTCGTGGGTGCCGCCTGGGAGCCTGTCGGACTATGGATGTTTCTACTGCGGAAGTGGGAGAGCGGTCCAAATATTCCCCGATTTTCGTTACATAGGCCCACTATGCGCCTCAAATCGGGAACCATTTGGCCTTGCTCTCCCACTCCCTCGCTATGATCCCCCATAGTCCGACAGGCTCCTAGTGTACCGGATTCAATCGCTGTTTAGGTCGTCCACCCGTTCCAGCCGGTAGCCATGCTGATACACCGCCTTCAGGCGCCAGCCGTGTTCCGGCAGGAGGGCCAGTTTTCGGCGCAGGCGGCTGATGTGCGTATCCACGGTACGCGTGGCGAGTTCAGGTCCGACACCCCAGATCGCCTCGAGCATATGGTTGCGCGACAGCAGTCGTCCGATATTGCAGAACAGCATCACTGCCAGTTGGTACTCCTTCTCGGTCAACTCGATCGGTTTGCCGCACTGCGTCAATGTCTTTTTCGTGGTCAGAAACTTGTAGTCGCCGAACTCCAGCGTCTGTTCCCCCACTGTTTCCAACTGACTACGTCTGGCCAGCGCATTGATTCGTGCCAGCGTGATGTTGCGTGAAGCGGGTTTGGTCATATAGTCGTCCGCGCCCTCGGCAAGTGCCTTTACCACATCATCCTCGCTGTCACGATTGGTGATGAACAGCACCGGCACCCGCCAGTCGCTCTGCTCCCTGACCCGGCGTAGCACCTCTATGCCGGACGATTCGGGCAACTCCCAGTCGAGGATCAGCAGATCGTAGCTCTCCCGCCTGATCTCTTTCAGAAACAGACTCGCTTTGGTGAAGTGGCGGCAACTATGCTCGGCCGAACTCAACCAGCTTTTGATCATCTCCGCCTGTGCCTGATCATCTTCCAGAAAAGCGATTCTCATATCTCCCCTCTGCCGCATCCATTGAATGGTGCCCTGGTCAGGGCGGTCGTGCAGCGTGGGTGAGTTGCACCGATCGGGCACGCTGCTGTTGTACTGATAATTCATTGTGTATCTGCTCCGCAGTGTGGGTTCAGCGCATCGGGCACTGGCGAGGTGGTTGGCACCTCCAAGTCTGTACGATCAATCTGCTTCACCCCTGCCGGGAGCGCAGGGGTGTAGCAGACAGGGTGGCGTCGTTACTGCACGCCGAGCCGCTTCAATACACCGATGGTCACCTGTCCCCTCGGGATGTTCTTGTCCCGCTGGTAGCGATCCACGGCCTGCCTGGTTGCGGATCCGAGCACACCATCGATAGCGCCTGGATCATATCCTTCACGCTTCAGAGCGGACTGCAGGCGTCGCACCACATCGGGTGTGGTATTGGTTTCACACAGTATCGGGCGCCACTCCAGGCGGCTGTCCGAAACCTTCTTCCTTTCGGAGATAGTCTGGTATTCAGCCGCAATCGGTATACGGCGCTCACTGGCCGGTTTGACGACGGTGCGCACCTTGATCGTCTTGTACTCCGCAGGTATCTTCTCTTCCACAGTCTTCGGTGCTTCCACCATCTTGCGGACCTGCACCGTCTTGTATACTGCCGGAACGGTCTCAGTCACTTCCCGTGGTCCCTCCACCATCTTGCGCACTTTCATCATACGGCAGTTGCCGGGAACCTCTTCGGTAACTGTTTTTGCCGGCTCCACCATTTTGCGTACCTTGATGGTTTTGTATTTGGCCGGTAGCGGATTGGTAACGCTTCTGGCGCTCTCGTCCACAACGCGCTTCTTCACCGTCTCGTATTTCGCCGGTATGACCACTTTTTCGGTGCGCGCCGGGGTCACCAGGACCTGCTTGGTAACGGTCTTGTATTCAGCCGGGACCTCCACCAGACACATGATCTCTCCAGTCGCATTGTCCACCTTTTCGATCGGCCCGCGGCCTTTCTTCCAGACCGTGTGCGCCGGTTTCACCAATACCTGCTCGGACACGTTTTTGTATACGGCATCTTTGGTGACCAGCTTTTCCGAGGCCTCACTGACCAGAACACGCTCTTCCACCCACTTGTAGCTTTCCGGAACCACCTTCATCGTCTGGCTCGGCTCTTCCACCAGAACACGTTCATCGACCATTTCGAAGCGGGCAGGAATCACTTTGCTGACCAACTTGGTGTCGCACACTTCGATCGGCTCTTTCTCGAATTCGAAGCGAGCGGGCAACACCTTCTTCTTCTCGCTTGCTTCGCTGACGAGCACCTTCTGGTCGACCATTTCGTAGCGTGCTGGTATCACTTTTTGCCGTGTTCCAGCCTCTTTTACCAGTACCTGTTTATCGACCATGGCATACTCCGCCGGAATGATCTCAACACGCTCCGAGGCCTCGCTCTTGAGCACACGTCGCGTGGTGTCCTCATACTTTTCAGGGACCTGTACACGTGCATAGCATTCACCCGGTTTCGCATTGGGCGGCAGCAGATCTTCCGAGTCGGCACTGCTCTGTTCAGTGCCAGCCTGGGCGCGTTGCAATGATTGCCGCAGCTGCTCGTTCTCTCTTCTCATCTCTTCCAGTTGGGCATCCATATCACCCATCGTCCCAGCACCCTCCATCTGGGCTTTCTGCTGTGTCGTGGAACAACCGGTGATTCCAATCACCGCCGAGGTGATGAAAGGGAGTATCAGTTTCTTGTTCATCGGTTTCATACCTATGCTCCGTTGTTTGTGTGAATTCCATTGCGCCGCATCCAGGTTGAATCAGTGGATGTGCGCCGGGATTCATTTTCAACTTTATCTATTCAATATGCCAGTTGCTACTTCAGGAGTTGGACCGACCTCTCACAATCGAGTCACTTGAGATACCCCAGAATGTTGCGCAGTGTTGAAGATGCTTTCCCCCCTCTGCTGCGATGCCACAACCGGTGTTTTCCGGATCGGTTGGATTGCCGCTTGCCTCCCCGTGAGGTCAAAGATACCCCACTCGAATAAATAATGTGACATCGCGTGACAAAATTTCACACTCTTGGTGGAACGGCTGGATCGTATACGTCTACAGCAATCAGTGTTTGCTCTGTGCATCTGCGAACGGATGATGCGCGCACTGCAATCCAGCTGGCTATGCATAGTCACAATTATTGACAGTTGACCCAGCCGGGATCCTTTACACTGGTGATCGAATCGAAGCAGTGGTTGCGACTGTTTTCAATGCGGCGATACAGGGAACGGGTATCGTCGAGTTCCGATGGAACGGCTTACTTCAGCAGTGGTTTGAGTAGCCAACACTGGCCGATGAGGCAACGCCCCGCGCCCTGCGGGGCGCTTTTTTTGGCCATTATCAGCATGCGCTGAAAGGCGCAAATCATTGAGGACGATTGCTGCGAACGATACCAAGCGCAGCCCGAACAGTTGCTGATTATGTGATGTCAATAACAGCCTGATAACCACTTTTTACTGATGGAGTGACAACAGATGGCAGGGAAGTTTGTCTTATTCTTCATGGACGAGTTCATCTCACTCGCAGTGGAGAAATTGGGTTTTCCCGAAGTATCGGCGCGTAAAGTAACTGCGGAACTGCTGCGGTTGATCCTGGATCATGTCGAAACGGAGGAGGCGGAGGAACTGCTGCAGACTTTTCCCGAGATAGCGGAGTTGGTGGAAGGGATGCAACGGAGTTGGTTCTCCAAAGTGATTGACAAACTGCGACGCATCTTTGGTCTGGTACCGGATCTTCAGCAGCTAATGCTGTGTATCGATCGGGGAGAAGAGAGCCTGAGGCCATTCTTGCAGTTGTTTGTCGACTACCTCAAGGCGCACGCAGGTAACAATCTGGTGCCAAGAATTCTGAGCCAGTATCAACAACTGGATGAGTCTCTGGGCTGACTGCGCCAAGCCGGGGAATAGCTACTGCGACGATGTGAGCGGACACCTTGCAGCACCAGTCCATCGAGTCTCCGGGAGTCGGTGAATAGGTTGGGGCAACCTGCCACCGTATTGCACGAAGAACGCCAGGAGGAAGAGTCAGCGTGTGCAACTCAGACGTTGTTGACAATACCGCAAGACGAGAGCATCGGTGTGATCTGGGCAACCGGTAAAGGTTTGCTGAAGAGATACCCCTGATACTGATCACAACCGATAGTGGCGAGAAATTCGAGCTGGGACGCCTCTTCAACCCCTTCTGCGATGACGGTCAGACCGAACTCATGGGCCAGATAGACGATGGCAGAGACCAGCGCCTGATCATGACGATTGGCGTTCACTCCACTCAAAAATGACCGGTCGATCTTCAGTTCGTGCAGCGGGAATGCTTTCAGATAGCTGAGCGAGGAGTAGCCCGTACCGAAGTCATCCATCGATATTCTGGTGTTCAATGCCATCAGCCGGTTCAGAGTCTGCACGGTATAGTCGGCATCCTCCATGAACAGGCTTTCGGTCAATTCCAGGGTCAGATAGCTGGGATCTATGCCGTTTGCGTCTATTATCTTCGCAACCGTTTCAACCAGACCTCCTCCGTACAGCTGCTTCGCCGATAGGTTCACCGCAACGTGAATCCATTTGCCCTGGGACTGCCACTGAGCGAGCTGTCTGCAAGCCGCTTGCAATACCCATACACCAATGGCATGGATCAGCCCACACTCCTCAGCCAGTGGAATGAAGTTGTTGGGATAGACCAGCTCGCCAGTGGTTCTTTGCCAGCGGACCAGCGTTTCGACTCCGGTGACCTGGTTGGTTTTGATGTCGACCTTCGGCTGATAGTGCAGAACCAGTTCATCGTTCTGGATCGCATGACGCAGATCAGCCTCCATTTGCAGACGCTGTAACGAAGTGAGATTCATCTGATCGGAGTAGAACTCGAACGTCGTCTCCCCCTTCTCAGCCGCCTGTGCCGCCGCAATCCCTGCTCTCTGGACAATCGTATCCAGCGTCTGGGCATCGCCCGGATAACCAGCGATACCGATCGTGGTCGGCATCTGCACTTCCGTACCCCCCGCATCGAACGGTAGCCGCATCACCTCCAATACCCGGCGGGCCACCTTGGCCGCGTCTTCCGGCTGACACAGCTGGGTACAGAGTACGGAAAACTCATTCCCTCCCATCCGGTAGAGTACATTGTCGTAGCCCTCCTTGGTGTGGGTGCGCCCGACCGTGTCGGTGTGGCGAATGCATTCGCGGATACGTTCGGCAACCTGCCTGATCACCTGGTCACTCGCGGTCGGTCCGAGCGCATCATAAATACGCCGGAACTGGTTCAGCGCGATGTGCAGCACCGCCAACTGGGAGTTCTGCCGGTTCGCCTGATGTATCGACCACTCCAGGCGATCCAGGAAATAGCGCCGGTTGGGCAGGTTGGTCAGTGGATCGTAGTAGGCCAGCTGGTCCTGGTAGGCTTTTGCCGCCAGTGTGTTGCGCACCCGCAGCGCCAACTCGCTGGGGTCGACCGGTTTGGCGAGAAAGTCGGTAGCGCCTTTGTCCAGTGCCTGCAGTTTGGTTTCGGCTTCGGAAGAGGAGGTGAGTATGATCACCGGAAGATAGGAGATCTTCGGATGTTGGCGGATCCTGGTGAGAATCTCGAAACCGGAGACATGTGGCATCACCAGATCCAGCAGCAGGATGTCGGGTCTGTGCTCAAGAATTTTGTCGAGCGCGAGGCGTGAGTCCTCGATCAGCAGGAAGTGCTCATAACCGGCGTCTTCGAGAAAGGTCTGAACCACCTCCATGGTGATCGGTTCATCATCCACCATCATGATGGTGGCGTTGGCCAGCAGCGTCTGGTGGTCATCCCTGCCTGCATAGTCCATTACAGGAGCTCGCTCCAACGACTGATTCGCCGGCACTTGTGGGGTGAGTGCTCTGAGTTTGTCCAGTAGCATCCTGTTACTGCTCCAAACAGTTCTGTTTCACAACCGATTACCCGCCGATTGCAGCGGCCCAGGTCTCGGGTGTGCGTTGTCCGACTCCGGAAGTTGCACCGCCGCCACCATGGCGCCGATTTTTTTCACCATCTTGCCAGCTGCCTCCAGTTGTCCGGCTTTGGCCATCTGCTCCAGCTCCTTCGCCGGCTCAGTGAATGCATCGTAACCGACCGTACCGGCAGCGCCTTTCAACCAATGAACGAGCACAGCGAGCTGCTCCAGATCGGCGCCACCCCATGCCGTTTGCATCTGCTGATACTGCGCTTGTAACCGGACCACGAACTTGTTGATCGCCGAGTGAAAACGTGGATGGCCGGCCAGACGGGAGACGATCGGCATAGACTCGGCCACCTCCTCCACGGGGGACGGTTGCGCGGGTGCCCGATCTTCCGGGGAGCCGGCTGCGGCGGGCGTTTTCCCAACCACCATGTTCTCTGTCAATCTGTGCAGCTCTCCCAGTCTGATCGGGATCGTCACTAAGTCGGCGCCTTTGGCGGCTGACTCGAGCGCCTTCGCCGGTTCGGTGAACTGGTCGAATCCGACGGTTCCGCCGGCGCCTTTCAGCCAGTGAGCCAGTTTTGCCAATGCATCCAGGTTTTGATCCGTCCAGGCGGCATCCATGAGGGCGAGTTGCGCGACCAGCCGTTCCCGAAAGCGGACGATCAGACGGCTGAAACGCGGATCGTCAGCCAGTGCCGAAACGACGGGGAGCGAATCAGCGACCGGTGGAAGCGCAGGCGGAGGAGCGTTCACCGTCCCGGCTTCAACGGATTCGGTGGCTGCCTCTGCACCCAGTATCTCCCCCATCGTCGCGACAAATTTGTCGATATCTATCGGTTTGGTGAAGTAGCCGCTATAACCAGCGTTCAGACACTCCTGCTCAAATCCCTTCATGGCATTGGCGGTGAGTGCGATAATCGGTGTCAGCATGCCCTGTCTGCGTAGCATGCCGGTCGCGGTGAAGCCATCCATCTCCGGCATCTGAATATCCATCAGGATCAGGTCGTAGGCCGTCTGTGTTGCCATTTCCACGCCGATCCGACCATTGCCGGCCTCCGCCACCGTCAGGCCGTACTCCTCGAGTACCAGTTTGACCAGTTCACGGTTCTCCGCACCGTCGTCCACCACCAGCACCCTGGCTGGTGGGAATTTCCAGTGGGTATGCTGATCACTCTCCGCCTGTACGCCACTGGCGAGCGCTGCTTCCGCGCTGATCCAGCGGACCTCCCCGGCGCTGCCGCCATTCAGGGTCACCTGGAACAGACTGCCGCGCCCCAGTTCACTTTCGACGCGGATGTCTCCGCCCAGCGCGCGGGCGAACTTGCGACTGATCGAAAGGCCCAATCCGGTACCACCGAACTTGCGCGTCACCGATGAGTCGGCCTGTACGAAATCCTCGAATATGCGGGTGGTCGCTGCGCTGCTCATGCCGACACCGGTGTCAGCGACATCGATGCAAAACACCAGTGTATCGTCAGCCAGCCGCCGTCCGCGCGCCGTGACGGTGACGCCACCGGTTGCGGTGAACTTGATTGCATTGCCCACCAGGTTGGTGACGATCTGCCGAATCCTGCCCGGATCACCTTCGATCTGCTCGGGTACCTCGCCTTCGAGTACAAATTGGCAGCCGATCCCTTTCTCGGCAGCTTTCACGCCCAGCACCTTCACCACCTCCCGGATGATCGGGTAGGGGTTGGTGGGTATGCGTTCGACTTCGAGCCGGCCCGCCTCGACCTTGGACAGATCGAGAATGTCATTGATCAGCGCCAGCAGATGCCGGCCGCTGGAGTAGATGGTCTCCAGATGTTTGCGGGTGACTGCGGGATCTTTGCCGTTGCTGCGCTTGAGCAGTTCGGTAAAACCCAGGATCGCATTCATCGGGGTGCGGATCTCGTGACTCATATTGGCCAGGAAAGCGCTCTTGGCCTGATTGGCTGCCACCGCCTCCTCTTTCGACTTGAGCAGCTCGATCTCCGCCTCCTCCAATTGTGTCACGTCGTCAAAGCTCACCAGTACGCCGGCGTATCTGCCGCCGCTGCCGAGCACCGGGGAGCAGTTGATCAGAAAAGTGAGGTGTCGGTCGTGCCCGATAGCCAGCCGGACCCGTTGGTTCTTTTGCGGCTCGCCGCTCTTGAGCGCCAGATGCCAGGGGCGCTTCTCCGGTTTGAGTGCGGCACCACTGGCGTCGGACCAGGGATATGCACCGACGCGTCGGCCGAGCAGTGCCTCCGGATCGTCCTGCAACGTTTTGGCAAATGCGCGGTTGGCGAGAACGATCTGCTCTTTGTTATCCAGCACCAGCAACCCCTCCGCCATGGTGTCCAGCGCTGAGCGGACCCGTCCTGGAATGGCCTGCGACGGATCCAGCTGTTTCAACATCCTGCCAAGATAGAAGTAGAAACCGACGAAAGCGGAGAGTGAGACGAAGGTGAGGAGCCGCAGCAGCGGATCTTCCATCAGACCATGCCAGCCGGCGGATTTCAGTTCTTTGAAGCGGAGTTCAACCCGGCCCCAGCGGGTCGCTCCAGCCCAGATGGGTACCTTGACATGGGAATCGGTGGAGAACGCCGAATCGTTGTCCTGCCAAAGCGTCTCATGCGGCCCGACGGTGGTCACCAGATAGCCCGCATCGGTGCGCAGCGCGGCGGAGAGCAGATCGTCGTTACGTTGCACCACCAGTTCCAGCATACCCGTCAAGCGCCGGATATCCTCTTTGGTAACCATCAGAGAGCTGTTGACCGCAATCGCCTCCGCCAACGCTGAACGTCCCGCTCGTGCGGTTTTTGCCTGATCAGGAACCAGCCCCAGAAAGCTGGCTGTCAGCAGCAGGCTGATCAGAAGTCCCACCTGACCGAACGCGATGCGTGATTTTGCGGAAAGAGAAATCATGATGTTTGTGAGCTGTGCCCGGACAGTTTTTCTTCGTTTGACTCGGTCAAGGTTAAGGACTCAATTCTGCTATCGCAGTTAGCGGCACGCTGTGGCGATCTTTGAACCGAATTCCCCGGTTGACCGTTCCATTTCGAAGTAAGTGGCTGAAACGGAATGGGTAGTCATCCCACCGGATCCTGCTCACTCGTGGAAAAACGGGCAACATGATAGCGTGCGCCGCTGCGCCGGATTGTCGGACAGATTGGTCGGCTGCGGGATGGGATCGCGATCATTGGCACACACCGGCACGGTGAGCGGCTTTCTGATCCGGTTGGCAAGCGGTTGGGGAAGTGCCGAAAACTTCCGAACAAGCCTCGCCCAGCCCGGCCCAGCGTGCGCGCTACCCGTTCCACTCCAGCTTCGAGCGCAACCAGCCGCTGGCCCTTTGCCAGCCGTTTGCTAGACGCCACTGCGACGCTCTCCAGAACGCTCGGGAGGGAGGTGACGAACTCGACGAGGGTGTCGGGGAGGCTGAGGTTACCGCGCTTCTGCAGCTTCTCAGCGGAGGCGAAGAGGGGTACTCCCGCCAGGGCGGGCAGAAGTCCGAGTTGGACCGATAGGTGCCGTTTTTCATGGTCATGCCTTGCCGAAGGTCAGTTGGCTTTGGGTTCGGCGTACTCCTTGGCATGGCTATCGGCAACAGCCGGAAAAACTGTAGTTCTACAAAGGTTTTGCTGAACTTCCGTGCGGTGCGTTGCGATACCCCTTTTGAGGAGCGAAACAGCTCTCTCCAGCCGGGTTTCCAACCGACAGGGTCAATTGACTCATCGCCATTGAAAATGTCGGTACCACCCTGTGCCGAGGGAGTCTGTGCCGTTTCCGGCAGAAACCTATCTATCTACTCCAGAATGATTGGAAGAATCCCCATCAGGGCTGCCGCGTTACGCTCTTGCAGGTCATCGATGCCGTCCCCATCGGTATCCGGATTGGTGGGATCGGTGCCACCTGCGTACTCCTCGCGGTTGGTCAGTCCGTCGCCATCGGCATCCTCGCTGGCATCGACGGCTGAGTACCGGTCGAGACCATATTGATTCTCAAACCAGTCAGGCATGCCGTCATTGTCGTCGTCACTGTCACAGGCGTCGCCCGCGGCATCGCCGTCGTTGTTGGTCTGTGCCGGGTTGGGCGTCAGCAGGCAGTTGTCCGAACCATCCAGCACTGTGTCGTTGTCGCTGTCGGCGATCAGAGGATGGCTGCCCAGCAGGTATTCCTCGCCGGTGGTGAGACCGTCCTGGTCCTGATCGCGATCCGCATCTGTGCCATCCAACGGGTCGAGTCCCTTCTCTTGCTCCCATCCGTCGGGCAGGCCGTCCTGGTCGCTGTCCGCTTTGACCGGGTTCGTGCCCAGGGTGATTTCGGCATCATCGGAAATGCCGTCTCCGTCAGTGTCGCGTTTTCGAGGGTTGGTCCGCTGCAGGTATTCATCCAGGTTGCTCAGTCCATCGCCGTCCCGGTCAGTGCCGGCATCGGACGGGTCGTGCTTGTCCAGACCAAAGGCCGCTTCGAAAGCATCGGTCATCCCGTCACTGTCGCTATCGGTAGGGTCGGCCAGCACGCGCAGCGCAATGGCGCCCAGGTAGTCGTCGAGCAATGCGGGGGTCGTGGTCGTGGCGTGCAGGGCAAGCAGGGTATCGGTGTCGTACAGCACCGCCTGCTTAGCGTGCACCCGGAGCCTCAGGGTTTCCGATCCGCCCGGACTGAGAGTCTGCGGGCTGCAATAAGCGAGTCCGTTCTGTACCCCACAGACGGGGGAGCCGAGTGTGATCGTGGTGGTTTCGAGCAGGTCCGACGGATCCTGAACGATGGTCACGTTCATGGCGGACAAACCTTCCCAGCCCTCTGGCAGGGTATTGGTCAAGCTGGCTGTCACCTCTATCCCGGCGCTGCCGACTGCTTCGCTGTCACTGTTCAGGGCGAAGGAGAGGTTGGCATAGGTGCCCACGGTCACGGCGCGTGACGTACAGTGCTGCTGCTGCTGCGCGTCGCTGACGCAAAGGGTGATGCTCTTTGCACCGCTTCCATCATAGACATGCTGAGCGAGGGTTTTGCCCTCATTGTCCAGGGCCAATGGCTCCATGACTGCAACGCCGTCGATATACGGCGAAGCACCGTTCCCCGGGTCGACGATGCCGCCGGTGGAGTCGGTCGGCTCTCCGACTCCCCAGGCGACGGTCGCCTGGTGACCGTCTGTGTCATCGTCCGTGAACACACCCTCGTGCAACACCTGGAAGCCGCGGCCGATACGGCTCGGCAATTTGACCGAACTGATGACCGGCGGGTCATTGACCGGTAGCACGGTGATGTCGACGGTGGCGGCTTGTGAATACTCGTTGCCGTCATGAACACGGAAGGTGAAGGTGTCGCTGCCGTTGAAATTGGCGGAGGGCGTGTAGGTGCGTGCTGCGCCGGAACCACTGACGACGCCGTTCGCCGGTGGCGTGACGATCTCGTAGCTCAGGGTGTCGAGGCCGTTGAAATCCTTGCCTACGATGCCGTCCGGATCGTCCCCCTGCAGTTCGAAAGCCAACGGGGTGTCCTCGTCGGTTGCCCTCTTGCTGTCCTCGGCGATGGGGGCTCGAAAGTTGCGCGCCACGTTGATGGTGGCGGTGCCCAGTGCGCTGTGCGCTAATCCGTCGCTGGCGCGGTAGGTGAAGCTATCCGTGGCCGAGTGGAAGTCGAAGTCCGAGACATAGGTGACGGTCACCGAGTCGTCGGTCACATCCTTGAACGGCAAAGTTTCGAACACATGCACGAAGGATTCCGCCTGGTCGACTACGTAGAACTGGGTCGAGTTGACCGACACCATCTTGGGATTGCCCATATTGCCTAGCACGAAGCCGGGGTTTTCGCCGCGATTGATGCCGCTGCCGGTGGAGATGGCCTCGCCGGCGAACGTGCCGTCGGCGCCGAAACGCTGGATGCGCGCATTGGCCGTGTCCGCGACATACAGGACGTCGTTGGGTCCCATGGCGACAAAGGTGGGGTGGTAGAACTGGCCGGGGTAGTCGCCGGAGGTGTTGGCGAGGTCGCGAGTGCAGGTTGCGTCGGTACAACTGTAGCCGCGCGAGGTCTTGGTCAGTGTGTCGCACGCCTTGTTGGTGCTCTCTTCGCAACGCCCCATCCAGCCGACATGTTTACCCGGCACGAAGTTGCCGTCGGCGTCGAATCCGGAGGCCTCGAACTTGTGAATCCGGTTGGCACAGGTGTCGACGATATACAGGGCGCCGGTGGAGTCCAACTCCATGGCAAAGCCGTCCTTCTCCGAGCCGCAACTGCGATCCAGGATGGTCCTGCCGTCGGCAAGTATGCCGAGCAGCTCTTCCGGCTGCAGCTTGTGCGTCTCGTTGCTGAGGAAGTCGCGTTCGAAATCGGCACGCACGTCGAAGACGAACACCTCCTGCTTGTCATGCGCATAGAGCAGACCGCGTTCGATGTCGAGCCGGGCATATACCAGGGTCGTCGCGTGCAACCTGGGGTTGGTATTGTCGGTGGAACTGTCGTTGATCTCCCAGGCCTTGAGGCGGTGGTTGTTCCAGTAGTCGCGTCCGGTGATATCGGAACTCATCAGTTGCAGGATCAGACGGGTTCCATAGTCCAGGGTGATGGTGTGCAGATTCCCGTAGGCATCCTTGACGAAGGTGTCGTTGGCCCGGTTCGCGTCAGGAATCTCGATCATACCGATGAAGTTCCCTTCGGCGTTCCAACGCGAGATGCGCTGTGTCGGCTGTGCATTGCTGGAACTGTTGTTGCAGTACCAGAATTCGTCGAGGAAAAAGACTTCACGATCGTCGCCGACCGAGATGAATTTGGGCTTATAGACCCAATCGAGATCGATGGAGTAGCGCTCCGAAGTGCAGACGTTATGGTAGAACCACTGCGAGGGTGGATCACTGTTGTTGGGATCGAATGCCTGCGGGTAGGGGCCATCCGGCTGGGTGCGGTAGTCCTCTATGAAGAACGGATACAGAGGGGCAACGAACTCACCGTGGCCGGGATGGTCCACAATCTCGAAACCCAGCGGGTCGTGACGTCCATCGAGGAGATCGTCATCCACGCCACTCAGCACGATGTCGACCGGCTGCGAGGTCAGCGTGCTGGTGCTGGCGTTATCGACCCGAGGGGCGTGATTGGTGCCAGCGGTCTTCACCGTGATCAGCTGCGTGGCGACGGCCACGTTGGGCGGAGAGGCATGGTCCGCGGCTTCCCACAGCACCTCGGTACGGGTATCCACCGGGAAAGTTGCAGGTGCATCGCTGCTCACCTCCGGCAGCGGATCGGCGAGGTCGACCACGCGCGGTTGCCCGAGTGAGACCGCGGCACGGGTCAGGCCGCCGGTACCGGCAGGCACCTCGACCACCTTGCCTGATGGCGGCACCATGATCGGCGCCTGGGTGTCGACGATGCGGATGAGCTGGGTCGCCTGCACCTCGTTGGGCGCCAGGGTTCTGTCTTTCGGCCCCTGGTCCCGTGCGGTCCAGGTGACGACGGTCTCGCCCAATGGCAGCAGGCCCGGCATATCGCTGATCAGGCTGACCGGACGGTCGCAGCCGTCGCTGGCAGCGATGCTGGTCAGGATGTCGTCGTAGATGCGCCGGGTGGCGATACCGCCGAAGTCGGTCGCCTCGAACTCCAGTACCGGGGAGTTCACGGTCAGCGTCGGTGGCACCTCGTCAAACACGGTGAAAATCTGCTCGCGTGTGTTGGCACCCCTGGCTTCCTCACTGCCAAGCAGGCTGTCGGCGGCGAAGGTTGCGGCTTTTTTCCTGCCGATCTTGTACAGTTTGCCGGTCGCTTCTGAGGCGCACTGTTGCTTGTTGCCGACACATTTCTTGATGGCAACGTTGACTTTTTTCGCGGTGTTGACGAAGAAGCGCTTCAACCCCTGCCAGGCTCTGGCGGCCAGCGAGGCGTTTCCGGCATCCGCAGCGGCTTTGCTGGCAGCCTTCGGTTTGGTCGACAGATCGACCGGCAGCAGTGCGCTCGGTAGTACCACGTCGAATACCGGATCGTATAGGGAGATGGCTTCCCAGGTGATCGGGTTGTGGCCTGCAGGCAGGGAGACCGGTATGGGGTCGGCGGAGGACAGTCCGTCCACCAGCACCGAGCCGGTGTAGCCGGGCTGCCCAGGTATGTGGGGGCTGAGCGCGCCGACCAGCACTTCCGTGTTGGCATGGTTGACCACCGGTGCGCCAAAGGCCCCCCAGTCTGCGGGAACCGGGCCGGTATCGACCAGGCCGAACAGATTGGAATAGAGATAGCCGTCCTGCGGCAGGTCGAATTCGTAACGACACTTGTCCGCAGAGTTTGGACGCCTGGCCACGTCCGCGGGGGCGTGTAATACCGCGGGTATGAACTTCAGCGCCACATTGCTGGCGATGTCTGCCACACCGGCAACGGTCGAGACCGGGGGCGACGAAGCGATGCCGGTACCGACGGCGGCGAGGTTGGTGGCGGCCAGAGCTTTGTTCGCCTTTTTCAGCCCGGCGTTATCCACGTCGCTGGCGCGCGCGAAGCGCAGGTCGGCGACAGCGATGTCATCGCCGCCGGCATCCTCATCGTAGCGTATTTCGACAAACGGTGTATCGCTGACCACGCCGAGAAAGGCGTTGACGGGCTGGTTGCCGACCGCGACCTGGCCTACCAGTGCGCCTTGTGCATCGTACAGGCGGATGGTTTCGCCGTCGGTATCATGGTTGTCGCGCAACACGAAGGCGAAGCCACGCAGGGGCTCACGGCCGCTTACCCGCACGCGCCAATCGTCATTCTCGCCGTTATCGATATCGCCGGGAGAGAGCGCATTGTCGAAATTGGGGAGGTTTCCGGCCTCTTCATCGTCGTCGAAGGTGATCGAACCGTTCGTGCTGGAGAGGGCAGTGAACCGGAAGCTGTAGAACAGGTCGGTGTTCCAGCGATTGAACGACAGTGACCGGCCTTCGTTGGGTGCTGCCACAACCCCAACCCCAGTATTCCGACCGGGCAGGGAATTCACCTCGTCGGCCTTGAGCACATTGGCAGCGGTGAACTCGAACAGTTCTGACTGGAAAACCGCCTTATTGAAGTCGTCGAGGTGGGTATACAGCTTGACGCTGGCCAAAACGCCGGTTGGCAGTGCAAACAGCAGGCATGCCAATAAGCAGGCCGCGGCGCAGGGAGCAAATCGGTCAGGCCAAGATGATTCCGGAGAAAATTGTTCTTGCATCGCACATTTCCTTATTGTTTTTGTCGGCGATGTGTCCGGCTATCGCAAGTTTTAAGAAAGAGACTCAATCGGGCCGGCGCTGAACAGCCGTTCTGCCTTTTCGAGGCAGGTGCGTCAGCTGCATGTTGCGGCGCGACAGCAGGCGGGATGCGGCGGTTGTGGCCGCAGCAAATGCCACGAGGATCGGGTCGATAGTTCGCTGCGTTGCGACGGGTGCTCGGTCAGGGCGGTCACAACAGCCGCAGCGGTGGCTACATCAGCGGCATCATCAAAGGAGCCTGTCGTCGGATGGTAGCATAAACAATCCTTTTCTCTAAAGCCTGGGTTGACAGGTATCAATCAACCCGAAACAGTGCTTGAGGGTACCCCGGAACCTCATTGGCTCCGCCTGAGTACGGCGAATGCGGTCTTGTCAGGGTTATTTCGAGCCGGGATGGTCAGGCGCCCAGCCGGGACAGCAGCAGCTGGCGCAGTGAGCGGTACCAGCGGCTGGCCAGGGTTTCGGGGGGGTGTTCGAAACGCACCTGGATGCGTGCACCGGGAATGGCGCGCAACACCTGCTGCGGCAGGCGGATGTCGTACTGAAAGATCGGTTCCAGCGCGGTGATGCCGCGCTCGTCGCGGCTGTCCACACGGATCCGACCCCCGGCCTTGGATCCCAGTGCCGGACTGGGCAACAGGTAGGAGCCTGAGGGGACGTCGGCTACCAGCGTTACCGAAGATTCGCTCTCCGGCCGGCCGGGAAAACGCGCTGAGACACTGTGCGTCTGGCGGCGTACGAGACCCGCATCTGTTTGTGGAATCACCACGCTGGCGATCGCCGCACCTTCACCATGAACCAGTCCCAGCACGCTGCCTTTCTCCAGATAGCGTCCAGGCAGATCGTCCGGCCGTACCAGATCAAGCTCACCGGTTGCCGGACTGGTCAGAGTAAGTGCGTCGAGGCGCTGTTCGAGTTCAGTCAGCTCCACCTCCACCGCGGTCAACTGTTCACGAAGAATCGCGGTTTCCACCCGGTCCCGCATCTGCACCTGCTCCATGCGCGCTCGTAATTCGCCCGCCCGTGCGGAGAGGATACGCGCGCGGGCGGTCAATGCCGGCTGCTGCAGACGGATCAGTGCTTCACCCCGTTCGACCCGTTCGCCATCCCGGCGCAGCAGTTCGACCACCTCGCCCGACTCGTCGGCACGAAGGATCGCGTTTTCCGGCAGACGGATGACCCCTTCGGCAAGCGTGTTGGAGGGGAGCGGTAGCAACAGCAGGAGGGCGGCAGTGGAGCTGGCAAACACCACCGCCAGCAGCACTGCCCGGCTGCGTCTCTCTGCCAGCTCGGGGCTGCAGAAGAGATATCTGAGCAGTCGCAGCAGGGGCAGCAGCAGCTGCGACAACACCACCCAGAGCGCCAGCAGCAAGCCGACCACGAAGAACTTACCGGCGACGTAGAGCGTGATCACCAGGCTGATGAAGATCCGGTAGAGGAAAGCGGCGGCACCGTAGCACAGGAACCAGCCGCGTTCCCCGCGGGCGACCACCGGCGATGTTACACTGCGCAGACCGAGCAGGTAACGCTGTCCCAGATAGGCGTAGTAGTGCTGTGCGCGGCTGGCCAGGTTGGGAATCTCCAACAGGTCACTGAAGACGTAATAGCCGTCGAATCTGAGTAGCGGATTGCCGTTGAAGAGCAGCGCCGAGACCCCACCAATCACGCAGAGATCGAACGCCAGGTCGCGCACCCAGCCCGGTTCGACCGCCAGCCAGAGCAGCAGTGCGAGCGCGCTCACCAGCAGTTCCACCATGATGCCGGCAGCCCCCACCAGAATGCGCTGGTACTTGCCCGGAAAAGCGGTGGCCGCAGAGGCCTCGACGTAAGGGACCGGAACGAAGACCAGCAGCATCAGGCCGAGTTCGTGCACCTGGCCTCCCCAACGGTGGATTGCCAGCGCATGTCCCAGTTCATGCAGCCCTTTGACCAGCGGATAGGCCAGCCACAGCAGCGCCAGGTTGCCAGGATCGATAAATCTGCCCTCAGCATGCGCGGACAAGGCGCTGCCATGCTGCAGTCCGAGCACAACGGCCAGCAGCACCAGCGTGATCCAGATGAGCAGCGAGCTCCAATGGAACAGTGGCCGGGCCAGTGGGGCGAGTCGCTGCAACAGTGGGGTGGGATCGAACAGCGGCAGGCGCAGCGCCAGTGGCCGCATGAGCTGGGCGTGATGCGACCTGGTGCGCTGTTTGCGCCACTGCTCGTAGAGACGGTTACTCGGATCATTTTCGGGATAAACCAACAGGTTTGCCGCCTGCAGTCGTCGTAGCAGCTCCACCGCCTCCTGCTGCCGGGCGGCAGTCAACTCGTCGGTGAGCCAGGCGCAAGCGAGTGCCTGTGCGACGCTGCGCTCTCCATCGAGTCGCTGCAGCAGTCGCCAGGCCGGTTCGGTGAGGTGGTAATGGCGGTTTGTCGCCCGATCCTCGAGCAGTATCCAGTCGTGCCCACGGTGGGTCTGCCGATGCCAGGTGATGTGTGAACGCAGGCGGGGTCGCAGCCCACTCAGCTGTGTCCAGAGCGGTGTTGTCTGTGGCCCGGAGTGGTTCACGGCAGCCAGGCCCAGAGACGGTATCCCAGCCAGTCGCCGATCTCATGGGTCCAGATCCAGAATCTGCTGCGCGCTCCCGCCTCCACCTTGGCGACGCCACGCATACCGGGCCGCAGGCTTTCGAGATCACCGCTCAGCCGTGCCTCGACCCGGAATCCGTTGCCTTCGTCAATGGGCATGTGGGTGATGTTGATCACCTCCAGCGCCAGTTTTTCGCCGGGTCGCGCAGCCAGTATGAGCGTTCCATGCTGCCCCAGCGCGATAGCGGAGATATCCTGATCGGCAATTTCGATAGCCACCCGGTAGGCGTCGAGTGGCGCCAGTTCCAGCAGCACTTCGCCGCGCCGAACCGGTTTGCCGAGTGAGCGGCTCAGATCACCGCTGACCACCACACCGGAAAAGGGGGCGCGCAACCGGGTCCGGCCCAGTGTCTGTCCCACCAGATCGATACGTGCCTCAGCCTGAGCGATCTGCGCTTTCAGGATGCGCGCTTCGGCATGATCCAGTCCGGCCAGCGCTTTACGATACTGCTTCTCCAGTTCGATCTTCTCGCCGTTGAGCTGACGCTGTTCCAGCTTCAGTTCGCTGTCGTCCAGCTCGGCCATCACCGATCCCGCCGCCACGCGTTCGCCGGCACGCACGAAAGCGGCGGCGACATAGCCATCGAATGGGGCGATCAGTGCACGCTGCACGGCACCCTCGATCTGGGCGGATCCGGAGATACGGTGCGGAGCCTGGCCGGCCAGCAGATAGCCGCCCAGCGCCAGGAGGGAGGTCAGCAGCAGCACTTTGAGCCGCCCGCCGTGTTGCTCGGGGGTGGCATCCCGGTTGCGCGTCAACTGTGCAATCCGCCCCGGCAGCAGGCGCTCGCCCGTCTGTTTGAGTGCCAGCAACGGCCCCAGATGGCGTGCCAGTGTAACGATCTGCTGCTGTTTCGCTGCACTGGCGAGTATCTGGTTGTGCGCTTCGAAGGTGAGTACGGCGATGCTTCGTCCGTTATCCTCCAACGTCAAGGTCATTATCTGCGAATCATGCTCTGTTCTGGCCAGAGACAGATGGGCAGGTATCTGCTCGGGAGTCTCTGTCGGCCAGTGCACTACCCGTTGTTGTGCCATGGATTCCATCATCGCAGCGCGCAACTGCCGGGCGAGCACACTGCGCGGCACGATCGAGCTGCTGTCCGAAATTGCCATCACGCGGATGCCCGAGCCGCTCGTCCATCCCAGGCTGACCCGTTCGCAAGCGTAACTGTGCGCCAGGTATCCAGTGAGCGCCATGACCGCCTGTTGCAGCGAATTGGACTGGAGAATGCATTGCAGCGCCTGCGGCAGGGGATCTGCTTCCCGCTCGCTGGCATCCTCGTCCCGGAACAGCAGCTCCAGCCAGGTGTTGCCCCACTCGATCAGGCGCAGCACCGCTGCCTGTTGATCTCGCGGCACCTGCGTCAGCTCTACTGCGATGGCGCCAAGCTTCCTGCCGCGATGGTTGATCGGGTGGGCGATGCGCAGCAGCGAAGGCCTCTGCAGCGGCTGCTCTGCCGGTATGGATGTCACCGGGCCGCCGCTCTGCAAAGCCATCTCCAACAGTTGATTCAGTTCGGCATCGGGCTGTTCGCCATGTGGCCAGCTGGCATCCAGCGACTCTACATTGCGCTGAGTGGCAGCGATGCGGGCACAGGCGGCATGCGCACCGGGCATCGCCTGGCACTGCAGAGTCAGCCAGGATTGGAGTGTTTGTCGGTTCATTGCGCTCGCTGCAGGTGAAGCTGACGGGTTTAGCGACCTCTGTTGCGGTGAACGTCGCCTTCGTGAGCGGCGTCAGGCTACCCGCCGATAGCGGGTGTTGCTCTGGTGTATCGGTATGGAATTTAAATACTTAACCCTGTACCGCCTGTTTTGTGTCGGTGGACACGTCCTTTTCGATCGGCGCTTCGGATGCGCCGAAACAGATCTGATGCAGCGGGACCGGTTTGCCGATGTAGAAGCCCTGGGCATAGTCCACATCGAGAATGCGCAGCGACTCCAGCACGTCCTTGGTCTCCACGAATTCAGCTACGGTTTTCAGCCCCATGACATGACCCAGCTGATTGATGGCGTCTACCATGGTGTGGTCGACTGCGCTCTGTGCCAGATGGCGCACGAAGGATCCGTCGATCTTCAGATAGTCCACCGGCAGCGTCTTCAGATAGCTGAACGAAGCGAAACCGCTGCCGAAATCATCCAGTGCGAAGCGGCAGCCCATCGCTTTGAGTTCGTTGACGAAGCGGTTGGCGTGAGTGAAGTTGGCGATGGCCACGGTTTCGGTAATCTCGAAGCAGAGCAGGCTCGGGGGCAGACCGTAGCTGTTGAGTGCCTGTTTGACATACTTCAGCAGATCATTGTCGCCGAGCACCGCGCCGGAGATGTTGATGCCGAAGGTTTCGATGGCAAAATCGGGGTTCTGCTTCCAGGCACTGGCCAGCATTTCGATCGCTTTACCCACCACCCAGCGGTCGAGGGTCGGCATCAGACCATAGCGTTCGGCCGAAGGGAGAAATGAGCCGGGAGAGACCAGGGTGTTGCGGTCGGCTTGCATGCGCAGCAGCACCTCGTAGTGTGAATGAGGTGCCTCTGGTTTGGCGATGGTCGCAATCGGCTGTGCGAACAGAATGAAGTGGCCGTCGTCGAGTGCCTGATTGATATGTGGTACCCACTGCATCTCGTTGTGCCAGCGGGAGGACTCATTATCGCCCGGCTGAAATGTATGGATCCGATTGCGACCCTTGGCTTTGGCGATATAACAGGCTTGATCCACGGTACTGAGGACGGTCGCCACGTTGGTGCCTGGAGTGCCGTCGATCGGGGCTATACCGATGCTGACGCCGATGGCGAAGGTCTTGCCGTCCGATGAGAAACGGAAACCAGCAATGTGCTGACGTATCTTTTCGGCAATGAACTGTGCGTTCTCCAATGGACAGTTTTCCAGCAACAGGCCGAATTCGTCACCGCCCAATCTGGCGAGTGTGTCGCCGATACGTACGTGGCGCTGCAGTTGTGCAGCCACCTGACGCAGCAACTCATCACCCGCTGAGTGACCACAGGTGTCGTTGACTATTTTGAACTGGTCCAGGTCCATGTAGCAGATGACATGCTGAAGCTTCTTGATCTTGTCTTCGGTAGAGCTGGCTTGCAGCAGTTTGGCCAGCCGCTGCTCAAAGCCAGTGCGGTTGACCAGCTGGGTCAGGGAATCATGCGTGGCCTGGTGCGACAGCTGCTGCATCAGTTTGTAGCGATCGGTCACGTTGTGAATGATGACCACACCGCCAATCACCTTTTTGTGTTTGTCACGCAGCGGCGCGATATTGTGCTCGACGATATACTTTTCACCAGAGATGGATAGCAGCTCGGCCTGTCCCAGATCGGTCGCTACCTGTTTTTTCGTCAAAGCCATCTCCACCGATTTTGCAATTGAGGTGGAGCCAAACTCGTCCAGGAAATTGATCACCTCTTCGATGGGGCGTTCATAGGCACTTTTACCGCTCCATCCGGTCAGTCTCTCCGCAGTCGGATTCATGTAGACGATCCTGCCGGAGACGTCAGTCGTCACCACACCATCCCCAATCGACTGCAGTGTCACCAGCGCCCGTTCCCGCTCTTTCTGCAGCTCCTCCCACAGCTTCATGCGCTCGGTGATGTCATGAAACACCATGACCATTCCGCGCACCGCGCCATTGTGGTCGAGCAGTGGCGCGGCCTGCTCCTCGATCGCCAGCCACTCGCCATTGGCGCGCTGCAGCAGGGTGTTGTCACTGAATCGAACCGTTCTGCCCTGTAGCAGCACCTGGGTTATCGCATCGTCGTCAATCGGATTCCTGCGCATGTCGGTCAGCTTGAAGACAGTCAGCAGCTGATGATTCATTGCTGAATCCGCCGGCAAACCCAACAGCAGCTCAGCCCGGGGATTGAGGTAGTCGATGTAGCCCTGGTTGTCGGTGGTCACCACCGCATCGGTGATCGACTGCAGGGTGACCTGGGCGCGCTCCTTTTCCCGCTCCAACGCCCGTTGGATCGCCTTCTGTTGCGAAATGTCGGTAAAGGAACCCGCCATGCGCGTTGCGATACCGCTCCGTTTCTCTCGCACTGCCTGGCCGCGCCCCAGCATCCAGAGCCAATCACCGCGTTTGGTTTTCAGGCGGTGTTCGCAGTAGAACGGTTTGCCCTTCTTGATGTGCTCATCCAACGCTTGTAACAGACTTGGCTTGTCCTCAGGATGAATCAACCGCTCCCAGGCGGTGAAGAATCCCGGCAGTTCCTGCGTGGTGTAACCCAGAATCTTGTGTAAGCGGGGTGAGAGATAGAGTCGGTTATTCTGCAGATCCCAGTCCCAGATGACATCGTTGCTGCCGTTCACAGCCAGCTCGAAGCGCTCCTCGCTGATGCGCGCCACTTTGGTGGTCTGATCCAGCTCCAAAGCCATCCGGTTGAAGTTGTGGGCCAGTGCAGCGAGCGTGTCCCGCCCCTGCACGGATACCCTGACCGTATAGTCTCCGTTGGCGATACGGGTGGTCGCCCCGCTCAGTTCGGCGATTCTCAGCGCCAGTCTGTTGCGTCCTTCGCGTGAGACGACGACAGCCAGCACCAGCAGACCGGTTGCGATCACGCAGAGCACCAGAATGATCTCTCTGGTTATCTGGGCACCTTCGATCTCGTCCAGCGTGATAAACAGGTGCGCCAGGTTCTCCGTCTCTCCGGCGATGGGCCACTGATGCCAACTCTCCTGCACCATCTTTTTCAGGGCGTCGATTTCGGACAACTCCTCCCCCAGCCAGGCGCCTGTGAGGATGCGGTTATCCCGGTCGGTGATTAAAATCCCCCGAATCGAAGGGAGCGCAGTGGCGTTTTTTATATGTGCGGTGAGATCGGCTAGTTTTCCGGCAGCCAGCGCCAACCGGGTGGCCCCGGTCAGCAACGTCTGCATATTACGTTCCGGGGTACCCATGAAGTGGCGAATATCGGAAACCAGCGGCGGGAGGCGCAGTGAGATGAAAACGACCAAGAGTGAGAGAACCACGGCCAACCACGCGGTATTGCTCCCGAAACTGAGTTTGAGAGAGTCTCTCCAGCCGAGTGATCTACCAGTTTTTTTCTCGGTCCTAAGTCCGTCCATGCATCGATTCCATCGCAGTGCTGTGAGGAGACCACCTGCGTATGCTATCGCCTGATTCTGTCCAACTGCCTGTACCTGTCATCTGCTTCTGCAACTTCACCTGTGTCATTTGCGCCATTTTCCGGTGTTTTATGTTTCGCTTGACCGAATGATGCAACACTGTATCGGCCGATCCATTTTCACCTTGATCAATTGTGTAAATCTGCAGTGTCCACGCTCTATGGCGGACGCGGTTGCCTTTCTCTGTTACCTGCTTCAATGCGGTGGTTGGTCGGCACTAAACAGGGTTCGCTGAACTGCTCTCCTCAGAATTGATCACCTAAATGCATTCTATTGGTCTGAATTCTTTACAGTTTTACCGGAACGGTATTCATAAGGTTAAAAAATGATAATAAAAACATGAGCATTCATGATCGGCTCATAATTTGCATAGTGTGATCTACCGATCGCCGGAGGGGACAACTTCTTCCAGGTCGAGCATGGAACTGTCATCTGCGCGCTCGGGAAGATTGCCATCAGTCTGCGGGATCGACTGAACACAAGGTGGCACTTCCGATCGCGGGTTGGCAGGCCATCGCAGGGTTGAGACCGGGTATTGGCGGTGGCGTCTTTCTAATGCGGTACACAACCGCAGGCAGTACGGAGTCGCAAGATGTACACAGAGTATTACGGCCTAACTGCAGATCCCTTTCGTTTGACTCCGGATCACGCTTTCTGTCTGCCGCACCGATCGTTCGCGAAGGCAAAAGCCTATCTGCGTTATGCGCTACGTCGTCGCGAGGGTTTCGTGATGATTACCGGTGCGCCGGGAACCGGCAAAACCACCTTGATCGACGATTTGCTCGCGGAACTCGACGGCTCCAGATTCAGTTTGGCCCGCCTGGTAACGACCCAGGTGGAAGCCGACGACATCCTCAGGATGGTTGCCGGTGGATTTGGACTGAATAGCGGACGGATGGAGAAGTCGGAGATCCTGCGTCAGCTCACAGATCGCTTCAGCAACGATTTCAAATCGGGAAAACGGGCACTGCTGATCGTGGATGAGGCTCAGGGGCTGGCGCTCTCCGCGCTGGAAGAGTTGAGACTCCTGACCAATCTGCATCTCGGTGGGGAGCCTCTGTTGCAAATCTTTCTGGTCGGCCAGGAAGAGCTGCGCGAAAAGGTCACGTTGCCCTCACTGGAACAGCTCAACCAGCGCATCATAGCCGCTTGTCACATAGAACCGCTGCAACCGGACGAGTTTGTTGCGTACGTGCTGCACCGTCTCGGTGTAGCCGGGTGGTGCGGTAATCCCGCCTTTGCGCCGGGGATCTTTCCAGAGCTGTTCCGTTTCAGCGACGGTTTGCCGCGACGCATCAACCATATCTGCAGCCGACTGATGCTGCATGGCTATCTCGAGGAAAAACAGCAGCTGGATGCCGCGGATATCGCGACTGTTATCCGCGAACTTCGCGCGGAACACTATTCGATTCGGGAGAACAGCGCGCTCATCGTTCAGGAGCGCTTCAACCCGGACGATCTGCGGCGGCTGGCGCAAACTGCGCTGACCGACGCTGCGGTTGCAGCGTCTGAGCGCACCGCGAAAAAGGTTGCACGACCGCCGGTGTCGGCAGCACAGGGGACAGGAGCTTGCTCCGCGTCTGATCAGCTGCCGATTTCACCAGCGGATGCTGCTTCATGGCAGTTGCCAACGCAGGCGCTGGCGGAATTTGCGTACACCGGAACCGCAGGCCGGACCGCTGCTGCCGAGCGGAAAACTCAACGCAGCTGGATGCCAGCCTGGGGTCTGGTAGCAGCGCTGCTGGTCGGCCTCACTCTGTTATTGGTCACGCTGCCCAGCCAGCAGTTGCAGGGGGTTGCCAAGCAGGCACTGTGGAACCGTATCGGACTGACCAGGATCCGCAATCAGGTGAGTGATTGGTCGGGTGGTCGGCTGCCATTGAGAGAGGCCGAGCCTGGTACGCCCGCGTCACAATCCCCGATCCCGATACAACGCAGCAAGGGTGGTGCGGAGGAGAAAAAAACACTGGACAGGTTGAAGAGCGCAGCGGAGTTGAAGGAGTACCCGCTGCCGGCAGCCGGGTCGAGACGGGGGGAACTGGGAGCGGAGTCCCCATTGCTGAGCGAGTCCCGGAGAGCACTCTGAGCAGCACTGATAGAGGGCAGACGCGAATTTATCTTGCTGTTAGAATAACGCTTTTCTATTCGCGGAGCAGGATCTGATGTTCAGCAAAGAGATGCGGATCGAGGGTTATGATAGTGAGCTTTGGGCGGCTATACAGGGGGAAGAGCAGCGGCAGGAGGATCATGTCGAGCTGATTGCATCGGAAAACTATACCAGTCCGCGGGTGCTGCAGGCGCAGGGCTCGGTATTGACCAACAAGTATGCCGAAGGGTACCCGGGAAAGCGTTATTACGGGGGCTGCGAATATGTTGACCAAGTCGAGCAGCTGGCCATCGATCGGGCCAAGGAGCTGTTTGGTGCGGACTACGCCAATGTTCAACCCCATTCGGGATCTCAGGCCAACGCCCCGGTCTATATGGCATTATGTAAACCTGGGGATACCATTCTCGGCATGAGCCTGGCGCATGGGGGACATCTCACACACGGCGCCAAGCCGAATTTCTCCGGCATGATCTACCATGCGGTTCAGTACGGACTGAATCCCGAAACCGGTGAGATCGATTATGATTCCGTCAGGGAGCTGGCACTCGAGCATAGCCCCAAGATGATCGTCGCCGGTTTTTCCGCCTACTCCAGGGTGGTCGATTGGCACCGTTTTCGCGAGATTGCCGATCTGGTGGATGCCTACCTGTTCGTTGATATGGCGCACGTGGCCGGTCTGGTCGCTGCCGGCCTCTATCCCAGCCCGGTACAGATCGCCGACGTCACCACCACCACCACCCACAAGACGTTGCGTGGGCCGCGCGGCGGGTTGATTCTGGCCAAGGCCAATGCGGAGATCGAGAAGCGGCTCAATTCACTGGTGTTCCCCGGTACCCAGGGCGGTCCGTTGATGCATGTGATCGCGGCCAAGGCGGTTGCGCTCAAGGAGGCGATGGATCCGGAGTTCAAACGCTATCAACAGCAGGTGCTGGTCAATGCCCGCGCCATGGCTCAGCAGTTTATCGACCGGGGTTACGATGTGGTCTCCGGCGGCACCGACGACCATCTGTTTCTGGTCAGCTTCATCCAGGCTGGGCTGACTGGCAAGGATGTCGACAATTGGCTGGGTTCGGCCAATGTCACCGTCAACAAGAATGCGGTGCCGAACGATCCCCAGTCACCTTTCGTAACCAGCGGTATCCGCGTCGGTACACCAGCACTCACCACCCGTGGCGTCGGAGAGGCGGAGGCGCGGGAGTTGGCCGGCTGGATGTGCGATATCATCGATAGCCGCGGCGATCCTGCGGTGATCAATGAAGTCAAGGGCCGGGTATTGGAGCTCTGCGCGCGTTATCCCGTCTATCGCTGAGATGCGCTGTCCGTTCTGCTCCGCTCAGGATACCAAAGTGATCGACTCCAGGCTGTCCGGGGAGGGTGATCAGGTGCGCCGTCGGCGACAGTGCACGGTTTGCAACGAACGTTTCACCACTTACGAAATTCCCGAGCTCAATCTGCCGCAGGTGGTAAAGAACGACGGCAGCAGGGTTCCTTTCGACGACCGGAAGCTGGTATCCGGGATGACCAGGGCTCTGGAGAAGCGGCCGGTGGGCACCGAGCAGGTGGAGCAGGCACTGAACCGTATCCGCCGCCGACTCATCGCCACTGGCGAGCGGGAGGTGCCGTCGCGTCTGGTAGGCGAATGGGTGATGGAGGAGCTGCGCAGTCTCGACCATGTGGCATATGTTCGTTTTGCGTCGGTCTATCGTAAGTTCGAAGATGTCAACGCATTTCGCGAGGAGATCGAACAGTTGGAGAAACAGCTGCCCCCGGAGGTGAAGCGTCAGCAGATGGACCTGCTCGATGACCAGGGTGGCGGATAGTGGAAGCAGATCACCACTTTATGGCGCGGGCGCTGCGGTTAGCCCGCAATGGACTCTACACGACCCATCCCAACCCCAGGGTTGGCTGTGTGTTGGTGCGTGATGGGAGGTTGGTTGGTGAGGGGTACCACCGGCGTGCCGGAGAGCCTCATGCGGAACCGAACGCCCTATGCGTGGCCGGAGCGGATGCGCGTGGTGCGACCGCCTATGTGACATTGGAGCCCTGCTGTCATCGGGGCCGTACCCCGCCCTGCACCGAAGCGCTGATCGAAGCGGGTGTCAGCCGGGTGGTGGCAGCGATGGAAGACCCTAATCCGCATGTGGCCGGTGCCGGATTCAGCCGCCTGCGGCAGGCGGGAATCGAAGTCG
Organism: Chromatiaceae bacterium; assembly: GCA_024235215.1. Classification (GTDB taxonomy): domain Bacteria; phylum Pseudomonadota; class Gammaproteobacteria; order Chromatiales; family Chromatiaceae; genus HKST-UBA178. The sequence continues at coordinate 85,026 of JACKMU010000009.1, read as the reverse complement.
TTCAAGGCGTGATGGCGGCGCAATCAGCGGCGTTGAATCCGGGATTTATCAAGCGCATGCGCTTTGGGCGGCCCTATGTGCGCTGCAAGCTGGCGATGAGCCTGGACGGTAGAACCGCGATGGCTAGCGGCGAGAGCCGCTGGATCACTGGCAGTGCGGCACGCCAGGATGTACAGCGGTGGCGTGCACGCAGCGACGCGATCGTTACCGGCATCGGCACACTGCTGGCAGACGATCCGTCACTGAATGTGCGTCTGGAGTGCGGTCTCCCCCCGGATATCACCACGGCGGATCAGTTGCCACAACCGCTGCGGGTGGTGCTCGATCCTCGTTTGCGCACACCACCCAGTGCGAAAATGGTCTCGCTGCGCGGAGATACCCTGGTCGTCTGCCAGGCCGACGCTAAAGACTCGCATCCACTTGCGGCAGCCGGGGTGGAGGTGCTGCGGCTGCCGGGTCAGGATGGCCGGATCGATCTCGGTGCATTGCTGGATGAACTTGGCCGTCGTCAGATAAACGAGCTGTTGGTCGAAGCCGGCCCCAGGCTGGCGGGTGCGTTCCTCGCGGCGGGGCTGGTGGATGAACTGGTGCTGTACGCGGCTCCCCACCTGATGGGAGATACCGCACGCGGGCTTTTCCATCTGCCAGGACTGGAGCGGATGGAGCAGCGTATCTCATTGCGGATCAACGATCTGCGTATGCTGGGTTCGGATATTCGCATCGTTGCCAACCCAGTGTCGGCCAGCGGCCAGATGGAAAGCTAAGTGTTTACCGGGATAATCACCGCAATCGGCAGTCTATCCTCCCAAGAACGCATCGGCCGCGATCTGCGACTGTGCGTCAACAGCGGCAAGTTGGCGCTGGAAGATCTCCGCCTGGGGGACAGCATTGCCACCAACGGGGTCTGTCTCACCGTGGTGTCACTGCCAGGAGATGGCTTCGTTGCCGATGTATCGATGGAGACGCTGGCGCTGAGCACCTTGGGATCGCTCAAACCCGGCGCACCCCTGAACCTGGAGAAGGCCTTGACGCTGAATACACCGCTGGGTGGTCATCTGGTCAGCGGCCATGTCGACGGGATAGGGGAGGTGCTGAGCAGAAGGAATGAGGGCCGTTGCATACGTTTTACCATTGCGGCACCAACCGCACTGGCACGCTACATTGCCCACAAGGGTTCCATCTGTGTGGATGGTGCCAGTCTCACGGTCAACGCGGTGGATGGCCACCGTTTCGAATTGAATATCGTCCCGCATACATTGCGCGAGACGATCATGTCGCAGTATCGGGAGGGCACCCGGGTGAACCTGGAGGTCGATCTCATTGCCCGCTATCTGGAACGGCTGCTGCTCCGCGACCAAGCTGCGATAACTGCCGGTGGCGGGCTCACTCTGGAGACCCTGGCCCGGCATGGATTTTTGCATGACCCACGCTGAGTAGTTCCCACAACACTGGTTCCCTCCTAGACGGTATTTATCGTTAATATCGTTTTGTACGTTGCTATCTAATTGAATTCATTGCTAAATATTTCCTGTAAACGGCCGAAGACAAGCATTGGTCGAATTCCGTATCTGTTGTGAGCATGAGTAGGATCGGCAGAGATAGCGAGGTTTCACACTGTTTTATTAACAACCGCCAGTACCCAGTGGCGGCGGGAGATTCGCGCACTGCCAGGATTTGTCACAACGAACTTGAACAGGTCAAATAACAAATTGGAAAAGAATCCATATCCCGAATCCTACGAAGAAGCCTCCTCACACTTGCGCGTTGCGCTGGCGCTGCTGTCGAAACACCGCATACCCCCGTCACCACTCAACTTCAGGACCGGATACGAGGTTGTGACTGGGGAGAACAAAGCGCTGAAGAGCGCTTTTGAAAAGCTGCTCATGTGTGGCTACACGCTCGATGACAAGTTGCTCTGGGATCTCTATCGAAAGTTTTTTGTACAGGACGATGAGGCGATAGAGCTGATGCGTCAGGAGTTAAGGCGCATCATCACTGGTATTCAGGGAGAGGTCGGGCATTCCAGTGGAAAGGTTGCCGTGTACGCCGATGCGTTGGACAGATTTGCCGATTTTCTCGATAGTTCGCCAACATCTGACGTGATGCACAGTGAAGTACAACGAGTGCTTGGTGACACCCGCAGCATGGAGCGGTCGCAGCGGGAACTGGAGTCGCAGATGAGCGGCGTACTAGAAGAGGTGGATCAGTTACGACGGGAGTTGGAGCAGGTGCGGGAGGAGTCTTTGACAGATGCGTTGACCGGGATTGCCAATCGCAAAGCGTTCGATATCGCGTTGGAGCGGCTGCTGCGGGACAACCAGGAGAAGGAGGTGGTTTTCTCTCTGCTGCTGGCCGATATCGATCATTTCAAACAGTTTAACGACACTTTCGGTCATCTTGTGGGCGACAAGGTGTTGCGTTTTGTTGGCGCCACATTGAAGAGCTGTGTCGACGGCAAGGATGTTGCTGCGCGTTATGGTGGTGAAGAGTTTGCCATCATTCTACCGCAACTGGATGGTACCGGTGCCTGCCGGGTGGCGGAACGAATCCGCAAAGCCACTTCGTCGGGCAATCTGAAAAGCAGCGAGACCGGTGAGAGTTATGGGCGTCTGACCATCTCCATCGGCGTATCCCAGTACCGCCCGGGCGATCTGCAGACGGATCTGATCAAACGCGCTGATGAAGCGCTCTACCGCGCCAAGGCCAAAGGCAGGGACCGAATCGAGCAACTGCTCTGATGGGGAGCCGCAGGCGATAACCGGAGGGTGTAGCAGGCAATTTCTGGCTTGACCACCACACCTGTAACGGGAGAGGGTGCCAGTTAGGCACCACAAAAAACCAGTTTTTCTCCAGGATTCATGTTTGGTACTATTACGCGTTTTCCGCAACCATGGCCATTAGGTCGGGTATTCCCAGGAATATGGATCAGAATTCGACAGAAGAGATCATCGAGGAGCTGCGTCATGGAAGAATGGTTGTCATCATGGATGATGAGGAGCGGGAAAACGAGGGTGACCTGGTCATGGCTGCGGAGTTGGTCACCCCGGCGGCGGTCAACTTCATGGCGCGCTACGGACGCGGTCTGATCTGTCTCACCCTCACCAGGGAGCACTGTCGTCAGCTGCGCCTTCCGCTGATGGTCGGAGTCAACGAATCGACGCACCGTACCAATTTTACCGTCTCAATCGAAGCCGCTGAAGGTGTGACCACTGGAATTTCAGCAGCCGACAGGGCGACCACCATTCTGGCAGCAGTGAGGCCGGATGCAGAACCCAGGGACATCGTTCAGCCTGGTCACATCTTTCCATTGATGGCTCAGCCGGGAGGTGTATTGGTCCGGGCTGGACATACCGAAGCCGGCTGTGATCTGGCGCGTCTGGCGGGCTTGACGCCCGCTGCTGTCATCGTGGAAATTTTGAACGAAGATGGTTCCATGGCGCGGCGCCCCGATCTGCAGAAATTTGCGCAAGAGCATGATCTGAAGATTGGTACGATCGCCGATCTGATCCAATACCGGGTACGCAACGAAAAGACCGTGGAGCGGGTGAGCGACTGCTTACTTCCGACCGAATACGGCAATTTCCGCATGCATGCTTATCAGGATTGTGTCGATAATGAGCTGCATCTGGCGCTGGTTTACGGTGACGTCGACCCAGGTAGACCCACCATGGTACGTGTACACATGCAGAACACCCTGTGTGACCTCTTCTCCACCCAGCACGAGCATTGTGGCTGGCCGTTGACCAACGCGATGCAGCGCATTGTTCAGGAAGGCGCTGGCGTGATCGTTTTGCTGCGCAATCACGACAGCAGTCGTGAAATAATAGAGCGTATGCGGAATTTGCAGTTCAAGCGGAAAGAGGATGAATCGGGCATACCCGCTGATAAGATCAAACACCTGCGGACCTATGGTATTGGTGCCCAGATATTGTGTGATCTCGGTGTGCGGAAGATGCGCGTGATGAGTGCTCCGACCAGTCTATATGGTATATCGGGTTTCAACCTCGAAGTGGTCGGTTACGTTGGACACGATTGAAACCTATCCTGTAGGGAAGATGCTTTTGAGCGGCTCAAGGATTTTTAAGTTATGCCAATAAAATTTGTCGAAGGGGCACTGTCGGTACAGCAAGCCCGATTCTGTCTGGTTGTCTCCCGATTCAACAGTTTCGTGGTGGAGAGCCTGTTGAGTGGTGCGCTGGATACGCTCAAACGGCACGGTGCCGATGAGTCGGATATCACCGTGGTGCGGGTACCAGGTGCATTTGAGATGCCTTTGGTGTTGGAGAAGATTGCGGCAAAAGACGAGCATGACGCCATCATTGCGCTGGGCGCGGTGATTCGGGGCGGCACGCCTCATTTTGAGTATGTGGCCGGTGAATGTGTAAAAGGAATGGCACAGGTCACTCTGAAACACGGTATACCGATCGCGTTTGGCGTGTTGACTGTGGACACTATCGAACAGGCGATCGAGCGTGCTGGTACCAAGGCCGGAAACAAGGGCGCGGAAGCGGCCATTTCGGCAATTGAAATGGTCAATCTGCTGCGGCAGATCGGCTGACAACTGATAGCGGTCCATGGCGAGTAGGAAGAGTCAAGCACGGCAGTGCGCGATCCAGGCGATCTACCAATGGCAGATGACCGGTCAGGATCCCGGTGACATTCGCGAGGTGCAGGCGCAGTTTCTGTCTGATCAGGAGCGTGGTGGCTTCGATGGTAACTACTTCTCAGTGCTGCTGCTGGGGGTGGCAATGCACCTCGATATGCTCGATCAGCAGTTGCGACCCTGTCTCGACCGATCGATTGAGAGTGTGGATCCGGTTGAACGAGCGATTCTACGGCTTGGCGCTTTCGAGTTGATTCATCGCCTGGAGGTGCCCTACCGGGTGGTCATCAACGAAGCGGTGGAACTGGCCAAGGTGTTCGGTGCCGAACAGGGGCATCGCTACGTCAACGGTGTACTGGACAAACTGGCCAAGCAGGTGCGTACAACGGAACTGCAGGAAAAATAAAGGGCCGAGGGTTGAGGGCCGAGGGCCGAGCGCCAAGGAAATGCTGACAATGCCGATGTTGCGGCGCATGGGAGGCTGTTGGATTGTACGCGATCTGGTAACACCTTGTTGGATGAAGAGAATTTATGCACGAGTAGGTACCAGCAAACCGCTACCGTTCGCCATCGATCCTCTGCCCCAGGCCCTTGGTCCTCCCCAATCATGCTACTCTCAGAATTCGAAATCATCGCCCGCTTTTTCTCATCCACACCTCATCCACGAAAGGATGTCGTGCTCGGTGTCGGAGATGACTGCGCGCTGTTGCGGGTTCCGCCAGGTGTGGATCTGGCAGTAAGTATCGACACATTGGTGGAAGGGGTTCATTTCCATCCGGGCAGCGATCCGGAGAGACTGGGACACAAAGCGCTGGCGGTCAACCTCAGTGATCTGGCAGCGATGGGCGCGGAGCCGGCTTGGGTGACGCTGGCACTCACTTTACCGAAAGTCGATATCGCTTGGCTCACCTGTTTCATGCGAGGCTTCTCCACGCTGGCCGATCCCCATCAGGTGCAGTTGGTGGGAGGTGACACCACCCGTGGTCCATTGACGATCAGTCTGCAGGTACAGGGTTTCGTCCCGCCGGGAGCGGCCCTGCAGCGGGATGGAGCGAGGCCGGGAGACCTGATCGGTGTCACCGGCACGCTTGGCGATGCGGCTCTGGCACTGCGTCAGATAGCTGCGGCGCAGTCACCTTCAGACTACCTGATGACACGTCTCGAACAACCCCTGCCGAGAGTGGCCACTGGATTGGCGCTGCGCGGACTGGCCAGTGCCGCAATCGATCTCTCTGATGGGCTGCTTGCTGACTTGGGCCACATCTGTGAACGCAGTGGGGTTGCGGCTCGGCTGGAGCTGATCCGCTTGCCGCTTTCGCCAGAGGTCGGGGAGCGGGTCAATATTTGCGCGGACTGGTCGCTACCGTTAAGTGCTGGAGACGACTATGAACTCTGCTTTACCGTACCGCCCGATCACCGTGCAGCGGTCGAAGCACAACTTTCCGGGATCGATGGCGGCCTGACCTGGATTGGAGTGATCGAAGCGGGACGGGGAGTGCGCTGTTTCGCTGCGGATGGGGCACTTTATCAAAGCGGCGCAGGAGGGTATCAGCATTTCCACTCCACCGACTAGCCGGGTCCGTTGGCGCGATCCGGTACATCTGCTTGCGTTCGGATTGGGCTCGGGTGCCGCGCCCAAAGCGCCCGGCACTGCGGGGACACTGGCAGCTGTTCCGCTCTACCTGCTGCTGCAACCACTTCCCGGTTGGCTCTATCTGTTGTTGGTCGGGACGTTTTTTCTGCTCGGGATCTGGCTTTGTGGGCGGACCGCTCGGGATCTCGGGGTGCATGATCACGGTGGGATCGTATGGGATGAGTGGGTCGGTTTATTGACCACGCTGTGGCTGGCGCCGACCGGCTGGGGGTGGTTAGCCGCCGGATTCCTGCTGTTTCGGCTTTTCGATATTCTGAAACCCTGGCCGATTGGCTGGTTGGACACTCGGGTGGGTGGTGGTTTGGGGATCATGCTCGACGATCTGGTCGCTGGTCTGTTTGGGTTCGTGGTGCTGCAGGCAGCGACTCTGCTTTTTTGATCGAATCAGCCGTTCGGATTCGATTTTTCATCAGCTGACCCATTGTTGGCTGGGCGGCGAAATTGAACCTGACACCTCGTTTCGAAATCCGGGAGTCTAGAGGAATGAAAAAAAGGGTGCGTGTTTTTAGATGGAATTTACCGGTAGCAGCTCTGCTGACAACGGTGTTAGGCACTCCGGCAAGCGCAGTGGAGCGGGTCAAGGTGATGGCACTCTTCTCCGACAAGGCGATGGTGGAGATCGATGGTAAACAGCGTTTTCTGCGAGCTGGGCAGCGTACTTCGGAGGGAGTTCTGTTAATCTCGGCGAACCCGCGAGAGGCAGTGATGGAGGTGGATGGTCGACGCGAAACCTACCCGCTGGGTGCCTCATACGGTGGTAATTTTACCGAGATCAAGGCACGTGAGGTGCGCATCTCCCGTAACACCCATGGTGCCTTCGTTACTCTGGGAAGTATCAACGGCAGATCGACCGAGATGCTGGTCGACACCGGTGCAACCTCGATCGCGATGAGTGAAGTGGAGGCCAAGCGGCTGGGTATCTCATACCGGTTGCAGGGCACCAGAAGCAGGGTGCGCACCGCCTCCGGATTTGCCGATGCTTACCAGGTTACACTGGCCAGTGTACAGGTTGGTGATATCGAATTGATCAATGTGGATGGCGTAGTGGTGAAGGGTAACTCACCCGGGCAGGTGCTGCTCGGGATGAGTTTTCTGCAGCGCGTCAATATGGATGTCCAGGGTTCGGTATTGGTGCTTAGCAGACAACCCTGAGACGTTACTCCTGTCTCAGTTTGTCGCGCTCGATCAGAGCATATGCCGAGTGGTTGTGAATCGACTCGAAGTTCTCCGATTCGACCACGTAGGCGCTGAAACGATCGTCCTGGTTCAGGATTGCAGCGACGTCGCGCACCATATCCTCCACGAATTTGGGGTTGTCATAGGCGCGTTCGGTGACATATTTCTCGTCCGGACGCTTAAGTAGTCCGAAAAGCTCGCAGGAGGCCTCCCCTTCAACCAGTTCAATGATCTCCTCGATCCATATAAACTCGCTGGTGCGAACCTGTACCGTGACGTGACTGCGCTGATTGTGGGCGCCGCGGTCGGCAATCTTCTTGGAACAAGGGCAGAGACTGGTGACCGGCACCACCACTTTGATGTACATGGTCGGGTTTCCGTCATGTATCTCACCGGTCAGCGTGATTTCGTAGTCCATCAGGCTCTGCACGCCGGAAATCGGGGCTTTTTTATTGATGAAGTAAGGGAACTTCATTTCGATATGACCGGACTTTGCCTCCAGACGTTCGGCCATCTCCACCAACATCTCCTTGAATGAGTCGACACTGATCTCCTTCTCATGGTTGTTCAGCACCTCAACAAAGCGGGACATGTGGGTGCCTTTGAAGTTATGGGGCAGATTCACGTACATATTGAAGGTGGCAATCGTGTGCTGCTCACCGTCACTGCGATCCTTGACGCGCACCGGGTGCCGGATATCCTTTATTCCAACTTTATTGATGGCGATTCGTCGGACGTCCGGGCTGTTTTGGACGTCGGGGATGACACAACTGTTTGCGGCGCACTCTGTCAATGTCCTGCTCCTCAGGTCGAGCGAACGACTTGGGTTTAAATAAGTCAGTGAGAACGGTGTGGGTAGCCGGCAGGGTTACCCGGCACTGCCAGACTGGACCGGCAGCGTCTCATCCAGCGGTTCCAATCAAGTGTGGTACAACCTCAACCGGCGTCACTGGACCACCCCCAAACAGTGTCTCACCTCATCGCCACTGTTATTGCCCGTTTGCGTGGATACGGTGTGCGCAGCGCACTGGAAGTGCCTGCTGCTGCGAAAAATGAACTCCGTCGCTGGGTACCGTGACCTGCCGACAGGCTTCACACTTGGAAGAAACCAAACTAACGGATAGTTTCGATTGGGAACACCCTGCAGTTTTTCCGGTTATTTGGCAACCTGGAGGTCAGTTAACCAAGCAGCCGGCAATTATCGCCTTGATCAGAGACTGCTGCAAGCACAGCGATACACGGTTGTCTGCCGGCGGTGCTGTTAAAAGTGACCTCTAATTGCCGTCAAATGTACCGCCTAACGAGATCTTTCAACGATGTAGCCGGCCAGCCAGCGTAGTGGATCCGCTTTGGCATCCAGCGATTGAATGCTCTCCAATGCCTCCTCACGCAGCCGTTCGGCCATATCGCGGGAAGCTTCCATTCCGAGCAAAGCGGGATAAGTGGGTTTGTCGTTAGCCTGGTCCTTGCCGCTGGTTTTGCCCAGGGTCTGCGAGTCGCCTGCGATGTCCAATATGTCATCCACCACCTGAAACGCCAGACCGATACATTTCGCATAGTGGTCCAGACCGCGTACCTGGAGAGGATCCGACTCGGGTGCCTGTAGTGTGCCGAGTCTGATACTGGCGCGTATCAGCGCTCCCGTTTTATGGATGTGCATGTTCTCCAGTTCAGTCAGGTTGATCTCCCGGCCGATCGCCGCCAGATCCAGAGCCTGGCCTCCCGCCATACCGCGGGAACCGCTGGCAATGGCCAGAGTTTCGATCATGTCGATACGGGTTTCCGCATCCAGATCGGGTGACTTATCGCTGGCCAGGATCCTGAAAGCAAGACTCTGCAGCGCGTCTCCAACCAGGATCGCGGTCGCTTCGTCGAACTCACGGTGACAGGTTTTACGTCCGCGTCGCAGATCGTCATTATCCATGGCCGGGAGATCATCATGAACCAGGGAATAGGTGTGGATCAGTTCAACTGCACAGGCAGGGGTGTCCAGTCGCTCATTGGGTGCCGACAGCGCTTCTCCCGCCGCGTACACCAGCATTGGACGCACCCGTTTTCCGGGGCCCAACGTAACATAGCGCATCGCAGTGTGCAGCCGTTGCGGTGGTATGCTCGCCTCAGGAAGAATAACTGCCAGCGCCGATTCCACCCGCTCCCGGCAGCGACTCAAGTACTGCCCGAATAGTTGGTCATTCATTCTTTTCGAATGGATCGAGTCCGGCGGAGCTGCTTTTCTGGTTGAGAATACTGACGCGTTGTTCAGCTTTTTTCAGAGATTGCTGACAGATACGGGTAAGTTCGACCCCTCGTTCGAAAGTTTGCAAAGAATCTTCCAGGGACATCTCCCCCCGCTCCAGACTCTCCACCAACTTTTCCAGTTCGGAAAGGGCTTGCTCAAAAGGTGGTACGGGATCTTTGTTTTCTGCCACGCAGCTGCTCGTCAAGATGATCAGGTGAGAAGGTTCGGGCTAAAGCTACCGCACGTTGTTGATAGCGGTCAAACGGTATTTACTATAGCGGCCGGTGTTGGGACACCTCGCACCGAAAACTGCAGAAGTGTACACTTCCCGCGGATCCGGTGATCGGAACGGGGTTTGTTTTACTCGGAAAATGTGCAGCGCGACTGTGGAACAAGGAGCTGTTTAACGCACTGTTGCCCCGCTGCGGTAGCGGTGAGCGGCCCTGAGCCGGAGACCGCAAGTTTGACTGTCTGGAAATAGAGTGGGTAATGAGCAGTTCCTATAACGCTTCAGATATTGAAGTACTCAGTGGTTTGGATCCGGTACGCAAGCGGCCGGGGATGTATACCGACACCTCCCGTCCGAACCATCTGGCACAGGAGGTAATAGACAACAGTGTCGACGAGGCGATCGCCGGACATGCGACGCTGTTGGAGGTGGTGCTTTTCAAGGACGGATCGCTGCAGGTTGCCGACGATGGTCGCGGCATGCCGGTCGACATCCATCCTAATCAGGGTATGCCCGGCGTCGAGGTGATCCTGACCAAACTGCATGCGGGGGGTAAGTTCTCAGGCAAGAACTACCGCTTCTCTGGCGGTCTGCATGGTGTTGGTGTGTCGGTAGTCAACGCTTTGTCGAAACATCTGGAGGTGTGGATAAAGCGCGGCGGCGGAGAATACAACATGGCGTTTGCCGATGGCCATAAGGTCTCCGATCTCGAGTTAGTGGGGAAGGTCGGCCGCAACAACACCGGCACCCGGCTCAGATTCTGGCCAAATCCCGGCTATTTCGATGCCAGCAAATTTTCTGTTCGTCAACTGCTGCATGTACTGCGTGCCAAAGCTGTGCTTTGTCCCGGCCTGAATGTTCACTTTGAGGACGAGAGCAGCGGGGAGAGGTACCACTGGTGCTATCAGGATGGTCTGAAAGACTATCTGCTGGATGCGCTGCAGGGCTCGGCGCTTTTGCCCGCCGATCCTTTCATCGGGTCGATGGCAGGCAACAACGAAACTGCCGACTGGGCGGTGGCCTGGCTGCCGGAGAGTGGCGAGACGGTCAACGAGAGCTATGTGAATCTGATCCCGACCCCGCTTGGTGGTACCCATGTGAATGGCCTGCGTACTGGACTGACCGAAGCCGTGCGCGAGTTCTGCGAATTTCGCAATCTGCTTCCGAGAGGAGTGAAGCTGGCACCCGAGGATGTCTGGGGGCGCTGCAGTTACATTCTGTCGGTAAAGCTTGTCGATCCTCAGTTTTCCGGCCAGACCAAGGAGCGGCTCTCCTCACGCGAATGTGCCGCTTTTGTCGCCGGTGTAGTGAAAGATACCTTTGGTCTGTGGTTGAATCAGCACACCGAAGCGGGTGCACAGATTGCAGAGTTGGCGATTGGTGCCGCCCAGATACGGCTGCGTGCCGGGCGCAAGGTGCTGCGCAAGAAGATCTCCCAGGGACCGGCGCTGCCGGGTAAACTGGCAGACTGCAGTTCGGTGGATCCGCGTCGCTCCGAGCTGTTTCTGGTGGAAGGGGATTCGGCCGGTGGTTCCGCCAAACAGGCACGGGACCGTGAATTTCAAGCGATTATGCCGTTGCGTGGCAAGATCCTGAATACCTGGGAGGTGGACTCGGCCGACGTGCTCGCATCGCAGGAAGTGCACGATATCTCCGTGGCTATCGGGGTGGAGCCAGGGTCGGATGACCTCTCCCGACTGCGCTTCGACAAGATCTGTATTCTGGCGGATGCCGATTCGGATGGTGCCCATATCGCCACCCTGTTGTGCGCGTTGTTTCTGCGTCACTTCCCCAAACTGGTGGCAGAGGGACATGTCTATGCGGCGATGCCACCACTTTACCGAATCGATGCTGGCAAGCAGGTGTTCTATGCGCTCGATGATAGCGAACGACAGGGGGTGCTTGACCGGATTGCCGCGGAGAAGCTCAGAGGCAAGGTGAGTGTGCAGCGTTTCAAGGGGCTGGGAGAGATGAATCCGTTGCAGTTGCGGGAGACTACCATCCATCCGGATACACGCCGGCTGGTGCGTCTGACCATCGATCGGGATCAAGACGCCGCCGGTATGTTGGATATGCTGTTGTCAAAGCGCCGTGCCTCCGACCGTAAAGAGTGGCTGCAGGAGAAGGGAGATCTGGCTGAGGTATGAAATCAATGAAATCAGAGCTTTTCAGGATGTGTCTGGCTGCCGTGCTGACATCGCTGGGCACACTCTACGCGCAGGCCGCACAATGGTCGTTTGAGCATCCGCACCAATCTGCACCGAGGTATATCGAGGGGGATCCATGGGCTGAGGAGGGTGTTGAACTGCCCCCTTATCCAGACGCGGAAAAGATGGTTGAGCTCGATTTTGAGCGACCCGGTCAGCGCTTCGATTTTTTCATTGATCCACAAACCCTGAGCGTGGGTGAAGACGGCGTGGTCCGCTATGTGATCATGCTGCGCTCTCCCTCCGGATCGGAAAACATCATGTTCGAGGGGATACGTTGTAACGTTCGCGACTATAAAACCTACGCTTTCGGTACCAGCAGTCGGAGTTTCCGGCAGTTGCGTCAGCCACAATGGAAGGAGATTACGAAAACCAATAACAATTGGTTCAGATATGAGCTCTGGCGCAACTATCTGTGTGCTGGAGGCGAGAGTGACCCAGAGCCCTCCAGAGAGATCATTCTGCAGCGGATCAAATATCCCCAGAAGGCACGACCACGCCAATAGATGACCGGCATTGGTGCAGCCTGCTGTCTGCTTCCGGATTCGGGTGGGACAGCAGCCTGCACCCACCCTTTTTGTGACAATAGACACGACATCCCGTATCATGCCCGGCCGGATTGCTCTTATCGGAAACCCTGCGAGTCACACCCAACCCTATGGCAAACGGTACAGATCAGAGTTCGGATGGCATCGAGCAGATGCCGCTGAGACAGTTTACCGAAAAAGCGTATCTGGATTATTCCATGTACGTGATCTTGGATCGGGCGCTGCCGCATATCGGTGATGGCTTGAAGCCGGTCCAGCGCCGTATCATCTATGCCATGTCCGAACTGGGCCTTTCGGCGGCTGCGAAACATAAGAAATCGGCACGTACCGTGGGTGATGTGCTGGGTAAATTCCATCCGCACGGCGATAGCGCCTGCTATGAAGCGATGGTGTTGATGGCTCAGTCGTTCTCTTATCGCTATCCTCTGATCGACGGCCAGGGCAACTGGGGCTCTCCGGACGATCCCAAATCGTTCGCCGCCATGCGCTACACTGAGGCGCGTTTGACCTCCTATGCCCAGCTGCTGTTGGCCGAACTGGGACAGGGTACAGTCGACTGGACGCCGAATTTCGACGGCAGCCTGGATGAACCGGTGGTGTTGCCGGCGCGACTTCCCAATCTGCTGCTCAATGGAACGACCGGTATCGCGGTCGGCATGGCGACAGACATTCCTCCGCACAACCTGCGCGAAGTTGCCCGCGCCTGCATTCAGCTGCTGGAGAACCCCGCGAGTTCGCTTGAAGAGTTGTGTGAACACCTGCCCGGACCTGACTACCCGACCGAGGCGGAAATCATCACACCACTCGACGAGTTACGCAGAAACTATCTTACCGGCACCGGCAGTGTGCGCATGCGCGCCCGGTATGAACGCGAGCAGGGCGATATCGTGATAACCGCGCTGCCACATCAGGTTTCCGGAGCCAAAGTGCTGGAGCAGATCGCGGCACAGATGCAGGCGAAAAAGCTGCCTATGGTGGAGGATCTGCGGGATGAATCCGACCATGAGAATCCCACCCGGCTGGTGATCGTGCCGCGTTCCAACCGGATCGATGTGGCACGGTTGATGTCGCATCTGTTCGCCTCCACCGACTTGGAGCGCAGTTACCGCGTCAACATGAATGTGATCGGATTGAACGGCCGGCCGCAGGTTAAGAACTTGCGCGATCTGCTGCAGGAGTGGCTGCATTTTCGTCAGGAGACGGTGCGCAGGCGTCTGGAGTATCGGCTCGGTAAAGTGCGCGATCGCCTGCATCTGTTGGAGGGACTGCTGATCGCGTTTCTCAACCTCGATGAGGTGATCAGGATCATTCGCAGCGAAGAGCAGCCCAAGCCGGTGTTGATGGCCCGTTTCAATCTGACCGAACTTCAGGCGGATTATGTGCTGGACACCAAATTGCGCCAGTTAGCCCGGTTGGAGGAGATGAAGATCCGCGCTGAACAGGCGGAGCTGGCGGATGAGCTGGCGCGTCTGGAGAAACTTCTCGCCTCGAAGCAGCGCATGCGCACCTTGATTCGTCGCGAGATCGAAGCGGATACCGAAAAGTACGGTGATGCGCGTCGCTCCCCATTGGTGGAGCGGCCGGTTGCCGAGGTGCTGAGCGAGAACGAAGTGACGCCGAGCGAAGCGGTTACCGTGCTGCTCTCCGAAAAGGGTTGGGTGCGGGCAGCCAAGGGGCATGAGATAGATCCTGCCAGCCTCAGCTACAAGGCGGGTGACAGCTATCTGGGTTCGGCGCGTCTGCGCAGTAATCAGCTGGTTGTTTTTCTCGATTCGTTCGGTCGAAGCTATGCGCTGCCGGCACACACGCTCCCATCCGCACGCAGCCAGGGGGAACCGCTGACCGGGCGGCTCAGCCCGCCGGCGGGGGCAACTTTTACCGCGCTGCTTGGTGGCGATGAGCTGAGCTGGTATCTGCTGGCTTCGGATGCAGGTTACGGATTTATAGTGCAGTTGAAGGATATGCTCAGCAAAAACAGAGCCGGTAAAGCGCTGTTGACATTGCCGGCCGGGGCCAGGGTGATGCAGCCTTCGCGTATCACGGATCCCGCGTCGGACCGGTTGGTGGCGATCAGCAACGAGGGGCGGATGTTAGTATTTCCGGTATCGGAACTGCCGGCCCTATCCAAGGGCAAGGGTAACAAGATCATCAGCATTCCACTCAGGCGCGTGGCGGCACGGGAGGAGTATCTGACTGCACTGGTCGCGGTTCCTGACGGCGGTGTACTGGTGGTTTACTCGGGAAAACGCTACTTGAAACTGAAAGGGTCGGATCTGGATAGCTACCACGGCGAACGCGGCCGGCGAGGTAACAAGCTACCCCGTGGTTTTCAGCGGGTAGAGGGTGCTGAGGTAGAAGTGCAGTAGCCCTTGGGGTGGAACGGGACAGGTCGGTTGTTGCACAGTACCCTATCGTAGCGTTGAATGACTCAGCATCTTCTCAATCGCTCCTTGGTAGGAAAAAGATGATTTTTCACAGGCCCTGCTTTTCGTGTGTAATTAGAATACGTATAATCATAGTTTATACCTAAAGGTGATTCTCACCCCGAATGGCAGGCAGAAGGAGTTTAGCAATGCTGGTTAAAGACTATATGACCTCGGCACCGATAACCGTGCACAGAGATGACAACTACGATATCGCCTTTGAAATCATGGAAAGTAAGAACATGCACCACCTGCCGGTAGTCGACAGCGACAATCAGGTGGTCGGCATAGTGACCCGGCGCGATCTGCAGCTGGCAGCACGCGTTTTCAAAGAGGCTCCAGCGGAAATTGCCGAAGTGATGCACTCTCCGGTATTGACCATTCCCGCTGATGTGAATCTCTCCACTGCGGTGAAGCAGATGCATGAAAACCGCATCGGCTGCCTTCCGGTGATCGATGGCAGCAAACATGTTATCGGAGTCTTGACCGAAACAGATCTGTTTCGCGCCTTGACTGATCTGTTGGAGCGCTAGATCTCCGGACATGCGCAGCAGGTGTGTGCCGATCGACTGCTCTTCCGGGTCGATCCATGCACCTGAAGCTTCGAGCGGCAGAGTCGACTCTTTGTGGCGAGCATTTGATCGGACTGCTCAGCGTATAGAGCGCGCACTGATGGATAGACCAGTTGGCTGACGTATGAGATGTAAGCCGCCGGCTCAGTATCATCTCGCACGGTAGCTGCGTCTTATCCCGTCACGGGTTTCGTTTACCTGCCTTAGCGCCAATCCGGCTGAAGTCGGGAACTGGTCGCGTAGTGAATACTGGCTGTGTTGCAAGGTTTTATCCAAAAACAGTGTATCCGCATCGCGCTACCTCAAATTTCCATCCAGTCCCTTCGGTTGTGATGGTTTTTTTCCGGTCAGCGTTGCTGTTCGTTCGTATTTTCTCAAGTGTTTGTCACTTGGAGAGTGGTTTCTCACTGTCGGTAAGTTGCTGTAAATCCGTACGATAGGTTTTCAATACGGCACGCACCTTTTTTCTCACCAGCGGTTTTATCCTGGTGACTATTTCGTCAGCCAGTTCATCGCTGATTTGCTCGCAGAGTCGGTCGAACTCGAGCCCGATGGCCCCTGCTGTCGCATGACTTTCGTCGGCCTCCCGGTTTGCCTGTGAGTGGTTGCCTTCATCTGCGCGGCCATTCTGAAGCTCCTTGGTATCAGCATTCGATACCACATCGACCAGAATGGGTATGCCGAGCGTATCTACCGGGAACTGCTTCTGATCCAGGGAACACTCATCGCTCTTTTTCTCTCGTTTCTTCACCGCTGGATATCGTGGCTGTTCAGGGGATAACCCCGATCGCGGTAAAAACGGTAACGGGCGCGGCCAGCACTACGAACATTACTATTGCTATCAAGTGGTTCAATAACCCGTTCGAAACGGCTGAAGAAGGTCGGCACCTCAGCAGCCAGATTGATCAGTACATCATGCTCGTCACCGCCGCTTTCACTATTACCGATCAGGATCGGGGTCAACGCCGGATCGGCGTCGTGTACCAGTCCGTGGGGTAGAAAACTGCCCTGACGAAAGGTCCAGAGCAGTTTGTCCATCTCTCTCGATTCGGCGTCTGAACCGGTGTGCACATAAATACGCCTGCCTTGTTGCCAGGCTTTTTCTGCCAGCCGGCACGCCAGGGTATAGCGGTCGCTCTGAGCCGCTTCGCTGAGCACGTAGAAGTCTACCTGGGTCATCAGCCAGACAGGCCGCAGCGCTTCAGCAGAAATTGCACCAGCAGCGCAACCGGTCGACCGGTGGCACCTTTCTCTGCGCCACTCTTCCAGGCAGTGCCGGCAATATCCAGATGAGCCCATTTCATCTTTTTGGTGAAACGCGAGAGAAAACAGGCAGCGGTAATTGTACCGGCACTGCGGTTGCCAACATTGGCCATGTCGGCGAAGTTGCTGTCCAGTGCGCTCTGATACTCCTCCCACAGCGGCAGCTGCCAGGCGCGATCCCCGCTGGCGATACCTGCTTCCAGCAGTTCACCCGCCAGCTTGTCATCGTTGCTGAGCAGTCCGGACGCCTGGGCACCGAGTGCGATGACGCAGGCGCCTGTGAGTGTGGCGATGTCGATGATTGCAGCGGGATGATAACGCTCGGAATAGGTTAGCGCATCACACAATATCAATCTTCCCTCCGCGTCTGTATTGAGCACTTCGATCGTCTGTCCCGACATGCTGGTGACGATATCCCCGGGTTTATTGGCATCTCCATCGGGCAGGTTCTCGGATGAAGGCACGACACCGATCAGATTGATCGGAGGTGCCAACTCGACACAGGCAGCTATCACGCCCAGTACGCTGGCCCCGCCACACATGTCGTATTTCATCTCATCCATCGCGGCGGCGGGTTTGATCGAGATGCCGCCGGCATCGAAGGTGAGTCCCTTGCCCACCAGCACTATCGGTCGCGCGTCTGCCGCACTGCCTTGGTACTCCATCACGATCAGCTTGGCCGGCTGGCGGCTGCCCCGACTGACGGAGAGCAGGGCACCCATGCCAAGCTCCGCCATCTGCTTCTCTTCCAGTACCTGGACTTTCAGTCTCTGTGACTTACTTCCCAATGCCCTGGCCTGGTCCGCCAGGTAGGTCGGGGTACAGATATTGCCCGGCAGATTGCCCAGATCGCGGGCATAATGAATCCCAGCGGCAATACTCCGACCATGCAGGACGGCGCTCTCCAACAGCCTGTTTTTACGTTGCAGGCCAATAAACAGACCGATTTTTCTGATTGGACGAGGGCGCTTTTCGACATCACTCTTACACTGATCGAAGCGGTAGAGCGCACCCTCACCGGCGATGATAGCTTCACGCAGTCGTGTATACAGATTACTACTCTCACTTTCGAGTATTGGCAGCGTAGTAACCGCTTCGATCGCATGGGAGTCATTCAGCGCTGTTGCCGCTCTGGCGCAGGCTTTTCTGAAGGCGTTCAAAGTGAACTCCTTGCGCGGACCCAGCCCGATCAGCAGCAAGCGTCCACTGCTGATGTTGGGTAGGTCGTAGAGAAACTGTGCCTGCTCGGCGCGGCCCTGGAAGTCTCCCCGCTTGAGGAATCGGCGGATCTCGCCGCCACTGGCCTGGTCCAGCTCAGCAGCTGTTTGGGACAGTTCGCCACGGGCGTATATGCCGACGACCAGGCAGGATGTCTTCAGTCCGGCAGGATCGCCGCTTTTCAATAGATATTCCATTCAAGCTCCGAATTGATGCTGTCGAGACTTTTTGCAGCGTGCATGGTTGGGTCGCTACGCCGTTCCCGTCAACCAAGTGTGCCACTAGTCTACAAGAACTTTGGGTAATTGCCACAGGCCTGATATCCTTGGCGTTTCCGGTTGATACAGAGCATCGCATCGGCACGCTGTATGTTGTCAATTATCGATAGGTACATCCTGTGGGAAGTGACCAAATCATTTCTCGCGATCACGCTGATCTTACTGCTGGTGCTGGCTGGAAGTGGCTACATGCGTTTTCTGGGTGAAGCAGCGGCTGGGAATCTAAGCCAGGATGTGATGCTCAAACTGGTTGGAGTAGAGGCGCTCAGAGTGTCTGGTGCGATCACACCACCCGCCTTTTTTCTGTCGATACTCTATACATTGGGTCAAATGCAGCGGCATAGTGAGATGACAGCGCTTGCTGCCTGCGGAATCGGAACGCTGCGGATATTTCGTGCCGTGTTGCTGGCAGCGGTGCCGGTCACCCTGATGGTTACCTGGCTGTCGCTTGATCTGCGTCCCTGGGCCAACGCGGTCAATGAAGTATTGTTCAAGGAAAGAGATCTTCAGTCCGAATTCAATTCGGCCGTTGCCGGTCGCTTCAATGAGTTCAACCAGGGAGACCTGGTTTTCTACGTGGGTGAAATCAGTGACGACAGAACACGCCTGAAACAGGTTTTTGTACAGAATCGCCAGCATGGTGTTCTGGGACTGATCGTCTCCGAGGAGGGGTACAGATACGTCGACGAGGAGACCGGTGAAAGCTACGTGGTGTTGAATGAAGGACGTCGTTACGAAGGAATCCCCGGGTATAACAGTTTTACCATTGGTGAGTTTGCGGAATACGGACTCAAGCTCAACATTGCACCGGAACATCTGCCGCGGACCAGGGTGCGCTCCATGCCCACCTCCTCACTGCTGGAGAGTGACGACATCAGTTACCGGGTTGAACTGGAGTACCGTTTTATGCTGCCGACGGCGGTGCTTGTCTTCACCGTCATCAGTATTCCGCTGAGTTACGGCCTGCCCAGAGAAGGCATCTATGGGCGTCTGGTGCTGGCGATTCTATTTTACCTGCTATTCATCAACCTGATGGCGCTTTCCGGCGCCTGGATGGAGTCGGGTGTGACGCCCGCATGGATGGGACGCTGGTGGGTGCATCCGTTGATGCTGCTGCTCACCGGCCTCGTTGTCTACTACCGCTCAAACCACTTCAGCCGGATCATGCAGAGGTCGCTCAGATGAGAAAACTGGACCGCTATATAGGCGGGACGGTAGTGGTCAATATCCTGCTGTCACTGCTGGTGCTGTTGACACTGGCGGGTTTCATCACCCTGCTTGAGGAGATGGAGGAGGTGGGCAGGGGAAGTTACCGAACCATCGATGCCCTCTTCTATGTGTTGCTGATACTGCCGCGGGGTGCGTATGAGATCTTTCCTGTGGCAGTACTGCTTGGCAGTCTGATCGGAGTGGGTGGACTGGCCAGCCATTCGGAACTTATCGCAATGCGGGCTGCGGGCATCTCGCTGGCGCGCATCATATTGGCTGCACTGAAAGGTGGTGTTTTGGTCATGCTGCTGGTTGTGTTGATCGGCGAGTTGGTTGCCCCCAACAGTGAAAAATATGCAGAAGTGATGCGTGCGGAAAAGATCGCAGACAGGGTCACGCACAAGACCAAATATGGATTCTGGGCGCGTGATGGTAAATCGTACATCAATATCCGCTACATTCTGTCGAACTCAGAGTTGAAGGGAATCTACATCTACGAATTCACCAATAATCGGGATTTGAAGGTGGCCACCTATGCCGCCTCGGCCGTTTATCAGCAGGATCATTGGTTGCTGCAGGATATCCATCAGACACATTTTTCCGGGGATCTTGTGTCCAGCACCAAGCTGGAGAGTGCCGCCTGGGAGTCGATGCTCAGTCCCGATCTGATCGATATCGTGGTGAGACCGTCGTTGTTACCGATCTGGAGCCTTTACCAGTATATCGAGTTCCTGCATGAAAACGGCCAGGAGGCACGGGTCTATGAGGTGGCCTTCTGGGGCAAGGTGGTGACACCGCTGGTCACCCTGGTAATGGTATTTTTGTCGGTGCCGATCGTGTTTGGCGTGCTGAGGTCGGTAGGCGTGGGTCAGCGGATTTTCGTTGGGGCGCTGCTTGGTATGGTTTTCCTGATGTTGACCAAGTCGTTCGCCAACATGGCGGTGGTCTACCAGATGAATCCGCTGTTTGCCAGCGCTTTTCCCGGACTGCTGTTGCTTGCTGCCGGACTGTGGGTGGTGCGTAAACAGCACTAGCGAAGCGGGAAAAGCCCAGGATGGATCTCCCAAGGGCTTCGTTGGAGTGGTTCCCTCGGCTTGCGGTCGCTACTCTTCCTTTGCGACGAGAATCAGTCGAGTGTGCGACAATCGATCGTGCCAGGCGAGCTTCTCCGGGTCGATCAGAATCCACAGAAAGCCGAGTCCGAGCGGAGCCCAGGAGAGCATGGCGGCAAAATAGCGCACGATCGCGGCGCGCCAGCTGACAGCGTTGCCCTGGTCGCCCATCAGGCGTATGCGCCAGGTACGCATCCCCAGTGTCTGTCCCGTGAGCTTCCAGAAACCGACAAAGAAAAGCAATGGCACGGAGAGCAGGTAGGCGATATAGAAAGGGTTCCTGCGCAGACTGCCGGTGTCGATTTGGTCCCAACCCTCAATGCTACCGAGCAGGACGACCACCGGAACGATCGCCATCAGCAGCAGCCCGGTCACCAGCAGCGTATCATAGAGCATCGCCCCGAGGCGTCGGAACAGACCTGGTGCATTGGTCGATGTGGATGGGATAGCCTGGTTCATTTCGATATCTGGTCAATAAACGATCTGCAATTATAGCCTGGGTTCAGCTGCTTGATAGTATGATCAGAAGGAGGCGAAGGTGCCTGCTGGGCATTACAGGAGGGCACCATTCAGCATATATCTGAGCGGCTGGCGCTGTCGGAGTATGCTCCGGGGTCGGGAGGAAGCGTGACAACTGCTGGAGTCGATGGGTGAAAAAGAGAACAGCGCTGTTGAAAAGGCTCGAGTCCTGGTTGCTTGGCCATTTACGGCGTATACCGATGACGCTGCTTTCGATTCTCATCGGGCTGGCCTGCGGTGCGCTAGTCTGGGCGGTGCTGGATCAGGTGCAGCCAAAAGCGTTGCGGAGTATCTTTGACGAGGAGTTGCAGACCAGGCTGGAGCAGCAAGCGCGGGAGACACTGATCCGGTTCGAAAATTATGTTGCAGCACACACTTCGACGACCCGTTTGCTGGCGAATCATCGCAGTCTCTCCAGCTACCTGGATCCGATCTATTGGTCTGATCTGGAGGAGAGCGATCCGACCGTCTATTTTTCACCTCCGCCCTGGCTACCGGCGACATCGCTTTGGCGCAGTCTGGTTGAACCAGGCAAGATTCTGCTGATCGATCGTCAGGGGCGAACCCGTGAGGTCTATAATCTCGACCTGCGCCTGCTCCCACCGGAGCTGCTGAAAGTCGATCGCCGTTTTCTCACCGAATCGCGGGTCCAGGCGTTCCTGACCACCCTGGAGGGGAGACCCTATCTCCTGATCTCCGAGGTTGCCGAGGATGGAACAGGCACCAATATGGGCTACCTGATGATGGTGGTGCCGCTGGACAGCGAGTTTCTGCTCGCCTCCCAACAGGGAGTCTCTTCCAGTGGTGTGTTGGTTGGCCTGTTCGATGCGGATGAGCAGCGATTTCTCTCCAGCAGCGACTCCAGAGTCGTTCCAGCCGGAAGCCGGATTGAGCAGGTATCAAGGAATTTCGTCGTGACTGCACAGTCGTTCTTTCAATATGAAGGATCGGTGCTGAATATGCAGTTTGCGACACTGGTACCGCGCAGCGCCCTGGAGGAGACCCAGCAGCGGGTAGAAGGGGTCGAGCGGCGTCAGCGTCTGGTGGCGGCCACCACCTTTATCTCTGTCTTCACACTGGTTTTCTATCTCTTGTCGGAGCGGCTCAACCGGATTCTGCGCAGGATCTCACTTTTTTCCCGGCGCGCGCTGGGGCGCCGCCAACCGGCCATCGAACGGGGTAATCAGATCTATCTTCTCGAGGACTGGATCAAGCAGTTCATCGGCAACGTACTTACCGCGCGCGAGGAGATGCGGCGGGAACACGAAACTGAATTGAAACAGTCCGAAGCGATCAAGCAGGCTATCCTGGAGGCGGCACTGGACCCGATCATCACGATCGATCGGAAAGGAAAAATCATAGAGTTCAACTCCACTGCGGAAAAAGAGTTCGGTTACCGGCGTGACGATGTGATCGGCATACTTTTTCCCTCGTTGATCATCAGGGCCGAGGACAACCCGAAATTCAATCGCATGTTGAAGCGGCTCGAAACAGATGCCAGCCTGGAGAGAGGGGAGATCCGCGGTGAGATGAGTGCGCTACGGGCAGACACCACACAGTTTCCGGTCGAGGTGGCGATCAAGCCGATTCAGCTGCCGTTGAAAGAAGTGTTCACCATCTACGTGCGCGATATCACCAGCCGGAGACGCGCAGAGGAGATGATCGTCAGCCTGGCCAAGTTTCCCACCGAAAGTCCCAGTCCTATCCTACGGGTGAACCGCCCCGGCGTGATCATATACGCCAATCCGGCGAGTGCCCCTTTGCTTGCATACTGGGAGTGCGCTCAAGGTCAGAAGCTGCCGCTCTACTGGCGCAATCGCGTGGTCAATGCATTCAACTCCGGAAGCGACTGGGAGAGTGAAGTGATAGTAGGCGAGCATATCTACTCGCTGCTGGTCACTCCGGTTGTCGAGCTCAACTATGTCAATATTTACGGTCGCGACATTACCGAAGTGCGGCGCGCTGAAATAGAGGCGCGCCAGCATCAGCAGGAGCTGGTGCATGTTTCCCGTTTGAGCACCATGGGTGAGATGGCCACCGGGTTGGCACATGAGCTCAATCAACCGCTGTCGGCCATTGCCAATTATGCCAGTGGTTGCGTTCGGAGATTGCCCGCAGAAATGGAAGGGGCCGATGATTTGAAATTTGCACTGGGTCAAATCAGTGGTCAGGCGGAGCGGGCGGGTGAGATCATCCGTCGCTTGCGGCGGCTGGTTGGCAAGCAGCTGCCTGTACGTAGTGAGGCGGATATGAACAATCTGATCAGGGAAGTGTGCACCTTTGTCGAGTTCGAGGCACGTAAGACCGGTGTCATTGTCGAACAGGAGTTGACCGCGGGGCGTCTCCCGGTCAGGGTGGACGTTGTGCAGATCGAGCAGGTGCTGCTGAATCTGATCCGTAACGCACTGGAAGCACTACAGGAGGTGCCTGAAAAGAGACGCAGTCTGGTTGTGCGCAGCGGCTACCAGGAGAGTGGCGAAGTGCGGGTGGATGTGGTGGATACCGGTTCGGGAATCAAAAAAGAAGCGGCGCGCAACCTGTTCACTCCGTTTTTTACCACTAAGGCGAGTGGCATGGGTATGGGTCTGGTCATCAGTCAGACGATTGCCAAGGATCATGGTGGTAAAATCGAGGTCGATCCGACAGTAAGTGTCGGCAGCCATTTCTGCCTCACTCTGCCTGCGTACGAAAATTTGGAGGATAAGCAGTGACAGGTAAACAACCCAACGTATTTGTCGTGGATGACGATCAGGCGATGCGCAGCTCATTGAAGTGGCTTATCGAATCGGTAGGGATGAGAGTCGAAACCTATGCCACAGCGGATGAGTTCATCCAGAATTACTATCCCGGACGAGCCGGCTGTCTGTTGCTCGATGTGCGCATGCCGGGGATGAGTGGACTCGAGCTGCAGGAGCACTTCCTGAAGCATCAGATCAATATCCCCATCATCATCATCACTGGCCACGGAGATGTGCCGATGGCGGTCAGGGCAATGAAGTCCGGTGCGGTGGACTTCATCGAAAAGCCGTTCAACGATGAGTTGCTGCTGGAGAGCATTCGCAACGCACTGGCGCTGGATACGGAACAGCGTAAGACTCAGGCGGAACGTGCCGAGATAGCAACCAGGTTGGCCAACCTGACACCGCGCGAGCATGAAGTGATGGAGATGGTTACCGCGGGCAAGGCCAATAAGGAGATCGCCCAGGCGCTGGGAGTCAGCGCAAAAACAGTGGAGGCACACCGTTCGCGGGTGATGGAGAAGATGCAGGCCGATTCGCTCGCCGATCTGGTGAAGATGGCGGTGGCGGCCAATATCAATATCAGTGATGAGAATGAGTGAGCCGCGTATGCTCGCCAAAGGGGAGCCTGATTCAGGTTTTTTTAAGCGTTTTCAGGGTTGAATCCCGCCGCTGGAGGAGATACGGATCAAATCGGTGCCTGTTTTGCCACAGGCGCGGTCGGTGAAGTCGGAATCAGCGCGACCTCGTCGCCATCGTCGATGCGGGTGAAGAGTTCAGAGAACTGCTTGTTGACGGTGATCCGGAGGGTTCCGTCACGAAACAGATGGGCGTGCTTGGGATCGCGTCGGCGCAGCCACTCGAGCAGGCTCTGCACATCGTTGACCGCAGCCGGGAGTTGCAACTCCTCGGACTCTTTACGCAGCTGTTTGAATAGATAGGTGAAATAGAGCATTTTCACCCGCCTCTGCTGTGGCTTCTCTGCACCTGGGGCATGGCGGGAGATGCCCAGCTCGGCCACTCTTTCCAAATAGCCCTGCCAGTTCTCCTGAAAACGTTCACCCAGTTCGTAGAGCGTCTCCCAGGAGTAGATACCGGTGTCATGGCCATCATCGAACAGCAGTCTCACCGCATACTGGCCCTGAGGTTCGATGTGGGTAATGTTGACCTGCTCCTTGCCGCCTACCGGATGTCCCAATGTGCGCACCTCCTTCGCTTTGGAGAATACCCGTAGATATTCGCAAGGGAGTTCGAAGCGTTTGCCATCTTCAAACGCGACCACCAGTAGGCGGCTTTTACTATGCAGGTTTATCTCTACAGGCGTTTTATCCGGGATAGTCTCGGTCATGGTTCTGCAGTACCCTGAGCCATCGGCTCTGCTAACACAGCACTGAATCATGCCATCCTTATACGCTTAGCGCACAAATATGGAGAGATGACTTTATTCAGAAATTACAACTACTTTAATCGATAATGTAATGTGGTACATCGATTTATCACAAGCTGAATTGATACCTTGAGCGCTCGCTCTTAAGATTCAGCGCGGGATTATACGCTTTCCCAGTTCAGACCGACAAATTGCCGCCGAATCTGTCGGTCAGCTGGCGATCCGAATGGTTGTGTTCTCCGCAAGCTGTTGATTCAGGTGCTGAAGCAACTGTTTGAACAGATTGAAACTGGCCTGATCCAGGTTGCCATCGTTGCCACAGTCGCCGTAGATAATCCCGAGCGATGTGCCAGCAGCAAACAGAGAGCCAACAAAAAAATTATTAATATTCAATAAATTATGTAATTCTTCTGGAATACTTGTAAGGTATTTTTCCCGATTACCCTGGTTCAGCCAGAAACTCTGTTGCTTCAACAGCAGCGCCGAGAAGAGGTGCCGTTTCTCCAGCCCCACCTGAAAGGTCCGAATCTTCGCCTCCTTGGTTGCGCCGATGATGAAACGGGCACGCAGTGACCGCCGATCCGGTGTGATCATGGCAAACATTGCGCGCTCGACTCCGCACTCAGCAACTATTTGGCGCATGATTCCGCTTAGCATGTATTGCAGTGAACTGCCCGCCGCAGGGTTATTTTTTTGCACAGGAGGGACCACGAGCGTGGACGGTTCGATCGGTGCATCCGGCTCGATCCGCGGATGGGTGGTCACTTCCATCCCGGTTGCGGATGACCGGGCAGGGTTCGGTACAGATGCCGAGGGCGGAACTTGGTCGCCGAATCTGGCGGACTGGTTGTCCGACTCGACCTTCGACCGCTCGGGAGTATGGTGTTCTACCGCGGTGGCCTGCGTCTCCACTCGCTCGGTGTCTACCTCCTTGACTATCCTGGGCGTGAGTTGCAGCAGCGCAGGCGCAGAGATCGGTAGTGGCAGTCCGTGCAGCTGGCGTGCTGCTTCGGCGCAGCAAGCGTGCAGGCCCGCCGCAGCCTGATCGATTGTCTGTCGGCAGTACTCGGCCGCCAGTTCAATCAGCGTCAGGGTCTGTTCGGAGTCCCAACAAGCACTTGAGCTACGAGCCAGTGCACAAGCGAGCATTACCCCCAGAGATCTCGTCTGAAAGGCGCCAGCAGGCTGCGCAGAGCTAACAATCAGCGCGGGAAGTCTCCAAACTTCCGCCAATGCTTGGCTGAGTTCAGGCAGGGTAAAGCCGAGTTGGGCAACAGCAGCCTCTTCAGGCGCTACGCCGGCGTTGATGCGGGCTTCGATACGAGCCATCTCGCCGGGTGCAGTCGACCAAAGCGCCATCTCACCACAGTCGTGCAGCAGTGCTGCCAGCAGCAGTTCATCCGGATTGGCATCTCGCCTGATTTGCGCCCAATGGGACAGGAAGAGTGCAGCGTGGGCGGAGCGCGAGTAGCAATTGAGCAAACCCTGGGCGCGCGTTACATCTTCCCCACTCTTGATCAGCGGCAGGCGCTTTGTACCCACCGCCAGCGGAGCCAATCCTGCCAGGGCCACGGCGTGTACCAGACTCGTTACGGGTTCCCGCGGCGGTTTGGGAAGTTCGCCCAAGTAGCGAAAAATCGAAAGCGCAAAGCCGGGGTCCCGTGCGATAATGCGCTGGTAGTCGCTGTGGGTGGTGCTGGTTCGCCCCATCTGTGTCGATACCTGCTGCGCGGTGAGCGCCATCGCAGGCAACGGATGCTGCTTCAGGTGGTCTATCCAATGTTGCAGGTTGGCTGGCATATTCGTTTGCTATCCTCGCCGTTCCTTTCATCATCGCAAGTAATCAGTTTGTGTTAGCGACCGGACTCCAGCGCTGCTTTAAACTTGAACTGCAACCAAGCGCTGCACCGCAGCAAGACCGGTATTGGCCACCAAGTCGGTTGGGTTGTGTATGATCTGATAGGGTCATTGGTCGCAGCGGGGCAGTGATGATGCTGGCAGCGGAGAGACGAAGCGGTTCCATCGTCGGACAAGGATTCGATGGGGAGGTGGTGCTGCTGATCCACGGACTATGGATGACCGGTTTGGAGATGCACTGGTTGGGTTCCAGACTCATCCGCTGTGGCTTCAAAATACGCTATTTTCACTACCGATCGCTTTCCAGATCACCCCGGGAGAATGCGCGCCGTCTGGCAGATCATATTGCTGGGCTTGGTTTGGACAGATTGCATCTGCTTGCGCACAGCCTGGGGGGGATTGTCGTGTTGCACCTGTTCGAACTGGGACGGGTGTTACCCGAAGGCCGGGTGCTGCTGCTTGGTTCGCCGGTGCTTGGCAGCGGTGTAGCACGCGCAATGATGGCGCATACCGGGCTGCGTAGTCTGCTCGGCCGAAGCGGAATTGACGGATTGACTCAGGCAGCGCCGGAGTGGCACGGTGAGCGCGATCTCGGGGTGATTGCGGGCACCATGGCGTTGGGTGTGGGGCGCCTGTTCGGTGGGTTGCAGGGAGCCAATGACGGCACGGTATCGGTTTGTGAAACCCGCCTGCAGGGTGCCACCGATTTTGTCACACTGGCGGTCAATCACATGGGCATGCTCTTTTCCAGCGGGGTCGCCAGAGAGGCTTGTCGCTTTCTACACTACGGCAGGTTTGATCGGGGAGTGGTAAAATCCCGAAGCTTGGATTCAGTCAGAAAATGAGGGTTATCGATGGCCGGACACAGCAAATGGGCCAATATAAAGCACAAGAAAGCGGCGACCGACAAGAAGCGCGGCAAGATCTGGACAAAGTTGATTCGTGAAGTGACCGTGGCTGCGAAAGAGGGTGGTCCTGCTCAGGAAGCGAATCCGCGACTCAGATTGGCACTGGAGAAGGCCACCGCTGCCAATATGCCGAAAGATACGATCAAGCGTGCCATCGAGCGCGGTGCCGGCGGAGGCGAAGGCGAGAGCTATGATGAGATCCGCTATGAAGGTTATGGCCCGGGTGGAACCGCGGTGATGGTCGACTGTATGACCGACAATCGTAACCGCACCGCTTCCGAGGTACGCCATGCTTTCAGTAAACACGGCGGCAATCTTGGCACCGACGGGTCGGTTGCCTACCTGTTCAGCAAACAGGGGATCATCAGTTTTGCTCCGGGCGCTGACGAAGATGCAATCATGGAGATTGCTTTGGAGGCGGGTGCCGAGGATGTGGTGACCAATGACGACGGTTCCGTGGATGTGGTCAGTTCACCTGAGGAGTTCGAGGCGGTAAAGGCGGCGATCGAGGCGGCCGGCATGCAGCCGGACAATGCCGAGGTGACCTTCAATGCCTCCACCTCTGCGGAGCTGGACCGTGATACTGCGGAGAAGCTGCTGCGTATGGTGGATGCGCTGGAGGATCTCGATGATGTTCAGGATGTCTACACCAATGCGGACATCTCGGAAGAGATTCTGGATGCGATCGGCTAACGGCTTCGAACCCGTTCTCTGATTCAGCAAATCTCTGCCGCATGCAGCGCATTCTCGGGATCGATCCAGGCTCGCGGGTTACCGGCTACGGGATCATCGTCAGTGACGGTGTTCGCAGCCGGCATCTGGTCAGCGGTTGCATCCGGCTGGACGAGCAGGAGCTCAGTCAGCGCCTGGGGGAGATCTACCGCCGGGTGGCGGGACTGGTTGCTGAGTACGCACCCGATGAGCTGGCCATCGAACAGGTTTTCGTAGCCCGGAATCCAGCCTCTGCACTGAAGTTGGGCCAGGCTCGCGGGGCCGCCATCTGTGCCGCCGTCGTGGCTGGTCTTCCAGTCTCCGAGTATACTCCACGCATGGTCAAACAGTCGGTCGTCGGTAGTGGCAGCGCGGACAAAGAACAGGTTCAACACATGGTGAAACGGATACTCGGACTGCATGAAAGCCTGGCGGCGGATCAGGCTGATGCATTGGCAGTTGCGATCAGCCATGCCCATGCCAGCGGCCTGCGGCTGAGATCCGGTGCGCTCAGGGGTGGCGGACGATGATCGGTCGGCTGCGAGGTGAGATCGTCTTCAAGCAGCCACCTTACCTGATGGTGGACGTGAAAGGGGTCGGCTATGAACTCGAATCGCCGCTGTCCACCTTTTACAATCTGCCACCGGAAGGCGATCAGGTGACCCTCTTCACCCATCTCGCGGTCCGTGAAGATGCGCATGTGCTGTACGGTTTTGCCAACGAATCTGAGCGTGCGCTGTTTCGAATCCTGCTGCGTGTCAGCGGAGTAGGCGCGAAAATGGCACTGGCAATACTCTCGGGAATGAGTGCCGAGGAGTTTTCCAGTTGCATTCAGAGCAACGACACTGCGGCGCTGATGCGGCTGCCCGGGATCGGCAAGAAGACAGCCGAGCGTCTGGTGATAGAGTTGCGGGATCGTCTTGAGCGCTCCGACAGCAGCATCAGTTCCCAACTGCATGGCAGCAACCATTCGGCTAGGGTCGGCACCTCACCGGTAACCGATGCGATCGGTGCCTTGGTGGCACTCGGTTACAAACCTGCAGAGGCGAACCGTATGGTGCGTGCAGTGCAGTCCGAGGGTCTGGAGAGTGAAGCGATCATTCGTGCCGCACTCAAATCAGTGGCGATGAGTTGACCATGTCGGAGAGATCCCGCCTCATCAATCCCCAGGCTGCCAGCGAGGAGGTCGTGGTCGATCGCGCTATCCGTCCGCGGCGGTTGCAGGATTACGTTGGCCAGCCGGTGGTGCGTGAACAGATGGAGATATTCATCGACGCCGCACGTGCCCGCAACGAGGCGCTCGATCATGTACTGATATTTGGTCCACCCGGACTCGGTAAGACCACACTGGCGCATATCATCGCCAACGAGATGGGGGTGAACCTGCGCCAGACCTCAGGTCCGGTTCTGGAGAAGCAGGGGGATCTGGCCGCGATTCTCACCAACCTGGAACCGTACGATGTGCTCTTCGTGGATGAGATTCACCGCCTCAGTCCCGTGGTCGAGGAGGTCCTCTATCCGGCGATGGAGGATTATCAACTCGATATCCTGATTGGTGAGGGACCAGCTGCCCGTTCCATCAGGCTAGATCTGCCTCCCTTCACGCTGATCGGCGCAACCACCCGTGCCGGATTGCTCACCTCACCGCTGCGCGACCGTTTCGGTATCGTGCAGCGGCTGGAGTTCTATGCTACCGAGGATCTGACCCGGATAGTGCAGCGTTCGGCCGAGATTCTGAACATTACAGCAGATGAACCCGGATCGCGGGAGATAGCGCGCCGCTCCAGAGGTACGCCACGCATCGCCAATCGGTTGCTGCGCCGGGTGCGCGACTATGCCCAGGTAAAAGCCGACAGCCGGGTGACACCGGAGGTGGCAGACCGAGCACTGGGCATGTTGAAGGTGGACAACAACGGCTTCGATGTGATGGACAGGAAACTGCTGTCTGCTGTAATCGAGAAGTTCGATGGAGGGCCGGTCGGCGTAGAGAGTCTGGCTGCTGCGATAGGCGAAGAGCGGGGCACTATCGAGGATG
The DNA here is from genome assembly GCA_024235215.1 of Chromatiaceae bacterium. GTDB lineage: Bacteria > Pseudomonadota > Gammaproteobacteria > Chromatiales > Chromatiaceae > HKST-UBA178. The sequence continues at coordinate 54,140 of JACKMU010000009.1, read as the reverse complement.
TGCTGGAGCCCTTCCTGATTCAGCAGGGTTTCCTGATGCGTACACCACGCGGACGGATTGCCACCCGCGCTGCCTATCTGCACTTCGGCATGACGCCGAAACCAGATGCTGTGACTGTCACCGGTATACAGGATCTGTTCGATTCGTGATAATTGACGCGGAATTTTCCTGGCCGGTGCGGGTCTACTACGAGGACACCGATGCGGGTGGAGTGGTCTACTACGCCAACTATCTGAAGTTCATGGAGCGGGCGCGCAGCGAATGGCTACGCAGCCTGGGTTTCGAGCAGGACCGGTTGTCACGGCAGCAGGGTATCGTGTTTGCGGTGCGCCGGGTGGAGATCGATTACCGACATCCCGCACGCTTCAACGACGCTCTGCAGGTGAATTCAAGAATCAAGCAGCGGCGAAAAGTGAGTCTCACCTTCCAGCAACGTATTATCAGGGCGGCGGATGCCAAGCTGCTGGTCGAAGGCGATATTCAGGTCGCCTGCATCGATCAGCACAGCTTCACGCCGATCGCCATTCCCGCAAACCTATTGTCGAGCATTCCGGATGTCATCTGATCTCTCCTTTGTTACCTTGGTGGCGCATGCCAGTCCTCTGGTGCAGCTGGTGATGGCCGCACTGATGCTGGCATCGGTCGTCTCCTGGACCATGATCTTTGATCGCGCCAAGGTGCTGAAAAAGGCGCGCAAAGCGGCAGATCTATTCGAGAGCCGCTTCTGGTCAGGCGGCGAATTGAGTGAACTCTACAATGAGGTGGACGGTGAGCGCGCACGTAAGGATGGCATGGCGAGTATATTTCACGCCGGTTTTCAGGAGTTTGCCCGCTTGAAAATGAACCGGGATATCGAGCCGATGGCGGTGGTCGAAGGGGCAAGGCGCAGTATGCAGGTGGCAATGAGCCGGGAGATGGACCGGTTGGAGACCCATCTTTCGTTTCTTGCCACGGTTGGATCGACCAGCCCTTATGTCGGTCTTTTTGGAACCGTCTGGGGCATCATGAATTCGTTTCAAGCATTGGGAAGCGTCAAGCAGGCAACGCTCTCACTGGTGGCGCCAGGCATCGCCGAGGCGCTGATCGCGACGGCGATGGGACTGTTCGCCGCCATTCCCGCCGTGGTCGCCTATAACCGCTATTCGCATGATGTAGAGCGACTCAATGGCAGCTATGAGGATTTTCTCGACGAGTTCACCACCATTCTGCAGCGCCAGGCTCATGTCTGATCGTCGACGGAGGTTGCCATGAGCCGTCAACGCCGGCAGCGTCGTCGTCCGATGTCCGAGATTAACGTAGTTCCTTATATCGATGTGATGCTGGTGCTGTTGATCATCTTCATGATTACCGCGCCGCTGCTTACCCAAGGGGTCAACGTCGATCTACCCCAGGCAGACTCGGCACCCCTGCCGGCAGAGGCGGATGATCCGGTGGTAGTCTCGGTCAACCGCGAGGGAGAGTTATTTATCGACGTAGGCGAGGGGAAGAATGAACCGCTGGATGAGGAGACATTGGTGACGCGGGTGGCGGCGGTGATCAAGTATAAGCCCAAGACTCCGATCCTGGTGCGCGGTGACCGCCATGTCGACTATGGTCGGGTGGTGCAGGCAATGGTACTGATCCAGGCTGCGGGTGTGCCCAATGTCGGCTTGATTACCGAAACACCGGAAAATTGATGTTGCAGATTATCAGAGAGAATCCCAAGGCGGCCTTGGCAGCACTGCTGATGCATCTGTTGATCGTGCTGTTTCTGATTGTTGGGGTGGATTGGTTGGAGACCCCGAAACCGGTTGCCTCCGGAGTAGAGGTGGTGCAGGCGCGGGTGGTGGACCAAGCGCTGGTGACCGCCGAGGTGGAGAAGCTCAAACAGGCAGAGCAAGCGCGGGAAGCAGCCGCAGCGGAGCTGCGCGAGCAGGAACAGCTGCAACTGGACGAGATAAAAAGGCAACAGTTGGCGGAGCAGCAGCGGCTTGCAGCGTTGGCTCAGCAGCGTCTGCTGGAAGAGCAGCAAGCGGCAGAACGCGAGCAGGCGGAGCAGAAGAGAGAGGAGGCTGAAAAAGCAGCACTTGCTGTCGAGGAGGCAAAGCGCAAGGCCGAGGAGGAGAAGCAGCGCAAAGCGGAAGCCGTGCGCAAGGCCGAGGAGGAGAAGCAACGCAAAGCGGAAGCCGCACGCAAGGCCGAGGAGGAGAAGCAACGCAAAGCGGAAGCCGCACGCAAGGCCGAGGAGGAGAAGCAACGCAAAGCGGAAGCCGCACGCAAGGCCGAGGAGGAGAAGCAACGCAAAGCGGAAGCCGCACGCAAGGCCGAGGAGGAGAAGCAACGCAAAGCGGAAGCCGCACGCAAAGCCGAGGAGGAGAAGAAGCACAAGGCCGAGGAAGCACGCAAGGCGCGAGAAGCTGAGTTGGAAGCAGCCATGAATGCCGAGCATAATGCTCGGGTCACGGATCGGTACATGCTGCAGATTCAGCGCAAGGTGATCACAAACTGGGTACGCCTTGAGGGCAGTGGTGAAGGGCTCAAGTGCCGCCTAAGAGTGCGTCTGGCCAAGGGTGGAAACGTGTTGGCGGTGAGTGTCATCGAGAGTAGCGGCAGCGGAGCTTTCGACCGTTCTGCAGAGGCAGCGGTCTACAAGGCAGATCCGCTCCCGGTACCGGAGGATGGTCTTTTCGAACAGTTCCGGGATATCATATTTGTATTTGACCCAAATAGATAAAGTTGATTTATGAAAATATTTCTAGCATTTGTTGTGACGCTTATCTGGCATCTTCAGGCCGCTGCCGCGCTGACGATCGAGATTACCGAGGGTGCCACCGGGGCGCTCCCCATCGCTGTGGTGCCGTTTGGCTGGGAGGGTACGGGAAACGGACCGGGACAGGATATCGCTGCCATTGTCAGTAGTGACCTGAGTCGCAGTGGCCGCTTCAAACCTCTTCCGGTGAGCGACATGCTGGCGCAACCGCACAGCGATGCGCAGGTGGAGTATCGTGACTGGAAAGTGCTCGGTATGGAGAATCTCGTGGTGGGGCGCATTCAGCCGAATGGCTCCGATGGATATCTGATCCGGTTTCAACTGTTTGATGTCTTCAGGGGTTCACTATTGACCGGCTACAGCATTCCTGCCACCGAAGGGGATCTGCGCGCTGTGGCACACCGGATCGCCGATATCGTCTACGAAACGCTGACCGGATCCAAGGGGGCGTTCTCCACCCGCATCGCTTATGTAGCGTCGATCACTGGTGCTGATGGCAAGAAGAAGGATACCCTGCAGGTGGCTGATGCGGATGGCTACGATCCCCAGACGATCGTTATCTCTTCCTATCCGCTGATGTCTCCAGCCTGGTCTCCGGATGGTCTACGGCTCGCCTATGTTTCATTCGACCGGGCCAAACCGGCTATCTATGTACAGGAAGTGTTCACCGGCAAACGACAGCAAGTGGCCGCCTATAATGGAATCAATGGCGCTCCGGCCTGGTCGCCGGACGGACGGCAACTGGCATTGACGCTCTCCAAGGATGGCAATCCCGAGATCTATGTGCTGAATCTCCATTCCAAGGGGTTGCGCCGTCTGACGGATCACTACGCGATCGATACGGAGCCCTCCTGGTCGCCGGATGGGCGTAATATTGTTTTTACCTCCGACCGGGGCGGTCAGCCACAGATCTATCAGGTCTCATCAAGTGGCGGACAAGCACAACGAATGACCTTCGAGGGCAGTTACAATGCACGTGCATCTTACTCACCGGATGGAACGAGCCTGGTTATGGTGACACGCCAGGGGTCTGATTACCGCATCGGTCTATTGGAGTTGGGACCCCGCCGGTCGCAACTGCTCAGCACCGGTAAGCTGGATGAATCTCCCAGTTTCGCCCCGAATGGGGACATGATAATTTACGCCACCAAGTCCAGAGGCAAGCACGAACTCGCTGCGGTCTCTCTGGATGGAAGAGTTCGTCAGCGCCTGACATTACCTGGCGGCGGCGATGTGAGAGAGCCGGCCTGGTCCCCCTATACAAGATATAACAGGAGTAATTGATGAAAATCTGTAGTTCGAGAAAAGCTGCAGTCATTATAGTTGCGCTGACATTGGCCGGGTGCTCGACCACTGGAGGCAAAACCGGTGCCGACGGCGCTCCGGTGAAAGAGATGGGTGAGGGCGGGTTAACGGCTGCCTCGGCGGCAACCATGGGAGGTGATTGGCGCGGCAACCCGCTGGACAATCCCGACAGTCCGCTCTCTACCAGGACCATCTTCTTCGATTTCGACGAGAGCCAGATCCGCGAGGATTTTCGTGATGTGGTGATTGCCCATGGACAGTATCTGGCCGCCAACCCGACGGTCAATGTCACTGTGGAGGGGCATGCGGACGAACGTGGTTCCCGAGAATACAATATCGCGCTGGGTGAGCGCCGTGCCAATACGGTACGCAATCTGATGTTGGCTCAGGGGGCTGCGAGCAACCAGATAAAAACCATCAGTTATGGCGAAGAGCGCCCATTGGCTATAGGTTCGGATGAGCACTCCCTGTCGCAGAATCGGCGTGCGGAACTGCTCTACTGATTGGATAGATGAGCATGATGACCAGAAAATTGGCCACCGCTTGTGCAGCACTGATGCTGAGCGGTTCGGTCTGGGCAGCGGAATCTACGCTCAGGCCGGAGCAGAGAATCGAGGTTTTGGAGCGCCAGGTACAGGCACTCTCCGGGCTGCTGCTGCGTATGGACGCACTCCAGAGAGAGGTACAGCAGTTGCGCGGTGAACTCGAATTGCAGACCAATGCGCTGGAGGCACTAAAACAGCGCCAGCGTGATCTCTATCTGGACATCGACGAGCGCCTCACCCAACCCAGCAGCGCTGAACAGGATTCGGCTTCTGTTGACAGTGAGGCGCCCGCTAGTCAGACGACGGTTGTTCCTGAGCCCTCTGCCTCACCTGCACCTGTGGCAATCGCGACCAGCGCATCTGCAAACGAGGAGCGCGCTTATCAGAAAGCATTCGAGCTGCTTAGCCAGCGTCGTTATGAAGAGTCGGCGAAACTGTTCCGTGAGTTTCTCGTGCAGTATCCAGCCGGTGTGTATGCAGACAATGCGCAATACTGGCTAGGTGAAACCAGTTATGTCACCCGAGATTTCAGTAGTGCGTTGACAGAGTTCAAACGCCTGCTGGAGCACTATCCGGAGAGTCCGAAGGTCTCTGGTGCATTGTTGAAAATCGGTTATATAGAGTATGACACTCAGGATCCCACGCGGGCGAAGGAGACGCTGACCTCGTTGATCGAGCGCTTCCCGGGATCCTCTGCAGCACGTCTTGCTGAAGAGTTTATTCGCAAGAAAAAACTCTGAAATAACAATACGTAAAAAATTATTTATAATGTCTGTTATAGTATTTTTCTCATGTGGTAAGCCGGGTTGAAGGATAGCTCCAGACTGCGCGTCACTGAGATCTTTTACTCGTTGCAGGGAGAGTCGAACACGGTGGGATTGCCTACCGTGTTCGTTCGTCTGACCGGCTGCCCGTTGCGTTGCAGCTACTGCGATACCAGCTACGCATTCAAGGGTGGCGAGTGGCTGTCGATTGCCCAGATCAAGGCCGTGGTGGACAGTTTTGCTGCGCGCTATGTGACCGTCACCGGTGGCGAACCGCTTGCCCAGGAAGCCACGCTGGATCTGTTGCGGCAGTTGTGCGATCAGGGCTGCCAGGTCTCGCTGGAGACCAGCGGAGCGCTGGACATCGCCGGTGTCGATCCCAGGGTGGTGCGGGTGGTGGATATCAAAACACCTGGCTCCGGAGAGATGGAGCGGAACCTTTACCGCAATATTCAGCAACTGCGTGAGAATGACCAGGTAAAGTTTGTCATTTGTGGTGAGGTGGACTATCAATGGTCGCGACAGCTGCTCCAGGAACATGCACTGGAAGCCCGCTGCGAAGTGCTCTTTTCCCCGGTCAACGGGGTGCAGAATCCCAGGGAGCTGGCGGAGTGGATATTGCGCGACCGTCTGAACGTACGCTTTCAGATTCAGCTGCATAAATATTTGTGGGGTGAAGCCAGCGGCAGATAAAGTGACGGTACCCAATGATTGAAACGAGCAAAAAGCAACGCGCCGTGGTGCTCCTCTCTGGTGGGCTGGATTCTGCCACGGTGCTGGCGATCGCCCGAGATCAGGGCTATGAATGCTATGCGTTGAGTATGGACTATGGACAGCGCCATCAGTCTGAACTCACCGCGGCGCGTCGGGTTGCCGAAGCGTTGGGAGTGACAGCGCACCAGCTGATGCCGATCGCTCTGAATGTATTCGGCGGATCGGCGCTGACCGACAGCACAATTCCGGTACCAGAGGAGCCCGGAGAGGGGATACCGGTCACCTACGTACCGGCGCGCAACACCCTATTTCTTTCTCTGGCGCTGGGCTGGGCTGAAGTGATCGGTGCCAGGGATATCTTCATCGGGGTCAATGCACTGGACTACTCCGGTTACCCTGATTGCCGGCCCGAGTTTGTTGCCGCATTCGAAACGCTGGCCAATCTGGCGACTAAAACGGGCGTCGAAGGAGAGCGGTTTCGCATTCGTGCGCCGTTGATCGCACTGAATAAGGCAGAGATCATCCGACTCGGGATTGACCTGGGGGTCGACTACGCGCTGACCACCTCCTGTTACCAGGCTGATGAGACTGGTGCCGCTTGCGGCCGTTGTGACTCGTGTCGGTTGCGTGCTCATGGATTTCGCGCGGCGGGAATCGCTGATCCAACTAGATATCGTTGATGCCCTGCGTCGCGTTATGGACGAGATCGGACGAAATTGAAGTTATTGGTTAGCGAGGCATCACCCGATGGAAGGGATGGGTTCGGCCAAATCGAGTGTGTCTGCGGACAACCTGCTCTCTGCGCTATCCGGACGGGCGAATGACAACACCTTAAATTCGCCATGTGCATCGTCCCAATCAGTCGGGGTAACCTTACGAGCTTATTCGAGCACGGAATTGATGATACCCAGTAGCACGGCGGATTCGTTAACCAATGGATTGCGGCCGACAGTCAATTCATCCTGGTCACTCATCCCGTCATTGTCATCATCGCTATCACAAGCATCACCGGTCCCATCCCTGTCGGTATCGGCTTGATCCGGGTTGGCAACCGTCGGGCAGTTATCCGCACCATCGATTACGTTGTCGTCATCCCTATCCTGCTTGATGATTGTGGTCTCGCTCACTGTGTTGTTGCTCAAATCGGGGTCGAGTGTTGCAGCGCTTACGACTGCAGAGTGGGTTATCGTAGTGGCAATTGAAGGCGCTGTCAGTGTGATGGCGAAATCGGAAGCACTGCCAGAGGAGAGGTTCGGCAAGTCGCAAGTGACGTTGTTCGGGGTTTTGGTGCAGTTCCAGCCGGTACCTCCTGCGTTCACGAATGTCACACCTGCCGGTAAGTTATTGGTCACCCGGAGATTGGTCGCGTTGCTCGGTCCCGCATTGAATACGTTGAGGTGGTATTGCAGTTGATCGCCTGCTTGTACCGGGTCTGGATTGTCTTCGATGCTCAGCGCCAGATTGGCCGTTGGCGGTGTCACATTCGTTGCGATCAGTTGGTTGGTCTGCGTTGAAAATCCGTCACTTAGCTGCTGTTTTACCGGACCCACATAGTGCGCAAACCAGTTGACCTCCGTCAATTCATCATTGATAGCCTCACCGTCTATAGAACCGAAAATGCGCGTAACCCAGCGGATTCGGATAGTCTCATAGGTGCCTGCAGGCACGCTGACGCTCTCTTGCCCTTCTATATACGATTGTGAGGTATAGCTGAGGGTATAGGTGCCATAACCTGAAGCTTCCACTCTGGCGGTACCGGAATTACTTTCGACATCGCCGATACAGGTATTGGCTGCACCGCGTACTACCCGGGGGTTGAAGGTTGCGATGATTTGGATGCCGCCGATATTTACCGTCCTGCGGTACAGATTTATCCCATTTGCATCGTTCGTCTGATAGGTTGTGACAGAGTTGTCCGACGTCTGTACAGCTTGGGTGGCGACACCGTTGATAAAGGTTGAACCCGGCAGAACCGACATCGTTGCGGTTACCGATGAAGGGATATTACGGAAGGTCCAGGAGTTTCCTGATTTGAGCGGGAAGTACTCGGGTAGATAGAAACAGGTCGCTGCTTCGGCAATGTTAGTCAGGAAAACTGCACACAGCCCCAAAGGCAGAATCCACTGGTATCTCTTATCCATCGTTCTCCATCCTGGTTTTCGGACCTTTCCTGAGCAGTAAGGTGTGATAGCGTGGTGAGCGTTTTCTGGCAGGCTACCAAATCTTCCCTTCATCTTGTTGAAGATTCTGGTTAGCCACCTGACCAATTCGTCCTGCCGGTTGCGAAAAAATATTTTTCCAGAGTGAATATTTGTCCAGATTTGGTTTCATTTTCAAGGGCTCAAAACGCAAATAAACACGCTGGCATCAGATCAGAGTTTGCAACTTGGCAGATACAGGAACGATCATCACTGGAGATGGCATCTGCGTGGATGTTAGGGAGTGAGCACACTTCAGAGCAAGCAATGGGCAACCTGGTTAAGTGAGTGCCGCTTATCCGCGCTGCATAGATACTGTATCCGGTCCAGCATTCTGCTGCGCTCAGCGTCTGGCAATATGATACTCGCTATCCAGTTAAGACATTATCCTTGATATCTGTCTCAGCAGAAAGAGTTACCGGTACTGACGGTTATGACTGAATAAACTCTAACTTAGTATTTCAACATTATGTAAGTAATAGAAAAACAGGAGAAAAATATTGGGTATTGAAATTACGACCAAGATCATTCTGCTGGGTGGACTGCTTGCTCTGGTACTGGGGGCGGTAGTCAATAAAACCAACTTCTGTACCATGGGAGCGGTCTCCGACTGGGTAAACATGGGTGATACCACGCGACTACGCGCCTGGATATTCGCCATGGTCATTGCCATTCTGGGAGTTGCGTTGTTGGAGGCAGCAGCAGTGATGGATACTGGCACCTCCCGGGTACCCTATCGCGGCTCGCTGTTCTTATGGCCCCGCTACATCATTGGCGGAGTGATGTTTGGTATCGGTATGACCCTCGCATCGGGTTGCGGCAACAAGAACCTGGTACGCCTCGGGGGAGGCAATCTGAAGTCGCTGTTGGTAGTGCTGGTAGCGGGTGGCATGGCTTATCTTATGACGCGAACCGATTTTTACGGTGTTTTTTTCCACAGTTGGATGGAGCCGCTCAGCCCGGATCTTGGTGGATTGGGGGTTGATGACCAGAGTCTGGGAGTGATCATCGGTTCACTGCTGGGCATGGAGAGGCCGGCTTCGATGAACCTGTATATCGCGCTGTTGCTCTCAGGTTCGTCAGTATGGCTGCTGTTCCGATCAAGCGATTTTCGTTCGAATAGAGACCAGCTACTCGGTGGAGTGATTGTTGGTCTGGTGGTCGTGGGAGGTTGGTACATCACCGCCGGACCCATGGGGCAGATGTGGTTGGAGGCAGTCGAGTTCATGGATGACCCGCCTCCCGGCACCGGCAGCCAGTCTTACACCTTCATCAACCCGATGGCGGATGCGTTGGTGTTACTCTCCAGTGGAGCACGTACCAAGTTGATAACTTTCGGCGTGGCGGCGCTGTTGGGAGTGATCCTGGGATCCCTGTTATTCGCACTTCTCGCACGTAGATTCCGCATCGAATGGTTCGTTGATCTGCGCGATTTTCTCTTTCATCTGATCGGTGCGGTGTTGATGGGGGTCGGGGGTGTGCTTGCACTCGGCTGTACCATTGGCCAGGGTGTCACCGGCGTTTCCACGCTCGCGCTGGGATCGTTCATCGCCACCGCTAGCATCATTTTCGGTAGTGCACTGACACTGAAAATGCAGTACTACAGACTGGTTTATGAATCTGAAGCGAGCTTCGGCAAGGCGTTGGTTAGCGGACTGGTCGACTTGCACCTGCTGCCGAAACGCCTGCGAAAACTGGATGCGCTCTGAAGCGCTTTGACTGGCGGCGCCCTTCGGTTATAATGCCGCGCTTTCCCGGGGGCCGTTAGCTCAGTCGGTAGAGCAGTGGATTTTTAATCCATTGGTCGTGCGTTCGAGTCGCACACGGCCCACCATCTAAATCAATAAGTTACGTCTTCAGCTGACTCTGATTTTTTCCCTCGGGTACATACAGGTACACTTTCGATTCATTTCGGGCGTACCTGTGGCCACCATCGTCAAAGCTCCCTCCAAAGCCTGGAAGGCGGTGATACGCCGTAAGGGCTGACCCACCGTCGGCAAATCGTTCCGCACGAACGGGATGCAGAGGACTGGGCCAGAAGCACCGAAGATGAGATGATCCGGGGTGTCTACATCAAACGGGTACCCTCGGAATCGACCACGATCGCCTCCGCGCTGGACAGGTACCTGAAGGAGATCACATCCACCAAGAGAGCATCGACGCAGCATGGCGAGAAAGTTCGCGCCGCTCTGATAGGGGAACGCCTGGGACGTTATACGCTGGCTTCTTTGTCACCGGACATCGTCGCCGCCTTTCGTGACGACAGACGAGCGGAAGGGAAAAGTGCCTCCACGGTGCGTCTGGAACTGGCCCTGCTGGGGCATCTATACACTGTGGCAATCAAAGAGTGGGGTTTGGGGCTGGCCTACAATATCCGGTTGCCAGCATCCGACGGCCGGAAGCGAATGTGACTATCCTGGAAATGGGTATCCTCGCTCGCGAGGGATACGAGGATCAACTCACCGTCGCCTACATCTCAATGATGAATCACATCAACGACCTGGCAGAACGTCACCAGAGCGATGCCTGGCCAACCCTCGTGGTCACGGATGAAGGCCACATCATCACCACCAACCCCTTGCTTGCCCGCTATGTGGTCAAGATCACCAAGATGTGGCGCAAGCTCGGGGCCTGGTTCTGGATTGCCACCCAGAACCTGGAAGATTTCCCGGACACCAGCCGCAAGATGCTCAACATGATGGAGTGGTGGCTCTGTCTTGTGATGCCGAAGGCGGAGATCGAGCAGATCGCCCGGTTCAAGGATCTCTCGTTTGAACAACGCAGCCTCCTGCTGTCGGCGCGAAAGGAACCGGGCAAGTATGTCGAGGGCGTGGTGCTCTCCGGTAATCTTGAAGCCCTTATTCGCAACGTGCCACCTCCGCTTTCTCTGGCGTTGGCCATGACGGAAAAGCACGAAAAGGCAGAGCGGGCTGCCATTATGCAGAGGGGGTGCAGTGAGCTGGAGGCGGTGTATCGGATGGCGGAGGGGATTGCCCGATAACGAAAACAAATTTCGCAACATCAGGGGCAGGAGCGAAATGGCCAGTGCGGATAACCAGGGTTATGTCAAACACGCAATCGCGGGATTGTTGGCCTTGACTGTGGTGCCATCGACAGCGCTCGCTGAAAGCAAATTCCTATCCCTAAACCTCACCTGATCGGTATAATCAGGTGGCCGTAGCACGAGGGATGCCGCCTTGGATATCAACCTAATCACCCTGCAGCACTTCGCCCTGGCTTTTTTCGAAATCAGCGCGGTCGTCATTACCCTGGCTATCGGCGTGCTGGTGCTGTCAGTCATCTACATGTACCTCGTCGATGTCCGGCAGACCCGGCATACGATCCGGCGCAACTACCCGGTGCTGGGGCGCTTCCGCTACCTGTTCGAGCATCTGGGAGAGTTTTTCCGCCAGTACATGTTCGCCCAGGACAGGGAGGAACTGCCGTTCAATCGGGCCCAACGCGCCTGGGTGTATCGGGCGGCCAAGAATGTCGATTCCACCGTGGCCTTTGGCAGTACCCAGCCGCTCAATCGCCCAGGGGACATTATTCTCCTCAACAGCCCCTTTCCCCGCTGGAGGAGGATATCGCGCCCTGCAGCGCCATCGCCTTTGGCGAGGGTTATGCCCGCCAGCCCTATACAACCACGTCGTTTTTCAATATTTCCGCAATGAGTTTCGGCGCCCTGTCGGTGCCCGCTATCCGGGCGCTTTCCCGGGGGGCGAAGCAGGCGGGAATCTGGCTCAACACCGGCGAAGGCGCGATGTCCAGCTTTCACCTGGAGGGCGGCTGCGACCTCATCTTCCAGATTGGCACGGCCAAGTATGGGGTCAGGAACGAGGCCGGCGGCCTGAGCGAGGACAAGCTGCAGGCGGTGGCCGGTCACGAGCAGGTAAAGATGTTCGAGATCAAGCTGTCGCAGGGCGCCAAGCCCGGCAAGGGCGGCATTCTGCCTGGCGTGAAGGTTACCGAGGTTATCGCCAGCACGCGCGGTATCCCGGTGGGGCAGGACTCGCTAAGCCCCAATCGCCACCCTGAGATCGCCTGCGTGGACGATCTGCTGGATATGATCCACCGGGTGCGCGAAATCAGCGGCAAGCCGGTGGGACTAAAAGCGGTGATAGGCCTGGCCGGGTGGCTGGACCAGCTCTGCGAGCGGATCAATGAGCGCGGCCTGCAGTACGCCCCCGACTTCTTTACCGTCGACAGCGGCGACGGCGGCACGGGGGCGGCCCCGCAGAGCCTGATTGATAACATGGGCCTGCCGGTGCAGAGCAGCCTGCCGTTGGTGGTGGGCAAGCTGACCGAACACGGCCTGCGCGAGCGAGTGCGGGTGATTTGCTCGGGCAAGATGATCAACCCCGCCGCGGTGGCCGCCGCCCTGTGCCTGGGGGCCGATTGCATCAACTCGGCGCGCGGCTTCATGTTCGCCCTGGGTTGCGTGCAATCCCTGAAGTGCAACAAAAACACCTGCCCGACAGGCATTACCACCCACGATGAGGAACTGCAGCAGGGACTGAACCCCGTTGACAAGGCCGACCGGGTGGCGAACTACGCTGCCAACCTGATGCATGAGGTGGAGGTCATCGCCCACTCCTGCGGGGTGGCGGAGCCCAGGCTGCTGCGCCGCGAGCACCTACTGATTGTCTCCTGAAAATCCGTTAGCTCCGACCCCCAGTATTCAGGACGCCACCATGAGTACTATTCTGGCCCTACCCCTGAAACTGCCCTGCGGGGCCGAACTGCCCAACCGCCTGGCCAAGGAGGCCATGAAAGAGGGGTTGGCGACGCCGGCGGGGGTACCCACGAAAAAGCTGGAACGCCTGTATATGGGGTCTGGATTGATGGCGGCGCGGGCGGAGATCATGGGGGAGCGGAACTGCAGTGAACTGGAAGCGGTTTATGTGATTGCCGAGCGGATCGGATTGGCGTGACGGTAACCGTCAGCCGGCTATGCAAGATTGTCGAATAACCAGATGGAGAGTCCCTCCTGGCTGAGCACCTGCAACCGTTTGTCATTGGTCAGAATTCCGGTTGACTGTGTGCTGATGGCGGTGGCTGCATGAATGGCATCCGGTGTACGCAGTCCATGGTCGGCCCGCAGTCTCGCCGCCTCGATACCAATCTCGGTCGTCAGTGGAATCACATCCAGATTTCTGAAGTTGCGTAACCGGTTGGACAGGCCGGTCGCAGCTTGTGGGTCTCCAGCGCGATAGAGCGGAACCAGCAGTTCGGCAAACACCAGACTGGAGATGACCCCGTGCAACTGACCGGATTCGATCCGGCTGAAGATCTTTTCGGCCTGTTTTGCGTAGCGCTCGTTCTCTTCCAGAAAGTAGATCAAAGCAACCGTATCCAGCAGCAGTCGGCTGCCCTTGGGGATCATCGATCCCATTCGTCGCGTGCTCCTTGGAGTTCATCCGCGTAGTCACGCCATACCGTGGAACGGTAGGCAGCCAGCGCCGCGATGTCGGAGTGTGGTGCCTTGCGTACCACCGCATGGTCGCCCTCCAGTTCCACGATCAGCCGGTCGCCTGGCTGGATGCCGAGCTTCTTGCGTATCTCCGCGGGCAGGACAAGCTGGGATTTCGAACTGAGTGTTGCTGTGGCCATATCATCTCCTTAATTGCTTTACCTTATAGTAAAGCATCTATTTGTGATGACGACAACCAGAAGACCACACAACTATCTGAGTGGATTTTCTGTTTCCTGAGTTGATCACGCGAGACAGGATAGCGTTTCGAGTTTCCACGAGCGCTTACCTCCGACGATGGGTCGAACAAAACCACTCTGTTAAAAGAATGCCTCATTCAACGGGGTTTTCACTGACTTTCGTCGTGTTTTCTTAAAATTAATCAGTGCCTTAGCGTTTCTGACCGGACACGAAGTAGTTACCAGTCAGGTTCGACAGCGCAGCGAAGCGGAGCTGAACGCGTGAGCAGAGCGAGCGCGACCCGCAGGGAGAGGCGCCGCCGAGTATTCCCTCAGGCTGAGGTTTCAGTGCCGTTTAAGAAAACCTCAGCGTCTGCCGCCAACTCCCGCACCATCGCTTCGGGCAGTTCTCCGCCACTTTGCAGCAACGTCAGGCCGCGACTCAATAGGGTCGTTTGGTGGGTGTCGATCATGCCCTTTGGAATCAATTCACCGTAGAGCCAGACCCCGGCGTGTTGCGGGTCGGGCGGGTGCTTACCTCCTGCCAGATAAGCTGCCGTGGCAAGCAGAGCGCTGCACAGCATTTCCACGGCGGGACCAAGGCACGCCTGCTCGATCAGGAGTTCGCCGGCGTGGATCTTTTCACGGGCCTGTTGCAGCAGCAGTGGTTGGTTGGCGTTGGACGGTAATGCTTCGAACAGGGTGTCCGTTTCAGCCACTGGTGAGGCTGCGCCGAGACGCTTCAGGCTGCGCAATATACGAGGGTCGATAAGGGCCACCGGAACCATCTCGGAGAGTTCGGCGGCGGTCTGTTCGTCCTGCTCGTCTACCCGGTCGAGCACTGTCATCAGACCGCCTCCTGCACCAAGTATTCGCTCAATACGAGTGCCAAAGGCATGCTGGAGTGCGATGATGACGTCGCGCACCTTGTTGGCTGTCTCTTCATTCCAACGTTCGGCGATCTTGTTGGTGTCGATCGCTTTTCTGCTGGTTGCGGTTTGATCAAGCTCATCGGGCAGGGAGTGATCAACCTCATCGGCCGTCCGGTTCGCTTCCTCTGGGGGGAGCACCGCTTCTCCGTTCACTACATTGAGATTGGCCAGCAGTACCTCCATCAGCTTCTTCGAGACGCCCACCACATCCTCGCTGGCATCACCCTCTACCACGTTCTCGAACAGGTTGCGCTTACTCTCCATCATATGAAATACCGACTCTTCGTAGGCCCCGGCGGCGATCATCAGCAGGATCTGAACCTTGTTTGTCTGCCCCAGCCGGTGGATCCGGGCATTGCGTTGCTCCAATACCGCCGGATTCCAGGGAATATCCAGATGAATCAAGATCGAGGCCACTTGCAGGTTCAGACCCGTAGCACCGGCATCGGTGGAGATGAATACCTGGATCGAATCATCATTGCGGAAGCGCTCCAATAGTTCTCCCCGCTTGGTGGTGGGAACTCCGCCATGCAGTCTGACACAGCCCAGCCCCAGCGAACGCACCCGTTGCTCCGCCATTTGGGTCATGCGCTCCCACTGAGAGAATATCACCGCTTTCAGGCCCGATTGGATGCACAGCTCCTCAAGCAGGTTAGCCAGTTCGTCCAACTTGGGTGAGCCTTCGGTCTCTTTGTCGACCAGCCCGGCAGCGTTGCAGGCCCTGCGTGCTGCTTGAAGCGCTGCCATCAGCCGGTTGCTTTCGCTCGGGGTCAGGGTGCGCCATTTTGCGATATTGGCGATGGTACCAGCAGCCATCATTGCCGAGGCGTGCAGCTCCCACTGTTTTTCCGTCAATTCCACATCGATCCGTTGGGTGATCCGTTCGGGGAGCTGGTCGCGGACGAGCCGGCGATCACGACGCAACATCACCTTATTCAGTCGCTGGCGCAGTTCCGACAGATTGCGATAGCCCAGTACCTTGCCTCTGTCATCGGTAACATGGAAATCGACCCTATATCGCCATAACGGACCAAGTACATGCGGATTGACCACCTGCATCAGGCTATAGAGGTCCTCCAGCCGGTTCTCCAGCGGAGTACCGCTCAATACGAAGGCGTAGCGAGAGGGGATCAGCTTTACCGCCGATGCAATCTTGGTGCGCCAGTTTTTGATTCGCTGTGCCTCGTCGAGAATGACCAGGTCAGGACGCAGGGTTTCGTTGATCACGCTTACAACGCGCAGAATCAGCTCATAGTTGACGATATAGAAACCCGCCCCGTGTCGGTACTGCACACTGCGCTCTTCCGCTCTACCTTGAATGATCTGCAGCGGTGTATCGCTGAAACGTTCTATCTCCCGCGCCCACTGGTGCTTTAGCGAGGCTGGACAGATAATCAGGGTACGCTCCGCACTCGCGTTTTTGGCCAGCCAGATCGACGCGGCGATGGCTTACAGGGTTTTTCCGAGCCCCATGTCGTCTGCCAGCAGTGCACGCCCATTCGCTGCGAGAAAGGCGATGCCCTCGATCTGATAAGGATAGAGCCAGGCGCGTAACCCCGGGATGCGTCCGCCCGAGGCGTTGATCTGGGTGCGGATCTGTTCGGCGCGCAATTCGTGGGCCGCTTGCCCGGCGAGACGCCGGGCATCGCTCAGGGCGTCTTCGCCGATGTCTATCTCCCGAGTGCCGTTCAATTGATCGGCGAGACGTAGGAAATCCTCCGGTATCTGGAGACGAAAGTTGCCAACGTCGTCGAAATAGCTGTTGAGCAAGTTGGCCAGTTCGATAGGGTCGTATCCGACAGGGCGATGGAGCCTTATGCCAGGTGGTTGTTCAGCCTCCCAATCAAGATAGATGTAAGGGTGAGGGGCTGCACTGCGCTGCAACACTTCGTAGTCCGGCAGTTTTTTCAATCCGTGCAGCACTGCCTCGATATGTTTGCAGGTACCCAGTTGGTTGACCGCGAAATCGGGGCAGCTACAGTAGTTGGCGCGCCGGGTCAGCGAGCGTATATGAACATTGTAACGGCGCGGAAAATGGGTGGTGCTGGTCAGCGACCAGGCGCGCCATGCCATGCACCGAAGGCCGGTTCCCCGGAGAGGTGCTCGGTACGCACCTCGGCACGGGCACTCTGCATACGCTCTTCGATGGCACTCTCACCCGCGCTCAACAACTCCTTGGGTGAACCGACTCGTGCCGAATAGGTGAACAGCGCAGCCACGCTATGGCGGCACAATTCGCCGTTGGTTCGTCCGCATTCGCAGTCGGAGAGCAGATTGCCGTCTGCGTCATAACGCATCTCCAACCCCAGTGCCTCGTTGGTTTCACTGTCCTCTATCGTGGCACTCAGCAGATTGCCTTCCACCTCGGCCCAGGTGACGCAATTGTTCTTGAAGTCGCTCAACCCGTCATGCACCGCCTGTTCGGAGGCAAGGGTGTGGAGTTGGTCGATATCGAATACCAACGGATCTAGCTCGAAAGATGTAGTCTCAGTCATTGGATTGTTACAAGCTGATAGAGGAGGGGGAAAAGTGAGGCATTGTAGGGTGATCGCAGAATCTCCGCAAAATCGGATAACATGGACGGCCGGATCGGATACGAGGTGACTTGAAATGCCAGCCAAGCTGAAAAAGAATTACCAAATCAAAGTGAAACTGATGGATATACAGCCGCCCATTTGGCGTCGTCTGCTGGTGACAAGCGACATCAAGCTCGATAGTCTGCACTCGGTATTGCAGGATGCCATGGGGTGGTTCAATTGCCATCTCCACCAGTACGAGCACGCAGGGGCACTCTATGGTATGGCCTCGGAGCAGGAAGATCCGTTTGGTCTTGATGAGAGGGTGGAGAGTGAGGGTAAATACCGTCTATCCGATCTGCTGCAGCAGGAAAAAGATTCGTTGATTTACGAATACGATTTCGGCGACGGTTGGCGACACGAGATTCAGCTCGAGAAGATCCTGCCCTTGGATAAGCAGGCCCCATCGGCAATTTGCGTTGAAGGTGAGCGCGCCTGTCCGCCGGAAGACTGTGGTGGTCCCTGGGGTTATCAATCACTATTGGACACTTTGGCTGACCCATCCAGCGAAGATTATGCGGAGATGCGCGAATGGGTCGGCGAGGAATTTGATCCGGAGGAGTTCAATCTGGTGAAAACGAACCGCTTTATAGAGCAACGCCATGCCATGGATCCCGAGTCCATGCTGCAATGACAAGCGGTGAAGTTTGAGATTGGAAGAAAATTCCTGTCTAGCGGATCTTTAACGGTTACTGGGGCATTTCACTCCCTTCAATAAAATCAAACCCGGCCCGTCCTCTGGCAAGGAGTGGGTGCGCATCACCTCCAAGCAGGGCGAGCCCTGGATGAGAGAGGCAATATGGGTGGACGGCGGCGACCGGGCGCGTCGTCAACCTGTCCAAGGGCTATTTCGCTGTGCAGGCGCTGGCACAGAATCCGGAACCATAGCCGGGCAGAAAAATTGGGGGTCGGAGTCAATTCCCGGCACGGGCTGTAGCCTATGTGGCAAGCAGGTGTTTTGACTCCGATCCCTGTCATCTAAGCTGAGATCGGTACGCCTCGCCAGCATCGAGGCGTTGAGTGGATTACTGCCAGCACGACTATTTCGCCTCGACCGGCGTCCCTGGCAAGCCGGAAATCCTGCAGGTTCTACCCTGAATCGAACTCTGTCATGCGGCGGCGGAAGCGAGTGTCTGGGTGGATCTCCTGACTGGCGCTTATGCCGCCGTTGCCAGAATCGAATTGGCAACCCGTCATCGTGGGTACACAAATACTTTCAGATTTCGATAGTCGGACCGATGGTTGAGGAGGGGCAACCAAAAGCTGAACGATCCGACTTTTCCGAACATCAGCTTGGTATCCCGACTGCGGTGATTTAAGCAAGGAGCAGTTGAACCCGGCTCCCTGGGTCAGCGCGAAGGGATGTGACGCCGAGCGGATCGGAACGGCGTGACGATATTCGTCAAGCGGCTATGCTCGGGTGGCGAATCTCCCCCGAGTAAGGCACCCATGATTTGATATTTCTGGATTCGGGTAGATAGAGGTTCGTGAGTCGTCAAAGTGCTGGCAGACCCTTTTTACGGAAGGGAAGTGGAAATGGATGAGATCGGCAAGAAAATTCTGGAAGAACTGGAAATCAAAGAGTATGTCCGCGTTGAGATCGGATCTGATCTGATTCGACTTGCAGATCCTGATCAGGGAGGCGGCCTGATGAAACGCATCGGAGAGCTGCGTAGAAAGTTATCTCTCGAATTCGGTTTTCTGATACGGCCGGTACGTGTCGTTGATCATCTTGGCATTGGTCCGAATGAATACGCCATCCACCTGCACGACAATATCGAGGCGCGGGGAGCGGTTGATCCGTTACGACTGATCGCAATGGAATGGGGTGGGAAGAATGCAAACCGCCTCCCCGGAGCGCATGTCAAAGAACCGGTCTACGGGTGGGACTCGGTGTGGATCGAGCCAGCAGAGCGGGATCAGGCTAAGAAGCTAGGTTATCTTGTTGTTGAACCTGACGCGGTAATCTCAACACACCTTATGCAAGTACTCAGAGCGCAGGCATACAGACTGATCGGGTATGAAGAGACCTACCAGATTTTGTGGTCACTGTGGAAAACCCATCCCCGCCTGGTGGATGCGCTGGTTCCGGAAAGTCTGACCCTGGTTCAGGTTCGAGATGTGTTGTGCACTCTTTTGCAGGAGCAGATTTCAATCCGGCCTATATTGACGATTGCCGAAACTCTGGTGGCATACGCGCAAACAAGCCAGGATACCCAGTATCTTGCTGCGGCGGTGAGGAAGGCACTGTTGCTTAGGGTATCGTTACACGAACTGGAACCTGAAGAGAAACACCGTAAGTTAATGGTGTTGGATGAAAAGCTGGAAACCATGCTGTTGCTTGTGGCGAAGAGTGGCCTACCGGAATCAGACAACAGAGAACTGATAACTGGATTCATAGAGGCATTTCTGGCAGCGGTTAGCCGTATGCAGCAAAAAGGGCTGCCGTGTTTACTGGTGGTAGGGCTGGAACTGAAGGACTGGCTGACAAGGTTGGTGGAACGATTGAAGCAGGACGCTCAGGTTCTCTCCTACGACACACTACTGGGGACACAAGGATTTGAGATAGCCGAGACTTTGCGCGTCGAGGGAATGGAATGGCTTTGAAGCGCAACCATCCATCAGTCCGCGAACGTGGAGTACTCCCTGTTGCCCTTTTCTTGCAAGGATTGGTTTCCGCTGTAATCCACTACGCTGCACTACGGTGGCAAATGGGTTCACCGAAGTTTTACCAAACAGGTACACTGGAGGTACATCACGAAGTTTCCAGCATGTTCGCCAATGTGCGGAAAAAAGCGCTAACTGACTGTTTGCACGTGTTTTTCGCTGTGCACTCGAGTTACGGAATGTGCGTAAAAAAGCGTCTAAAAATCAGTAAGATACTGTTTTATATTGCTATTTTTAATCCATTGGTCGTGCGTTCGAGTCGCACACGGCCCACCATCTCAGTGCTGTTCACTGATGGCAATCACAAGCATTCCTGCCATCGAGCTGAAATTCCCACGTTCCTAACGTATCGGTGTCACTTTTTGTGCTCTCTGGCGTTCATCGAGGGGAGGACACCGGTGATTGATTGCACTCCGCTTTGGGTGGAGGCGTGGGTCCCCATCCAAAGCTATCTTCTATACTAACGCTGAAACTGATGTTATGGGTCACTACCAATACTGTGAGCCGCGGTTTGAGGGTCTCGTCTTGTGTAAGGGGCTCCAATGGTGCGATAGATGATGATAGATCTTCTGGGTTGTTCGATGTTGTCCTGGCTTTTTCGAGCTGCGCGTGGCGACAGACGTAGCCGCCGTGTGGTCTTTCTCATCGAGTGCCACATGAACCAAAATGCCAGGGACCGGGATGCCGCGGAAAGCCCAGCAGTAAACCGCGCACTGATCGATCTTCTGATGGAGCGGCAGGTGGGTATGGCGCAGATCCGTTGTCCGGAAATCGCCTGTCTCGGCTTTGCCAGGTCGCGTGAACCTGGTCAGTCGATTCGTGAAGCGTTGTCGGAGCAGGGTCCAGCAGCCTGTTGCACCAAGTTGGCTACGGAGACTGCCGATCGGATTCAGTCCTATCTGGAACAGGCATATGAAGTGCTCGCCGTGCTCGGTGGCAATGCACAGAGTCCCGCTTGTGCCATCCACAACCAACCTGGATCGCAGCATCTGGCAGACAGCTCGGGTATCTTCATGCAAGCATTAGCCGAAGAGCTTGCACAACGTGGCCTGCACGTTCCTTTTCGCGGCATGCGGGATGTCGACTCGAATCTTCTAAAGGAGGATTTGACGTGGCTGCTGGAACACCTCTGAAGGGTGCGTGCACACTGAGCGAAAGGCCGATCGCGTTTACCGCGAATCCGTCCGGGATTTCGACTGCCGGTACGGCCTGGTATTGAGACACTATCTGCAAGACGGACATCAAACCTTCCCAAGATCTCACCCACTCATTAATCCATGCACCAACTCATTGAATACCATGCGGATTGATTGGCCGAAGTTACGAATTGCCCCAGCGACACTATCCAGTTCTGCGGTGAAGCCTGTCGCGGTTGGGTGTGGTCAGTTTACTCGGTCGCGTTGATCCTCGCCTGATACTTTCGGAGCAGCAGTTTAACCTAAAAGATATGTAATTGACGCTAAGGTTATCCATCGCTATATTTTCATAGTTGCCTGATTTTCTCCCAGTGATGCTTGAGGTGAAGATGGATCAATTGCAGACAATTACAGAGCTTGGAAATGAGTTGGGGCTGACACCGAGAGCAATCCGGTTTTACGAAAGTAAGGGTCTGATCACTCCGGCACGTATCGGTGTAAACCGGGTCTACGGTTACCGTGATCGTGCGCGGCTGAAACTGATACTGCGTGCCAAACGACTTGGTTTCTCGCTCAACGATATCGCGGAATACCTGGATCTCTATCGCGGCAATGCACAGCAGTTGGCGCAACAGGAGCTGCTGGTAGCTAAAGTTACCAAGCGTATCGCTGAATTGGAACAGCAGAAGATCGATTTGAATATCACGCTGGATGAACTGTACCAGATTCAGAGGCAAGCACTGGAATACTTACAGGAGGGAGATCGTACCTCGGCTGGTGAAGCGCCTGTTGGGTGATATCAATGCCGTGACGCAATCTCCTCAGTGCTCTTAACAGTTGCGGAATTCTATTAATCATAGACTTTAATAAAGGAATTTAAGTATATGAACAATATAGTTATTGCAGGTTATAAACGTACCCCGTTTACGCTGGCGAAGAAGGGTGGTTTTGCTCGGGTGAGACCTGACGACCTGGTAGTCGCCGCGATTCAAGGAGTGCTGCAGCAAACCGGAGTGGATCCTGCTGCAATCGAAGATCTGATACTGGGCTGTGCCTTCCCCGAAGGTGAGCAGGGATTCAACATGGCGCGGCTGGCAGTGATGTTAGCCGGTCTGCCGTTGAGCATCGGTGGCGTTACCGTCAACCGCTTCTGTGGTTCCTCGATGCAGGCGATCCATCAAGCGGCCGGCGCGATAGCGATGGGTGCTGGTGAAGCGTTCATCTGTGCCGGCGTGGAGTCAATGACCCGTATCCCGATGACCGGTTTCAACCCGATGCCCAATCCCCGGCTCGTCGAGCAGTTTCCGGCTGCCTATGTGAGCATGGGCGAGACGGCGGAGAATCTGGCACGGCAATACCAGATCGGCAGGAGTGAGCAGGAGGCGTTCGCCTGGGCGAGCCAGCAGAAGGCCGTGGCCGCGCGCGACGCAGGAAGTCTGGCGGCAGAGATCGTTGCAGTGGCGGATGTGACGGAGGACGGCTGTATCCGTGGCGATACCACTCTGGAAGCATTGGCACAACTCACTCCGGCTTTCTCTGAAAAGGGTAGTGTCACGGCGGGTACCTCTTCACCGTTGACCGATGGTGCGGCTGCCGTATTGGTTTGCAGCGAAACGTTTGCACGAAGTAACGGCATCGAGATGCTGGCCAGGGTCCGCAGCATTGCCATCTCCGGCTGTGCACCGGAGGTGATGGGAATAGGACCGGTTCTTTCCAGCCGTAAAGCGCTGCAGCGCGCCGGTCTGCAGATGAAGGATATCGACATTATCGAACTTAATGAGGCTTTTGCATCCCAGTCTATCGCTTGTATACGCGATCTCGAACTGGATCCCGCGCGGCTGAATATCGATGGCGGTGCGATAGCGCTGGGCCATCCGCTGGGGGCCAGCGGTGCACGCATCACCGGCAAAGCGGCTGCGCTGCTCAAACGCGAGAACAAGCATTTTGCACTGGCCACTCAGTGTATCGGTGGCGGTCAAGGCATAGCCACGCTGCTGGAGGCAATCTGATGGAGATTCGCAGAGTCGCGGTCATCGGTGCCGGCGTAATGGGCGCCGGCATTGCTGCCCATATCTCGAATTCCGGAATACCGGTGGTGCTGCTCGATATCGTGGATGGTGGTGCTGCCAGTCGCAGCGCCATCGCCGAAGGCGCGTTGGCAAAGCTGCTCAAGCAGCAACCGGCCGCATTCATGCACCCGCACAACGCCCGCCTGATCTCCACCGGCAACATCGAGGACAATCTGGGCCTGCTGGCAGAGTGTGACTGGATCATCGAGGCGGTAGTCGAGCGACTGGACGTCAAACAATCGCTCTACTCCAGTATCGATCGGGTGCGCAAACCTGGTGCAATCCTCTCCTCCAACACCTCCACCATTCCGCTGCAGGATCTGATCGCGGGGCTGCCAACCAGCCTGGCTCAGAATTTTCTGATCACCCACTTCTTCAATCCGCCGCGGTATATGCGTCTGTTGGAGCTGGTGAGTGGCGAGGAGACCCGCACTGAAGTTGTTTCGGCAGTGCGCGATTTCGCTGATCGAGCGCTGGGCAAAGGGGTGGTGCAGTGCCGCGACACCCCCGGTTTCATCGCCAACCGCATCGGCATCTACTGGATACAGGTGGCTGTCACCGAGGCGATGGCATTGGGATTGACTGTCGAGGAGGCGGATGCGGTGGTTGGCCGGCCGATGGGCATTCCAAAAACCGGCGTCTTTGGTCTCTCCGATCTGGTTGGCATCGATCTGTTGCCGCATCTGCTGAAGAGTATGTTGCGCACGCTTCCTGAGAATGATTCGCTGCGTGGCTGCGCGGAAGTTCCGGAGCTGATCCAGCGCATGATCGCTGCAGGTGATACCGGGCGCAAAGGCAAAGGGGGGTTTTATCGCCTCAATCGCGCCGGTGGCGGCAAGTTGAAAGAGTCTATCGACCTCGAGAGCGGTGAATACCGGCCCACGCGTGAAGCGCAATTGGCCAGCCTCTCGGCTGCCCGCAGCGGTGGCCTCAGCGCGCTGCTGGCGCACCCCGACAAAGGGGGGGAGTACGCCCGGCGTGTGTTGCTCCGGGTGTTGAGTTACGCAGCCGGTCTGGTGCCGGAGATCGCCGAGGATATTCCCGCGGTCGATGAGGCGATGCGACTGGGCTATGCTTGGAAGTACGGACCATTTGAACTGATCGACCGGATTGGCGCCGATTGGCTGATCGAACAGCTGGAGCGGGCAGGGACTCCGCTCCCGACGCTGCTCCAATCGGTGCGCAGGCGCAGCTTCTATCGCACTGTCGATGGCATACTGCAATACCTGACCGGCGAAGGGCAGTACCGGGAGTTGATGCGCCCGGAAGGGGTGCTGCTGCTGGTGGACATCAAGCGCCGCAGTAAGCCGCTGGCCGGTAACGGCTCCGCCAGCCTATGGGATATCGGGGATGGTGTGCTCTGCCTCGAGTTCCACACCAAGATGAACGCACTCGATCCGGATATTCTCGCAATGATCGGCAAGGCGATCGAGATCATACCGCAGCGCTACAAGGCGTTGGTGATCTACAACGAGGGCAGCAACTTTTCGGCAGGGGCCAATCTTGGATTACTGCTCTTCATGGCCAATATCGCTGCCTGGAACCAGATCGAGGAGAAGGTGGCGGAGGGGCAACAGATCTACCGCGCGATGAAGTACGCTCCCTTTCCGGTGGTGGGTGCACCGGCCGGTATGGCATTGGGTGGCTCCTGCGAATGCCTGCTCCACTGCGACGCGGTGCAGGCGCACAGCGAAACCTATATGGGGCTGGTGGAGGTCGCGGTCGGTGTGATTCCCGCATGGGGTGGCTGCAAGGAGCTTTTACAGCGCTGGGTGCTCAACCGGCTACGTCCGGGCGGTCCGATGCCGCCCATCGTCAAATGCTTCGAGACCATCGCTACTGCGACTGTTTCCAAATCAGCTGCCGAGGCACGGGAGTATCTCTTTCTGCGACCGGACGACGGTATCACCATGAACCGGGACCGGCTGTTAACGGATGCCAAGGCGCGCGCGCTGGCATTGTCCGAAGATTACCAGCCGCCGGAGTTCAATGAGATGCACCTGCCGGGTGCCACAGCTCATCTGGCGCTGCAGATGGCGGTAAAAGGTTTCCGTCTCGCGGGCAAAGCGAGCGCACACGACGAGACGGTATCACTGGCACTGTCCAGCGTGCTGAGCGGTGGTGATTGCGATATCACCGATGCACTCGGCGAAAACGATCTGTTGACGCTGGAACGTGAGTCGTTCATGCAGTTGGTCAGGATGCCCCTGACGCTGGACCGGCTGGAACAGATGCTTGAGACCGGCAAACCGCTGAGGAACTGAAACCATGCCCAGTTACAGAACACCGCTGCGCGACTTGCGTTTCGTTTATGGAGAGTTGCTGGATCCGCGGATCATGCAATCTTTACCCGGCTGCGAGGAGGTGACACCGGATCTGGTTGACGCCATTCTCGCAGAGGCTGGCAGGTTCTGTGAGGAGCAGCTGTTCCCACTCAACCGTAGCGGTGACGAAGAGGGGTGCCGTTACGAACAGGGCAGGGTAATCACACCCCATGGGTACAAAGAGGCGTTCAAAGCCTTTACCACCGCTGGTTGGACCACATTGCATGCACCAGCCGAGTATGGCGGCCAAGGATTGCCCAGATACCTTACTATGATGCTGGAGGAGTTGATCTCCTCCGCCAATTTTGCGTTCGGGCTCTATCCGGGTCTCACCGGTGGCGCCTGCAATGCGATCGAGGCTTACGGCAGCGAGGAGTTGAAGCAGCGCTTTTTGCCGCGGATGGTGGCGGGAGAATGGAGCGGTGCGATGTGTCTGACAGAACCACAGTGCGGCACCGATCTGGGTCTGCTGCGAACCAGGGCCGAGCCGCAACCGAACGGCAGCTACCTGCTCAGCGGTGGCAAGATATTCATCACCGCTGGTGAACATGATCTGACCGAAAACATTATCCATCTGGTACTGGCGCGCACCCCCGATGCACCCACCGGGATCAAGGGGATCAGCCTGTTCCTGGTCCCCCGTACCCGGGTACGGGAGGATGGATCGCTCGGTGAACGCAACGGTGTCAGCTGCGGCTCGATCGAGAAGAAGATGGGAATCCACGCCTCTTCCACCTGCGTCATCAATTTCGATGCGGCGGAGGGGTATCTGCTGGGTGAACTCAATCACGGCATGGAGGCGATGTTCGTGATGATGAACAGCGAGCGCCTGGCGGTGGGTATACAGGGTCTGGGCATTGCTGAGGTGGCTTATCAGGGGGCGGTGGAGTACGCCCGCACACGTCTGCAGGGACGCTCACTGCGCGGTGCCAGATGTCCGGAGAAACCGGCCGATCCCATACTGCTCCACCCGGATGTACGGCGTATGCTGCTGACCATGCGCGCCTATACCGAGGGGAGTCGTGCCCTGTGCGGATGGGTAGCGCGTGAACTCGACCGCTCGTTGCGCCACCCCGAGGCTCGCGCCCGGCGGGATGCCACCGATTTTGTTGCGTTGATGACACCTGTAATCAAGGCGTTCATGACAGATACCGGGTTCGAAGTGGCGAATCTTGGCATGCAGGTGTTCGGTGGTCACGGCTACATACGTGAAAACGGCATGGAACAGTATGTACGTGATGTACGTGTTGCCCAGATCTATGAGGGAACCAACGGTATACAGGCACTGGATCTGGTAGGGCGCAAACTCCCGGCCCACACCGGGCGCTACCTGCGGCACCTCTTTCATCCGCTGTGCGACTACCTGGAGGAGAAGAAGCACGACACCAGTATGCACCGCTATTTGCTTCCGCTGTCAAAGGCGTTCGGTCGGCTGCAGCAGGCGACTGCATGGCTCGCCCAGCAGGGTATGGTCAACCCGGACGAGGCGGGCGCCGCCGCGACCGACTACCTGCGGCTGTTGGCTTTGGTCGCATTGGGTTATCTATGGATGCGCATGGCGGAGATCGGCAATCGCAACCTGGGAGGAGACGAAACGCTCTTCTACCAGGCGAAAGTGGACACCGCGCATTTCTACTTCGAGAAGATCCTGCCGCAGACCGGCGCACTGTTTGCATCGATCATGGCGGGTTCGGATACGATGATGCGGTTCGACGATGACGCCTTTTGAGGTAGTGGCAATCAGGAAGTGCCGGTGTACGCAGAGCGGCGCCGGTGGCAACCACGAACGCTTGATTGCCACCAGCATGATCCCCCCTAGTCCGACAGGCTCCTAGTCTCAGCGGATCAAGACAACCACCAGCAGTACCAGAACCAGCGCGAACGACATGATCTGCATGAGTGTATTGCTGCCGACATTGTCCACCTCCAGCATGGTCGCTTTGCGCAGATCGACCAGCATATCTTCCACATGATGAATACTTGCACGCATCTTCCCCTGCAAGCCCTCATCGCTGTTCAGTCCCATCTGCTGTATCGCGTGGACAAGCGCTTTGAAATCTCGCTCATAAACGGTCAGCGCGTTGTCTATCCTGCTTTTGACACTTGGCATGATGTAGGCGCGGGAGAGGTCCGTCCGCAACAGTGCGAGGTCTTTTTCGTACTTATCGATGTAACTCAGGTCGAGGCGCAGCAGAAAGTCCTTCTCGTGCCGGCGCAACGTCAGCATCTCTTTGTTGAGCTGATAATTCTTTTCCAGATCCAGCAGCTCCTCCACTTGATGAATTGCGTTACGCAGGCTGCCCTGGAGTCCCTCCTGATGGTTGAAACCGATAGCTATCTGCAACTCGACCAGAGCCAGGAAATTCTCCCGATAATGCTCGAGATCTTCGATCAGCTGCTGGGTTACACCAGCATCAACGTTCACTTGCTGTAGCTCTGTCGTAAGCTTCTTCAGGTTCTGCTGAATCAACTGGTAGTTGTCGAGAAACTTCTGCTGGTAAAGCTGCTCTTTACGTGCGAGGAAATCCTTCTCATTACGCCGCAGCGTCAACATGTCGGACTGGATGTCGCTGACCAGTGTTGGTATCGCCAGTAGTGATCGGTGTTTGTTTACCGCATGATACTGAAGTATTGACATTACCACGATGCCGGCCAGTGCGAGTAGTATGACCCATCGCCTTTTCGCTTCGCTCGTTACAGCACTCATCTCTTCTCCTTATTATTTACCTGGCCGGTAGCAAGGCGGATCGAATAAAACAGTTGCGTAAAAGAGGTGCATTGGTACAGGTTGACAGCGCGCTACTGGGCACCGTCAACGCCTGTTTTGACACCGTCTTGAGGCGCTGTTTTTATCATGCACCCTGGCAAAGATGACTATACTGCGTATAAATACCAGAATTCAAAAAATCTACCTTGCGTGATCCCGGACAACACTGTTCACTGCTTGGTGAGTCGAGGGGGGATGGCATCAAATACAGAGGAGCAGTGGTCGATGACCGATGAGATAAGGCTGGAGACTTACGACTCGATTGCCACACTCACGCTGAATCGGCCCGAGGCGCTGAACGCACTCAATAGGGCGATGGCAGAGGCGTTGGATCGCTCATTGCGTGAGGTCGAGGGGATGAGTTCGCTGCGCTGCCTGGTGATTCGCGGGGCGGGAGACCACTTCATGGCGGGCGGTGACATCCGCTATTTCCAGCAGTGTCTACAGTTGCCCGAGCAACAGCGCGAAGCGGAGGTGAACAGCGTCATCCAGCTGGTTAACGGGGCTGCCGCGGCGCTGCGTCGTCTGCCGCAGCCGGTGATCGCCTCGATTCGCGGCAATGTGGCCGGGTTTGGCATGAGCCTGGTCGCTGCCTGCGATCTGGCGATCGCAGCCGACAATGCCCGTTTCACCCAGGCCTACTCCCAGATTGCCACCACACCGGATGGAGCCAATACCTACTTCCTGCCGAGGTTGATCGGACTGAAACGGTCGATGGAGCTGTCGCTCCTCAACCGGACGCTGGACGCCGGGACTGCGCTCGGGATGGGGTTGATCAATAAAGTGGTGCCCGGCGCGGATCTTGAGATGGAGACCGTTGCAATGGCACGGCGTATCACTCAGGGATCTCCTCAGGCACTGAGCGGAGTCAAAATGCTACTGAACGCGTCGCTGCAGAACACGCTGGCGCAGCAGCTGGCACTGGAGCAGAGCAGTTTTGTACGTTGTGCGCTGGGCATGGATTTCAAAGAGGGTCTCGACGCGTTCCTGGAAAAGCGCCCTCCGCGCTTCTGAGCGCCAATGGCCCGCCGCGGATTGGGCGGACACTATTTCGACAGATCCACATCCTTCCCCTCGTTCAGCAGCTGTTCGGTACGGACATTCAGATATTGATAGAAGCTTTTCGGGTATTTTTCGTAGTGTCGCTCGCCGACATAGCGCAGCGTCTCCTCGAAATGGTAACTGTAGAGCAGACCGTCGATACGGCTCACCTCTCTGCCCTTGTCGAACAATACGATTCCGGGGCGATAGCTGAGGCCCAACTGCTCGGCGAAGGCTCTTGGGGTGGTTTTATTACCCTGCGGATCAATGATCGGGTCTGTACTGCGGGCGTCCAGCCGTACGAAGGTGAATAGTTCCAGTACCGCACGAACGCTGGGCCGCTGCAGATGGCCGTCGTGCAGTTCCTCGCAGAGGTCGCAGTTACTGTCCTCGAACAGGATCGCGAGCGGCTTGTCACCTGTGGCCCGCAGATCGCTCAGCTGCCGCAGCTGCGGGTGAGGACGAAAGCGATACTGCTTCTCGGGCGGCCGGCTCTCGATATACTGCGAGAGCGAACCGTGCAGATACGCCTTCTGCTGCACATACTCCAGCGCGTACCGGAAGTCGCGTACCGAGCGGTAGCCGTTAAGACGCAGCACCGTCTGGTTGTCGCCGTTGAGAAAGAGCACTGTGGGTGTGTAGCGCACCTTGAGCAGACCGGCGAGCTCTTTTTCGCTCACACTGGTCTCTGCGTCGAACGCGATTTCGCGGTCCCCCTTGATGTTGATGGCGATGACATCAAAGTGCTCCTTGATGAAATCGGTGTAGGGTGCATTTTTGAAGTTGTCCTCGATCATGCGATAGCAGTAGGGGCAGCCATTGAGATGCATGAAGAGGATCAGATGCTTGTCCGCAGCTCCTGCTTGACCGGCATCCTCAGCAATATCGAGAAAACTCTCCTTGAACCACTCCGGATGGATCGAAATCTGGCCGCCTGTCACCTTTCCCTTGGTCACCGGATTTGCCAAGACCAGCGTTTGGCTCAACAGCAGGGTGAGCCAGATAAACAGTACCATCAGTTTCTGCATCGGGTTGCGCATATACATGCCTGTTCCTCGTAACAAAGCGGCACAAATAGTCTCTACTTATTGATCCGCTCGTCAATTAAGAAAATACTGGCGCTGGTTAGGGTTTGTACCAATATCTCTCTACCCGTCAGTAGCAGGATCAGATAGCGAAATCTATACTTGAAAAAGGACGATAGCGCGTCTGCATCGTCTATGGAGGGCAGCATGGGAGGAGGCTTTAAGAGACTGATCGAACGCTTTGGGTCGGCTGAACGACCAGTGGGGGGGTGGGATTTAGCGCAGGCGCGGATGCTGAAGGAGATCGAGCAGGACGTTGCATACACCCGGCATCAGATCGGCAAGACGGCACTTTCACCTGCGGTGATGAGCGCGATAAAGCAGGTACCGAGGCACGAATTCGTCCATCCAGACTTCCTGCAACAGGCCTACATCAACAGCCCGCTACCCATTGGCGAAGGGCAGACCATCTCACAGCCGTACATCGTCGCACTGATGACCGATCTGTTGGAGCCGCAAGCGGACGACCATATTCTGGAGGTGGGCACCGGCTCCGGCTATCAGGCAGCGGTGCTGGCGCATCTGGTCAACCGGGTCTACTCGCTGGAGATACTGAAGTCGCTGTCCCGGCAGGCGCAGGAGACACTGGAGCGACTGGGTTACACCAATGTCGAATGTCGTTGTGGCAATGGATATTTTGGCTGGCCGGAAAAAGCGCCATTCGACGGCATCCTGGTGACCGCGGCCGCGCCGAATATTCCGCAGCCACTGGTCGAGCAGCTGAAGCCAGGCGCTCGCCTGATCATCCCAGTGGGTCTTCCCGGAATGCATCAGGAGTTGATCCTGCTGGAGAAAGACGCTGCAGGAAAAACCAGCACGCGCAGTCTGCTCGACGTGATTTTCGTGCCACTGACAGGGGATGCGCTCGGTAGAGCGGAAGATTGATCGCTATTACCGTCGGATGCTCAAGGAGTTGATGAACGCATCCAGACCCGCTTGGTAGCGTTCCCGACTGGTCAGGAATCCATCGCCGTGACCACCACTGATCTCGAGAAAAAGTTTGGGCGGTCGTGCCTGTGCGTAGAGTCGCTCCCCGTGAGTGAAGGGGACGACTTCATCTTCGCGGCTGTGCACCACCAGCAGCGGTGCAGTGATCGAGCTCAGTTGCCGCAGCGTTTCGTAGCGAAAGCGGGCGAGCAGACGAGCAGGAAGCAACGGGTAGATCTCGGCTGCCAGATCAGGCACCGAGGTAAAAGTGGACTCCAGGATTACCCCCGCGGGATTGGTTCGGGATGCCAGCCAGGCGGCGATGGCACCGCCCAATGAACGGCCGAATAGTATGATCTGCCCGGGGGGTATCGCGCGATTTTCGATCAGGTATCTCCAGGCCGCCTCTGCATCGCGGTAGGTTCCGAGCTCACTCGGGGTGCCTGCGCTCTTGCCATAACCGCGATAGTCGAAGATCAGTACGGCCACTCCCAGTTCATGGAACAGCTGCAGCGATTCCAGGCGATGTGAGATATTACCTGCGTTACCGTGAAAAAAGAGCAGGGTGGCGCGTTCTCTCTGCGCAGGCAGCCACCAGCCATGCAGTTTGACACCGTCATGGGTGACTAGCTCCAGCGACTCGAACCGCATGCCTTTTGCGTCCGGAAAAACGGAGAGATTTCGCGTGGGTAGATTGGGGTAGTAGAGCAGACGCGACTGACCGAAATAGAGTGCTGCGAGCAGCAGCAGATAAGCGGTCAGCGCTAGCAAAAGGTAGGGGAGCAGGTGCTTCAACTCGGTCACCGCTCCACACCCCGGGTTGGTATAAGAAACCAGATCAGTGCACTCAACTGCAGCGACAGCAGCACACCGAAAGCAGCCTGATAACCCTGGGGAGCCGGAAGCAGCGCGTCACTGCGTGGCCAGAACTCGATGATCACGCCGCTCAACCACTGCAGAGAGAAAGCGGAGACAAAGACCATCAGATTGATGGAAGTATTCACCCGGCCTGCCAACTGGCGCGGGAAGTGTTGCGACAGGCTGGCATATTGTACGATGCCGGAGGTGCCAAAAAATCCGAACAGGATCCAGACAAGGGTGACCCACTCCTCAGCCGGTCCGTACACGATGAGCAATTGGACGAGCATGAAAAGCGCCATACCGCCGGTGGCTACCCGGACCGTCGGAATCCCGCTGCGCGCCAACCGCTCGGCCAGAAAACCGATGCTGAGAAAGCCCGACATCATTGCACTGGCGACCAGCAGCAGGGTATCGGCGGTCGCACCTCGGTCCAGTCCGGCCACATCCCGCAGCCAGGGGCCGGACCAGAGGCTCTGGACGGAGATGAACGAGGCTTGGGAGAGCATCGCCAGTGGAGCCACTTTGCGGAAAAAAGGGTCGGTGAATACTTTTCTGATCCCACCCAACTGATCTTGCAGACTCTCGTTTACCGGCCGTACGGGGGCGTCGGGCACGACACGGTAGAGGGTGAAGGCGATCAGCAGCGTGCAGCCGGCGAGGAAGAGGAACACACCTCGCCAGTCAGTCAGACTGAGCGCGGCCTGTACCGGTGCGGTCGCCACCAATGCACCCAAGCCGCCGGCAGCCATGATGAGACCGTTGACCAGCGGCAGTCGGGCGGGTGCGAACCACAGGGTGAACGCTTTGAATGCAGCCATCAGACAGGCTGAGACGCCCAGGCCGATCAGACCACGACCGATAATCAACTCCAGTCGGGACTCCCCCCACGCGAACAGCAGTGCACCCAGCGCGGCAATGCAGAGCAGGCCGGCTTCCACCTGGCGCGGGCCGTACCTGTCCAGCAGCAGCCCCAGGGGCAGTTGCGCGGCGGCGAAGGTGATGAAGTAGGCGGCGGTCAGCAATCCCAGGTCGTCTGCAGCCAATCCGATTTCGGCCACCAAGTCGGGGGAGAGCACCGCATTGATGGTGCGGAAAAGATAGGAGAGGAAGTAACCGGCAGCGAACGGCAGCAGGATTCTCAGGATGATATGGGGCTTGCTGGGAGTGGGTGACAAGATCGAGAAAGTCTCTGATTTCGGGTGAGACTGGATATTAGCCGAAACCCTGGAGTGTCGGTATATTCCGTTATCGGCTGCGGTTCAGGGTTTCGGTGCTGGTGCGACTCCACCCTCACCTTTTTCCGGAAGATCGGGTGCAGGAGGCTCCGGTTGCGAGTAGTAGTCGTAGGCGGCATGCAACTCGGTGGTGAATTTCCAGGCTTCGTTGTACGCCAGGCCACTGTTCTCCGGAAATATCACCTTGATATAGAGGCCGTTGCTGTGCGCCGCTTTGAGCTCGGTCAGACGCTGTTCCAGCTGGCTGCGGTTGACAGTCTGATAGTTGGGATGCGTCTCCGTTGCGAATTCGATTTTCGCTGTGCCATCTGTTTTGGAATAGCGTACGAACACCTGATAACGCCCTTTCGGTGAACGCGCCGGGCGGAACAGCCGTTCGTATTCGACTTTCAGCTTGTCATACTCGCCGCGCAGCGTGGAGAGTTCGAATCCGGAACTGCGCATCGCTGATTTCGCCTGCTGCAGTTGCACGGCCTGTTCAGAGAAACTCTGCTGCAGACTGTCGAGCTGCTCCCGGGTCGCTCGCTGCAGCTGCTGCAGACTGGCAACGTCACTTTCGATACTCGCCAATTGGTCTCTGGCACTGCGCAACTGCTCCCGGGTCGACGACAACTCCTGTCCCAGGCTCTGCTGGTCCTGCTGCAGCGACTGCACCCGTTCATTGGAACGCTGCAGCCGCTCGCTCAGGGAGCGGCGTTCGACGGTCAACTGCAGTTTGGACTGAGTCAGTCTCTCCAACTCCATCTTCATCCTGCCGATCTGATCGGTTTGGGAGGCGATGAGGCGCTTCTGATCACGGCTGGTCTGCTCCAGCTCCAGCTGCTGCATTCGTCGTATGGCCAGTTCATTCTCGGCTGTCATCAGGCGTACAGAGATGTTCTCTTTCTCCTCACCGGTGGAACGGGCCAGTTCCATCGCTTCCCGCTCCGCCTCCATGGTAGAGCGCAATTTGTGCACCAGCTCGATATTCCGCAGCAGCAACACCACCATGGCGATCATGAAGATCATCACCACCACCGTCATGATGTCGGTGAAAGAGGGCCAGAAACTCTCCTGGTTCTGGCCCTCCTGCGCGTTCATGCGCAGGTCGATGAAGCCCTGGTCGCTGTTCATGACTCCTCAGGCAGACGAAAACCGAGTTTGAGCAGCCGTTTGATATCGCCGATCTCTTCATTGATCGGCTGGATCCGGGTGCGCTGGACATCCAGCAGTGCCGAGATGATTCTCGTCTCCAGATCCTCGAACGCACTTTGTGAATCACGCATCTCCTCGGCCAATTGCTGATAGGATTTCTGTGAACTTTTCATCTGGCCCAGCAACTCCTGCAGGCTGCCGATCAGATTGGCGAACTGGTGCAGAATGGTATCCGTCTGCACCTGAAAGCGCGGCATGAAGTGGTTGCTGGTCAGCTGCTCTATCGCACTCATCAGGTTGGTCTGGACATCGTTCAGCTTGAGATAAAAATAGCCAAAATAGATATAGCAGGCGATTGCGGTGATGGTGGTCGAGAGTGCGGTGGACATGCCGTGCACCACCATCCCCATGCCATCCATATTGACCATCGCTCCCAGCAGATCGGAGGCGCCAACCAGCGCAATGGAGAGCGCGACGATGGTGCCGAACACACCGCTCAGTATCAGAATGTTGTTGATGAACTTCGGGAAGCTGGTGCGGGTGCTCTCAGATGCCATCAGGGTCGATGCGAGCGCGCCGTGGTTGATCGGCGTGTGGCTTTTATGCAGCTGCTCCATGATCAGATAGCGTCGGCTGATAATCCGCTCCAGTGGTACTTCGGACAACGGCTTGAACCCCTGCTCAAGGTTGTCGATCACCTGCAGAATCGCACGCTCCTCTCTGGCATAGTCGACCAGCAGCCAGATGATTCGTGCCACGCCCAGCGCGAATAGCGCAACGATGGCGCCGTTGAGCAGGATACCGGTCTGAGTCAGCTGATTCTGAAAATAGACGCTGTTGACGAAATCGAACTGCCAGCCGATCAACAGTGCGATCAAAACGGCGAGAACGCACATCTCTATCAGGATGTTACGGCTGAAATGGCGGCGTCGCAGTATGCTCTTCAACTTCCCTACCTCTCTGTTCGATCAACACCGGACATAACCACAAAACTTTACCATAGCCAGGTCAGATCGAGCAGTTCCAATCGATTCGAGAGCGCTGAAAGTGCCAATGGATCGCTGCGCTCAGAATCCGCTGTGGGACGCGCTGAGATGCACGCTTTTCGCACAGCGGAATGAAAAGGATCTCTCGTTTCAACGATCCTGCAGGTAAACGGCTGAAGCATACTTCGCACCATTTCTTTGGCAGCAAAGGCTTGGCGGTTCTCCGTACCCGAGCAAAAAAGTATACTCCCCGTCATCGGTCGGGTTTTGACCTTCCGTCGGAACCAGCAGTCTGGATGGGAACCCATGAAACAGTTCGAGCAGGCACGCAGTGAACTCCTGGATATCTTCAAAGCAGGCCTGGCGGCTGTGGAGGGGCGGGCCGTTGTGGCCAGATACCTGGCGCAACATCCTGTTGCAGGAGCGTGCTCGCTGGTGGCGTTGGGAAAAGCCGCTGGCGCGATGGCGCTGGGCGCGCTGGAATCGCTGGGAGAAGGGGTGATCGATGGGCTGGTGATCTCCAAACCGGGACATCTGCCGCGTGAACTGTTCAATCACCCGCAGTTGACGCTGATCGAGGGGGGGCATCCGTTGCCAGATCGAAGCAGCCTGGAAGCGGGTGCAGCGCTGCTCGATTTTCTCTCCCATCTGCCGCCGGAGCGAGCGCTGCTTTTCCTCATCTCCGGTGGGACTTCCAGTCTGGTCGAAGTATTGCGACCGGGAGTCGGACTGGCGGATCTGCAACGGGTGAATCGGTGGCTGCTCGGCAGCGGTTTGCCGATCGAAAAGATGAACCGAATACGGAAATCACTTTCGGCTATCAAAGGGGGAGGGTTGTTGCGCTATGTTGGTGGCCGCAGCGTCACCGGTCTGTTCATATCGGATGTGCGTTGGGACGATCCTGCGGTGATCGGCTCGGGGTTGTTGGCGTCGGGTGGGGAAGTGCAGGAGTCGGCTGATCCCGGCAATCTGCCTGACTGGCTCCTGGAGCTGATGGCTGCCGGCAAGCCTGAGCGGCCCACCGCCACACCACAGCCTGTATTACAGGTGGTCGCCACGCTGCGGGACGCACGGGAAGGGGCTGCGCAGGCTGCCCGGGCACTTGGCTATGAGACGATGGTCAGCCATGCGTTCATCAATGCTGGCGCGGAGAATGTCGGACGGCGCCTGGCCTTGGAGTTGCTGGACAGCCGGCCGGGGGTCTATATCTGGGGGGGTGAACCCAGTGTCCGGCTTCCCCGGCAGCCGGGACGGGGTGGGCGCAACCAACATCTGGCACTCTCTGTGGCCAGCGTCATCGACGGTACTGATGACATCCTCTTTCTTTCCGCTGGCACTGATGGGACCGATGGTCCCGGAGAGGAGGCCGGTGCACTGGTCGACGGCGCTACCCTGATGCGTGCCCGTCGCCATGGCTTCGATGCCGATCACACATTGGCGCTGGCCGACTCCGGGTCACTGCTCGTGGCCAGCGGCGATCTGATCTGCACCGGTCCCACCGGGACCAATGTGATGGATCTGATGATCGGCCTGCGCATCGAACAGAAGCACGGCTATGGGGAGTAACCTGTTCGGGCGAGCGCGTGATTGCCTGTGTTGCGATGACGTGGATGAAAAGCTCGCTCGTGCAGCGAACCTGCGCCGTGACTGGGAGAACGCCCGACTGGAGCTGAGTGAGATCAGTCTGTTGGATGTGGTCGAGCCGGGGCGGCCATTGCGACCGCTGCTGGTCCACCCGCGCGAAGTGCCGCGTCGCTCATTCGCCTCCCCCGAGGGGCGTCTGGCATTGATTCACGCTGTTGCACATATTGAGTTCAATGCGATCAATTTAGCCTGCGATGCGATCTTCCGTTTTCGTGACATGTCCAGGACCTACTACGACGATTGGGTGCAGGTGGTGGCGGAAGAGGCGGCCCACTTCCGCCTGCTGCGCGAGCGGTTGCGCGCGGACGGCCGCGAGTATGGGGATTATCCAGCGCACAACGGTCTCTGGGAGATGGCGCTGCGTACCGCCGCCGACCCGCTGCAGCGCATGGCGCTGGTGCCGAGGATGCTGGAGGCGCGCGGGCTGGATGTGACGCCGGCCATGATCGAGCGCTTCAACCGTGTCGGTGACCGGGCGATGGTCGAGGTGCTGGGGCTGATTCTGCGCGAAGAGGTCACGCATGTGGCGATGGGAAGCCGTTGGTTCAAGCATCTCTGCGCACAACGGCGTCTGGATCCGGAAACCACCTACTTCGAATTGCTCGACAGCTTCGGCAAGGGTGAGATTCGCTGCCCGCTGCACCGGGAGGCCAGATTGCAGGCCGGATTCAGTGAGAGCGAACTGGCCCACCTGCAGCAGCTGTGCAGCCATGGCCAGCGAGGTAGCGGACACTGAAACCCAAAGGGCTTTCAGTCTGTCTGCAGATTTTACAAAACAGCTCAATCAGTTAATTACTAACCTTCTAATTTACTGTTTTTACGGCTAATAAAAGAATTGGCTCAGAAAATGCTGTGTTCGCTACATACTGGCAATAGAGGGTTAGGGAGGGTCGTTAACGGTATTGCCATATAGGTCTGCATCACCAATCCACAATGCAGTCATCAGATGGAGTGGTACCCGTTCATTTAGCCAACCTGATATTGGGGGCAGACTGATGTCGATCGGAACACTGGAACATTTTCGCTGGCTGCGGGGCATGGTCGCCACCCTGGTGCTGCTCAACGCACTGGATGGTGTCCTCACCATTGTTTGGATCGAGAGTGGCCACTTTACCGAGACCAATCCACTGATGGACCTGCTCATCAGCACCGATCCGGTACTCTTCATCTCGGTAAAGCTGCTGTTGGTCTACCTGGGTATCGTACTGTTGTGGCGTCACCGCAATAAGGCGCTGGCGGTGATCTCGATATTTTTCTGCTTCAGCGCCTACTGCTACGCGATGAGCGTCCATTTCAACGCACTGAATACGATGCTGCTGGCAGGTTGATCTGGCGGTGGGGTACTCCGGATCAGAAGTCGAAACCAACCCCCAGCCCGCCACGGATCGAGCCGCCGGAGCCGCCACCGATTCCGAGGTTGAATCTTGGCGTTACGCCTCCCTCCCGCTGTTTTGGCCAGAGATGGATCTTCTGCACCAGCAGCACTGGGAAGAGATAGCTGCTTTGGCCTACTTTTCCCTCCCTGAGCCGGTCTAATTTGCCGCTGACCGTCACCTGTCGGCCGCGTGCGTAGTCGATCGATTCCAGGTAACCCGGCTGTATCGCGATAAAGCGACCGACTGGCGGTTCATCCGTCTCCGGGCGACCACTGTTGTTGAGCGGGTAGGCGATAATCTGGATCTCACTGCTCTGGCGCAGATTCTCCAGGCTGACGATGACACCGCCCCACTCGATCAACCTGGAGTCCGGCGCACTTCTGCTGCGTGCAATCTGCTCCGGTGTCGGTGGCACGCTGGTACCTGTGCGGGACGGTGAGAGGCTGCTGCAGCCCGCAGCCAGCATTACTGCAGTGATCGCGATCAGTACACTCTTTATCTTCAACTGCTGCTCCTGAAAGGAGGTAATCAGGCCTACCACCTGCGATACGGGTAGCGGTAAGGATACCAGTAAGGGAACCAGGGATCGTAAAACGGATCCCGATAGTTGGGATAGATCTCCTCCACCGGCCAGAGATATCGTGCCTCCACATCGACTATCGGGTAGTCGTACAGAAACTCTCCGATCTGTTTCCTGGTACCCCCGGACAACTTGCCGCTCACCGTCAGTAGCCGTCCCGGCTGATACTCCTCAGGGTCGAGAAAACCCGGTATCCGGGCAATAAACCGGCCCTTGCTGCGGGCTTTCTCGACAGGTTCACCGTTGGCTGACAGCGGCTGACCTAGTAACTCCACCAGGGTATGGTTCGCCAGATTCTCCAGCGCGACTATCTTGCCCCCCCAGCGTACACGGGTGCCGGTGCTGTGCCCGGGATCCAACCGGGCTTCGATGATTTCGATGTTCGAAGGTGGATTGTTACGAATCAGTTCAGGTACGTTGGAAGCGCATCCGGTGAGGACCAGAAGGGAAATCGACAACAGCCAGCCTCTGTTTGATTTGCACACGGAACCAATCCCCTCCCTTGATCCAAAGGCGATAACCGATTGCTGCATTCGCCTCTACCCCTGTCAAGTATCAGTATAAAGGAATGTAACGATCGCGGCGCTATTGGAATCATTTAATCAGGCTTGATCATTTCATGGGTTGGGTTGGTAAAGGTGTAACCCTGCATTCTCCAATAGGGCCGAGGATCGGGGGCTGAGGGCCGGGTAACAACCGAACACAGCTCCCTTTTCCCCGGCTCTTGGTCCTAAGCCATGATACCCCGTGACCGTCTGGAATAAAGTTTCCGCCACTGCAGTCGCTACCCGGATAACAGCCTCACCTACCATCAGATTTTGCATCAATCATGCGGGTAAACAGCACGGCCGCCATCGTTTCGAATCCTGCCAGACCTTCTCCGGAACCACACGCAGCGGGATCTCCCGTGACGGGAGCATCCCTCGGCGGCACGCCTCATCAGATTGGCAGTACGAAAAACAGGCGCACCACTGATGGCC
Organism: Chromatiaceae bacterium; assembly: GCA_024235215.1. Lineage (GTDB taxonomy): Bacteria > Pseudomonadota > Gammaproteobacteria > Chromatiales > Chromatiaceae > HKST-UBA178. Next base: position 13,893 of record JACKMU010000009.1, on the reverse strand, counting down.
TCTCGACGGAGTTGGCGCAGACCTGGCTCTCTTGGCAGTGCCGCATGGTCGCCGGCATCATTCGCGGAAAAATCTATCGCACTGGTGCGGGTGGCACACTCGGTACACTGTTGGCCACCTGGCCCGGAGAAGGGGAGGGGGAGAGCCAACTGGAGCAGGCGGCGGTGGAAGTGCTCAAAGCAGGGCGCGGCAAGGTATTTCCGAAGCAGAAGTACGGGCCCAATCTCCAGCGCACTTGTGATCTGGTCTCCTGCCCGCTGTTGATCGAGGGTCAGCCGGTGGCGGTTTTATCGGTGATGATCTCGAACCGCTCAGAGCCACAGCAGCATGCCGTGTTACAGCTGCTGCAGTGGGGCGGGCTGTGGATGGAGTCGCTCGCGAAATGGAAATCGTCTGCCCGGGAGCAGGACTCGGCTGACAGCATCGAGCTGATTGCTGCGCTGTTGAGTCATCGGGCAACCAAGGCGGCAGCGCTGGAGCTGGCCAACCGCCTGGCCGAGCGATTCTCCTGCGAACGGGCCAGTGTCGGTCTGCGCCAGGGTGTGCTCATCCGGCTGACAGCCATCTCCCATCTGGCCGGATTCGATCCGCACAGCCAGTTGGTGCGTCGGATTGAAGCGGCCATGGAGGAGGCGCTGGATCAGTCTGCCAGTCTGATCTTTCCTGGAATTCCGCTGCTAGGCTCGATGGTCACACGTGCCACCGCGGAGCTCTCGGCCGAGCATGGGCAGGGATCGATCATGACACTGCTGCTGCCTGGCCAGAACGGCTGTATCGGCGCAGTCACGCTGGAGCGGAGTGCCGACGATCCGTTCGAGGACCGGACGCTCGACTGGTGTGAGTCATTCGCCCGCGCGGTCGGGCCGGCACTGGAGTCGAAACAGCACAATGAACGCCCACTGCCAACCAAAGCTTTCGACTGGATGCGTGGTATGTTGCAGCACCTGCTCGGCCCCTCGCTGCTCGCGCTCAAGCTGGCTTTGCTGGGGCTGGGTATGCTGATCTGGATGCTGTCGATGGTTCCGGGTACACACAGGATCACCGCACCCGCAGGTATCGAGGGGGCGGTCAGGCAGATACTCGTGGCACCTCAGGATGGCTTTATCAAGGATGCTGCGGTACGTGCGGGCGATCTGGTCAGTGCCGGACAGATGATTGCCCGTCTGGATGACAGTGATCTCAATCTCGAACTGCAGAAGTGGCGCGGTGAGCGCGGCAAGATCGAGAAGGAGTATCAGGAGGCGTTGGCCAAGCGCGACCGCACCGAATTGAGCCTGCTGCGTGTGCGCATGGAACAGGTGGATGCGGAGCTCGCACTGGTGCATGAGAAGATCGAGCGTACCCGGCTGCTGGCGCCGTTCGATGGTGTACTGGTGAGTGGTGATCTGAGCCAGTCACTGGGTGCGCCGGTCGCCCTCGGAGAGATCCTGTTCGAGGTTGCGCCGTTGCAGAGTTATCGCGTCGTGCTCGAGGTGGACGAGCACGATGTGGCTGGCCTGAAACCGGGGAGTCAGGGCAGACTGATCGTCACCGCACTGCCGGACAGCTCGTTCGCGATTCGAGTCGATCAGGTCTTACCCGTGGCTGAATCAAGCGATGGGAGCAACTATTTCAAGGTGGAAGCCTCGCTGATCGAACCCTCGCCGCTGCTGAGACCCGGCATGCGCGGCGTCGGCAAAGTCGAGATGGGCGAGCGTGATCTGCTGTGGATCTGGACCCACGAGCTGGTCGATCGTCTGCGCCTCTGGTTCTGGGCGCTGGGATTCTGACCCGTGACCCCTGAAAGTGAACGGAACTGGGCGCTGATAGCCACGCTGCGGCCACGGCTGCGCAAGCATATTCAAATCTCTGCGCAGCGCTATCGCGGTGAACGCTGGTATCTGTTGCGTGACGAGTCGAGCGGACGCTTTCTCCGTTTCAACAGCACCGCCTACGAGCTGATCGGACGCCTCGACGGGCAGCGCCAGATAGCCGATATAGTGAGCCTCATCAACGCGGGAGAGGAGCAGCGGCGGCTCACCACTGACGAAGTCCAGCTGCTGTTGACCCAGCTTTCGGCGATCGATGCTTTACATGGTAGTCTGCCTGCCGATGCGAAGAAGTTGTTCGAGCGCTCCCGGCGTGAGCGCCAGCAGCGTCTGCGCCGCACGTTCATGAATCCGCTCTCCATTCGAATTCCGCTGCTGGATCCGGACCGTATCCTGAAGCGATTGCTCCCCTGGGTAAATCCGCTCTTCACCAGAGCCGGCGCTATCATCTGGCTGTTGGTGGTGCTGTTGGCCGCTGTGCTGACATTGACCCACTTCCACACGATTGGACAGGCGTTCGACTCCGACATATTGGCACCGCTCAATCTGATCTGGCTGCTGCTGGTTTTCTGGGGTATCAAAACAGTGCACGAGTTCGCCCACGCCTTTGCGGTGAAGCGCTGGGGCGGTGAAGTGCACGAGATGGGCATTACACTGCTGGTACTGGCACCTGTGCCCTATGTGAATGCAACCGCAGCCTGGGGATTCCGGGAGAAGTACCGCCGGGTGCTGGTCAGTGCAGTGGGAATTCTGGTGGAGCTGTTTATCGCGGCGGTCTCGCTGTTTATCTGGCTGGCGGTCGAGCCCGGACTGGTAAAGGATCTGGCGCGCAACGCGATGCTGATCGGCAGCGTGTCGACGCTGCTGTTCAATGCCAATCCACTGCTCAAATTCGATGGCTATCATCTGCTGCAGGATCTGATCGAGATTCCCAATCTGTCGTCGCGCGCCAACCGCTTCTATCTCTATCTGGTGCAGCGCTACCTGTTCGGAGTAGCCGGGGCGCGCTCACCGGTAACCGCTTCCGGTGAGGTGGCTTGGTTCGTCGTTTATGGGTTCGCCGCTTTCTGTTACCGAGTGCTTATTCTGGTGGTGATTGTGCTGTCTCTGGTGGAGCACTATCTCTTCATAGGCATCATCCTGGGATTGTGGGCAATTACCCTGCAGTTGCTGCTGCCGATAATACGTGCAGTGCGTTATCTGATCACCGGGCCGGCGTTGGCTGGCAGGCGGATTCGTGCCGCCGCATTCAGCGTTCTTCCACTGACTGCCCTGGCTGCCGGACTGCTCTTTTTCCCGGTCGCGCTGACCACGCATGCGGAGGGAGTCGTCTGGGTCTCCGATCAGGCGCGTCTCTATGCCGGCAGCGATGGGTTCGTCAGCGAACTGCTGGTCGAGCCCGGAGAACGGCTGCAGCCGGGTATGCCGGTGCTGCGCATGCAGGCCCCGGAACTGGCGACCCGCGTCACGGTACTGGAGGCGAAACTGCGTGAGCTGACGCTGCGTGCTGCCGCAGAGCGATTGAGCAATCGGGTTGCTTCAGCCATCATTCGGGAAGAGATCGCCACCGTCAGCGCCGAACTGACCCGGCTGCGGGAACAGGCCAACTCACTGCTGATCACCAGTAAAACCGCTGGTACCCTGGTTTTGCCGGAGGTGCAGCGCCTGCAGGGGCGGTATCTCCGTCAGGGGGAACTGGTCGGCTATCTGGTGAGCCCGGGCGGTATGATCGTCAGGGCTGTGGTGCCGCAGGACGATATCGGTCTGCTGCGCCGTCAGGTGGAGCGGGTCGAGTTGCGGTTGGCCGAACACCTGGGTGAGGTGGTTGAGTCCAGCGTGGTGCGCCAGACACCGGCAGGCAGCACCTTGCTGCCGAGCCGGGCGTTGGGTGCGGCCGGTGGGGGAGCGATCGCCGTCAAGCCAGCCGAGCATGGCGGGTTGACAGCCGCGGAGAAGGTTTTTCAGGTCGATCTGACGCTGCCGAAAGAGGTGCCGATCAGCGGCATCGGCCAGCGCGCCTATGTTCGTTTCGAACACGGCGCGGAGCCGCTGGCGCTGCAGTGGATACGCAGCGGTCGCCAATTGCTGTTGAGCCGGCTCGCGTTCTGAGCAGTGCCGCATTCCGCTATTTTCGTTAAATGCAATTTAATGAATCTCATTGATTTTTCATAAAAAAGGTGAAGCCATCCCGGCAATCGCTTGATTCCTCTCAATATCCTCAACTTTCTCCGCACAGGGTGAATAGTATCTAAAGTAATTCCCCTCCAGGTCGATCATATTCACCAGTAATGACGCTGTTTCTCAATACGTGGAGTAGATAGCTCGAGTGAACATGACTGCACGACTGATCACGGTTCTGATGACCGCGATGCTGCTCGTCTTGAGTACGGGCGTCATCGCGCAGTCGGAGCAGGAGCAGCACAGTGGTCAGATTCCGGAGCTGGACTGTGTGATCGAACCGAGTGAAGTTGTCGATATCGGCAGCGCGGTGCCCGGTCTCGTTGAGGTGATAGCGGCCGAACGCAACGACCTGATCGTCAAGGGTGCCATTGTCGCACGCCTGGAATCGAGTGTTGAGCAAGCCACATTGGAACTGTCGAAGGTGCGAGCCAGTCTCAATACCGCCATCGAACTGCGCCAGGAGGGAGCCCGTTTCGGCCAACTGACCCAGGCGCGTAACAAGTCCCTGCTGCAGACGGCGGCCATCTCCAGACAGGAGATGGATGCGGTGGAGAGTGAAACCCGCATTGCCGAACTACAGGTGCGGCAGGAGCAGGAGAACAAGCGCATCGCCGGTCTGGAACTGGTACAGGCACAGGCTGTGCTGGACCGCCGCACCATACGCACTCCGGTCAACGGTGTGGTTCTGGAACGCTTCAAATCGGCGGGTGAATATGTTGACGATGAACCTGTGATGCGTGTGGCGCAGCTGGATCCATTGCATGTTGAAGTGATTGTTTCCACTGATTTTCTGGGATTTGTCGAGGCGGGAATGCAGGCAAAGGTTGTGCCGGTGATTCCCAATGCCGCCACTTATCAGGCCACGGTGGAGCGGGTGGACCGCATTTCGGACGCGGCCAGCGGAACCTTTGGCGCACGGCTGACCATCCCCAACCCCGACTACCGGATTCCTGCGGGACTGCGCTGCCGTCTCAGCTTTATGCCAACGCAGCAGGCTGATGCACCGCTGCTCGGATCGACCGTCGAGATGGAAGCGGTAGGAGTCGCGCAAGCGACCAAGGCACAGGAGCAGATTTCACACAGCGCTTTGACAGAATCGATTCCACCAGGACCACCTGTGTTACCGACGAAGCGCTCAGAAGATGCTGTCACCGTACATCAAGTCAGCTCCGTACCAGTGCCGACAGCAGCTGAGTCTGGCCTGGAAAGCGCAACTGAGCCACACATCGAACCACTGACGGAACAGTCAGGGCCGGCACAGAAATACGTTGCGGAAGCGAGTGACAACGGCCGGTTTAGCGGGAATCCGGTGCAGGACAGCGTAACCAGTCCGGGCTCCTGCCATGTGATCGGCCCATTCCAGAAGAAACGGCAGGCCGCCCAATGGCGCAATGAACTCAGTTCCGCTGCCACAGATCTGACCCTGCGTGACGAACAGGTGCCGGTCATCACGGATTTTCTGGTGCGTGCTGTGTTCGATCCGACCACCGAATCGGCGGCGCAGGTACTGGTGCGCCTGGACAAGGCAGGTATCACCGATCGTCATCTGTTCAGGCGTGGTGCCAACAAGGGCCAGATTTCGCTGGGCGTTTATCGTAACCGTTACAGTGCCGAGAAGCGCCAGTCGAATCTGACTGCATTGGGTTTCGCGACCGAGATATCACCGCGCCATCAGGAGAGTAGTCAGTACTGGCTGGATGTGACGCTTCCCCCGGGCAGCGGACTCCCGGAAAGTATCGCTCAGCTTCCCGCCAACACCACGGTTCAGGCGGTTGCCTGCATGGAACTGCTGGTCCGTCACTGAAGCTTATCCGTTTTCACCTGCCAAGAGATGGAGCGATTGGAGTCAGCGTAATAAACCGGCGGTTTATTTCCAGTGCGTTAATTCCATCCGTCGCTCTCGAGTGCGAGATGATTATTCCATGGCCTTCCTCCCCGACCACGGAAACGGGGTCTGGTCTTTGATTTTTGATTCGGCGATCTAATCGCACGGTAATAAACGAGTTTTGATATCAAAAATCAAAGACTTGACCCCTATTCTACGCTGGTCCGACCCCGTTGTGTATTATGACGACTCAGTTTCCCAGTCAACCAAGCGTAGGTTGGTGACTCGGGAGAATTCTTTGGTGTTGTGGGTTACTAGGACTGCATCGTGGGCGCGGGCGGTGGCGGCAATGAGGAGATCAATGGGACCGATGGGACTTCCCTGACTGGCTAAGTCGGCGCGTATTTGTCCCGCTTCTTCGGCGCAACGGTCGTCAAAGGGCAGGCTCTGCAGGGGGTGGAAGAAACGCTTCAGAAGTTGCAGGTTGGCCTCGATTCGTTGGCTGCGACGCGCACTATAGAGCAATTCCATCTTGACGATGCTGCACAGAACGATCTCTTCGGGGGAGTGTTGCAGGAAATGGTCTTGGATCTGCGCAGAGCGGTTGTTGAGCAACTGGATACATAGGTTGGTATCTAGCAGGAACATCATTCGAATCCTACACGTTTTTCGAAATTCCCCTGCTCCGGGCGTTCCAGTCTATCTCCTTGCCAGCTGCCGAAACAGTCGAAATAGTTTTCTGGCCACTGCTGTTCCACTTCGCGTTTTACTAATAGCGCCAGGTATTTGGACACAGGCAGGTGTGCCGCTTTGGCCTTTTTTTTGAATTTTTCCGCGAGATCATCGGCTACGTAACAATGTAACTGCGACATTGATATTTCTCCAAATATATTTGTACTATGTGGATTGTAGTGGGATATCCTGCACATGTCGATGCCCGATAAAAGGGGACAGATTTGGTAATTCGTTGTAAAGAAAAAGCGCCCAAAAATAAATCCGTCCCCTTTTTTCGTTGGTTGCTAGCGACGCTAGCGCGCGCTATCATATGCTCCTATGGAAAGTATTAGAGGTGCTCATGGCAAACTTAAGTGTTCGGAACCTTGATGATGAAATTGTGGCCAATTTACGGGTTCGTGCTGCGCGTCACGGTGTTTCAATGGAAGAAGAAATCAGGCATATACTCAGGGATGCAGCTGCAACACCAGAGCGGTTGGGTGACCTAGCAGTTCGGCTATTCAGCCCGGCCTATGGCGAGGAAGAACTGGTTTTGCCTGAACGCCAGACATCGGATCCAGTGGAGTTTCCGGAGTGATCATCATTGATACCAATATCATTTCGGAATTCATGACTTCACCACCAGCAGCCCCGGTGCTGGACTGGTTGAATGCACAAAATACCTTGTCGCTCTATATGACGACCATTTCCATCGCAGAGATTGGCTACGGATTGCGCTGCTTACCTGCGGGAAAGCGCCGACATTTATTGAAAGAGCGCTTTGCGCAATTTGTCGCAGCAGCTTTTGGCGCTCGCGTCCTGCCATTCGATGAAGCAGCCGCACGATTATATGGAGAAATCAAGGGCTATCGCAAAGAAATTGGCCGTCCACTATCCGACCTGGATGGTCAGATCGCAGCCATTGCCCGCGTAAGGGAATTTTCAATCGCGACAAGAAACACCAAGGATTTCGAAGAGTGCGGCATCCGGTTGATCAATCCCTTTATCCCTCAGACCTAACTACCTATATTCCCTGTATTTTCTCTGTTCATTGCCGATACCACCATTGGGATTCTCCAAATCATGTCTGCGGTGGGTAGAGGAAGCTGGGTATGGGATCGTCGAAAAAGAAGCAAAAGAGCAGGAATCGCGCAAATCCCCTGATCGAGGCGCTCGAACCCAAGTTGCTCTTTTCTGCCGATCTGTTCGGTGCTGCTGTCGACGGCGCCGGTGCCGAAGATCCGGTTCAGGCATTGCTGGACGGCAACGTTGCGCTGCAACCCCAATCCGATACCGAAGCTGATGATCCGGCGGAGCAGTCCGCTGCTGTCACTCAGTATCTGCTCGATGATGCCGAATACCATTCGCTGATAGGAACGGACGACAGTAGCCGGCTGCGCAGCGAGCTGGTCTTCGTCGACCCGGCCACCCCCAACTATCAGCAGCTGCTGGACGACCTGCTCTCCCGCCAGGACGACAACCGTCAGATCGAGGTGGTGATGCTGGAAGCGGACCGGGATGGCGTCGCCCAGATAAGCGACCATCTGGCCGGGTACCGTGATCTGGACGCGGTGCACATCATCTCCCACGGCAGCGATGGCGTCATTCGGGTCGGCAACAGTATGCTGGATCAGTCCAGGCTAGACACCGAGTCCGACGAGATCGGTAGCTGGAGTCAGGCTTTCAATGCCGAGGGCGATCTGCTGATCTACGGCTGCGATCTCGCTTCGACCGAGCAGGGCGAACAGTTCATAGATTCGCTCTCCAGGCTGACAAGTGCCGATGTGGCCGCTTCTGACGACCTGACCGGGCATGCGAGTTTGGGTGGTGACTGGGACCTTGAATATCAGGCCGGTGCCATTGAAACCGGTATTGCTGTCAGTCAGTTTACCCAGGGTACCTGGAACGCGTCGTTGACCACTAATAATGTGCCCGCTGCACAGTCCACCGACGAAGACACACCGCTGGTCTTCAGTAGCGGCAATAGCAACGCCATCAGCGTTACCGGAGATGCGGGGCAAACCTACTACATGACGCTGACTGTCACCAACGGCAGCTTGTCCTTGTCGGGGGTCTCGGGGTTGACGTTTACCGATGGCGATGGCACCAGCGATGCTTCGATGAGTTTCTCCGGCACACTGGAAGATGTTAACGCCGCACTGGTAGGGTTAGGCTTCTCGCCCACCGCCGACTACAACGGCGGTTCCACGCTCACCATCACCAGTAACGATGCAACGCTCTATCAACTGAACATCGACGCTAATCTGAAGGGATACTACTCGTTCGACAATACAGGAGATTTGGGCAACGACGACAGTCCGGGCGGTACCAACGATGGCTCCGTCAACGGTGCCACGGCCACGGTGGACGGTACGCGCGGTGATGTGTTGAGCTTCGACGGCAACGACTATGTCCAGGTCAACGGCCACCTTGGCAACCCGGCCAATGTGACGCTGGCAGCCTGGGTCAATCTGACGTCCGCCGATTCCAGTGGCTCGGAGGTCATCTCCTTGGGTGATAGTGTCTCGCTTCGGCTCGACGCACCTACTCACGGCGTGGTGGGGTTCATGTACAACGGGAGCACATGGACGAATATCAATACCGGCCAGTTTCTGGCAGGCAGCGGTTGGCACCATGTGGCCTATACCTATAACAATGCGACCCATGTTCAGACTGTCTACATCGACGGCGTTGCAGCGGGATCGAACACCGTTTCCGGCTCGATCTCCTACACGCTTGGCGCAAACAGCTTTATCGGCAAGCACGGAAATGGCCAGGCAGACTTTGACTTCAACGGCAAGATCGACGATGCCCGCGTCTACGACCGCGCATTGGATGCTTCGGAAGTGGCCGCTCTCGCCGACGATCTGAATCTTCAGGATACCGATACGGTCGCGATTACCGTGACACCGGTGAACGACGCCCCGATTGGCACAAATGGAACGATAACTGCGACAGAAGATAGCGATTATGTATTCACCACATCGGATTTCGGTTTCTCCGATGCGGACGGCGACGCCTTCGACCGAGTCTGGATTGCAACCCTGCCGAGCCAAGGCACGCTCAAATGGAATGGGTCGGGATTTTCGGCAGGCAACTATATTACTGCGGAAGACATTGACCTCGGTCTTCTCACCTGGACACCGCCTGCAAATAGTTCCGGCACGGCGCTGACGAGCTTCACCTTTCAGGTTCAGGATGACAGTGCCTCGTCGAATCTTGACCTGACGCCCAACACCATGACCGTGGATGTGACCGCGCAGAACGACGCTCCGGTGCTCGCCGATGCCAACGACCTGGCTACCATCAACGAAGATGATTTCTCGAACGGTGGTACGCTGGTGTCGGACCTGATTTCCGGGCAGATCACCGATGCCGACAGCGGTTCGGTCGAAGGCATCGCAGTGGTCGCGGTCGACGACAGCCACGGTACTTGGGAATACAGTACCGACGGCGGCAGTAACTGGACCGCCTTCGGTGCGGTGGATAGCAATGCCGCCCGGCTGCTCGCCACTGATGCCAATACTTCCGTGCGTTTCGTGCCCGATGCTGGCTGGACAGGTGCCGTCACCGATGGCATCACCTTCCATGCCTGGGATCAGACCAGCGGTACGGCTGGCGGCACAGCCGACCTTACCAGCACCTCCTCTTCGGTGATCGCCGACGAGGACTGGAATCCCGCCAACTACAGCGGCGGGACCGGCAACTGGGTCGGCAACTGGACCGAGGTGGGAGATGATGGAAACTCCGCCACTGGCAATATCGTGCTGATGACCGCGGGGCAGGTGGGGAGCGACCCCATTCCATACCTCAAGATGGCGCTCAGTGGTACGCGTTCGATTGAGCGTGGTGTCGATCTCTCGGGCTTGACCTCGGCGACTGTCAGCTTTGATTATCAGCACTCCAACTCCTCAGTCGGTGGACAGGTAGCTGTCCAGGCTTACAACGGCAGTAGTTGGGTCACTCTTCACACCATTAACATTGATGTCAGTAACCTATTTGAGCCTGAAGCCGTCTTTAGCGGCGAGATCGATATTCCCAACACCGAGACAATCAGCAAGATACGCTTTTATGTGGCGGCTACAGCTTCTGGCGATGTGATCTATATCGACAACGTCGAAATATCGGGTACGGTGACTACAACAGACACGGGAGGAAATACTGCGTTCAGTAGTGCTACGGCAAGCTGCAGTATTTATGTCAACGATCCGCCAACTGCTTCGAATAGCACCGTCACCACCGACGAGGATGTGACCTACACCTTCGCTGCCGGCGACTTCAACTTCGCCGACATCGACGGCGACACGCTGGCGAGCGTGAAGGTGACCAGTCTGGAGAGTGCCGGTGCCCTGAAGCTGAACGGCTCGGATGTGACGCTGAACCAGGTGATCAGCAAGGCCGACATCGACGCCGGCCTGCTGAAGTTCACGCCGGCTTCCAATGCCAACGGCAATGGTTACGACAGTTTCAACTTCTCGGTGAACGACGGTACCGCCGATTCTGCCTCAACCTATACCATGACGGTCGACGTCACCGCGCAGAACGATCTGCCGACGGCTTCCAGCAACACGGTCACGACCAACGAAGATACCACTTACACGTTTGTTGCGAATGACTTCAACTTCGCCGATATCGACGGCGACACGCTTTCCAGCGTGAAGGTGACCAGCCTGGAGAGTGCCGGGGCCCTGAAGCTGAACGGTTCGGATGTGACGCTGAACCAGGTGATCAGCAAAGCCGATATCGATGCCGGCCTGCTCACCTTCGCGCCGGCAGCGAATGCCAACAGCAACGGCTACGACAGCTTCGGCTTCTCGGTGAACGATGGAACAGCGGACAGTGCTGCAACCTACACGATGACGGTTGACGTGACCGCGCAGAACGATCTGCCGACCGCGGCCAACAACACCGTCACCACCGACGAAGACACCGCTTACACCTTCTCTGCCGGCGACTTCAACTTCACCGACATCGACGGCGACACGCTGGCCAGTGTGAAGATCACCTCGCTCGAATCCGCCGGCAGTCTGAAGCTGAACGGCAGCGATGTGACGCTGAACCAGGTGATCAGCAAGGCGGACATCGACGCCGGTCTGCTGAAGTTCACGCCGGCGGCCAACGCCAACGGCAACGGCTACGACAGCTTCGGATTCAGTGTCAACGATGGTGCAGCCGACAGTGCCAGCACCTATACAATGACGGTGGATGTGACCGCGCAGAACGATGCCCCGACCGCGGCCAGCAACACGGTGACCACCGACGAGGATGTGATCTATACCTTTGCCGCAGGCGATTTCAACTTCGCCGATATCGATGGTGACAATCTCTCCAGTGTGAAGGTCACTTCACTCGAATCCGCCGGCAGCCTGAAGTTGAACGGCAGTGATGTGACGCTGAACCAGGTGATCAGCAAGACCGACATCGATGCCGGCCTCCTGAAGTTCACTCCGGCGGCTAACGCCAACGGCAATGGCTACGACAGCTTCGGCTTCAGCGTCAACGACGGGACTGCAGACAGTGCATCCAGCTACACCATGACCGTGGACGTCGACCCGGTCAATGATGATCCCGCCAATCTCGGCAGTCTGCCGACCGATGTCGTGGTCCAGCAGGACAGCGCCAGTCCGATCGACTTGTCGGCGATCGATATCAGTGATGTCGACGCTGCAGGCGGGGATCTGTCGATCAGGCTCTCCGCTTCAATCGACGGCGTCATAACCGCTGCCGCGGGAAGCGGTATCACCATCACCAACAATGGTACAGCGGATGTCACGTTGAGGGGATCTGAGACCGATCTGAACAGCTACTTCGATAATACGACCAACATACAATACCTGCACGGCACACCGGGTACCTGGGGCAATGACAGCGACACGATTCAGGTAATCCTGAATGATCTGGGCAACACCGGCAGCGGCGGTGGCGGCGATGTGGTGATCGGTACGTTCAATATCGATATCAATGCCACGCCGGTACTGACCGCGGACAGCTACAACGCCTTCGAAGGGATGCCCTACACGGCGGTGCTCGGTGTCGACGGATTGCTGGAAAACGACAGCGACCTCGACGGTGACACACTCACCGTCAACACCACACCGGTCAGCGGCCCGGCGAGCGGCCAGGTGATACTGAGTGCCGATGGGTCGTTCGTCTACACTCCGGACGCAGGTTTCAATGGGACCGATAGCTTTGTCTATCAAGTCAGCGACAGCCGTGGCGGCACTGCCCAGGCCACCGCGACCATTACTGTTCTGCCGCGTGATATCCGCATCCTCTTCTCGACCAACAGCGATATCGCCAACAGCAAGGTTCCGGGACTGGACTCCTGGGAGAGCGGTGACGTGCTGGCGATCGCCGATCCCAACCTGATGTTCGAACCGGCCGGTTCCGACGGCAGCATCCTCGGCTTCATGGACCTGGAGTCCTTTGCCGCGGACACCGAAATGGTCATCAACGGCCTGCATTTCGTCAGCAACTCGGTCACCCTCGGCAGCGCTAATGCGATCACGCTGCAACACGGCGACATCCTGTTCAGTTCCCAGCAAAACGAGGTGATGACCAGCAGCAACAGCTTGTCGGTCGATGCCGGCGAGATTGTCATTTTTCGTCCGGACGTGTCGGGCGACTACAGCGCGGGCACCTTCATTCATTTGATGGATCAGCCGGGTTCCAGCCTGACCACCGGCATCACGCTGATCGAGCACGATGTCACCATCGGCGATGTAACGCTGGATGCCGGCACGCTGCTTTTTACTCAGGATGACGGCAACGCGAACATCTATCATTTCTCCGCCGATGACGTCGGTTCGGGCACCACTGTGGGTACAGTATCTGTTCTTATCAATGGTGCTGACTTTGGACTCAGCAGCAACGATTTCGTCGGTCTGATGGTCGTCACGGACGATCTAAATCTGCCCGGCGCGGTGGTGCCGGCCGGTTCGATTATTACCTCGGTGACCGGCAACAACATCCCGGTGGGCAGCAACGCGCTGAAAGTCAGCAGCGATGAGTTGTTCTACCTGACGGTCAGCAGCACGACCTTGGGTAGCGGGTCTACCGACGCCAGCACTACGCTGTTGTACGATGCCGGCGATATCGGCCTGAACAACGAAAATAAGAAGATCCGTTCGTTCACCCTGATCGAGAACATTCTGCCGCCCAACGAAGACCCGGTCCTCAGCCTGTCGGTCACTTCGCTTAACTACACCGAAGGCGATCCGGCAACGATCATCGATCCGGCGGCAACCCTGACCGATTCCGATTCGATCAATTTCAACAACGGATTGCTGCGTATCGACCTCTCCTCCACCGGTACCGCCGATGACCGGCTGGCGATCAATAATCAAGGCACCGCCGCAGGGCAGA
>JACKMU010000008.1 GCA_024235215.1 Chromatiaceae bacterium | reverse complement strand
CGCCAGTGAGTCTGAGGATATCGGTAGTAACGTAAGCGTTCATTCTGGCCTTCTATTTCCCCTTACTGCCATCGGCGGGCATTAAAAAATCTCCCTGTCCTTTCATGCTGATATCTTTAACGATGTTCAGAAGGCCAGGCGATATTCTGCAAAGACAAAGGTGCCAGGTCTTTATTTTATGATCTTGACTATTGTTTGCATCGCCTTCAGACCGGTCGATTTACACCGTATTGAAGGTAACGCTAACAGATAATCTTACTACTATGAATACACGATATTTTTTTCTACCAGCGATCCGGAAGCTTACGCGATGCATGAAATACCCGCAGGATCTCAATTCGCTGCAGCTGAGGACGAATGCGATAAGGCACGATATAGCGTGTTTTTGGAATGACGAGTTCGTGTGTTCCGGGCAGCCGACCCGGATGGTCAAGAGAAGGATTTTCTTTCAATAGGGAAACAGTAGGATAAACACGCTGAACTACCAGCCGGGCTGCCTGAGGGTCATCTTCAGCAATGTATTCTGCCTCCTGGTCCAAGTTCGGCAGAGCTTTCCGTAGCCATCCAATCTCCATTTACACCCCATTTGTTGAGAACGGATTGGAGCTCCTGGTCGGTAGAAAAATCACCGGCATTGGCTTCCTTGACAGCATTTTCTATCTCTTGGATCTGCCACTCGTTTATCTCAACAAATTCACGCACCGCTTCGGCTGCGAGAAAGGATTTACTTCGACGTGTGGTTGCAGCTAGCTTGTCCAGTCTGGATTTTAATTCCAGTTCCAGGCGGATAGTCATTGTGGTTAACTGAGACATTTTTCACCTCAGCTGTATTCTGATGTACACATATCAGCATAACTCTATCAATTTAATATGGTATTACGTGTTGATTGGCGTTGAATATTGATCCATTTAAGCCAGTTATGGGGACAAAGGGGTCAGTTCTTTGTTAGTGATGCTTGATTATTCCGATTACCGTCGCTTATGCAGTCCGAAGTGATCTCCGATCTCCTTCAGGGTATAACCCCCACTTCGGTACGCCAGTACAATTGAAAATTCCGGTCCCGATTTGATGCAGCGTAATAATAGTCCCGTGTTTTTGGTATCGGCCGCCTGTGTGCTGTCGGCACTTCACCCAGTTCCCTCTCCCCGGCAATCAGCGATTGCAACTTCGGCACTACCTGCTGATCCAGTAAATCAATCATCTGCCTGAACCGCTCACGATCACACAGCGGCTGAGACCTAAGTTTCGACGAACTTCGATCTGTCTTTTGCAATCAGAATGTAGATCGATGGCACTACAAACAGCGTGAACACTGTTCCAATTGCCATCCCACCAACCAGCACCAAGCCAATCGAGTTCCTCGCCTCTGCACCCGCACCAGTTACCAGCACCAACGGAAAGTGGCCGGCAATGGTCGCTACGCTGGTCATCAGCACCGGGCGCAGGCGTATCATCGCGGCATCACGAATTGCCTCTAGTTTGGCAACACCCTCTTCCTGCAGCTTGTTGGCAAATTCGACGATGAGAATGCCGTTCTTGGCGATCAGACCTACCAGAGTGACCAGTCCGACCTGGGCGTATATGTTCATGGTGGTGGTCCAGCCGCTGGTCCAGTGCGGCATGTTGGGGTCGGGCATCTTGAGCACGGTGAAGATCAGCGCGCCGAACATCGCCAGCGGCACGGAGCCTGCGAGGATGACAAGTGGGTCGCGGAAAGAGTTGAACTGCACCGCCAGCACCAGAAAGATCATCAGAATCGCCAGCGAGAAGGCGGGCAGAAACTTGTTGCCCTCGGTGCGCAGCTGGCGTGACTCGCCGGTGTAGTCGATGCTGTAACCCGAAGGCAGGATTTTCGCGGCGGCCTCTTCCAGGAAGGTGAGTGCTTCGTCGAGGGTACGGGTGCTCACGCCGGAGAGTTTCACCGCATTGAGTTGCTGAAAGCGGTTCAGCGAACGCGGCACCACCGACTGCTCGATATGTGCCGCCGACGACAGCGGGATCATCTCACCGGCCGGGTTGGCGACATAGATGTTTTGCAGTTGCTCGCTGTTGAGCCGGTCGGTACGCGAGATCAGCGGGATTACCTTGTAGCTGCGGCCACTCATGTTGAAGCGGTTGACGAAGTTGCCTCCGGTGGCGACCGCCAGGTCTGCGCCGACCTGTGACAGATTCAAGCCAAGGTCCGCGAGCTTGTCACGGTCGAACACCACGGTGGCCTGCGGCTGATCGATCTTCAGGTCGATATCCGGTGGGAAGGCGAACAGGCCGCTCGCGGTAGCTTTTCGCTGCAGGATCTGGGCGAACTCAAGCAGGCGGCCTGCATCGGCAGTCGAGGTGATCACCAACTCGACAGGAAAGTTGCTGCCGCCGGGCAGAGCGGGGGGCATGGTGATGAATACCTGGATGCCTGGAATTTTCGAGACTGCGGCCTGCACCTCCGGCACCATCGCGGCGACCGTTCGGTTACGTTCCGCCCAGGGTTTGACCACTACGCCGCTAAAGCCGTCGGCACCGATGGTTGCGCCGATCGAAGGAGGGAACAGCAACTGGAAGGTCAGCGCCGCTTCCGGCACGTCCAGCATAACCTGCTCGGAGGCGGCACCATACACCGTGTTCTGGTCGGCGGTCGCGTTCGCGGCGACGTTGATGATGCCGAACAGCACGCTCTGGTCTTCGACAGGCGCCAGCTCGTTGGGCGAGAAGGTGTACATCGGAATGGTACAAAGGCTCACCACAAACCACACCAGGTAGACAGCGGGGCGGGCATTGAGCGTGCCGCTCAAGGCGCGCCCGTAGGCTGCCTGGAGACGGTCGAAATGGTGGTTGAGCCAGCCGGTCAGGCCACGTTCCTCGTCCTCGGCGCTACGCAGCAATTTGGCGGACATGGTTGGCGAGAGAGTTAGCGCGACAACGCCGGAGATCGCCACGGCACCGGCCAAGGTGAAGGCGAACTCGCGGAACAGTGCACCGGTCAGACCACCCTGCAGGCCGATCGGGATGTAAACCGAAACCAGGGTCAGGGTCATCGCGATGATCGGCGTGACCAACTCGCGTGCACCGAGCATTGCGGCCTCGTGCGGGGTGCGACCCTCGCGCAGGTGGCGCTCGACGTTCTCCACCACGACGATGGCGTCATCCACCACCAGTCCGACCGAGAGTACGATTGCCAGCAGGGTCAGCAGATTGAGGGTGAAACCGAATGCCTGCATCAGAAAGATGCCGCCGATCAGCGACACTGGGATCGCCATCACCGGCACCAGTACCGAGCGCACCGAACCCAAGAACAGGAAGATCACGATCACCACGATCAACAGGGTTTCGCTGAGGGTGACGGTCACCTCGTGGATCGCGTCGCTGACGTATTGCGAGGCGTCGTAACCGATACTTGCATCGAGCCCGCTGGGCATTTCGTCCTTGAGCGTGCCCAGTTCGGCGCGCACACCGTCGATCACGTCGATGACGTTGGCGTTGGGCTGGGTGAATACCCCGGCGAACACCGCGGTGTCGCCCGAGTAGCGCACCACGGTATCGTAATCCTCGGCGCCGAGCTCCACCGAGGCGATGTCTTGCAGGCGCACGATCGTGCCTTCACGCTGGTAGACCACCAGCCGTCTGAAATCGTCCGGCTTGTGCATGTCGGTGTTTGCGGCTAGATAGGTCTGTACCAGCGAGCCCTTGGTGTTGCCGATCGCCGCCAGGTAGTTATTGGCGGCGATCGCGTCGCGTACCTGCGACGGGCTGATGTGCAGCGCGGCCATGCGTTCGGGTTTCAGCCAGATGCGCATGGCGAAGGTACGCGCGCCGAAGATCTCAATGCGTTGCACTCCGGTCACTGCTGAGAGGCGCGGCTGAACCACGCGGATAAGGTAGTCGGTAATCTGTTCCGGCGAGAGAATCTCCGACCAGAAGCTGAGATATGCTGCGGCCACTTCCGAATCGGCCGACTGCACGCTGATCGCAGGCACCTGGGCCTCGGTGGGTAGGTCGTTGCGCACCTGGTCGACTTTGGCAGAGATGTCGGTCAGTGCCTTGGTCGAGTCGTAGTTGAGCTTGAGACGCGCGTTGATGATCGAGATGCCCTGCAGGCTTTTCGACTCGACATAATCTATGCCCTCGGCCGCGGCAATGGCACGTTCCAGCGGGGTGGTGATGAAGCCGCGTACCAGTTCTGCGCTGGCGCCTACGTAGACGGTGGTGATTTGTACCGAGGCGTTCTCACTGAGCGGGTATTGACGCACGCTCAAAGAGTTCCAGGCGCTCAGTCCGGCGATCAGGATCAACAGGTTGACCACGATCGCGAGGACGGGGCGTCTGATGAACAGGTCAGTGAAGCTGCGCTGGAGCATAGTTTAAGATTCGCCCGGCTGCGGGTCCAGGCTGGCCTTGGGAGCCAGGGTGTTATCGATCACCACCTGGGTGCCGGTGCTTAACTTGAACACGCCGCTGGTCACCACTGTTTCACCGGATTTGAGTCCTTTGGTGATCTCGATGAAATCGCCGCGCGCCTCTCCCAGTTGTACCAGCTGTTGGCGCAGGATCTTGGATTTCTCACCCGATTGCTCATCCTGCTGCTCGTCGATCACGAACACGGAGTTGCCGAAAGGCGCGTACAGCACCGAGGTGGCCGGGACGGATAAGACGTGTCGCGACTGCGGCAGCACCACTTCGACGCTGGCGAACATGCCGGTGCGCAGTAGTCCGCCGGGGTTAGCGACCAGCGCGCGTACGCGCACATTGCGGGTAACGGGGTCGACCTCGGGATTTACCGCGACGAGTTTGCCTTCGAAGATCTCACCGGGGGCCACGTCCGAGGCCACGCGAACCTTCATGGTGGTTTTCAGCCGTGCCAGTTCACGCTGAGGCAAGGAGAAGTCAACGTGGACCGGGTCGAGGTTTTGTAGCGAGACGATGGCAGTGCCTTCCTTGAGTATTTCGCCTAGGTTCACTTGGCGCAGTCCGAGATGTCCGGAAAAGGGGGCGCGTACCGTTTTCTTCGCGATGGCCGCGCGGATCACGCCGACCTGGGCGGCCGTCTCCTTGACCTGCGCCTCGGCTTGGTCGAGCTCATCCGCCGAGGTGACATTGCGCTCGATCAGCTTGCGGATACGTGCCCGTTCGGTTCTCGCCAGAGCGGCGGTGGCCAGTGCGGAGGCCAGCTGGGCATCCTCCGTGGAGGTGTCCATCTGCAGTAGCACGTCACCCGCGTTGATCTGTGCGCCCGACTCGAAGCCGATCTCTACAACTCTGCCGCCGATCTCTGCGCTTAGGGTCACCCCCTGGACGGCCTGTACACTGCCGGTGGCGTGCACGACTTGTTCCCATTCGTCCTCACTGACAACGGTTGCAGTGACGGTTTCCGGTGGTATCACCATGTTTTCTGTGGCTTCGCCCATCGCGGTGAACTGGCCGAGTTTGGTGTAGACGATGCCGCCGATCACCAGCGATACAACCACAACAGCGAAAAACAACTTTTTCAGCATTACAAATCCTTGAATACGGAAATATCCCTTCGCCTGGTATTCGAACTCCAGGCTACTGACGCTATTGTACCCGGTACAGCGCACTAAATCTGGTCGCTAGGAGCCTGTCTGACTTATCCTTTTGAAGCGAAAATCACCGGGGGCGAATCAAATCAGTTTATCGAACGAGGCGAATAGTGGGCCTATTTAACGAGGTCGATAAGCTGAGTTGATCGTCATCCGGGGATTTGCAGCCAAACAGTGTTAAGTCAGACAGGCTCCTAGAGAGCTATAGGTTTTCGCGAACCCGTACCAAGAGCACCCGTGAAACTTCGGCCTTTTCTCTGTTGGTCAGATAACGGATCGGTTTGTCTCTGATAATCCACTCGCCCCTGTAAGGTGCAAATATCAGAATGCTAACTTGCGAGCCTCTTCTCAATTGTAGAAATTCAGTAAACCACCAAGGCGTTCTTGACAGTGAATTGGATCATTGGTTGAGCTGCCCCTACCAATGAGGCCACAGTTAAGCGACTTGATGATCACTGCACCACCTTCAACATCGGCACTACAGGCTGATCCGACAAATCAATCGTCTGCGTGAACCGCTCGTTTTTCACAAAAGCAGCATAGGCTCTTGCGGTTGTCTTTACCGATGAATGCCCCAACAAGTGCTGAACATCGGTAATCGCAGCACCGCGATTCAATAACCGTGTCGCAAATGTCTTTCTCAGATTGTGAGATGAAATATCAGTAATACCAGCTCGCTGAAACGTTGCGTCCAGTACCTGGCTATTTTTGATCGATTTGTGTCCACCAAACCTGCCGGGGAAGAAGTACTCACCTTCAATCAACCTTCTTCGGTTCAGCAATGTCGATCTCAAACGATTCGTCATTCGAAGGTATAGGGGTCAGGTCTTTAATTTATGATCTTTGATTATTCCGCTTACCGTCGAATAATGCAGTCCGAAGTGATCTCCGGTCGCCTTCAGGGTATAACCCCTACTTCGGTAGGCCAGTGCAATTGCTGAATTCCGGTCCTGATTTGATGCAGCGTAATAATAGTCCGGTGTTTTTGGTATCGGCCGCCTATGTGTTGCCGGTACTTCACTCATCCCCCTGTCCTCGGCAATCAGCGACTGCATCTTCTAGACGAAATCCTCACCACCCAGATAAAACCGGGTTGCGCACAAATTTCCAGGGTGAAGGCTGCCCTTGGCCCTGTGAAGCGAATCTCCTGAACTTTTCCATGGCCACAGACTTTCTTTTTCCAAAAGCTGCCGAGTATCCATTCGGTATGCAAGCAGTCCGGGCATTACGCTGGCCTACTGTTGCCCGATAGCTGCTCCATGCCCAGTCTGCCGCAGACCGTACCATGCCGGCACATACGGGATTCAGCGCAATATATCGGGAGAATTCCAGCGGGTAACTCTCTTTCTCTACCAGAATGGCTTTATAACGGGCCTGGAAAATGTGCCCGACCCGTTCGTGTGCACGGTTGAATGTTGGTGGGTAGACGCCATTGAGTTGGCGCATGCCTTTGGAAAGATTGTTGTGAAGCGCGGGTACGCGGTTGCCTGTCGACCGGTGGCCATTATCCGCCTGCAATCGGAGCGAGTTTCGAACATCCGATCTGACAAAGGAGTGGTTCCGGAGTTAGCATAGCGGGAAGCTTAACCACGACTTGATCTCCATGCCCATCTTTCAGCACAGACGCACCTGGATAATCGGCTTGATTGCCGTTGCGGTCGTCAGCCTGGCCATCATGCTCAGGTTCGGAGTGGAGCACGGCGCCGATTTCGCCCTGCCCGAGCCGTTGAAACGCTACCTGCTGTCTGACAGGGTGCCGGAATTTGTGGCTGTGTCCAATGGCCGTCTGGAGGCGACAGAGGTCGATGTGGCTGTCAAGTTCTCAGGCCGGCTGACCGAGGTTTCACCGCAGGAGGGTGACAAGGTCGAGGCGGGAGTGGAGGTCGCGAGACTCGACACCGCCAGTCTCGAGGCACAACTGCGTCAGGCACGGGCTGAGCTTAAACGGGCACAGAGGGACCGGGAGTATACCCTGGCCATTGTGTCGCAACATGAAAGCGAAAGGGAGTATGCGGATCGCGAATTGCAACGCCTGCTGGAGCTCAAGCAGCGCAATTATACGGCGGAGGATCAGGTCGACCAGTCCCGCACCAGAGCCCGCAGTGCGCTCGCTGCACTGCGGGCCAGTCGCATCAAGGTGGCGGAAACGGAGGCCGCCATCGAAGCGGCGCAGGCACAGATAGACCGCATCGCCACCGATATGGAGGAGAGCGTGCTCAAGGCGCCACGCCGTGGACGCGTCCTTTATCGTCTGGCCGAACCGGGCGAAGTGCTGGCTGCCGGCGGTAAGGTGTTGACGCTGCTGGACCTGAGCGATGTCTTCATGGTGTTTTTTCTGCCGGAAACAGTAGCCGGGAGAGTGGGCATCGGCAATGCAGTACGAATCGTATTCGATGCGGCGCCTGAATACGTGATTCCGGCACGCATCTCCTTTGTCGCCTCCCAGGCTCAGTTCACCCCAAAACAGGTGGAAACCCGCAGCGAGCGTGAAAGGCTGGTGTTCAGGGCCAAGGCACAAATCGACACGGCTCTGCTGGATCGTTATGAGCCGTTGGTCAAGACCGGCCTTCCCGGTACCGCCTACATTACACTCGACCCGAAGGCCGCCTGGCCCGAGTGGCTCGACGTCAGGTTACCACCATGGCCGGAACCGCAAGCCAATTCGCCCGACTGACGGGTGTCAGGCACGTCTACCGCGATGTCGTTGCACTGGACGGTATCGATCTGTCGCTGCCGGCGGGCTGTCTGGTCGGTCTTATCGGACCGGATGGGGTAGGTAAATCGACCCTGCTAAGTCTGATAGCCGGGGTACGCGTTGTCCAGTCCGGTGAGGTTGAGGTGTTTGGGTCCAACATCGAAGTACCCACTAGCCGCGCCGGTGTCGTCAGCCGTATCGCCTATATGCCCCAGGGTTTGGGGCGCAATCTCTATTCCAGTCTCTCGGTCGGGGAGAACCTGGATTTCTTCGGCCGTTTGTTCGGTCTGGACCGGACAACCCGTGCCGGGCGTATTACGACGCTGCTTCATGCCACGGGACTTGCCGAGTTCGCCCGCCGGCGCGTGGACCAGCTTTCCGGTGGAATGAAACAGAAGCTGGCACTCTGCTGCGCGCTTATCCACGAGCCTGACCTGTTGATCCTGGATGAACCCACCACAGGAGTGGATCCTTTGTCCCGGCGGCGGTTTTGGGATCTGATCAGCCAGCTGCGCAGTCGGCATCCGGGACTGAGCCTGCTTGTTGCGACGGCCTATATGGAAGAGGCAGAGCGCTTCGACTGGTTGGTTGCCATGGACGGCGGGCAAGTGCTGGCCACCGGAAGCGTGCCGGACATGCAGGCGAAAACCGGTGCAAGCGACATGGAGGCGGTCTTCGTTGGCTTACTGCCGGAATCCCGACGCCGGGACCGTCGTCACCTGGAGGCGGCACCGCGGGATCGCCGACCGGGTGGTCCCATCGCTATCGAGGCCGAGGGTTTGACCCGCCGATTCGGTGACTTTGTCGCGGTGGATAAAGTCAACTTTCGCATTGAGCGTGGTGAGATATTCGGGTTTCTCGGTTCGAACGGATGCGGCAAGACAACCACCATGCGAATGCTGACCGGCCTGCTGCCGCTGAGTGACGGCGAGGCGCGCATTTTCGGACAACCCATCGACGCTGCCGATGTCTCTCTGCGCCACCGGATCGGATTCATGTCTCAGGGATTCTCGCTGTACAGCGAACTCAGTGTGCGCCAGAACCTGGAACTGCATGGGCGGCTCTACCAATTGCCCACCAGGCGCATTGACGAGCGCGTGGCACAGCTGGTTGAACGTTTCGGGCTTGAGCACAGTTTGGAGTCCCGCGCCCAGGATCTGCCGCTGGGGATGCGCCAGCGTCTGTCGCTGGCCGTGGCGGTGATCCATGATCCCGAGGTGTTAATCCTGGATGAACCGACTTCAGGCGTGGATCCGATTGCCCGTGACGGCTTTTGGGAGCTGTTGCTGGAACTCTCGCGACAGCAGGAAGTGACGATCTTCGTATCCACCCACTTCATGAACGAAGCAGCACGCTGCGACCGCATCTCGCTGATGCATGCGGGCCGGGTACTGGCAGAAGGCACGCCTGAACAGTTGATGGCGGAAAAAAAGGTCGACTCGCTGGAACAGGTATTCATCGCTCACCTGGAGTCGGCGGACGCGGATGTACGCAAAGAGATTCCGGTCGAGCCCTCGGTATTGCCTGCCGCGGGGAGCGCTGCCGAGGAGAGAGGGACGGCCGATTCGCGATTCAGCATGGGCCGACTGCTGGCCTATGCCCGGCGCGAGGCAATGGAATTGCGCCGTGATCCGATCCGCCTTACTTTCGCGCTGGTGGGGCCGTTGCTGTTGTTGATCGCGATGGGTTACGGCATCTCCTTCGATGTGGAGCGCATCCATTTTGCGGCCCTGGACTTTGACCGCACCCCCGAAAGCCGGGCCTACCTGGATCAGTTCTCCGCTTCCCGCTATTTTCATGCCGAGCAGCCCATTATCGATGCCGCGGACATGTTGCAGCGGCTGCGATCAGGCCGATTGACGGTGGCGCTGGAGATTCCATCGGGATTCGGGCGCGATCTCAAGCGTGGCCGACACCTGGAACTGGGAGTCTGGATCGACGGGGCCATACCATTTCGCGGCGAAACCATTCGCGGCTATGTCGAGGGTACCCATCGCCGCTATCTACAGGAGATCTCCCGTCACACGGGTGACGGTTTGGTGTCGCTGGAGCCCGCGGTGGAGGTCGAGACCCGGTTCCGTTACAACCAGGAGTTTCGTAGCGTCTATGCCATGGTTCCCGGAATCCTGATGCTGCTGCTCATCATGATACCCGCCACCATGACCGCAGTAGGTGTAGTGCGAGAGAAGGAACTCGGCTCCATCACCAACCTCTACGCGACTCCCACTACCGGCCTCGAATTTCTGCTGGGCAAGCAGCTTCCCTATATTGGCCTGGCAATGGTCAGCTACCTGACGCTGCTGATCACGACGCTGGTGCTGTTTCAGGTGCCGCTGAAGGGGAGCCTTGCCGGCCTGACCTTTGGCGCCCTGCTGTTCGTCTTCGCAACGACCGGACTCGGACTGCTGATGTCCACCTTCATGCGCAGTCAGATTGCCGCCGTCTTCGGCACTGCTATCGCAAGCGTCATCCCCACCATTCTGTTCTCCGGGATGTTGTCACCGGTGGCATCGTTGACCGGTCCGGCGCGACTGATGGGGTATGGATTTCCAAGTGCCTGGTTTCACCACGTGAGCATCGGTAGCTTTACCAAGGCCCTGGAGTTGCAGGAACTGGTCGCCGACTATTTTGCGCTGGGCGCTTTCGGGATCGTCTTCCTCGCCCTTGGTAGGTTATTGTTGCGGACACGGGAACGGTGAGATGCGTCTGACCAACATCTTCCATCTTGGTTTGAAAGAGCTGGTCAGCCTGCGTCACGACATGGTACTGATGTTGCTGATCGCCTACTCCTTTACCATCGCTATCGTCGCGCCGGCCAAAGGGGTTCGCCTGGAGTTGCAGAACGCCTCCATTGCGGTGGTGGACGAGGACCGTTCAACCCTATCGCGCAGGCTCATCGATGGCCTGCATGCTCCCTTCTTCCAACCGCCCCAGCTGGTGTCGCTGGCCGAAGTCGACAGCGGGATGGATGCCGGCCACTACACATTCGTTCTCGACATCCCGCCCGATTTTCAGGCCGACCTGACCGCAGGAAGACGTCCGCAGGTGCAGTTGAATGTGGATGCCACCGCTATGGCTCAGGCCGGCAGCGGTGCCCGCTATATCGAACAGATGATCGATCAGGAGGCGCGTATCTTTGTTACCGGCCACCCCAGGGCGTCGCCACTGCCGGTGAGCCTGGTCACGCACCTGACTTTCAACCCCAACAGCGAGTCGTCCTGGTTCCTGGCGGTGATGCAGATCGCCAACATGTGTACTCTGCTCGGCATACTGCTTACCGGTGCCGCGTTGATCCGAGAGCGTGAACACGGCACCATCGAGCATCTGCTGGTCATGCCGCTAACCCCAGCGGAGATCATGCTGGCCAAGGTATGGTCCAACGCCCTGGTGATTCTGGCAGCGGCCACCGTCGCACTGCTGCTGGTGGTCAACGGTTTTCTGGAGGTTCCGATTGCGGGATCCGTACCGCTGTTCATGCTGGGGCTGGCTGTTTACCTCTTTGCGTTGACCGCCATTGGGATCCTGTTGGCGACGCTGGCTCGTTCCATGCCTCAGTTCGGTCTGTTGTCCATACCGGTGTTTCTGGTGATGTACATGTTATCCGGTGCCAATACCCCGCTGGAAGCAATGCCGGAAATACTGCAGAAGATCGTGCTGGCATCACCCACCACCCACTTCGTCTCTTTCAGCCAGGGTGTAATCTTTCGCGGAGCCGGTATTACGCAGCTGTGGTCGCAGCTGCTGACCACCGGTGCCATCGGCGCTATCGCTTTCATCGCCGCGCTGTTTCGCTTCCGGCGGACGGTGAGCCTCACTCATCTGTAAGAGGGGCATGTGTTAAATGGGGTCAGTTCTTGCATCGGCTGCTGCACGGTCCGACCCGCCGTCGCCAGGTGCGTCTTGAACTGCACCGCGCCGGTAAATGGTTGTTTACCTTGGCGACGATCCCCGGAAAACTTCCACGGTTTCAATCATTTTCGTGAGCTGTCTGTCTCTCTTGAATCTACTCGATCAGTTATGAGTTACAGCGCATCGGTGAATTTGATTCATAAGGGCATCGCAACGTAAAAATCCAGTCTGATCTCCGAGAACTGACTCCCACCTCCTCCTCTAGGTTACCGTAATCCACGGGGTTGCTGGTCTCATGCCGCCAGGGCGGTGCTGCCAGAGGTCCCGGTGTCTTCGGACTGCACAGCGTTGCCCGTAGTGGTCACGCTGCTTTCTTCCGGCGTCACCGCATGCACGACTGCGCGAAACAGATCGAGCTTAAACGACTCTGAGTAGTGGAAGCGTACCGCGAGGCCATTTTCGTTGCCGGCGAAGCCTTCCTGTACCGAGTGTCTGAACTGCGACATGAAATCGACATTGTTTACGATCGAGTCGGCCGGTGCGATCGCGGTGGGTGACTCGCTGTTCGCTTCGGATTCGAGTGAGGCGGTCAATGCGCCATTCGACGCTAAATTGGCCGGTGGCAATGCTTCGGCTTCGGACGACGCGGACATCGTGTTGCGGACCTCGAGATAGGTCAGGGAGACACGCTGCTGCATGCGCATACGCATGTCAACCCGCGCCAGCTGGTCGCTGTCGAAATCGAAGTTGGCAGCAGTTTCGAAGGCACCCTCAGCGGCACTATCGGTGCCGAAATACCAGCTCGCAATATCTTCCGCCTGTGCGAGCACGTTGCGGATTGCGCCGAGTTCGGCGTCGTTCAGATCGCCCTCTATGTGCAGCTGCAGACGCGAGCGGCTGGAGAGTTCGAGGCTGGTCGCTGCGGCTGATGTGTCACCATCGTTGAGTGCGACGGTGGTCGCTGACAGGGTGTCGATACGGCGCAGATCGATGGTGACTAAATCGCCCTCCTGGGTCTGGATGCTGATGCTCGAACGCTGCTTGGTGCGGGTATCGACGGCCAGCACGCTGGCGCTTGATTCGCGGTTATTCGCCGCTTGCGCCACCAGTGTATCGAGACCCGCGTCGACCTGAGCGACGGCCGCATCGACATCGGCGGTGCTATCCTCGGCCGTGACCATGGTCCGGGTGTGGGAAGCCGCCAGATGCACCGCGCCGCGAAAGTTCTCGAGCATTTTAGTGGCATGGGCCGGCGCCTCGGCGGTCGCACGTTTGGCGGTTGCGAGCGCCTCGTTCGCGACCGCGTCCACGCTCGGTTCGTCCTGGTGCGCGAAGTAAGCGCTCGGCTCGCGGGACGGGCGCTCGAACAGCGCACGCAAAGCGGTACGCAGTTCCTGGTGGAACACGCCGAGTGCACGGCCGCGACGACCGCCAAGACCGTGGTGATGGCCGTGCTCGTGCTTGCCCTCGTTGCGCCGGGTTGGTGCAGCGCTCTCTTCGTTCGTCATCTGCACAGTCGCCTGCGCCGTCGATTGACTCGCCCAGGAGACGGCCGTTGTGCTGATCCCGGATACTTCCATGATCTGTTCCTCCTGCCGCTGGTAGACGCCTACGGTTGCGCGACGTGGCTGTGAGACGCTCGCCGTAGGCTCCTAGTAATTCCTTCAAGGTGATAAATACGGGTTCAGCATCCTGATGTGGTTTTCCAGCAAGGCGCTGTACGCCGACAAGCTTGCTGCATCCGCAATTGTTACATTGAAGGAGTATTAGGTTGTCGGCAGTCACACTCAAAGCTTTAGCACCATGCCGATCGACGTCGGTCGCCGTGTAGGGGTCAGTTCTCGCTTGCATCGGCTGCTGCACGGTCCGACCCGCCGTCGCCAGGTGCGTCTTGAACTGCACCGCCATTTTCCGCTAACTGCATTCATCGGTCGCCTGGTCTGTCACACTATCAGTTCCCCGGCAGGATCCCCGGAAAACTTCCCCTGTATCAATCATTTTCGTGAACTGTCTCTCTGCGTTCTACTCGATCAGTCAAAAGTTACAGCACATTGGCAAATCCGATTCGTAAGGATATGGCAACAAAAAATCCAGTCTGATCTCGTCAAGTTGCAATACAAGAGCTGACCCCACTTTCTTCATTCCGAGTAGACGCGGTCTCCACTTTTTTGTTTATACTGACGGCTGAGTAGGTATATCTTCCCGCAACGCCCGGGCTGCGTCTGTCCCGTGTGTGCAGGGCATGTCGTCGAGGAAACGCTTGTGGTCCGATCAGCTGGAGCCTGCTTGTCTTGTTCCGCCATCACCGCCGGTCTGGTCGGCCTTTGCCTGGTGACTGGCACACCGCAAGCGGCAACGGTTGCAGCACGCAACGACCTCGACATTCTGGAAGGCTTCGTCTACGGCATGGGGGCCGCCTGGTCTTTCGTTTACCACGAAGAGACCTTCAACGACAAAGAAAGGACCTTTTACAAGAAGATTCTTTACCGCATCCTGACTCAAGGCCGGCGCGATGCCAGCACTGCCCAGGCGCACGTCATTACACCACCGGGAACGACCAACGCATCCGGTGCGCCGCTGGGCATCGTCGGGGCCAGTGCCAGCAACAATGCGGTGACGATCGTCGGCTATCAGGATGCCGGTTCGTCCACACCCTACCACGCCTTTCGCTATTCGGTCGCTGACGGCTACAATGATCTCGGCACGCTGGGATCAGCGGACGAGTTCTCCTTCGCCGCTGACTGCACGCTGAGCGGCGCAGTGATCACAGGTGCGTCGACCATCAATCAGTTGGCAACCTACAAGGCCTTTATATGGACTCCAACCGGCGGTATGGTCGATCTCGACCCGCAGAGCAGCACCTATTCGGTTGGCTTGGGAATCAGTGCCGACGGATCGACGGTGATCGGCCAACGTGACACGCCGCAGGGCCGGCGCGGATTTCTTTGGAACGCGATGAACGGCTTTACCGTACTGACAGGAATCGAGCCTGCAGCGCGAACCATCGCTGTCGGGCTGACCCCGGATGGCGCCTCGATCATCGGCGATTCGACCCTGAACCTGCCGGTCGGCAACAGTACAGTGCGACGCACGCACGCCGTGCGCTGGCTCAAGAGCGACAACTTCGCAGCGCAAGACCTCGGTACCCTTCCCGGCTACGACTATTCGGTGGCTACCGGAATCAACGACCAAGGCAGCGTGATTGTCGGCATCGCATCGCAGTTCGACGTATTGCGCGCCTCGCTGGGCGCGGTTGCCGAACCGGCTACCAGTGGCAATGTGGCTTTCCGCTGGACCCAGGCATCGGGCATGGTCAACCTGCGCGATCTTCTGGCCGATGCCGGGCTGGACATGAACGGGATCGATATACTGGGTGCCACCGCGGTATCACCGGATGGCAGCCTTATCGGTGTCATTGCCACCGTCCCCGGGCAGCAACCGGGGCAGAGCGTCGCCCTGCTGTTCTGCTACGTGGACGACACCCTACCCAACGCCAGGTGTTCATCGACCGGGGAGGGCACCAACGCGTCGGTCGTCAATGCGTCCTGGTTGATGCTGTTGTTGGACAACCATGATTGAATCATGGTCTCCCATTGAGGAGGCAAGGGGTCAGGTCTTTATTTTTTGATTCTTGAATATTGTTAACGCCGTCAAACGGTGTAAATCAACCGGTTTGAAGGCAGCGCTAATAGAAAAATGAGGACGGATCTATTTTTTACGGCAAAAAATAAATGCGTCCCCTTTTTTGTAAACGGTCGAATTCGATAATAATAAAGGCAAGAAAATGGCGGTTTTGGGTTTACTCGTTCGTACTGTTTTACGCTGTGCGACGCAGCGGTGTCCTGCCGCAAAACGGTTCATTGCGCTTTGCTCAGCGGTACTTACCCTGGGCGCTTTAGGTGTCGGTCCGGCGGCGGCCGAACAGGACGATACAGCACTGTTCGCTGGTATCGAGGCGCTGATTGCCGCGCACAATGCCGCATCGACGCTATCCCTGATTGGCGATCCCGGCTCCGCATTTGCAGCCGAAACTGTCGTACTGGGTACCAACCTGGCCCTTAAGTTCGTCCAGGCGCCACTGTCGGTGCCGAGCGATATCGCCCTTAAACCGAACTCCGCCAACAGTTGCACCTACGATTTCACGCTGCCGCAGTCCGCGGTTATGTTCCAAGATCTGTTCGGCCTGATAAAGCTCAGCGGCGGCAATGCCCTGACGGGTATCCCGAACAACTGGGGTGTGTTGGGAACGCCCAGTATCTGGCACGCCAACTCCGAAGTATTGCTGACCGTAGAGGGCCCCAACCTCCCGATCTCGGATACCTCGCAACAGATCAGGATGCCAGCCGGCTCGCATCAACTCACCTGGCGCGCCGATACCCTGTTCGATCCGGCGTTCGATCTGGCACTGCCAAGCGCCATGCTGGCCTATTCGGGCTACAGCAAACTGAAAAGTGCCAAGACGCTGCCGGCGGCAACGGCAGGTGATGTCAACAAGGCCACCAAAGAGTACAGCGTGTTCAAGCGCGCCGGTATGTGGCTGATCGACAAACTCAGGCTTGGCGTGCAGCAGTGCAGCGAAAAATGCATCCCCCTCGCGATAAAAAAAGGCATACCAATCATTGCCGACAGGCTCACCGATTTCGAACAGGTCGGCGCCACGCACACCCGTACACAGAACTTTACCGTCTATGACGTATGGCCGCCGACCCTGCAGATCGGTACGCCGACGCAGGTGTTCGAGGCCGGCGACTTCGGCGGCGTCGCACGCGAACGCGTTCAGGATCAGCTGAATGCGGATGTCACTGCCAACGACGCCTGCAACCGCCCGGTGACGCTCTCCAACGACGCGCCCGCACTTTTCCCTCTGGGCGACACGGTGGTGACCTGGAAAGTCAGTGACCTGGGTCCGATAAACGTCAATGGTGATGTGAACACTGTAACGAAGACCCAAACCATACGCGTACGCGATACCCAGGCGCCGATCATGGTGGCGCCCCCGGGCAAGGTCATCGAAGTCCCGGCCGGAGTGAACAGCCTGAATGCTGCTGAGGTTGATCTGGGCGTGCCCAGGGTCGTCGACCTGGCCGATCCAATGCCGTCAATCCAGGTGAACGCACCGGCTTCCTATCCGGTCAATTCGCGCACTCCGGTGGTCTGGTCCGCCAGTGATCACAGCTCGCCGACGCCGAACACGACAAGTAAAACGCAACTGATCACTGTGAAGCGTGCCGGCACCAACACCGCACCGACGGTCACCAACCTCTCCGCCCAGACCCTCACCTCGCAGCCGATCGACCTGGTGCTGCGCGGCACCGACACCGATGTGATCGGCGGGCGGGTCGATCCGCTGTCGTTCAAGATCGTCGACCCGCCCAATCACGGCGAGTTCGTCGCACCTTTGTATCCATTTTTCATCGATGACTATCGCACCACACCGGCCGGTCCCTACGGGGAGGCCTTCGCAACCAACAACTATAGTGAATGGCTGTTCAAGAATGTCTGCCAACAGAATCAGGAAATCCGGCGCGACTGGCCCTTCAACCCCCGCTTTGTTTCGGTGAGCGACTCGGGCGAGTACTATCTCATCGACCAGTATGTGAGCTGCAATCCCAGCGGCGCGTCGGGTGGTGGTCAGCGCATCTCCAAATGGGATCGTGACGGCAACTTCCTCGATCAGATCAATTACAACGCGGTTAACAATACGGTGAACGATACGCTGGTGGCCGATCGTGATGGTTTTCTATACACGGTAGCGATGATCAGTGCAGGCGGTAGCAGCCGGTCGCTGGGGGTGAGTCAGATCGATCCCAATTTCGCCACGGGCCCCAATACCACGAGCTTCAGTCAACGCGATTACTGGCGTTTCACGTACAATGATTACCTGCCGCCGGCGCCAGCCATCTTCGGCGAAGGCTTGAGGTATGGGCGGGTCGACAGTCAGCATGGCATCATCTATGTCACCGACGGGCTGCGTATCTATGTGTACGATATCCGCCCCGATATCGCTGATCCCGAGCCCAATTATCACGGCGAAATGCGTTCGCGATTTCTCGGTGTTCTCGATGACGGCAAGCAGACATTGGCGGGTTGTGGCGGCACCGGATACACCGGCTACGCGATGGAGGTCGATTCACGCGGCGCCTTGTACGTTACCGATTCCTGTTCCAGCCGGATCGTGAAATTCGAACCCAGTCACTTCGACAGTGACGGCAACTTCGTGATGGGCGCACTCGTCGGCTGGATGGGGCGCTGTGAGTCGAGTACCAACAAAGCCTGTAATGAACAGACACAGACAACCCGGGGCTACAGCTGCACCGACGAGACCTGTACGCGCTCATCCACTGCATGGCACGGCGACGGCCCCGGCCAGTTTTCTGGACCGTCGTTTATCGCCATGGGGCCGAACGACGTGCTGTATGTCGCCGATACCGGCAACGCCAGGGTGCAGCGGTTCGGCCCCGACGGCACCTTCGGCGGTGAAGCGCGCTCCACGGGCAGCGGCATCAACCAGGGGGATCATCCCAGTTTCGTGCTCGGCAATATGGGCTATCCGAAGAACGTCTCGGTCAACTCGACTAATTTCTATGTGGTCGATGCCGACGAATCCTTTATTCATGTCTTCGAGACTTCGCCATTCAAAGAGATCCGCGAGGACCAGGTCACCGTCACCTACGTCTCCGATTTCGACTTCCACTCTGGCAGCGACACTTTTCTGTTTCGCGCCAGTGACGGCCTCGCCGACAGCAATTCCGGACGCGTGAGCGTGCAGGTCGAGCGGAATTTCCGACCCCCCGAAGCTTTTGACCAGCGCTTGTCAACCGACGAAGACCAATCGCTCACTTTCAAACTCGAGGCTGACGACCCGGACGGTATCCTCGGTGAGGATTTCAACGGGCTGGATACCCTGACCTATACGATCGTTGCTGGCCCCGGTCACGGTACCCTCACCGGTAGTGCAGACAGTTGGACGTACCTCCCCCAGGTCGATTTTTATGGAGAGGACAGCTTC
Organism: Chromatiaceae bacterium; assembly: GCA_024235215.1. Classification (GTDB taxonomy): domain Bacteria; phylum Pseudomonadota; class Gammaproteobacteria; order Chromatiales; family Chromatiaceae; genus HKST-UBA178. Next base: position 299,284 of record JACKMU010000008.1, on the reverse strand, counting down.
ACCTTCAAGGTCAACGACGGCCGCGAAGACTCGAACACCGCCCGTGTAGCGATTGTCGTGCGACCGGTTGACGATGACCCGCGCGTCGACCGCGTCGGCATGCCCGAGCGCATCGGCCTGGGATTTCCCGCGCTGTTCACCGGGCAATACTGGGACGACGGCACCATCGGCGGCCACTTTGTCTATGTCGACTGGGGCGATGGGTCATCCGCATCCAATGGCAATTTCGTCGATCCCGACGGGCCGGAAGGTCCGCAGCCCGCTGAACTGGTTGGTATAAAACTGATCGAGGCTCCGGCGCGCAACGGCGACGGCATCGCGCTGGGACAACACACCTATGTGTCGACCGGCGAGCGCACGGCGAGGTTTTGCATGCTTGACCAGGGCGACCAGGGTTTTAGCTGTATGGAGCAGACGTTGATGGTCGAACACCTGGTCAATCTCGAATTGCAGGTGGCTGCAGCGGCCGCACAGATCAAGGCGGGCAACACCGAGGTTAGCGTCACCGTCACCAACATGCTGCCCGCGGGCGTTGCCGGCCTGGACGCCGGTCGCGTACGGTTCGCGCAGGACCCTTCCGATGCCTTGCAGGTGGTCGGGTTCGTCGCACAACCGAACGGCTGCACAGCGCCCGGCGGACGTCTGGTTTGCGACATCGGCAACCTGGCGCCGGGTACAAGCGTCAGCGCAATCGTAAAGACCGCGCGCAAGGCGGCGGCGTTCAACGACGTGGATGCCTTTTTCACCGTAACGGCAACCACCGACTCACGGGCATTGCAGGACGCCTATACCCAGGTGGCCGCCATTAAGATCCTGGCCGATCCGGCGCAGGTTGACACCGACCGCGACCGCATCCCTGACCTCGTCGAGCTCGCACATGGTTTGAACCCGAACAACGCCGCCGACGCTGCGCAGGACAAGGACAAAGACGGATTGACGAATGCACGGGAATATGCCATCGGTAGCGACATCAGCAACCCGGATACCGACGGTGACGGACTGCTTGACGGCAAAGACCCGATACCACTGTCGGAATTCAACCCCACGACCCTGGTGCCGGTGCTCAAAATGCTATTGGACTAGGAGCCTGTCGTAGCAGACCAAAGGGTCAGAGCCCTTCTCTACCGGAGATATCGACAAGGTTTCACATCATGCCGACCGACGGCTAACGGGACAGGAGGAAAAATGATGCGTACATCGCTGATCATGATCATGTCGAGTGTATTACTAATCGGCTATTTTTCAGATGACGTTTCTGCAGCTTCGGCCTGCCTCGCCGGTCCACAAGCAACCGGTTTCGCCTGGGGACCGATAACGCTCGGCGCATCGCTAAAATCCGGTGAGGCGGATAGTTTCACGTCTGCCGAAACGTGTGGACCGGGAATTGCACCCACGGTCGATCTTGTCAGCGATAACGGCATTGGCGTTGCGGAAACCAGCGGTGGTGCAAACGGGCTGTCTACACACGCTGAATCCATCACCTCCGCCAATCCACCTTTCGTGGGCACGGGGCGCGCCACTGCCGCCAGCTCACTCGGAATCCTGTTCCGACTGGCCACCACGCCGGCGTACACTGGTACAGGGACGGAGGAAGTCAACTACGCGGTGCGTATCGCAGGCAAAGGAGAAGGGTTGGCTAACGGCCCGGGTGCAAGCACCGGAGGAACCTACAGTGTCGATGTGGACATCGTCCTGCTGGACGGTGCAGGAACCAAGCTGCTCGCGCTCGGCGGAGCTGCCTTGCAGACCTACGACACGCTGCGAACGGGATCGTTGTCCGTCGCTGTCGACACCGACCATGTATTCACGATTTCACATTTGCAGCAACTGCAGACATCCGGTGGCTACGATGGCACCACCTTCGGTTCGGGTAGTTCGAGTTCGATGATCACGACGACTTTCGGCCTGGGACTGCCTGCGTCTGCAGAAGGCGTTACGCTGGAATTCCCCATGGTGGATGCGCTCGGACTCACCCCGCCGATTCTGACAACCGCCACCCCCAGCGCGGCAGCGTTCCTACCTGTCATGCTTAATATTTTGGAATAAAGTAAATGGGGTCAGGTCTTCAAATTATGATTCTTGATAATTCCGCTTACAGTCGAATAATGTAATCCGAAGTGATCTCCGATCTCCCTCAGGGTATAGCCGCCACTTCGGTAGGCCAGTGCAATTGCTGAATTCCGGTCCTGATTTGAAGCAGCGTAATAATAGTCCAGTGTTTTCGGCATCGGCCGCCTGTGTGCTGCCGGCACTTCACCCAGTTCCCTGTCCCCGGCAATCATCGACTGCATCTTCTGCACAAAATTCTCACCACCCAGATAGACTTGGTTGCGCAATAATTTCCAGGGTGAAGGCTGCCCTTTGCCCTCTGAAACGAATCTTCTGAACTTTTCCCTGGCCAGAGACTTTCTTTTTCCAAAAGCTGCCAGTATCCATTCGGTATGCAGGCAATCCGGTCCATTACTCCGGCCTACTGTTGCCCGATAGCTGCTCCATGCCCAGTCTGCCGCAGAACGTACCATACCGGCACGCACGGGATTCAGCACAATATACCGGGATAGTTCCAGCAGGTAACTCTCTTTCTCTACCAGGATGGCTTTAAAGCGGCCCTGGAAAATGTGCCCGACCCGCCCGTGTACGCGGTTGAATGTTTGTGTGTAGACGCCATTGAGTTGGCGCATTCCTTTCGACAGATTAGCGTCGGGTGTTTCAATCAGCAAATGGTAATGGTTGCCCATCAGGCAATACGCATGGCACACCCAGTTATGGGTATTGCACACATCATTAAGCAGTGTCAGGAATCTTGTCCTGTCAGTATCATTCTCGAAGATATCTTCCCGGCGATTTCCTCGGGAAGTTATATGGTAAATTGCGCCTGAAAATTCCAACCGTAAGGGCCGAGCCATTGCCTTCTATCACTCCCGAAATTTTCTGTCGAGATTAACAAAGAGCGTTCCAAAACACAAAGACCTGACCCCTATGTCACGGGTGTACGGTCAATGGCTGGCCTGGTTTGAGGCGATTAATGTGAAACCGGCCATAATCGGTGAGTTTGATAACAGTGCTTTGATGAAAGTTTTTGGTCAGGCTGGGGGGGAGTGTTCATGACCCCGACACCGATTGCTGAAGAGGTAAAAAACAGTACGGAGTTGTTGAGGTGGGCCGTACCCAAGGGGTGAAGAAAGAGTTTTATGCGATTTCGGTGGAGCGTCGTGTTTTACATCCGGCCATTTCGGCCGTAACCGATGCGGCACGGGAATGGTTGATGCCGAAGAGGTGAAGCATGCTGCGCAGATCAGATTCGGAATTACTGACAGCAAGACTGCAAGGTATCCACCTCGCGGACCTTGCCGGCCAGTAGTGATTCGTTTGGTGATCCGGTTGGCAAGCTAGCCGGTTTTTCGCTACACGCCGGTGGGGTGGCGAAGGTGGATGAACGCAGGGAGTTGGAGCGGCTGAAGCCGGCATGCCACAACCGACCGGCAACCTCCGCGCATTCGGGCGGGCACTATTTGGGAATGAGTCTGATTGAGGGAGTGTACGGACTGTTCACCGGTCGCTGGTCAGTCGGCACAGTATCCCTGTGGATCCACATGCTACCGACCGGTTATGTCCTTCATTCTCCTACTCCCTCGCTACGATCCCCCAAAATCCTATAGGCTCCAAGGCGGAGCAGAGACTAGGGCCAACCTGGCAGACTGCTGCGTCTCTTACTCCTCCCTGTTTCAGTCCTTTTCAGGTTCCATCTTGTCGAATCTTTTCTGGCAATCCTTAAGCACCGCTACCCCTTTGAAGGAGCTTTTCAGACTCAGGCGTAGCGCTGCTGCATTCGGGTATTCGACTCTTAACGAATGTTTGAGCATAAATTCATTCATGAAATCGCCGAGTTTCTCATAAGGACCGAGACCCGCGACCAACACCGGTACTCCGTATTGTTCAACCCTGTTGGCTTGGATTACTCTCGGCTCAGCGTGACCGAAACGCAGTGTGATCGGCTGTTTTTCACCAGCCTCCAAAGATTGCCAGCTCGGGCTGCCCACCATGATGTACATGCTCTGGCTGGGTTTGTTGTATCCAAGCTGGAGGAGCGAGTTGTCCGGGTACCGCCGGATGAGAAAGCAACTGTTGTCCAGGGAGCGGTCGACCCTGATCTGCCAACCCTCGATTGTCTTCCAAGGCTCTCCGACCTCAAACTCCGCAGCGCTTGAAGATGAAGCGATCACTAGCATTGAGAAGAGAAGTGAGCGCAGCCGCAGGGTGTCGGTATTGTTTTTCGTTAGCATTATTGACTCCGGGAAAGATGTTTCGAGCAGAAAGTAGCTCATATAGAGTGTAACTGAATCTGCGCGGAGAACGACAACCCGATCTGCCGCGCTGCACTGGGACAGCGAGACGATCTGGCGGTGCCCCGGGCGGCTCGAATGCGAAGTTCTGGGCGCTGTCCGAGCAGATAATGGTGAAAAGACCCGGCGGGCCGGCGGGGCCAAGGCACCGCTGGAGGAAGGGGATCAGCTGTCTGGACTGCTTCTGGAGAGGAGGCAGCGGGCAGATCCCCAGAGTGCGGCGCGGTCGTTGAGAATCACCCTGACCGCTATACCCTCCAGCAGTTCCCGCATCTGCCCTTTACTGCGAAAAGCTTCGAGGAACGTTTGCGTCTGCAGCCAGGGGAGTATCTTTGGTGCAATACCGCCGCCGATGTAGACTCCTCCGGTGGCCATCATTTTCAATGCATGATTACCCGCTTCGGCGCCATAGAGGCGGGTGAACAGCGCCATGGTTTCGACGCAGATCGCATCTGCCTGCTGTCCAGCCTTTTCCGCTATCACCGCAGCCGGATCCCTCGAGGAGAGTTCGCATGCAAGCGCCTCGGATGGGGGCGAATTCCGGTATTCGCACAGAAAATGGTATATCCGCACGATACCGGGACCGGAGACCAGGCGCTCCCAGCTGACCTGGCCGAACTCGGGCTGTAGGTGGTGCAGCAGTGCGATTTCGAGTTCGCTCCGCGGCGCGAAGTCGCAATGCCCCCCCTCACTGGCAAAAGGGATGTGGCGCTCTCCATTCCAGAACAGACCGGCTTGCCCCAGGCCGGTACCGGCGGCGATAACCGCGCGGTTTCCACTTGCCCCCGGCGTTCCCGGGGTCAGTGTCAGCAGATCTTCTGCGCCGAGGGCGTCGACTCCCCAGGCAGTGGCTTCCAGATCGTTCAGCAGAGTGACCCGGGGGATGGCGAAGCGCTGCTCCAGCTCGTTTGCGTCTATCATCCAGGGAAGGTTGGTGACCCTGCAGCGTCGACCCTGGACCGGTCCGGCTAGCGCAAAACCCGCTGCCTGGGGCGGTTCACCCGGCGCTGTGAGAAAGTCGTGGAGTATCGCATGGAGCGAGGCGTAGTCACGGCTCGGGTAGGTCTCCTCCCGCACCGTCTCCAGTTTGTCGTTTTGGCCGATCAACAACGCGACGCGCGTTTTGGTGCCACCGATGTCACCTGCCAGTATGTTCACGCTTGCCGTACTTCCCGTTCTGGTGAGGAAAAGAAAAAGCCCTCCGAAGAGGGCCTCGTCAAACGATCTGCAGCATGCGCTACTTTTTGGCGATCTCTTCCAGCGGTTTGGCCTTGATTACCTGCTGATCGAGCGCGGCATCCTTGGCAGAGCGGCCAAAAGCCACATCCATCAGCTGACTGTAGTAAACCACAGGCATGCTGAAGTTGGTACCGTTGCGTGCATTGATCTGGTCCTGGTAGACCTCCACGTTCATCTGACACACCGGGCAGGGGGTAACGATCAAATCGGCGGCATTGTCGTAGGCCGACTCGATAATCCCTTTGATCATGTTCTGTGACTTCTCTGGCTCGGAAAAAGCGAGCGCGCCACCGCAGCATTGCACCTTCTTGTCGTACCCTTTGATCGGATCGGCGCCCAGGGTCTCCACCAGCTTGTCCAGATACATCGGATTTTCGAACGATTCTCCGGCAATGCCGAATGGACGGTTGGTCTGACAGCCGACATAGCCGGCGATCTTGATTCCTTCCAACGGGCGAACCACCTTGTTGCCTATGGCTTCGTAGCCGATATCCTCGATCAGCACCTCGACCATGTGCCGGACCGGAGTCTCGTTTTTCAGTTTCAGGCCAGCTTCGGCCAGCGCCTTATTTGCTTCGGCCAACAGATTGGCATCTGCTGCCAGGCGCTCTTTTGACTCCCGCGTCGAGAGCCAGCAGGCGGCACAGGTGGCGACGATATCCTGGCCTGCATTGTGCTGCTCCGACAGTGCGATGTTGCGCGCCGAAAGAACCAGCCGTGGCAGCTCTCCGCCGCCGGCGTAGCCAATCGATGCGGAGCAGCAGTTCCAGTCCGGGATAGGGTTGAGCTGGATATCCAGCTCTTCGCACATGGTCTCCACGGACTTCTGCATGTTGGAGGAGGATGCTCCTGTCTGTGAGGAACATCCGGGGTAGAAGGAGTACTCTTTCTTGGCCATAGTGGGTGTTTCCTCAACTCTCTCTCTTTTCGATGCGGGCATCTTCCAGTTCTTGCGCCTTCTGCAGCATTTTCTGGAATCCGGACAGATCTTTGACCTTATGGCCACCCCAGGCTTCGGCAATGCTCATTCGCTTCGCCTTGAGCATATTCAGGCCCAGTTTCTGATTGGCCATTGCGGTCTTTACGCCCTCGCTGAAACCATTCATGAAATAGAGGCTGATACCGAGTTTTAGCTCGTTGACGCGCCCTTTTTTGGTCAGGTTCTGCCAGAACAGTTGAGCGAATTTGCTGGTCTGCTGATTTTTCGGCACCAGACCCAGACGCTTCGCGTAGTGTGCCAGACCATGCATGATATGGGTAATCGGCAACCCCCGCGGGCAACGCGCGATGCAGTTGTAGCAGGAGGTGCACATCCACATCGATTCGGAGCCGAGCACCTGTTCCCTTTTCCCGGCCCGGATCATCATGAAGATCTCCTGGGGCGGGTGCTCCCAGGCGTTGCCGAGCGGGCAGGAGCCAGCGCAGACGCCGCACTGCATACACATCTTGACCCACTCACCCTCTTCCACGTTCGCCTCAACCTCTTTCAGGAAGTTGTTGCGATACTGCTCGATCATTGCGGTATTCAAATCGCTCATAGTCGATCCCCTAGAATTTGAACGGGCTCAAACCGATCTGCTTGACGGTTTCAGCCATATCGTTGATCAGCTTGGGTGCGCGTTCGATATCCGTGATCGCCACCTCGTAGACACGTACCCGCTCCGGCTCCAGATTGAGGGTCTTGAGCGTGTCGCCCACCTTGCTCATCCGCTCATGGGCCATCGCCGAGCCGCGCACGAAGTGACATTGATAATCCTCACCCTTGGAGCAGCCAAGCAGCACGATGCCGTCATAGCCGCTGTTGAGGGAGTCGGTGACCCAGGAGAGGCTGACCGAACCCAGGCAGCGCACCGGGATCACCCGCGCCCAGGGATTGAGCTCGATGCCGCTCATACCGGCCTGATCGAGTGCTGGATAGGCGTCGTTTTCGCAAGCCAGTACCAGAATGCGTGGCTTCTCTTCAAACTCTTCCGGTACCTCCACATTCTTGATCTGTTGTCCCACGGTGTCGATCGAGTAATTTTCGAACGAGATGACGCGCACCGGACAGGCACCCATACAGGTTCCGCAGCGGCGGCAGCGCGATTCGTTGAACAGCGGATAACGCTTTTCATCTTCGTTGATGGCGCCGAATGGACATTCCACAGTGCAGCGTTTGCATTGGGTGCATCCCTCCTTGCGGAAGCGCGGGAAGGAGAGGTCCCCGGAGCGGGGGTGCGCGGCCATACCCCGACCGGCGTTCTCCGCTGCTTGAATCGCCTTCATTGCGGCGCCGGCAGCATCATCGGCAGCCTGGCGCATATCCATCGGACGGCGTTGTGGTCCAGCGGCGTAGATACCGGTACGCCTTGTCTCATACGGAAAACAGATGAAGTGGGAGTCGGTAAAGCCGTATTTCAGATGCGGCAGATCGGTGCCCTGCCGATAATCCAGATTGAGAATCGATGGCGGTGCGTTGGCCAGCAGGGCCCGGGCCTTCTCCCGTTCCGTCTCATCCTCCGCCTCTTCGACTGCCAGCTGTGCATACGGGTCGGGTCCGGTGTTGGGCATCATGCCGACGTCCAACACGACCAGGTCGCAGTTTATCGTGGCGTCGTCGTTGAGGATCAGGTCTTTGAACTTCACCTGCAGCGCACTGCCAGGTACCACCTCGGTCACCCGTCCCTTGGAGAAGGTGATCATCTTCTCCTGACCGGCGCGATAGAAATCCTCACCCGCGGCGCCGGGGGTACGTAGATTGTCGAACAGTACTGTCGTGTCGCAGTTGCCGTTCAGCTCCTTGAAGTACATCGCCTGTTTGATTGCAACCAGGTCGCCGATACCTGAGTGGTAGGGGAGCTCGTCCTTCGCGGTAGAGTTCTGGCCGACGTTCTGCAGGAAAGCAACCGATTGCACCACCTTGCCATCGGAGGGGCGTTTGATCGGTCCCCCGCTGGCATCCAGCGCCAGTTTCTCAAGCTCTTCATTGGTGATGATATCCGGGCTGTTGGCATAGTTGTACCGTGCCAGCACGCCGGGATCATAGAGATTGAAGCCGGTCGCCTGTACGATGGCGCCGAAGGTCTCCTGGCTGCTGCTGCCCGACTCGGTAGCGATCTCTACGTTGAAACGTCCAGGGGCGCCCTGTGTTTTGGTGATCGTGCTGTTCAGATGCACGGTAATGCGGTCGTCGGCCATGACATCGGCAATCAACTGCTCAACGCCGGTATCCTGCGGATCGGTATAGGGTGAGCGGCTGGGTATCGATTTATAGTAGTTGGCGGCGTGACCCCCCAACGTGCCGCGCTTCTCGACGATGTGCACCGAATAGCCGGCGGCGGCGATCTCCAACGCTGCGGTCAGGCCGGTGAACCCACCACCTACGACCAGGATCCCTTTGTTCAGGTCCTGCTCACCCGAGGGTGACGGCTGGGTCATGAATCTGACTTCGGCACAGGCCATGCGCAGGTAGTCGTTCGCCATATCCTGAGTGGTTTCCTGGTTATCCGCACTATCCGGGCGTACCCAGATTACCCCCTCTCTCAGGTTGGCACGCGAGACCGCCACATTGCGGAAATTGAACGCTTCGACTTTGGCCCGGCGGGAGCATGCCGCGATCATGATATGGGTGGCACCCGCTTCGATGTCATCGCGGATCAGTTGTACGCCGGTGGCGCTGCACAGCAGTTCATGTTGTTTGCACGACTGCATCTTGCCGTCCCGTTTGGCGATGGTCTCCAGTTGCGCGGTATCCAGGCGTTCGCCGATGCCGCAACCGGTGCAGATGTAACCGGCAAATTTTTTCTCTTCTGCCACTGTATTAGCCCTCCGTTCCGGCAACGCGGTTGACAACCTGGATAGCACGCAGTGCGGCACCTGTTGCCTGCTGCACTGCCCGGTTCACGTCCAGTGCGTCGGATGCACAGCCTGCTGCGAATACTCCGCCGTCTTTACGTGCGGGCTCGATAAAGCCCTCTTCGTTGATCTGAATATCCACCGGAAAACTCTGCTTGTCGATGCTTGGCTCCATTCCAACTGCCAGTACCACCAGGTCGTGTTCCGTCGCATAGCGCAGGTATCCCTTGCCGTCGCGGTCATAGCTCTCGACGTCCACTCCATGTAGTACCGGGTTGCCGTTAGTCCGATTTTCAGTGATGGAGGCGACTTTTGATTTGATGAAGGTGACGTTGGGGTTCGCCTTCACTTTCTGGTAAAAATCCTCGAACCGGTCAATGGCGCGAATATCGATGTAATAAATGGTCGATTTACCCTCATCGCCCCAGGCCTGTTGCACGAAGTGGGTCTGCTTCAGCGTCGCCATACAGCAGATGCGCGAGCAGTGCAGGAGGTGATTGTGGTCACGTGAACCGGCGCACTGGATGAACGCGATGTTCTTCGCCTCTTTACCGTCTGCCGGGCGCACCAGTCTGCCGCCGGTCGGCCCCTTCGGATCTGCCATCCGCTCAAACTCGACGTTGGTGATCACATTGGCGAAACGGTCATAGCCGTACGGCTGAATCTTGTTGGCGTCATAAGGGCGCCAGCCGGTAGCCCAAACTACTGCGCCGGCCTTGAATGTGACAGTCTCCTCCTGCATCTCCAGGTCGATGGCGTTGGCTTTGCAGGCTGCCTTGGCTTTTTCGGCGTCTGCGGTACCGATGATGCGCGGGTCGATGACGTACTGCAGCGGATGTGCCATGCTGTGCGGCAGGTAGGCGCCCTTGCGCCGGTTCATGCTTCCCAGGCCATAGTTGAACTCGTTGTCGAACTCACTCTCGACCGCGTTACCGCAGTCGCCACAGGCGGTGCAGTTGTCGTTGATATAGCGCGGGGAGATCTTGATGGTTGCGGTGTAATCGCCGGCACTGCCTTGGATATCGGTCACCTCGGCCATGGTGATTATCTTGAGGTTGGGATTCATCTTGGCGCGTCGCTGGTTGATCTCCAGACCGCAGGTGGGAAAGCAGAGTTTGGGGAAATATTTGTACAACTGGGTAACCCGCCCCCCAACAAAGGGGCGCTTCTCCACCAGCACGACCTGTTTCCCGGTCTCGGCGGCCTCAAGGGCAGCGGTCAGTCCGCTGATCCCACCACCAACCACCAGAATGGTCTGATTGGTTGCGATTACTTCCGTCATGGATAGTCCTCCATCGCTGAAAGGGCTCTCTCGTGGTGTCTGGCGACCCGAGAAAGATGTATTCAAGAACGGGTCATTGCGTTAATTGCAACGAGGGCATAAGAGCCGAATTTTAGAAATCGGTAAGATACTCTTCTTCTCCTACCCCTGCCATATACAAGGAGAGATATGCTGATCGAAATTACCAATGTCGCCATAGAGTTGCTGAATGTTTTGCCAGCCCGTCTTGTCTATTTTCCAGTGAACTGGCAAGCTGGATGGTGACTTGACTGGGCAGACTCTGGAGAAACCAGAGTTTCCTGCGACACTTGGAGAGACCGCCAGATCTGTGATTGCAGGTTGCTGATTTTTGCAGTGAGGTGCAAATCGAAAAGTATGTTCTTCTATGTGGTTCGTTTTCAATCGCACTTGGTGATCGGAAATAGCAGTATCTACACATGGCGGAGGAAGCGCCGATGGCATCAGCGCTTCCCTGGAACTGACAATATGATCTTACTGGAGGAAATATGAACAGCAGACTCTTGGCAGTGATGTTAGTAACCGTTTTTTGCAGTGGTTTGGCACAAGCGCAGCCCTACTTTCCGGAGCGCGATCTTCCGTTGGGTGGCACGCGCCAGGCACAATCCCCCGGCCCGGTGATGATCCTGCGGCAGGGATTGAAAAAACTGATCGCATTCGCCGCCGCTGAAGGGGGTCCGGGTGCGGCTCAGGCGGAAGCGTTTCTGGAGCGGGAGATCGTACCCTATTTCGACTTTGCCTACATGGCGCGCTGGGCTGCCGGCAACAGAATCTGGCAGCGCATGGGAGAGGCGCAGCAGCAGGAGATGGAGAATCGTATCAAGCAGGATTTTCTGACGATACTTGCTGCCCGGCTGAGCGGATTTGCCAGCCAACAGGTACAGGTAATGCCGGTAAACCGCGCGTCGGCGAGTGAAGTGACCGTCTCAGTGGCTATTCTCAATCCACAGACCTATCCAGCCAGGCTGGACTTCCGCTTCTATCGTGCTCAAGAAGGCTGGAAAATATTCGACGTCTCAGCCAACGGCAGCAGTGCGGTAATGCACTACCGCGCAGAGTTCCGTACGATGCTGCGGGAGCGGATGATGCGTCCGCGCGGTTTTCGCTACTGACGGAGGGATATTTTTACTGAACCCCCAGGATGAGCGGTTGTCATCTTCCATAAGGTTGGGTGCAGTGGAGTCTAGTGAGGATGGATGGCCGTTCAGGGGCAGACCAGGGTGGGACCAGTCGCTTCGGCCGCGGCATGATTGTCGCGGCTTGGTTGGTACTGCTCGCACTGCTTACATTGAGCTTCCACTCTTATCTGGAACGGCGTGCAAATCCCAACCGGACTCCGGAGAGCGGGATAGATGGTGCAGGCGTCAGGGAGGTGCGACTCAAACGGAATCCAACGGGTCATTATCTGGCCGGGGGGGAGATAAACGGTCTTCGGGTTACCTTTCTGGTCGATACCGGGGCGACCGATGTTGCGTTGTCGGAACAGCTTGCCAATCGGCTGCGGTTGAACAAAGGACAGCCCCGGTTGAGCCAGACGGCCAACGGAACCGTACGCAGCTGGACCACCCTACTGGACGATGTAAGGCTCGGTTCCATCCGGCTATCCAACGTACCTGCTTCGATATTGCCCAGTATGACCAGTGGGGAGGTACTGCTGGGAATGAGTTTTCTCAAGCAGCTGGAGTTGGTCCAGCGCGGCAATCAACTCACCTTGAAGCAGTACTGAGCCCGGGTATGCGCCACCACCATCTCGTTGCACTTGGTATCTTCATGCGGCGGAGCGGTAGACTCATTTTTGCCCGACAGCAGCGCTGTCGGGCGATCCCTGAGCGGCTGATGAAGACGCTTAAAGATGCCATTCTGGCAATCACAGCACTTCATCCATGCGGCGTGGAAAGCACCGCTTGGTTCAGAACTTTCTAGTTGAGAGTGTCTTTGAGAGCTTTCAACGCGATGACCTTGATGACTGTCGAGGCTGGTTTGGCAGCGATCTTGATCGCTTCACCGGTTGCCGGGTTGCGTCCCATACGGGCTTTTCTGGCGGGTTTCTTCACGCGCCGGATTTTAACTCCGGATTCGGGTATGGAAAACTCACCGGAGCCGCGGCGCTGCATATGGCGCTTGACCAGACCGCCCATCGAGAGGAATACATCGGCCACCTGTTTGCGTGTCAGGTTGGTCTCTTCAGCGATCGCTTGAAGAATCTGTGCCTTGGTTTGCCGAGTTATGATAGCACTCTGTTTCGCCGGGGCAGCCGCTTTTTTCACTGTGGGGGTTGCACTCTTTTTAACGGTGGCCGTTTTCTTCGCGGCAACTCTCTTCGGGGCTGGTACCTTCTCTTCGCTGGTTTGGGTTACGGCTTTTTTTGTCACGGCCATTGTTCGCTCCTGGGTTTGCTGGGACTCTGCGCGTCTAACATAGCATAGAAGTCCTCTATTCCAACAAAATGCTTTGTTATTAAACACTTTTTAACAAAATAAGCGGAAAACACCAGCTTTTTTTTTGAGCGCCGAAAAATTGGCTGTTTGACGTCGCTGACCAAGGAAGATCGCTACGCTTTGCTCCGCTCGATAATGGTAAATTATCTTTATTTCCTTTTGCGTGGAGGGTGGCGCTATCTACCGGCTGGATCAGATATTTCTCCGTCCGGATTATTCTTGACCTTCAAACCTCGATGCAGACACCGCCGCGACGACTGTCTCCCTCCCCGGAGAGTGTACCGTTCGCCGAACGCGTCACCGTGTGCGCGCCACCGAAAAAGAGGTTTTTCTGCGGCCATAATTTGATATCCGAGAAAGATGCGCTGAGTATTTTGTGCTCCTCTACGGAGAGTTTGTGCTCGAGATTGAGCGTCTCTCCTTCGAAATGAAGCCGTGGCGACTCGACTGCGCGCTCAATATCCATCCTGAAATCGACCAGATTTACCAGCACCTGCAGGATTGCGCTGCGAATGCGATTGGAGCCGCCGGAACCGGTCGCGATCGCTTGCCCGCTATCCGAGAAGAGCAGCGTTGGCGCCATCATCGAGGCGATACGGCGGTTTTCCGGCCAGCGATGAAAACCGTGCGGGTTGATGTCCTCCTCACCCAGCATGTTGTTGAGCATGATGCCGGTACCAGGCAGCACATAACCGGAGCCTTCGCCATTGGAGAGGGTCATGCTCGCCATATTCCCGCTGTGGTCGGCGACGCTGATCTGAGTGGTTCCCCGGTAGCAGCTGGTATGTCGTGCGAGCACCTTGCGATAAATCTCAAGATAGGAGTCGCTGAGTAGCTCGCGGCTGGTAGCACTGCTCAGATTTCTATCGATCGCTTTTTCGTTCCTCAGCTGTTGGGTCAACTGCTGAGCACGGGCTATTTTCAGTAGATGCATGTAACCACCGGGCTGTTCACGCCCGAGCTTTTCCGCTTCGAGCAGCGCCAGAGTGAATGCAATCAGGGTGCCGCCAACCGAAGGTGCCGGATTGGTCAGTAGCTGGGCATGGTGATATCCGAGTGCCAGCGGGCGCCGTTTTTCCACCCGGTACTCAAGCAGATCCCGCTCCGTGAGAAAGCCACCAAGTTGCTGACAGCTCTCGATCAACGCGCTACCCATCTCGCCGCGATAGAAAATATCCTCCCCTTCCACAGCCAGAAGCTCGAAACAGTCTGCCATATCCCTTTGGTAGAGCTGCTCACCACACTCGGCGAATCTGTCAGGGTGTTCACTGGTCGCGTGAAGCGCCATCGCCTGTGGCGTTGATTTGAGGATGGGTGCAACCAGTTCACTGATGTAGTGTTGCAGTGGATTGATAACGACACCGGAGCGTGCTGCATCACAGGCAGGTTGCACGATAGTTCGCATCGGCAACCTGCACAGTTCGCGGTGTATTGCGAACAGGCCTCGGACCACACCGGGAGTGGCAATTGAGCCCATCCCGATGTGGAACTCCTGCTGGGTGGTGCCGAAATCCGCGACAATCGGATAGAAATCAGCGCCTACCGGGTCACATTTGTGCATGGGTGTCTGGGAGAAAAAATCGTACAGTGTCGAGCTTCCGTCACTACAACCGGCGAGCAGAAAACCACCTCCGCCGAGGGAAGCGAGCACCGGCTCTGCTACACAGCTGGCGAACAGCGCTGCCAATGCTGCGTCGTAAGCGTTGCCCCCCGCATCGAGAATCTCCGCCGCTGCTTGCGCGGTGACTTTATGGCCGGCAGCAACAACACCCTTGGTTGCCTTCATCGAGAATAATCCCTTGTCAGTATTGGCTTGAGTTCGGTTAACGATAGCCGGCACTCGATGACGAGTGCTACGTCCAGGCCGTAAGCGTTTCAGCAATCCTTGGTCGAGTTCCGGATGGCGGGCATGCAGGCTACCCGCTGTTTTTCCCCAGCACTAAGTTAGTGTCTGTCCGGAAACGGCGGACCTATCCCGATGCAAGGATGTGCTAACATTTTCAATGACTTATCGCCATTTAAAATGAAGAAACCAAGGGATTCACATTTTCCGGTTTGGTTCCAGAAACGTTCCATGGATGGGTGTATCTGGGCACTAACTAGTGATCCTGACAGGGGCTATCCCGGTCTACCTGCCCGCAGTCTGGTGGTGCCGGTCGATGATTTGGTTGAGCGGGCGCTGTGCCCCCAGAGCAAGGGCTGGTCGTGCGTTTGTCTGTTGCTGTGTAAAGCGATCAGCGTGATCTGGGTGTATCCCATGTTGCCGCGCAGCTTGCCTCCCACATCCAGCGTGTTGCCGTTTCCAGCGCTCAGTGTCGCTTAGTACTCCATTGACAGCAAGCAGAATCAAAAAGGAGTGGCCCGGGGTCCTTATCAGCGTGGGTGGCTAAATGTAGATTGCGCTGGGCAGCGCGCTTAGGTCGCAGCCGCTGCATCAGGGTACTCGTGTGGGTTGTCCGCCGACGTCTCCCTGGCCGGCGCACCGTAGCCCATAAATTCGAGTCAGTACGGTGTTGCGATCACGCCGAAGATTTCGTCGATGACGGCGATTGCATAGACCGGTGGCACGAAGCCGATATCGCGTGCAGTGTCCATGTTGAGTGCCACTTTGGATGGCTCTTCATGGATCTGGTCGAGGCGGCGTGGAGTGGCTCCGTTGAGCACCTTTGCGATGACCTCGGCTTGAAACAAGCCGACACTGGTGAAGCTTTGGCTGGACATGCTCAACAGCACACCCAACTTCACCTCGTCGGTGCCGTGCTGTGAAAACGACCGCACATTGTGTGCAGCAGCTGTTTCGAGCAGGAGCGGCAGCGTCGCCGGGTTGACACCCTTCTGGATGGTCACATAAAGTGCATCGGCTTTTGCGGCCAGGTATTTCACGCAGGCAAGCACCTGCGTGTCAGCTTCGGTTTGCCTGGCGGCATCACCCGGAGTATGGCAGCGCACGATCTCAAATCCGCGCTCGGCAGCGACTTGTTCGACTTGCTCCATCGCCGCATAACTGCGCCCTTCCAGCGTCTCTTCATAGGCAACACCCAGGCGTTCAAACGCGGCGAAATCGTGGAACAGGCGTATCTGACGCACATAGCGCAGCGGATCGACGTGCGCATGCACATGATCGCGGCCAGAGTCGTCGACACTGTTGATGATCTGTGCACTGACGGCATCACTGGTGGATACCACGATGGTTGGTGTGCTGTGCGCATCGGTGGCCAGATCTTTGCCTGCCCATGTGCCCATGGCGATGACCAGGTCGATGTCACCACCTGCGCCGAGCCGGCGTTCCAGTGCGGTGCGAATTTCGGAGCGGCGGGCATCGTCCCACTCGGCATTGTAAAAACCGTCACCAATGAACTCCAGGTGCTTGCTGCTGGCGGCGGTAAGCCACCGCCAAAGCGGTTCAGTCGCCTCGCCCTCAGCTACGCGAATAGGCTCGGTTTCGATCCAGCCGATTTTCACCAGCCCCTTGACGACCGCAAGCAGCGAATCCTTGTAGTCAACGTAGTCGCCGCCCTGATAGTAGGCAATCCGCCAGCGGCGCCCCCCATCGGTGCTTGGCGTTACCGGAAAATAGTCGTCTGCACCGGCGTCAGCCGGGCCGGCGGGCAGCATTACGCCAGAAGCGAACAGTAGCAGTGCGGCGATAAAGCGTACGGATGTGAGCAATGTTAGCGGCTCCTTGGTGAGAGTCGATCCAACCGCGCGAACCGACCTGAACTGGCGACGTCTATCCTATCGACCGCCTCTTTTCCCTACTTGAGCTTTAATCCTGGTGAAGGGCAGTTGATCGCTTCGTGAAAAAGATAACGACATGAGGAACAAGAAAATAACACCTGTTCGATGGTCACCCCGGGGGAGGGCACTACTGGGTGGATTGCACAGTTGTGGTGGCCCAGGCGGCGTTGCTCCTCCTTGAGTAGATTGGCAATTCGGCGTCGTCGCACCTTGCTCTGCACCACCACTACCGCACACTCCACCCTGTCCAACTGCTCTTTCCAGGTTAATCAAACTGCAATGTGCTCGCCATGGGTCCGCCGTCCGGCTTTTTTTTACCTCGTGCGCCGGGTGGCAATCGTAATTGCCGTCACGTTCCGCCCTGTCTCTCCGGCGCATCAATCCATCGAGAAGGGAGGATGTCTCGTGGGCGCTTCACCCTTTCCGTTCAACTGCAACGATATTAAGGATTGGATTTAAGCGAATTCCCCCTGCTGTCGCTAAGTTAACCGAAGATTATCTCCGGCGTGACTTTTATCGGGCAGGCTGTGGAGTGCTAATGTCTGATAATTACTGGCCTTATTACGTTGTTTGGTTTTATCCTTTGACTACTGAGCATCCGTACCAGCCATTCAGCTGGATGGCGTTTGCAAAGCATTAAGATGGCTGAATCGGCTCCAGGCGTTTAAGAAAAGGTTTTATTGTTATCAACTGTCCACGAGTGAAATTACTGCCGATTAAAAATCGAACCGGTTGTTCAGTGGCGAGCCCCAGAGTACACCCCATTGCAAACTGATCTGGATACGGAACAGTTAATTGGTGAAGTCGACAAGCTAAAGCAGCAGCTCGACGATGCAAACCGTGCCCGGGAAAAATCTGTCGAACAGATCGAGCAGTTGACCAGACGTGCGGCTGAGGACAAGGCGGAGATAGATCAGCTGCGCGGGGAGCGAAAATCCTTTCTCGAAGATGCGTCGAGATTTTCCCGGGAAGATGACCGACAAATTCGTCTGCTGCAACGTGAGAAGCAGGAGTCTGAGACGAAGATCGCCCGCCTCAAATCGGAAGTGGCAGAGCTGCGCTCGGTCATTCAGCAATATGTGGGCGAGATTAGCAGCACTTTGGACACCAATGCGACATCGGCATTGCACTCAGAACTTGCGCTGGTGAGACAGCAGGCTGAAAGCGACGTCAATGAGATGCGGGAGCAGCTCAAGGCGCGTGAACTGCATGATTCTGCAGGTTTGGCGGAGCTGAATTCACTGCGTGAGGAGTTCGACAGCCTACAGCGGAATGATGAGAACTATCGCGAAGCGTTGGCGGATGCGGAGAGGGAGCGGCAACGCTTGCGAGAACAGGTCGAGGAGCAGCGCGGTGAAGCGCAACGACTGGAGCGGGCTCTGAATATTTCTCGTGAGGAGCTGGAAAAGGTCGAGGAGCGGCGCCGCAGTCAGGTGGAACAGCGCCAGCAGCTCGAAGCCCAAGTGGAAGCGCTGCAGAATCAGCTGACAGGATTGCATGACAACCAGGATACCTTTGCAACCGATCTGCGGGGAAGTGCGATTGATCCGGGTGTGCGTGGGGCCGCGCGGCGCAACTCGCTCCTGGCCGCGGTCATCGCTGCTGTGGGCACGTTCCTGGCGGCGGAAGCGATTTCGCTCATGCGTGGAAGCGGAGAACTGATCACCGGGATGGCGGGGGAGCGATGGGTGGATTCAGAAACAGTTTTTCCTCCGGCGGTCGAACGACAGGTGGTACGGCGGCAACTTGACCTGGGGGCGGCGACCGTCAGCCCGACCGCGACTGAAGAGGACCCGGCGCTGGATCCAAAGAAGCAACCTGCGTTGCCAGTTGGCAGTGGGCCCGTCAGGGGCACCACGCTGCGTGATCCTCTGCGTAACGGAGCCAGAGGGCCGGTCATGGTGAAGATCCTCGGTGGCAGATTCAATATGGGACAGAATCGCAATCAACTGGTGACCGACGAAAGACCGCAACACCGGGTGGAGATTGCAGGTTTCGCGCTGGGCAAATTCGAGGTCACCTTTGACGAGTATCTCCTTTTTGCCCGTGCCACCGGAAGAGAGATGCCTTCCGATCAGGGGTGGGGACGAGGGCAGCGCCCGGTGGTTGATGTGAGCTGGAAGGATGCGACTGCCTACACACTCTGGCTCAGTGCTCAGACAGGCAGGAGCTATCGGCTGCCTACAGAGGCTGAGTGGGAATACGCTGCAGGTGGAGGTGAAGCGAGTTTCTTCTGGTGGGGTTATGCGCTGGGTGAGAATCGTGCCAGTTGCTTTGATTGTGGCAGTCGCTGGGATGGTGTGTCGACGGCACCGGTGGGGAGTTTTCCGGCAAATCCACACGCGCTTCATGACACAGCTGGTAATGTGCTGGAGTGGGTTGCGGACTGTTATCACGAGAACTATCAGGGTGCTCCGCTGGATGGCAGCGCTTGGCAGGAGCGGGATTGCACTCAACGGGTTGCCCGCGGCGGAGCCTACAACAAGCCGGGAGACAGTCTGCACACCACCCGACGCTTTCATTTCCAGCCGACCAGCAGATTGCCAATCCTTGGTTTCAGGGTAGCCCGCGATCTGGAATAGGGACTGTAGGCGCCAATTCGGCCGGATATTCCAAAACGAGACTGATAGCCAATAGGGTCATTGGTCTCTCTCAGCTGGGTTAATGTTCTGGGTGGATGACCCGTACCGAGAATGCGCATCACGCGCCTGCAGCAATGCAGGCTATCCAGTGAAGTTCCGCTATGCCGGCGAAGTTGTGGAGCCGGCGTGACTGCCGGGAATACTGGTCAGGTGGAGGAAGAGTGAACCGAGGATCGCAGAGCGATGGGTCAATCGTGCTGCTGGATTTGAATGATCTGCCGGACGGCGCTTGCCGCGGGTTCTCTCTCCCTTTGCAAGCGGGTGGCGGTGAGGGTTTCCTGGTGCGTCAGGGAAATGAAGTATACGCTTATCTCAACCGCTGCCCGCATACCGGGGCGCCGCTGGATTGGAGCCCCGATCAGTTTCTTGATGCGGAGGGACGCTTCATCATCTGTGCCATGCATGGCGCGCTGTTTGAGATCGAGAGCGGCCGTTGCATCTATGGTCCCTGTGTCAATCAATCGCTTGAGCGGTTGCCGGTTCGGCTGGAGCGGGGCAGATTGCTGCTGAACAAGGGTTGAACCGGTCGCGTGTTTAGCGAGCAGAGATCTGCTCCGGCGCAACGATCAGCAGTGTCGGTGAGCCGACGTCAAATTTACATTGTCCGAAGCTGTTTCACTCCGTCCGGAGCGACCTGGATCTGCTCAAATCGGTTCGTATCGAATGCCACCAGATCGGGTGGCAAGGCGCGCTGGCCTGTGGGCATCGCGACGGAAGTGACCGGTTGCAGTGAGAGTATGGTGACCGTAGCGACTTGGCCATTCGCTGTGCAGACTCGGGTAGCGTTGTCGCATGATTCACATTGCCAGTCACCCGAAATCATATCGTAAATGTCGCACATCTCTCTTACTCTTGTCGCTGCGATATGTGGTCACTTCTCTGGTCTAAATTAGCGATCGGTTTGGCGCAATCTTGAGCGATTGTCTGGAATGGTAGAATAATCCGCATCAGCGACTATCTTGTGCTGACTTGAATCGTACCGTTGCTGTTGGAGCGGATGACCGCCGTCGGCAGGCGCTAGCACTGGTGACCGGCTTTCTTTTGGGATGGTCTGCTCCGCGTGGGAGGTGTATTGAATGGAGTTGTTTGGCGACCTTTTCCCGGCGTATTTTCGGGTCGTAACGCAGATTTTCTGCGCGTTCGGCTTGCTATTGGCGCTGCGTCTGGCCGGTTGGCGCCGGCTGCGGGAGGCAGAGCAGCTGCATCTGTTTCTGGGCAGTTGTGTAACGCTCAGTCTACTTTGGCATATCCGTGTGCAGGTTGATCCGGCATGGAGTTTTCATCTGCTCGGCATCACTACGGTAACGCTGATGTTTGGTTGGTCTTTTGCGGTACTGGCCGGTGTTATCGCCGAATTCATGGTAACTGTGAATCTCGGTCACAATTGGGCAGGGTTTGCGATCAATGCAATGCTACTGACACTGGTACCCGCCACGCTGACCCAGACGTTGCTGGTGTTGGTCCATTCACTGTTGCCGAGAAATTTTTTCATCTATGTATTGGTCAATGCGTTTCTCGGTGCGGGTTTGGTTGCGCTGATCAGTGGATTTCTGGCGGCTGGACTGCTGCTGCTCTTCAGTGGATTGCATGACTGGGAACACTTGACGTTGAATCTGATTCCTTATTTTCCGCTGATGTTTTTACCGGAATCAGTAGTCAACGGCTGGATTGTGACAATGCTTGTACTATACAAACCTCACTGGATCTCCAGTTTCAGTGATGAGCTCTATCTGAGGGGGAAATAGGTCGTTTGCAGCGCGTTTTACAATCGACAGCTATTCTGCAATGCCAAGAAGCTGCAGCTGGTATTATGCCGGAAGTGACCCATAAGGATGATAGGAGCGATAACCGGTTGGCACGGGAGAAGAGAGATTGAGTTGGTGGGGTAAGTTGGCCGGGGGTGCATTCGGTTACGTGCTGGGCGGACCGCTGGGTGCGCTGCTGGGTGCGGTATTGGGACACAATCTGGATCGCGGCCTCGCGGGACTGGAGGTTGAGGAGGAGTCGCTGGAGCCAGGAGAGCAAGAGCGGGTACAGACCGCCTTTTTCACCGCAACGTTCTCCATCATGGGGCATCTGGCCAAGGTGGATGGCAGTGTCTCACGAACTGAGATCGATGTTGCCGAGGCGGTGATGGCGAAAATGGATCTCGACGCAGAGATGCGCAGGACCGCGATCCGTCTGTTCAACCAGGGTAAACAGACCGATTTCCCGCTGAATGAGGTGCTGGAGCAGTTTCGCCTGGAGTGCCACCGGCGCAGCATACTGACTCAGATGTTCATCGAGATTCTGCTGCAGGCCGCCTATGCGGATGGCGCAATGAATCCGGCGGAAGAGCGGCTGCTGCTGCACATTTGCCGGCAGATGGGTATTTCCGAGTTTCTGTTCCGTCAGTTGGAGCGGATGATACAGGCGGAACGCCACTTTTCCGGCCGCACTGGTAGGCGCGCGGAGGCCGTCAGTCCGGGACCGGCGCTGAAAGATGCTTATGCGATACTGAATATTCCCCCTTCTGCCAGTGACGCCGAGGTCAAGCGGGCTTACCGGCGGCAGACCAACCTGCATCACCCGGACAAGCTGGTAGCCAAGGGTCTGCCGGAAGAGATGATGAAGATAGCGGCTGAGAAGACACACGAGATCCGCCAGGCTTACGAGCAGATCAAAACAGCGCGGGGATTCTGATCCTGCAGCCGGTCAGGCGTATCGGGGGGCGGCTCGGTCAGTCGCCGCGATTCAGTTCCACTTCGATTTTCGGCGGCATCTGCAGATGATAGCCACGCTCTTTGAGATTGCGCATCACGCTGGCTGTATCTTCTCTCGCCAGTTTGCGTCCGGGGTGCAGGGTCAGCTCCATCACCAGGCTGGGGGTACCGAAGTGGCGCATCAGCTCCGCTGGCAGCCTGTCGAAGCGCTCTTTCTCTATCAGATAAAGATACATCTGCTCCTGGCGCGGGCTGCGGTAAATCCAGCACGCTATCGGCCCGATCTTCTGTGAGTTAGTGTCGCTTTCGTTGGATTGGTGTTGCATCGCGTCAACGCTTGATTTGTGTGAACTTCGACCCTTCCAGCGTCAGGTTATACATCAGCCCTTTGTTGTTGAAAATGAACCCGACAACAGGAGTGTTGAAGGTCACACTGTTGATATCCCTGCCCACGCCCCACTCTATCAATGCCACCGAACCGTCCACTCCAACTTTCCACCCCTTGCTCGCGCGAAAGCTCGCCAGTGACGCTTCGTCCAAAAAGACGATGATGATAGATTTCGATTGTGCGCCCAGCTGGAAACCGATGGATGCGGAGGCGCTGCTGTAGTAGGCGACGCTCTCGCCGTTCACGCGCAGCACGCCTTCACCATACTCTCCACCGATACCAAAGCCTGCTTTGATCACGCTGGGGAAGATAAGTACACCGGCCGCTTTCTGCAGAAACCGCTCTCCGCCGTTGACCTGCAGCGGAAAGCGTTTCAGGGTGGCGTCACTGTTGATCTCGATCTCTTGCGCAGAGTCAGCGTTCGCTGCGGTCAGTGACAACAGCAAGACCATAGCAGACAGAAACAGCAGCAATCGCACCGTACCGGTCATTGGGGCGCCGATCCAGGGCCGCCCGTATGCTGCATTGAGCGGAGGAAGGGGGAGGGTAGCAGCTTGATTCCGGTATGGGCGGTCATTTCCAGTTGCACCTTCTCTTCCGGCCGGTCAGCCTACGGGTATCGCCGGCACAGGCGTCAGCTTCCAGATGTCACGATTGTAGTCCTGCATGGTTCGGTCGGTGGAGAATTTCCCGCTGCTCGCGGTATTGAGAATGGAACTTACCAGCCAACTTTCGCGCTCCCGGTAGCGCTCTGCTGCCTGCTCCTGCGCCCTGACATAGCTGGCAAAATCGGCCGCCAGCATCCAGGGATCGGAAGGACTCCTGATGGAGTCGATGATCGGCTTGAAGATGCCAGGTTCAAACTGGTTGAAGTGGCCCTTCTCCAGCAGATCCATTACCCGTAGCAGATTTGGATCACCGGAGATGATCAGGTCGGGTTGGTAGTCAAGCTGTTGCTGTTTGATCTCATCCTCGGTCAAGCCGAACAGGAAGAAGTGCTCCTCCCCGACCTCTTCACGGATCTCGATATTCGCCCCGTCGAGCGTGCCGATGGTGAGTGCGCCGTTCATCATGAATTTCATGTTTCCGGTTCCGGAGGCCTCCTTGCCGGCGGTCGAAATCTGCTCCGACAGATCCGTTCCCGGGCAGATCACCTCCATGGCTGAGACGCGGTAGTTGGGCAGGAATGCCACCTTCAGCAGCTTGCCCACCTGTGGATCCTTGTTGACCACTTTGGCCACGTTACTGATCAGTTTGATGATCAGCTTGGCTTGCGCGTATCCGGGAGCAGCCTTGCCGCCAAGCAGCACGCAGCGTGGGGTCCAGTCGGCAATGTCACCGCACTTTATCCGCTCGTAGAGGTGAATCACATGGAGGATATTCAACAACTGGCGTTTATACTCGTGGATACGTTTTACCTGTACATCAAACAGTCCTTCCGGGTCGAAGCGGACTCCGCAGTCCTGCTCTACTAGCACAGCAAGTTTTTGTTTATTCGTCTGTTTTACCTCGTACCAGCGCTGGCGGAACAGCGCATCTTTGGCCAGCGGTGCGATGCGCTTGATCTGCTCCAGGTCGCTGACCCACTGTTCGCCGATCGATTCGCTGATCAGCTCACGCAGTCCCGGGTTGCAGTAGGCGAGCCAGCGTCGTTGCGTCACACCGTTGGTTTTGTTGTTGAATTTTTCCGGCCAGAGGCGATAGAAATCCCGAAACAGCCCTTGTGCCAGCAATTGCGAGTGGAGTTCCGCGACACCATTGACCGAACTGCTGCCAACGATGGCCAGATAAGCCATCCGCACCTGGGGTTCGGCATCTTCCTCAATGATAGACATGCGCCGCAGTATATCGGTGTCCCCTGGCCAACGGATGGACACCTCTGACAGATGCCTTGCATTTATCTCGTAGATGATGTCGAGTAACCTGGGTAGCAGTTGTTGAAACAGTCTCAACGGCCAGCGCTCCAGTGCTTCCGGCAACAGCGTGTGGTTGGTGTAAGCCATGGTGTCACAAGTGATTTTCCAGGCTTCGTCCCAATCGAGCCGCTCCAGGTCAAGCAGCAACCGCATCAGTTCGGCGACGGCGATGGTCGGGTGAGTATCGTTGAGCTGAAAACAGTTCTTTTCGGCAAAGCTGGTCCAGACATTGCCGTTCAGGCTCTTCCATTTGCGCATCACATCCTTGAGACTGGCGCTGGCCAGGAAATACTGCTGCTTGAGGCGCAGCGCTTTGCCATTCTCGCTGCTGTCGTTGGGGTAGAGCACCATGGTGATATTTTCTGCATGGTTCTTCGATTCCACCGCTTCGGTATAACTGCCGGCGTTGAACTCTTCCAGGTCGAACTCATCGGTCGAAGCTGCCTGCCAGAGTCGCAGTGTGTTGACCGTGCCGTTGCGATAGCCGGGAATGGGTGTGTCGTAAGGTATGGCCAGTACATCCCGGGTGTCCACCCAACGCGCGCGTTGCACACCCCGGTCATCGCGATAGAATTCACTGCGTCCTCCGAACGAGATCCGTTGACTGAACTCGGGGCGTTCCACCTCCCAAGGATTACCGTCGCGCAGCCAGTGGTCGGGCTCTTCTATCTGGTATCCATTCTCCAGCTCCTGACGGAACATGCCGTAACTGTAACGGATGCCATACCCCTTGACCGGCAGTTGCAGTGTGGCACAGCTGTCCAGAAAACAGGCGGCTAGACGTCCCAGGCCGCCGTTGCCCAGACCGGCGTCCGGTTCGCTTTCAGCAATCTCCTCCAGCACGATGCCGAGATCCCGTAGACCCTGGGTGGCTGCATCGGTGATACCCAGGTTGAGCATCGCATTGCCCAGGGTTCTGCCCATCAGAAACTCCAGAGAAAGGTAGTGGGTGCGCTTACAGTTCGCCTGATCGTAAGCCAGCTGAGTGTTCTTCCAGCGCTCCATCAGACGGTCGCGAACTGCATGCGCCAGCGCCTTATAGGGGTAGTGCGTCGTGATGCAGGCGCCGTGGCGTCCCAAGGTATGGGCGAAATAGTATTTGAAGTTTGCGGTGATCGACGCTTTGTCCAGCCCCAGTGGCTTCATGTTGTTCAGCTTTTCGTTGGGTTTGCTGTGGACCAGGGGAGCGAAATAGCGTTCGCTGGAGTGTGGCAGGGAGCTCTCGTTCATTTTCGACATACGGTATTCGACCAAATTGATAAAATTTAAAAATGACCCAATTATACCCAAAAGGGGATGATAATCTTGTGTCAGGGGGAATCAGCTCTATAACAGATCGTAGCTGCGTTGCAACCGCTGGGCGAGTGTTACCAGAGGGATATGGCTTGTTGCGCGCAGGCTTGCGCGTCCTTCCAGGTAGACGGTCAATGTTGGGACGCTGAACACGCCATGTGCAGCGGCGGCTTGTGGTAACGCCGCGCACGTCACCTCGGCCAGTGACATGCGCGGGAAGCTGTCGGTGAAAAAACGTTCCAACCGGGGTTTCAGATTGAGGCAGATCCCGCATTCGGAGTTGAAAAACCAGGGCACCAGCGCCGGATGGAGCGCAATCCGCTGCTCCGGCTCCGCTTCATAGGTGATCGGCTGAAAAACGTTGCCGGCCAATGCTCAGAAAAACTCCTCGTTGTGGATCTCCAGCCCTTGAGGGGAACCGACTTTGCCGCTTTCATCGAGACGCATCCGCAGTGAGAGGTTGTTACGGGAATCGGCATTGGCAAGTGCCTCCTCCTGTGTGATGCGCCCCTCTTTATAGAGTTTGTAGAGCGCTTGATCGAATGTCTGCATGCCGCGCTCGTTACCATGCTCCATTGCCTCTTTGACCGCGTGTATGTCGCCCTTCTGAATCAGCTCCGCGACGAAGGTGGAGAGCAGCATGATCTCGACTGCGGGAACACGTTTGCCATCTTTGCTCTTGATCAGCCGCTGCGAGATCACTGCCTTGAGATTCAGCGACAGGTCCATATAGAGCTGGTGGTGAGCGCTGTCGGGAAAAAAGTTGACAATGCGATCCAGCGCCTGGTTGGCGTTGTTGGCATGCAGCGTGGAGAGGCAAAGATGGCCGGTTTCAGCGTAGGCGATGGCGTGTTGCATGGTATAGCGGTCACGGATCTCGCCGATCAATATCACGTCGGGCGCCTCGCGCATTGCGTTTTTCAACGCCACTTCGTAAGAGATGGTATCCAATCCCACTTCGCGCTGATCCACTACCGATTTCTTATGGGTGTGAAGAAACTCTACCGGATCTTCGATGGTCAGGATATGACCGGTGGCGTTTTCATTGCGGTAGTTGACCATTGAGGCAAGCGTGGTGGATTTGCCGGAACCGGTCGATCCGACCACAAGCACCAGTCCGCGCGGCTCCATGATCAACTGCTTGAGTGTCGGCGGCAGGTTCAGCTCCTCTATCGACGGTATCTGCCCTTTGATGTAGCGGATCACCATAGCGACATCACCGCGTTGGCGGAATACGTTGACTCGGAAGCGGCCCAGACCGCTGATCGAGATGGCCAGATTTCCTTCCATGGTCGATTCGAACTCAGAGACCTGGTCATCACTCATGATCGAATAGGCCAGGGTGCGCACCATACCTGGTTTCATCGGAGTATCTCCGATCGGCATGGTGCGACCTTCGGCTTTCAGATTGGGAGGGGCACCGGTACTGAAAAACAGATCCGAACCGTTTTTCTGCACCATCAGCTTCAAGTAAGGGACGATCTCCATAGGGCCTCGCTTTGTCAGGTTGGGACTTTCCGATGTCCATATAGAGCGGCAGCTATGACCCGGAGTGAAGTCTAAATTGGCGCCATTGGTCTCTCTGCTGGCCATGAATGCAGGCTGCACCTTTTTGGTGGTGGCTGAAAACGTCACCTGCCGCAGCAGAGAGTGGGATACCATAACCAACTTGGAGGGTGTGTAAACCCTAATACCGAACTCGGGTCAGTCAACGGGAGAAACCCAGATGAGGTTGCAAGAGGACTTTCAGCGGATGATCCGGCGGATCGGCGCGACTGTCACGGTTCCGGCAGTGCAGGAGGTGTTGCTGCCGGTACAGCGTGCCGGCGTGGCCAAGCGGGACGAGTTCGGCTTTCTGGTGCTAGCCGACGGCAGTGTCGGACCCTTCTATACCCGACTGGATGACTCCTTCTGCAACTATTCTGACGATTGGTTATGCGGAGCCGATCCCTTGGCACTGGCACTGCAGTTGGGAGACGAGCAGCTGCAGACCAGTGCATTGGCGCTGGGTGCACTCAATGCGATCAGTCAGTGGATGATGCGGAGCGCAGGCTTCGATCCAACTGCCTCTCCCGCACCGGATCCAATGCAACAAGCGGATCGCATCGGCATGGTCGGCTATTTCGCGCCGCTGGTAGAGCGATTGCGGGCTCAGGGGCACAGCATAACGTTGATCGAAAAAGACCCGGCAAGAGTTCCGCCGGAACTGGGGATCGCAGTGAGTAGCGAGCCTGCGGCGCTGATGTGTTGTGACTACATCATCTGCACGGCGTCGACGTTGATCAACAATACGTTGCAACAGGTACTGGATGCCGCTTCCACAGGATGCACGGTCAATCTGCTCGGTCCCAGTGCCAGCTGTCTGCCTGATCCGCTGTTTGCTGCGGGTGTCCATTTGGCGGGTGGTGTGCTGATCGATGATCTGGCGGCGCTGCGTAGTGCACTGCAGTGCGGCGACTCCTGGGGGAGCTGCGGCAGGAAATACAGTCTCAGTGCCGCCGGCTATCCGGGGCTGGAACAACTACTTGCCAGAATCGGGCAGAGATGATCCGCAGCGACGGGTGCAGACGCCGATTAGTCTGGGCGTGCGTCAACTGTCAACTTCGGGTCACCCGTACTCCCATGATCCGGAGCGCCACCAGCACGGTGGCCGCCTGCTCCGGGGTGACATTTGCCCGTTTACCGACCTTGAACAGACCGAGTCGGTCCAGATAGAGCTGAGTGATGGTGACGTCGTGCGCCGTCTCTCCCAGCGCGGCGAGCAGGGTCTCCTGTACTGCGACATGCCGTGACTCTACAAAATAGATCGCATTGCGCCCTGGAAAATAGTGTACCCGGTGCATGCCGAGATTGTAGAGAATCTGGAGTTCGTCGGCCGCGGCTGGCAGATTGACCACACGCTGCGTCAGGCACAAGGCTCTGGCACATTTGGCATCGACCGGTCCTATCCCGCCAGGCATCTCTCATCTCCGTTGGGAAACAGTTGATAGCGCAGAAAGTACAACAGATGCTCCCATTGTGACCGCATGTCAGGCACTCTCCAGTGCTTCACTGAGCTCCAGCCAGGCCGCCTCCACCTTTTCCAGCGCCTGGCCGTTCTCCGCTTTCTCCCTGATCAGCCGCTTCAGCCGCTCTTTGCTCTGTTCGTCGTACAGCGCCTGATCCGCCAGTGCCTGCTCCAGTCGGGTCTGTTGCAGGTGCAGGCGCTCCAGATCTCTCTCCAGCAGTTTCAGCCGGTCACGCAGCGGCTGCAGCTGGCGTCTCCGTTCCGCCTCCTGGCGCTTCTGATCTTTGCGTGCGACCGCGCTATGGGATGGCTGCGGATCCGCCTTTTGCGGTTCCCCGGACCGGTGCTGTTCAGCCAGCCAGCGTGGATAACTGTCCAGGTCGTCATTGAATTCGGTGACGCTACCCGCGTTGATCAGCAGCAGGCTGTCGCTGGAGCTGCGCAACAGATGGCGGTCGTGGGAAACCACCACCATCGCTCCCTCGAACCCCTGTAACGCCAGTGTCAGGCTGTGGCGCATCTCCAGATCCAGATGGTTGGTCGGTTCGTCCAGCAGTAACAGATTGGGACCCTGATAGACCAGCAGTGCCAGCACCAGCCGCGCCTTCTCTCCTCCGGAAAAAGGCGCTATCTGGCGTTCCGCCAGTTCGCCGGGAAAACCGAAGCCGCCAAGATAGTTGCGCAACTCCTGTTCACGCGCCTTCGGGTCGAGACGCTGCAGGTGCTGTAGTGGGGTCTGATCATGCCGAAGCTGCTCCAGCTGGTGCTGGGCAAAGTAGCCGATTTTCAACTCTTGGGCGATCTCCCTTTTACCCTGCGACGGTTTGAGCTCGCCTGCGAGTAGCTTTACCAAGGTCGATTTTCCGGCACCATTCGGTCCCAGCAGACCGATCCGGTCGCCCGGAGAGAGCGTCATCTCCAGTCGGTTCAGGATGGTGCGGTCACCGTAGCCCACGCTCGCCTGCTCCAACCGCAGTAGTGGATCAGGGTATTTCTGTGCCGGTTTGAATTCGAAGTGAAACGGTGAGTCGACGTGAGCTGGTGCGATCAGCTCCATTCTTTGCAATGTCTTCAGGCGGCTCTGCGCCTGGCGTGCTTTGGTGGCCTTGGCACGAAAACGGTCAACGTAGTTGCGGATATGCTCCATTTCACGCTGCTGTTTCAGATAGGCCGCCTGCTGACTGGCAAGCCGCTCCGCCCGGATGGTCTCGAAAGCACTATAGTTGCCGCTGTAGAGCGTTACACCGTTCTGTTCGATATGCGCGATATGACTGGCTACTGCATCCAGAAAGTCTCGGTCATGGGAGATCAGCAGCAGTGTACCGGTGTAGCTCTTGAGCCACTCTTCGAGCCAGATGACCGCATCCAGGTCGAGGTGATTGGTGGGCTCGTCCAGCAGGAGCAGATCGGAACGACACATCAATGCGCGCGCCAGGTTGAGACGCATGCGCCAGCCGCCGGAAAACTGCGCCACTGGCAGTTCCTCTTCACCTGGACGGAAACCCAGTCCATGAATCAGCCGTGCAGCCCGCGAGCGGGCACTGTAGCCGGCAATGCTGTCGAGCAACGTGTGCAGCTCCGCGACGCTAGATCCGGCTCCAGCCTGCTCTGCCTGAACAAGCCGCCGTTCGATTTCACGCAGCTCCGCATCGCCGTCCAGAACATACTCTATCGCAGCTCTCGGATCGGAGGGTGTCTCCTGCGCCAGATGGGCGATGGTCCAGTCACGCGGCAGCTGGAGTTCACCGCTATCGGCGTGGAGCTGATCCAGGATGAGCGCGAATAGAGAGGACTTGCCGCTGCCATTGGCACCGGTTACACCGACCCGCTGGCCGGGATAGATGGTCAAGCTGGCATCGCTGAACAGCAGCTTGCTGCCACGCCTCAGAGTAAGCTGATTGAGTCTGAGCATGGCTGTGGAGTGTAGCAGTTTTACCGGTTGCGCAGATATGTGCCCCGGCGCTTTGCCAGAGAGTGAAAACTCCCTGCGCGGAGAGTCGCCCACGCACCGAACCCCAGCAGGCCGAGAACGCCGCAGCAGGTGTACTGCGGTCGGATTCTGGTCTCGCAGACCGGGTGGTGCGTATTTGGTCCGGGATAGCGGACGCCGGACTACTTCACCGGTTTGCGCATAAACAGTGTAACGAATAGTTGCTTCGCCAGGAGCAGGAGTACGATATAGAAGATCACCAGCAGGAACTGAACACCCATGACACCAAAAAAACCAAGAATTGTTTCCATGATACTTCCAAAATAACTACATTACTAAACGATGATATTCTAACATTCACCCTTCCGAATGTCACTAGCGATACTGGGGATTCCCCGGAAATATCTTGGGGAAGTAACCGATTCCGGCTAGGCTGCGGAAGAGCACCTGGTTCAGAGGCCAGAGGGAAAAGCAGATGCTTTTCCACCTAACCTGAATTCTTACAGGGTTTATCGGCGGACGGCAGGATTGGTTTAGTCGTTTTTTTAAAAAAAGATCTTCATTATGCAGCTGGCACCGTTTTTTTGGAGCCAGCTGTGTAGTGAGTCCTAAGCTATTGGGGATTCCAAAGGGGAGAGGTGTTACTCTCCTCTTTGGTTCCCCTGCAAAATCGAACTGATGAAGGGGGAATTGGGTAGTTGCAAAAGATATTTTCTGTTGTAGAGGCATGGAAGCAGTTTCTGTCAGGCAGATAGCGGTTTGCGCGGGTTTGGAAGGCACTCGCCCGACGATCACGACTTGCGCTCAGACGACCTGCCGGTTTTCGCCATCGGAATGGTCTGCCTTTATTCAGCCTTGTTTCAGGTTGTCGGTGAATTGGGATCCCTGGAGGTGGATCTCATGAGTCGATAACTCGAGTTTGGCCTGTACTCCTTTGAACACACTGCGTCGGGGCGTGCTTATTTGCCTCTGAACAGGCCGGAGAAGAGTTCACGGCGGGTGATCTCCTCCTGCAGCGGATTGCGTTTGTGCATCCTTTCGAGATTTCGGTTGCGTGCCTGGATCACTCGGTTCCAGGCACTGAAAACCTCTTCCGGCGTGGTGTAGCCACTCATCGACAGGATCAGTGGATGGAGCAGATAGTGTCCGATCAGCGGCGAGTAGTTGAGGTGGGCGCGCTGCTTTCCGGTCAACAGCGCCAATTCAACACTGGGGCCGAGCATCTGGTACTCCCGACCGATGCATGCCGACGCCAGCCACTCCGGGGGCAACTGGATGCCGGGGTCATCGTCCGGGACGAACAGCCTCGCTAGCATCCAGGGGGTGAGGAGCAGAAAGACCCGCCACTGTTCCAGGCGGCGAAATGCGTGGGTGAGGATAGGGAGTTGGTGGTTGATATCCAGCTCATCGGCGAAATAGCTGGTGTAGATGTGAAGGTACTCCTCCCGCACCGCTGTGAGCAGACTGGTGTCGTCGTGTAGTGTATCCGGCACCGATTGCCAGCCGGATGTGGTGGTGTTCATGCGGCAATCCATTGCTGCAGCTGTATGCTCAAATCGCGGTAGAGGCGCAGTTGGGTATGTTGCTGGAGCCGTTCGCAGTACTGTGGCAGCCAGCTAATCAGGTGCCGCTCGCGCAACTGCTGCAGCTGCGCGCCGGCTTCCGATGTGCCGCGTTCCAGCAGCAGTGCTGCGAACGCTAGGATGGTGCCCAGATAATCAGCCGGAAGCTGATTGTCGGGTTCCACGCCGGCATCGGCGTAGAACCGGGTCAATTCATCTAACACTGCACCCTGCATCAGTCCGTGCCGGTGGATGGAGGCGAACGGCCCGCAGGGTGTTTTCGGATACCCGTTGATGAACAGGCGGGTGTGTTCAGCTTGCCAACGCTGCAGCGGGATCTGCCGCAGCTCATCTACGGCTGGCCGCAGCCAGCCGTGTTCCAGCGCCAGTTCGTCGAGGGTGGTGAGCGACTCCTCATCTGGCGCCCCGAGCAGTATCGCCGCCAGCTGTAGTGTTGCGGCAGTGCTGCTCACCAGGGATGGGCGTAGACGCCGGCGTACATGAAGTAATGGCGTAGCAGATAACCGCCCACCAGCACCAGCACCGAAGCCAGCATAATTGGCACCGGTGTGTGCCACCCCTTGATTACTCCTTTGAGCTCCAGGAGGAAGGGGACCACCAGACCGAAACCGATGAATCCGATCAGCCACCCCCAGTCGTTCCACAGCAGCTGCGCCGATATTGCAGCAGATTGGTTGCCGCGTTGCAGATAGAAGAAGAATGAGAAGAGAATCACTAGCTCCGCGGCGATCAGCATCAGGTCGGTGCGTTCGTAGAAGACCCGCAGTGGCCGGTCCTCCTCGCGCTTTTTGATTGCCAGATTGAGAATCAGCAGCAGGAATGCCATCGCGGTGGAGAAGGCCGAGACCGTGAACAGCAGTGGGACGCCGGGGTTGTGCCAGAGTGCCACCGCCGGGAACGACTGCAGCAACAACCCGGTGTAGACCACGGTGCCGATACCGTTGATGGTGGCGAGCCAGCCGCATAGCCGGCAGTGTCTGCCGCAGGTGGCACCGATGCTTCGCACCAGTGACCAGGAGAGTATGTTTTTCAGAAACGGAATGCGGTTGAAAAATGGCGACTCCAGCATGTACGGAAGCGAGTAGAGAAATCCCCAGACCATCATCCAGACGATGAACTGGGTACCCCATGCGATCCAGGCATTTGGTTGTTTGATCAACACCAGCGGATTGAGCACATGGATCACTGCCATGTGATCGAGCAGGTGTATGAACAGCATCGAGGAGCCTATGCTGAGCATCAGGATGCCCGACCACGCTCCCCAAAGCACCAGCTCCTTGTGCGGCTTCATGTACATATCGGTAAGAAAAGTGGTGGTCAGCGTGGCTGCGCCAAGACCGCCGAAGTAAAGATAGATTGCCAGCCACCAGGTCCACAGATCCTGAGTTGCAAAACTAGTTGTAACGTCCATCAACCTCTCCTTTTCAGGTCGTCGATGTAGTAGACATTGGGTTTCGTGCCGAGGTGTGCCATCAGCGGGCGCGCTGTTCCGCTGGTCACCATCCGGGTCACCGGATCCATTGGGTCATCCAGATCACCGAACTGCCGTGCCGAGCCGACGCAGGTCTCCACGCAGGCGGGCTTTTTCCCCTGCAGTACCCGTTCGGCGCAGAAATTGCACTTGTCCATGCTCGGACGGGTGCGCAGATACGTCTCTGCACCAAAGAACTCCCGGCCCTGGCGAACGTCGGCATAGGTGACTTCGAAGCGGGCATCGTAAGGGCAGGCCATCGCACAGGCGCCGCATCCCATGCAGGTCGCCTCATCCACCCGTACTATTCCGTTCTCCATCTGGTAGGTGGCGCCAGTGGGGCAGACGCTCATACAGGGCGGATTGCTGCAGTGGTTACAGAGGCGCGGGAAGAAGCGCCGATGAATATCCTCGCCGGAGCCTATCTCCTTGTCATGCACATAAGTGCGCCACTTGTTTTTCCACACCGGAGTCTGATTCTCCATCGCGCAAGCGGCCATGCAGGCATTGCAGCCGACACAGGTATTCAGGTCGATGACCATAGCGTAGCGAGTCATACGACACCTCCTTTGATATTGTTGACCTTGCTCACTTTTATCGTGAACTCCTGAGATCTGAATCCGGCCACCACCGGCTCTACGTTATGCGGAATCAGTTTGTTGGTGGCAACTCCTCCGTAGGCATAACTGCGGGTCAGCTGGGGATTTTCGATGCCAAATGAAGAGTGCAGGAAGATCGCATCGCGATGCACCTTACGGGTGACGTGTGCCACTCCCCGTTGCTGCTGCCCGGAGAGGGTATTGGTCAGGTTGATCCAGTCACCGTTACCGATTCCGAGCGCAGCTGCGCGCTCCGGATGTATCCAGACACCACGGTAGACGTCCGACTTGAACGAGTTGATCGCGTACAGCACCGGATTGTTGCTGTTGGTCGAACCGTAAGAGACGGTGGGCGTCTTGCCGTAGGTGAAGTAAAATTCATCCGGTTCGAGTGGTTCATCCATTCCCTGTGTCTTGCGACAACTGACCGGAACGGCGCCGGCGAGTACATTGAACGCCGCCCCTTCCACACCCATGGCACGCAGGCTGTCGAACAGGCTGCTGAAAAACTCGATACGACCACTGGGTGTCACCGCGGGCATCTGTTCAGGAATCGCGCTGTGTTTCAGCAGATCCTGCCAGTTCTCTTCGTGGTAGACGCCTTTCTCGCGCAGTGTCTTGTCGATATGTTCAGGCGTTACACCGAGTTGCTCCGCCTTGGTCGCGAACGCCACCTCGCGGCAGGCCGCGCTGAATGGACTTTTTATGTCGGCCGCCCGATTTCTTGCCAGCGCCGCTTTGACCGGCTCTGCCGGCAGGCCGGTCAGTGCCTCCATGTTTTGCAGCAGTCCTTCGACGTTGCCGCTGAGGATTTCGGTGAGTCGCAACAGGACATCGGGTGACTCCCAGGAGTCATAGAGCGGTTCGATCGCCGCGTAACGGGTGGTGATTGCCAAATCCTGGTTGACGCCATTGCCGTAAAGCGTCGGTTCGTCGCGTTCAAGGTAGGTACTGTTGGGAAGTATTACGTCAGCGTACGGGGTGGTATCCGAAGGGAGCACGTCGAGCAGTACCACCAACTCCATATCCTTATGCTGCAGCATCTCCTTCCAGTAGGTGTCGGGATAGTAGTGGCGCACCGGATTGGCTGCATTGACGAAGAGCGCACGTGTTCGGTACGGCTCGCCATTCCATTCGAGTTTGCCCTCCACCGACTCCTTCAACCCCTCATCAGCCATCACCGGCAGCGCCACCCAGGGTTTGCCCGCCTTCTTCTGCTGCTGAGCATAAGCCCAGGAAAAGCCTGGGCGGCCGTGCGAGAAGTTCTCGCCCCTGGAGACGGCACCTATCACCAGGTTGGCGAAATCGAGGCCGGCCAGGTTGGAGAGCTGGCTCTGCATCGGTGTTCCGGCCTGTTTCGCCTGCCACTGCTTTGCCGCTTTATGGTGAAACTCGCCGCTCATGATCCAGCCGCCTTCACGGTCGATGCCACCGTTCAACGCCTGCATCATCGCCTGCACCCGGCGTAGCATCATCATGCTGCCGTAGCGTGCACCATGCCAGCCGGGATCGACGATCGCCGGGCGGGTAGTGCCGAACTCACGTGCGATGCGTCGAATGGTGTCGGCCGGTATGCCGGTGCTCTTTTCCGCCCACTCGGGTGTACTGGCTTTTATCTCCTCGCGTTGCGCCTGGAACACGGTCATCAACTCGTGCTCGCCAGTGTGCTCCGAGCGAGTACCAGGCGGTACCTCCAGCGCCGGACAGAAGGCGTAACCGTCGATATCAAACCGGTTGTCGTTGCTGTAAGCAGGCAGTACGCGTATCGGTGCGTCGGTGATATCCAACACCTGGGGAAGCTGATGTTCGCCCGCAGCCAGCGCCTCTTTCAATCTCTGTTTGCCGCCGTCGTCCTTGACCAGTGGCCGCCCCTGGGCGTCTTTGGCCAGCTGCCATGCATCTGCCTGGTCACGGTAGACCAGAAATGGCATGTTGGTGTGGCGCCGCAGGAAGTTGGCGTCGTAATGTCCCTCCTCCAGCATCACATGGAGCATCGCCAGACAGAGGTCAAGGTCGGTCCCCGGGCGGATGCTGATCCATTCATCCGCTTTCGCAGCAGTTTCTGACAGGCGTGGGTCGACCGCCACCACCTTGGCACCGTTTTTCTTGCCCTGAGCGAAGCGGACCATCCGGCAGGTGGAGACGGCACCGATCGAGGCATTGTTGCCAATCAGCAGAATGTACTTGGCGTTGTCATAATCGGGCAGGATTTCGTCATGAATATTGAAGTTGCCGGTCACCACATCCGTACCGAGATGGCCGGTGGTGACGCAGTGCTGCATTGGCGAGGCGACGATATTCGGTATCTGGTTCGCTAGTGCGAATGGGACTGCCCAGTTCATGTAAAAGACGCAGGAAGTCCAGCCACCCACCATGGTCCACTCCCACGGTTGAATGGCTGCCTGCTGTGTTTTTCTGGCAATATACTCCCAAGCCTCCCCCCAGCTTGCAGCGCGGAATGCGTATTCGCCGCGCTTGCTTCCTTCGACCCGTATCAGCGGGGTCTTTATCCGGTCGCTGTCGTAAGTCTGGCGCATGCCGGCCTGACCACGCGCGCACATCTTGCCGCGGTTCAGGGTCGAGTTGGGGTTACCGTCAAGCTTGACGATCCGTTTTGCTCCGTTACGGGTCTTGCTGGTGACCCGGACATTGCACAGCGAGGAGCAGAAGTTGCAAATACTGTAACTGACCTCTTCCGTGCTCTCGGGGCTCTGTCGAGTGGCACAGCCATTCAACAGCAGCGGCGGTGCCAGTGCTGCACCAGCGACACCGGTCGATTTGAGGAAAGAGCGCCTGGTTAGACGCGGAAACGACCATGCCATGATTTTTACTCCTCCTCTGGAATAAAAACCTCCGGGACTCGGTAGAACAGAGCCGAAACCTGAAACTGACCCGCTCTTATCAGGTATCCCTCGCGCGACCACGGATGCGCCGGGTACTTGAGGTGCCGGTCAATTCGGCGTCTCGGTTCTCCACTGTTGCCCATGGAGGCCTGCTGAAAAGATACTGCGCTCAGGTGCTGCTTAAGGGCTGCCAGTCGGAATGGATGCTATACCGACTGCCTTATTTGACGGATACGGGATCTTCTCCGTCTTTGTTGTCTCCCGATCAGGAAAGAGTTCGGTAAACTTCTATTTATTTTTTTAAACTATTTATATATTCGAATTTCTTTATACCTATTTACATTAGACAAATGGCGTATGTGGAGTCATTGACATTTCTCAATCAAACAGAGTGTATGCAAGCGTTCGCCGAAAAATTTCATCAGCCACGGCGGTCCAGTTGCCGATAGCCGATCGCCTCACTCAGATGAGGAATCGCGATATCCACAGCGTGCTCCAGATCGGCGATGGTCCGTGCCAGGCGCAGAATGCGGTGATACGCTCTGGCCGAGAGGCCGAGCCGTTGCATCGCAGCAAACAGCAATTGCGCAGCGTCTACCGGTACGCTGCACAGCGCTTGCAACTGCTCTCCGCGCAGACGACTGTTACTGCAGCCGCTGCGCTCCAGCTGCAGGTTGCGGCAGGCTTCCACTCGCTGTCTGGTTTGAGCGCTGGTCTGTTGTCCTTGGGGAGGCGCACCAGCCAGTGTTTCCGGTGCCAGCGCGGGAACCTCGATATGCATGTCGATACGGTCGAGCAGCGGCCCGGAGAGCCGGTTGCGGTAGCGTTGGACCTGATCTGCGCTGCAGTGGCAGCGATTACCTCCTTGGTCTCCCAGATAGCCACAGGGACAGGGGTTCATCGCCGCCACCAGCTGAAACCGAGCAGGGAACTCTGCTTGGTGGCTGGCACGCGAGATGGTGATCTCACCGTTCTCCAGTGGTTCGCGCAACACCTCAAGTACACGCCGGTCGAATTCCGGCAGCTCATCCAGAAACAGCACACCATTGTGCGCGAGCGAGATCTCCCCGGGTTTGGGCAGGCTGCCGCCACCGACCAACGCGACGCCGGAAGCTGTGTGGTGCGGATTGCGAAATGGTCGTTGCCGCCACCCCTCCGGCTGAAATCCACGATTGCTGATCGAGCGCAACGCAGCGCTCTCCAGCGCCTCCTGGTCGCTCATCAATGGCAGCAGACCGGGCAGACGGCTCGCCAGCA
Source organism: Chromatiaceae bacterium (assembly GCA_024235215.1). Classification (GTDB taxonomy): domain Bacteria; phylum Pseudomonadota; class Gammaproteobacteria; order Chromatiales; family Chromatiaceae; genus HKST-UBA178. The sequence goes on along the minus strand of JACKMU010000008.1, from coordinate 260,761 downwards.
TCGATTTTCCCGAACCGGGCGGACCGATCATCAGCAGGCTGTGTTCCCCAGCGGCGGCGATCTCCAACGCACGTTTGGCGCTCTCCTGGCCGCGTACCTCGGCAAGGTCGGGCAGATTACTCGGGGCGGGTGGATGCGCCTGACGGTGATAGCAGGACATACGCCGGCCCGTGATCAGGTGATCACAAATCTGCAGCAGCGTGTCGGCTGCGTGTATTTTCAATCCCTCTACCAGCGCCGCTTCTGCAGCGTTGGCCGACGGCAAAATCAGCGCGCGCCCCGCCTTTTTTGCCGCCAGCGCCATCGGAAGTGCGCCGGCAACTGGTCGCAGATCGCCTGAAAGCGCCAGTTCGCCGACAAATTCAAACTTTCCCAGCACCTGTGCTGGTATCTGCCCGGATGCCGCAAGTATTCCCAGTGCAATCGGGAGATCGAAGCGCGCCCCCTCTTTCGGCAGGTCCGCCGGAGCAAGGTTGATGGTGATGCGTCGGGAGGGAAACTGGAAGCGTGAATTGAGCAGTGCACCCCTGACCCGGTCTTTGCTCTCCCTGACCGCCAACTCGGGAAGACCGACGATGGAGAGGCCGGGGAGTCCATTGGTGAGGTGGACCTCGACCGTTACCAGCGGTGCATGTACGCCGCAAAGGGCGCGGCAATAGAGTACAGCCAGTGACATGATCACCTTCCTTGGTGTTTGCAGAATAGGAGCAGGGTATCCGTCGCTCCCTCAATCCGGTTGTTGCGTTCTTCCGCCGTGCCAACAACCTATCCATCGACCATTACCCAAAAACCACAGGGGCACGCCATTGGGGTGTCGGCGGGTTATCGCTGGCTCGATTGCTGTTCCAGTTCGGTTATGCGCCGCTCCAGCAGCTCCAGCTTTGCGCGTGTACGTGCCAGCACGCCGGCTTGTACATCGAACTCCTCGCGAGTGACCAGGTCAAGTCGCGCTATGCCCGCGGCCAGCGCTGCGCGAAAGTTCTTCTGCATCTCCTCCTGCATGGTTAGCAGTCCGACCGGGAGGCTCGCGGCAACCTTTTTTGCCAGGTCATCTAATTGTTTCGGGTCGATCATAGCGCGCACATTATCTGTCCTGGACACGCTTGTCCAGACTGTTGATAAATCCGATGTCAAATGTCTGCACTAAAACGGTGCGATCCATATTTTTCAGTGGGGAGATAGCGCCAGACTGGTGCGATACCCCAAATTGAACCCTTTTCTAGGCCATATAACTATATGAATCAGCGATATAAATCGTGATTGGCACAAGAGATGCAATCGACCGATACAAGGGTCGGTCGTTTCCCCTCCAAAATTCCGAACGGCTTGATTTGTTCAATTTATTCGATAGCAGGAGAACAGACAGAGATGAAACTTGTAACCGCAATCATCAAGCCCTTCAAGCTGGATGACGTTCGTGAAGCGCTTTCTGAGGTTGGCGCATCTGGTATCACCGTGATTGAAGTAAAAGGCTTCGGTCGCCAAAAAGGGCACACCGAGCTCTATCGGGGTGCTGAGTATGTGGTCGATTTTCTGCCCAAGATAAAGATTGAGGTCGCGGTCGCTTCGGAGCGGGTTGATCAGGTTATCGAAGCGATCTCGGGGGCTGCAAAGACCGGCAAGATCGGCGATGGAAAGATTTTTGTTTCCAGCCTAGAGCAGGTGATCCGCATTCGTACTGGTGAAACCGATATTGAGGCGTTGTAAGAGGAAGTAACATGGAAAATCATATATTTGAACTGCAGTACGCGCTCGATACCTTCTATTTTCTGGTGATGGGTGCACTGGTAATGTGGATGGCAGCCGGATTTGCCATGCTTGAGGCCGGTCTGGTTCGGGCGAAGAACACTGCCGAGATCCTGACCAAGAACGTGATGCTGTTTGCGATCGCCTGTACCGCGTACCTGATTGTGGGGTACGAAATCATGTACGACGGGGGTCTGTTCCTCAACGCTATCGCGCTCGATGGTGCCGCCGATGCCGAAGCGTTGACCGCAACAGTGTTGAAAGAGTCTGCAGAATCAGGGTTTGGCGGTGATTCGGTCTACTCCAACGCATCGGACTTCTTTTTCCAGGTGGTGTTTGTCGCCACCGCGATGTCGATCGTCTCCGGTGCAGTGGCGGAACGAATGAAATTGTGGTCATTCGCGCTCTTTTCGATCGTGATGACTGCATTCATCTATCCGATGGAGGGTGCCTGGACCTGGGGTGGCAAGAGCGTGTTCGGCATCTATTCGCTGGGCGATCTCGGCTTTTCCGATTTTGCCGGCTCAGGCATCGTTCATCTCGCTGGCGCCTCAGCGGCCCTCGCAGGCGTTCTGCTGTTGGGTGCACGCAAGGGTAAGTATGGTCCCGGTGGCGAGGTGCGGCCGATACCAGGCGCCAATATGCCGCTGGCAGCGCTCGGCACCTTCATCCTCTGGATGGGCTGGTTCGGCTTCAATGGCGGTTCCGTGCTGAAGTTGGGTGATGTCGTCAATGCCAATTCCGTCGCGATGGTCTTTGTCAACACCAATGCAGCCGCTGCGGGGGGAGTGATTGCGGGGCTGATTGTCGCCCGCCTTCTGTTCGGTAAGGCGGATCTGACCATGGCGCTGAACGGTGCGCTGGCGGGGTTGGTCGCAATTACAGCCGAGCCATTGACACCGACACCTCTCGCTGCCACCCTGATCGGAGCAGCCGGCGGGGTGCTGGTGGTCTTCTCCATCATCACTTTGGACAAGCTGAAGATCGACGATCCTGTGGGTGCCATATCGGTGCATGGTGTGGTGGGTATCTGGGGTCTGTTGGCAGTTCCGCTGACCAACTCCGAAGCCAGCTTTGCCGGTCAGCTGGCCGGGATGGCAACCATATTTGTCTGGGTATTCGTGGTCAGCTTTATCGCCTGGCTGGTGATCAAAATGATCATGGGCATCCGCGTCAGTGAAGAGGAGGAGTACGCAGGCGTGGATATCGGCGAGTGCGGACTGGAAGCTTATCCCGAGTTTGTCGGATCGCGCGGTTCCGGGGTGTAATCCGGTACGGGTGCCAATCGGTGGAAAACGGGTGCTTCTGCACCCGTTTTTTTTTGTGTTGAATAAACGGTAGAATCGGGCGAATTACATACACCAACAGGTGGGTTGCGAGTGCATGAGCCCCAGGGAGGATGAGAGAGAGCGATGCCCGGTAGGGGAGAAAAACTGCGCTCGCCTCGACGAACTGGATCAGGCGCTGCGCCAGATCGCTGATCTCTCTGCTCAGCTGCACATTGATACACTGACCGGGTTGTACAATTACCGACACTTTCTGCAGTTCGCGGAGCAGGAACTGGAGCGAACCCGGCGCAACGGACAACCCACTGTACTGGTGATGGTGGATCTGGATCACTTCAAGTGCGTCAATGATGACTGGGGGCATGAAGCAGGGAATCAAACGCTGCGCCATTGCGCAGCGTTGATGAAAAGAGAGCTGCGTAAAATCGATATTCCCTGTCGTTATGGCGGTGAGGAGTTCGCACTGCTGCTGCCGGCGACCGAGTTGCCGCATGGGGTTGCGGTGGCCAACCGGCTGAGCCGCATCATCCGACAGACGCCGGTCGAGTTAGGGGGACAGCAGATCTGGGTGACTGCCAGTATGGGAGTGGATGTTGCCAGAAAGGGTGAAGAGCTGACACCCGGCGCGTTGGTTGAGCGGGCGGATGCGCTGCTCTACCAGGCGAAGATCGGCGGACGCGACCGGGTGTGCCATCCCGACTATCGGATGCTGAGACCCAAGGGTCAGGTCGGCAGGGAAGAGAAAGAAGAGCTGCTCAAGCCGTGAAGCGGATGCAAACCCATAATGCGGTGCAGCTTGCGGAGCGCATCTGGTGGGTGGGTTGCACTCTGCCACAGGAAAATTTGCATGCAAATGTCTACCTGATCGAGCAGGGGGATCAGTCGCTGCTGATCGATCCCGGTTCCCGGCTGACTTTTGCACAGACACTGCGCAAGATAGAGCAAGTCATACCGTTTTCCGCAATCCGTTGGTTCGTCTGCCACCATCAGGAACCGTCCGTGACCAGTTCGTTAGCGCTTATTGACGCCCGGGTTGAGCGCAATGATGCACGGCTCGTCTGTCACCGGCTGGCCGCGGATATGATCCGTCACTATGATTTGGCTCTGCCTTTCTGGCTGGTTGAGGAAAATCAGTGGCAGTTGGGCCTGGGGGATCGCCAACTGCAGTTCATCTTTACCCCTTATGCTCATTTCCCAGGCGCGTTCTGCACATTCGATCCGGTTTCCGGCACGCTCTTTTCCAGCGATCTGTTTGCCGGATATCCGGATGGAGAGCTGCTCTATGCGTCAGCGGACGAGAACTATTTCGAAACGATACGCACTTTTCATGAGCACGCTTTCCCGAGTCGGGAGATACTTGGACAGGCTCTGAGTCGGATAGAACACCTTCCGATCGATATGATTGCACCGCAGCACGGCCATCTGCTGCCAGGCCCGCTGCTGGCACACACCCTGCGAGAGCTGAAGGGTGTGGAGTGCGGTCTCTACCTGATGGCGGAGCGGGATGGGGATATTCAGCGCCTTTCGTGCCTGAACGCGCTGCTGAAGGATATTACCTCCACCATGGTGATCTCGCGCGATTTTCGCGAAATTGCCGACCGTCTGCTGGAGATACTGAAACGGGTGATGCCGGCAGAAGCGCTCGAGTTCTATGTTCAGTTGGAGGATGACACGGTGCTCCATCTGGCGCCGGAGAGTCGCTACCGGGGTGTCGCTGCATCACCTCCAAGGCAGATCTCGAAACTGTTCGGGATGACCCGGGAGAGATGGCAGGAGCGGGTGGAGCGTGATCAGATGCCGGTCACCATTAAGCGCGCTGCGGTACCGGATGATCGCCGCTTCATACTGCTGCCGCTGTTCAGACGTGATGCGGAGTGGATGTATGGCGTAGCCGTGATCTCACTGCTGGAAAACATTGAAACGGATGCGCATCTCCGTCAGATGCTGGAGCAGATCTCTGCCGCGCTGCAGGTGGCCGTGGAGCGGGAGACTATCTACCGCAGTATCGAGCTGGAACGGCAGAAGTTTTACGAACGCTCGATCCGGGATCCGCTGACCGGTCTTTTCACTCGGTTCTACATGGAAGACACACTGCGCAGACTGTTTGAGATTCATGACCGAACGGGGGGTACCCCGGTCGCGCTGGCAATGTTGGATGTGGACCATTTCAAGCGAATAAATGACCAGTATGGACATGTGCGCGGGGATGAAGTGCTGCGCCGTGTGGCCTATGTCATTCAGATGGATGCGCGTGCCGGGGACCTTCCGGTGCGACTCGGGGGTGAGGAGTTCGGGTTGATCGTGGTGGGCGAACCGGCAATGGAGATCGCTTCGATCGCCGAACGGCTCAGGCAGAAGATCGCAGCGGCACGTTTTTCCGGAACATTCTCCGGGCTACGGATCACCATCAGCATCGGCACCGCCCAGCGTCAGGTGGGTGAGTCCATACCCGGCTTCATCGAGCGCGCTGATCTGGCGCTCTATCGGGCGAAGAATCAAGGTAGAAACCGGGTGTGCAGCGCGGATACCAACGGAGCTCCCGGACAATGGATGCTGCATTTTGACTGAATGGAGGTGGCATCATGCGTAATCATCTTTTTCTCCTGGTGATCGCCGGAGTGATGGGAATGACCACGATTCAGGCTGAGGTGTTCCGCTGGGTGGATGAGCGGGGCAAAGTTCATTTCAGCGATCGACCTCCGGGCGGAGGCGCGCATAGACTGGAAGTCGGAGTGCAGGAACCGGATACCACCGGGCAAGAAAGGAAGCAGGCCGAAACGGAGCGGCTGCAGCAGCAGAGGCGGCAGCTGGATGCGTATCGAGAGGCACGCGAAGCCCGCGAGTCCGAGCAGCAGGCAGCAGAGGCGAAACAGCGGCAGCGGTTGAAGTATTGTACCTATGCGCGTAATCAGCTCGGAGCGTACCAATCTTCCCGGCTCTATGAGCCGCTGGCAGATGGGGAGCGCCGTTATCTAAACAGCAGCGAACGGCAGCGTGAAATCGATCGCATGCAGGCAGAGGTGGATCGCTGGTGCGATGGGTGACTTGCGAAAATGGAGTGCACACCCCTCTTCCTCATAGCGCATGCGACAGATTCTGCTCAGGTTATCGTGGGGACGCACCTGTTCTCGGCGGCATCCAGTAACGCCGCACGTTATTCGTGGTGGGATATGTGCCAGTAACCCTGGTGGATCATCTCCGAAATCTCCTGGGCGCCGACTGGATGGCTGAAAATATAGCCCTGAATTTCGTCGCAGTGGACTTTGCGCAGATAATCCATCTGTTCGTCGGTTTCAACTCCTTTGGCAATCACCTGCAGATTCAGATTGTGTGCCATGGTGATGATTGCGCTGCAGATCGCGGCGTCATTGGCTGCCTCGGGCAGGTCCTTGATGAAAGAGTTGTCGATCTTGATACGGTCGATGGCCAGGCGTTTTATATAGCTGAGGGATGAGTAGCCAGTACCGTAATCATCGATTGCGATGCGGAAACCACACACCGAGAGCATGTTGATCAGGCTCTCCATCAGGCTGGCATTCTCCATCAGCGTGCTTTCGGCGATCTCCAGTTCGATCAGCTTGGGTGGTGTGCCGGCCTCCCTTGCTATCTGTTGCAGGCGATCGATGAAATCTGACTGTTTGAGCTGCAGCGGAGAGATGTTCACTGAAACCCTCAGATTGCTAAAACCCTCCTGCTGCCAATGTGCGGCCTGCTGGCATGCCATCTGCAGAATATGATCACCCATCCGGTGAATCAGTCCGGTCTCTTCGGCAACCTTGACGAAAATATCGGGTGGTGTCTTGTCCAATCCATGATGCCAGCGTGCCAGCGCTTCCAACCCGATCAGATCGCCGCTGCGCAGGTCGAACTGAGGCTGATAGTCCAACGTGATGCTGTTCTGCTCTACGGCACGGCGCAGCGCATTCTCTATCGTCAAACTCCAGCGTATCGGGTCGCTCATATCCGTGGCGAAGAACTGAAATCCGTTGCCGCCGAGATCCTTGGCGCGGTACATCGCTGTTTCGGCGTACTTGATCAGCTCTTCACTGCTGTTGGCATCACTGGGAAAAAGTGATATGCCGATGCTTGGAGTCATGAACAGTTCGTGTTCTTCGATCCGCAGTGGCGTTTGAAAGGCATTCACCAGTTTTTCCGCGACCTGCACTGTGTCGAAGTTTTCGTTGATGTCCTGAATGATTATGCTGAATTCATCGCCGCCCAGCCGGGATAGGGTGTCTGTCTGACGAATACAGCCGTTCATGCGTTCTGCGGTGTGCTGCAGCACCTTATCGCCAACGCTGTGTCCCAGCGTGTCGTTGATATTCTTGAAGCGGTCGAGGTCGACGATAAACAGGGCAAGCCGACTGTTTTTTCTACCGGCATATTTCAACGCCTGGTTCAACCGGTCACTGAAAAGCTGACGATTGGGCAGCCCGGTAAGTACGTCGTGATAGGCGAGCCGGTGCATTCGTTCCTGGATCTGTTTCTGCCGCGAAACGTCGGAATAGATGCCCAGGTAGTGCGTGGGGTGTCCATCCCGGTCGGTTATTGCGGTCAGACTCAGCCACTGGGGATGAATCTCACCGGCTTTGTTGCGATTCCAAATCTCACCTTCCCACTGCCCCTTTAACCGCAACTGGCGCCAGATATTGGTGAAGAACTCCTGATTATGATGAACCGATGTCAGTTTGCGGATCGATTGCCCTGCGATATCTCCAGGTTGAAAACCGGTGGAGACAAAAAACGCAGGGTTGGCGGAGAGGATCACCCCGCCTGGGTCGGTGACGATGATCCCTTCGGGGGAGTGGGTGATCACCTTGCTTGCCAGCGCCATACGCTGCATGCGCTGCTGACGGCCGCCTAATTGGGCTATGCCGATCAACATGGTGAGGGCCATGATCAGAAGGTAGGTCTGCAGCGGCACAAAACCGGGCAGGGGATTGCTCCCGGCAAAGGGTCCCAGTCCTGAGTAGCTTCCCCAGACTGTGGCTGCAGAGAGTGACAGTACCACGAGCGTGGATGCGCGTGAACGGAACCTGAGAAAAGCCCAGACAATCACCGGAAACGGAAGATAGCTCAACGGATGCTCGAGCAGCCATTTCGCTATCAGTTCACCCTGTAACAGCGCGCATACCGCAAGTGTAGCGAGCCCAAGCAGCAACGCTTCAGCTTGATGTCTGAGGCTGTTCCGGCCGCCACGGGTGCGCCATGCAATCACCAGCGGGGTGATCAATGCAACACCGATGGCATGCGCGAGCCAGGCCCGGCCGGATGTTTGGAGCAGCAGCTCCAGGTTGTCGTTGTCAGCCAGATAGAGAAGCGCCACACAGGCCAGGGTCGGGAGAAGTGGGGCGATCAACAGTGCGATCAGCAGGAACCAGCTCAAATGCGTGGTGCTCTGCAACATCAGATGGGGCGCCCCTGGACGTCGCAGCAGTCCTCCAGCCAGCAGTGTGGCACCGATGGTTCCTGCGGTGTGAAGTGAGCTGACAATAATAGGGTCCGCGTGTACCTGGAAAGCAAGCACTGTTCCAGCGAGAATCCCAGGCAGAACCCAGTAACTATGAAGCATCACTCCCGCCAGTGCGAATCCGGTGTGCAGCACTATGGGTGTAGCCTGTAAATCTCCTTGAGTATGCCAAAGGGTGACGTAGAGGCTCAAAAAAGAGAGCACTCCGTAACTGAACCAAGGCGGTATACCGGAGAGATGGAGAGACTTCATAACCCTATCGAGGTGAGATTCCAAAAGTGCGCCGGAATGTTGCCCTGAGCGATTGTGACGGCTTCCGACCCACGTTACGCATTGAAACTACGAAATATAGTCATAGTATGACAAGTTATCGTTACTGGTGTAAGCCTGCCGCATGTTCGAGTTCGGTAAGGGAGGAGGAGGTGAGGTCAGGTTCGACGCCCCAGGGATCGAAAGGCAGAGCTGGGTTGCGCCGGATCCAGGCAGTTCTGAAGCCTACCGCGGCTGCGCCCAGCAGGTCGAACGGGTTACCGGAGATCAGCCAGCAGTGCTTTGCCGGCGTCTCTGAACGTTTCATGAAGTGGTGATAGATTGCCGGATCGGGCTTGAAGGTTCGGATCTCGTCAGCACTGATAATGTCCATAAAGTAGTGGTCGACACCGGCATGAAGCAGCAACGTTTCGACATCCAGGGCAAGCCCATTGGAGAAGGCGTACATCTTGTGGCCCAGTGCCTGCAACTGCGGCAATGCTTGGTGCGCATCGGGGAACGCCGGAAGCTTGCGGTAACTGGCCAGCAACTGTTTCATCTGCTGCTCAGAGAGCGGTACTGACAGCTCCCTGCAGACGTAAACCAGCGCCTCTTCGGTGCAGACTGAAAAATCCTGGTACGCCTGCATCAACCCACGCCGGAAAGAGTATTCGAGCTGCTTTTCGCGCCAGCGCTGAGAAAAACGCGGCGCCAGATCACCCATCAAGTCTGTCAGTTCCTGGACAACGCCAGAAGTGTCGATGAGAGTACCGTAGACGTCGAAGGCTAGAGTCTGTGACATCTGCTTGCTCCTTGGAATTTAGTGGTTTCGGGTCGCAGAGTAATTGGGGTATGCTGCCTGGAATTATTGCTGATTATACCCTGCCCATGAGTGCGAACACCTCCCTGATTCTGGTCGACGGCTCCTCCTATCTGTTTCGTGCCTACCATGCCTTGCCTCCACTGACCAACTCCAGAGGAGAGGCCACGGGTGCCATCGTCGGTGTCATCAACATGCTGCGTAAAATGATCGGCGATTACCAGCCGCAGTATATCGCAGTAGTGTTCGATGCTCCGGGTGCCACTTTTCGTGAGGAGATCTACGCTCAGTACAAGGCAAATCGGCCACCAATGCCGGATGAACTGCGTCAGCAGATTGAGCCGCTCTATCGCATCATTCGGGCCCTGGGTTTGCCATTGCTGCTGGAGAAAGGGGTGGAGGCGGATGACGTGATTGGCACGCTGGCGACCCGGGCAGCGGCGCAGGGCATGCGCACCCTGATATCCACCAGTGACAAGGATCTTGCCCAACTGGTTGGCGAACACATCACACTGATCAATACCATGACCAATGTAGTCATGGATAGGGAAGGGGTGATTGCCAAGTTCGGTGTGGCGCCGGAACAGATTGTCGATTATCTGGCGCTGGTTGGGGACAGTGTGGACAATATCCCCGGAGTGCCCAAGTGCGGACCGAAAACCGCAGCAAAGTGGCTGGAGCAGTATCGCAGTCTGGATCAACTGATGGCAAGTGCCGACGAGATCAGCGGCAAGGTTGGCGACAATCTGCGGGATAGCCTGACGCAGTTGCCGTTGGCACGGGAGTTAGCCACCATACGCCGTGATCTGACACTGCCGGTGGAGCCGTCGGAGTTGATACCTGCCGCAGCAGATGATGCACAACTGCGGCTGCTCTACCAGAAGATCGAGTCGAGGCGGCTGCTGGAGACGCTCGATCCCATACCCCAGCCGGTGGTGCAGCAGGAGATCGGCACCCAATATCAGCTGTTGCTGAGTGCGCCGGAGTTTGACGCCTGGATAGAGAAGTTGCGCACAACGGAACTGTTTGCGATTGATACCGAAACGACCAGCCTCGACTACATGCAGGCTGAGGTTGTGGGTCTATCGTTTGCGGTGGAACCGGGGGAGGCCGCCTATGTTCCTGTTGCGCACCAGTATCCGGGGGTGCCGGATCAGCTATCGCGCGACCGGGTTCTGGCGGCGCTCAAGCCGTTGCTTGAGGATCCACGGCACCTCAAGCTAGGGCAGAATCTCAAGTACGATATGAATCTGTTGGCCCGCTATGGCATCGCCATGCGAGGGTTAGCGTTCGACACCATGCTCGAATCCTATGTGCTGGATGCCACTGCTACTCGCCATGATATGGACTCCCTGGCGCAGAAGTATCTCGATTACACCACAATCAAATTCGAAGATATCGCTGGTAAGGGCGCCCAGCAGTTGCGTTTCGATCAGGTGGCGCTGGAGCAGGCTGCTCACTATGCGGCGGAGGATGCAGATGTCACGCTGCGGCTACATCATGAGCTCTGGCCGAAAATCGCAGCAGAGCCCAGTCTCGAAACACTGTTTCGCGAGCTTGAGATGCCGCTTGTTCCAGTATTGTCGCGCATGGAGCGGCGCGGTGTTCGCATCGACAGTGAGATGCTGGAAGCGCAAAGCAGGGAACTGGGCAAGCGGCTGCTGGAGTTGGAACAACAGGCCTACGCTGCTGCTGGGTGTGTCTTCAACCTAGGGTCGCCAAAACAGATCGGCGAAATCTTTTTCGATCAATTGAAGCTGCCGGTGATCTCCAAGACCCCGAAAGGGGCGCCCTCGACTGCGGAGTCGGTACTGCAAGAACTGGCAGAGCGGGGTTTCGAGCTGCCGGCACTGATTCTGGAGCACCGCGGTCTGGCTAAGTTGAAATCGACCTATACCGAAAAGCTCCCGCGGATGGTGGATAAAGATACTGGCCGAGTGCACACTTCCTACCATCAGGCAGTGGCTGCAACCGGTCGGTTGAGTTCGACCGATCCGAATCTGCAGAACATTCCGGTGCGTAGTGCCGAAGGGCGCCGCATCAGGCAGGCCTTCGTCGCCGAGCCTGGTTGGCGTATTCTGGCAGCCGATTATTCTCAGATCGAGTTGCGTATCATGGCGCATCTCTCCGAAGATGCCGGCCTGCTGCTGGCATTTGCACAGGGGCAGGACGTGCATCGCGCCACTGCGGCCGAAGTATTTGGCGTGGATGCGCTGGAGCAGGTAAGCGCAGAACAGCGGCGCTCCGCGAAGGCGATCAATTTCGGGCTGATTTACGGTATGTCGGCCTTTGGGCTTGCTCGACAGTTGGGTATTGAGCGCAATGCCGCTCAGAATTATGTGGATCGCTACTTTGACAGATACCCTGGTGTGCGTGAGTTCATGGCACGGACCCGGGAAGCGGCACATGCGCGAGGGTTTGTGGAGACGGTGTTTGGTCGCCGCCTCTATCTACCCGAGATTCAGTCGCGCAATGCGCAACGTCGGGCGGCTGCCGAACGCACCGCAATCAACGCACCGATGCAGGGAACCGCCTCAGACATCATCAAACGTGCCATGCTGGCACTGGACCTCTGGATCGAACAGAGTGGGTTGCCGGTACGTATGATCATGCAGGTCCACGATGAGTTAGTGTTCGAGGTGGAGCAGGAGGTTGTCGCCCAGGCCAGAGAACAGATCGTATCGTTGATGCAGGGTGCTGCCAGCCTGCGTATACCTCTGCTGGTCGAAGTAGGGGTGGGTGACAATTGGGATGAGGCGCACTGAGCCTGTGTCGGAAACAAAAAGTACGCACGGAGCGCAGTTTACTGACGTAAACCGGTTCCCTCTTTTTCTATATCCTGGTGAAAGCCGGTTCGAAATAACCCACCCTACGCAGCAATTGCGGGTATAAAAAAAGCGATGTCGCCATTTGGCTGGCCCCGTTTTTTTGGGCAGGCCAGCTAAATAGGTACAAAATCTTATTGTCTCAGAGCGCACGGACGACCCGTCGGTCATCCCACCTCTACAAGCGTTGCCGCAGATTACCGGAGTGGCGGTGCACAGATGTGCCCATTGCGTATCCAATCCGGTTGCAGCGGCGATTTTTCTGACCTCCGGAATACAGCCTTCTCCACAGTGACGGGAATATGTTGGAAACAAAAGGCCCGGGAGATAGGAGGTGTTGATTCGGTGCCTCCGGACAGTTTCATTCTGTCCGGGAACTAACCCCGCTACACTCTGTCTGATCTGTTGAACGCCATATGGCGTGGGGCATGCTTCTCCCCGAGCGTGCTCTGAGTCCGGCCACCCCTGCCGGACCGCCAGATCCCGGATACCTGCTCCCCCTTAGGTACCGGGATCTTTTTTTGCTTGGATATCTTCTGACAGAGCTGAATCGTTGTCCGAATCTTTCATTTCGAACCACTCATCCAGAAGCGCGTGCAGTTCGGTTATACCCTGCCTCTTGAGTGCTGAGAAGAGCTGTAGGCTAATCCGTTCGTGTCGCTCTCTTAACTGGCTTCTCAGCTGCATCAGCGACTGATTCGCCGCACCCCATTTCAGTTTGTCCGCTTTGGTCAGTAGAATGTGCAGTGGTAGCTGGATCTGTTCGGAGAGTTGCACCATCTGCTGGTCGAATTCCTTCAGCGGGTGGCGAATATCCATCAGCAACACCACGCCCCTAAGGGATTTTCGACCCGTCAAATAGGCGGTCATCTCCCGTTGCCACTGCTGTTTCACCGCTTCAGGCACCTGGGCGTAGCCGTAACCGGGAAGGTCTACCAGCCGGCGCTGTGTATCCAGAGTAAAAAAGTTCAGCAGCTGCGTTCGGCCAGGTGTCTTACTGGTCCGCGCAAGCTGGCTCTGCTGTGTCAGCGCATTGATTGCACTCGATTTCCCGGCATTGGAACGGCCCGCGAAAGCCACCTCGAATCCTTGGTCTGGTGGGGCCTGACAGAGTCTGGCGGCGCTGGTGAAGAAGCGCGCACGATGGTAGAGAGGATTCATGTGCCGGACTCTTTAATGAATTACTGGGCCTCTGTTCTTTGCCAGTGACCCGATTTGCCGCCGGCCTTCTCAAGTAGCCGTACCCGGTCGATCTGCATGCCGCGGTCGACTGCTTTGCACATGTCGTAGATGGTCAATAATGCCACCTGAGTAGCGCAGAGCGCCTCCATTTCTACTCCGGTCTGACCATGTGTCTCCACCCGCGCGCGACAGTAGACTTCAGACTGCTCAGTGTCGGGAGTCAGCTCGATGCTGATATGGGTCAGTGACAAAGGATGACAGAGGGGTATCAGGTCGGCGGTGCGTTTGGCAGCCATGATACCGGCAATCCGGGCGATACCAAGCACATCCCCCTTGTGGTGGCTACCCTGTTGAATCATCTTCAGTGTCTGCGGCTGCATGATGATGCGACCTTCACTTATGGCGATGCGGTGGCTGGTTTCTTTGCCGCCGACGTCCACCATATGGGCGTCACCGGTATGGTTGAAATGGGTTAGATCACTCATCTCGTTCTCTGTGCAGCTTTTTTTGTCGTGGTACGCACTCAGGCGAACGACTCTTCACGCTCGATGCTCTTGGAAATCTCAAATGGCTCAAACTGCATTGTTTCGAGGTCTCCGAGCAGATATGTGGCGGGGTCGCTCCCGACACCACCGATGGTTCCCGGGTTGACCAACACGGTTATGCCGCCTTTGATATTGGGTAGATGTTCGATTTGCAGTTTATGACTGTGACCACAGCAGACCAGATCCCAGTCGCCGGTGACAGCCATAGCCCGGGCATAGTGCGGATAGTGCACCAGAAAAATACGTCTGTTGGCCAGGGTGATACCAGCATCCATACCGTGGTACTGAATGATATTATCAGGCTTGCCTGCCAACTGCCCCAGAGAGTAGAGGTCGCCGGTATTGTTGCCGTGGATCAGGTGCACTTTGAGCTGATGTTTGGTGAGGCACTTCAGGGTGCTTGGTGCCACCACATCACCACAGTGGATCACCGCCTCTGCGCCTTTGCTCTTGGCCTCGGCAACTGCCGCATTCAACAGAGCGATATGGTCGTGGCTGTCGGATAGAATACAAATCTTCATTTTTGCGATCTGCGATTATGCATCCCGTCGGAGAAAGCGGAGAGCTTGGGTAGCCGCTTTTCCTGCGGTGAATTGTAATAAATACTCAGAAGTTGGGTTTTTCCGGCGCTTCCTGATACATCTTGATACTTTCCAGGATCTCCTGTTTCGCTTCGTCAATTCCTTTCCAGCCATCGACACGGACCCACTTCCCTTCGTCCAGGTCCTTGTAGTGCTCAAAAAAGTGGGCAATCTGACTGAGCAGATGTGGTGGCAGATCACGAAAGGTGTTCACATGCTGAAAACCCTTGAACAGGTTGTCAGTCGGTACCGCGAGTACTTTGGCGTCATCTCCGGATTCGTCGGTCATGGTGAGTACGCCGACTGGCCGGCAGGTAATCACCGAGCCGGAGATCAGTGGATAGGGGGTCAGTACCAGTACATCCACCGGATCACCGTCCTTCGACAGGGTATGGGGTACGTAGCCGTAGTTGCAGGGGTAGTGCATCGCACTGGACATAAAACGATCGACAAACATGGCTCCAGTCTTTTTGTCCAGTTCATATTTAACCGGATCCGATTCGGCCGGGATCTCAATGATCACATTGAACTCATTGGGCAGATTGGCGCCCGGGCTGACTTTGTCCAGATTCATGGGATAAGGCTCGCAAACGAAAAAAGGAGGCCGGCATGATAAACCGACCCCCCGGGAATTGCCAAAACTAACTCAATGGTGGGAGAGATGCGGTAGCGGGTTGGCACGGTTCCAACCCGCCACTGCTTAATTGTTACAGCAAGGGCACGATCAGCAACGCGACAATGTTGATGATCTTGATCAGCGGATTGATGGCTGGGCCCGCCGTGTCTTTGTAGGGGTCGCCGACGGTGTCACCGGTGACCGCAGCTTTATGTCCTTCCGAACCTTTGCCGCCGAAATTGCCGTCTTCGATATGTTTCTTGGCATTGTCCCACGCACCGCCACCGGCGGTCATGGAGATGGCGACGAACAGTCCGGTAACGATGGTGCCGATCAGCAGGCCGCCCAGTGCCTGCGGTCCAAGCAGCAGGCCGACCAGGATTGGTACCGCAATCGGCAGCAGTGACGGTACGATCATCTCCTTGATCGCGGCTTTGGTCAACATGTCGACCGCCTTGGAGTAGTCTGGCTTCTGGGTGCGATCCATAATGCCTGGCATCTCACGGAACTGGCGACGTACCTCATTCACGATACCACCAGCCGCCTTGCCGACCGCTTGCATCGCCATCGCACCAAACAGATAAGGCACCATGCCACCAATCAGGAGACCGATCAGAACCATGTGGTTGGAGAGGTCGAATGCGGTAATCTTACCGGTGTGGGCGTCGAGAGAGTGGGTGTAGTCGGCGAACAGCACCAGTGCCGCGAGGCCGGCAGAGCCGATCGCATAACCTTTGGTAACCGCCTTGGTGGTGTTACCTACCGCGTCCAGCGGATCGGTGATATTGCGGATCTTTTCGTCCAGTTGTGCCATCTCGGCGATACCACCGGCGTTGTCGGTGATCGGACCATAGGCATCCAGCGCAACGATGATACCGGTCATCGAGAGCATCGAGGTGGCAGCAATCGCGATGCCATAGAGACCGGCAAGGTCATAGGCTCCCCATATGGCGGCACAGATCACCAACACCGGTGCGGCGGTGGCCTTCATCGAGATACCCAGACCCGCGATGACGTTGGTGGCATGACCGGTGGTGGATGCCTGCGAGATGTAGCGCACCGGTTTGTACTCGGTCGAGGTGTAGTATTCGGTGATCACAACCATCGCCGCGGTCAGGAACAGTCCGATCAGGGAGGAACCGAACAGCGCCATCGTGGGATTCGCTACACCTTCGATAGCAATATCCCCCATCACAATAGCGGTGACGGCGTAGTAGACAACGGCGGCGATGACGCCGGCGACAGCGAGACCCCTGTACAGCGCTGGCATCACATTGGTGGTGCCCTCTTTGGCCTTGACGAAGTAGGTTCCGATGATCGAAGCGATAATGGAGACACCACCCAGGACCAGCGGATAGACGATGGCTGCAGCTTCGGCCCCCTTGACCACCAAGCCGCCGAGCAGCATGGTGGCTACCACGGTAACTGCATAGGTCTCGAACAGGTCAGCTGCCATACCGGCACAGTCACCCACGTTGTCCCCTACGTTGTCTGCGATGACGGCCGGGTTGCGCGGATCGTCTTCGGGAATACCTGCTTCAACCTTACCCACCAGATCGGCACCGACGTCTGCACCCTTGGTGAAGATACCGCCACCAAGTCGGGCAAAGATGGAGATCAATGAGCCGCCGAAGGCGAGTCCGACCAGCGCGTGCAGCGCATCCGAGCTGCTCACCCCGGCTATGGAGAGTGCTGCATAGTAGCCGGCGACACCCAGCAGGCCAAGGCCCACAACCAGCAGGCCGGTGATGGCGCCGCCACGAAAGGCGATCTGCAGTGCGGCGTTGATGCCATCATTGGCGGCCTCGGCTGTGCGCAAATTGGATCTGACCGAGATGTTCATGCCAATGTAGCCGGCTGCACCGGAGAGTACCGCACCGATGGCGAATCCGATGGCTGTGCTGATGTCCAGTGCCAGCGCAATGATCACAAGCAGAACCACACCAACGATGCCGATGGCTGTGTATTGACGATTCAGATAGGCAGATGCGCCCTCCTGAACAGCACTGGCGATCTCTTTCATTCGCTCATTGCCTTCAGGTTTGGCCAATATCCATTTGACCGACATATAGCCGTAGACCAAGGCGGCAATCGCACATATTAGGGAAAAAATTAACTCGGTACTCATGAGTACTCCTCAAGTTTTGGTTATCAGAATTCTGCACCGAACCACGTGCCGGTGCATCCTACCAGAGAATATGGGTCGAATTCGACAAGCTTGTTTGCGCCCCAGGGCCGTCGCGCGGGGCGCGGCAGACTTTCCGGGAGGTGGAGAAAATTGCGATCTGTTGCTTCCGGCAGTCCTTCTCGCCCAGTTCGGCCCGCCCCTGATCAATGGATGTGACCAGGAGCGGGCAGGGTACTTTCGGATTGGCGAGTCTCCTACTTCAACGAAGATTCGAAAAATCTGCACCTCTCCCGTCGATAGGATTGACTGGCTTCCGGTCTGGCTTCAACTCAGCTTGAAAGCAGCAAGCTTCTTCTCAACCGACTGGTTCTCCAGCGTGACGTAGTCTGGCAACCCGTTTTTATACGGAGGATAATCCTCGCCTTCGATGAGCGGATAGAGATACTCTTTGCAAGCTGGGGTGATACCAAAACCATCTTCGGAGATAAACTCTGCAGGCATCATCTTTTCCACGTTGGCCACTTCGGAGAGAGGCGCTTTGCCGATCTCCCAGATGTAGGGGGACGTGGATTTGCGTACCACCGTCGGCATGATCGAGTTCTCTCCGTTGAGAGCAAACTCCACCGCTGCCTTGCCCAGCGCATATGCTTGCTCCACATCGCTCCGGGAAGCGAGATGGCGTGCTGCACGCTGCAGATAGTCGGCTACTGCCCAGTGGTATTTGTAGCCCAGTGCATCCTTGATCATATTCGCCACCACCGGAGCTGCGCCTCCTAACTGGGCGTGACCAAAGGCGTCACGCGTGCCTTGCTCGGCAAGGAATTTTCCATCCGGCCAATGGGCGCCCTCAGAGACGACCACCGTCACATAACCGTGCTGCTCGATCATCTGCTTACACTTGGCCAGGAATGTCTCCTGATTGAACTTAATCTCCGGGAAAAGGATGACCACGGGGATGCCATGATCCTCGACCAGACCGCCGGCCGCGGCGATCCAGCCGGCATGGCGTCCCATCACTTCGATCACGAATACTTTGGTTGAGGTTTTGGCCATGGAGCGGACATCATAGGAGGCCTCCAGTGTGGAAACCGCAATATATTTGGCAACCGATCCGAATCCAGGGCAGTTATCGGTGATCGGCAGATCATTGTCTACCGTCTTGGGAACATGAATGGCCTGCACCGGAAAACCCATCTTCTCAGAGAGCTGGGATACTTTATAACAGGTGTCGGCGGAGTCACCGCCACCGTTGTAGAAGAAGTAACCGATATCGTGCGCCCTGAACACCTCTATCAGGCGCTCGTACTCGCGCTTGCTCTCCTCGAGTCCCTTCAGTTTGAAGCGGCAAGAACCGAAGCCCCCGGAGGGGGTGTGCCGTAACGCGGCGATCGCCGCAGCGGACTCCCTACTGGTATCGATCAGATCCTCGGTCAGCGCACCGATGATACCGTTGCGACCGGCATAGACATTACCGATTCTATCGCTGTGCTTGCGTGCGGTCTCTATCACGCCGCATGCCGACGCATTGATAACGGCGGTTACCCCGCCCGACTGTGCATAAAAGGCATTTTTCTTGCTCATTGGTTTTCCTTGGGTTTCCTCTCAAGCTATTGAATTCATTTCCATTCTTCGGCACGGTCGCGTGTGAGCTCAGATATCCCCCCGCTCCTTGGCGCTGTGGTCTGCCTGTGCCTGTAGTAGTGAAACGACGCACTCGGTAATATCGGAATACTCCGGGACGCCGGTTCCATATTGCTGGTAGGGTCGGTAAAAGAACTGGCAGCGGTATCTGCGGGTGCCGGTTTTGAAGATCACAAAGTGGCAATCTTCCCTTTGCCAGTACCAGACAGGGCAGGAGGTGACATGCCGGTCGGAGGGACGAAGCCGGATCTCGGCATCGGCAATCTGCAGTTCCAAAGCTTCACGGTAACGTTCGTGCAGAGTGGTTTTGATCACCCAGGTCTCACTGTCACTGATATCAGGAACCTCTTGCATGGTGTTTCCATGTGATAGAAAAGAGGGCGAAGCATAACCTATTATCCGTGTACCGAGGAAATGGAAGCATCGCCATAGCCAGTACTCTATTACGGGAAGTGGAAAAGTCGCCAATGCAAAAGTTGGATAAGCCCATGTAATTTGCTAATTTAATTAAATTACTTCTCTCTTCCTGGTTGATTGTGAGCAGTCGATGATTGCAGCAAATCTATATGACCGGGATATGAAAGGATCGGTGGCAGTTTCTGGGGATGCCAGTTGATAATGCGCGTTGACAAACAACCGCTGGCTTGTACACAACGCCGATCGTCGAGTCACCAGCACTACAATCAAAGAGCACTGACATGATGACTAGAAAAAATGAGCTACAGGTCAGCGGCAATAACGGAACGCACGATCTCGTGTCAACGGTGGATACCGGTGTGCGAGACCCCGTCGGGATAAGTGGAAAGGTGCTTATTTTCACCGCGCTGGCCTGGTCACTGTTTCAGATCTGGTATGTTTCTCCCATCCCTTTCATGTTGGAGTTTGGTGTGTTGAACACCACCCAGGCGCGTTCGGTGCATCTCGCGTTTGCGGTTTTCCTGGCTTTTACCTCCTACCCCACGCTGAAAAGCTCACCGCGCAACTATGTTCCGGTTCAGGATTGGTTGTTCGGCCTGGTGGCAGCTTTCAGTTCGGCCTATCTGTACCTGTTTTACCAGGAGTTGTCCCAGCGACCGGGTGCGCCGATCACCGCGGATGTGGTCGTGGCTACCTGCGGCATCCTGCTGTTGCTGGAGGCGACTCGCCGGGCACTCGGTCCCCCACTTGCGATAATCGCGGCCATTCTGCTCTGCTACACCTTTTTCGGGCCCTACATGCCGTCGGTGATCGCGCACAAGGGGGCCTCTCTCAATCAGGTGGCTGACCATCAGTGGCTATCCACCGAGGGTGTTTATGGCGTAGCGCTGGGTGTCTCCACCGATTTCGTCTTTCTGTTCGTGCTGTTTGCTGCGCTGTTGGAACGGGCCGGTGCAGGCCACTACTTCATTCAGGTCTCATTTTCGCTGCTCGGTCATCTGCGCGGTGGGCCAGCCAAAGCCGCAGTGGTCGCTTCGGGTATGACCGGGCTGATCTCGGGCTCCTCCATCGCCAATGTGGTGACCACCGGTACCTTCACCATCCCGCTGATGAAGCGGGTAGGTTTTCCCGCTGAAAAGGCCGGCGCCATCGAGGTGGCTTCCTCCACCAACGGCCAGCTCACCCCGCCGATCATGGGTGCTGCCGCATTTCTGATGGTCGAATACGTCGGCGTGCCCTACCTGGAGATCATCAAGCACGCCTTTCTACCCGCCATCATCTCCTACATTGCGTTGATCTATATCGTCCATCTGGAAGCGGTCAAGGCGGATATGAAGGGTTTGCCGCGGGCTACCCGGAGCAGCTTCAGCCAGCGACTGCTTACATTTGTAGCTGTGATACTCGGCATTATCCTGCTCTCCGGGGCAGTCTACTTCGGCATCGGCTGGACCAAGACAGTATTCGGTGATGCGGCCACCTGGCTGGTGGGTAGTGCAATTTTCCTGATCTATATCGCTCTGTTGCGTTTCGCCGCCGGATATCCGGAATTGACTCCGGACGATGCCGACGTGGAAGAAGTACGGCTACCAGAACCGGGACCGACCATCAAGTCGGGGCTGCATTTTCTGTTGCCCGTCGTGGTGCTGGTCTGGTGCCTCACTGTAGAGCGTTTTTCGCCCGGTCTCTCCGCCTTCTGGGCAACTGTTTTCATGGTTGTGATCGTGGTGACCCAGCGTCCGATCCTAGCCCACTTTCGTGGACACGGCGAGCTGGGCGCAGCCGCCAGACTGGGATTCAGCGATCTATTTCACGGTCTGGTTGCCGGAGCGCGCAACATGGTCGGGATTGGTGTCGCGACCGCTGCCGCTGGAATCGTTGTGGGGACGGTGACCCTGACCGGCATTGGTCTGGTCATGACCGATTTTATCGATCTGGTTTCGGGTGGCTACCTGCTGCTGGGGCTGTTCTTCACCGCATTGGTCTGCCTGATTCTTGGCATGGGTTTACCCACGACGGCCAACTATATCGTCGTCTCCGCGCTGATGGCGCCCGCGCTGGTAGCGCTGGCTGAGCAAAACGGGTTGGTCGTTCCGCTGATCGCGGTCCACCTCTTTGTCTTCTATTTCGGCATTCTTGCCGACGATACACCGCCGGTTGGGTTGGCCGCCTATGCTGCCGCTGCAATTTCGCGGGGAGATCCTATCCGAACCGGTATTCAGGGTTTTACTTATGACATTCGTACCGCCGTGTTGCCATTTATGTTTATTTTCAATACTCAACTGCTGATGATCGGCGTGGATCACTGGTGGGAGTTGGTATTCACGGTGGCCAGTGCGGTAACCGCGATGCTGCTTTTCGCCGCGGCAACACAGGGGTTCTTCCTGGTTAGAAGCCGCTTTTGGGAAACCGGACTGCTGCTGCTGGTAGCCTTCACTCTGTTTCGTCCCGGTTTCTGGATGGATCGCCTCTTTCCTCCGCTTGCGTTACTGCAACCAAGCGAACTCACCATGGTCACCGAGCGGAAGCCGGAAGAGGCGAATATCCGCCTGATGATGCAGGGTGAGACGCTGGACGGCAACGAAGTCTCCAAAACCATTTCGCTGCCACTCGGTCCGAAGGCACCTGCCAGCGAACGGCTGCAGTTCGCTGGTATCGAACTGCGTGAGAGCGAAGGGCGCATTCTGGTCGACAATGTGGATTGGAACTCTCCTGCGCAGAAGGCCGGTGTCGACTTCGACTGGGAAATAACCGCGATAGAGGTGGCGTTGGAGCAGCCAGAGAAGTACTGGATCTACCTACCGGCATTATTGGTGTTGGGAGGAGTGATTTCGCTGCAGCGCCGCCGCCGGCTCAACCTCAACGGAGGTTGATTGTTGCCAAGTCAGCTGCTGGAGAAGAGTTCGGACAGCTTTTCGCCGGGTTCTTCGGCGCGCATGAATGCTTCACCAACCAGGAACGCATTGACCCCACCAGTCCGCATGCGCGCCACATCTGCCGGCGTATGGATTCCGCTCTCGGTGACCACGATCCGGTTTGCCGGGATCTCCCGCAGCAACCCAAGTGTAGTCTCAAGGTTTACCTCAAAGCTGCGCAGATCCCGATTGTTGATACCGATCAGGCGGTTGTCTAGCTCCAGTGCGCGCTGCAGTTCGGCTGCGTCATGTACCTCCAGCAACACGTCCATACCTAGTTCCCGGGCAAGTTCGTGCAACTGCTTCAGGTTGCCATCATCCAGACAGGCGAGGATGAGTAGAACACAGTCAGCACCGATCGCACGTGCCTCGTAAACCTGGTAAGGATCGATGATAAAGTCTTTGCGCAGGACCGGCAGGCGACAGGCTGATCTGGCCTGCCTCAGGTAGTCGTCGCTGCCGTGAAAAAAATCGCAATCGGTGAGAACCGAGAGACAGGTCGCGCCGCCGCGTTCGTAGCTGGATGCGATCTGAACCGGGTCGAATTGCGGCCGTATCACCCCCTTGCTGGGCGACGATTTTTTTATTTCAGCGACAACCGCCGCCAGACCCCGTTCCGTTCTATCTGCAATGGCCTGGGCAAATCCCCGAGGGGAATCCCCATTTCCGGCGAGTTTTAGCAAACTTTCCAACGGGATCTCAGCGCTGCGTTCACGGATCTCTTCCCGTTTGCGCAGAATGATCTTTTGCAGAATATCGGGTGTGTTCTTCATCGGTCTGTGACTCGTTACGCTGTTCGAACTCAGGCTAAGTGGCATTATGCCGGCTGCCAGTAGCAACCGATTTTTCCCATATTACCCCAAGCGGTGGCCGGGTGCAGATCGATCCAAGGCCGAGTCTGTCTGTGTCGCTGCAGATCAGAGATCCACCGGCAGGTAGTAGAACTGGAAACGGCCATCCTCGATATCCACTAACAGAGTGGCACCATGATGAATGGCATAGTCGACATAGCCAGGCGTGGCGCCTTGCTGATGGCACTCACTGGCGTGCTGGGGTGACTCGAAATTACGGTCACGATCGTACCAGGAGAGCAGCATTCGTTCACCTAGCAGCTTTTCCGCGGTCTGGTTGGCCAGTTGCATTGCCTGTCGATAGTCCGCTACTGCCGGCTGCGGGGTCAACACAACGCGCTCTATGACGGGATGCTCCACGGTTTTGCGATGGCCGGCAAGGGAGCAGGTAGGTGATGAATTGCAAGACATATCGGTGCTCACTGTTTGTTCCGACGGCATTGAAAACCGTCCGGATATCGGTGGATAATCCAATTTCGGGCTGACAAGGAGCAGTATATCCGAATCTAGGTCAGCCACTCACCCCGGAGAAACCTATGAAAAAAGCAGTTACACTTCTTCTCCTGATTCCTGTTGTCGCGCTGGCCCAGACACCCCAAGGCCCCAATTCGGGGATGGATCGAGGCAAGATGTTGGCACAGATGAAGCAGTCCATGTTGCCAATGATGGAGCAGTCGTTACCCGAGATGGTGAACACGCGGCAGTGCGTTCAGGCCACAACCAACACGGCTGAGCTGAAACGGTGTGCTGAGATCATGCAGGCTTTTCAGCAGAAGATGATGGCGTCGGCGCAGCCGCCTCCGGGTGCTCAAGCTCCCCGTGCAGGGGAGAGTGCACCGCCACCACCTCCCCCGCGCCAGGAGCAGGAGATCGAGTGGAGTCAGAAGGTGAAGGATGAGATTGTTCAAGGCCTGGATAGGTCGATCAAACAGGGTGAAGTGATGATCCGCTGTCTGAAATCGAGCGACACGCCGGAGCAGATGGATGCCTGCATGCAGCAGAGTGGTCTGGGTGCACGGCGAAACTGAGTATTCAATAGGGCGGTGAGGTAGACTTTGGAGCCCATCTCGCTGCCCTCATCCTGCCGTGTTTTGCGCCAGCCGTTCTTCTTTCCATCAAAGAAGGCAGCCGAGTCCGCTATTCGAATCCCTGGGTCAGGATC
Source organism: Chromatiaceae bacterium (assembly GCA_024235215.1). GTDB lineage: Bacteria > Pseudomonadota > Gammaproteobacteria > Chromatiales > Chromatiaceae > HKST-UBA178. The sequence goes on along the minus strand of JACKMU010000008.1, from coordinate 236,330 downwards.
ACCAGTTTGTCGAGGCGGTTGCGCGCCTCGCCGCTGGCAATAGCCTGGTCAGCCAGCGCGATCCCTTCGGCGAGTGAGTCCGCGCGGCCCGCGCTGTAAATTGCAGCGCCGGCGTTGAGCTGAACGATGTCGCGTGCGGCACTTGGCTGGTTGTCCAGCACCGAACGAATCATGCGCAGACTGTCAACGGCATCGGTGACCTTGATCACATCGATGGGAGAGCGCTTTAGCCCGAAATTCTCCGGTTGGATGCTGAAACGGTGAACCAGTCCCTCCTTGAGTTCGGCCACCTCTGTCTTGTCCGCAATGCTGATCTCATCCAGTCCATCGCGTGAATGGACCACCAGGACATGCCGGCTGCCAAGTCGCTGCAGCACCTGGGCAATGGGGTCGAGCAACTCCTCTGCGAATACGCCAAGTAGTTGATTCGGAACACCAGCAGGGTTGGTAAGTGGACCGAGAATGTTGAATATGGTACGCACGCCCATCTCCCTGCGCGGGCCGATGGCATGCTTCATCGCACTGTGATGCCCGGGAGCGAACATAAATCCAACCCCAATTTTACGCACGCACTCACCCACCTGGGCGGGCGTGATGTCGAGTCGGACGCCAGCCGCCTCGAGCGCGTCTGCGCTGCCCGACTTGGAAGAGACTGAACGGTTACCGTGTTTGGCTACATGGCAGCCAGCCGCGGCAGCCACAAACATCGATGCGGTAGAGACGTTGAAGGTGCCCGACTGGTCGCCGCCGGTGCCGACGATGTCGACGCAATGTGCGAGACCACTGATATCCACACCCGCCGCCAGTTCACGCATCACTGATGCTGCCGCGGCAATTTCGGTGATACTCTCACCTTTCATACGCAGCCCGACCAGAAAACCACCGATTTGCGCCGGTGTGGCACCTCCGCTCATGATACGGTGCATCACCGAGGTCATCTCCTCGTTCTCCAGGTCATGCCGGTTGATGACCCGCTCGATCGCCTGCTGCATCTCCATCAGTGACTCTCCAGATCCCCGTCGATAAAGTTTTTCAGCAATTCATGGCCATGCTCAGTAAGAATCGACTCCGGATGGTATTGGACACCCTGTAGATTCATCTCTCGGTGCCGGATACCCATGATCTCATCGAGTGAGCCGTCTTCACGCTCGGTCCATGCGGTAACTTCCAGGCACTCGGGCAGGCTTTCCCGCTCAATGACCAGCGAGTGGTAGCGTGTCGCCTGATAGGGGTTGGCAAGTCCCCTAAAGATACCGGAGTCGGCATGGTGGATCAGGGAGGTCTTGCCGTGCATCACCTTCCTAGCGTGTACGATGCGGCCACCGAAAGCCTGTCCGATCGATTGATGACCCAGGCAGACTCCCAAGATCGGTATCCGGCCGGCGAAGGTGGTGATCGCCGCCACCGAGATACCTGCTTCGTTGGGCGTGCAGGGGCCCGGACTGATCACCAGGTGATCGGGCCGCATCTCTTCGATCTGCTGCAGCGTGATCCCGTCATTGCGAAAGACACAGACCTCCTCTCCCAGTTCACCAAAATACTGTACCAGGTTGTAGGTGAAGGAGTCGTAGTTGTCGATCATCAGCAGCATTACTTCTCCGGCAACATGATGTTCAGTTCCAGAATTTCGTTGTTGCCGTCATTCTCCAGCCGCATCTGAATCGCACTCTTGTCGACGGTGACATATTTACTGATGACCTGTAGCAGGTCCTCTTTCAGTTTCGGTAAATAGGACGGACTGTTGCGCTCGGCACGTTCATGCGCGACCAGGATTTGCAGGCGCTCCTTAGCGATAGAAGCGCTCTGCTGGGGTTTTTGTCTGAAAAAATCCAAGAGTCCCATGTCAGCCTCCAAACAGACGCCCGAAAAGGCTTTTCTTCTCTACTTCCAGGAAGCGGTGGGGAACGCGATCTCCCAGGTAACGGGTCACCATGTCTTGGTACGCCTGACCGGCTGATGAGTCTGTACTGAGTATGACCGGTATCCCCTTGTTGGAGGCGTCCAGCACCGCGGTCGATTCAGGGATGACACCGAGCAGATCCAGCGACAGAATCTCCTGAACGTCCTCTACGCTCAGCATCTCTCCTTTTTTCACCCGCTCCGGGGAGTACCTGGTCAGCAGCAGAAACTCGCGGATAGGCTCGAGGTTGTGTTCTGCGCGCCGCGACTTGCTGGCCAGTATGCCGAGCATGCGGTCCGAATCGCGTACCGAAGAGACCTCCGGGTTGGTGACCACGATCGCGTCATCGGCGTAATACATCGCCATGGTGGCGCCATGCTCTATGCCGGCGGGTGAATCGCACACAATGTAGTCGAAGTCTCTGCCCAACTCCTCCAGCACTTTGCCAACCCCATCCATGCTAAGCGCCGCCTTGTCGCGGGTCTGGGAGGCGGGAAGGATATAGAGATCCTTGCAGCGTTTGTCCCGGATCAAGGCTTGGTTGAGGTTGGCCTCTTCGTTGATCACATTGATGAAATCGTAGACGACACGCCGTTCACAACCCATGATCAGGTCGAGATTGCGCAGTCCCACGTCGAAGTCGATGACCACGGTACGGTGCCCTCTGAGCGCAAGGCCCATGGCGAGAGCGGCGCTGGTTGTGGTCTTGCCCACCCCCCCTTTTCCTGAAGTTATCACGATGATTCTGGCCAAATTATTCTCTCCTGTTGCATCCACCTGCAGCATGCGCGGCACGTGCAGCGCCAGTGGATCTTAAATTGAAATCAGATCGGTTCTACGACCAGTTTGTTTCCCTGCAGATAGATCTGTACCGATTCTCCCCAATGGTGTTGGGCGAGGTCTTCACTTACTTTGTAGCGTCCGGCGATCGAGACCAACTCAGCGCTGAGATTGCGGCAGAAGATGCGACAACCGGCATCGCCTTTGATACCAGCCATCGCGCGGCCGCGCAGGGCTCCGTAGACATGGATGTTGCCATCCGAAAATATCTCGGCACCAGAGCTGACCTGTGATGTGATGATCAAATCGGCACCACTTGCGTAGATTCTCTGACCTGAGCGGACCGGATGGGTGATCAGCAGCGTTTTCCTGGCACTGGCGCTCTCCTGCGGGTGTTCGGTTTGCTCCTCTTTCTCAGAAGTCTCTTTTTTTGCAGGCGCCCCCCTGCCGGTACTGCCTCGCCCCAGCACCGCAAGTTCCATCAATTCGGCCGACTCCCGTTGCGTGGCGCTTCCTCCCTGCACGCCGATGGGCTGCATGCCAAGACCGCGCATGATACCCACCAGAAAAGGGAAGTCCACCGCGTCATTCGACTGTTCCAGTTGCGACAGGTCGATAACTATCGGTGCGTTATGAAAAAAATCGGGCGCTGCTTGAATTTTCCGTCTGAGTTGATCGGCGATCCGGTCGATGTTCGTATCCAGCAGTTTCAATACCGGTACCGTCAACACACTGGATTTCAGGTCGAATGAATCACTCTCCCGGGCCTGCCCGGTGGCTTGGGTGGACATAGAGGGGAATGGCTCCATTCATCAACTTTGGCGGAATAGTGACGCTATTTTTACCTTTTCGCCGGTAACGAAACAAGCCTGGGCTAGGGATAAATTTGGCTTTTGTGACACCGGCTGGGGATCGGCTGGCTAATCACCAACCTCACATTCGTGCGTCTCCAGGCCCGCTTCCGCCAAAGCGACAGCGCGAAATATTGCCCGGGCCTTGTTCATCGTCTCCTCCCACTCCAGCTGTGGTTGGGAGTCTGCGACAATTCCCGCGCCGGCCTGGATATGCAGCTCATTGTTCTTGATCACAGCGGTGCGGATGGCGATCGCGGTGTCCATGTTACCGCTCCAGGAGAGGTAACCGACCGCGCCGGAGTAGACGCCGCGCTTTACCGGCTCCAACTCATCGATGATCTCCATGGCGCGAATCTTCGGGGCGCCACTCACCGTACCGGCGGGAAAAGTGGCGCGCAGCACATCGATTGCTGTCATATCCGGCTTCAACCTGCCCACCACATTGGAAACGATGTGCATGACATGCGAGTAGCGTTCGACAATCATTTTGTCAGTCAGCTTGACGCTACCAATCACCGCGACCCGGCCGGTATCGTTTCGCCCCAGGTCGATCAGCATCAAATGTTCCGCCAGCTCCTTCGGGTCTGCCAGCAGCTCCGCCTCCAGGTTGAGGTCCTCCTCTTCGCTGGTGCCGCGGTGACGGGTACCGGCGATCGGCCTGACGGTGATTTCACCTTCCTCGAGCCGGGTGAGGATCTCAGGCGATGAACCGACGATATGAAAATCGCCAAGATTCAGGAAGTACATGTAGGGTGAGGGGTTGAGTCCGCGTAACGCCCGGTAGAGGTCCATCGGCGCGGCGGCAAAGGGGATCGAAAGGCGCTGTGACAGCACCACCTGCATGCAGTCCCCGTCCAGTATGTACGCCTTGGTGCGGGTCACTGCCTGCTTGAAACCCTGCTCGGTGAAGCCGGACACGAAGTGCGACTCATCGATGTTACGCACTTTGTGGACGGGTCTATTCGGCAGATAGCCGCGAATTCTTGCTACCAGCTCCTGCAAGCGCTGCTGGCCGCTGGTATAGCTGTCATCACTGCTGGTCGGATCGACATGCACGATCACATAGAGTTTGCCGCGCAGGTTGTCAAACACCACCACCTCGTCAGAGACCAGCAGCAGGATATCCGGGGTTCCGATCGGATCGGGGTTGTTGCATTCCTTCAGCCGAGGTTCGATGTAGCGGATGGTGTCATAGCCGAAGTAACCGACCAGTCCACCGGTGAATCTGGGCAGACTCGGGTGTTTGGCCACACGGTAACGCTGCTGAAAATCCTCGATAAAGGCGAGGGGGTCCTGGCTTTCCGTCTGCTCCAGTACCTCTCCGTCACGTTCCACGCTGATGCAGTGTCCAGCGATCCGTAGCAATGAATGGCAAGGCAGGCCGATGATAGAGTAGCGCCCCCACTTCTCTCCCCCCTGTACTGATTCGAACAGGTAGGAGTAGGGGGCGTCAGCCAGTTTGAGATAGACGCTCAGCGGCGTATCCAGGTCCGCCAGCACCTCGCACATGAGCGGGATTCTGTTGTGGCCTTCCGCGGCCAGTGTTTCGAACTGTTCTGGAGTCATGGTTTTCTCCCATACTTCACTTTTATGAGGCGATCGGTCGGTACTACAGGTGCAGCTATCAGCTGCGCCATCGCCAGATCGTCATCACTGCTGCAGTTTGATTGGGGAAAGCCATGTGGTGAAAGATAATCGAAATTCGCCCCGGTTGCGAGTACCTCGCTGCTCACAGGATGGCTTGGAGATCCAGGAACGAGTCGATCACTCTGTCGGGTTGTGCCAGGCGGATATCCTCTCCATGATTGTAGCCGTAAGTGACGCAGATTACCGGAAATCCGGCTGCACGGGCAGCTTTCACGTCACTCACCGAATCCCCGAGCATCAGCGACTCCTCTGGGCTCAGCCCGAAATAATCGGCGGCGTGAAGTAGCGGCAGCGGATCCGGCTTCTTGCTTGGCAGTGTGTCACCGCTGATGAGTACGCCGAAGCGGTCGCGAATGCCAAGGGCGGTCAGCAGTGCGTCGGAAAAACGCGCCGCTTTGTTGGTGATGCAGCCCAGGGTGTAGCCGGCAGAAGCGAGATAGGCCAACCCTTCGGCCACCCCGGGATAGAGCCGGGAAGCTTCTCCGTTGTGCCGCTGATAGAGCTCCAGGAACAGCGGGTACGCGCGGGTGAATTCGGATGGATCGGGTTCCCCGTCCATCGCACCGGTCAAAGCGCGTTTGACCAGTTTTTCGACGCCATTGCCGACCCAGTTGCGCACCAGCGCTTCGCCACAGGGATCACGGTCTATCTGCTGCATCATCAGGTCGATACTGCGCGCAAGATCGGGCACGCTGTCGACCAGCGTACCATCCAAATCGATCAGAATCAGTTTGGGCTTGTTCATGTTCACCGGGTTTCCAGCTGACTCGGTTGTTAGGAGCCTGTCGGACTATGGATGTTGCTACTGCGGAAGCGGGAGAGCGGTCCAAATTCTCCCCGATTTTCGTTACATAGGCGCACTATGCGCCTCAAATCGGGGGGGATTTGGCCTCGTTCTCCCACTCCCTCGCTACGATCCCCCATAATCCGACAGGCTCCTAGGCTGGTTCTGCGCTTTATCGCCAATGCGGCTTCAGAGTTTGGCCAGCTCCGCCCGCATCTGGCCAATGATGCTGTCGTAGCGGTTGGGATCGGCATCGTTGGCCTTGCCGAAGATACCCGAACCGGCGACGAAGGTATCGGCCCCTGCGGCTGCGATCTCGGCAATGTTGTCTGCTTTGACACCACCATCGATTTCGAGCCGGATATCCAGACCGGACTGATCGATGATCCGGCGGCAGGCACGCAGCTTGTCCAGCGCGGACGGGATAAAGCTTTGGCCGCCGAAACCGGGGTTGACCGACATAATCAGAATCATGTCGATCTTGTCCAATACATAGTCGAGGTAACTGAGCGGCGTGGCAGGGTTGAACACCAGCCCGGATTTGCAGCCCTGCTCCCGGATCAGTTGCAGCGAACGGTCGATATGCTCACTTGCCTCCGGGTGGAAGGTGATGTAGGTGGCGCCAGCCTTGGCAAAGTCGGGAATGATTCGGTCAACCGGCTTGACCATCATGTGCACATCGACTGGGGCGGTGACACCGTGTTTACGCAGCGCCTCACACACCAGTGGACCGATGGTCAGATTCGGCACATAGTGGTTATCCATGACATCGAAGTGAACGATATCGGCACCGGCCGCCAGCACTTTGTCCACCTCTTCTCCAAGCCGGGCGAAATCGGCGGAGAGAATAGAGGGTGCAATGAGATAATCTACCATGATGGATCCTCCGATAACTGACCCAAGAAACAGAATTTTTTAAGAATATTCTACTTTACCTGATTTTATTCCAATTTTCATTTTTTCGAGTTAGATTCTAACTATATGAATAGAAAGAGATTAACAGCTCTGGATCGATTGGTTTTGGAAACTTTCGCTTGGGTCGTCGAGGTGAAACAGTGTGACGATGCGCCTGTTGCAGCGTAGCGATTGAGAAAGGCGTCTGCCGGACACTGCTTTTGTGGGCACAGCGAAAGTGAATAGGCAGGAGATTACCTATGTGCTTTTAGATATTGATCGTTGGCAGAGTATGTCACTGCGATTCGGTACAGCCGGGTAGGTGAAGAGATATGGGAAGAGTGAGATGAAGCTGTGTAATCTGGCTCTGATTGTGTTGCTGGCAGCGCTGGCGGGAGCGGCAGGCGGTTCCGACCTGTTGCGGGAGGAGCGCATAGCAAAAGAGATCGAGGAGACCATTTTAAGCGGCTATCCGCTGCGATTGCGTGCAGACGGTATAGAGTTTCTCGCTATACACCGCGAATCCGCTGTGGCACAGCGGCGGGGTGGTGTGGTGATTCTGCATGGTCGGAACGCCAACCCCGACTGGCACGGTGTGATCCATCCACTGCGTTCACAATTGCCCGATTCCGGCTGGGAGACGCTCTCGATTCAGTTGCCGGTCACGTCGCTGGATGCGCCTGAGGAGAGCTATCAGGCATTGATTTCCGAGTCGTTTCCGAGAATAGCCTCTGCCATCAATTTTTATCAGCAGCGTGGAGTGGAGCGGATCGCACTCATTGGGCACAGTCTGGGCGTACGGATGGCGTTGGAGTTTCTGGCCGCGAACCCGGATGTCAGGGTCAGAGCAGTGGTGGCGGTAGGCATGTCGGCGAGTCGCTCAACACCCGTGAGCGGAAATTTGCTGGCACTGCAGAAGGTGAATTTGCCAATACTGGACATCTACGGAAGCAGCGACTTCGACGCAGTACTGACAACTGCGCCCCTGCGCTTAGCCGAAGCGCACCGGGCAGGCAATCAAGCCTACCGGCAGTTGGAGGTGCCCGGTGCAGACCACTTCTTCAGCGGTCTGGACGATCTGCTGGTGCAGCGTGTACGCGCCTGGTTGCAACGGATTTTCTCGCATTGAGCCGGTACAGGCGGTTCGGAGTGATGACAAGAACTTCTCTTCCTTTATGCCCGGAGATTTGCTGAGAGTGCCCTGTATCAGACGAAGATTATTCTCTTCGCCAACGATAATTGTTCTTGAAGTGTGATCTAGTCAGGATTATGGTTTCCATGTGAGATTTCACAATTCCGAACGCGTTTCCGGAAAAAGTAAAAGAAGATCGGCGGCTTAGCCCCAGGAGGATAGGGAGTTAGAAAGTCAGGCGCCAGAGTCGTTCAGACACAAAGGCGCCCCGCTGATTTGTTGTTCATCAAGCACATCAGGGAAACAGTACACATGAAAAAAATCTATGCGCTAACATCCGCCGTGGCACTCGCAGCCACCTTTTCTGTCACCGTGCATGCCGGTGCGACACTGGATGCGGTCAAGAGCAGGGGACATGTCCAATGTGGTACGAACACGGGTGTTCCGGGATTCGCCACTCCGGATGACAAGGGTAACTGGAGCGGTATAGATGTCGATGTCTGCCGAGCTGTGGCTGCGGCGTTGTTTGGTGATGCCGGTAAGATCCAGATCACTCCGTTGACCGCCAAGGAGCGGTTTACCGCGTTGCAATCCGGTGAGATCGACATTCTGTCACGCAACACCACCTGGACACTTACCCGGGACACCTCGCTGGGGCTCAATTTCGCCGGTGTCAATTACTACGATGGACAGGGGTTCATGGTGAAGAAGAGTCTGGGTGTTGCCAGTGCCAAGGAACTCGACGGCGCTTCGTTCTGCATTCAGGCAGGTACCACCACCGAGCTCAACCTGACCGACTACTTCCGTTCCAATAACATGGCCTACACGCCGATCACTTTCGATACCTCAGCAGAGACCGCTGCCGCATTCGATGCCGGTCGCTGCGATGCGCTCACTTCGGATCAGTCGCAGCTGTATGCGCTGCGCATTCAGCTGAAAAATCCAGAGGGGGCAGTGGTGCTGCCGGAGATCATCTCCAAAGAGCCGCTTGGCCCGGTCGTACGTCAGGGTGATGATGAGTGGTTCAATATCGTCCGCTGGTCGCTGTATGCGATGCTGAACGCGGAAGAGTTGGGAGTGACTTCGGCCAATGTGGATGAGATGGCGGCGAACAGCAAGGACCCGAACGTGCTGAGACTGCTGGGTAAAGAGGGTATCAAGGGCAGCGGAATGGGTCTCAATGACAACTGGGCCCACAATATCATCAAGCAGGTCGGCAATTACGCTGAATCATTTGAGCGCAACGTAGGTCAGGGCAGTCCGTTGAAGATTGCCCGGGGACTTAATGCACTCTGGAACAAAGGGGGCATTCAGTACGCACCGCCGATTCGCTGAGAAGCTGAGTATTTATCGCTCTGATTCTGGTTAGCAGGAGCGGCTCTTCCGCTCCTGCACTCTCTCTTTGTTCCACCTGCAAGCGGATTCACTATGGCGGCAGAGAAACAGCCAGGGGAGTTACCGACCAAGGCGGCATGGTGGAGGCGGCCGGTTTTCCGGTCTGTAGTGTTCCAGGTACTGCTTGTCCTTGGGTTGGTCTATGTAGGAAACTCCCTGTTAAATAACACGCTGTATAATTTGGAACAGCGGGGTATCAGCACCGGATTTGGCTTTCTGGGTGTCGAAGCAGGATTTGGCATACTGCAGACGCTGATCGATTATCAGGAGACGGACACCTTTGGGCGCACCTTTCTGGTAGGTCTGCTCAACACGCTTCTGGTCTCATTTCTGGGAATTTTCTTTGCCACGCTGATCGGTTTCGTAATGGGCGTGGCACGTCTTTCGCGAAACTGGCTGATCGCGAAACTGGCGATGGTCTATATCGAGACCTTCCGTAACATCCCACTGCTGCTGCAGATCCTCTTCTGGTATTTCATCGTACTGAACAAACTGCCCCATCCGAGGCAGAGCCTAGAGATGGCGGAGACGCTGTTTCTCAATAAACGGGGACTCTACCTGCCCGCGCCGCTGTTCGAGTCAGGATTCTGGATGGTGTGGGCGGCGTTGGCGCTGGCAGTCGCTGCCGTCGTGTTTCTGGCGCGCTGGACGCATGCCCGGCAGGCGCGGACCGGTGAACAGTTCCATACCTTCTATGTTTCTCTGGCAATTCTTTTCGGTATTCCTCTGCTGGCTTACTTTGCTGCCGGATCACCGTTGAGCTGGGAGATACCGGAGCTCAAGGGGTTCAATTTCAAGGGTGGGCTGGTGGTCATTCCAGAGTTGGCCGCGTTGTTGCTCGCGTTAAGCATCTACACCGCTACATTCATTGCCGAAGCGGTAAGATCAGGCATCCTTGCCGTGAGCCACGGCCAGACGGAAGCCGCCTTCGCGCTGGGTCTGCGGCATGGTCCGACGCTGCGGTTGATCATCATCCCCCAAGCGTTACGGGTTATCATTCCCCAGCTGACCAGCCAGTACCTGAACCTGACCAAAAACTCCTCGCTGGCAACGGCGGTAGGCTATCCCGATCTGGTGTCGGTGTTTGCTGGAACCACACTCAACCAGACCGGCCAGGCGATCGAGGTGATTGCGATGACAATGGCGGTCTATCTCACCATCAGCTTGTCGATCTCCCTGTTCATGAATTGGTACAACCGAAAAAAACAACTGGTGGAACGCTAGATGATAACAAAAAATGGTTCCCTGCCGGATCAGCCTCCGCCGACCAACAGCATCGGAGTCATCGGTTGGCTGCGGCGTAATCTGTTCGCTTCGGTACTGAACACGCTACTCACCTTCCTGGCACTCTACATCATCTATTTGGGGATCGTCCCGGCTGTCAACTGGGTGTTTGTAAACTCCGACTGGGTGGGCGACTCGCGCGATGCCTGTTCCAGTGGCGGGGCCTGCTGGGTCTTCATCGCGGCACGGATCAATCTCTTTATGTACGGTTTCTACCCGGAGGAGGGGTACTGGCGCATCAATCTGGCGTTCGCCATTCTGGTGTTGCTGCTGGTGCTGCTCAATATCAGGCAGGTGCCGCGCAGGGGCTGGATCGCCGCCTTTACACTGATCGGCTATCCGATTATCGCCTTTTATCTATTTTATGGCGGTGCATTCGGGCTCACGGTGGTAGATACGCACAACTGGGGCGGACTCTCGCTGACACTGATACTCTCTGGAGTGGGCATTGTCGCTTCTCTGCCAATCGGCGTGGTGCTGGCGCTGGGGCGGAACTCCCAGATGCCGATCGTCAAGGCGGCCAGTATCGTGTTTATCGAGTTCTGGCGCGGTGTACCATTGATCACGGTGCTGTTTATGTCATCGGTGATGTTGCCGCTGTTTCTGCCCGAAGGGACCAGCTTCGACAAATTGCTGCGTGCCATGATCGGTATCGTGCTGTTCGAATCGGCCTACATGGCCGAGGTGGTGCGTGGCGGACTGGCGGCCATTCCGCGCGGGCAGTATGAAGCTGCCAAAGCGCTGGGGCTGAACTATTGGAAGAGTATGACCTTGATCATCCTCCCGCAGGCACTGAAGCTGGTGATTCCGGGAATAGTCAACACTTTCATCGCGTTGTTCAAGGATACCACGCTGGTACTGATTATCGGCCTGTTCGACCTGCTGACTACGATAGAGGCCGGCTTCAAACATGTAAGCTGGCTTGGCTTTGCGGTTGAGGGGTACGTTTTTGCTGCGCTGATCTACTGGATTTTCTGCTTCAGCATGTCCCGTTACAGTCAGAATCTGGAGCGCAAACTGCATACCGGGCACGCCCGCTAAGTGAGATGAGACGATGACGATTGAAACCGCCAATCCAGAGTTGACTGCATCCAGCGCTCCGATAATCGAAATTGTGGGTATGCACAAGTGGTACGGTGAGTTCCACGTGCTGAAAGAGATCAACCTGACCGTCTCAAGAGGTGAGCGGATCGTAATCTGCGGACCCTCCGGTTCGGGAAAGTCCACCATGATTCGCTGCATCAACCGGCTTGAAGAGCATCAGCGGGGTCAGATCATTGTCGACGGGATCGAGTTGAATGATGATCTCAAGCGCATTGACAAAATTCGCCGTGAAGTGGGCATGGTGTTCCAGCATTTCAATCTGTTTCCGCATCTGACCGTACTGGAAAACTGCTGTCTGGCACCGATATGGGTGCGCAAGATGCCACGCAAGCAGGCGGAGGAGATCGCTATGGAGTATCTGGAACGGGTAAGAATTCCGGAGCAGGCGAAAAAATATCCCGGACAGTTATCGGGTGGTCAGCAGCAGCGCGTCGCCATCGCCCGCAGCCTCTGTATGAGCCCGAGTATCATGCTGTTCGATGAACCCACCTCAGCGCTGGATCCGGAAATGATCAAGGAGGTGCTGGATACCATGATTTCGCTGGCCGAGAGTGGCATGACCATGCTGGTCGTTACCCATGAGATGGGATTTGCCAAGACGGTGGCCAATCGGGTGATATTCATGGATGGCGGGCAGATCATCGAAGAGAATGATCCGGAGACTTTTTTCACCAATCCGGAGCACGAACGCACTCAGCTGTTCCTCAGTCAGATCATGTAGGGGAACTGCCGCGAAATCCGTGCCGGAGAATTCACCGCTACCCTCAGAATGGCTCAATGACCCAGTTCAGCCAATAAGTGGTCTATTGAGTGCAGCGCCTGTCCGGCGTATCCACCACCGAACAGGTTGAGGTGGTTCAGCAGATGATAGAGGTTGTACAGCACCTTGCGGACAGCGTAACCACGCTCAAGTGGCCAGGCATTGTTATAGGCGCGATAGAACGACTCCGGAAACCCCCCAAACAGCTCTGTCATCGCCAGCTCTGCCTCGCGGTCGGCGAAATAGATGGCAGGGTCGTAGATGACCGGCTCACCGCTCACGTTGTAACTCAGGTTGCCACTCCAGAGATCACCGTGGATCAGCGATGGCGGGGGATTGTGGTCGATCAGCGCCGGAAACAGATCGAGCAGCTGCTCACCACGCTGTTGCAGGCGGCCACGATATCCCCGTTTCGCAGCAAGTTGCAGCTGAAACGCCAGTCGTCTCTGACGCCAGAAGTCAACCCAGCGGTCACACCAGTTGTTTGGCTGTGGGGTCGAGCCGATATAATTGTCCTGCCCCCAACCGAACTGCGCTGCGGTGTGACTGTGTAACGCAGCCAGACACGCTCCCGCCTGGTGGCCATTCGGTCTTCCGCCCAGTGCGATATATTCCAATACCAGATAAGCGTGTCGATCCACCACACCAGAGCAGATCGGGCGCGGTGCGTTGATCGTTGCGGTGTCAGCGATCCGCTTCAATCCGGCTGCTTCCGCCTCGAACATCTCGAACAGGTCGGCGCCGTTGATCTTGACAAAGAACTTCCGTTCCCCGTCACTTAAACAGTGGCTGCTGCTGATGCATCCGCCGCCGATCGACTGGTTATACAGCGGTGTAAACGTTTTGCCGCTCTGCTCACCGATATGGTGACTGATATGATTCCAATCGATCATCGGATGATGATACAGCCTAAACGGCAGTGCCTGGCAACACCGCATCATGGCTGATGGCGTGTCAGCGGAGAGCGATAGGCTCATTGGCCCGGAAAAGAGTGAGATAAAGGTTGACATGGAGAGAAAAACTCGTCCGCTTTTGGTTGGTTATGCACAGTGGCAAGAACTGTGCCTCAATTCTGGATCAGTTGCTTGCCTCCCGCTATCAAAAGGGTGGGGCGTAATTGATAAGTTATTGATAAACAAAGAGTCACTATAAAGGACACGCTGTTTTTGATTCGCTAGAATAGCGCTGATTTACAGACTTTTATCGGTAGTGAAACATTTCATTCACAGAGTTATCCACAGCTATTGTGGAAAACCTCTATCTTCAGATTTCATAAGGAGTTAGGTCGATTTATCAATCTTTCGAGTTAAACATTGACGGCAACTTGAGTGGCATGAGCAGATGCCGGAAATGATCATTCTCGAGGTTGCAGTGGCAGTGCCGGTCTATTCGACTTTCGAGTATCTCGCGCCGGCCGGATGCGATGGCGATAAATTGGTTCCCGGAGTGAGGTTGCGTGTGCCGTTCGGACGCGGGGAGCGTTACGGTGTGTTGCTTGGTGTGACGTGCGCAACCCGGCTGGATGGCGATCGCCTCAAACAGGCTTTCGAGGTGCTGGATGAGGAGGCGCTTTTCAGTGATGCAGATCTCGCTTTGCTCTGTTGGGCGGCGGACTATTATCGTCACCCGCTTGGCGAAGTGGTCAGTTATGCATTGCCGGCACGCCTACGCAGAGGCGCCAAAATCCAATATGGTGAACGTGTTGGATGGCGCCTGAGCGCTCTGGGCGCCCTACAGGATCCGGGATCACTGACGAAGGCGCCTCGTCAGGCGGAACTGTTGCGACTGCTGCGCTCAAGCGATGGCATGACACAAGATGAACTTAATCTTGCCTTTGGCGCCTGCACTCAGGTTGTGCGCAGACTGGAGGGACGTGGCTGGATCGAGCGCGTTGAGGTAGCGCCTCCTGAGGCTATTCAAACGGTCCAGGTGGATCAGGCAGGTCCAACGCTGAATCGCGAGCAACAGCAGGCGCTTGCTCAGATCGTTGTCCGCCTCGGTGAATTTGGTGTATTTCTGCTTGATGGGGTAACCGGAAGCGGCAAGACAGAAGTCTATCTGGAGCTGTTGCAGCGGGTGGGCGTGCAAGGTGGCCAGGTGTTGGTGCTGGTGCCGGAGATTGGTTTGACACCACAGTTGTTACGGCGATTTCAGCGGCGCCTGCATCTGCCTATCACGTTGCTGCATTCCGGTCTTGGCGAGCGTGAACGCGAGCAGAACTGGCTGCAGGCGCGGCGGGGGCAAGCCCGGGTGGTGATCGGGACTCGCTCTTCAGTGTTCGTTCCACTGCCGGATCTGCGCCTGATTCTGGTGGACGAGGAGCATGACCTATCGTTCAAGCAACAGGAGGGTTTCCGCTTCTCGGCGAGGGATCTTGCGGTGGTGCGTGCTCAGCGGTGTGGTTGTCCGGTGGTGCTGGGGTCGGCTACGCCGTCGCTGGAGAGTCTGAAAAATGCGCTCGATGGGAAGTATTACCACCTGCGCCTGTTGGAACGGGCGGGCTCCGCCCAGCCCCCCAGGATAGACCTGTTGGATATCCGGTCGAGCAGACTCGAAGCTGGTGTATCTCCGCTGCTCAAAAAGATGCTCGAGGACGAACTGCAGGGGGGTAATCAGGTACTGCTGTTTCTGAATAGACGCGGGTACGCGCCGATTCTCACCTGCCACGACTGCGGTTGGCTGGCTGAGTGTCGGCGCTGTGATGCGCGCATGACGATGCACCTGTCGGAAAATCGGCTCAGCTGTCACCATTGCGGAGCACAGTACCCGGTTGTCCAGCGTTGTCCCGAGTGCGGCAGCAGTAAGCTGCGCACACTGGGACAGGGCACCGAACGTATCGAGGAGATGCTGCGTAAGCACTATCCTTATGTTCCATTGGTACGAATCGATCGAGACGCGACACGCCGCAAGGGAACGCTCATGCGGATGCTCGACGAGGTAAAAGCGGGTAAATATGCGCTGTTACTGGGTACCCAGATGCTGGCCAAGGGGCACCATTTTCCCAATGTGACGCTGGTAGGTATTCTGGATCTGGATCAGGCGCTCTTCGGCGCCGACTTCCGCGCCGCCGAGCGTATGGCTCAGCTGATCGTTCAGGTTGCCGGGCGGGCGGGCCGCGCGGAAAAGCCCGGACGGGTGTTGATCCAGACGCGCCATCCGGATCATCCGCTGCTGCAGACGCTGCTGCGTTCCGGTTACAGCGAGTTCGCCGTCGAAACACTGCGCGAGCGTCGTCAGGCACAGCTGCCGCCCTTCAGTTTCCAGGCGCTGCTTCGGGCTGAGGCGCACCAAAAGGAGCAGGCGCTGGAGTTCCTGGAACAGAGTGCAGTGGAGGGAGGTGAACTCGGGTTGGAGCAGGTGGAGTTGCTGGGACCAGTATCCGCCCCGATGGAGCGGCGCGCCGGGCGCTACCGTTTTCAGCTGCTGCTGCAGTCCCATAAACGTTCCGCGCTGCAGATATTTCTGGCGGCATGGGTCACGCGAATCGCGGCCAACAGATTGGCGCGTCGGGTGCGTTGGTCGATTGACGTGGATCCCCAGGAGCTGCTTTGATCAGGGGGCAGTCACACCGCAACTACGCTCGCTGAGCGATTCCTGCTATCCTGAGCAGCTTTTATTTTGCTTTAGGAACTTCGAGTCAGACCGATGAAAAACCAACTTCAGGAACTGGTTTCACAGGCACTGCAAAAGCTTATGGCGGATGCCGCCATCCCCGGCGACGCTGTTTCGACACCGATGATAGAGCGGGCGAGGGATACGCGCCATGGGGATTTCGCCTGTAATATTGCGATGGTGCTTGCCAAGCTGGCACGCACCCGGCCGCGGGAGTTGGCAGAAAGGCTGGTTGCGGCTATACCGTCGAGTGAGCTGGTCGAGCGGATCGAGGTGGCCGGACCCGGTTTCATCAATTTTTATCTGAGCAAGGCGGCTTATCACCAGTCGGTGCCGCAGGCGATCGCTGCCGGGCATGCCTTCGGACGCAGCGAAATCGGCCAGGGGCGGCGTATACAGGTGGAGTTCGTCTCCGCCAATCCCACCGGTCCGCTGCACGTCGGACATGGCCGCGGTGCAGCGTATGGCGCGGTGGTTGCAGATCTGCTACAAGCGGTCGGGTTTAACGTTCACCGCGAGTACTACGTCAATGATGCCGGTCGGCAGATGGACATTCTCGCAACCAGTGTTTGGCTGCGCTATCTGGAGCTGTGTGACCAGGAGCTTGCCTTTCCTAGCAACGGTTATAAAGGTGACTACATCTGGGATATCGCGGCTACGTTACACCGGGAACATGGCGATGCCTACCTACATCCGGTTGAAGATCTGTTCCTGGATCTTCCGGCCGATGAACCGGCGGGAGGTGATAAAGAGCAGCACATCGACGCGCTGATCGAACGGAGTAAAAAGCTGTTGGGAGATAACCGCTACCGTTTCGTGTTCGAACTGGCGCTGAACCTGATTCTGGATGATATCCGCGACGACCTGGCACTGTTTGGCGTCACCTATGAGGAGTGGTACTCGGAGCGCACTCTCACCGAATCGGGTGCGGTCAATCGCGCTATAGAGAAGCTGCGTAACCTGGATCAGCTCTACGAAAAAGGGGGCGCCCTCTGGTTCCGTTCCACTGCATACGGCGACGAGAAAGATCGTGTGGTGGTGCGTGAGAACGGTCAACCCACCTATTTTGCGTCGGATATCGCCTACCATATGGATAAGTTGGAGCGTGGCTTCGATTCCGTGATCGACGTCTGGGGCGCAGATCATCATGGATACGTACCACGCATCAAGGGGGCGTTAGCGGCGATGGGTGACGATCCTGCCAGACTGGATGTGTTGCTGGTACAGTTTGCCAATCTCTACCGCGGTGGTGAGAAGGTGCAGATGTCTACCCGTTCCGGTTCCTTCGTGACTTTGCGCGAACTGCGCAAGGAGGTGGGGCGGGATGCCGCGCGCTTCTTCTATGTGATGCGTAAGTGTGAGCAACACCTAGATTTCGATCTGGATCTGGCCAAATCCAGCTCCAGCGACAACCCGGTCTATTATGTACAGTACGCTCACGCGCGCGTCTGCAGCGTGTTGCGGCAGGCGTCCGAGAAAGGAATAACGGTGGAGCCGAGTGCCGGGACGCAGAGTCTCGATCGGCTCACCGAAGCGCACGAACTGGCGTTGCTCGCCAGTCTCTCCCGCTATGCTGAAGTGGTGGAGAGTTCCGCGCTGAACCGGGAGCCGCACCAGCTGTGCCACTATTTGCGCGAATTTGCCAACGAGTTTCACACCTACTATAACGCTCACCAGTTCTTGGTTGCCGATCAATCACTGCGGGATGCACGCATCAAATTGATTCTTGCTGTCCGGCAGGTGCTGCGCAATGGACTCAATCTGCTGGGTGTCTCGGCACCGGAGCGGATGTAATGCCTAGGGACTACAAGAGTCGGGCCAATCCCCCAACAAAGAAGCGCGGCGCGATTCCCGGTTGGGTATGGTTTATCGTCGGTTTGTTGGCCGGGCTCTTTTTCAGCGGCCTGGCGTGGCTCAAGCTGCTGCCTGCCGAACGACAGGGGGCGGTGGAACCGTCCGCTAGGAGGGCACCGGCAAAAGAGGAGCGGGAAGTGCGCGGCGAGAGTGATACGCCACCAAAACCTGTTTATGAATTTTATACCATTTTGCCGGAGATGGAGGTGGTGGTGCCTGAACCGGAGCCGGTACCAGAACCGGGTGCCGCTCCCAAGAGTGCTGCGAACATCGAATCACCCCGGGAAATCCAGTCTCTATCGGAGAGATACATGCTGCAGATGGGTTCGTTCAGAAAGTATGCCGATGCCGATCGCCTCAAGGCGAGCCTGGCCCTGGTCGGGATTCAGGCGGAGATCCAGAAGGTGAAAATCGACAATGGCGAGACATTTCACCGGGTGAGAGCAGGCCCATACACTCAGGAAAAGGTCAAACTGCTCAACGCAAAATTGAAGCAGAATCGGATCAACAGTTTGATGATCAAGCTGAAATAGCGCAGATGAAACCGGACTACTCTATCGGCAAGTGGACGAACAACTGCTCGAGCAGGTCCGCATCATCGAAATGGCGATCGTTGCTGAACGTGATTGCATGATGCCCCCACTGGCGCATCGTTCCAGGCATTACCACGCCACTTGGCCAAAGCAGCAGTGCCTCACTGCGTTCACTACCCGGAATCAATCCGAAGGGCGGTGCAAAGAGGTTGCGCCGCCCCGCTGTGGTGGCAATGCTGCGTAGTTGGTCGGCGGGAAGCAGGAGATATTTGTTGCCGTCCCACTCCCGTGGCTCCCAGTTCACTCCCAACAGCATGTGATCCGAGCTGCTGAGTGCCACACTGACCCGCATCGCGTCTCCCGCCTCCGGCAAGCCGTCGAGTAGCAGTGGGGGCTCGATCAGCGCTTCGGTGCTGGCCAGGCGCACTCCCGGTTGTAGCGGTATCAGGCTGTGATAACAGCCGCAGGGGTGAATGCTGTCCAGCAACAGCGGTCTTCCTTCCTGATCAAGCGTCAGACGCAGCAGCATCCCGTCGAGCTTGCCGGCGTAGATGTCCAGAAGCGTCGCAGCGGGGCGCTCATCGAACCAGATCAGATAGTTGAGTTGTAGCAATGCCCGTCCTCGCCAACTGCTGTAAGAGAGGTAGCTGTAGGTGACCGGCCACTGGGAGTTCACTCCCACTGACCGGACAGTGCGGAAAGGCACTCCCGGAAGGTCGAAGGAAGCACGTGTCTCGATTCGCCAGACTGGGGCGAAATGGGCCAGTAGTCGTTGCTGCTGATCCACTGCAAGCCGTGGCAGGCCCAGGGGGCTGACTGCGGTGGCGGCTTTCAGCCAACGTCTGATCAGGTCAGCGGTCAGGCCGGGGGTGCCCGCCGGAACATAGCGCGTTACCGGGTTGGCAGGGCCCCGCAGATAGCGCTCCCGCAGCTCCTGGTGCAGTGCCGGCAGCCAGGCCAGCATGAGATGACGGGTGATGGGGTAGAGGCCAACCACCCTTGCGGTGTGGCTGTATTCAGAGGGATAGGGCTGCTCACTCAATGTCAGCAGATAGTCGGGGCGTGCCGCCAGCTCTTCTGCCTGCGTCTGCAGGCAGGCACGTAATGAAGTCAGCGGGGTGACTGCGGAGAGATTGGCATGATCAGCCGTGAGTGCTGCGTTGCCAAACTCCAGTACAAGCTGTGTCCACTCTCGGCGCTGCGTTTTCAGCTTCAATTGGGGCAGCTGGTTCCACAGGAAACGGTCGGCCCGCAGATAGGGATAGTCACCTACTTGGTGCGCCTGCACGTCGGCGACACCGGCGCTTAGCGCCTCCCGGTGTAGTCTCTCCAGCTGCCAAGTGCAGTCGTCACTCCATTGCCGTTGCGCCGGCAGCTGCGCACAGCCGGTGAGCAGTAGAGCAAGCAGTGTTAATAGCGTGTATGGTGCCAGCCGGGTGGTATCAATCATCGATCGAGTGCCGGTAGAGGTTGCTTCCTCATGGACGGTCTCAGCAGCTGTGTGGGTGGGGAGCAGGAGTTTGATGGAGTGGCTAAGTAACGGCCAGATTTGTCCGGGCACGCTGCAGCGCGGCCAGCTAACGGATCAGGCTTCAGCCTTTCCGCATTCGAAGCCCGGCGCAACCGGTGGCATTAATCGGCCCACTCATACAACTCGGTGACTGCGCTGTCGCACTTGCAGCAGCTGCTGCCACAGGCTGAGTTGAGCAGTTGGCGGCGTATCCGTCCCTTGCGCAGCAACATTTCCAGCATGCCGCGTACCGCATCGGGTGGGGTATCCAAATGCAACGCAATCTGCGCCAGGCTCAACTGGCCATGCTGCTGCAGATAGCATTTTATCTCTGCTAACATCATGCATCCGCCCTTCGCGAGCGTAGTCGCGGTTCGTTCTCTGTGTGATTCCAGTGCTTGAGGCCGGAGACAACCAGCGCCATCCCCAGGATCAGTCCACAGATCCAGAGCGTGGAGCTGACCGGATGTTCACCGAATCTGGCGGCCTGATAGAAGATAGTGGAAGTGGTGAACGCGACGGTGGTTGTCCATGCGGCAACAAACGTTGCCCAGGCGCCGCCGGTCTCACGGGTGATTGCACCCATGGTAGCGACGCATGGAAAGTAGAGGAGAATGAAGAGCAGATAGGCAAAAGCTCCCGCCTGTCCGTCGAAGCGTGAAGCCATTGCACCGAAGATGCCACTGTTCACTCGCTGAGTCTCCGCTGCCGCTTCTGCGGTGCTGATATCTCCGATATCCATGCTCAACGGATCGAGCAGAGTGTCCCTGATCGCAGCCAGGTTCTCCGGGATGGTGGCGGCCGCTGCCAGCAGCGCCGGCCACAATCGGAACGCCTTCTCTTCCGCTGCTACTCCCTGATCCTGCTGCGCCAGTTGGGTGTACAGCGAATCCAGGGTTCCAACCACCGCCTCTTTCGCCAGGACTCCGGTAAAAATGCCCACCGTGGCCGGCCAGTTGTCTTCGTTGAGTCCCAGAGGTGCAAACATTGGGGTGAGGCTTTTTCCGGTAGCGGCGAGTACCGATCTGTCCGATGCCTGGTTGCCGAACGAACCATCGGTGCCGACCGAGTTGAGCAGGTTCAGCGCCAGCACCATGGTAACGATCACTTTACCGGCATCGCGGACAAACAGTTTTACCCGGTCCCAGGTGCGCAGTGCCACCCCCTTCAGGGTGGGGACGTGGTAGGGAGGCAGTTCCATCATGAAGCCGGCGCTCTCTCCGGAGAGCAGGGTACGGCGCATGATCATGCCGGTGAGCACTGCAATGGATATGCCGATCAGGTAGAGCAGAAAAACCAGGTTTTGGCCATTGCTCGGGAAGAATGCGGCAACGAACAGCGCATACACCGGCAGGCGTGCGCCGCAGGACATGAACGGGTTCATCAGAATGGTGAGTTTACGTTCACGCTGGTTCTCCAGCGTCCGGGTCGCCATAACCGCCGGTACGTTGCAACCGAACCCGACGATCATCGGTACGAACGCCTTACCTGGCAGACCGATACTCCGCATCGCCCGATCCATCACAAACGCGGCGCGCGCCATGTAACCGGTGTCCTCGAGTATCGAAAGAAAAAGGTAAAGGCAGGCGATGATGGGAACGAAGGTTGAGACCACCTGAATGCCACCACCGACGCCTTCGGCCAGGACAACCCGGCTCCACTCCGGCAGTCCGATCTGTGTCATCAGTGCGCCCACTCCGTCCACCAGCAATGCACCGCTTGCCATATCGAAAAAATCGATGAAGGCGCCACCGACGTTGATGGTGAACATGAACATCAGGTACATGATAACCAGAAAAATCGGGATACCTGCGATACGGTTGAGCACCAGCTGATCGATCCGGTCGGAGAGCGTGTGATCCAGTTTGCCCGCCTTACGGGTGCAGTGTTGCGCCAGCGTATGCGCATGTCCATAACGCGCATCGGCGATGTGAATCTCCGCCTCTTCGCCGGAGCGTGCTGCGATAGTCTGCTGCCACTGCTCGACCAGCGGCTGTATCCCGGCGCCTGCCAGTTGGAGTGCATGGTTGTCACCTTCCAGCAGTTTCAACGAGAGCCAGCGCAGGTTGGCTCGGTCTGACACGCCCTCCAGTCGCTGCATGATGTCACTTATCGCCAGTTCTACGGTAGTGTCATGCGTGACCTGGAAGTCGCAGATTTTCGCTGTTGCAAGGAGCTGTTGGATCTCCTGCTTGAGCTGATTCAGCCCCTCGCCGGTTACTGCAACCACGGGAAC
This sequence comes from Chromatiaceae bacterium, assembly GCA_024235215.1. Classification (GTDB taxonomy): domain Bacteria; phylum Pseudomonadota; class Gammaproteobacteria; order Chromatiales; family Chromatiaceae; genus HKST-UBA178. The sequence continues at coordinate 214,051 of JACKMU010000008.1, read as the reverse complement.
CACCGGGCAGTCGAGCTGTTTGGCAAGCCGCTCGAGATCCACTTCGATGCCGCGTTTGCGCGCCACGTCCATCATATTGAGCGCCACCACCATCGGGATCCCCATTTCCCGCAGTTGGACGCTGAAATAGAGGTTGCGCTCCAGGTTGGACGCATCGATCACATTGATGATCAGGTTTGCATCACGGGAGAGCAGATAGTCGCGGGTGATCTTCTCATCCAGTGAGGAGGCATCGAGCGAATAGATACCGGGCAGATCGATCACGCTCTGCTCTTCGCCTTCAATGCGAAAGTGGCCCTCTTTACGGTCGACGGTTACGCCTGGCCAGTTACCGGTTTTCTGGCGAATTCCGGTGAAAGCATTAAACAGTGCGGACTTGCCGCAGTTGGGATTTCCAGCTAATGCAATTGTGGGCAAGGTCTGCTCCGCTGGCCGGATACCCAGCCTCGTCGTCTGCTATTGCGCGGTATCTGCCGGGACGAGTGGTTGAGCAAATAGTTTGCTGGCGACGCTGCCGCCGAGCGCCACCCGGTTTCCAGCGCAAGCGACGACCACCCCTCTATCCCGTTGCTGCGTCACCTGAATCTCCGATCCTACCCGGATGCCGAGGCTCATCAGCCGCCTCGCCATCTGGCGGTCTCCCCTGATTTCCGAAATGAGCGCCTGCCGGCCGACTGCGAGCTGATCAAGCGTAATTGAAGAGAGGGTGTCGATCTTCATAGGTGAAATATCAATAAGAATGATTCCTATTTAGATCTTAACACCGGAGGTGATTCCGAATCAACAGAATTTTCTCTGGCAGTGAATAGTCTGCTTGACCGGGATCAACCCCACTGATCAGCGTTACCGTGTCACCGTTTGCGTAGCAGATCCACTCGCATCGGCTTTAGAAAATCCGCCCCTTGCGGGGTCATATGCCGCTGGAATGCAGCTTGAATCTGCCGATGGAGGTTGGTGTCTATACGATGCTCGGTGTGGGTCACTTTCAGCATTCTGTTCTCGAACTCGTCAAAATCGCGGAAGTGACCGGAAACGTTGAAAAATATTTGCTCAACCAGTGTGAAACCGCCTCCTGCCACAGCACGCCTGATCGCGGCGAACGCCGCTTCCCGCACCTGCTTTTCGTCGTGAAACAGGCGCATGATGTCGTTGAAGTCGCCACGATAAACTGGTTCGGAGAGGTAGGCGAATCCGTCTGGAACCAGCACCCGGTGGATCTCCGCCAGCGCTTGGTCCATGAGCCCGGTCGGGACGTGGTGCAAAGATTTAAGCATGACCACCAGATCGACACTGGCTGGCGGAAGATCTATCGCTTCTGCGCCACCCAGCACGAATTCCACATTGCCGAGCCCTTCGATCTGCAGGTTTTTCTCGTGTTGAATCCGATCTACCTCCGTGGCAATGATTCTGGCGCAACCCAGTTCGGTGGCCAGTCTGCGCGTCATGAAAGCCGCGCCACACCCCAGTTCCAACACTGTTGCACCGGCCAGTGGCAGCTTTTCCGCCATCACTTCCAACTCGTTCGCCTCATGGTAGCTGTTTTCGTCGTCGATCTTCATTGTGATTCACCGGCCTCTTATCGGATGAGTTACTATTCAAGGTTAACGCTGTCTCCCGCGCTGCAACAAGTCGTGAAAGGAAGGGGATTTCATTGCGCGAAAACTTGACCGACCATCTGCGGGAACTACTGGAACGGCAACGGCTTCGCCTGGCCCATCCCGATGCACTGCTGCAACTGGCTTTACTTGGGCTGCTGACCGGGGTGTTTGCCGGTGCAGTGATCGTGCTCTTTCGCCTGGTGGTGGAAGGGACCCAGGCGGGATTGCTGCCCGGTGGCAGCTCGGAAAGCTATGAGATGCTGCCGTTCTGGCAGCGGTTATTGTTACCCACGCTGGGTGGTCTGGTGATCGGTTGGATCTTTCACCGCTATTCCGGAGGGATCAATCTGCTTGGCGTCGCCCGGGTGATGGAGCGTATGTCCTATCATCAAGGGTATCTCACATTGCGCGGCTTTTTTCTGCAGTTTTTCGGAGCGGCCATCGCCATCATCAGCGGCCACTCGGTGGGTCGCGAGGGTCCGCATGTCTTTCTAGGCGCAGCTTCGGGCAGCCTGCTTGGGCAGCAACTGCACCTGCCCAACAACTGTATCCGCACGCTGGTCGGGTGCGGCACCGCTGGAGCTATCGCGGCCTCTTTCAATACCCCGCTGGCGGGAGTGATCTTCGCGCTCGAGGTGATCATGCTGGAATACACGCTGGCGAGTTTCATTCCGGTCATGCTAGCAGCCGCCAGTGCCAATGTGGTCTCGGTGCTGGTGCTTGGCAGTCTTCCGGCATTCCTGATTCCTGAGCTCAATCTGATGAATTTTCGGGAGGTACCGCTGGTGTTGCTGCTCGGTATGATTACCGGTGCGCTCGCGGCCCTCTTCATCCATCTGCTGCAGAGCCTGGCGCCAATGGTGCGGAAATGGCCGTTCCTCTGGCGTTGCAGTGTGGCCGGGCTCGCGGTAGGCCTGATCGCGATCGTGGTGCCGGAGGTGATGGGGATTGGTTACGATACGGTCAACGCAGCCCTGCTGGGTGAGATCGGTGGGTCCATGCTGGTGCTGCTGCTGGGGTTCAAATTGCTGGCCACTACTGTCTCCGTTGGTATGGGAATTCCCGGAGGCATGATCGGGCCGGCGCTCTTCATGGGAGCGGTGTTGGGCAGTCTGTTTGCGCAGTTCGTCAGTAGGCTGTTACCGGGCGTCGAACTCGATGCAGGCTTCTATGCGGTGCTGGGAATGGGAGCAATGATGGGGGCAAGTCTGCAGGCACCCCTCGCAGCGCTGACCGCTATGATCGAGTTGACCTACGCACCGCAGATGATTATGCCGGGTATGTTGGCGGTGGTGATTGCCGGGCTGACTGCCAGCGAACTGTTCGGCAAGGAGTCCATTTTTACCGTTGTGCTGAAAGCCAGCGGTATGGATTACAAGACTGATCCGGTGACCCAGGCACTGCGCCGTATCGGCGTCGCCAGTGTGGTACAGCGTAGCTTTGCACTGACGGACCAGACGGTCTCTCCGACTGCTGCCGCCCAGCTGCTGGAGCGACGACCGGCATGGCTGCTGGTCTGTCGTGAGCAGACGCCGGTGGTGCTGCTGCCGGCGGTGGATCTGGTGCGCTATCTGCAGGACGATGAACAGCCTCGGCCCACGGACGCAGAGATCGATCTGATGGCGATCCCCGGTCAACGCCTGGAGGTGGCGGCAATCGATCTACAGGCCAATCTGCAGGAGGCGTTGGAGATACTCGATCGGGATGCAGTGGATGCGCTCTACGTACAGCGACCCGCAAAGCGGGTAGTCGATCGCATCTATGGCGTGTTGCCCCGCAGTTCAGTGGAGTCCGCATACCGTTATTGAGACCGGGAATTGCGGCGACGGCGACGACTGCCGGTGGCGCTTGATATGGCTCAATTTTCGCGGTTTTTGTCGGGAAATGTGATGCACTCATGCAGGTCTCGGCGTAATATTCAAAAATTACCTTATAAGCTTCTTTTTTCCCGGATTTGCGGTTCCGGGGTTGATTCTCCAATTGACAGGAAACAGAGACATGACAGCAGCAGAAACCCCTGACCAAGTAGATTCCATAACAAGCGTTACGGAGGGTGCCCCTGAACGTGCGGAGGGGAACTGGGACGTGAAGGCACTGCTCGCCGATAACCAGCGGTTGAAAGCTGCATTGGAAAAGCGGAAGTTGAACGAAAAGAAAGCGATGCGCCGTTATCGCAGTGAGGAGGAGCTGAAACCTTACCAGGCAGAGTTGATCCGGTTGCAACAGCATCTGGAGGCGAGTCGTACCCGGATGATCATTCTCTTCGAGGGTCGTGATGCAGCCGGAAAGGGCGGCACCATTCGCCGTGTCACCCGTTATATGAACGAGAAACACTATCGTGTCGTCGCGCTCGGCAAGCCGACCGATCATGAGCGGAGCCAGTGGTTCTTTCAGAAATATGTGCGCCAGTTTCCGCGCGGCGGCGAGATCGTGTTGTTTGACCGCAGCTGGTATAACCGGGCGATGGTGGAGCCGGTATTCGGATTCTGCACCGATATGGAGTATCAGAACTTCATGCGTGGTGTGGGCGGCTTCGAGAAAGATCTGGTACGTCAGGGAACTGTGCTGATCAAACTCTATTTCAGCGTAACCAAAGAGGAGCAGGCACGCCGCTTCAATCGGCGTAAAACAGATCCGTTGCGTCAGTGGAAATTGAGCGAGGTCGATGTCCAGGCACAGGAGCGCTGGGAGGACTTCACCAACGTCAAGTACGAGATGCTGAAGCAGACCCATACTACGCACGCACCCTGGACCATCATCCGTTCCAACGACAAACATCTGGCCAGACTCAATGCGATGCGGGTGATTCTCAACTCCGTGCGTTATACGCGGCTCGATCCGGATCTGGATTTTGTTCCCGATCCGAGAATCGTGGTCTCCGGTTCGCGTGAACTGGAGATGATGGAGGCTGAGCGGGTCGGAAACGGGAAGTTCCAGGGCTGACAGAATTTGCCGCTTACCGAGTTGTATAACAGCCAGGTCCTGGCGTTGGTCGGGGCCTGGCTTTTCTACTTTTTGATCCACTCACTACTCGCCTCGCTCCGGGTGAAGCGGCTGATAGCCGCACATTGGCCCGGAGTGATGCCCGTGTACCGACTCCTGTTCAACCTCGGCGCTTTGTTGCTGCTGGCCCCGCCGATCTATTTCACCTTTCAATTGAAGGGTCCCTGGTTGTGGCGCTGGAGCGATACCATTGGCTGGTTTACCGATGGACTGGCGCTGATCTCCGTCGCACTCTTCTATTGGACGTCGCGCTACTACGACAGCAGTGAGTTCATTGGGTTAAAACAATGGCGCAAACGCTTTGTCGTGGTGGAGGATCAGGAGCGTTTCCACCTCTCGCCACTGCACCGCTTCGTCCGCCACCCCTGGTATCTGCTGGCACTGGTGTTTATCTGGAGCCGTGACATGACTCCGGCGTTGCTGGTAACCGCCCTCCTGGCTACGCTCTATTTCTGGCTTGGTTCGAGACTGGAGGAGTACAAGCTGATCATCTATCATGGCGACGTCTATTGCCGCTATCGTGAGCGGGTGCCAGGTCTGCTGCCGCGCCCGTGGCGCTATCTTTCCAGAGAGGATGCAGAGGAGCTGCAACGGTATGCCAACAGCGGGTGAAGCAGTAACCATAGATGTGCTCATGCGGCAGTGCGGTGTCCAGTTCGGAACCAGCGGTGCGCGCGGCTTGGCCAAGGCGATGACCGATCGTGTCTGTTACGCCTATACCAGCGGATTTCTCGGCTATCTCGCATCAAAAGGTGACTACACCCCTGGCAGCGAGGTTCCGATTGCTGGGGATCTGCGCCCCAGCACACCCAGGATCATGGCGGCTGCGGCCGGTGCGATCAGGGATCTGGGGGGCGTACCGGTGAATCTGGGATCTGTGCCTACTCCGGCGTTGGCGCTGTTTGCGCTGCAGCGCCGGTGTCCCGCGCTGATGGTGACCGGTAGCCACATTCCTGATGATCGTAACGGCATCAAGTTTTACCAACCGGAAGGGGAGATTCTGAAAGCGGATGAAGCTGGTATCCGGGTGCAGCAGGTAAGGATTCCAACAGGCCTGTTCGGCAGCAACGGAATGTATCGGGTCGCACCACGACTGCCCGTGGAAACGGATCAGGGGGGTAACGCGTATCGTCGACGCTATCTGGACTTTTTTCCACAGGCTTGCTTGCGGGGACTGCGCGTCGGGCTGTACGAGCACTCCTCGGTGGCGAGAGGCTTGTTGGCGGAGATTCTCGATGCCCTCGGGGCGGAACTGGTGCACCTCGGCCGTTCAGAGGTGTTTGTACCAGTGGATACCGAAGCTGTCCGCGCAGAAGACGTGGCTTTGGCGCGGCGATGGGCGAAGGAGTTTAAGCTGGATGCGCTGGTATCGACCGACGGTGATGGCGACCGGCCGTTGATAGGCGACGAAAACGGCGAGTGGTTGCGAGGTGATCTGGTCGGGGTACTCTGCGCGCGTTATCTGGGAATTCACCACCTGGTCACCCCGGTCAGCAGCAACAGCCTGGTGGAGCGCTGCGGCTGGTTCGACCGGGTGGAACGCACCCGTATCGGCTCTCCCTACGTCATCGACGCGATGCAACAGCTGCACTCGGCAGGCTGCAGCAAGGTCGCCGGTTATGAAGCTAATGGCGGTTTTCTGCTGGCGGATTCGATAGGCAGCGTCGCCACTCCGTTGTCCCCTCTGCCGACGCGGGACGCTGTAGTGGTGATTCTTGCGGTGCTGCTGCTGGCTCGGCAGCAACAGTGCTCCGTTGCGCAGTTGACCAAGCTGCTGCCGCAGCGTTACACCTGCAGCAATCGACTCAAGGATTTTCCCACCGATATCAGCCGTGCCCGCATCGATGCGATGATCAGCGACGATCCGGAGAGACAGAGAGCACTGGTTGAGGAGGTGTTCGCGGATAAGTTTGGCGGGGTCAGCAGCGTCGATACCATGGACGGTTTGCGCATCACCTTCCTGTCGGAAGAGGTGGTACATCTGCGCCCATCCGGCAACGCACCGGAGTTGCGCTGCTATACTGAGGCAGCGTCGCAGGAGCGAGCGCAGGAGATCAACCGGTGCTGTCTGCGCATGCTGCAGGGATGGTACGGCTGATGGCTGATCAAGTTTTTGCGATCATCGCCGAAGAGAGTGGCTCAGACAATTTTAATGCTGTTGACCAGTGATAGCACGCAGGGAACCAGAAACTATGCAGGACTACTCAGAAAAGCGCGATTATCCGCGCATGTACATCAACAGTGTGGCCCGTTACCGGATTCAGGGCGGTGACCAGGTCGGCAGCGCGATTGCCAAGGATCTGAGTGGTGGCGGTCTGTTGTTGCAAGTGGAGAGTACCTTCGCTATCGGTACCCGGCTCAATGTTGAAATCCGGCCGCAACGGGATATCACCCCCCCGCTGTATGCCGAAGTCGAGGTGGTTCGCTGCCAAGCCGATGGCGCAACCTGCACTGTCGCCTGCAGCATGGTGAGAATGCTGCAGGCGGACGAGGTGCCGGCGGTTTTCCCCTAAAGAGCGGTCGCACACAGATTCCTCAGTTGACTGCGCTCGATTCACCATGAGTAATCCACAGTCCCATCGTATCCGTGAGATCCCGTATAACTACACCTCGTTCTCCGACCGCGAGATCACTATCCGCTTTCTCGGTGAGGAGATGTGGAACCTGATCACCGAGCTGCGTGGAAGCCGACGCACCGGGCGTTCCGCGCGCATGCTGTTCGAAGTGCTGGGGGACATGTGGGTGGTGGTGAGAAACCCCTACCTGCAGGACGATCTGCAGGAGGATGAGGGGCGCAGAGGGGCGCTGATCAGTGCGCTGAAACATCGCCTGGATCAGTTCGAAGGGCGCGCCAACGGCAACCTCAAGGCGCTGCAACTGCTGCAGGCAGCGCGTACCTCAGTGGATACTTTCGCCAACTGCTTCGCCAGTAACGAGCGGTTGCGTCAGCGCATACGTCGTGCGCTGGCACCGCTCACCCGGCGCGACAATGTCGATTTTGGCGGGCTGGCACGTATCTCCCACTCAACCGATGCCACTGACTGGCGGGTTGAGATGCCTTTTGTGGTGATCAGCCCCGATAGCGAGGAGGAGATTGCTCCGATCGTCAAGGCCTGCATCGAGTGTGGCCTTTCACTGATTGCGCGGGGTGGTGGCACCGGATATACCGGGTCGGCGGTACCCCTGGAGAGCCGCTGCGCGGTGATCAATACCGAGAAGCTGGAACAACTCGGTGCGGTGGAGTATCAGCTGCTGCCGGGGGGTGCGCGGAGAGTGCCGACGGTGTGGGCAGGTGCCGGTGTGGTGACACGCAGGGTCTCCGATCTGGCGGCCGCAGCGGGTCTCGTCTTCGCCGTCGATCCCACCTCGCAGGATGCATCGACCATCGGCGGCAACATCGCGATGAATGCCGGTGGCAAGAAAGCGGTGCTCTGGGGGACTACCCTGGATAATCTGGTCTCCTGGCGCATGGTGACTGCGGATGGGTGTTGGCTGGAAGTAGAGCGACTCAACCACAATCTGGGCAAGATCCACGACCAGCCGGAAGTGAGCTTCCGCATCAGTCGCTATGCTGCGATCGGAGACCGGCCAGTCAGTGACCCGGAGATACTGAGCATGCCCGGTGCCAGCTTCCGCAAAGCGGGACTGGGTAAAGATGTGACCGATAAATTTCTCTCCGGCTTGCCGGGGGTACAGAAGGAGGGGTGCGATGGACTGATCACCTCAGCGCGTTTCGTGCTGCACCGCATGCCGGCGCATGGGCGCACCCTCTGCCTGGAGTTTTTCGGCACCGATCTGTCGGCGTCGGTGCCGGCGATCGTCGAGATCAAGGCATACATAGACGCCCGTCCCGGCGTCCAGTTGGCAGGCCTGGAACATCTCGATGAGCGCTACATCAAGGCGGTCAAATACGCCACCAAGGCGCCTCGCAGTGAACGCCCGAAAATGGTGCTGCTGGCGGATCTCGTCTCAGACGATGAGGATCTGCTGACGCAGACAGCAGTGTATCTGGTGCAGCTGGCAAAAGAGCGTCAGGCCGAAGGGTTCATCGCAGTCAGCCCGGAAGCGAGGCGCAGCTTCTGGCTGGACCGGGCGCGCACCGCAGCGATCTCTGCCCATACCAACGCGTTCAAGATCAACGAGGACGTGGTGATTCCACTGGATCGTCTGGCAGAATACAGTCGCGGTATCGAGCGCATCAATATCGAGCAATCGATCGGCAACAAGCTGCGTATCATGCACGCTGTGCAGGTATATCTCAGCGGCACTCTCCCCGAGGCGCGCCAGAGCGAGGAGTATCAGTCCTCCAGTGAAAACGATGCAATTCAAGCGTCCAAACAGGAGGCGGCCCAGGCGCTGGTTGCGGCCGCCGCCAAGCGCTGGGAACACATTCTGAACAATCTTGAGGCGCCCCTTGTTGAGCATCTGGAACTGTTGGACGACCAGGAACGCTCTCTGGTGCGCCCAGGTGATACGCTGCTCGAACTGCTGTTGCGGCGTGACCTGGTACAGAGCTACCGCGGTGAGGTGGCTGCCCCGCTGGGAGAGATTCTCAATGGCCAGGAGATGGCGCCGGTGCGGGCAAAACTCGACCGGATTCATCACGAGATCCGCGATGCGCGCTTATTTGTGGCGCTGCACATGCACGCCGGTGACGGTAACGTGCATACCAATATTCCGGTTCACTCCCATGACTACCAGATGCTGCACGAAGCCGATCGGATAGTGGATCAGGTGATGGCATTGGCGCAATCCTTGAATGGCGTGATCTCCGGCGAACACGGTATCGGTCTGACCAAGATCAGATACCTGGATCAGCAAAAGTTGCAGCAGTTCGTCGACTACAAGCGGAAGATGGATCCGGATGCGCGCTTCAATCCGGGAAAGTTGATGCCGGGATCCGGGCTGGAGGGCGCTTATACCCCATCGCTACGTCTGGTTCAGCTGGAGGCGATCATCCTGGAAGAGAGCGAGCTGGGTGAGCTCAACGACGATGTCAAACACTGCCTGCGCTGCGGCAAGTGCAAGCCGGTTTGCCAGACGCATGTACCGCGCGCCAATCTGCTCTATTCGCCGCGCAACAAAATTCTGGCGACCGGGCTGATGATAGAGGCGTTTCTCTATGAAGAGCAGACCCGACGTGGGTTGTCGCTGCGCCATTTCGACGAGATGAACGATGTGGCGGACCATTGTACGGTTTGTCACAAGTGCCAAAATCCCTGTCCGGTGGACATAGATTTTGGTGACGTCACCGTACGCATGCGCAAGATTCTGAGTGAACGCGGTAAAAAGCGTACCAGCCTGGGTAGCTGGGCAGCGATGGGTTTTCTCAACGCCAGTGATCCGCACACCATCCGCCTGCTGCGCAAGCTGTTACTGGAGTGGGGCTTCAAGGGGGTGACGCTGGGGCATACACTCCTCAAGCGTTTCGGATTGCTCGGTGAACGGGGGCGCCTCCCTGCTGCCACCACGGGCTGCAGCGATTTACGGACTCAAGTAGTGGAATTGGTGCGGCGTCCGTTGCGTGTGGAGTTGCCAAAGCAGAGCCTGCGCGCACTGCTGGAACTGGAAGACAGACGTTTCGTCCCGATTCTGTGCGATCCGGTACGTGTCCATGAAGAATCGGAGGCGATCTTCTACTTTCCTGGTTGCGGTTCGGAGCGGCTCTTCAGTGATATCGGTTTGGCCACCATCGCGATGGTGTGTGATCTGGGAGATCAGCTGGTGCTACCGCCCGGTTATCTTTGCTGCGGCTATCCGCAGACCGCGACGGGCCAGGAACAGCGGGGGCGACAGATCACCACGGAAAACCGGGTGCTGTTTCACCGCATCGCCAACACCCTCAACTACATGGATATCAAAACGGTCATCGTCTCCTGCGGCACCTGTATGGACCAGCTGCTGAAGTACGAATTCGAGCAGATCTTTCCCGGTTGCCGCCTGTTGGATATTCACGAATACCTGATGGAGAGTGGGGTGGCATTACAGCAAGCGGCGCAAACTGGCTATCTCTATCACGATCCATGCCACTCGCCGATAAAGCATTATTCTCCGCTGGAAGTGACCCGCAGGCTGATGGGCGCCCAAGTGCAACTCTCCGATCGCTGCTGTGGTGAAGCCGGTACGCTCGGGGTGGCTCGACCGGACATCGCCAATCAGCTCAGATTTCGCAAGCAGCAGGAGCTTCAGGCAGGTATCCAAGGGTGGACCGGGAGCGACCGCGTCGAGCACGGTGAGGTAAAGCTGCTTACCAGCTGCCCCGCCTGTCAACAGGGGCTCAACCGTTACCAGGATGATACCGGGCTGCGGGTAAGTTACATAGTGGAGGAGCTGGCGCGCGACCGGCTGGGGTCGGGGTGGCAGCGGCAGATCCTCTCCACTCTGCGTAATGGTGGGATTGAACGGGTACTGCTGTAAGTGGTGGCGGGGGATTGTGGACGGATCGCTCGCGGCTCATCCATGCTGTTTCAGCGCGGCTGTAGCTGGGCCAGACGTGGGTGTAGTGTATCCGCTGTCCCGGGTAGCTCAGACAGCAACGCTTCTACGTCGCGCTGCAGTAACACCCGCTGATCTTCATCGAACAGCGAAAGCGCGGCGTCGAACTCTTTTTGTGGTACGGACAATAGTGTTGCTGCCAGTTCATTGGCACCGACCGGAGAATCAGGCGCCAGCAGATCGGCGACCAGCGGGAAGGCGAGCAGTTCAAAATGGGCGCTGCGTGCCCGTTCCTCCTGCACCAGCTCCTGCAGCGCGATCGGGTCATCGCCGGCACCCTTGCGTACTGCTGCCATGATCAGTTGCTGCAGCTTGACTATCGCCTGCTGGGTTTCGCGTTGGTCGTCGGCCAGTCCGGCCGACTGTTCGTAGCATTTGTCCAACCGCTCCTTCAGGCTCAGTATCAGACCGCTCTCGGCATTCGGTTGCAACTCGGCCACTTCCAGGATCAGCTTGCGGAATTGAGTGATGAATTCCACCAACTCCTCGTGATCCAGGCGCTGCGCCTGTTCCAGTGCTCCGCTGCTGATCTGCCGCTGCGACTGTGGGAAGAGTGGATTGTTTTGCTTGCGCAACAGGTGCCGTTCCCGGCGTCCGGGCTTCTCACTGAAATGTAATGGCATGGTCTCTCTTCCGACTGAGGAGCAGGAATTGACGCAATCGTATCTGAAAAGGTCGGGACACTGGGTAACTCCATCCAATAGTACCGTTGTTAAGAAGGCTCTGGGTAGGTCCAACCCGAAGTTCTCTTGACTGGCTGCGGAGCAACAGCACATCGCGTGTTGCCACAAAACGCTGGACCACTTCAACGTTGCCCCGGCAAACCGGTGGTGAAGAGCTTTTCACGCGGATGGATCCTCCTGCTGAGACGCGCTGTGCTCCTGCGGGCAGGGGCCAAGCAGGATCGCGATCCAACGGGTCCGATCGTTGCTGTCGAGCGCAATCTTGAGCGTCATCGTCAGCGGTACCGAAAGGAACATGCCGATGGTACCGAGCACCCAGCCCCAGAAGACCAGCGAGAGGAAGACCACCAGCGCGGAGAGCCCCAGTCCGCGCCCCATGAAGCGCGGCTCGATGAAGTTTCCCACCAGATTGTTGATCACCAGATAGCCGATGCTGACCCAGAAAGCGCTGGCCACTCCCAGTTGTACCAGCGCCAACAGAATGGCCGGCACTGCCGCGATAAGCGAGCCGATGTTGGGGACAAAGTTCAGAAAAAACGCAACCAGCCCCCAGAGCAGGGGAAAGTCCACTCCGAGTGCCCAGAGTATGGTCGCGACCAGCATACCGGTTAGCAGACTGGTGGCGGTTTTGATCAGCATGTAGTGTTTGATGTTGTCGAGAAAGCGGCCGAAATGGCGATAGGAGTGCTCCGGATCGTCCAGTATCAGCCGCAGCTTGATGGGCAGGTCGCTACTCTCTACCAGCAGAAACACCACGGTCAGCAGAATCAGCAGCGTGTTGGTCAACAGCCCGGTGAGGCTGGTCAATCCTTGAGCAGCCATACTCAGTGCCCGTGCCGGATCGAGCAGTGCGGTGACAGAGTGGGTAGAAATCACCACCCCTCTTGCTGCGAGCCACCGCGACATGGCTGCAGTCAAACTGCGTAACTTCTCCTGATAGACCGGCAGCTGGCTGGAGAAGGTTTCGACCGAGTTGCCGATCAATCCACCCAGCAGTAGTCCGACAATCACGATCAGCAACGCGATGAGCAGGATGGCCACTCCGGTGGGGATGCGGTGTGACTTCAGAAAGGAGAGCGCCGGAGTCACGATAATCGCGATAAATACCGATAGCAGGAAGGGCACCAGCAACGGTTGTGCCTCCCGTATGCCTGCCACGATGACCACGATCGCCGCCACGCTTACCAGTATGTTGCTGCCAACTCTGGTGTCACCCCGCATGGATCTCACCTGCATCTAAGGCTCATTGGTATGCCGGTATGGGATTGATGCGGTACCAGATTCTGCTCTCTGTCTGGTATTCCCACAGCTGTTGATCCAGCAGATTTCGCTCTATCTGGCGATCCTCCAGCACATAAGAGATCCTCACCGTCTGGGCGACCACCCCATCACTTACGGGTGCCGGTGGCTGGATCACCTCATAGCCCGTCACCCGGACATTATCCAGGCCAGCCGGCAGACGCTCACCGGCAAAGTGGGCCGGCTTCAGGAACAGATAGGCCTTTTCCGGCCTGTCCCAGCGTATCGTGGTGTGGTAACTATTGAGCACATTTTCCAACTCTATGTTCGACCGCTTACTCTCCAGCGTCTGGCAGCCACCGACCAACAGCAGGAGCAGGGCCAGGAGCGGAAAAAGCGTTCGCAAGCTAGGGTTGTACATTCGTGCCAGATTCGAATAACGCGGGAGTTGCGACATAGTAAGCGAGTGACAACGAATCACACAACAACCGCTATCCCTGTTAAGATGCATCGCCCGTGCTGGCGGCGCCAGGCCCGGAAACGGCGGACACTATCTCGGCACAAGGATGTGCTGACAAGTTCAAAGACGATAAGTCATTTAACACGACGAAACCGGGGAAATCGCATTTTCCGGTTTCATTCAGGAAACATCCCATGGATGGGGGTTTCCGGACACAAATAAGACAATCAAACCCGCCACGCTGAAAAAACGGTACTGAATTGCTGCTGCGGCTCTTTCGGGGTCAGGGTGGTAGAGAGCGCGGTTGGCTGAAAACTCCAAGGGAACGATCCGATGACACATGTACCTGACCAGCAGCCGCGAGCGGATATCCAGATCGGCAGCAGCCGCGTCACGCTACTCGGTACCGCACATGTTTCGCGTGCCAGTGCGGAGCATGTCAAGGAGTTGCTGGCAACAGGAGAATATGACGCGGTCGCGGTTGAGCTGTGCCCCAGTCGCTACAACGCACTGGTGGATCCGGACGCGCTCTCACGTATGGATCTGTTCCGGGTATTCAGAGAGGGAAAGGCCAGCATGGTGGCGGCCAATCTGGCGCTTGGCGCCTATCAGCAGCGCATTGCCGAGCAGTTCGATATCGAGCCGGGTGCGGAGCAGCGCGCCGCCGTGACCTATGCCCGTGAGAATCAATGCCCGGTGCTGCTGATCGACCGGGAGCTGGGTATCACCCTGAAGAGGGTGATGCACAACATTCCCTGGTGGCGGCGTCTGGGCATAGTGGCAGGGCTGCTGGCCAGTGTGATCTCGCGGGAGGAGGTGAGCGAAGAGGAGATCGAAGGACTCAAGCAGGGGGATATGCTGGAGACCACCTTTGCCGAGTTTGCCGAAGAGCGGCAGGATCTCTACCTGCCGCTGATCGACGAACGGGACCGTTATATGGCGGCCCGGTTGCAACAGGAGGCGGAGACCCACAGTCACGAAAATATTCTCGCGGTGGTGGGTGCCGGCCATCTGAAAGGGATCAAAAGCTATCTCGAGCAGGGTATCACGCAGCCGGCAGCGTCCATTGCGGCACTGGATCAACTACCGCAGCCGAGCAGTTGGCCCAAGCTGATACCCTGGATCATTGTTGCGCTGCTGTTGTTTGGCTTCGCACTCGGCTTCAGCCGCAGCCCGGAACTGGGCTGGCGATTGGTGCTGGACTGGGTGGTGATCAATGGCTCACTGTGCGCGTTGGGCGCATTGATAGCAGCGGCGCATCCGTTGACGGTGATCATCGCTTTCTTCGCTGCGCCAATCACCTCGCTGAATCCGACGATCGGTGCCGGTATGGTGACTGCCGCAGTCGAGATCTACCTGCGCAAGCCCAGAGTGGGTGATTTTGGGCGGTTGCGGCAGGATACCACCAGACTCAAAGGGTGGTGGAAGAATCGCGTCTCACGCACTCTGCTGGTATTCCTGCTCAGTACCCTGGGATCGGCGGCGGGCACCTACCTGGCCGGTTTCCGCATTTTCGAACGGCTGGCGGGATGATAAGGCGAGGGCTAGGAGCCTGTCTGACTTAACACTGTTTGGCTGCAAATCCCCGGATGACGATCAACTCAGCTTATCGACCTCGTTAAATAGGCCCACTATTCGCCTCGTTCGATAAACTGATTTGATTCGCCCCCGGTGATTTTCGCTTCAAACGGATAAGTCAGACAGGCTCCTAGGGGCCTAGGGCCAGGAATCCCCGGCACTCACTCCCCGGCCCTCCATCAGCGGCCGCATTGCGTGCAACAGGTTGGCGAACAGATGCCTGCTCTGCCGCTCCTCTCTTGCCAACAGCTCTTTCATGTGCTGACGCCGGGTCGGTGCACTGAAGCAGGCGGGGCAGCTGTCGGCGACGATCGGCAGCGTCGCTTCGCGGGCGTAGGCACCGGTCTGGCTCTCACGGCAGTAGACCAGTGGCCGAATGATGCGGATGTCTCCGGCATCGTTCAGATAGTGCGCCTTCATGGTGCGCAACTGGCCGCCATGAAACATTGACAGCAGCAGGCTCTCGGCGAGGTCGTCCAGATGCTGACCAAGCGCCAGCACATTATAGCCATGCTCGCGGCAGGTGGAGTACATGATGCCACGCTTCATGCGCGAACAGTAGGCGCAGAATGAGTCGCCGTCCATGTTCTGCTGTGCCTGGGCCATGATCGGTTGGGAGCGGTAGTGGTACGTTATCTGGATTGTGTCGTAGTAGGATTTGAGCGCCTCGGGATTGAATCCATCCACCTGCGGATCGACGGTGATCACCCCCAGATCGAACCGTACCGGGGCGTATGTCTGAAGATGCTTCAGAATCAGCAGAAGCGAGAGCGAATCTTTGCCACCAGATACCCCGAGCAGGATCCGGTCCTGGTCGCGGATCATGTTGAAATCGGCGATTGCGCGTCCGACTTTGCGTAGCAGCGCTTTGGGTGGTTTAGGGTACATTGTCACTCAATATTGGATGAATAGGGACGATTCAGTGTCTGGAGGGATAGTTTACCCCAAGGTTTACGCTGCCACTGCCTCGCGTATACTGGGAGCGATCACCGGTACACACTAGATTACTGGAGTTGAGAATATGGGTGAGTTTGCGTTGATATTTGTGGTACTGGCCATTGTGCTGGTGGTCCTGGGCGCAAAACGGGTGCCGCAGGGTGCGGAGTATACTGTGGAGAGATTCGGGAGATACACGAAAACGTTGCGTCCTGGATTGAACTTGATCGTACCCGTCATCGACACCGTGGGTGCCAAGCTCAACATGATGGAGCAGGTGCTCGATGTGCCATCACAGGAGGTGATTACGCGTGACAACGCCATGGTTACCGTGGACGGCGTGGTCTTTTTTCAAATCCTCGATGCGGCCAAGGCGGCCTATGAGGTGAGCAATCTGACCCACGCTATCTTGAACCTGACCATGACCAACATCCGCACGGTGATGGGTTCGATGGATCTGGATGAGCTGCTCTCCAAGCGCGATCATATCAACGCCCAACTACTCAGCGTAGTGGATGACGCCACCACTCCCTGGGGGGTCAAGGTGACGCGCATCGAGATCAAAGATATTTCACCACCAAAAGACCTGGTCGATGCAATGGCGCGACAGATGAAGGCCGAGCGCGAGAAGCGGGCGGCCATACTCGAGTCCGAAGGTCAACGACAGTCCGAGATTCTGCAGGCTGAGGGACACAAGCAGGCGGCGATCCTGGAGGCGGAAGGCGAGAAAGAGGCGGCATTTCGTGAGGCTGAGGCGCGCGAGCGGTTGGCAGAGGCGGAGGCCAAAGCGACCATGATGGTCTCGCAGGCGATTGCCAAGGGTGACGTCAATGCGATCAACTACTTCATTGCACAGAAGTATACCGAAGCACTCAAGGAGATCGCCTCCGCGAACAACCAGAAGGTGATTATGATGCCTTTGGAGGCTTCCAGCTTGATCGGTTCGCTGGCTGGGATCGTCGAGGTGGCAAAAGGCGCGATGAAGGGGCGCGGGGAGGGAGAGCGTTGATGGAGTGGCTGGAGAGCGCCGCCTACTGGCACTGGTGGGTGCTGGGGGTGGTGTTGATCATTCTGGAGGCCTTTTCACCCGGGGTGTTCTTCCTCTGGATGGGCGTGGCGGCCGGTGTGGTGGGTCTGGTGGTAATGCTGTTTCCGGCGCTTGGCTGGGAGTATCAGCTGCTGCTGTTCGCATTGGTAAGCGTCGCCAGCGTGGTGCTCTGGCGATTGCTACTGGACCGGCACCCGACTGAGACAGACCGTCCCCTGCTGAATCGACGCGGAGAGCAGTATATTGGTCGGCGTTTCACGCTGGATCTTCCGATCGTCAACGGGCTTGGAAAGATCCGGGTTGACGATACCACCTGGAAGATCGAGGGGGAGGATTGTGCGGCTGGCACCCAGGTTACCGTGGTGGGTGTCGATGGAGTGGTGCTGAAAGTGGAGAGCGGAGCCGGATGAGCGGAGAGAAATTTCTCCTGGAGCTGAGCGGTCGACCCTTGGAGGGGTACCGGGTCGAAGAGGTGGTGGCATCACTGTCACAGCTGTTGCGCATACCTCCGGAGAAGACACGCAATCTGCTGCGTGGCAAGCTGATAGCAATCAAGCCGGCACTGGAGAAGGCGCGGGCGGTCGAACTGATGGGCAAGATCATCAACTGTGGCGCTCAGTGCGATATTCGCCCGGCTGGGAGCACCCCGGCGGATGAGGATGCGAAGGATGTGGAGAGTGTTCGGCTCAGCGACAAGCTGGAGCTGGAGATCGAACATCCGGGTATGCAGATCGAGGAGATTGCGGTGCAGCCGACCCGCAGTGATCAGGCCGCAATGCGTTCCGCGCAGCAGCACTCGCCGATTGCGGATACCGACACCCTGACAGCGACCAGCGACCTGGGGGAGTCGACAGTCGGATCTGTGGCAACCAGGCGCACCGGTCGCAAATCGGCACAGAAAAAGTCGCGAGTGAGCGGCCAGCGAACCCGACTGCTGCTGGTTGCCGCTGCGTTGCTGCTACTCGGGGTCGCCGTCTGGGGCGGTCTGGAGTATCTGGGTGGCGCAACACCAGCAGCACAGCCGTCAACAACCGCGGCCGTGCGTCCCGATACTCCCGAAGAGGTCACCAGAACCCGGCAACGCATGGAACTGCTGGGCCGCTCGGTTCGGATCTGGATGATTCAGTATGGTGCCGGATTCGATCCCTCCCAAGTCACTATGGAGCGTATCCAACAGGATCTGGGTATCCCTCCGCAGGAGATGCTGGACGGCTGGGGAACGCCGTTTCGCTATACCACGTCAGGTGAGCGCTTCACCCTCATCTCAGCGGGGCCCGACCGCAAATTCGCCGGCGGGGATGATATCCAGACGGAAAAATCGGCGCGCTGAAAACCCTAGTTCAGCGGGTACCGAAGACCACGATGGTTTTTCCTTTCACGCTGATCAGGCCCTGCTCCTCCAGGTTTTTGAGCACCCGGCCTGCCATCTCCCGGGAGCAGCCGACGATACGGCCAATCTCCTGGCGGGTGATGCGAATCTGCATACCGTCCGGATGGGTCATCGCATCGGGTTGTTTGCACAGATCCAGCAGCGTGCGGGCGATGCGGCCGGTGACGTCGAGAAAGGCGAGATGTCCCACCTTGCGGCTGGTGTGTAGCAGGCGCTGGGTGAGTTGAGCGCCCATCGCATAGAGCAACTCTTTTACATGGGGTTTCAGGTCGGATTCGAACAGTTGCTCCAGACGTGCATAGCTGATCTCTGCCAGGGTGCAGGAAGAGCGTGTCCGAACCAGCACGCTACGGCTGGGTTGTGCCGTGAAAAGTCCCATCTCACCGATAAACTCACCCTTGTTCAGGTAAGCGAGGATGATCTCTTTGCCCTCTTCATCCTCAATGATGATGGCGACCGAACCCTCCACCAGATAAAACAGCGTATCGGCGCTGTCGCCGGGATGGACGATATCGGTTTTTGCGGCATAGTGTCTGCGATGACAGAACGAGAGCAGGGGTTGCAGGAACTTGGGTTCCTTTTCCGGCGGTTTGATGATGCTCATGATTTCTCGCTCTGAAGTGCATTGACTCCGGGGATTTTAAGCAAGGCGTCGCCGGATGTCGATCTGTGATAGTCTTCACGCGGATTTTCAGTGGCGAGGTTGTGATGAAGGCACGCGTGAAGTGGATTGAGGATATGTTGATGGTGGCCGAATCAGGCAGCGGACATGCGCTGGTGATGGATGGGCCACCGGATCTCGGCGGTAGAAATCTGGGGGTGCGGCCAATGGAGATGCTGTTGCTGGGACTGGGTGGCTGCACGCAGATCGATGTGGTGCATATCCTCAAGAAGGGTCGTCAGCGGGTGAGTTCGTGCGAAGTGTTGTTGGAGGCGGAGCGGGCGGCGGACGAACCCAAGGTGTTTACCCAGATCAAGGTCCATTTCATCGTGAGCGGAAGCGGTCTCAGTGAGAAAGCGGTTGCCCGTGCGGTCAACCTGAGTGCGGAGAAGTACTGTTCGGCCTCGCTGATGCTCGGTAAGACCGCACAGATAACGCACGATTTCGAGATAAGGGAAGTGTGATGGCTTCCTCTTGCGCAGATTTTCAGGCACTGACCGATGAGTTTTATCAGGTTTGGTTCCGGTTCCATCCGGATACTGCTCAGCGTGTCGGTGTGCCGGGTTATGCCGGAGCGCTGCCGGCGGTGGATGACGATGATGTGGGTGCATTGGGCTCTTGGCTGGAGAGTACGATCGTAGGGCTGGAGGAGATCGATTTCCATGCTCTCGA
Organism: Chromatiaceae bacterium; assembly: GCA_024235215.1. GTDB lineage: Bacteria > Pseudomonadota > Gammaproteobacteria > Chromatiales > Chromatiaceae > HKST-UBA178. The sequence continues at coordinate 194,288 of JACKMU010000008.1, read as the reverse complement.
CCCAGCCGGTCAGCTGGAGATGGAAATCCTGTTTGGCGCCTGCCGGGATGAGTATCAGGCGATTCTGGAGTGTGATTGGCGCCATAGAAATCCGCTGGCCTTCATGCCGTTGCGAACTGTCTGCGGATTGGCGCGGGAGGCTGACAGCCAGGGGGAAGCGGCGTTGACAAGGTGCCTGCAGGAGATTCCCGGGTTTCTGCACAAGGCGCGCTCGACACTCTCCGCATATCCCGCTTTGATTCCCCGCATCTGGGTCGATGTGGCCCAGAGAGAGGGAGCGGCGGGTGTTCGCTTTCTCCAGCGGCTGGCGGAGCGGGGCGAAGACGCTGGTGAGTTGCGGGCACACTGCGACCAGGCCGCCAGTGCGGTCGCTGAATACCTGAGTTTTCTGGCCGAGAAGATCACACCCGAAGCCGAGGGGAATACCGCGTGCGGTTGGCAGCGCTTTCAGGAACAGTTGCGGCTGCGGCATCACCTGCCTGACAAACTGGGAGATCTGCATGAATTGGCACGCCAGATCTATCAGACGACAGCCGCTGAACTGAGTGCCCTTTGTAAGGAGCAGACCGGTGTGGAGGATCCGCGTCCCTGGTTGGAGCGGCTCACTCAGGAGAAAAAGCTACAGGGTGAAGAGCGGGTGCGCTATGTGCGCAAACGCAGCAACGAAATCCACCGTCGGCTGGCCGATACCGATCAGTTCAGGCTTCCTGATGCGGCGCTGCTCGAGTTACGACTGGCTGCTGAAGATAGTCCGTTGGATTGTGCGACCGTTTATCGACCCACCACCGCTGCGGGTATCCCGTCCGGCGAGCTCTACCTGCCGCGGCCAGTGACGGGCACCGCGGTGGATACACCAGCACAGCTGACCGCCTGGTGCATACGCAACGCCTGGCCTGGCCGCCATCTGCAGTCTGTTACCGCGAGCGCAGGCGGGCATGCGGAATCCATGGTGCGGCGCGTCAACTTCTCTCCCAGTCAGCAGGTCGGATGGTCACTCTATGCCGAACAGTTGGTGCAGGAGTTGGGCCTTTTTCCCGCACCGAAGCATAAACTCTATTGCCTGCTGGCACGACTGCGCCGTACGCTGTTGGCACTGATCGATATCGAGTTTCATGTCTATGGTCTGACGGTGTCATCCGCGCTGCAGCAACTGCAGGAGTTGCCAGGGCAGCACGCGCAGAGCGCCGCTCAGGACCTGCTTATGTTGACCCGCTATCCAACACAGCAGTTGGTGGGAGTGGTGAACTGGAGATTGATCGATGTGCTGAGGCAGTGGCGACAGAGCCATGGCGAGGGAACACCGGCAGATTTTCACCATCTGTTGCTCTCTCAGGGTTGCGTGGCGCTGCCGCCGGTGATCAGACAACTCTACGGACGGCAGGCTTGGGACTGGGTGGTGGCCCGGCTGATCCCCCAGGATCAGGAAGTGGACTGAGTTCAGCTGTCTCGCTCGAACTGGCGATTGTGTTCGCGGACCTCCACCACTGTCGTAGCGGTGGATAGCCAAAATGCTCTCTCAGCAGGCGACATACCAATCGGGTGAGGAGGGAAGGGGGTGGAAGTTAACTCTAGGAGCCTGTCTGACTTAACACTGTTTGGCTGCAAATCCCCGGATGACGATCAACTCAGCTTATCGACCTCGTTAAATAGGCCCACTATTCGCCTCGTTCGATAAACTGATTTGATTCGCCCCCGGTGATTTTCGCTTCAAACGGATAAGTCAGACAGGCTCCTAGTCACAGCCAGTAGGTGGTTTTCGTCATCAGTTTTGCGGTCAGGCGCATTGCGTTCCTGACGGGTGTTGGCAGGGGTACACCGCCACTGCTGAGCGCGACCTGGGCATGGTGCTGCTCGTCGCTTCTCATCTGTTCCAGAATGGCACGGCTTTTTTTGTCTGCGCTGGGTATCTGTTGCAGGTGGCTGTCGATATGCGCGCATACCTGGCGTTCGGTCTCCGCGATGAAACCGAGACTCCACTGGTCACCTGCCAGCCCTGCGGTCGCGCCGATGGCAAAGGAGCCGAGATACCAGAGCGGGTTGAGCAGACTGCGGCGGTTATTGAGTTCCATCAGGCGGTTGTGGCACCAATCGAGGTGATCGTTCTCCTCCAGGGCAGAACGCTGCATATTCTCTCTCACCTGAGCTGATCGGGCCGTCAGCGCCTGTCCCTGATAGAGTGCCTGGGCACACACCTCTCCGCTATGGTCCACCCGTAATAGCCGGGCCACATGCAATTGCTGCTCTGCGGAGAGTTCGGCTTCTGGCAGTGCCTGCGCTGGATCGGTTCGTTCGGTCACACGGGGCCGTCCGGCCAATGTCTGCAACGCCTGGTCAAGACCCATCAACAGGCGGTCCGCGGTGGTGTAGTTTCTCTGTTCCATACTTTTCAAGGATAGGCGAACGGGTGGGCTGCGTGAAGCGGCAATCGGCGATCGGTATCAGAAGTTGGGTCAGTGTAGCGTACACGTGCCAAATGCTGCGTCAATCGATTCCGTCGGGGCATGAATTCTGCCCGTCGCACTCTAATCGGTCTAGGTTGCCGTTCAGCTGCTGGGACAGGAGTTGGACGGGATGGATCACACGGATAGCGGGATGAGTGAGGCTTAGTCCAGCCGAGAGGTGCAGGGCACACCCAGTATTGGTGGTAGCCAGTATTTCAGGCATTTCAGGTTCTATCTGCTCGATGATCGTCTGGCGCAGCCGGTCGGCCATCGCTGGCTGCAGCAGCAGGTAGTTGCCGGCGGCGCCGCAGCACCCCTCTCGTGGCAGGCTTCGCAGTTGAATATCCGGTATTCGCCGCAGCAGCCGGACGACGCTGTTGCCGCCATCCGCAATTCTTCGGGAAGAGCAGGGGTGATGGAGCAGAACTTTCTGCTTCAACGGTGCCAGGTGCAGACGATCGAGCTGCCCTGAATCAGCGAGAAAGCTGCAGATATCCATCACAGGCGTGCTCAATGATTGCCCGTATTTTGCGTACTCCAGCAGCTGGATACCGCAACCGCTGGCGGTGTACAGGATGGCATCCACCTCAAGCGCATCGAATATCCGCCGGTTAGTGGCGGCCAGCTGCCGGGCGGTGTCGGGCCAGCCGTTGTGCTGGTGCAGCGCGCCACAACAGGTTTGCTGTTCCGGTACCTCTACTGCGAAGCCGAGCAGAGTCAGCAGTCGGATTGAGGCAAGCAGCGCAGGCAGGTCAGCGATGCGTCCAACGCAGCCCGTGAACAGCGCGACGCTTCCGTTGAGTGGTGGGACCGCCGGATAATGGGAGTGCAGGCTGGGGCTCTCCTCCAGATTGGGCAACAGCTGATTGAGCCGCCGCAGCCAGTCTCCTCCGGCGCGCTGCAACAGCGATCGCAGTCCAATGTTGTGATAGATCCTGAGCAACATGCGGCTGCTGCGGTAGTAGGGGAGGCGTGAGAGCAGCATAAGGCACCAGCGCCGCCACAGCGAGAGCCAGTGTGGCTGCTGTGCACGCACCGAATCAATCATTTGACCGTACTTGACTCCCGAGGGGCAGGCGGATTCACACGCCTGACAACCGAGGCAGCGATCCAGGTGCCAGTGCACTCGGGGACTCTCGACCGCTGCGCCGATCCATGCTTGCATCAACGCTATGCGGCCGCGCGGTGAATCTCCCTCGTCCCGGGTTATCCGGTAGGTCGGGCAGTGCGGCAGGCAGAGTCCGCATTTGACGCAGCGGTCGGCTTCGGCGAGTATTTGCTGGCGGTTCACGGCGTGGTGGTTATCCGGGATAAAACTTGATGGTGCAGTGCAACCCGGTAAACCCCGACGGAAATCCTCGAATTTATCGGATCAGCCTCTTTGGCCGGCTTTCAAGCCGACGGACCGACGGGAATTCTGCCGTAAACGTCTCTCCTGCGCAAAATCGGGACAACTATTGCTGAATTCGGTAAGGGAAAAATCGAGCCGTTGTTCGGTTTTACAGCGGGGTTATCGCTTCGGTTGTTCGCTGTAGCGGCCGTTCAGCTGGCCAGGCCACCAAGGTACTTGCCATCCGGCGCGCTATCCGATAACATTCGCGCTCTTTTTTCGAGTGATTCTACTTGGATTCTCCGTCGGAGTGAGTTCAATGACGACAGTAAGTGCAAAGCCTGCCGAGGTTCGCCGCGAGTGGTATCTGGTAGATGCCACGGAGAAGACGCTGGGCCGGCTGGCCAGTGAGATCGCGCATCGCTTGCGTGGTAAGCATAAGCCTGAATTTACACCGCACGTGGATACCGGTGATTACATCGTCGTGATCAATGCAGAGAAGGTCAGAGTGACCGGCAACAAGATGCAGGACAAGATGTACCATCACCATACCGGGTACATTGGCAACCTCAAATCGACCAATCTGACGAAACTGCTGGCGGAGCACCCGGAACGAGTTTTGGAGAGTGCGGTCAAGGGGATGCTACCGAAAAATCCGCTGGGAAGAGCAATGTACAAGAAACTCAGGGTTTACGCCGGCCCTGAGCACAAGCATGCCGCGCAGCAGCCGCAGCCACTTGAGATTTGATGAGGTTTGGTTAGCCGGGTACTTGAGGGGTTACACCCCGACCAGCCCGGTATCCCCAGTAGCCTCAAACCTGGCAACCTGAGATAGAGAAAATGGCACAGACCCAAACTTATGCAACCGGACGCCGCAAGAGTTCCACCGCGCGTGTCTTCCTGAGCGTCGGAAGTGGCAAGATTACAGTCAACGATCGTTCGCTGGACAACTATTTCGGCCGCGAAACTGCACGCATGGTGGTGCGCCAGCCACTGACGGTGGCAGAGGTGCTGGATAAGGTGGATGTGAATGTAACGGTTGCTGGCGGCGGCAACACCGGACAGGCAGGCGCCATTCGTCTGGGGATAGCACGTGCACTGGCGAAATATGACGAGAGCCTGCAGAGCAGCATGCGCAAGGCCGGCTACCTGACCCGTGACGCACGGGCAGTGGAGCGCAAGAAAGTCGGCCTGCACAAAGCGCGCAAGCGTCCACAATATTCAAAACGTTAATAGGTGCCAGGAACTAGGTTCTAGGTGCTAGGGGTAGATACTAGGGGCTAGAAACTAGAAACTCAGGGTGGAAGGGCATGGATGCTCTGAAAAATTTAGAAGTTTGGCGGCGCGCTTGCCGGTTTTCGGTGGATATGTATCGATTATCGGCGACTTGTGGGAACGCCGGGTTTCGGGATCAGTTAGGCCGGTCGGCGCTCTCCGTTGCTTCTAACATTGCAGAAGGATATGAACGAACCTCGGTTAAAGAGCGGGTTCATTTTCTGAAAATCGCGAAAGGTTCCAGTGCCGAAGCATGGACTCAACTGCTGATAGGAATGGAAACTGGTTTTATCGATAGGGATAAAGGCCTGGAAAAGGCAGATGAAGTCAGACAGATTGCGAAAATGCTCTATCGTCTGATCGAATATATCGAAGGAACTAGGAACTAGGAACTAGGTGCGCTAAGTTTCTCCCTAGCACCTAGCACCTAGCACCTTGGCCCTTAAATTTGGGATGTAGCTCAACTGGCAGAGCGACGGACTCTGACTCCGTAGGTTCTAGGTTCGACCCCTAGCATCCCAGCCAATCCCCGCCAATCCTGTTTAGAACGGAAACCCAGGAACAGGGGTTCGGGATAAATTACTATTCCGCTTCACTCCACTTAGCTTTCGGGCATCTCGTCTTTATCTCCCCTTTCCTATTGATTGGAACAGCACTGTAAACAGAGAGTGCAGGATCCGATGACAGGCCGGAGGATTGGCTTCGGGCAGGTATCCGCATCCTGGAATTCGTCAGGCTGTCATCGGATTGTGTTCAACCTGAAGTGACAATTTTACAACAATCAACCGCTGACGTGACGCTGTATCCCTCCGGTAACGGATGCTGTTATTGATCTTTGGCGACAACAAAACTAAATTGCAGTATCTTCCAGCGGGGTTCAACCTGTTGAATACGGGTAAATCAGGTCGAATTTGACCTGGATGGCATTGAAAATCGTGTCCTTTTTACAACATCAAAAAAAATTGTTGTTTTTTTAAAAATAGCTGTTGCAAAAGTGTTCGAAGCTGTCTACTATTCACCCTGACACAACAACCGTTCCACGAAAACACTTTATTTTGGAGTCAAACGATGAACAAGAAGCTGATCACCCTGGCAATCGCTGCCGCCATGGTTGCCCCGTTGGCAGCCGCCGCCGAAACCACACTGTACGGTCGCGTTGACACCGCGCTGACCTACCTCGACGAAGATATCGCCGGCTCGGATGGTATCTGGGATGTTGACACCGGTACCACCCGTATCGGCGTGAAAGGTTCCGAGGATCTGGGCGATGGCCTCAAGGCCATCTTCCAGGCCGAGTGGCAGTTCACCTCGTCTGAAGGTGGTAGCAATGATTCAATCGCGTCGGATGTAGTTGACAGTAATGGTAATAAAACAGGTGATAAAGCCAATAGCGGTACCTTCCTGAACCGTCTGGCTTTCGCCGGTCTGTCGGGTGACTTCGGTACCGTCGCCATCGGCCGTCAGTGGACTCCGTACTATGGCGCCGTCGACAAGACCGATATCTTCAACGATCCGGGCAATGCCGGTACCGGCCCCAACGTCGTCGCGGCCAACAAGTCTTACCTCGGCCCGAGCCGCACCGGTAACGCGATTGCCTACGTCTCCCCGAACTTCAGTGGCCTCCAGGGCAAACTGGCACTCGTCATCGATAACGCTACCGGCGGTACCGCCAGCGATGGCATCGACGCCTACAACCCCTCTCTGAGCTATGACAATGGCCCGATCAGCGTGGGTATCTCCACCCTTCAGTACGACAATGACCTCGGCATGCAGGACATCTGGGGTATCGGCGCCTCCTACAACTTTGGCATGTTCACGTTGATCGCGCAGTACGAAGATATGGACGAGACCGATGGTACCAATGCCAACGATGGTGCCAACGAGTGGTCGATCGCGGGTGAGGCCAGTTTTGGCAACAACATCGTGCGTGCGGTCTATGGCAATATTGACTACGACAGTGGCAATGCCGAAGACGAGACCGACACCTGGGGTATCGGTTTCCAGCACAACTTCAGCGCGCGTACCCGCGTCTATGCTGAGTACTACAACAACGACACCAACATGCGCGCCGCCGCTGACGAAGACAAGGACGCTTTCTCGATCGGTCTGCGTCACGACTTCTAAGTTCGAACCGGCTTAGCTGATGTAGTTGATAAACGGGGCCTGCGGGCCCCGTTTTTTTGTTAATTCGCAGTGGCAAAAGGGCGTTGAATTCCCTATCCTGTGGCCTGATGCTCGCGCTGCCGCAACAGCGCCTGGTCTGCTCAGCGATGTAATTTTGTGGAGGGTGCTGTTCGCGGTAACCGGGACACTCCTCATCTGCGGAAGTGTGTTGCTGCGCGAACTCCGATCAACGAGAACCGTGAGGATGATGATAATGAACAAGAGAGTGACACAGAAACTGCTGGCGGCCGCGTTGGGTTTCAGCCTGACCACGCCGTTGATGGCCGCCGATACCATCAAACTGGGTGTGGCCGGCGCTCACAGTGGTGACCTCGCCTCCTATGGCTTGCCGAGTGTCAATGCAGCCAAACTGGTGGTCGAGAAGATCAACGCCGCCGGTGGCATCGACGGCAAGATGGTGGAATTGCTGGTCGAGGATGATGTCTGCAAACCGGAAGTGGCTACCAATACCGCGACCAAGCTGGTCTCCGATGGCGTTCATGTGGTGCTCGGACACATCTGCTCCGGCGCTACCAAGGCAGCGCTGCCAATCTACAACAATGCCGGTGTGGTGGTGATGTCCCCCTCCGCCACCAATCCCGCGCTGACCCAGAGCGGCGAATATCCCAACTTTTATCGCACCATCGCATCGGATGACGCCCAGGCACGCACCGAGGTCGATTTTGCGCTGAATACACTGGGATTGACCAAGATCGCTGTGATTCACGACAAGGGTGACTACGGCAAGGGGCTGGCGGAGTTTGCCAAGGAGTTTCTGGAGAAGTCCGGCAAGGCGGAAGTGACGCTGTTCGAGGGTGTCACTCCGGGAGCGGTGGACTACTCCGCAGTGGTACAGAAGATCAAGCGTTCCGGTGCAGAGGCGGTCATTTTCGGCGGCTACCACCCGGAAGCTTCGAAGATCATCACCCAGATGCGTAAAAAGCGGATGGATACCATCTTTATCTCCGACGATGGAGTGAAGGATGACACCTTCATCAAGGTGGCCGGCAAGTACGCGGAGGGCGTTTACGCCACCGGTCCCAAGGATACTTCCAGCAACCCACTCTCCAAACAGGCGGTGGCAGAGCATAAGGAGAAGTTCGGTTCCGATCCTGGTGCATTCTATGAGAACGCCTATGCTGCAGCGCTTGCACTGCTGAATGCGATCGATAAGGCGGATTCAACTGAGATGGCAGCGGTGCGCAATGCATTGCAGAACAATGATGTGGATACCCCGGTCGGCACCATCCGTTTCGACGCCATGGGCGATGCGCTGGGTGTCGGCTTTGCCATGTACCAGGTGAAAGACGGTCAGTACGTCGAAGTCAAATAACACAGGAACCAGGAGCGAGGTACTGGGTACTAGGGTCGGGGGGGTACCGAAACCTAGTACCTCAATCACTGCATAAAAGAATAAAGTGCCCAGAAGCTATTACCTAGAACCTAGTACCTAGAGCCTAGTACCTATTCCCATGGAATATTTCATTGAACTCTTCTTCAGCGGTCTGACGCGGGGGTCGATATACGCCCTGATCGCGCTTGGCTACACCATGGTGTACGGCATTATCGGGCTGATCAACTTTGCCCATGGCGAGATCTACATGATCGGCGCGTTTACCTCGTTTGTAGTGGCGACAGTGCTCTCAATCTACGGTTTTCCGTTGCTCTCCATCGTACTGTTGGCCGGGTTGGCGGCTGCGGTCTGGTCCGCTTCCTATGGTTACACCATCGAGAAAATAGCCTATCAGCCGCTGCGCCAGGCACCACGGCTGTCCGCGTTGATCAGCGCCATCGGTATGTCGATCTTCTTGCAGAACTATGTCCTGCTGGCACAGTCGTCTGATTTTCAACCTTTTCCGGAATTGATTCCCGATTTCGACTTCATGGAGCCTTATGCGCATGTTGTCGGCTCTGCAGAGATCGTGATTCTGCTGGTCACCGCGCTGATGATGGTGGGGCTTACTCTGCTGATCAAGTTCTCCCGCATCGGCAAAGCGATGCGCGCCACCTCCCAGGACCGGACGATGGCCATGCTGGTTGGTATCGATGTGAACCGGGTCATCTCGATGACTTTTATCATCGGTTCAGCACTGGCTGCCGTTGGCGGTATGCTGATCGCTTCGCACATCGGTCAGATCAACTTTTTCATCGGTTTTATCGCCGGCATCAAAGCATTCACTGCGGCCGTGCTGGGTGGCATCGGTTCCATTCCCGGTGCGGTGCTGGGAGGATTTGTACTGGGATTGACAGAGAGTTTTGCCACTGGTTATGTCTCCAGTGACTATGAGGATGTCTTCGCATTTTCGCTGCTGGTGTTGATTCTGATTTTCAAGCCTGCCGGCCTGTTGGGTCGGGAAGAGGCTCAGAAGGTGTAACCGATGTTCTCGCTGCAACAGCTGAAAAAGTCACTGCTGGTTTCGCTTTGGTTCGCGTTTCTCACCTTTCCACTGCTGGTGATCAGGGTGGATCCGATTGAGCGCACGGTACAGTGGCGCTGGGAGAACATGGCGCTGGTGGCGATCGGCAGTTTTCTGGTATCACTGCTGGTCCGCCTCTTCTACCTGCATCAGGAGCACAGACGTACGAGAAAGGCTGCAGGAAAGCTGGTCGATAGGGAGCCGCTGATACAGGTGATCCTGCGTGAGCCTAAATATCTGTATACTCTGAGCGGTGTGATGCTGATTTGCGCACTGATATTCCCCCACCTCTTCTCCACCTATCAGACCAACATCATGATCACCGCGTTGATGTATGTGATGCTCGGGTTGGGTCTGAATATCGTGGTTGGTCTGGCTGGATTGCTGGATCTCGGGTATGTCGCCTTCTACGCGGTGGGCGCCTACTCCTATGCGCTGCTCAACTACCATTTCGACATCGGTTTCTGGCTGGCACTGCCGATCGGTGCGCTGCTCGCGGCACTGTTCGGCGTTCTGCTCGGTTTTCCGGTGCTGCGTTTGCGGGGCGACTACCTGGCGATAGTGACACTGGGATTTGGCGAGATCATCCGCCTGATTCTGGAGAACTGGAACGAGTTTTCCCAAGGGCCCAGCGGAATATCGAACATTTCGCGTCCCGGCCTGTTCGGCATCGAACTGTCACTGGATGGTGCCATCCTCTATCTCTACTACCTGATGATTGCACTGGTGATCTTCACTATATTTGTGGTGAACCGGCTACAGGATTCCCGCATCGGCCGTGCCTGGGTCGCGCTGCGGGAGGATGAGATCGCCTGTCAGGCGATGGGCATCGACAAACGCAAGACAAAGCTGACGGCCTTCGCGCTGGGTGCAACCTGGGCCGGAATGGTCGGTGTGATATTCGCAGCCAAGACCACCTTCATCAACCCTGCCAGCTTCACCTTTCTGGAGTCAGCCATCATCCTCTGTATCGTGGTGCTGGGAGGTATGGGATCGATATTCGGTGTGATCGTGGGAGCTCTGATCCTGATCCTGCTGCCCGAATATCTGCGTGCGCTCTCTGACTACCGCATGCTGGCATTTGGTGCCGTGCTGGTCACCATGATGATTTTCCGTCCGCAGGGGGTGGTCGCCAATATCCGTCGTAGTTACCAGTTCAAATCACAGTCGCAGGGAGTGCGTAGATGAGCAGGCCGGTGCTGCAGGTGGACGGCCTGTGTATGGACTTTGGCGGGATTCGCGCCATGTCCGAACTCGATCTGGCAGTGCAGCAAGGCCAGATCGTCGCATTGATTGGTCCCAACGGTGCTGGCAAGACCACCTTCTTCAACTGTGTCACCGGTATCTATAATCCGACCGGCGGTAACATCTTTCTCAACCCGCCGGATGGCTCGCCCGCGGTCCGCCTGAACGGTCTGAAACCAAACCAGGTGACCGAAAAAGGAATGGCGCGCACCTTTCAGAACATCCGTCTGTTTCAGAAGATGACCGTGTTGGAGAATGTGATGATCGGTCGTCACTGTCGAACCAGCTCATATATCTTCGGAGCCGTGTTCAAAACCAGGGCGACGCGCCGGGAAGAGCGGGAGACGGTGGAGAAGAGCTACCGGATTCTGCAGCAGGTTGGGTTGACCGACCATGTCAACGATCTGGCCGAGAATCTCCCGTACGGTGCGCAACGTCGGTTGGAGATTGCGCGCGCGTTGGCGACTGAGCCATTTATCCTGCTGCTGGATGAACCTGCGGCGGGGATGAATCCACAAGAGACGCAGGAGTTGGATGAACTGATCAACCAGATCCGGGATGAGGGTCATTCGATTCTGTTGATCGAGCATGATATGAAACTGGTGATGAGCCTGTCCGATAAAATTTACGTGGTTGACTATGGTCGTAAGATCGCTGAGGGTGCTCCGCTGCAGGTGAGCTCCGACCCCGCTGTAATAAAAGCTTACCTGGGTGAGGAAATCGATGCTTGAGCTGCGCGACGTCAGAACCTACTACGGCACCATCCAGGCCCTCAAAGGGATCAGTCTGGAGATCAAGAGCGGAGAGATCATTACGCTGATCGGCGCCAACGGCGCGGGGAAAAGCACTACCCTGATGTCTATCTGCGGCGTCGCCCCGCCCCGCTCCGGTGAGATCCTGTTCCGTGGTGAACAGATCACCCGGATGAGTCCCGATCACATCGTCTCCCTGGGGATCTGCCAGGTACCGGAGGGGCGGCATATCTTCCCTCAGTTGACGGTTCAGGAGAACCTCGATATGGGGGCTTTTCTGCGCAGCGACAAAATCGAGATCAAACGCGATCTTGATTATGTCTTCTCGCTCTTTCCGATTCTCGCACAACGCAGGGAACAGGCTGGTGGCACCTTGAGTGGGGGCGAGCAGCAGATGCTGGCTCTCTCCCGGGCATTGATGGCGCGGCCTCAACTGCTGCTGCTGGACGAGCCCTCGATGGGCCTGGCGCCGCTAATCATCCGCCAGATTTTCGAGATCATCAAAAAGATCAATCAGGAGCAGGACACCACTATCTTTCTCGTGGAGCAGAATGCGAATCAGGCGCTGCATATCGCCGACCGTGGTTATGTGATCGAGAACGGCGCTGTCACCCTCAGTGACAGTGCCGACAATCTGCTGACCAACCCGGAGGTACAGAAGGCCTATTTGGGGATTTGATCGGTGCTAGGGGCGAGGAACAAGGTCCTAGGAGCCTGTCTGACTTAACACTGTTTGGCTGCAAATCCCCGGATGACGATCAACTCAGCTTATCGACCTCGTTAAATAGGCCCACTATTCGCCTCGTTCGATAAACTGATTTGATTCGCCCCCGGTGATTTTCGCTTCAAACGGATAAGTCAGACAGGCTCCTAGGTGAGGTGCTATGGGGTAGGGAAGCAGAGGCGAGGTCTATTCTTTTTAGCTTCTGGTTCCATATCATGCTATTGATAAAACCTATTCACCAACAACCCTGGATTTTCAGCAATAATCCTACACCTAGCACCTAGCACCTAGCACCTAGCACCTAGCACCTAGCACCTAGCACCTAGTACCTAGTACCTAGCGCCTAGCACCTAGTACCTGTCCACCCCCTGCTCGGTACCGAGCAGTAACACGTCGGCGGGGCGCAACGCAAAGAGGCCATTGGTCACTACACCGGCGATGTTGTTTATCTGCTGTTCCATCTTAACCGGCTCCATGATGCCCAGGTTGTGCACGTCCAGGATGATGTTGCCGTTGTCGGTAATGAAATCTTTGCGCCAGACCGGGGTCCCACCCATTTTTACCAGTTGTCGGGCGACATGACTGCGGGCCATCGGAACTACTTCGACCGGTAGCGGAAAGGTGCCGAGCAGATCGACCAGTTTGCTGGCGTCGGCGATACAGACAAACTTGCGACTCGCGCCGGCTACGATCTTTTCTCGCGTCAGTGCGCCGCCACCGCCCTTGATCAGATGCAGGTGGCGGTTGGACTCATCTGCACCATCTACATAGAGATCGAGTTCTCCGGTCGCGTTCAGGTCGAGTACCGGAATACCGTGCGATTTGAGCCGTTTGGTGGAAGCCTCCGAGCTGGAGACGGCCCCTTCGATTTTATGCTTTACTTGCGCCAGCAGGTCGATGAAATGGTTCACCGTGGAGCCGGTGCCAACGCCGATCACGCCTCCTCGGATATACTCCATGGCCGCTTCCGCCGCTCTTCTTTTCAGGTCGTCCTGAGACATCTTGATCTCCTGTCTATGAATATTATCGATTTATGATACCGTTGCCAGTAGCGGTTGTCATTCCGGAAAGATGTAGTAAAACTGCCAGAAAATCCGCTTTTGATTCGTCACGCCAAAGAGAGATGCTCGATGCCCCAGTCATATATTGAAAGGATTCTGCGTTCACGCGTTTACGATGCTGCCCGCGAGACGCCGTTGGATCGTGCGCAGCGATTATCGAAACGGCTGGGTAATCGCATCCATCTTAAACGGGAGGATCTGCAGCCGGTCTTTTCGTTCAAACTACGTGGAGCCTATAACAAGATGGCTGGCCTCTCTGCAGCGGAGCAGGAGCGAGGGGTCATTGCCGCATCCGCGGGAAATCATGCCCAGGGTGTGGCGATGTCGGCAAGGATGCTGGGAATTCGCGCACTGATCGTGATGCCGAACACGACGCCGGCGATCAAAGTGGAAGCGGTCAGGAGTTATGGCGCGAAGACAGTGCTGTTCGGCGACTCTTATGATGAGGCGTATGCCCGGTCGATGCAGCTGGCGGAAGAGCGTGGGATGACATTCATTCACCCTTTTGATGATGCGGATGTGATCGCCGGTCAGGGGACCATTGGCATGGAGATACTGCGACAGCATGCAGGACCGCCGCACGCCATCTTCGTGCCCGTCGGTGGAGGTGGTTTGATCGCCGGTATCGGCGCCTATGTCAAATTCGTTTTTCCGCAGGTGAAGATCATCGGTGTAGAGCCGGAGGATGCGCCGACACTCTACCGGGCGCTGTCCAGCAGACGCAGAGTGGTGCTGAAACAGGTGGGAATTTTTGCTGATGGCGTGGCTGTCAGGCAGATAGGAAAAGAGAGTTTTCGGGTGGCGCGGGAGGTCGTGGATGAGGTGATCCTGGTCAGCACCGATGAGATCTGTGCTGCAATCAAGGATGTGTTCGATGATACCCGCACCGTAGCCGAACCTGCGGGAGCTCTTTCGGTTGCCGGTCTCAAGCGCTATGTGGCAAGGGAGGGTGTCCAGGGCGAGAGCTTGGTGGCGATAGAGAGCGGCGCGAATATCAATTTCGACCGGCTGCGGCATGTGGCCGAACGCGCCGAATTGGGTGAACGCCGCGAGGCGCTGCTTGCTGCCGAGATTCCCGAGGAGCCGGGCAGTTTCCTGAAGTTTTGCCGGGCACTGGGGCGGCGCAGTATCACCGAGTTCAACTACCGCTACGCAGATGCGGTCACTGCACATGTTTTTGCTGGCGTTGAGCTGAGTGATGGCGATCAGGAGCGCGATGCCCTGCTGAACCATCTGCAGCAGATGGGGTATCCCGTGGTGGATATGTCGGACAATGAAACAGCGAAGCTGCACATCCGTTACATGGTTGGAGGGCATGCACCTTCACTGGAGGACGAGTCACTCTACCGGTTTGAGTTCCCGGAGCGGCCAGGTGCGCTACTGTCTTTCCTGTCAGAAATAGGAAAGCGCTGGAATATCAGTCTGTTCCATTACCGTAACCACGGTGCTGCCTTTGGCCGTGTGTTGATGGGGATTCAGATCAATGCACAGGACAAACGGAATTTCCACCGTTTTCTGAGCGACTTGGGCTATCCATATCAGGAGGAGACGGACAATATCGCCTATCGATTGTTTGCCAGCGGTGGTTGTAGTACTGATAAATAAACAGACAGTGTTCAGGTCTGTTTGCGCGCACAAAACTTGAGTTTTTTCTTCAGGCTTTGGGCGTGGATTTTTTTCTGGGTGTGACTTTCCTCGGTCGCAGTACCCGCTGTTTGGTTGAGCGTTTTTTTACTGCGCTGGGCGCAGTAGCCACCTTTTTCTGTGTGATGCGTTTTTTTACCGGAGCAGTTTTCGCAGCTGTGCTTGTTTTTGTGACGACTTTCTTCCTGGTTAAGGTCTGCGTCACCGGCGCTTTTTTCGCCACCGAGGCTTTGTTAGTGGTCACCTTTTTCCCGGTGGCTGCCTGCGTTGTTGCTGGGCGCTTTTTCACGACGGCTGTTTTTTTACTGACAGATCGTTTTTTGACGACGGCGCTTTTAACGGGAGCCTGCTTCGTTGGCGCGATCTTTTTTGTAGCGACTTTTTTACTGGGAGAACGAGTTTTTACTGCGGCTTTCTTTACCGCGATCTGCGTCTGGTCGGTTTGCCCACCGGATTCCTGTCGGGTGGTTTTTTTTCTGGTGGTCCGCTTGGTGGCTGCAACTTTTTTCGTTAAGCTACCCACACGCTTAGTTGCTGTTTTCTTTACAATCATCATCATCCCCCCCAGTAGAATCTACACGGCGCTATCGGCTGAGTATAATAAAGCCTTTTTAAAAAGCCAGAATATCAGGCTTTACCCTTATCGATAAGCTGAAGCCCGGATTCGCTGACGATGCCGTCTAGCGGTATATCCCAGGAGTGGGCTTCGATTTTCTGCAGGCGTTGACAATCATGAGCCATACCGATGAGGGTGGGTCGGTGCCAGTGGCTGCGCCACTTGAGAAAAGCCAGTGTGCGGTCGTAGAAGCCACCACCCATACCCAGTCTGTTGCCCAACTGATCGAACCCGACCAGAGGCAGCAGTATCAGATCCAGTCCCCAAGGTGCGATGCGTCCATTGCGGCCGCTATCGGGTTCATCGATACCAAAGCGGTTTTTCCACATGCGCTGTTCCGGGTGGTGCGGGACAAACCAGAGCGCATTTTTGTTGCCGCCTCTGAGTACCGGAAGGTAGAGCTTTTTTCCATAACTGAATCCACGGTGAATAATTGGGGATGGATCGAGTTCTCCATCGCAGGCGTGATAGAGCGCGATGGATTGATAGCGTAGGAAAATACCCCATCGGATCAGGTGTCCTGCCGCGGCTTCGGCGTTTGCCGTTTGCTCTGCCCTGGAGAGCGAGCGCCGTCGCTCCCGCAACTGATGACGCAACTGGTTCGCAGAAGAGGTTCCGTTTTTCGTTGCGATTAGATTTGAGACGGTCATCTATCCACGACCAGCTGAGTCTTGTTGGCTGTACTGCCGGTCATCTCGGCGTCTGCCGCCCCCTCTCCGGGGTATTGGAGGGGATGCCTGATAATGGAAGAGGACATCCCCCGCCTGTGCCGTCGCCAACTTTCGTTCTTGAACCAGAAGGCTCAAGTGGGAAGAGCTGTGCCACCTTTAGGCTTTCCGCTCAGGGCGGACATGCACACGAGTAGCGACTTTCTCTCCCCGGGGTATGAATTAGGCTCAAGAAAATACCCGGTTGGCTTACGAACACCGCAGGGAACGTCCCTTACCGCTAAGGCTAAACCTAATTGCTTCAAACTTCCAGCTGATTGCGATGATTTAACGCAATATCTATTTTGTCCTGGATGGAGAGCAGGCGTTTCTGGATGCCGGCAGTGGTGCTCGAATCCTTGCTTTGCTGTTGGAGCAGTTCATGCGCCAGATTCAGTGCAACCATCACTGCCATACGGTCGGTACCGATCACCTTACCGGTAGCGCGGATGCTGCGCATCTTTGCGTCGAGCAAGCGGGCGGAGGCCTTGAGACCCTCCTCCTCTCCCTTCTGGCAGGCAACGCGGTACTCCTTGTCCAGAATAGTGACTATGACGGGGATGCTTGGCTCATTCACAGATTGCTTTCCATGGACTTGAGTCTGGTGATCATGGACTCGACCCGGGTTCTTGCCAAATCTGTTTTGTCGATCAGATCGGCTCTCTCGGCAATGAGGCGTTCCTGCTTGGAGCGCAACGCGCGATTCTCTTCTTTCAGCTTCTTGACTGTCGCAATAAGCTCATCGATTCGTTCCTCCAGGCTATCCAGACCCGATTCTGCTGCTGTCTTGTGCTGATCGATGCTCATCCGATCAATATAGAATGAGCGATCGATTCGGTCAACGCTATCCACAGCATGTTATGCTTTCCCTGTTTTGTCGGGGCCGGACGGTAGCAGCCAACGCGGTAACAGAGATGCATGCATTATGTCAGATTCAATAGTGTCGAACGAGGAGTTGGAGCACCGCCTCGCTTCCGCGGACGTGGAGCTAAGTGGTGCGGAAGTGCACGGGATGCTGTGCGGACTCCTCTGTGCCAATAGCGCCGATGCCTGCGAGCGCTGGTTTGCCGAGCTGTTTTCGTCGCCCGACAACGGAGATCTGCTCCGGGCGGAGTGCCAGCGTACGCTGCACCAGCTGTATGCACAGACGTCCATGGCGATGATGGATCCAGAGTTGGGTTTCGAACTGCTGCTCCCGGACGACAGGCATCCGCTTGGTTTACGTGCCGCCGCTGTGCGTGACTGGAGTGAAGGGTTTCTCTACGGAGTGGGGTTGGCAGCTGTGGATGACGCACGTGAGTTTTCTGAGAGCACCCGGGAGGCTTTGGCCGACTTCGGGGAGATCACCCGGATGGAACTGGATGAGTTGAACGAGCATGATGAAGAGGAGGAGGAGGCGTTGATGCAGGTTGCAGAATTTCTGCGGGTGGCGACGATGTTGATCTACGACGATCTGGTTGGACAAGGGTAATCACACACATGAGCACCAACGAATACAAACGGCGCCGCGGGCAGTTGATGCGCATGATGGGGCCGGGCAGTATTGCAATTTTGCCGTCGGCACCAATGGCGCGCAGAAATCGTGATGCCCATTACCGCTACCGGCCGGACAGCGATTTCTACTATCTGACCGGCTTTCCGGAACCCAATGCGGTGCTGGCGCTGATTCCCGGACGTAAACCGGCAGAGTTTATCCTGTTCTGCCAGGAGCGTGATTTGGACAAGGAGGTGTGGGATGGTCCGCGCTACGGTCAGGAGGGGGCAAAAGAGGAGTTCGACGCAGAGGACTCGTTTCCGATCGGAGATCTGGATGAGATATTGCCGCGCATGCTGGAGCAGTGTGAACGGGTGTATTACGCGATGGGCTACAGCACCGAGTTGGACAAACGGATGTCAGAGTGGATCAGTGGGATCCGTGAAAAGAGCAGAGCCGGTATCCAGGGGCCGCTCGAGTTCGTCGCACTGGACCACTATCTGCACGACATGCGGCTGTACAAAAGCCGCTCTGAAATAAAGAAGATGCGTGACGCAGCGAAAATCTCAGCCAGAGCTCATCTGCGGGCAATGCAGATCTGCCGACCGGGTATCGGGGAGTGGCAGGTCGAAGCGGAGATAATCCACACCTGTGCCGTTGCCGGCGCCCGCGAACAGGCCTACTCTCCGATTGTCGGGGGTGGCGCCAACGGTTGCGTCTTGCACTACATTGACAACAGGGATCTGCTGCGTGACGGAGATCTGCTGCTTATCGATGCCGGTTGTGAACTTGACTGCTACGCTTCGGATATCACCCGCACATTCCCGGTCAATGGTCGCTTCACGGCACCCCAGCAGGCGCTTTATGAGCTGGTGCTGGAGGCTCAACTGGCGGCGATTGAGAAGGTGAAGCCGGGCAATCACTGGAACGATCCGCATGATGCGGCGGTGCGGGTGATCACCCGCGGTCTGATCGAACTGGGGATACTCAAGGGGGATCTCTCCAGTGTGATTGAAAAAGAGGCTTATAAACGCTTCTATATGCATCGGACCGGTCATTGGCTGGGCATGGACGTACACGACGTGGGCGACTACAAAGTGGATGGCGCATGGCGCATGCTGGAACCCGGCATGGTGCTGACTGTGGAACCCGGGCTCTATATTCCCGGTCGTAGCAAAGGCGTCGCCAGGAAGTGGTGGAATATAGGCATTCGCATCGAAGATGATGTGGTCGTGACCAAAACCGGCTGCGAAATTCTGAGTAAGGATGTTCCTAAGAGTGTGCAGGAGATTGAGACATTGATGGCGAAGCAGCAGCCTGAGCGCTGATGCTGATGCTGATGCTGATGTTATTTCCTGGGATTGCGGAAGGCTATGAATCGGGAGTTTGATCTCATTATCGTCGGTGGGGGAATGGTGGGTGCCAGCCTGGCGCGTGCACTCTCCGGCTGTGGGCTGAGCATGGCGGTCATCGAATCCTGGTCACTTAGCTCGCAACGGCAGCCGAGTTATGATGATCGGGCGATCGCGCTTGCCCACGGGACCCGGTTGATCCTGGAAGGGATGGGCCTGTGGTCGGCGCTCTCACCCAAGGTTGAGCCGATCCGGCACATCCATGTCTCCGACCGGGGAAACTTCGGATTTACCCGGCTGGATCACCAGCAGCTGAATGTGGATGCGCTGGGTTATGTGGCGACCGGTCACGATCTTGGGAACAGCCTGCTTCAGGGACTCGATGACATGCCCGATGTCGCGCTCTTCTGTCCCGCTTCTCTGGTCGACTTCGAAGTTTCCGGCGTCGCGGTCGAGGTAACCATCTCCCAGGATAACGCGGAGCGGACCCTGCGTGGCCAGCTGTTGGTGGCAGCCGATGGCACACGTTCAAAAATTCGCCAACAGCTGGGAATGGAGGCGGTTGAATGGGGTTATGGTCAGAGTGCGGTGATCAGCAATCTCACTCCCGGCGTGGCGCCTAATGGAACTGCGTTTGAGCGCTTCACCGAGAGCGGACCCATGGCCATGCTGCCGCTGAATCAGGGCAGGTACGGACTGGTCTGGACGGTTGAAGACGGGAACCTGCCGCAGGTGATGGCGCTGGGGGATGCTGCATTCCTGGCGCAGGTGCAGGAGCGTTTCGGTTATCGTCTGGGGCGCTTTCAGCGGGCTGGGCAGCGATCAAGTTATCCACTTAGCCTGGTGCGCGCCAAAGAGTTTATCCGACCGCGCGTGGCGTTGATCGGCAATGCTGCACATGCGCTGCACCCGATCACCGGACAGGGGTTCAACCTGGGTATCCGGGATGTTGCGGTACTGGCCGAAGTATTGGTGGAAGCCCGTCGCCAAGCGCAGGATCCGGGCTCGCTGAAAATACTCCGGCACTATGCTGCCTGGCGGCAGCGCGATCAACAGCTGTCCGCGCTGATGACCGATGGATTGGTGCGACTGTTTACCAATCCGCTGCCCCCGGTGCGCCTGGCACGTGATCTGGGTATGCTGGCGTTGGATATGATGCCACCGATGAAACATCTGTTGACCCGTCAATTCATGGGCGTCAATGGTCGCCTGCCACGGCTTGCCCGGGGGTTGAGCATTGGATGTTAAGCCACAGCAGGTAGTCCGTTGTGACCTGGCTATCGTGGGGGCCGGCATGGTCGGCAGCGCGCTCGCTTGTGCGCTGGCGCAGCAGGATTTCAAACTGGCGTTGGTGGAGCGGTCGGCGCCTGATGCCGACTGGTCGCGCGAACAGGTGGATCTGCGCGTTTCGGCGCTGACCCGTGCCTCACAATACATTCTGGAGAACCTGGGTGTCTGGCAGCGTATGGCGCAGATGCGCGTCTCTCCGTACCGCGGTATGTTCGTCTGGGATGCGGCCGGTAACGGCAGCATCCGATTTGAAGCCGCAGATATCGGGGAACCGGATCTCGGGCACATCGTGGAGAATCGGGTGACTCAGCTGGCACTATGGGAGTGCCTGCGCCAGCTGGGGAATATCCACTTGCTCTGTCCCGACACCCTCGATCGACTCGATCTGAGTGGCGAGAGACCAGCGCTGATATTGGCCAGCGGCAGGCGGATCGAAGCGCAACTGATTGTCGCAGCTGATGGTGCGAACTCCCGGCTCAGAGCGCTGGCAGGTATACCGTTTACCGGCTGGAGCTATGATCAGCGGGCTGTTGTTGCGGCCGTGCGGCCGGAGAGAGCGCATGGTGAAGTGGCCCGTCAGCGTTTTATGCCGACTGGTCCTCTGGCGTTTCTGCCAATCGCCGGAGGAGAGTGTTCCATCGTTTGGTCTACCCTGCCCGATCAGGCCGACTATCTGCTCGGCCTTGATGAAGACGCATTCTGTCGTGAGCTTGAACTGGCCAGCGAATTCTGCCTTGGCCGGATACTCCGGGTGGGAACGCGCACCAGCTTTCCGCTGCAGCGGCGACATGCGCAGTGGTACGTTGCCGACGGGGTGGCGCTGATCGGCGATGCGGCACATGGCATTCATCCGCTGGCGGGGCAGGGGGTCAATCTGGGATTTCTCGATGCGGCGGTTCTCGCTGAGGTGGTACAGGATGCGCGCGCGCAGCGACGTCCGCTGGGCAGCCACGCCACGCTGCGCCGTTATGAGCGTGCCAGGAGAGGTGCAAATATGGAGATGCTGACCCTGATGGATCTGTTCAAACGGATATTCAGTAACGATAATCCACCACTCTGTCTGCTGCGCAACCTTGGCCTCAACCTGACGGATGCTGCCGGCCCGTTCAAAAGGATGCTGGTACGCCGCGCCATGGGATTGACTGGAGAGTTGCCGGAGCTGGCCAGATACCATCCTGGAGGCGCTGGTTGGAAGCGTCAGCCCGGTCGCGCATCGACATAGTGCAAGTGTAATCAAGTCCCGCCCTACTATTATCAACCAGGGAGATCGAAGATGAACAACATACCAACTGATCTTAAATACGCGAAGAGTCATGAATGGGTACGGGATGAGGGCGATGGTACGGTCGTCGTCGGAATTACCGATCATGCGCAGGTGCAGTTGGGCGACCTGGTGTTCGTTGAGTTGCCAGAGGTGGGAGAGTCGCTGGTTGCCGGTAGTGAGTGCGCAGTGGTCGAGTCGGTAAAGGCTGCGTCGGATATTTACAGCCCAGTCTCCGGAGAGGTGTTAGTCGTTAACGAGGCGCTGGGCGACGCACCGGAAATAGTCAACCAGGATGCGTATGGTGCGGGTTGGCTCTTCTCGGTGAAGATGAGCGATCCGGCCGACCTGGAAGAACTGATGGATGCCGACGAGTATGCCGGTATCATTGATTCCGACGAACATTGAGCGCAGATCAGGCGTTAAGAATGCCACTCGTTCTGCACTTGCGCGAGGAGCTTCCAAAGATTCCCGCAGCCCTGGGCATGCAGCAGCGTGAACGCAAACAGCTGTGTTATGAATGGGTCGTCACGCTCGGTAACCCGCGGGCGATTAAATGCGAACCGGAACTGGAGAGGGGCGCCCTACGACCTGCGGGTGCTACCGGCCGATGCCGGTCACAAAGTGGCATCCAGCCGGGCGGGAGGGATGATGGCTGACCAGCGTGCCACCGGAATCCGGCGTCTGGTGAATGCCTGGTACTACTCGATAGCCGGCTTCAAAGCCTGCTTCAAACACGAGGAAGCCTTTCGCCAGGAGGTGCTGGCGCTGCTGCTGCTGCTGCCATTCGGGCTCTGGTTGGGTCGCAACGGACTCGAACGAGCGCTGTTGGTGGGCAGCCTGCTGTTGGTACCGTTGGCCGAGATTCTCAACTCGGCGATAGAGGCGGTGGTTGACAGATTTGGTGGCCAGCAGCATGAGCTGTCGGGACGGGCCAAGGACATGGGCTCGGCTGCCGTGTTCCTGAGTATCACCATCGCGTTCACTGTCTGGCTGTTGGTACTGCTGGGTTGAAGTGGTGCTGGCTGGCAGCCTGAGTATCCTGTGCCGGGAACAGATCGGGAAGGGGTTAGTCGAGCGCTTCTCTCTCCGCCAGCAGGGCGGCACCCAGGATGGCAGCACGGAGAGACTGCTGATCGCGGCGCTCCTGTGAACCATCTGCAAATGGGTGCAAAGCGTTCGCCTCCGGTTGACTGACCTGGCCGGCCTCTCGCACAGATGGGCCCTTTCCAGCCGTGAATTCCACCGGGCAGAGTCCGCACAAATGGTCACTCAGCCTGGTTGCAGATTGGATGGTCCTGGTGGCGGCGCAAAATCGAGTGACGACCGCCTCGCTCCGCCCGGCGTCAGCTGGATCGAGATGCCCAAGATACCCGATCTCCATCTGCAGGTACCTGGAAGCCACATGCTCCAGTCGATTGAAGGTGCCGGAAGCACTCGGCAGTGCTCCCGGGTGGATCAGGAGAACCTGAACATGCTTTTCCGTGTACTCCTTCCTGATTGTCCGCAGCAACTCGAAGGCGTAGGCCAGCGACTCGGCTGTGGGTGCAACGGCCAGCAGCATCAGGGACGCAGCCTGAAAAATCCTCGGTAGAGCTGCACCCGGTTCCGACTCTGTCTCGATGATAATGTAGTCGAACGTCGACTCCAGTTGACATATCAGCTTGATCAATCGCGACTGCTGGCGTGAGTCCAGCTCACTGAATCGGCTGAGGCACTCTCCAGCGGAGAGCCTGAGTACGCCATCCGGTTCCGGGGGCGGTAGCGGTTTAGTCGGTTCATCACCATTCACTAACTCCTGCAATGACAGCCGGGGATCGATCGGGGCGCCCGCCGCGATCAGGCAGACGCCTATTTCCTGTCGTGCCAGTACGGCACTAAAATCGACCCGGTTTTTACCGTCTACATCAGCATTGAGCAGTGCCAGGAGTCGGGCAGACTTCGGCTGAGGAGGGGGGTGATTGAAGTTGTTTGGTACGATGGCGCTCTCCGGGAACAGGTTTCTCTTGGGAAGCCGATTTTGATTCATTGATATGGTACTGAGATCTGGTACAGTAATCCGGCTATGGTTGGGGTTCAAAACAATAATATACAAAAATGTGATCTGGGCCAGATACCTTCGATTCCCCATGTTTTACTGAAATTGCTGGAGTCTTGTCATAAGCCTGGGGTCAGTTTCGAAGAGTTGTCCACGATTATTCAGACGGACGCAGGACTCTGCGCGAAGTTGATATCTGCAGCCGACTCATCCGCCCATACCCGATGGAGTGAGATAAAAAGTTTCGACCGGCTGCTGGTCATCCTTGGGCTCGATACGATCAAGACCATCGCGATAACCAGCGCGGTGCATCATTTTTTTTCCCAGTTCAATACGACCAGCGGACGATGGCTGGGCAGATTCTGGCGTTACTCTTTTGGTTGTGCCTGTGCAGCCAAAAGAGTGGCCAGGCTGACTGGCTATGAGTCGACGGATGAAGCCCACCTGGCAGGACTGCTGCATCAGATAGGGGGGCTGATTTTTCTGCGCCAGGAGCCGGATCGTTATCCCGAGCTGCTGCAGAGCGCGGGGGACGAACAGGCACTCGGAGAAGCTGAGCAGAGGCTGTTCGGGGTCAGTGGCAATGAGTTGAGTGCCCAGCTGCTCTGGGAGTGGGATCCGGATTCGATGCTGAGCGATGCACTGCGATATCAGCGGGAACCGGCCGAGCGGATTCTGGAAACTCCCCGACTGGTCAGATTGATCAATTTTTCCCACAAATTAACCACCCTCGCCAGCCTGAGTGAGGCTGCCGTACAGGAGGCAGGTCTGCTTTTTGCGCTGCCACCGCCGGTGGTCGAAGATCTTGTGGCCGGGGTACGTTCTGATGTAGCCAAGGCGGCGGACGACCTCGGTCTGGCTCTCGACCCGGATGCGGGAGCAGATCAGGAATACTGTGCTGACGGAGAAGAGGTGCGTCTGGCGCTTGCACGCAGAGTGAGGGAGTTCGCGTTGCTGAACGGCGTGGAGCAGCATCTGGCGGGTTCCTCTGAACTGGAGGATGCGCTGAACGCCAGTCTGCAGGATTTAAAGCTTCTGTTCGGCCTAAACAGGGGCATCTGTTTTCTCGCCGAACCTACCTCAGGGGTTTTGCGGCCACAGGCAACCAATTGCACCCGACCTGAAGTGGTGCGAGAGTTTCAGCTGCGTATGAAACCAGGCAGAAGCCTACCGGCCGATGCTTCCCTGGGCAATCAACTGCTCTCTTCGTTTGATCAACACCTGATGGGACGCCTTTCGATAGTAGACATGCAGTTGATCAAACTGCTCGGTACGGAGGGCATGCTGTGTATTCCGCTTGGGGTGGGAACCGAGGTTGTGGGGGTGCTTACTGCCGGACTCTCATCGGTTGACCTGGAACGGTTGCAGCAGCAAACCAACCTGCTGCATTGCTTGGCCGAGGCGGTTGCACGGACGCTCCACCAGCGGCTGCGGCTGACCCGGAGTCGTGATGAGGCGCTCGCCTTCGAGCGGGAGCAGAAACAGACTCATATACACAAACTGGCGCATGAGGCCAGTAATCCGTTGGCGATCATCAAAAACTATCTTCAGGTGCTCTCCATGCGTTTGGGCAGTGAGCGCGGTGTCCAGGAACAGCTGACGATTCTCAGTGAAGAGATAGAGCGGGTGGCGGATATCATCCTGCGCATGCGTGACTTCTCTCCGTCGGTCGAAGTGGTTCAGGGCACAGTCGATATCAATGAGCTGCTACGGGATCTCATGGGAATATTCCGGGTATCTCATTTCACCTCAAGAGGCATCAAATCC
The DNA here is from genome assembly GCA_024235215.1 of Chromatiaceae bacterium. Taxonomy (GTDB): domain Bacteria; phylum Pseudomonadota; class Gammaproteobacteria; order Chromatiales; family Chromatiaceae; genus HKST-UBA178. The sequence continues at coordinate 168,731 of JACKMU010000008.1, read as the reverse complement.
GATATTCAAACGGATCCGGGCATGCCGCCGATTCTGACCAGCAGAAACAGTCTGAAGCAGATATTGACCAATTTGATCAAGAACGCGGTGGAAGCGATGCCAGAGGGTGGCGTACTGACCGTCACCAGCCGTGATCGCATCAATATCGATGGTGCGCAATACGTCGAACTTACCGTGGCCGATTCCGGCCCGGGAATTCCACCGGAAATGCTGGATAGCGTTTTCCGACCGGTAAAGAGCAGTAAAGGGGGGGTTCACTCCGGATTGGGTCTCACCATCGTGAAAAATCTGGTATCAGAGATCCATGGTTCTATCAGTTGTAGAAATCGCAGCTCAGGCGGGGCAGAATTTACCATTCATCTGCCAAGGAATCTGGAGAGCGCGTAGTGCAAATTTAATCGGTACCTGAGAGGAGCGTCGGCTACCGGGTAGCTACAATTAAAACAAGGTGATTAGATGACAACCTCCGCATCATGGTTGGGTGCCAGGTTCGGCCCCCTGAGCGAAGAGTGCCATGGAGAGGTAGCTGGGCCAACAGAAGATAGCAGATTCACGGTACTGGTGGTTGATGATGATGCCCGTATGCGTGCAAGCGTGGGGGATCTGTTGGATGCTTACGGGCATCAGTGCCAACTTGCCGCCAGTGGCAGGGAGGCTCTCGAACTGCTGTCGGCAGGTGGCATAGATCTGTTGTTGCTCGATTTGAATATGCCCGGTATCGACGGCTATCAGGTCATGCACGAGATCAGCGAGCACTATCCGGACACGGATGTGATCGTGGTCAGCGGGGAGACCACGTTTGAGAGCGCGACAGAGGCGTTGCGCTGTGGTGCACAGGACTTTTTGCGTAAACCCTATGCTCCGGAAGAGTTGATTCGCGTCATCAACAATACACTGCGTAAGCGCACACTGGAGCGCAAGATGCGGCGTATGCACCGTTGCCTTGAAGCTTCGGAGCACCGCTATCGCTTCATTGTCAACAACTCTCCCGACATCATCTATATGCTGGATAACAACGGCAATTTCGTATTCATCAACGAGCGCATCAAGACGCTGCTGGGTTATGAAACGGGGGAGATTTTGGGCGAACACTACTCCAGGTTCGTGCACAAGGATGACATAGAAAAGGCGAAATATGTGTTCGATGAGCGGCGCACCGGGAGTCGTGCGAGCAACAACATCGAGTTTCGCCTGCTGTGTAAAGGAAGCGCGCTGCCCTACCGTTATTTCGAGTCACGTTCCATCACCATCGAGCTGAGTGCCATGGGGATTTATGCAACCGCGCAGCAGGAGGCCCAGCAACAGGAATTCGTCGGTACCTACGGCGTGGTCAGGGATATCAGCGAACGAAAACGGGCTGAAGAGGTGATCAATTTTCAACTCTATCACGACCTGCTGACCAAGCTGCCGAATCGGTCGCTGTTCCGTGACCGGCTGAACCTGGCGATCTCTCAGGCAAAACGAAACAAAACCAAGCTGGCGGTGATGTTTCTCGACATGGACCGCTTCAAGGTGATCAACGATTCGCTCGGACATCTGGCTGGAGACCAGCTGCTGCAGACGGTTGCGTCACGGCTGCACTCCTGTCTGCGCGATGGCGATACGCTGGCACGGGTCGGTGGCGATGAGTTCAATCTGCTGGTGCCGGGAATCTCCGGGCGGGAGGATGCCGCGATGGTTGCCCGCAAAATAATGGATCGGTTGAAAGATCCTGTGATTCTGGACGGGTACGAGGTCTTTGTCAGTTTTAGCATCGGTATCGCCATTTTTCCGGATGATGGTCAAACCATCGATATGCTGGTGAAAAACTCCGACATGGCGATGTACCACATCAAGGCACACGGCAAGAATGGGTTCGAGTTTTTTGCGGATAACATGAAAGCTGTGTTCCATCGTCAACTGTCGCTGGAAAACGGTATTCGCAAAGCGCTGGAGCGGCGGGAATTCGAACTCTTCTATCAGCCGCAGGTCAATATCCTGGAGCAGCGCATCTGTGGTCTGGAGGCGCTGATCCGCTGGAATCATCCGGAACGGGGACTGCTATTGCCGGATCAGTTTATCCCATTGTCAGAAGAGACCGGCCTGATCGTCGAGATCGGTAACTGGGTGCTGGACAGCGCCTGTCGGGAGTTGAAATCCTGGCAACTGCAGGGAGTTGGAAATGTGCAGATCGGGGTCAATATCTCAGCAGCGCAACTGGTGCAGCCCGAGTTCGAACGCACCGTGCTGGATACATTGGCCAAACATGGTGTTGCCGGCAGTCAGCTGGAGCTCGAAATTACCGAAAATATTCTGATGCAGGATATGGATCAAGCGGTCAGTAAATTTCAACAGCTCGCCGTGAATGGGGTACGGGTTGCGGTGGATGATTTTGGCATAGGTTATTCATCACTGAGTTATCTTCATTCACTGCCGCTGCATGCGTTGAAGATCGACCGCTCATTCATCTCCGGTATCCAGGCCCCAAAAGATCGCAGTTCGATCGTTACCGCGGTACTGGCGATGGCACGCGAACTCAATCTGGAGGTGGTGGTCGAGGGTGTCGAGCGTAAGGCTCAGGTCGAGTATCTGCAACGCCTCGACTGCGGCAAAGCGCAGGGTTTCTATCTCGGCCGTCCGGCACCTCCGGAGGAGATCAGAGCGCTGCTGAGAAATCAGTAGAGTGACATCGTGGTACGGGGCAGCGTCTGTGGTATTGGTGTAGAATCCACTCCATTCAGCAACCCATTGTGGAATAGAGATGTCGGCCCTGATCTGTGGATCCTTTGCCTATGACACCATCATGGTGTTTCATGACCAGTTCAAGAACCATATTCTGCCGGAACAGGTACATATCCTGAACGTTGCGTTTCTGGTGCCGGAACTGCGTCGAGAGTTCGGCGGTTGTGCCGGTAATATCGCCTACAACCTGAAGCTCCTGGGCGGTGAAGGGAAGCCAATGGGAACGGTGGGCACCGATTTCGAACCTTATGCCCGGTGGATGGATGAGTGCGGTGTCAGCCGGGATCATCTCCGGGTAATTGATGGCGAATACACCGCGCAAGCTTATATCACCACGGATCAGGACGACAATCAGATCACCGCGTTTCATCCTGGTGCGATGAACCATGCCCATCTCAACAGCATACACGAAGCTTCCGGCTGCACACTCGGGCTGGTTTCTCCGGATGGTCGCCAGGGGATGATCGAGCATGCGAGGCAGTTCGCCGAGGCTGGTATACCCTTTATTTTCGATCCGGGTCAGGGCATGCCGATGTTCGATGGGGAGGATCTGCTGCGGTTTGCCGAGCAGGCCAGCTGGCTCGCCTTCAACGACTATGAAGCCAAGCTGATGGAGGAGCGTACCGGGCGCTCTCCCCAGGCGCTGACCGAGATGGTGCAGGGCGTGATAGTCACCCGCGGTGGGGATGGCTCCGTGATCTATACGGCGCAACGGGAGTATCGGATACCGGTGGCGCCTACGATCTCTCTGGTGGATCCGACCGGTTGTGGTGATGCCTACCGTGCCGGGTTGCTCTACGGATTGATGCATGGAATGGATTGGGAGGTGACCGGGCGCATTGCCGCACTGATGGGCGCTATCAAGATCGAGCAGGCTGGCACCCAGAATCACCGCTTCGACCTGGATGAGTTTCACGCCAGATTCAGACGCTCCTTCGGTTTTACCTTCGCCTGACCCGCAGCGTGCTGATAGGGTCGGCTTTGCGTCTGTGCAGCCTTTCCTCTTTATGGCACTGGCCGCAGTGCACTGTTACGCTGGGAGGCGCTGCACACCTCCGGTTTCCCGATACGGGGTTAGGGCTGGTAGCGTGGGTTTAAGATTCGGTTGCAGCCAGTGTTGACCGATTTTCAGCGCCTTTATTCAGGGGTTTTTCAAAAGCTCAGAGGCAGATATGACAGGACATTATGACGACAGTGGTTTCGTACCACTCAATATTGCGGTGTTGACTGTCTCCGATACACGGACGGCAGAGACCGACAAATCGGGCGGAGTACTCCAGCAGGGGGTTGTGGAGGCGGGTCACCGTCTGATGGAGAAGGTGATTGTCAAGGATGATGTCTATCAGATGCGGGCAGTTTTTTCGCGTTGGATTGCGGATCCCGAAGTGCATGTGATCATCAGCACCGGTGGAACCGGTATCGCGGGACGAGACAGCACTCCTGAAGCGGTAATGCCGCTGCTGGATAAGCCGATCGAGGGGTTTGGCGAGCTGTTTCGGGCCATCTCCATGGAGGAGATCGGTGCCTCGGCGATACAATCGCGGGCAATCGCCGGACTGACCAACCAGACCCTGATATTCTGTCTGCCTGGATCGACCGGAGCCTGTCGAACCGGCTGGAGCAAGATACTGCAGCCGCAGCTCGATCATCGTACACGGCCGTGTAATTTCGCGCAGATGTTCCGCGCCTGACAAATCCGTCTCATCATCAGAGTGCACCTGGCAACGGGGGCGTTACAGCAGCCTGCTGGAGAGTGATCTTATGAGTGAATGTGACTGTTCGACCCACGAAACGGTGGAGTTGATGCCGTTCGAAGGCGCGCTGGAACTGCTTCTTTCACATGCCAGAAGGGTGGAGCAGAGCGAAGTTGTGGCGTTGTCGGATGGTTTGGGTCGGGTGTTGGCTGAAGCGGTGTCGAGTGGTGTGACCATGCCCCCTTGGGATAACAGCGCGATGGACGGTTATGCGGTCAACCGTGCCGATTTGGGTCCGGAGCACATGAGTCTGCCGGTCTCTCAGCGTATACCTGCTGGTGTCCAAGGGGCGCCGCTTGCTGCAGGCACCGCTGCGCGTATCTTTACCGGTGCGCCGATACCGGAGAATGCCGATACCGTCGTCATTCAGGAGCAGTGTGAACTGCATGGCGAGCGCGTTGTGATCAAACAGTTGCCACCTGTCGGAGCCAATATCCGGCGTGCAGGTGAGGATACCCGGGAGGGCGAGGAGGTGTTGGGCCCCGGAATCCGTCTGGAACCGCAACAATTGGGACTGCTGGCCTCGGTTGGAGTGGCATGGCTCAGAGTCTACCGACGCCTGAAAGTGGCAATATTCTCTTCCGGTGACGAGCTGATCATGCCAGGGCGCCCACTCGCTCCAGGGCAGATCTACAACTCCAACGTTTTCACGCTGGCGGGTCTGCTCGAGCAAATCGGCTGCGAAGTGGTTGATCTGGGGATCGTCAAAGATACCTATCAGGCTACCTGCGATGCGTTGCGCAGCGCGGCCGAGCACTCCGATCTGATCATGACCTCGGGTGGGGTCTCGGTCGGTGAGGAGGACCACATCAAACCGGCGGTGGAGACGCTTGGCCACCTTGATCTCTGGAAGATCGCGATTCGCCCGGGCAAGCCACTGGCGTTTGGGCATATTGGAAAGGTGCCGTTCATCGGCACGCCAGGCAACCCGGTCTCCCTGTTTGTCACTTACTGCCTGTTTGCGCGTCCGTTCATTCTCAGGATGCAGGGTGTGACCGGGTCATTGGCACCGCGCGCTGTCACCGCCAAGATCAATTGTGACTGGACCCGTCCGGACAAGCGGCGGGAATTCGCCCGGGCACGCATGGAACTGGATGAACAGGGGGAGGCGTGGGTGTCGATATTTCCCAGCCGCTCCTCCGGTGTGCTCAATTCATTGGCTTGGGCGAATGGTCTGGCGGTGCTACCTGAGGGGCGCCTCTTATCCAGGGGCGATGTTGTGCGTTTTCTGCCTTTCAGTGAGTTACTGCGATGATCAGGTTACTTTTTTTCGCTCGTCTGAGGGAAGAGTTGAAGTGTGATGGCGAATCAATGGAGGCGGTACCGGATTTGCAATCTCTGGTCGCGCAGCTGCAAGCACGCGGAGGTGTGTGGAGTGAGGTTTTTGGCGGCGATCAATTGATATTGATGTCGGTCAATCAGGAGATGGCTGGTTTGGATACTCCGCTCACCGATGGCGATGAAGTCGCATTCTTTCCTCCTGTTACCGGGGGGTGAGCCCTATAAATTGCTCCTGTGGAGCAATTTATAGTCGGGCCGGATCTGCCCCAGGGGTGATCCGCCTCGGGCTTGAGGCGAACGCCCGACAAGGATGTCGGGCCGGAAATTGCTCCTGTGGAGCAATTTATAGGGCGAACGCCCGACAAGGATGTCGGGCCGGATCTGCCCCACAGGGAAGTGATCCGCCTCGGGCTTGAGGCGAACGCCCGACAAGGATGTCGGGCCGGATCTGCCCCACAGGGAAGTGATCCGCCTCGGGCTTGAGGCGAACGCCCGACAAGGATGTCGGGCCGGATCTGCCCCACAGGGAAGTGATCCGCCTCGGGCTTGAGGCAGGCGAACGCCCGACAAGGATGTCGGGCCGGATCTGCCCCACAGGGAAGTGATCCGCCTCGGGCTTGAGGCGAACGCCCGACAAGGATGTCGGGCCGGATCTGCCCCACAGGGAAGTGATCCGCCTCGGGCTTGAGGCGAACGCCCGACAAGGATGTCGGGCCGGATCTGCCCCACAGGGAAGTGATCCGCCTCGGGCTTGAGGCGAACGCCCGACAAGGATGTCGGGCCGGATCTGCCCCACAGGGAAGTGATCCGCCTCGGGCTTGAGGCGAACGCCCGACAAGGATGTCGGGCCGGATCTGCCCCACAGGGAAGTGATCCGCCTCGGGCTTTGGGGCGAACGGCGATCGACACAAGCAGATGCTGACCAAGGTGCCATGCATGAACAAAATCACCATCCAAACAGAACCATTCGACATTGCAGAGATACAGAATGAGCTGAGAGCGGAGAACCCCAAAATCGGTGCGCTGGTTACTTTTGTCGGATTGATGCGCGACATGAACGAGGGCGATCAGGTCTCCAGCATGTTTCTGGAACACTATCCGGGAATGACTGAGAAGGCGCTGCAGCTTATTGTGGATGAAGCTGAGCGCCGCTGGGATCTCAGTGCAGTTCGTGTGATTCACCGCGTGGGAGAGCTGAAACCGCTGGATACCATTGTGCTGGTCGCCGTTGCGGCGACTCATCGGGGAGAAGCTTTTCGCGCCTGCGAACAGATCATCGACTATCTGAAGACGCGCGCGCCCTTCTGGAAAAAGGAGCATACCCGGCAGGGTAACCGCTGGGTCAGCGCCAGGCAGAGTGACGCCGACGCGGAGGAGCGCTGGAGGCAATAACGCCAGAACAGTTGCGGTGGGTCGCAGACTCTGACAGATCCAAGCACCAAAGCTGGTTTGGGTTGGATCAGCGCTGACTCAATGTGACAGCGGGGTTTTGGACAGGTCTGAATCAGGCGATCGTTCAGCGTTTCCGGCATCTTCAATCAGGGCAATCCGGCTGTCGGGTCAGGGGAGGCGGCATTCGCTTTCCGACAGGCGCCGGTCAAATTGCGAGAAATCAGCGAACGGACACTCACAGTATTCTCCGCGACAGATGTAAGCGAGTGGGCTGGCAGCCGCGGTGCGTGTGGCGAGCAGACCAGGCAGCTGACTCTCTTCAGCGGGAACAGCCAGGGTGTAGCGCTGCGGTGCGTAATAGGCAGATGCACGCTGTCGCCACCGATCCAGATGCGCAGCGGCACCCCGGATCACGATGATCTCACTGGGATAGATGATCTCTTCCAGCGCGTCCAGCAATGTGCAGTGGGCGGAGGGGAGCTGTATCATCCTGGCCCAGGCAGTTTGCAGTGTGCGCTCCGCGGCGCTCAGATAACGCCCCTCTCCCAGCAGGTGGCCAAGGCGGACGAGTACGCTGGCGGCGATGCCGTTGCCGGATGGTGTCGCGTTGTCAGTGAACGGCTTGGGGCGGTGGATCAGCTGTTCGTGGTCATCAGCGGTAAAGAAGAACCCACCCGCTTCCGGATCGTAAAAATGGTGCAGCAGTGCCTCCGCCAGGCGGATGGCAAAGTTCAGATCGTCTCTGTTCCAGCGTGTCTGCAGCAGTTCCAGTATGGCGTCGATCAGGAAGGCGTAGTCATCCAGATAGGCCGGTAGATGTGACTGGCCACCCGCATGGCTTGCCAGCAGTCGCTCATTGACCCAGAGTTCTCTGCGGATGAAACATAAAGCCTGATCCGCAGATCCGATGAAATCCTCGCGTGCCAGCAGTCGGCCCGCTCTGGCCATGCCCTTGATCATCAGCGCATTCCAGGAGGTAAGGATCTTCTCGTCCCGATCGGGGCGGATACGCGAGGCGCGCGCACTGAACAGCTTTTCCCGGGCGGAGTCGAGCAGTGCTCTTGCCTCTGTACCAGTGGTGTTGAACGCCTGGTTGAGATCGGCGATGGAGGTGAAGCCGTGCAGATGCCAGCGCCCCTCGAAATTGGGTGCACGGTCGAGCCCATAAAAGCGGGCCAGATGGCGGTACTCCGCATCGTTCAGCAGTACCCGGACCTGATCGGTGGACCAGAGGTAGAAGCTCCCTTCCCCACCCTCGCTATCGGCATCCAGCGACGAGTAGTAACCACCCGCAGGCGACTGCATCTCCCGCATCACCCATTCAGCGGTCCGCTGGGCCGTCTCCCGAAACAGCGATTTTCGCGTGGTCTGCCAAAGATCCGCATAAAGACCCAGTAGCGGACCGTTGTCGTAGAGCATCTTTTCAAAATGTGGGATCATCCAGGCATCATCGGTGGAATAGCGGTAGAGACCACCGCCAAGCTGGTCGTTGACACCCCCCAATGCCATTCGGGTCAGGGTGTGGTCGACCAGATGCAGGGTACGTGGGGAGGATCTGCCAGCAATCTGTTTCAGTGACCAGTGGCGGAGCAGGCGCACCAGGCTGGCTGGATGGGGAAATTTGGGCGCCTTTCCGAAACCACCATGCAGTTCATCGAAATGTTCCAGTAGTTGACGATAGGCGCCCTCTATCGGCTGGGCATTGAGTTGCTGATCGGCACTGCTCTGCTGTGGATTGAGCGTCGCCAGCGCCTGCTGCAGCGTCTGGTTCTGCTCCATGATTTGCGCCCGCTGCTGTAAATAGGCGCTGGTGATGCTCCTCAGCAGCTGCGTGAAGGACGGCAATCCGTGACGTGCCTCACGCGGAAAGTAGGTGCCGGCAAAAAACGGCGTCTGGTCGCCTGGTGTCAAAAACAGGGTCAGCGGCCACCCTCCAGGCCGCTGTGCGAGCAGCTGGTGGGCTGACTGATAGATCTGGTCGAGGTCGGGGCGCTCCTCCCGGTCCACCTTGATATTGACAAAAAACTCGTTCATCAGTGCGGCGGTCGCCTGATCTTCAAACGATTCATGTGCCATTACATGGCACCAGTGGCAGGCGGAGTAGCCTATCGAGAGCAGAATCGGCTTGTCTTCTCTTTTCGCCAATGTCAGTGCCTCTTCGTCCCACGGCTGCCAGTGCACCGGGTTGTTTGCGTGCTGAAGCAGATAGGGGCTGCTGGCATCTGCCAGTCTGTTGCTTGCCATAAAACAAAAATCCCGGAATGGAGGAAAAAGTCATCCCACTATAACGCTAACGGTGGGTTAAGGAGTAAGTCTGAAGCGTGCTCGGCGGGTCAGCAGGGATGGAGAAAGTCACTCAGTAATCATCTGCTGCTGTGGCTGCGTCTGCGGGTTGCCAGTCGTGAACCCATGGAGATGCGATAGAGCAGCGGGATCACGAACAGCGTAAGCAGTGTGGAGACCAGCAGCCCCCAGACGATCGCGGTGGCCACCGGTCCCCACATCAGTGAGTGGCCACCCAGGCCGGTTGCCAGGGAGAAGAGTCCGGCAATGGTGGTCAGTGAGGTGATCAGGATGGGGGTGACACGACGGCGTGCCGCGTAGAGTGTGGCGTGCAATACACTCATGCCACGCTGCAGACGCTCGTTGGCGGCACTGATCAGCACGATGGCTGCATTGACCGCGATACCGGCAAGTGCGACGACGCCATATAGGGTGAAGAGACTCAGCGGATTTTCGGTGATGATCAGCCCAACCACTACCCCGGTAAACGCCATCGGCACCGTGGTCAGGATCATCAGCGGCTGGAAATAGCTGCCGAACTGGGTGCCCAGTATCATGTACATCAACCCCAGACCGAGAAGAAAGAGTACCTGGATGGAGTCGATGCTCTCCTGAATGTCGTCCAACTCGCCGGAAAAATCGAGATTTATTTCTGGAAAACGGCTGTGTATCCGCTTCCAGGCATCCAGGATCTCCCGATTGGCGCTCACGGTATCGGCGCGTGACTTGTCCAGGTCCGCCTCGACGGTGATCGCACGGCGAAAATCGTAATGGCGGATATTCCCCAGGCTGGCGCCTGATTCGGTGATCAGCAGCTCTTTGAGTGCGATCCGTCCACCTTGCTCCAGCGGCAGCATGAAATCGCCGGGTACGCCGATATTGTCCAGTTCACCCGGTTTGGCGCGTACCCTAACCTCCAGCTCTTCGCCCTGATCCTGTAGTTCGGCAATGATCTCCCCGTCAATCAGCAGGCGCAGGGTGCGCATCACCTCGTCCGGTGTGATACCGGCACGGCGCGCCGCATCCTGGTCGACCCGGGCGCGCAGCTCCATCTGGCCGACGCTGTCGTCATCGCTGATATCGCGGATCGCCGGATGCTGCGACAGGATCGATTTCAGTGCCGCCACAGCCTGGCGTAGCGCCTCCACCTCATCGCCGCGAACTTTGATGTGGATCGGTTTGGAGGTGGGTGGACCCCCTGCCAGCCGGAGAAAGGAGATTTTTTCGGTGCCGGGAGTCGCCACTATCCGGTTGCGCATCGACTCGATCATCTCATCCACGCTGCGCAGTGCTTCGCTGGTCGGGGTGAGTGCGACCATGATCTGGCCAAACTGATCTCCGTAGTAAGGGGTGGTTTCGGTAAACATCTGCCCGGCATAACTGATGATGTTACGCACTTCACCCGGCCGCACCTCGAGACGTAGGCGCTGTTCCACCTCCAGTACCTTCTGCATGGTCAGCTGCAGCGGGGTGCCGGGTGCCATTTCCAGGTTGATATAGAAGAGGCGTATCGGGTCTGATGCGAAGAAATCAATCTTTACCTGACCGTTCAGTGCGGCTGCCATTGCTGCGCTGGAGATGCTCACCACCAGCAGGAGAATCAGGCGCGGCCAGCGCAGCGCCCGGATCAGCAGCCGGGTGTAACCGCGCCTTATCGCGTGGAGAAATCTGACCCGGTAAACCTGGATGCGCGATGGTCGGGAGAGATTGATGCCGGCGCCTAACATGTGCGCCGGCAGCATCCAGTAAGCCTCGATCAGACTGATCGTCAATGCGATGGTGACCACCAGCGGGATGACCAACATGTATTTTCCGAGGATTCCCGGCAGCAGCATCAGCGGCAGAAAGGCTGCCATCGTGGTCAGCACCGCGGTTGTCACCGGAGCGAATACCTCGCGCAGCGCCTCCAATGTGGCGGGCAGGGTGGCCATTCCGCGTTGTAACCGGTAATAGATCGACTCCACGACGACTACCGCATCATCCACCAGCATGCCCAGACTGATCACTACCCCGAGCAGCACGGTGACGTTGAGCGAGTGGTCCAGGCTGTACAGGGTCCAGAAGGTCCCAGCGAGAATGAATGGAATACCGATGGTGGTCAGCAATGCGATTCGGCTGCCGAGAAACAGCCAGGTGACCAGCAGAACCAGCAGTAATCCCAACAGCGCGTTGGTCTCCATCGTGCGCAGTGCGCTGCGGGTGATTTCGGTCTGATCATCGATCAGCCTGAGCGTGACGCCGGTACCGCTGCTGAAGCGGTTGCGCTGCTCCAGGTACTCGGCGATCCGTTGTACCAGCTCCAGCGTATTGGCGTTCTCCTTCTTGGTGATTGCCAGCATGATTGCCGGCTGGCCGTTATAACGTACCAGTGCCGCCGGCTCCTCCCTGGCGCGGACCACTTCGGCCAGACTCCCCAGTGGTATTTCACCCGCCGCACCCAGCACCGGCAGGCGTGCCAGCTGCGCTGGCCTGCTGTCACGCCCAATGATTCTGACCAGCCACTTCTGGTCCTGGATTCTGGTGTTTCCGGCTGCGATATCCTTAAAACTGTTGGCCAAGGTGTCGCTCAGTTGACTGGGTGAGATACCGGCCGCTTCCAACCGTTCCGGGAGAAAATTTATCTGTATTTCCGGGTCGTGCAGTGCGGTCGTGAGGATGCGGTCCACCCCGAGCATCCGCTCCAGATCCTTCTTCACCAGCTCTCCCTGGCGCCGTAGATTTTCGTCATCCGCCATTCCCACCACTGCCAGCACCGCGCTGGGAAAGGCGTTGGCGCTGGTAATTTCGAAGATGAAGGGGGAAGCAGCCTCATCGGGCAGTTCGGACTCGGCATTCTGCACTTCGCGCCGCAGGTCGGCGACCCGTTTGTCGAAGAGTCGCTCCGGCAAATCGTGAAAACGGACCAGAATGTTGGATAGGCTCTCCCTGCTTATGCTGGAGACGAATTTGACATCCGCTACCCGACGGATATTTTTCTCCAGCACTTCGGTGACCCGCCTCTCCACATCCTCTGCAGCGGCGCCTGGCAGCACGGTGGTGATGTCGATCCAGTTGAAATTGATGCTGGGATCCTGCTGGCGTGGCAACAGGTTGTAGCAGAGAAAACCCATGGTCAGCACCAGCACGAAGGTCAGGTTGGCCAGCACATGGTTTTGAAACAGTCGTGCCAGCATCGTTAGCGGCTCACCGGTGTTGGATCGGAGAGTTGAACAGGGTCGCCGTCGGACAGGCTGTGTCGTCCCTGTAAGATGATCCGGCTATGGCCGGGGAGATCGATCACGGCCGGATGCCCCTCCAGTGCATCGGGCAGCGGGTGAAAGCGGGCGCTGCCGTTCTCTTCCAGCATCACGCCCAGCTGCTGGCGCCGCACCAGCAAATCCGCCGGCAGATGCGGTCGGGTGCTGCGCCACTGCAAGCGGCCACTGCTGCCGGGCAGCGCCTGAGCCTGGATGAATTCCAGACGCGCCTCGCGGTTGCGTCCGCGTGAGTCCACTACCGCCAGCAGATGGCGCAGATGGAGTGGATAACGCACGTCCCCAGCCGTCAGTACTGGCGTATCCGCTGCTACCAGTGTGTCAACCTGGTGCAGCGGAATCTGCGCGGAGACCTCCAGCCGCTCGCTGTCAAGCAGCCGCACCACCGGTTCTCCGGGGGAGATCCATTCACCTTCCGCTGCCAGCCGTTCCAGGACGATACCAGTGAACGGAGCGGTGATCCGGCACTGATCCGAGTCATACTGCGCCCGTTCCAGTGCCGCAACCGCCTGATTCAGTTCAGCCTGGGCGGTCTCCAGGTCGGCCTGTCGCTGATTGAGAACCTCTTCCGAGATATTGCGTTCTTTACGCAGGGTTTGAGATCGTTTGATTTGACGCTGTGCCAGCATCAGCTGCGCATGGGCCGACGCCCTGGCCGCATCTGCCTGCTTCAACAGTGTCCCATTGGTGGTGCAGTCCAGCTCCGCCAGCGTATTGCCCTGTTCGATACGATCCCCGACCCGCACCGGAAGACGCAGGATGAACCCGGGTGTACGCGGACCGACGCGGCTTTCATTCAGACTCAGGGTGGTTGCCGGCGCCGTATAGAGCGGATGGTAGAGTAGATCCGCGAGGGCGGCGGTGGTAACCCTGGCCGGCTCCTCCTGAGCTGATGCGGGAGTCAACGCGAGAAACAGAGCCAGCCAGAAAAGGCTAGCTACCACTGGCCATTTCATTTTGGGCAGGAACATTGCTGAAACCTCTGCTGATTCCACAATCCAGGTTAGTGGCGGGAGAACAAAGCCGAGATTGTAAAACAGCAGGCCGCTCTCTGTTAAACTTGTACGGGTACACCGCTGAACACGTGGGCGGTACTGAGTGGGAGTTGAGGCACCCGGGAGATTATGAACGGTTCACCATTGAGTCTGAAAAAAGGGTGCGAAAGCCGCCTGCGATCAGGGCATTGTTGGGTCTACAGCAACGAAGTGGATACCGACAAGACGCCGCTGCAAGGGATGCAGCCGGGGCAACCGGTGGATATTGTTTCAGCGAGTGGTAAGTGGCTCGGCTCCGGCTACGTCAATCCGCATTCGCTCATCTGCGCACGACTGGTGAGTCGGGATCCCAACCATCCGTTGAATGGTTCACTGCTGGTGCATCGCTTGAAGATTGCGCTCGGCTTGCGTGAGCGGCTGTATCAGAAACCCTACTACCGATTGCTGTTCGGTGAAAGCGATGGCTTGCCTGGTTTGGTCGTGGATCGCTATGGCGATGCGGTGGTGGTGCAGATCACCACTGCGGGCATGGAGTGGCTGAAGGAGTCGGTGGTCGCTGCGATCGAGAAAGTGGTCAAGCCGGTTTGTATACTGCTACGCAACGACGCCGTGATAAGAGAGAGCGAGGGGCTGGTGCGATACACCGAGGTGGCGTTGGGAGATCTGCCAGAGCGTCTTGACGTGGCGGAGAACAGCGCCCATTTTCGGGTGGCCGCTGCCGAGGGTCAGAAGACCGGCTGGTTCTTCGACCAGGCCTTCAATCGTGCCAGAATGGTGAATTATGTGGCCGGAAAGCGGGTGCTCGATCTTTTCAGTTATGTGGGTGCCTGGGGGGTGCAGGCAGCGGTCGCAGGTGCAAGCGATGTCTATTGTGTGGACAGCTCTAAACTCGCGCTTGACCAGGCAGAATTGAATGCGCAGCTGAATGGTGTCACCGATCGGGTGGCGTTTGTACAGGGGGATGTGTTCGACGCACTGCGTGATTTACGGGCGGAACAAGAGAAGTTTGACGTGGTAATGGTCGATCCACCGGCTTTTATCAAGCGGCGCAGGGATCTCAAGGAGGGGACGCTTGCCTATCGTCGACTCAATACCGCAGCGATGCAACTGCTCTCCAGGGATGGAATCCTGATCACCTCTTCCTGTTCCTATCACATGACCACGCAAAGTTTGCTGCAGACGGTACAACAGTCCGCACGCCATCTGGACCGGTCGTTACAGCTGCTGGAGCAGGGTTATCAATCGCCGGATCATCCAATTCATCCGGCAATTCCTGAGACCGCCTATCTGAAAACTTTTTATCTGCGCGTCTTACCTACTTTCTAGGTGATAACGCTATCGGAGTGGTGCCTCGGAGCGGTGTTTCCGCCACTCCGAGGTTTCTGTATTTGAGTGCTGGTATGCTGGGTAGTCTCAGGCGACCAGATTAAGAATTTCGCGCTTGATGCGGGAGCGGTGCGGTTCCGGCAACCGGTTCCAGGCTTCAGCGAGATTTTTGGCGTCCTCGGGCAGAGAGGAGTCCGCCTCTTCACCAAACATCAGCCAGGCGGGATTGACACCCAGTACCGCCGCGATTTCGTTGATCTTCCGAGGGCGCAGGCTCTTGCCGTTTTCTATTTTCTGTATCACAGCCTGGTTGGTGCTCGCGCGTGCAGCCAGCTGTTCCTGAGTCCAGCCTTTATCCAGTCGTACATAGCGCAAACGCTGGCCAAGTGTCCCGGGGTTTTGGGGATTCATCGTTGTCATTCGAATCAACCTGTTTTTCCGTGATGTAAGAAATTCATGCTGTTTCTAACGGCAGTAGCACGGGTTTCTTAAATCTTTTTTGCCGGATTTCTTCCAAGCCTGATCTCCTCACGACTTTTCGGGTGAGGCGCCGGTCGGCGGTGCCGATGCTGGCGATCCTGCTGTATAGCAACACGACCTATTATAATTGTTTGCTTCACAAGATACAGCGATAGGTACGAAAATAGTTCCTAATGGGTAATGCTTCGCTCAGTGAGAGAGAATTAACCTGAAACGCTGTGGACTGTCACCGTGTAGTTTGTCGTGAGCTCTGATATCCACCTGGTCGACACCGGTGGGAATGGTGACTCCGGAGAGTGAACGGGTGAATGGTTGCTCATTGACATGCGGGTGGTAGAGGATACGACTTCCCAGGATTTCTCCATTCGGAGCCACCACATCCCAGCGATCGGCATAGTGATCCCATCCGCTGTCGCTGTGTTCGAGGGTAACGTCGAAGCGGTAGACACCGGCAGCCGTTTGCGTGGCTTTGGCGTCCACCAGGGTCACCTCTCCCGCAAGGGTAGCTTGGCAGAGCACTATCAGCCATAGCGGATATCTCTTTTTCATGTGCTTGCTTCTTTCGATAAGTGATGGATGCCTAAAAGTGAGTGTTCTCTGTTTTGCGGCTCTGAAACCGGACCGGGGCAGGGTGCCTGGCCCAAGTTTGCCTGATAAAATAACCTACCATGCTGACCTATCCAAATATCAATCCTGTAGCACTCTCGATCGGGCCGTTCAGTATTCACTGGTACGGTATCATGTATCTGTTGGGCTTCTCAGTGGCTTGGTGGTTGGCGCGGCGGCGGGCGGCACTCTCCAGCTCGGGATGGCGCAGCCAGCAGGTTGACGACCTGATTTTTTATGCAGTGTTGGGTGTGATATTGGGCGGCCGGATCGGCTACACCCTGTTTTATGGTATGGATCAGCTGCTGGCAGACCCGCTCTCTCTGTTTCGCATCTGGGAAGGTGGCATGTCGTTTCATGGCGGATTGCTGGGTGTGCTGGTAGTCATGTGGCTCTATGCCCGGCGGCTGTCGTGTCCGTTTTTCCAGCTGACCGACTTCATTGCACCGCTGGTCCCAGTTGGGCTGGGTGCCGGACGACTGGGCAACTTCATCAATGGAGAGCTGTGGGGCGCCCCTGGTGATCTGCCCTGGACGATGCAGGTATCCTGCGAACGTTTCTATGCTCTTTGCCGGGATAAGCTGCAGCTGCCCGCTACC
Organism: Chromatiaceae bacterium; assembly: GCA_024235215.1. Lineage (GTDB taxonomy): Bacteria > Pseudomonadota > Gammaproteobacteria > Chromatiales > Chromatiaceae > HKST-UBA178. The sequence goes on along the minus strand of JACKMU010000008.1, from coordinate 152,040 downwards.
GCGGAGTTCACACCGCCGCTGCACCCGACCCAACTCTACGAATCGCTGCTGGAGGGGCTGCTGCTGTTTATTCTGCTCTGGACTTTCTCCGCCAAGGTCAGACCGATGATGGCGGTATCCGGGCTGTTTCTGATCGGCTATGGTCTGTTTCGTTTTGGGATCGAATTTCTGCGCCTACCCGATGCACACATCGGCTATCTCGCATTCGGTTGGTTCACCATGGGGCAACTGCTGACACTGCCGATGCTGGTGGGCGGAGCAGTGCTGTTGGCGTTGGCCTATCGCAGACGAAAAGTGGCAGGATGAAATGAAGCAGTATCTGAAGTTGATGCGCCGGGTGCGTGATCAGGGTACGGTGAAGGCGGATCGAACCGGTACCGGTACCCGCAGTATCTTCGGCCATCAGATGCGCTTCGATCTGAGCGCAGGATTCCCGTTGGTCACTACCAAGAAACTCCATCTGCGATCCATCATATTCGAACTGCTCTGGTTTCTTGCGGGTGATACCAATATTGCCTATCTGAAAAAGAATGGGGTGAGCATCTGGGATGAATGGGCGGATGAGAATGGCGACCTCGGCCCGGTGTATGGTGCCCAGTGGCGCTCCTGGCCCGGCAGCAATGGGCACAGCATCGACCAGTTGAGTCAGCTGCTGGAGCAGATTCGGCGGAACCCTGATTCTCGCCGTCTCCTGGTGACGGCCTGGAACCCCACGCAGATCGATCAGATGGCGTTGCCGCCTTGCCACTGTCTGTTTCAGTTCTACGTGGCCGACGGGCGCCTCTCCTGTCAGCTCTATCAGCGCAGTGCCGATGTATTTCTCGGTGTACCCTTCAATATCGCCTCTTACGCGCTGCTCACGCTGATGGTTGCCCGGGTGACAGCGCTCGAGCCAGGGGAGTTCATTCACACCTTTGGCGACGCTCACCTCTACTCGAATCATCTGGATCAGGTCGAGCTACAGCTGCAGCGAACGCCCTACGCTTTGCCGCAGATGGTGTTGAATCCCGATGTGAAATCGCTGTTTGATTTCCGTTTTGAGGATTTCGATCTGCGTGACTACCACTATCACCCTCACATCAAGGCGCCGGTCGCAGTTTGATTCCATAAGCTGCATGGCGTTCCGGTGTCCTGTGTTACCATCGCGCCCCATGCAGCCTGTGCCGAGCCGAATATCACTGATTGCCGCCATTGCCGAGAACCGGGTCATCGGTCGGGGTGGCAAACTCCCTTGGCATCTGCCTGCGGATCTCGGTCATTTCAAACGACTGACGATGGGTAAGCCGATGGTCATGGGGCGGCGCACCTGGCAGTCGCTGCCCGGTCGACTTCCGGGCAGGCGCCACATCGTGGTATCGCGGAATCTTGATTTCCGTGCCGATGGCTGCGAACTGGCCGGCGATCTGCACCAAGCGCTGCAACTGGCCGGTGCGGTGTCCGAGGTGATGGTGATTGGTGGTGCTGAACTCTATAGCCAGATGTTGCCGCTCGCTTCGCACATGTATCTCACTTTGATACACGCATCGTTCGAGGGGGACAGCTTCTTCCCCGATATTGACTGTGCAGAGTGGCAGGAGATGGAGCGGGAGCGACATACCGCGGATGAGAAGAATAGCTGCGATTTTACCTTCCTGGATCTGGAGCGGCGTCGCTGAAAACTCCCCATGCGACAGAGTTGCACAGTTGTGGCAGTTTCAGCCAACAGGATCGCGTCGCTCTAACAGCAGGAAAACGCGCCAACTGAGATGAAACCATATCCAGGTCAGTCCGGCCGTCAGATATTCGAACGGTGCGAATGCGGTGATCGGTCGAAACCCCCGGTCGTGCAGCCAGAGAAACGGATGGTTACCTGATTTCAGTATATGCTCCAGCAGCGTATCCAGATAGAAAAAGGGCTGCCAGGCGTGGCTCAACACGTATCGTCCGGTAGCGCGCCAGCGTTGCAGCGTGATGCGGGTGCCCGCTTCCCGATTGAGGTCGCTGATCAGTCGGAAGATGGGTGACATCACTAAGCGTCCGGTCTTTTCCTGATTACGGTAGAGGTACTTTGCGCGCTCGAAAAACTCCGTTAGCCCGATGTGATGGAAGTTCATGATCAGTGCCGAAAGGATCATGCGGCGCCCCAGCCCCTCCTGCTCGAATCGGCGTGCCGAGGTGAGCAGCTCTCCTGGCAGCGTGATCCAGTTTCCGTTCCGGCGGATCTGCTCAGCCAGACGCTGATCCTCAAGAAACCAGAGCGACTCGTCGAACCCGCCGAGCTGGCGAAAAAAACCAACCGGCAGCAGAAAGCCCTGATCGCCGTTGGTGCACTCAGGCCGATTGAGTGCGCTTTTGCTTTCGTAATATCTGTAGGCGCGGTCGTTGCCTGATGCAGTGCGCCGGAATCTCAATCTGAAATGGCCGGCGACTCGTTCCGTGGCCGAATGCTGGCAAAAAGCCATCACCGCCTTCAGCGCGTCATGTAACTGAAGGTCGCTGGTGGGCAGAGAGTCGGCGTGGAGAAAGAGCAGATAAGGGGTGGTTGCGACAGCGGCGGCGCAATTCATCTGCTTGCCACGTCCGGGTTCAGAGTGCACCAGCAACGCCCCCCCCGCAACGGCGAGTTCCTGAGTGCCATCGCGGGAGCCGCCATCGGAGACGATGATCTCCAATCGGATTTGCTGCTGCCGATGTAACAGCTCCAGCAACGCCGGCAGACTGCTGGCTTCATTTATCGTCGGAATGATGACACTCAGCTGTGGTGCGATGAGGGCCTGCATACAGGTAGCTCAATAACAGGAGTGTTCATTCTACACCGGCCGCAGTCGCCGTCACGGTTTTCATTGATTTTGCTTAATGTGTAGGGTGCGCAACCGGTTAGACTTTTGACTCGGGTTCACCATCGTCGCTCAAAACGGTCCTGATCTCCGGGCTAAACCCCAACGATCCATTTTTCTGAAATTCGCTCTATGAATCGGTTTCGCGCAAATCTGTTGTCAATATTGTTGCTGTTGGCGGGCCGGACAGCGTACTGCCTGCCACCACTGCAGCTGTTTGTGGAACTGACGGCGACGGGTGGGGTGCTGCGGCCCTCTCCCGGAGTCTATTCCGGGCCAGTGGTGATCGATCGTCAGATGACAGTGGAGGGCGGTGGACGGGTGACGATTGATGGTGGAGGGCAGGACACCGTGCTACAGATCAAAGCCGACGGTTCGGTCATCCGCGGTTTGAGGATCATCAACTCGGGTGATTCCCATGATCGGCTTGACTCCGGCATTCTGCTGGAAGCGGACAAGGTGCTGATCGAAGAAAACATCGTTGAACAGGTGCTGTTCGGTATCAATCTGCGTAAAGCCAACGACAACCTGATCCGTGGAAATAAGATCAGATCGCGGGGTGAGTCGGTCAGCCTGCGTGGAGAGGGGTTGCGGTTGTGGTACAGCAGCGGCAATCTGCTGGAGCGGAACGAGCTCGTCGATGTGCGGGATATTCTATTCGTGAACTCTCCGGATAATCGTTTCAGCAGCAATCGGGTCAGTCACAGTCGCATGGGAATGGAGCTGGTGTTCTCTCCGGGGAATGAGATCGTCGGCAATCAGTTCAGCTGGAATACGACCGGAATCGTCGGGGTGTATTCCGACGATCTGCTGATCAGAGGTAACCATTTCACCCATCTACGTGAAATTGCGGGTGCGGCACTGGCGATCAAAGAGAGTTCGCAGGTGGTGGCCGAAGACAACGAGATACTCCACTGTGCGATTGGAGTGATGGTCAACTCTCCGGTGCATCCAGAGAATATCCTTCATCTAAAGCGCAATCACATTGCATACAACGATGTGGCGATCTACTTCTATGGAGAGAAGGGAGGCCATCGGATTCATGAAAATCGCTTCCACAACAATCTGCTCACCGTGGCGGTCAGCGCCCCTAGCAGCGCGTTGGCCAACGACTGGCGGGGGAACTACTGGGATGACTACCAGGGGTTTGATCTCGATGGTGACGGAATCGGCGATACGCCTCACAACGTCTATCTCTATTCTGACCGGCTCTGGATGGACCGGCCGATGACCCGCTTTTTTCGTAGTTCGCCGGCACTTGAACTGATCGACTTCGTCGAACGGCTTACAGCGTTTTCTGAGCCCGATCTGATTCTGAGCGATCCAGTACCGAAGATGTGAAAGTAGCCGATGCCGCTGGTTTTGGCTGTCTATTCGTCGACATCATCGACATCGAGTTGTCCGGTCAGGCGTCTGCGAATGTGTGACCAGGAGATGCCTATTGCCATTAACGTGGCGACCATGATCAGAGCGATATATTGCAGCGTCGTAGTCTCATCCAGGGAAAGGATCTGACGGTCGACCAGCAGCCAGACCAGCACCGCGAACAGCGCTGTGACCAGTGTGGTGCCGATCAGGCCCAGAGATCTCAGCGTGGCGCGCAGGTAGATGATCCAACCGGTTAATAACAGCAGGCCCGCGAGTATCAGTAGAGGATCCAGTTTATCCGGGGTTGCCATAAAGTGGTGGTACCAAGAGTATTCAGAGGGGTTGTAGGTGGCAAAGACCAGTACCAAGGCCGCGGCCAGACGGATCAGGAAGCTGCTGAAAGTGAAGCGTTTGTCAGCCATCTGGATGGTTCCTGCCGCGGTCAGAATGAATAGTTTGAGTATAAGTAACTACTGATTGGATTACCACACCAGAGGGAAGCTGGCGCCCTGCTTTATCTGGTAGCCAGGGCAGGAGACCTGGATCGCTTTCGGCGGTTTGCTGCTGCTCAGCTTCAACGCTGTCAGTTTGCCGCCCCACAGACAGCCGCTATCCAGTGCCCAGGTGTTTTCAGCCTGATGGAAACCAAGCGTAGACCAATGGCCGAAGATGATCCGGGTAGCAAGGCTGGCTCTTCCCGGTACTGCAAACCAGGGTAGATAACCTGCGCTTTGGCTTCCCGGAGGCCCTTTCTCCCCCAGTGCTACTTCTCCACCGATAGTGCAGTAACGAAGACGGGTGAAACAGTTGGTAATGAAGCGCAGTCGATCCATCCCCTGCAATGCTTCCGACCAGTGACCGGGGTTGTTGCCATAAAGATGGGTGCAGTAGTAGTTGTATCCATCGCCACGCAGCACCTTCTCGACTTCTCCCGCGCGCTTGAGTGCTGTGTTCAGGTCCCATTGCGGTGGCAGACCGGCGTGAATGAGTGCGAAGCCGAGTTTTTTATCGTGGTGCATCAGGGGACAACGGCGCAACCAGTCCAGCAGTTCATCACGGTCTTTTGCAGCGAGAATCGGGGCAAGGGTTTGATCCTTTGATCGGTGTTTAAAATTGCCTTGAGAGAGTGCCAGCAAGTGCAGATCATGATTACCCAGTACCGTAATTGCAGTTTTACCCAGCCCCTTGACAAATCTCAGGGTGGTGAGCGAGTCCGGTCCGCGGTTCACCAGGTCGCCGGCAAACCAGAGCCGGTCGTTAGCCGGATTGAACTCGATTTTATCCAACAGTTTCTGCAGTTCGTTGTAGCAACCCTGCACGTCACCAATCGCATAAACAGCCATAGTTTCTTCTGCTTGCCAGCTATTGCTGGAAAATCTCTAATATCAGCTGTAGCTGTCGCCTAATGTAGTCATCGAGATAGGGTTTGGCCGGCAGCTGGTATTGTGGGATGAAAAGACGGATCTATTCTAATTGTTGTGTTGCCGTATCACGGCACAGAGTCCGGGTGGAAAAATTCACCGGAATTGTCGTCTGCCGACAGGTCTTCTGAGCCGATCAATTCAGCGATCTTGGAATAGCCAGAGTAAACGGTGCAATGGGGGCATCAAAATGATCGCCGTTTTCGGTGCGCATTTGGTAACTTCCCTGCATGCTGCCAACCGGGGTTTCCAGCGCTGCACCACTGGTGTACTGAAAGTTCTCTCCGGGTTGTAGCAGGGGTTGTTTCCCTACCACCCCTTCACCAACCACCTCCTGCACCTTGCCGTTGGCATCGGTGATGATCCAGTGACGGTTCAACAGACGTGCCGCCACCGAACCGGTGTTTTTGATATTGATCGAGTAGGTAAAAACGAAATGATTCTCTTCAGGAGAAGATTGCGACTCCACGTAAGCGGTGGTTACATCGACACTGATCTGGTTCATGGTTTTCCGGTGAAATGGTGTTCCTGTAGCAGATATTGTGCAGCACAATAGTTCGAGTCACCAGGGTTTTCAATGGTGTTGCCGATAAGTGAACCTGATAGGATTCTGGTTTAAGTCCACCCGCGAGTCGCCGATATACCCGCTAGGGAAACGCCGAACAGTGTCGTACCGGCATTTTCAGCGAATGAATAAAGGATTTTCTGTTGTCTGATGCGCAGTCATCCAACATTTCCGCAAACGGTGGCGCGTCCCTCTACTGCACAGGAAGTGCCGATCAGATTGCCTCTATGGAATCAGAAGGTCTGACTGAGGAAGTTATGCCACGCTGCATCATAATATTTCTGGTTTTACTGCAGAGTCCACCACTGTTGGCTGAGGTTGGAGCACGTCTGGCGATGGCGGCGGCCGCTGGGCGTGTTTATCAGGTTGAAGATCTGCTGGCGCAGGGCGCAGACGTCAATGCCAGAAGCAGCGCGGGGCGCCCCGCGCTGGTGATGGCGGCATTCTATGGTAACCAGCAGACTCTGAAGTTGCTGCTTGCCGCAGGTGCCGACGTGAATGCCGCGGACAATCTTGGAAATACATCTCTCATGGAGGCTGCGTCCCAGGGACACCTGCAAATCGTCTCATCACTGCTACTGGCGGGAGGCGATGTCAATCAAAAGAACCATGCGGGAGTCAGCGTACTGGATAGAGCCAAGGCGGGTGGGAACAATGCAGTGATAGAGAGGTTGAGGAAGGCAGGCGCAATAGAGGATGAGAGCGAAAGCGAGGTTGCGGGCGAGAAAGCCAAAGAATAGTGTTCAAGGTCTGTAATAAAGATTACCTATCAGTTTATAATAGCCCTAAGTTTTCCACAGTTTGACACAACAACACGACTGATCAGAGCAGAGTGGGTTCGGTATATGTACCTAAAAAGCAATCAGAAACATAGAAAGCCCGATTTTCTGATGGTGATCTGCACTCTGGTTGGACTGGCTATGGCTGCTACGCTTACCTTGCATGTCCATGCGCTCTCTTCAGGGGTGGAGTCAGCTAACACGATGATTGCTGCAAAGGTACAGCATCGTTGATCCGTACTCGTCCCGCTCACCGAACAGACGTACCACTGTACGATCCGCGGGACTGATCCCAAGTAATCCCGCCTCTGTTAATGGAGATGAGACCGACCAACGCCCCTTCCAAGGCGTTCCGGTACGGTGGCACGGGCAGGTTTGCCAGGGTCTCCCAGTTCAGCGCTCAGGGCATGATCTGCTACCGTCTGTCCATTTACCCTCTTTGATATGGAACTGCATTGTCTATGGCTGCAAAACTGAGAGTCGCCGTCGTTGGTGTGGGTTATCTGGGGCGCTTTCATGCGCTGATCTATTCACGTATGCCGGAGGTCGAACTGGTGGGCGTGGTGGATATCGATCCAGCGACGGCTGCCAAAGTGGCAGCCGAAGCGGGGTGTCAGACTTTTGTCAGTACCGAGTCGTTATTGGGCCGGGTGGATGCAGTCAGTGTGGTTGTTCCAACCTCGCTTCATCTTCAGGAGGCGCAGCCACTGTTGCAAGCGGGAGTGCATATACTGCTGGAAAAACCCATCGCTGCGACACTGGAGGATGGGGAGATGATCGTGCGCTTGGCGGATGAGGCGGGTGTCATTTTGCAGATCGGCCATCTGGAGCGTTTCAATGCCGGCGTGATGGCGCTGGCGGAAAGAATTTCACGGCCGAGATTCATCGAGGCGCATCGCATCAGTGGCTTTGTTGCCCGCGCCACCGACGTGGATGTAGTTTCAGATCTGATGATTCATGATATCGATATCATCCTGTCGTTGGTGAAGTCCGATATCGTTGGGATTTCAGCGATTGGCACTCCGGTACTGACATCTCATGTGGATATTGCCAATGCCCGGTTGGAGTTCGCCAACGGCACCGTAGCGAACGTGATCGCCAGTCGTGTATCTGAGAAAACCATGCGTAGGTTTCGTGTGTTTGAGGAGAATCGCTACCAGTCACTCGATTTCATCGAGCAGCAGATCGAAACCGCATATCCCAAGGCACGACCAGGCGAGCAGTGGCCGGAAGTGGTGAAGGATCGAGTCAAGGTGGAACCGGTGAAACCTCTGGATGCAGAGCTGGCAGCATTCATTGCGAGTGTGCGCAACCGAACACCGCCGCTGGTGGATGGCCGGGTCGGGCAGGCTGCTTTGGCAGTGGCGCTGAAGGTCAAATCCCAGATACTCTCCAGGTTGGAACGCTCTGGAGGCATGGCAAACCCATCTGCCGGATGATCCTACGCGGCAATAGGCAGTCGTGTTTGAGCAGGTAAATTCTGGTTGAAAAGGCGTTTCCAGCGAGAGCTGGATAGATCGGGCTAATTCGGTCGGCTGAATCGATTGGTGTTGCCAGGCATGCAAGGATGGCGCAGTTCACCGTTCTTCTGGCTGACTACAACTCTTTTAGTTTTAGCTCTTTGAACAGTGCATTCCGTTCATGTTCCGATGTGGCCAAGACTGCCGCATCTACCATTCCTCTGGTCAAATGGGGAGCAAACAAGCGGATAAAATAGTAGTGATACTCGTAAAGGAACAGACTCGGACGGAAACCCAGACGGGTGATACTGGAGGGAAACAGGTTGCTGGCATCCAGTGCGCATAAGGTGGTGTCAATATCTTCGTCGTATGCCATGCGTGCCACGATACCAATTCCCAACCCAAGTTTGACGTAGGTTTTGATTACATCAGCGTCGGTTGCTGTCAGTACCATTTGAGGCTCAAGCCCCCGCTTCTTGAACGCCCGGTCCAGCTGAGCCCGGCCGGTGAATCCGAACACATAGGTGACGATCGGATACTCAGCCAGTGATTCCAGTGTCAGCGTCTCCAATTTCTGCAGAGGATGGCCGCAAGGCGTAATAATTGCCCGGTTCCAGTAGTAACAGGGCATCATGACCAGGTTGCCGAAGTCCGCGGTAGCTTCAGTGGCAATGGCGAAATCGACCTGACCGCTGGCAGCCATCTCCGATATCTGCTCCGGATTACCCTGGTGCATCTGCAGCTTCACACCGGGATAACGGCTGCGGAAATTCTGGATGACTGGAGGCAGGACATAACGTGCCTGGGTGTGGGTGGTGGCGATAGAGAGGCTACCGTTATCCGGAGAGTTGAACTGCCTGGCGATGTCCCGGATCGCCTCCACGTCATCGAGCACCTTCTCCACCCTCTCAATGACCGCTTTGCCCGCGGGTGTGATCGAAGATAACTGGCGCCCATTACGCTCAAATATTCTCACGCCCAGCTCTTCCTCCAACAACCGGACCTGCTTGCTGATTCCTGGTTGCGAGGTAAACAATCGCTCCGCAGCAGCGGTAATGTTGAGGTCGCTTTTCGCAACCGCTATCAGGTATCTCAATTGCTGTAATTTCATGCCATCCGCACCGTTTGGGCAGGCGCTTGTTTTTCTGATTTGGAGATATTCAAATAAATTCTATCTATAGAATAAAAAAATAGTTTATCTGATAGTTCGCTTACACTAAAGTCAAAAATCAAGTAAGCACCGATGCGCCGTTCAGGTGTCTGGCTGTTAATAAGCAAAGGTAGCAGATGACCAGCAAAGCAATAGTTGATCAGCGAAACGAGTCAGGCCAAGCTCGCCATGCACTACTTTTTGACGAGGATGGTTTTCTCATCGATCCCACTTTGTGGAATGTCGAGGTCGGTCGCATGATTGCCGATACACGGGATGTCGGGCCACTGCGCGCAGAGCACTGGGAGGTTTTACATCTCCTGCGTGACCGCTATCTGCGTATGGGCGCGATTCCGCCGCTACGGAGACTCTGCCGTAACAGGGCATTGACTCAAAAGGAGATCAAGACAACATTCGGGAGTTGTCTTGAGGTGTGGCGCATCGCCGGGTTGCCCAACCCCGGGGAAGAGGCCAAAGCCTATATGGGCTGAGATCACCACTCTCCCCAATACTGTTTTCACCTCCCTTCGCCCGGTCCTGCCGGGCATTTTTTTATCTCTGTCGCTGGACAAGTTCCCAGGCGCAGTTGATCGCCACCTCCAGGCTGCCGAGTTCGGCACGACCTGTGCCGGCCACATCAATCGCGGTGCCGTGGTCTACCGAGGTGCGTATGATCGGCAGTCCCAGAGTGATATTGACAGCCTTTCCGAAACCCAGGTACTTGAGTACCGGTAGTCCCTGGTCGTGGTACATGGCCAATACGCTATCTGCCCGTTCCAGGTATTTAGGTGTGAACAGGGTGTCGGCAGGCAGGGGGCCCCGCAGGTCCATACCTTCGCAGCGCAGCTTTTCCAGCACTGGAGAGATCACCTCGATCTCTTCGCTGCCCAAGTGCCCACCCTCGCCAGCATGGGGATTGAGCCCGGCGACCAGTATTGTCGGTTGGTCGATGCCGAAGCGCTGAATCAGATCACGATGCAGGATTCTCAAGACCGACTCCAGGGAGTTTCGGTCGATCGCGCTGCTGACTTGCTTCAACGGCAGGTGGGTGGTTACCAGTGCCACCCTCAGTCCGGTACACGCCAGCATCATTACCGGCGTGGCGGATGTCAGCTGCGCCAGAAATTCGGTGTGCCCGGTAAAGTGGATACCAGCGTCGTTGATAATTCCCTTATGCACCGGTCCGGTAACCAGCGCGGAGAACTCACCGGAAATACACCCGGTGACTGCGCGGCGCAGGGTATTGAGCACGTACTCAGAATTTTTGCTCTCCAGTACGCCGGCTCTCGCCGGGACGGCGAGCGGTAGTGGTAGCACGGTGAGCCGACCCGGAGCCAGCGTTACTGCTGGCTGCTGGGGTTGAAACAGTTCCAGGGTCAGTGGCAGATCGAGCTGCTGTGATCTCTCCTGAAGCAGTAGCGGATCACACAGCGCGATCACAGGAAATCGGCGTTGGGTCTGCGCCAGTTGTACCGCAAGATCCGGCCCTATCCCGGCAGGTTCTCCCGGTGTCAATACCAGTGGCGCGGGCTGATGCGTCTGCTCGAACGCGGTCGCCGCCTGTTCAGGCATCGTTTAACAGCGAGACGATATAGGCTTCGTCTTTCAATCGGCGCAAGTAGAGTTCACTCTCTTCGGCGAATTTCCGTTTTCTAATGGCGCTACGTATCTCGGCCTTCATTACATCTTCGGTATTGTCGTGTTTTCGCCTATCCATCACCTGTATGATGTGCCAACCGAAATCGGTCTGGAATGGTTGGCTGACCTGACCGATCGCCAGTTGTGCCATCTCGTTTTCGAAGCGTGGGACCAGGTCTCCCTGGGTGACCCAACCCAGTTCACCCCCTTTGATCGCGGATCCTTTGTCGTCTGAATGCGAGCGCGCCAGCGCGTCAAACGCCTCTCCTCCGGTGATACGTTGCCGCAGTTGCTCAAGCCGGGTCCGGGCATCCTCGTTTGAGGTGACCTCATTGGTGTTTATCAGAATGTGGCGTACCAAGGTCTGATCGATGATGTGCCGTTCCCCGCCCTTGAAATCGACGAGTTTGATCAAGTGATAGCCGCTGGCTGATTGAATCGGATCGCTGACCTCCCCCTTCTGCATCTTGTCCACCTGGTCTACGAAGATGGTTGGCAGCTGGCTGCCGCTCCGCCAACCGAGGTCACCTCCCTCAAGCGCCTGTTGACCGTCGGACTCCGCCAGTGCGGCGCTGGCGAAGTCGCGTCCCTGGCGAATCTCTGTCACCAGTTGTTGTGCCCTGTTGCGGGCCTTTTCCAGCTGATCCGACGAGGCTCCTTCTGGTGTTGCAATCAGAATATGCTGCAGATGATAGTCCGTTCGTCCGGTCAGGTTGCTCTTACGCGCGGTGACAGCCTGTAACTCCTGATCAGTCACTCTGATCTGTTTCAGCACCTCCCGCTCGAGCAACTGACGAATGATCAGTTCTTCACGAATGTTCTCCCGATACGCGGTGAAGCTGACTCCCTCCTCCTGCAGCACGCGTCTGAATTCGGAGAGGGTCAGTTTGTTCTCCCGGGCGATATCTCCGATGGTCTGTGCCAACACATCTTCACTGATAGAGATGCCCAGTTTGGCCGCCTTTGCCAGCTGCAGTTTGTGCAATATCAGCCGCTCCAGCACCTGACGCTCAAGGGACTGCTGCGGAGGAAGGGGTGCACCGCGTTGTCTCAAGGCGGCAACGACTCTTCTCAACTCTGCGTCCAACTCACTGCGTACCACCACATCCTCATCGACGATCGCGACGATTCTGTCGATTGGCTCGACTTCGGCAACAGTGGGCAGGGCAGAGATCAGAAGCACTATTAACAGCAAAAATGATCCGACTAAACGGCAAATCTTCATTGGATGAATCATTTTGGGTATTCAGCTCTTATCGGTTGGCCCGGTAACCGGCAATGTTGCTCTCGAGGAATTCGTTATCGGCTCGCCCCCAGCCACCCAGACCCTTCAACTGGAACTGCAGCAGAATGGAGTTATCCGGCTTGGCACCAATATCAGTCAACAGCTGCTGGCCAATCAAACGCACCCGCCAACAGCAGTCGTCGTATTCGATACCAGCGAAAGCCAGCACTGTTTCATCGAAATGGTGTGAGTAGGTCCAGCGTCCCACCAGACCCCAGCGATCACCGATCGGCCAGAGTGCGGAGAGGTCGGTCTGTTCTACGATGCCGCGCGTGAAATTATATCCGGCGTTGAATATCCGTTCATCGTGGTCGTCGTAACGCAGGGTAAATGCGCCTTTTTCCGTGTTTTTACTGCCTTTGTCAGGATCCCACTGGAGGGCGGCATTGAGACTCCAGTGACCGATTCGGGAGGAGAGTTCCGCCGCCAGCGAGGAGTGGTTGCCATTGTCAGTGGGATTCGAGCCGGTCTGCACTTTACGGTCAAGGAAATAGTAGGTTTGCCCGATGCTGGCACTCAACAGTTCAGCTCCACTACTGTCGCTCAGAATGCGAGTGGTCAGTGCGGCGGTGAGCTGGTTGGCATCCCCGACCCTGTCGTTACCACTGAAGCGATTCTCCCGGAACAGGCTGGCAAAGCTGAAAGTAACGTCGGAGCTATCGAACTCCGGCAGGTCAGACTGCTCTTCGTAAGGGGTATACAGGTAGAAGAGTCGCGGTTCCAGGGTCTGAACGATCGCTTCACTGAACCAGTTTCCGGTGCGCTCGAAGAAAAGGCCGGTGTCCAGACTGAAGGAGGGCAGCAGCCGGTCTGGAGCCTCGTCGTTGCCAGCAGCCTGGTTCTCCAGCGCATACTTGGTATATTTGAGACTCACCTTCGGTGTCAGGAAACCCCACTCACGGGTGAGCGGCAGGCTCAGGCTCGGCTGGATATCGAATCTTTGCCCATAGACCCTATCGTTATCAGTGTGGATGAAATAGACATATTCCGACTGCAACTGGTAGGTCAATCCATATGCTTGTCGCGGTCGGTTAAAGTCGAACAATAGCTGGGGTATGCGACTGTAGGGCTTATCGTTTATCGATATGCTGTCGTCTATGGTTTGATAATACTGCGCTTTTCCCAATATGCTCCAGTCGGACCCGGTGTAACTCAACTGACCCAGTCGCTCCAGGTGCCTGGCGCTGGTCACCGCCAAGCTGTCTCCCAGGTCATCCAGATAGTCGTTATCCGAGACATAATTCACGTCTGCATCGAATCTCCAACCTGCAGCGGGACGGCCGCTCGCTTGATACGAGAAGGCGCCCCGGTTTTGGTTGACATCGTCCCGGACTTCGTGATCATTTGGCAGAAACTCGGCACGTACCCGTCCGTCATGCCTCTCCTGCAGGTAATTGAATTCACCGCCCAGTAGAACACCGCGCTTGCTCAACGTGCGCGCCGTGAGCGTCGCATCCATGTTCGGTGCGATATTGAAATAGTAGGGGACCGCGATATCCAAGCCATTGCGCTCGCTCTCGCCGATCCTCGGGAAAAGAAACCCCGATTTTCGCCGATCGTCGATAGGGAAGCTGGCGTACGGCAGGTAGAGAAACGGGACACCCTTGAAATGCAGCTTGGCGTGCCGCGCGGTGCCAACGCCGGTTGCTTTGTCTATGTCAAGCTCTTCGGCCTGCAGCAGCCAGCCATTGTCACCCGGTTTGCAGGTGGTGTAGTCGATCTGTTTGAGATGGGTCAGGTCGCGGCTCTCTATCACGGCCAGCTCGGCTTCACCGCGTCCACCAGAATCAGTCAGTCGATAGGAGACCTGTTGCAGTTCCCCCTGTTCCATGGCGAGATCAAAGTGGGCTTGAGCGGCGGTGAGTCTCAGTCCAGGCCGCTCGTAATAGATGCTCCCTTCGGCATTCAGGGTCTCCGCGGCGCGCTGATAATGGACCGTGTCGGCTTCGAGCAGACTATCGGCCTGGCGTACTGCCACATTGCCTTCGATGCTGATCTGATCCAGGGTCTGTTCCATCACTGAGCTGTCGGCGTCTATCAACAACTCCGTTGTCGGGGGCGGGCTGAAAGAGAGTGGTGCCGGTGTGGACCAGGGAAAACACTGGTTCCAGTCAAGTCCACGATCAATATCCACCGCTGTCGCGGTGGTAGCAGTCTCCCCTTCCGTCCTGGTCGGGCGGGTGATTGCAATCGGAGCTGTGCTATGACTTCTCTCTCCGGTCGCCGGCTGCCGCGCACGGCCCCTGTCCGTCGATCCAGCCGTTGCTGTGCTTGTTATCGATTCGGCGGGTACCTGCTCACCGGCAGTGGACCCGGTTTCAGCCATCGGAGAGGGTGCTGGCGCCGTGGTGACCGCGGCTCGATCCGCCTCTTCGGTCTGGCCACTCTGCTTGATGGCCGTCTCAACAGCTGCGGCAGTTGCGTTGCTACCTTCAGGTTTGGTTGCATCCGCTCCTCTCCCCGCCTCGGTGACCGGTGCAACGAAGCCTGTGGTTTCCTGCCGATTTGCTGTCTCAGAAGCGGCGGTGGGTGGGGTAGGAGCCGGGTACTGCTCATCCGGTTGAGGGGGATGCGCCTGCGCACGGTTCTGGTACTGCGGTGATTGCACTTGCCGGTGAGGCTCCACCGCCTCTCTGTTTGGAGTTGCTGCACCGTTGCAGATCCACTTGCCGTCGGGAGCAGAGTGGCAATCCCACCCGGCGGCGGAACTTTGCGTCATACTGAGCAGTAGGCCGCTGACAACGTGCGGCAAAATCCTTCGCTTTTCAGGCACCGGGGTTTCCAAATTCTGTGTTGGCTGGCGAACGCCGACTAAAGTCGCATAGAATGGCATTTTCTTCAACGGGTTCCGGGTGGAAATTAACCAGTGTCTGAGCGCTTGACTGCGTTGACTGAATGGCTGCACGACGATCTGCGCCTGGTCGACATTAACATAACCCCGGTCTCCGGTGATGCCAGTTTCAGGCGTTACTTCCGGATCACCGGGTTGGATGGAGCGAGTCGGGTGGTAATGGATGCGCCTCCTGACCACGAAGACTGTCGACCGTTTGTGCAGATAGCCGAGCGTTTGCATCACCTGGGCCTGCATGTACCCGCGATTTACGCTCAGGATCTGCAGCAGGGATTTCTATTGCTGGAGGATCTCGGCAGCGTGCACTATCTGGACCTGCTGGACGAACAGCGGGTCGAGCGCCTGTATGGAGATGCGCTGGCCGCGTTGGCGGTGGTTCAGGCTTGCGCGCCAACGGATGGCCTGCCCGTCTATGATGGAAAGCTGCTGCTGCAGGAGATGGAGCTTTTTCGTCATTGGCTGCTGCAACGCCATCTGGGGATGACCTTGACCGGCAGCGAAAACCAGATGCTGGATGGCCTGTTCGAATTGTTGATGAAGAGTGCGCTGGAGCAGCCCCGGGTTTTCGTGCTGCGCGATTTTCATTCACGCAATCTGATGGTCGCAACCTCCCCCACGCCCGGAATACTCGATTTTCAGGATGCGGTCGCCGGTCCGGTCACTTACGATCTGGTCTCGCTTCTGAAGGACTGCTACATCTCCTGGAGTACTGATCGTGTCAAAGGCTGGGCGAGCGGATATTTTCAGCTGGCAGTGCAATCCGGAGTACTGCAGCAACAGCAAGAGGCATATTTTTTACGCTGGTTCGATCTGATGGGAGTACAGCGTCATCTGAAGGCGGCGGGCATATTCGCACGTCTGCATCTGCGGGATGGTAAACCCGGATATCTTGGCGATATACCGCGAACGCTGGGATATATCCTGCAACTGGAGCCGGCCTATCCAGAACTGGAAGGACTTTGCCGACTGATCAGAAAGGCGCGGGCGGAATGAATTCAGCCGGCCCGCTGCTCTCTGGCGATTGCCCGGTAGCCTATGTCGGTACGGTAGCTGGCGCTGGGCCAGGCCACCTGTTTTACCAGCTGATAGGCTTTGGTCTGCGCTTCCAGTACATTGTTGCCTAGTGCAGTTACGCACAGAACCCGCCCACCGGCAGTCAGAATTCGGCCATCCATGGAGCGCGTGCCGGCGTGAAACACCTTGGCGTCCTGCAACTCGGTCTGAGGCAGACCCTCGATCAGCTCATCCTTGCGGTATCTGTCGGGATAGCCGGCGGCAGCCAGTACCACTCCGAGTGAAGCGCGCGGGTCCCACTCCGCCCGTTCTTGGTCGAGTCGCCCTTCCAGTGCTGCGAGGCAATGGGCGACCAGGTCCGATCTCATACGCAGCATGATCGGTTGGGTCTCCGGATCACCAAAGCGGCAATTGTACTCCAGCACTTTCGGCGTGCCTTCCTTATCGATCATCACTCCCGCATAAAGAAAACCGGTATAGGGTATTCCCTCCTCCCGCATACCGCGCACCGTGGGTTCGATCACTTGCCGCATGATCCGTTCGTGCATCTCCGCTGTCACCACAGGCGCAGGAGAGTAGGCCCCCATACCACCTGTGTTGGGACCGAGATCACCGTTGTCACGCGCTTTATGGTCCTGGGAGCTGGCCATCGGTAGGATATTGGTGCCATCCACCATCACGATGAAACTGGCTTCCTCGCCCTGCAAGAACTCCTCTATCACCACCCGATGACCCGCTTCACCAAAGCTGTTGCCCGCCAGCATCTCCGTGACTGCCGATTCTGCGCTCGCCATATCCCGGGCGATGATCACGCCTTTGCCCGCCGCGAGGCCGTCCGCCTTGATTACGATTGGCGTTCCGATGCGGTGCAGATAGGCAAGTGCTTCCTGTTTATCGGTGAAGCTGCCGTATTCAGCGGTTGGGATCCGATGGCGTCGCAGAAAATCTTTGGTGAAACTCTTCGAACCTTCCAGCTGCGCCGCTGCGCGAGTGGGACCGAAACATCTCAAGCCAGCCTGCTTGAATGCATCGACCACGCCAAGAACCAGGGGCACTTCGGGTCCGACAATGGTCAGCTCCACGGTGTGGCTGTGGGCGAACGCCACCAGTTGGTCGATCTCCTCGACGCCTATGTCGACATTGGAAAGTTTTGGTTCCAATGCTGTGCCGGCGTTGCCTGGGGCAACAAAGACATGCTCTGTCAATGCGGATTTGGCTGCTTTCCAAGCCAGTGCGTGTTCACGGCCACCACCGCCAATGATCAAAATGTTCATGTTGTTCTATGCCCCGCGTTTGGCTCCCGGCTGCGCAGAAGAGCTCGTCAGCGTTCGGCGATAGGCGGTGACGCCCCGTCTGCTGCGTTGAAAAAATCGGATTATCTCGGTTACTTCCCGCGTCTGCGGCTCGCTCTCCAGCCCGGCTACCGCCTGCCCGATATTCTCACCCGACTGGTAAATACGTTTGTAGGCCAATTTGATCGCACTGCGCACTTCTGGCGGGAAGCCAGCGCGGCGCAGCCCGACACTATTGATGCCGGCGACTCTGGCTGGGTTGCCGTCTCCGATCGTATAAGGAGGGATGTCTTTGACTATCTTGGCGCAGCCGGCAATCATCACGTTGTTTCCGATGTAGGTGAACTGGTGAATGGCTACCAGGCCGGAGATGAAGCTGTTGTCACCGACAGTGACATGACCCGCCAGCACCGAGCTGTGCCCCAGCACGTTATTGTTGCCTATGACACAGTCGTGGCCGGCGTGGAAATCCCCCATGAAATAGTTGCCGTTGCCGATGATGGTCCCCTGGTCAGTTTTTACGCCGCGGCTGATATTGACACCCTCTTTGAACTGGTTGTCGTCGCCGATCACCAGCGGTTTGCTGTTTGCCTGGGAGAAGGTGAGATCCTGGGGCTCGCAACCGAGCGTGGCACCGTGACAGACCCGGTTGTTGCGGCCCAGCAGGGTACCGGAGTAGATGCGTACATTGCTGGCAATGCGGCAACCCTCACCGATGCAGGTGCCAGCCTCCACTATACTGAATGGGCCGATTTCAACTGAGGGATGAATATCCGCAGTGTCATCGATGATCGCGGTGGGATGAATCTTGTTCATGCTTCACTTAAGTGGAAGTGGCGGCAGCCATGCATGCAACATGCAGGTACCGAACTGGCCTGGATTGCGCCGCCGGTCAGTGTCTGAAGTGCCGCATGCCGGTGAAAAGCATTGCAATGTCGTGTTCGTCCGCAGCGGCAATCACCTCTTCGTCACGTAGGGATCCACCCGGTTGGATGACCGCCCGGATACCTGCCTCGGCAGCTGCGTCCAACCCGTCACGGAACGGGAAGAAGGCATCGGATGCCATCACCGATCCGGCCACTTCAAGGCCAGCCTGCTCGGCCTTGATTCCAGCGATACGCGCTGAATTGATACGGCTCATCTGGCCTGCCCCGACGCCGATGGTCATCAGTTCCCTGCCGTAGACGATGGCGTTGGACTTGACGAACTTGGCGACACGCCAGGTGAACAGCAGGTCGGTGATCTCCTGCTCTGTCGGAGTGCGGCGAGTGACCACGCGCAATTCATTTGACAGCCGCAGGTCGGCATCCTGCACCAGCAGTCCCCCGTTGACCCGCTTGAAGTCGAGGCGATGGATCGACTCGGCGGTCCACTCGCCACAAACCAGCAGACGCACATTTTTCTTCTCTTTCACCGCAGCGATCGCTCCCTCCGAGGCGCCAGGCGCGATGATCACCTCAACGAACTGGCGGTCGACAATGGCTCGGGCGGTCTCCTCATCCAACGGCCGATTGAAGGCGATAATGCCGCCAAAGGCCGATTCAGGATCGGTGCTGAAAGCACGTTCGTAAGCCGTTTTCAAGCAATCTCCGATGGCCACACCACAGGGATTGGCGTGTTTCACGATGACGCAGGCTGGTCCCTCGCTAAACTGCTTTACACACTCCAGCGCAGCGTCGGTGTCGGCGATATTGTTGTAGGAGAGTTCCTTGCCTTGCAGCTGTCGGGCGGTCGATATGCATACCTCCGGCTGCTCTCTCTCCACGAAAAAAGCCGCCAGCTGATGTGGATTTTCACCGTAGCGCATGGTCTGTACCTGGCGCAGTTGCAGATTGATGGTACGCGGGAAATGCGTGGTTTCTGCAGTGAGTCGAGCGCCCAGATAGTTAGCGATGGCGCCATCGTAGGCGGCGGTGTGCTCGAAACATTTGACCGCCAGATCGAAGCGTGTCTCTAGGCTGACACTTCCTTCCCGCGCATCCATCTCCTCAAGTACCCGCTGATAGTCGGCGGTATCGACCAGAACCGTTACATCGGTGTAGTTTTTTGCCGCTGCCCGTAGCATCGTCGGCCCCCCGATGTCGATATTCTCGATGGCTTTGCCGAGATCACACTCTGGGTCGGCCACGCTCTTTTCGAACGGATAGAGGTTGACCACGATCAAATCGATCGGGCTGATGCCGTGTTCCGCCATGACCTGATCATCGGTGCCACGCCGTCCGAGAATGCCACCGTGAATCTTCGGGTGAAGCGTCTTCACCCGGCCGTCCATCATCTCCGGAAAACCGGTGTGTTGCGACACTTCGGTCACCGGAATGCCATGGTCACTGAGCAGCCGCGCGGTGCCTCCAGTGGAGAGGATTTCCACCGCGCGCTGATGCAGTGCGCGGGCAAACTCGACGATACCTTTTTTGTCGGAGACGCTGATGAGGGCGCGGCGGATAACTGACATGATCTGTTCTCTCAATTTAAATAAAACTGCTGCCCCGGTTTGATCTGGGGGAAGGTTCCGCGGAAAGCGGTGGTTCAGTCTAACTGATACTGGGTAAGTTTCTTGCGCAGCGTGCTGCGGCTGATTCCCAGCAACTCCGCAGCTTTGGTCTGATTGCCTTTGGCGTGTTTCATCACCGTCTCCAGTAGGGGCAATTCCACCTCCGCCAGAACCATCTGGTAGAGACCGACGGCGTGGTGGCCGTCCAGATAGACGAAGTAGCTGTTCAAGGCATCACGCACACACTCGCGCAGTGGTTCCTCGGTTTTGCTTTTGGCGACGGTAAAGTTTATCGCGTGTTGCTCCGGAATTTGAACGGATCCGATCGTCATGCTGCTTCCCCCCTCTCTGTGCCCGGCTGTACGAAGAAGTTCCTGATCAATGTGATCTGTTCGTCAGCCGAGTCGGTGTTGTTGATCCGGTCTCTGAATACACTGCCCTGCCGATGGTGTTTGCTGTACCAGGCGATGTGTTTGCGCGCTACCCTGACCCCCTGACGCTCGCCGTAGAAGCGATAGAGGCTCTGTACATGCTCACAAAGCAAGTCACTCACCTGAGCAGGTGATGGTGGCGCAAGGTGCTCTCCCGTCTTGAGGTAGTGTGCGATTTCACGGAATATCCAAGGGCGTCCCTGGGCAGACCTGCCAATCATCAATCCGTCGACACCGGTAGTACGCAACACATGCAGAGCTACCTCCGGACTGTCTATATCCCCGTTGGCGATCACCGGGATGGTGACCAGTTGTTTTATCCGGGAAACGGTATCGTGCTCCGCTTCTCCGGAGAATCCACAGGCGCGGGTCCTGCCATGGACTGCCAGTGCGCTGATCCCCTCCTGCTCAGCGATCTGGGCGATACGTAAGCCATTGCGTGAATTCTTGTCCCAACCGGTGCGGATTTTCAGTGTCACTGGCGTATTCACGGCACCTACCACTGCGCACAGAATCTTACCAACCAGGATTTCGTTACCCAGCAGCGCTGAGCCGGCAGCGACTTTGCAAACTTTTTTGGCCGGACACCCCATGTTGATGTCGATGATCTGGGCACCATTTGCACTGCTGACTTTGGCTGCCTCAGCCATTACCACCGGGTCGGCACCGACGATCTGCACTGAACGGGGTGTGGGTTCGCCGTCGAAATCGAGACGGCGCATCGTTTTGCGGCTACCCCAGAGTGCACTGTTCGATGAGACCATTTCCGACACCGCCAGGCCCGCACCCATCCGCCTGCAGAGCTGCCTGAACGGGCGGTCTGTGACCCCGGCCATCGGCGCCAGGATCAGATTGTTGGCTATTTGGTATGGGCCGATAAGCATGTCAGTGAGCCTGAATCGTCCATAGAATGGAGCCCTGTGGGTGGTGGTCGCTTCGGAGCGTGGTCAATGACGTCTCTGCCTCCTTGAGAAGCTGTGCAATCTGCTGATTTCGCTTCGTTTTGCCGCTGGAAGGGCCAGTTTCACCCCCTTTGGGATATTCTGACCATCGCAATACCGGCAAATGAGAGAGGAAAGAGGCGCCAGTTTACGATGATTTCGTTAGCTCGCATAGCCTGGAATCGGCTCAGATAGCTGCCAAATTTCGTTTAATGATTCAGGAGATTTCGCTTGCTAATTGAATACCCGGAACTTTTTCTGTCGATAAAAAATGGTGCCGACTGTAAAAGAATGTGAAGTGAGAGACACGGCGGTTACGTAAGCCTGGCGGTGGATTGGGTTGGCGAATCTGCAGTGCCGCGATCACTACTCTACAGGAATTCGATTTTAAAACCGGTGATCTCCGGGCCCGGATCTTCCAGCGCCATCTCCACTTTGACAGACTGCCCCGGTTGGATCAGCGCTGTGGGTGACGGATGCACTGCGAGGTACTCTTGTGCATGGAATACCCGTTGCGCCCTGAGTATCTCCTGGGTATCGAAAAGGCGCAGCTGCAATCGCGGGTAGGGTTGCGCGAAACGGGCGGTATTGCTGAAAATAAGGGTGATTTGCAGTGCTTTGTCGCTTTTCGGGTGCGTTGTGACCGAGCGGCTGGAAATATCGAAACGATGCGGTTCCCGCCAGGGCGGCAGAGCACAGCCCGCCCGCTCGCAGACCCTTTCCAACAGTTCGCGCACCTCGGGGTAGTTGTTCAGGCGGTCTCGCGAAAACCAGACAAACTGCGTCATTGCGATGGCGACGAGAGAGAGTATTCCCAAAGCGAGAAGCAGTGGGTGTCCACGACGCATTGAGTTAACTGGAAGATCGGTGAAAGGCATGGATTCAGGATGCGCTACCCGGTCAGCCGTCGGTTTGCCGGCTGTGTTCATTCGCAGCGGCATTTGCCGTGCTTTCTCCGGCTCCGGGCGTTCCGAGTGTGAAACGGTGGAGTTGAAGTCTCGTGTCTCCAGGATTTCGGATACCCGCAGTCCCTCCGAAAAATCGGATGATCTGTCAGTTGGCACTGGCTGCCGGGTGGTCGCAGCAGGACGATTCGGTTCAGACTGCTGGTCGGCAGTGCCGTAGCGGGTTGGTTCATCTCCTGTTTTGGTCGGCGGAGAAGTAAGGAAGTAGCCTGACGACAGCACCTGTTGTTCCAGGTTCGGGTCGTCGAAAAGCGCGTTGAGTGAAAAGCTGCCTGGTGGTCTCCCCGGCGCTTCCGACGCTGCGCCTGACACACCCCCGGATGCCGGATCCACCAGATGCTTTCGGGCATTGAATATATTGTCGCAATGGGAGCAGCGGGCCTGGCCGCCGGCAGCCCGGAGTTGCTGCTCCTGGATTTCAAAAAGGGTATGACAGTGGGGGCAGCGGGTTTGCAAGGTCTCTTCCTTAATCTGCCTGGTGATTGGCTGAGAGATGCAATGCGAACATAAGCATCACACGAGTGCAAGTGATCTCCTAAGTGAAACGCGTTTCGGCGAGACTGAATAAGGCGGGTGAGTCACACGGAAGATCGAATAGGGGCGCCCATCATATCCCGCTGTTTCAGTCAGCCTTTTGGCGGCGCTCTCCCTCCAGCAGCACCCAATTGTCTTGCACTGTCGGTGCAGTCAGAATGAAGTGGGGAAGGTAGGCTGCACTGACTTGCGCGACCTGTTCTCGCAACAATCCCGAGAGAATGATTGTACCCGCGGGTTTGATGCTCGCTGCCAGGGTTGCTTCCAGCTCGATCAGCGTACCGGCAAGAATGTTGGCAACGATCAAATCCACTGCAATCTGCGGAAGGTCTCTGCTGTGAAGAATCTGCAACCGCTCGAGCACACCGTTTTTTTCAGCGTTTGCGCGGGTCGCCTCCAGTGCCTGCAGATCGTGGTCGATGGCAATAACCTTCCGCGCACCCAGTTTTAGCGCCGCCACCGCAAGGATGCCGGAACCGCAGCCGAAATCCATCACCGTGGCACCTTCGAGTCTCTGCCGGTCAAGCCAGTTCAGACAGAGCGCAGTGGTTGGGTGGGTTCCTGTGCCAAACGCCAAGCCAGGATCCAGGTCGATGAAAATCCCTGCAGACTGCTCCGGGCGTTGGCCGTCGGGGCAGATCCAAAGATTCCGGCCAAATCTCATTGGCTGAAAATCATCCAGCCAGACGCGCTCCCACTGGCGGTCTTCGACAACTTCCCAAGTCAGGCGCAGACCGATTTCGGGGCCTGCAAGTCGACTGATTTCACTGTGCAGTTGCTGCGTATCCTGTTCCGCTGAAAACAGGCCGGTGATCCGGGTTTTCTGCCACAAAGGCGCCTCTCCCGGGGCAGGTTCGAGCAGTGCTTCTTCAGCCGCGTCATCCAGGGTTACCGATAACGCACCAAGTTTTTCCAACAGCGACTCGATGTCAGCGGTTTGCGCCTTTTCGACCGTTAGTTGCAGCTGATGCCAGGCCATGGGATGGACCGAATTCGCTTAAAGACCCAGCTTCTTTTCCAGGTAGTGGATGTTGGCGCCACCGGTCATGAAGTTCTGGTCCTTCATGATCTCCTGGTGCAACGGGATGTTTGTCTTTATCCCTTCGATGACCATTTCAGAGAGTGCGGTTCGCATCCGTGCTATCGCCGCGTTGCGATTCTCGCCGTGGGCAATCAGTTTGCCGATCATCGAATCGTAGTAGGGGGGTACCCGATAACCTGTGTAGATATGCGTATCGACCCGGATACCGGGTCCTCCGGGGAGGTGCAGGCGACTGATGGCTCCCGGACTGGGAATGAAAGTAGTCGCATCTTCCGCGTTGATTCGGCATTCGATCGCGTGGCCGCGAATCCCGATGTCGCTCTGCTTGTAGGAGAGTCGCTCACCGGCGGCGATCAGCAGCTGCTCCTTGACGATATCGACCCCGGTGATCATTTCGGTCACAGGATGCTCCACCTGGACACGGGTGTTCATTTCGATAAAGTAGAACTCGCCATTTTCGTAGAGGAATTCGAAAGTACCGGCACCACGGTAGCCAATTTGCCGGCAGGCTTCTGCGCAGCGCTCTCCAATCTGTTGTCGCTGTGCTTCAGTAATTCCCGGAGCGGGCGCCTCTTCCACCACTTTCTGGTGACGCCGTTGCATTGAACAGTCGCGCTCACCCAGATAGATCGCGTTGCCGTAGCTGTCCGCCATCACCTGGAACTCGACATGCCGCGGGTTCTGCAGATATTTCTCCATGTAGACGATATCGTTGCCGAAGGTTGCTCCGGCTTCCGCCCGGGTCAGCGCGATGGCATTAAGCAGTGCCGCCTCTGAATGCACCACGCGCATACCCCGACCGCCCCCGCCGCCGGAAGCTTTGATGATGACCGGGTAGCCGATCTGTTGAGCCAGCTCCAGCGTCTCTCTCTTGTCCTCTGTGAGCGGACCACCGGAACCCGGAACGCATGGAACGCCGGCCGCTTTCATCGCTTCGATTGCGGTGATCTTGTCGCCCATCAGTCGGATTGTTTCTGGTTTTGGCCCGACGAAGATAAAACCGCTTTCTTCGACTCGCTCGGCAAAATCAGCATTTTCGGAAAGAAATCCATAACCAGGATGGATGGCGACTGCGTCAGTGATCTCGGCTGCGCTGATGATCGACGGGGTCTGCAGATAGCTGTCGGCAGATGCGGCTGGACCGATACAGACTGATTCGTCGGCAAGGCGCACATGCTTCAAGTCACGATCCGCTTCGGAATGAACAGCAACGGTCTTGATGCCGAGTTCGCGGCAGGCACGCTGTATACGCAGCGCAATCTCTCCACGGTTCGCGATGACAAGTTTTTCGATCATTTAATCTGCTTGCCTTATTCGATTATAAACAGGGGCTGGTTATATTCGACCGGCTGACCATTCTCAACCAGAATCTTTTTCAGTGTCCCTGCTTTGTCACTCTCGATCTGGTTCAGGATTTTCATCGCCTCGATGATACAGAGTGTGTCTCCAGTATGAATCTGTTGGCCGACGCTGACAAAAGGCTTGCTTCCGGGAGAGGGCGCCTCGTAGAAGGTGCCTACCATCGGTGATTTGACCTGATGGCCGCTGATTTCGGGTTCTGTGGGTTCGGCTTCCGCCGCAGGCTGGGCGGGGCTCGCGTAGGTAACGCCAGGTGCCGGGATGCCCATCGCTGTCGGCAACGAAAACATCGGCGTACTGCTTTGCCGACTGATACGAACCGATTCCTCTCCCTCGTGAATCTCGATTTCAGCGATATTCGACTCCTCTATGAGTTCGATCAACTTCTTTACTTTACGGATGTCCATTACATACGCTCTCTGGATGCTATGCTGCTGCGTTGAGATGGCGCAGTGCCGCCTGCAGGGCGAGATCGTATCCCTGGGCGCCAAGCCCACTGATCACACCTTTGGCAATGTCGGAAAAAAAGGAGTGTCTTCGGAACTCCTCGCGCCTGTAGATATTGGAGAGATGTACCTCGATAAACGGGATCGAAACTGCCAGTATGGCGTCTCTCAGGGCCACGCTGGTGTGTGTAAATGCTGCGGGATTAAACAGGATGAATTCGACCCGGTTGAATGCTTTGTGGATTGAGTCGATCAATTCGTGTTCTGCGTTGCTCTGGAAAAACTCGAGCTGATGACCTGCAGTTTGTGCGGCTGTGGTCAATCTGGCACTGATACTCATCAGCGTGTCGTGACCGTACAGTGCGGGTTCGCGACTGCCCAGTAGATTCAGATTGGGGCCGTTCAATACTAGGATGGTCGCCATAGTGTTCAGTGCTGATGGAAGCCAGGGCTGATCGCAGGATTAACGGTCCTGTGCGGTGCATGCGAGTTAACTCAAAATCCGCGCTAATTTTGCTCGCTATCTGCGATTTTGTCCAGTTTTACGCTGATTTATCAACAAGATCGTGCAGAAAACCCTATATTATTAGTTGCTTATATCTGACTTAGCAGCGTGTTGATTTGCTGTTGCAAGGTCTCCCGGTCGATCTGTCCGGCTTGGATGTAGTGGCGTTTTCCGGTGCGGTCGAAAATTGCGGTAAATGGGAGTGAATCGAACCGGTTGCCCAGCACATTGGCGAGTTTGATCGCATCCATACCCCCGATCAAAGTAGGGAAGTTGATTCCGTAGACGTCGTAGAAATCGCGTACCAGATTCGGTTCATCTATCGCTATGGATACGAACTGGACGCTCTTCCCGGCGTACTGTTTCTGTAACTCAACGAACAGCGGCATCTCCTCCCGGCAGGGAGGGCACCAGGTTGCCCAGAAATTGAGTACCAGTACACGTCCGTTCCATTCACTCTTGTCACGCTTGTTGCCATCGACGTCGGGAAAGGAGAAGTCAGGCAGTTGTTCAACTCCCTCACCTGTCAGCTTCAGCGGTTGTACGTTGGAGGCAGGGCGCAGCTGATAACCGTTCCATGCGATCCCGGCCAGTACCGCGCACGTTGTCAACAGTACTGCCATTTTGCGCAGGTTCATTGCTGGAACCTGCGAATGTGCGCAACGAAATCGTTGGCTGCCATGAAACCGACGAGACGGAAGGGGCGCTGCTCCTGGCCGGTCCGGTCGTAGAACATGATACTGGGCGGTCCAGGCATGGCGAAATGACCCTGAAGCAGTGCCCGGTCATCGGCATCGTCTGCAGTGACATCAGCCTGCAATAGCACAAAACCCTCCAGTGCTTTGATCACCGTGGGATCGGAGAAAGTATAGCGCTCCATCTCTTTGCAAGTGACGCACCAGTCGGCATAAAAATCGAGCATGACCGGTTTACCGGTGCGACTTGCGGCCGCTACTTCGCGCTCCAGGTCGGCGATTGTCTTGATTCGTTTGAAGTGGAGTTCCGCAGTCAGTGCGCCAGCACTGCTGCCTCCACCTCCACCGGGTAGCACACCGCGTAGCGGTTGGACTGTGTCTTTGCCACCGGCGGCTGCGCCGACCAGCATCAATACGCCATACGCCAGAAACACCACGCCGACTCCCCGCCACAGGCGTTGCCAGCCTGAAGCCTCTATCGAGAGTTGTTGCAGCGCCCCCATGTAGATCGCGCTGATGATCAGGAGCGCGCCCCATAGAACCATCGCTACCGCTGGCGGGACGATGCGTTCGAGCATGATTATCGCCACCGCCAGCATGCCGACGCCGAAAACGGCTTTGACGGTATCCATCCAGGAGCCAGCGCGTGGCAGCAGTTTTCCGGCGGATGTGCCAATCAGCAGCAGTGGTACCCCCATCCCCATGGCCATCGCAAACAGGCCGATGCCACCCAGTGTGGCGTCTCCACTCTGTCCGATATAGATGAGCGCACCGGCCAGCGGAGGGGCGACACAGGGGCCGACGATAAGTGCCGACAGCAGGCCCATAACCGCCACCCCAGTGTAGCTGCCCGCTGTTTGCTTATTACTGGAATATGCCAGTCTGCTCTGCCATTTGTTAGGAATCTGAAGATCGTAAAAGCCGAACATCGAGAGCGCGAGCAGCACGAATACCAGGGCGAAGAAGCTGAGAATCCAGGGATTCTGGAACGCCGCCTGCAGATTGTGTCCGAATATCCCGGCTAGAACTCCGGCCAGGGTATAGGTGAGCGACATTGCCAGCACATAGATCAACGAGAGGCGGAAGGCGCGCCCGGTGGTGACGTGTGGCCCTTGTCCGGCAATGATGCCTGAGAGGATGGGGATCATCGGAAAAACACATGGCGTCAGCGAGAGTAGCAGGCCGAAACCGAAAAAGGTCAATACGATGAACCAGAAATTCCCACCTGCCAACGTGGCTGCTATCCTGTCCTGCTCGGAGATTGGGGGAGCGGTCTCTGGTTGTTTGGTGCCGGTTTGCGCTGCCTGCGGCAGTACACTCGGCTTGACTCGGACGGTATCATCAGGTGCAGTCAAGGTTGAGGCCAGCACTGTAGGAAGCATCTCAGCCAGCGCGAAGCGTCTCGTCTGCTTGATGGGCGGGTAGCAAACCCCGGCTTCTGCGCACCCCTGATAACTGACCTGCAGAGTGAATTCGGTCGCGGCTGTACTGCTTCGCAGCAGTGGAATTTCCAAATCGATATGCTGTTGGTAGACCTCGAGATCACCAAAAGTGCCGTCCGGTTTGACCGTATCTCTCTTCAGCTTTCCCTTCGGCAGCTGGAATTCTCCCAGTGTGACACCCTCTCCTTCGAGTAATCTGATGTCCAGTTTGTCCTGGTACAAATAAGTGCCTTCGGCGATCTCCCAGTGCAGCATCAGCCGATCACCCTGATCTACGCTGGCCGAGAATTGGTAGGCTTCCTCCGGCAGCGGTATTTCATTCTCCTGATCCAATCCCAGACTCAAGCCGAGCTTGCTCAGCGCAGCGAGCGGCTCTTTTGAGCTGCTGGCGGGTTGTGGTGTTTCGTTGACCGCCGCCAGTGCGACCTTCAGTGTTCGGATCTGGGGCGGATAACAGAGTCCGGCATCGGCACACCCCTGATAGACGGCGGTAAGCTCCAGTTCGCGTGCCTGGCTGTTGCTGCTTTGCACTGGTAGCGGGATTTCCAACGGCCCCCGGTAGATTTCCGTCCTGCCGAAAAACTCGTCGTCTTTGATCTCGGCAGGGGGGAAATCGACAGCACTCAGCGTGACTCCGGGATCCTCGCTGGAGAACTTGAACTTACTTTTATAGAGATAGTAGCCGTCGGCAATTTTCCATCGAAGCAGTACGCTGTCCGGTTCCAGGCTCTCCGCAGAGAGCTGAAACGCCTGATCGGGCAACAGAAAATCCTCTTCGGTGCTGGCGTAGGTGGCGCCTGCAAACAGGACGAAAAAAAATAGACCCAGCAGCAACAGCTCTAGGTTGGTTTTTCGGTACATTGATTGACCCAGTCCAGATACCCCGAGTTTCCCCGATCCAAAGAGACAGCGATAATCTCGGGAAGTTCGTAAGGGTGCAATGATACAATGATTTCCTCGATTTCCTTATAACGTTTGCCGCTGCTCTTGATCAACAGCAGAATCTCCTCGCTTGTTTCGATCTTACCCTTCCAGAGATAGGTCGAGGTAACGCCGGGCAACGCATTGACACAGGCAGCTGCGCCGTCAGCGACGAGCGCTCTCGATATCATTTCCGCACTGGCTGAATCGGGACAGGTACAAAAAACCATCAGTATTTCGGTTGGCATGACAGAAAAGATAGCGCAACGACATTCCCACGGCAAAGAATCACGGCTGCCAAGTTATGGCGCTGGTTGCAAGTCATTGCAGCGGATAGCAGGTCGTCTTGTTTCATTCCTGAGGAGAGCGTAAGCTCTGAAAATATGAACCCGCTACTGATATTTCTCCTGCTGTTCGTTGGCATCCCTCTGATTGAACTCTATTTTCTGATCCAGGTTGGGAGCGAGATCGGCGCCATACCGACCATCGCGCTAACCATTTTCACCGCCCTGTTGGGCGGTATGATGGTTAAGGTACAAGGTTTCAGTACCGCTCTGCGGGTACGCGACGCACTGGAACGAAAAGAGATGCCTGCGCTGGAAATTCTGGAAGGGGCGGTGCTGCTGATGACCGGGATCATGCTGCTGCTGCCGGGGTTTATCACCGATCTGATCGGTTTTCTTTTGTTGGCTCCACCACTAAGACGTTGGTTACTGCTCTATTTTCTGAAGCACTCCGGCATTCTGCAGCGTCAGTCGCCGCTGCGCCCCGATCATCCTAATCACGCCGATACAGATGTGATCGAAGGCGAATACCGGCGGTTGAACGACGACTGAAAGATCTATCGCAGCAGGCAGCTCATCAGGTTTGACACAACCAGCTGTTCCGTAGTCAATCGACCAGACTTTCCCAGTGCTGACGCAGCGCATACCAGACACCGCCCAGCATCTCGTGCAGGGCAAAATAGCTGTGGCGCAGCGCATTGGGTTCTGGCAGCCAGTCGGAGAGCTGGGTCGTTGCATCGTTGTGATGGTAAAAAGCGGTGGGTGCCGCAATTGCTCGGATCCCGGCGCGCTGAAACATCGCGATCGACCGAGGCATGTGCATTGCGTGGGTAACCAGAAACACCTTGTGGAACGCTAAACGGCGCAGCAGCGCTGCGGTCATGGTAGCATTCTCCCAGGTGGTCCTGCTCTGCGCTTCGATCGCCGCCACTGGTACGAGAAACTCCTGTTCCAGTATCTCTTTTGCCATTTGGGCCTCCGCAGGCTCTTCTGCAAGAGCGCTGCCGCCACTGGGGATGATCGGTAGACCGGTGAGACGCGATAGGAAAGCGGCATAGCGCAGTCGTTCGAGTAGCAGTGCATTAGCCGTGTCCCCACCAAATTCCGCGGCCTTGCTGCGTCGACCGCCTCCCAGTACCACCACCGCATCCGCTTCACTGTGGCGGATTTCGGTCAGCGAGAGTGCCGGATAACGTTCTACTTCCCGCAGCAGCTGATTGGAGATATAGGGAGTGCTGAGTAGGTAGAGCAATAACAACGAGAGCGTGGTCAGCAGTCTGCCGGTCAAGCTGTTTCGTCCCATCAGGAGTCCGACCACACCGAGCAGTACGACTCCGCCAGGCGGCAGGATCAATAGCTTCACAACCCAGATGATCTCCTGTCCCATCGTGCCCAGTTACCTTTTTTGAGCCGGTCAATGGCTGTTGTATGAACCTCTTCACCCAGACCGGGAGAGGTGGAGGCTTATGCGGCCACCGCTGGTTCGCCCCGGTGTAAAACATCAGGGGAGGAGAGAGTCGAGCCGTTCCAGCATGGGTCGGTTGCTCCGGTCTACATCAGCGGTATTGCGGCCAGTTAACGGGATAAATTTCTCTCACATGACAGTTTGATCGATACGCCTTAGCAGGATAGCGCTCAGTGCTGCGCCGATCTGCTGCAGATCAGTCGGCCCATTCAGGTCACGCAGCTGTGTCACTTCCAATCCCGGTTGTCCGCATGGGTTGATCCGAGCAAATGGTGCCAGGTCCATATTCACATTCAGGCTCAGGCCATGAAAACTGCAACCGCGCCGGACCCTCAGGCCAAGCGACGCGATCTTGCGTCCGGCCACATAGACACCGGGAGCCTCCTTGCGCGGCGTGGCATCGATTGTGTAACCGTGGAGTAGCTCGACGATGCTCTGCTCCATCAGCGTGACCAGTGGGCGGATTCCGAGTTTGCGCCGGTGCAGATCAAGCAGCAGATAGGCGATCAGCTGCCCCGGCCCGTGGTAGGTTACCTGGCCTCCGCGGTCAACCTGGATGACGGGAATCTCTCCTGGATCGAGCAGGTGCTCCGACCTGCCGGCCTGGCCTAGGGTGAAGACGGCTGGGTGCTGCAGCAGCCAGATTTCGTCCCTGGTCAGTTCATTGCGCTCATCGGTGAAACGCTGCATGGCACGCCAGATACCGAAATAAGGTTGCAAACCAAGCTGTTTAATAACGATGGAGTGCACCGGCTGCAGCGGATTACAGACTCATGAGGACACGTTCGTGATCGGTCAGTGCCTGATAAATCGCATCCAGCTGTGCTTTGCTGGTGGCCTCGAAGGTGACCGACACCGAGATATACTTTCCCTGGTTACTGAGACGGCTTTTGACTGCACCTTCACCCAGGTTGGGTACATGCCGGTTGACGATCTCCACCACCAGCGCATCGAAGTCATCCGTGGCCAAGCCCATCGCCTTGACCGAGAACTGGCAGGGAAATTGGAGTAGGGTTTCCTGTTCGTCCATATCTAGCCGGAAATCAGTTGTTCACTGTTAGATCCTGTGTCCCGGTGGGTACACAGGTCTCTTCCTCTGACTGTCAATCAAACCACAGCAGAACGCTATCTTTCAACGTCGTCAGAAGACCTCCTTCGTCAACCTGTTCAAGCGCGATCAGCGGCTGTGAGGTGATGCGTTCTCCTGCCAGCATCACCTCGATGCTGCCCACTTTCTGGCCTTTGTTGATGGGTGCGAACAGCTTCGGGTCTACGTTCAGGGTTGCCTGCAGATTATCGTACTGGTTGCGTGGAACAGTAATGTAGAGTGCCTGCTCGAGTCCCACTGCCAATGTCTCCGCTGCTCCTTTCCACACCCGGGTCCGGGTCAACGCGGTCTCCGCGTCATAGAGCCGGTGTGTCTCGAAGAAACGGAAGCCGTAATTGAGCAGTGATTTGCTCTCCTCGGCGCGGGCGTCTTCACCGCTGGTACCCATGACCACGGAAATCAGCCGCATCGAATCTCGTTTTGCCGAGGCGACCAGACAGTAGCCGGCGGACTCTGTATGCCCGGTCTTGATCCCATCCACACTGGTGTCACGCCAGAGCAGCCGGTTTCGATTTGGCTGTTTGATGTTGTTGAAGGTGAACTCCTTCTCTGCATACCAGGCGTAATACTCGGGGAATTCATGAATGGTGGCTGCGGAAACCTTGGCGATATCCTTGGCCGTGGTGTAGTGATTTTCATCCGGCAGTCCAGTGCTGTTGACGAAGTGGCTGTTGCTCATTCCAAGCCGCTTGGCGTGATTGTTCATCAGGTTGGCGAAGGTCTCTTCGCTACCGGCGATATGCTCGGCCAGTGCGACGCTGGCGTCATTTCCGGATTGGACGATCATCCCTTTCAGCAACTGTTCCACCGTTACTTGTTTGTCCACCTCGATAAACATGCGGGAACCCGGTGTGCGCCAGGCTTTCTTACTGACCAGGACTTTGTCATCCAGCCGGATATTGCCCGCTTTCAATTCGCGCATCGCCGCATAGGCGGTCATTATCTTGGTCAGGCTGGCTGGCTCCAGTCGTTGATCCGCGTTGCTCTCAGCGAGAATCTGGCCACTGTCGAAATCCATCAGTAGATGGCCGCTGGCCGCCACAGTTGGCGGAGCTGGAATTGGCATCGCGGCAACGGCGCCCTGTAGCGCATGCAGTAATAGCAGGCAGGTAACAATACAAAAAAGGGGGTGCTTGACTGGCACAGGCTTTTCCTTCTGTCTGTTCAGGCGCCAAAACCCGCGGGTAAGATTCGGTGTACCCCACCTGGTTCTATGGCGCGTTACGCTTAATCCGTAATGATATGCATCTCATTCATGCCCAGCTGGAGCAGTTTCCGGGCGACTACATCAGACTGTTCGATATCGGCGAGTGGCCCCACCTGAACTCGAAAATAGTCCTGACCCTGGTGCTGGCCCGCGTGAATACGTACCGGCCGATCGAGTTTGCTCTGTAGCTGCAGGCGCAATCGGTCCGCATTATGGCGATTGCTAAAAGCACCAACCTGGATGAACATATCCGGATTGGCGTCCACTGGAGATGGTGGTTGTTGCTGTGCTACGACGCTTAGCTGTTGCGGCAGGGGCTGGCGTGGATCAATCGCTATCACTTCGACTAGTCCGGTACCTCGCTCCAGGATGCCAAGTTTGGTTGCCGCCGCATAGGAGAGGTCGATGATCCTGTTGTCATGGAACGGGCCGCGATCGTTGACCCGGACCACGATACTACGGCCGTTCTGCAGGTTGTTCACCCGCACATAGGTTGGAAGTGGCAGAGAGGTGTGCGCGGCTGTCATCGCGTACATATCGTACGGCTCCCTGTTGCTGGTGTAGCGGCCGTGGAATTTGGTTCCATACCATGATGCGATACCTGTCTCGCGATATCCACGGCCATCGTTCATCACCTGATAGCGCTTACCAAATATCCAGTAGCTGTCCGGATTCCCATAACGGCTGCGTGGTTCGATTCTGGGTACCGCGTCCGCGATGGTGTCTGGGTCCAGACGCTGTTCCGGTGCACTGTCGCCGATTTCCGGGAGTGTCTTGGGGGGGGGTGTCGAGCAGCCCACCGCGAGTATCATCAGCAAGACTCCAGCGATGCGTAGCGTATTGTTCATCGGAATCCTGCTCTGTTGAGTTCACTCATTTTTGTCTGCCCAAAGTCGATTCGTCTGTTGCGTTCGGCAACAATCTCGCGGCTCAGCTGATACACCGCCATCGCGTACAGATTGCTATGGTTATAGCGGGTGATCACATAAAAGTTGTTCAGCCCGAGCCAGTGCTCGGGCCCCTGTTCGCCATCCAGTCGCACCAGGCTGACCAGTGTATCATCAGCAACGGGCTGTTCGCTTTCTATCCCAGCTTGACGCAGCCTGCTGTATGGGATTGAGGGTTTCATATCCGTATCCACGAAGCTGTCATGGCGGCTGTCGGCGCCATTGGCTCGTGTTGTGATCTGCTCTCCTCTCACCCAACCATGACGCTGGAAATAGGCTGCAACACTGCCGATCACATCGGCCCGGCTATTCCACAGGTCACGGCGGCCGTCGCCGTCGAAATCGACTGCATAAGCTCGATAGCTGCTCGGGATGAATTGCGGCAGTCCCATGGCGCCAGCATAGGAGCCAAGCACAGCGGTCGCATCCACCTGCTCCTCTCGGGTTAACAACAAGAACTGAATCAGTTCGCTCCTGAAAAAAGCGGCACGCTTGGGGTAGCCGAAGGCGAGGGTGGTCAGTGCATCCAGCACCGGGTACTTGCCAAGATAGCCTCCGTAACGCGTTTCGACGCCGATAATGGCAACGATCAGCTCAGATGGAACGCCGTAAACCTGCTCGGCCTGTTGCAGCAGCGCTGCATTCTGTTCCCAGAACTCGACGCCCTGTTCGATGCGACTCGCAGTAAGGAAAATCGGCCGGTACTGGGACCAGGGCTTTGCCTCGGCCGGACGGCTTATCGCGTCGATAATACTTTGACGATAAACCGCTTTTGCCATCAGCATGCGCAACTTCTCCGCATCGAAACCGTGCTCATGCTGCATCTCACGGATCAATTTATCTCTATCCGAATTGTAGCTGTCGGGTCTCTCTGCGGAGGCGGTCGCAGCCGCCAAACTGAGCAGCGTCCCCAGAAAAATCCCGATACAGCTTGGTTTGCTCTGCATGTTAGTGGTTTGCTCCTTATTCAGTAGGGGTTCAAGCTGCGCATCTATCCACTCCGCTCGCGGTTATGTGGGCAGTAATTTACGATGCGTATGGATCGACATCAGGATACCGAATCCTGTCAAAATGGTCACCGTCGCTGTGCCGCCATAGCTTACCAATGGAAGTGGTACACCAACCACCGGCAACAGTCCGCTCACCATTCCGGTATTGACGAACAGGTAGACGAAGAATACCAGGGTCAAGGCACCGGCCAGCAAGCGGCTGAAGGTATCCTGAGCCCGCGTGGCGATATAGAGACCGCGTAGAATGATTAACAGATAAAGCGAGAGTAGCAGGATCACGCCGGTAAGGCCAAACTCCTCAGAGAGTACCGCGAATATGAAATCCGTGGTCCGTTCCGGCAGAAACTCCAGATGGGACTGAGTTCCATTTAACCAGCCTTTACCGTAAAGTCCGCCGGAGCCGATGGCGATTTTTGACTGGATAATATGGTATCCGCTGCCAAGCGGATCACGTTCCGGATCGAGGAAAGTGAGCACCCGGCCGCGCTGATAGTCGTGCATACCCCACTCCCAGAGCACCCAGCCACTGGGCACCGCGGTGATGGCCATACCTGCCAGGAAGCGCCAGCTCAGGCCAGCGAGAAAGAGCACGAACAGACCCGAACTGGCCACCAACAGGGCAGTCCCCAGGTCCGGTTGCAGCGCTATCAGCAGTATCGGTATAAAAATCATCGCGCCGGCAATGGTGAGCCGTTGCCAAGTCGGGGGCAGTGGTTTTTCAGCAAGAAACCAGGCGATCA
Organism: Chromatiaceae bacterium; assembly: GCA_024235215.1. GTDB lineage: Bacteria > Pseudomonadota > Gammaproteobacteria > Chromatiales > Chromatiaceae > HKST-UBA178. Next base: position 115,868 of record JACKMU010000008.1, on the reverse strand, counting down.
TCATCGGTACCGCAAGTTTTGCCAGATCCGCCGGTTGGAAATTGAAAAATCCGAGGCTTATCCAGCGTTGCGCACCTTTTGCCCCATGGCCAGCCACCAGTACTGCAACCAGCAGCAGCAGGCTGATGGCGAACAGACGGGGTGACCAGCGCCGCACGACCGCCGGTGGGATCTGGGCAACGACGACCATCATGGCAAATGCCAGTGCCAGCCTGAGCAGTGCCCTTTTGACATGCTCGACGCTCTCTCCACTGGCACTGAACAGCACCAACAGGCCGAATAGTGACAATAGGATCAGTCCGGTTAAAAGCGGAAGATCCAGGTGCAGCCCGGCAAGCAATCCATCCACTTTTGTCGGATTGGATTCACGCAGACCACTCGGTGGATAAAATCGGTTCGTACTCACTTTTTCAAAAGATGGTAATCCATGATGCGCTTGGCAATTGGCGCCGCGACAGAACCGCCGTGACCACCGTTCTCCACCACCACCGCTACGGCAATGCGTGGCTCCTCCACCGGGGCGAAAGCGATGAACAGTGCATGGTCACGTTTCTCTTTTTCCACCTTCTCTTCATCGTACTCCTCGTCCTGCTTCACGGAGAAAACCTGTGCGGTACCTGTTTTTCCTGCGATACGATAGTTCTCGTTTTTCAGGGCACGGGCGGTACCACGTGCACCTTCTATCACCTGAGTCATTGCCTCAATGGCCTTTATCCAGTTATTGGGGTTTCTCTGCTGCAGTATGGTAGGTTTATCTCTCTCATGCATGGCACCTGACACATACTTGATCCCTTTAGTTTGCACCACCCATGGTGGATTTGATACGCCTCTGGCGGCGAGGGTTGCTGTCGCATGCGCCAGTTGCAGTGGTGTGGCAAGAAAATAACCCTGTCCGATACCGGCGATCAGGGTCTCTCCGGGGTACCAGGGCTGTTTGCGTACCCTCTTCTTCCATTCGCGGGAGGGCAACAACCCGGTACGTTCCCCCTCGATGTCCAGTTTGGTACGGCGGCCAAAGCCAAAGCGACTTAGAAACTCATGCAGTCTGTCTATGCCCAACTGGTGCGCCAGCGCATAGAAGTAGACGTCACAGGACTGGGTGACCGCGTCAATCAGATTGACGGAACCGTGACCACCCTTTCTCCAGTCCCGGTATTTGTGTGAATGTCCGGGAAGCTGGTAAAAACCAGGGCAATAGTTTTTCTGCGTGCTGTTCAGGGTGCCGGTCTCCAGACCAGCCAGTCCGATGAAGGGCTTTACCGTCGATCCGGGAGGATACTGTCCACGCAGCGCACGGTTGAACAGCGGTTTGTCTTTCGATTGCTGCAACATTTTGTAATCCGACGAAGAGATCCCCTCGACGAACAGGTTGGGGTCGAATCCGGGATTGCTGACCAGAGCGAGAATCGCGCCATTTCTGGGGTCGATTGCGACCGCTGCACCTCTCTCCTCTCCGAATGCAGCGATAGCCTCACTCTGTAGTCCGATATCCAGTGAGAGGTGCAGATCCTGACCCGGTTCGGGCGGTTCGCTGTGGAGTACTCTGATGATTCGGCCCAGTGCGTTCACCTCTACCTGCCGCACACCGACTTTGCCGTGCAATATGCTCTCGTAGCTCTTTTCGACACCGGTCTTGCCGATGTGGGAGGTTCCTGAGTAGCTGGAGGCGACATTCTCATCCTGTTCTTCCTCATTGATCCTCTGCAACTCCTCCTGGTTGATGCGCCCCACATAGCCAACTACATGGGCGGTTTTTTCTCCCAAGGGATAGTGGCGCAGCAGCTTGGCTTCAATCTCGACTCCCGGAAAGCGGTGCCGGTTGGCCGCCAGCTTGGCAACCTCTACCTGATCCAGTCGCACGCGAATTGGAATACTGTTAAAGCGTCGTTGCTGATTAAGCTGTCCTTTGAAGCTTTTATAATCGCTTTCACTGATCTCGATGATCTTACCGAGTGCCTGCAGTGTGGCATCCAGATCTTTTACCTGTTCGGGTATCACCTCCAGACTGAAAGTGGGCAGATTCTGTGCCAGGATCACCCCGTTGCGGTCGTAGATCAGTCCACGCGTCGGCGGCAACGCTCTCACATCGACCCGGTTTTCCTGCGAGAGTGTGGTGAAGTGTTGATGATTGATCACCTGTAGCACAACCAGGCGGGTGACCAGTGCGCCCAGCAGCAGTACAACCGCCACAGCGGTGACAATAATCCGATTCCGGAACAGCCTGCTTTCACGCAGGTAATCTTTAAGTGCGTTACGAGACATGGCCAGACCGGTTCAGAAATCGTGGCTGGTCCGTATGATGCCGCGGAATTGAACGCATCCTTGCGTTGTTACTGAAGCGGAACATCAGCTTACCTGGAATCTACGCTGGAGATCACGCAGGACAATGAAGATCCAGGGCCACAGCAGTGTGCCGACGATTGGTGGCATCCAGAAGGTCAACGACGGAACCGGCTGGGCGATTGCACCCAGAACCCACAGTGCCAGCAGTTTTTCGATCAACAGCAGCACCAGTGTGGTGAGCGACTGTTGCCACAATGGGAAGAGTCGGATCCGCTGGTGCATTTTCTGGGTGATGTAGGCGATCAGCGACAAGGCCAGTGCGTGTTGCCCCAGCAGTGTACCTGTGAGCAAGTCAAGGATGAGACCGCTGGTCCAGCCTACGCCGACCCCAACCCGGTGGGGTGAGGCCATGACCCAGTAGATCAGAACCAAAACGGCCCACTGTGGGCGGAAGAACCGTGCCCATTCCGGTAATGGCAGCACCGTCAGCAGAAATGCCAACAGAAAGCTCAGTACAATGACCAAGCCGCCGCGTTGCGGGGTCAGAGTCACGGTGTAGGCTCCTTTTCGGTCTGTTCGGCTTCTGATGAGGGAGCGGCAGTGGGACTATAGTTGTACAAGGTATCCAGTCGCCACACGAGCATGGTTTCGCGTGCCTGCTCCAGCTTGGAGATGGGGCGTGCCAGAACCGACGCGAAAGGCTGTCCAGGGTTGGGAGTCACCGAAGTGACTTCGGCAACTGGGTAGCCGGGTGGAAAGCGGCCGCCGAGCCCCGAGGTGACCAGTTGGTCACCCACCTTGATGTCGGCGTTGTTGGGAAGATGCGAAAGTTCCAGCCGGTCGATATGTCCGGTGCCGAGTGCAATGGTACGCAGGCCATTACGGTTGACCTGGACCGGTAAGCCGTGGCTGGCGTCAGTGATCAGCAGAACCGTGGCGGTGAACGGGGTGACGTGGGTCACCTGTCCCATCACTGCATATGCATCAAGTGCGGGCTGTCCCTCGAAAACTTCCGAGGTGCTACCTTTATTGATCAGTACCTGATGGCGATAGGGGTCCAGATCGACTGCGATCAACTCGGCAATCAGAACCCGCTCACCCAGTTTGAACGCGGAGTCGACCAGATTGCGCAGACGCATATTCTCCATTTTCAGGGACTCGAGCTTCTGCTGCTCCGCCCGCAACAGCAGATTCTCCTTATGGAGCGCCGTATTGCTCTGCTGCAGCATGCGGCGCGTGGCGAAGGTCTCCGCAATCCATTCGCCACCGCTCCGCGGCAGGTTGACGATCATCTGTAGCGGATAGATCGCCACCGAGAGGAGTGCCCGGATCCCCTCCAGATGATTCTGGCGGTGATCCATCACCATCAGGGCAAGTGAAACCACTCCCGCAACGACGATGCGGGTGTTCAGTGACGGGCCCTGTGTGAAAATCAGTTTAATAGTCGGTCTACCTCAAACAATTCGGGCAGTCCGCCAGAGGGTCGAGTGCCCTGATCGTAGCCGTTCAGACTTCTGCCGAAACAGAGAATTATCCACCACAGGTGGCTGTGCCGGGGAGTGTGACGCCCTTACCCGGGTGAAAATTCTGCACCCTGGATGCTGCTGCTGGTGCAAACGCTAGCGGGTTGCTGGGATATCGAATGTTGCCCCTGATCAATCGACGGAAAAGAGCAGTTCCCCACCGCGTTCATCGAGCATCTCCAGTGCCCGGCCACCCCCTCTGGCAACGCAGGTCAGCGGGTCTTCGGCGATGAGCACAGGCAGTCCGGTCTCCTCTTCCAGTAAGCGATCGATATCGCGCAGCAGTGCACCCCCACCGGTGAGCACAATGCCTCTTTCGGCGACGTCTGCGCCCAGCTCAGGTGGAGTCTGCTCCAATGCTGCTTTCACTGCGCCGACAATTCCCGAGAGCGGTTCCTGCAGCGCTTCCAGAATCTCGTTGCTGTTGAGCGTGAAGCTGCGCGGAATCCCCTCCGCAAGATTGCGTCCCTTCACTTCGATCTCGCGCACCTCGTTGCCAGGGAAAGCGGAGCCGATCTCCTTCTTAATCCGCTCAGCGGTGGCTTCGCCGATCAACGTGCCGTAGTTGCGCCGCACATAGTTGATGATCGCTTCGTCGAAACGGTCACCGCCAACCCGCACCGAGTTGGCGTAAACTATCCCATTGAGAGAGATGATGGCGACCTCTGAGGTGCCGCCACCGATATCCAGCACCATCGACCCCCGGGCTTCGTCGACCGGCAGTCCGGCTCCAATAGCTGCCGCCATCGGTTCTTCGATCAGGTATACCTCACGTGCGCCTGCACCCGCGGCTGACTCGCGTATCGCCCGGCGCTCCACTTGAGTGGATCCACAGGGCACACATACCAGTACCCGGGGGCTGGGGCGAATCAATTTGCTCTCATGCACCTTGTGGATAAAATGCTGAAGCATCTTTTCGGTGACGGTGAAGTCGGCTATCACGCCGTCCTTCATTGGCCGTATCGCTGTGATGTTGTTCGGGGTCCTTCCCAGCATCGCCTTGGCTTCGTCTCCGACCGCAGCCACCGACTTGCCTCCCCCCGGTCCCCGGTCCTGGCGGATTGCGACTACCGAGGGCTCGTCAAGCAACACGCCTTGACCGCGTGCATAGATCAAAGTATTGGCGGTGCCCAGGTCAATGGCGAGGTCATTCGAGAAAAATCCGCGTAAGCGTCTGAACAGCATGGTGAAATGAGTTTCCGTAAGGTGTGTGGTCAAAACCGGCCAGGCGATCGCAGCATCCCAAGGATCGAGGCCCATTTGAAAAAGGTGGTAATTTAGCAACCGCAGGGGGGATTGAGCAAGAAGCGGTTCCACAAAATTGTCGATCGGTGTGGTCAGGATTAAATTTTCTTCTGCCTTCGGTTCGCCAAATGTGATACTTTTCCCCCTTTTGCAAATGGCGCAATTCGAGTCAATTCTATGTCTCTGCAAAGATCCGATGTGGAAAATATCGCCCATCTGGCGCGTTTGGCGGTGAATGACGTCGAACTGGATGCGGTGGCCGCCGATCTCTCAACCATCCTGCAGCTGGTAGAGCAGATGAATGTGGTGGATACCACGGGGGTGGTGCCAATGGCGCATCCGCTGCAGATGTCTCAGCGTTTGCGTCCAGACGAGGTCAGCGAGACTGATCAGCGCGACCGTTTTCAGACCATCGCCCCGGCCACGGAAAAGGGACTCTATCTGGTTCCCAAGGTGATCGAATAAGTACTGGAGTGACAGCCACGCATGTATAGCAAGAGTATATCGGAGCTGGGAGCAGGTCTGCGTGCAGGAGAGTATTCCAGCATTGAACTGACCCGTTTGTTTCTCGACCGTATCGGACGATATGACGGGGAACTGAACTGTTTTATCACACTGGCATCAGCGCAGGCGATGGCTGCAGCGGAAAACGCGGACAGGCTGATTCGCCATGGTGATGCTGGACCGCTGGCAGGCATTCCCATCGCCCATAAAGACATCTTCTGCACCGATGGTCTGAGAACCAGTTGTGGTTCGAAAATGCTCGACAGCTTTATTGCACCCTACGACGCTACTGTGGTTAGTCGCCTGAACGCTGCCGGCGCAGTGATGTTGGGGAAGACCAATATGGATGAGTTCGCGATGGGCTCCTCCAACGAGACCAGTTACTACGGAGCGGTGCGCAATCCCTGGGATCTGAATCTGGTTCCTGGCGGCTCCTCTGGCGGTTCGGCCGCTGCGGTTGCCGCGCGTCTCTGCGTTGCGGCCACTGGCACCGATACCGGCGGTTCCATCCGACAGCCGGCCGCACTCTGCGGTATCACCGGGTTGAAACCGACCTACGGGCGCGTCTCGCGTTACGGCATGATCGCCTTCGCCTCGTCGCTCGACCAGGGAGGCGTGCTGACCAGGAGCGCCGCGGATGCGGCAGTCATGCTGCAGGCGATGGCCGGTTTCGATCCGCGCGACTCAACCAGTGCCCGGGAGTCGGTGCCTGATTACTCCGCACACCTGGATGCTGCATTGGCTGGTTTGAAGATCGGACTGCCGAAGGAGTACTTCGATCAGGGCTTGGATCCTGAAGTGGCGCGTTCGATCGAGCTTGCCGTCACTGAGTACCGGCAATTGGGAGCCGAGGTGATGGAGATATCATTGCCCAACAGTGGACTGGCGGTCGCGACCTATTATGTCGTGGCGCCGGCTGAATGCTCCTCCAATCTGTCACGCTTCGATGGGGTTCGCTTCGGTTACCGGTGTGACCAGCCTCGGGATCTGGAGGATCTCTATAAACGCTCCCGCGGCGAAGGTTTCGGCGCCGAGGTGAAGCGCCGGATCCTGATCGGAACCTACGCGCTTTCCGCCGGTTATTATGACGCCTATTATCTCAAGGCGCAGCAGATACGCCAGCTGATTTCGGAGGATTTCAAGAAGGCCTTCGAAAAGGTGGACGTGATCATGGGGCCAACTTCGCCCTCCACCGCGTTCGCATTGGGTGAGAAGGCCGGCGACCCGGTCACCATGTACCTCTCGGATATCTACACTATTGCGGCCAATCTCGCCGGTCTGCCCGGGATATCGATACCGGTAAGACCGGTGGCAGGACGACCCGTCGGGCTGCAGATCATCGGCAACTATTTCCAGGAGGCGCAATTGCTGAATATTGCTCATCGATTTCAGCAGGAGAGCGATTGGCACTTGGCGCTGCCGACCGGATATTAGCTCGGCCGGCCGCTGCGGTCCGTTGTTGTAGGGAAGCTGAATAGTGCCATTCCGGCTTAACCAGCGAATGGGAATTGAACAGTGCGATAGACTGATTTCTCCGTTTTCAATCGTATTTAGCGGTCGAAAATGGCAGTACGTCCGAGTACCACCGGAAGCGCCAATTGACTCAGGTGCTTTCCTAGTCAGAGTTCAGAGAGTGACGAGATGCATTGGGAAACTGTGATCGGGCTTGAGATTCATGCCCAATTAGCCACCCGCTCCAAGATCTTTTCGGGTGCCTCCACCGCGTTCGGAGCCGAACCCAATACCCAGGCGTGCGGTGTAGATCTGGGCCTGCCGGGTGTCTTGCCAGTCCTCAACCGGGAAGCGGTGGTCATGGCGATCAGATTCGCGGCGGCGATCGGCGCGCAGCTGCAGCGTCGCTCAATATTTGCACGCAAAAACTACTTCTATCCCGATCTGCCCAAGGGGTATCAGATCAGCCAGTTCGAACTGCCGATCGTCGGGAACGGCAGTGTGGAAATCATGCTTGCTGATGGAGAGCAGCGGCAGATCGGTGTCACCCGCGCTCATCTGGAGGAGGATGCCGGAAAATCTCTGCATGAGGATTTCCACGGTCTGACCGGAATAGATCTGAACCGGGCCGGGACACCGTTGCTGGAGATCGTCTCTGAACCTGACATGCGCTCGGCCAGCGAGGCTGTGGCCTATGCCCGTAAGATTCACCAGATCGTGCGTTACATTGGCATTTGCGACGGCAATATGCAGGAGGGCTCCTTCCGGGTGGATGCCAACGTGTCGGTGCGACCGCAGGGGGAGGGGCTGGGTACCCGGGCTGAGTTGAAGAATATCAACTCTTTCCGATTTCTCGAGCGGGCTATCAATTTCGAAGCGGAGCGGCAGATAGATCTGCTGGAGTCGGGGGGTAAAGTGGTGCAGGAGACCCGCCTGTACGATCCCGACCGGGATGAGACCCGCTCCATGCGCTCCAAAGAAGAGGCCAACGACTACCGTTACTTCCCAGACCCTGACCTGCTTCCGGTTGAGCTGGATGATGCGTTCGTTGCCGCTGCGCTTGCCGCGATGCCGGAGTTGCCGGACCCCCGCCGCGCGCGTTTCAGCGAGGAGTATGCGCTCACGCAGTCCGAGGCACTGCAGCTGACCGCCAGCCGTGAGCTGGCCGACTACTACGAAGCGCTGGTGCGCGAAGCCGGGGATGCCCGGCTGGCTGTCAACTGGGTCACCGGTGAACTTGCCGCTGCGTTGAACCGCAGCGGCATCGAGGTGACTCAGTCACCGATCAGCGCGGAGAGGCTGGGGGGATTGCTGCGACGTATTTCCGACAGCACCATCTCAGGCAAGATCGCCAAGCAGGTCTTCGAGTCGATGTGGGGGGGCAGCGACAGCGCCGAGGAGATTATCGAAAGTCAGGGACTCAGACAGATCACCGACGCCGATGCCATCGAAGGCATAGTGGCTCACGTGGTTGAGGCCAACCTGCAGCAGGTCGAGGCCTATCGCCAGGCAGATCAGAATAGACGGGCAAAGATGCTGGGTTTTTTCGTCGGCCAGGTGATGAAGCTATCGAAGGGCAAGGCCAATCCGCAACAGGTGAACGAGTTGTTGCGGAAAAAGTTGACACAGTGAGCAGCAGGATGTCGATTCAAAGAATCTGGCATTGAGCCTAGATTAGATCGGGGTGATCAGGCTGCCCGACGTGATCGGCTCTTGCCACTCCGGCATATTTCAGTCTTCCGCGGCGGACACCCGGTTGCGGCCGTCCTGTTTGGAGCGATAAAGTGCTTCGTCAGCGCGCGCCATCAGATCCATACGGCTCTCCCCGGGATGATTTTCAGCGACCCCGACAGATATCGTGATCTGCCCAATGGGCTCTTTGGTACCTGATCTCACCAAGTTAGCCAGCGCGATGTTCCTGCGAATCTTGTTACACAGAGTGACTGCATCTTTCAAGCGGGTTTCGGGAAGTAACATCGCATACTCCTCGCCTCCGAATCGGGCGGCGCAGTCCTGCCCCTTTATCGATTGACGCAGACTGTCGGCGACGAAGCGAATCACCTTGTCTCCCACCAGATGACCGAAAGTGTCGTTGACACGTTTGAAGTTGTCTATGTCGATCATCACGACACAGTATGGGTTGGTCGTGGAACCGGCTGCTGCTTCGATCTCCTCCATCGAGTTGAAAAATGTGGAGCGGTTGTAGAGGCCGGTGAGCGCATCGGTCGACGCCTGTTTCCGTACCTGCTCGAGCTCCTTTTTCAGTTTGTCCATATCTTCTGACTTGGCGATGAACTCCTGCTGCAACTGCTCCATCGATTTCTGCATCTGCTGCGTCTCTTCCAGCACGCTGTGGAGCAGGCGGTAGATGTCATCGAGCGATTCAGCCGAACCGCTGGATCTGTCGAAGTTGACCAGTATCTCGCTGTAACGTCCCGCTGCGCTGCCGGACTGCCGCAACGCGGTGGTTGCTTCGGCCAGTGCGCTGGCGATACTTCTGCGCACCTGCTCGATCTGGACCAGATCGCCATCCGAGAGAAACTGCTGGTGAATACTCTCGTTGAGTTCCGGAGTGAACTTGGTCTGTTTCTCCAGCAGTTCATCGATATACTTTTTGAGGCCGGGCCGGTCGTTGGCGACATAATGGAACCAGATGGCGTAGTTCTCCGGTGTCACCGGGATTTCATTGCGCGTCATAAGCGGTAGCGCGAGACGTAGCGTCTCGGCACTCTCGTTAACACTGGTTTCACTTTTCACTGAGGTCGCTCGCAATGAGGTTTCTCCATAAAACTTGGCGTTTCAGCTATTCGGAGTCTCTATCGGCAAGAGATGCGGCAGGTTTAGTGATGATCAACCTCACTCCAGGCTGACATGGGAGCCAGAAACTGCGGCTTTATGTCGTTGGCACTGCTTATAGAACTCACGTACTTCCCTGATCAGGCTGGAATTTTCGGACTGCTGTCCGGTCAACCGTTTGGCAATGTCGAGCATTTTCCTTCGCTCTGCACGTGCATAGGTGCGCACTTCATCGACTGCCTGGGCTTCACTGACCTTGAAGTGTTCCATGTAGATGCCGATGGCCAGGCTGATGGTGCGGTTGCTTTTGATTGCGCAGGTCAGGTTGATCTCATTCTGCTGTAACCGCTTCAATTCCGCCGAGCGTTCCCGCGCTGCTTCGATCGCGGGAATCAGTTGTGCGATCATCACCGGTTTGACCAGGTAACTGAGGGCGCCCTCTTTCGTTGCCAGTTCCACCAACTCTTTGTCGGCGTAGGCGCTCAAAAAAATTGAGGAGATACCAGCACGGTCGCGTAGCTGGCGCGCCACTTCGATTCCGAAAATACCCGGCATACGGATATCCAGTACGGCCAGATCCGGTTTCTCCGCGCATCCGATACGGACAGCGGTCAGACCATCTTGAGCGGTCAGGGCCTGATAGCCGTGCGCTTCCAGGCCTTGTTTAATCGTGGAGAGAATGATGCGGTCGTCGTCCGCAACCAATATCTTGGCGGGTAACATGCTGAACCTCCTCAAGCTAACGACTTCCCGTCCCTGGATCCGGGTCGCATCCCTGCGCTGATTTGTTGTTGCTCTTATTTCAGTCTTCGGGGTTTAGGAGGAACCGAAATATTGTTCTCAGCGACTGACACAAAAGCGTCGATGCAGTCATATGAAAACCAAGTGAAAAGTCTAACCGCACTCACCCGCATGAGGCAATAGGCGCGCCACCGTTAGAGGCGGGCCAATGCCACAGTGTAACGCTGACCCTGTTTCACCTTTTCGTAGTTACCGAACACCTCCAGAAAAGCCCGCTGAATGAATTGCCTCAGACCGGAAATGGTGACCACATAAAGCCGGCCTCCCGAGTTCATGCGCATCAATGCGTCGTAGAAGTAGAGGTAGTAGAGCTCTTTGCCTGTTTTTGCTGGTAGGTTGGAGACGATCAGATCGAATTTTCGCTTCGCGATTTGATCGAAGCCGTTGCTGAGGAAAATATCGACGTTCTTGAGGTTGTTCAGTATGGCATTTTTTTTGCTGTACTCCACCGCGACGAAATCCTTGTCCACCAATACGCTGATGCCCTGCGGAGCCAGTCGAGCCAGTGTGAGCCCCAACGGGCCGTAGCCACAGCCCAGGTCCAGTGTGTCGTCATCCGCTGCGACTTCCAGGTGGTCGAGCAGCAGGCGGCTTCCTTCATCGACCGATTTGGGAGAGAAGAGTCCCCAGGTGGTGTGGAAATCCAGTTTCTCTCCGCGCAAGGTGTCACTGAATACGATATCCTGACGGATCTTGCGCAGATACTCGCGGGTGGCATCTGGAATCGACGGTCGTATCATCAGCCCACTCCCCGCTGGCCGCAGACCGGACATTTGGGATCTGCTCTCAACTTGACCGATTGCCACTCCATCTGCAGTGCATCCAGCAGTATCAGTCTACCGAGCAGTGGATTACCCGCTCCGGTCAGCAGTTTGATTGTCTCGATCGCCTGCATGCTGCCAATGATGCCGACCAGTGGCGCCAGTACCCCGTTTTGTGAGCAGGTTTCATCCAGTTCTCCTCCTGCGCCGTAGAGACAACGATAACAAGGGGCCCCGGGTTGACCGCTGAACACCGAAATTTGCCCTTCGGTGCGGATCGCCGCACCCGAGACCAGCGCTGTCCGGGTAGCGACACAGGCATCGTTGAGTGCAAACCTGGTAGTGAAATTGTCACTGCAGTCGACCACCACATCGGCAGCGTCGACCTGTTCGGTGAGTGCGGTACCTTCCAGTCTTGCGGCAAACTTGCGCACCCGGCACTCGGGGTTAAGCCGGGTGATGGTCTGTTCCGCAGAATCGACCTTCAGCATACCAATGCGTTCGCTGTCATGGGCAATCTGGCGCTGCAGGTTGCTCAAATCAACCCGATCAAAGTCGACCAGCACCAGCTCACCCACGCCAGCGGCGGCAAGATACATAGCGACCGGTGAGCCCAAGCCGCCCAGCCCGACGATCAAAACCCGGGAGGAGAGCAGTCGTTCCTGCCCGGTGAAGTCGATAGCGGGGAGCATGATTTGCCGGCTGTAACGGAGAAGTTGTTGATCGTTCATGGCTAGGTCTGGGAACAGGCTATTTACAATCACCGTACTGGACGCAGATGGGTCGGCGACTTCCCACGGGCGTCGGTTGTTGATGCTATGTTGACGGCAAGCGCGGTTTTGCTGGTGGATTCAGCGTTGGTCAAAGATATTTTCGCCAATACTCAGGGCGGTGATCGCGCAAGCTGTGATCCCGCTGAACGTAGCGGTCCACGAAGATCTTTTTGGTGCAGTTGCTGTCGCCGCGCGGACAGCCACTGTTAGCGCGCTGGGTCTCTTCAGTATAGTAGTACAGGGCGCGCTTCAGGATGTACAGCAGCTTGCTGCTCAGATGAAACCCGGTTTCGGTCAAACCGGTTTCGATCTGCTCCAGCGAGATCTGCATCACGTTGTATCGGACAGTCAACACGATAGGTGTCTCTGCGCTGGCGCTGATGATACCTTCGATTCCCAGCAACAGATCTGCCGCGGTCTGAGCCTGATTGGGATCGGGGTGCAGCTCGATGAAGAGCAGCTGCCGTTGTTTGATGAGCTCAGAGTCATCTCTATCCATGTGTGTAAATCCTAACCGCTGATATGGATTAGTCAACCCGGTAAAGCAGGCGCCCGTGGTGATCACGTTGGCATCCGACCTTGAGTAACCCGCTCCCTTCCGCCCAAGTCGCGGAATGTACCGCACTGCTGATATCCGGCTTCGCTGAAGGTGCGTCGCACCTGTGCTCCCTGGTCGCAGCCATGCTCAAGCAGCAACCAGCCACCGGCGACCAAGTGGGCGCCCGCGGTGGAGATGATAGCGTGGATATCATTCAGTCCCTCCGCTCCGGAGACCAGTGCAAAAACCGGTTCCCATGGGAGACCATCCTCACTCAGATGAGGGTCGTCGCTGGCCAGGTACGGGGGGTTGCTGACGATCAAATCGAACTTCATCCCCATGGGTAGCGCAGCACACCAGTGGCCACGCAAACAATTGACATTGGCCAATCCCAGTTTATCGAAATTCTCGTGCGCGACCGCAAGCGCTGCCGCGGAGATATCCGTGGCATAAATTTTACAGGCCGGACACTCGCTGGCGATAGCCGCACTGATCGCGCCGCTGCCTGTGCCCAGGTCAGCGATCACAGCTGCGCGCTCTGCAGGTAACAGCGGCAACGCTCGCTCTACCAGCAGCTCGGTTTCCGGTCTTGGGATCAATGTTTCGGAAGTCACTTTTAGCTGCAGAGACCAGAACTCCCGCTGACCAGTCAGATAGGCGCTGGGTTCACCACCGAGCCGGCGGTCGAGCAGCTCCTCAAAGCGATCACGTAAACTGTTTTCCACCGGTTTTTCAGGCCAGGTGAAGAGATGGGTCCTCGGTTTGTCAAGCGCATGAGCCAACAGGATTTCCGCTTCCAGACGGGCGTTGATCCCCGGCAATTGGGCAAGCCTGGCGGTCGCCAGCTTCAGCGTCAATGCGATGCTGTCAGGGATTGTCATCTGCCAGGGTTGCCAGTAACTCGGCCTGATGCTCCTGGATCAACGGTTGGATCATCTGATCCAGTGCACCCTCCATCACTTCGTCCAGTTTGTACAGGGTGAGGTTGATGCGGTGGTCGGTGACCCGGTTTTGTGGAAAGTTGTAGGTGCGGATGCGCTCTGAGCGGTCCCCACTACCCACTTGCAGCTTACGTGACTGCGCTTGTTTGCTCACCTCCTGCTCGCGCAGTCCGGAGAGCAGACGCGCATGCAGTAGCGACATTGCCTGCGCTTTGTTTTTGTGCTGAGAGCGTTGATCCTGACACTCAACGACGATACCGCTTGGCAGATGGGTGATGCGCACCGCCGAATCGGTCTTGTTGACGTGTTGGCCCCCGGCACCGGATGCGCGATAGGTGTCGATACGCAGATCGTTCGGATTTATCGTGACCTGATCGATACTCGCTGCCTCTGGCAGGACCGCCACGGTGCAGGCCGAGGTGTGTATCCGTCCCTGGGATTCGGTTTCGGGAACTCGTTGTACCCGGTGGGCGCCAGATTCAAACTTCAGCCGAGAGTAGACATTGCGTCCGCTGATCAGGGTAACCACCTCTTTGTAGCCGCCCTGCTCACCAGGACTCTCGCTGATGGTCTCCGCCTGCCAGCCCTGCAGCTCCACATAGCGCAGGTACATACGCAACAGATCGCTGACGAACAGCGCCGCCTCAGCACCGCCGGTCCCGGCACGGATCTCGAGGAATATATTGCGTTCATCGTTGGGATCCGGCGGTATCAGCTGCAGCAACAACTCTGGCTCCAACGACTCCAGCGCCAGCTCCTCCTGCTCCAGTTCCTCCTGTGCCAGTGTTGCCAGCTCCGGGTCTTGCAACATCTCGCGGGCGCTGCTGACGGCTGCTTCGTGCACACGGAAACGACTGTAGCAGCTGACCACCGGCTGTAACTGGGCGTACTCCTGACTCAACCCACGAAACTGGTTCTGGTCGTTCTGGACATCGGGGTCTGCCAGCAGCGCGGTGATCTCCTCGAATCGCTCCCCTATCTGGTCCAGTTTACCGCGGATGGATGGTTTCATTTGCCGCTGCCGCTGTTTTTTATCTGGAACAGTGTGTTGGCCGCTTCAAGCAGTGCCATTTCACCGTCGAATCCCGCTTGACGTATTTGTGTGCTGGGGGTGTGGAGCAGTTTGTTGGTCAGGGTGTTGGCGAGGAATGTCAATACCTCCTCCGGAGATTTGCCGCTGTTTAACTGCTTGATCGCGCGCTCCAGTACTTCATCACGCATCCTCTCCGCTTTCCGCCGGTAGTCCTGGATCATGCCGGCCGCGTCCAAAGAGCGCAGCCAGCCCATAAACTCTTGGGTATGCAGATCAATGATTTCTATCGCCTGCTCCGCCGCTTCCTGACGGGAACGCATATTGGCGTCGATTACCTCCTGCATGTCGTCAATGGTGTATAAATAGACGTCGTTGAGATCGGCCACTTCGGCTTCGATATCTCTGGGAACGGCAATATCGACCATCAGTATGGGCTGGTGGCGGCGTCGCTTAAGCGCACTCTCCACGGTACCCTTACCCAGTATTGGCAGAGGACTGGCGGTGGACGAGATCAGAATGTCCGCCTCCGCCAGATGGGAGGGGATCTCTGGCAGCGCAATGGCAAAGCCGTCGAATTGGTTGGCCAGCAGATGTGCTCTTTCGAGCGTGCGGTTGGCGACGATGATGCGACCGATACCGTGTTGGTGCAGGTGGCGAGCCGCCAATTCAATGGTTTCACCGGCACCGATCAGCAGTGCAGTTTGCTTCCGCAGATCGCTGAAGATCTGTCTGGCCAGGCTCACAGCGGCAAAGGCAACGGATACCGGGCTGTGTCCGATCGCGGTATCGGTGCGTACCTGTTTGGCGACCGAGAAGGTGTGCTGAAACAGCTTGCCGAGCAGCTTTCCTGCGGAAGCGGCATCCGCTGCAGTCTGGTAGGCCTGTTTTACCTGCCCGAGGATCTGCGGTTCTCCCAGCACCATCGAATCCAGGCCGCTGGCGACGCATAATAGATGCGCGATGGTATCGCGATTCTCATGGCTGTATAAATAAGGAGAGATGGTCTCCAGCTCCAGTCCGTGAAAATCGCTCAACCATTGACAGATATCCTCCTTGCACGCCTGGCTGAGGACGCAGTAGGCTTCGGTCCGGTTACAGGTGGAGAGAATGACTGCCTCCTCCACTCCGGGCTGATCGGTCAGGCTGCGCAGTGCCGCCACAATGATATCCGGCCCAAAAGAGACTCTCTCCCGGATATCAATAGGAGCGGATTTGTGATTGAGACCGAGTGCAAGCAGCGACATCTGAACGTTTCAGGGGCTAAACCAATCTGAAATTTTGAATTATCAAGGGGTTGAATTCAAGCGAAACCGATTTTTCCCGGTCAATTTCCAGTAAAATTGAACCCAGGTTGAAGCTTCAGCCTGGCGATGGAGAGTAAATGAGCACGTTGTTCAGATATATTCTGTGTTTTTTCGGTTCGCTGCTGATCGCAGGGTGTTCTGCACTGCCGGAAATAGCTGTGCCGCAGCAGACTGCTGTGCACAAGCAGATGCCGTTCGAGAGGCCACCCCCGACCATCCAAGAGCTGGACCCGGAACTGGTCTTCAATGCACTGGCTGGTGAGATAGCGTTGCAGCGCGGCGAGTATGAATTGGCCTACCGGCATCAGCTGCAGACGGCCATTCTGGCCGGGGATGAAGTCGCCGCCGAGCGGGCTGCCAGGATCGCAACACTGCTTAAACGGCGGGATCTGGCGCTTGAGGCGGTTGAGCGCTGGATCGAGCTGGCGCCGAATAATCTGGCAGGTCGCCAGCGAGCGGTATCACTTTACCTGGATGCCGGAGAGAGTGAAAAGGCATTTGAGCAGGCGCTGGCGATTCTCGCCATCAGTGAGGCCAGGGGTGAAAACGGCTTTACGTCAGTACTGGCAGTATTGAGTAAACAGCAGGATCAGATCGCCGCGATGACGCTGATGCGTCGACTGCAGGCGATTCATGCAGACGACCCGGAGGCGGGGTACGCGATAGCGCTGATCTCTTTTCTGCGGCGGGATTATGCGCAAGCCGAGGCCGATATCCGGAGCGTCATTGCAGACCGGCCCGACTGGAGCAAGGGCTATGTTCTGCTCAGTCGGCTGCGTAAGCTGCAGGATGACGCAAGCGGGGCGGTAGAGGTGCTGAAACAGGTGCTGCGGCAAGATCCCGATGAGGCGAGCGTAAACACCGCTTTGGCACGGCTACTGGTCGAGATGAGTGATTATGAAGGGGGTTATCAGCAGTTCCTCAAGATAAACCGGCTGGCACCGGACGATACGGATGCGCTCTATTCGCTTGCTGTATTGGCGGTGCAGACCGAGCGCTATGGCGTTGCCAAGGACCATCTGAAACGGTTGTTGGAGCTGGGAGGCCATGTTGACGATGCCGCTTACTATTTAGGCAGGATCGAAGAGCAGGATGGCCACGACGAGGTGGCGATTGGCTGGTATAAGCGGGTCAGCGGGGGCGATTATCGTTTCGAGGCTATGGCCCGTGTGGCACAGGTATTGGCGGATGCCGATCGGTTGCAAGAGGCACTCGATTGGATAAGGAACCTGCGCGTCCAGATTCCGAGTCAGTCGGTACAGCTCTACCTGATGGAGGCCAGAATTCTGGCGCAACATGGATCCGCCACGGAGGTATTCGAGGTCTACAGTCACGCGCTGGAAGCGCATCCGGACAACGATGATATTCTCTACGCGCGTGGTCTCTACGCGGCGGAGCTGGGGCGTTTGGATATTGTCGAAAGCGATCTGCGCCAGGTGATCCAGCATGATCCGAATAATGCGGATGCACTGAATGCGCTGGGCTACACATTTGCAGACAGATCGATTCGCTTCGAGGAGGCAGGTGCGCTGATCGCCCAGGCACTGAAGCTGAAACCCGATTCACCGGCAATTCTCGACAGTATGGGATGGCTGCACTATCGCATGGGGAATCTGCCGCTCGCGTTAGACTATTTAAAAAAAGCGTTTACCATTCTGGCTGATGGTGAGATAGGCGCCCATCTCGGTGAAGTGCTCTGGATAATGGGTGATCGGGATGGGGCAGAGGCGGTCTGGAAGCAGGTTCTGGAGCAGGATCCGGAGAGCAGGCATGTGCGGGAGACACGCGGGCGACTGGTAGAATGAAAACACTGTCCCGGTGATGCTGCCAATTGATTTGGTTGTGAGGATTCGCGTTGTTTGAATACTGGCCGGCACCGGCAAAGCTCAATCTCATGCTGCGTATCGTCGGCAGGCGATCTGATGGGTACCATCAACTGCAGACGGTTTTCCAGTTTCTGGATATCGGAGACCAGATTGGTTTTCGGATCAGGGAGGATGGCCGGATCTGCCGTGTCAGCGAACTTTCGGATGTTGCCGAGGAGCTGGATCTGGTCATCCGGTCGGCGAAACTGCTCCAAGAGACCTGCCGCACACCACTGGGTGTGGATATAGATTTGCATAAAATTCTGCCAATGGGCGCGGGACTGGGCGGTGGGAGTTCGGATGCGGCAACCACGCTGGTGGTTTTGAACCGGCTCTGGAACGCTGAGCAAAGTGTGGATCAATTGGCACAGCTGGGTCTGACGTTGGGCGCAGACGTTCCCGTGTTCGTCCGGGGAAGGTCTGCCTGGGGAGAGGGTGTGGGCGAAAAACTGGAGCCGATCGAACTTCCCTGTCCTTGCTACCTGGTACTGGTTCCACCCTGCCACGTCTCGACGGCTAAAATTTTCTCGGATCCCCATTTGACACGCAACTCTCCCCGCATCAAAATACGCGACTTTCTCGCTGGCAGTGTTCAGAACGACTGTCTCTCCGTGGTTTGCCGTCTCTATCCTTCAGTGTGTGACGCGATGGAGTGGCTGAGTCATTACTCGGTACCGAGACTGACCGGCACCGGTGCAGCGGTGTTTGCGCCGTTCGAGGATGAAGCGACAGCGAACCGGGTGCAGCAACTGGTCCCGGCACAGTACCAATCGTTTGTTGCCAGTGGAGTGAATACCTCTCCTCTAGGCTGCGGGTAACCGATGGTAGAGTTGATTGGAGTTTACGCTGCGTATTGCGCAAATTTTTGGGGCGTCGCCAAGCGGTAAGGCACAGGGTTTTGATCCCTGCATGCGTAGGTTCGAATCCTACCGCCCCAGCCAGTAGAGAGGTGGGTAGGGTTGGCTGCACTACTTGCCGGTATCGCGGTAGGATGCGAACCGTCATAGGTTCGACAGATCTGCGTCAGCTGATCTGAACGGTGCCAGCGGCACCGGCCCCGCAGGGGTGAAGCGCGGAGCGCGGAATAATCCTACCGCCCCAGCCAGTAGAGAGGTGGGTAGGGTTGGCTGCACTACTTGCCGGTATCGCGGTAGGATGCGAACCGTCATAGGTTCGACAGATCTGCGTCAGCTGATCTGAACGGCGCCAGCGGCGCCGGTTGCAAAGGGATGAGGCCAGAGCGCGGAAAAATGCTACCGTCCCAGCTAGTTTCAAGTATGAGGGCTTGCCCGTGTCAGATGGCGGCATGATGTTGTTTTCCGGGAACTCGAACCCCGCACTGGTCGAGGAGATTGCCGGATGGCTCAATCTGCGCCAGGGCAGAGCCATCGTCGGCCGTTTCAGCGATGGCGAGGTGATGGCCGAAATTCGAGAGAGCGTGCGCGGTAGGGATTGCT
The DNA here is from genome assembly GCA_024235215.1 of Chromatiaceae bacterium. Lineage (GTDB taxonomy): Bacteria > Pseudomonadota > Gammaproteobacteria > Chromatiales > Chromatiaceae > HKST-UBA178. Next base: position 96,592 of record JACKMU010000008.1, on the reverse strand, counting down.
ATGTGGTTCAGTCCACCTGTAATCCTACCAACGATAACTTGATGGAGTTGCTGGTCCTGATCGATGCGCTGCGCTGGGCTTCGGCCAGGCGCATCACCGCGGTCCTGCCCTACTTTGGGTACGCGCGCCAGGACCGTAGACCGCGTTCGGCACGGGTGCCGATCACCGCCAGACTGGTCGCCAAGCAGATACAGGCTGCCGGCGCCAACTGCGTCATGACGGTTGACCTGCATTCAGATCAGATACAGGGTTTTTTCGACATACCGATCGACAACATCTATGCATTGCCTATTTTATTGGGGGATGTCTGGCGGCAGAAGTATCCGAATCTGATCGTGGTGTCACCGGATGTAGGTGGTGTGGTGCGCGCCAGAGCACTGGCAAAACAGCTGGATGATGCCGACCTGGCAATTATCGACAAACGCCGACCCCAGGCGAATGAAGCTCAGGTGATGCACATCATCGGTGATGTGGAAGGACGTAGTTGCGTTCTGATCGATGACTTGGTCGATACGGCTGGGACGCTGTGCAAGGCGGCGCAAGCGTTGAAGGAACATGGTGCCAAACTGGTGGTGGCCTACTGTACCCATCCGGTTCTCTCCGGACCGGCGGTGAAAAATATCGAGAACTCGGTGCTGGATGAGCTGGTTGTCTCCAATACTGTGCCACTGCACAAGGATGCGCTGGCATGTGAAAAGATACGCCAGATAAGCATAGCGGAACTGGTAGCGGAGACTATTCGACGGATGGCAATCGACGAGTCGGTCACATCGCTGTTCGTGGAGTAAGCCGGGTTCAGCTGGCAGAATCATTCGGAAAGCCCTGAGTGAGCCCACCTCAGGCTTTTCAGGTTGTGCTGCGGCAAGGTTGCTGGGCTGACGGCATGGATTTTGGCGGTACCTCCAGGTATCGCAGAGGGCTCTGACAGATTCAGGGCCTCCTTCGTGCACTACCTCACTGGTCGCGGTGGCGTGGTGTTTTTTTAATTTTAGAGAGAGTTTTGGAGTCATCATGGACAACCTTTTTGAAATCAACGCGCAGGACCGTGAAGACAAGGGTAAAGGTGCGAGCCGCCGCCTGCGTCGTCAGGGTCTGGTGCCTGGGATACTTTATGGAGCTGCCGATAGGCCGCCACGCATGATAAGCCTGGTTCATCACGAACTGGCGCATCATCTGGAGACTGAGGCTTTTTACTCGCACATTCTGACACTGATAATCGGTGATCAGAAGCAGGATGTGATCCTGAAGGATTTGCAGCGCCATCCGGCCAAGCCGTTCATCCAGCATGTGGATTTTCAGCGGGTCAGAGCAACCGAGAAACTGCGCACCAATATACCGCTGCACTTTCTCAATGAGGCGCGCTGCGTTGGTGTCAAAGCTGGTGGTACGCTTTTCAACGCTATTACGGTTGTCGAAGTGAGCTGTCTGCCCGCAGATCTTCCTGAGTATATCGGGGTCGACGTAGAAAAACTGGATGTCGGCGATGCTATTATGCTCTCCGAACTGGTCGTACCGGAAGGTGTCGAACTCACAGCGGTAATCGCGGGCGAAGAGGATGTACCCGTGGTATCCGTAGAGATCGCCCATATGGCTGAGGAAGGGCTGGCAGAGGGCGAAATCGAAAGTGCTGTGGAGTCTGCAGCTGAGCGTGGAGAAAAGGAAAAACCGGGATCTGAGGAAGACTAGCTTTGTCCACCCTCCTGGGTCCGGTAACCTCACCGGCGCCCGGGAGGTATCTCGTTTCCGTGCTTTGGTCCGTTTCCGGCAGGGAGCGGGCTCGCAAGTAGCCAATAAGCCAAGTTCAAATGCCCTCTCCCATTCGCCTGATCGTTGGTCTTGGTAATCCCGGTGCAGAGTATGCGGAGAGTCGCCATAATGCCGGTTTCCGGTTCGTTGACCACTTGTCGCGGCTTTACGGCGGGAGTTTCACGCGTGAAACCAAATTCCATGGCCACACCTGCCGGATCCGGATTGGGGGGGTAGCATGCTGGTTATTGAAGCCTGCCACTTTCATGAACCGAAGTGGTCAGTCGGTCTCCGCCTTGGTGAGCTACTATCGTCTTCCACCGGAAGAGATGCTGGTGGTGCATGACGAATTGGATCTCGCACCAGGAGTGGTGCGCCTGAAGCAGGGGGGCGGACACGCCGGACACAACGGTTTGCGGGACATCGTCAGTGCGATCGGCGGGCGTGACTTCTGGCGCCTGCGCATCGGTATCGGCCATCCCGGAGATAGCCGCGAGGTGGTGAGTTATGTGCTTGGTCGTCCTGCTCGGTGCGATACAGCGGAGATCGAAGCGGCATTGGTGAAAACCACGGAAATCATAGGAAAACTGCTGTTGGGCGATTTCCAATACGCGATGCACCAGCTACACACTACTGGTTAGCCTCAGGGTCGTCCAACTGGTAAAGTGTGCACAGGCCCTGTGAACAGGGCAGGGAAAAGTTGATTATAGGCTCGGCGTAACTGTCTTAAAGATTACGCGCTAGGCAGAGATGTTATATCGACCCGTTCTGGCTGGTCGGTCGCGATTGGGACTTACAAGAGATCGGTAGCGTCTTGGTTAACTTCTTCAGTTCGATGCGTATCGAGTAGCACCGAACAATAAACAGAATGTATTTGGAGGATGGCATGAACAGAGGTTTTCGAACGGTTGTCGTTCTGGCGGCTTTATTGTTTTCTCTACCCGTGGCGGCCACCAATGGCTACTGGTCACACGGTTTCGGACCCAAGTCGAAATCCATAGCCGGCGCTTGCGTGGCCATGGCTTTCGGGGGAATGTGTGCGGCGACCAATCCCGGCTCTCTGGCCATTGTCGGTAATCGATTGGAGTTTGGTGTTGCGCTGTTCGCGCCTGACCGGGGATTCGTCGCTGACGATTTGGTACCTGGTGCAGGAGATCCCATTCCTGATGGTACCTACAATAGTGAGAACGATTTCTTTTTGATTCCACACTTTGCTTACAACCGGATGCTGGATGACAAGAGTTCCATCGGTATCGCCATCGGTGGCAACGGAGGGATGAATACTGAATATGATGCTGCAGTTTTCAGAAATTTCGCAGCTCCTGGAGTGACTTCGTCTCCCACCGGAATCGATATGAAACAGGCGTTCATCGGTATCACCTATTCGCGCAGGCTCGACGATCAGCACTCTATCGGTATCACGCCAATCCTGGCGGTGCAGAGCTTCAAGGCTGAAGGGCTTGAGCCCTTTATGGGCGTGTCCACGGCGCCCGGCAAGGTGACCAACAACGGCACCGATATCTCTTATGGTGGAGGAGTCAAGCTGGGCTGGCTATGGCAGGTCAATGATCGGCTGAACATCGGTGCCTCTTACCAGAGCCGAATCTACATGACCAAGTTTGATGACTATAAAGGGTTGTTCGCCGAGCAGGGGGATTTTGACATTCCGTCGAATTTCGATCTAGGGTTCGCCTATAAACTGACGCCAGAGCTCACTTTTGCATTCGACTATCAGCGTATCAACTTTGAAGAGGTGGCTGCAATCGGCAACCGTGCGGACCTGATATTGGCGCCGGGGACGCTTGGCTGTGACGAATGTCTCGGTTTTGGCTGGGACGATGTCAATGTCTTCAAGTTTGGCGTGCAGTGGCAATACCGGCCGGACCTCGCGTTCCGGGCAGGCTACAGCTATGCCAGTGATGCGTTCGAAGGGAGTCAGGCGTTGTTCAATATTCTCGCTCCAGCGGTGGTCAAGCGTCATTACACCTTCGGTATCGGCAAGACGCTGCCCGGGGGCAGCGAGATCAACCTGGCAGCCGCCTACATGCCAACGGAGCGGGTGTATGGTACCAATCCAAATACCGGGCCACAGACGGGGAACGTGTTCATGGATCAATGGGAGTTGGAGATCGGTTGGTCCACAAGTTTCTGATTCTGCCCAACGTGATAAGTCTGTAGCGGATTTCTGGGGGTCCGAAGAGGCCGCAGGCATAGGTGCAAGCGGCCTGACATCGTTGGCGAAAAGCTGTTGACACTCATTTTTCACTGACGCACAATAGCGCGCTTCGTGGAGGGGTTCCCGAGTGGCCAAAGGGATCAGACTGTAAATCTGCCGGCTCCGCCTTCGGAGGTTCGAATCCTCCCCCCTCCACCAAGTGAACTACCCTCCGTGGGTTACCCGGGAGGAAGAGAACCGAGAGGTTCGATGGAGGCGCGCTAGCGCCGGCGGACGGCGTGCATAGCATCAGTGACGCAAGTGTGACTCTCTCTTCAAACAGATCACATGCGCAGCTGACAGGCTGCCTCGGAAGATTGCGGGTGTAGTTCAATGGTAGAACCTCAGCCTTCCAAGCTGATGGTGTGGGTTCGATTCCCATCACCCGCTCCAGTTCAGGTGTAGGTCGAGGTGTCGGGGATGTAAGCTGATTCCTATGGTTAGGTATCAGAACCTGGTTTTCAGGCCCGGGTAGCTCAGTTGGTAGAGCGCACCCTTGGTAAGGGTGAGGTCGGCAGTTCAAATCTGCTCCTGGGCTCCATGTATAGACGCTGGTGTCTAACCATAGACTCAAGATACGCCGGTGTAATAAACAGCTGATTGATAACCTCTCGGAGATTGATTCGATGTCCAAGGAAAAATTTGCACGCACAAAGCCGCACGTAAACGTTGGCACGATAGGTCACGTTGACCATGGTAAGACCACCCTGACAGCAGCGATCACCAAGGTGATGGCGGAGCTGAGAGGCGGCGTGTTCAAAGCCTACGCGGATATTGACAATGCACCGGAGGAGCGTGAGCGAGGCATTACGATCGCCACAGCGCATGTGGAGTACGAATCGGAGCTGCGTCACTACGCCCACGTTGACTGCCCGGGCCACGCGGACTATGTGAAGAACATGATCACCGGCGCGGCGCAGATGGATGGTGCGATTTTGGTGGTTTCCGCGGCGGACGGCCCGATGCCGCAGACGCGCGAGCATATTCTGCTGTCGCGTCAGGTGGGTGTGCCCTACATCCTGGTCTACATGAACAAGGCGGACATGGTGGACGATGCGGAGTTGCTGGAGTTGGTGGAGATGGAGATCCGCGAGCTGCTGGACCAGTATGAGTTTCCGGGTGACGACACGCCGATCGTGGTGGGATCGGCGCTGAAGGCGCTGGATGGTGACACATCGGAGATCGGAGTGCCGTCGATCATCAAGCTGGTGGAGGCGATGGACTCATTCATTCCGCAGCCGGAGCGGGATACGGACAAACCGTTCCTGATGCCGATCGAGGATGTATTCTCGATCTCGGGTCGCGGTACGGTGGTGACGGGTCGCGTGGAGCGCGGCGTGGTGAAAGTGGGTGATGAGGTGGAGATTGTTGGCATCAAGCCAACCCAGAAGACTATCTGCACCGGAGTGGAGATGTTCCGCAAGCTGCTGGATCAGGGGCAGGCGGGAGACAACGTGGGCGTGCTGCTGCGCGGCACGAAGCGTGATGATGTGGAGCGTGGTCAGGTGTTGGCGAAGCCGAAATCGATTACGCCGCATACCCATTTCGAGGCGGAGGTGTACGTGCTGAGCAAGGAAGAGGGTGGCCGTCACACGCCGTTTTTCAACAACTATCGTCCGCAGTTCTATTTCCGTACGACGGATGTGACAGGCGCGGTGGATCTGCCTGAAGGGGTGGAGATGGTGATGCCGGGAGACAATGTGAAGATGATGGTGAAGCTGATTGCTCCCATTGCGATGGAAGAGGGTCTGCGATTTGCAATCCGCGAAGGTGGCCGCACGGTCGGCGCCGGTGTGGTTGCCAAGATCATCGAGTAATAAGATTACGTGGGGATGGCCCTTGGGTGGTAGCCACTGCCCCGGGGCTTTATTCCCTTTATATTTAGGCCAGTAGCTCAACTGGTAGAGCAGCGGTCTCCAAAACCGCAGGTTGGGGGTTCGAGTCCCTCCTGGCCTGCCATTTTATGACGCTACATCGAATGGCGTGTTGGCAGGAATGAACGTAAAAGCTGAAGTAGAAAGCTCCGGAATGGATACGGTAAAGCTGCTGGTGGCAATCGTACTGCTCATCGGTGGTATCGGTCTGTTCTATTATCTGGCAGAGTATTCCACCCTGCTGAGAGTGCTCGGCCTGCTTGCTATCACCGGAGCGGCGGTGGCAATAGCATTACAGACTGCGTCCGGGCGGCGCATCTGGGAATTTGCCACGGCTTCCCGAACCGAAGTCAGAAAAGTCGTCTGGCCAAGTCGTCAGGAGACTATCCAGACGACCTTGATCGTGTTCGCAATGGTCCTAGTGATGGGCATTGTGCTTTGGCTGTTCGATATGCTGCTGCTGACAATCGTTCGAGCAGTAACCGGATAGGAGGCCTTTATGGCGATGCGCTGGTACGTGGTACACGCCTACTCTGGCTTTGAAGCACAGGTAAAGCGATCGCTTGAGGAGCGTGTGAAGCGCTTCAACATGGAGGAGTATTTCGGTGAGATTTTAGTGCCAACCGAAGAGGTGGTAGAGATGCGCGGCGGTCAGCAGCGCCGTAGCGAGCGGAAGTTCTTTCCTGGCTATGTGCTGGTGCAGATGGAGATGACCGATGACACTTGGCATCTGGTAAAAGATGTCCCAAAAGTCATGGGTTTCATTGGTGGCACCGGTGACCGGCCGGCTCCAATCAGTAACAGGGAGGCGGAAGCGATACTCCAGCGTGTGCAGGAAGGTGTGGAGAAGCCTCGTCCCAAGGTGTTGTTCGAGCCGGGTGAGGTTGTACGGGTCATTGATGGCCCGTTCAATGACTTCAATGGTGTAGTTGAAGATGTCGACTACGAAAAGAACCGCCTCAAGGTATCTGTGCTTATTTTTGGTCGCTCCACCCCTGTCGATCTGGAATTCGGACAAGTTGAGAAGGGGTGAGCCAAAAAATTTTGTCCAGTGGACAAAATTTTTTGGCGAACGCCCGGCAGGGAAAGCTGGGCCGGAAAGGAATTTACAGGGATGTACAGACACAGCGGAGTTTGCCTGGGACCTAACACGGAATTTTTTGGCGAACGCCCGGCAGGGAGGTTGAGCGGGACGATTGGCAGTGGTTCAGAGACCGAGTTGACTGCTCACTTTTTCAATCAGTCAGTCGAGCGGTCTCAGTGGGGCACTGAACGGAGCGGAAACTGTTTCTGACATCTCCGAGATGTCGTTTTAACTACGGGGAGCTGTGTTTACACCGCAGCGTACGCACCCGTCACGAGGTAAATCATGGCAAAGAAAATCGATGCCTACATCAAGCTGCAGGTAGCGGCTGGTGCGGCAAATCCAAGTCCGCCGGTCGGTCCCGCGCTGGGTCAGCGCGGCGTAAATATCATGGAGTTCTGCAAAGCGTTCAACGCCGCCACTCAGGATATGGAGAAAGGGATGCCGATCCCGGTGGTGATCACGGTCTATTCCGATCGCAGTTTCACCTTTATTACGAAAACTCCTCCGGCGACCGTATTGTTGAAAAAAGCGGTCGGTATCACAAAAGGTTCCAGTAAACCGAACAAGACGAAGGTCGGCAATGTAAGCCGGGTTCAATTGGAGGAGATCGCCAAGCTGAAAGAGCCTGATTTGACAGCGGCAGATATGGATGCAGCGGTACGCACCATAGCGGGAAGTGCCCGTGCCATGGGTCTCAATGTGGAAGGGGTGGAATAGACTATGGCTAAGTTGAGTAAGCGGGCAAAAGCTATCCGCGAAAAGATCGAGCCGGGAAAGCAGTATCCGGTGATTGAAGCCTTTTTACTGCTGAAAGAGCTATCCAGTGTGAAATTTGTCGAATCAGTGGATGTCGCCATCAATCTCGGCGTGGATCCACGCAAATCGGATCAGGTGGTGCGTGGCGCGACGGTTCTCCCCAACGGTACTGGAAAAACAGTACGCATCGCGGTTTTCGCCCAAGGTGCCAATGCCGATGCGGCGAAACAAGCTGGAGCGGATATCGTCGGATTTGAGGACCTGGCAGCAGACATCAAAGCGGGCATGATGAATTTCGATGTCGTGATAGCGACGCCGGATGCAATGCGAGTCGTCGGACAATTGGGACAAATTCTGGGTCCACGTGGTCTGATGCCCAATCCTAAGGTTGGCACCGTATCACCCAATGTGGCCGAAGCGGTGAGCAATGCCAAGGCCGGACAGGTGCGTTACCGTACTGACAAGTCAGGGATTATTCACTGCACGATCGGCAAGTTGGGTTTTGAGCCTGACGCCCTCAAACAGAATCTGGAAGCGCTCATCAATGACTTGAAGAAGATGAAACCGAGTACATCAAAAGGTGTCTATGTGCAGAAGATCACCGTCTCTACCACGATGGGACCAGGTCTTCCGGTGGAACAGACGTCATTGGTAATGTAGGTTTTTTTACTCGTTTCACCACGGCGATTCAAGGAGAGTGAAGGCCCTTTCCTTGGAATATCCGCCCGAACGAGGAAGTTTGGAGTCTAACGTCTTCGGATACGAAGACGGAAACAATAGTAGTGTTACATCTCAAAACGACCTGTCTTTTCATTTTTGGTCAGAGGTCGTTTTGGAAAAAGACTTTGGGGCTCCGGTTTTAACCGGGTGCCGTCAAAGACCGCAGGTGTCTCGGATCGGGGCTTAATCTCCTGCGCAGGCGGAGCTCCTGAATCAGGTTTACCTGACGAAGGTGCGCGTTGTAGTAAGCAGCATACCGATTACAGTGGTGTGTTGGTGTTGTCGAGCGGAACGGTTTGTCCGTTCCACCTTTAGTCAGGAGGTGACGAGTGCCACTCAATTTCGAGCAGAAAAAAGCAGTCGTTGCTGAGGTTGCTGAAGTGGCTAGCGGGGCTTACTCCGCAATTGCCGCCGAGTACCATGGGTTGACAGTGGAGAAGATGACCGTATTACGCGTAAAGGCGCGTGAGGCGGGTGTCTATGTACGCGTGGTCAAGAATTCCCTGGCCCGGCGAGCAGTTGAAGGTACCGATTTCGAATGTATGCAGGAAGGTATGGTCGGACCACTGGTCCTTGCCTTCTCACAGTCGGATCCCGGCTCTGCAGCCCGTGTTATCAAGGATTTCGTCAAGGAGAACAAGCAGCTTGAAGTCAAGTTGATATCCATCGGCGGCAAGTTGCTGCCACCGGAGGATATCGATGTATTGGCCAAGATGCCGACCTACGATCAGGCCATCAGTATGTTGATGGCCGTGATGAAGGCTCCTGTGGAGAAGCTTGCACGCACAATCAATGAAGTGCCTGGTAAGCTGGTCCGTACTTTGGCGGCAATTCGCGATGCAAAAGAGGCAGCGTGATCAGCATCAATCGTTTTTTCTAAATTCACCAGATTTAATTCAGGAGTTATTTTATGGCCATTTCAAAAGAAGAGATTCTTGACGCGATTGCCAACATGAGTGTTATGGATGTGGTCGAGCTGATCTCGGCCATGGAAGAGAAGTTTGGCGTTTCCGCTGCTGCAGCGGTTGCTGCTGCACCGGCTGCCGCTGCCGGTGTCGAGGCTGCTGTTGTTGAGGAGCAGACCGAGTTCGACGTCGTGCTTACCGGTTTCGGTGATAAGAAGGTCGGTGTCATCAAAGTCGTACGCGCAATCACCGGCCTTGGGCTCAAGGAAGCCAAGGATGCGGTTGAAGGTGTTCCCAGCACTCTCAAGGAAGGCGTCAACAAAGAGGAGGCGGAATCAATCAAGAAGCAGGTGGAAGAGGCAGGCGGTACTGTTGAGATCAAGTAATTCTTGACTCTTCCCGTTATCAAATCCTGAGCGGTTTGGGGCTGGTGGCGTTATCGCCACCGGCCTTTTGCCGCTTGTGGTAGTGCAGTAAATCACACGTTTATTTTTCGTGGGGAGGGCAGTGCTTCTCCCCATCAGGTTTCAAACACCGAGGGATGGCACCATGGCTTATGCTTTTACCGAGAAAAAGCGCATTCGCAAAGATTTCGGAAAACGTCCGATTATCCTTCAGGTGCCTTATCTTTTGGCAACTCAGATCGACTCCTATCGCAATTTTCTGCAGGATGGCAGAAAACCTGGTGAGCGGGAAGATCGAGGACTGCATGCAGCTTTTATGTCCGTGTTCCCAATTGTGAGTTACTCGGGCAATGCCATGCTGGAGTATGTCAGCTATCGCCTCGGCGCGCCGTTGTTCGATGTGCGTGAGTGCCAATTGCGAGGTACTACTTATGCGGCCCCGTTGCGTGTGCTTGTACGTCTGGTCATTTACGACAAGGATGCTCCCGCCGGGGCAAAGGTTGTCAAGGATATTCGCGAGCAGGAAGTCTACATGGGCGAATTGCCGCTCATGACCGACAATGGCACTTTCGTCATTAACGGCACCGAACGGGTTATCGTTTCTCAGTTACATCGCTCACCCGGTGTCTTTTTCGACCACGACAAGGGTAAGACTCACTCATCCGGAAAACTGCTCTTTTCGGCGCGGGTGATTCCTTATCGGGGTTCCTGGCTGGATCTCGAATTTGACCCAAAAGACAATCTGTTCGTGCGCATCGATCGACGCCGAAAACTGCCAGCCACAATCCTGTTGCGCGCACTGGGATTCGAGACGGATGAGATTCTTGGGATGTTTTTCGAGACTGACCATTTTTCTCTTACCAAGACCAAAGCCAAACTGGCGCTGGTGCCCGAACGACTGCGTGGTGAAACGACCACTTTCGATATCAAATCGGGCGACGAGGTGATTGTCGAAGCAGGACGCAGAGTAACCCAGCGCCACATTCGGATGCTCGAGACGGCTGGTGTCAAGCAGTTGGATGTCCCTCAGGAGTTTCTCTACGGAAAAGTTTTGGCGAGCAGTGTAATCGATAAGGAGACCGGTGAGTTGTTGGCCAATGCCAATGACGAGATCACGGAGGAGTTGCTGCAGAGCTTCCTGGATTCTGGTGTTAAAAAGATCGACACGCTGTTTACCAACGACCTGGACCATGGGCCCTACATCTCCAATACGCTGCGCATCGACCCATCCAGTTCGCAGCTCGAGGCGCAGGTTGAGATCTACCGGATGATGCGTCCGGGTGAACCACCCACCAAAGAGGCGGCCCAGAATCTGTTCAAGAGCCTGTTTTTCACTGCAGAGAGATACGACCTTTCGGCCGTCGGTCGGATGAAGTTCAACAAACGCCTAAGCAGAGAGGAGGTGACCGGCGAAGGGGTTCTCTCTAACGAAGATATCATCGATGTGATCAGGGAGCTGGTGGCGATACGCAATGGCCAGGGTGTGGTAGACGATATCGATCATCTCGGCAATCGGCGTATTCGATCGGTTGGTGAGATGGCTGAAAATCAGTTTCGGGTCGGATTGGTGCGAGTGGAGCGCGCGGTCAAAGAGCGCCTGACACTGGCTGAGTCGGAAGGGTTGATGCCGCAGCAGATGATAAATGCAAAGCCAGTCTCAGCGGCAATCAAAGAGTTTTTTGGATCCAGTCAGCTGTCTCAGTTCATGGATCAAAACAACCCGCTATCGGAAGTCACTCACAAACGGCGTGTCTCGGCGCTTGGTCCGGGCGGTCTTGCCCGCGAGCGGGCCGGGTTCGAGGTGCGTGATGTGCATCCGACGCACTACGGCAGAGTCTGCCCGATCGAAACACCGGAAGGTCCAAATATCGGCCTGATCAATTCACTGGCGGTCTATGCGCGCACCAACGACTATGGTTTTCTGGAGACACCTTACCGCAAGGTGGTCGATGGGGTGGCAACCCGGGAGATCGACTATCTTTCGGCGATCGAAGAGGGTCGTTTCGTTATAGCGCAGGCGAGTGCCACGCTGGACGAGAAGAACCGCCTGATTGACGATCTGGTCTCCTGCCGCCATCAGAATGAATTTACCCTCTCGTCACCGGAGCGTATCGAGTACATGGACGTATCACCACGGCAGATCGTCTCCGTGGCCGCGTCGCTGATTCCTTTTCTGGAACATGACGATGCCAACCGTGCCCTCATGGGATCGAACATGCAGCGTCAGGCTGTGCCGACGTTGCGTGCCGAGAAGCCGCTGGTGGGTACCGGAATGGAGCGCTCGGTTGCTGTCGATTCAGGCGTGACCGCGGTGGCATTGCGCGGTGGTGTGGTTGATTCTGTCGATGCGGGTCGAATTGTGGTGCGGGTCAACGACGATGAGACAGAGGCCGGTGAGCCGGGTGTGGATATCTACAACCTGACCAAGTACACCCGTTCCAATCAGAATACCTGTATCAATCAGCGACCACTGGTCAAGCCAGGGGATATTATTGCCCGGGGAGATGTGCTGGCGGATGGGCCGTCCACCGATATGGGTGAGCTGGCGCTGGGTCAGAACATGCGCATCGCCTTCATGGCCTGGAACGGTTACAACTTTGAGGATTCGATACTGGTATCCGAGCGTGTCGTTCAGGATGACCGGTTCACCACGATCCATATCGAAGAGCTGACCTGCATGGCGCGTGACACCAAGCTCGGTCCAGAGGAGATCACCGGTGATATCCCGAATGTCGGTGAGTCCGCTCTGGCCAAGTTGGACGAGTCCGGTATCGTTTATGTCGGTGCCGAGGTCAAGGAGGGTGATATCCTGGTCGGCAAGGTGACCCCGAAGGGTGAAACTCAGCTGACTCCTGAGGAGAAGCTGCTACGGGCGATTTTCGGTGAGAAAGCGGCGGATGTGAAAGATACCTCGTTGCGCCTCTCCTCCGGCACCGCAGGCACGGTGATCGACGTTCAGGTGTTCACCCGCGATGGTGTGGAGAAGGATGCCCGCGCGCAACAGATCGATCAGACGGAGATTGAGCGGGTCAAGAAGGATCTGGACGATCAGTTGCGCATTATGGAGAACGACACTTTCCAGCGCGTCGAACGAATGCTGCTGGGTAAAGTTGCGGATGGCGGACCCAACCGGCTCAAGCCCGGTACCAAGATTACCAAAGCCTATCTTGGCGAACTGGAACGCGACATCTGGCTGGAGATTCGGCTGCACAGTGAAGAGGCTGCTGCCCAGCTGGAGACCATTGCCGAGCAGATCAAGCAGCAGCGCGATGCTTTCCGCGAAAGATTCGAGGAGAAGAAACGGAAACTGAACACTGGTGACGACCTGGCACCCGGGGTTTTGAAGATGGTCAAAGTTTATGTGGCCACCAAACGTCGTATTCAGCCAGGCGACAAGATGGCCGGCAGGCACGGAAACAAGGGTGTGATTTCGACCATCGTGCCGGTAGAGGATATGCCGTTCGATGCCGAAGGTGTACCCGTCGACGTTGTGCTCAACCCGCTGGGTGTGCCCTCGCGTATGAACGTGGGGCAGGTGCTGGAGACACACCTGGGATGGGCCGCGAAGGGTCTTGGCCGACGCATTGGCGATATGCTGGAAGCCAAAGCCAAGATCAACGATCTGCGTGAATTTCTCGAGAAAGTTTACAATAGCAGTGGGAAAAAAGAGGATTTATCCACGTTCAGCGACGAGGAGGTGGTCGAGCTCTGTCTGAATCTGTGTAATGGCGTACCGATGGCTACCCCGGTGTTCGACGGAGCCACCGAGACAGAGATCCGTTCCATGCTGGAATTGGCACAACTGCCGCAGAGTGGACAGGCGACGCTTTACGATGGCCGGACCGGAGAGGCCTTCGAGAGGCCGATCACGGTTGGTTACATGTATATGCTCAAATTGAACCACCTGGTCGATGACAAAATGCACGCCCGCTCCACCGGTCCCTACAGCTTGGTCACGCAGCAACCGTTGGGAGGCAAGGCACAGTTTGGCGGCCAGCGATTCGGTGAGATGGAGGTCTGGGCGCTGGAGGCTTATGGTGCTTCCTATACGCTACAGGAGATGCTGACGGTCAAATCTGACGATGTGACCGGGCGGACGCGCATGTACAAGAATATCGTGGATGGCAACCACAAGATGGAGGCTGGTATGCCCGAGTCCTTCAACGTACTGGTCAAGGAGATCCGCTCACTTGGCATCAACATCGAATTGGAACGGGAGTAGGGTGGCGAAGTTGCTTTCTGATTCAGAGAGCAGAGACGGTACCAGGATTCCACAGCAGGAGAGACGATCTTGAAAGATCTACTTAAGATTTTAAAGCAGCAGGGGCAGACCGAGGACTTCGATTCGATCCGCATTGGTCTTGCGTCACCCGATATGATCCGTTCCTGGTCGTTCGGTGAGGTTAAGAAGCCTGAGACCATCAACTACCGGACTTTCAAGCCGGAGCGTGATGGGCTGTTTTGCGCCAAGATCTTTGGCCCTACCAACGACTATGAGTGTCTGTGCGGCAAATACAAGCGCTTGAAGCATCGTGGCGTCGTGTGCGAGAAGTGTGGCGTCGAGGTGACCCTGGCCAAGGTTCGCCGTGAACGTATGGGTCACATAGAACTGGCCAGTCCAGTTGCTCATATCTGGTTCCTCAAATCACTGCCCTCGCGTATCGGTTTGTTGTTGGATATGACCCTGCGAGATATCGAGCGGGTGCTCTACTTCGAATCCTACGTGGTGGTCGATCCCGGCATGACCAACCTGGAACGTGGGCAGTTGATGAATGATGAGCAGTACCTCGAGGCGATCGAAGAGAATGGCGACGAGTTCGATGCGCGCATGGGTGCCGAAGCGGTCTATGAACTGCTCAAGACCATCAACCTCACGCGCGAAATCGAGGTGCTGCGCGAGGAGATCATCAGTACCAATTCCGAGACCAAGCTGAAGAAACTCACCAAGCGTCTGAAACTGGTGGAGTCGTTGGAAGAGTCCGGTAATCGTCCGGAATGGATGGTGATGAAGGTGCTACCGGTGCTGCCTCCGGAACTGCGTCCTTTGGTACCACTGGATGGTGGCCGTTTTGCAACATCGGACCTAAACGACCTCTATCGCCGCGTGATCAACCGCAACAACCGGCTGAAACGGCTGCTGGATCTGAATGCGCCGGATATCATCGTGCGCAATGAAAAGCGTATGCTGCAGGAGTCGGTGGATGCGCTGTTGGATAACGGTCGGCGTGGCCGTGCCATTACCGGTACCAATCGTCGTCCGCTGAAATCCCTGGCCGACATGATCAAGGGCAAGCAGGGACGTTTTCGACAGAACCTGCTGGGGAAACGTGTCGACTACTCCGGGCGCTCCGTCATCGTGGTCGGTCCGACTTTGAAACTGCACCAGTGCGGATTACCGAAAAAGATGGCTCTGGAGCTGTTCAAGCCGTTCATCTTCTCTAAGCTGCAGCTACGTGCATTGGCAACCACGATCAAAGCAGCCAAGAAACTGGTTGAGCGCGGCACCGGGGAGGTGTGGGATATCCTGGAGGAGGTGATCCGTGAGCACCCGGTGTTGCTGAACCGCGCACCCACACTGCACCGGCTGGGTATACAGGCATTTGAGCCGGTACTGATCGAAGGCAAGGCGATTCAGCTGCATCCATTGGTCTGTACCGCGTTCAATGCGGACTTCGATGGAGACCAGATGGCGGTACATTTACCACTCTCTATCGAGGCACAGCTGGAGGCGCGTGGCTTGATGATGTCCTCCAACAACATTCTGTCACCAGCGAATGGCGAACCGATTATCGTGCCATCCCAGGACGTGGTCCTCGGCCTCTACTATATGACGCGGGAACGCATCAATGCCAAGGGTGAGGGAATGGTATTCGCCAACCTGGCGGAGGTGCATCGTGCTTACGAGTCGCGCAATGTACATCTGCAGGCACGGGTTAAGGCGAGGATTACCGAGGTTCAGTTCGATGCAGCGGGCAAGCGGGTAGAGAGGCGCCAGCTGGTGGATACCACTGTGGGTCGTGCGCTGCTGTCCGAGATTCTGCCAGCTGGTCTCCCGTTCACTCTGGTTAATCAGAACATGGGCAAGCGTGCGATATCCGGACTCATCAACTCCTGCTACCGCAAGGTAGGGCTGAAAGAGACGGTTATTTTCGCTGATCAGGTGATGTATCTCGGGTTCAGGCTGGCAACCCGCGCCGGAGTTTCGATCGGCATGAACGACATGATCATTCCGGAAGAGAAGCGAGGCATCCTGGCCGAAGCGGAGGCCGAGGTGAAGGAGATCGAACACCAGTACGCTTCCGGCCTGGTCACCAACGGTGAGCGCTACAACAAAGTGGTGGATATCTGGTCGCATACCAACGAACAGGTGGCCAAGGCGATGATGGCCAAGTTGGGTAAAGAGCCGGTTGTCGACCGCGATGGAAATGAGGTGGAGCAAGACTCTTTCAACTCCATCTACATGATGGCCGACTCAGGAGCGCGCGGCTCCGCTGCGCAAATCCGGCAGCTGGCCGGCATGCGTGGACTGATGGCAAAACCGGATGGATCGATCATCGAGACCCCCATCACCGCCAATTTCCGGGAGGGATTGGATGTACTGCAGTACTTCATCTCTACCCATGGTGCGCGCAAAGGTCTGGCCGACACTGCACTCAAGACGGCCAACTCAGGGTATCTGACACGCCGTCTCGTGGACGTGGCACAAGACATGGTGGTGCTGGAGGCTGATTGTGGAACCGACGATGGTTTGATGATGCATCCGATCATCGAAGGTGGTGATGTGGTTGAGCCGCTGCGAGAGCGTATACTTGGGCGGGTAGCCGCTACCGATCTTTATCGGCCAGGCACGGATGAGATCGTCTTTCCAGCCGGCACGCTGCTGGGTGAGAGCTCGATGCAGCAGCTGGAGGAGTTGGGTATCGACCAGGTCAAGGTTCGTTCGGCAATTACCTGCAAATCCATGGTCGGGGTTTGTGCCAAGTGTTACGGGCGGGATCTCGCGCGCGGTCACATCGTCAATATGGGGGAGGCGGTAGGGGTAATCGCCGCCCAGTCGATTGGTGAGCCTGGCACCCAGCTTACCATGCGGACATTCCATATCGGTGGTGCGGCATCCCGCGCAGCCGCGGTCAACAGTATTGATGTGAAATCCTCCGGTACCATTCAGCTGCACAACATCAAAACGGTACAGCACCACAGCGGCAATCTGGTGGCGGTATCCCGTTCCGGTGAACTGACGGTGATCGATGATGTAGGTCGTGAACGCGAGCGCTACAAGGTACCTTACGGTGCTGAGATCAGGGTGACCGATGGTGAGGCGGTAGAGGGTGGCCAGATGGTGGCAAGCTGGGATCCGCATACCCATCCGGTAATTACCGAGGTGGCGGGAACGCTGAAGTACGTCGATATTGTCGAGCAGGTGACTGTAGAGAGGGAGATGGACAGCGTGACCGGCATCTCTTCGTTGGTGGTGCTGGATCCGAAACAGCGGCCAGCAGCGGGTAAGGATGTGCGCCCGATGGTGAAATTGGTGGACGACAAGGGCAATGACCTGAACATTGCCGGCACCGATATTCCCGCCCATTATTTCCTCCCGCCGGGTTCGGTGGTCAGCTTTGCCGATGGTGCCAAAGCTCAGGTGGGTGATGTTTTGGCGCGTATCCGGCAGGAGTCCTCCAAGACGCGTGATATCACCGGTGGTCTACCCAGGGTTGCAGACCTGTTCGAAGCGAGAAAACCGAAAGATCCGGCGATTCTGGCCGAGGCGTCGGGCACGGTCGGATTTGGCAAAGACACCAAAGGCAAGCAGCGCCTGATTATCACCGATGCGGAGGGTGAACAGCATGAAGAGCTGATCCCGAAATGGCGTCATGTGAACGTCTTCGAGGGCGAACAGGTGGAGCGGGGTGAGATTATCTCGGATGGCGAACTCAATCCGCACGACATACTGAGACTCAAGGGCGTCAACGAGCTTTCAGCTTACCTGGTGAAAGAGATTCAGGATGTCTATCGGTTGCAGGGTGTGAAAATCAATGACAAGCATATTGAGGTGATCATCCGGCAGATGTTGCGCAAGGCGGAAGTGACCTCCTCGGGCGATACCAGATTTCTGCGCGGAGAACAGGTTGAGCGCACACGGATCGTCGAGGTGAACGGGCATATGGAGGCGGAAGGTAAACAGCCGGCAACCTGGAATCCGGTACTGCTGGGTATCACCAAGGCGTCTCTGGCTACCGAGTCGTTCATCTCTGCTGCATCGTTCCAGGAGACTACGCGCGTGCTCACCGAGGCGGCGGTACGTGGCTCCAACGATAGCCTGATCGGTCTGAAGGAGAATGTGATCGTAGGTCGTCTGATTCCGGCAGGTACTGGTCTCTCCTATCACAGCGAACGACGCCGTCGTCGTCAGGATGAACTCGATACGGAGGCGGGAGAGCGGGTTGAGATGGATGCCGATGAAGTGGCAGAAGCGATTAAGCAGGCGCTCAACACCGCCGAAGGATAATTGACCGGTCGACCGACAGGGTTGAGCCGTCTGCTGAATTGGCCCGGAGCTTTCAAAGGCTCCGGGCAACCCCACCCTTACTGCCAGGTGTGATCCCTACACCTGCCGCAGAGCAATCGGAGCCAGAGCTGTCTACGTTACTTCCACTCCATTTCCTTGTCATTTTATATCTGCTCGGCGCGCTTGACACGAGCAGATAGGCTACGTAAAATTCGCCCTCTTAATTGGATCGGGCGTTTGATCACGCACCGCTCCTGGATATGCCTTACGGGTCGAAACGCACTCGTGGCAAAGATAATCCGCAAGCAATCGAAACACTCCCGGCGCTCAAAGTGGCGGGTCGGGTAGGAGTCGGTTGCTCGCTTTTCTGGCGCAGGAGCGGGCGTGAAGCGCTCCCCGGAGACGGACGTAGATGGCGACAATCAATCAATTGGTGCGCAAGCCGCGCAAGCGCAAAATAGAGAAGACCAACGTGCCTGCGTTGGATGCCTGCCCGCAGAAACGTGGTGTATGCACCCGGGTCTATACGACGACACCGAAGAAGCCCAATTCCGCGTTGCGTAAGGTTGCCCGGGTCCGCTTGACCAACACATACGAGGTGACCACATACATCGGTGGTGAGGGGCATAACCTTCAGGAACATTCGGTAGTGCTGATTCGTGGTGGACGTGTAAAGGATCTGCCCGGGGTGCGTTATCACGTTGTACGCGGCAGCCTGGACACCTCCGGTGTGACCAAGCGCCGTCAGGGGCGGTCCAAATATGGCGCCAAACGGCCCAAGAGCTGATTAATGCTTTTTGCAGGAGTAGCGAGTTAACAGTCATGCCTAGAAGACGTATTGCAGCGAAACGCGACATATTGCCGGATCCCAAATTCGGAAGCCAGTTGCTTGCCAAGTTCATCAATATGGTGATGGTCGATGGCAAGAAAGCGGTGGCGGAGAAGATTCTTTACGACGCGCTGGAGCGTGTCAGTCAGCGGACCAGCGGTGAGCCGATGGAGGTTCTGGAGAAGGCACTGGACAACGTCAGGCCGATGGTCGAGGTAAAGTCCCGGCGTGTCGGTGGTGCAACCTACCAGGTTCCGGTAGAGGTGCGCCCGGTTCGTAGAAATACCCTGGCAATGCGTTGGTTGATCGATGCAGCACGTAAGCGGAGCGAGAAATCGATGGCGCACCGTCTGGCGGGAGAGTTGGCTGATGCTTCTGAGTCTCGGGGTACCGCGGTGAAAAAGCGCGAAGAGACTCATCGTATGGCTGAAGCGAACAAGGCGTTCTCCCATTTTCGCTGGTAATAGATTGGCAGTATCGCAGTACCTGATTTTGGTTTTTTAACCTTTACCATTGCTCTTTTACATTGTTGGACGGGAACTAGACGTGGCACGTGGCACTCCTATTGGGCGTTATAGAAATGTGGGCATCATGGCTCATATCGACGCCGGTAAGACAACCACGACAGAGCGTATCCTCTTTTATACCGGTGTCTCCCACAAACTGGGAGAAGTGCACGACGGCGCTGCAACCATGGACTGGATGGAGCAGGAGCAGGAACGCGGGATCACCATCACTTCAGCTGCGACTACATGCTTTTGGAGCGGCATGGATCAACAGTTCCCGCAACATAGAATCAACATCATCGATACGCCCGGTCACGTCGATTTCACCATCGAAGTCGAGCGTTCTCTGCGAGTACTGGATGGTGCCTGCGCAGTCTTTTGCGCCGTGGGCGGGGTTGAGCCGCAATCGGAGACGGTGTGGCGTCAGGCCAACAGGTATTCGGTCCCCAGAATAGCGTTTGTAAACAAGATGGATCGAATGGGCGCAAATTTTTTGCGCGTTGTCGATCAGGTCAAGGAGCGGCTTGGTGCCAACCCTGTTCCGTTGCAGTTGCCGATCGGTGCCGAAGATCAGTTCATTGGCGTCGTCGATCTGATCAAGATGAAAGCGATCATCTGGGACGAAGCGAGCCGGGGCACGCAGTACCAAGAGCAGGAGATTCCGCCGGAGCTGCAGGAGACGTGCGAGCAGTGGCGTGAAAAACTGGTCGAAGTAGCGGCGGAAGCAAATGATCAGTTGATGGAGCAGTATCTCGATCATGGTGAATTGAGCGAGGCGGATATCAGGCGGGGACTGCGGCTGCGCACACTGGCGACTGAGATTACACCGGTATTGTGCGGTAGTGCATTCAAGAATAAAGGCGTACAGGCAATGCTGGACGCTGTTGTCGACTATATGCCGTCACCGGAGGATGTTCCGCCGATTCGCGGTGTGCTGAGTGATACGGACGAAAGCGAAGCGGAACGGGCAGCAAGTGACAGCGAACCTTTCGCGGCACTGGCGTTCAAGATAGCGACTGATCCATTTGTGGGGAATCTGACCTTTTTCCGGGTTTACTCCGGGGTACTGAACTCCGGGGATGCAGTGTTCAATCCGGTCAAGGGCAAAAAGGAGCGCATCGGCCGCATCCTGCAGATGCATGCTAACTCTCGCGAAGAGATCAAAGAGGTCAGGGCCGGCGATATCGCAGCCGCGGTAGGTCTCAAAGATGTTACTACCGGCGATACCCTGTGCGACAAGGATGCGGTGATCACGCTGGAGCGGATGGATTTTCCCGATCCCGTTATCTCTGTGGCGGTGGAGCCGAAAACCCTGACCGACCAGGAGAAGATGGGCGTTGCTTTGGCCAAGCTGGCGCACGAGGACCCCTCCTTCCGGGTGCACACTGACGAAGAATCAGCGCAGACGATCATCTCCGGTATGGGTGAACTGCATCTGGAGATCATAGTCGACCGACTGCGGCGTGAGTTTGGTGTAGCGGCAAACGTCGGTGCACCGCAGGTTGCCTATCGGGAGACCATACGCGATACGGTCGCACACGAGGGAAAGTTCGTCCGTCAGTCGGGAGGACGCGGCCAGTACGGTCACGTTTTCCTACGGTTGGAACCCAGAGAGTCCGGTGCGGGTTACGAGTTCGTCAGCGAAATCGTCGGTGGCGCGGTACCAAAAGAGTATATACCCGCAGTCGACAAGGGAGTACAGGAACAGATGGGGGCTGGAGTGCTCGGGGGTTATCCGGTGGTAGACGTCAAGGTGGCACTTTATGACGGCTCCTATCATGAGGTTGACTCCAGCGAGATGGCGTTCAAGATCGCCGGGTCCCTCTGTTTTCGGGATGCGACAAAGCTGGCGCGGCCAGTATTGCTTGAACCGGTCATGAAGGTCGAAGTGGTGACTCCGGAAGAGTACATGGGTGACATCATGGGGGATCTGAGCAGCCGCCGAGGAGTGGTGCAGGGCATGGACGACTCACCTGCGGGCAAATTGATCAGAGCGGAGGTTCCACTGGCCGAGATGTTCGGGTATGCGACTGATATGCGCTCTGCTACGCAGGGCCGTGCAACCTACAGTATGGAATTTGTGAAGTATAACGAGGTCCCGGCCAGTATTGCCGAGGCTGTCATTAAGAAACAGTAGTCTTGAAGAGGTAAAACTGTGTCCAAGGAAAAATTTGCACGCACAAAGCCGCACGTAAACGTTGGCACGATAGGTCACGTTGACCATGGTAAAACCACCCTGACAGCAGCGATCACCAAGGTGATGGCGGAGCTGAGAGGCGGCGTGTTCAAAGCCTACGCGGATATTGACAATGCACCGGAGGAGCGTGAGCGAGGCATTACGATCGCCACAGCGCATGTGGAGTACGAATCGGAGCTGCGTCACTACGCCCACGTTGACTGCCCGGGCCACGCGGACTATGTGAAGAACATGATCACCGGCGCGGCGCAGATGGATGGTGCGATTTTGGTGGTTTCCGCGGCGGACGGCCCGATGCCGCAGACGCGCGAGCATATTCTGCTGTCGCGTCAGGTGGGTGTGCCCTACATCCTGGTCTACATGAACAAGGCGGACATGGTGGACGATGCGGAGTTGCTGGAGTTGGTGGAGATGGAGATCCGCGAGCTGCTGGACCAGTATGAGTTTCCGGGTGACGACACGCCGATCGTGGTGGGATCGGCGCTGAAGGCGCTGGATGGTGACACATCGGAGATCGGAGTGCCGTCGATCATCAAGCTGGTGGAGGCGATGGACTCATTCATTCCGCAGCCGGAGCGGGATACGGACAAACCGTTCCTGATGCCGATCGAGGATGTATTCTCGATCTCGGGTCGCGGTACGGTGGTGACGGGTCGCGTGGAGCGCGGCGTGGTGAAAGTGGGTGATGAGGTGGAGATTGTTGGCATCAAGCCAACCCAGAAGACTATCTGCACCGGAGTGGAGATGTTCCGCAAGCTGCTGGATCAGGGGCAGGCGGGAGACAACGTGGGCGTGCTGCTGCGCGGCACGAAGCGTGATGATGTGGAGCGTGGTCAGGTGTTGGCGAAGCCGAAATCGATTACGCCGCATACCCATTTCGAGGCGGAGGTGTACGTGCTGAGCAAGGAAGAGGGTGGCCGTCACACGCCGTTTTTCAACAACTATCGTCCGCAGTTCTATTTCCGTACGACGGATGTGACAGGCGCAGTGGATCTGCCTGAAGGGGTGGAGATGGTGATGCCGGGAGACAATGTGAAGATGATGGTGAAGCTGATTGCTCCCATTGCGATGGAAGAGGGTCTGCGATTTGCAATCCGCGAAGGTGGCCGCACGGTCGGCGCCGGTGTGGTTGCCAAGATCATAGAGTAAATAATATGGCCAACCAGAGAATTCGAATTCGATTGAAGGCTTTCGATCATCGTCTGATCGATCAGTCAGCGCGTGAAATCGTGGACACTGCAAAGCGCACCGGCGCTCAAGTTCGGGGACCGATACCGCTGCCGACCAAAAAAGAGCGCTTCACGGTGTTGATTTCACCGCACGTCAATAAGGACGCACGGGACCAGTATGAGATCCGTACGCACAAGCGTCTGATGGATATTGTCGATCCAACCGACAAGACCGTGGATGCATTGATGAAGCTGGATCTCGCGGCTGGCGTAGATGTTCAGATCAAACTGAACTGAGGTTAATGAACAATGGCTATAGGACTTGTTGGACGAAAAGTCGGCATGACGCGCATCTTTACTGAAAACGGTGCCTCTGTACCGGTGACGGTGATCGAGGTCGAGCCGAATCGCGTGACTCAGTTGCGCACCCAGGAAAAGGATGGCTACAGCGCAATTCAGGTGACTACCGGCAGCCGTAAAGCTTCCCGGGTCACCAAACCGGTCGCTGGTCATCTGGCCAAAGCCAATGTCGAGGCCGGGCGCGGTTTCTGGGAGTTTCGCACCAGCAGCGATGAGGTCGCTGGGGTCGAGGTTGGCGCTGAGATCAAAGTCGATATGTTTGCTGCAGGCCAGATTGTCGATGTACGTGGCCGCACTCAGGGAAAGGGTTTCCAGGGTGGTGTCAAAAGGCACGGTTTCAAAATGCAGGACGCCACGCATGGCAATTCGGTGTCGCATCGTGCTCCTGGTTCCATCGGTCAATGCCAGACGCCGGGTCGGGTATTCAAGGGTAAGAAGATGTCCGGCCAGATGGGTAGCGCGAGACGCTCCAGCCAGAATCTGGAGATAGTACGGGTGGATACCGAAAAAAATCTGATTCTGGTAAAGGGCTCCGTCGTGGGCTCACGGGGTGGTGACCTGATTGTCACTCCTGCCATCAAGATGTTGAATAAGGGGTAATATAATGGACCTCAATGTACAGGCGGGGAGCGCAGGTAACCCCGAGACTCTCCAGGTGGCCGATGCCGTTTTTGCCGCGGAGCTGAACGAGGCACTGGTTCACCAGGTGATCACCGCGTATATGGCAACCGCTCGCTCCGGAACCAAGGCGCAGAAGAGCCGTGCTGCGGTCAGTGGTGGCGGTGCCAAGCCTTTCCGGCAAAAAGGTATGGGACGCGCGCGTGCGGGTACCAACAGAAGCCCGATCTGGCGGTCAGGTGGCGTTACCTTCGCTGCTTCTCCAACGAATTATGTGCAGAAGGTGAACCGCAAGATGTACCGCGGAGCATTGCGCTCGATCCTTTCCGAGCTGGTTCGTCAGGAGCGATTGATTGTTGTCCCTGAAATCGTGGTGGACGTGCCCAGAACCAAGGCACTGACGACCAAACTTAAAGAATATGGTGTCAGTGAAGCGCTGATTGTTGGTGTGCAGCCCGACGAGAATCTCTATCTCGCGGCGCGTAATCTCAAAGATGTCTATGTGTGCGACGTGAACCAGGTTGATCCGATGAGTTTGATCGGTTTCGAGAAAGTGCTCATCAGCACCGCTGCAGTCAAGCAACTGGAGGAGCGCCTCTCATGAATAACGATCGTCTGATGCAGTTGCTGATCAGTCCGGTGATTTCAGAAAAGAGTACAGCTGCGGCGGACAGTGCCCGGCAGTATATTTTTCGGGTGCTTCCGGATGCCACCAAACCGGAGATCAAAAAGGCTGTCGAACTGATGTTCAATGTCAAGGTGGATTCGGTCAGGGTGATCAACGCCAAAGGCAAAAGCAAGCGTTTCGGCAGAACTATGGGACGTCGTAGCAACATCCGTAAAGCCTATGTGAAACTGGCTGAAGGCAGCGACATCGATTTTGGTAACATCGCCTGATCCTGTCCAACCGGATATACGAACTAGAGCGGAAGCATTGACATGGCTATTGTAAAAACAAAACCTACTTCTGCCGGGCGCCGTTTCGTCGTCAAGGTAGTGGACTCCGAGTTGTACAAGGGAGATCCGTATGCGCCTCTGATTGCGAAGAAGAGTAAAAGCGGAGGGCGCAACAACAACGGCCGTATTACTACTCGTCATCGGGGCGGTGGACACAAGCAGCGCTACCGAGTGATCGATTTCAAACGCGATAAGGATGGTGTTCCGGGTACCGTGGAGCGCGTTGAATACGATCCCAACCGTACAGCCAACATTGCGTTGATCAAATATGCGGACGGGGAGCGGCGCTACATCATCGCTCCGAAAGCAGTTGGTGTAGGGCAGGTGCTGGTGTCCGGGGAAGAGGCGGAGATTCGTCGGGGCAATTGTCTTCCGCTGCGCAACATACCCGTTGGCAGCATCATCCACTGCATCGAATTGAAGCCAGGCCGAGGGGCTCAGCTGGCACGCTCAGCGGGTACGTCGGCGCAGCTGGTGGCTCGTGAGGGCGAATACGCGACACTACGTCTACGCTCCGGTGAGATGCGCAAAGTACGCTACGAATGCCGGGCGGTCATTGGTGAGGTGAGCAATACCGAACACAGTCTGGCCAAGTTGGGCAAAGCGGGAGCCACTCGCTGGCACGGTGTCAGACCGACGGTACGGGGTGTGGTCATGAATCCGGTGGACCATCCGCATGGTGGTGGTGAAGGCAGGACATCCGGTGGCCGGCATCCCGTCAGCCCGTGGGGTGTACCGACCAAGGGCCATAAGACGCGTACGAACAAGCGCACTGACAGTATGATCGTGCGTCGTCGCAACCGCAAATAAGAGAAGATGAGGTAAGAAAAGTGGCACGTTCAATTAAAAAAGGCCCATTTGTAGACCATCACCTTCTCAAAAAGGTCGATGATGCAGTGGCCAGTAACAGCAAGCGTCCGATTAAGACCTGGTCGCGCCGGTCCATGGTTTTGCCAGAGATGGTTGGGCTGACAATTGCCGTATACAACGGACGTCAGCATGTCCCGATCCTGATGACAGAGAATATGGTGGGCCACAAGTTGGGTGAGTTCGCGTTGACCCGTACCTACCGTGGGCACGCAGCGGATAAAAAATCGTCGAGATAGTTGGGGTTATGACCATGCAGGCTTTGGCTAAATTACGTTATGCGCATCTGGCGGCTCAAAAGGGCCGACTGGTTGCCGATCAGATCCGGGGATTGCCGGTCGAGCAGGCTTTGGAAATTCTGACCTTCAGCAAGAAGAAGGGTGCAGCCTTGGTGAAGAAGGTGCTGGACTCAGCGATCGCGAATGCGGAAAACAACGAGGGTGCGGATATCGATGAATTGAAGGTTTCCAGCGTCATGGTTGACGAGGGACCGACAATGAAACGTATTCGTGCGAGAGCAAAGGGCCGGGCGGCTCGAATTTTGAAGCGGACCAGCCACATTACCGTGTCTGTGTCGGACAAGTAAGGCTATAGAGAGGCCATTATGGGTCAGAAAGTAAATCCAGTTGGTTTGCGTTTGGGCATAGTTACAGAGTGGACGTCCAAATGGTATGCAGACTCCAAAGATTATGCAGACCTGCTAAACAACGATATCGAGATCAGGGAGTATCTGCGCAAGCGACTGTCGCAGGCTTCCGTCAGCAGGATACAGATCGATCGTCCGGCAAAGAATGCTCATATCACCATTCATACCGCGAGACCTGGAATTATTATCGGTAAGAAGGGTGAGGATATCGACTCATTGCGCGCCGAGGTGTCGCGTCGTATGGGGATACCCGTGCATGTGAGTGTCGAGGAGATCCGTAAACCCGAGTTGGACGCAAGGCTGGTTGCCGAGAGTATCACCCAGCAACTGGAGCGGCGGGTCATGTTCAGACGCGCCATGAAGCGTGCGGTGCAGACATCGATGCGTTTGGGGGCTGAGGGAGTCAAGGTGCACATCTCCGGTCGCTTGAATGGTGCTGAGATTGCACGCAGCGAGTGGTATCGAGAAGGCCGGGTTCCGCTGCATACGTTGCGCGCGGATATCGATTATGGATTGGCCGAGGCCAATACCACTTATGGTGTGATCGGTGTGAAGGTATGGATTTTCAAAGGCGAGGTGTTTGAAGGAGTGGAACGCAGTGCTGAAACTGCGGCGGTTCCCTCGCACAAGACAGCTGCGAAGAGGGCATAAGCGATGTTGATGCCAAAACGGACAAAGTTCCGTAAACAGATGAAAGGGCGTAACCGTGGCATGGCGCAGAAAGGCGGCAAGGTCAGCTTCGGTGAATTCGGCCTGCAGGCGCTGGATCGGGGTCAGCTGACGTCGCGACAGATCGAATCAGCCCGCCGCACCATTTCCCGCCAGGTAAAGCGTACCGGTAAGCTCTGGATCAGAGTATTTCCCGACAAACCTATTACCAAGAAACCGTTGGAAGTGCGTCAGGGTAAAGGTAAAGGAAACGTCGAGTATTGGGTTGCACTGATTCAGCCGGGCCGCATGCTGTATGAAATCGAAGGCGTGAGCGAAGAGATGGCGCGTGAGGCGTTTCAGCTTGCTGCAGCCAAACTGCCGTTTAAAACGGGCTTCATGAAACGGACGGTACTCTGATGAACGTAGCAGAAATTCGCAAAAAGAGCGCGGAAGATTTGGAAAAGACACTCACCGAGCTGCGCAGAGAGCAGTTCAATTTGAGAATGCAAAAAGGTACCGGTCAGCTATCCCGTCCATCGGAAGTGAATCGGGTACGTAAGGCGATAGCACGGGTCAAGACCGTAATGAATGAGAGAAAAGCAGGTGACACGAAATGACCGGTGAGACAGCAGACAACCGCACGCTTCAAGGCCGCGTGGTAAGCGATAAAATGGATAAGACCATCACCGTGCTGGTCGAGCGCCGTGTCAAACATCCGCTTTATGGCAAGTTCGTGCGCAAGTCGACCAAGGTGCACGCTCACGATGAAACCAACGAATGCACTGTTGGTGATGTGGTAGTGGTTGAGCAGTGCCGACCGCTGGCGAAGAGCAAGAGCTGGCGTCTGGTCAAGATTGTTGAGAAGGCTTCTTGACACAGGTCTCCACGAAGGATCTGTTGTTAAAGAGTTGGTGAATTAATAGATATTGGAACATACCAATGATCCAGATGCAGACAATACTGAATGTCGCCGACAACAGTGGTGCCAAGCGTATCCAGTGCATAAAGGTACTGGGCGGGTCACATCGCCGCTATGCCGAGATCGGGGACATTATCAAGGTGAGCATTAAAGATGCGATTCCCCGCGGCAAGGTTAAAAAAGGTGACGTCTATAACGCGGTGGTGGTGCGTACCAAAAACGGTGTTCGCCGAGCGGATGGCTCTCTTATCCGGTTTGATAGCAATGCGGCGGTACTGTTGAATAATCAACTGCAACCGATCGGTACCCGAATTTTCGGGCCGGTCACCCGTGAACTTAGAGGTGAGCGCTTCATGAAGATCATTTCGCTTGCCCCAGAAGTGCTCTGAGGTTCCAATCATGTCCATGCGTAAGATAAGGAAGGGTGACAAGGTGGTCATCCTTGCCGGAAAAGACAAAGGTAAGCAGGGTACAGTTCTAAGCGTACCCAGCAGCGACAAAGTCATCGTCGAAAATATCAACATAGTGAAAAAGAACACCAAGGCGAATCCAATGAAAGGGGAGCCTGGGGGCATCCTGGATAAAGAGATGCCAATGCACATATCCAATGTTGCGTTGTTCAATCCTGTGACCGGTAAAGCAGACCGAGCGGGATTCAAGACGCTGGAAGACGGCCGCAAAGTGCGCTTTTTCAAATCCAGCGGCGAAGTCGTGGATATTTGAGGCGGATAAGAGAGATGGCAAGACTACATCAGGAATACCGTGACGAGATCGTGGCCAAGCTGACGCAGAAGTTCGGCTATAAGAGTGCCATGGAAGTACCACGGATCACAAAAATCACGCTCAACATGGGAGTTGGCGAGGCGCTCGGCGATAAAAAGATTCTGGAAAATGCGGTCAGCGACATGACCAAGATTTCCGGTCAGAAACCGATCGTCACCAAGGCACGTAAATCAGTCGCTAACTTCAAGGTGCGTACTGGCTGGGCTATTGGATGTAAAGTGACTCTGCGGCGTGAGCGTATGTACGAGTTTCTCGATCGCCTGATCAATATCGCCATTCCACGTATCCGCGATTTTCGTGGGCTCAACGGCAGGGCGTTCGATGGCCGGGGAAACTACAGTCTGGGTGTAAGGGAGCAGATCGTTTTTCCAGAGATCGACTATGACAAGATAGATGCGCTGCGGGGCATGGACATCACCATCACAACCACGGCGAAGACCGACGAAGAGGGGCGGGCGCTGTTGGAGGCGTTTCGTTTTCCTTTCAAAAACTGAGATAGCTTATGGCCAAGAAGAGCATGATTGCCCGTGAAGTAAAACGGGAAAAGATTGTCAAGAGATTTGCCGCCAAGCGCGCTGCGCTGAAGGCGACCATCGGTGATCCCCAGAGTACGCCGGAGCAGATCGACGATGCGGTAATCAAGTTGCAGCAGCAACCACGCAATGCCAGTACTACCCGGCTGCAACGGCGTTGTCGTGTCAGCGGGCGCCCGCACGGAGTCTACCGCAAGTTCGGTCTCTGCCGTAATAAGCTGCGGGATGCTGCAATGCGCGGTGATGTGCCTGGTCTTGTAAAGGCAAGCTGGTAGTGTATAATCGGCGCCCCTTGGTGGAGTGAACACCACCGTACAGCGGTAATTCGTGGCAATCGTTTGGGTATCACGCCGGCTATGGTGGTTTGACCCGGAGGGTTTTAAAAAATGAGTATGTCTGATCCGATCGCGGATTTGCTGACGCGTATTCGCAATGGCCAGCAGGTAGGCAAGGCAACAATAGCCATGCCAGCTTCCAAGCTGAAAGTGGCTGTCGCGCAGCTGCTGCAGGACGAAGGCTATATTAAAGGTTTCAACGTTGCTGGGGA
Source organism: Chromatiaceae bacterium (assembly GCA_024235215.1). GTDB lineage: Bacteria > Pseudomonadota > Gammaproteobacteria > Chromatiales > Chromatiaceae > HKST-UBA178. Next base: position 66,797 of record JACKMU010000008.1, on the reverse strand, counting down.
GTCTGTCAAATCGGTTCTCAGCATTGACCTTAAATACTTCCAGGGTAAACCAGTCATCGAAATGATCCAGCGCGTCAGTCGTCCTGGATTGCGCATCTACAAAGGCAGCAACGAGTTGCCGAAGGTTCGCGGCGGACTTGGTATCGCTATCATCTCCACATCCAAAGGCTTGATGACCGACCGTGCAGCGCGTGCAGCGGGACACGGTGGTGAAGTTCTGGCCTATCTGGCATAAACGGGGGTTCGACAGATGTCACGTATAGCAAAGAACCCGATTACACTGCCTGCGGGTGTCAGCCTGGCTCAGGCTGGAAACGAACTGACAGTCAAAGGGGGTAAAGGCACCTTGACGCTGAAGCTTCACGAACTCGTCAAAGTTGAAGAAAAAGCCGGTGTTGTCAAGGTTGTGCCTCTCAGCGTAGAGGCTGAAGGATGGGCGATGGCCGGGACTTTCCGGTCACTGATCAATAACATGGCTATCGGCGTCAGTGCTGGCTTTAGCAAGACGCTCAAACTGATCGGTGTCGGCTACAGGGCCCAGATGAAAGAAAATACCCTCAACATGAACCTCGGATTTTCTCATCCGATCGACTATCCGGTACCTGAAGGTATTACTATCACGACGCCGTCGCAAACCGACGTTGTAATATCAGGCAGCGATAAACAGATGGTTGGTCAGGTGGCGGCTGAGATTCGCGCTTTCCGTCCACCAGAGCCGTATAAGGGCAAGGGTGTCAGGTACGCGGATGAGTTGGTGCTTCGTAAAGAAGCGAAGAAGAAATAAAGGGCAGCGACGATGGACAAAAAACTATCACGTTTACGTCGGGCCCGGCGGGCCCGCGCCAAGATCCGCGAGTTGGAAATTCACCGGCTCACTATATTTCGTACACCACGTCATATCTATGCCCAGGTGATCGCCGCGAATGGTGAACAGGTTGTGGTCAGCGCCTCTACACTGGATAAAGAGGTAAAGTCTGCGCTGCAGGGAGCGACGGGGAATATCGCAGCGGCAGCCAATGTAGGTCAGAAGATTGCAGAGCGAGCTAAGGCAGCCGGTATTGAGCGGGTTGCTTTCGACCGGGCTGGTTTCAAGTATCACGGCAGAATTAAAGCGCTGGCTGATGCCGCTCGTGAAAATGGCCTTCAGTTTTAAGGGGTAGAGAATGTCGAACTACAACGTAACTCCAGCCGGCGACGACCTGATCGAAAAGCTTATCAATGTCAATCGAGTTGCCAAAGTGGTCAAAGGCGGTCGGGTATTCGGGTTCACCGCACTGACCGTGGTGGGCGATGGTAATGGTAGCGTCGGATTTGGTACGGGAAAGGCACGAGAGGTACCGATTGCGATCCAGAAGGCAATGGAGGCGGCGCGCAGAAACATGCGCGAAGCCAAACTGAGCGAAGGTACGCTGCACTACCCCACGGTTGGACGACACGGTGCAGCCAAAGTCTATATGCAGCCGGCTTCAGAAGGTACCGGAATCATCGCCGGTGGTGCAATGCGCGCAGTTTGTGAGGCCGCCGGCGTACATAATGTGCTGGCAAAGTGTATTGGAACAAACAATCCAATGAACGTGGTGAGAGCTACGATCAATGCGCTGACTGAAATGAGCGATCCCAAGTCGGTTGCCGCCAAGCGTGGAAAGACGGTTGAAGAGATTCTGGGGTAAATCATGGCTGAAAAAAAGATGATGAAGGTGACTCTGGTTCGCAGCGTCGCCGGTAGACTCAAGCATCACCAGGCGTGTGTGACCGGACTTGGGTTGCACCGGATGCACGAGACGGTGTTGTTGGAAGATACCCCGTCTACGCGGGGAATGGCCAACAAAGTATCCTATATGGTCAAGGTAGAGGAGGCATAACATGCGTCTCAACACCATCAAGCCTGCATTAGGCTCGAAAAAGGACGCCGATCGTGCCGGCCGCGGAATCGGCAGTGGTTTGGGTAAGACTGGCGGACGTGGCCACAAAGGCCAGAAGTCCCGCGCCGGTGGATTCCACAAAGTCGGATTCGAAGGCGGTCAGATGCCGTTGCAGCGTCGTCTGCCGAAAATTGGGTTTCTTTCCCGGAAGGGTGAGCACAGTGCCGAGGTTCGTCTGAACGAGCTGGCAGCGGTTGCAGCTTCACCAATCGATCTGAAGGCGCTGCGGGACGCTGGTGTCGTCAATCGCAACGTACGCCAAGCGAAAGTGATTCTTTCCGGCAATATCGAAAAAGCGGTGATATTACGCGGTATCGGTGTCACCAAAGGCGCTCGGGCAGCAATCGAAGCTGCTGGTGGATCGATCGAGGAATAAATGGTCAAGCAGGCAACAACAGGAGGTTTGGCTGGGACCGGCAAGTTGACGGAACTGCGGCGACGTCTTCTGTTTGTCATCGGCGCCTTGCTGGTCTTCCGGGTCGGAACTTTCATTCCAGTACCCGGTGTCAACCCGGCCGCGCTGGCGGCGCTGTTTGATCAGCAGCAAGGCTCCATTCTGGACATGTTCAACATGTTCTCGGGTGGTGCGCTACGGCGCGCGAGCCTGTTTGCGCTTGGTATCATGCCGTACATATCCGCGTCGATCATCATGCAGCTGATGAGTGCGGTGATTCCCAAACTGGAACAGCTGAAGAAAGAGGGTGAGCAGGGGCGTCGGCAGATCACTCAGTACACCCGCTATGGCACCGTGGCACTAGCTACTTTTCAGGCGATCGGTATCGCTATCGCGTTGCAGACTCAACAGGCTGCCGGGATGAATGTGGTTATCCAACACGGGCCTGGTTTTATATTTACCGCCGCGGTATCTCTGGTTACCGGTACCATGTTCCTGATGTGGTTGGGTGAACAGATCACCGAGCGCGGTCTTGGCAACGGTATCTCACTTATTATCTTTGCCGGCATCGTCGCGGGGCTTCCACAAGCTGTCGGTAGCACACTGGAGTTGGTGCGCACCGGAGAGATGAACGCATTGACGGTACTGACACTGTTTGTCCTGGCAATTGCGGTTACCGCGTTTGTCGTATTCGTTGAACGGGGACAGCGACGTATAACGGTGAATTATGCGAAGCGTCAGCAGGGCCGCAAAATGTTTGCCGCCCAAAGCAGCCATCTGCCACTCAAATTGAATATGGCGGGCGTTATTCCACCGATCTTTGCTTCCAGCATCATCCTGTTTCCGTCGACCCTTGGACAGTGGATCGGCACACAGGAGAATATGCGCTGGTTGCAGGACATAGTCGCCAAAATATCTCCGGGTGAACCGCTTTATGTACTGTTGTACGCCATGGCAATCGTCTTTTTCTGTTTCTTTTACACCGCACTGGTATTCAACTCGAAAGAGACAGCGGACAATCTGAAGCGATCCGGCGCCTTCATTCCGGGCTATCGCCCGGGTGAACAGACGGCCAGATACATTGACGGAGTGATGACGCGCCTGACCTTCGCTGGTGCCATCTACATCACCGCTGTATGCCTTTTACCGGAGTTCCTGATCGTCGGCTGGAACGTCCCTTTCTACTTTGGAGGCACATCGCTGCTGATCATTGTGGTCGTGGTCATGGATTTCATGGCCCAAGTGCAGGCCCACATGATGTCGCACCAGTATGAAGGGTTGATGAAGAAAGCGAATCTGAAAGGTACCGGTGGGACGGGCCTGCTTCGTTAAGCCCGAAAAAGATTCAGTAGCAAGAGTTTTGGGGAGATAGTTCATGAAAGTTAGGGCATCCGTAAAAAAAATCTGCAGAAACTGCAAGATTGTCCGGCGCAACGGGCTTGTCCGTGTCATCTGCAAAGAGCCACGACACAAGCAACGCCAAGGTTGAGCCAGGAGCGTTCATTTCTGCTTGATTTGTTGAGTGTTTCCAGATAAATTTACGCGTTTTCCGCGCGTGACGCGGATAAGTTTCGTTTTTTAGGAGCAACCTGATGGCCCGAATTGCAGGCGTCAATATTCCCGATCGCAAGCACACTGTAATCGCGCTCACCTCGATCTATGGTATCGGCCGTACACGCGCTCATGGTATTTGCGAGGCGGTCGGACTGGATAAAGAGAAACAGATCAAGGATCTCACCGAAGAGGAGATCGACAAGCTGCGTACTGAGGTGTCCAAGTTTACCGTGGAAGGTGATCTGCGCAGGGAAGTCTCAATGAATATCAAGCGGCTGATGGACTTGGGTTGCAATCGTGGTATCCGCCATCGTCGTGGACTACCTGTTCGCGGTCAGCGTACCCGAACCAACGCCCGTACCCGTAAGGGACCGCGGCGTCCGATAAAGAGATAGTGATGCCAACCGGAATCATCGGTCGGCATAGATAGATCAAGAGTTTGTAGGAAAACCTAATGGCAAAACCAACTCCTGTACGGAAAAAGGTCAGAAGAACTGTCACTGATGGCGTGGTTCACATACACGCTTCTTTTAACAACACCATTATCACTATTTCGGACCGCCAGGGGAATGTACTCTCCTGGGCAACCTCGGGAGGCTCGGGTTTTCGCGGATCACGCAAAAGCACGCCATTTGCAGCACAGGTTGCGGCAGATCGTGCCGGCGAGAAAGCCAAAGATTATGGGGTCAAGAATCTTGATGTCAGCGTGAAAGGGCCTGGTCCGGGACGCGAATCGGCGGTACGCGCACTGAACAATGCTGGATTTAAAATTACCAGCATCGTTGATGTAACACCCATACCTCACAACGGCTGCCGTCCGCCTAAAAAGCGTCGCGTCTGATTCGGAGTTATAGATCATGGCAAGGTATCTCGGACCTAAGTGTAAACTGAGTCGGCGTGAAGGAACGGATCTCTTTTTGAAGAGCCGTGTGCGCTCACTTGAATCAAAATGCAACATGGAGAAACAGCCTGGGCAGACGGTCGACCGGCGCCGGCGCCTCTCCGACTATGGTTTGCAGTTGCGTGAAAAGCAGAAGATGCGTCGTATCTACGGCATCATGGAGAAGCAGTTTCGTAATTACTACGAGAAAGCAGCGCAATCGAAAGGTGCCACCGGTGAGAATCTCTTCTGCATGCTTGAGCAGCGGCTGGACAATGTTGTTTACCGTATGGGCTTTGGCAGCACCCGCGCCGAGTCGCGCCAACTGGTGAGTCACAAAGCGATAGAGGTAAACGGTCAGGTATTGAATATCCCCTCGTATCAGGTTCAGCCGGAGGATGTGATATCGATTCGGGAGAAGGCTAAGAAACAATCCCGGGTGCAAAGTGCGATTGCACTGGCGCAGCAGTATGGATTTGCCGATTGGATCGAAATGGATATCAAGGCGATGAAGGGGATCTTTAAGCGTACCCCCGATCGTTCCGAGTTGCCGGCTGAAGTTAACGAGCAGCTTGTAGTCGAGCTTTACTCCAAGTAAGGGATAGGATCGAGAGGTCGATATGCCGGATTTCGTTAGCGATTTTTTAAAACCGCGGTTGGTCAATGTGCAGACAATTACCGAGCGGCATGCCAAGGTTTCGCTGGAACCACTGGAGCGTGGTTTTGGGCATACGCTGGGAAATGCGCTGCGCCGCATCCTGCTCTCGTCGATGCCAGGCGCAGCGGTTGTAGAAGTTGAAATAGAAGGGGTGCTCCACGAGTACACCACGATCGAAGGTGTGCAGGAAGATGTATTGGAAATTCTGCTCAACCTCAAAGATCTCGCCATAATCATGCACTCCAAGAAAGAGGAGACGCTGACCCTGCATAAAAAGGGGCCTGGCGCGGTGTTGGCGAATGACATCACGCTCAGTCACGATGTCGAGATCGCCAATCCGAACCACGTAATCGCCAACCTGACCAAGGAGGGCGAGATCACCATGACCATCAAGGTAGCGCGTGGTCTGGGTTATGAACCGGCCAGTCAGCGGCAGAATGGTGAGGACCGTCCCATCGGACGTCTCAGTCTGGATGCAACCTATACCCCGATTCGCCGAGTTGCTTACTCGGTCGAAGCGGCCCGCGTCGAGCAACGTACCGATCTGGACCGACTGGTGATTGATCTGGAAACCAATGGCACCATCGATCCCGAGGAGGCGATTCGTCGTGCGGCCACGATTCTCCAGGATCAGCTTTCATCGTTCGTTGAGTTGGATGATACCGGTGGAGTCGAGCCACCGCCTAAAGACCCAACATCCAGCATCGATCCGATTCTACTTCGTCCGGTGGATGATCTGGAACTTACGGTCAGGTCTGCGAACTGTCTCAAAGCCGAGAACATATTCCTGATCGGTGATCTGATACAGCGCACTGAAGTGGAACTGCTCAAGACACCCAACCTGGGTAAGAAATCGTTGACCGAAATTAAGGACGTTCTGGCAACTCGAGGCCTCTCTCTTGGCATGCGCCTGGAGGTGTGGCCCCCTGAGGGATTGGATGACAGTATTTAACCGGTATCTGTTGCCCACCAATAATTGGACTAGATTTTCACACTATATTTTTTAAGGAAGTCGATCGATGCGTCACCGCAAATCCGGACGGCAACTCAACCGTAACAGTGCACATCGGAAAGCAATGTTTCGCAACATGACCTGTTCCCTGCTGCGGCATGAGTTGATCAAAACCACTCTGCCTAAAGCCAAAGAGCTGCGCCGTGTCGCGGAGCCCATTATCACTATGGGTAAAACCGACAGCACAGCCAGGCGTCGACTTGCGTTTTCGCGTCTGCGGGATGACGGTGCAGTGGGTAAGCTCTTCAACGAACTGGGGCCACGTTACCAGACGCGCAATGGGGGTTACCTGCGTATTCTTAAATGTGGTTACCGCGCTGGTGACAAGGCGCCTATGGCCTTCGTCGAGTTGGTTGATCGCCCTGAATCCTCTGCAGCAGCGGTCGATGTCGGATAAACACCTGATTCAGGCCGCACAAAAAAACCGGATGAAAATCCGGTTTTTTTGTGCCAACGCTAGTTGCACGCTATCTAACTTATCCAAACGGAGCCAATCGGCGCTGCCGGTACAAATATCCAGGCGCCCGGACTAAACTCAACATATCGGCGCCAAGGTATACACCTCAATGCCTGGCATAGCCTTGGACCGTGCTCTCCTCGACAGAGGAGGATGTCCAATTCAACAGAGTAAACTATGGCCCACCACAAGCGGTTTCCGCGGCGTATTCTGTTGTTCACGGATTTCGGTGAGTCGGGCCCTTACACTGGGCAGATGGAGGCTGTGCTCGATGCCAACGGGGTGGTAGTCCCGACGATCCGTCTGATGTCGGATGCACCATGCTGTAATCCCCGTGCTTCTGCGTATCTGCTCGCTGCAATAGCCAGGTATCAGCCAGCGCAGACGCTGTTTCTCTCCGTGGTCGATCCCGGAGTTGGAGGTGAACGCGCAGCGCTGCTCGTGGAGACTGAAGAGCACTGGTTTATAGGGCCGGATAACGGACTCCTCTCACAGGTAGTCAAGAGCAGCCGAGAAATCCGGGTAAATGTGATCCAATGGCGACCGCAGTCGCTCTCCGACAGTTTTCATGGACGCGATCTGTTCGCTCCGGTGGCGGCGTCCTGCGCGCGGGGAGAGCCGCTTGCAATGCAACTCACCACTCCGTCGGACATGGTGGGTGCTGAGTGGCCGGAAGATCTTGCTGAGGTGATCTACATAGACCACTATGGCAATGCGTTTACAGGTATTCGCGGAACCACTCTCGCTGATGATGCCCGCCTCTCGGTAGGGGCGCGGTCGCTCAGCTATGCCAGGACTTTCAGCGCTGCAGTTGGCGATCGCCCGTTCTGGTACCGGAATTCGCTCGGACTCGTAGAGATCGCAGTCAACCGGGGGCGGGCGGATCAGCTGCTTGGGCTGGCGATTGGGGTTGCGATCGGGGTGGTTCCAGGGAAAGTTCCCCCGGTTACATAACACTGCGATAGTTACTAACGCCGTTTACTGTTCAACATCAGCACTGGTGCGAGATATTGACCGGTATAGGACGCCCCGTTCGCAGCGACCGCTTCGGGTGTCCCTTCAGCGATGATCCGCCCTCCTCTGTCCCCCCCCTCCGGACCCAGATCGACAATCCAGTCGGCGGTTTTGATCACATCCAGATTATGCTCGATCACCACCACGGTGTTACCGTGATCCCGCAATCGGTGCAGCACTTGCAGCAGATGTTTGACATCATGAAAATGGAGTCCGGTGGTCGGTTCGTCCAGGATGTAGAGCGTCTTGCCGGTGTCTCGCTTGGAGAGTTCCCGCGACAGCTTGACCCGCTGTGCTTCGCCGCCGGAGAGCGTGGTGGCGTTCTGTCCCAACTTGATGTAGGAGAGGCCGACATCCATTAGTGTCTGCAGTTTTCGTTTCACCGTGGGGATGGCGTCGAAAAAATCCAGCGCCTCCTCGATGGTCAGTTCCAGTACCTGATCAATGCTCTTTCCTTTGTAGCGAATCTCCTGCGTCTCCCGATTGTAGCGCTTCCCCTTGCAGACGTCGCACAGGACATAGACATCCGGGAGGAAATGCATCTCCACTTTTATTACCCCGTCACCGCTACAGGCTTCGCAGCGCCCCCCCTTGACGTTGAAGCTGAAACGGCCTGGGGTATAGCCGCGCGATCTGGCCTCCTGGGTGCCGGCAAAGAGCTCCCGTATCGGTGTGAAGAGCCCGGTATAGGTGGCTGGGTTGGAGCGCGGTGTACGACCGATCGGGCTTTGATCTATGTCGACCACTTTGTCGAAGTATTCCAATCCCGAGATCTCGCTGTGGGGTGCCGCGGTCTGATGCGCTCCGTTCAACGCTGTTGCGGCCAGGGGATAGAGGGTGTCGTTGATCAGGGTCGATTTTCCGGAACCGGATACGCCGGTGATGCAGGTGAACAGCCCAACCGGCAGCGTGAGATCGACCCGTTTCAGGTTGTTCCCCGAGGCACCGCGAATGATGAGCGTTTTACCGTCGGATTCGGCGCCGGTACGCTGTGGAATCTCGATACACTCACTGCCGCTGAGATAGTTCCCGGTGAGCGATGCCGCACTCTTCTCGATATCTGCCGGCGTTCCCTGCGCTACGATGCTGCCCCCATGAACCCCCGCACCTGGACCGATATCCAGCACAAAATCGGCACTGCGGATCGCCTCTTCATCATGCTCCACCACGATCACCGTATTGCCCAGGTCACGCAGGTAGACGAGGGTATTGAGCAGGCGTTGGTTGTCGCGTTGATGCAGTCCGATGGAGGGTTCATCCAGCACATACATCACTCCGACCAGCCCGGCGCCGATCTGGCTGGCGAGCCGGATGCGTTGGGACTCGCCACCGGAGAGCGTCTCTGCGCTGCGCTCCAGGGTCAGATAGTCCAGGCCGACGTTGACTAAAAACTCCAGCCGCTGGGTGATCTCCTTGACCACCTTGTCAGCGATCTCGCCTCTCTTGCCGGGCAACTGCAGCTGGAGAAAGAAATTGAGCGTATTTCCGATCGCGAGCCCACTCAGTTGAGGCAGGTTGTAGTCTGCGACAAAGACATTTCTGGCCGCAGTATTGAGTCGGGCGCCACTGCAGCTGGGGCAGGTTTGGGTGGAGATGTAGCGGGCCAACTCTTCACGTACTACGTTGGATTCGGTGTCGCGATAGCGCCGTTCCATGTTGGTGATGATGCCTTCGAACGGGTGGGTTTTACTATAGCGCCCGCCTCGTTCATTGAAGTAGCTGAACTTGATCTGCTCATCCCCGCTGCCATAAAGGATGAGATGGCGGATCTGCTCGGGTAGCTCCTGCCAGGGGGTTTCGACTTCGAACGAATAGTGGTTGGCCAGCGAGCGAATCAGCTGAAAATAGTATGCGTTGCGCCTGTCCCAGCCGCGAACGGCACCGCCAGCCATGCTCAAATGCGGATGCGCTATGACCCGCTCCGGATCAAAAAACTGCTTCGATCCCAACCCATCACAGTGGCTGCAGGCGCCCGCCGGGTTGTTGAACGAGAAGAGGCGTGGCTCCAGCTCTGGCAAGCTGTAGCCGCACACCGGGCAGGCAAAATTGGCGGAGAAGAGCAGCTCTTCCTGCTCCGGTTGATCCAGCCATGCTACCCGTACCACACCTCCTGAGAGATTGAGTGCGGTCTCCAGTGATTCAGCCAGCCGCAGCCCCAGATCTTCACGTACTTTGAAGCGGTCGACGATCACCTCGATGCTGTGTTTCTTGTGCAGTTCCAGCTCGGGCGGCTGGTCCAATTCATGGATCTCGCCGTCGATGCGAGCGCGGATAAATCCCTGGGCGTTGAGTTCGCTCAGCAGTTTATGGTGCTCTCCCTTACGCTCAGAGACCACCGGAGCCAGCAGCATCAATTTCTCTCCCTGTGGTAGTGCCATGATCTGGTCGACCATCTGACTGATGGTACGCGCCTCCAATATGCCACCGTGGTCCGGGCAGCGCGGGGTGCCGGCACGTGCGAACAGCAGGCGCAGGTAGTCGTAGATTTCGGTAATGGTTCCGACCGTGGAGCGCGGGTTATGCGAGGTGCTCTTCTGTTCGATCGATATAGCTGGTGACAAACCTTCGATGTGATCGACATCGGGTTTTTCCATCAACGAGAGAAACTGGCGCGCGTAGGCTGAGAGTGACTCTACGTAGCGTCTTTGACCCTCAGCATAGATGGTATCGAAAGCGAGCGATGACTTGCCCGAACCGGACAACCCGGTGATGACGATCAGCTTGTTGCGGGGGAGGTCGAGATCGATGTTTTTCAGATTGTGGGTGCGGGCACCCCGGATGCGAATAGTGTCCATCTGCGTACCAGTCGTAGAGCGAACCTGATACTATACGCCGTCTTCTGATTTTGAACCAAATAACAGTGATGCAGACAGTGAACGATGCACGGGGGATGACAGCAACCGAGAGTCGTGCGGCCATTTCCCTGGCCAGTATCGTCTCTTTGCGCATGTTGGGACTGTTTCTGATTCTCCCGGTATTTGCGCTCTATGCCGAAAAGTTGATCGGAGTGACACCGCTGCTGGTCGGTCTGGCCATCGGTGCGTACGGTCTGACTCAGGCGCTGCTGCAGATTCCTTTTGGTATGTTGTCCGACCGCATCGGGCGCAAGCCGGTGATTGTCGCCGGTCTGTTGGTATTCGCGTTGGGCAGTCTGGTTGCCGCTCAGTCAGAGACAATCTGGGGCGTGATCATCGGACGCGCGATTCAAGGCAGCGGCGCTATCGCCGCGGCGGTGATGGCGCTGGCCGCGGATCTCAGTCAGGAGCACAACCGGATCAAAGTCATGGCCGTAATTGGCATGAGCATTGGTCTGGCGTTTGCGCTGTCGCTCATTCTTGGGCCGGTGATCAACGTCTGGATCGGGGTTCCCGGAATCTTTTGGCTGACCGCGTTGCTCGCGCTGATCGGGGTTGTGATCACGCTTTTTGTGGTACCAGACCCCAAGCAGAGCCTGCTTCACCGTGATACAGAACCGGTTCCCGGTCAGTTTGGAAGGGTGCTCTCCCATCCCGATCTGCTGCGTCTCGATCTGGGCATCATGCTGCTGCACATGGGGTTGACCGCGCTGTTTCTGGTGTTGCCGCTGGCGCTGCGCGATACTGCGGGACTGAACAGTGCCAGCCACTGGAAGCTCTACCTTCCTGTGCTGCTGCTGTCAGTGGTGCTGATGATTCCGTTTGTAGCTGTTGCTGAGGGTCGACGCAAAATCAAGCAGGTGTTTCTGCTTGCGATATCGCTGATGTTGTTTGCCCAGCTTGCCTTTTATGCTTTTTTTCAATCGCTCTGGGGATTGACCGTGGCACTGCTGATCTACTTTACCGCGTTCAATGTACTGGAGGCTACGCTGCCCTCACTGGTTGCCAAGATGGCGCCGGCCGATAGTAAGGGCACCGCGATGGGTGTCTATTCGACTTCCCAGTTTGGTGGTGCATTTCTCGGTGGCGTGGTTGGGGGGTGGATCCACCACCACTTTGGCCTCGAAGCGGTCTTTCTGTTCACCACGCTGGTGATCGGAGTCTGGTGGCTGGTGGCATTCGGTATGTCGGAACCCAGGTACCTGAATACACTTCTGCTCCACATAGGGCGTGTCGATGCACTGCAGGCCAAAGCGCTCGAGCGGCAACTGCTTGCGCTTGAGGGAGTGGGTGAAGCGGTCGTGGTGGTGGACGACGAGACTGCCTACCTGAAAATCGATCCGAAGACCATCGACATGGCGGCACTGGATGAATTTTCTGTCGTACGCGGTTAGACTTGCGATAGTTTGAACTCAACACCTTTTCATGGAAGAGACGGTAGCTACAGGAGGAGAGATGGCCCGAGGCGTAAATAAAGTAATACTCATAGGAAATGTGGGAAAGGATCCTGAAGTGCGGTATATGCCCAATGGCAACGCAATCGCGAATTTGACTCTTGCCACTTCAGAAAGTTGGAAGGACAAGAACACCGGTGAGACCCAAGAGCGGACCGAGTGGCATCGGGTGGTTTTTTTCCGACGGCTGGGAGAGATTGTCGGCGAGTATGTTAAGAAAGGCTCAAAGATCTATGTCGAAGGCCGTTTGCAGACGCGCAAATGGCAGGGCCAGGATGGCCAGGATCGCTACACCACCGAGATCATTGCTGATCAGATGCAGATGCTCGACAGTCGTGGTGGGAGTGGCAACTTCGGTTCCGGGCGAGCTCCTGATGCGGACTCTCCTCCACCCCCGATGGATGATGACGGTTTCGACGACGATATACCGTTTTAGTATTCACCTGAGACGGTGGGAGCAGCTGTTCAACATGCAAGGCCCTGAATTATCAGGGCCTTTTGTTTAATAGCGGACAGCCGGAAATCCATCCTGTCCTCAACCATCGGTTCATTGCTAACAAAACGCTGGTTGTAAAAAAGCGGATTTGGGAAAACCTCGGAGCCTGTCGGGCTATGGATGTTTCTACTGCGGTAGTGGGATAGAGGTCCAAATTTTCCCCGATTTTCGTTACAAAGGCCCACTATGCGCCTCAAATCGGGAACCATTAGGCCTCGCTCTCCCACTTCCTCGCTACGATCCCCCATAGTCCGACAGGCTGCTAGCGCCGCTTGCTTCTGACCACCAGGTAGACTCCAACTGCGGTCAGAACTATACCGGCCATAGCCCAGGAGGTGAGCTGCTCATCGAACAGCAGCCAAGCCATCACTGCGGTCACCGGCGGGGTCAGATAGAAGTAGCTCGCTACCCGGGCGGCTTCGCCCTCGCGGATCATCAGCATCAACAGCAGAATCGCCCCGACAGAGAGGCCGAACACCAGCCAGAGCAGTGCGAGCACAAACGGCGGCACCCAGTGCACCTGCCGAGTCTCGAACAGTAGTGCAAGCAGGGTCATCAGCGTGGCGGTGGCCAGAAACTGGTAGAATGTGCCGGTCAACAGGTTGACGCCGGTACAGTAGCGCTTCTGATAGAGTGTGCCCAGTGTGATCCCGGTCAGCGCCACCAGGGTATAGAGCAGGGTTGCCGGCGTGTAAATGATCGTTTCCGAGCCCGATTTCCCCAGCAGCAGCACCATGCCGACTCCGATCAGTCCGAATGCCAGGCCAATCCACTGCGCAACGGCTATCCGCTCACCCATCAGGCTCCAGGCGAGCAGCGCGGTCAGGATCGGTTGTAACCCGACCAGCAGTGCAGCAAGACCCGCGCTCATGCCACTGGAGATGGCGGAAAACACCCCGCCCAGATAACAGGTGTGCACCAGTACACCAACCACCAGCGAGTGTAACGCACCACGCAGATCGGGCCAGCGTGCCTGATAAAGGTTGATCAGTAGCAGAAAAGCGCCCAACGTGAGGTACATGCGGATGCTCAGCAGGGTAAAGGGCTCCGCGTAGGGTAGTCCATACTTGGCGCCGATGAATCCAGTGGACCATAGTGGCACGAACAGCAGGGGGATCCAGCGCAGTAATCGGTTGCGTTCAGTCATTGTCCAAGTTGTTGGGGCGGGTGTTAAATGAACAAAAGAGTGCTAACCACTTGAGTGGTTGTCTGAGATCAATGGGTGGATAGCATAATCGAACAAACCCGGTGCGGGAACGGTGCAGCAGCACAATGGTCCTATGGGGGGGAGGGAGCGGCCTGAGCCGTTAGATGCAGGGTGTAATCAGAGGGTGAGAGGTGGAAAGTCGCTATCATGGGTAATCGCGCTCCGAGATCCGAGCCATGCACGAAATGTCACTGTGTGAGTCGATTCTACAGGTGATCGAGCAGAGTGCGGCGAACCAGGGCTTCACCCGGGTCAAAACGGTCTGGCTGGAAATTGGCGTACTGGCGGCGGTGGAGTTGGAGGCGATGCGTTTTGGTTTCGATGTGGTGACCCGCGGTTCGTTGGCGGACGGAGCGAAGTTGGAGATTGTGGAGCTGCCGGGGGAGGCTTGGTGTATGCGTTGCGCTAAAACGGTTCGCGTGAAGCAGCGCTTCGATGACTGCCCCGATTGTGGTGGATATCAGCTGCAATTGACCAGTGGCGAAGAGATGCGTATCAAAGAGCTGGAAGTCGAGTGATAGGAGGGTGATATGTGTACAGTATGCGGATGCGGTGAAGGTGAGATCGCAATCGAAGGTGAAGCGCAGCAGCCGGATAACCAGCATCAACACCATCATCATGTGCACCGGCATGATCATCCACACGCAAACCACTACACTGAGGGGCCGGTGCATACGCACGCACCCGGTCTCAGCCAGAGCCGCATGGTACAGATAGAACAGGATATCCTCAGCAAGAACAACGAGTATGCCGCGGCCAACCGGCGCTATTTCGCGCACCACGCCATCGTTGCGCTCAACTTGGTCTCCAGCCCCGGTTCTGGCAAGACGCAGCTGTTGACCCGGACCATCGCAGAGCTGAAGGGGGAGGTGCAAATCAGCGTGATCGAGGGCGACCAGCAGACCACGAACGACGCCGAGCGTATCCGTGCTACCGGTGCGAAGGCACTGCAGATCAACACTGGTAAGGGCTGTCATCTGGATGGGCACATGGTGGGGCATGCGCTGGAGCGTCTGCAGCCGGCGGATGGCAGTCTGCTGTTCATCGAGAACGTCGGCAATCTGGTCTGCCCGGCTGCATTCGACCTCGGCGAGGCGCACAAGGTCGTCATTCTCTCGGTCACCGAAGGGGAGGATAAGCCGATCAAGTACCCGGATATCTTTCATGCATCGGATCTGCTGATCCTGAACAAGATCGATCTGTTGCCCTATGTCGAATTCGACGTGGAGCGGTGCATTGATTACGCACGCCGCGTCAATCCCCGCATCCGCGTGCTGCAGCTCTCGGCCCGGAGCGGTGAAGGGATGCAGCGTTGGTACAGCTGGTTGCGGGCGACCCGCCAGTTGGTGCTGATCGACCATCCGGAGATGGCGGCGTCCGCCTGAGGAGATGAGCCAATGTGTCTGGCCCTGCCCGCACGGGTGATCGAGGTCGATCAGGATGGCCAAACGGCGTTAGTCGAACTCGACGGTATCCGTAAACGGATCTCGCTGGTTCTGATAGAGGAAGTCGCAGTGGACGACTTTCTGTTGATCCACGTCGGCTATGCACTCAATAAGCTGAGTGAGGACGAGGCCAGGCGCACGTTGGCGCTGTTTGCCCAGGCTGGGATGATCGGGAGTTCAGCATGAAGTATGTCGACGAGTTCCGGCAGCAGTCACTGGCGCAACGGCTCTCCGCCGCCATTGCTGCGGAAGTGGCAGCTGGGCGGCACTACCATCTGATGGAATTCTGCGGCGGCCACACCCACGCGATATTCCGCTATGGAGTGCAGGATCTGATGCCGGAGAACATCAGATTCGTGCACGGTCCCGGTTGCCCGGTCTGTGTGCTGCCGATCGGCCGTATCGACAGTGCCATTCAGCTGGTCGAGGCACACGATGTCACACTCTGCACCTATGCGGACCTGCTGCGTGTTCCGGCGAGCGGACGCAGAAGCCTGCTTCAGCTGAAGGCCGATGGTGGTGATGTGCGAATGGTCTACTCAACCCAGGATGCGTTGCGTATCGCGCGTGACAATCCCGGCCGGCAGCTGGTCTTTTTCGCGATCGGTTTCGAGACCACCACGCCCCCGACTGCCGTGGCGATCAGACAGGCGCAGACCGAGGGGCTGGAGAATTTCAGCGTCTACTGTAATCATGTACTCACACCGCCAGCGATACAATGTATTCTGGATACGCCGCCAGATGGTGAAAGCATCGCTATCGATGGCTTCTTAGGCCCCTCTCATGTCAGCTCTGTGATCGGCAGCCGACCCTATGAGCGCTTCGCTGCGGAGTATAAAAAACCACTGGTGATTGCCGGCTTCGAGCCGTTGGATGTGATGCAGTCAGTATTGATGCTGGTGCGCCAGATCAATCAGGGGCGGCATCAGGTGGAGAACGAGTATACGCGCGTGGTGACCGCTGAAGGCAACCTGAAAGCTCAGCGTCTGGTGTCCGAGGTGCTGGAGTTGCGCCCCAGCTTCGAATGGCGCGGGCTGGGGGAGGTGCCCGATAGCGCCCTCAGAATCAGACAGGCTTATGCCGGATTCGATGCCGAACAGCGTTTCCGGATGCCCCCATCGCATGCTGCGGACGTGAAAGGTTGTGAATGCCCGGCGGTGTTGCGCGGCATCAAGCGCCCCACCGACTGCAAGCTGTTCGGCAGTATCTGCACGCCGCATAATCCGATGGGCGCCTGTATGGTCTCCTCCGAGGGCGCCTGTGCCGCTTACTGGAGCTACGGCCGCTTTCGCGATGGTGCCATATCAGCCGGCGAGGCGGTCGTCTGATCTGCCTTCGCTATCGGTTTTCTCCGCGTTCCGGTGATCTGAGAGATGCCAAAAAGATTTCCGTTAAGACTCGATATCGCACAGGGCAGAGTGGACATGACCCACGGCAGTGGTGGACGTGCGATGGCGCAGTTGATCGAGGAGTTGTTCCTGCGCCACCTGGATAACGATCTGTTGCGCCAGCGCAATGACCAGGCACTGTTCAGCGTGCCGGGCGGCCGCATGGTGATGAGCACCGACGGGCACGTGATTGCGCCGCTCTTTTTTCCCGGTGGGGATATCGGTTCGCTTGCAGTGCACGGTACGCTCAACGATCTGGCGATGTCTGGCGCGAGACCGCTCTATCTGGCAGCCGGTTTCATTCTGGAGGAGGGCTTTCCGCTGCGTGACCTCGAGCGTCTGGTGGTGAGCATGAGTCGGGCAGCCTGCACGGCCGGAGTGCCGGTGATCACCGGTGACACCAAGGTGGTGGAGAAGGGCAAAGGGGACGGCGTCTTCATCACCACCACCGGTGTGGGTCTGGTGCCGGAGGGGGTGACTATCTCGGGTGAGCGTGCCCGGCCGGGCGATGCCATACTGATCAGCGGCACCCTGGGTGACCATGGTGTGGCGATCATGTCGAGCCGTGAGAATCTGGATTTCGAGACCAGTATCGAATCGGATTCTGCCGCACTCCACGCCCTGGTTGCGGAGATGGTGACCGCGGTGCCGCAGATCCACTGCCTACGCGACCCGACCCGCGGTGGGGTTGCCACGACACTGAACGAACTGGCGCAGCAGTCGGGGGTGGGCATGCTGCTGCACGAAGCCACTCTCCCGATCAGACCAGAGGTACGTGCCGCCTGTGAACTGCTGGGTCTGGATCCACTCTATGTTGCCAACGAGGGTAAACTGGTCTGCATCTGTGAGGGGCGCCATGCACAGCAGCTGTTGCAGGTGATGCATGCCCATCCGCTGGGTGCCGCAGCAGCAGTGATCGGTGAAGTGGTGGAGGATAGCCACGGCTTCGTGCAGATGGAGACCAGTTTCGGCGGTCGCCGGATCGTCGACTGGTTGAGCGGAGAGCAGTTGCCGAGGATCTGCTGAGTGACTCGCGGCTCGCTGCCAAAGCGCCGGCGATCGCTACGCAACTGGGCCGGACTTCAGCAGGTCACCCCGAAAAATTTGTAGAACCTCAGCCGTTCTGCAGTCACCTCCGGCAACCTGGCCGGGGTAAAGCGCACTGTCGCTCCGGACATGCGTTGTGCCAGCTTTCCCGCGTCGAGTGCGGCGATGCAACCCAGTTTGGGATAACCACCGATGGTCTGGCGGTCCTTCAACAGCACGATCGGCTGCCCGTCACTGGGGATCTGTACCGCGCCGTAGGAGATCCCTTCAGAGACAATGCCGTCCAGCGGGCACTCGATAGGGGCGCCGCTCAGACAGTAGCCCATACGGTCGATCTTTTGACTGACCCGATAGCTCTCGGAATAGAGTCGGTGCAGCGCCTTGGGCGGGAAGTGGCGGTGTTGGTATCCTGCTATCAGACGCATCGTAAGCGTTGCTGTGTAGTCCGGCACAAATCGCCAGGGTACGCCCTGTGGCCTGGACCGCTCCTGCTCGTACCAGGGGAGTGTATCCCCCTGCTGCAGTTTTCCTCCTTTGCCGTCAAGTCCGCCGACCCTTTCCCGCATCACGGTGGCGCAACTCCCCATCGTTACCGGGATCGTCAATCCGCCCCTCACCGCCAGGTAAGCGCGCAATCCGTTCCGGGGGTGGCTGAAAAATAGCCGATCTCCCGTCTGTAGCGGAAAACTAAACCAGTGTTGCAGCGGCTCTCCATTCAGCGTCGCGTTCAGATCGGCACCGGTGACCGCGGCCATGGTACGCCCGATCACCCGCAGCTCGAGCCCGCCGTAGGTGATTTCTATCTGAGGTGCATCAGGCCGGTTGCCGAGCAGCCTGTTGGCCCAAAGAAAGGCGTGCTCATCCATCGGCCCGCCCTGGGTATAACCGAGCTGCTGCCAGCCGTAGCGGCCGAAGTCCTGGATCAGACTGAGCACGCCCGGTTTGAGGA
The DNA here is from genome assembly GCA_024235215.1 of Chromatiaceae bacterium. GTDB lineage: Bacteria > Pseudomonadota > Gammaproteobacteria > Chromatiales > Chromatiaceae > HKST-UBA178. Next base: position 48,065 of record JACKMU010000008.1, on the reverse strand, counting down.
CTTCGAAGCTCATATCAACCTGCCGCCCAGCAACAGGAACTCCTCGCGGTCGATCGCTTTGAACCGGACCAGGCCCCCGACCTGCAGGCGTAGCGCCCGTTCATCGGCCGGATGCATCGGTAACGGGGTGCGCCCCAGTACCTGCCAGCCACCCGGGGAGTCGTCCGGATAGATTGCGGTCTGGCGGTCGGCTATAGCCACGCTGCCGGCCGGGACCTTCCTGCGTGGGGTTCCCTTGCGCGGTGTCGCCAGCCTTTCCGGCACGCTGCCCAGGTAACAGAATCCAGGACTGAAGCCGATTGCGTATACCCGATAACAGGCGCCGCTGTGCAGTGCGATCACCTCTGGCCCTGTCAGTCCACTGCGGCCGGTCACCTCTGCCATGTCCAGAGCCACCTCGGAACCGTAGTAGACCGGGATCTCCACTGTCGCTTCCACCGCATTATCGAGCGGTTCCTCTTCCAGTCGCTGCAACAGTGGTTGTAGCTTCTCGGTCAGCTGTGTCCCGTCGATACGTCCCGGGCAGAAGGTGATGTGCAGCGAGTTGTAGGAGGGGACCATATCCACCAGCAGTGCGCCATATTCGCGTTGAACCGCGTTCGCCACCTGCCGCACGCGGCAGGAGAGGGCGGGGTCTATCCCCTCTCCCAAGTAGGCGATCAGAGAGGATTCGCTGAGTAGGTCGATCTGTATCACCCCCGTAGAGCCTCGCGGATCGCCTGAATCGAGTCGAGGAGATGCGCACTGTCACCATGCAGGCAGATGCTGTCGGCGACCAACGGCCGTTGCCCTCCGCTGATGGTGGTCACCCGCTGTTCCAGGCTGATCTCACGCACCTGCTGCAGCACCCGCCGCGGGTCACTGTGCACCGCCGCCGGTTGGCCGCGCGGTACCAGCGTGCCGTCGTCGTTGTAGGCACGGTCGCAGAACGCTTCGAACAGCAGCTGAATGCCGTGTTTCCGGGCCAGTTCCAGCGCCTCCCGCTGGCGTACGCCGGCGATCATCATCAGCGGCAGCGTTGGATCGAAGGCGGCGACCGTCGCCATCACATTCTCCAGCACCGCATGATCGACCGCTTTGCGGTTGTACAGCGCGCCGTGGGGTTTGATGTAGCTGATACGCGCGCCCTGGGCGCGGCAGATCGCCTGTAGCGCACCCATCTGATAGAGCAGCCCCTGCCGCAATTCTTCCGCACTGAGTTGCATCTCGCGGCGACCAAAACCGTGCAGATCGGGGTAGCCTGGATGTGCACCGATGGCGACATCGTGCTTCAGCGCCAGTGCGACGGTTCTGGCCATGATCACTGGATCCGAGGCGTGGAAGCCGCACGCGATATTGGCCATATCGATATGGGGCATGATGGCTTCATCATTTCCCATCTTCCAGTTGCCGAAGCTTTCGCCCATGTCGCAATTGAAACGCATTGAACACTCCCGCCTGTGCACGCTTCCGGACGGCTAACATGTCGAGCCACTTTGCATTTTACCCATAAGAAACTATAGTCAGAAACAAACGACAAGCGCTATAGATCACTCTGTTGAAGATTCCTCACCATGAGCGACCATTAGAAACGGGGGTGAATGGTATGATGCGGTCAACGGATTTCTGGCGGTGGTTTGCCTGGCGTTCTCCGGATTGGTCTGGAGTGCAGAAAATGGGATATACCGACGGATACGGAGAGGGTGTCCATCCACCAGAAACATCCGCACCTTCGTCCCGGAGGTGTAGACGGCGAGCAATGATGAACCGGTAATCAACGTCCACCCCGGTGTATCGCCGTTTGAGCATGCTGAGATTCACCGCGCTGTAGGCACCGGGCGGGTTGCGATCAGAAGCAAGAGACCCATCCTGATGAGGTGTCCGAGTTGAGGATTGATCGGCGCACTTTGCCCAAGGGGTCGGTGTGTCGTGAAACGGGTGTTGAAATACGCCAGGTCATCGGTATCGACCTGTCACGATTTGTCACCGGATATCGGGCAGAGACTCTTGCGGACGGCTTGGGAAATCGAGAGGTGGTCTGGTCTCGGGCGGGAGTATACCGGCCGGTGCAGTATGGGTTTGATGTTTCCACATCCTTGGATGTGGCGAAGACTTTCTGCCGGCTTCGCCGTTACCTGTCAGCTTGTCGCAAGCAAGGGGTGACCGCCACATAAGCATTGACATTGCTTATTCAAGGCAAGAATCCAGAATTGATGGAAATGTGAGCGAACAGCGCAGCTGTAAGTGCTGCAAAGTTACTTGTAAACAAAGTAATCCGAGCCATAGACCTCCTCGACAGGCTCGATACTTTGCTGGAGATAGGTATTATGGGAATTGAATCTTGGCTTGCATTTGTCATCGCATCGGTAGTTTTGCTTGTCATTCCCGGTCCAACGATATTGGCGGTAATAAGCTATTCCATCACTCATGGTAGCCGGGCAAACCTACCGCTAGTGGTTGGCGTTGCACTTGGTGATTCAACCGCATTGTTCGCCTCTACTGTTGGGTTAGGCGCTTTACTCTCAATATCGGCCAACTGGTTTTTGGTTGTCAAAGTGGCAGGTGGTCTATATCTGATCTACTTGGGAATCAAGCTATTTCGCACTGGACTGTTATCGGCAGAACCCATAGCTTCAGATTCCGCCCCCTCGCGCTTGAAGTTATTTGCCAGCACATACTTCGTTACTGCATTCAATCCGAAAGGGATTGTATTTTTCATGGCTTTCTTACCCCAATTCATTACTCCGGGATTAAACAGCACCTATCAGATGTGGCTGCTCTCATGCACATTTGTCGCTTTGGCTACGATAAACGCTGCGCTATATACTTTTTTTGCATCATCCGCCCGCCTGTTGCTTACATCAAATAACACACTGCGTCGGTTCAATTATGCTGGGGGCATGCTACTTTCAACAGCGGGTGTATGGGCTTTATTGTCCAGGCGTCCGGCTATGTAGCAGCTAACACTGTGCATTATTCGGATGGTCTTACGCTGTTTTACCCAACTAACACTTGCGTTGCGATTAGCTGCAACTGTCATCAATGGCGGCTGCAGTGACGACACTTGCTCAGATTTTCGATCTACACTTGTAGCCCGTGGCCGAAAAGACATGACCACTACAGTCCACACAAAGAACACGACTAGGGGTACAGGGTAACCGTTGTGCCAACTGCGATTGCCACGGAAAAGAGATGAGCCTTTCGTCAGCAGATAAATATTTCCTTGAGAAGAGAGAGAGAAGAACGAACTATTGGCCGTTTTTCGGAGTAGCATTGTTGCTGCTGGTAGTCGTTTATGGGGTTTGGCTGTGGGTGAAAATGCCGCACCTGATAAACCCATGGCAGGTTGTAGCGAGTATCGAAGCTGGGGCTTTGTCCGATTCGAAGATAGGCGTGATGGTTGTTATGCTACCGGTTGTAGTGGATACGCTTCTGTTGTTCACGTTTGTCGTCATTCTGTTGTGGTTTGTTGCGTTTTATAACGAGCGCCGTTTGATTCGATTGGTCCGGAGACTGGAGGCTGATATAAAAAGCGGGGAAATGAACGTGCCAGACAGGGTTACCCTCCTGAATCCGGGTAACAATGAGTTAAGCAGGCCCATGAACAAGGAAAGATCTTGTGAATAGAGTGATACACGATCCCTCCTGTGGCCGGTTGAACCCGAAGGTTGTCGTGCTCCTGTAACACTCACTATACGCCGACAAGCTTTGGCAGAAACAGCGTGGCAACACTCAATACCAGAAAAAAGCCGCACATATCGGTGATGGTGGTGAGTATCGGTCCTGAGGCAACTGCCGGGTCTACCTTCATACGTTTTAGCAGCAGCGGAACGGTACCACCGATGGACACAGCCACCAGTGTATTTAACATCAGCGCCACGCCGACGACGACGCCGAGATAGGGGTTGCCTTTCCAGATATAGGCTGCGATGGCGATCAAGCAGCCGAGCACCACGCCGTTGATCATCCCGACCTTGACCTCCTGGAGCCAGACACGGGCCGCCTCATAGGGTTTGACGATGCCAAGAGAGAGCTCGCGCATGCTCACTGCAACTGCCTGATTTCCCGAGCAACCGCTCATATCTGAAACGATCGGCAGGAACACCGCCAGCGCGATCACCGCGCTCAGTGTATCTTCGTAGAGCGCGATGACGCTTGCGGCGATGATGTTCAACACGATGTTCAGGCTGAGCCAGGAGAGGCGTCGCTTGGTTCGGGTCAGCACCGGCAAGGAGCGGATCTCGTCACCGCCGACGATGCCCTGTGACTTCAGGTGATCGGCATCGGCACGTTTCTGCAACGCCTGCACCAGGTCGTCCCGCCGTAAAATACCCAGCAGTTTCTGGTGGTCATCCACCACCGCAACCGCCGGGAGCTGATGGCACTCGAACATGCTGTCCAGTTCATCCAGCGAGTAGTTGACCGAGACGAAGCGCGCAGGCTTGAGAATCCTGCTCAACGGCGCGTTGCGCTGCGAGAGGACCAGCCGCTGAAGATCGATCGCGCCGATCAGAATGCCGGCCGGTGATATGATATATATGTGCGCCTCCTGTTCCGGCCGATTCTCCACCCATGCACTCAATCCCTGCAGTGCGTCGCTGACAGTCGCACTCTCCTGGAATGCAAGATATTCGGTCACCATCATGCCGCCGGCTACATCCGGAGAGTAGCGGATCAGTTCGCGCACCTGTGCTGCCTCTTGGGGGGGCAACTCTGCCAGAATCGCTTCTGCTTCCCGAACCTCCATGTCTGCCAGCAGGTCGGCCTTCTCCGCACTCTCCATCTCGTTGACGATAGAGGCGGCTTGGCTAACGGAGAGCTGTTCGATCAGATCAGCGGCGTGTTCTGCCGGGATCTCTTCCATGAAATCCGCGGCTTCCGTCGGTGATATCGTGGTCAGGACCAGTTCGCGCTCTTCCTGACTGAGTCGCAACAGGGCACGGAAGGCCTCGCTCGGACCGATCGCCTCGACGAATGCTTCCAGTTCTTTCTGTTCTCCCGCCTCTGCGTAGTAGCGCAGAGATACCCAGGGTTCAAACCTGGTGCTGTCAGTCATATTGATCTCTCCGTGTGGAAGTTGATGCCTGCTCGCCTGTGATGCGCGCTGGTTGTGGAATGAATGTTATTGCCGACTGCTGGAGGTTTCTGGTCTGGCGCAGTATTTACTATAGACGCAGCGTTGAACTATGCGTGGAAAATCGCCGGTTGTCTAACCTGCAGATGACACTGTTTTTCACCCACTGATTTCCTGCCCCGTGCTGTACAGACAAACCTGTGACGATTTTAGCGTAATTATACATTGCAGCGATAAGCTTCAGAATTATTGCCGACTGCCGATAAGGCTCCCACCGGAAATTCAGAATGTTTTCATGGTGGCGTAGTCGATTCGCAGTTCAATTGTCGATTATTTTGCGAAGCGAAGAAAATTTATTTGTCGGAGACCGCTTGTGAGTATTAAAAAAAGGATGTTTACCATTCTGACTATTGCGACGCTGTTGCTGGTCGTAACGGCAATAGGGATGAATTTCCAACTGGGTCGGTATGGAGACCTGAAAGACCATCATCTCCTCAGCATCAAGCTGCGGGCGGACATACTGGAGCTGCGCCGCAACGAAAAGGATTTTCTCGCACGTCTCGATACCCAATACACCGAGAAGTTCGATGACAAGTATCAGCAGACGGATCAGGGTTTCACCAAGTTGGCAAACGGGCTCGCAGCCCACGCGATAGAGACATCCGGTATCCTCCGGATCCAGCGCGACATGGCGGAATACGCACAGCGTTTCCATTCCATCGTGCAGGCACAGCAGCAGATCGGACTCGATGCGAAGAGCGGTCTCTACGGCGCACTGCGTGATTCCGTGCACGCGGCCGAGTCGCTGCTGGAGAAGCAGTCTGATTCAACACTGCTTACCCCGATGCTGATGCTGCGGCGGGCGGAGAAGGATTTCATGCTGCGTCGCGATCTGAAATATCTGGAGCAGTTTGAGGCGAGTTTCAGCGTCCTGCAGAAGGCGCTGGCAGACTCGGCTTTACCGCAGCGACTGCATGAGGATCTGCAGAAACTGTTTGTTAGCTATCGTGCGGATTTCCTGAAGCTGGTGGAGGCTGAGCAGCTGATCGGTCTGGATCAGAAAAGCGGCAAGATGGGTCAACTGCGTGAAATTGTGCAACAGGTGGAGGAGGAGCTGGTGCAGTTGTTCGGCAGACTGGATGAGCAGATAAAACAGCAAGAGATCCAGCTCAAACTGTTTCTCTACAGCGCAATGGTGGGTGTGATTCTGGTAGTGGGTATGTTGCTGGTGTGGATGGTGATCACCATCAGCCACCGCATCAACGCGGCATCCAATCAGCTACAGCAGATCGCCACCGGTGATGGAGACCTGACCCGCAGGCTGGATGGCTCCGGTAGTGATGAGATCACTGCGCTGGCGAATGCCTTCAATCAGTTTGCCGGATTGATCCACGATACGCTGAAAAAGAGTGCCGAGATGGTTGCCACCCTCGGTATGACCAGTCAGTCCGTCTCCTTTGCCGCCCGCTCGACGGATGAGAGCATGCAGCAGCTACGTACCAATACCCAATCGGTCGTGGTCGCCGTGGAGGAGATGTCAGCCACCGCAAGCGAGGTGGCGGGCAATGCCAGCCATGTGGCAGGCGCAGCCAAGCAGGCCAAGCAGCTGGCGACCGAAGGCAGCGAGACGGTGGATCGGAGCATCAGCTGCATCAACTCTTTCGCCGCTGAGTTCGCTGATGCGGAAAAGACCATCACCTCGTTGAAAGCAGAGAGCGAAAATATCGGCAGTATTCTCGATGTGATCCAGAGTATCGCCGAGCAGACCAACCTGCTGGCACTGAATGCCGCGATAGAGGCTGCGCGCGCGGGCGAGCAGGGTCGTGGTTTTGCCGTGGTAGCAGATGAAGTGCGCACGCTGGCGCACCGCTCACGCGATTCCACCACCGAGATCCAGGAGCTGATCGAGCGGCTTCAGAGCCAGGCAGAGCTGGCGTCGGCCAAGATTCATGCCGGCCACCAGCGGATCTCTGAAACGGTGGATCAGGCCGCCCAGGCGGGCAGCGCATTGCAGCAGATAACCCAGGCGATCAGCACGATCAATGATATGACCCTCCATATCGCCACTGCAGCTGAAGAACAGTCGGCAGTGGTGACCGACATCTCCGGACATATCTCGACTATCGACCATCTGGCCGAGCTTACCGCAGGTAACGCGCTCTCCACCACCGAGCTGACCAGAGAGTTGATCCAGGTGATGGGCGGGGTGATGCGGGAGATCAAGGTGTTCCGTTTTAACGGGGATGAGCAGTTGGTCATCGCTCAGGCCAAAGCGGCACATGTCGCCCTGGTTGGGCGTTTGCGCGATTTCGTTGATGGAAAATCGCAGTTAAAAGAAGAGGAAGCGCTTTCTCATCATCATTGCGACCTGGGTAAATGGTATTACGGAGAAGGGATGCAACGGTTTGGACAGTTGAGCGAGTTCATGGAGATCGAGCCTCCACACCAGGCGATCCATGAATTGATGAAGCGGATCATCAATCTGCGCTCACAGGGAGATCAGGCTGCCGCCGAGCAGGCTTGCAAAGAGGTTTCCGTGCGCTCAAAAGAGATCAGTCAGCGGCTGGAGCGACTGGCTGAGAAGCTGCGCACCATATCCTGAAGCAGTCGCATCGGCTGACATTGACAGCGAGCCCGATAAGCGTTGTTTGGGCTCGCTGCCCGGACAACGCCTGGTCGGGTGAGCGCTACACTTGGTTGAAAAGCTGGTAGTGATACGCCCCTTCGATAACGCCACTGGTGTAGTAACCGTTCAATCCATTGAAACCCCCTTTGGCGAAATAGACCTGCAGCGCTGGATTCTGCTGCATGGCCGTTGTTACATTCTCCACCAGCTGGTCGTCGGCATTTCGGACCAGTACGCCGCGGAATCCCGCGGTCAGCGGAAAGATATCGTTGCCACTGTCACCACAGAAAACCACATCCTCTTTCGCCGCTCCGAACGCTTCGGCCACATACTCCAGCGCTGTCTGTTTCGTTGCGCTTGCCGGCAGAAAATCCAGCAGACCTTTACCGTCCTGTGAATCGAAGCTATAGACGATCACTTCATCGAACCTGCCTTTTACCAGTTGATCTATCTCGCGCAGTATCTGCTCACTGTTTTCATGTTCGACGTAGTAGCTTTGCTTGAATTGGTTTTGGTGCTCACTCTCCTGTTCGCGAATCCCGGCAACATTGGCAACCGTATCGCGTATTGCGGTGGCATTCCATCTGGGGCTGGCATGTTTGACATGGGTGACCCAACCATTGTCGTAACTCCACTCACCCTGCTGATACCTTCTTATCGTGGTTCCGACGTCACCGCACAACACATCAGGGAATCGGACCCCGTAGGTGTTTATCGCATGCAGCGTGAGATTGAGATTTCTCCCGGTCACGTAGACGACCAGCAGATCTTCCTGTTCCGTCAGTTGATTGAATCGCTCGATGGCATCGCGATCAGCCTCCCACTTACCGTTAGGTAGCAGAGTCCGGTCCAAATCAGTTGCCAGTATTTTCATTGGTAGGTTCCTCCATAAGGCCCGGGATGACCGTTGCACAAGTTTTACATCTCTCCCCACCACCGCCAGCACCGCGCTACCACGCCCGTCCGGCAATGTCAGCCATAGGCCAGAGAATTACGCTGGCTGCCGGCATCCTGGTATTCGATCGTGAAGCTGTGGTTGCGCAGATTGGCCTTCAATGTCGCTCTGTTCGGGCCGTTCTTCCAAGTCAACTGCAGCAGGTGTTGAGCGCTGTCACCAATCTCCAGCTCACCATTGAAAGCAGGTGAAGTGTTGCGCAGCCGGATGAGATCGATTTGATCCCGTACGACGGGACGTTTGAGCCCCTGCTCGATATCGCTGTTGGCTAGCGTTGTGCGATTTATCTCCTTATGTCCCGCTGTTCCGGCGCTGTCCGCCGCAGCGTAATTGTTGGTTCCCGCAAACAGGTCGAGATACCAGACCTGAGGGATGCCTGGCATAAACATCTGGATAGCCCGGGCAAGCAGCAATTTGTTTTCATCTTCTCCCAGCGCGCTGAAAAAGGTGGCGTTCACCTGATAGTAAGCGATCTTCTTGCCATCTGGCCCGTACAGGTTTTTCACTCTGCCGCCTCTCTCCAGAATGCGTTCGATGACCGCATCGATCTGCGTGTCCGTCAGTAGACCTGCCTTGGAGATGCCCGGTACCTCTTTTCCCCGCAGATCGAGTACCGGAATCCCATCATGGCATCCGAGCATGTTGATTGTTTTGATGCCTTTTTCGTACAGTTCGCTGATCCAGCGGCGCAGCGGTAGCGCAGTACCGCGGTCGAGCGCATCAATGACAAGCCCAGGCAGAAAAAAGTCGTAGATTGGGAAACCCTTGCCGGAAACCTCCTCGTGCAGTCCGTAGCCGTACTCTGCATGAATCTCCGGCAGCAGTATCAGGTCATATTTTTCCGCGATCATGCGCAACCTCTCCAGGTATTCCCAGGTACCCGGCTTGTTGAAGAAATTGGTCATGCCGGGTTTTTTGTGGAGATAGGCGAAAGCGTCGAGTCTGACCAGTTTTGCTCCATAGTCGCTCAGCTTTTTCAACGTCTCGTCGTAGAAACTCCAGACCGCTTCAGACTGCGCGTTCAGATCCATCTGTCCGAGGTAGTTTCGTTTGTTTTCGATCACTGCAATCACAGCATCTTTGAATCGAGCATTTACGCCCAGATCCACCTGTTTGAAATCGGCTTTCGTTCTGATTGCCTGATTAACCAGCAGCGCAATACTTTGGGCCTGATCGGGCGTTACTTCAGCTATGCCTGAAAGGTCCTCTGGCGCTATCTCCCGGTAGAGTACCTCCTGATAGAAAGTGTTCCAGTACGGCCGGTCCGAGCCGTCGGGAAATCTGACCTTCAATATCGGAAGTCCGGGTTTGCGCATAAACAACTGCTGCAGATACCGTTCGTCCGGTATTACGTGGCCGTCTTCACCCATCTCTCCATAGGAAGCCCAGAACTCATTCCAGTCGATAAAGAAATCTTTATATTGCGATTCGTCTCCCCGCTTGAGCATATCCTGGAACTGCGGAGAGCCGACGGAGAGGTGGTTCAGTACCAGGTCGAATTTGAGCAGTACATTCAGTTTGTCCAGATCTTTCAGGTCGTTGGCGGAGACTAATCCTCTGTTGATGTCGTAGTCAATAACGGAAAAACCACGATCCAGGTCGCTGTTGAAAAAGGTGGGAAGGATATAAAACAGTGAAAAAACATCTTTGAACTCTGCTCTTTTCAGCATCCGGACAGTATCGACAAGCGCCTTGCCGATACTGTCCGGATATGCGTTCAGCATGACCCCCGACGGCAGATTGTCTGTTTTCGATCCGACTTCGTTACTCATGGCAACCCCTTGTGTCAGTATGGTTGATTATTCTGCGCACATCTCAGAACTTATCCTGTATTTCTGTCCATCTGCCGCTGCGGGAGCGGGTATCTCGGGAAGCTATCCGTATTGATGGATTTGGCTTTCGCTGTGCTGTTTACTCTGATTCAGGTATGTCATGACAGTATGCGGTCAGCCCAATGGCTGTAACCGTCTGCAATTGCTACTACCGTGCAGCCATTCTGCTTGATTGCTCCGTGGTATCGTTGTTGACCTGATATCAGATCTCAATTGAACCCGATCTGGCACTGTGTTCACACAGAGTTGCCATCTGAAAGAAGTAGCCTTCTGGTTCGCGGTATCTGATACCGCAGATTTATCGGTGTACGCCGGTTGCTGGCCGTACTGTAAACTACTCGATCTAGTGCAATCCCGTATCTCGGCCTATACTTGAAATGTATGCATCTGAGACAAGATGTTGGCGCGCGGGATAGATGCGTTGAATAGTGCTTTGTTCAATTCGATTCGATATACCCTCCCGTCGTAAGACGGGCAAGGGTAGGTGGACAAATACTCTGCTATCTTCTTATTAAATAGTTACAACAATATTACCCATTCTTTCAGCACAGTTTAGCGCCAATTACCGTAGGGATGTCAACTTTGTCTCCAGTTGCGGGTACTCCGGTTTCGCAGAGTGCAGCGCTGAGTACCGCGCAGTAGTGTCTGTGAAATCCGTTATTTCCAGGGATGTCATCGATGAATATCCAAAGCGAAAATCTAAGCAGCAGCGGCGTGTCGCCAGAGGGCAGACATACTTCTGCCATTAATTCACACAGGCGGATCTCTCCCGCTGAGCGCTGGTTATTGATAGCAGAAAAAGCCTATTCCAGTGTTCAGCGACGTGGGTTTGTCGGTGGTGATCCGTTCGTTGACTGGGCAGAGGCGGAACGCGAGGTGGATGCCAGTTATGACACGGAAGGCATGCAGCTTTTCTTGACTGATGATGTTGAGCGTCTGTATGAACAGGTAAAGCGCGTTTTTGGGGGGTTTGGTTTGGGGTATCTCAATCTGGATACTATATTGGAAAAGCACCGCGAAGGCCTGGATATCCTGACCGAATACAATCGACTGTGGAAAGAGCGCACTTCTATGTTGGCTTATCAACAAACAGCGCTGTTTCAGGATGCGGTGAATGACGCGATGGGTACGTTACAGGCGTTTTCCCAGGGTAGGGTGGATATCGAAGGGTTCGCCAGACGGGCAGAGCTGTCAGCTCGCACGATGGAGAATATTCTATCGTATTTCAAGGACCTGACCGAGTCAGTCTCCGCGCTCTCCTCGGGACAAAAGAATGGAGATAGTCGCGGTTAGCGTACCGCTTCTTCTTCATTATTTCCCCAGGGTGATTGACGTACAGCCGGGTGAGCACGTGACTGCCTGCAGGTACCGCTGGATGGGGCGGTTGGGCGCGCCAAGGGTGCAGCCGCACCGTTGTCAGCCCTGGAGGTAGTCAGATTTTTCCAGTTTGTAAGGGAACCACTTGTTAGCCGGCTGACACCCAGATGAAATTTTTCTCCGTTTGGCACGCCTGGACTGGCTATCCGGGAACGCTCACCGGGCATTTTGCATGAAACGCAAAAAGGTGAAAAAGCGATTGAAAAAGTGCATGGATTGCATCCACTTGAAACAGAGGGATACTCTTTTCTGGAAGCAGTGCGCTATCTGCCACTGCTTGGTTGAGTTTAAAGCACGCCACGCTGATTCCCGTTGTCCTCTAGGCAGATGGTAAGTTTACCGGTTGGATTGCATGCTACCAAAGCCGAATTTCAAACTCTCTGTTGCTGGTGGCGATGCAGATCGATTGATCGAATCATCCGCCATCCGCCCTACTGCTTTTCCGGAGAGCGGGACAACAGCTGGGCAGCCTGACTCTGGATCCCGACGGAGCATGTAAATCCCTGTTGCGGCTTACCAATCAACACCTGTGTTGACCAACGGAGCAAAGCTGCCGTAGCAGGTTCTTGTCGACTTGAAATGCGCAACCCTATCCACATATATGAACCAATCGAAATGCTTTCTGCGGAAACTAATAGGAGGTTCTGCAATGTTCAGGAGTTTGACCAGCTATGATGGCGCACTGTTCGATGAGTTCAGGCGCATGGAGAGGGAGATGGAAAATCTGTTTGGTGCGGGCACATGGCCTAACAGCATTCGTTCCGTTGCCAAAGGTACCTATCCGCCGATCAATATCGGCAGCACACCGGAACAGGTGGACGTCTATCTGTTCGCCGCCGGTCTGAATACGGCAAGCCTGGATATATCCATCCAGAAAAATCTGCTCACCATCGATGGAGAGCGTCGGCCAATTACCGAAGCGGGTGCCAGATTCTACCGGAAGGAGCGCTTTGACGACGCTTTTCACCGTGTGGTGACACTGCCGGAAGACGTGGATCCCGACCAAGTGGAGGCCAGCTACCGCGATGGTGTACTGCGTATAACGGTACAGCGTCGTGAAGCTGCCAAGGCGCGTCAGATTGAAATCAAATGATTGAGCGGAGGAAAACCAGATGAACGAAAGAAAAGATGTTGAGAAACCAGCCTCTGCTACACCAGGCAAAGAGCGGAGCGAGGAGCGGGCGATACGCATGCCGGTCGATATCTTCGAAGACGAAACAGGTATCACCGTACTGGCCGATATGCCGGGCGTATCCAGGGAGCGACTCGATGTACAGATAGACAAGGATACGCTTTCTATAAGCGGTAAGGCTGAGGTACCGGTACCTGAGGGAATGGAGCCACTCTATGCGGATATCCGCACCACTAACTACCAGCGCAGCTTCTCGTTGAGCAGCGAGTTGGACGGGAGCCGGACTGATGCGACCCTGAAGGATGGTGTGCTGGCGTTGCGTATCCCCAAGCGTGAAGAGCATAAAGCGCGCAAGATAGAGGTGCGCACCGAGTAACTGACCAGGAGGCTGCCACAAGGTGCCAGACGCGAAGTGGTTGCGCAGTAACGGTAGTTTATAGTCCATTCGCAGGACCAGGAGGGTGGCTCCTCCTGGTCTTATTTTTTGCCAGACTTTTCAATTCACTCCCCGGTGCCTGCAGATAAACTTGGCGCAACTCGTCCTATCCAGTCTTTGTTTCCATCCGGTACAGCAGTCCAGTATCTGAAAAGCTTCCTGAGTGAGACAAACAGCTTGCGGAATTTACAGCAATGGTCTGCAATAGGACTGCCACAGGAAGTCTCCTCGCAGCGATGTGGCTGATAGCGAAGCCATTGCTGCGCTGAAATGCAGACAGACAGAGCTTTTCATATCCGGCAACCTTTGCTTTGCAAGTGACTAAAGGGGGGCTCGAAAAATCACTGCTCGGGAATTTTTCAAGACGTAAAATTGAAAATATGAATCCCATCCTGTTGCAAACTCGTTCATTTACATGCATGGAAATGGCGGCAGGCGCACCCAGGGGAGAGCATAAAACCTCCGCAACGGAGGGTTTAACCCGGGCCTGTTCCTGCTCCAGAACAGTTAAATGGAATGCCTCGCGGCGCCCTCAATGGATGAATCGGTGTGAAGCGGTATGATTAATGACATGAGAGAACGTCTTCAACCTCTGTTGGGCGCGCTGATTGTTGTTTTGGCTCTTCTCTTCGGTGCACATCAGATTCAGCGATCCGCCCTACAGGAGCAGTATCTGCTCGATCAATCGATTGCGGAAAAGCGCTTGCGACAGGTTGCTGGTGCTTTGGCGCAGTCGATGAATCTGAGGCTTTCTCTCACCAACAGTTTGGCCGCATTCGTTGCGATCAATCGTGAATTTACCCAGCAGGAGTTCGATCACTATGCATCACAGCTGCAGGCGGGAATGGTCGGAGTCCGCAGCCTGCAGCTGGCACCGGACGGGATAGTTCGTTATCTGACCAATCTCGAGAGCAATCGTGTTGCGCTGGGGCACAATCTGTTCACCGATCAACGCCTCCACCATGTGGTCGAGCAATCGGTTCGGGAGCGCAGTTTTATCATTCATGGTCCCTATGAGTTGCGTCAGGGTGGTGTTGCCATAGTCGCTCGGCGTCCACTCTTTTTTGCGCAGCCAGGCGAAAGCGGAGATCATTTCTGGGGTTTTGCCACCGTCATTATTGATATTCAGCCGATTCTTGCCGATGCGGGCTTTTTCGGGCTGGAAAAGGATCTGGATCTTGCCATTCGCGGAACCGACGGGCGTGGTGGCAAAGGTGAGCTTTTCTACGGTCAACCGAAAGTGTTCGGCTCACCTCTGGCTGTCGCTGACGTAGCGCTGCCAGATGCCAGCTGGCAGTTGGCGGCGGCCCTCAAACCGGGATCGGAAGCGACAGGATTTTTGCATTCCAACTGGTATTGGTTGAGCGTATTGATCGGAGCGATGGGGCTGGCTGGGCTGATCTATTCAATTATCGATCGTCCGCGTCAACTGAAGAAGCAGGTATACCTGGCGACAGAAAATCTGCATATAACACTCCATTCCATTGGGGATGCGGTAATTGCAACCGACCGGTCCGGAGGCATATCGATCATGAATCCGGTAGCAGAGCGGCTGACCGGCTGGGACCTCGAATCAGCCCGTGGCCGGCCGCTGTCAGAGGTACTGCATCTTGTGCATGCTGCGACCGGTGAGCGCATATCCGATCCGGTGGAATCGATGTGCGCGCCGGGTCTGTCCGTCAGCCTGGATGAGCAGATCGTCTTGATAGCCAGGGATGGACGGGAGATCCGGATAGCGGATTCCGCTTCACCGATGCTGGACAACGTTGGCAAGGTTACCGGTGTGGTTTTGGTATTCAGGGATGTGACCAGAGAGTCAGCTGTTCGTGCTGCGCTGCAGGAGAGCGAAGCGCGATACCGGAGTCTGTTTCAGAACGCCGAGGTGTCGATCTGGAACGAGGATCTGTCGGCGGTTTACCAGATGTTACGGCAGCTGCGTCACGAGGGGGTAAGCGATCTCCGTCGTCATCTCGACGTTAACCCACAGCTTGCATGGGATCTTGCTGCGATGGTGAAAGTGCTGCAGGTCAATGAAGCTACACTGAAAATGTTCGGCGCCAAGACACCGGACGAATTTCTTATGGAGATTCACCACACCTTTGCGCCGGACACAATACCGGTTTTCATCGATTCGCTCTGTGCTGTCTGGAATGGGGAGAAGATGTTCCGTTCCAACTCCTCCTTCCGTTCCCTTGATGGAAGGGAGTTAAAGGCGATCATCTCATTTCCGATCCCGGAAAAGCCTGAGGGCTTCAGCAGTGTACCGATCAGCATACTCGATATTACCGAACAGGTGCGAGTCGAGCAGGCACTGCACCGGGCGCAGAAAATGGATGCAATCGGACAACTGACCGGAGGTATCGCACACGACTTCAACAACATTCTTGCCATCGTGATGGGAAATCTCAACCTGCTCCAGCGGCAGATCGCCAGTGATCCCAAGATCCTGAAACGGCTGGAGACCATCGAGAATGCCGCGCAACGGGCGGTCGATCTTACTCGGCAACTGTTGAGCTTTTCCCGACGCGAATTCGCCCGGGTAGCCACAGTCGATATCAATCAGGTGATCGCAGAGATGGTGAGTCTGATCTCACAGTCTCTGACTCCGGAAGTAAAGCTGGTGTATCGCTTCTCCCAAGATCTTTGGCTGACACGGATCGATCCGGCAGATTTCGAGCATGCCGTGATCAATCTGATTATCAATGCGCGTGACGCGATGGCGGGAGCCGGCGAACTCATCCTGGAGACAGGAAACGTTACGTTGGACGCGGACTACTGTTCGCAGCATCCGGATAGTCACCCGGGAGAGTACGTGGAGTTGACAATCAGCGACAGTGGCAAGGGGATCCCAAGGGATCTGTTGGATCGCATCTTCGAACCTTTTTACACCACCAAACCTCAGGGCAAGGGAACCGGTCTTGGATTGTCGCTGGTGTTTGGTTTTGTCAACCGTTCAAACGGATATATCCATGTCGATTCAGAGCCTGACGTGGGCACCCGGGTTCATCTCTATCTGCCACGGGCGCAAGCCACCGAGGCTGTCGTCAGCCAGCCGGATACACAAGTGGAGGAGGTTTCCGGTGGCAGTGAGACTTTGTTGGTGGTGGATGATGAACCGGGGCTGCTGGACTTGGCCCGGGAGATGCTGCAATCTCTGGGCTATCATATTTTGACAGCGGCTAATGCCGCAGAGGCGCTACAGCTGCTGTCGGAATCTCCGACGATAGACCTGTTGTTCAGTGATCTGGTAATGCCCGGTGGAATGAGTGGCTATGAATTGGCAGCGGAGGCGTGCAAGCGCGTTCCGGGATTGAAGGTGCTGCTTACCTCTGGGTACACAGAGCGGGCACAACGTTGGGAGAGTTCGGCGCAAGCTTGGAGTTGTCTGCTCAAAAAGCCCTATTCCCGGTCTGAGCTGGCAGGCGGGATCAGGGCAGTGCTGGACGGGGGTGATCTGTAGTCTTCCGGGCTGGTCTTTGTTCGTTTTGCCAAGGGTGGGTGCTGAGGGCTGTATGTGCTTGGGGACACCGGACGAAAGCGGGAGACAACCCCCGGTGTGCAGATTAGAATCAGCAGGTTGAGATTGTATGGCACACGGGGCAGGGCGATGAGCAGAGTCTTGATAATCGGTGCCGGTGGTGTCGGCCGGGTGACTGCACACAAGTGTGCCCGGCTGCCTGAACTGTTCAGCGACATCTGGCTGGCCAGTCGCACCCGCTCCAAGTGTGATCAGATCGCTGCCGAGATCGGTGGAAACCGGATATCCACGGCTGAAGTCGATGCGGATAGCGTAACCGAATTGGTGGCACTGATACGCCGGATCGCGCCGCGCTTGGTGATCAATCTGGCGCTGCCTTACCAGGATCTGAGTATCATGGAGGCGTGCCTTGCGACCGGGGTCGATTATCTCGACACCGCCAACTATGAACCGCCTGAGTTGGCGAAGTTTGAATACAAGTGGCAGTGGGCCTATCAGGAGCGCTTCCAGGCAGCCGGTATCATGGCGCTGCTTGGTTCCGGCTTCGATCCGGGGGTGACCAACGTCTTCACAGCCTATGCACTGAAGCACCATTTCGATCGTATCGATACGCTGGACATTCTCGACTGTAATGCCGGCGATCACGGTTATCCGTTCGCCACCAATTTCAACCCGGAGATCAATATCCGTGAGGTGACCGCCAACGGGCGCTACTATCAGGAAGGCGCCTGGATCGAGACGCAACCAATGGAGATTTCCCGGCTGTTCGATTTTCCCGAGATCGGTCCGCGCAGGATCTATCTGCTCTATCACGAGGAGTTGGAGTCACTGGCACGCCACATACCGGGTATGCGGCACATGCGCTTCTGGATGACCTTTGGCGAGAGCTATCTGAAGCATCTGGAGGTGATTCGGAATCTGGGCCTTGATCGGATCGAGCCGATTGAGTTTCAGGGGCAACGGATCGTGCCGCTGCAGTTTCTCAAGGCGCTGTTGCCGGAGCCTGCCACGCTGGGGTCGCGCACTGTCGGTAAGACTAACATCGGCTGTCTGATCAAGGGAGAGAAGGGCGGCAGACCGGTCTCACGCTACATCTACAACGTCTGCGATCATCAGGCCTGCTACCGGGAAACCAATGCCCAGGCGATCTCCTACACTACCGGTGTTCCGGCGATGATCGGCGCCAAACTGATGCTGGAGGGGTGTTGGAAGCGGGCCGGTGTCTGGAACATGGAGCAATTTGATCCTGACCCGTTCATGGCCGACCTGAACCGCTACGGTCTGCCGTGGCAGGATATCACCAGCAATGTCGATATCCCATGACGGAGGTCGAACTGGCACAGTTGCCGTCACCCTGCTACCTGTTGGAAGAGGTGCGGTTGAGACGCAATCTGGAGTTGATTTCTCGGGTTGCGCGTGAGAGCGGATGCCGCTTCATACTGGCCCTCAAAGGGTTTGCAATGTGGTCCGCCTTTCCACTGGTGCGGCACTATCTGCCTGGCTGTGCCGTCAGCTCGCTTGCTGAGGCCCAGTTGGCGCACAACCACTTCGGCGGCCATCTGCATCTCTACGCACCGGCCTTCTCCGATCAGGAGTTTCCAATACTGCTGCGTCTTGCCGATCGGATTTCGTTCAACTCGCTGAGCCAGTGGTGGCGTTATGCCAAACCCACTTTAGCGGCTGGTGTATCAGCCGGTCTGCGAGTCAATCCGGAAATCGATGAGGTCGCTGTGGATATGTACAATCCCTGTAGCCCGCAGTCACGGCTCGGCATCCCAGCGGCGGAACTGGGTAATACCCTGCCAGAGGGGGTCGCAGGGCTGCATCTGCATGCACTTTGTGAGTGCGGAGTCGAGTCGACCGAGGCGTTGATCGATGCGGTTGAGACACGCTTCGGCCATCTGTTGGGATCGCTGCACTGGCTGAATCTGGGCGGCGGACATCTGTTGACCAGGGCGGGATACGATTTGGCGCGACTGATCCATCTGCTCCGTGGCTTCGGTCGACGTCATCCGGGAGTGGAACTGGTATTGGAGCCAGGTTCGGCCGTCGCCTGGGATTGCGGCCCGCTGGTTGCCAGTGTGCTTGACCTGATCTCTCGCGGCGGTGTTGAGATCGCCATCCTCGATACCTCTGCAACCGCGCATATGCCGGACGTGCTGGAGATGCCCTATCGGCCTGACGTACGAGGGGGCGCCTTTCCTGGAGAGAAGAGGTACAGCTATCGCCTCGGGGGGGTGAGCTGCCTTGCCGGAGACGTGATCGGTGACTATGCATTCGATCACCCGCTGGTAGTGGGGGAGCGGGTGATATTTGAAGATATGCTCCACTACACCATGGTGAAGAGTACCCTGTTCAACGGCCTGCGCCACCCTGCCATTGCGATCAGACGGGAGGGAGGCAGGATAGAGGTGGTACGACGCTTCGGCTATGCTGATTATGAAGGGCGCCTCTCTTGAGTGACCGTTGTGACTCTCCGAATCGATTGGCGGTCGTCGCTCAGTCTTTGCACCGTCGATACTGGGTATATGGGGCTCCGTCAAGGGGTGGTGTTTCAGCGTTCGAGTCAGCAGGAGATGGTATCTCCATCAGGGAAGGCTGCGGATACGCTGCGTTTCGTTTCAGACTGACGGATCGTTCGCAGGCTGGTCAAAGCCGGTACAGGAGTATTCACACCCGCCTTGGTGGATCACGCTGTGGCGCAACTCATAGCAGAAGAGGCGCCTCCTCGCGTTCCAGATAGGTATAGCCTCGCAGCCCCCGCTGATAGAACTGAAGCAGTGCGTCCGCCTCTTTGAAGCTGAGTCTGCCGGCACTGCGGGCTGACTGGATCTGACTGCGCATCCGATCGTTCAGAAAGTGTTCCTGGAACAGCACGTGCTCCAGCACCTCGGCCACGCTCTCACCATGGATGATCTGCTCCATGGTATAGCTTTCTCCGTCCAGGCGCACATGTACCGCGTGAGTATCTCCGAACAGGTTGTGCAGATCGCCGAGTATCTCCTGGTAAGCGCCAATCAGGAATACTCCGAGCAGGTAGTTCTCCCCGGAGCGTATCGAGTGCAGCGGCAGCGTGCTGGAGATTCCTCTCCTCAGCGGGAAGCGCTGGAGTTTGCCGTCTGAATCGCAGGTGATATCCGCAACTACCCCCTGCCGAGTCGGCTCCTCATTCAGCCGGTGAATCGGCATGACCGGAAAGATCTGTCCGATTGCCCAGGCATCCGGCAGCGACTGGAACACCGAGAAGTTGCAGAAGTAACGATCCGCCGCCTGCAGTTGTAACTCCGGAATGATCTGGTTGACCTCTTTCTCCCCCAACTGCTGCATGATCAGCGTGATCAGATGCCAGTAGATGTCATCTGCCTGCGCGCGCTCCCTGAGACTGGCGTGGCCGAGGCTGAACAGTCGATCGATATCTTTACGCAGCGAGACCGCATCATGCAGCGCTTCCCGCGCAGGGATCCCGTTCAGGTCGATAAGTGTGTCCCAGAGGCGGCGCAGCTGTATCGGACTTTCCCCATGTGGCTCCGCTGGCGGACGATCGCTGGTGCGGCAGGAGACGCCCAGCGTGTTGACGATAAGCACCGAGTGGTGCGCGACCAATGCACGACCCGACTCAGAGATGAGATGCGGCTCTTCAAGCCCATGCTCGGCGCATACCTCCTTCATCGTCCAGACAATGCAGTTGGCATACTCCTGCAGGCTGTAGTCGACCGAGGAGTGACGGTTGGAGATGCTGCCATCATAATTCACGCCCAATCCACCACCCACATCCACGAATTCGATCGGGGCACCGAGGCGCCGTGCTTCGGCATAATAGTGCGCCGCCTCTTGCACTGCCTCCTTGATGCGGTGGACCTCCGGCACCTGACTGCCAATGTGGAAATGGAGCAGTTTCAGAGATGTCAGCTTGCCCGCGGCGGAGAGCTGTTCAATCGCCTCGAGCAGTTCTGAAGCGGAGAGCCCAAACTTCGACATGTCACCCCCTGAGTCATCCCAGATGCCGTTGCTGGTCGTTGCCAGCCGGCAACGCAGACCGATCAGTGGCTCTATCCCGATGCGTTGTGCGGTGTTGAGAATCAGTCCCAGTTCGTTGGGCTTTTCCACCACGATGAAAAGGCGTTTGCCAAGCTTCAGCCCCATCAGCGCAAGTTCGATGAAATGCTGGTCCTTATAGCCATTGCAGATGATTACCCCTTCAATCTTATCCAACAGTGCGAGCGTGGCATACAGTTCCGGCTTGGAGCCTGCCTCCAGGCCCCAGTGGAGCGTTGCACCGAACTCAACGATCTCTTCGACCACCTGGAACTGTTGGTTGACCTTGATCGGATAGACACCGTAATACTGGCCGGAGTAGCCGGATTCGGCGATTGCTCGTGAGAAGCGTTTGTGCAGCTGTTGCAGACGACGTTTCAGGATATCTGAGAAGCGCAGTATCAGCGGCGGGTGCAGTCCGTTTCGCGCCAGCTGGTCACACAGCAGCTTCAGGTCGATCGGACGGTCGCTGGTGGTGACCGCTTCCAGGTTGCCACTGGTGTTGACGTTGAAATACCCGCCCCCCCAGCCTTCCACCTGATAGAGCCTGGCCGAGTCACCAGGTTTCCAGGAGGATCTACTCATCGGTCATTCCGATCTGCGAACCCTGCGCCGGTCGCTGGTGGTAACCCCGCGCCTTGCCCCAGTGAGAGATGCATTTTTGTAGCAGTTTTGCCGCCAGCATCTGCGAAACTTTCGAAGGTTCCGGCACCAACTCGACGATGTCCATGCCACGCAGGTCGATCCCTCTGTTACGCATTATCGCTTCCACAATATCCAGCCCCTGATACCAGGAGAGCCCACCGGGTTGGGGTGTGCCAACCCCGGGGACCAGCGCCGGGTTGAATCCGTCCATGTCTATGGTCAGCCACACGGGTCCGATGAGCAGCGCAAGCTCGTGGAGCAGTTTCTGCATTCCTTCCGGTTGCAGCAGTGTCCGGTCCAGGTAGGTGGTGATGCCAGGGTCAGCCGCTATCGCTGACGCCTCGTCGGCGTGCAGGGAACGTACACCGATCTGAGTCAGTCGGTAGCCCCTGTCACGGATGCGGCGCATCGGGCAGGCGTGGTTGTAGATGGATCCGTGATAGGTGGGTCGCAGGTCGGCATGCGCATCGATCTGCACCAGCGAGCCCCCTTTTGGCATGCGCGCGAACACCATTTCGGGGGTAATCGAATGCTCTCCGCCGAGTGCGATGAAAAGTGGATCCTTTCTGAGGCCGGACACCTGGTCGAACAGTTTGCGGTGAAATGCTTCATCCTCCTCACCAGGCGCAGAGGCGAGCGGAGGAAGCACGGTGATTTTCATGTGCCGGGTGGGACACCAGTCAGCATCCTCTTCATAGAATTCGAGCTGTTCGGTCGCAGCGAGGATAGCGGCAGGTCCTTGTGCGGTGCCACGCTTGTAGGTGACCGTGCGTTCGTGCGGAACCGGCAGAATCAACACATCCGCCTCTTCCGGTGCGGCGTTCGGCAGCGCAAGGAAATGCATCACTGAGTTCACCAGGGTCACTCGATGGTGGGTCTCTTCTCCGGTCAGCTCTGCTCATTACCCTCCTCCTGGCTCCCTTCGTTCTGGCTCTCACCATCGTCACTGCGCTCAACCTCCGTTGCGTCGTTGTCAGCTTCGCTGTTGTCTGTGTTATCGCCGCCACCAAGGTTCAGGATCTTCTCCTGTTTGCGGTGATCGCGCAGTTCGTTGAATACCGAATACTTCCCTGCGGTGACTGTTTTCGATGTAGCTTCCAGCTCGTTAGCCAGTTCCTGTACGCTGCGCACCACACTCATCAGCCTGTCGCCCGAGCGGGACATGGAGAAGGTGTTGCTTCTGCGCTCCTCCTCGATGTCGGCCTTCATCGCGGTCAAATTCTGTTGCAGATCGGACCGCTCCCGATCGAGCTCCGCAATTCTTCGATTGAGGCGCTCCAACTCTGCCCGGTTTTCCGTTTCCAGCTTGTGTAGCTGATTTTGATGCTTCAGATCGATCATCTGAATACTCTTCTGGTTTTCATCCTGGAGCAGAGTGATTGCCTTGGCGTGTTCGTTGCGGAACATCTCCAGTGTGCTGGCTGCCTCCGTCCTGGCCCGCTCCAGCGCACTGGCATTTTCGCGTTTTATCGCTTCCGCTTGCGCTTTCGACTCCTGCGCGGTGCGGTCGATCCGCTCTTCGTACTGCCGCTGCAGATCGCGGGTATTGTTGGTGTTGGTTTCGTTCAGCTGTGCGACAAGATTCGCATGCTGCAAATTGGCTCGCTCGCTGCTTTGCTGGTGTCCCTGCGTCAGCGAGTCGACCAGTTGCTTCTGCGCCTCGCTCAAATGGTGCAGATCCTCCTGGTAGGCGCGCTTTGCCCGTTCCAGCTGTTCGCTGCCGGTTTGAGTGAGTTCGCGAAGTTTGCGCTCATGCTCCGAGGCGAGCCGGGTGACAGTACTGGCATGCTCCTGTTCCGCCTCTGTCAATGCCGCACGTTTTCTGGCGGACTCCCTGCTGACACCGCTAAGGTAGCCGATGAGGGCGCCGATCAGGAGCAGAATCACGCTGAGCGAAATCACGGGAGTGGTTGCAAATACGGAGAGATCCATAATAGTGTCCTGCTGTCATATTGTGATTATTTGAGTGAGGACGGGTTAGCGCTCCGTCAACCTCAGTTTTGCCAGCCCGGGAAGATACCGATCCGGCATACGTTCCGGTTATGTGCTGAGGCAACTGACGCTGGTGACCGCGGTAGCCTCGCTGTCTGCCCTGCATGGTTTACCTCTGCACCAGGTGCTGATCCCCCGGGGCGTTCGGGCTGACTGCAGCCTGTACCAGCCCGATAGCGCTTGCTGAGCATGCTTCTGGCAGGGCGAAGCCTAGCATAAAGCAGAAAGCGGAAAACAGAGGGTCAGCACGACCTGGTGAGTCCGGTTCCCCGGAAATTCTCTTCAGTGGATGGTGCAAGCAAACCGGGTTCGTTTCAATTACTCTATTTTTAGTGTCTCTGAGATTCTGACAGAGCGATTTCCTGGTCAGATGAAAGGTAATAATAACCAGTAAAAAACAGTTGGGTAGAGTATTTGTTTGCCTACTCCTCCCATGCGGATAGAAAAACCGGGCCGATATATGTTGCACTGCACAAAAATATGCGCTATGCTGCACCGCAACATAGCAGTTATTCTCAACGATCACCCAACAGGAGTACACAATCATGTACCAGGAAATTATCGACACCTATACCGCCAATGCCGCGAAGCTGATTGCACCGGTACAGGCATTCGTCAAACTCTCACTGGACAATACGGAAAAGCTCTACTCAATGCAGCTTGATATCGCTCAGAGCTATCTGGATCTTGGCGTCGCGCAGCTGAGAGCGTTTTCCGAGGTGAAGGATCCAGAGTCATTGCAGGCATTTGTTGCCAAGCAGGTCGATGTGGCTAAAGGTGTCAGTGAGAAGATGATCGCCGATGTACAGGCTGTTGCCAAGATCGGCTCCGAGTTCAACGCCGATACCCAGGCGCTGGCGCGTGAGAGCCTCAGTGCTGTAGTTTCGCAGGCGGCCTGAGCCGGATTGCCTTACTGCACCGTTCAAGGGTTCTCATTGTCGGTGTATGAGAACCCTGTTTCGATCTGGATTTTCCAAGTGAGGGACGTTGGAGTTGATCCAGGTTTTACGAGGGTAGAACCATGAACTCTTTCTATTCTTTTCAGTTTCCAGCGGTGCCCGAGACGTTTTTTGGCGATCTGTTGACCTTGGAGACGATCCAGGATCATTGGCTGGAGACAAGTGCACAGGTGCAGCGGGACTGGCTTGCCAATACCCGCGAACTGTTCGACTATTATGCGTCTTTGGCGCAGGAGAGTCAGAATATACAGAACCTCTTTTTCGGCCAGTATATAGACTGGTTCAAGAGCTGGAGTGGTCTGTACGGAGTACCGGCGGTTGTTGCCCGGAGTAAACAAGTGGTACCCATATCATCGCAGACCGAGTTGCAGTCTGTGGCAGAGGGTACAGAAGCGGACGCTCCGAAGCTGCTGGGTTGGGTGGTGGACGACCTGACCAGGATACAGGGCATTGGCAAGGTGCTGCAGCAACGCCTGTATGAAGAGGGGGTCGTCAGCTACTATCAGATTGCCACTTGGGATGCAGACGAGATAGCGCGTATCGAGGATGAAGTATTGGGCAGCAGATTCTCAGGGCGCGTGGCACGTGATCAATGGCAGGCGCAGGCCCGCGATCTGATGAAAACCTACGACGTTTGAGGGTTGTTTGTGTAACGCCGATTACCGGGATGACCTCCCGGCAATCGGCGCTCGGGAGGTGACTTTTTTCGCATCCTCCGGAGACCAGTCTGCAGCGAGTCGAGTTGCTGCAATCCGTTGCCGACTCTGGCAATAACCCCGCTTTGGCGGTAAGCTGTTTCGCCCTGTCATCATTTCAGTTTACTACCACATGTCCGGCAAGCTTTTTATCAAGACCTTCGGTTGTCAGATGAACGAGTACGATACCGCCAAAATGGCGGATCTACTGTGGCAGTCGCACGGACTGGAGCTGACCGATCAACCGGAAATGGCAGATGTACTGCTGTTGAATACCTGCTCGATCCGTGAGAAAGCACAGGAAAAGGTCTTTTCTCAGCTGGGCAGATGGCGTCCCTGGAAGCTGCAGCGTCCGGACCTGGTGATCGGCGTGGGAGGCTGTGTTGCCAGCCAGGAGGGCGAGGCGATTCGCGAGCGCGCTCCTTATGTGGATCTGGTTTTCGGTCCGCAGACATTGCACCGTTTGCCGCAAATGCTGAGTGAAAGCCGGGAACGTCGGTTGCCGGTGATTGATGTGTCGTTCCCTGAAATCGAAAAGTTCGACCGGCTGCCGGAACCGCGCGCAGAGGGTCCCAGCGCATTCGTATCCATCATGGAGGGTTGTTCCAAGTACTGCACCTACTGCGTTGTACCCTATACCCGGGGTGAAGAGATCAGCCGCCCATTCGATGATGTGGTCGCAGAGGTGGCTAAACTTGCTGCACAGGGGGTGAGGGAGGTCAATCTGCTGGGGCAGAATGTCAACGCTTACCGAGGCGCAACCGATGATGGGGGCAGCGCCGATCTGGCGCTGTTGATTCAGTATGTTGCCGCGATCGACGGTATCGATCGGATTCGCTTCACCACTTCTCACCCGGTGGAGTTCAGTGACAGCCTGATCAGTGTGTATGCCGAGGTACCGGAGTTGGTGAGTCATCTCCATCTTCCGGTTCAGAGCGGTTCAGACCGCATTCTGGCACTGATGAAACGCGGTCACTCGGCGTTCGAATACAAATCCAAAATCCGCCGCCTGCGCCAACAGCGCCCCGGTATTTCCATCTCCTCCGATTTCATTATCGGCTTTCCCGGTGAAACCGAGACGGATTTCGAGCACACCATGCGCCTGATCGAGGAAGTGGGTTTCGACCATTCGTTCAGTTTTATCTTCAGTGCACGTCCCGGAACACCCGCGGCCGAGATGGAGGATACCATCCCGATGGGGGTAAAGCAGCAGCGTTTGGAGAGGCTTCAGAGTCGCATTTCCGGGATGGCGCAATCTATCAGCCACGCTATGGTAGGGCGTAGCGAACGGGTGTTGGTCGAACGCCAGGCGCGCAAGAATCACAGACAGCTTGCCGGTCGCACCGAAAACAATCGGGTGGTCAACTTTGACGGTCCGGATTACCTGATCGGCCAATTCGTCGATCTGGAGATTACCGAGGCACTGCCCAACTCCCTGCGTGGTCGTCTGGTCGCCTCAACAGAGATGCCGAAAAGCCTCTCTGCCGGGATTTGATCAGACCCGCAACCGCTGGGGTGATTCCGGGTTGTCGAATCTCTTGCGGCTCTGGTTGATGATTCACTCGCATCAGCCCCATCCGTATAATTTCAATTTTACCAGGCCGGGATACATTATCGGCATTCACAACAGGCAATCGTGTCCGATCATCCTCAATCAGTAGATTTTACGCTGTTACCCGAAGACAACGAACGGTTGGCCAATTTGAGCGGTCAGCTGGATGAACATCTGCGCCAGATCGAACGCAGACTCGGTATAGAGGTGAACAACCGGGGCAACCATTTCCGCCTGATCGGGGAAAGTGATGCCATTCGTGCTGGCGAAGAGGTGATCAAAGGGCTGTATAAAGAGACCCGTGACCAGCTGATGACGCCGGAACAGGTACATCTTTTTCTGCAGGAGTCCGGTATCGAGTCCCTGCTCAGAAAAGACACGGAGGGTGAACTCCCCGAACTGGTGATAAAGACCCGCCGCAGTCTGATCCGTCCACGCGGAAAAAACCAGAAAGAGTACCTGCACAATATTCTCACTCACGATATCAATTTCGGTATCGGGCCTGCTGGAACCGGCAAAACCTACCTTGCGGTGGCCAGCGCGGTCGATGCGCTGGAGCGTGACCGGGTGCGACGTATCCTGTTGGTGCGGCCTGCGGTGGAGGCGGGTGAACGCCTCGGCTTCCTGCCAGGTGATCTGGCGCAGAAGATCGATCCCTATCTGCGGCCGCTCTACGACGCACTCTACGAGATGCTCGGATTTGAACGGGTCGCCAAGCTGATCGAACGCAACGTGATCGAGGTGGCACCACTCGCTTATATGCGTGGGCGCACGTTGAATGAGTCCTACATCATCCTGGACGAGGCACAGAATACGACGCCCGAACAGATGAAGATGTTTCTGACCAGGATTGGCTTTGGTTCTACCGCAGTGATCAATGGCGACGTGACTCAGGTCGATCTGCCGCGTGGACAGAGCTCGGGACTTCGTCAGGCGGCGGAGATTCTGGCCAAGGTGGAAGGGATCAGCTTCACTTTTTTCAATGCCAGCGATGTGGTGCGGCACCTTTTGGTGCAGCGTATCGTTAGCGCCTACGATGACTTTTCCCGCTTGCAGGATCCGCAGTGACGGTCGAAATTGACATTCAGCGCGTCAGTGATGCGCCTGAGCAACCGGCTGCCAAGCAGTACAAAAAATGGGTCAAGGCGGCGTTGTCAGGGCATCGGCAACAAGCCGAATTGACGATCCGTCTGGTCGACGAGGCCGAGAGCCGGCAGCTCAACCGGGAGTACCGAGGCAGGGATAAAGCGACCAATGTGCTCTCTTTTCCATTTGATGCGCCTGCATATGTCGACTCGCATCTGCTCGGAGATCTGGTGATATGCGCTCCGCTGGTACGGCGTGAAGCGCAGGAGCAGGGAAAATCGGTGGAAGCCCACTGGGCCCACTTGGTGGTGCACGGCATACTTCATCTGCTGGGAATGGATCATCAGGCCGATCGGGAGGCACGGGAGATGGAGAGACTGGAGGTCGAGATTCTTGCACGACTGGGCATTCCCGATCCGTATACTGAAAATGAAAGTGCATGAACAGTGATAAGGAGGGCGGCCAAGAGTCAGTACTTCTGCGCTGGATGAGAGCGATTTCGCACCATTTCACTGAAACGCCTGAGAACAGGACACAGCTGATAGCACTGTTGCGTGAAGCCAGGGAGCATGAGCTGTTGGATACCGACGCGCTGGCGATGATGGAAGGGGTGCTGCAGGTCTCCGAGTTAAGGGTACGGGATATTATGATTCCCCGTGCCCAGATGGTGGTTGTCGCCAGAAATGATTCGATTAAAAAGTTTCTGCCACAGGTGATTGAATCAGCTCATTCCAGGTTTCCGGTGATTGGTGATGATCGGGGCGAAGTCGTGGGAATCATATTGGCCAAGGATCTGCTCGCCTACACCGGTAAAAAGCAGCGTAAACGCTTTGACATCCGGGAACTGCTGCGCCCAGCGGTGTTCGTACCTGAGAGCAAGCGTCTCAATGTGCTGCTGAAGGAGTTTCGTACCAGCCGCAACCATATGGCGATCGTAGTGGATGAGTACGGTACCGCAGCCGGGCTTGTGACCATCGAAGATGTGCTGGAGCAGATCGTCGGCGAAATTGATGACGAACACGACTTTGATGAGGATGCGCCTATCCGTAAAAGGGGAGAGCACGACTATACCGCGAAGGCGCATACCACCATTGAAGAGTTCAACGCCTATTTTGGCACAGACTTTGCCGATGACGAGTTCGATACGCTTTCCGGTCTGGTTATCCACGCCTTGGGACACCTCCCGCAACGGGGTGAGCGTATCGATATCGGAAGATTCTGCTTCAAGGTGCTGCGCTCCGACAGTCGCCGCGTTTACCTGTTGAGCATTCGCCTCAGGCAGGAGGCAAAGGGTGCCAAGGGGTGAATTGAGCTGGGAACGGTCCGTAAATTGCGGATTCTTGTCGAATTTCTGGCGGTTGCTGCTGGCATTCGCTGCCGGTGCACTCTCGGTGCTTGCTTTTGCGCCTTACTCTTTCTATCCATTCGCTGTGGCCAGCCTGATCCTGCTGTTTCTGCTCTGGCTCGATGCCCCTCCCTGGCAGGCCTTCCGAGAAGGTTGGCTGTTTGGTATCGGCCTGTTCGGTGTAGGGGTCTTCTGGATGCATATCAGCATTGACCAGTTCGGTAATGTTGGGACTCTGCTGGCGATGATTATCACACTGCTCTTTGTCGTACTGATGGCGCTCTACTACGGCGCGGTGGGCTGGTTGGCAGCAAAGATGCAGCAGCGACTTCGTGGACCCACGCGAAAACTGGTGCTGTTCAGTCTGCTATGGGTACTATTCGAATGGTTGCGCGGTTGGTTTTTGAGTGGTTTTCCCTGGCTTGCATTGGGCTATTCACAGATCGATTCTCCGTTGGCAGGATGGGCGCCCCTCCTGGGTGTGTACGGTGTCGGGTTGATGTTGTCTCTGAGTGCGGCAGCACTGCTCGGGCTGTTGCTGGTTACCGGGCATGGGCGCCCTCTACGCATACTGCTCCTGGTGGTGATCTGGGGTGTTGGGGGGTTTCTGAATGGACGGGCCTGGACACAGCCTGTTGGAAATTCCATTTCGGTGAGTATCGTACAGGGTAATGTCGCCCAGGCGGAGAAATGGAACCGCGATAATCTCTGGTCGACGTTGGACATGTATGCCGATTTGACTCGTCAGCACTGGGACAGTGATTTGATCATCTGGCCTGAGACAGCAGTACCTGCGGTGGCTTCCCAGGTAGAGAGTTCCTTCCTGCAGCCGATGGAACACGAGGCTAGGGCAAATGGCAGCACGCTGCTGCTCGGTGTTGCCGAATGGCTGCCTGACGGCAACTACTACAACTCAATGATCGCACTGGGCGGTGAGCGTGCTGCCTATCGAAAGCGCCATCTGGTGCCCTTTGGCGAGTTCATGCCGTTGAAGCCGCTGTTGCGGCCGCTGATAGACTGGTTGCAGATTCCGATGTCCGACTTTTCTGCGGGAGACTCGAGGAAGCCCCTGCTCGATCTGGCCGGTTATCCCGCTGGTATATCCATCTGTTATGAGGATGCCTTTGGTGCGGAGGTGATCACCGCGCTGCCGGAAGCGGCATTTCTTGTCAATGCCAGCAATGACGCCTGGTTTGGCGATTCATTGGCGCTGCCGCAGCATCTGGAGATCGCCCGGATGCGGGCATTGGAGAGCGGCCGCTATCTGCTGCGCGCCACCAATACCGGGATATCGGCCATCATCGCACCGGATGGGGGAATTGCAGCGATTTCCCCCGTCTTTGAGCGGGATGTGCTGAATGCGGATGTCACTCCGCTCCAAGGCATGACGCCCTACGCGATTTGGGGCAACTGGATGATCGTCAGCGTCACGCTGTCCGGCTTGCTGGTGCTGTTGTCTGGAGAGTTACGCCGCGGGTTAAAATTGGCACGTCCTGGTTGAGCGTGAGTGGGCAGTTGTCCGGCTTTGTCTGATCGATTGCGTCAGTGCGTTGACTGTTGTCGCTCAGGTGTGAACCTCTGTCAGCCTTAGGCGCCCCTCGATCAGCTGTGGCATCAGGTGTCCGGCGATAACTTCGAGCAGTTGTTCGCCAGCGAGCTTGCGACGCCACCCCTGCAGCAGTTCCAACTTTCTCTCGCCAGCAATCAGTTGCTCCAGTACGTTACGGCTCGCCAGTACCGCCGGGCTGACCTGGTTCTCTTCCGCCAGAATACGCAGGCTGCACATCAGCAGATCTACCAGCGCCTCCTGGTTGGGATTCAGTGGTGTCGGGACCGGCTTGTCGGTCGGCCAGGATGTTCTGGGAAGGTTGCGCGCTTCGGCAATCAGGTTTACTAATTGCGTCCCATGATGCTTTAGCGTTGCGTGATCGAGCCCCCGGATGCGCCCCGTTTCATCCATGTTTTTCGGCATGCACCGCGCCAGATCGAGCAGAACCTCATCGCGCATAATCCAGCGGCGGGGGCGGTCGTTGGTGATTGCCTGCATTTCACGCCAGGCGGCCAGCGACTGAAGTACCGCCAGCTGAACACCTCTCAACCGTTGTCGGCCCTTTATCCGCTGCCAGCAGCGCTCCGGATGCACCTGGTAAATGTCGGGATCAGCAAGCAGGTCGAACTCCTCACGCAGCCAGTCTTTCCTCCCCATGCGCTCCAGTTGCGCGTTCAATACAAGATAAAGATCGCCAAGATAGATCACATCGTCCAGCGCATAACGCAGCTGTCCCGCTTGCAGAGGGCGCTGCAACCAATCGGTACGGGTGTGCGCTTTGGTGAGTTCGATTCCGAGCAGTTTATGAACCAGAGCGGCGTAGCCGAGCTGTTCACCCAGCCCCAGTAGCGTAGCGGCGAGTTGGGTGTCGAATAGCGGCGCCGGCAGTTTCTGCCACAAGAGATTGAATATCTCCAGATCCTGGCGCGCGGCATGAAAAATCTTGACACTCGTCGGTGCCAGTAATAACTCGGCAAGCGGGTCCAGATTGTCCAGGTGAAGCGGATCGATACAGGCAGCGCGGCTCCCGTCACTGATCTGCAGCAGACACAGCTGCGGCCAATAGCTCTTCTCGCGAACGAACTCGGTATCGAGCGCCAACCAAGGACTATGCCTGATCGAATCGCAGAACTGCGCCAGTGCTCCAGCGCTATCCAGGTAAAATTCCTGCATCTTGCTCTCATGTAGCGATAACTGGCGCAGAGGATAACACTCTTCCCGGTGATTTTTCCTTAACCGGAACTGGCTGTATGATGCGGGTAATCGGTCGCCTGTTCAGTGTTGGTAGTATCGGGGGTGCCTGACCACGATCTACTCGGTGTGGGGAGGTGCGCTAATGGTGTTTTTCCGGATTGTCGTGAAATTCGATGGTCCGCTGGAAATCAAGGAGCTTCCGTTGGGCAGACTGGTCAATTTGTATGTCGATATCTGTCTGTTGCGGGCTGGACCTCAGGATCTGCCAGCATCCCTTTTTCTGGTGCTACTGACCGGTGTCATCTCTGTACTGACCGGGACTCTGGTCATCGTGGAGAGTTTTGCCACACTTGGGGATGCGCTGGCGGCTCAGCTGCTGGATATTCTGTTGCTGCTCGGTTTCCTGCGACTGGCGCTGCAGCGTACCGGCAAGCCAGAGCGCTTTCTGCAGACTACTTCTGCCCTGTTCGGAACAGGTGTCCTGCTCAACCTTATCATGATGCCGTTGCAATTACTGCAGCCGACCGATACCTCCGGCTTCGGCATCAGCAATCTGGGTGGACTCTTCTATCTGCTGTTGATCCTCTGGGCGCTGGTGATTACCGGACATATTTTCCGACAGGCCTTGGAGGTAAAGATGGCAGCTGCGATTGCCATTGCATTGGGCTATTTTCTCGCTGTGGATGCGATCGTCCAGAAACTGTTCGTGGTGGGTTGATATGCACATTCATATACTCGGCATATGCGGTACCTTCATGGGGGGCGTAGCACTACTCGCTCGTACGCTGGGTCATCAGGTGAGTGGCTCGGATGCCAACGTCTATCCACCGATGAGTACTCAGTTGGAGGCGGCTGGTATCCAATTGCAACAGGGGTACGAACCCGCTCATCTGCAACCTGCTCCAGATTGTGTCGTGGTGGGCAACGCGATGGCACGCGGTAATCCGGCAGTGGAGTACATGCTGGATCGGGGGATGCCCTACACATCCGGTCCGCAGTGGCTGACCGAACAGGTGCTGCAAGGGCGCTGGGTGTTGGCGGTGGCCGGTACACATGGCAAGACCAGCACTGCCAGTCTGCTGGCCTGGATCCTGGAGGAGGCGGGAATGTCGCCGGGATTTCTGATCGGTGGCGTGCCGCGGAATTTTGGCGTCTCCGCGAGGTTGGGGGAGTCCCGGTTTTTCGTGGTCGAGGCGGACGAGTATGACACCGCTTTTTTCGACAAGCGCTCCAAATTCGTTCATTACCGGCCGCGTACGCTGATACTCAACAATATCGAGTTTGACCATGCTGACATCTTTGATGACCTGAAGATGATACAGCGTCAGTTTCACCATCTGGTGCGCACCGTGCCTGGCTCTGGGTTGATCGTGACACCGAGCGGTGCACCGGCTATGGATGAGCTGTTGGCGATGGGCTGCTGGACTCCTGTGGAGCGTTTTTCAGCAGCGGATGATAGCGCGCAGTGGCGCTCCACGGCAGCCACACCGGCAGGCGATGCTTTCGACGTCTGGTGCGAAGAAAGCTTTCAGGGGCGCGCGGTGTGGGGGTTGACGGGGCATCACAATGTCAGCAACGCACTCGCTGCGATTGCTGCCGCCCGGCATGCCGGAGTTCCATCTCGATTGGCGATCCGGGCGCTGACGGGATTTCGTAATGTGAAGCGGCGTATGGAACTGCGTGGTGAGGCGGCGGGCGTCCGGGTCTATGATGATTTTGCCCATCACCCTACCGCGATTGCGACGACACTGCGGGGACTTCGTGCCCAGGTTGGGTCAGAAACGAGGATATTCGCGGTACTGGAACCGAGATCCAATACCATGCGCATGGGGGTACACGCCGAGCAGCTACCCGCAGCGTTGGCAGCGGCGGACCAGGGGATCGTCTATGCGCCAGCGGATCTCGGTTGGGACGCGTCTGCACTTTTCTCTCCGTTCGGAGAGAAGGTGCGGGTGTTCCACAGCGTGGCGGAGATCCTCTCATTTCTAAGTGAGGAGACCAGGACCGGTGATCAGGTGCTGATCATGAGTAACGGCGGGTTCGAAGGGATTCATCAGCGTCTGCTGGATATGTTGCAATCGTCAGGAGAGCTGGCGTGATGCATAGCCAAATTAAATGCGTCTCTCTAGCGATCACCGGTGCCTCCGGCTGTGGCTACGGATTGAGGTTGCTTGGACATCTGCTGCAGGCGGAGTGTCAGGTCTATCTGATGATTTCAAAGGCTGCCCAGGCGGTGATGGCGCTGGAGAGCGATCTATCGGTACCGGCCCAACCCAAGGCAGCACAGGTGCTGCTTAGTGAACGTTTCCGTGCGGCACCTGGTCAGTTGCGGGTATTCGGGCGGGAACAGTGGACAGCACCAGTGGCTAGTGGCTCCAATGCAGCGCAAGCGATGGTGATAGCCCCGTGCTCCACGGGCACGCTGTCAGCCATCGCCTGTGGTGCCAGCAACAACCTGATCGAACGCGCTGCAGACGTAATGCTCAAGGAGCGCCGTCCATTGATATTGATGATTCGTGAAACGCCGCTCTCAGTGATTCATCTGGAGAATATGCTCAGCCTGGCTCGTCTCGGAGTGACGATCATGCCTGCCAGTCCCGGCTTCTATCAGCACCCGCAGCAGATTTCTGAGCTGCTGGATTTTATGGTGGCGCGCGTGTTGGATCACCTGGCGATCGAGCATCAGTTGCTGCGGCGCTGGGGAGAACGATCCGAAGAGAGCTGAATCTGCCGGGTCAGTCAGCAACCACGGCATCCCGAAGCAAAAGCGTGCCGTTCTCGGTGAGACGTCGTTGTATCGCCTCCGGTATGTCCAGCAGGAACTGATTGAAGGCGTCCTCCTGCGAACTGGCACTGGTGGCAAATGTGACCAGGCTGAAAATTTCTAGTTTTCTTTGCTCCTCCACCAGCCCGATCCATAGGCGCTTCCTGTCCGGAGTCAGCTCGATGTATGCTGGCCAGAGACGCACTATCAGCCGCCTCCCGGAGGGCAGTGTTTTAATTAGTCTCAAGGATTCATGACTACCTTCATGTACTTGGGGAAATACCGGAAGCTCCGACAGCGGGAGAGCAGGGGAGAGGAGCTTGACCATTGTTTTCCAGCTCAACGGATCGCTTTTTTGCCAACCGGCTGCAGACATTGCTGATGCAAAACCTGCCAGAGCGCCAGCATATTGCACGTTGAGTTGCTGATTGAGTCGTTGGCGCGTGTCCTGGCGCCAAAACGGCAGTGACCGCCACTCCTGTTGCCACCATTTGGACTCGGCCATTTCAGAGACCGGATGCTCGGGTGTATAGCGGTGATAATTGGCTGTATGTGTCGATAGTGCCTGGATGACCAGGACAGTGACGAGGGAGCTGATGCCAATGAAAATCAGCATCCCCCTTTTCTGAGTGGCAGTGGTGTGACGGTTATGGGCTATTCCCAACGCGGATACCCAGGCAAGCCCAAGTGTGATGCTGCCAAGCACATCAGAGAGCCAATGCACCCCGAGGTAGAGCCTGGAAACAGCGACACTTCCGATTATCAATCCCGCAGCACTATAGGGGATCCAGCGCCATCTTGGGGTGATGCTCCGCGCTATCAACACCGAGAAGAAGCCATAGATCACCATCGCCGCGAGAGTATGTCCGCTGGGAAAGGCGTAGCTCCCGATGCTCTGCGCCATTGCCTCCGGCCGAGGGATCCGCAATCCGTATTTCAGCAGTGGAGCAGTGAGCAGGGCGAAGGCACCCGCTGCAAGCCAATAGAGTGCGGTTCGTCTGTCTCTGCGCCAGATCAGGTAGGTCAGAACCAGCGCAAAAAAGAGCGCTATCGACTGCAAGTCCGCCAAACCGGTGATGAAGATCATCAGATGATCGGCCCACGGGGTTCGCAGACTTTGCAGCGATTCCAGCAACGTGTAATTGATGCCGGATTGGGATGTCGGATTGAGGCTCCAGCCGGTAATCAGCGCAAACAGTGCTGCCGTGATAAACAGCAGGCTGGCCAGTACCGACAGTCCGCGCGCCTCGGGGTGACCTGGGTCGGCCAGTGCGCTGGCGATCCCTTCGAACATTGGGTGACGGTGGCCCCAGTTGAGGAGTTCCTGCAACAACCGCGCGGCTCTCGGATGTAGCAGCAGAAAGATATGGTGCACCAACCAAACGATGAACCAGACAATGAATACCAGCAGCAGAATGACGATGACCAGTCTGACGGCGACTTCGGAGGCGAGCTTCAATGAGGTTCCGAATACCATGCCGGGCAGCAAATAGGCGGGCGCCCATGCTAGTGCGGAGAGCACGTTAGCCAGCAGGAATCGCCAGGGAGGCATCCCCAGCATTCCCGCTACCAGCGGGATGACTGCCCTCACTGGGCCGAAGAAGCGGCCGATAGCAACGCTTTTTCCTCCGTATCTTTCAAAAAAGGTAATACCTCGGCCGAGGCTCTCTGGATAGCGCCGGAAAGGCCAGATACCAGGCAGTTGCTCCCTGTAGAGGCGCCCCAGCCAGAAGCTGACCCCGTCACCGACTACCGCACCGGTGACTGCCAAGGCCATTGTACTGCCGAAGTCGATCGAACCGGCGCCGATCATCGCCCCGATTCCGAACATGATCGCCACACCGGGCACCAGCAGACCGATGATCGCCAGTGACTCGGCCATAGAGATGGTGAATATCAGTGCGCCCGCCCAATAGGGATGCAGTTCCACCCAGCCGAGCAGTTGCTGAAACAGTTCGGTCATCTACCCGGCCCAGTCGTGGTCCAGTGGCCGGTTGTCCTTTGGTTGCGACATAGAGATCATTGCTGGCTTCCTGGCTATGTCAACCGATTTCACCAAACGCCTCTGCGGCCGCCTGCAGGGTTGCGTCGATCTCGGTATCGCCGTGTGCGGCGGAGAGAAAACCGGCTTCGAATGCCGAAGGTGCCAGATAGACACCGCGTTTCAGCATGGCGTGGAAGAAGCGCTTGAAACGCTCCTGGTTGCAGGCCATTGCCTGGGAAAAATTGGTGACACGTTCCGCATCGGTAAAGAAGATGCCGAACATGGCTCCAACCTGGTTGCTGGTCAGCGGGATGCCAGCTGCTGCCGCGCGCTTCAGCAAGCCACTTATCAGGCGTTCGGTTTTTTCGGTCAGTGATTGATAAAAGCCCGGAACGGAGATCAGATCTAAAGTGACCAGTCCTGCGGTCATTGCAACCGGATTACCGGAGAGTGTACCGGCTTGGTAGACCGGACCCAGCGGGGAGATCTTCTCCATCACTCTGCTTTTTCCACCAAACGCACCAACCGGCATGCCGCCGCCGATGATTTTGCCCAGGGTGGTCAGGTCGGGATCGATCTTATAGTAGCTCTGAGCTCCGCCAAGAGCGACACGGAACCCGGTCATCACTTCATCCAGGATCAGGAGCGCACCGTAGCGGTCGCACACTTCGCGTAACCCTTGCAGAAATCCGGGTAGCGGAGGGATGCAATTCATGTTGCCGGCCACAGGCTC
Organism: Chromatiaceae bacterium; assembly: GCA_024235215.1. Taxonomy (GTDB): domain Bacteria; phylum Pseudomonadota; class Gammaproteobacteria; order Chromatiales; family Chromatiaceae; genus HKST-UBA178. The sequence continues at coordinate 10,643 of JACKMU010000008.1, read as the reverse complement.
CACGATGATGCAGGCGATCTCTTCGCCGACCTGGGCGAAGGTCTCTTTCACCTGCGTCAAATCGTTGAAGTTGAGTGTGATGGTCTGTGCGGCCAATGCTGCCGGGACACCCGGAGAGCTTGGTTCCCCCAGGGTCAGCATACCAGAGCCAGCCTTCACTAGCAGAGAGTCGGAGTGACCATGATAGCAGCCTTCGAATTTGACGATCTTGTCACGTCCGGTATAACCCCGAGCGAGACGGATCGCGCTCATGGTGGCTTCGGTGCCAGAGCTGACCATGCGCACCATTTCCATGGAAGGAACCAGCTCACATACCCGGTCAGCCATGCGTGTTTCGATCTCTGTCGGTGCGCCAAAGGAGAGACCCTTCTTGATTACGTCACCCACCGCAGTGATCACTTCAGGATGGGCATGCCCGAGAATCATCGGACCCCAGGAGCCAACGTAGTCGATGTATCGTTTGCCATCGGGATCGAAAACGTAGGCGCCACTGGCATGCTCGAGGAATACAGGGTCGCCGCCTACGCCTTTAAAAGCGCGGACTGGCGAATTGACGCCACCGGGAATGTGTCTCTGAGCTTGGATAAAACGTTCATGAGTACCGGTCATGTCGATGATTCCCCTGTAACGACAAAGAGTCTTGCGAAGTGCTGGCAGGCCTCGTGAATATCGGGCTGTCCGAATAGGGCATGTATTACCGCGAGCATATCCGCACCCGCCGCAACCAGTGCGGCGCCATTCTCCGGTGTTATTCCGCCAATGGCAACAGCCGGAATATTCAGCTCGCGCCTGGCGCGCTGTAGCAGACGGATATCCGCCTGCACCGCATTGGGTTTGGTGTTCGATACGAAAAAGCGCCCAAAAGCGATATAGTCTGCTCCGTCGTGTTGTGCTTGCAACGCGCGATCGAAATCGTTGTAACAGGAGACCCCGATAATCGCCTTCGGCCCCAGACGTTCACGACAGGATTTGAGCTGCGGGTCGTCCCGTCCCAGATGTACACCGTCAGCGGCGACTGTCAGCGCGAGATCCACATCGTCGTTGATGATCAACGGAACACCTGCGAGATGACAAAGTCTTACTAGATCTGCAGCCTGAGATCTGCGCAGCGGAGAATCGCTTCCTTTGTCGCGGTACTGGATCATCCGTGCACCACCGTCTAATGCGTTCTTCACCTGCACGAGCATACTCTCCGGCGGAGTGAGCTGGCTGTCTGTAATTGCATACAGCCCTCGCAGTTCAGGTCGTTTCATCAAACAGCACCTCCGGACGGCGCAGGGCGAAGATTCGATCGGGAAGCAGCTGTCCATGACCCGGACGCTCACTGTGTGCCAAAGAGTTCCAAGTATACTCAAGCGCTTTGTGCACGGCATTCTCCAGCCTCTCGCCGTGCGCCATCAAGCCCGCAATGGAAGAGGCGAGGGTGCAGCCGGATCCGTGGTAGCTACCGGGTAGACGCGGCCAGCTGCTGTTGATGACATCGGCATCTCGCTGGTACAAATGGTGGCGGACCTTTTCTCCAGCTTCGTGGGTTCCGGTGATCAACACTGCCTGGCAGCCACGCACCAGAAGTTGCTGCGCACAGGGCTGCAATTCCTGAGAGCCTCCCAGACGACGAGCCTCAAGAGAGTTGGGAGTGAGCAAAGTCACTCTGGGCAACAGCTCATCGGTCATCCGGTCGATGAGCTGCCCTACGGTGAGTTCGCTGCCGGCACCACTTGTCAGCACCGGATCGAGCACAGTGGGAAGAGTTGGATGATCCCTCAGCACCTGGGAGATCACGTTGAGGGTACCGGCATCCGGGATCAGGCCGACTTTGATGACAGCGATGTGCAGATCAGCCAGCAGGGTTCTGATCTGATCGTCCAACAGTTGCGGAGTGGTCGGTTCAACCCGGTGTACGTTGGTGGTGTCTTGTACTGTCAGGCAGGTTATCGCACTCACTGGTCGGCAACCTGCTGCGATGATCGCTTCGATATCAGCTTGTATGCCTGCGCCGCCGGTAGGGTCGTGTCCGGAGATCGTCAGTACCACTGGTTTTGCCATCTGGATTCTGCATTCGGTTAAAGAAAAATTATAATATCCCATTGCTTTGAATATATTGCACTTGCAGCATGTATTTCTCACAAGTGTCATGCTTTTGGACTACAATATTATGCGTGAATATGTGCGATTAGACCTCTTTGTCAGGAGGGAAATATGAGTCCAGCCTCCATAGAAATGACAGCAGTAGCAACGGACTATTGCAATTTGATTGAAAAAGCGGGCGCTTACAATGGTAATTGGCTGGAGGAGTTGGTCTCCCTGCTGCCCAGACTGCATGCTGCTGTGACCGCTTTGGGGGATGCATACGATCTGGATCACTCTATGACTCCCGATCTGGATGCTCGTTTTGAACTGTTTGCGGTATTGCGTGAGATGCTGGGCAAACGGGATGAGTATTGGATGCAGTACGATGTAGCTCAAGATGGACAATGTATGAGTGGCAGTCTTGCCGATGATCTAACCGATATCTACTGTGAACTTAAGCACGGACTCAGACTAATGATGTCGGAACCCGCGAAGGCACTTGATGATTGGCGTTCAGGTTTCCATCTGCACTGGGGTCAGCATCTCCTTGATGCTGAGCGTCATCTGTATGAACTGAAAAGTAAGAATCAGCTGTAAATTAAGACGTTCCGTCAATTTCTTATTTGAAAGTCAGTATGGCGGAATGGACTTCGCGCATTTGCTGTCGTGGGCTCCACGACCGACTTCGGTGATGCTCGTGGGCGGCCATTATAGTAGAATGTCTAGCTTTAAACTTTAAGTTGGAGTATTTCGAATATGAACGAGTCCGCAATGAATGTTCTGAGCGCCAGCGAACTCAGTCTTTCCGGCCCGGCGCAGGGCAAGATGGCTGAACTCGTGAAACAGATTGAGGAAGAAATCAAAGGGATCAGAGTCTACGCGACGCCTGGCGGTTGCAGTGGTATTAGCTTTGGCATGACATTTACCGATCAAATCAATGGAAACGACAGAGTACTTAACTGTGACGGTTTCGATATCATCGTTGACGACACCACACTGGAGTATCTGCGTGGCGTCGAAATAGACTTTATCGATCGACCGGACGGTGCAGCCAGTTTTGTCTTCAATAACCTGCCCCAGATGTCAGGTGGTGGTTGTGGCAGTTGCGGCTCCTCTTCTTCCCGAGGTGGTGGTTGCTCCTGATCAAACTATCGCATCATCGACAATGTGAACCGCAGTCGGCATTGAATTGCCCTCTGCGGTTTTTTATCCACCGCCGAAAGTGCCTGTATCTACCAGGAAGGAGGTGACACTTCCGCCTGATCATGATTTGCGAAGGTATCCTTAAATTCTAGCACGATGTTTTTAGCTGAAACCCGACTGTCTTCTATAGAGGTTTGAGTACCACCAGAAGAACGATGGCGATCAGAATCAGTAACGGAAACTCGTTAAACCAACGGAACCAGATATGACTATGCGGGTTGGAGGCGCCGCGAAAGTCGACCATTAATTTACCGCACCAGAGATGAAACAGCACCAGTGGTACCACAAGTGTGATTTTCAGATGCAGCCAGTACATGCCTTTGAATGCTTCCCAGCCATAGAATCCTACCAACCAGAATCCGAAGAGAATGGTGAGTACGCCCCACGGAGTGATGAACCAGAACAATTTGCGCTCCATGATTTCCAGCCGTTCACGAGTCTGCCTGTCGGCTGACAGGGCGTGATGCACAAATAGACGTGGTAGATAGAAAAGCCCAGCATACCAGGAGACCAGAAATATGATATGAAAGGCCTTGATCCAAAGCATCAGCATCTCTCCCGGGAAAATGTCGTTGGGGGGGTTATTTATTCTTCTTTACCGCACCCTGGCTAAGTGTGTGCAGTATATCAGCTCTGTGTTGTTGTATCTCGGGAGATGCTGGGTTGGGATCGGTTCGGCTTCCGAACAGATTGCGCAGCAACTGCAGGGCGCCCTTTATGGCGCCCCATACTCTGGGCAGCAGCCAGGCTGTAAGTAATAGGAAAAGTATTAAAAGAGCAACGAACAGCCAGGGATAGTGCAGCGATGCCCAGAGTCCACCAAGTACGGCTATATCTTCTGCTATGGAGGCGCCCCAGTTGGTTACCGGCTCCGGTGAGGTGTTGATGACCAGACGTGCACCCATCTTTGCAGTGTGGCTGGATGCGGCAACGCCGCCCCCAACCAGCAGAGCGGCGAACTCTGCCCCTTGGCTTACCTCTAGCCCTTGTGCCATACCCGCTGCCAACACGGCGCCAGCGGGAATGCGAATAAAAGTGTGGATCAGATCCCACCCGGAGTCTATTCCGGGTATCTTGTCTGCGAAAAACTCGACTGCGTACATTAATGCCGCCGCACCGAGAACCAGCGGATTGGTTAGGATCAGGAGTTCATCGGGAAGAAAAATGTTCCCCGTCACACCCAAATAGCCGAGCATCAGTATCGCCGCATAAAGATTGATTCCGGATGCCCAAGCGGCGCCCAGAGTTAAGGATATAACGTGAATGGGATCCATTTTTTGTCGCTGTTTTCAGCGGATTACCGTGGGAGGATGGTTGATGATATTAACATGGCCCTTTAGCTTTTTATCAGGGCACTTTATCATTGTCAGCTCGAATTTTGTCACATAGCCCATTGTATGGGCAGAGGTTATGGAGTAACGAATGTCAAAAAAGCGGATTGCAGTTGTCGGTGGGACCGGCTACACGGGAGTCGAACTACTCCGCTTACTTCTGGTACATCCTGATGTCGAATTATCGGTGATTACTTCACGGTCAGAAGCTGGCAGAGCGGTTTCAGATCTATTTCCCAATTTACGCGGTTTTACCGATCTCTGCTTCTCGGAACCGGATACGGCTGCTTTAGAGCAATGTGATCTGATTTTTTACGCTACGCCTAACGGCACAGCGATGCAACAAGTCCCCGCATTGATCGCAGCAGGATGCCGCGTGATAGACCTCGCGGCCGATTTTAGAATTCAGGATATCGCTACATGGGAACGCTGGTACGGTATGTCACATGTCTGCCCGACGCTGGTGAAAGGGGCTGTATATGGTCTTCCTGAGTTAAACCGGAAAGCGTTGAAATCTGCCAGGCTGGTAGCCAATCCCGGTTGCTATGTGACTGCTGTAACTCTCGGATTGTTGCCTCTGCTAGAGCAGGATGTGGTTGCGAACGAAAGTCTGATCGCCGATTGTAAATCGGGTGTCAGTGGTGCCGGACGTGGTGCCAGTGTGGGTATGCTCATGGGGGAGGTGGGTGAAAGTTTCAAAGCATACAACGTGACCGGTCATCGTCATCTGCCGGAGATTGTGCAGAATCTGAGTCAAGTGAGTCGACGACCGGTGGCGTTGACTTTCGTACCCCACCTGCTGCCAATGGTTCGCGGTATTCACGCAACTTTGTATGCCCGGATAACCGATAGGGTGGATTTTCAGGCGCTCTATGAGAGGCGATACAGCGAAGAGCCGTTCATCGATGTGATGCCATCCGGATCACATCCTGAAACACGGAGTGTCAGGGGTGTGAATACCTGCCGATTAGCGATTCATCGTCCGCAGGATGGCGATACGCTTGTGGTATTGTCTGTCATTGATAACCTGGTAAAAGGCGCAGCTGGGCAGGCGATTCAGAATATGAATCTGATGCTGGGTTTTGATGAGTGTTCCGGGCTGAATTTTCCAGGGTTATTGCCTTGATCTCACTGGAGGAGACTGAAGCGTGAAGTATTCGACTCCCCGCATCGTGCAGCACCAGGGTGGCAGGCTGCTGCGTTGGATTCTGATCGTATTGCTGATGTGTATTGTGGCAGTGGCAAGCTATTATATCACCCGCCAGCAAATAGTGCTCGGTGCGCAGGAGATGCAGGCGGTCATACGGCTGCAGAAGGAACGGATCGCGGAACTTGAACAGAACCGCTACGAAGCGGAAGAGAAGCTGGCAAAGATGGAACGCACCAGTTTGATAGATAGGGAGGCGATGCGTCTGGTCAAAGAGGAGTTGGCTAACTTTCAGGAGGAGCGCGCGCAACTTGATGAAGAGATGATTTTTCTGCGCAGTATGGTATCGGCCAAAGATGAAAGGGAAGGAGTGCAGGTACATCGATTCTCCCTGAAAAGTGGAACCAGTGAGCATGAGTATCGTTTCCGTTTTACCGTAAGTCAGGCGATTAATAATGGCGAACCTGCTACCGGCTGGGTTTTTCTGGCGGTAGACGGACTACGGGGGAGTGAGCCGGTATGGCTCCCATTGCGGGAGATCACCGAAGAGAGTACCGAAAGGATAAAGATGCGCTTCAACCACTTTCAGGATATCGAGGGGGTCATCAAATTACCCGAAGATTTCAAACCGTTGAAAGTGATTGTCGAAGTCAAGCCGAGCAACAAAAACATGTCAGAGGTTAAGCAACGTTTTGATTGGGTAGTGAAAGGATAAGTCAGGCCATGTTTGGACGGAAGAAACAGTTTCAGGTGCCTAAGATCACTACCGTAATTGGTGCAGGAACAGTTATCAAGGGAAGCCTTCACTTCGAGGGGGGTATCCACATCGACGGTACCATTCGTGGGAATGTTACTGCCCAGCAGGATGAACTTTCGACGTTGATTCTCAGTGCTACCGGGCTGGTAGAAGGAGATGTCTCCGCTCCAAACGTGATCCTCAACGGTCGGGTTGTTGGAAACGTATTGGCGACTGGACGGGTAGAACTTGCTGCCAATGCAAGAGTTAGCGGAACGCTTTACTATAAGTTGCTGGAGATGGAAATGGGTGCGGAAGTAAATGGCCAGTTGGTTTGTCAGGAAGAGACTGACCTAGCCAGCCTACCGAAACAGCAAGCGAGATCCGAGGATGCGCCAGTCCAAGAAGAGGAACACTCTTCTGTAGCGGACTAACCACAGAATGTGCGGAAGGATAACACGATATAGTTGACTAATTTAGTCAAATAAGCTTTATAATAAACACAAAGTAGGGATGGAATCTGTAGACGATACTACGCATTCGAGTTCATGAGGTGAAATATGAACGTAATAGAGAGTGAAGTTCCGTTGGTGTTTACTTCAGCGGCAGCTTCCAAAGTCTCCGCGTTGATAGCGGAGGAGGGTAATCAGAATCTCATGCTCAGAATCTACATTCAGGGCGGAGGGTGTTCCGGTTTTCAGTACGGGTTTACCTTTGACGAGGAGGTTAAAGAGGGTGATTCCAAGGTGGTTACCGATGGCGTCACACTGCTGATAGATCCTATGAGCATGCAGTACTTGGGCGGAGCAGAAATCGACTACACCGAGGGGCTGCAGGGATCTCAATTTGTGATACGCAATCCTAACGCTTCTACTACCTGTGGATGCGGCTCATCGTTTGGTGTCTGACTGACAAGAGACTGCATTTCAGTTGTATCAAAAATGTCGGCGTACAAGCTATAGCTATCGAGTGGGCGTGCTACTCAGCGACATAGTTAGTCTGATGTTCGTTGCGACTCGCTATCTGACGCCCAGAATATTTGCGTAGACTCCTGCATAAACTATAAGGACTTTTATTTCCCGCCAGGATAAAAATGAAGTTTTGAGAGCATCTAAGAGTGTGTCTTTTCTGTGAGTAACGCCAGTGTAGGCGATCACACACGGCTATGTTCTTTGATTGTTGGATCACTCTGCCGAAGCCACCTGAGTTCGTGCAATTATATCCAGCTGGGCAAGCAGCGCCGTGCTCTGTCGTTTGAAATCTTCTCTGTACTCTTTCTTGATTGGTGCGGCTTTTGGGATTTTCACGGTGAGCGGATTGCGATGGGTGCCGTTTACCCTGAATTCATAATGCAGATGAGGTCCGGTTGCCAGACCACTTTTACCTACGTAGCCAATGGTCTCGCCCTGTTTTACTCGGCTACCATTCTTAACCGAGCGATCGAAATTGGACATATGGGCGTAGAGGGTCGTGTACTCTTCTCCATGTTGGATTATTACCGTGTTTCCATAACCGCCTTTGGTTCCCCGAAATATTACCCGACCATTTCCTGCAGCCTTGATCGGTGTGCCTATGTCCGCGGCGTAATCGACCCCTTTGTGGGGGCGCTTTTTACCCAACACCGGATGCCAGCGGGCTTTGGTGAAATGAGAGGAGATGCGTCTGAAATCTACTGGAGCGCGTAAAAAAGCTTTGCGCATACTGCGTCCATCAGGTGAAAAAAAGTTGCTATTCCCGGATTTGTCTTGGTAGCGAACGGCTCTAAAAGAGTTTCCTCGATTAACAAACTCAGCGGCAAGAATCGATCCATGGCCGTAAAGTTCACCATCGAGATATTCTTCTTCATAAATTAGACTGAACTGATCTCCAGCCCGAATCTCTAACGCAAAATCAATATCCCAGCCAAATATGTTGGCCAGTTCCATAATCAGTTGGTCAGGTAATCCCACTCTTTGTGCACTTTGATAGAGTGAATTGGTTATAGTGCCGGAGGCGCTGGCAATACGTGTTTCCAGACCCTTTTCTATGGTGCGGGTTTGAAAACTGTCATCATTCTCTTTGATGTTAAGGCTCTTGATGGCATTGCGTTCGAGGATCAGCCCCAGGAAATTTCCTTCGCCGTCGATTTTTACTTTCAGCGTCTCACCCGGTCTGATATGAGCCAGTTGTTTCGCTTCTTCGCTGCTGTTGAGAATACGGTGGAGAAGAACGGCTGAAAGGTTTATCCGCGCGAAGATTCTGGAGATGGAATCACCTTTTTTGACTGTTTCTTTGATCCAGTGGACTTCGTTGACAGCAGGAGGCTCTTGTGCCTCTTCGTTGGTATCGTTTTGATCGCTGATGACGATCTCAAAAAGTGTAGCACTACTCTCCTTTGGTTGTGATGAAGAGGTGGCTTGAGGCGCCATCTCTATCTGTGGTACATCATTTGCGGACAGATCGATTCCAGTTTGAGTTTCAAGTTTGCCTGTGGGTGTTTCGATCGCGGCATCGACAGGTTTTATGACGGCAGGTGCAGCAGAAATCTCTGTTTTCTGCTTGTCAGGAAGATCGAGCGCGAGTACTTGCCGCGCAGGATTTTCCTTGGATTTCAACTGTAATTGCCGGTGGTCTCCTGGAGGCAGGTGGTCGAGAACAGCAAAGGGTGTGATCCCGATGCCAACTGCTACCATAGGATAGATAATCCACTTTATCGCTACTACCGGACGTTTGATAATGGTGGAATCACATCGAAATCTATAGTCTTTTATCATAAAAATAAGCTAACTATATTAGAATTCAGCTAATTATGTACTAAAAATTGTTTGATTCATATATTTTATAACGTTTTTTTTAAAGAAATTTTACAATTCCGAACTTTACTATTGGTTAAAGTCCTTATCGAGGTGGTTCCTAGTTACTTTTTTGACATCATCCTGTAAATTGTTGGCTTTTTTCTGTAACGATGAGGTAGGTTATGGTATCGACCGCAGAGGCGATGGAGGTCATCCGCCGCGGTGCAGACGAAATTTTGACCGAAGAGGCTCTGGTTAAGAAGCTTGGGGGAGGGCGACCTCTCAAGATCAAAGCGGGATTTGATCCAACTGCACCCGATCTGCACTTGGGCCACACGGTACTGATTAATAAACTGCGCCAATTTCAGGAACTTGGTCACGAAGTTCTATTTCTGATAGGCGATTTTACCGCCATGATTGGAGACCCGACAGGTAAGAGCACCACCCGGCCACCATTGTCCAGAGACGAAGTGCTGGAGAATGCCAAGACTTACGAGCACCAGGTCTTCAAGATTCTCGATGCGGAAAAGACAACTGTGTTGTTCAACTCAACCTGGATGAGTGAGATGCGGGCGGCAGATTTGATCCAGCTTTCGGCGCGCCACACTGTTGCAAGGATGTTGGAAAGGGACGATTTTAGTAAGCGTTACAAGGGAGGGCACTCTATCTCCATACACGAGTTTCTCTACCCGCTGGTTCAGGGATATGACTCGGTTGCAATAAAGGCGGACGTCGAGTTGGGGGGGACCGATCAGAAGTTTAATCTTCTGGTCGGTCGCCAGCTGCAGGAGTCCTACGGCCAGGAGCCTCAGGTTGCTCTGACTATGCCGATTCTGGAGGGCTTGGATGGGGTTCAAAAAATGTCCAAGTCATTGAGAAATTATATAGGCATAACGGACCAACCAGAGGAGATGTTCGGTAAATTAATGTCCATTTCGGATGATCTGATGTGGCGTTATTTCGAACTGCTCAGTTTCAAGTCTCTCCCCGAAATAGAAAAGTTGAGGGCGGATGTGGATGGTGGTCTCAACCCAAGGGATGTCAAGGTATTGCTATGTATTGAGATCGTGGAGCGTTTTCATGGTCGGAAAGCTGCGTTGGCTGCCAACGATAATTTTATAGCCCGCTTTCGACAAGGTGCGGTACCAGACGAGATGCCGGAATTAAATCTGACATCGGACGGAAATGGTCTACCCATAGCAAATCTGTTGAAAGACGCCAATATGGTTTCAAGTACCTCTGAGGCTCTTCGAATGATCAAGCAGGGTGCGGTGCGGATCAATGGGGAACGGATTGAGGATAAGAGTTTGATTTGTGCAAGTGGGAGCAGCGAGATCTACCAAGTAGGAAAACGTCGCTTTGCCCGAATTTCTATCGATTAA
>JACKMU010000007.1 GCA_024235215.1 Chromatiaceae bacterium | reverse complement strand
ATCGTCTGTTGAAAAAAGGCGGCACCGCCTGCGTCATCGTGCCGCAAGGTGTGTTGTTCGGCTCCGGTGGCGCGTTCAAGAATCTGCGCCAGTTGCTGGTGGACCGCTGCGATCTCAAGGCCGTGGTCACCATGCCCAGTGGCGTGTTCAAACCCTATGCCGGCGTCAGCACCGCCATTCTGCTGTTCACCAAAGTGTGGGGGCCGAAAGACATGGTGACCAAAACCGCCACGGAACATGTCTGGTTCTACGACATGCACAGCGACGGTTACTCGCTCGACGACAAACGCACCAAGCTGGAAGGCTATGGCGACCTGCAAGACATCTGCACCCAATATCACGCGCGAAACCCCGAGGCCGACACCGACCGCACGCAAAAATGGTTCATGGTGCCGCGCGAAGAGATTGCCAATGAGGAGAATAACTTCGATTTGTCGCTGAGCCGCTACAAGGAGGACGTGTTTGAAGAAGTGCACTACGACCCGCCGGCAGTGATATTGGATCGATTGCTACAGGCAGAGGTGGGCGAGGCGAGCGATGCCGTCTTAGAAGATGTGCAGAGTGGGATTGTGCGTCAGTTGTTGGAGTTACGGGGGATGGTTGGATGATCGTCCGCAAACTGGATGAATTCATGCTAAAGCGAGGTGGATCGATTGATCCTCGCAAGTTCAAGAATGAGACATTTGAACTCTTAAGCATACCCGCCTTTGATCGAGATCAGCCCGAGATTCTTAAGGGTGAACAAATTGGTTCAGCTAAGAAAATTGTCAAACCAAATGACGTCCTCTTGTCTAAGATTGTCCCTCATATTCGGCGGTGCTGGGTCGTACCTAAAGATAAGGGATATCGTCAAATTGCATCCGGCGAATGGATTCAATTCCGTAGCGATGATCTGGCACCAGATTATCTCCGTTACTTTTTAACTTCAGACCCTTTCCACAGCCAATTCATGAAAACTGTGTCAGGCGTTGGTGGTTCATTGTTGCGTGCTAGCCCGGCAAAAGTCGCAGAAATTGAAATTCCGCTGCCACCGCTTGACGACCAAAAACGCATTGCCCATTTGCTCGGCAAAGTGGAAGGGCTGATCGCCCAGCGCAAACAACACTTGCTACAACTCGACGACCTGCTCAAAAGCGTCTTTCTGGATATGTTTGGCGACCCGGTGCGGAATGAGAAGGGCTGGGAGACATCTACTATAGAGGGGTTATGCGAGGCGGTAATTGATTGTCCCCACAGCACGCCAAAATACAGCGAGGTGGATACGGGCTATTACTGTGTTCGTTCTAGCGATATTGTCGAAGGGTATCTTAATCTGACAAATACTTACCAAGTAGAAAAGCAGGTTTTCGATGATCGAATAGCGAGATATCGCCCACAGCAAAATGACATAGTTTATTCGCGTGAAGGCGGTAGATTGGGTAATGCCGCAAGAATAATCGACCAGGAGCAGATTTGTCTCGGACAAAGAATGATGCTTTTCAAGGTGAGTTCCGCCAATAGGTCTGAATTTTTATGGGCACTTCTTGAGTCTGTTTCGTTCAAATCAAAACTACGAGGACTGATAGGAGGAGGGGCCGCACCTCGTGTAAACATCAAAGACCTTAAGAAGATTGTTGTTGCTAACCCCGACCCTGATCTACAGCTGCACTTCTCTAAATTTGTCTTGCGGATTGATGAACTGAAGAAGCGCTACCAGCAAAGCCTTTTAGATTTGGAAAGCCTCTATGGCGCTTTAAGCCAAAAGGCCTTCAAAGGCGAACTGGATTTGTCGCGCGTACCTCTGCCGGATCAAGCCGAACCGAAGGAACGTGAGATTAAGATCACTGATATCGCCACTGCTGATGATCAAATCAAAATAAACGAATACCCCATGTCCGACCCGCAGTCGCGAAAGGGTCTGCTGCTTAACCTGTTCGAAGAATATCTTAACGAGAAGAAAGACCAACAGCTGATGCTGGACGATTTCTGGCAACATGCCAGTTGGAATACCATGGACCTTATGGACGAATTCGATAAACACTGGAATGTCGACGATTACGAACAGCTTAAAGAATGGGTTTTCGAACGCATCCGTGACGGCAGGCTGGAGCAATCCTTTTTGGACGATGCCAATAGGGTGCAGTTGATCGTTAAGGGTTAGTGTTCCGTGAAGCTACTGCGCCTGAAAATCACCGACCCTGAAGGCTTTCGCAGCTTGCAGCCGGACTTTGAACATCACTTCCGCACCGAATGGGATTTGCAGGAGGATCAGGGCTTTGCCCCGTTTGTTTGCGCCGGACCCAACGGCAGCGGCAAGTCGAACCTGCTGGAGGTTCTGGCCGCGATCTTCTACCAGCTGGAGGTATTGCGTGTGCGGCGCAGCTTTCTTCCCGAAGCGTTGCAGGAACCTGGATTCGATTTCACTCCGGCCGCGTTCGAGCTGGATTACCTGATTCAGGTGCCGCTTGAGTACATAAAGCCTGATGGCCCAGCCTGGGCAAGGGTCGGTGTCTGGAAGAAAAACGATGAGCCGGTCAGATTCCGATGGGAAAACCAGAGCGAATTCAACGCAGACATATATGAATCCTTCGAGGCGGGTCACGCGGATATCTTGTTTCCGAAGTACGTGCTGGGCTACTCCTCGGGTGAGAACGAAATCCTCAGCCTGCCGTTTTTCAAGATGCGTTTCATCCAGTTTGATGAGTACTGGAATGCGCTGACACAACAACAAAGCTATCCCGGCCACCCGGATACCCGTCTGGCCTACCTGGACAGCGGTTTCAGCCAGGCGATCCTGCTGTGCAATCTGTTGTATCACGATACCGAGACCTTGCGACCGTTCCGTGAGGATGTCGGCGTTGAAGGGATCACCGAGTTTCGCATCATCATCCGGCGTAGCATCGAGATCGATGAAGCTGAGGTCCTGGCATTTGGCAGCCAGGACGAAAGCCGGCGTGAGTCTGTTGACGACATCGTTCGCAATAACCCTGCGCTTGTCGTGCTAGATGCTGAGGATAGCGAGAAACGGGCATACCGCGTCAACCTGATGACCTTGCTTGAGGGCGACGAAACCGCCTCGCCCAGGACTGATGGAATCATTGATCAGCTCACGCGCTGCGCCACCTGTTCCTATCTGGACGATGCGACCGACACGCTTTATCTAGATTATTGGGTAAACGATGCAACCAAACAGGCATTCCGCGAGAACTTCGACTTCGATGTCAACAAGTCGCCCATTGCCCTGTTTCAGGCGCTACAGGTGCTGCTGACCCTGAACCTGTATACCGTGAGTGAACAGCTCAAGAACGACCTGTACAAATCGGATAGCCTCTACGTGAGCGAGACCGTGCCGACGCTTGCCTCTGACCAGCGCATCATGCGCATCAAGGAATTCAAGCTCAAAAAGACAGGGTCGGAAGAACCCGTGCTGTTGAAGTCGCTGTCGGATGGCGAACACCAGCTGCTGCACAGTCTGGGCCTGTGCCTGTTGTTCCGCAATACCTGCAGCCTGTTCCTGCTCGATGAACCGGAAACCCACTTCAATCCCGACTGGCGCTCGAACTTCGTCACCCGCCTACACCAGTGTTTTACAGGCTCGGAAGACAACCATGAAATGCTCGTCACCACCCACACGCCGTTTCTGATTTCGGACAGCAAGCCGGAAAAGGTGCTGGTGTTCAAGAAGGACAATGGCACGGTTTCAGTAACAAAGCCCGACTACAACACGCTTGGCGCCTCGATCAACAAGATCACCATGAACACCTTCAACAAGCGCGAAACCATAGGTGGTCATGCGCAAGCTGAGTTAGAGAAATTCCGCAGCCGCTTTAATGAAGGACAGGACAAAGAGCAGCTTATTGCCGAGATCAATCAGACACTCGGCGACTCGGTGGAAAAGGTACTACTGATAAAAACTATCCTCGACAGCATGGAGGCGCAAGGCTGATGCTGTTCCCTTACAAATACGTTCCCCATCAGATGGAAAAGATGCAGGAGTTCATCGACTTCATCTTTTACGAGGTGTGGTGTATGGCGCCGGCAAGTGGCACTTTTGGCTTGAACCTATTCGACTCCAACGCTGAGTTGCGCGAAGTAATGGAAGCCTTCTATTACTCCGACACGCAAGGTGCCGACTTCTTTTATGGCCATGTGGAGCGAATCTACGGTTTGTTTTCTATGCTGACTGCCGCACAGATAAATCAATTTCAGTTGTGGTACCAGGGCAATAACGATCTGGAGAAAGTGTGCACCGATGATCCGGCTGCTCATCTCGCTCGTTACTCCGACATCGCTGTCAATCACAAAGACCTTGCTGACCAGTTTGGTACGTTCTTCAAGGGGCTTTACAGCAATCTCGATATTGCGGCGCTAAAGAATAAGATTGGCGAGATTGACGACCACTATAAGGCGTTCATGAGTGTGAACACGACCGGCAAATGTCCATTCTGCGGCATTGCGGATATGCAGGGCGTTTATCACTCAACACGCGAAGCCTACGACCACTATCTTCCCAAGGGTCTTTACCCATTCAATTCCATCAACTTCCATAACCTCGTACCGGCATGCCATCACTGCAACAGTAGTTACAAAACCAGCAAGGACCCGGCATACACACCGAAAGATCCGGTTGGCGCAGTGCATCGTCGCAAGGTGTTTTATCCCTACACGTACTGCCGCCTATAACATCGAGGTCAAAGTCGATCTCAACCAGCTGGATATCGACAATCTCAAACCCGCTGACATTCAGTTAGAATTCGGTCCGCCAGAGCTGAGCGAACAGATTGATACCTGGAAGGATGTGTACGGTATCGAAGAACGCTATAAGGCGAAAGTGCCGGAACAAACGATGGCAGGTATTGGCTGATGCAGATTCTGGATGAGTGGATGGAAGAGGGTAGGCAACCAGCCGAATTCCTGGTGACGCTGGCTCGGCAAGAGAAAAACAGCCCTTTCGCTGAGTGCAACTTCCTCAAGAAAGCTTTCCTTGATGGGTGCGATAGAGCTGGCCTTTTCTAATGCTATTGCTAAGGTGGTCTAGTGTTGATGTGTTCCGGAAATAACCAAATCGCCATGATGAGCAGTGACGTGAAGGGCGATGCCTACGAAGGGCTGTTGGAGGCTGCTCCTGCGCATCCCTGCGCTTGCGGCATTCGTGCGTCCTGCACAGCAAAGGCCAACGTGCTGTTCTTCGACAAGAAGCCGGCCTCGGAAACCCCGAGGACCCGCAAGCTGTGGATCTACGACCTGTGCACCAATATGCACTTCACCCTAAAGACCTACCCGCTCAAGCGCACGGACCTGGATGAGTTCGTGCAGTGCTATGTGCCTGAGAACAGGCATCTGCGTGAACCAGCCTGGAGCGAGAACGACCCCACCGGGTGCTGGCACGCCTACGATTACGAGGATCCTATCAACCGCGACAAGGCCAGCCTGGACATCTTCTGGCTCAAGGATGAATCGCTGGAGGATTCCGACAATCTGCCGGAGCCGGGCGTGATTGCAATGGAGATTGTCGAGGATCCGGAAGCGGCATTGGAACAGTTCCGTGAAATCGCAGCTGACCTGAATGAACACGGGCAGTGGAGCAGTGAAGCAGAATGAGATGCAGATGAATCGCGGGGGAGAAGGTACCTATCTTGATCCAAGCAATAAAAAACCCCGCTAATCTGTCGTTTTTAAACGGGATTCAGCGAGGTTTCGTGGTACGGGGATGTGGTGCCGAGAAGAGGACTTGAACCTCCACTGAGTTTCCCCAACTAGCACCTGAAGCTAGCGCGTCTACCAATTCCGCCATCTCGGCAATCTCTGCGGTGATGCAGGCTGATACCAACTCAACCGTCGAGGCGCGCAATTTAACCGGATAGCAGGTTATTGTCAACGCTCATTTCGCCTGTCTGTGCCGGGAAGTGGTATGCGACAGTGGATCCATCCAGGGGTACAATTCGGCTTCTCAATCAACGCACAGCAGGAAAGAACATCGTGGCAAAACGCGCCAGAGAGAAAACCGCCAGGGAGATGGATCCGCATCGACTGCGCGAACACAGAAAGTACGACAATCCGATACCGAGCCGTGAATACATCATGCAGGAGCTGGCCCGCTTCGGCGCGCCGTTACGGCACGACAAGCTGGCGCAGCTGCTCGATCTGCACAGCGAGGAGGAGCAGGAGGCGCTGCGCCGCAGATTGAACGCGATGGAGCGGGACGGCCAGCTGATCCGCAACCGCCGGGACGGCTTCTGCCTGGTCAACAGGAAGGACCTGATTGCGGGCCGGGTCATCGGGCACAGAGATGGCTTCGGCTTTCTCAAACCGGACGAAGGAGGGGAGGATCTGTTCCTGTCGCCGCGCCAGATGCGGCCGCTGCTGCATGGGGACCGGGCGGTGGTGCGTGTCGTCGGCATCGACCAGCGTGGACGGCGTGAGGGCGCGCTGGTGGAAGTGCTGGAGCATGTCAACCGCGAGATTGTCGGGCGCATCTATATCGAAGGCGGTCTCGGGTTCGTGGTGCCGGACGACAAACGGATCAACCAGGATCTGGTGGTACAGGCGGAAAATCTGAACGGTGCGGTGCACGGCCAGATGGTGGTGGCGGAGGTACTGGAACAGCCAAGCCAGCGCAGTCAGCCGATCGGCCGGGTGGTGGAGATTCTTGGCGAGCACATGGCCCCGGGAATGGAGACCGACGTGGCGATCCGCACCCACGGGGTGCCGTTGGCGTGGCCGGACGAGGTGTTGACTGAGATCGACGGACTCGGTGAGGAGATTGAGCAGAGCCAGGTGCATGGCAGAGTGGATCTGCGCCAGCTGCCACTGGTCACCATCGATGGTGCCGATGCCAGGGATTTCGACGATGCGGTCTACTGCGATACCACTCCCAAGGGGTGGCGGTTGCTGGTCTGCATCGCCGACGTATCCAGCTACGTCACCGCCGGCAGTGCACTCGATGCGGAGGCGAGGCGGCGGGGTAACTCGGTCTATTTTCCCGACCGGGTGATCCCCATGCTGCCCGAAGAACTCTCCAACGGTCTCTGTTCGCTCAATCCAAAGGTGGATCGTCTCTGTATGGTGTGTGAGCTCTATATCAACCAGGAGGGAAAAACCATCCGCTCGAAATTCTTCCCGGCGGTGATGCGCTCCCAGGCACGGCTCACTTACGATCAGGTGGCGGCGATGTTGCTCGAGGGTGATCCACAGCTCTGTCAGCAGTACGCCGAACTGCTCCCGGCACTGCACCGGCTCTACGCGCTCTATCAGGTGTTGCACGCCTCACGTGCGGTACGCGGTGCGATCGATTTCGATACCACCGAGACTCGTATCATCTTCAATGAAGCCTCCAAGGTGGAGCGGATCGTACCGCTGCAGCGCAATGCGGCCCACCGGCTGATCGAGGAGTGCATGCTGGCGGCGAACGTTGCCGCCGCACGCTATCTGCTGCGCAAACGGCTGCCCGCGCTCTACCGGGTGCACGAGGGACCCCCGGAGCAGAAGCTGGCCGATTTACGCACTTTTCTCGCAGAGCTGGGTCTGCGGCTGAGCGGTGGTGTGAAACCGACGGCCAAGGATTACGCTGATCTGCTCGACGCGGTGCAGCATCGACCCGATGCCCATCTGCTGCAGACGGTGCTGCTTCGCTCCATGTCGCAGGCGGTCTACAGTTCGGAGAATATCGGCCACTTCGGTCTGGCGTTTCCGGCCTACACCCATTTCACCTCGCCGATCCGACGCTATCCCGATCTGGTGGTGCATCGCGCGATCCGCCACCTGCTGGCCGGTGGCGGGGAGGAGGATTTCCACTACTCCAGGTCGAAACTGCAGGCTTTGGGTGAGCACTGCTCCACCACGGAGCGGCGTGCCGATGACGCCACGCGCGATGTGATCGCCTGGCTGAAATGCGAGTACATGATGGACAAGCTGGGGGAATCGTTCGACGGCATCATCAGCGGTGTCACCTCGTTCGGGCTGTTCGTGGAATTGGACGAGATCTACGTCGAAGGGCTGGTACATATCACTTTACTGGATCACGACTACTTCCATTTCGATCCGGTCGGACACCGCCTCAGTGGTGAACGCTCGGGCCGGGTCTACCGTCTGGGCGATGCGATACGCGTCAAGGTGGCGGCGGTCAATCTGGATGAGAAGAAGATCGACTTCGCGCTGGATGAGCGTGCACGCAAGCCCTCCACCAGACGCGTGAAACGCGGGCCGGGGAGTGCTTCCGGTAGCGCAGGCCAGAGAGCGGAGGGCAGGGGTGGCACGGCGAAAAAGTCCAAGGTGATCTCGAAACGCCGGCGCAACAAAGCGTCCTATGACGAATGACCGGTAAGGGAAATGATGCGACCCAGCTGGTTGCCGGCTTGCACAGCGTACGCACCGCGCTGCGCCACGGCGCTGCTGCGATCGTCGAGTTGTGGGTCGAGTCGCGGCGCCAGGATCAGCGTATCGGTGAGATAGCCACGCTGGCGCACAGGTCGGGAGTCGTCATCCAGCCGGCCACCCGTGACCAGCTAGACCGGCTGGTTCCGGGGATCAATCATCAGGGTGTGGTCGCCCGCACGCTGCTTCCCAAAGCGCAGGGGGAGAACCTGCTCGATCAACTGCTGGATGGTCTGAACGAACCTCCGTTGCTGCTGATACTCGATGGTGTTCAGGATCCGCACAATCTCGGTGCCTGCCTGCGCAGTGCGGATGCGGCGGGCGTACACGCGGTGATTGCGCCTAGGGACAGATCGGTCGGACTGACTCCGGTAGCCTGCAAGGTGGCCAGCGGGGCAGCGGAGAGTACCCCTTTTTTTCAGGTCACCAATCTGGCGCGCACGCTGAAACGGCTGAAACAGTCGCATGGGATCTGGCTGGTCGGCACTGCCGGCGACTCCGGGGAACGGATCTACGCAGCCGATCTGACGGGTCCACTGGCACTGATCATGGGGGGGGAGGAGCGGGGTATGCGCCGGCTCACCCAGGAAGCGTGCGACCATCTGGTCAGTCTGCCCATGCATGGTGTGGTCGAGAGCCTGAATGTATCGGTCGCCGCCGGCATCTGCCTGTATGAGGCGGTGCGGCAGAGAATTGATTCGAACTCCCGTCAACCGCTTTAGACCCCTCTGTCACACTAGTACTAGGAAACCGGTGTCAATCTCCGCAACCTCGATGCTGCAAACCGCGTTTCGAGGCGTCCGGAGTTTACCAATTTGTGATTTTCTCGTGATGGTGACGTTAATCGAAAGCTGAAAATAGGAGCTCGGAGTCAATCTTCCGGGTTCGTGGGTTGGCACGGGTAAACCGGATAATTTGACTCTGACCCCGATTTCCGACTGGAGAGTGAGCATGTCCTTTTTCAATCCGGCCAGGTTGGTCCTGACACTGCTGCTGCTGTCACCGGCGGCCGAGGCAGCAGATCCTCAGCGTTTCACCAGTGGAACGGGCAGGGTGTCGACGATCGAGCTGTTCACCTCGGAGGGGTGCAGCAGCTGCCCACCAGCGGACGCCTGGCTGTCCCGTCTCAAGCAGGACCCTCGCCTGTGGAGTGGATTGGTCCCGATGGCGTTCCACGTCGACTACTGGGACTACATCGGCTGGTCGGACCGTTTCGCCAGCCCGCAGTACAGCGATCGCCAACGCACCCATCAGCAGCAGGGAAATATCCGCAGCGTCTATACGCCTGGTTTGCTGGTCAACGGCAGAGAGTGGCGCGGATGGTTCCGGGGCGGTGCCTTGCCCCTGGCGGAGGAGGAGGCGGCGGAGCTGCGGGTGAGCATCGCCGACACCACGGTCAGTGCAACTTACACTGGCGCATCCGAACCTCTGGTGTTCAACGTGGCGCTGCTTGGCTGCGGTCTCTCCAATCGAGTCAGCCGGGGAGAGAACGCCGGCAGGGAACTGCGGCACGATTTCGTTGTGCTGCAACAGGGGTCGCAGCAATCCGCGGACGGCAGTTGGCGGCTGGAATTGCCCGCGCTTCACGACACGTCGGATGCAACCAGAGGTTTGGCAGCCTGGGTCAGCCGCCCGCACAATCTGCAGCCTCTGCAGGCGACCGGAGGCTGGCTGACGAATTAATCCCGGTTTTCCGGGTCAGATAAACCACAATAGAGATCAACCGGGTGCGGCAGTGTCCGCAGCCTGAAGGAGTGTAAACAGATGAAAAGGTACTATTTAACTGTCGCGATAGTTGCCGGAGCCGTCGGTCTGCAGCAGAATCTCCCTGCTGTGCAGCAGGCTGCCGGGCTTGCAACTCCGGCGCAAGAGATTGCGGGCAACGACCCTGACTCTGGCCAGGATCGATTGCCGCAACGATCCCAGCATGCTGAAATGATCGTGCAGAGTACAGTGAATAATAAGCGCATGACCAAGGAGGATAATTATATGAAACCTTCTGATGAGGAGTTGAGAGACAGACTGACGCCGCTGCAGTATGAGGTGACTCAGCAGGATAGTACCGAACCACCGTTTCGCAACGAGTACTGGAATGAGAAGCGGGAGGGGATCTATGTGGATATAGTCAGCGGCGAGCCGCTCTTCTCTTCGCGTGACAAGTACGACTCGGGAACCGGTTGGCCCAGCTTCACCCGGCCGATTTCCGATGAGAACATCGTGCAGAAGACCGATTTCAAACTGCTCATACCGCGCCAGGAGGTGCGCAGTAAGATCGGCGATTCGCATCTGGGCCACGTCTTCAAGGACGGGCCGGCACCGACCGGCTTGCGCTACTGCATGAATTCGGCATCGCTCAAATTCATTCCCAAAGAGGAGATGGCCGCAAGCGGTTATTCCGAGCTGCTGCCGCTGTTGGAGGAGTGAACGGAAAGCTCAGCGAGAAGCGTGTAATGCCATTCAAACTTCCGGGCAGCCTCACCATTCCCGAAAACGAGATCGAGGTGACCGCCATCCGCGCCCAGGGCGCGGGTGGTCAAAACGTGAACAAGGTTTCAACAGCGATCCATCTTCGCTTTGACATCCGCGCTTCCAGCCTGCCGGAAGAGTGCAAGGCGCGACTGTTGCGTCTCTCCGACCAGCGCATCAGTAGCGAGGGAGTGATCATCCTGAAGGCGCAGCGATACCGCAGTCAGGAGAAGAACCGCGCAGAGGCACTGCAGCGTCTGCTGCAGATCATCAGCAGCGTGACCGGACAGCGCAAAAGACGCATAGCGACCAAACCCACGCTGAACTCGCAGCGCAAACGTCTGGAGCAAAAAAACTGGCGCGGACGCATCAAATCGTTGCGTGGACGGGTCGATGAGTAACCGGGTTTTGACTGGATGCGCTATGGTGACAGTGGCACTACACACTCCGGCCCGTCATTGGCGGGGTTTCCCACCATCCTGCTCACCGGATAGGCGACCAGCACCTCCTCCGGACAGGGGATCAACAACGGCTTGAGCCGATCCGGCGCCTGAATCGCCGTGTCCAACCAGAGGGTGTGCTGTTCGCGCGGCACAATCACCGGCATGCGATCATGAATCGGACGCAGCGTCTCATTGGCCGTGGTGACGATGATGGTGCAGGATTCGATGTGCTCTCCGTCGGCACCACTCCAGCTCTCCCATAAACCGGCGAAAGCCATCAGCCCGCCCTCCTTGGGTCTGATGTGGTACGGTTGCTTGACCCCCTTTTCAGTCGCGCGCCACTCATAGAAACCACTGGCCGGAATCAGACAACGGCGGTGGCGCAGTGCGTTGCGGAATGCGGGTTTCTCTGCCACCGTCTCCGCGCGCGCATTGATCATTTTGAAGGCGGTTTTGCGATCCTTTACCCAATGCGGCAGCAGTCCCCAGTGCAACGGCAGCGCTTCCCGTCGGGAGTCGTGCTGGCGCACCGCCAGCAGATTCTGTGACGGAGAGATGTTGTAACGCGGCGTGACCGTCACACCACTGCTCAATTCGAAAAAATCGATCAGCGCCTGGGCATCGGTGATCAGATTGAAGCGTCCGCACATGGGATCAATGTAACACAGCCCGCGTCGGGATCGAGGTCCGCGCTGCTTGTCAGCGGATTTCCGGTGATCTGTCAGACAGGCCGGTTGTCACAAGCCGATAGATCCTAATACCACTGCAGCGTTATGCTACCGGGAATCTGAGGGAGTAATAGTGACGCACGCGATAACTGTGGACGACGGAAAGACGAACAGCGCTGAACTGGAGCAGGAGGTTGTCGCGCTGCGGCGGAGGGTGGCTGAGTTGGAGCAGGTCGCCGCCGGACGGTCCGAAGTGGAGAAGGCGTTGCGGGAGAGCGAAGAGAAGTACCGCAACACCATGGATACCGGACTGGTGGGCATCTATGTGATTCAGGATCTGCTGTTCCGCTACGTCAATCCAAAGATGGCCGAGATGTTCGGATACCGGGTGGAGGAGCTGGAGAACAGACTGGGTCCGGTTGAGCTGGTGGCGGAAGTGCACCGGGAACAGGTACGGGAAAACCTGTTGCGGCGGGCGGAAGGTGAACCGGGCATTCCCTACGAAATCAAGTGTCAGCGCAAGGATGGCTCGCTATTCGACGCGACCGTCTGGGGCAAAGCGACCACCTTCGATGGAAAACCGGCTTCGGTGGGTTCGTTGGCGGATACCACAGCGCTGAAGAACGCCAAGCGTGAACTGCTCGCCCACAAGCAGCGGCTGGAGGAACAGGTCGCGGCACAGACGCACGAATTGATGGAGTCCAATATAAAACTGCAGCGGGATATCGCCAAGCGCAAGCGCATGGAGCGCTCGTTGTTCGAGGCGAAGGAGACGGCGGAACGGGCCAACCAGGCGAAAACCCGCTTTCTTGCCGCGGCCAATCATGACCTGCGGCAACCGCTGCAGGCATTGACGCTGCTGATCAGTGCGCTCCAATTGAAACATCCGGATGCGCAGATCGGACAGATTCTCCACGACATGCTCGCTACGGTGCAGGTGATGGAGACGTTGCTGAATTCGCTGCTGGACATCAGCAAACTGGATGCCGGGGGATTCCGGCCTGATATCCGCAGTTTTGCAGCCGCTCCTTTTCTGCAGGAGATGCGCAATCAGTTCAAGGCGCAGGCGGCGGAGCAGGATACCCGAATACGCCTGTTTCCGTGCAACGCAACGCTGCACACCGATCCCGATCTGTTGGCCCGCATCATGCAGAATCTGATCTCCAATGCAGTGCGGCACACCTGCGGAGGCAGGATTCTGATCGGCTGTCGTCGCTCGGGAGCGATGCGGCGCATCGAGGTCTGGGATCAGGGTGAGGGGATTCCAGCCGATCAGCTGGATACCATATTCGAGGAGTTCTACCAGCTGGGGAATCCGGCGAGAAACCGGCATCAGGGACTTGGCCTTGGATTGACAATCGCGATGCGCATGGCGAAGCTGCTCGGATTGTCGCTGCAGGCCAGGTCACGGCTCGGCAGAGGCTCGGTCTTCACCCTCGAGGTACCGGTCGGAAACGCCGGAGCCGTTCTACCCGGGCGCGATGAACCCGTTTTCCAGACGGGAACGGACGACAATGGAACTCTGCTGCTGGTGGACGATGACGAGAATGTGCTGAAAGCCAGTGTGAGAGTGTTGGAACTGTGGGGCTTTCGGGTATTGACTGCCACGGATGCGGCGCAGGCACTGGCGTTGTGCAGAGCGCACGCTGCCGAGATCGATATGGCGCTGCTCGACTACCGTCTTCCCGACGGCTGGACCGGGGTGAAGCTGATCGCCAGAATCAATCGGGAACTGGGGCGGAAGTTGCCCGGAATTCTGATCACCGGTGACACTTCGGCAAAGCAGCTGCGCGATGTCTATGCCAGTGGTCTGCCGTTGATGCACAAGCCGATCGATCCGAGTGCATTGCGGCGCACGATCGCCAGCCTGCTGGCACTGGAAGAGATATAGCGCCGACGAGAGCGGCGCAACCCGAACCCGATGCTGCTGGTAGGGGTCGAGAGCCGAATATCGAAGAAAACCACTACCTCTTCCCTAATCCGCGGCCCTTGGCCCTAGCCCCCAAGCCCTCGGCCCTACCCCAGACGCCCCTCTGCGACCGCATGGCAGGCCACCAGCGTCTCTGCACCGGTGGCGTTTAGTATCGGCCGCTCCTGGCGGCAACGCTCGTTGGCGTGGATGCAGCGCGGGTGGAAGAAGCAGCCGCCGGGCAGATTGATGGGAGTCGGCACCTCGCCCAGCAGCTGCTTGTGACTGGGGCGGTTCTGGCTCAGTTTCGGAATGGCGCTGAGCAGTGCCTGGGTGTAGGGATGGCGCGGTTGCTGGAACAGGGTGCGGGTCTTTGCCAGCTCACACAAGGCTCCCAGGTACATCACCGCCACACGGGTGCCGAAGTGCTCGACCACCGAGAGGTCATGGGTAATGAAGAGATAGGTGAGCGAGCGCTGTGCCTGCGTCTCCATCAGCAGGTTGAGCACCTGTGCCTGAATGGAAACGTCCAATGCCGAGATGGGCTCGTCCGCCACGATAAATTCGGGGTCCATCATCAGCGCCCGGGCGATCGAGATGCGCTGGCGCTGGCCACCCGAGAACTCATGCGGGAAGCGTTCATTCCAACCCGGATCCACGCCGACCGAGCGCATCACCTCGATGATCTTATCGCTGAGTTCTGCTGGGGAGATGCCGGGGTGATGAAATCGGACCGGTTCCTCCAGCGTCTGTTTCACTGTCATCCGTGGGTTGAGCGAGGCGTAGGGATTCTGGAAGATCATCTGCATGCGGCGCCGGAAGGGCAGCAGTTTTTCCGCTGAGAGTTGGTCGATGCGGCGGTTTTCGAAATAGACGTGGCCGGTGCTGGGTGGCAGCAGGCCCATCACCACACGCGCCAGTGTCGATTTGCCGCAGCCGCTTTCGCCGACCACGCAGAGCGCCTCCCCGCGTTGCACATTCAGATCGACATCGTTGATCGCCTGGATCTGCTCGCGTTTGCGTACCAGCCGTCCCTGCTCGAAGCGCAGTTGCTCGAGGAGACCACTGGTCAGCGGAAATGACTTGCTGAGCCGCTCCACTTTGATCAGCGGGTCGCCGGTCGTGCCGCCAACCTGCATCCGTCCGGTCGCAGCGCTCACAGCACCTCCCCGTGAGCACCCGCCCAGTGGCAGGCTACGCGCCGCTGGGCACTGCCGCTATAGTCGGGTACCTCGAAGCGGCAGACCGTCAGCGTATGGGGGCAGCGCGGATGAAACGCGCAACCCGCCGGAATATCCAGCAGGGACGGCATCAAACCGGGTATCTGATTCAGCCGCTCTCCCGGTCTGGTGCGCTCCGGTAGCGCGTTGATCAGCCCTTGGGTGTAAGGATGACGCGCACTGTCGATGATGCTGCGGGTTGCGCCCTCCTCGACGATGCGCCCGGCGTACATCACGATCGCGCGCTGGGTCACCTGGGCAACCACCCCCAGATCGTGGGTGATCAGAATCAGCGCGACAGAGAAGTTTTCGCACAGTGCCAGTAACAGCTCCATGATCTCGGCCTGGATGGTCACGTCCAGTGCCGTGGTCGGTTCATCCGCGATGATGATGGTCGGATCGGTCAACAGCGCGATCGCGATCACCACGCGCTGACGCATCCCACCGGAAAGTTCGTGCGGATATTGATCGATGCGCGCGTCGGGAGAGGGGATGGAGACGGTGCGCAGTTTTTCGATCGCCAGCGTCCGGGCTTCCGTGTAGCTGATAGCGCGATGTGCCTGCAGCGACTCGATCATCTGGGTGCCGATGGTCAACACCGGATTCAGGGTCATCATCGGGTCCTGAAAGATCATGCTGATGCGGTTTCCCCGGATGTGGCGCAGTTCGGTGGCGCTCAACCTGCTCAGGTCACGCCCCTCGAACAGCACCTGACCGCCTGCAATATAGCCTGGTCGGCCGATCAGATTCAGGATGGCGAATGCCGCCACCGATTTTCCGGCGCCGCTTTCCCCGACGATTCCCAGCCGTTCACCCGGATCGAGCGAGAAGCTGACATCGCGCAGTGCGGTCAGCTCCCCCTGCCGCAGTGGAAATTTCACCTCCAGGTTTCTGACTTCGAGCAGCGCCATGCATCACTCCTTGTAGAGCTTGGGATTGAGTACGTCACGCAGCCAGTCGCCCAGCAGATTGATCACCAACACCAGCAGGATCAGCAACAGCGCCGGGAAGGTGGTGATCCACCAGGAGCCGCTGAGAATGTACTGGAAGCCGCTGTTGATCAGGGATCCAAGGGAGGGCTGATTCACCGGCATGCCCAGCCCGAGAAAGGAGAGCGCCGCTTCGCTCATGATCGCATTCGCCACCTGCACCGTTGAGATCACCAGGATCGGCGAGAGGGTATTGGGCAGAATGTGCCGGAACATGATGCGCCGGCGGCTGAGACCGATCACCCGCACCGCATCCACATACTCCTTCTTTTTCTCCGCCAACACCGAGGCGCGAACGGTGCGCGCGTATTGGGGCCACTCGGCGATGCCGATCACCAGGATCAACATGAAGATGGCCAGCTCGTTATAAAGTTCAGAGCCGAAAGCCGCCTGGAAAACGGCCAGCACGACAATCGCGACCATCAGGGTGGAGAAGGAGAGCTGGATATCGGCCAGACGCATCAGGAAGCTGTCCAGACGTCCGCCGTAATAGCCGGCTGCCAGTCCCATTGCGATACCCAGCAGTGACTGCAGCAGCACCGCGAACAGCCCGATGGTAATGGAGATACGGGTGCCGTAGAGCATGGTGCTCCAGATATCGCGTCCCTGGGTGTCGGTACCGAGGGTGAAACGGGCATCTCCGTCCGTCTGCCAGACCGGTGGCAGATTGGAGTCCATGATGTCGATCTGGGTAGGGTCGTAGGGGTTGAACGGTGCGATAAACGGCGCCGCGAAACTGATTATCAACAACAGCAGCAGGATGCTGAAACTGGCAATGGCCACCTTGTCACGGCGGAAGCGATAGAGCAATGCCGACTGTCTGAACAATGTCCGGTAACGGCTCATGCGTTCCCCCGGGTCAGCCTGACGGTCGGATTGACTAACCCGTAGATCAGATCGACCAGTGTGTTGGTGACCACGAATATCAGGCCCACCACGATCAGATAGGCGATGATCAGCGGCGTATCGACCCGGTTGACTGCCTCCAAAAAGAGAAAACCCATGCCCGGCCACTGAAAAACCCGCTCGGTGAGGATGGTATAGGCGATCATGGTACCGATCTGTACCCCGCCCACGGTGATCACCGGCAGCAGCGTGTTCTTCAGTGCGTGCAGGAACCAGATGCGCTGTCGCTTCAGTCCCCTGGCCCAGGCGAAGCGGATGTACTCCTGCTCCAGCACCTCCATCATCTCGGAACGGATCAGGCGGATGAACAGCGGCAGCATGATCGAGGAGAGGGCGATGGAGGGCAGAAGCAGATGGCGCAGACCATCCGCGGTCAGCAGGCCGGTCTCATATCCGCCCCAGATCAGAAGGGTCTCACCCCGGCCGAAGGAGGGGAGCCATCCCAGGTGTATCGAGAAGAGGTAGATCAGCATGATCGCCGTGAGAAATACCGGTATCGAGATGCCGACGATGCTGACCCCCATCATCAGCTTGCTGAACCAGCTGCGGGGATTGATGGCGCAGTAGACGCCGACCGGCACCGACAGCAGCAGAATGATCAGGGTGGCGCCGAGGACCAGTTCGAGTGTTGCCGGCAGTTTCTCCAGGATGACGCCAAGTGCTGGCCGTTTGAAGAAATAAGAGTCCCCCAGATCCCCCTGCAGCGCTTTTTTCAGAAAACGGCCGTACTGGTTGACGAATGGATCGTTGAGGCCCATCGCTTCGCGCAGCTGCTGACGCTCCGCTTCGGAAACCGACTGCCCCACCAGCTCGCGCAGCGGATCACCCAGGTTGTCCTGGATGGAGAAGCTGAGCAGGCTGATGACAAACATCACCACCAGCGCCTGGCCCAGGCGGTGCACGAAAAAGGCTAACATTGGGTGTGGTGTTGCACTGTCACCCTGCTCTGATCAGGCGGGTCGGGATGGCACTGCCACGGCAATCTCCGACCCGCCGCTCTTCAGACTTCAGGTGGGCAGGATCAGTCGATCACCAGATCTCCGAGATAGGGGAAGTTCATCACATTGAGGATTGGCTCGATATGCACTCCTTTGCGTGCGGCCCAGGCGAGGTCCTGCCAGTGCAATGGGACGAAGGCGGCATCGTCATGCAGTATCTGTTCGACCTTCCGCAGCATCTCGGCGCGCTTGCCCGGATCGGTCTCTCCCTGGGTGGCGAGCACCAGTTGGTCTACCTCCTTGTTGCAGTAGTTGCCGCTGTTGTACTGGCCGTAGCCGGTCTCCTTGTCCGGGCACATCACCAGGAACTCGCTGAAGTTGGCCGAATCCTCGGTATCCGCGTGCCAGCCGATCATCATGATATCCGCCGCCCGTTCGTCGAACTTCGGCCAGTACTGTGCCTTGGGCATGGTTTTCAGATCGACCTTGATGTTGATGCGGGAGAGCATTGCCGTGACCGCCTGGGAGATCTCGTCGTCGTTCACATAGCGGTTGTTGGGGGCCATCATGGTCACAGAGAAGCCCTTTTCATAGCCGGCCTCCTGCATCAGCTGCTGTGCCTTCGCCAGGTCGAACCTGGGTGTCAGCGTGGGTACATGACCAGCGTATCCCTTCGGACTTTGTTGCGCCGCAGCGGTGCCGAATCCCTTCATGATCTTTTTGACGATGCCTTCGTTGTTGATCGCATAGACGATCGCCTGGCGTACCCGTGGGTCTTTGAACTCCGTGCGGCGCTCCTGATTCAGCTGCAGGGTGATGATCCGGGTTCCACTCATGGTGACCAGATCCACCTTGACATTGTTGCGGATCCGTTCCAGATCGGTGGGTGGCACCGGTGCGATGAAATCGACGTCTCCCGAGAGCAGTGCGGCCACCCGGGTCGGCTCCTCCTTGATGGGCGTCCACACGATCTCGTCGACGTTACCCGGGGACTCCTTGTCCCAATAATCCGCAAATCGTTTGAAATCGACACGTACGCCCTGTTGACGCTTGGTCACGACATAAGGCCCGGTACCGGAGGCGTTGACCGATGCAAAGGTATCGGCGTGTTTCTTCAACATATCCTTGGCCGATCCCTTCTCGTCGGTACCGGTGTAGAAGGCGCTGTCCATCGGAAAGATGTAGGTGGCCATATGCAGCACCAGCGGATAGGGCTCATTGGTGACCAGTTCGATGGTGTGATCATCGATCACCTTCAGCTCCTTGAACGGTTGAAACAGCCCTTTGAAGTCGGGGCTGCTCTTCAACCGGTTGAAGGTCCAGGCCACATCGTGTGCGGTGAAGTCGTTGCCACTGTGGAACTTGACTCCCTTGCGCAGATTGAAACGCACCGTGAACTGATCCAGCCGTTCCCAGGAGGTGGCCAGACGGGGGTCAAATTGAGTCTCCTTGTTCCAGCGTACCAATGGATCGAAGACCATGTGTGATAGCTGCAGCATCGTGCCGGAGAGCTGCTCATGCGGGTCCAGGGAGATCGGA
Organism: Chromatiaceae bacterium; assembly: GCA_024235215.1. Lineage (GTDB taxonomy): Bacteria > Pseudomonadota > Gammaproteobacteria > Chromatiales > Chromatiaceae > HKST-UBA178. The sequence goes on along the minus strand of JACKMU010000007.1, from coordinate 301,884 downwards.
TCGGAGTCGTAGGCCAGGCGCAGGGTTTTGGCGGCAACACCCAGACTCAGGCAGAGTCCCAGGAGCAGGCCAACCGCCAGTACAAGGGGCTTCTTCATTCGTTTGATTCTCCTCGTTGCGTAGTTGAGTCGGTTGCACAGATATGACATTGGGTTACCTTTGGAAACTGGGCCCACGCTGTACACCGGCAATGTTATTCTATCGGAACTTACCACGGACGACTGCTTGTCGGCCGAGTATCGAATTGATACTGCAGCCAGCACCGGTTACACCGGAGTCTACGCCTGTCGAACTGAATTGCAAATCGTGCTCCGGCAACACACCGGAAGCCGTCACTGACCACATATATTGCGCAGCTATAGGGATCGAGTGCCTCTGTTCAACCCTGTTGCGTAAATTTTGGAAATGGCGGGTGCTGAGGCGGTCCGCCATCGGCTAAACTGCAGCGAGGCGGACCGGGGCGGCTCTGCCCGGCTTCTGGAGAGGATCGGATGGGGGATGTGATGTTTGATTTCAACGGTAAAGCCGTGTTGGTGGTCGGTGGTACCAGCGGTATCAACCGCGGGGTGGCCGAGCTGTTTGCACTCCAGGGCGCCCGGGTGGCGGTGGCCAGTCGCAATCCAGCCAAGGTGGCGGATACGCTTCAGGCACTCGAACAGTTGGGTGCTGAAGCAGCCGGTTTTTCCGCCGATGTACGCGACATGGCGGCACTCGAACAGGGTGTGCGTGAAGTGTACCAGCGCTTCGGCACGTTGGATGTGGTGATATCCGGGGCGGCCGGCAACTTTCCCGCACTGGCCGAAAAGCTCTCCCCGAACGGGTTCAAGTCGGTGATGGACATCGATCTGCTCGGAACCTTCCAGGTGATGAAGGCGGTCTTTCCCTATCTGCGCAAACCGGGAGCCAGTGTCATCAATATCTCGGCACCACAGGCGTTCATCCCGATGATGGCGCAGATTCACGTCTGCGCAGCCAAGGCCGGGGTGGACATGGTCACCCGCACGCTGGCGTTGGAGTGGGGATCCGCCGGTATTCGGGTCAACTCGGTGGTACCCGGGCCGATCGACGGCACCGAGGGGATGGCGCGCCTGGCCCCCACCGAAGAGATCCGTAGCAGGGTGGTGGCAGGGGTACCGCTGCGGCGCTTCGGTACACCGCAGGATGTCGCTCGTGTCTGCCTGTTTCTCGCTTCCGAACTGGCCGGCTTTGTCAACGGCGCGGTGATTCCGGTGGACGGCGGCTGGTCCCAGAACGGCTGCGGCGGCATGAGCGACTATCTTGGGTCACTCGCATAATGCACCAAAGGCATCGCTGACAGGTGCTCATTGTTAGCTGCTCATGCCAGCGTGCGTCGGATTGACGCCAACATGATGCATGTGTGGGCTCAGCTGACCTTTGCAGATTGACATGCGGTTCATTGGCGTTCGGTGATTGCAACCCGCGCGGCCAGCCCCGCTAACCGCATCGTATCACTGAACCGATGGCAGTTGGACCACGGTAAGCCAGAAGTGCTCCAGTGAACGGACCACATTGGTGAAGTTATCGAATTCGACCGGCTTGGTCAGGTAGCAGTTTGCGTGCAATTGGTAACTTTTTAGGACATCTGCCTCGTCATTCGAAGTGGTCAGCACGACTACGGGTATGGAGCTTAGCGCGGCGTCCCCTTTGATCTCTTTGAGCACTTCGCGACCATCCATGCGGGGCAGATTGAGATCCAGCAGAATCAGACCCGGACGCGGTGCGTTACCATATTCACCCTCGCGCCTGAGGAAGGCGAGTGCCTGCTCGCCATCATCGACCACGTGCAGGTTGTTGTTTAACCGACCCTGTTTGAAAGCTTCTCGTGTCAGATCCTGATCAGGAGGATTATCCTCCACCAACAGGATCTCAACCGGACGTGCATGATGATTGTGTATCAACCCGGCAGACCCCATCACAGACGCTTACGAAGTTGAAATATTAGCATCGGTGGCCTGCATAGTAAAAAAGAAGGTGGATCCTTCGCCGGGCGTCGACTCGAGCCAGATACGACCGCCGTGTCGTTCGACGATACGTTTGCAGACTGCCAGCCCGATACCGGTACCGGCGTAGTGGCTATGGCTATGCAGGCGCTGGAAGATTTCGAAGATGCGATCGAAGTATTTCTGTTCTATACCGATGCCGTTGTCGCGTACCGAAAAGCGCCAGCAGTCTGGCAGGCGTTCGGCACTGATATGTATCTTCGGAGTGCGCCCGGGAGCCCGATATTTCATCGCATTACCGATCAGGTTTTGCAGTAACTGGCGCAATTGGCCGGGGTCCGCGATGACGATCGGCATTGGGTCGTGGGTGATGTCGGACTGCTGTTGGGAAAGGATGATGGAAAAATCTGTCAACAGGGCGTCGAGCACGTCGCCGACAGCCACAGGTTCCTGCTTCCCGCCATGGCTGTTGATGCGCGAGTAGCTCAACAGATCCTGTATCAACTGCTTCATACGGTTGCTGGCTTCGACGATGTACGCAATCCACTTGTCTGCGTCGGCATCGAGATTTCCATGGTAGCGCTGTGCAATCAACTGTACGAAACTGCTCATTGTACGCAGCGGTTCCTGCAGATCATGCGAGGCGACATACGCGAATCTTTCCAGTTCGGCGTTCGAACGTGCCAGTGCTTCGTTTTTCTGCTGGATTGCACGCTCTGCCTGTTTCCTGTGGCTTACGTCGCGCACCAGTGCGATGTTGCAGCGTTTCCCGTTGATATACCGTGACTGTAAGGTTATTTCGACGTCGAACTTGCTGCCGTCGGCGCGCAGGCCCTGAATGTTTCCGTGTCCCCCCATGGCAGTCACGGGCTCCATGCTGCGATACGTCGCGACATAAACATCGTGATCCTCGCGAACTTCGGCCGGTATCAGGATGTTCACGTTGCAGCCGATTATGTCCCCGGCGGTGTATCCGAATATGAGTTCCGCGGCCTGATTGAAAGACTGGATGACCCCGCACCGGTCGGTGACGATAAGGCCCTCGGCCATGTTCTCGACCAGCGCCCGGTGCCATGCCTCGCTCTCCTTGATGTGCTTGTGAGCCTGTTCAAGTTCCGCGTAGGCGTCACGTAGCTCAACTTCGTTCTGCGCCTCGATCAGAAGCTGCCGTTCCCGGACTCGGGAGAGGGTCCATGCGCCAAGTAGCGTGAGGGCGAAGGTGGCGGCATAGAACGGAAGCTGGAAATCCCTGAAGTGACGTAATGAGGTCGCGAGCAATTTGGGCGAGGCTCGGGCTACGATCTTCCAGTCGCGGTCGGCGCCTTTCAGGAAATTACCGCCTGGCTCCGGGGGGGCGATCGCTTCCCGTACCGCCTGCCCGAGACGGACTGTCGCAAAGGTGAACAAGCGGTCCGCAACTTCGAATTGGCCAGACTCTTTCGATACGATCCGCATCCATGCGTCGGGGTAACGTTGCGGCATCTTCCTGTCATGACCGAGCACGAAACCCCACTGATCCTCTTCGTTGGGGCTACTGAGCCAGTAACCGTCATGGTTGACCAGTTCCATGGGGAGTGGACATTGCCAGACGCCTGGATAAGATTATCGATAAGCTGCTGGGCAAGGTAATTGAGTACGATTACACCTTTTTGCGCCCTTCGCTGTCGAATTGTGGCATCAAGAACCGTATCACCGGCTTGAATGGCTGCTCTATGCGTCCATACTCGATGTTAAGATCGAGCGGCGAGATGTATATTTTTCCCCGATCGAGTTGGCGGGCTTCAACGAAATAGTCGCGTCCCGATTTATCCTGTAACGAGCTCTCGGGTACTCGATGAGCCTGTTTGTCAAAGTAGTTGATACGTACGATCTCCATACCACGGACATCAAGAAAGCGCACCTGGTCATAGAGCCTCTTGCTCTCGGTGAGTGCACTGAATTCCAGTGCCAGCCGCCACTTCCACTCGTTCTCAGGGAGGTCGAACAGACCCTGCTGTTCGAGATGTCGGGTGAGGAAGGTGAGATCACGCACCACCGAAACGATATCGGTGGTGATCGTACGCCGCGCGATTTCGACATTGAGCTGTTCGCTGGCCTCCCAGTCGACCCGCATGGTTGCATGCAGGAAGTAGTAATGCATGGATGCTGCCAGGATCAGCAGCGTCGCGAGCTTGGCGAAGTTGGTCAGGAAGCCCTTGGGCATACCGGGGGCGGGTATCGGTGACTGTGGTGGTGTCATTGTTTTAGTGGACCGATCTTTTGCCGCGTGACCGAAATGTCACCTGCCGGCAAACTGCATTCTCGCCACATCGCTGTCGCAGAGCAACTTCTCCAGTTCGCCGGCCGGCAGCGGTCGGCTGAACAAGAACCCCTGAAATGCACTACATTGGTGTTCGGTTAGGAATTCATACTGGAAAGCCGTCTCGACACCTTCTGCTACCACGCGCCGTCCGAGGCCACGGGCTATCGAGAGCATACCGGAGGTGATCAGCCTACTGTCCTCGCGTGCTGGCAGTTGTTCGATGAAGCTCTTGTCGAGCTTCACGGTATCGAACGGAAAGTTGATCAGATAACCCAGCGAGGAATAGCCGGCGCCGAAGTCATCGATCGCGATCGAAACACCCAGTTCCCGCAATTCGGTCAACACACTCACGTTCGTTTGCGACTTTTCCATCAGCACCTGTTCCGTGATCTCGATTTCAAGCGATGCCGGATCGAGTTCGGTCGCTGCGAGAATAGACTGTACCCGCTTGGTGAATCCTGTATTTGCGAGCTGACGTGGTGAAACATTGACCGACACCCGCAGTTCCGGGTTGAAGCGGCGCTGCCAGTTGCGACAGTTAGCGCACGCCTCCTTCAGCACCCAGGCACCGGTCTCGTGTATCAGGCCGGTACGTTCCAGGGCTGGGATGAAGTGGTCCGACGGCATGATCTGCACGCCGTCCCGACTGTCAGCAGCCGGTCGACGCCACCGCAGTAGCGCCTCCACGACGGTGATACGGTTCGATAGTCGGTCGATAATCGGCTGGTAATGCACCTCGAGTTCTCGGTTTTTGAGCGCATGGTGCAATGCGCATTCAAGTTCAAAGTTTTCCCGCACGGCCAGGTTCATGTCGTCGGTGAAGAACTCTACCGTGTTACGTCCCTTCGCTTTAGCGCGGTACATAGCGGTATCGGCATGCTTGATCAGTGTTTCTGCGTCCTCTCCAGCGTCGGGAAAGAACGCGATGCCGATACTCGGCGTAATAACCACATCGACACCGGCGATGGTGAACTTCGGTTGCATTGCAGAGATTACTTTGTGCGCCACGATCCGGGCACTTTCGGGGAAGTCTAGGTTCTCCAGCAGTAACGTGAACTCATCTCCGCCGAGGCGGGCAACCACGTCGCTCACCCGCGAACAGAAGTGCAGCCGTTCCCCGACCTGCTTCAGAAGCATATCACCGGCTGCATGGCCGAGGCTGTCGTTAATGTTCTTGAAATGATCGAGATCCATGAACAGCACTGCGAGCGATCGCCGGTCCCGCCGGGCACGATTCAAAGCGTGTTCGAGGAGACCGAGAAACCAAGAGCGGTTCACAAGTCCGGTTATCGCGTCGTAGCGTGCGGTGTACAACAATTGCTGTTCAACCCGCTTGCGTTCGGCAGCGTAGCATATTACCCGTGCAAGTAGTTTCGGTGTGTAGTCGCCTTTGACCAGATAGTCCTGAGCGCCGGATTCCACAGCCTGAACGGCGAGCGTTTCGTCCTCCTGACCACTCAACACTACGATGGGTACCGTCGGTACAGTGCGGCTGATAGTGAGGATACCCTCGAGCCCGGTACTGTCCGGCAGGCCGAGATCCAGTAGCACCACTTCCGGTGCAGCCTGTTTAATCAGGTCCAGTGCCTGCTCGATACACTCGGCGTGGCGCACGGGTCCCGGAAGGCGCGCCGCTTGGATCGAGATGCGAGCCAGTTCCCGGTCTGCAGGGTTATCCTCCACCAACAGGACGCCGCCTGATATCTTGGTCTCAACCATCTCTCTCCTCCCTGTGGAGCAAAGTGTCAAGCTTGCACCACCTGCGTGCAATTTACTCAAGCACCTGCTCATGGCGGGCGTCGGTGAAGGTGAGCCTGAGACCGTCACGCGAGGCACGTCGGTTTCCAACAAAAGAATGCGAGGGATTAATACGCCCGAAAGAAAATATCACCGAAATAGCGTTTCATCCTCTGAATTCATGTTTATAGCGGCTCTATCGGCGGGGAAAGGGATTTTTGAAGCTGTTTCAGGTTATGAGGTATCAACGATTAAAACAGCCCCTCCTGTGGGTCACTAGGAGCCTGTCTGACTTATCCGTTTGAAGCGAAAATCACCGGGGGCGAATCAAATCAGTTTATCGAACGAGGCGAATAGTGGGCCTATTTAACGAGGTCGATAAGCTGAGTTGATCGTCATCCGGGGATTTGCAGCCAAACAGTGTTAAGTCAGACAGGCTCCTAGAGGCTTTTCACAGTAAACTGTCGGTACAATGGCCAGATGTTGCTACTTAGGCTTACATCATGGAGTAGGCGTTCTCGATGGCGGAAATCGGCGAAGTTGGGCTAACGTGGTCGCTTGCAAATGCGATGCGGCATTGTTACTAAGGTGTGTAATACCTGAACATGAGTTACTTGTCGTCGGTCAGAGATCGCTTTGTTTTCGGCTTCATCCCTTCGTTAAGTTTTCGGTGGATCTGATCTGTCGCTTGTGCTAATAATTTAACGGAGAAGCGCGTGGATGGATTTTGTCCTGCGCGACATGAAGCAGTCGGGTACAGGAAGGTACCCGCTCGATGTGATCCCACCCAAACCCCGTGGCGTTCGCACAAACCTGAGAGCAGCAGCAGTGAACCACCTGCCGGGTTTGCTGTGATCAGTTTCCATCACTCCATCAGACTGAACAAGCACATCACGCCTGCGTCACACCCTTTCCGGTAGGACGCTCAGCGCTGTTCCGGAGACCGCTGGCGGCGGATCGGTCTACAGTCGTGGTGATAATCAAGGATTGATATCAGGAAGAGAAACCTATGCCTCATTGCACGGAACGCAAACACCCGATAGATACCGGCCTCGCCTCTCTGCTCGCCTTGGCACGGCTGCATGGTCTTCCGGCCGATGCAACACAGCTACGCCATGCACATGGGGCGTCGGGTGAAGATTTCGATGAGCGCGCCATCGTTCTGGCGGGTCGCCAACTGGGCCTGAAGGTCCGGGCAGTGAACAGTTGCTGGGAGCGGCTCGTGAACACCCCGTTGCCGGCCATCGCGCAGCACCGTGATGGCCGTTGGTTCCTGATCGCGGGATGCAAAGCGGAGGGCGTGCTGGTCCAGGACCCGCTGGAGAGCCGGCCGCTTACCTTGCCGCGCAAGCTATTCGAGAAATCCTGGCAGGGAAGGTTGATTCTGGCCACGCTCAGAGCCCGGCTCGACGATCCCGCAGGGCGCTTCGATTTCGGCTGGTTTCTGCCGGCGCTGATGAAGTATCGTCGCTTGCTCACCGAGGTGCTGCTCGCCTCCCTGTTCCTGCAGCTGTTTGCGCTGGTTACACCGCTCTTTTTTCAGGTGGTGATCGACAAGGTGCTGGTGCACAAAGGGCTGACCACGCTGGATGTATTGGCGTTCGGTCTGCTCGCGATAGCACTGTTCGAGGCTGTGCTGAATGGATTGCGCAGCTACCTGTTCAGCCATACCACCAGCCGAGTGGACGTGGTGCTGGGGGCCAGGCTGTACCGGCATCTGCTGGCGCTGCCTGTCAGTTATTTCGAGGCCCGTCGGGTGGGCGATTCGGTCGCCCGGGTCAGGGAGCTGGAGAGCATACGCAATTTTCTCACCGGCTCGGCGCTGACACTGGTGGTCGACCTGCTCTTCACCTGTATCTTTTTCGGGGTGATGTATTACTACAGTCCGGTGCTGACCGGTGTCGTGCTCGCTGCGCTGCCGTGTTATCTGCTGCTGTCGCTCTGGATCACGCCGCTGCTGCGCGCGCGTCTCAACGAGAAATTCAACCGGGGGGCGGAGAACCAGGCATTTCTGGTAGATTCGATCAGCGGTGTGGAGACGCTGAAATCGATGGCGGTGGAGCCGCAGATGCAGCTGCGTTGGGAGGAGCAACTGGCGGCTTATGTGCGCGCGGGTTTCCGCTCCGGCAATCTGGGGAACATCGCCGCTCAGATCGCCGGCCTGATCAACAAGGTGACAACGGTACTGATACTCTGGATCGGCGCAACGTGGGTCATTCATGGTGAACTTTCGGTCGGACAGTTGATCGCGTTCAACATGCTGGCGGCGCGCGTCAGTGGTCCGCTGCTCAGGTTGGTGCGGCTGTGGCAGGATTTTCAACAGACCGGGATATCGGTGCGACGGTTGGGCGATATTCTCAATACCCCGACCGAGCCGGGTTACAAGCCTGGGCGTGCAACACCACCGGCGATGAAGGGAGAGATCCATTTCAACCGGGTCAGATTCCGCTATCGACCCGACCGGCCTGAGGTGCTGCGCGATATCGAACTCCGCATCGCGGCAGGAGAGGTGGTCGGTATCGTCGGCCGCTCCGGATCCGGCAAGAGCACCCTCGCCAGGCTGGTGCAGCGGCTGCATCAGCCGGAGTCGGGCAGGGTGCTGATCGACGGTATGGATCTGGCCATGCTCCAGCCGGCGTGGCTGCGTCGCCAGGTGAGCGTGGTGCTGCAGGAAAACTACCTGTTCAACCGCAGCGTGCGCGACAACATCGCACTGGCCGATCCCGGTGTTGCAATGGAGAAGATCGTTCATGCGGCAAAACTGGCCGGTGCCCACGAGTTTATTCTGGAGCTGGCCGAAGGATACGACACACCGGTGGGAGAGCGCGGCTGTGCTCTCTCGGGTGGACAGCGCCAGCGTATCGCGATCGCCCGGGCGCTATTGACCCACCCGAAAGTCCTGATCCTGGATGAGGCGACCAGCGCGCTGGACTATCAGTCCGAGCAGATCATTCAAGAGAATATGCGCCGGATCTGCGCTGGGCGAACGGTATTGATCATTGCCCATCGGCTCAGCGCGGTACGGCAGGCAGACCGGATCCTGGTGCTCGATCAGGGAGAGATCGTGGAGCAGGGGCCCCACGCCAGCCTGCTCAGACAGCGGGGTTGCTACGCCCGACTGCATGCATTGCAGAATGGGGCCTGAACCGGCACTGAGAGAGGGCGCCGATGGAACAGGTTTCGGTTCAGCCGGATAAGAAGGAGTCAGGGAGGTCGAAAAGGGATGTTGTACCGAAACTGGAATCGGGGGACGGCAGTTGACGAGGAGCTGGAATTCCTGCCCGCTGCGCTGGAGTTGCAGCAACGCCCTCCCTCACCCGTTGGACGCGCGATCAGTTGGAGTCTGATGCTCTTTTTCACCACCGCCGTCAGCTGGGCGGTTCTGGGAGAGGTGGATATCGTCGCAGTGGCCCAGGGGCGTATCATCCCCAATGGCCACAGCAAGGTGATACAACCATTGGAGTCGGGCAGGATCAAAGCGATCCATGTCAGGGAAGGGGATTCCGTACGACCGGGGGATCCGCTGATTGAATTGGAGGATGCAGCCATTCGGGCCGATCTGCAACGTATCGAAGAGGAGATCGCCAGCCTGGAGCAGGAACACCAGCGCCTCGATCTGCTCGGAAGCTGGTTGGAGCAGGGCGGCGGAGCGAAGCCGGCGTCAGTCTCACCAGAGCAACTGACCGCGCTGCAGCAGCAGTTGCTGCTGGCGCAGTGGCAGGCGCACCAGGCGCAGCTGAAGCGGCTGTATGCCGAGCGGCGCAGCAGCGAAGCGGAGCGGGAGAGCCTGCGGCAGCAGGTCTCCAAGCTGGAAGAGACGTTGCCGCTGGTGACCAAACGCGCTGAGACACTGCAGCGCTTGGTGCAGAAGAAATTTCTCGGCGAGAGCGAATATCTCGAGATGGAGCAGCAACGTCTGGAGCAGGCACACGACCTGCGGAGCTTGCGCAAACGCGGGGAGGAGATGGCCGGCAAGATCGCCGGAATCGATGCTCATCTGAATCTGGTCGAGCAAACGTTACGCCGTCAGCTGTTGCTGGAACGCCAGGAGAACCGCAAACGTGTCGCGACACTGCGCCAGGAGCGGATCAAAGCCTCGGCACGGCTGCAGGCTTGCCTACTCTCCGCACCGATTGCCGGTGTGGTGCAGCAGCTTGGGGTGCACACGCTGGGCGGTATCGTCACTCCGGCGCAGATGCTGCTGAGCATCACACCCAGTCAACAAAGGCTGGAGGTGGAGGCGTTGGTGGAGAACCGGGACATCGGTTTCCTGCGCACCGGTCAGCGCGTGGAGGTCAAGGTAGATGCCTTCCCCTATACCCGTTACGGTGTTGTCGATGCGGTATTGAGCCATCTCTCCAGCGATGCGCTGGCCGACGAAATGCGGGGTCTGGTCTACCGGGCGAGAATCACGCTCAGTCAGTCGCGCATCCGGGTGGATGGCAACTGGGTTGCGCTGGTGCCTGGTATGCGCGTCACTGCCGAAGTGAAGACCGGTAAGCGGCGACTGATCGAGTTTTTTCTGGCACCACTGTTGCGCTACCGTTCGGAGAGCATCCGCGAGCGATGAGAGCGGGTGGCGTCGGAGACGTGACACGACAATGAGAGGCTGCCGGTGGGCGGTCGTCTGAATTGCAGCTGGCCCGCTGCCTAGCCTGATGGGAAAGAAGCTATGAAGAGAATAAAAATGACCGCGGGGAATATCCAATCGCAGCATTGTGCGCTGCTCGGCTGGGGATTAGTGATCCTGCTGACGCCTGGCTGGAGTCAGGCGGAAGTGAGCACTGCGTGGCTGGAAAAGACGCGCAAAGTCGAGGCACCACCAGAGATGGTCGAACGGATCAGGCAGACGGGATGGTTGGATTTGGATTTTTCCTGCAATGCGGGAAAAGTTTCGATGAAACGCCAGGACTACCTCGACTGCATTCGGGTGGAGGCAGCAATGCTGCCACCAATGGATCCATCCAAAAGATCGCATTTCGGTCTGCACTATGATCCTTATAAATATTTCACCTGTCGCAGTGAAACAGAGCGCAATGATGGCGGTTGTACAAAATACAAATTGCGTCGTAACGAAGCCGAACCGGTATGGCCCTATCCGGAAGCGCCACCACTAGCATGGCCGGAGGCACCGGATCCACCGGTTTACCAGCCGTGGATGAGCAGCGAAGCCTATTTTGACGCGCTCTGTGAGCGCGAAGCGGGGAAGTTCATCTACCGGACCGTGGAGGATGTGGAGGGGGTGTATCAGGTCAGACCGATGATAAAGGCTTCCGACTTAACTCTGATGGACCGGTACGTGATGGAGAATCCCTATCACTACTCTCTTGGTGAAGCTGCAAGCCTTGGGGCTAGCCAGGTTGGACCGGATAAATACAGATTTCGGGAGACTTCCCTGTATGAGCCAAAAGAGAGATGGGATGCGTGGAGATTAGAATTCCGTCATCCATCAGTGTTTGAGAAAGCGAAACCTGGTGACAAATATATTCAGTACAGCGAGTACGATGGCCATGATCTGAAAAGCGTTATCAAAACTTTCAAACAGTCGCTTGAGAGTGAATTCGGATATGTATGGAGAGGTATCACCCGGCCGAATGACCGGGTCCATGGAATTGCTGGAGGAGAACTGCTTGTTATCGATTTGAAGACCAATGAGATACTCGGATTATGGAGAGGCTTTGTTCGGAGCGGAACCAAGAGCAGCGAGCGGGTCTGGTGGCTGGCGCCTCATTCGTGCCCACAGAGAACAGGAGACTCAGAGGAACTGGCAAGATTTATTTTGGAAATATTGCGACCGAAGCGATAGTGGACTTTGCTAGACCGAGGACACTTACTCCAGAAGATAAAATTTCATCGTTCACGTCGTTGTCTGGGTTCCAGAGATCTGCAAAGTTGCTGATGCAGTTTTAGTCCGTAAACGGAAATATATGCCGCAATTCAGTATGTACTGACTTGGTGGTAAAGGAGATCACCGGCACAACTCAGTACCATTAAGCTCAGAGTTGGTCAAAACATCAAGGAGAGATGCTAGATGAACACCGAGGTTCAAACGATTATAGAATTTATCTACAGACAGTTGGCGGCGGAGAGCTATTTTGACGGTATACCAGTTTTATCTAACTCAGAGGATGTAAAGAGCAGATTGGAGAGAGGTGCCAATTACTGGAAGTTGCCAGTTGATGCCGACACACCCCATGCCACCCGAATGCTTGAAACTCAAGCAGAACAATTCCTCAATCACTACGAAATCAAAGACCATCTGCCCAATCGCAGCTCCGGTTTCTCCGCAACGCTGATACAGACTCGCGGCAGTAACGAATATACCTTGTCGATGCGCAGCACAGAGTATCGAAACGAAGAGAAGGGGGGTGACTGGGACCGGGACGGTGCGTTCGCAGCAGATGGCAATATCTCTCTTCGCGGGTTTGCGCTGGCACAGCTGGCGAGCATGGAGGATTACTATGAGTATCTGCGAGAGGAAAAAATACTGCCGGAGGATGCGATACTCAACGTGACCGGCTACTCGCTGGCGGGACACCTGGCGACGGTCTTCACCGAGATCCATCCCGAGGTGAACGCGACCTACATCTTCAACGGCGTTGGGCGGGGTGATTTCGACCGCACTGCCGGGGATCTGAAATCGATGATCGACGCCTACCGTGCGCAGCTGCTCGCCCCAGTCTGGAGCGGAGAGACGGGGATTGGCGAGGGACACCCCGAGTACGATCTCTATCACAAGTTTGAAAATGCCATCGTCGAACCGGTTTCTCAGCTCCCCGAGGATATCAGGTCGATCGCTGCCGCGATAGAGGTCGATCCGACCTCCGCAGTGCTACCCAACATCTACGACTCGGCACGGCACATCTATGCCATGGATGTGATCTGGCAGCAATTTGCAACCCAGTCGTTGCTGCATACCGACCGGGATGCGACCCTCTCCCCGGCAATAAGCGCAAAGATCACTCAGATCTATGGACACGCGCGTCACGGCGACCGTGAAATCGTCGCCAACAACGGGATCAATTCCGCCAACGAGCTGGCGGTGCTGATCGAGGACCAGCCGGATCTGGATGGCATCGGCGGGATTTTCGGGCTGCCCGGCGATTTCGGCACCAGCCACAGCATCATCCTGATACTCGACTCGCTCTCGCTGGAGGAGGCGATGCAGACGATCTCCCCCTCGCTGGCCCGTGCCGAGGTGGAGGAGATCATTGTCGCCTCCTCCAACAGCCGGGCCTCGATATACTCCCTGGAAACAGGTCAGGCCGAATATGATTCACTGGAAAAGACGCTCGATTCAATGCGAAGACTCTTTCTGGGTACAAGCGTAGATGAAACTGGTGCTGGAGTAGGCACCGGAGATTATGGTGACATCACCAATCGAACTCAATTCCACACACACATCGCCGAACTGAAAGCCGCCACCGCGGGCCAGGAGTTCACCATCACCCGACTGGAACCCGGCTCGGATCCGAGCGAGCTGGCGACAACTGCCGCTACCAGCACGGCGCACCGCTATGCGTTGGTCCATCTCAATCCGTACGTCGTCACCGGCAACGACGCGCTCTATGCCCAGCACATCGAACCGGACGAGCTTGCGCCAGGCCACAGAAGCGAAGCCTATCTGCAGCAGCGGGCCGCGCTGCTGCAGCAGATCATGGCGTACAACACGGCGGACATTTTTTATGAGGAGCCCTTCGGGAATGGTGCCGCAGGATTGCAGGTCACCTACCGGGACCGCTCGGGTGAGGCCGAGTTGATCGTCGGCAACCCGGATCAGGAGATGTCGCTGACACTTTTCGGTAGTGCAGCGGACGAACAGCTGCGAGGCCAATCACTGGACGATCACCTGTTTGCTGAGATCGGCGATGACATTCTGGAGGGCGGCGGGGGTGACGACTATCTGGAAGGAGGCGCAGGCGTTGACCAGTATATTTACCATGCTGGAGAGGGCTTCGACACCTTCTACGACAGCGACGGAGAGGGCAGCATTTTCTATCACGACGCGCTGCTCCAGGGTGGCAGGCTGCTTGAGCAGGGGCTCTACCTCAGCGCTGATGGAAAGATCACTTTCCGCTTCGATCCCGATGACCAGGGAAGGGGTCCGCTGATCATTGACAACGCGATCCGCGTCGAACAGTTCGAGAGCCGGCCCGAGGGGTATCTGGGCATCTCCCTTCAGGAAGAGCCGATCGAAGATCCCGCGCAACCGGAGCAGCTGATTCTTGGCACCGCGCTGGACGACAGCGGAGCGGATGCCTTGATCGGTGGTGAGGAGGCGGAGCACCTCTCCGGCATGGCGGGCAACGACCAGATCAGGGGCTGGCATGGCGAAGACCTGATCGAAGGGGGTATCGGCAACGATATTCTGGAGGGGGGACCAGACGATGACCGGATCTATGGCAGTGACGTTACCGAGAGAGAGTGGGTTGTCGCATCCGAAGGGCGAAGTGTTACCACCAGCCATGACTGGCTCGCTGGCGGATCGGGGGATGACCGGCTCTACGGCAGCGATGGGGCCGATCTGCTGGAGGGTGGAAGAGACAACGATCTGGTGTGGGGTGGTGCCGGAGACGACCTGATTTATGGGGATTCCGAGCAGCTCCCCTCCAGCAGCAGTTGGTTCGACAACTGGACGATCGACCGGGATCCGCTGTCCACCGGAGTACTCAATCCGGAGGCGTCCGGTGACGACAGGCTGATGGGCGGCGCGGGCAGGGACCGAATCTTCGGCCAGGCCGGGAATGACCTGATCAGCGGCGGAACTGGCGACGATACGCTGTCCGGAGATCTGGTGGGAAGGCTCTCCGGTGCCTATCACGGGAACGACCTGCTGTTCGGTGGAGCAGGGGACGATGCGCTCACCGGCGATGGCGGAGATGACCTGCTGTTCGGCGGCGCTGGCAACGACTTTCTGCATGGGGATTTCAATAGTGTCCTGCTCTCCGATGGCAGCCTGCTGCTGGCGGATCTGTACCACGGTGACGACAGGCTGTACGGTGATGCCGGAGATGACCGCCTGATCGGGGGGGCGGGAGGGGACACGCTCGTTGGAGGCAGCGGAAAAGATACGCTCTACGGCGATGATGACACGACCGGCCTGAATCCGGATGTGCATGGTGACGACAGGCTGTACGGTGGCGAGGACAATGACCAGTTGTTCGGTAACGGGGGCAATGACCAGCTCTATGGTGGAAATGGTGAGGATACCCTGCGCGGCGGAGCAGGCGCTGACTATCTCTCCGGTGGTTCAGGTGCCGACTACCTGATCGGCGGCGATCATGAAGATGTGAGTGATCTCGATGCTGGAGATATTCTGCTCGGTGGTGCGGGTGACGACACCCTGTTCGGTTCCGGCGGGGACGATACCCTCGAAGGTGGTTCAGGAGACGATCAGCTGTACGGTGGGATAGGCTCGGACTCCCTTCTCGGGGGAACAGGCAACGACTATCTGAACGGTGGAGCCGGGGCTGACAGCTATCTGTTCCGGCTCGGCGATGGTATCGATCGGATTGCAGGCGATGTCGACGACAAAGTGATTCTGCCAGTCACGACATCTCTGAACAGTTCGCTGATAACAGGCGCTGATGGAACTGACTATTTCGCGCTGCAGTACACCGACAATGACTGGTTGTTGATCGAAGGGGGGCTGGAAAGCCCGATCGATCACTACACGATTGGCAACGACACGGAGTACAACAGAGCGGATCTGTTCAATGCCACCTTCACCACCGGGATCGAGTACCGCATGCAGCAAAGCGGCGAGATCTCCGGCGGCAGGTTCAACGACACGCTGGTTGGCAGCAGCGGCAATGACCGCATCCTCGGTCAGCATGGGGATGACATCCTGGCAGGGGCCGGTGGCGATGACCAGCTGTTCGGCGGTGCCGGCAACGACCTCTATCGGGTGGGACCGGGTAACGGTTTAGACCTGATCACCGAAGAGGTGGATGCGATCAATCGACTGGAGCTGCTGCCAGGCCTCACCCTCGCTGACCTGCACTACGAGCGTCAGGAGAGTGATCTGTACATTCGCTTTGGTGTCAGTCGCGATGGGGTGTTGCTGCACGACTTTTTCGCCAGCGAGCAGCGCTGGCAACTCATCGCCCAGGACGGCGAGAGCCTGCTCGGCCCGCAGACTCCCCCTCCCGCCACCGAAGCGGTGATTGCGCAGTCGCTGACGGCTGCCTGGCAGGAGTTCAATCAGGCTGCACAGTTTGCTTACCAACAGCTGCTGCACTCGCACGGGTTCGGACAGATGCCGGATGGCAGCTTTTCACGCAGCTACGCCGGCGGACCTTCGGATGACCGCTGGCAGAAGAACTATAACGTCATCCTCTCCACGCAGCGGAAGGTCGGGGTATCCGGTGACTACCGGCATCTGAGCCAGGGATTCCAACCAGTGGTAACCGCTGTCCGGGAGAATGTGCAGATTCAGGAGCAACAGCATATCCCGGATTTTTCGGCGACTTATGTCAGTGCTGGCCGGTCAGGTGCCGACTATTTGGCCAGTGGCAGCAGGTATAGCGGGTTCAAGGTTCCACAGGGGAGTATGCTGATTCCCGACTACGGACTCAATGACCGACTGAACCCGCTGACCGGTATACCGGAGCGGGAGATCAATGGTTATTTCATCTATCCCGCAGGCAGCAGTGTACCCGGGTACAGCTCAATTGATCGCAGCTATACCGAGACCGACTATGAAGTGAAGGTGAATATCGTCGAGATAACCGCTGGCAGTGGAGACGACACCATCACCACCGGTGTAAATCCTTTCTTTCTGGTGGACGCAGGCGGGGGTGATGATCTGGTCGACGCATCGCAAATGTACGGGAGTGTTGAGGTGCCGGGCAGTGGCGTGCAAACAGTTCCCTTACCCGGCGCGCTGCTGTTCGGCAATGACGGTGACGACAGGCTGTATGGCGGACTGCAGGATGATCTGCTCATTGGAGGTCGGGGGCGGGATCTGTTGCAGGGAGGTCGCGGGGATGACAGCTATCAACTGCTCGACCCGGCTGGTGGAGACCGCATCATCGAATGGGGCAGCGAACCGGATGTGGGACAGGGTAACGACAGATTGATTCTGCCTGCCGGCATCGCATTCGATGATCTGGTCTATATCTGGGGGCAGTCGGTGGAGAGTGAGGACCTGCTGGATCCCGGGAGGCAGGGTCCCAACCTGACGCTACCGGTGAAATCGATGCATACCACCTTGAACCTCTCCTGGGCCGGCTCCGCAGGAGTGACCATCGTGCTTCCCCACTCTGACAAAGAAGCCGGATTCGGACTGGATTGGCTGTTGACAGCCAATGGAGAGAGCCGTTCGTTCTCCCGGGTGATCGCGGATGCGGGACCCGGTCCCGGCTCCGATCCCCACCACGCGGACAATCTGATTGTCGCTGACGGATTTGTTCAAGGCGGCCGCGGAGACGACTGGATTCAGGCGGAGAATAGTGGTACCGGTTTTATTTACACCCCATTTTGGGAAAATGTGCTGGTGGGGGGTGAGGGTTTTGACAGACTCGACGGAGGTAATGGAGGTGACCTGCTGATTGGCGGTCCACTCTTGCAGCGTGGCATTGAAAACCCGGCCTTCCGCAATCTGCTGCTGGGTGGCTCCTACTGGGATGAGGGAAACATTTTCCGCGGTGGGAAGGGGGACGATATGATCTGGACCACGGCCGGTGACGATACCATCCTGTTCGATCTGGGAGATGGTTTTGATGTGATTACCGACATCTACCACGTCGATGAATCTGCCGGTACAGGGAGCTGGTTTGACTGGCCCGATCCAACCGCTTCCGAGCCGGGTCACGCCGCGCAGCTGCGCAGTGGAGAGGACACACTGAGATTCGGTGAGGGCATCACACCGGAGGATATTCAGGTACTCGGCGGTCAGGCGGCCGACCCAAACGAGATCTTCTTCAACAGTATCACCTTTGCCCATCTAAACGGCACGGACTTTGTCATCTTTCCGTTCTGGACTGAGAGTGAGGCCAACCAGTTGAGCCGGGTAGAGTTTGCCAACGGAGTGGTTTGGGATCGAAACGATATTCTGCAACTGGCGGCGGGAGAATCGCTCAACGCACCGCCGCAGCTGCAGCTACCGCTGCCGGATCGCAGGGTACTGGAACAGGTGCCGTTCTCTATCCCGATTCCTGCCTCGACCTTCAGTGACGATAGCGGGATAACCGGCTACTCGGTCACCTTGGCGGATGGCTCGGAACTGCCCGACTGGATCCAATTTGATCAGGAGCGGTCGCTGTTGTGGGGAACACCCGGGAGCGATCAGCCCACCGACTGGCAGGTACTGGTGACCGCGACGGACGGTGACGGAGCGACCGCATCGGATCTGTTTACACTGAGCGTCGACAGCATTGCGGGAGAGATACTGATCGGGGATGGAACGACCTACTCACTGATGGGTACACAACTTGGGGATGTGCTCATTGGCGGGTCCGGTCTGCTCAGGTTGTATGGTGGCGGTGGCGATGACTGGTTTCCGGTATCCGGCGACGATCAGGGAAGAAGCTACTACTGGGGTGGAGACGGTATCGACCGTATTCAGGGAAGTGCCATGGACGATGTTATCACCATGAACAAATTCAACAGTGCCGTCAGTATCGAGATCATCGATGGTGGCGAGGGGAACGATCTTCTCACCGGAAACTGGAGAAACAACTACTTTGACCTGAGTGCAACCCAACTCTTCGGAATCGAACGTATTGCCGGGCAGGGAGGCGACGACCAGATTGTTGGCTCCCCGGGGAACGATTGCATCAGCGGCGGCGAGGGTAATGATCGTATCGAAGGAGGGATCGGAGACGATCACCTGGAAGGCGGTACAGGCGATGACTTTCTATCCGGAGGTGCAGGGAACGACGATCTCTTTGCGGGAGAGGGCAATGATACCCTGTTGTTTGGCCGGGATGGCGGGCAGGACCGGGTCTCTCTGGCGAGTGCCGAAGAGGGGGCAACCGATCTATTCATCGACCGTGTACTGTTGGGTACCGGAATCACGGCCGATCAACTCTGGTTCCAGGCCCGCAATGCAGATCTTGAAATCTCGATTCTGGGACGGGAAGAGAGCCTGACCATTGTCGACTGGTATGCGAATGACGCCAGTAAGGCTGATGAGTTCGTGCTGGATGACGGACATCTGCTGACCCGCGACAATGTGGCACAGCTGGTTTCTGCGATGGCTGGCTTCAATCCTTCCGCTGTCGGTGTGACCCGAATACCGGATGTGATGCCGACTGTGTTGGAGAGCGTGATCGCATCCGCCTGGCAATGAGCGGTCAGTTATCGTGTTGAGATGAGAGGGATCGGCCAGTCTCATTCAATCTGGGCTATAGTAGTATTAATCGATACGCACGCAGGGTGAACCAGATTGGATCGATCCTATCTCATGAATACGTTAGAAGAGTTCAGTTTGCAATGTCCCAACTGCGGCGAGGTGGTTACCATCTTTGTCGACTGCAGCGTTGAACAGCAGGTATATGTGGAAGATTGCACAGTCTGTTGCAGGCCAATACTGCTCACGGTCAGTTGCGACGAGTTCAACGGTATCAATGTAGCTGCCAGACGCGAAGAGGATTGATTCAGCAATTGCGCTGGGCCACTCCACGATTTCACCTGATTGCGTAGTCAGCAGCGTGCTCTGCCGGAACAGGAGCGGACCGGGTTTTATCTGAATCCAGTCAATGCGGTAGAGACTCCTCCGGCAAATTTCTGCAAATGAAAATCAATGGAAGTGATAGGCATATCTTGCTGTTTTCCCTCGTATTACTGTCCCGAAAGTTGTTGCGCTTGAATGATGTTGATGGGAGTGCTGCATGGGTCAGCCTAGCCCATGAACCGGGCTATCGGGTAGCTAAAGATTTTACATGAAAAAATCGCTATAATCGATAAAACACCCCTGTTCTCATCCGGCCAGATCGAGATCCAAAGTATTCGGGGGTAACTGATTACTGATGAAACATTAACAAGTTGTAACATTAATTTGAATTTGAAAAGAGGTTGGAGTGAGGCTGCGGTGTAGAGAATGCGTGTACTGATTGTGGATGATGAACTGGAGTGGCAGGAGTTACTGATGCAGGTGATCAAAGACACTGACGAGGATATCTATCTCGAATCGGCGGTCGATGGTTTCGAGGCGTGCAATAAGGTGCGCTGGTACAAACCGGATATCGTGCTGATGGACGTGGCCATGCCGGGTATGGACGGGGTCCAGTTGTGCCGCGCAATGAAAGCCAATCCGGACTCAAGCCAGATTCGAGTGATCGCGATTACCGGTAATCTTTCGGCGGAAAAGGAGAACGCGTTGAAAGAGGCCGGTGCGGAATACTGTCTGAGTAAGCCGTTGGACTATGACAGACTGCTCTTCATCATGGGATTAAGGGGCGTGTGACAGAAGTTTCGGGTACAGATGAGTGACGAAAGATCCAAACCGTTACGCTTGATAGGCCTGCTCAGCGGCATCATCTTTATCGCTACTCTGGTTGTCTGGTTTATTTCGAGTCAACTTTGCAGCGGTACGCAGAACTCTCTGGTGTTATCCCTGCTCTGGGCCAGCGCTGTCATCGCCATGGGCGGAGTGGGTTATCTCTGCTCGAGACACACACTCTCTCGGATAGAACAACAACGGAACCAACTGGAACAGCAGGTTCAAGAGCGCACTGTTGAGCTTCAGGATACGCTACAAGAACTGAAAAGGAGCTATATCGAGATCGAGAGGGCGCATCAGGAGTGGGAACAGGCTTTCGATTCAATAGGTGATCTCGTTTTTCTACACGATAAGCAGGGAGCTATCCAGCGCGCCAACAAGGCGTATATCACACGCACGGGAGCAAATCTATCCGAGATTCTACACAAGCCCTACTGGGAGGTGTTTCCCCGACCGGAACAGTGTAGTGAGTACGACATCAGCAAAACCGACCTCCCGGCAGGGCGGGATATCAGGCTGATCAACGGTGAGGTCTACCGCTCAAGAGTCTATACTGTGACCAACCGGGACGGCACATTTCGCTACGCTCTGCATATACTCACCGACATTACCGAGCGCAAGAAACTGGACAGTAAGTTGAATCTGCTGTTACAGGCGGTGGAGTACAGCAACGCTTCGGTAATCATCACCGATATCTCCGGCAGGATACAGTTTGTCAATCGGCGATTTGAACAGGTCACCGGCTACACCCGGAATGAGGTGTATGGTAAGAACCCGAGCATACTGAAATCAGGTGAAACGCCTGCTGAAACCTACAAGTCGATGTGGGATACGATCTCCGAGGGAAAGGAGTGGCAAGGTGAGTTCCATAATCGCAAGAGAGACGGCACCCTGTTCTGGGAGTCGGCTACCATCACACCCATCAGGGACGACAGCGATAAAATCACTGGCTACATGGCGGTCAAAGAGGATATCAATCTTCAGAAACTGACGCAGGAGGCGATGCGCAGATCGCAGAAAATGCAGGCGCTTGGTCATCTCACTGGCGGTATTGCACATGATTTCAATAACCTGCTCGGAATAATCATAGGTAATCTCGATTTTCTACGGCGTCTGGTGTGTGATGACGAGCGTGCGCTGAACCGGGTGGAGACCGCCTCCAAGGCAACCCTGCGTGGCGCTGCGTTGACTAAGCAGTTGCTCTCTTTCTCCAGTCGTCAGGGGATGACCCGGGAAGCGACTGACGTTAACCGGATCATTCACGAAATGGGAGATCTGCTGGCACGCTCCCTCAATCCTGAGGTGGTACTGGAGACTCACCTGAAAGCCTCTCTCTGGATAACTGAAATCGATCCCGGTGAATTGGAAGATGCTTTATTGAACCTGGCGCTCAATGCCAAGGCGGCAATGCCAAATGGCGGTAATCTGATCATCACCACGGGCAATGTTCACCTGGATGAATATTATGCGCATTTTCAAGCCGATGCTCAGCCAGGTGACTATGTTGAGCTGACCATAGCAGATAACGGCTGCGGAATGACCCAGGAGGTCCAGGAACACGCTTTTGAACCATTTTTCTCGACACGCCCCAAAGGAGAAGGGACTGGTTTGGGACTGAGCATGGTGTATGGATTTGTACAACGCGCAGGCGGACATGCCACGATTCAATCTGCACCGGGGAGCGGTACCAGGATTCAGCTCTATCTGCCGCGCTCGCAGCAGACCACCGAGTCGGCAGGAATGCGTTCAATCTCCCGGATGTCCACGCCAGCTGGAAAGGAAAGCATACTGGTCGTCGACGATGAGCAGGAGTTGATGGAGCTTACCGTGGAATTTCTTACGGAAGCAGGTTATCAGGTGATCACCGCGACGAATGGTGTAGAGGCAATGGAGAGTCTCGCGCAACATCCGGAGATCGACTTGCTGTTCAGCGATGTATTGATGCCTGGTGGCATGAATGGATACGAACTGGTCGTGCAGGCGCAGAAAAAATATCCCGCGCTGAGAGTGCTGTTGACTTCCGGCTTCACCGACAATACGGTCTTATCTGATGTCAAGCGGAACCTTTCTACCGACATATTGAACAAACCCTATCGCAAGGAGGAGTTGCTGCAGCGTATTAAGCGAATCCTTGATTATTGACAGGATCCATACCGGCTTTGTCATGGAGGATATGATGTACAATTGTTACAAAACGTCTATCTTACTCTGCTGCTTGTGCAAATGCAGATCGCTTTGCTCGTCATACGGGGTGAGCGAATGGCTAGACCGACCCTGGTAGTTGTCGACGATGAGATCGAGATGGCCGGGTTTGTTGCTGAAGTGGCGGAGGTCGTCGGATTTCGGGTGCGCGCGGTAACCAGTGTGCAGCAACTGAGGAAAACGCTTGAAAGCGCCAGTCCGGACGTTATAGTTATCGATATTTTCATGCCTGACATTGACGGTTTTGAACTTATCGGCGAGCTTGCCGAGCGGGGTTGCTCCTCCGGTATCATCCTGATCAGTGGCTACGGTAAAACTTTGCTGAATGGTGCTGCGAAAATTGCCGAGGCGAGAGGATTGAAGCTGCTGTCGGTGATCTCCAAACCTTTTCGTCTCATAGAGTTGGAGTCTGTTCTGAAACGAGCTATTGGTACGGGGTAGTCAGTCGATGGGGTACAAAAAGCGCCTACTGGTTCTGGATGACGAACCCGATATAGGCGAGTTTGTGCGAGACGTGGCCATCGAGTCCGGCTTTGACGCGCTGGTGAGCAACTCACCGGAAGCATTTCCTTCGATATACAGCAACGATATCGATGTCGTGGTACTCGATCTGATGATGCCCGGCATCGACGGTGTCGAGATCATACGATTTCTTGCCGAACGTGGATCCAACTCCTCACTTGTACTGATGAGTGGCTACAATGCCGGGGTACTGCACTCCGCTCAGGAGTTGGCATCGGAGCATGGTCTGCATGTGCTCGGCAGCCTGACCAAGCCGATACGCTACGACGATCTGGAGCGGTTGCTGGCTGATGCGCCGGCGTTGCAGATGACGCGACGCAAATCCGAAGCCAATCTGCTGGAAAAACCGGGTGTCGAAGAACTTCGGGCGGCGATCGGTAATGGTGAGATCCTTCCCTATTACCAGCCGCAACTGGACATTGCCAGCCGTGCGCTGACCGGTGTCGAGGCGTTGGTGCGCTGGGCGCATCCGCAGCGCGGGCTGTTGCCAGCCGGATTGATCCTCGAATTGGCCAACAGGGCGAATCTGCTCGGCGACTTGACCAACTGCGTGCTGCATCAATCCCTGGTGCAGTGCCGTCAGTGGCTGGAGGCGGGTCTGAAAACCAAGATTTCGATCAATATGTCGGCCGAACAGTTCAAAGACCTGGAGCTTCCCAGCGTGCTGGAGGATCAGCTGAGAAATCATCATCTGGATCCTGCCCAGATAGTTCTCGAGGTGACGGAGTCCGCGTTGATGCAGGAGTTGGCCAAATCGCTCGACACGCTGACCCGTCTGCGGATGAAAGGGATTGCTCTCTCCATCGACGACTTTGGCACTGGCTACTCATCGCTGGTGCAGTTGCACCGCATCCCCTTTTCCGAGATGAAAATCGATCGTTCATTCGTAGGAAATGCATTAGTGGATGACGAAGCACTGGCCATCGTCAAGATCACTATCATGCTTGGTCATGAACTGGGAATGAAGGTGGTGGCAGAAGGTATCGAGACTCAGCGTACCTGGGATCTGCTCGAGGAACTGGGCTGCGATTCGGCTCAGGGATATTTTATTGCCAAACCAATGCCAGGTAACCAACTGCTGAGCTGGTTCCACTCGCGCAGCAGTTGAAAAACCCGCAAACGGCGGGCGGGCTGGCTTTTCAGCAACAAATCAACCAACCTGGAATCCTCAGCTATCAGACACTGAGCGGTCAATTGAGCAATCCGGGAGCAATAAAACCGCAGCTTGAAACAGGCAGGTAGGGCGGGATTGAAACGACTCTACTCCGGGGGTGCTCCACCCCGGGAAGTCAGATTGCCCTATTTTGCACACGTAGTGTTCCTCCCCGGCAGACCAGCCTCTCCCTGAATGGCGCAACGTCCGTAGCAAGTTTGTGGATCTCCTGGCAGGTTCTCCCGGGCAATTCCTGGTAAACGGTGCTTGGTGAACAGGATCACAATTGCAAAAATCAGCTGGTTGATCTGTAGAACAACCTCTTGATAAAAAATATGCGAAACTGCGCCATATTTTTGATTCGCTTGAAAAAAACGATAATTTCGATAGTTAGTGCACGCAGTTTTTGTGTGCTATTATCGGCCGGCTGATAGCTAATTTTGGGCTGGAAATTGGGACCATGACAATCAGAAAACCCTACTTGACACCGACCGAAGTGGCAAAAATGCTCCGAGTGGCGACAGTCACGGTAAGAATGTGGGCACAAAAAGGGATGCTCAAGGCAGAAGTAACACCGGGTGGACACCGACGCTATATGTTGCAGGAGGTGAGGCGGTTTGCCAGAAGCCATGGCATTGCATTGCAGCTGGAGGACGATGAGCGAACGAGGGTCTTGGTTGTCGACGATGAGCCGGCCTGGCTGGAACTGATGGTGGAAATACTCCGTGAGACCCGGGAAGAGGTAGTGATTGAAACGGCGGCCGACGGCTTCGAGGCCGGACAAAAACTGAAAGGATTGCGGCCACATGTGGTACTACTCGATCTGATGATGCCGGGTATTGATGGCGTCCAGGTGTGTCAGGCGATTAAACGTGATCCGGAGACAAGTTCCGCTCGGGTAATCTGCATCTCCGGATACATCGATGAAGAGAGTGAAAGACGACTTAAGCTTGCCGGCGTGGAGCGTTGTTTTTCCAAACCGGTAAATATCGATGAGCTGCTGAATGTTATCGGGCTTCAGCCGATCCAAAAGAAAGCCTGATTGCAGAGCAAAATCAGCTGCCCAGATAAGATCTAAAAGTCACTGCTTGATATAACGAGATATCGGTCCGACAGTCGCGGGTGAGCAATCGCCCGCAGCTATCCGGATTCTTTATTACGGTAGCCATTGAGGAGTCTGATCAAGCTGGAAGTATCCCAGCGACCGCCGCCCAGCATCTGCACTTCAGCGTAGAATTGATCGACCAGAGCGGTGAGCGGCAGCAGGGCGCCATTGTGGCGTGCCTCGTTCAGGCAGATTGCCAAGTCCTTTCGCATCCAGTTCACCGCAAATCCGAAATCAAACTGATCTTCCAGCATAGTCGGAGCACGGTTCTCCATCTGCCAGGAAGCAGCCGCCCCTTGGGAGATCAGATCGACCACGCTGACTGCGTCGAGTCCGGCTTTCCGTGCAAAATTGAGCCCTTCCGCCAGCCCCTGAACAATACCTGCGATACAGATCTGGTTGACCATCTTGGTGAGCTGGCCGGAGCCGACCGGACCCATCAGGGCGGTTGCCCTGGCATAATGGCCCAGAATTGGACGGGCACGTTCGAATAGCTGCTGATCACCGCCGATCATCACTGTCAGCATTCCCTTCTCTGCGCCCACCTGACCACCGGAGACCGGTGCATCAAGAAATCCCACCTGGATTTTTTGTGCCGCAGCGGCGATCTCACGTGCCACTTCCGCCGATGCGGTAGTGTGATCTATCAGCAGTGATCCGGATCCCATTGAAGCCAGAACACCCTGATCCCCATAGACCACCGAACGCAGGTCAGCATCATTGCCAACGCAGACAAACACCATATCGGCACCCTCTGCAGCCTCCCGTGGAGTGGCGCCAATGCGGCCCTGATGCTGAGCAACCCAGGCTTCCGCCTTGGACCCGGTTCTGTTGTATACGCAAACCGGGTGGCCGGCCCTGGCCAGATGGCCGGCCATGGGATAGCCCATCACGCCGAGACCGATAAAAGCACATTTTACAGTTTGCATACCACCGGTCCTTTTTTATCGATTACATTTATTACGCTTGCGCCTGGAGAGCAGCCGCAAACTGGAATTTGTGCGGAAGATGATACTGCCAAGTCAACCGCACTTCGAATCACCGCAATTGAGGCAGGTCATACAGCCATCCATCTGAATCATCGCCTTGGTACCACACTTTTTGCAAAGCTGTGCCCCTTCCGGGAATTCACCGCCGGGCTGGGCGTCGGAACCACGGATCGTCTCTTCATACTGAGCACGCTTTTCGTCGATCAGTCGCTGCTGGTGCGCGTCCGGACTCTCTACCTTGAGCATGCCAATCATTACCAAGTGGCTGTGGATCACATCACCTATCTCTGCTACCAGCGAAGGCATATATTTGCCGCCTTTCTTGAAATAGCCGCCAGCCGGATCAAACACAGAGCGCAACTCTTCCACCAGGAAGGAGATATCACCGCCCTTGCGAAACACCGCAGAGATAATTCGTGTCAACGCCACTATCCACTGAAAATGGTCCATGTTCTTGGAGTTGATGAACACTTCGAACGGGCGGCGTATCTCGTGCGGTGTGCCTTGATTCAGGATGATATCGTTGATCGTCACGTAAAGAGCATGTTCGCTGAGCGGGGTCTTGATCTTGTAGGTGGAGCCAAACAGCATCTCCGGACGGGCCACTTTTTCGTGCATGTGGATGATGTTGTCATCGCCCTGCGCTGATCTCTGCGGTGTCTCCGCATCGTCCCGACCAACGCTGAAACTCACGATCTTCTTCTCTATCTTTATAGTCATAGTGATTAACCTGTGTGGGTGGCTATGGGCCTGTCTCTGATCCGGTCGGGATACGACCGATCGTCAGCATTCATTCAGTGTCGGCGGAATGGCGGCCAACTCCATATTGAATCCCTGTCGGTCAGAACTTGCCGTAATAGCCCTCCTTCAACGCGTCGAACAGATTGGCAGCCGTGTGGATCTCACCGTCGTACTCGATCTCCTGGTTCCCTTTCACCTCAACCGTCGTTCCGTCTTCCAGAGTAAACCGATAGGTGGTGTTTTCAAGATCCTGCTCCTTCACCAGCACTCCCTGAAATGCCTCGGGGTTGAAGCGAAAGGTAGTGCACCCTTTCAATCCCTTCTCGTAGGCGTAGAGATAAATACCCTTGAACTCTTCATAGGGATAGTCAGTCGGCACATTCGCGGTCTTGGAGATGGAGGAGTCGATCCATTTTTGCGCGGCGGCCTGGATATCCACATGTTGCTGTGGCGTGACCTCGTCGGCGCTGATGAAGTAGTCTGGCAATCGCTCTCCGTCAGCTTCTGAGTGTGCTGTCGCCTGTGAATTGATCAGCTTGCGGTAGGCGAGCAGTTCGAAGCTGAAAACGTCGATCTTCTCCTTGCTCTTCTTTCCTTGGCGTATCACGTTGCGCGCGTATTGGTGGGCGAAACTGGGCTCGATACCATTACTGGCATTATTCGCCAGCGACAGTGAGATAGTACCGGTCGGTGCGATCGAGCTGTGGTGCGAAAAGCGGCTACCATGCTGCTCCAGTTGTTTCACCAAATCCGGATGCTCGCGTGCTACCTGCTGCATGTAGCGGCTGTAACGGGCGTGCAGCACTTTGCCTTTGATCTTGTCCCCGACCTGCCAGTTGTCTACCGCCATCTCCGGGCGTTTCGCCAGCATCTCGGTGGTGACGATGAACTCGTCCTCCATGATCGGTGCCGGTCCCTTTTCGCGCGCCAGCTCCACACCGGTCTGCCAGCCTACCATCGCCAGTTCGCGGGTGACACGTTCGGTGAACTTGAGCGAATCCGCATCGCCATACTTCATCCGCAGCATGGTGATGCTTGAGCCGAGACCCAGGTAACCCATGCCGTGACGGCGTTTGCGCATGATCTCGTCACGCTGCTCTTTCAGTGGGAGGCCGTTGATCTCCACCACGTTGTCAAGCATGCGGGTGAATATTGCCACTACTTTACGGTACTCATCCCAGTCGAAACTGGCCTCCGCAGTAAACGGGTTGCGTACGAACTTGGTCAGATTGATCGAGCCCAGCAGGCAGGCGCCATAGGGGGGCAGCGGCTGCTCGCCGCAGGGATTGGTGGCGCGGATATCTTCGCAGAACCAGTTGTTGTTCATCTCGTTGACTTTGTCGATGAGAATAAAGCCGGGTTCGGCAAAGTCGTAGGTGGAGGACATGATTACGTCCCATAACCGCTGGGCGCGGATGGTCTTGTAGATCTTGCAGGCCACTCTGCCACGGTCGTCGACGATATAGCCATTCTTATAGGGCCATTCGCGCCAGACCAGCTGCGTCGAGGTGGCCGGATCGAGTCCGTCCGCTCGCGCCTCCTTTTCGGTTATCGGAAAGGCCAGGTCCCATTTGCGGTTATCTTTCACCGCATCCATGAACTCGTCGCTGATCAGCAGCGAGAGATTGAACTGACGCAGGCGGCCGTTCTCCCGTTTGGCACGGATGAAATCCATCACATCCGGGTGGCCGATATCGAATGTTGCCATCTGCGCCCCACGCCGCCCACCGGCAGAAGAGACGGTGAAGCACATCTTGTCGTAGATATCCATGAACGATAGCGGCCCGGAGGTGTAGGCACCGGCTCCACTGACATAGGCTCCTCGCGGGCGCAGAGTGGAGAACTCATAGCCGATTCCACAGCCAGCCTTCAGCGTCAGTCCCGCTTCGTGCACCTTTCCCAGGATCTCGTTCATCGAGTCGTGAATGGTATCCGAGACGGTGCAGTTGATAGTCGAGGTGGCCGGCTTGTGTGCGCGTGCGCCTGCGTTGGAGACGATGCGTCCGGCCGGAATCGCGCCGTGGCGCAGCGCCCAGAGAAACTTTTCGCTCCACTGTTCGCGCAGTTCCGGAGTCGCTTCTGTCTCGGCCAACGTCTTGGCTACCCGGTGATAGGTCGCATCGATGTCCTGATCCAGCGGTACGCCGTTTTTGGCTCTCAGGCGGTATTTACTGTCCCAGATATCCAAAGAGGCTTCCTGAAAAGGGACCTCCGCAGCGCTTGACGGAACGGCTTTGAGATGAACTGTCTTCATTAGACTCCAATCCTGATTGAAACCTGTAAAATCCGACGCCAGGCTGTTGTCACAGAGCGGCTGACGCGCTGCTTGGCCGACGCAGTGCATTCCCGGACCTTCGGACAACCTTCCGGTTTTTCGACCGGGGGAAACAGTGTCCCGGAAACAACAGATGCAATGTCGTTGTTAGGTGATCTGATATCAATATATTGTGTTAATATTTATCAAGGAAGCTTTTAAACACTATATATTGTGTTTGTGAGGTGGAAGATTAGGCGCTCGGGCGGTTCCTGTCAAGCAACGAATCATCCAATCAGACAATCTGAATGTGATGTAGAATTAACGTCACAGCTTCTTTCTACTTTTCCCGGAATTTTTCAAGGCACCCGATAGTGCGAACGCAGATCGATACACCAGCGGACGCTGGAGATCAGAAGTGAAAATCACCAACACCCTGGTGTTGGGTATCGGCAATACACTGCTGACCGACGAGGGAGTTGGTGTGCATCTCATCAATCGATTGGCCCGCGACTATCCGAACATGCCTCAGGTGACCTTTCTCGATGGGGGCACTCTCAGCTTCACCCTGGCAGGAGAGGTAGCCAGCCACAACCGTTTGATCGTAGTGGATGCGGTACGCACCGGGAGTCCACCGGGCAGTGTTGTCTGTTACCAGGGTGCGGAAATGGAGCGGTATTTGCGTGGCAGCAGAAAGAGTGTGCACGAAGTGGGTCTTGCAGATCTGCTCGACATGACCAGGCTGACTGAGCAGTATCCCGGCAGAACTGCGCTGGTCGGTATTGAGCCTTTTGAAATTGGCTGGGGAGAGCAACTTTCGCCGGTCGTTGCTCAGGCGTTGCCAAGCGCAGCAGCAGGTGTGATGGCTTTGATCGATGAGTGGGATCGTGGATCTGATCCTGCCTGAACATTCAAGCAGATAGAGATTAATAAATTAATAATTTAATAACGAATAAAGAAGAGATGATCTGAATCAAGCAAATGAAGGTCTATCGGACGTAATCTTACAGAGAAGTAATTTAAGCGCATTATTAAGAAGTTACAGTGAACGCTCTAAAGAGTATTCCGGTTCTGGTTGAAGCGCCCGCGACAAGGGATTTTTGTTATCAAAATACCCTACCACTGCTCCACGAAATTTCTCACGCCCTACGCCGCCTGCAACAGGAACAGCTGCCGACCACGATCGATCTGAACGCCATCCCCTTTGGACCGGGCGATGAACAACGGCTACTCGAGTTCCTGGGACGGGGGGAGGTGAGTGCCCATCTTGAGGCGCTGGGCAACTCGTCTGTCTGGGAGAGCGGGTACCCTGGCATCTGGTTCATTGAACACCGCAATGAGAGCGGAGAGCGCGTCGCATTTCAAATGGAAATCACAACACTGCCTGCAATACTGGCGACTCATCCGGACGATATCGCTGAATCGCTATCGAGTTTGCAGAAAGCTCTTGAAAATCCTTCGCTGGGACACCGGATCGGGGATTGAGATATCGGAGGCTGATAGTGGACACTAACACAAAAACCCTTGGTGAGGCGCTCAGGCGCAATGGTGTAACCCGGCGCGGGTTTCTCAAATTCTGCACCGCAACCGCTTCTATGATGGCGTTGCCCCCGAGTATGGTGCCGGCGATAGCTGCGGCACTGGAACAGGCGCGTCGGCCCTCGGTCATCTGGCTCTCGTTTCAGGAGTGCACCGGCTGCACCGAATCTTTGAGCCGCAGCCACGCCCCTTCGTTGGAGAATCTGATATTCGATCATATCTCGCTCGACTATCATCATACGCTGCAGGTTGCCTCCGGAGAGGCCGCAGAAGCAGCGCGGGAAGCGGCGATGCATGCCAACGAAGGAGCCTATCTGGTGGTTGTTGACGGTTCCATCCCATTGGGTAATCCGGGCTATTCGACCATTGCCGGTTTCAGCAACCTGCAGACGCTGGAAGAGACGGTTGCTGGAGCGGTAGCGGTCATCGCCGTCGGCACCTGTGCCTCTTTCGGGGGACTCCCAAAAGCCTATCCCAACCCCACCGGTGCGGTTTCGGTGAGCGATATTGTGACCGACAAGCCGGTGATCAACGTTCCTGGATGTCCACCGATCCCGATGGTGATCACCGGTGTGCTGGCCCACTATCTCACCTTCGGTACACTCCCGGAACTGGACCATTACGGTCGTCCGAAAGCCTTTTACGGTACCAGTATTCACGATCGCTGTTATCGCCGCCCCTTCTATGACAAAGGGCGCTTCGCCCACACCTTTGATGACGAAGGAGCAAGAAAGGGGTGGTGCCTTTACAAGCTGGGATGCAAAGGTCCGATGACCTATAACGCGTGTGCGACGGCAAAATGGAACCAGGGAACCAGCTGGCCGGTTGAATCGGGGCACGGGTGCATCGGCTGTGCCGAGCCCGATTTCTGGGACGCAGGTGGTTTTTACAACGCGC
The DNA here is from genome assembly GCA_024235215.1 of Chromatiaceae bacterium. Classification (GTDB taxonomy): domain Bacteria; phylum Pseudomonadota; class Gammaproteobacteria; order Chromatiales; family Chromatiaceae; genus HKST-UBA178. The sequence continues at coordinate 270,036 of JACKMU010000007.1, read as the reverse complement.
TTTCGGTACCTACCGGCGAAATTTCCCGCAATGCCAGCTATGCCATCGCAGCCGGAGTGGGTGTGGGTGCGATCGCAGCGGGGATAAACCAACGGACCAGAAACAAAGCAGTCAGGCAGCATGCCGAGGTAACCATCGAGGATCTGGAGAAGCGCTGATGAACGACGCAATGGATTTTCTGTTGTGGGCCAGAGGCACTGCTTTTGATGTGGCGCTCACGATTTTCATCATCGGTGTCATTATTCGCCTGTTTGAGATACTTTCACTCGGACGTCCGCGTAGTTTGGCAGAACCAAAGGGAAACCAACTGCTGCCGGGGATGAAGAGTGTCATTAGCCGGACACTGCCGGATAACGGTACCTTCAAGCGCCAGCCGCTGACGGTCATCGCGGGATATCTGTTTCACATCGGTCTGCTGATCAGCCTACTGCTCTTTATTCCGCATATCGAACTGTTCAATGCCACCGTTGGTTTCGGCTGGCCAGGACTGCCCAATCCAATTGTCGATGCTGCAACCGTGATCGCCATCACCGGGCTGCTGGCGGCACTCTGGAACCGGCTGACCAATCCGGTGATGAAGCTGCTATCCGACAAAGAGGATTATCTGGTCTGGCTGCTCACTTTCCTGCCGCTGCTGACCGGCTATCTCGCCTATCACCGCATGATTGAACCTTATCCGTTAGCGCTGGGGTTGCACATACTGAGCATCGAACTGCTGCTGATACTGTTTCCTTTTACCAAGCTGATGCACACCTTCACGCTGTTCCTGGCGCGCTGGTACAACGGTGCGATGAGTGGTTTTCGGGGGGTGCAATCATGAACGAAGCGACATTGGAGCGGGGTCTGAACGCTTTTAGAGAGCAGGTGGATGCACCTGTCGCCGCCTTTTTCTCCAGTTGCGTCAGCTGTGGTCTCTGCGCTGAGGCGTGTCTCTTCTACACTGAAACCGGCGACCCAAAATACACTCCGATACGTAAACTGGAACCGCTGCGTCGGGTCTGGGAACAGGAGTACACGCTGATCGGTCGAGTGAAAAAGGTGCTCGGCCTGGTTGAGCCGGTGACCGACGAACTGCTGCAGGAGTGGCAGGAACTGCTCTACGACAGCTGCACCATGTGTGCCCGCTGCTCTCTGGTATGCCCAGTCGGCAATGACATCGCTTATATGGTGCGGAAAGCACGCGAGGGGATGGTAGCTTCGGGAAACTCCCCGACGGATGTGCAGGCGGCCGCAGAGCGGGCGGTGCGGATCGGCAGTCCGATGGGTGTCAGATACAAGGCACTTGCCGCCCAGATTCAGCATATCGAGGCGGACACCGGACTCGTCATTCCGGTGGATCAGGTGGGCGCCGACTATATGCCGTTGCTCTCATCGATGGAAGTGATCAACTTTCCCGAGTACATCGAGTCTCTGGCGCGGATATTCCAACACGCCGGGTTGAGCTGGACGCTCTGTTCAGACGCTTTCGAGGCGACCAACACCGGCATTCAGATCGGCTCCAGTGATATTGCCAGGGAGCTGGTGCAACGGATTGTCGATGGCGCGGAGCGATTGCAAGTGAAGTATGTGATCGCACCTGAGTGTGGACATGCCTATACCTCGATACGCTGGGATGGTCCCGATCTGATTGGCCGGCGCTTTCCGTTCAAGGTGCTGCACATTCTGGAGTTGCTGGACGAGTTGCGTGTCAGCGGCCGGCTTAAAACCGAAAAACCCTCTGCCGAGCGCATCACCTTCCACGATCCCTGCTCGATTGGCCGTAAGGGTGGAGTGATCGACTCTCCACGCAGACTGTTGGGACTGGTCAGCAGCAATTTTGTGGAGATGAAGGATCACGGTACCTGGAACTGGTGTTGCGGCGGCGGCGGGGGAGTGAGCGCAAATACCGATGCTGAAGCGCTGCGCACCAGGGTATTCCGGCGCAAGAAAGATCAGATCGAAGAGACCGGCGCCAGCAAACTGATCACCGCGTGCGCCAATTGCCGGCTGGTAATCGAAGAGGGGCTGGAGGCTTACAACGTCGAGCTGCCGATGGAGGGTTTAACCGAACTGGTGGCACATCATCTGGTGGAAGACTAACAACCGGTTGAATCGGTTGACTGGAAAACAGCGCAGCCGGGACACCGGATCAACTACCTGAAACCGGTCAGACTTCGGAGAATATAGTAATGAGCGAACGCATTGTCGTCGACCCCATCACCCGAATCGAGGGGCATCTGCGCATTGAAGCTCAGATGAAGGGGAACCGGATCGAGCAGGCTTACTCTTCCGGTACCATGGTCAGAGGCATCGAGACCATCCTGAAGGGTCGTGACCCACGCGACGCCTGGGCTTACGCTCAGCGCATCTGCGGTGTCTGTACGCTGGTACATGGCATAGCGTCGATTCGTGCGGTGGAGGATGCCCTCAATTACGATATCCCGAAGAATGCGCAACTGATCCGCAATCTGATGATCGGTGCGCAGTACATCCATGATCATGTGATGCACTTCTATCATCTGCATGCGCTGGATTGGGTGGATGTGGTGTCCGCGCTCAAAGCGGATCCGCAAGCGACTGCGGAACTGGCCCAATCCCTGAGCAGCTGGCCGAATTCTTCGCCTGGATACTTCGCCGACACCCGAAGGCGATTAGCCGATTTCGTCGAGTCCGGTCAGCTGGGAATCTTTGCCAACGGCTACTGGGGACATCCGGAATACAAGTTGCCGCCGGAAGCCAATCTGATGGCGGTGGCGCACTACCTTGAGGCGCTCGCCTGGCAGCGCGAGGTGGTCAAACTGCACACCATCTTCGGCGGCAAGAATCCACACCCCAACTTTCTGGTGGGAGGTGTGGCCTCACCGATCGATCTCAACTCAGACTCGGCGATCAATGCCAGACGACTCTCCCAGGTGCAGGATGTGATCAGCCGGATGCGCCAATTCGTGGATCAGGTCTACCTGCCGGATACGCTGGCCATCGCCTCCTTCTACAAGGAGTGGTTCAAACGGGGCGAAGGGCTGGGCAATTTTCTCTGCTATGGTGATTTGCCAGCCACCAACATGCGTGACCGGGACAGTTTCCTGTTTCCGCCGGGAGTCATCCTGGACCGGGATCTGAGCAGAGTGCATGAAATCGATATGCACGACAAAGCACAAATCCAGGAGTATGTGGCTCACTCCTGGTATAACTACAGCACCGGAAAAGAGACCGGATTGCATCCATACGATGGCGAAACACAACTCGACTACACCGGGCCTGAACCTCCATTCAAGCAGCTGCAGGTGGAGGATCCGTACTCCTGGATCAAATCCCCGCGCTGGCGAGACAAGGCAATGGAGGTCGGACCGCTCTCCCGGGTTCTGTTGCTGTATGCCAGTGGCCATGAGCCCACCCGTGAGCTGGCCAGGTTCGCACTAGCCAAGCTGGATCTGCCGATCATAGCGCTATTCTCCACCCTGGGTCGCACCGCTGCCCGCACCCTGGAATCGAAGCTGCTGGCAGATGCGATGCAAGGTTGGTTCGACGACCTGGTAAGTAACATCAAGCGCGGCGACACCCGTACCTTCAACGAAGCTTTGTGGGATCCTTCCACCTGGCCGGAGACGTGTCAGGGTGCCGGATTCATGGAAGCTCCGCGGGGGGCGCTCGGACACTGGGTGGTGATCAGGAATGGGAAGATCGCCAACTATCAGGCGGTTGTCCCTTCGACCTGGAATGCGGGTCCACGGGACGCATCGGGACAATCGGGCGCCTACGAGGCTGCACTGCAAGACCAGCACACGCTGGTTGACAGCTCACAACCGCTGGAGATTCTGCGTACCATACACAGCTTCGATCCTTGCATCGCCTGTGCGGTTCATCTTGCTGATGAAGCGGGAGATGAACTGATTAAAATTCAGATTAGCGGATAGCGCTTCCTTAGCTTTGGGGTTTTCAAAGTTAAGAAGTCTCACTCTCCTATTTAGCCCCCCTGCAAAATCGCACTTTTGCAGGGGGACCTGAATAGTTACACTCAGGCTCTTAAATATTCCCCCCGCTATCGCAGCGAGTTCCAGATTGATGGATATTCCAAGCAACAAGAGGCTGGTGTGTATCACCGGCAGCGTATGGAGCGGCAGCCGCAGTGCCCCACGCCACCTGCTGGTCAAGAACGGTTTTCAGCGTCCCACCTGGTTCACCACCCAGCGCCCGGTCAGTGACGCCGGGTATCGGCATCTGTCAGAGACCGAATACCATCTGCTTTGCGCCGATGACCAGATCATCGCCTTTATCGAGTATGCCGGCGGTCATGTCGGTATCCTGAAGCAGGATCTGGCGACAGCACTGCGGGAGTCAGAAAAGGGTGCACTAGTGGTAGGGCCCGCGGAGATAGCAGCACAGATCGCTGATCAATTTGAGGAAACGGTTGTCTTTACTCTGAAAGAGAGGGGTATGACGCTCTCACCAAAGCTGCATCAGGTCAAACAGCGCGGACAGTTACACCGGGTGGATGTGGATGTACTGCTGCCCGGTTCCTGGACTGATGTACACGCCTTTATCTGTAACAGACTCGGGCTGGAAATGTTGCCGGACTGGCGCTGAGCCGGCATTGATTTCAAAATCCCAGCTTCTCCAGCAGTTCGCTGTTCAACTGCTCGAGATCCTGGTTCAGTACCGCTCGTTGCGGCGTGCTCTCTCTGCTGGACTCCGTTTCAGCGATGATCTTATCCGGATTGATCTCATCCTGCCTGGTAAAATCCTGCAGCTGTACGAATTCGGTCCTGTCGACGGCAAATTCCAGGTAGAAAATGTTGTTCCGCGCGGTTTTGAAGGTGACCCGTCGTGTCTGTGGACGATCCAGATTGGTATTGATCGAGACCATCACCTCTTTATTGATCACCAGCATTTTAGGTTGGTTCTGGCTGATCGAAGTGAGTAACTCCTCTCCCACGCGGCTGGTAAAATCGCCGATTATCTGATTCATCAGTTCACCCATTACATTCCCCACTTCGTCCGAGGTGTGCTGAGTGGCCAACTCCGCTTCGGGAATGCCCATGCGCAACAGGTAGGTCTGATAGATTTCAAGTGCGGCAGCAGCGCTGAAGTTGCTGACCACCAAACCGGAAAACCCACCTTCGAAAAGCACAAAGCAGGCGATATCCGGCTTCAGGCAGGTTCTGTTGATTTTCTGGATCATCGGAGAGAAAGCGACCTCCGTATCCATCGCTGAGGTGAGTACCTTGACTACCGAGTTGCACAGCATGAGCAGTATGCCATCGGTGGATAGGTGATTTTTTCTGCTAGACATGAGTCCTGTTCCGCTGCTTGATCGCCTTGGTTCAGCGGCGTCATTGGGTCGCCGCGCTGGTAATGAGATGCTGAACAGTCCCCTCCTGGTATGCTCAGCGAACGGTACATCCATGCACCGTGGATAGCATCGATCATCTCGGCGCTTCCCTGAGTAGCGGCAACAGCAGCGACTATCTTGAGTCCGAATGGGCTCCGCTCAATGCAGTACCGCTGCCAGGGTCAGGTAAGGGTTGGTTGGCAGCATTGAAGCTACATCTGAGCCGGAGGACGAGGTCAGCAGTCGAGTGGTGACCACCCACCAGAGTGGATCAGATACCACTCTGTTCGATCAATTCGCGCAGTCCGGGCTTGTTATCGAGCATCTCCTGCTCGGTCAATCCGTCGAGTTCGTGTGGAAACACCAGCCAGCGGTCGGTCTGATGGATGTAATAGTCGGGAATGATGTCAGTTTGATTATTGGCGGGTTTAAACCAAGGGGTCGCGATACGTATGTTCTCTGGGGTGTTGCGACGCGCTTTTTCACGCAGTGTATCGATGATCGCCTTGACGCTCAGACCGCTGTCAAAGACATCGTCCACGATCAGCAGGGAGTCGTTCCAGTTGATATTGTCCAGAAGATAGTTCAAGCCGTGCACAGCCACCTGTTTGGAACGCTGCCCGATACCGGTATAGGAGGTGGTGCGTATCGAAATATGGTCTGTTTTTACGCCGTAGCGATCGAGTATCTCCTGAACCGCAACACCGACCGGCGTCCCGCCCCGCCAAACACCGACTATAAAATCAGGACGAAAACCGCTTCGATAGATATTCAGACCCAAGCGGAAAGAGTCGAGCAGCAACTCGTGTGCGCCGATGAAAATCTTTTCATTCATAGTTTGCTGAAAAAACAACTCACGGATTCAAAGCGCTAGAAAGCTACGCTTTTTTGTCAAGTGCTGCAACCTGGAAGCACGTAGCAAGGTCACGACGCTTCACCCAATGCATCCATCTGGACCGGAGATCGCGCTCGACGGCGGCAATTGTCTAGTCACTCTGTTGAAGAGATCCAGTTGCGTTTGCGTCCGGTGTCTCGCAGAATCAACGATAGTATTTACCGATGGCGCGGCAACCAGGATGAATTTGAGCTGCCGAATTGACTGGATCAGACAAGACCCGCTTGATTGAGTCAACCAGCATGATGCGACTCTTCCACCGATTCAAGAACTATCCCATTCCTCTGGCGCTGCGCTGGTCGCTGAGTATCGCCATGCTGGTTACCGTAGTGATGTTGTTGCTGGGATGGTTTCTGATCGGTCAGCAGCAGGCAAGCTATCGCCAGCAGACCGACCTGTTGGGCGAAACGATCATCGATCAATTCAGCCGTTCCGCCAGTGAACCGATGGTGGCGGAAGATATTCTCTCGTTGGAGGTGCTGATCAGCGAACAGGAGAAAAATGCACTGATCATTGGAATGGAGCTGTTCGATCTTGCCGGCAACTCACTGGCCCGGGCGGGCAGCCAGCCGATCTACGAACTGCCTGACGGGCGCAATCTGATCACCGAAATGGACTCCATTGTGCAGAGTGCCGCCCACTCCTGGATAAGCAGCGATGGTGACCGTGCTTCCTATCTGAAACCGGTGCTGTTTCAACAGACGCGGGTCGGTTTCGCGCTCGTATCGATCGATCTGCAACCATTGGAACGGGATCTGCAGCGCACTCTCAACGCGTTGGTGCTGACCACTTTGGGGTTGATAGCGGTTGGCGTACTGCTCACTTATCCACTCGCGCGTCGCCTGTGCCGTCCCATCCATCAGCTGGTCGAAGTGGGAGAGGCATTCGACCGGGGCGATCACGCCGAGATCGAACTGCTCTATCGAGCCGATGAAATCGGGCGTATTTTGGCCAGTTTCCGTAAGCTGGCGGAGAATATCGAGATAAAACGAAGGATCGAACGGGAGTTCTCCCGCTACCTCTCTCCCGGGGTCGCAGAGAAGGTATTGTCCAATATCGGGGAGAATTCACTCAAGGGAGTGAGAAGTGAGGGGAGTGTGCTCTTTTGTGATATCGCCGGATTCACTGAGCTCTCCGAACGGCTGGAACTGGAGGATATCGCCGACCTCCTCAATGAGTTTTTCCACTACTTCGCGGTTGCTGGCAACAGCTGTCAGGGCACGGTGGATAAGTTTATCGGAGACTGCATCATGATGGTGTTTGGCGTCCCGAAGAAAGACGCTCTTCATGCGTTTCATGCGCTGACCAGTGCTGTATTGATCCAGTTGGTTGCCGAGAGAATCAATTACGAACGGGTTGCCGGAGGTGAGCGTCCCATTCTGTTCCGCATCGGTATCAACAGCGGCATCATGCTGGAGGGTAATCTCGGCAGTCTGGAGCGGATGCAATACACTGTGGTGGGAGATACGGTGAACGTCGCTTCGAGAATATGCGGTCTGGCAAAACCCGGTGGGATCCTGCTGACCGGTGAAGCTGCCTCGCAGCCAGGGGTATGGGAACTGGTCAAACAGAGTGCTCAGGGGTATGTTCACGTGCGTGGTAGAAGAGAACCGGTCTTGACCTTCGAAGCCGATACCAATCTGTTTCGGGAGAACGAACTGTTTCGTGAAAGCCTCGATTCGATATTCAACGAACGATGTACTGTGTGAGGAGAAAGCGCAGGGTACTTGTTTCGCTGATGCTCAGTTCATTCATCTGCCTGGGTGGCGGTTGCAGTTCGGTGCAGCAGAGATGGGAAGAGTCACAGCAGGGCGATCTTCCGCCCGATTCCTTCGAATCGGTTGATGATGTGACAGCGAAGGCGAGAGAATACGCTGATCAGGGTAGGGTCGATCTGGCATTGAATGTGTTGCGCGCGTCCAGGGAAAAATTTCCGGATAATCCACAGATCGCCGAACTTGTCGCAAGTTACCAGCAAAGCTTGCAAGAGTTACTGCTGACGCTTGAGCAGCAGCTGTTGCTGATCGAAACCCGCGCGCTTACCGAATCGATCCCGTTGCTGGAAAAACTGACACAGGGGCATCCGAATCGACAGATGACACAGGAGCGGCTGTTACAATCGAAGTCGCGTCTCGCATCTCATGAGCCTGAACTGATCAAATGCGCGGTCGAAATGGAGCAGCGCAATATCTGGATAACCAGACGCTGCGCGGCCATGGCCTACCGCATCTCCGGCAGCACAGAGGCAAGAGCGCTGCTTGCTGCAGCGGAACAGAGAATTGCAGCAGTCGAGCAGGCAGCGAAGAAGAAAACTTCACAGAGAGAGGCGCGCAAGAGAGCGGCACGCGTCGAACAACTGCTGACGGAAGCGGAACTGGAGCGCCAGCAGGGGGCTTTGGAATCAGCGCGAGTAAAGATAAACGAGGCGCTGCGGCAGGACCCGAAGAATCCCAAAGTGCGGCAGGAGCAGACGAAGCTCCAACAATACCTGGATAATCAGGTGGAAGTTCTGATGAAACTGGGGGACAGCCTTTATCGCAATCAACTGACCGAGGCAGCGATTTCTGTTTGGGAGATCGCGTTGGAACTGGATCCGGATCAGCAGCAGCTCAAGGAGCGATTGCTGCGTGCCAAGACGATTCAGAAAAATCTTGAGAATATACGTTCGGCAGCGCAACCCGATATGCGTTGAGTCAGGGGATCTGAACACCCTCGGCACGCAGCATGTCTATCAGGCGGATCAATGGCAGTCCGATGAGCGTATTCGGGTCATCTCCGTGCAGCGCTTCGAACAGCGCAATACCCAGCCCCTCTGATTTGAAACTTCCTGCACAATTATAAGGTTCTTCCGCATCCAGGTAACGCCCAATCTGAGCTTGAGAGAGCGGGCGGAATAGGACGCTGAACAGCTCACAAACGCACTGTACACGGCCGGTTGCGACATTCAACAGAGCAAGTCCGGTATAAAAGTCGACGCTACGTCCGGAAGCAGATTGCAACTGCTCAATGGCCCGCTGCCGTGAGCCCGGTTTTCCCAGTATGTTGCCTTCGATGCAGGCGACCTGGTCGGAGCCGATGATCAGTGCCTCCGTAAACTGCTCTTCTGCTGCGCGCGCTTTGGCAACTGCCAGTCGACGGACCAGCTGCTCTGGATTCTCACCCGGTAGTGGAGACTCGTCGATCTCCGACGCAAAGGTGGCGAAGGCAATCCCGAGCTTTGTCAGCAGTGCTTTGCGAAACGGTGAAGTGGAGGCCAGAATCAGTCGCGGTGAGATTTCTCGCGGCGGCAGCATATCGAACGCTCGAAAATAAAAAGGCAGTCTAGCCAGCTCTACCTGAGCCGGCAAGTACAAAAGTAGATAAAGAGCAGTAACAGCGCGTGTCCTGTATCCATTCTGCAGTTCAGCCGGAAAAAGGGCCTGGATCAGATAAATACCGGCGGATATTGATCTGGCTTAAGAGATCCGCTTGACAGATATGAGGGATTGCCATAGATACTGTCCGCGATACAAAGGGCGGCCGCTACTATCCAACGTGGGCCAGGACAGACCGGAAAATCCAGGAATAGACCATGCCAGTCACCGACCTAATGATCGAAGGGATTCATCTCATGCTGCTTGGCATGGGTAGTGTATTTCTCTTTTTGACGTTACTTGTTATCGGGCTGAAAGGGATGTCGCGCTTGGCGCAGGCGTTGGCATCGGAGGAGATGGTTGCCACTCAGTCAACCGGTGAGTTATCCGCTCTGGATCAGAATACCGAACTGCTCGCGGTGATATCTGCGGCAATCGCGCGTTATCGTTCAACACACAAATAGCGCACTATCGACCCATTTTTATCCAGTCTCTCTACTAAAGTGGAAACAATTCAATCTCATGCATGATTCCAAACCTTTAGGTATTACCGAACTCGTCCTGCGAGACGCCCATCAGTCACTTTTCGCTACGAGAATGCGGATCGAGGATATGCTTCCCATTGCAGCGAAGCTGGACCAGGTAGGGTTCTGGTCGCTGGAAACCTGGGGCGGTGCCACCTTTGATGCCTGTATCCGTTTTCTGGGAGAGGATCCATGGGAGCGACTGCGACGTCTCAAGGCGGCTATGCCCAATACCCCAATGCAGATGCTGTTCCGCGGACAAAACATACTGGGTTACCGCCACTATGCGGATGATGTGGTGAGAGCGTTCGTGGAACGTGCCGCGGTGAACGGAATGGATGTTTTCCGCATTTTCGACGCGATGAATGACATACGCAACATGGAGACCGCGATCAAGGCAACACTGGCGGTGCAGAAACACGCACAGGGTACGCTTTCCTACACAGTCAGTCCGGTGCACGACCTGAACTATTGGCTGGAGATGGCGAAACGGCTGGAAGCGTTGGGCTGTCACTCAATCTGTATCAAGGATATGGCCGGCTTGCTCAAGCCATATGACGCGTTCGAACTGGTCAGCCGGTTGAAGGAAACGGTCTCCATTCCGTTGGCGCTGCACGCGCACGCGACTACCGGATTGAGTACCGCCACGATCATCAAAGTGGCGGAAGCCGGTATAGATACCCTGGACACCTCGATCTCTTCGATGAGTAATACCTACGGTCATACCGCAACTGAGACCGTCGTCGCGATGCTCGAGGGTACCCAACGGGAGACCGGTCTCAATCTACCGCTGCTGGAGGAGATCGCCGCCTATTTCCGTCAGGTAAGGAAGAAGTATGCTAAATTCGAGGGGGCACTCAAGGGGATAGATTCACGTATCCTGGTGGCTCAGGTCCCGGGAGGTATGCTGACCAACATGGAGAATCAGTTGCGCGAGCAGGGTGCCAGCAACCGGCTGGATGAAGTGCTCGCCGAGATTCCGAGCGTGCGCGAAGACCTGGGGCTGATTCCGCTGGTGACGCCCACCTCACAAATCGTCGGCACTCAGGCCGTGCTCAATGTGCTTTCCGGTGAGCGCTACAAGAACATGTCGAAAGAGACTATCGGGATATTGAAGGGGGAGTATGGCGCCTCTCCCGCGCCGGTGAATCCGGAACTGCAGCAGCGCGTTCTGCAGGACGGAGAGCAGCCCATCACCTGTCGCCCGGCAGATCTGCTCGAACCGGAGGTTGAACGCCTGAGCGCAGAGTTCAGAAAACTTGCCGTGGAAAAGCGGATCAAGATCGCCGGAGACGAAATCGACGATGTATTGACCTATGCACTCTTTCCCCAAGTCGGCTTGAAATTCCTGATCAACAGGGGTAATCCGGACGCATTCGAGCCGCCTCCGGGCAGCGAGCCGCAACAGTCCAATCCGGCTGCTCCCGTTGGCACACCTGCTGTAACTGCTGCGGGCGGAACTGAAACCTACACGGTCGCGGTAAACGGCAAGAGTTATGAGGTGGTGGTGACACCCGGTGGTGCCGTCAAGAGCATGACATCTGCGGCACCGGCCACAGTCCCTAATCCAGCGCAAACCGCGGCTAAAGCCGGCACTCCTATCACCGCACCACTTGCAGGCACGATCTTCAAAATCCTGGTGAAAGAGGGTCAGGCCATTGCCGAAGGTGACGTGGTCGTGATCCTGGAGGCGATGAAGATGGAGACCGAGATACGCGCTCCCGGGTCTGGCAGCGTAATCTCCATTGTTGTCAAAGAGGGGGATGCGGTCCAGGTTGGAACGACACTGTTGATGCTGGGCTGAGCGGCATGAAGAACGCTGAAGCACTGTGGCAGTCGATGGGGATTGCCAATATGGCGCCGGGTCAGTTTTTCATGATGCTGGTCGGTGTATTGTTGATCTATCTGGCGATTCGAAAAAAGTTCGAGCCGCTGCTACTGCTCCCGATCGGATTTGGAGCCATTCTCAGCAACATTCCAATCGCGGGAATAGGGGGTCCGGACGGGCTGCTTGGTTATGTCTATGCAGTAGGTATAGAGACGGGTGTCTTTCCGCTGCTGATCTTCCTGGGCGTCGGTGCACTGACCGATTTCGGGGCGCTGATCGCGATGCCGATGACCCTGTTTCTCGGAGCGGCGGCACAGTTTGGGATATTTATCACGCTGCTGGGTGCACTCGCGTTGAACCTGTTGCCTGGATTCAACTTCTCACTTGCTGATGCCTCCGCGATTGCGATCATCGGCGGTGCAGATGGTCCCACTGCGATATTTCTCGCTTCACGTCTGGCACCCGATCTGCTGGCGGCAATCGCGGTGGCAGCATACTCCTATATGGCGCTGGTGCCTATCATACAGCCACCTATCATGCGTCTGCTGACTACAGAAAGGGAACGCAAAGTGGTTATGTCACAATTGCGCCCGGTCAGCAGGTTGGAAAAAATTCTTTTCCCATTTGCCGTGTTGGCTCTCTGCATTCTGTTTCTTCCCTCCGCGGCACCGCTGATCGGGATGCTGATGTTCGGTAATCTGCTGCGCGAGGCAGGTGTGGTGGAGCGGCTGAACCACGCCGCACAGAACGAGATTATCAACGTGGTCACCATCTTTCTGGGTCTTGCTGTCGGCTCCAAACTCTCCGCCGATAAATTTCTCAGTCTGGATACGCTGGGGATTCTCGCGCTGGGCGCTTTTGCATTTTGCGTTGGCACCGCCGCCGGTGTGTTGATGGGGAAGTTGATGCATCGCTTGAGCGGTGGCAAGGTCAACCCGCTGATCGGAGCCGCTGGTGTATCTGCTGTGCCTATGTCCGCGCGGGTCGTCAATAAGGTTGGCCTGGAGACGGATCAGCAAAATTTTCTGCTGATGCACGCAATGGGTCCTAATGTTGCTGGGGTGATCGGATCGGCCGTTGCCGCCGGTGTGCTGTTGGCGGTAGTCGGCAATTGAGCACGGCGCAACGTGCTATCCATAGCGAAGTGACTGTAAGAGGGAGACAGCTGATCCGTGGCAGGCATTACACCCCTTCCTTGAAACTGCGTCGGTCCGGCATCGGATCATATACGCTAAACCGGTGAATCGACATAATATTTTGACGTGTCGGGTTTGCCGTAATATTATTGCCCGCTTATGTCGGCTCGACCACCTGAAACTGTTGACCCTTGGCGTCTGGCGGAGCGCGGCAGCGTCATTGCCGGAGAGATCGAACTTGCATCACTTTCTCGCATGGTCGCAGTGCTGCTGGACTCTGAAGGGAGTGTTCAATTCCAATTGAAGTTCAGTCAGGACCAACAGAACCGGGTAAAAATAGAGGGATTTGTGCGCGCCGCACTGGCGCTTGAGTGTCAGCGCTGTCTCGAGAAGGTGGTATTGTCAGTGGATGCCAGACCGGAACTTGTTGTGATTGAGGTCCCCTCGGAGGCGGATAGAATTCCGGAGGAGTGCGAGCCGGTACTGGTCGAGGATGGTACATTGCGCATTCAGGAACTGGTGGAAGAGGAGTTGTTGCTTGCGATTCCCCTGGTGCCGATGCATGCACTGGAAGATTGTGCGATGGCCAAGTCCGACACGGCGGTAACAGAGCGTCATGACGACCGGGAAGAGAGTGGCCCGGTGAGCCCGTTTTCCATTTTGTCCAGTTTGAAGCTGAACAAGTAGATTTGAACAACAAGTATTTAGGAGCCTGTAGCAATGGCGGTTCAAAAGAGCAGAAAAACCCCTTCCAAGCGTGGTATGCGCCGTTCCCATGACGCGCTGAAAGCCGAGTCACTGTCGATAGACCCCACCACCGGGGAGACTCATCTGCGCCACAATGTTACGCCCGATGGCTTCTATCGCGGTCGTAAAGTGGTTGCAGGCAAGGAAGAATAGCCACCGATTGTGATGACCCTGAATGATCTGTCAACTGCCGCGGTTAGCAATAGGCAGCCAACAGCGTGTAGCCCATATCAGGTACGGCATCGACCAGAATGAGCCAAGGCAAGCGAATAACCATCGCGCTGGATGCGCTGGGGGGAGATCACGGGGCGAGTGTCGTAGTACCAGCGGCAGTTCGATTCCTTCAATCCAATCCACAGGTCGATATCATTCTGGTGGGGCGTGAAGAGGTTATTACTACCCATCTCAGTGATCGGCAACTGAGCGACCGTCTCCGCATACACCATGCATCCCAGGAAGTGGGTATGGATGAAGAGCCTTCGAAAGCGTTGCGTGGAAAAAAAGACTCCTCCATGCGGGTGGCCCTCGATCTGGTAAAGGATGGCATTGCAGATGCCTGTGTCAGCGCCGGTAATACCGGTGCGCTGATGGCTACAGCGCGGTTTGTTCTGAAAATGCTGCCACATGTCGATCGCCCGGCCATTATAACCGCTATTCCTTCAATGACTGGACGTACCTGGGTACTCGATCTGGGCGCCAACGTGGACTGCACCAGCCAACACCTGTTTCAGTTTGCAGTTATGGGGAGTGAACTCGTCGCTGCAGTGGATGAGACGATCGACCGCCCGAGAATCGGCCTGCTTAACATCGGCGAAGAGGAGATCAAAGGGAACGAGCAGGTAAAAAACGCTCATCTCCTGCTGAGTAAAAGCACGTTGAACTACATTGGCTATATCGAAGGCGATGGCATCTACAAAGGCAACGCGGATGTCGTGGTAACTGATGGATTCGTCGGCAACGTCGCGCTTAAAAGTTCCGAAGGCGTAGCGAAAATGTTGACCCACTTTATCAAGATGGAGTTCAACAGGAATATATTCACACGTTTTGCTGGTTTGGTCGCACTGCCGGTTCTGAAGAATTTTCGGCGTAAGGTGGACCCCAGGCGACACAACGGCGCGAGTCTGCTCGGGTTGCGTGGAATAGTGATTAAAAGCCATGGTGGAGCCGACGCGCTCGCGTTCGAGAACGCGATTATCGTTGCTAAAAAAGCGGTGCAAAGCAACGTTTCGGAGAGGATTGCTGCAGGTGTCGCTGCGCAGCTTTACATAGGAGCTGGCGAATGATCTATTCTCGTATCATCGGTACAGGCGGCTACCTCCCGGAAAAGGTGCTGACCAATCAGGACCTGGAAAAGTTCGTGGATACCTCGGATCAGTGGATCCAAGAACGAACCGGTATCAAACAGCGGCACATAGCGGGTGAAAACGAGACAACCTGTGATCTGGCCGAACAGGCGGCACGCCGGGCGATGGAAGCGGCAGAAAAAGGGGCGCGTGATATAGACCTGATCGTGCTCGCCACCACTACACCCGATCAAATTTTTCCCAGTACCGCCTGCCTGCTACAGAGCAGACTGGATATTCATGGATGTGCTGCGTTTGATGTACAGGCAGTCTGCACAGGGTTCGTCTATGCACTGGCGGTAGCGGATAATTTCATTCGTGCCGGAAGCGCAACCTGTGCCCTCGTTGTTGGCGCGGAGACCTTCTCCCGGATTCTCAACTGGAAGGACAGAGGCACTTGCGTCCTCTTTGGTGACGGCGCCGGTGCGGTGGTATTGGAAGCGAGCAGAGAGCCCGGAATACTCTCCACCCACCTGCACGCCGATGGTGATTATGCCAAATTGCTACACGTTCCCGATGGTGTCTCCCAGGGCTATGACCAAGTGCAGAGAGAACGCGCATTCGTGGAGATGCGGGGCAATGAAGTCTTCAAAATGGCGGTCAACACGCTGGGTCGAATCGTGGATGAGACCTTGCTGCACAATGGGCTGGAGAAATCGGACGTCGACTGGCTGATTCCTCACCAGGCAAACTTCAGAATTATTCGCGGTATTGCCAGGAAGTTGCAGCTGCCGTTGGAGCGCGTAGTGGTTACCGTTGCCGAGCATGGCAACACCTCGGCTGCATCTGTTCCACTGGCCTTCGATGCCGCGGTGCGGGACGGAAGGATCAAGCGGGGCGAAACCCTGCTGATGGAGGCTTTCGGGGGTGGCTTCACCTGGGGATCGGCACTGATCAAATATTGACGGGGAGTATCCGCATGTTCGCAAATCAGGTTATTCTGGTAACAGGTGCAAGCCGAGGGATCGGCAAAGCGATCGCGACCAGACTCGGAGATCTGGGTGGTAGCATAGTAGGTACGGCGACCACTGAATCTGGAGCAACGGCAATCAGCGACCATTTCCGGGTGAGTGGGATCCAGGGTCGGGGCATGGTACTCGATGTCACGGATCAAAATGCGGTGACTGATCTGCTGGAGAAGGTTACCCGGGAATATGCTGCTCCCGGCATACTGGTAAACAACGCCGGAATCACCCGCGACAACCTACTCATGCGCATGAAAGAGGATGAGTGGGACGCGATAATTGCGACTAACCTGACCTCCCTTTATCGTTTATGCAAAGGCTGTTTGCGCGGCATGATGAAAGCCCGAAAGGGGAGAATCATCAATATAGCGTCGGTCGTAGGTGCCACTGGTAATATAGGTCAGAGTAACTATGCCGCAGCAAAAGCGGGCATGATCGGTTTTACCAAATCGTTGGCCAGAGAGGTCGGCTCCAGAGGCATTACCGTGAATGCGGTTGCTCCCGGATTTATCGACACCGATATGACCAGAGAGTTGTCGGAGGAGCAGCGCCAGACACTGCTGTCAAGTATTCCCTTGGGCCGCCTTGGGCAGGTGGAGGAGATAGCCAGTGTGGTCGCATTTCTGGCCTCACCAGAGGCCGGTTATATCACCGGCGAGACCATTCACGTTAACGGTGGCATGTACATGGCTTGATCGACGCGTTCTGTTCATGAACCGGAATAGTGCAACGAATGGCCTGAACCTACCGATTCTTTGAGATTTTCAACAACCTTTTTATAACTGTCAGTCACCCACAATTGCTTTCAACTTTATGGCTTTGTGAATACAATACCCCATCCGTTGCGATTGCATCACAAAACTTGACAATAAAGGAGCTACCTACCATGAGCACTATCGAAGAACGTGTAAAAAAGATCGTCATTGAACAACTGGGTGTCACCGAAGATGAAGTGACCATCGATGCCTCTTTCGTCGATGACCTCGGTGCTGACTCTCTGGATACTGTCGAACTGGTAATGGCATTGGAAGAGGAGTTCGAGACCGAGATACCGGATGAAGATGCGGAGAAAATCACCACGGTCAAGCAAGCGATCGAATATATCAAGGCACACAGCAGCTGACCAACTGCGGACGCTGTGATGTGACGTCCGGGGAAGACAACCCCTTTTTCACTGGCCTGCGCTGGTTGCAGCTTCCAGTGCAGATCACAGTCTGTTGACCAATTAGTTTCAGTCTATACGCAAGGTACTCCTTACATGTCTCGAAGAAGGGTTGTCATAACCGGACTCGGTATGGTTGCGCCAGTGGGTCATACCGTGAAAGAGTCCTGGGATAACATCATTGCCGGAAGAAGCGGGATCAAGCCAATTACCCATTTTGATGTAGAGCCATTTCCGGTCCGCTTTGGTGGACCAATTTACGACTTCGATATCACCCAGTACGTTTCAGCCAAAGATGCCAAAAAAATGGATAAGTTTATCCATTATGGCGTGGCTGCCGGTAGCCAGGCGATCGAAGAGAGTGGGTTTGAAATAAGCGAAGAGACGACACGTCGAATCGGCGTCGGCATCGGATCTGGCATAGGTGGTATCACCGGCATCGAGAACAACTACCAGATCTATATGGAGAAAGGTCCGAAAAAGATTTCACCATTTTTCGTACCAGCCAATATCGTCAACATGGTTGCAGGCAACCTTTCCATCAAGTACGGTCTCAAAGGTCCCAACTATTCTATCGTTTCAGCGTGCAGTTCCGGTACTCATGCCATTGGTGATGCAGCACGGCTGATCCGACACGGCTATATCGATATCATGATCGCTGGTGGCGCAGAGATGGCGACCTCCCCGGTTGGTTTAGGCGGCTTTGCCGCGGCTCGGGCGCTCTCCACTAGAAATGAGGATCCGGAAGGGGCCAGCAGGCCGTGGGACAGAGACAGGGATGGGTTTGTGCTGAGTGATGGTGCCGGCGTAATGGTGCTCGAGGAGTATGAACATGCCAGAGCACGCGGAGCCAAGATCTACGCCGAGATCATCGGCATCGGAATGAATTCCGATGCCTACCACATGACAGCTCCCTCTCCGAAGGGCATAGGTGCCTGTGAGTGTATGCGGATCGCGCTTGAGGACGCCAGGGTCAATATCGATCAGGTCAACTATATCAACGCTCATGGTACCTCCACTCCGGCTGGTGATATCGCCGAAACCCAAGGTGTCAAACAAGCCTTTGGTGATCACGCCTACAAACTGGCGATGAGTTCGACCAAATCGATGACTGGTCACATGCTCGGTGCTGCAGGTGGTGCTGAGGCCGTGTTCACCGCACTGGCTATTTACCATCAGGTCGCTCCTCCCACCATCAATCTGGAAAACCCGGATCCGGAGTGTGATCTCGACTATGTCCCCAACACGGCACGGGAGATGAAGATCGACATTGCGATCTCCAACTCGTTCGGTTTTGGTGGAACCAATGGCACACTGGTATTTCGGCGCATGACGGATTGACTCAACACCAGCGTCATTCCCCCGGGAATGGCGCGGGACGGCGCCAGGTAGCAACATGAAAGGTGGGTATTGCAACCCCGCCTTTTTTGTCTATTCGGAGAAGCGGTTTGCTGATCAACGGAAGCGCGAGTGCCACAATCTCTGCACTGGACCGGGGACTGCACTATGGCGACGGACTGTTTGAAACCCTGGCAGTCGTAGCAGGAGAGCCCTGTCTCTGGCAACGCCACATGACACGATTGGAACTGGGCTGTCGACGCCTGGGTATCGAATTTCCAGACGCCAATAGATTGCTTGAAGAGGTCTATCTGGAGATTGGCGAGAGGTCCCATGGTGTTGTCAAGATCATACTCACCCGGGGAAGCGGCGGTCGAGGCTATCGTCCTGCGCAAAAACACCAGGCACCAACCCGGCTGGTGAACTTCTCAGCGTGGCCGGCATATCCGGAGGAGTGGTCAATTACAGGTGTCCAGGTGCGTTTCTGCACCACCCGGCTCGGCTGCAATCCATTGCTGGCGGGACTGAAGACGCTGAATCGCCTGGAGCAGGTGATGGCACGGGCGGAGTGGGATGACCTGGAGATCGCCGAAGGGTTGTTGCTGGATTCTGAGGGCAGGGTGGTCGAAGGTACCATGAGCAACCTGTTTCTTCTCCACGGAGAGCGTCTGACCACGTCCGAACTCAGTCGCTGTGGCGTTGCCGGCGTGATGCGCGAGCTGGTGCTGGAGCAGGCGGATCAGCTGGGCTTGATCCCTGTTATCGAAAATCTGTTGCTACATCATCTGCAGACGGCCGATGCGTTATTTCTTACCAACTCCCTGATTGGCATCTGGCCCGTGCGCAAGCTGGGAGAATGGTTGTACGATGCGCATAGGGTGCCGCCACGGCTGGTTGCTGCGGTAAAGCAAAGCGGTTTCCAATTCGGCTGAATTCAGGTGTCGTGAAGTGATGGTTCATCGAATTCTGGGACTATTTATCATTGCTGTAAGCCTGGCTGCCGGTTGGATGATGCTGGAATTCGATCGTTTTGTGCAGACTCCGTTACAGCTTCCGCCAGAAGGCGTCAACTACCTCATCGATCCGGGCTCATCGATCACCTCACTGGCCGCCGACCTGGAGCAGAAAGGGTATATCGAGAATCCGCTCTTCCTGCGCTTGTTGGCGCGTTGGAACCAACAGGCGCATCGGATAAAAGCGGGGGAGTATTTCATCGCCGCCACAACCACACCTGAGCAGCTGTTGGAACTGCTGGTATCGGGACGTGTGGTTAGCCATTCGCTAACGATCGTCGAAGGGTGGAATTTCAGTCAGATGTTGGATGTTGTGCAGGCCAATGAGGTGTTGACCGACACGCTGCAAGGCCTATCCCACCAGGAAATCATGCAGCGTCTGGGTTATCCCGGAGAGCATCCGGAAGGGCGCTTCCTTCCCACCACCTACCACTTTCCACGAGGTACCACTGACCTCAAGTTTCTGCAACGTGCCTACCTGGCGATGCAGAAGTTGCTGGAAAAGAAATGGACGGAGCGGGACGCAGGTCTGCCGTTGAACACACCGTATGAAGCCTTGATACTGGCCTCTATCGTGGAAAAGGAGACAGGGCTGGCGAGCGAACGTCCGGCGATCGCCGGTGTTTTTATCCGGCGTCTGCGCGCGGGGATGCTGCTGCAGACCGACCCCACGATAATTTATGGATTGGGCGATGAATATGACGGTGATATCCGTCGTCGGGATCTGCTACGGGACACTCCGTACAATACCTATCTGCATGGAGGGCTGACGCCAACACCTATCGCGTTGCCGGGAGAGGCAGCACTCGATGCGGTGATGCATCCGCAGCCCGGAACCAGCCTCTATTTCGTGGCGAGGGGAGATGGCAGCCACCAGTTTTCCGATACCCTCGCCGAGCACAATTTAGCGGTCAGGAAATATCAGTTGAAGCGTTAGTAAAAGGGTCTACATGGTGCACTCCAGAGGAAAATTCATCACTGTCGAAGGAATTGAGGGTGCCGGAAAAAGCAGTAACCTTGATTTTATGCAGCGCATGCTGGAGGTATCCGGACTGAAAGTTGTGCGTACCAGAGAGCCGGGTGGGACACTGCTGGGAGAGGAGATCAGAGACCTGCTGCTGTCTCACCGGCATAGCGGGATGTCAGGGAAAAGTGAGTTGTTGCTAATGTTTGCTGCCCGGTGTGAGCATATTGACCGCGTGATCGAGCCAGCGCTGACGTCCGGAAGCTGGGTCCTCTGCGACCGATTCACTGATGCATCATACGCCTACCAGGGCGGGGGCAGAGGCATTGATAGCGAACGAATTGCCGTGCTCGAAAGGTGGGCCCAGGGGGGAGTGCGGCCAGATTTGACGCTGTTGCTCGATCTACCGGTTGCAGAGGGATTGGCACGTGCAGGCGAGCGATCCGAGCCAGACCGGTTTGAAATTGAACAGCAGCACTTTTTCCACAGGGTGAGGGCGCGTTATCTGGAGATCGCTGCCGCTTCACCGGAACGGGTGCGAGTGGTGGATGCATCACTGCCGCTGCCGCTTGTACAGCAGCAGATTGGAGAGTTGGTGAGCCTTTTTATTCGGGCGTCGCTGGGTGACTGAGTCCAACAGCATGGAATCACTGCCCTGGCAATCAGCGGATTGGGCGCTGATTCAGCGCACGCGTCGCGTCGACCGCTTGCCGCATGCGCTGCTGATCACCGGCCAGGAGGGGATGGGTAAGCGTCATTTCGCGGAGAGGGTGGCAGCTTCACTGCTGTGCAAAAGTACGGGTGACCAGGGTGAGCCCTGCGGCGGCTGTCGGGGATGCGATTTATACCGGGCTGGTACCCATCCCGATCTTAAATATCTGCAACCCGAGGAACCTGGTAAAGCAATTGTAATTGACGCGGTCCGCGAATTCATTTCGAAAGAGTCCCTCACGGCGCTGACCGGCGGCTATAAAATCCTCATTATTCAACCGGCGGAAGCAATGACCCGGGCTGCGGCAAACAGCCTGCTCAAAACGCTTGAAGAGCCGGTTGAGCGGACTTTTATGATGTTGCTCAGCGCCCAACCGGGAAAACTGCCCGTCACCATTCGCAGCCGTTGTCGAGAGCTACGCATGCGGCTACCCAACCGTCAAATCGCGGAACAATGGTTGACGGCAGAAACTGACACCGGGGACGCTGCGCTACTGCTATCGCTGGCATGCGGGGCACCGCTGCGCGCACGCGCATTGGCGAATCCTGAATTGCTGGATCTCAGAGTAAAGTTATTGAATGAGTTTGCCGCTATCCTGGAGGAAAGGGCGGATCCAGTGGTAGTTGCAGCCGCCTGGAGCAAACTGGATACCGTGCTGATTCTGAGTTGGTACAGCGGTTGGCTGAACGACTGCCTCCGCTTGAAAATTGATCCAAGCTATGCCAACTTGATCAACCCCGACCAAAGAAATCGTTTGCAACAGATCGGGAAGTCATTAGACTTTAAACGTCTATTCGGCCATATCGATGCTGCAAACCAGGCGCTTCTGGCCCGAGATTCGCAGCTGAACCCGCAAATGGTGATGGAGAGCCTGTTACTGCCGCTGGCCGATAGGTGCTTCGGCAATACGGGATAGATTGAGAAATGACGACTTCAAAGATTGCATCGGCAAGGCAGGGAATACTCTCCCTCACCATCAAGGATAACAATGCGCTCTACGCTGCCTATATGCAGTTCGTGAAGAATGGCGGGTTGTTTATTCCCACCAATAAGAAATATCAGCTTGGTGATGAGGTTTTTATGCTGCTTACGCTGATGGATGAAACCGAGCGGATTCCTGTTGCGGGAAAGATCATCTGGATCACTCCGATCGGCGCCGAGGGCAACCGCGCCACCGGTATTGGTGTTCAGTTCAGTGAACAGGACGAAGGCGCCGCACGTAACAAGATTGAAGCCTACCTTGCCGGTGCACTGAAAGCCGAGCGTCCCACGCATACCATGTAGCGCGGACCTACTGCACCTTTACGAAGCTATCGAACCTACGGCCTGTTGAACGTATCATGCTGGTAGACTCCCATTGTCATCTGGACCGCCTGGATTTGGCGCTCTTTCAACACGACTTTGCCAAACTGTTGGCGGCAGCCAGAGAAAGTGGTGTGGATCATCTGCTCTGTGTCTCTATCGATCTGGAGTCCTATCCGGCGATGGTGGCGTTGGTGGAATCTTATCCTCAGATTTTTATCTCGGTCGGGATTCATCCGAACGACAGGGATCGGCGTGAGCCCGGTGCAGGTGAGCTGGAGCGACTTGCTTCCCATCCACGCAATGTGGCGATCGGTGAGACTGGTCTCGATTATTTTCGCAGCTCCGGCGATCTGAATTGGCAAAAAGAGCGCTTTCGGCAACATATTGCGGCTGCCCGGCGATGCAACAAGCCACTGATCATCCATACCCGCGCCGCCAAAGAGGATACACTCTCGATTATGAGCGAAGAGCAGGCGCGTGATGCCGGTGGTGTGATGCACTGTTTTACCGAGGATTGGGAGATGGCAAAACGCGCACTGGATCTCGGTTTCTACATCTCCTTTTCCGGGATCGTCACCTTCAATAGCGCGTCAGAGCTGCGTGAAGTGGCCCGCAAGGTACCAGAAGACCGACTGTTGATTGAAACCGATGCACCCTATCTGGCGCCGGTTCCGTTTCGCGGTAAACCCAATCTGCCGCACTATCTCCCCAAAGTCGCCGCGTGCATAGCGCAATTGCGTGGCCTCAGCGTAGATGAGCTTGCCGCAATCACCCACCGGAACTTTTTCGAGCTCTTCTCCAGCGCAGTACCGGTCAATTAGATTCCATCCGGAATCACCCATTGTAAATGGCGCGCCTCAACCGGCTGAGAACCAGTATCCAGCGTTGCCAACAGCGTACTGTATCGTGCCTGTTTTCCGAATCGGGTACTTCCCTGCGATACTGCTCCGGCTTGGAGCGAATGTCGGTGACTGAGTTTCCGGGTGCCCATTAACGGACAGCTGCGTTCAACCAGGCAGCAAACGTGGGCGGGAGTTTTCATCTACCGCAACATAGGTGATCGAGGCTGTCGCCACCTGTCTCACCGACGCGGGATCCCGTTCCCGTTCGGAGTAGACCTCCACTTTGATGCGCACCGAAGTCCGTCCAGTGTGCGCCAATTCCGCATAGCAGCTGACCAAGTCCCCGACATAGACCGGTTGCCAGAATCTGAATTCATGCACGGCAACGGTTGCCACCCTACCTTGCGCTCTCTGTACCGCGAGGATGCTGCCGGCAATATCCACCTGCGACATCAGCCAACCGCCAAATATATCTCCCTGCGGATTGGTGTCAGCCGGCATCGCCAGCACTCGGACAGCAAGCAGACCGCTGCTTGGATGTGCAGGTTCATTTGGGTTGTCCACTCTTTTTTCCCCTTGGGCCACACTTGGGGGTCAAGTTTACCCTGACACGCGTCCGGTCACAAAACAGGCTGGTTCTATCGACTGCGATTACCGAGAAGCGGTCATGTGCTTGATGAGCGGAAGTGTCTTCGTCATTGGTGATTGCCAGAAAAGTTTACTGAGAGATCATCGATGGTTTCTCTCCGCGTTGGTCGTGCCTAAGGTCCAGTGTGGTCTCGGATTCATCTGACAGCTGCATTTGGCAATCCATGCCAGTACTTCTGATTGACTATTAACTATATATAAAACAGATAGTTAATAGTAATGATTGATTTAAATACTGAGTAGTATTTCGAAAGCTTTTTCGATCTGATCACGGCGCGTATGGAAGTGCGGAGAGAAGCGGATACCTCCACCCCGGCAGGCACAGATCACGCCTGAACTCATCAACGAACGGTGGATCTCCGACTGATCTTTGCCTTCGACTTTGAATGTGACAATCCCCGACAGGCGCTCTTGCTCCGGCACTGACAACAACCTGAGCCTATTTCTGTTATTATTAATTAACTCTATGATTAATAGCGTATTAGATAGTACTTTTTCATAAATTGTCTGGAGGCCTGTCCGCTCGATAAAAGCCAAACTGGCGTGCAGCGCATGCGTTCCCAGCATGTTGGGTGAGCCGCACTCAAAACGGGTTCCGCTGGCTGAGGGTTGCCAGCTCTCCCGGTCGAAATCTCCTCGCTGCTGCACCATGTGCCAGCCAAATTGGTTCAGCCTCAGGCTGTCACGGATCGCTGGGCGGCTGTAGAAGAGTGCGCACCCTTCCGGACCGAGCAGCCATTTATGGCCATCGGCCATCACGAAATCGGCTTTGACTTGCTGCAGGTCGAATGGGATGGCACCGAGACTTTGTATCGCATCGACACAGAAGAGAATCCTCTCCTGCTGGCAGAAGCGTCCGATTATCTCCAGATCGGTGCGGAAGCCGCTGGCGTACTGCACCGAACTGACCGACACGAGCCGAGTCCGCTCATCGCAAGCGTTGATCAGTCGTTGTTCCGGAGCCTCTCCCGTCCAGAGATCGATCAAGCGGGTTTCGACACCTCGACTCTGCAGTGACTCCCAGACCAGCCGGTTGGAGGGAAACTCCTGTCGAAAGATCACCACATTATCTCCAGCCTGCCAGTCGAGACCATAGGCAACCAGAGACAGCCCCTCGGAAGTACTCTTCAACAGGGAGATAGCATCCGCATCGGGAGCGTTAATGAGACGGGCGAGCTGCTGCCTCAATGTGGTTTCGACCTGCAACCAACGGGGATAGTTGGTGGCACCGTAGCGTGCATTCTCAGCGGCAAACGCCTTGACCGCCTCCGTCGTAACCAGCGGCCACGGAGAGACCGCTGCATGGTTCAGGTAGATGAGCTTCTCATCCAGATTGAACTCGGAATTCATTGGTTTCTATTCCTGATTTCGACCCTATAGCGCAGTGTAACCCTGTCAGGTAGCCAACGGATAAGGTCAGAAGGTGGGAATCTCAGGCTCGAATCGCCAACCGGTCACTGCCCGGTGCAAGCAGCAACTAAATGATCCCCGCCGTCTGCAGATCCGCATGATAGGAAGATCGCACTAGCGGACCACTGGCAACATGGTGGAACCCCATTGATTCCCCCAGCTGCTTAAGTTGATCAAATTCAGCGGGTGTGACATAGCGGCTCACTGGCAGGTGGTGCGGGCTTGGCCGAAGGTACTGTCCCAGAGTCAGCAGCGAACAGCCGTGGCTGTGCAAATCCCGCATCACCTGTTCCACCTCCGCTATGCTTTCCCCCAGTCCGAGCATTAGTCCGGACTTGGTCGGTACGTGCGAATGCTGTTCGGCAAACCTTTTCAGCAGCTGCAGCGACCAGTGGTAGTCGGCGCCGGGACGCACCTTCTTGTAGAGACGCGGTACGGTTTCCAGGTTGTGATTGAATACGTCTGGCGGCGCCAGCGCGAGATTTGCCAGCGCTGGCTCCATACGGCCGCGAAAATCAGGCACCAGAATCTCGACTTTGATTCCCGGTTGACGGCGCCGTACCGCGGCTATGCACTCAGCGTAATGGCTGGCGCCGCCATCGACCAGATCGTCGCGGTCGACTGAGGTGATCACCACGTAGCTCAGCTGCATACGTCGCACTGTATCAGCCAGCCGCTCCGCCTCGTCCGGGTCGAGTTCCAATGGACGACCATGCGCGACGTCGCAGAAGGGACAGCGGCGAGTGCAGATATCTCCCATGATCATAAAAGTGGCTGTTCCCTGGCCGAAACACTCGGCCAGATTGGGGCAGGAAGCCTCTTGGCAGACGGTGTGCAAATCGGAATCCGCCAGCAGCTTCTCCACCTGGGGACGCTGAGAATGACTGGGAATCCTGATGCGAATCCATGCAGGTTTTGCCAGCGGTTCTGTTGTGGGCACAACCTTGACCGGAATACGCGCAACCTTGTCCGCGCTGCGCAGCTTCTCCCCGGCGATCACTTTCCGCGATTCTCTTTTCTGCTGGCTCATAGGCTTTACCTGTTTCATCAATTGTATTGCGGCAGATGCGGGTCGGTAGCTCCCCACTCGAAAGCTTCGGGAGTCATTGCCGGGGCCTCGGAGAGTGTCGGTTGAGGTCAGTCGTCAAACCGTTGTCCGCAGCATCAAAATCACCAGTGGCTCCAGGGGAGGGCGCCTTAGCGTATCTGATCTTCACGGCTGTGGATTGTGCCCCGCCTCCGTCAAACCAGACACTCCCAATGCCATATAGGCTACCGAAGGTACCACCAGCTCGTCAAAATGGCTCGACAGACTGGCGCAGATCTTAGCGATCCTGTTGCACTCTTGTACCACCTTGTGTAACAGCATCGGAACTTCTCTAAGGCCGCTGTTTACGCAGTTGTTGCAATGTTGGAATGCTGCTGCAAGTGAAAGTACGCGTCACGTCCGGCGCAGTTGGGACACTCCCAAGCCGACCTTACAGTCACGGAAGATGGTGATCAGCGCCTGGATCATCATCTAGCTACTGCTGGATCTGGTCGTAGTCCATCGATTCGATCCACTTCATCGGCCCCTGTCTCTCTCATTCCAAGATGAGATCAATTACTTCCAGTTCCACCAACAGTCAACTTGAACCGCCTTCTGCTATCTGTGAGATGAGCCGCCTGTTTGATTCGTCTCCCCCTCATGATGGGGGATTTAAGTGGTGAAAAGATTGGTATGCTTTATATTTCATCGCCAATTTTGTCAACGGATACAAATGATCCCCTTCCAAATAATCTTTATTCATTGAAATACGAATCTTATTAATTACCGTTATTTATTGGATATTTGAGTGCAATAGGAGCGATAAAAGTGATGGTCAGACCATTTGTCGGAGCACTATACTGGGGCGGAAAAAACCAGGAGAAGCCTCATGCAGCTGCGGGTGATCAAACCCGGACGGGATTCAGAAGCCATTACCATACAACGCAGTGTGCAGATTTCCAACGATGAACTGAAACCTGGGAACAAGCTTCCTACTCAACGGGAACTTGCAAATCGGTGGAAGGTCTCTCATCCTTCGGCGCGGGAGGCACTCCAGACACTGAAGGCGCAGGGCTCCATCGAGCGTAGGCAGGAGGGCGTAACCTTCCCTGGAAAAGGCAAGGCAACTCCACGATATGCACCAGACGAATCATCCAGCTGAGTCACCACGACTCCTGTTGACAAGTGAGTACAGTGCGATCTGGTTGGTAATCATCATCGGGTTCGCTCTGTCGCTGGGGGCGCTCTGGTTGATTCAGAATCAGCTGGAAGTGCACAAGAATACCGAGTTCGAATGGGTGGTGTACAACCGAGTTCGGGCACTCAGTAACGGCATAGAGAATGGTCTGCTGGCAATCACCAACATTCGGGACTATTTTGAAGCTTCGGAGGTGGTCGAACCTGATGAGTTTCAACATGTCGCCCAATCCCAACTGGAGACCCACGGCGAGATCCATGCGCTCATGTGGATGCCGGCAGCGATATTGCGACTCGTCGCTGAAAACACCGATGTCAAACTGGACGCGCAGTCGCTCAGTGGACCGGAGAAATACAAGTCCCACGGCTTCATTCTTTTCGGCGGTGACTATATTTTGGATCCGGTCAGGGTAATCCCTGTCGAACGGCTTGAGAATTACAAACTGAGCATCGCTTTCGGCACGAAAACAGTATTCCCGAAACTGTTGCGGCAAGCCTACGACAGCAACCGCATGGCCGCCAGCGGACGGGTAGAGTTTCTGGATGGCGGAACCAAGATAGATAACGGATTCCTGGCGGCTCTGCCGGTGATGAAAAACAAGCGGAACGGGAGTTCTTCCGGGGATGGAGAGCGCTATCTGCTGGGATTCGTGGTCGGTTTGTTCCGGCTCAACGATATCACTGAAGCATCTATCTCGATGCTCGAGCCACGCGGGGTTGAAATTCTGCTGATTGACGAATCGGCGGAACCCAGGGATCGCTTTCTCCACTTCTACGCCAGCCGGCTGGTACCTCGTCATGTGGCAGATGATGATTTTCTCGCTTGGTGGCACGACCCAAGCGAGAAGAAACTGCACGAGCATATCAATGTAGCCAACCGTCAGTGGAGTGTCGTCGCCGGACAGACGGACCATTTCCGTAGTGCCGAAGCTCTGGATCAGAGTCCTTGGGTCGTCCTGGTCACCGGTCTGTTGTTCACTGTTCTGCTCGCCTTTTACCTGGAGCGCATCCGCGAGAATGCACATCAGCGCCAAGTGATGGAGGAGCGCCTGATGGAACGTGAAGAGCTTTTCCGGCAGATGACCGAAACGGTGGATGAAGCCTTCTGGGCAGCCACACCCGATGGAGAGCATCTTATTTATCTTAGTCCGGCCTTCGAAAAGATAACCGGCGTGGCTGGCCGGGAGATTCAAACCACGCTGCTTTACGGTGCTTACCCCAAAGATCGGACGAAGCTGTTTAAGGCGCTGCACAATATCGGTAGAGAGAGATCGGATTTCGAGATGATCTACCGGGTTCAGCTTAATGACGACAGATGGCGGTGGTTGAGAACCAAGGGATTTCCCGTTTTGGACGGGAATGGCGAAGTGGTCCGCATTGTTGGATTCTCCGAAGATATCACAGAGCGAAAACTGGCTGATCAGGCGCTGCGTGAATCCGAATCGAAACTTCGCAATCTGATTCAGCAGTCGCCCGATGTAATCATGACGGTCGATAGAAAGGGTACCATTCTGCTGATGAACCGCTCGATACCCGAGTTACCAGCGGAGCAGGCGGTTGGCCGCAACTCTCTGGCGCTGATGCCCTTTGGTTTCCGCAAATGGTACCGGCGCGCATTGCAGGCGGTCTTCACAAAAGGGATGACCCGCAGTTTTCAATATTCTACCAACGAAGGTGTCTACTGGGAGGGACGCATCGTACCAATCAGCAGCGGAGGGGGTCCTTTGTCGGCCGCCATGGTGATCGCAACCGACGTGACTGAGAAACGTAATCTGGAGCAACAGACGCTGCGCAATGCCCGATTGGCATCGATAGGGGTGTTGTCAGCCGGTGTCGCGCATGAGATAAACAACCCGAACAACTCGATACAGTTCAATGCTTCCCTGGTAGCCAAAGTATGGCGGGATATCACCCCGATTCTAAATGAATATTACCAGGAGAATGGCGATTTCGCGGTGGGCGGACTGCCGTTCTCCGCAGTGCGAGAGACCTTTCCCAAGTTATTGTCGGATATCTCCGACAATGCGGAACGAATCCGGCGCATCGTTCTCAACCTCAAACACATGGCACGCCAGGATCCAGGTGAATACAGCGAAGATGTCGATATTCAGCAAGTGCTGGAGACCTCCATGATGATACTGCACAATCAGATCCAGAAGCATACCGATTCCTGTTCGGTAAACATTCCGGAAAAGCTTCCCAAAGTGAAGGGTAACTCCCAACAGCTGGAGCAGGTGTTCATCAATGTCCTGTTGAACGCGCTGCAGTCGTTGAGTGATCGCACCCAGAGCATTCAGATCGATGTTATTCATCGACTGGAGAATGCGTGCATAGATATCGAGGTACGGGACGAGGGACGTGGCATCAGCGATCGAGATCTGGGCCGACTGACCGAACCTTTCTTCACCACCCGCAATGAGACCGGAGGTACCGGGCTTGGTCTCTCCATCTCCCGTTCGATTATGGAGAAGCACGGGGGCAGACTGCTGTTCGAGTCCGAGGTCGGCAAAGGAACGAAAGTGACCATTTGTATTCCCTGCGTGGGTTGAACACAGGAGGAGGTTGCATGCCCCCACAGAAGCCATCAACGATTCCGGTAGTACTGGTCGATGACGAACAGTCTGTGCTGCTCAGCACCAGGATGATTCTTCTCAGTGCTGGGATCAGGAATGTCCAAACATTTGATGACAGCCGGGATTTGATGCCCTATCTGGAGTCACACGAGGTTTCCGTCGTCGTGTTGGATCTGTTTATGCCCTATATTCCGGGAAACAAACTACTGCCGGAAATCGTTAGAGCATTTCCGGATCTGCCGGTTGTGATGATGACGGCCTCCCAGGAGATTGAGTCGGCGGTGCAGTGTATGAAGGAGGGGGCTTTCGACTATCTGGTCAAGCCGGTGGAGGAGAACCGTCTGATATCCAGTATTAAGCGCGCCATGGAGTTACGGGCATTGAGACAGCAGGTGGATACGCTGAAACGTTATCTGATAACCGACCATCTCGAACATGGCGAGGCTTTCTCCCGGATTGTGACCGTCAGCAGAAAGATGCGCACGCTGTTCCAATACGCCGAGGCGGTATCCGAATCAGGTGAGCCTGTGCTCATATCGGGGGAGACCGGCACCGGAAAAGAGCTGTTCGCAGCAGCCGTGCACGAACTCAGCAATCGAGCTGGACCGCTGGTGACACTCAATGTCGCTGGACTCGACGATGCGCTCTTCTCAGATACGTTGTTCGGACATAAAAAGGGAGCTTTTTCTGGCGCAGAGAGCTCGCGTGAAGGATTGGTTGCCCAGGCCAGCGGCGGTACACTCTTCCTGGATGAGATTGGCGACCTGAAAGCAGCCTCCCAGGTCAAGCTGCTACGTCTGCTGCAAGAGCAGGAGTACCATCCACTCGGCTCTGACGTAGCCAAGATCGCTGACGTGAGGGTGATCTGTGCCACCAATCGTGATTTACGTGAACGCATGGATAGAGGCAAGTTTCGACCCGATCTCTATTTCCGGCTATCGGTGCATCAGATCGATATACCGCCGCTGCGTGAGCGCCGAGAGGATATTCCGGTACTGCTTGCCCATTTTGCGATGGAGGCGGGGGAGGCGATGCAGCGCAAGGTACCAAATCTGCCAACCGAACTGATAACACTGCTTGAGAACTACTATTTCCCCGGAAATGTCCGTGAATTACGAGCGATGCTTTTCGATGTGATGGCGCAACATCCAACAGGCCGGGTGTTGTCGGTAAAAAGTTTCCGCAAACTTATCAAGACCCAGCAGAAGCCGGTCCAGCACCAGACAATGGAGAGCGCACCGGTTCAGGAAGGGCAGTTTCCAACGCTGAAGGAGGCCGAGGAGATGCATATCAGAGAAGCGATGCGCCGGGCGGGCGGCAATCAGGGGACTGCTGCTACACTTCTGGGAATATCCCGTCCGGCACTCAATCGCCGACTCGCTAATCGCAAATAACGCTCATCCGACAAATTCAATCCATTCTAAACAGAGGGTGTAACAAATTAAAAATGTTACACCTCCTGTTCAATGCATATAACATACTGTTTTATTAGGAATAAAATTAACATATCCTGGATTAATGCCGCTATCACACTCACTTGGTTACACCCTTGCCTGTTGGAATGTCGAGTCAGATTGAAATCAAGATACTGACATTTATCAAAAAGAATAACGCAAGAATTTGGCGTGAATTATGCATGTTGGATAAGGTTAACCAACTGCTTGACTTTGTGAAAGCAGTGAAACGGTGGATCGAGTTCGGCGAAGGGCAGACACGCGCAGCAAAATATTTGCTGCGTTGGACAGTAACGCAAGTACGAGAAACGATCGATGAAACAGGAAAGGAGATTGTATCCAGTCAACGATAAAAGGATGAATGCTTTCTGGCGCGCTGCGCTGGGCGTTATTTATCTCTATCTGAATTTTGTTGCTTATCAATTAATGGGTATGGAGGGCGTTGCCATCACCTCTGGTTTTTTCCTGATTGCACAGTTTTCACCACTCATTGTGCGCCTATTCGGCAAGCGCACAAACAATCACAAGGAGAGGGAATCGGGTATGCTCGATCACATGGGGGAAGCCAGCCAGACGATTGGCAGCGATCCCGGGCGTTTGGTACGTCAGGTTGAATAGGAAGGGTTTTGACGGCACTTCACAACACCGGCTTCCCGTACAAGGAACAGTAAGAGGAAGCCATTATCCAGAGTTGCCAGCAAAAATGCTTAGAAAGTGATGAATTGATTTATTGGCTAGAATGAGAAGTGAGAGACACATAGCATTTGGTGTTACTGCTTCGTGGCAACTCATCAAACTTAATATTTCCCAAAGGTAGAGAAACAGACTGATGATTAAAAAAATATTCTTACCCAGCATGTTGCTGATACTGGCTTACGGTTTTTGGATAAGCCCCGATTTCAAAGAGATATCCGCGGGCGTAGCGATATTCCTGTTTGGCATGCTAGCTCTGGAGGAGGGGTTCAAGGCATTTACCGGCGGGTTGCTGGAACGACTGTTGCGTAAAACCACGGACAATATCTGGAAGAGTCTCTCTTTCGGTGTCGTGTCCACTACGCTGATGCAGTCCAGCTCACTGGTTTCTGTGATTACCATCTCGTTTCTCGGCGCAGGATTAATCACGCTGGCGGCGGGGGTCGGTATCATCTTCGGCGCCAACTTGGGTACCACCACCGGCGCCTGGCTGATTGCCGGTCTTGGCATGAAAGTAAAAATCTCCGCCTATGCGATGCCGATGCTGGTATTCGGCATCATTTTGGTTTTCCAAAAATCCAAATCGTTGAACGGAGTTGGCTATATCCTGGCGGGTCTGGGATTTCTGTTTCTCGGTATCCACCACATGAAAGAGGGGTTCGAAGCGTTCCGCGATACCATCGATCTGACCAAATTTTCGGTCGACGGCTACACCGGCGTGATTCTCTTCTCTCTGCTAGGCGTGGCAGCAACTGTGATCATGCAGTCCAGTCATGCCACGCTGGTGATCATCATTGCCGCACTGGCAGCCGGGCAGATCACTTACGAGAATGGACTCGGCCTGGCGATCGGGGCCAACATCGGCACCACGATCACCGCCATTCTTGGTTCCCTGAGTTCCAATGTGATGGGTAAACGTCTGGCGGGAGCGCATCTGATCTTCAACTGTGTGACCGCGGTGATTGCCATCTCCATGATCTATCAGTTGATGGCGGGTGTGGATGTCTTGGCTGCTGCGATCGGTATCGCCGCTGATGACTGGACCATGAAACTGGCAGTGTTTCATACTGTATTCAACACCATCGGCATCGTGGTGATGATGCCGTTCACCAACCAGCTGGTCAATTTTCTGATGCGAGCAATGCCGGACAAGAGACTCACCAGCGCCGAGCCCAAATACCTCAACGACTCGGTCATCGAGTTGCCTGATACCGCAATCGAGGCGGTACGCAAGGAGACTTTGCATCTCTACGATAACGCCTTCGCCATTATCGCGCATGGGTTGAGTCTGCATCGGCACGACATTCTCTCTGACAAGGATCTGGATGATGTAGTCAAACGGGAGAGTAAAGTGGTGCCCATAGACATCGATGAGGAGTACAACCAGAACGTCAAGGGACTCTACAGCGCGATCGTCAACTTCATCAGCCGTGCTGGCGTCAACATGACTCCTGAGCAGTCGGATGAGCTCTTCCGATTGCGTGCCGCAGGACGCGATATCGTCGAGGCGATCAAAGACACCAAACACATGCATAAGAACCTTAAGCAGTACATCGTCTCGGATAACCAGGATATCCGGGCGGAGTACAACTCTATCAGGGTCCATCTTGGTGAGGTGCTGCGACATCTTGCCGAAGCTCGCAACGAACCGGATGATCCCACCAGTGTGCTCTCTTTGGATGCCATCAAACTGGATATGGAGGAGAACGACAGCACTGCCAACGGTATTCTCGAGGTCCTGATCCGGGAGAATCGAATCACTGCGCAGATGGCGACCTCGCTGATGAACGACTCTGCATATGCGTACGATGTGGCAAAGAACCTGGTCCAGATGGGTGAAGTACTCTTTGCCAGCCATGATATTACAGAGCGTGAGGTCGCTAGTGAGCTTGCTCTGGATGATGATGAAGCCGAACAGGCAGCAGCCGAAATGGCGGTTGCGACCGGGACGGGAGCCCGTTCAGTAGTGAAAATGGCTGGGTTTTCCACCAAGAAATAAAGTATATCTATCCAGAAAAGCGTGCGCTTTTTTGGAGCCGATTACTTGGTGAAGACGGAATCCGGAGGAATCAACACCTTTTCCGATTCCGGTATTTCGAAGGTCGGTAAAATTTCCGGACAGATACTAATTTGTCGGGACAGAATCCGGCGTTTTGAGCAGGTTGTCGTTAACCGCGGGTCGTTTCGTCTTTGGACGCAACGGCCCGCGGTTTTTTTGCAAGGTTAAGCCATCGTTTGGCGTTGATAATGTTGAGAATACAACGTTGGTTACAAGGGTGAACCATTGGTTCGAGATGCTGAATCCAACCGGTATGCAGTCACTGGCCATTGAAATCGGTCTTTTTTTCGCGTGCCGTCATCCAAAGTCCTCAACAGCAGAGAATCAGAAGTGAGGCAACTGAAACGTAGGGAAGCTGTGAGATGTGACCTGCTCAAAGCCTGAGTGAGCGCGTCGACATAGGGTACTTCATTGCTAGTTGTTGATCTAACTCAGGCTTCGGTAGGAGGGAGAGCGCTTCCATACGGCTTACTGCTGTGAATGCTGCGGTGAAATAACCACCGGTTGTGGTTTGGGGTGCTGGCGCTTCTCTGGGCGTTGTCACTGCGCTTTCCCAAAATACGCAGCAGAATATGCTTCGTGATTACACGCCTTTTTTTATTAAAGCTATAAAAATTCAAACGAATCTAATCATGCGGTATAAATTTACTCTTGGAGAAGCAGACGAGAACGCATAAAGTCTGCCAGATCAGAAGATCACTCAACTCAGCGGACGATCTATTGAATTTTGATTCGCTCCCCACCCCCTGCTCGCAGCGGGTATTGGCTTGTTGCGTTGGACAGGGTCGAATGCCTGACTGAACTGAGCGATCTGTTTCAAAGCCGAATCAGTAGTTTGCCCGATTAGATGAGACTCAACATCGCGACCAGCGAGAAAGTAGCGCAAACAAACAGCGCTGGCTTCAGCAGAAGATAGGCAGCAGACTTTTCGTATTTGGCGATACCGGCGGATTTCATATCAATTCTCCTTTAAATTGAATAATTGGTTTCTGGTAAAGATCATGCATTCAGGATGACGTAGGCTTCTTGTACCAATCCCAGTTTCCTCTCCCACTTGCAACGGCTCTCTTCGTCATTGGTGTTTTTTAATTTCTGCCTCAACTTCTGCTCTTCGGCTTTGAATCGCATCAGGAATGCTTTTCTGGCATCCTGGTGTCTCTGACGGCACTGCGCTGACGCATCAAGTTCAGTTTGCAATTCGTTCAATAATTTCACGTAATTCATAAGGTTACTTCCTTAGCTGCGGTCACTTGACAGATTGAAGCTGTCTGCTTAAAAGCTTACGACCCGGTTTACGACTGGTTGGGCATCAATTTGCTCTGAAACTATTGCCGTTCCTGGATTGCAGAATCAAAATCTTGAAAAAGTTGATGCAGAAAACATTCCAGTAAGTGCTAATTTATTGAAAATATATAAAATCAATAAGATAAATAAACTAACAGAGGATATGTCCGCGCATGCAGGGGTGTAACAATTTGCTGGCTATTTTTCAGATTCACTGCAAGAGTTACAATTAAATATAATAAAAACATAATATTATGTTCATATTTTGAATCTGGAAAGAAACTGTAACAATTTATTTTGTTACATACTTACCCCTTAAATAATGGTTTCTTTGAGGTTCAGAAATAAGATTGTTCGGTTGAAGGCATCGGCCAAGCAGGAAAAGCTTAAATAGCGCATCTAAAAAATCCCCGAAAAGAAGGTCGCATTGGATTTTTCAGTTTCTATCATAGGGGAGTTTCTGTATGGTACCCGCCGGCTAGATTGAAACTGTCCGCCTGAAGGAGAGACTGCATGATATTCACGCTGAGTGAAGACCAGGTTCAGATGTGTGGTGAGGGACAATACGTAGCGCCGGGGGCAATGTTGATCGGCAAAGTGGTATTGGAGATGCAGGCCAGTGTCTGGTTCAATGCGGTGCTGCGCGGCGACAATGAAACCATCACCATCGGCAAGCGCAGTAATGTGCAGGATGGTTGCGTGCTGCATACTGACCCAGGTTATCCGCTCACGCTGGGGGAGGGGGTCACCGTTGGTCACCTGGCCATGTTGCATGGGTGTGTGGTTGGTGACTACAGCCTGATCGGCATCAATTCAGTGATATTGAATGGAGCGAAGATTGGTCGCAATTGCATTATCGGAGCCAACACTCTGGTAGGAGAGGGTAAGCAGATTCCGGATAACTCACTTGTGGTGGGCACACCGGGAACGGTGGTTCGTATGTTGGATGAAAAAGCGATGGCGCGACTGCGTAGGTCTGCAGATGTCTATGTGGAAAAAGCGATGTATTACCGTACCCATCTCAAACCGCAGAGTTAAGAGCCGGTCGGACTATGGATGTTTCTACTGCGGAAGTGGCAGAACAGTCCAAATTCTCCCCGATTTTCGTTACACAAGCCTACCATGTATGTCAAATCGAGAACAATTTGGCCTCGCTCTCCCACTCCCTCGCTGCGATCCCCCATGATTCAGGCAGGCTCTTAAACTTTTTACTGTTTGCTATCACTTCCCGACCAACAAATTCACATGAGGGTTCCAATAGATGGTTCCTGCTGAATCTCTCTCCACGATCTTTTCCACCTTTACGTTGATCTCATTGGCCGAGTTGGGTGATAAGAGTCAACTCGTCTGTATGGCGCTGGCGGCTCGTCATCGCCACATGCCGGTGATCCTGGGCGCTGCATCCGCATTTGTGATACTCAATACTCTGGCGGTGTTGTTTGGTGCAGGTGTTGCAGTCTGGGTGCCCGAACGGGTGATTGCCGGTGTGGTTGCTGTGCTGTTTACCCTATTCGGTATCCATGCATTACGTGTGCAGGAGGATGGGGACGGGGAGGTTGTGCAGGAACGTCCGGGACACACGCTTTTTGTCACTACACTGAGTCTTATTTTTGTCGCAGAGTTTGGTGATAAGACCCAGATCGCGGTAGCTGGTCTCGCCGGCAGCATGGAGTCGGTCTCGGTTTGGATAGGAGCGACAATCGCACTGATCACCGTGTCGATATTGGGTGTCTGGGCCGGCCGTACACTGCTGCAGAGACTGCCGCTCGTCTGGTTGCATCGCGTCGCTGGAGGTATTTTCCTTTTGTTTGCCGTGCTTGCTGCTTGGCGGGCATTGGTTGGATTGAACGCACCGGTTTAGGCAATGCACTGCATTGGGATGAAACAGAGATGCACATTGATACACTCGAAAAATTACAACACAGTCACAGCTACGCCAATGTCAGTGAAAAAAGTGAGCGACGCACCCACTATGTGCTGCTGCTCACTGCAGTCACGATGGTGGTCGAGATCATTGCCGGAACGCTGTTCGGCTCGATGGCGCTGCTGGCCGATGGCTGGCATATGGGCACCCATGTGGCCGCCTTTACGATTACGATTTTTGCCTATCGGTATGCGCGGCAGCATGCAGAGAATCCGGCGTACTCTTTCGGCACTGGTAAAGTCAGCATTCTGGGTGGATTCACCAGCGCGGTGACCCTTGCGGTGGTGGCTTTGGTCATGCTGCTGGAATCGGTACAGCGTATCTTCGATCCCCATCAGATCCATTTCAATGAGGCGATCCTGGTCGCCAGTCTGGGGCTGTTGGTCAACATGATAAGCGCGTTGCTGCTCAAGGACGATCCTCATCATCACGATGGGGATAATCATGGGCATGATGATCATCACCATCAGCATGATGATCAGCACCACCATGATCACAATCTGAGAGCCGCCTATTTTCATGTTCTGGCGGATGCGCTGACTTCGCTCCTGGCTATCGTCGCACTTCTCTCGGGCAAGTACTTCGGTTGGCACTGGTTGGATCCAGTGATGGGCGTAGTGGGAGCAGTCATCATCACGCGCTGGTCCTATGGCCTGATGAAGCAGAGTGCTCCGATACTGTTGGACGCCAGTATTACCGAGGATTATCAGTCCGCGATCAAGACCGCTATCGAACAAGATGCGGATAACAGAATCGCCGACATGCACGTTTGGCAGGTAGGTGCCAACCATTTTGCCGCCATCATCTCACTGGTTACACATCATCCGAAACCAACTGAACACTACAAGGACCTTCTGCACGATTTTCATAGCCTTGCACATGTCACCATCGAGGTGAATCTGTGTGAGGAGGAGACCTGCCAGGAGGTGCGATGACTAGATAAGCGAAGTGACCCTAATGATTGAGTTCGTATTACTGAAACGTGCTCCAGAGAGCATGTATTTGTCATCTATTTGTAATAATATTTGATTCAATTTATGCGGCTATAATAAATTTCAATTTTTTGAGGGGATAATCTCAAATGGTAGAAAACTGCCTTATCGAACTCAACAAGTCAGCCGCCAACTATGTTCCACTCAATCCGCTCTCCTTCATTAAACGCACTGCCGCCGTCTATCCCGGCCACCTCTCGATCATCTACGGTGACCGGCGATTCACCTGGTTGGAGACGTATACACGTGCCCGCCGCCTGGCGTCGGCGCTGATCGCGGCTGGTGTGCAACCGGGCGACCGGGTCGCGGTCATGGCAGCCAATACACCTGAAATGTATGAAGCGCACTTTGGCGTACCGATGGCCTCAGCTGTACTGTCCACGCTTAATTGCCGGCTCGATTCTGCTGCTATCGCCTTTATATTGAAGCACAGCCAGGCCCGGGTACTTATCACTGACCGGGAGTTCTCCAACACCATAAAAGCGGCACTGAGCGGTCTGGTCACTCCACCCAAGGTGTTCGATATCGATGACCCCGAGGTCACCGGAGGTGAACTGCTCGGGGAATGCGACTATGAGGCACTACTGCAGCGGGGGGATCCCGAGTTCGATTGGCCGATGATCAGGGACGAGTGGGAGTCGATCGCACTCAACTACACCTCGGGCACCACCGGCGATCCGAAGGGGGTGGTTTACCACTACCGCGGCGCCTATCTCAACGCGCTGAGTAATGCTGTAGACTGGAACATGAACATGCATCCTGTCTACCTCTGGACCCTGCCTATGTTTCACTGCAATGGTTGGTGCTTTCCCTGGACCATTGCGGCTAAGGCGGGTGTCAATGTCTGTATTCGCAAGGTCAGTGCCGAAACCATCTACTCCGCGATCGCCGAGCATAGGGTCGACCACTTCTGCGGTGCACCGATTGTGCTCAGCTTCGTGATCAACGCAACCGATAAGGAGCGGCGTGAGTTCAGCCACAGGTGTAAGGCGATGACCGCGGCGGCACCGCCTCCGGCCTCAGTACTCAAGTCGATGCAGGAGCAGGGATTCCACGTCACCCACGTCTACGGGCTTACTGAGACCTACGGACCGTCAGTCGTCTGTGCCTGGCACAGGGAGTGGGATGAGGAGCCTATCAAGGATCAGGCGGTTCTTAAGGCAAGACAGGGGGTAGTTTATACCGCGCAGGAGGAGCTGATGGTGGCTGATCCTGCAAGTATGGAGCCGGTGCCTTCGGATGGGGAAACCATTGGCGAGGTCTTTATCCGCGGTAATATCACCATGAAAGGGTATTTCAACGATCCCGATGCCACAGAAAAGGCCTTTGCCGGTGGTTGGTTTCATACCGGAGATCTGGGCGTACGCCACCCGGACGGCTATATCAAACTCAAAGATCGTTCCAAGGACATTATCATCTCGGGTGGAGAAAACATCTCCTCAATCGAGGTGGAAGATGTGATCCATAGTCATCCCGCGGTGCAAGCCGTAGCTGTAGTGGCCAAACCGGATGATAAGTGGGGGGAGACGCCCTGCGCTTTTATCGAGACAGTACCAGGTACCAGTGTCTCCGAAGCGGAGATCATTGCTTACTGTCGTGAAAACCTGGCGCATTTTAAATGTCCGAGAAGCGTCATCTTCGCCGAGATTCCCAAGACATCGACCGGTAAGATACAGAAGTTCGAGCTGCGCAAAAGATTTTTCGAAGGGTGACTTGCGGCACCGCCACTCGGATTCGCGTGCCACCGATCCAGGAGTACGAGTGAAGAGGGTCATAACGAACAATTGGGAGGAGCCATGAATACGGCGATCACGGAGAATGAAGAAGAGATACTACTGCGGGAGGATGCGGATGGAGTGGTGACGCTCACGTTGAATCGCCCGGCTCAATACAACGGCCTCTCCGAAGAGATGCTGGCCAAACTGAGCCAGCAACTGACGCAGATAGCCGACGACTCATCTGTGCACTGTGTGGTGCTTGCTGCACGTGGTAAAGCTTTCTGCGCCGGACACGATCTGAAGCAGATGCGTGCCAACCCGGACAAAGATTATTACCAGTCGCTATTTTCCGACTGTGGCAGGATGATGCGGAAGATAGTCGAACTGCCAGTGCCGGTGATCGCCCGGGTCCAGGGAATAGCCACCGCTGCCGGCTGCCAGCTGGTCGCCTCCTGCGATCTGGCGGTTGCCGCTGACAGTGCGACATTTGCGGTATCAGGCATCAATCTTGGGCTCTTTTGCTCCACGCCGGCGGTGGCATTGTCGCGCAACGTCTCGCGCAAAAGGGCGTTCGAGATGCTCTTTACCGGCAAGTTCATCGACAGCGAGACTGCGGTGGAGTGGGGACTGATAAACCGGGCAGTCCCGGTGGACCGGCTGGACGGTGCAGTAAAAGAGCTGACCGACAGCATCTGCGCCAAGAGTAGGGTGCCGGTTCGGGTGGGCAAAGAGATGTTTTATCACCAACTGGGTATGGAACTGGATGAAGCTTACGCTTTTGCCGCTGAGAAAATGGCCTGCAATATGATGAGCGAGGATGCCTGCGAAGGCATAGACTCCTTTATCGAGCGGCGCAAACCAACTTGGAAAGGCTGTTGATGGAAAGTCGTTAATACATTCTTTCGCTATTGAATGAATAATTAACTGAGACTTTCGCAGTTCACTGCGGGCCATGATGTGGAGATTGAACAATGTCTGAAAAACCGATCAGCCGATATCCCGTCCCCGATCTCAACGCGCTTCCGGAGGATATCCGGGAGAAGATTCTGAGCGTGCAGGAGAAGTCAGGATTCGTACCTAATGTCTTTCTGGTGCTGGCCCACCGTCCCGACGAGTTTCGCGCCTTTTTTGCTTACCACGATGCGCTGATGGAAAAGGAAAGCGGCCTGACCAAAGGGGAGCGTGAGATGATTGTGGTAGCCACTTCTGGGCATAACCAGTGCATCTACTGCGTGGTTGCCCACGGTGCCATCCTGCGTATCCGCGAGAAGAATCCGCTGATCGCGGATCAGGTCGCCGCCAACTACCGCAAGGCCGATATCTCCCCGCGGCAAAAGGCGATGCTCGACTTCGCGGTCAAGATATCGCTCAATGCCAAAGAGGTGAGCGATACGGACTTCGAACAGCTGCGT
Source organism: Chromatiaceae bacterium (assembly GCA_024235215.1). Classification (GTDB taxonomy): domain Bacteria; phylum Pseudomonadota; class Gammaproteobacteria; order Chromatiales; family Chromatiaceae; genus HKST-UBA178. The sequence continues at coordinate 228,210 of JACKMU010000007.1, read as the reverse complement.
GAACACGGATTTTCGGATGAGGATATCTGGGATATCGGCGGCATATCCGCTTTTTTCGGCCTTTCCAACCGGATGGCTAACCTGACCAACATGCGCGCCAACGATGAGTTCTATCTACTGGGGCGTGTGTCTAGAAAATAGTCAGTGGGTTGACCATACCTGTATGTTCTCGTAATGCCACCTTGCATTCCGTTGGTTAGTCAGTATCCGGTGGCCAAAGAGCAGGTAAAGTGAATTCCACCCCATAACGTAATTACGCATAATGTATATTATGTTAAATCTTAATTCCCGGGGAAATTTACATTATTTTTTAGGTGTTTTATCTTGATAAAAAAGATGAATGTTGAATTCGGAATAGTCTGATCGATGACCAAGACGTCATGGTTGTAACAATAGCGTCACAGTCGTTGTGTACTCTAAATCGTCTATCGCGAATGTTTATTCATTTCGGAGAATGCGATGCTGAATGTCAGCAACCTGGAGAGATTCGATACCCCTATCGTCATTGTCAATCAGATATATAGAGGTGAGGACTGGGGTGTGGTAACCCACTATATGAGTCCACAGGATGTGCGAAATGCTGCTGACGACGGGCTGCAACTGGAGGCTGGCTGGCACATCAGCGTTACCCGGCCTGACTTGGATGATGTGAAGTTTAGCGAAGTATTCGGTTCTCCGGAAGCCGCTCTGGATTTTGGTATCAGCCGGATTCTGAGTGGCAGTCTGGTGCCTCCGCTTACCGATTCTTCAGGGTTGAACGGTAACGACCACCCGTTTGGCCATTACCATTCAGTCGTATCTCAATTGTTAACTTAAATCCGCTATATTTCTCTACTCTTTTTTCATAAAGCGGGCTGCTGTCTCACCGATAAGAGAGCGCCGATCTGTTTATCGACCTGATTCTCCTGGTTTGTCTAACAGACTGCGTGTGCTCAGGAGTCAGCCAACCAGCGAAGGGTCAAACCGGGCTTCGCTGACTAAGCGTAAGCCCCGGTCGAAATCAGATAAATTTTAAAACCTATGTGGTTTCACGCAGCTTGGCGTAGATGATGTCCTTCAGTCCAGCGCGTTCAAATTTCATTGATTCGATATTTTCGTCGGAAATAGGTTGTCCCAGCTCTTCCAGTTCCCGAATCTGATTGTCGAGTTTGTCGTGTCTTTCCACCTGTATGGCAAAATCCGGATCTTTTTCAACAAGTGCTTTCAGTTTGGTGTGGTACTCCGGAAACTCGTGGTCGATATCATGGTGCTCTGCGAGCATATCCCCTCTCCTCTTTTTGCGGCAAGTTCAAAACATTTGACGTAAAAACATCTACCCCAAATCTCGTGTCAGGTCATTTTTCGGGTGGTCAGTCAACAACCACCCGAGTGACTTTATCATGTCGTAAAAAGTGAGGCTGTACCAAACGCTTCCAGCTGATGAATTGCTCCAGGTCAGCTTGCTTTACGCTCTTGAGCCTCTTTGATAACCGCCTCCGAGACTGATTTTGGGCACGGCATGTAATGGGAGAATTCCATTGAAAACTGCCCACGACCCGAAGTCATGGTGCGGAGATCGCCGATATATCCAAACATCTCAGACAATGGCGCGCTTGCTCTGACCCGGACACTGGTTGGCCCGGTCTCCTGTGATTTGATCATACCGCGACGACGGTTGAGATCTCCGATCACGTCGCCTACATGCTCTTCTGGCGTGTATACGTCAATTTTCATTATCGGTTCCATCAACTGAGGTGCCGCCTTCGGGACCGACTGACGGTAAGCCGCTTTTGCGGCGATTTCGTATGCTATTGCAGACGAGTCTACCGGATGGTAACTGCCGTCGACCAGTGTTACTTTGACGTCCAATACCGGGAATCCCGCCAGCACACCCTCGCCCATGCAGAGCTGAAAACCTTTCTGCACTGCGGGCCAGTACTCGCGCGGCACGTTGCCACCCGTGACTACGGACTCGAATACATACCCGCCGCCGCTCTCCCCGGGCTCGATGATATAGTCGATCTTGGCATACTGACCCGAACCGCCGGTCTGCTTCTTGTGCGTGTAGCTATCCTCGACTCTCTGGGTGATAGTCTCGCGGTAAGCCACCTGTGGCTTGCCGACATTCACTTCCACCCCGTGGGTACGTTTCAGGATGTCCACTTTGATATCCAGGTGCAGTTCACCCATTCCCTTGATAATGGTCTCCCCGCTCTCTTCATCGGTCTCCATGCGAAACGATGGATCCTCCTGAATCATCTTGTTCAGCGCAATGGCCATCTTTTCGGCGCCGCCCTTGTCCTTTGGTGAGATGGCAATGGAGATCACCGGATCCGGAAATACCATCGGTTCCAAGGTGGCCGGGTCTTTTGGATCACACAAGGTGTGTCCGGTCTGGGTGTTCTTCAGTCCGACCAACGCGACGATATCTCCAGCTTGCGCGGATGAGAGTTCGGTGCGGGAGTTGGCGTGCATTTCAACGATACGGCCAATGCGCTCATTTTTACCGGTGAAAGTATTGAGTACCGTCATGCCTTTCTCCAATTTACCCGAGTAGATACGGGTAAAGGTCAAGGCGCCAAAACGGTCGTCCATGATCTTGAAAGCCAGTGCACGCAGTGGCCGGTCTGGATCGACCAACGCGAATTTACCGGTTTCATTCCCTTCGATATCTACCTCAGGCTGAGGCTGCACCTCGGTAGGGTTGGGAAGATAATCAACAACTCCATTAAGAACTGGTTGTACTCCTTTGTTTTTAAAAGCAGATCCGCAAAAAGTCGGAAAAAAGTTTAGGGCGATGGTTCCTTTGCGAATACAGGATTTCAGCGTCTCCAGTGACGGCTCCTCCCCCTCCAGATAGGCCTCCATTGCCTCATCATCCTGATCGATAACAGTATCAATCAGCTTTTCACGCCACTCCTCGACCTGGTCGAGCATATCCTCCGGGACGTCTTTAATCTGGTAGTTTTCGGGTAGCCCAGTGTCATCCCAGATCCAGGCTTTGCGGGTCAACAGGTCGACCACACCGACAAAACTCTCTTCCACTCCGATTGGCAGGGTCACCACGACCGGTACAGCACCGAGGATGTCCTTTATCTGCTGAACAACACGATAGAAATCTGCACCCAGGCGATCCATCTTGTTGATGAAAATGACTCGGGCAACTTCAGATTCATTGGCATAGCGCCAGTTGGTTTCAGATTGGGGCTCGACACCACCCGAACCACAGAAAACACCGACACCGCCATCCAGCACCTTCAGCGAGCGGTAAACCTCAATGGTGAAGTCGACGTGGCCGGGAGTATCGATGATATTGAGTCGATGCCCGTTCCATTCACATGAAGTGGCTGCAGATTGTATGGTGATACCGCGCTCCTGCTCCTGCTCCATAAAATCTGTCGTTGCCTCACCGTCATGCACCTCTCCGGTTTTATGGATCTTGCCGGTGAGTTTCAGTATTCGCTCCGTAGTGGTGGTTTTACCTGCGTCCACATGGGCGAAGATACCGATATTTCTATAACGGGAAAGCTCTTTCATCTCTATATCCTGGTAATTCCAACTATTAATGAGCTGGTGCAATGTGACAAAACCGCGCTGATTTCCGGCGCCGGCTTTTTGTTGGCGCAGACCATACCAGCAAAGTTTCTGGTGTCAATAACAATATGCCACTGATCCCCCAACAGGGGTGTTCAGGAGCTGTTTTAATGGGATTTCTCTCCAATCTCGGATGTGGAATCGTGGAGTGACCTGGATCGGCAGCGTTGTCAGATACTAAAGATGGAGGCGCTTCAACTCTTCGAGCAGTCCTTTTACTGCACCTTCCACCATATCCAGTACCCGCTCGAAACCAGCATCCCCGCCGTAATAGGGATCCGGAACCTCCCGTGTTCTGAAAGTCGGAGCGAAATCCATCAGCAGGTGGATCTTTCCCTCCATGCCGACAGGACAGATGGACATCAGTCCGTGAAAATTATCCTGGTCCATAGCAACCAGGTAGTCGAATCTATGGAAATCTTCTCTCTCCGTTCTGCGTGCACGCAATCCGCTCAGATCGAACCCTCTTCGCCGTGCACACGCCTGTGCCCGTCTATCGGGTGGTTCTCCCACATGGTAGGCGTGAGTTCCTGCTGAATCCACCTCGATCAGATGGGTCAACCCCTCTTGCTCGATCAAGGTCTGGAACACGCCGTGGGCTGTCGGCGATCTACAGATATTGCCCATGCAGACAAAAAGCACGCTGACTCTACTCATGACGACGACATTTCACAAAAAAGAATTGCATTCATCGAGATTATCCCAATCGCCCATGCCCGGTCTGAAAAGTACAGGGATTGCCACCCGCTATTGTGCAATCTTCTGGACTTCTTTCTGCGACTCTTGCCACTGATTGCGGCCTGAAGGTGAGGGCCTTTAGCGGAGACTACCACATCAAATCATCAGGAACCTTGTACTCCGGGTATTCATCATTTTCCGTTATATCTTTTACTTCTGGGTCGTTATAGAAGACGACGCAGGTTTCACTGCGCTGCCGTAACTTTTGTACCAGGCTTGCAGGGACCAGACTATATTCTCCGTCGCACGAAACTATTGCCAGCTTTCCTGCACCGATCTGTTCCCTGGTATTTGGGTGTACCCTGATTTTTTTGATTTTTCCCTTGACCACGAAGTTGAATACGCTGTCGCCATCCACCTCTTTTGGCAAACGGTTCGCTTGAACCAACTGGCTGATCTGCGCGGCCACCGCCTTCTGTTCACTCAACAACTGACGTTGGCGGTTTAGCTCCTTATCCCGTTCAGCACGCTCTTTGGATGCCTTCTGGAAGGCCAGTTGTGAATCTTGTGGCAGCCCGGATCTGCGTTCCTTCCGGTTGGATTTCTGCTGTTCCGTTTGGATCCTCTTGGCTCTTTTTTTATCAACAAGACCGCTACTTATCAACTGTTCCTGAAGTGATTTAATCATTTTTGTGACCCTTAAAATGCGCTTCCATGCGGCGGATATCATCCGCTGTGTCTACACCATGACCCGGTGTTTCCAATGCTTCACTGACATGTATCCGTCCTCCGTACCAGAGTACCCGCAGTTGTTCCAGCGATTCGGCCCGTTCCAGCCACGATGGCGCCCATTCAACGTACTGCTGCAGAAAACCGGCACGGTAAGCATAGAGCCCGATATGCCGCAGATAACAAGCGTCTGCTGGCAACAGGCTACGTTCATGGAGAAATTCATCTCGATGCCAGGGTACCGGTGCTCGACTGAAGTAGAGGGCATATCCGGAGCTATCTGTGACCACTTTTACCACATGAGGATCGAACAGCGCTGTACGGCTTTTGATCGGGAATGCCAGTGTGGTGACACTAGCCGCTGGATGCGCTTCCATGTCTACAGCAACCTGTTTGAGCAGTGCGGCAGGCATGCGCGGCTCATCCCCCTGCAAATTGACCACGATAGTATCTTTGCTCCAACCGTAGCGGCGACAAACCTCCGCAATTCGTTCGCTACCGCTCTGGTGATCGGCGCTGGTCAGGCAAACCTCAGCAGAAAAGGAGGTGGCTGCCTGAGCGATTCGATCATCTTCAGTTGCAATAATGATCCTTTCGGCACCGCTGTTGAGTGCACACTCATATACGTGCTGGATCATCGGTTTGCCGGCAATTTTCAGCAGCGGTTTGCCTGGTAGCCGGGTCGATGCGTAGCGCGCGGGAATGACGACCTTGAAACCCATCACCCTGTCTCCATTATCAAGCCCGACAAGCCCCATGGATGAATTCAAGTGTTGATCTCTTCATCCGCCGGTAACTGCCGAGCCTCTTCCTCCAGCATTACTGGAATTCCCTCCCGGATTGGATAGGCCAGCCTATCCACCGGACAGATCAGCTCTTTTGCTTTCTTCTGATAGTTGAGCTTCCCCTTGCATATCGGGCAGACCAGAATATCCAGCAATTTTTTATCCATCTGTGATCTCTCTCAATAACTGGGTAAATCGTTCGCTGAAATCTGAATCCAGTTCGGCATCCACTTTCAGGTACCAATGGCTTACTTTTCCGAAGCGGGCACATTTTACGGCATCTTTTTCCGTCATGAGCACCGGATACTCATCTTTGAATGAGATGTCCGAGTAGCGGAAAAGATGGTGATCGGGAAAAGGGTGTTCGATCACTTCCAGTCCGGTCTGCCGCAAAGTGTCAAAAAAGCGCTTCGGATTGCCGATGCCTGCCACCGCGTGAACCGGTCCCCCGATAAAATCTTCCAATGCACGGCACAGGCCCGCATTGTGCAAGTTGACCGCAGTCGCTATCGACAGTTTCATCGGGTACTCCCCTTCCAGTCCATCACCGTTGGCAACGACAAAGTCGACCGATTTGAGACGGGAAACAGGCTCGCGCAGTGGGCCGGCTGGCAGAAACAGAGCGTTGCCGAATCTTCGTTCCCCATCGACTACCGCAATTTCCAGATCCCGTGCCAGGGCATAGTGTTGCAATCCATCATCGGAGACGATGATGTTGCAGTCGGTCTGTTCAACCAGCATCTTAACCGCATCCGGTCGGTTGGGACCGACGCAGACGGGTTGCTGCGTGCGGCGAGCTAACAGCACAGGCTCATCGCCCAATTCCAGTGGATCGCTACTACCGACGACCAGGCGTGGCCAGTACTCTGATTTACCGCGATAACCGCGCGCAACAATGCCGGGCCGATATCCCAAATCCAGCAGATACTCAACCAGCCAGATTACGAGGGGGGTTTTACCGGTTCCGCCAACAGTAATATTGCCGACGATCACCACAGGTAGCGGTGCTCGATATACCCTGAGCACTTTGAACCGGTAAAGCGTCCGCCGCAACCAGACTGTCAGTCGGAATATCCAGGAGAGTGGCACCAGCAATCGCGCCATTGCACTTCCCGATTCCCAGCCGCGCTCAATGGGTCTCATACGGGTACACCAGTCAATCCTCCGAGACAGGTTTTTTCGCGGAGAATGTCATGTGCGTGAGCCCAAGCTGGCTGGCGACATCCATTACGATCACAACTGACTGATGAGTGGTATTTGCGTCTGCAGTAATAATTACCGGGAGATCACGACGCGCTTGCACCGCTTTAATGATCGCCTGCTTGAGGGTTTCCGGTTTTTTGTTCAACACCTCGAGCCGGTTGACATAGTAGCGGCCCTCGGCATCCACGACGATATCCAGTATGTCTTTATCCTGCTCCGGTGGTTCATCTGTGGTTGTCGCCTCCGGTAGGTCAACCTTGATGAAAGACTCCTTGTCGAATGTGGTGGAGACCATGAAAAAGATGAGCAATAGAAATACCACATCGATCAAGGGAGTTAAGTCGAGTTCGATCCTGTCCTGTTTGTTCGGCTGAAGATTCATTGAGCATCACCCAAGTCATCGGCACGCTCCCCTTGCATCACTTCAATGATCTTGAGCGCCTCCTCTTCCATTTTCACTACCAGGAACGTGACCCTTCCGCTCAGATAGCGGTGGAACATCAGACTGGGGATGGCCACGCTCAATCCTGCGGCAGTTGTTATCAGCGCCTCAGATATGCCGCCCGCAAGTACCGTCGGGTTGCCGACACCGGCAATAGTGATTGCCGAGAAAACCTTGATCATGCCGATCACGGTTCCGAGCAAGCCCAGCAGAGGGCTGATCGAAGCGATAGTTCCCAGTGTGTTCAGATAGCGCTCCAGCTCGTGCACTACCTGACGACCCACCTCTTCGATGGCCTCATGCATCACGTCACGGGAATAGTCCCGATTGACCAATCCGGCAGCGACGATCCGACCCAGCGGTGAACCGGTCCGAATGATGTTGATCTGGGCGTTGGTCAACTGGCGTTGTCGGTAGATCTTCCACACCTGTGCCACCAGATCGCTCGGCACCACTCTGCTGCTGCGTAACATCCACAGCCGCTCAATGACGATCGCCGTGGCAACGATCGAGCAGGTGATTATCGGCAGCATGAGCCAGCCACCAGCTTTAACCAGTTCGAACACCTTGCAATCTCCCCTTCCCGTATTCGGAACATGACAAATGTTCCTCAGGAAGCACATTACTGAAGCAGAGCACCTTATTCCGGCAAATGCCGGGATCCCGGGAATTCAATTACCCGAATGGAATTGGCAACGCACCGGAATGTCGGTGAGTCGGGCCTCTCAACAGCTATTAACCAAGCGACAATTTCAGACTGGTTATCATACTGTATTCCACGCTATCGCTCTAACGTGAAACCTGATTTATCTGCGGCCGATGGGTCCAGTAACGGCCGGCTTGAGTGCGGTATTGTTCGGGTCCGACGATGCCTGACTCTGGTGAGAAAATAAATCTGATAGCGCCGGTCAATGCGGAGTCCAGCACCTGGGTGCCGATTGCGCTCCAGCGTGCCACGACCTGGTTTCTGGGAAAGCCATAGCGATTGAGATAACCGGTCGAAGCCAGCACGAAATCGGCGCTCACAGCCTGGATAAAATCGGCGCTAGACGAGGTGCTGCTGCCGTGGTGAGGCATAGTCACCACGCTGGCCGCGAGCGCTTCACGGCAGCAGTCGATCAGCCGTTGCTCCGCTTGCGCTTCAATATCACCGGTAATCAACAATGCACCTACACTGTTGTCCACCCGCAGCACACAGGAGGCGTTGTTTCCGCGCCACAGCGCTTGCCCATCGGGATGAAGCGTAGTGAAGTTCACACCATCCCATGACCAGGAGCTTCCAGCCTGACACAAAGCGGAGGCAGCTTCAGAAATTCTGGAGGGCTCCCCACTGAACACCTGATCGACCTCCATTTTCTGCAACAACCCAGCCAATCCGCCACGGTGATCGCTGTCGCCGTTGCTGAGCATGAGGCGGTCTACCTTGGTAATCCCGCTCCATACCAGATAAGGTACCAGAATATCTGAACCGGCATTAAAATTGGGGGAGTAGCGCGGACCTGCATCGTACACCAGGGTATGGTTGCGGGTCTGAATGACCACAGTAGCGCCCTGACCGACATCCAGCACGGTGAAGTGGAATGCTCCCTCCTCCGGCAGGGAAACCTGATGTTGTGACAGCAGAGGAAGCAACAGAAACACTCCAGGCAAGCGTACCGGCAATCCTCGCGGCAGCAGCAAAAGCAGTGTTCCTAACAGAAGAGCGCCCCAAATATAGAGGGGCTGCTGAGGTGCGACGCTGAGCTGAAATGGTGACTGTGACGCAAACGCCAGCATGGTACTGGTGAGATCCAGCAGCCAACCGGCGGTAACCAAGGGCAGATAACCCACATCGGGCGAGAGCAACGAAAACATCGTTCCGGCCAACGCAAGTGGGATGATCAGCAACGAGAAGAGGGGGACGGCGATCATGTTGACCAGTGGTGCCACCAAGGGTACCTGCTGTTGCCAGATCAGCAGCGCTGGTGCCAACCCCAGTGCGATGATCCATTGAATCCAACACCAGGAGTGGAGCAGACCTACCCTACCGGTACGGTTGGTCACTGCAAGAAAAATAACTGCGATGGCAGTAAAAGAGAGCCAAAAGCCTGGGGACAGCACTGCGAATGGGTCGAGTAGCACAACCAGCAGGAGCGCCTGCATCAGGCTGCGAAACGGGTGGCAACGAGCCTGCAGCATGATTCCGATGCTTACCAGCCCCAGCATGATCAATGCACGCTGGGTCGGGATGGAGAAATCCGCCAGCGCCGCATAACCGACTCCCGCCAGCAATGCCAGGGACGCTGCCGCTTTGGGTGCGGCGAACCGCAGCACGAGCCAAGGAATCCGACGCCAGCCAAAGTTCACCAGAAAATAGGTCAGTCCTGCGATGATACCGATATGTAGCCCGGAAATAGCGACCAGATGGTTGGTTCCCGTGCGTCGAAACAGCTCCCAATCCGAAGCACTCAGTCCGCTGCGATCACCGATAACCAGGGCACGAACCAATCCTGCGGTTACGCCCTGCTGCAGCTGCTGGTCGATTACCGAGCGGATGTGCTGGCGCAAGCGCTGCAGGATAGAATCAACACCACCCTCCCCCAGTCGCTGATTGACTTCATCATCGCGCACATAGCCTTTGAAGCGGATACCTTGGCGATAGAGCCATCCTTCATAGTCAAACCCGCCTGGGTTCATGAATCCGTGCGCCGGTTTGAGACGCACCTTGAGACGCCACGTCTCTCCCGCGCTCGGTCTAGTCGCAGGGTTGTACCAGTTGAGCAAAACGACAATGGGCACTGGATGGTGCCTCTCCTCATAGACGATCTCATCGATGAGAAAGCGAAAGCTGAGATGGCGGTCGTGCCGTTCGGGCAGTCCAACCACACTGCCGGTAATGGAAATGTCCTTGGCATAAAGAGCGGCCGGTAGTGTCGATGGCAGATCCAATCTGGCATCGAGAGCAGCCCAAAGAAAGCCGAGCGGAAGCACCAGGGCGACTCGGACGCCGGGGTAACGAAAGAATAACAGCAGTAACAGCGGTATCAGCCACAACAGACGGGGATCAGGTAATGCCCGCTGCCACTGTAGCAGGATAGTGCCGGTAACAAATAAGATGACTTGAATATACATGACCCGTCCCTGGGTGATGCCGTGGTTCAGCGCCAACTATAATGCCCAATCCATTGGTATGCTACTTTGTCAAATCCGCTCGCGTCCGTGCTGAACAGGGCGCGTTGATAAGCAGCCGAGCCGAAGCGGTCGCACAAACACTCTCTTTAATTCGAGCCTTCACCGTATCAGCAGTCGTTCAACGCCTATGATAACGTCTTTCGAATAGGGTGAAAATCGGTGCAGCGGAGAAAGCAGGAGTATTCAGGTCCGATATATTGGCATTCACCGTTGACCGTGCTTCAATACCACAGCGTTCTATCCAACTAATTCAACTGATAAGAGAGATTACTACCCCGGTTGAAATATCCGTGCCGAAGCATCTGATTAAAAAATTTACGCCCAGTCACGAAGTGATTCGCAATCATAAGCATCTGCGGATATTCGGAGATCTGTTGCACGACCCCAATCTCTGGCACATGAACCGCCGATCGGTCTCCGGAGCTTTCGCCATCGGTCTCTTCTGGGCGTTCATACCCATGCCCATGCAGATGGTGATGGCAGCCGCTACGGCAATTCCCATCAGAGTCAATCTGCCAATTTCTGTTGCGTTGGTCTGGATCACCAATCCGATCACCATGCCGCCCATATTCTATTTCACCTATCGAATAGGAGTCTGGATACTGGGCACTCCCGCGAATGGTGAATCGTTCGAGTTCAGTATCGAGTATCTCTCTCACAGCATGGCGCTGATCTGGCAGCCGCTCTACCTTGGCAGTCTGGTTTGTGCGCTGTTGGCTGCTGTAATCGGCTATGCGGTGATACGCGGCCTCTGGCGCCTGCATATCGTCCGCCATCTGCGCCGGCGTCGTAGTGGCAGTTACAACGGCAAAGGCATCGGCGGACCGCCCAAGACACCACTCTGATATGCTCAGGCTTCCAGCAATACGCCATCTTTCAACTGCAGCACCCGGTCCATCTGCTCTACCAGTTGCATGTCGTGGGTGACCATCAGCAGACTGGTCCCGTTTATCTGGTTGAGTTCGAGCATCAGTTGATATATCTGATTTGCAGTTTTATGATCCAGATTTCCGGTCGGTTCGTCGGCCAACACGCAGCGAGGCTGGTTGACCAATGCCCGGGCGATCGCGGCACGCTGCCGCTCACCACCGGACAACTCTCCCGGCTTGTGCTCCAGCCGATGTCCCAATCCGACACTGTTCAACATGGCTGTCGCCCGACTTCGTGCTGATACAATATCACTACCACCGATCAGCAACGGCATCGCGACATTTTCCAGCGCAGTGAACTCAGGCAGCAGATGATGGAACTGATAGACGAATCCCATGGTGCGGTTGCGCAGTTCACCGCGCTGCTTCTCATTCATCCGGGTGAGGGAGTTGCCATCTATCCTGATTTCACCTGCAGTGGCAACATCCAGCCCGGAGAGGCAGTGTAACAGTGTACTCTTACCGGACCCGGAACTACCTATTACCGCTACCCGTTCACCTGCGTGTAGTGTCATGCTGACTCCTTTCAGCACCACCACCCGCAACCGCCCCTCACTGAAGGTTCGCATCAGATTGTGGCACTCCAGAACGCTGTTATTACTCATAGCGCAGTGCCTCCGCCGGTTGCGTGCGTGATGCCCTCCAGGCGGGGTAGAGGGTAGCACCGAGGGTAATCAGAAACGCGCTGAGAGCGATGATTCCAACGTCGTTCCAATTCAGTTCGGAGGGTAGTGCACTGATGTAGTAGATATTCGGATCCAGAAAGCTGACACCGAAAAAACCTTCGATCCACTGCACGATCCGCTCCAGATTCGACGCCAGCGCGATCCCTCCGATCACTCCGGCGATGGTACCGGTGGTGCCTATCGCGGCGCCTTGGATGATGAAGATCCAACTGATACTCGCCGGAGAGATACCCAGTGTGCGCAGAATAGCGATATCGCTCTGTTTATCGGTCACCACCATCACCAGCGTTGAGACGATATTGAACGCCGCCACCGCGACAATCAGAAAAAGTATCAGCCACATCATCCGCTTTTCGGTCCGCAGCGCACTGAAAAAATTGCGGTGCTGATAAGTCCAGTCACTCACTTGGTAAATTCCGGGCAACTCATCGGCCAGTTCACGAGAGACCCTTTGCGCAAGAAACAGATCGTCCAGTTTGAGACGTACACCGGTGACTCCATCACCCATCCGCATCAGTTTGGCAGCATCTTCGAGATGTATCAGTGCCACCCCTCGGTCGTACTCCCCCATGCCCACTTCGAAGAGACCCTGCACGGTAAAACTTTTGAGCCGCGGCATCGATCCCGCGGGTGTGACCTGCAGTTGTGGTGTCACCACGGTCACTTTGTCACCCGTCTGCACACCCAGAACCATTGCCAGCTCACGCCCCAGCACGATGCCGAATTCGCCCGCCCGGAGATCTTCAAGCCGGGATGCCAACATATGCTCACCCACCGTAGACACCCGCTTTTCATATTCTGGCAGAATGCCACGCAGCAACGCGCCGCTCACTTTGCCACCCCGAGTCAGCATCGCCTGCGCTTCGATGAACGGTGCTTCACCGACTACATTCGGATGAGTACGCGCCAGTTCAATCGCTTCGTGCCAGTTGCGCAACTCTTCTCTGTAACCGCTGATAGTGGCGTGCGAGGTCATTCCTAGAATCCGCTCACGCACCTCTTTCTGGAAACCATTCATTACCGACAGCACGGTAATCAGTGCGATTACACCCAGCATGATGCCGAGAAGCGAAGTGAGCGAGATAAATGAGATGAAATGGTTGCGCCGTTTCGCCCGCGTGTAGCGCAATCCAATGAAGAGTTCCAGGGGTTTAAACATAGACGGGATTAAATCACATCACTTGCGGATAAAATGCTATATCCTGACCAGAATCGGGTGGTGGGTTTGACTATCGTGAAATATTTGACACTACTGTGCGCTGGCGTACTTTTTCCTCAATTCAGTTCAGTGGCATATGCAGAGACATTGTCAATAGACAGCCACGCAACCCGTCCTCCCTACACAACTCGGATCGCTTCTCCGGTGGGTGGTCAACCGATGAGAAAGGTACGCAACCTGTTCGGTGAACCAGAAACCATTCTGCCCGCGGTCGGTGAACCGCCGATCACCCGTTGGGTCTACCCGGATTTTACCGTCTACTTCGAGCATCAACAGGTGATAACCAGCGTGATGCACCGCTGATCATCTCACCTGTACAACTCCAGTAGAGACCGGGGTCCATGCAGGGTTGACACTATTTAATCCCCGTTGTGCTCCTCACTTTTTTTGTTCCTGCCGATATTACTCATCGCTACCACCTTAGCCCCTTGCGGTTGGTCGGCATAGTAAGGTCGCTCCTGTGTTATCCCGGCATCTACGGCCAGTTCCCGTTCCCTTGCGACGATCAATCCCAAACACATGCGCACGTCCTCGACGGTCTTATCCGATAACGGATACCGGGTACCCGGAGGTGGTGTAATATCTTTGATGATCGATCCCAGCACTTTCCGCATCACCATCAAGATTTCGCGTTCTTTGTTCGTTGCAGCCATTTTCGATCACCTCATATTACACCAGACCAGATTATTACACCCTGGCCAATACATTCACCAGCAGATCCCAGAATCTTGCAACCGATTTGATCTCTACTCGTTCATCGGGCGAGTGGGGATTGCGGATGGTCGGGCCAAAAGAGATCATCTCGACACCGGGATAGGCAGCACCCAGAATACCGCACTCGAGACCAGCATGAACCGCGCTGATTTTGGCTTCGACACCAAATAATTCACGATAAGCCTGGCGCACATGCTCGAGCAGTGAAGCGGAGAGATCCGGCAGCCACCCCGGATATTGACCGTCAAACCAGGTTTCGGCACCAGCCAGGGTAAATAGTGATGCCAGCCTGCCACATAGATCGTCGCGTGCCGAATCGATCGAGCTGCGTACCAGATTATGGATATGGATCTCTCCCTCCGCTGAACGGACGATCGCCAAGTTGTTTGAACTCTCTACCAAGCCGGGTATCTCATCACTCATCCGTATGACACCGCTTGGGCAGGCACAGATAGCGTGCACCAGCCGTTGCGCATTGGACAGATCGATCCAACCGTCTGTTCCGAGGTCAACGGCTTCCAGCGCTATCTGCAATTGGGGTTCCGTCTGCTTCAGCTCCGCTGAGAATATGGACTGCCAGTGCTTTACCGACGCCGTTAACGCGGGTGCACAGGGGGGCTCGACCGCAACCAGACAGAACGCTTCCCGTGGAATCGCGTTGCGCAGATTTCCTGCATCCAGTGACTTTATTCGGACAGCGAAATCGCTCTGTAAGTGCTTCAACAGCCGAAACAGCAGCGCAACCGCATTGCCTCGTCCGCGGTGGATATCGACGCCGGAGTGGCCGCCACGCAAACCGGTGATACAAAGGCGATAACTGACCCAGTCAGCTGCGACCGGCTCTTCTCGGTACATAAGCCGACTGTTGACGTTGGCCCCACCGGCGCAGCCGATACAGAGTTCACCCTCTTCCTCCATATCGGTGTTGATCAGCATTTTTCCACTGAGCACGCCGGGTTTCAGTCCGAAGGCACCGTGCATGCCGATCTCTTCATTGCTGGTAAACAGCACCTCAAGTGGGCCATGTTGCAAATCGTTGGCACCCAGTATCGCCAGCATTGCTGCCACACCGATACCATTGTCAGCCCCCAATGTGGTCCTCTCTGCGGTAACCCAGTCACCATCTATCCGGGTTGTGATCGGGTCTTTGGCAAAATCGTGGGTGCTGTCGGCATTCGCCTGGGGCACCATATCCATATGCCCTTGCAGGATCAGCGGCGCACGTTGTTCGTATCCGGGCACAGCCGGTTTGCGGATCAATACATTACCTGCGTCGTCAATCAGTGTCTCCAGGCCAAGATCCTGTCCAAAAGCGGTGAGATATTCCCGCACCCGACGCTCGTGACAGGAGGGTCTAGGGATCCGGGTCAACCGGTAGAACTTCTGCCAAAGTGCGATAGGGGGAAGTGTTGCGATTGTTTCACTCATGCGGCACCTATGGATCTCAGTAACGCCTCTAGGCCCGATTCATCGAGCACGGTGACTCCCAGATTCTGCGCTTTATCCAGTTTAGATCCGGCATCCGTGCCTACTACCAAGTAATCGGTTTTGGCGGATACGCTACCGCTCACTTTGGCGCCAAGCGCTTGCAGCTGCTCCTTGATCTCCGCCCTGGGGCGACTCAGTGTTCCGGTCAGCACCAGGGTTTTACCCGCCAGCAGTGTCTGCTTGGCCTCTGGTTGATCAACCTCTTTCCAACTGATGCCAGCAGCCAACAGATCATCGAGCACTTCCTGATTGTGCTGCTGGCGAAAGAAAGTGTACAGGTGATCCGCCACGATTGGGCCGATATCAGGCACCTGCAGCAGCGTCTCCCGCTCGGCCGTGGTCAATGCTTGCAGATTCCCAAAAAAGCCTGCCAATGAGTGTGCTGTGCTCTCCCCCACTTCCCGAATGCCCAGCGCATAGAGGAATCGTGCTAACGTGGTAGTCTTGCTTTTTTCGATCGCATCACAGAGATTCTTGGCCGATTTCGGCCCCATCCGCTCCAGTCCGGCCAACAGCTCCGGATTCAATTTCAGGTAGAGATCTGCCGGTGATTCAACCAGTCCCTTATCCACCAGCTGATCGACCAGCTTGTCTCCCAGCCCCTCGATGTCCAATGCACGTCTGGACGCGAAGTGCTTTATCGCCTCCTTACGCTGGGCGGGACAGAAGAGCCCGCCGCTGCAGCGCAGCACCACACCGTCACCGTCGCGTATCAACTCCGACTGGCACTCAGGACAGTGAGACGGCATCACAAACTCGGGCTCGCGCGTCCCGCTATCCTGCGGAACCACGCGCACCACCTGAGGGATCACATCGCCCGCGCGACGCACGATCACCCTGTCTCCAACCCGGATATCCTTGCGCCGAATCTCATCTGCGTTGTGCAGTGTGGCGTTGGTCACGGTGACTCCTGCCACTGAGACCGGTTCCAGCCGTGCAACCGGAGTGATGGCACCCGTTCTGCCAACCTGAATATCTATGCCCAGCAGACGGGTCGCCTCCTCCTGCGGTGGAAATTTCCTTGCCACCGCCCAGCGGGGCGCACGGGAGAGTGTGCCGAGACTGCGCTGATGCTGCAGGCTGTCCACCTTGAACACGACTCCGTCGATTTCGTAATCCAGTTCGAATCGGCGTTCATTTATCGCGTCAAAGTAACGTCGACAACCGCTCAATCCCGCGACTGACTGCAGTTCCGGAGAGATGGGCATCCCCCATGCGGCCACTTTGTGCACAGCAGCGCTGTGGGTGCTGGCGAGATCACCCCCGGAGAGTTCACCGAAACCATAACATACAAATTCAAGTGGTCTCTGGGTGGTGATGCGGGAATCGAGCTGCCGCAGACTGCCAGCCGCCGCATTGCGTGGATTGGCGAAGGTCTTCTCCCCTTTGGCCAATGCATCCAGATTGAGTTTTCTGAATCCAGCAGTCGGCATATAGACTTCGCCTCTGACCTCCAGCACCTCAGGCCAGCCACTCCCCATCAGCCGCAGGGGAATAGATGGGATGGTGCGAACATTTTGTGTCACATCCTCCCCTGTAATGCCATCACCCCGGGTTGCGCCTTGTACCAGTACCCCTGATTCATAGCGCAGATTGACCGCTAGACCATCCAGCTTGGGTTCTGCTGCATAGATGATTGGAAAGGCTACCTCGAGCCGCTCACGTACTCGTCGATCGAAATCCTCCAACTCCTGGTCATTCAACGCGTTGCTCAGCGAAAGCATAGGTACCTTGTGGAGCACCTCGGCAAAATATTCCAGCGGTTGCGCACCGACCCGCTGGGTTGGAGAGTCTGGTGTAATCAGCTCCGGATAGCACGCTTCAAGCTCCTGCAATTCACTCAGCAGCCGGTCGAATTCGCTGTCGGGAATCAGCGGGTCGTCTAACACGTAGTAGTGATAGTTGTGCTGGTCGATCTGGTTGCGCAGCTCGTGCACGCGCTCCAACGTCGCCAAAGGTACTTGCATCAGCGGCTTCTTGCTAGCCGTACCAGCCGGCCATGCTCGCTGATCTCTTCACGGATATGATCGATGGTCTGACGACTCAATACGCTGCGAGTCTCGTCGAGAAGCTCGGCATCAAGCAGAGCACCCAACCGCTGGGCTACGGCAAGCATCTGATTGAATGTTTCGATACCATCGAGAGGACCTGGCAGCTGAGCGAAGAGGGTAACACCTGGTGTGTTGAAATTGCCCATGGAGCGAAATGGAAAGGTGCCCGGTTCCACCATGCTCGCCATGCTGAATAGGCTCTGTTTGTGTCCGGTTCTGTCATGGTAACGGTGGAAAATCTGCATTTCACCTGGATCAAGCTGTAGATCGCGTGCTGCCCGCATCAAATCGTCACCGTTGAGCTGTTTGTTCCGCGCCAGCAGGTTGATCTGCACTATCTTCTGTGGAACGGGGACGGCGTGTTCGAGCTGGGATGTATCGGAGTGTTTCCGTTTTCGGTTAATCACACCGTCGGTGGTCGCTGTATCCAGCCGGGAACCACCCATTCCACGCTCCTGCTCAACCAGTTCGCTAAGCTCCCGCAATCTGTCGTTAAAGTCGTAGTTCTCGACCTGGGCCGGCTCGTTTGATGTGACTCCGTCCCAGACCGGTTCCTGGCGCTTTTCCGATACTTCCTGGTCGGTCACCTGCGCGCGCTTTTCCCGCTCAGCTTTATGAATCGCATTGATTCTGACATTGATTTTTTTATGTCTATCCCAGAAGTAGATTCCCAGAATCAGGGCTACCCCGGAGATAAAAAGCACAAGTCTGAGTATGTCGGCATCCATCTATACTACTCGTTACATTGTCGCCATCTGGGCGGCTTCCTCTACATCTACCGAAACCAGGCGGGAGACACCAGGTTCATTCATGGTGACACCCATAAGATGCGTAGCGATCTCCATGGTTATCTTGCTGTGGGTGATAAAGATGAACTGTACCCGATCCGACATCGATTTTACCATGTCGCAAAAACGTCCGACATTAGCATCATCCAGTGGTGCATCCACCTCATCCAGCATGCAGAATGGCGCCGGGTTGAGTTCAAATATCGCGAATACGAGCGCAACCGCAGTCAGCGCCTTCTCTCCGCCGGAGAGCAGCTGAATACTGGAGTTGCGCTTTCCCGGCGGGCGCGCCATCACCGTCACACCGGTATCCAGCAGATCTTCCCCGGACAGTTGGAGATAAGCATGCCCGCCACCGAACAGTCGGGGAAACTTCTCCTGCAGACCGGTATTCACCTTGTCGAAGGTCTCTTTAAATCGAGTGCGGGTCTCCCGATCGATCTTGCGGATGGCATTCTCCAACGTCTCCAGTGATTCGGTGATGTCTGCATGCTGGGAATCCAGGTAGACCATACGTTCAGATTGCTCCTGAAACTCCTCGATGGCAGCCAGATTGATTGCCCCCAGACGGCGAATCCTGGTGTCCAGCTGCTGCACTTGTTCTTGCCAGGTTTCGACGTTTGCATCCACAGGAAGTTCATCAAACAGCTGTTTCGGTTTAAAGCCACTCTCAGCGAGTTGTTCCTCCAGCGTACCACAGCGGATTTTGATCTCCTGGCGCGCCATACGTGCTTGGTCGCAAGCGCTGCGCTGCTCCTGAACTTTGATTTCGGCTCCGTTCCGGCTCTGCTCCAGATGGCGCAAGCCGCTGTCTATCTGCTCCAGTACACTGCGTGCCTGCGCCAAATCCGCCTCGACTGCCAGCCGCCGGGAGAGCAGCTCTTCCAGAATTTCACTCTGTTCCAGTAACGGAGCCTTCCGCTCATTCAGTGCCTGCTTCAGCTCGCCGCGCCGTTGCTGCAGATGGGCTATCTGCCCCTGCATGCGCGAGAGATTCTGCTGCAGAGAATCTCTTGAGGTGCGCATGGACTGGACCTGCAACGCCAGGGACTGGGTTGCCGTACGCTGTTGCACCGCCTCTTCCCGGATCTGCTTCAAACGGACGCCAAGCCGGTCGCGCTGCTGCACCAACGTCTCGCGCCGCTCACTCAACGTTTCCATCAGTTCCAACGCGGCGTATAGTTTCTCGCGCGCAAGCTCCTGCGCTTTTTTACCCTGCTGGATCTGCTGCGTCAGCTCTGCTTGCTCGGCCAGGATATGTTCACTGCGGCTGCGCAGATGTTCGTCCCTGGCCCGTTTGCCACTGAGCGCTGAGCGAATCTCTCCAAGTAGACGGTTGGCTTGGTTGAACTGCCCCTGCAGCGCGTCACGGGAGAGTTCGTTCTCCCGCAACTGAGTACGCCCCTGCGCCAGCAAACTGCTCTGCTCCTCTACACGGTTCGAAAGCAGCAGGATCTCCTTGGACAGTGCGCGGATCGCCTGCTCCCGATGGAGCACACCAGCCGTTCCCTCTTCCGCCCGATTTAGACGCAGCCAGCCTGCGCCCAGCCAGATACCCTCCGGTGTGACAACCGACTCGCCTGGTGCCAGCTCTCCGCGCCTGGAGATCGCCTCCTCCAGGTCCTCGGCAGTGTATATTCCGAACAGGATCTGGTGCATTGGCCAGGGCATCTTTACCCGGCTGGCAAGGCTATCGCCGCGCGCGGCAGTTACCGGTTGAGCCGCACCTGAAGTGTCGTGCAGCGCCAGTGCGCAAGGTTCAAGAGAAGTGAGCCGCCGGGCGAATCGGTCCAGTCCATCAACGCCGACCGATTGGAGGTGAAATCCAAGCACTGACTCAACCGCCCTCTCCCAGCCGGTTTCTACCTCGATCACCTGTGCCAGCCTGGCGGCTTCGGACACGCCTTGTTTATCGAGCCATTCGGTGACCACGTTAGCCGATTTTCCCAGTGCCGCCTCCTGCAACGCCTCCAGCGATGCCAGTCGCCCTTTCGCCCGCTGCAACTCCTCGCGTGCCGAATCCAGCGCCTGACTGTGCAGGGTACTCTCCTCACGCAACTCTTCCACGCGTGCTGCGATAGTCCCCAGTTGTTGATCCAGTTGTTGCATACTCTCTTGCTGAGAGTGCTCCCTATCGGAGAGGTCGGCTATCTCTTGCGCCAGCTGCGGATGGTTTAGCCGGGTTAGCTCTTCATCCAGTCTTTCGATGCGTCGCAGCAGGCTCTGTTCCTGCTGTTCCTGATGATTGATGCGGGTACGCTCGACCTGTGCTGTTTGAGCCGGCTCAGCCGCATTGTGATTGAATCTTTCCCACTCCGCCTGCCAGGAATGCATCGCTGACTCCGCCTCCTGCAGATGCTCAGCCAAACTCTCCTCGATTTCCTGCAAATGCTCCAGCTGCGGTTGCTGTTCCAACAATGCCGCAGTTACCTCTGTCAGTCTGGACTGATCCTGCTGCTGGTGATTGCTGGATTGCTGCCATGCATTTTCAGTTTGCTGCAGATCCTGCTCCAGTTGGGCTTTGCTCTCCCGGGCAAATTGAATCGCCTGCTCGACCCGCGCCACCTCACTGCCTACTGCATAGTAGCCGCCTTGAATCTGATTGAACTGCTCATTCGCTTCGACGTGCCGCTCCCGCTCAAGTTCGATATCGGCCTCCAGACGTCGCTGCTTCGCAATCGCGGCTTCCAGTGCGGTATCCAGTTCACTGATGGCATGATCGTGCTGGTCGAGTTCCTGGTGTAGCGTCTGCCAGCGCAGCGCCAGTAGCTCTGCCTGCAGCCTGCGCTCCAGTGTTTTATACTCTTTGTATTTCTCAGCAGTGGCTGCTTGTCTTTTCAGATGTTCAAGCTGTTTTGCTATTTCATTGCGTAGGTCATTTAATCTACTGAGATTTTCACGCGTATTATCGATTCGGTTCTGAGTTTCTCTGCGTCGCTCTTTGTATTTGGAGATGCCGGCCGCCTCTTCCAAAAAAGCGCGCAGATCCTCAGGCCGGGCTTCGATGAGCCGCGAGATCATCCCTTGCTCAATGATCGAATAACTTCTGGGTCCCAGACCGGTTCCCAGAAACAGATCAGTGATATCTCGACGCCGACAGCGCACCCCGTTCATAAAATAACTGGACTGCCCATCGCGGGAGACCTGACGCTTGACCGAGATGTGGTTGTACTGTGCGTACTCGCCACCGGCGGCACCGTCAGTGTTATCAAACACCAATTCTATATTGGCTGTTCCGACTGGTTTACGTGATGTGGAACCGTTGAAGATGACATCCGCCATCGACTCACCACGCAGCATTTTCGCTGAACTTTCGCCCATTACCCAGCGAACCGCATCGATTACATTTGACTTGCCACAACCGTTCGGTCCCACCACGCCAACCAGGTTTCCAGGCAACGGAACGGTTGTAGGGTCGACGAACGACTTGAATCCCGCAAGCTTTATCTTTTCTAGACGCATAGGCCGCTAAGATACAGAGAGGAAGCCGCTGTTACAAGCACTGAAAAAACCTAAAATAAACATTAATTTAATTACATAACACATTGTAATATAGTGTTATTATACGAAATTATATTAGTCAGTTCAGGTTTTCCTTCTGACCCGTTCAGTTCTTCCGTATAATCAAGCTTTCGCCGCCGTTATCTGCTTCAGGCAGAACCTGATCATGCCCAGCCAGCCAAGTAAATTGCTTGAAACCTTCGCCAACCCTTACCCACAACGCGACTACACAATTCGCATCCGAATACCCGAGTTTACCTGCCTCTGCCCCAAAACGGGTCAACCCGATTTTGCCGAGATTACCCTGGAGTATGTTGCGGATCGGCTGTGCGTTGAGTTGAAATCGTTGAAAAATTATATCTGGTCCTTCCGCGATCAGGGGGCTTTCCATGAAGCAGTGACCAACCAGATTCTGGATGATCTGGTGGCGGTTACTCGACCACGCTTCATGCGCGTCTCTGCTGATTTCAATGTTCGTGGAGGGATTTATACCAAGGTGGTGGTGGAACACAGCCTGACTGAATGGCGGGCAGCAAAACCGGTTTCACTGCCCTGATATTGCTGATGGTTCAGCCGCCCTGAAATGAGCGGCTGAATGACGTGAGCGACGATAGGTTCGTACTGTTTATTTGAGCGAAGCGTGCAGCTTCTCCGCCTGCTCAGCAAAACCGGTGCCTTTGTGGTCTCTGACGATACGCATCAGCACTTTCTTTGCCTCCTGATTGTTCCCGGCCTTGGACAACGCATAACCCACATGATAGGCAACTTCTGGATTATCCGGCATTTTTGCAAACGCCTCTTTCAGTCTGACCAAGCCCTTCTGTGTTTCACCAAAGTTCACCAGAATCCAACCATAGGTATCGACGATTTCCGGTTTCTCCGGCGCCAGTTGAAAGGCTCGTCCTCCGACCTCCAGCGCCCGGCGGTCGCCCTGCTGCTGATAGATCCACCCGAGGTTGTTCAGTACGGTGACATTATCAGGAGCTGTCTGCAATACGGTTTCATACTGCAACGCGGCCTTCTCGATATCACCCAACTGCTGTAACCTATTGGCATAAACCGATCTGACTTCCACATCCGCTGGCTGTTTCTGCAGCCAGTCACTGAGCTGGTCCAGACTTTTTTGCGTAGCGCCATTCAAATGGTGCAGCCGCGAAAGTTGCAACGCAAGTTGGGCTGTTGGCTGCAGTTGATATGCCCGCTCCAGCAGTCCGATCGCCGGTTCCGACTGATTCTGTTTTAGCAGTCCTGCTGCCTCCATTTGATAACCAATGCTCTGGTCAGGATATTCACGCTGGATACGCTTCGCGATCTCCTGCGTCTCGGTTAATTCACCTTCTTTGAAGGCAACATCCCCGAGTGAAGTCAACGCTGGCAGATAGTTCGGATCGATTTGCAAAGCGAGCGACAGATTTATCCGAGCCTCGCTGTAATTATCGATGCGTTTCAGCGTATTGGCCAGCTGAGTCAGCGTTTGCGGGCTCTTATTGACCTCCACCAGTTGCCGGAAACTCTGTATAGCGCTGTTTACCTCTCCAGTTGCTATCTGCGCTATACCCAATACCTGCAGCACCTCGGCATCGTTTGGGAAACTGGACACGCTCTCCCGCGCCGCTCGTAGCGCTTTGAGGTTCTCTCCATCCTGCAGATAGGACTGGGTGAGCAGAATACCCGGTTTACTCGAATTGGGGTTCAAATCGCGGGCTTTGATCAACCAGTCGTACATACCTTCGCGATTTTTTCTGCGCGCTTCGAGACCGGCCATGCCCAGTAATGCGGTAATATTGCTGGGTACCTTATCCAAGACTGCCTTGAACTGGACTTCAGTCTCTTCGAGGCGATTGTGGCCCAGCTCGATTCGGGCAATATTTATATGCGCCGTGACAAACATCGGATCCAATTCGAGCGCTTTCAAAAATTTCTCGCGTGCACTGGCTTCATCACCGGAAGCCATCCATGCCAGACCAGAGAGATTGTAAGCCAACGGATTGTCTGGAGAACGCTGTTCCAATGCCTGACTTGCCTTCAACGCTTGCTCAATCTCCTTGTTCCTGAGATGAGAAAGTACCAGCAGTACGTCCGCCTGGATCAGGTCTTGCCCCAAATCCACCGCGGACTGTAACTCATCTATCGCGTTCTTGGTCTCCCCCTGGGCAAGCAGTCCAAAAGCCAGCTGGGTGCGCAGCGCTGCTTGATCAGGCATCTGTTCCACTGCTTTGGCGAGCAGTTCTGAGCCCTCCTCAAATCGCCCTGTTTGTAGAAAGACATTGCCGAGCATGACGCGCAACTGAGCATCGTCCCGGTGATCCTTCAAACCAGCCTCAAGCACAGAAATCGCCTGATCGAACTGGCGCAGCTTGATTTTCACTGCAGCAACCAGTTTGATCGTTTGGAGATGTCCGGGAAGCATGGCCAGTGCGCGTGAGAGGTACTCATCAGCAGCTACATATTCACCTTTGCGAAATAGGATTGCACCATAGATCAGCTGACTCTGAGTATGGTTGGGTGCCTGGTTGAGAACCTTTACCAGAAGTTCCTCGGCCTGTTCCAGTTTTCCCTGTTGAAAGTTGAATACAGCTTGCAGATACTGTACCAATGGACTGGTCGGTGCGATCTTGGCAAGCGCTTCCAAGTCTTTTGCGGCTGCGTCATGGTTTGCCAACAGCAGATAGAGTGTCGTTCGACCCAGTAGAGCACGCAGATTGCCAGGACTCTTGTCAAGGACGTAATTGTAATCTGCCATCGCCCGGTCGTTCTGCTTGCTTTGCCTTAACAGCTCGCCACGCAGAAGACGTCCTTCTATGTTATCGGGAAACTTCTCCAGGAAGCTGTCGAGTTGTGGTTCACCAGTCTGCCGATCACCGGATAGAATCGTCACCTGAATCAAGCCAAGTTCTGCGACCTCATCACCGGGACGCTGAGCGAGTGCCTGCTGAAATGCCTCTTGGGCATCGGCATGCGCTCCGGTTGCCAGGTAGGCCCGACCACGCAGGTTGTATACCTCTGCCTGGATCTCTCCGGAGAGTGCTGTGTCCGACTCAATCGAATTGATGATCTCTTTGAATTTATTCTGCAGTAGATAAGCTTTACCCAACTCTACCTGCCACAGTGCTTTATCCGCATCAAGCCGTATTGCGCGCTCTATCTCCTTCTCCGCCGAAGCGCCATCGCCAGACTGAAGATAGAGTTTTCCGAGGAGCAGTCTGGCTTCGATGTTGGCCGGATCCTGCTGCAGCGCATTCTTCAGTTCGATGACCGCCGCCTGTGTTTCTCCTTGCTGCAGATACTCCTTTGCTTCTTTCAGGTACTTATTCTCCACCGCCGCGTGAGTTGACATCAGGGAGAAGAGTAGAATTGAAGTCAATAGGGCCCTTGATGTGTCCATGATTCATCCTAGGTGAATAAAAACAAGACTGGTCATTCCAAGCGCTGGAGCTTCTACGGCTCAGAATGAACGCTGAGGTGCTTTACTAAACGCTCAAATTATATTTACGCATCAAATTATACAATGTAGGCCGGGTAATCCCCAGCATGTCCGCCGTATGGGAGATGTTGTTATCAGAGAAGTTGAGTGCTCTTAATACAGCCTGGTACTCAGCTGCTTCTCGCACTTCACGCAGATTGAATGGCTGGCTATCGACTTCAAGTGCATCCATTTCCAGATCCTGCTCGGTTATCTGGGTACCATCTGCCATGATAACCGCGCGCTTTACCCGATTTTCCAGCTCTCTGACGTTGCCCGGCCATTTGTACTGTTCAATCGCCTCCAGCGCCTTTTGGGTGAAACCTTTGATCGGTCGATTCAGTTGTTGGGAGAAGCGCTGTAGAAACCAGCGGGCCAGCACCACCGTGTCCCCCTTGCGCTCTTTGAGCGAAGGTATCCTGATGGTCGCTTCATTAATCCGGTAATAGAGATCCTCGCGGAATGATTGCTCTCTTACCATTTCGAGCAGATCCCGATGAGTTGCGCAGATCACTCTGACATCGACTGGAATCTCCTTGCGTCCGCCGATCCGTTCAATTACCCGCTCTTGCAGAAAGCGCAGTAATTTGGCCTGCAGCGGCAACGGCATGTCACCAATCTCATCGAGAAAGAGTATACCTCCCTCAGCGAGTTCGATCTTCCCCTGGGTGGTTTTGGAAGCACCGGTAAATGCACCTTTTTCGTACCCGAACAGTTCACTTTCCAGTAGATTTTCCGGGATGGCGGCACAGTTGATCGCAACCAGACGCGATGCGGAGCGGCTGCTGAGTGCATGCAGCGCCTTGACCAGTACTTCCTTTCCAGTACCGCTTTCACCTAAAACCAGCGTCGACACATCGGTGGGTGCCAGCTTCTCTACTGTCCGGCAAACCTTAAGCATTTCCGGACTCACCGCGATCACCCCATCCAAAGGTGAAATGGTTCTCTCCAACGCCAGTTGTCGGTTCTCCTGCTCCAGTCCGTGCAGTCGGGCAGCTCGGTTTACTGCCAGCACCAACAATTCGGGTTCAATCGGCTTTTCGTAAAAATCGTACGCCCCCAGGCCGACGGCTCGGACCGCATTGTTGCGATCATTGTGTCCGGTGACCACGATCACTTTGGTATCGGGTGATAGCCGCAGAATCTCTTCCAACGTGGCGAATCCTTCGGAGACACCGCCTGGATCGGGGGGGAGCCCGAGATCAAGTGTGACTACGGCGGGTTCGATACGCCGCAGTTGGGCGATCGCCGATTCCTTGTCTGCAGCTATTCCCACTTCACACTCTTCAAAACTCCAGCGAAGTTGGCTCTGGAGTCCCGGATCATCCTCCACAATCAACAACTTCTTAATTTGCTCAGTCAAAATAGCTTCACTCCGTTTAGTAATCTGGACAGGGCTCGCGATATCAATTATCGGCGAATGGTATAACAATCTTAAATTCAGTTCCCTTCCCAGGTACGCTCATCACCGAGACCTGACCACCGATATCGTGCACGAATTCCCGGACTTCGTAGGCACCGATACCCATCCCAGTGAGCCCTTTGGTCGAATCGAATGGTCGGAAAAGACGGTCACGAACAAACTGTGCATCCATACCGCTGCCGGAATCCTTCACTTTCAACACAGCCTGGTTTTTTAAGGCAGAAAGTTTGACCTGAATCGTGCCGTCTTGGGGGGTGGCATCCTGCGCATTTTGAATAATATGACCGATAATCGCCTCCATCCGATCTGCATCGGCATAGACCCAGATCTCCTCTCCTTTCACCTCCAGTGAAGGCACAGGAAGTTGTAGCGATTTGGTGGCGACGGCCGATTTGGTGATCTCGATCAGTTCCACTCGGGTTTTCCTGACTACTGGAACTGCGCTTCTGAGATGCGCCATGAGCCGACTCATTTTTTTTACCGAGTTGTCGATAGTCATCATCGCATCGTCAATGAACGCCGGGTTCATTTTATGTTTTTCCGCATTCTTGACCACCAGCGAAAGTTGGGCGATGAGATTCTTCAGATCGTGTACGACAAAAGCAGAGAGTCGGTTGAACCCCTCAAACTGCTTGGCATCGGCCAACGCCTGAGATGTCTCGTATAACGCCAGGTACCCAGCCGCCTGACGTCCTGCGGTTTTCAGCAGATCCAGGTTTTCCCAGTTGAGATTGGTCTTGACACGTGGTTGAGTCAGAATGGTAAAACCGATGACATGCTCATCATGGATCAGGGGAACAATCAGCCATACCCCCTCCATGGATGTCAGCCAGCCGGGAAGTTCCAGCGCTTCATACCGCTCTGGATGCTGTTCCACCTCGGGTACTATCACCACCCATTGCCGATCATCGAGAAACTTGATCAACGAAGCCAGTCCATGGTCCCCCTCGATGGAGGGAAGCGACTGATTGCGATTTGCAGCCAGGATGCAGCCCCTTCGTGCTGAGCAAAGCCACAATAAGCCACCACCACTGTCTACGATCTCACCCAATGCCCATATCACCCGCTCAAACAGTGGTGTATTCGTATCCTGGCCAGAGAGGAGTCTGATCAGACGTAGCCACTCCTCGCGATAGTCGTATCGGTAACTGAAAAAATGTTTGTTGAGAAAGACCTTAGCCCGAGCACGCACCTGTCCCGAAAAGAGAATTGCCAACAGGGCCAACAAGGCGGCGAAGAAAAAGGTGATCTGCAGCACCGTGCCCCAAGCCCCGCCGTAGATCCTGATGTAGTATCCGGCGAACGCCATAAGCAGCATGTATACACCGGCAATGAGCAGCGTAGTGGTATGAAACACCACCCTTCGGGAGACGAAGAGATCAAAAGACCAGTTTGGATTGCGTGCGGCTGATACCGCCAGTAAAGGGACTGTGATGGCATAGATTCCGCCTCTTGCGTACCACAGGTCGAAGTTGATTCGCTTGAACAACAGTGCGTCCGAAAAGAGATAGAAGTCGAACATGAACATACCGCCGAGGCCGAAACAGAGATATTTGATTCCCCAGCGTTGCTGTGTAGGCGTGTTGCGATAAAACTGCTCTACCAGCATCATGCCAGCGATCGCGCTGATCACCTGTCCCAAGTAGCGCATATCGAGCAGCAATATGCTGGGTGCGTAGTTATCAGGTATGACTATGACGACACTGGCCAGTAAGATCAGCAGTGCTATTATCCGATAACCCCTGATCGATACTTTTCGACCATGTGCTATCTGCGAAAGCAGCCCGATCAGAAAAGCGCACCAAGTGATATTCTTCAGCGCTTCGATAGGCCAGATGGCACTGGCGGGAATAACCATAAAGTAGGAATCTGCCGCGAACAGTCCAGCCCAGAACGCAGAAACGATCGATGCCGCCAGCATCAGACCACCTTGCAACCGACCACGCCAACTGGTTGCCAAAAGCAGCGACAGGATCAGGTAGAGGAGAGAAGCGATAGTAAAACCGAGAAATCCGAAATCAGACATCATGGCTCCTAGTGACTGAGCCAGGTCGATACCGGATCGGTGTTAGCATGTAAAGATTGCAGCATCCACTGGCTCCTCTCTGTCAACCGTAGTGACAGATGGAATTTCTCTCTGCGTGAATATAGTATCTGACCGGTTCAACGGGCCCCTTTGCCCATCAAAACGACCTCCACAGTTTCCAACAGAATCACCATGTCCAGAAAGATGTTCATGTTCTTCACATAGTAGAGGTCATACTGCAGCTTCTGTTTGGCATCCTCCAGCGTTGAGCCATACTGGTAGCGCAGCTGAGCCCAGCCTGTCAATCCAGGTTTTACCCGATGTCGCTCACGGTAATAAGGGATTGTTTTCTCCAGATCCAGTACGAACTCGGGTCGTTCAGGACGCGGACCTACCAGACTCATATCCCCTTTCAGAACATTATAGAGCTGTGGCAACTCGTCCAGCCTCGTCTTGCGCAAAAAAGTGCCAAGCGGAGTCACCCTGGAGTCGTTGGCACTTGCCCAGCGGGCGACTCCGTCAGATTCAGCATCGGTGCGCATACTGCGAAACTTATGCACCCTGAAATGGTTGCCATTCTCTCCCACCCGGACCTGGCTGTAGAAAATCGGATCGCGCCCCCCGGATTCGATCAGGCTTGCCATTGTCACCAACAGATAGAGAGGCGAAAACAGCAACATCATCAGCAGGCTAACCGTGATATCCAAAGTACGCTTGAGATTGTGTCCGCCCACCCCGACACTGAATCCTGGAGAGTAATAGATCCAACTGGGATGAAGGAGGTCGATATTGACTCGCGAGGTCTCCTTCTCGAAAAAAGTGAGTAGGTCAAAAATAACGATGCCGGACATTTTGCAGTCGAGAATATCGTCCACTGGCAATCCTTTTCTACGATCGTCTACCGCGATGACAATTTCGTTGATATCCAAATTGTCCGCGAGTTCGAGCAGGGAACCGGTAAGCTCTACCTGTTTTTCTTCATCGATTATGTTGTTTCCATCTTCGAGGCGAACATACTTGACCACGTTGAAACCAAGTCGCTCCGGCTCACTCTCGACCAGGTGATCGATCCTGGCTGCGTTCATTCCCGATCCAAGCACCAGTACGCGGTGTTTTTGCGATTCCGTTCCAGCAAAATGGAAAAAGATCGTGCGCAAAATCAGCAATCCTGCCACCGATAACAGCATTGCCAGGCCGGATACACCGCGACCGAGGAAAAGATTGGGGAACCAGTAGAAAACCATGCTCATTGCCATAGTCGCCAGAAAAAAGCTGACGCCAAGTCGTACCAGCAGCGCAGCCGCCTCCTGCAGGCCGCGTTGGTAAAGTCCCATCGCAAGCATGGCGGCGGAAGTCAGTAATGCATAGAGTATGGCTGACGAGTGCAATGATGTGCTCTCTATCCCCGGCTGCAGTTCCGAAAAACTGGCGCGCAGGTAGTAACCACCACAAACACAAAGATAGAGCACCACTATTTCCAGTGCGCCCAGAAGAAGAAACAGTTTGGAAACATAGTGACCGAATAGTCTTATCATTAGTTGCCTGTCCCGGAAATCGACCGGTTTATTGAACCTGGTTCATGCAATCCGCCCATCGATTTAGCACAGACTCTTCCTTTCTCTACCCACTGACTTCCAGATCATCGGCCGAATCGACGATAGCTGGAGGGAGGATCGGCCAAATTTTGTAATTATACAGCATCAGTTTGCCACCGATACAGGCGCCCACGAACCCACGACTGAGGGTGGCACACGGCTTTCATCATCGGCAGATGTCGACTTGTACCCGAGTCGCCCGCATCATGGCAACTGGGTTAAAATCGAGTGTGATGGTTGAATTTAAAGAATTCACCAGATGTACCGAAATTTCCGCTGATGGCACAATTAACCAAGGCTCATATATAAGGACTTTTAATGTTTGATTTAGAAAAAGTAAAAATTGGTGTATTGGGACTGGGATATGTGGGGTTGCCACTGGCGGTGGAGTTTGGCAAAAAAATCCCGACTATCGGACTGGATATCAATCAAGCGCGAGTCGATGAGCTGAAATCCGGTCGCGACAGCTCGCTGGAGGTCGATCCTGAAGAACTCACTACAGCGAACCTGTTGGAGTTCACCTCAGATGCGAACGAACTCTCCGAGTGCAACTTCTACATTGTCACCGTGCCCACACCGATCGACCAGCACAAACAACCCGATCTCTCTCCATTGGTTGGCGCAAGTAAGATGCTGGGCAAGCTGCTCAGTAAGGGTGATATCGCTGTCTTTGAGTCGACCGTCTATCCTGGTGCCACCGAGGAGGTGTGTGTACCACTGATGGAGCAGGGCTCTGGACTCAGGTTCAATCAGGACTTTTTTGTCGGTTACAGTCCTGAACGAATCAATCCAGGGGACAAGGAGCATCGCCTGACCAATATCAGGAAGGTAACCTCTGGCTCGACTCCGGAAGTCGCTGATTTTGTCGACCTGCTGTATCAACAGATCATCTCGGCGGGAACGCATAAAGCAAGTAGTATCAAGGTGGCGGAAGCAGCCAAGGTGATTGAAAACACTCAGCGCGACGTCAATATCGCACTGATCAATGAACTGGCGCTGATCTTCAACCGACTCGGGATCGATACGCTTGAAGTGCTCGAAGCCGCGGGTAGCAAGTGGAATTTCCTCCCGTTTCGCCCAGGTCTGGTCGGAGGGCACTGTATCGGTGTCGATCCTTACTATCTGACCCATAAGGCCCAGGCGATCGGCTATCAGCCCGAGATCATACTGGCAGGAAGGCGCATCAACGATGGCATGGGAGCCTATGTCGTCAGTGAAGTGGTGAAGCTGATGATCAAGAAGCACCTGACCATTGCCGGCGGCAGGGTGCTGATTCTTGGGCTTACCTTCAAAGAGAACTGCCCTGACCTGCGCAATACCCGTGTGGTCGATATTGTCAACGAATTCAAGGGGTATGAAACCCAAGTGGACGTATACGACCCTTGGATCAATGCGCAGGAAGCGGAGCATGAGTACGGTATCACCCCGATAGCTGAACTGCACGAGGGTATCTACGATGCGGTCGTGCTGGCAGTCGCCCATCGTCAGTTCCTGGCACTTGGAGCCGGGCAGTTGCGCAGATACTGCAAACCCGGTGGCGTCCTCTACGACGTCAAGCATATACTTTCCACCCAGGAGACTGACGGAAGGCTGTAATCCAGCGAAAGGGGTCGAGAATGAGGGTTTTGGTAACGGGTAGTGCCGGTTTCATCGGTTCCGCACTCGCCCTGCGACTATTGGAGCGAGGCGATGAAGTCATTGGCATCGACAATCTCAACGACTACTATGACGTCGGATTGAAGCGCGCGCGACTGGAGCGCACACTGGCCTACTCCGGTTTCCGTGATCTACGCATCTCACTGGAGGACAGGGAGGCTGTCGCCGCCGCATTCCGCGAACATCAACCAGAGCGGGTGGTCAATCTGGCGGCTCAGGCTGGCGTTCGCTACTCAATCGAAAATCCGGCTTCCTATATCGATACCAATCTGGTTGGATTCGGAAATATTCTCGAAGGGTGCAGGCAGAATCGGGTGGAGCATCTGGTATACGCTTCCAGCAGTTCCGTATACGGCGCCAATACGCGCATGCCCTTTTCGGTTCATGATAATGTAGACCACCCGGTGAGCCTGTATGCCGCAAGCAAAAAGGCGAATGAACTGATGGCGCACACCTACAGTCATCTGTTCGACATTCCGACCACGGGACTGCGCTTTTTCACCGTGTATGGCCCCTGGGGCCGCCCGGATATGGCGCTGTTCAAGTTTACCCGGAAGATTCTCGCTGGTGAGCCGATCGACGTGTTCAACTATGGCAACCACAGGCGTGACTTCACCTACATTGATGATATCGTCGAAGGGGTAATCCGCGTGCTCGATCGGGTTGCGCAATCCAACCCGGAGTGGAGCGGTGACCACCCCGATGCTGCATCGAGCAGGGCACCCTACCGACTCTACAACATCGGTAACAATCAACCGGTGGAATTGAGGCGCTACATTGAAGTATTGGAGGCTTGCCTTGGGAAGACCGCGCGGAAGAACCTTTTGCCGCTGCAGCCAGGCGATGTCCCAGACACCTTTGCTGATGTCCAGGACCTGGTTCGGGATACCGGCTATAAACCGGCTACCGCTATTGAGCAGGGCGTTCGGCACTTCGTCGACTGGTACCGTGACTACTACAAAGTGTAGTTTAGTAACGGAAAACTCCCGCTCCACGGATCAGCAACAGCAGTTCTAATCGCAGTACGAGCTACTCTTTGACTATACCTCCGAACAGTCCGATCAGACTGTTGATCAGACTGCCCAGTTCCAGGGACATCACCGCGAAGTCGCCATCGAAGCGGCTTGCCTCGTCCTCTGCTTCGCTCTCGGCTGCCGCTTCCTGAATAAGATCGAGAAATTTGAGTCGCTTCAGTGCAGCCTCTGCAGTCAGTACGAAACTGATCTTCTGTTGCCACTCCACCGCGATCTTGACTACCTCTTTGCCTGCTTTCAGGTGGCCGGCGATCTCTTTTCCCTCCAAGTCCAATCGCCGGCAGCGAACCATGCTTCCCTCTTCGGCGGGATCCCGCATTTCACACTCATCGCCAATCACGAACTCCCGGGGTACTCCTCCACCCTGCAGCCACCGGGTCATTTCGGTGACAGGTGAATCGTTTAGCTGTAGCGGATTCAACGGCAGGCTACCCAGCGTCTCACGTAGCAGGCTGATCAGATCCTCTGCCCGTTTCGTACTGCTGGTATCCACCAGCAACCAACCGTTTCCGCTGTCAATATAGGCATAGGTTAGCACCGTCTTTACAAAGGCTTTAGGCAGCAGGTCGAGAATGATCTCATCTTTCATCTCCGCCTGTTCGCGGCGTCTCACCTTGCGTCCTTCCTTCTCCTCCAGCGCATTGACCCGTTGTGCCAACTGCTGGTTCACCACTGCAGCCGGCATCACCTTCTCCTCGCGGCGCATGCAGATCATGATGCAGTTCCCAACTGCGTGCGTCAGCTGTGTGCCGTACCGACCGAGCGGTGGTTCCCAACCAAGCGCGGACAACTCCAGGTTGCCGCACTCCCGCCAGTGCCTGGTGCTCAGTTCCTCGTGCAACGCTTCAGCGGATAGCTCGAACGGAGCGTTCAACGGATAGATTAAAAGATTCCTGAACCACATGAGATCTCTCCGGAAAGCCTTGGAATACACCCCGCATCAGGCATTATTCATCAGGCCACAGGTTGAATTTAAAGGTTGCAGCAGCAGAGAGCCTTATCCGCTCCGACGACTGCGGAAAAAGGGGCGCATTATCGCGAAACCTGCACAGGCTTTCCACAAGAAGAGAAGTTTACAGTCTGCCGAGCCGTATCAACGGTTGATTTGCACCGGCAGACGACGCGCCCCCCAGCTACCCGGTTCTGCGTCAAACACTCCCGGACAGGGTGTGCCGCATTGGCTGCATCTACCTCGCGAGTCCAGATGCCATTGTCCCAGCCGATACCAGTCGCGCTCGATCAGCAGTGTGCCACAATGGGCGCAATAGGTGCTTCCGCCGCGGCGATCATGCACATTTCCGGTATAGGCGAAATGGACTCCGTTTCCCATGGCGATATTTCTGGCCAAGGTCAACGTTTCGGGCGGCGTAGGCGGTGTATCGCGCATCTTCCAGTCTGGATGAAAGGCGGTGAAGTGCATGGGGATATCCGGGCCAAGATTGGCAACCACCCACCTGGTCATCTCGTTCAACTCGGTGGGCGAGTCATTTTCTCCGGGGATCAGCAGGGTGGTCAACTCCACCCATACCTGAGTCTGCTCGCGCAGATAGATCAGCGTATCGAGCACCGACTGGAGATGGGCGCCGGTCAGTTTATAGTAGAAGCGCTCGGTGAATGCCTTCAGATCGACATTGGCAGCGTCGATGTGACGAAAAAATTCGATCCTGGGTGCTTCGGAGATATAGCCTGCGGTCACTGCCACCGTCTTGATTCCCAATTCATGGCAGGCGAGTGCGGTATCGATCGCATACTCCATGAAGATTACCGGATCGTTGTAGGTGAAAGCCACACTGCGGCAGCCGAGCCGATGTGCGTTGGTGGCAATGACACGGGGAGATGCGCTATCCGCCAGTGTGTCCATTTCACGGGATTTACTCATATCCCAGTTTTGACAGAAACGGCAGGCGAGATTGCAGCCAGCAGTCCCAAACGAGAACACCGGCGTTCCCGGGTAGAAGTGGTTAAGTGGTTTTTTCTCGATGGGATCGACGCAGAAACCGCTGGAGCGTCCATACGTCGTCAGTACAACCGCACCCTCTTGGCAAACCCGCACGAAACAAAGCCCCTGCTGCCCCTCTTTGAGCCGACAGGCGCGCGGACAGAGATCGCACTGCACTCGCCCATCCTCCAGCTTGTGCCAGTACTTGGTGGGATGATAGCTGGACAATAGCTTGTTCAATTGAATAACTCCTGTAGCTGGTGTCCGTTCGGGAACATCATGCTGGATCAGATCGCTTTACTCTCAGGGAAACCAACATCCCACAGGGTTCGACATCTTCTCCGTTGTGATCATCAGGACCTCAGATTCCTCTCTGCGCTGAAGTAATAATGTACTCAGCAGTTAGCCATCTTGATTTAATTATAGTGCTTGATTATTCCAGGAATGCGCATATCGTTAATTTAAGGCCCTCTGGAATAAGGAGGTAACAGCATGGCAAATGTACAACCCGCCGCAGTGGCAGGGATGTTTTATCCAGCGGATCCGTTACAACTGAGGGCGGAGATTCGCAGTTACATCCGTCAGGCGCACACCGACACGAATACTACAGCTGTTCCGAAAGCGCTCATCGCGCCGCATGCAGGCTACATTTACTCCGGACCGGTTGCGGGCAGTGCCTATGCTTGTTTGGCACCGTGGTCCCAACTGATCTCCCGGGTAGTCATATTGGCTCCGGCCCATCGACTCGCCTTTTCAGGTGTCGCTTACTCGGGTGCTGCCGCATTCCGCACCCCTCTGGGTGACGTGGAGGTGGATCTGGATGCAGTGCGGCAGATCGCACGGTTTCCTCAGGTGACACAGTGTGATGCCGCATTTCGTGGTGAACACAGCATTGAAGTGCATCTGCCGTTCCTGCAGGAGTTACTTGTCGATTTCAAGATTGTGCCACTCCTCGTGGGAGATGCCAGACCGGAACAGGTCGATGAGTTGCTGGAGTTGCTCTGGGGTGGAGACGAAACATTGATTCTGGTCAGCTCCGATTTGAGCCATTATCTAAGCTACGAAGTTGCCCGCACCATGGACCAGGAGGCAAGCAGGGCAATTGAGGCTTTGCGTCCCGATGCACTCAGCTATCACCATGCATGTGGCAGAATACCGGTCAGCGGACTGCTCCTTGCCGCGCGCCGCCATCGGCTGAGTGCAAAGACGCTCGACCTGCGTAACTCTGGAGATACTGCCGGGAGCCGTGAACGGGTGGTCGGATATGGTGCCTATCTGCTCTGCTGATACATCGCCGCAGCTAACCCAGATTGACCGTTCGCTTTTACTGCAGCTGGCACAGCGGTCGATTTCATATGGTATGGAATGCGGCAAACTGCTGCCGCTCGACCCGGCCAGTTATCCCACGGCGTTGCAGCAGAAACGCGCCAGCTTCGTGACACTGAACCGTTATTCCAGGTTGCGGGGCTGCATCGGCCACCTGAACGCGATTCAACCACTGGCTGCGGATGTAAACGAGAATGCGTTTGCGGCAGCTTTTCGTGATCCCAGGTTCAACCCGCTCACCAATGCTGAATTGGAAGGATTGGAGATGCATATATCCGTGCTGAGCAGTGCTGTACCTCTGGTGGTTGCTACGGAGAAAGCGCTGCTGGAGAAGCTACGCCCCGGCATCGACGGTGTCATACTCAAATTGGGCCGGAGGCAGGGAACATTTCTACCATCGGTATGGGAATCCCTGCCCGATGCTGACGCTTTTCTCGCACATCTAAAAATGAAAGCCGGACTGCCACGGGACTACTGGTCGGATCAGATAGAGGTGTTGCGTTATCAGACAGAGTCCTTTGGCTCCCCTTTTTAGCCGCGAAGAAAACCGAGAGAGATTGAAACTGTCAGTGCCCGCTCAGACAGCTGGCAACCGTACCGGAGGAGCACTCCTTCCCGTCCGGCCAGATCAGATGTTCGAGTTGTGCGCCAGTCAACATTGCACCGCCCAGATTGGCGCCAGTCAGGTCGGCATAGCGCAAGTTGGCGCTCGACAGGTCGGCATACGAAAGATCAATGTTGTGTAACCGACTCCCCTGCAGGTCGGCCGCCCTGAGTTCCGCATGGCTCAGATCGGAACCACTCAGGTCGGAATAGCGGATATTTGCACCATTAAGCAGGGCGCCGGACATGCGACTGGAGCGAAATGACCCATTGCCAAGATTGGCCCCTTCCAAGTCCGCAATATTGGCAACCAGATTGTCCTTCCTGCAGTTGTGCCAATCGACACCGGCGACGGGAGGCGCGGAGCAATCCGGGTCCGAGACATACTCAGGTCCACCCAGATAGAGCCCATAGCCGAGAACAGCGATCATCAGCAGGCTGACAATCGCCATCGTCAGCACCGGTATCTCTCTCCTCCAACTCAGTTGTCGCAGTGCCCGCTTCGCATTGCGATGGCGCTCCATCACTTCTGGCTCTACCTGCCGGCGATCCTGGTCCGATATTCGACCGGAGCTGCTTTTGCGTCGATCAATGCCGGTGCGTTCATCTTCGCGGAGACGCGCTGTGATCAAGTCAGCATCCCCTGTAGGCAGCATCCGCCTCATCTCTGGTGGTAACACCTCGGGTACCTGGGAGAGAGGATACCAGCGCTCCCGGTCCCAGCTGACCAGATCCTCGGTGCTCAGACGTCCCAGCAGCAGCGAGCGGCGAACACCTGCACCGGGAAAGGGGCCCTCCTCACCCCGCCGTGACCTGACGTACCAAAGTAGCTGCTTATCCGGCGCTTTTTCGTTCACCTGAATCTCTGTTCGGATACCGATGATGATCTGACCCTATCTCTCCATCGGCTGTTTCCGATATAAACTATAATTTACTGATTCTGTAACAGGAACCATCGCCAGCGTATGGAGATTTTCAATCCCACCACCGGTTTTCAGGTCAAGCTGGAACTCATCAAGAACAGCCTGTTGGAGAGTTTACACGAAGGCCAGATTGTACAAGCCAGAGCGATAACCTCCACCCGCGACGACCAGCTCCAGTTACGCATCGGCAGAGTAGAGGTCCAGGTACAGACCCAGGTGCGGATTACCGCAGGTGAGTCGCTTACGCTGCAGGTGATCAAGAATGCCGATCCGCTGGAGTTCAAACTGGTGCGTCCAGCG
Source organism: Chromatiaceae bacterium (assembly GCA_024235215.1). Lineage (GTDB taxonomy): Bacteria > Pseudomonadota > Gammaproteobacteria > Chromatiales > Chromatiaceae > HKST-UBA178. The sequence continues at coordinate 189,965 of JACKMU010000007.1, read as the reverse complement.
ACGGACAGTGCCCCCAACACGCCTGTCCGGGCTGAGGCGATGCGCAGTGTGCTGACGCAGCAGCGCCCGCTGACAGAGCTCATACAGCGCCTGCATGCACCGCTTCAGACGATACTCAGGGAGGCACCGGCCAACCCAACTCCGCCAACCAACCTGCCACCGTCCGGTCACCCCAGTATTCCGCTGCTGCAGACCACCTCTACGGAAAACTCAGCGCCGGGTGGAGCACAGGTGCCGAAACCTCCACTCCCCCAACCGATCGCTGAAATAATCGCCGTCAGTACAGCGAGACCCACCAGGCCGATGCCGATGATGCCGGGCAGTGAAGTGGCCAGAATCTCTGCAGCGATCCAGCGTCTGCTCTCTTTCGAACAGACCCTGGATGTACCACTGACCGGAGAGCGGATCCGTCAGGGATTCGTCAGTTCCGGTCTCTTTCTGGAATCGAATCTTGCCAATGCTGTGGGCAAGCCTCCGGAAGATATGAAGAGCACCATCCTGCAGCTGCTGCAGTTGATGCGGCCACAACTGACCGCGGCAAAATCGGGCCCAATCCAGAGACCTCCATCCGCAGCGGTGGAGCAGAGTGGTGATCACATCGCCAGGATCCTGGAGCTGGCCACTCAGGCTGAAGGGGGGGTGGCGAGGATCGTGTTCAACCAGCTCTCCTCTCTTCCCAGCGAGGATTCGAACCAGCAGCTCTGGCAGTTCGATCTGCCGTTTCGTCACCAGGAGAAAAGCGATAACTTTCATGTGCAGATCCAAAAAGAGCGCAAACCCGGTGGGAAGGAGGGTGCTACCACCCGCTGGTCGGTTAAACTCGATTTTGACCTGACGCCTAGCGGGCCGGTTACTGCCCGGCTGACACTGTTAGGAGAGGAGATATCCGGCAGTTTCACCGCACAGCAGCCGGAGACCGCACGGCGGATCGATCAGGCTCTGCCGCAGCTGGCAACCGCCTTTGCAGGCGTTGGACTGCGGATCGGCTCGCTTACTGCCGTTCGTGGTGAAACCATCAGTCCACCCCGGTCTCCATTCCCGCTACTGGATGAGAAAGCATGAGTGAAACTTATGATCAGCGGCCGGATATGGCGGTTGCGCTGCTCTACGATGGTGAGCATGCACCCAGAGTCACCGCGAAGGGTCGTGGGGAGATGGCCGAGCGGATGCTGCAGTTGGCGGAACAGCATGGTATTCCGCTGGAAGGGGATCCTGAGCTCGCCGCCATTCTTGCACAGATTCCGGTGGGCAATGAGATTCCTGAGGCTCTTTACCGGGCGATTGCCGAGGTGATCAGTTTCGCCTATCTGGTCTCGGGCAAACGCCCCCCCGGTTTCGAAAATTCCCAAGAGAAACCTGGCTAGCGCATGCTCAGGAAACCCCACAAACACCGACTCCGGAATGAGATGGCAGCGTGGTTCACCGCTGTATCCTTCATCCGCCGACGGGATCGGGGTGTTTGTAGATCCGTCCAGCGCCAGCCATTTGCCAGCATGACAAGCTCTGCATGAACAGGTTTTTCCGGATGAAGACTGGCTAATCTTTGTCTCTTCGCTGGCTGCGATCATCCAGCTCTTGCTGCTCGCGAAATTCGACCGCTTTAACGCTCTTCTGTTGGTAACGCGCCACCACCTTATCCAGTACCTGACTGCGAATATGTTTCTGCTGCCACTGCTCCTTGTGATTGCTGTGATGCTGCTGACTGGCCCACACAACCTTCTCCTGCTCTTCGATCGCCAGTTCGAGTTTCGCCAGAAAGGCTCGGTACTCATGCAGCTGAGCTACGCTGATACCGGTTTGTGCACTCTGTTGGAAGCGCTGCAGATACTCGGCGTGATAGCGCTTGAGCTCCTCCAGGCGCGCCTCCTGGTCCTGCATCTGTTGCTGGGAACGGTTAAACGCCTTGGCCGCTTTGTGTTCCCGGGACTCAGCCACACGTTGGACCGGTTTGAATCTTTTAATTGGAGACATCTATTCCCCCTTCAATGAGTTCACTGTACTCACTCCGCAGCGGCCAGGCCAAGCATTGCACCTTTTGTCAATTATCGAAGAATCCTTGCCACACACTGATCATTCTTGTGGAAACAGCGTCATGAGATCCGTGCGACTCTGCTCCAGACTCACCGGCGTGTTCATATCCTGATTCAGAAAATGCTCCAGCGTCGGCATCGCCTCGATGGCTGCATCGATGCGTTCGTCCGAGCCGCGTTCGTAGGCACCCACACTGATCAGATCCTGATTCTGGCGATAGAGCGAGTAGAGCCGCTTGAAACTGCGCGCTGCCTGCTGATGCTCTCTGTGGGTAATATCGTTCATCGCGCGGCTGATTGAAGCCTCTATATCGATCGCTGGATAGTGCCCGCTCTCAGCCAGTTTGCGCGAAAGGACGATATGTCCGTCGAGAATCGCCCTGGCAGCGTCTGCGATCGGGTCGTTTTGATCGTCTCCTTCGGCCAGTACAGTGTAGAAGGCGGTCACCGAACCCCCGCCTTTATCGCCATTTCCGGCACGTTCCACCAACTGCGGCAGTTTCGCGAATACTGATGGGGGATATCCTTTGGTAGCAGGTGGCTCATTGATCGCCAACGCTATTTCCCGCTGCGCCTGGGCAAAACGGGTCAACGAGTCCATCAACAGCAGCACATGTCTCCCCCGATCACGAAAATATTCAGCAATGCTGGTTGCCAGCATCGCGCCATGCATGCGTCGTAGCGGTGGATTATCCGCTGGAACCGCAACCACCACTGCGCGCGACAACCCCTGTTCTCCGAGTATATTCTCCACAAACTCCTTGACCTCGCGCCCGCGTTCGCCGATCAGACCGACCACGGTGACATCTGCGTTGGTATAGCGGGTCATCATGCCCAGTAGCACACTCTTGCCGACGCCGGATCCCGCGAACAGCCCCAACCGCTGACCTCGCCCGACACTCAACAACGCATTGATTGCACATACGCCTACATCGAGCGGCTCCCGGATCGGAGTGCGCGCCAGCGGATTGTAGCTTTTTCCGGTCAGAGAACGCCGCTCGACGTCATCGATTGGACCCTTACCGTCGAGCGGTCGTCCCGCGCCATCGATCACCCGGCCCAGCAGATGATCCCCTACCACCGCTTCGCACACCCGGCCGGTGGGTATCACCCGTGCATCCTGCTCCAATCCACGAATATCCCCCGTGGGCATCAGATAAAGGCTTTCACCGGAAAAACCCACCACCTCCGCCTCGATCCGCTCTCCGTTGCCGCTAACCACTTCACACTGGCCGCCGATCGCCGCACGGCAGCCCACCGCCTCCAGCGTCAGCCCGACCATGCGGGTCAGCTTACCTTCGACGACCAGACCGCGGTTTCCGGTCACCCGCTCTCTGCAGCGCACCAGCCGGTCTCGCCAGATAGCATTACGATTCTCTGCAATCGAGCTCATCGTGCCGCTCTATCAGCTCTGATCGCGCTCATCGCCAAGCAGCGGTGCAATCAGCGTTGCCAGGCGTGACTCCAGCGTCGCGTCGATCTGTGAACTCTCAGTGACGACACGGCAGCCTCCCCTGGCCAGCACTGGATCCTCGATGATCCTCCAGCCGAGTTCACGTTCACTCAGTTCATAGATTTTTCGCACCACTTCTGCGTCTTCGGGATGCAGTACCACTCTGATCCCGCGTGAAGAGACTGGCAGAATAGACAGTGCCTCTCGCATCACACCGATGATCTGTTCCGGGTCGGTGCGCACTTCGCGCCGCACCAGTTGACGCACCATTGAAATGACCATTTCGATCAGTTCGTGTTCAACCTGATCATCCATCTGCCGCAATGGCCGGTCCAGCAGCTCCATCAATCGGTCCAGGCGAGCAACCCTCCCCTGCAATTCGCTCCGGCCCTGGTTCAGTGCCTCTTTATGACCGTACTCGATCCCCTCTGTCTTTCCCTGTTCGAAACCATCCGTTCTTCCCAGCTCGAACCCCTCTTTTCTGCCTTGTTCGAACCCCTCGTCATAGGCTGCTTTCTGGATCTGCTCCAGCTGATCGGCAGTCAGCACGGGTGCCTCCGTTGCCACCACTTCCGGCGCTTCAAACTCGGTTTCCATCTCATCCATGTTGGGTGGCGACCACTGCTTTACATCCATCAGACCATCGCTCGAGATCACCTTAGATGAAGTCATCACCACCGCCTCCAAGCATAATCTCGCCTGCGTCCGCCAGTCTGCGGGTCACCGAGAGTATCTCCTTCTGGGCCGCTTCCACATCACTCAGACGCGCTGGCGCTGCTGCATCCAGATCATCGCGCAGCATCTCTGCAGCCCGCTTGGACATGTTCTTGAAAATCTTTTCTTTCAGCGCCTCATCAGCACCACGCAGTGCCAGCATCAGCTGATCGGATGCCACTTCACGCAGCAATGTCTGAATGCCCCGATCGTCTACATCGATCAGGTTCTCAAACACGAACATATTGTCCTGGATAATCTGGGCGAGATCCTGATCGGCTGCGGTCACCTGTTCGATGATGCTGCTTTCGATAGAGCCTTCGATCAAGTTCAGAATGTTGGCAGCGGTCTTGATGCCACCCAGCGTCGAAGATTTCACACTGGTGGCACCAGAGAACTGTTTCTCGAGAATCTGATCCAGCTCCTGCAACGCGGCGGGTTGAATGCCATCGAGCGTGGCGATGCGCATGATGATGTCGGGTCGCGCCCGCTCGGGAAACAACGACAACACCTCTGCCGCCTGATCCGGTTCGAGAAAGGAGAGCACGATCGCAATGATCTGGGGATGCTCCAGCCTGATCATATCGCCGATAGAGCGGGCATCCATCCATTTGAGCTGCTCCAACCCCTTGCTGTTGCGCCCAAGCAGAATGCGATCGATCACACCCCCCGCTTTCTCTGCACCCAATGCCCTGGTCAATACATTGCGGATGTAATCATCCGAATCGAGACCCAAGGCAGTCTGGTCGCGCAGGGTCTCAAGAAAGGATTGCATGACCGAGCTTATCGTCTCGGTGCGGACACTGTGCATCCCAGCCATGGCCAGACCCAGCTCCTGGACCTCCTTGGGACCCATGTGCGTCAAAATCGACGCGGCATCCGCTTCGCCCAGCGCGAGCAGTAGAATTGCCGCCCGGTCCACCCCTTTCATTTTTTCGTTAGTGTCCGGCATCTTCTGCCATCCAGGTCTTTATCACCTGTGCCACCCGCTTGGGGTCTTCGCCCACCATCTGGCGGGCCTTCTCCAGTGCATCCAGATAGGACTCAGGTCCCGGCAGTTGATACTGATCATCTGCATCGGGCAGTGCACCTGCCACCTGGGCATCCTCTTCTGTGCCCTCTTCCTCATCCGTATCGTCATCTTTTTCACCGCTCTTCTCCTCTCCTGGCCGGGCGGTCAGGCGCTGCATAGTCGGCCTGAGCACGAAGAAGATCAGGATCAGAACCAGTAACAGTCCACCGATCTGCTTCACCAGGTCCAGGAACCAGGGTTGCTCCCATAGTGCAGGCTCCGGCAACGGCTCCATTTCATCCGGGGGTGTGAAGGAGGCGTTGATAACCCTGACACTGTCGCCTCTGGCGGCATTGAAGCCGATCGCCTCTTTCACCAGTTGAGTGATGCGATTGACCTCCTCCGGTGAGCGCTCGATTTGAACTTCAGCGCCTTCGCTGTTGATGCTGGTCTTGTCGTCTATCACCACTGCAACCGAAAGGCGTCGCACTTTACCCGTGGAGAGGCGTGTATGGCTGATCGTTTTGTCCAGCTCGAAGTTACGGGTGGCGCGCTTGCTGGAGCTGAGCTGCGCGTCCTCGGCTTGATCGGCGCCTCCGCGTGCCCGTTCGGGTGCGATACCCGCTGCCGGTGGCTGATTGCTGAGCGCACCAGGTATTCCCTGCGCCGCACCCAACCGGCTGGCCTGCTCATCGACCTGTTCACTGCGCAGTGCCGGCACATCCGGGTTGTACATCTCCGAGGTCTGTTCGGTCACACTGAAATCCAGCTCTGCGGTTACCTGCGCCCGCAATTTGTCCACGCCTACGATTGGTGCGAGGATGTTCTCCACCCGCTGGCGATAGTGCTCCTCCTGCTTCTGGGTGTACTCGAACTGGCTGGCAGTGAGCTGCATCTCACGCGTCTCTTCCGGTCCGCTCAGCATCTCCCCTTTGTGATCGACCAGAGTCACCGCCGTGGTCTCCAGTTCTGGAACGCTGGAGGCGACCAGATGGGTAATAGCGGCAACCTGTGATTTCTCCAGCTTTCTGCCTGAACGCAGCTTAAGCATGACCGAGGCGCTCGGTTTTTTCCGTTCACGCAGAAATACCGACTGCTTCGGCATCGCCAGGTGAACGCGCGCATTCTCAATATTGGCCAGCGTGGCGATGGTTCGTGCCAGCTCACCTTCGAGCGCGCGATGGAAACGGGCCGCTTCCATGGCTCTGCTGGTACCAAATCCGGTCTCCTGCTGCAACAGTTCGAAACCGAGACTGTCATCGTGCGGCAATCCTTGACCCGCCAGTTTCATCCTGGCCTCCTGCACTTGGCCGGAGACCACCATGATCGCGCCGGTGGCTTCATCTATCCTGTAGTCGATATCCGACTGCGTCAGTGCTTCGACTATCTCGCTGGCGTCTTTCTGGTCCAGGTTACCGTACAGCAAGCTATAACTGGGCGACTGTGACCAGAGCACCACCGCGACACCCAGAGCGACGCTGGCCGCTATGCCGATCATCACACCGAGCTGTCTCACTACCGGGTGCTGACTCAGCTGCAGCACCTGAAGCTGTGCCTTCTCCCCGGTTTCAGCCAGATGATTTTCTGTAATACCATTCTCCATCGAAATCTTTGCCTTGAAGTGTTCCTAAATAATGACTGTATATTGTTGTTATATAGGCATGTTCATTACTTCTTTATAAGCGTCGATCAACTTGTTTCGCACCTGGAGCATCGCCTCGAAGGAGAGGCTCGATTTCTGCACGGCAATCATCACCTCAGAGAGATTGACATCGTCCCGGCCCAGCTCGAACGCCTGCTTCATCTCGTTGGCCTGTACCTGGGTTTGATTGACAGTGTCGATCGACTGTTTCAACAGATTGCTGAAACTGACATTCTGTACCGCTGGGTCGGGCAGCTCCGGACTACCCGCCGCCTGGATCCTGATGGTGCGCATCTGCGCCAGTACCTGCTCAATATTGTTTACGCTCATTACTCTGTTCCTGAATCCCGATCTCGCTGGATTGAATGCCGAATGCTCTACGCCATGGCTGGCGTCGTGCTCCCTCCTGTCACCCCGGTATGGCCACCCCCGCCTCCCGTAGCCGTGCGATCTTGTAACGCAGCGTTCGCTGACTGATCCCCAACATCTCGGCGGCATTTTTGCGACTGCCGTTTCCTTCGCGCAGCGCATCCAGGATGATCTGCTCTTCGGTCGAACGGAGATTGTCGTTGAGGCTGCGCTGCCCAGGCAGATCTGTCTCCATCTGCAGGCAGGTCTGATCCGCCTCGAAAAAGAGATGGCTGGGTGTCAGATTTCCGCCATTGCAGAGAATCAGTGCGCGTTGAATCACATTGTCGAGTTCGCGCACATTGCCGGGCCAACGATGCTGCAGCAGGTGCTCCTCCACTTCCGTCGAAAGAATCGGAGGCGCAATCCGCAGTTTTGCTGCATGGCGCTGCAGCAGAAAACGGGCTAACGGCAGTAGATCGCGGATCCGTTCGCGTAGCGGCGGTAGCGTGAGTGGAAAAACATTCAGACGGTAGTAGAGATCCTCACGAAAGCGTCCCGCTGCAACCTCTTCGCGCAGATTTTTGTTGCTTGTGGCGAGTACTCTCACATCAAGTTGGATCAGTTTACGCCCGCCGACACGCTCAACCTCCCGCTCCTGCAGCACCCGTAACAACTTGGCTTGCAGCGGCAGACTCAATTCGGATATCTCATCCAAAAGTAGCGTACCACTCTGTGCCTGCTCGAATTTTCCCGGTGCCGACTGGTAGGCACTGGTAAAGGCCCCCTTCTCGTGCCCGAACAGCACCGCCTCCAGCATGTTCTCCGGTATCGCGGCGCAGTTCAGCGCAATAAACGGGTTGTCACGGCGTGTCGAGTGACGATGAATGAAGCGTGCGAACACCTCTTTTCCGGTACCGCTCTCGCCGCCGATCATCACCGTGGCATCGCACTGTGCCACTCTCGCAGCCAGCTGCAACAGCTCTCTGCTCTTGATATCTTCAGCCACGAGATGGTTCTCCGCCACCACTGCCGGCAGCAGCGCATGCTCCACCTTCTGCAGCAGTAGCTCCGGATCGAACGGTTTGGCGAGGTAATCCGCTGCACCACTACGCATAGCGGACACAGCTTTCTCCACGCTGCCGTAAGCGGTCATCAACAACACTGGAGTCCGCGGCGATCTCTCCTTGATCCGCTGCAACAGTGTGTAGCCGTCCATCGGTCGCATCTGCACATCACTGACCACCATGTCGATGCCGGTATGGATCAGGCACTCCAGTGCCGCGCCGCCATCCGCTGCTCTCTCAACCCGAAAACCACCCAGTTCCAAGGTATCGCACAGCGCTTCACGCAGGGTCGGATCATCCTCCACCACCAATACGGTTCCCTGATTCATGCGGCACTCCCGATCATCGACTCGCTGTGTGATTGCCAGGGGCGTAGCGTGGCACTTGCTGGTTGGGCGCTCTGCGGTGTTGCTTTGGGTAGAGAGAGACAAAAACGCGCTCCTCCCGTCACTGGCCGGTCGACACTGATCTTCCCTCCGTGTTCCAGCGCGACCGCCTGGCATACCGCCAGTCCAAGACCGGTCCCCTGGTTACGCGTGGTAAAGAATGGATCGAAAATCTTCTCCAGAATCTCCTCAGGAACGCCGGGGCCCTGATCGCTGATCACTACTTGCCAAACATCGGGGGCATCATTCAGTTCGATGGTGATGGTGTCGCCCGCAACCGAGTGCTGTCTTGCATTCAACGCAATATTCATCAACGCACCGAGCAACGCATCCTGGTTGCCGGTGACGAGCGCGCTCCCTGCCGTGGCAACTGACTGGTGTAACTGGATGTCATGCTGCTGCACAATCGGTTCCAGCGTCTGTACCATCACCTGCAGCAGCATCTTCAGATCGACCAGTCGCATCTGATACTGTTCGCCGCGGGCGAATGCCAGCATGTCGTTGATCTGCTGCTCCATCTGCAGCAGTGTCTGCCGCGAACGGTCGGAGAATTTCTCGCGCTGGATTTCGGTCAGGTCTGGCCGGGAGAGATGCGCAGTATAGATCAACGCAGAGGAGAGCGGCGTACGGATCTGGTGAGCCAGTTGTGCTGCCAGTTGACCCATTGCGCTCAGCCGTTGCTGACGCTCTGCAGACAACTGTAAGTCGCGCGTCTCGGTAATGTCCAGGAACAGCAGAATATGGCCGGCCTCTGCCGCCAACGGCTGCTCGCTGAAGCTGACAAGTGCGCCTGACACCAGCTTCAGCTCATCACGGCGCGGATAACTGGCGACAGATCTCCGACTGATCTCGCTCCAGATTGCGCCTATCTGCAGGGTGTCTCCGAACAGGTTGCAGGCAGCCGGATTGAACTGTTCGACCCGTCCACCTTCGCCCAACACCACGACCGCCGCCGGCAATGCATCCAGCAGCTGGGCAAAGCGATGTGCGTAACGCTCTTTTTCCGCCAGTTGACGCATCCGTTCGCTGCGCGCAGCAGCCAGCTCGAGGTTGAGCTCACCAATCCGCTGCTGCAGCTGCTTGTAAGAGTCCGTCAGCTGCTCGGAAACCTGATTGAACAGGTGAAAAGCGTGCTCAAGCTGTTGCCGGGAAAGATACTTGGCGCTGCTCATGATCTTTGTCGCTACCCCCTGACGTGGAAAAGCAATTTCGCTCCGTCAGGAATCAAGCAGCAATCGTGCCAATTAATATTTATTAATTAAAGCAGCATGTTAGAGAGATAGAGAGGTTTATTGTCAAATAGTCGACACTTCGTTACTACGTTGCAGACCATATTTGCGCAGTTTTTCCACCAGTGTGGTGCGGCGCATTTTCAGGCGTTTCGCGGCGTGTGCCACCACCCCTTCGGACTCATCCAGCGCTTGCCGGATCAGGTTCATCTCGAGATTGTTGAGGTGCACTTTCAGGTCCAGGCCGTCACTCGGCAGTCGCGCGGCTGTCACCACCGTAGCCGTATCCTCTCCCCGCGCCTGTACCATCGGCAGGTCAGCTTCATGTTCGGAAAGCATGCGTATGCTACCCCGGAACTTTTCTGGCAAATCTTTGACATCGACCACGCCATAGGGATAGAGAATCGCCAGCCGTTCTATCAGATTGGCAAGTTCCCTAACATTTCCCGGCCAGCGGTACTGGGATAACGCCATGACAGCGGCAGGAGTCAATCTCACGGAGCCCCGTTTCTCGGTCTCAATGCGTGAGATCAGATCGTTGGTCAACACGGGGATATCCTCGACTCGATCGCGTAGCGGCGGCATCTCGATGGGAAATACGTTGAGGCGATAGAAGAGATCTTCACGGAATTTGTCCTCACGGATCGACTGCTCCAGATCCCGATGTGTTGCGGCGATGATACGCACGTTGCAATGGATCGGCTTGTTGCTCCCGACCCGTTCGAAACTGCGTTCCTGCAGCACCCGCAGCAGCTTAACCTGCATCGGCATGCTCATATCGCCAATTTCGTCCAGGAAAAGGGTGCCGCCTTCTGCCATCTCGAAGCGACCCTGGCGACTGCTGATGGCGCCGGTGAATGCCCCCTTTTCATGCCCGAACAGTTCACTCTCCAGCAGATCACTGGGGATGGCACCGCAGTTGATCGGAACGAAGGGTTTACCACGACGACTGGAACTATAGTGCAGTTTGCGGGCGACCACCTCCTTGCCGGTGCCGGACTCTCCCAGAATGAGTACCGTGGCTTCGGTGTCCGCCACCTGCTCGATCATCTTATTGATCTGTCGGGTGGCGCGACTGTTGCCTGAGAGGCTTCGGAACAGTTCCAGTGGACGTTTGGTGGCTCGCGGCGCGAGTTGCTGCTCGTGATAAATCTGTGCTTTGTGGAGAATATCCACCAGTTCATCGTAACGTGCTGGCAACGTCAACGACGCGAGAAAGGGGGCAGCGCCCTTGGTTTTCGCGCGCGTGTCCGTGTCGGAATCAGCGGTGATCGCAATCAGCGCCGGAGAGGGGTTGGCTTTGTCAATGATCTGCGCAATGGTTTCAATCTCATCGCTGGTCAGATCCGGACCGAGCGCAACGCTGATGAAGTCAGTGTCAGAGAGCGTCGCAATCCGCGCTTCGATCCGGTCGATATCACTATATTCTTCTAGATTATAATCAATAAATTGCAGAATATTACGAAGGTACTTTATACGTTCATTGTCGGAATCCACCAGCAACACGCACCCACTTTCCGGCATTTTTTTTATGTTTGATTCGTTCGGCATGCCAGTATCAGGCTCCCCTCAAATACTTTTCAGAATCTATAAAAATTTTTATCAATATTAGAAAGTTAACCATTAATCAGAGGGGATGTCAAAATTACGTCGAATGGTAATTATATGACACCGACCTGCTTTCAGGAGCGTGGTTCCCGCTTCACACCAAAGCTCAGCTCAGCGTTGCGCCCGTATCCGGGCGATCTCCCGGCGATGGCCTCTGAATATCACCTTTTCCAATATCCCCTGTAGCGGCTCTCCCAGATCCTGTAACGCGATCCGCACCTTCACCCGGTCCACTTCTTGTGGAATCCTTTGCACCACGCTGCCTACCAATTCAAGCGGCTGGGGCAAGCGTGGATCGATCCCCAACCGGATGTGCAGACGCTCTCCGACAGCCGGCGCGATCCGTTCGGTCTCGGCCCACTCGAGATACTGCGCTGACAGGCTTACCAGCCGTTGCTCCTCATCGGTATCCGGTTGACTGCAGAGAAAAGTGAGCAGCTGAATCACCGCGTCCAACTTCGCCTCGATACGCTCGAGCCCATTTTTCTGATCGATCTCCTCTGTTCTCTGTTCGGGATGATAGTCATCGTAAAAGAGCAGCAGTTGTAACAACCTCCGGTTGCGTAGTCGCAACTCTTCGGTGTTGTCCCGTCGTTCGGTAGCTTGGGCAAAAGGTTGCCAGGTGAGATGCATTTGACTGGTAAAACTGAGACCGATCTCCGGCCCGGACGATGTTTCATTGTGCATGCCTGCTCCTAGGGTGGTTACACTTGACATCACCAAGTGGTCGACTTAGAAAGCTATTTTATCAACCCGATGAAAGGTGTTCGTATTTGAACAACTTCTCTACAGCACTGCTAGGTGGAATTCTTGCGCTGCTGATACTGCTCTCGGCGTTCTTCTCCGGTTCGGAAACAGCGCTGATGACGCTCAATCGCTATCGCTTGAAACATCTGGTGAAGAGAGGACACCCCGGTGCTCGCAAGGCATCGCAACTGCTGCAGCGCCCCGACCGGCTTATCGGGCTGATTCTGCTGGGTAACAATCTGGTCAATATCCTGGCATCCTCGCTCGCGACCATCATCGCACTGCGTCTGGGGGGAGAGGCGGCGATTGCCGTCGCGGCGGGTCTACTGACACTGATCATTCTGATCTTCGCCGAAGTGACCCCCAAAACTCTGGCGGCGTTGAAGCCGGAGCGTCTCGCTTTCCCCGCTGCGGTGATTTACACACCGCTGCTGAAACTGACCTATCCTCTCGTCTGGTTGGTCAATTTTTTTGCCAACGGACTGCTCAAAGGGCTCGGTGTCTCTCCAGAGCAGAGCAAAGGCCAGTTGTTGAGTAGGGAGGAGTTGCACACCGTGGTCGTCGAAGCAGGCGCACTGATACCGCAAAAGCATCAGAAAATGCTTATCAATATTCTGGATCTGGACAAGGTCAGGGTGGAGGAGGTGATGACGCCACGCAATGAAGTGGATGGTATCGATCTTGCCGACGACGAGGATGAAGTGAACCAACGGTTAAAAAACAGCCCCTATACGCTGACGCCGGTGTTTGACGGTGGTTTCGACAACATCGTCGGCATGCTGCACCTGCGCAGCGTGATGCATGAAATGCCGTGCGGTCATCTGAGTAAGGAGCAGATCCGCAAACTCTGCGATGCCCCCTATTTCATTCCCGAGGGTACCTCGCTGTATACCCAACTGATCAATTTTCAGCGCAACCGGCGCCGGGTGGGTATGATAGTGGATGAGTATGGTGATCTGCTCGGACTGTTGACCCTGGCAGACCTGTTGGAGGAGATAGTGGGTGAGTTCACCACCGCGCCTTCCGACAGTGATCTGGATATACAGCCACAGGCGGACGGAAGCTATCTGATCGCAGGAAATACCAAGGTCAAGGAGTTGGTACGTTCACTGCAATGGAAACTGCCGGTCGGTGGACCGCACACTATCAACGGTCTGATCACCGAATATCTGGAAACGATTCCAGAGCCGGGAACCAGTCTGCTGCTGGAGGGCTATCCGGTCGAAATAGTGCAGACACAGGGTCATGCGGTAAAACTGGTGCGCTTTTATCCCCAGAGGCGCAAGAGTCAGAAGGTGCTGTAGATTTCTCCGTGCCAGCCGTAATACCCACCAATGAACCAATGTGAGGGAGAGAGAAGATGAGTGATCTCGATCAAGCGATCGAGCGGCGGAGGTTTCAGCGCGTACTGTTCGATGTGCCGGCACGAATTTCAGACCAGGGTGTAGAGTTCATCACTTCGGTGGTGGATCTCTCATTGAAAGGTGCATTGTTGATCAGGCCGGATGACTGGACAGTCGCAGTCGGTACTTCAGTCAGACTGACCGTGTTGCTGGATGACAGCGAGATCCGCATGTACATGCAGGCGTGTGTGGCACATACGGAAGAGGATTCCGTCGGGCTGCGCTTCGACAGCATCGACATGGAGAGCATTGCGCACCTGCGTCGGTTGGTCGAACTCAATCTGGGGGACGCCGCACTGCTTGACCGGGAGTTTGAGGCGCTTGGTTGACGCAGTTTTCCTGCTGAAACACCGATTACGCTGCTGTACTGGTGGAGGTCACAACAGATCGACAATCTCCGACAAGCGGTCGACAGCCACCACTTCTAGGCCATCGATCGGCTTCTTCGGTGCGTTTTTGCGCGCTACCACCGCGCGTCGGAAGCCGTGTTTGGCCGCCTCGCGTAGCCGCTCCAGTCCATTCTGCACTGGTCTGATCTCTCCGGCCAGCCCGACTTCACCAAATGCGATCAGATCGCGTGGACCGGGTCGGTCGCGATAACTGGAGAGCACAGCCAGCAATACCGCCAGGTCGGCAGCGGTTTCACCAATGCGCACACCGCCAACCACGTTTACATAGACATCCTGATTGAACATCGCCACACCGCAGTGGCGATGCAGTACCGCCAACAGCATCGACAGGCGGTTCTGTTCCAGACCCAGGCTTACCCGGCGCGGGTTGGAGAGAGGGCTCTCGTCGACCAGTGCTTGCACTTCGACCAACAGCGGCCGGCTCCCCTCCCGGGTGACCATGATCACGCTGCCAGAGACCTCCTCGTCCTGGCGCGACAGAAAGATGGCTGACGGATTGCTGACTTCCCGCAGTCCCTTGTCGGTCATCGCAAAGATGCCCAACTCATTCACCGCACCGAAACGATTCTTGATGGTTCTGACCAGACGAAAGTGACTCCCAGGCTCTCCTTCGAAATAGAGCACCGTGTCTACCATATGTTCGAGGACCCTGGGCCCGGCCAACACCCCCTCTTTGGTGACATGTCCGACGAGAAAGATGGCACATCCACGCTGCTTGGCAAAGCGCACCAGTTGTGCCGCCGACTCCCGCACCTGCGCCACGGAGCCCGGTGCCGACTGCAACTGTTCGGTGTAGAGGGTCTGGATTGAATCGATCACCATGACGGCCGGTGTCTCCTCGCGTGCCAGCATCAGGATCCGCTCCACGCAGGTCTCTGTCAGCAGGCGCAACGCGTCGCGCGGCAGTCCCAGCCGGCGGGCGCGCAACCCGATCTGCTCCGGAGACTCCTCGCCGCTGACGTATAGCGCTTTGCAGGAGCGCGCCAGTGCGGTCATCGTCTGGATTAGCAGCGTCGATTTCCCGATTCCCGGATCGCCGCCGATCAGTACCACCGAGCCGGACACCAATCCGCCACCCAACACCCGGTCCAGTTCAGCGTTGCCGGTCGGGATACCGACCACGGCCTCCCCCTCGATGTCGGCCAGCGTGCAGATTCGGTTGACACTCATCTCCCCGGCGTAGCCATCAAAACGCGGGTTGTGTCTGACCGGAGTCTGCAGCGTCTCCTGCAGCGTATTCCAAGCCTGACAATCGGGGCATTGGCCGGCCCATTTCAACGACTCCGCACCGCAGGCACTGCAATAGTAACTGCGACGCTCCGGTTTGCGTGGCTCAGCCAATCGCCTGCTCCGTGAATCTCACCCGCTGCGTTACACCGCAAAAGAGTTGGTAAGTGATGGTTTCCGCCGCTTCGGCTATCTCTTCAGCCGGCAGACCGCGACCCCAGAGCACCACTGGATCACCCACGCTTGCCTCCGGCTGAGTACGCAGATCAACGGTCAGCATATCCATGGAGACCCGACCCACCAGTGGTACCCGGAGACCGTTGACCAACAGCGGTGTACCGGATGGGGCGTGGCGCGGGTAACCGTCACCATAGCCGATCGCCACCACACCAACCGGCATGGATTCGGGACAGCGCCAGCTGCCGCCGTAGCCTATCGCTTCGCCGCGCTGACACTGGTTGATTGCGATCAAGTGACTGGTGAGCGTCATCACCGGCCGCAATCCTTGCGTCTCCCCTCTTCCACCAATCAGCGGTGAAGCACCGTAAAGCATAATGCCCGGCCTCACCCAATGATAGTGAGTCTGTGGCCAGGCGAGCAGCGCAGCTGAATTGGCGATGCTCACCTCCCCGCCCAATCCATCGATTAATGGCTGAAACCTTTGCAGCTGCCGCTCCGTAGCCTGTTCCTGCAGGTCGTCCGCGCAAGCCAGATGGGTCATCAACCGCAACGGTGGTCGTACCGCGGCACAGCGTCGCAGAGCGTGGTAAGCGGCCACTGCCTGTTCTACCGAAAAACCCAGTCGATGCATCCCGGTATCGACCTTGAGCCAGCAGCAGACCGGGTGCTGGAGGCGACACTGTTGCAGCAGCGACAGCTGTTGCGGTGTGCTGACCACCGGTTCGATCTGGTAACGGGAGGCGGCATCCAGCTCATCCCGATTGAAGAACCCCTCCAGTGTCAACAGCTGTTTTCCGACACCGGCCTGACGCAGCCTGACCGCCTCTTCTATGCGTGCCAGTGCGAATGCATCGGCAGCCTCCAGCGCTTGCGCCATGCGCAGCACACCATGTCCGTAGGCGTTGGATTTTATCACCGCGATCACTTTACTGCCCGGCGCCATGGCGCGGGCAAGATCGAGATTGTGGCGCGCAGCTGAGAGATCTATCAGCGCTTCGGGTCCGGAGAAGCGGTGGCGCTGCTCCGGGTCAATAGTGATAGTCACTATAGACATCCTGGACAAAGTTCTCGAATTTGGTGTACTGCCCGAGAAATGTCAGACGCACCGTACCAATGGGACCGTTGCGCTGCTTGCCGATGATGATCTCCGCAACGCCCTTTTCCGGAGACTCTTCATTATAGACCTCGTCGCGGTAGATGAAGACCACCAGATCCGCATCCTGCTCAATTGCCCCCGATTCACGCAGATCGGACATGATCGGACGTTTGTTGGTCCGGCTCTCCAGGCTGCGGTTGAGTTGCGAGAGGGCGATGACCGGTACATTCAACTCTTTGGCCAGCGCCTTCAATGAGCGCGAGATGATGGAGATCTCGTTGGTGCGGTTCTCGCTGGCCTCTCCTGCCTGCATCAGCTGCAGATAGTCGATGACGATCAGCCCCAGCTCACCCTGCTCGCGAATCAGCCGCCGGGAACGGGCGCGCACTTCGGTCGGGCTGAGAGCGGGGCTGTCATCGATGAACATCCGCGCACTTGCCAGAATGCTCACCGCCGAGGTGAGCCGCGGCCACTCATCGTCCTCCAGGTTGCCGTTACGGACCCGGCTCTGATCGATCCGCCCCAGCGAGGACATCATACGCATTGCCAGCGACTCGCCTGGCATCTCCATACTGAAGATCGCCACCGGTTTGCCGCTGTTGATCGCCACGTACTCGGCCATGTTGATGGCTAACGTCGTCTTGCCCATCGACGGCCGACCCGCCACGATGATCAGATCGGCTGGTTGCAGCCCTGAGGTCATGCGATCGAAATCTGTGAAGCCGGTCGCCAGTCCGGTGATCGGTTCGTTATTCTCAAACAGTGTCTCTATGCGATCGACTGCTTTGGTCAGCAGCGTCTTGAGCGGCTGGAACCCGCCGGCGCGTGCCCCCTGTTCGGCAATCTCGAAAACCTTTGCTTCGGCATGGTCGAGCAACATCGCGCTGCTGCGCCCTTCGGTGTTGAACGCACTGTCGGCAATCTCTGTCCCGACCCGGATCAACTGGCGCTTGATCGAGTTCTCCCGAACGATTCCGGCATAGGCGGTGATATTGGCAGCACTCGGGGTATCCTTCGCCAAACTGCCAAGGTAGGCGATTCCGCCCGCTTCATTCAGTTTGTGATAGCGCTCCAGCTCCTCGGAGAGGGTGATCACATCGTAAGGTTGGTTCTGCTCCTGCAGCCCCAGCATGGCGCGGAAGATCAGCTGATGTTCACGCCGGTAGAAGTCCTGTTCCACCAGCTTGTCGGCCACCCGGTCCCATGCATAGTTGTCCAGCATCACACCACCAAGCACCGACTGCTCAGCCTGGATCGAATGAGGTGGCATTCTCAGACTGTCGGAATACTCGGGTGGTTCTGCCATGAAAATTCCGTAGTGGATCGATTGCAGTGACGTGACGCATCGGGTCCAAGCATAGGCGATAACGGACCCCAGCGGAAAGAGCGAAAGTAAGAAAAAAACGGTGGTTTTGAATAACACCACCGGCCGCCGGGCACAGACGGGAGCAAGCCCGAACTGTATCCGGTAGCGGTGTTGAAAGGGTCTCCGATCGCCAGCGTCAGCGGCAGGTGGCTTCGATCATTCGGCGACGATCGCCAGTTTCAGAACCGCATCGACCTCACTGTGCAAGTGCAGCACCACCTCATATTCACCGGTGCTATGGAATGGGCCATCCGTCAGACGTACTTCACGTCTGGCCACCTCGACACCGGCTGCTGTTATCAAATCCGCGATATCGGAATTGCCTACGGAACCGAACAGCCGTCCCTCGTCACCGGCCTTTCGGCTGATCGAAACCGTACCCAGCGCTTCGATCTTCGCTTTGCGAGCCTGTGCCTCGGCCAGCTGCCCTGCGGCCTGTTTCTCCAGCTCTGCCCGGCGAACTTCAAACTCGGCAATATTCTTTTTGGTTGCTGCAACCGCCTTGCCCGCGGGAATCAGAAAGTTCCTGCCGTACCCCCCCTTGACGCTAACTTTGTCGCCCAGTCCGCCAAGATTATCGATTTTTTCCAAAAGGATGACATCCATCGTTCAATACCCCTGAATCAGATTCTGAATATACTCAACCCACCCTGCCGGAGTGCCTACCACTCCCCAGGCGAGCCCTAAAATCAAACCAAGTGTCGGCAAATCCAACGATAGCCAACGCGCTTACCAGATAGGGCATAGCAAACGGTAGCAGCGCATACATTGCCACCAGCCAGCCGATGCTGAAACCAGGACGCGTCTGCAGTGCATGCACCAGCGCCACTCCCTGAAACAGCCATCCAGTCAACAGCAACAGGGTGAGATAGGTCACCAACCCCGTCTCCGGCTGCAACCAGTTCAGCGTCAACATCAGCAGCGATATCACGGCCAAAAAGCGTGGCAGTCGCAGCTGGTGAAACTCCTCTTTGAAACCGCCCGGATTATAGAGCCCTGACTGCCACCAGCGTGCGATGATCAGTGCGAACATCGCCTGCATTACGAAACCGGCTGCGATCGCTCCAGGCATCCATTCAGCCATGCTCTCCACCAACTGCTGACTGATCGCTTGGTCAACCAGCTGTGCCTCCACCAACGACGCGATAAAAGGCTGCAGCAGTTCCCGCCAAGCGTTAACCGGATCCTGTGACTGCAGATACTGAACCGCAAGCGCCAGCACGCCGAGCAATAGCGCAACGCTGAGCGTTGTGCCAAGTGACCGGTTGATACGCAGTACACCACCCAGAACCCAGACCGGAAGCCACATCAGCAGCACGTATCCGACCACCGGCAGTGCTTGGCCAAAAAGCAGTTGTGCCAATAGCGCACAGGCGACTCCGGAGAAGGTAATGAGCAGCATCCCCTCCCGGAGGCCTTGACGCAGAGCCACCAGCGCGATGACTGCAGCACTGAGTATACTGAGCGGTGGCAACGGCAAAGCCAGAATAGCCAGCACGGTGGCAACCATTGCTGCCTGTGACCTGCCGCGCATCGCCAGGGATGCCAGAAAACGCATTTGTTCTAATCCTGGAGACGAACACGCAGAAGTGCAAAGATGGCCGGATAGCCTGCCGGCCTAGCCTCTGTTGTCCTTTTCGGTTCGTCCAGTCGGTATACCGACCGGTTGGCTCCAGTTCAATGGCTGTCGGTGTAAGGTAGCAGAGCCAGGTAGCGAGCATGCTTGATCGCGTCGCTAAGCTGCCTCTGGAACCTTGCCTTGGTACCAGTGATACGACTGGGTACGATCTTGCCGGTTTCGCTGACGTAGGCCTTCAACAGGTTGAGATCCTTATAATCGATCTCTGCGATCCCCTCAGCAGTAAAGCGGCAGTATCTTCTGCGGCGAAAAAAACGTGACATGGTATTCCCTCAAAAACGCTATTGACGGCTATCGGGCAGATGACCCGACGGCTAGACTGGTGACGAATTATTCGTCATTCTCATCGCGACCTGGTCGTTTCTCATCATCATCTTCGAACGGTCTCAGTACGGGTCCTTCTCGATCGTCAGAGGATTTGACCAGTGGCGAAGGCTCAGTAACCGGGCCTTTCTTCACCAGCATCAGATTGCGCAGCACCGCATCGTTGAAGCGAAAAGCGTTTTCCAGCTCTTCGCGCGGCTTGGCTCCGCATTCGATATTCATCAGCACGTAGTGAGCCTTGTGCAGTTTCTGTATGGGATAGGCAAGCTGGCGCCGTCCCCAATCTTCCAGGCGGTGGATCGTTCCACCGTCGGACTCGATGATCGAACGGTAACGCTCGATCATACCGGGCACCTGCTCGCTCTGGTCCGGATGGACCAGGAACACGATTTCGTAATGTCTCATTGTCGCTCCTTACGGATTAAAACAGCCTCCCAGTCAGCTGGTGAGGCAAGGAGTCCCGCGGCCGGTCAGACTGGCAAGTCGGCGGGAAGCGGCGAATTCTACCGGCTCCGCTGTTGCAACGCAACCGGAAATTGCTTTTTTATCGAGGGGTTGGCCTAGTTGAATGGGTTTCAGCCTTGCCTCAATTGTGCCCGCTTCTCCATCATCGCTTTGACCACTGGAGAGAGGATCAACTCCATCGCATACTCCATCTTGCCTCCGGGGACCACGATCGTGTCGGGTCTGGACATGAAGGAGCCGTTGATCATCTTCATCAGATAAGGGAACTCCTGTTTACGGGATCTGTTGAAACGGATGACGACCACACTCTCGTCCAGGCTCGGTACATCTCTGGCGATGAAGGGATTCGAGGTATCCACCAGTGGTACCCGTTGAAAATTGACATCGGTGTGGCCGAACTGCGGGGTGATGTGGTTGACATAATCGAAGAGCCGGTTGTTGATGATCTCCTTCACCTCATCCAGCGAATATCCGCGGTTGAGGGTGTCATTGTGGATCTTCTTGATCCATTCGAGGTTCACGATGGGAGCCACGCCGACGGTGTAATCGGCCAGCTTGCCGATATCCAGGTCTCCACCCTTATAGGCGCCGTGCAGCCCCTGGTAGACCAACAGATCCGTTCCTTCAGGAATCGGTCGCCATTCGGTGAATCCACCTACCTTGCCACCGGCCGCCCGGGCTTCCGCTTCGGTGTGCAGATATTCGCGATATCGGCCAGTTCCCTGCTGCGCGAACTCCGCCAGAAAATCCGCCAGCAGATCGAGCCGGTTGCCATCAGGTGAGAAGTGGGAGAGGTGCCTTCCATCAGCTTGTGCCTCGCGCACCGCCCGCTGCATTTCATCGCGTTCATAGCGGTGAAATGCGCTGCCGTTCACGATCAGCGGTTTAATCTTTTCGCGCCAGGCGATATGGCTGAAAACCGTGCTGACTCGGTAGATACCGGATCCGGAGGAACCGGTAATGGCTATAATGGGATACTTGTCGGACACCCTTAACACCCTCCTGAAACATCTGATGCATTTGGCCCTGTTCAGTCTAACCAGTGGTGACAAGCCACTGCTTATCGATCGGAGCCTGAATCGGATTTCGCCCCAGAGACTGGATTAGTGGTAGCTTCTCTGTAAAGCGTCACCACACCTCTTCCTGCCATTGTGATTGTCGCAGCCAGCACAGGTGGAATCACACGCTTCTGAATATACCGAACGCAGTTACAGAACGCGTAATCGTTTATTTTTAGCTGCTTAACAATTTAATTGATGCAGCTACAAGACACCCCGTAAAGGTAAAACACCCTGCGGTTATTGCGCATCACGGTGGCGCAGTCGAAGCAACCAGTGGCCGCTACCCATCCGACTGTGGATCCGCAGTCATTTAACGTCCTCCTAACGGTAATGGCCGGCTGACAAATCATGGCAGTCAAAAAACACCGGGAATACCCCGTAGATATCTCACAGCAACTGCGATGTATCCTCAAGGATATACAAACCAGCCGCTGTTTGATTACGTTGCCAATCGCAGTGGGGGAGTTGGAAGTCGACTGCGAGCAACCATCTGAAGGTAATCAAAGGTGGGGTGGAAAAACCAGTAGGTGCGCCAATTGACCTGTAGTCGATTGCTGCCGCCGCGATCAGTGCTTATCGGTCCAGCGATCCAGCATTACCATGCCGATCGCGGAGAGCACGAAAGTCAGGTGGATCGCTACGTACCAGAGCAGTTTGTTGTCGCTGATATGCTCTGCGTTTAAAAAGATACGTAACAGGTGAATTGACGAGATGGCAACAATGGATGCTGCAACTTTGGCTTTCAGAGAGCCCGCATCGAGTTTTCCCAGCCAGCCCAGCTTGTCCGTACCCTCCTGCAGGTCCATCGTCGATACGAAATTCTCGTAGCCGCTGAACATCACCATTACCATCAGACCGCCGACCAGCGAGATATCGATCAATCCCAGTACGATCAATATCAACTCCGACTCGGTGAGCGTGAGGATATTGGGAAACAGATGAAATAGCTCCTGGAAGAATTTCACACATAATGCAAGCAGTGCGAGGCTCAGCCCCAGGTAGATTGGCGCCAGAAGCCAACGACAGGCATAAAATATCTTTTCGATTCTGGTGTCCATAGCACTCATCAAGTATAGGATCCACTACAACGGGGAAGGACAACTCAATAGGCAGAAGGGGAGCAATCGTCACAGTTGCCAGCCCAGAGGGTGTTGCCTAGAGTAACCTGAAAGCCAGCTACTTGCTGAGTTGTCAAATCATTAAGGGTTGACCAAATTCGACTTTTCAGTCGATTGCCGGGGAAATTCGGTCCGGGACCCCTCTTAACAATGGCGGAGAGGCTGGGATTCGAACCCAGGGAGGGTCTCCCCTCAACGGTTTTCAAGACCGCCGCTTTCGGCCGCTCAGCCACCTCTCCAGAAGAGATGCGAAGAATACACGCCCCTCCCCGGTCGTGCAATTGTTCTGATGGCGGGAGTGGTAACAGTCGTTTCTCTTGAAATTTTGTACTTTCCTCCCAATCAAGTATGCTGTGGAACCAAAGGACGGCTTAACAGTCCGAATAGTTGAATAAATCACGATTCGTATGCTTTAGGAGAAGAGAACCCTATGAATAGATTGGATTATTCTGTAGCACGCACAGCTTCCGATGCGTTACAGGTCAATAAGGTAATCCGCAATACCTACACCCTGCTGTCAGCGACCCTGTTTTTCAGCGCGCTGATGGCTGCGGTTTCTGTAGCAATCAGCATGCCTCCCATGACCTATCTGCTGAGTGTCGGCGGTGCAATGCTACTGATCTGGTTTGTGCTTCCAAGAACTGCCAATTCTGCTTCCGGTCTGGGGGTGGTGTTCGGGATTACCGGTCTGATGGGATTTGGTCTCGGACCGCTGCTGGAGATGTATCTGTCGCTGCCCAACGGCTCCCAGATCGTGGGAACCGCGTTTGGCGGTACCGGTGTGATCTTCCTCGGGCTCTCCGGTTACGCTTTGACCACGCGCAAGGACTTCAGCTTCATGGGCGGCTTTCTGTTCGCCGGCATGCTGGTGGTTCTGTTTGGTGCATTGGCCAACATTTTCCTGCAAATGCCGGCGTTCTCCCTGGCCATCTCTGCCGTGGTGATCATGCTGATGAGCGGTTTCATCCTGTATGACACCAGCCGTATGATCCATGAGCGAGACAGCAACTACGTAGTGATGACCGTCAGTCTCTATCTGAGCATCTTCAACATCTTCGTCAGTCTGTTGCAGATTCTCGGCATGACCAGCGACGATTAGCAATCTCACGTCTCCCACCATATAACCCCGGCTTCGGCCGGGGTTTTGATTTCAGCCCAGTTACTTGGCCATTGGTAAATAGCTGAGCTGAAGGGTGACAGGCAGATCTGTTCGACGGAGGACACTGAATGGATTGGATGAAAATCGGCTCGGCGCTGCTGATCCTGATGATGATCATTTTTCTTTTTCCCAGGGCCAGGCAGATGTTGAAAGAGAGTCCGGAAGCCAAACCTGGGGACTGGCAAGGCGCCATTCTGCCCATCTTGGCGGTGGTGGGATTTGTATTGCTGCTGATTGTGATGGTTTGATCCGCTACCCGATGACTTCCACTCCCCCCATATACGGTTTCAGCACCTCAGGTATCAGGATGCTGCCGTCCGCTTGCTGGTAGTTCTCCACCACTGCAACCAAGGTACGACCAATTGCCAGCCCGGAACCGTTCAGGGTATAGGCGAGTTCAGGCTTGCCGGTTTCCGGATTGCGCCAGCGCGCCTGCATCCGGCGTGCCTGAAAATCTCCAAAACAGGAGCAGGAGGAGATCTCGCGGTAGCTGTTCTGACCGGGCAGCCACACCTCGATGTCGTAGGTCTTGACCGCGGAGAAACCCAAGTCTCCGGCGCACAGGGTCACCACCCGGTAGGGCAGCTCCAGCTTCTGCAGAATCCGCTCCGCGTGTCCGGTCAACTCTTCCAGCGCCGGAAAAGCCTCTGCCGGACGGACAATCTGCACCAGCTCCACTTTCTCGAACTGATGCTGGCGAATCATCCCTCTGGTGTCCTTGCCGTGAGAGCCCGCTTCGCTACGAAAGCAGGGTGTCTGTGCCACCCAGCGGCGTGGCATATCTGCATCCTTGATGATGGTATCGCGTACCAGATTGGTGACCGGCACCTCGGCAGTCGGAATCAGATAGTAGTCCAGGTCACCGCTCAGATGAAATAGATCCTGTTCGAATTTGGGCAGCTGCCCGGTGCCGCGCAGACTGTCGGTGTTAACCATGAAGGGTACGTATACTTCAGTGTAGCCATGCTCCTGGGTATGAGTGTCGAGCATCAGTTGGGCCAAAGCCCGCTGGAGCCGTGCCATGTTCCCCTGCAGCGTGACGAAGCGCGCTCCGGTAATCTTGGCAGCCAGTTCGAAATCGATGCCGCTAGCTGCTCCCAGGTCGACATGATCCTTTACCGGATAATCGAACCGCCGAGGTGCGCCCCAGCGCCGCTCCTCACGGTTGTCGCTCGCATCCCTGCCGTCAGGGACACTCTCATGGGGAATGTTGGGTATGCCCAAGACAATCGTCTGCAGCTCGGTCTGGATCCCGGCAAGTTGCGATTCGACCTGTTTCATCCGCTCGCCCAGTCCGGCGACCTCATCCAGCAATGGCTGGATATCCTCTCCGGTTGCCTTCACTTTGCCGATCTGTTTGGAACGGCTGTTACGCTGATTCTGCAACTCCTGTGACTCCATCTGCAGCTGTTTTCGGCGGGATTCCAGCGCAGCTATCGCTTCTACGTCCAGCGTCACGCCACGACGTGCCAGTTGAGCGGCTGTCTGCTGGAGTTCGTTTCGCAACAATCTTGGGTCAAGCATCTTTTATTCACCAAAATTAACAGTGGCAGACCAGCTGACGATATGGCCTGGATCGATAAAGGCATTGAGCTGTTCAATCACCCTTTCCACTTTTTCCGGACGATCGAAAAATTCCAGGATCAGTGGTAGATCGAGCGAGATGTCGAGCAGTGTGGAAGAGTGCATCTTTCCCGACTGACCGAAACCGGCAATGCCCCGAAATGCGGTGACTCCGGCCATCTGCTCCTGGTCGTGCAGCAGTTCCATCAGCCGCTGAAACTGGTGCTGCCCCTCATGGAGATAGATCCTGACAATAGTGACTTCCCTTCTATTCACATCTGCCTCCCCAACACCAGACCGAACCAGGCTGCCATCAGACAAGCGGCGACAGAGATCAGCATATTGAGTCCGGCTTTCAGATACTCCGCCTGTTCGATCAGATTCAGGGTTTCGATGGAAAAGGTGGAGAAGGTGGTGAATGAACCAAGCAGACCGATCAATAGGGCGCCTCTCAACTCTGCGCTGATGCTCATCCGTTCGAGAAAAAATACGAACAGCAGACCCATCAGCAGCGACCCGATCACATTGACCGCCAACGTACCATAAGGAAAGCCGCGACCGAGCAGCGCATAAACGCCATTGGAGACCCAGAATCGCAAAACAGCACCCGCTGCACCACCTGCAGCGATAGAAAGAATCTGGGACAAGCCGTATCTCCAGCCAAGACAATGACAGGCCCATTCTACACTGAGTCGCTGAATAGAACGACCTGGGTTTGAGTGCAATCGGCTCAGGACTCCTGCTCCGCAAACTGGCGATCAAGCTCGCGCAAACGAGCCATCTTCTCTGCTATCTTGATCTCCAGTCCGCGTGCTACCGGCTGATAGTAGCTGCGCGCCGGCATGCCGTCGGGAAAATAGTGTTCACCTGCGGCATAGCCGTCCGGTTCGTCGTGCGCATAGCGGTAGGTTTTGCCATATCCGAGCTCCCGCATCAGCTGTGTCGGCGCGTTGCGCAGATGCAGTGGAACCTCTGCGGAAGCGCCGTTGCGCACATCCTCCATCGCGCTGTTATAAGCTTTATAGACTGCATTGCTCTTGGGTGCGGCCGCCAGGAAGAGTACTGCTTGAGCTAGTGCCAGCTCCCCCTCCGGTGAGCCGAGTCGGTGTTGGACTTCCCAGGCATTCAACGTGATTTCCAACGCGCGTGGGTCGGCGTTGCCGATATCTTCCGAAGCCATGCGCAACAGGCGTCGTGCGATATAGAAAGGGTCACAGCCACCATCCAGCATCCGACAAAGCCAGTATAGTGCGGCGTCGGGTGCAGAGCCTCTGACCGATTTGTGCAGCGCCGATATCTGATCGTAAAAGGTGTCGCCACCCTTGTCGAAACGCCGCAGCCGGCTGCCGACCACCTCGCAGACCGCTTGGGCGTCGATTACATTCCCGGTACACAGGTCGCTCGAGATCTCCAGCAG
Organism: Chromatiaceae bacterium; assembly: GCA_024235215.1. Classification (GTDB taxonomy): domain Bacteria; phylum Pseudomonadota; class Gammaproteobacteria; order Chromatiales; family Chromatiaceae; genus HKST-UBA178. The sequence goes on along the minus strand of JACKMU010000007.1, from coordinate 163,301 downwards.
ATTAAGCGCGCGGCGTGCATCGCCATCCGCTGACTGTATGATCAATTCCAGCGCCTCCGGCGTCAAACTAAGCGCTCTGGCGCCGAGGCCGCGTTCGCGGTCGCAAAGCGCGCACGCGATCAACTGTGCCAGGTCTCCCGGCTCAAGACTCTTCAATAGGTAGGTTCTGGCACGCGACAACAGCGCGTTATTCAGTTCGAATGAAGGATTTTCGGTCGTGGCGCCGACAAGAACCAGCGTCCCATCCTCCAGATGGGGCAGCAGTGCATCCTGCTGGCCTTTGTTGAATCTGTGCACCTCGTCGATGAAGAGTAGCGTACCGCGCCTCGCCATCGCCCGCATCCGGTGCGCTTCATCCACCGCTGCGCGAATATCCTTGACGCCGGCAAGTACCGCAGACATTTTGAGGAAACAGGCACCGGAGTGACTTGCGAGCAGCCGGGCCAGTGTGGTTTTTCCAGTTCCTGGAGGGCCCCATAGGATCATCGAGTGCAGGTGATCTGATTCGATTAGGGCACGCAAAGGTTTTCCCATGCCAATGATATGCTCCTGGCCGCGGAATTCCTCCAATGTACGCGGCCGCATACGGTCCGCCAGCGGTCTGAACCGGTCCACCTCTTCCTCTTGGAAAAGATCCCTTTCTACCATCAAGCAACTGCTTCCGTGCCAATCGAGCCGTATACACAAATCGATCTGCACAAGGCAAAACAACAGTTGGTACGATGCGGGGGTTGTTGTGCCGGCCGGTTTGAATGCGTCTTTGCCATCTCTGTCATCATGGCTTTCCTGAACTCGGTTTTCTGCTGGCTAGCGATTAAAGATATCGACGTCCCGAGGTGTTACAAACTGAAAAAATGTGCTCTCGAAAGTGGGATTGCGGTGGATGTCATGGAATTGAAATCGGGTGACCTGACCGAACTTATCCGCCATCTCCATGCGGTGCAAGTCACCTTTGACAAAGGCAAGCAGAATACGAACAAACTGACTCTCGTCATCTTTCGGTATCAGCTCTACCCACACCATGTTTTGACGTTGACCGAGGTCGATCACTTCAAAGCTGTTTTCCAACGCGTCACCACTGATCAATAGCAGCGCCGGTGTGCCCCGCAGCGCGCTCTCTTGGCTTTGCACACTCACCTGCTTCAGCTCTGGATCGTAAAGCCACACCTGCCTGCCGTCAGCAACGATCTGCTGATTGTCCGGTTCGGAATAATCCCAACGGAACTTGTCGGGACGTTCCAGGTAAAAACGACCCTGGGAGCGCAGCGCCTGAGTATGCTCCGGGTTAAGCACCGACTGCTCGAATCCTGCGTCCAGTGTGCTGATCCGTGACAGAAACTGCTGCAGTTGCTCGCTACCGCTGGCGGCACTGAGCACGTGGGGACACAATGTGATGATCCCGGCTGCCAGTATTCGTATGAAAGTTTTCAGTTGCATTGTTATCAGATATCCGGAGGTGGAGGAGCCAGCACCTCTCTGTTGCCATTCGAGTGGGCCGCACTCACGATGCCGGTTCGCTCCATCTCTTCGATCAATCTGGCGGCCCGGTTGTAACCGATCTTCAGACGCCGCTGCACTCCTGAGATTGATGCTCTGCGAGATTCGGTGACGATGCGTACAGCCTCATCGTAGAGCGGATCCGCATCCTCGATGTTGCCACCGCCGAGATCTTCCGATAGACCTGAAAGCAGCTCCGAAGGTTCCTGGACTATCTCATCGATATAGTCCGGCTCGCCCATCTTCTTCAGATGTGCGACTACCCGGTGTACTTCATTGTCGTCCACGAATGCACCGTGCAGACGCTGGGGAATACTCACTCCCGGGGGAAGATAGAGCATGTCCCCGTTGCCGAGCAGATGTTCTGCCCCCATCTGGTCGAGAATGGTGCGTGAATCGATGCGCGAAGAGACCTGGAATGCGATCCTGCTGGGTATATTTGCCTTGATCAGACCGGTAATCACATCCACGGAAGGTCGCTGGGTGGCAAGCAGCAGATGGACACCGGCGGCACGTGCCTTCTGGGCCAGCCGGGCAATCAATTCTTCGACCTTTTTGCCCACCACCATCATCATATCCGCCAGCTCGTCGATGATAATGACGATATAGGGAAGCTTGGTGAGGTAGCGTATCTCCTCATCCTCCAGTAATGGATTGGGTTTGAACAGCGGATCCCGGATCGGAGCGCCGGCGTTCTCCGCCTCTTTTACCTTCTTGTTGAAGCCGATGATATTACGCACCCCGAGGGCAGCCATCAGCCGGTAGCGCCGATCCATCTCCATTACACACCAGCGCAGTGCGTTTGAGGCCTCTTTCATGTCTGTCACCACCGGTGTCAACAGGTGGGGTATCCCTTCATAGACCGACAGTTCGAGCATTTTCGGGTCAACCATGATCAACCGCACTTCTTTCGGAGAAGCTTTGAAGAGCAGGCTCAATATCATCGCGTTGATTGCCACCGACTTACCTGAACCGGTGGTTCCGGCTACCAACACATGGGGCATTTTGGCCAGATTGACCACCACCGGATTGCCAGCGATGTCCTTCCCCAGTGCAATGGTTAACGGTGATCTGGCGCTGTCATAAACCGCTGATCGCAGCACTTCACTGAGGTACACCATCTCCCGATTTTCGTGCGGAATCTCCAGTCCGATCACCGATTTTCCAGGTATTACTTCGACCACTCGAACACTGATCGTGGAGAGCGCTCTGGCTAGATCCTTGGATAGATTGGTGATCTTGCTCGCCTTGGTACCAGGCGCGAGCTGTAATTCGAACAGTGTGATCACCGGACCTGGATAGACCGCCACCACCTCTACTTCCACGTTGAAGTCGCGCAGCTTCAACTCGACCAGACGCGACATCGCCTCGAGCGCTTTCTCCGACATCCCGGTTCCTGCATGCTGTGCTGGATCCAACAGCGACAGCGGTGGCAGGTCGCCCTCTGCCGATGCCTCGAACAGCGGTACTTGTTTCTCCTTTTCAACCCGTTTACTCGACTCGAGCTTGCTTATGACCGGCTCGATTCTGGGGGGAGGCCGCTGCTCTATCCGCTTGCTCTCCATCTTGACCGATTCACTGCGCTGTCGCTGCATCTCACGCGATCTCCTCGCATCACGGATGCGATCACCAGTGGTTCTAAGCTGACGGTAGAGATGCAGCACGCCGCTACCTAGGGTGTCCATCACAGAGAGCCAGGAGATACCGGAAAAGAGCGTGAAACCGCTGAAGAAGAGGGCCAGCAATAAAAGCGTGCTACCGGCAAAGCTGAACATCGATACCAGCAACTCCTGCAGAAAGGCCCCCAGAATCCCTCCTCCACCTCCGGGGAACGAGGTGCCTGTGATATGCATTGAGGCGATAGCACTGCCGGCAGCCAAAGTGATCAGAAAACCCGTCCACCGCAGCGCAAACAGATGGACATTGAGGCTGTCATCCGAATTGCGCTCCTTGAACAACAGCCAGCCACTCCAGCCGATCATCAATGGAAAAAGGTACGCGAACAGACCGAACAAGTTGAGCAGTACATCTGCGAACCAAGCGCCCAGAGGTCCTCCCGCATTCTCCACTTCCCCTCTTGAGCCGGTGTAAGACCAACCTGGATCATCGGGAGAGTAGTTGGTCAGTGACAGCAGAAAATAGGCGGCTACCGCTAAAATCAGCAGCAGTGCCCCCTCCCTCAATCGGCGTCCGATCTGCATTACTGGCTGTTCCTGTTCTTTTGCATTGGCCCGTGCCACTATAAACATCCTGCTGCATGTAGGTTCCGCACTGATTGTGTGGGGTCCTACTGTATGCTACACACCCGGCTTTGCAGCAGTGTCCGGTTGGGAGATGAAGCCACTTGACAGTGTCGAAGGGCGTGAGTCGGAGCAAGGTGGATGAGTCTGCAGTAATATAGACCCACCTAACCCGATACACCTCGCTTTGGACAAATGTGCATGCGGACGGCTGCTTGAATTTCAGGTGTCTGTTAACAACTTTAATGGTATTTAGAAGCTGAAGACCCCACTGTGGGTCATCTGTTGGAGTGATTATACATGAGTGAAACAAAGCATTGTCGTCTGCTTATCCTCGGATCTGGCCCGGCCGGTTATACTGCTGCTGTCTACGCCGCGCGCGCCAATCTCAACCCGGTGCTGATAACCGGCATGGAACAGGGCGGGCAGCTCACCACTACCACGGATGTAGACAACTGGCCCGGTGACTGGAATGGTGTGCAAGGTCCGGAGCTTATGGACAGAATGCTCAAACATGCGGAGCGGTTCGATACAGAGGTCATATTCGACCATATCAACAAAGCCGATCTGAGTGGACGTCCATTCATACTGACCGGCGATACCGGCAGCTACAGCTGCGATGCGCTGATCGTTGCCACCGGTGCGTCAGCCCAGTACCTGGGAATGGAGTCTGAGGAAGCATTCAAAGGGCGCGGTGTGTCAGCCTGCGCCACCTGTGACGGCTTTTTTTATAAGAACCAGTCTGTCGCTGTCATCGGCGGTGGCAACACTGCGGTCGAGGAGGCACTCTACCTCTCCAACATCGCCGCGCACGTCACACTGGTTCACCGCCGCGATGCACTGCGTGCGGAGAAGATCCTGCAGAAACATCTGTTCGAGAAGGTGGAGACCGGCAAGATAACCATCGCCTGGGAGTGTGTGCTTGATGAGGTGCTGGGAGACGAAACGGGAGTTACCGGTATGCGTATCAAGAGTGTCACGGATGGCAGCATTCGTGAGATCGAACTGCACGGCGTATTTATCGCGATCGGACATAAACCCAATACCGATCTGTTTGCCGGTCAACTGGAGATGAAGCACGGCTATCTGAGCGTCAAGGGTGGCGCCGATGGTGACGCAACCCAGACCAGCATTGCGGGGGTGTTTGCCGCGGGTGACGTAATGGATCATGTCTACCGCCAAGCCATCACCTCTGCGGGTGCGGGCTGTATGGCGGCGCTGGATGCCGAACGCTATCTGGACGCGCTGGAGGCGCAACTGAAGCGGGCAAAAGCTGGTTAACGAACGCGGCTGGATACTCCGATACCAGATGCCACCAGCCGGAGTATCCACAACCCAGTAGACCATGATCCATGTGCTCGATCCCAATTGGCAAAATCAACCTTTTCCTCCGGTTGAACAGGCTGAATCAGAACCAAACGGTTTGCTCGCCATCGGTGGAGATCTCAGCACGGCGCGACTGCTGAATGCCTACCGTGCCGGGATATTTCCCTGGTTCACAGAAGATCAGCCGATTCTCTGGTGGAGCCCGAACCCGCGCATGGTGCTCTACCCGGATCAGTTGAAGATCTCGCGCAGTTTGAAGAAAAGCCTGCGCAACAAGCCTTTCAGAGCAACCTTGGATGAGGCGTTCACCCAAGTCATGCTTGCCTGTGCCGCGCCGAGGAAGGATCAACAGGGAACCTGGATCAGCCCCGAGATGGTGGCTGCCTACCGTAAATTGTATCTGGAAGGGTATGCACATTCAGTGGAGATCTGGATGGGGCAGCGACTGGTTGGCGGGCTCTATGGTGTGGCACTGGGCTGCGTCTTTTTTGGCGAGTCCATGTTCAGTATCGAACGCGATGCATCTAAAGTGGCGCTGGTGCATCTGACGCATCTGTTGCAGGCACGAAGTTTCAGGTTGATCGATTGTCAGGTTTACTCGACTCACTTGGCATCACTCGGTGCTGAGGAGATAGCGCGTTCCAGATTCTGCAACGAACTCGATCGCTGGTGCCTACAGGAGAGTTCGCTGCGGGGGATGCTATGAAACAACACCAACTCTTCATTTCGGATACCCACGCTTGCGCCTATCTTGACGGAGCAAAGGCGAGAACGCTCTTCGTCGACCCGCAATCTGAGTTGACAGTGGCCGACTATGGGGAGTTGATAGATCGAGGATTCCGTCGCAGTGGAGCCTTTCTGTACCGCCCTGGCTGCGAGCGATGCAGGGAGTGTCTGCCGACGCGATTATCCGTTGATCGGTTCCAGGCACGGCGCTCACAGCGCCGGATCTGGGAAAAGTGGCGTTCAGCAGAAACCATCATCAGGAACCCGACCTTCCGCGACGAGCATTTCGCTCTGTACAACCGATATGTCGATGCCCGGCATGCAAGTGGTGGCATGAATGATATCTCTGAGCAGCGCTATCTCGAGTTTTTGACCGCACCCTGGTGCGATACGATTTTTGTGGAGTTCCGCTTCGAGGGTCGTCTCGCTGCTGTTGCCGTCACTGATCGACTGCCGCAGGGTTTATCGGCAGTCTATACATTTTTCGATCCGGACTACGCAAAGCTGAGCCCCGGCGTCTTCGCGATTCTTTGGCAGATCGCGGAGACCAGATACCTGGGCCTCGACTGGCTGTATCTGGGCTTTCTGATTTCAGGCTGTCAGAAAATGACGTACAAATCCGAGTACCGGCCACTGCAATTGTTCGACTATAGCCGGGGTCAATGGTTATCTCATGAGGAGCGTCTGCCGCGCGACTCGACTATTGGAATAAGCTCAATTGGAGCGTCGCACCCTGGATCCGGGTTAACCCGCGAATAAAGTCTGCTTTACTTGCCTTCTACTGTAATTTAGCGATAATGGCGGGCTTATTTAATAAAGCACGGATCGCAACACACCAAAGTTTGTTCAACTTCGACTGGAGACTGAATGGCCAAAGAAGATTTCATAGAGATGGAGGGGACAGTTACCGAAACCCTTCCTAACACCATGTTCCGGGTAGAGCTGGAGAACGGTCATGTTGTAACCGCCCACATTTCTGGAAAAATGCGGAAGCATTATATCCGCATTCTCACTGGTGATAAGGTAACCGTGCAGCTGACCCCCTACGATTTGAGTAAAGGGCGTATCACCTACCGTGCTCGATGAATTGGTGTTGCTCCCCTCCCGTGGAGAATGCTCGTTCCCATTGGAAGCTGTGTTGCCCCAGCATGTTGTTTCCCCTCACTGACAACTCCAGCAACTCAGATTTGTACCAGCAGCCCGGCATGATCGGATTACACTCAGGTCAATGGACTTTTGCGCCTTCTGTTTTGAAGACAAGTTGATCCTCCGCCACGTCAATCTCCACCTTGCCACCCTCGGCCAGTCGGCCGAACAACAACTCCTCAGCCAGCTGCCGCTTTATCTTTTCCTGTATCAGCCGTGCCATGGGTCGAGCGCCCATCTTCTCGTCATATCCGTTCCGGGCCAGCCAAGCCCTTACTGCCGGCGAAATCCGCAATGAAACTTTCTTTGTTTCCAGCTGGCCTTCAAGCTCGAAGATGAACTTATCAACCACATGCTGAATCACCTCCATCGGCAGGGAGGAGAACTGCACGATTGCATCGAGGCGATTTCTGAATTCGGGTGAAAATATCCGTTTGATCGCCTCCATACCATCGCTGCTGTGGTTTTGGAGGGTGAAACCAATAGATGCCCGACTCATCTCCCCCGCTCCAGCATTTGTTGTCATGATGATAATCACATTACGAAAATCTGCTTTACGTCCGTTATTGTCGGTCAGCGTTCCATGATCCATAACCTGTAACAACAGATTGAAGACATCGGGATGAGCCTTTTCTATCTCATCCAGCAGCAGCACTGAATGTGGATGTTTGATAATCTCTTCGGTCAATAGGCCACCCTGATCGAAACCGACGTAACCGGGCGGTGCTCCGATCAGCCTGGAGACCGTATGCCGCTCCATGTATTCCGACATATCGAAGCGGATGAGCTCCACACCCAGGCAAAGGGCAAGTTGACGGGTGACCTCGGTCTTTCCTACGCCTGTTGGGCCTGCCAGCAGAAAAGAGCCGACAGGGCCCTGATCATGTCCCAGTCCGGAACGGCTCATCCGAATGGCTGATACCAATGCATCAATTGCCAGGTCCTGACCGAATACCACCAGTTTCAGATCTCGGTCGAGATTGCGTAGCACTTCTTTATCCGAGACAGATACGCTCCGTGAAGGAATTCTCGCGATCTTGGCGACGACCTGCTCTATGTCCGTTGAGGTGAGGATCCGCTTCCTCTTCGACACCGGCATCAGTCGTAGACTGGCGCCTGCTTCATCAATGACATCGATCGCCTTATCCGGCAGATGACGGTCATTGATATAACGTTCGGATAACTCCGCTGCTGCCTCCAGCGCTTTTTTCCCATAACGTACCTGATGATGCTCCTCGAAACGACTCTTCAATCCCATCAGAATCTCGACCGTCTCCTTGACCGTTGGCTCAACCACGTCGATCTTCTGAAATCTGCGTGCCAATGCCCGATCCTTCTCAAAGATACCGCGAAACTCCTGATAGGTGGTGGAACCAATACAGCGCAGTTCTCCGGTCGCCAGTACCGGCTTGATCAGGTTGGAAGCATCCATCGCGCCACCTGAAGCAGCCCCGGCACCGATGACGGTGTGAATCTCGTCAATGAAGAGGATTGCCTCGGGCTGTCTTTTCAGCTGTGCCAGAACGCCTTTCAGCCGCTTCTCGAAATCACCGCGATATTTTGTTCCCGCCACCAGACTACCCAGATCCAGTGCGTATACGACACAGTTGCTCAAAACCTCAGGCACCTGCTTCTCTTCTATCTGTTTCGCCAGGCCCTCTGCGATCGCGGTCTTACCAACCCCCGCCTCACCAACGAGCAGAGGGTTGTTTTTACGCCGACGACACAAAATCTGCAGCATACGTTCGATTTCGCTCTTACGCCCGATCAGAGGATCTATCTTACCCTGCCGCGCCAACTCATTGAGGTTGGTAGCATAAGCCTCGAGCGGATTTTTGGCTGGTGCCGACCCCTGCTCAGGCGAAGACTCCTCCTGAGTCAAATTTTCTTCCACCCCCTCCTGAGATTCGCCATGAACCTTGGAAATGCCGTGAGAAATGTAATTGACAACATCCAGGCGACTGATGCCCTGTTGCGCGAGCAGAAAAACGGCTTGTGACTCCTGCTCACCAAATATGGCTACCAGTACGTTTGCACCATTCACCTCATGGTTTCCCGAGGACTGCACATGAAATACGGCCCGCTGCAACACTCGTTGAAATCCGAGGGTTGGCTGCGTCTCCCGGACGGAGCCCTCCGGTATTCTGGGTGTGTTATCTTCAATGAATCGGTTGACATCGCTGCGCAGTCGCTCAGTATCGGCACCGCAAGCGCGCAGCACCTTGGCTGCGGTCGGGTTGTCAATCAGTGCAAGCAGCAGATGTTCCACCGTCATGAATTCATGCTTTCGTTCCCTCGCCTGGCGGAACGCCTGGTTCAGGGAAAATTCCAGCTCTTTACTCAACATCGACATAATTCAACTCACCTGCTGCAGAGTTACTTGTAAAGCTCTGAGCCACTCCACCCATGGGTGATCAAAGCATGTTGCGGCCAAACAGCGACTTTAGTATTGCTAATAAATCAATGACATACAACCGTTGCATTGGACGACATCCCCTCTTCCACTGGAAACTTCAAGCACGCCGAAGTTTCCCTACTACTTTTGAGTGCCAGTTAGACACTCGGTTCAAGCCTCTTCCATCGTACATAGCAATGGATGCTGATTACTGCGAGCATAGTCATTCACCTGCGAAACCTTGGTCTCCGCGATCTCCCTGGTAAACACACCACAGACTCCCACTCCCCTGGTATGTACATGCAACATGACTTGTGTGGCTTTCTCCTTGTCCATGCTGAAAAAAGACTCTAAAACCTGAACCACAAACTCCATCGGTGTATAGTCATCGTTTAACAAAATCACTTTGTAAAGAGGCGGTCGCTTCAGTTTTGGCTTTGCCTCCTGGAGGGTCAGATCGCCGCCGGGGTCCTGTCTCTTAGTGTTACTCATAATGTTGAATATTAGCTGATAAAGTTCGCCGCAAAAGAGGATTTGAATAATGACAACATGGGCGTCTCCCGCTGAAAAATAACATCAAAACACCTCCTCCCCAACCCCAGATAGGTAAGATTTTGTTGCATGGGCGGAAAACGTCTCGAAGTGGATGATCCTTAATGCACAATATTTGACCAATTCTTGCCGATGGCTATACTTTATAGTTACATGGGGCACTGAGTTTAATAATACAAGACTGAAAAAGTCTGAACTCCCATGTGATTCGGGTGCTTGTTTTTTGTGGATAGTCACCAAACATTTTTTGTATCCAATATCTACGCTGGCCCCGAATACAAGGTCGTACATGATGCGGTATATGCGAGGAGTAGAGGAGTACTGATATGTCTATGGCTACAGGCGTAGTTAAGTGGTTCAATAATGCCAAAGGATACGGATTTGTGACCCCTGATCATGGCGAGCAGGATATTTTTATCCATTTTTCCGCCATTTCGATGGAGGGATATAAAACGCTGAAAGAGGGCCAAAGGGTCGAGTTTGAACTACAGGAGGGTCCGAAAGGTCTGCATGCGGCGAATCTTCAAGCAGCCTCCGAGTGAGACGATAGCTAATTCTTACAAAAAAGAGTGTCCGCCAGGCAGGTAACCGGCGGGCACTTCTTTATCAAACTAACTAAGCGGTTTCAGTGGTGTTGCTAAGCGATGTGTCATCGCGAGGCAATGGTTGGATACAAAACAGCACAGGCGAATGGAATCACGATTATCTGGTACCGGGCCTGTTTTTCGCGCTGACGGCCCGGGGTTGACTGTTCCGACCAGCCTCCTGGTGCAGTTTCAGCCCTTTCAATACTGGTTTCAATCCACTCATCTCCAATAATGCCTCCAACTCCTGCTGATGCAGTTCGCGCCATTTCCCCGCCAGCAGCCGGGTGTCCAGCATCACTGGGCCAAATCTGACTCGTTTTAGCCGATTTACCTGGAGTCCAACCGACTCCCAAAGGCGGCGTACTTCCCGATTTCTACCTTCCATGATCACTACATGAAACCAGCGGTTGACACCTTCACCACCAGATTCGACCAGATCTTCGAACCGGGCACGGCCATCCTCCAGGTCGACGCCGTTGACCAGTCGTTGCAGTATCTCATCGGTTACCTCACCCAACACTCGGACCGCATACTCCCGTTCAATCTTGCCCGATGGGTGCATCAGCCGATTGGCCAGCTCCCCATCCGTGGTAAACAGCATCAGCCCTGATGTGTTGATATCGAGTCGGCCGATGGCTATCCAGCGTCCGCTCTCGAGTTTAGGCAGCTGGTTGAACACCACGGGCCTTCCCTGGGGGTCTGTGCGTGTGACCAGTTCGCCGACTGGCTTATTGTAGACAATGATACGGTGTTTACCTGATTGCAGGCGACGATGACCCACCCGACGCTGGCCTATCATCACCTTGTCGGTAGGCAGAATTCTGTCGCCCAGCGTGGCGACCTGTCCATTGACTTTGATCTGCCCCGCTTCGATGAGTCGTTCGATTTCCCGGCGCGATCCAAAACCGGCATTGGCCAGTACCTTTTGGATACGCTCTCCGACCGCAGTGTCATTGCTTTTGTTCAAGGCCGTCCTCCTCACATGCACTATTGTCCTGTGCTTCCGGTGTATCGGACACAGCAATCCGGAGGTTGCCGCTGTCATCGGCTTGATTGGATTCGACCTCCTCAGCAGCATCGACATGGTTCAACCGTACCACGCTATCCGGCGCTATCCGTATTTTATCCTCCGGAAGTTCGGCGCCGGGGATGCCCAATTCAAGTTCACGATTGATCGAATCCAGATCACGAATCTCCTGCAACGTCGGCAGATCGGCGAGACTGCTGAGACTAAAATAGGTTAGAAAATCCTTTGTAGTGGCATACAGCGCTGGTCGTCCCGGTACGTCCCGGTGCCCAACGATACGGATCCACTCACGTTCCATCATAGTCTTGATGATATAGCTGCTGACACTGACTCCACGGATATCCTCGATTTCACCTCTGGTAATCGGTTGACGGTAAGCAATCAGCGCTAGCGTCTCCAGCATAGCGCGGGAGTAGCGTACCGGCCTCTCCTCCCATAGTCTTGAGACCCAGGGGGCAAACTCGGCTCGAACATTGATACGGAAACCACCGCCCACCTCAACCAGTTCGATACTGCGCTCCTGATATTCTTCCTGCAGCTCCGATATCACCGCACGCAACGCCGCTTTGTCAGGCCTCTCTTCTTCGAGAAAAAGTTCTAGCAGAAGATCCAATGTCATTGGACCACCGGAGGCAAGCAGTGCTGCTTCGATAATCTGCTTGAGCATGGGTTCAGAGGTCATCCGGAACTCCTTGCCTTGATATGAATGGGTCCAAAAGCTTCAGCCTGCACCATCTCAATCAGCGATCCCTTGAGCAGCTCCAGAATGGCCAGAAAGGTCACCACCACACCCGCACGCCCCTCTTCCAGCGGAAAGAGTGAGGTAAACTCACAGAATGAACCGGCACTGATTCGTTCCAGCACCAGGCTCATCCTCTCCCGGACCGAGAGCGGCTCACTCTCCACCCGGTGATGGGAGTGCATCTCAGCGCGCCGCATCACTTCGCTCAGCGCGGCAAGAATCTCTTTGAGTTCAACATCGGGTGGACGCCGGGTGCTGGTTTTGTCGGGTACTTCCACCCGGGCCTGGAAGATGTCCCGGCCCAACCGGGGAAGCGCGTCTATATCCTCTGCGGCTTGCTTGTAACGTTCATACTCCTGTAACCGACGGATCAACTCCGCTCGGGGATCGCTCTCATCTTCATCCTCATCCGGCTGACGAGGCAAAAGCATGCGCGACTTGATCTCCGCCAGCATGGCCGCCATGACCAGATATTCAGCTGCCAGTTCCAGCTTCAACTCCTTCATCAAATTGACGTACTCCATGTATTGCGCTGTGATCTGGGCGATTGGTATCTCCAGAATATCCAGATTCTGGCGTTTGATCAGATAGAGCAGTAGATCGAGGGGTCCTTCAAACGCATCCAGAAAGACCTCCAGCGCATCCGGCGGGATGTAGAGATCCTTGGGCAAGGTAGACCAGGGTACGCCCTGAACCACCGCGAAGGGCATCTCCTCCTGCGCTGGAAGCTGCGCCGTCTCCCCAGCGTCTTCACCAGCCCTTATCATCGCCGATGCCCTCTAGAGATGCCTTAACGACATGGCAAGTCGCACCTCTTCCATGGTCTGGCGCGCCATGTCCCGTGCCTCCTCTGTGCCCTCTGCGATAATGGTACGCACCATCTCAGGCTGCTGCTCCAGTTCCCTCACACGCTGATGAATCGGTTTGAGTTCGCTTAAAACCGCTTCGATAACCGGTTGTTTGCACTCGATACAGCCAATACCGGCGTTGCGGCACCCGTCGGCTGCCCAGGTTTTCACAGAATCGTCGGAATAGACTTCGTGGAACTGCCATACCGGGCAGCGTGCCGGTTCTCCCGGATCAGTGCGACGCACACGCTGGGTATCTGTTGGCATCGTCCTGAGTGCGCGCTCGACCACCTCCGGCTCATCCCGTAAAGAGATGACATTGCCATACGACTTGGACATTTTCTGGCCATCGAGTCCAGGCATCTTGGAGGCTTTGGTCAACAGTGGCTGCGGCTCGGGCAGGATCATACGGCCACCACCTTCCAGGTAACCAAATAGGCGTTCCTTGTCATTCAGGGTTATATTCTGCTGACTCTCCAACAGCGCCCTGGCAGCCTGCAGTGACTCCAGATCTCCCCGCTCGGTGTACTCCTTGTGGTATTGGGAAAAGAGCTTTGCACTCTTCTTACCCATCTTCTTTCTAGCCTGCTCGGCTTTCTCTTCGAATCCAGGCTCACGCCCGTAGATGTGATTAAAGCGCCTAGCCACCTCCCGCGTCAGTTCAACATGCGCGACCTGATCCTCACCCACCGGCACCAGTCCTGCCTTGTAGATCAGAATATCCGCAGCTTGCAGCAGCGGATAGCCGAGGAAACCGTAGGTTGTCAAATCACGTCCCTTCAGCTTCTCCTGCTGATCTTTATAGCTTGGCACCCGCTCGAGCCATCCCAGTGGAGTGATCATCGAGAGCAGAAGATGAAGCTCAGCGTGCTCCGGTACCTGGGACTGGATAAAAAGCCTCGCTTCCCCTGGGTTGATACCGACCGCCAACCAGTCGATTACCATCTCCCAGACACTATCAGGAATAATCTGCGGGTCTTCGTAATGGGTAGTCAACGCATGCCAGTCCGCTACAAAGAAGTAACAGTCATACTGGTGCTGAAGTTCGATCCAGTTTTTTAACACACCGTGATAGTGGCCTAGATGAAGTCGCCCAGTGGGGCGCATGCCGGACAACACACGGGCATGCTGTTGCAGAAGCTCGTTCAAAATTATAACCCTTTGAATTTACATTAATAAGAATGTGATGAGACGCTGTACCAGCAGATCAGAAACGGGTAGCAGACCCATAAAAAAATCAACCAGTGGCCAGAGTATCCGGCCCAGCATACCGCTCATCAACAGCAAAATAATGAGTATCAGCCCATAAGGTTCGAGACGAGCATAATACATAGATAATCGTGCGGGCAGCAGGGAATTCAACACCCGTCCTCCATCCAGTGGGAGAATTGGTACGAGATTGAGCACCATCAAAATCAGGTTGATCAGAATTCCGGCCCCCCCCATATAGCTCAGTGGCAACGCCGCCCAGGGAGATATCGGATAGAGTTCGCTACCCAGTTGGATGACAAGCGCCCAAATGACCGCCATCAGCAGATTGGCACCTGGACCTGCCAGCGCGACCAGTGCCATATCGCGTCGTGGACTGTGCAGATTACGCCAGTTGACCGGAACCGGTTTGGCCCAACCAAAAAGAAACATCGGTGTTCCGGTCACTTTTGCCAGAATGACCAAAATAAGCGGGACTGCGATGGTACCTACCGGATCGATATGCTTGAAAGGGTTGAAGGTTACCCGTCCCAGCATTTTTGCCGTGGAATCGCCTAGTCGGCTCGCACTCCAGCCATGCGCCGCTTCGTGCACAGTTATCGCTAACAGAACAGGTACGGAGAATACGATCAGCTTCTGAATCGTGGTCAGTGCTTCCATTGGCGACTATTCCTGTTCAAACAGAGAGACATCACCCTTGCCGACCCGCAGCACACGCGGCGTCTCTTCCTCCATATCCAGCACCGAGGTGGGTTCCAGGCCACAATATCCTCCATCGATAATCAGCTCCACCGCGTGTCCCAACAGCTGGTGCATCTCATAGGGGTCGACCATTGGCATCTCTTCTCCCGGGAGTATTAAAGTGGAACTCATCAGCGGTTCACGCAGCTCCTCCAGCAGCGCTTGCGCGATGCGGTTGTCCGGGACCCTTATCCCGATCGTCTTGCGGCGCGGATGCTGCAATCGTCTGGGCACCTGTTTGGTGGCCCGGTGAATGAATGTGTAAGGACCCGGAGTCAGCAATTTGAGCCAGCGATAGTGCTGATTTCCAATCCTTGCATAGGTCGCGATCTCCGACAGATCACGACAGACCAGCGTAAAGTTGTGCTTGTCATCGACCCGTCGTATTTGGCGAATACGCTCCATCGCACCTTTATCACCAAGATGACAGCCCAAAGCATAGCTGGAGTCCGTAGGGTAGATAATGACACCACCCTGGCGAATGAACTCCACTGCCTGTCTGATCAACCTAACCTGAGGATTATCAGGGTGAATCTGGAAAAACTGTGCCATCTGGCTCTACTCTGAAGCGGCTTGCTTTGCTGCAATGACAAAAAGAGCGTCATAATACCCGATTGGCAACTTTTAAAGGAGGCGTCTCACTCCATTTTTCCCAGATTGGGATTACTGCTTCCGGTAGATCTGGCAAGCACCCCAGTACAGGCCGGCAATGGCCTGGACCGTGGTAATCAGAACCGACAGATGCAAATAGTCCAAAATAAGCTGCGTGAAAAGCGATGGTTTGAATTTCATCTTTGTTGTGGGTACCGGATACCACCTCCAGTGCCTCACCACCTGCAGCGACGAAATCCCCGAGCAACCTCCTCAACTGGGTCCGGGAAAGCGAATAGCGGGCCGGATGTGCAATCACAGCAGTTCCTCCTGCGGTCTTGATCCACTCAATTGCCTCATTGAAACCAGCCCAGCGGCTGGGTACATAACCCGGCTTTCCCCTGACGAGATAACGTTTGAATACCGACTGCATATTGGGAGCGATTCCCCGGTCAACCAAGAAACTGGCAAAATGGGGTCTGGCGATCACTGTGCCACCAGCGATTCTGCGTGCCTCCGCAAAGGCACCAGGTATTCCTGCTTGCTCAAGACGGCGGCCTATCTCCTCTGCCCGCCAAAGTCGATAGGCTCGAATCGATTCGAGTCCACATTGCAGCGCCGTACAGTCCAGGTCGATGCCCAAGCCGATAATGTGGACTCCCCGATTGTTCCAGGTGGTTGAAATTTCAACTCCAGGAATGAGGTTGATCCCCCAAAGCTGTGCCTCTCTGGAGGCCTCTTCCACTCCAGCTGTCGTATCATGGTCTGTCAGTGCCAGGGTCCGGATCTCCGACTTTGCGGCAAGTCGCACCAGTTCTGTTGGCGTCAGAGTTCCATCAGAGGCAGTGGAGTGAACATGCAGATCATATTTCTCATTCATTGCTTCATTGTATCGGGAATATAGGGCAGAATCAGAGCGTAGTTTCTGGGCATTTGTACAGGCAAGCCGGGTCAAGTATGCTGCGACACCTAAGTATCAGTTAGTAGTCTATCTCCATGGAATTACCACCTACAGATCTCAGTTGGTTTGCAGAACATCTGACCGAATCGGTACAGGAGTTACTGGATGCCTGGAATGACACCAACACCCTGGTTCAACAGGAGGTCAATACTTCTCCTGAACTGTTGCAGAAATCACTGATGCAGCTGATCGATCTCCTGCGCGTTCAGGAGTGGCGTAATAATCCGGATCCCTATGTCGAAAAGGGTGTATTCGGGGCAATGGATGTCAGTGAGCTGGGAGATTACGGGCTGACTTTGCTCACTGAGCTCGCGCAACTCTCACTGGATCTAGGCCTGAACGACTCGATCGAACGTCTGGAACAACTGGCTCTCTCTCTCGGACTCTGGGTGGCAAAACAGCAGGGTGAGTTGAGCAATGTGGAACTGGTGGTCAACGGGATTGCCCGCTTGGCCAATCAAACCTACGCTGAGAAAGAACTCGAATCTCTCTTTTTCGCCATGGGTGAGATTCTCGATTCCGTCTCTCCAGCAATCTCGCTTAGGTATACACGCAATGAACCCATGCACAATCCACGCACTCTTCTGCTGATCAACAGAGCGATAGTGGCTACCAGAATGCTTTCGCCAATATTGATGGAATCAGCATTTGCGGATGTCGTGGAGCAGCATCCGGAAGTTGCCCCGGGCTTTTTCAGCGAAGGTATGGAACAGGTAAAAGTGCAGGAATATCCGGATGATGTTCGTGAGGTTATTGAACGCTACTACCACGAATACCCACCTGCTGCCAAACTTCACTGAACCAAACGATGAAACTTCTGACTGATTTCCTCCCGATAGTACTTTTTTTCGTTGCCTACCAACTGTATGACATCTATGTGGCCACAGCAGTCGCCATCGCTACTTCAATACTCCAGGTAGGCTATTTCTGGTTGCTCCGCAAACAGTTGGAAAAGATGCATCTGGTGACTCTCGGCCTGCTGGTTATCTTTGGCGGGTTGACACTGTTACTCAGGGATCCACTCTTCATCAAGTGGAAACCGACCGTAGTGAACTGGCTCTTCGCCACAGTCTTTGTCGGCAGTCAATTCATCGGAAAAAAGCCGTTGGTGGCAAGGGTGATGGGGCATGCTGTTGATTTACCCGATGCAATTTGGGGACGTCTCA
This sequence comes from Chromatiaceae bacterium, assembly GCA_024235215.1. Lineage (GTDB taxonomy): Bacteria > Pseudomonadota > Gammaproteobacteria > Chromatiales > Chromatiaceae > HKST-UBA178. The sequence continues at coordinate 145,547 of JACKMU010000007.1, read as the reverse complement.
ATATCTCCTGGGGACTATTTTTTCTTGTATCGGGTGCGCTCAATCTTTATGTTGCATTCAACTTTTCCGAAGCGGCGTGGGTCAACTTCAAACTGTTCGGAATGCTTGCTTTGACAGTTGTGTTTATCATTCTGCAGTCCTTCTACATGGCCCGGCACGCTCAGGACCGGAGTCAGGAAGAGAGCTAAGGAGCATCTTATGTTTTATGCAATTATCGGGGTCGATCGAGAGGACAGTCTCCAAGCCCGGATGCAAGCCAGACCAGGACATCTGGAGAGACTCAACAGATTGCGTGATCAAGGACGGCTTCTGCTGGCAGGTCCATTTCCCTCCATTGACAGCGAGGACCCCGGTTCCTCAGGTTTCTCCGGTAGTCTGATCGTGGCTGAATTTGATGACCTTGCCCAGGCAAAAGCCTGGGCCGGTGAGGATCCTTATATGTTGACCGGCGTCTATACCAAGGTCACAGTCAAACCGTTCAAGAAGGTCCTGCCTTAGATTGCTTCAGGATTCGCAACCAGTTATCAGGAGGTACTGGGAGAACGGGGTTGGCACAGGAGTGTGTCAATCAGCTATCCGCCAGTCAATGACATCACTCGCACTACCTGATACGGGCTGGTGTTAAATTCATGTTTCTCCGGTTTGCGTCGAACTGCAGCCACTATCTCCGCTTTCAACTGCTCGTCACGCAGATCTTGCCTGAGCAGAGGGCGCATCTCCAGCTTGTCCTGTTGACCTAAACAGAGGTAGAGCGTCCCTTCGCAGGAGAGTCTGACGCGGTTACAGCTATCACAAAAGTGTTGGGACATCGGTGTAATAAAGCCGATTTTCAGCCGTTCACCCTTGACTCTGACATATTTGGCAGGACCGGCACCGGTCATTCTGCAGGGTTCGAACTCAAACCTTTGTGATAGAATTCCGCGAACTTCATCCAAGTTGACATAGCTCTCTATTACACTCTGCCCGCCTGTACCTATCGGCATCGCCTCGATGAAACGCAACGTAAATCCGTGTTCAATACAAAAATCGACCATATCGCCCACTTCATCCAGGTTCTGGTCACGCATTACCACCATATTGATCTTTATCGGATGAATATCCGCATCCCGGGCAGCCATCAGACCCGCGATCACCTGACTCAGGTTGCCCTGCGTGATGTTGCGAAAGCGTTCAGGATTCAATGAGTCCAGACTCACATTGATGCGGTTTATCCCTGCCTGTTTGAGTTCTTTGGCCCGGTTCGCCAACTGAGAGGCGTTGGTGCTTAACGAGAGATCGCTGATTCCTGGCAGTGCAGAGAATCGAGTCACCATCCTCAGCAGGTCGGGATGCATCAGTGGTTCACCCCCGGTGATGCGAATCTTGTCCACCCCCAATTCACTGAAAAGCCGGATCAGACGAACATATTCCTCCAGGTTGAGGCGCTTGTCGGATTCGGTAAAATCCTTGAAGCCCTTGGGGATACAGTAAAAGCAGCGAAAATCACAACGGTCTGTCACCGATAGCCGCAAGTATTCTATTTTACGGCCAAACGGATCAATCAGCTCATTCATTTCGATTGGGATCTCCGGTTAATTCGCCTGTTTTGTTTTACTTGCAGTCGAAATAACAATAGCCTGACAGGTACTGTTCTGCCAGGCTATTCAGGCTACCAGAAATTATCAGTGATGGTGGCCAGGAAAATGTTGAATAGCGCCACTCGGACATGCTCAGCGTTCGAGATTGAAGCGTGCACATTTCGATTTACTTCATTTTCAACCGCCCAACTGGATTGAAAAGGGCACCCTATCGATGATCCATGAGATGCACTGAATAAATCAGTTCCTGCTTATACAGTGGTTTCACACCATTCAGGGTGTCGACCAAAACAACTTGATTGCTGATATTACTGCCGTCCTCGCCATCTCCCAGAGGATTTCATCCCTCTCCTCCTGGCGAATTCCAGGCAGGATCAAATCCCTCGGGCAGCGAATGAGCAATTCCCTTATGGCAATCGATGCAGGTATAGGCAGGCTCCTTGCCATCCACCGCCTCCCAATAGTAGGGTTCATGTGCATCTACGGCTCGTGACTGCTGTTTGTCCAGATTCATCGATTCGAACTTGTGGCAGTTCCGGCACTCCCGTGAATCGGTCTTCTTCATCGCACTCCAGACACTCTGGGCCAATGCCAACCTCCTCTCTTCAAACTTCTCCGGTGTATCGATTTCACCGGTTACGAAATGATGGTAAAGCTCATTGGAGGCCTGTATTTTTCGAATGATCTTGTGTATCCAGGGCCGCGGAACGTGGCAATCCGGACAGGTTGCGCGCACCCCCGTTCTATTGGTGAAATGGACAGTCTCCTGCAGTTCGTTATAAGGGGTCGCCTCCATCTCATGGCAGGAGATGCAGAACACCTCTGTATTGGTCAGATCCAAAGTCCAGTTGAAACCACCCCAGAGGGCGATACCCAAAACAATTCCCAGCACCAGTATCCCGAAAGTGCCCTTTTTTTCGCCCGAAGTCATCGCGTTCACCTGTAATAGTCTGGCTCATCTGCTATCTGGGTGAGCGATTCCCGTTGTCAGGATGGGAAATCGCTCAACGGTCATTTTCTTATTTCGCCCCTTCAAAAGTGTTCTCGACCAACGGATCCGCATTCACTTGTGGGGCATGACACTGGTTGCAGAAATAGCGGCGACTGGAGAGTGTATTCAACACCTTGCCTTCCCGATCGACGAAATGGCTATCACCTATCTTCGGAGCTTTTTTTGCCTCAAAGGTCTTTTCGCTATGACAGTTCAAACAGGTGTTCACCTTAAGATTGATCTCATCCTTGTCGACCTTATGAGGGACCACCGGTGGTTGCTGCTTGTAACTGCGTTCTATACCCCCCTTGACGACCAGATCCTCCTTTTTACTGGGCTCCTGGGAGGTCGCCATCAGATCCTGAAACCCGCGCAGAGATTCGACTGCGCCAGCCATGGATATACTGTTAAAAATCATCACCGTCAGAGCGGTGGTTAGCGTTACCATGATTTTTTTCATCTCATTCTCCATTATCAAGCTATCTGCAATACCGGTATAACCAGAATCTAAGCCGCGTCAGAGAGACTATCCTGTTTGCGGCTACTTTCTATGGTTTCAATGTTCAATCTCTGATTGGAAAATCGGCTTCCGAAATGGAAGACATCTTCGGGACAGACATCAATACAGCGCCCGCAATTGGTGCAATTGGAAGAGAGGATCACGGGCCCGATACCCTGCGCGGCACCTTTCAGAGCGGGCCTTATCACCTGCTCTTCAGGACACACTTCAAAGCAATCCATGCAGTCGTCGCATTTCTCTCTATCCTCGGCTACCACGCGCACCAAACTCTTCCAACCGAGCAAACTGTAAAACGCTCCCACTGGACAGAGCCGACCGCACCAGCCCTCTTTGGCTACGAAGATATCGAATAGAAAGATTCCGAGCAGAATTACCCAGGCCATGCCCAGACCAAACACTAGACCGCGGAAGGCCATGGATACCGGGTTGAACATCTCCCACACAATAGCCCCGGTAATCAGGGGCAAAATCAGCGTCACACCCAGCAGCCAGTAACGGGCGGACCGGGAGAGTTGAGTGCTGGAACGTATACCCAGCATTCTGCGCACACAGCACGACAGGTCGGTAACCAGATTGACCGGGCAAACCCAGGAGCAGAAAACTCTGCCACCGATCAGCATATAAAAGACGATCACGATGCTTACACCAATGAGAGCCTCTTTATGTGGCTCCACCCCCGCCAACACCGCCTGCAGCAGAATATGCGGATCACTCAGCGGAAGAACGTCCAGCGTCATGCTATACGCCAGATTTCCTTTGACAATCCATATTCCTGCCAGTGGTCCGAGCAGAAACAGCCCCAGTATGCCGAATTGGCTCATGCGCCGCAGAATCAGCCATTTATTGGCTCTCAACCAGCCTTTGGTGGTGACCGCCTCTTTTCCAGGTCTCGGCTTGATCGCCATCACTGACCCTCCCGACCACGGTTGAGGCTATCCAGCGGGTTATTGTTGAGACTGTCCAGCGGGTTGCTGGAAATGGGGAGTTCAGCGCTTCCACTCCCATCCAGGATCAATCCCTTGCCCTGCAAATCGTAGCGCACCCCTTCAGGTAGGTTGTACTGGTGCGTCGCATCCGGTGTCACCAGTGCTCCACCAGCCTTCTCCTTCTCCTCCCAGCCCAGCCGATAGTGCCCACCCAGTTCACCCTTCGCCAGATGCATCGGAAACACTTTGATCGCTGCCTCATCCAGGATGCACGCCTTCTCACACAAGCCACAGCCGGTACAAGCGTCCGAATGCACGACAGGTATGAAGAGCGCGTGCTTTCCCGAACGCGTATTGTGCTGATAGTCGAGCGTGATGGCTTCGCCGCGAATGGGGCAGATATTGAAGCAGACTTCACAGCGCAGTCCCAGAAAAGCGATACAACTCTCCTGATCCACCACCACCGCCAGCCCCATGCGCGCCTGGTTTATGTCGGTGAGCGCATGATCGAGCGCGTTGGTTGGACAGGCAGGAATACAAGGAATATCCTCGCACATCTCGCAGGGTCCGCTGCGTGCGGTGAAGTACGGTGTTCCGGGAACCACATCGTCACTGCCCAACTGTCCCAATTTGAGTATGTCGTACGGGCAATCCCGAACACACATGCCGCATCGAATGCAGGCACCCAGAAACTCCGCTTCAGGAAGTGCGCCAGGAGGACGAATGGCCATCGCCGGCAGTGATGAGGCTTGCCTGGAGTACATACCCAACCCCAACCCCATCAGACCGACTCCGCAGGCAGTTCTCAGCACATTGCCGATAAACTGTCTTCGGTTTACCATCTTTCCCTTTGGCTTTTCTGATCTCTTCATCTGCAGAATGACTCGAACGGTCGTGGTGTCGGACAGCCTCCAATCCGGACCGCCGGCCCGGTATAAACCGCGCCGGCGGCTGCCGTTTTATGCCTTAAGGATTTTCACCGCACACTTTTTGTAATCCGTCTCTTTGGATATCGGATCGGTTGCGTCCAGAGTCACCTTATTGATCAGACGACTGGCATCAAACCAGGGCACGAAGACCAATCCCTCAGGTACCCGGTTGCGGCCGCGCGTCTCAACCCGCGCGGTGATCTCGCCTCTGCGGGAGACGATTCTTGCCATGGAACCATCGCGCAGCCTGCGTTTCTTCGCATCGTTCTTGTGCATAAAGACGACTGCATCCGGTACTGCTCGATACAGTTCGGGTACACGCCGGGTCATTGAGCCTGAATGCCAGTGTTCGAGTACGCGACCGGTACAGAGCCAGGTATCGTACTCCTGGTCCGGGCTCTCTGCCGGTGGTTCATAGGGCGCGGTGATGATATTGGCTCTGCCATCCGGTTGGCCGTAGAACTTGACCACCTCCTGGCCGCCGTCGACATGCGGGTCATAGCCACCACGGAACCGCCAAAGCGTCTCTTTACCATTCACCACCGGCCAGCGAATACCGCGTGCCTTGTGGTAGGCATCGAAATCGGCCATCTCATGTCCCTTTTTGATGATGTCCGGTGCTGAATTGAACAAGCGGTACTCCTCGAACAGGCCCTTCTGCACATAGAATCCGAAGTGCTCGCTTTCGTCGTTGCCGTACTCATTGCCGCGGTCGTCTGTGATCTTCCCCTCGAATGGGAACTTGTTGACCTGACCATTGTTATAGAGAACGTCGAACAGGGTCTTGCCTTTGTACTCGGGCATCTTGTCCAGCAGTTCAGCCGGCCACACCTCTTCCATCTGGAAGCGCTTGGCGAACTCCATGATCTGCCACAGATCGGAGCGTGCTTCACCCGGTCCCTTTACCTGTTGGCGCCAGAACTGGGTACGACGCTCGGCGTTACCATAGGCACCCTCTTTTTCGATCCACATCGCGGTTGGCAGCACCAGATCGGCAGCCATCGCCGATACCGTCGGATAGGGATCGGTGACGGTGACGAAGTTATCCGGATTACGCCAGCCCGGATAGGACTCCTCGTTCATGTTGGCGGCAGCTTGCATGTTGTTGTTACACTGCACCCAGAAGCAGTTCAGCTTGCCATCCTTGAGCATTCTGTGCATCAGCACTGCATGGTAGCCAGGCTTCGGATTGATGGTGCCTTCCGGCAGTTTCCAGACCTTCTCGGCAAACTGGCGATGGGGATCTTTTGCGACCACCAGATCGGCTGGCAGGCGGTGAGCAAAAGTGCCGACTTCGCGCGCAGTACCGCAAGCCGATGGCTGTCCGGTCAGTGAGAACGGGCTGTTACCCGGTTCCGAGATTTTGCCCATCAGCAGGTGGATGTTGTAGACCAAGCCATTGATCCAGACTCCGCGGGTGTGCTGGTTCATGCCCATAGTCCAATAAGAGGTGACCTTCTTGTTGGGATCAGCATAGAGTTTGGCCAGTCTCAGCAGATTCTCTTTCGGCACGCCAGACATTTCGCTCGCTTTTTCCAACGTATAAGGCTCAACCGACTTGGCATACTCTTCGAAACTGATCGCGGAGAGTTGGCCACCTTCGCCGGTTTTCTTCTTCTCCAGCGGGTGCTCCGGACGCAGACCATAGCCGATGTCCAGCGGTGTCTTCTTGAAGTTCACGTTGGCATCGATGAAAGCCTGGTTGTAGGCCTTGTTCTGGATGATGTAATTGGCGATGTAGTTCGCTATCGCCAGATCGGTCTGGGGTACGAAAACTATTCCGTTGTCGGCCAGTTCGAAGCAGCGGTGTTCGTAAGTTGAGAGCACATGTACTTCACAGCCTGCCTTGGTCAGACGGGTATCGGTGAGACGCGACCAGAGTATCGGGTGCATCTCTGCCATGTTGGCGCCCCAGAGGACGAAAGCATCGGCGTGCTCCAAGTCATCGTAGCAGCCCATCGGCTCATCAATGCCGAATGCGCGTATAAAAGCAGCCACTGCAGAGGCCATACAGTGGCGAGCGTTCGGATCCAGGTTGTTGGAGCGAAAGCCGGCCTTCATCAGTTTGGAAGCAGCATAGCCCTCCCATACCGTCCACTGCCCGGAACCGAACATACCCACTGCGGTCGGTCCGGTCTTCTTCAGCGCGGCTTTCCACTTGTCTGCCATGACATCGAAAGCCTCGTCCCAGCTTACCGGTTCGAACTTGCCATTCTTATCGAATTGACCGTTCTTCTTGCGTAACAGTGGCTGGGTCAGGCGGTCTTTGCCGTAGAGAATCTTTGGCAGGAAGTAACCTTTGATACAGTTGAGACCTTTATTGACCGGAGCATCCGGGTCACCCTGGCTGGCGACTACCATGCCATCTTTGACTCCGATCAGCACACTGCAGCCGGTGCCGCAGTAACGGCAGGCTGCCTTGTCCCAGCGAATATCCGCATCCTCCTCCGCCGCCAAAGCGGTTTTGGCCGCCGGCAGGGTGATGCCGGCGACCGATGCGGCCGCCGCAATCGCATTGCTCTTTACAAAATCTCGTCTAGTTAGTTTCACGAATAACCTCCTCGTTAAGATCATCCCCACCGTAGTGATAAATCAGGGTTGAACTGATGACACCTTCCACAGAATTAAATGACATCATCGTGTCAGCGGCCGAGGCGCTATCGCAGTCCTCCACCGTGACGATAAGCTTGCCGTTCTCGTCTCCACCCTGAACCTCGACTCCGGGCAGCGCCGCCAGTCTGGCTTGGACCGCAATACGCTGATCAGGGCGAGCGTGAACGATTACGCTGCATAGATTCATGGCTCTCTCCATATACTCTTTTTATGCCGCCTGAGAACACGGGTCTCTGGGTGATATCTCCACGGCGTGGACGGGACAGACCGAGAAACACTCTCCACATCCGGTACAAGATTCGGCATCCAGAAGCGGGCGCGCTATACCGCCGGTCTCCAGTTTGAACCGTATTGCCTGCTCCTCACAGACTTCGCCGCAGGCGCGGCAGATGATCGCGTTCAGCGAAAGACAGCCCGGGAGAATACTGGCTCGTAGTTGCCAAGGGGGAGTTTCGTCTGCCGGATCGTAGTGGAGCGCCTTCGGTTCACAGATATCGACGCACTTGCGGCAGAAATCACAGCCGCTGACAGAAAAGTCGAGCTGTGGAAATTTGCCGCGTCCTTCCTTGATAATCTCGTATGGGCAGGTGCTTACGCAGGCGCCACAACGAGTGCAGCATGCAATAAACAGCGCTTCAGGCAATGACCAAGGCGGTCGAACGGGACGCAGCTGACCGCTGAAATCACCTCGCAGAAACTGGCTTCGGTTGATTGTCCCTGGCATGAAATCAGATACTGGCTAAATTAACTTCTGTATGCTCTCAGGGAGGAGTCCCGGACACCTTGATATCAGTCAATAAATAAGAAAAATTGAATCTACTACAGCATTTTACTGGTTTGAGAGAGTGCCACGCCATTCAGAGCTTAATGAGACGAATTGGCCATTTTTTATTTACAGGTTAATGCGGAATGATATCTTCTGTGAGAAAAACGGCGTACCGTTCAAGCACAACAAGCAGTGACCAGCTCACTGTCCGTTAGCAACCCCATCCTCTGCCGCCACTTAACTTTCAGCGCAACCCCCGAGTATGAGAAAATCGGACTTTTCGTAGACAACCCCAGTACGCGCTGCCGAATGCCAAGCTCTTCTCTCTCTAATGGCCATAGCGATCCCCGCTTCCCTCCCCTCCCCTCCGGTGCCAATGAACGTCTGCAGTGGGGGCGGCTGCATGGGAGCTGCACTGCGCTGGCGATCGCATCGGCAGCAAGGGAGTTTGACGGCTTGCTGCTGGTTATCGTGGATGATGTACAGAGCGCTAACGGCCTGCTCAACGATCTCGACTTTTTTCTGGCCGAAAGCACCATTCCGCTGCTCTCGTTGCCCGACTGGGAGACGTTGCCATACGATATTTTTTCTCCTTTGCCGGAGCTGGTGTCGCAACGGCTGCAGACCCTCTTCCGGCTCGGCTCCGTAGAGAAAGGTGTGCTTGTCGTACCGGTCAGCACGCTGTTACAGCGGCTGCTGCCGAAATCCTATCTCGATGCCCACGTCCTGCAGATGCATCTCGGTGAAACGCTGTCTCTGGAGCGGTTGCGCGGTCGGTTGACAGCGGCCGGGTACGTGTCGGTACCGCAGGTCTTCGCGCATGGAGAGTTTGCCGTGCGCGGTTCGCTGCTGGATCTCTACCCGATGGGCAGTGAACTGCCTTTCCGCATCGACCTCCTCGATGATCAGATCGACAGCATCCGTACCTTCGATCCCGAATCACAGCGGACACTCCATCGAACCGAGCGGATCAACCTGCTCCCGGCCCGGGAGTTTCCGCTGGATGATGCTGCAATCACCCTGTTCAGACGCGCCTTTCGCAACCAGTTTGAGGGCGATCCGCAGCGTTCGCTGATCTATTCTGAGGTGTCGGCCGGCAATGCGGTGGGGGGGCTCGAGTACTATCTGCCGATGTTCTATGAGAACACTGCCACGCTGTTCGACTATCTTCCTGATCGTTATTTGACCGTCAGCGCTGATACCACACGCGACGCCGCAACCAGATTTCTGGCCCAGGTCGCACAACGCTATGAGCAGCGCAGGTACGATCTGGAGAGACCGTTGCTGCCACCAGAAGCGCTCTATTTGAGCGACAGTGAGATGGCATCATTCATCAACCAAGGCCGTTCGATCAGATGGCAGTGGTCGGAGATCGAAAAAAGGGACAAGGGATTCTCCGGCTACGCCAACTTCTCCAGCCGAACTCCACCACCGGTGAGCATTCAGAGTCGCCACGCAAAGCCGGCGGGTGCGCTGCAATCCTTTCTCGCAAACTGCACTGCGCGGGTACTGTTCACCGCGGAGAGCGCCGGTCGCCGTGAACTACTGCTCGACACCCTCGGCCAGTTTGGACTTTTCCCGTCAGTCATCGCCGGCTGGACCGAGTTTCTGGATGGCAGTGAACGGCTGGCGCTCACTACTTCGCCCATCGAAACCGGCTTGTGGCTGGAAAGACCGGAGATCCTGGTGATTACCGAGACCCAGCTGTTGGGGGAGCGGGTTAAACAGGAGCGCAGACGCAGCGCCAGGCAACGGGATGCCGAGCTGGTCGTGCGCAACCTGACTGAACTACATGTCGGCGAACCGGTAGTCCACGAAAACCATGGCGTGGGGCGCTACCTGGGGTTGCAGACGATCCAAGTAGCCGGCATGCCGGGCGAGTTCCTCACCCTGGAGTATGCGAATGGTGACAAACTCTATGTTCCCGTTCTGTCACTGCATCTGATCAGCCGCTACACCGGTGTGGCGTCCGAGAATGCACCGCTGCACCGTCTGGGTGGCGACCAGTGGGAGCGGATCAAACGCAGAGCCGCGGAGAAGGTCAGGGACATAGCCGCGGAACTGTTGGAGATTCACGCGCGCCGTGCAGCCCATCAGGGATATCCTTTTCCGGATCCAGGTGAAGAGTACCGCGCATTTGCGGCCTCATTCGGGTTTGAAGAGACGCCCGATCAGCAGCAGGCGATAGCTCAGGTGCTGGAAGATATGACCGCGCCACATCCGATGGACCGCGTGGTTTGTGGTGATGTCGGCTTTGGCAAAACCGAAGTCGCGATGCGCGCCGCTTTCACTGCCGTTCAAGGCGGTCGCCAGGTGGCTGTGCTGGTCCCAACCACACTTCTGGCACAACAGCACTATCAGAACTTCTCCGACCGCTTTGCCGACTGGCCGGTCAAGATCGCCACTCTCTCCCGCTTCAATGATGCCAAAGCGCAGAAATCGGTCACGGTGGGGCTTGCGGATGGCACTGTGGATATCGTGATAGGCACCCATAAACTGCTGCAAGGTTCCCTTAAATACAAGAACCTGGGGTTGGTCATCATCGATGAAGAGCACCGTTTCGGTGTTCGTCACAAAGAGCAGTTGAAAGCGCTGCGCGCAGAGGTGGATCTGCTGACGCTCACCGCAACGCCGATACCGCGTACGCTGAATATGGCGATGGCGGGTATGCGCGATCTCTCCATCATTGCTACTCCGCCGGCGGCACGTCATCCGATCAAAACGTTCGTCAATCAGTGGAACGACAACCTGATTACCGAGGCGTGTCAGCGAGAGATCAAACGCGGCGGACAAGTCTATTTTCTGCACAACGAAGTTGCGACCATCGAAGCCACCGCGGTCAAGCTTGAGAAACTGCTGCCTGAAGCAAAAATTCAGATCGCCCATGGACAGCTGCGTGAAAGCGATCTGGAAAGGGTGATGCGCGATTTCTACCATCAGCGTTTCAATATTCTGGTCTGTACCACGATTATCGAAAGTGGTATCGATATTCCCAGCGCCAATACTATTCTGGTCAACCGGGCGGACAAACTCGGCATGGCGCAGCTGCACCAGCTGCGTGGCAGGGTTGGCCGCTCCCACCATCGGGCCTATGCCTATCTGATCACACCTCACCCTAAAGCGATGACTACGGATGCGAAAAAACGACTGGAGGCGATCGAGTCATTGGAGGATCTGGGCGCAGGTTTCACCTTGGCAACCCACGACCTGGAGATCAGAGGCGCGGGAGAATTGTTGGGCGAAGAGCAGAGCGGCCAGATCAACGAAGTGGGTTTCTTGCTCTACGCTGAGTTGTTGGAACGGGCGGTGCACGCCTTGAAGCGGGGGGAGCAGCCCAGTCTGGATAGACCACTGGATCACGGTGCCGAGATCGACCTGCAGATACCGGCACTGATCCCTGCGGATTATCTGCCGGATGTACATACCCGGCTGGTGATGTATAAACGTATCGCCAGCGCGAAGGATAGCGAGGAATTAAAAGAGCTGCAGATAGAGATGATTGACAGATTCGGGTTGCTGCCTGAACCGGTAAAAACACTCTTTGCCGTTACTACAATGAAGCTGAAGGCCAATCCTCTGGGGATCAAGAAGGTAGAAGCGGGCCCGGACTCCGGTCGCATTCTTTTTCAGCAGAATCCGAACATCAATCCAGCAACCATTCTGCGGCTGATTCAGACCCGGCCCAGTGAGTTCAAACTGGACGGTGGCGACCGTCTTCGCTTTTTCAGGGAGATGCGGGAGCCTCAGGTTCGCATCCAGCAGGTCACCGCGCTACTGGCGCAGATAAGTGGTTAACATTAGGGGGACGCTGCCACAGTGAGCGTCTCCGGTGGTAGAAAGAGGGTGCGTTAACAAAACCATTTCGTCAGGTAGCGGATTTTACAATCGAATTTTCACCGCAACGCGCTGCGCAGACCCAGGATGGCGTAGTTCAGAGCGGCTTTAGGAGATCAGAATAACACCATGAAAAGCCTTAGACTGTTCACGGCCACACTGCTCTGCCTGCTGCTGGTGCAGCCATTTCACCCGGTGCTAAGCGGCCCGAGTCAGGCTCCCTGGTATACAGTTGAGTTGGTGCTTTTCACTCGGGCTATCTCGCCGGGTGCGAGCGGAGAGTACTGGCCACCGCTTATTGACGAACCGGAGCGGGAGCGTACACAGACAGCTACACCGAGCGGAAGCCGGCAACTTGCTGGTGCCAGAGAGGCATTGGAGCGTGCTGGGGGGTTGACACCGGTAATCCATACCGCCTGGCGGCAGCCGGTGTCCGGCCGTACTACGGCTCGGGGAGTCTATATCAGGTCAGAGCGTGAAACTGCACCGGGTGTGGCACTGGTTGAAGGCCTGGTCAAGATCAGCATCGGCCGCTATCTGCATGTCGATCTGGACTTGGTGATGCACAGGGCCCCGGAAGGCAGTGCTGCGCTGCCTGGACGATATCAGAGTTACCGCTTCGAGGAGCATCGGCGCATGCGCAGCAAAGAGGTTCACTATATCGACCACCCGCTGATGGGGATGCTGATACTGATTACTCCCGCCGGGGGCGGGGGTTCCCCTTCGGCGGAGATGGACCGCAGTCCGGAAGTCCAGGAAGGGCCGGCGGAGAGTCCTGCCCAGGCGGATTAGCGCTGCGCTGGAGATACCCTACTCAATCGGGTAATCGGTCAGTCCGGTTCGGTTTTTATCCAGCAGCACGCTCTGCAAAAGCTCCTTGTCGATGAGCTGTTTGTTGTCGGCAAAGCCGTAAACCAGCGCGGTATCGCAGATCAGGTTGACGATTCGCGGTATTCCGCTGCTGGCGCGATAAATCAGCCGGGCCGCCTCCTCGGTAAACAACAGACGTTCCACTCCCGCGTGTCTGGTACGGTGCTCGATATAGCGCAGCACATCGCTCTCATCCAGTGCATTCAGGTGATAATCAACCGCGATCCGCTGACGAAACTGCAGCAGTTCCGGGCGTTTGAGCAGGCTCAGCAGTTGTGGCTGCCCGACCAGGATCAACTGCAATACCTGATTCTTGTCCGCATTCACGTTCGACAGCATGCGCAGTTCCTCCAGCACCTGTGGATGCAGATTCTGAGCCTCATCGATGATCAATACGGTGCGGTGGTTCTGTGCGTACTCCTCGATCAGAAAACGGGTAAAGGTATCGAACAATGTCACACGATTCGTTTCCCGGTAGTCCTGACCGAATGCGTACAACACCCATTGCAGCAGTTCACCCATCTCACGGTGGGTGTTGCTCACCAGTCCAACTGTGACATCCTCACTCAAATGTTCCAGCAAGTGCCGTATCAGCGTGGTTTTTCCGCTGCCGACCTCTCCGGTAATCACACTGAATCCAGCTTGATTGAGCAGCCCGTACTCCAGCATCGAGTAAGCGATACTGTGCCCTTTGCCCATGTACAGAAAAGATGCATCGGGGAGCAAGGTGAAAGGTTTTTCTGAAAAACCGTAAAAGGTCTCGTACATCCGCGCGGTTTACCTTGTCAATAGTTGTTGTAGTGGAAAAAAACAGCCAGTGAGAATTGAACCGTTAGCCTTCGCCGAGTTCCGACAACAGTCGTTTGGCTTGTTCCACCCCTTCGAATTCGGTATCAGACGCGAGTGACAGCTGCAATGCCTCGCGGGCCTCTGTGGAGCGGCCAGCCCGAAGATACGCGGCGCCCAGGTGATACCTGATTTCAGGATTTTCCCCATCGGCTTTGATCGCGCGCTCCAGCACTGAGATCGCTTGTTCGATATTTCCCTGGATGAGATTTACCCATCCGAAGGTATCCAGATAGGTGGCATTGTTGGAGAACTCAAACCGTTTCACCAGCGCTGCCGCGAGATCCAACTCGGCCTGGCTCGGCGTTTTCCGTAACAACAGCATCGCATAGTTATTGGCGGCCACATCCATGCGTGGATAACGCTCCAGCAGAGACTGGTAGATTGCTGCGGCAGCCGGTCTATCACCCGATCGATCGAGGTGCAGCGCCAGCTCCAGACCCAGCAGCGGATCAGCGCTGTGCTCGAAGCCGTTGCGAATGACCGCAGTAGCAGCGGCAGCATCCCCCAGCGCCAGCCTGGTTCTGGCCAGGTTCCGGTAGGGCCGGCCCCATGCGGGACGGCGCTCGATAACTTGTTCAAATACCTTTGCAGCATCGTTATAACGCTTGAGCCCCAGCAGAATCTCCCCTTCGAGATTCTTGGCTGGAGCATGTTCCGGATTGTGTTCCACCACCTGTCGAACCCGCTCCAGCGCCTGCTCACTCTGGCCCATTGCAATAAAATTGCGTGACAGTGCAAGCAGCGGCTCACTCGCGTCGGGATTGAGTTGCAGTGACTGTTCCAACTGCTGATTACTCTCCTCCAGCCGTTTTTCGCCCTGCAGTGCCACGCCCAGGTAGTAATAACCGACGGGACTCTCCGGAAAGGTGTCATGTATTTTCTGGGCAATCCTCGTCAACGCATCCCAATCTTCCTGCTTGGCGCGAATACTGGCAATCATCTGACTGACCGCAAGATTGTCCGGTGCAAAGCCCAATATACGTTCCAGCGCAGTGACGGCCTCATCGGGCTGGCCGGAATTCAGCAGCAACTGAACCAGTTCCAGATTGGCTGCCGCCTCTTGTGGACTTGCCTGGATGGCATCCTCCAGACTCTGACGAGCCAGTGCGATTTCATTTTTCAGCAGATGGGCTCTGGCCTTGAGGCGATGCGCGCGTACGTACCCGGGATCATCCTTGAGCAGTGTACGCAGATCGCTTATGCCCTTGTCGGGATCCTCATTTTCGAGCGAGATGGCAGCGCGCAACAGCAACGCCTCTTTGTTCCGGGGATTCTGCTGCAGCGCCTCTTCGATCATCTGCCGCGCCGCATCAATCTTCCGCTCTGAGACCAGAATACCTGCAAGCAGGGTTCGGGCAGTTTCACTCTCTGGAGATTCGCCTGCATTGTCGATAATCTGCCGATAGATTCGCTTCGCTTGCGCCAGATCCTTACGACCGGTGTATTGCCGTGCCAGCTCGAACTGCAGCGCGCTGACATGGGGAGATGCCTGGATGAATGCCTTCAGGGTTGCGCTATCCTCTCCAGCCGTTCCATGCTTACCGAGAAAGCGTACCAGTGCCAGCTTTGCGTCAATGCTGTCCGGAATCGCCGCGACAGCCTCTCTGAGTACCAGTTCGCCTGCGGCTATGTCTCCCTTCTCGATATGATAGGTTGCCAGACGCATGCGTGCGGTCAACTCCGACGGCTTGAGTTCGATCATGCGCCTCAACTCTGAGATGGCTCCTTCTGTATCGCCGCTCCTTGCATAGAGTCTGGCCAGCAGCGCATGCAGCGAATGCATCTCAGGCTGCTTTTCCACTCCCTTGCGCGCCAGCAGGATAGCTTCGTCTATAGCGCCTCGTTCCGCCAATAGCGCGGAGAGCAGCGAAATAGCATCAATATCTTCCGGGGCCAAATCAATGGCACTGCGCGCTTGTTGGATCGCCTCCTCAGTGTTTCCCAGCTTGGCATTGGCTAGTCCTTGCAGTACCAAAGCACCCGGATCCTCAGGATGGAGCTGTAGTACCATCGCAGCCGATTCGAGCGCCTTCTCCGATGCCCCGCTCAGTAGATATAACCGGCCCAAGCGGAGCTGGGCGTCTTTATGGGTAGGTTCAAGTTCCACTGCGCGCGTGAACAGCGCAAAGGCGTTGCGCCACTCTTGCTCCTGTTCCTCGATCCTGCCAAACATGTAGTGTCCCTGCGCATCGTTCGGATCGATCTGCAGTACATTCTTGAATTCCAGGCGGGCTTTTACATAGTCTCCCTGTTCATACAACTCCATGCCGCGCTGGAAATACCTGCTTTTGCGCTCCTCCTTACTGCCACCGCAGGAGAACAGCGGCAGCAGCAAGAGCACCATCAGAGAGGCCCCTGCAATGGAACGAATACCAATCATACCTTCCGATGGCTCCTTGAAAAGTTTACTCTGTGAAAAACGGGTACGAATGATCGTGGTTTCCCTTGCTATCAGACGCCGGCACGGAGATCGTCCGGGTTCAACGAACCCTTCCGAGCAATGTTGCCACGGTGTTTGCCGCATCATCCGCGATCTGACTTATCGTCGCTTCCAACATGTAGCAGGGAGAGGTGACCAGGTTGCGTTCCTCATCCACGACCACATCGCCATGGTCGGTACGCTCATGTCTGCCGCCCATGGCGACAATCGCCTTGGAGGTTCCCGCATCCTGGCCTATGGTCAATGTCGCTCCTGGAATGATTTTCGCCAATATCACCGGTGAGATGCAGAGTGCGCCGATTGGCTTGCCCCGATCCCGCATCGCAGTCACCGCGGCTGTCACCTCCTCGTTCACGCTACAGTCACTCCCTGCGAAAGCGAAGGTGGAGAGATTCTTGGCGGCGCCAAATCCACCGGGAAATATAAGCGCATCAAATGCGTCTGCGTCAAATTGGGACAGTGGCCGTATCTTGCCACGGGCAATTCTTGCCGACTCCACCAGTACGTTTCTAACCTCATCAGCCTCCTCACCAGTAAGATGATTTATCACGTGATGCTGCTTGATGTCCGGTGCGAAACATTGATAGGTAGCACCCTGGCGGTCGATCGCCAGCAGCGTCAGTACCGCTTCATGAATCTCGCTGCCGTCATAGACACCGGACCCTGACAATACCACTGCAACCTTTTCATCTGCCATCGTTCTGACTCCTCATTTATTAATGCTAATGTGATAATCATTTCTGCCCGCATTGGTACTGATTCAAGTCGCCGTTATTCCGTATCTTCATTTCAGCGAATGTCAGAATAGCAGCGCAGGGATCCTGCTTTTACCGACCAAAGGGTAGCAGCCAGCTGCATCTGCGCTGGTCTGAATCAGTTCATTCCGGTTTGCAGCGGGATAACGAAAGTAGTTTGCCTGGAAGCCATGGAGCACCGACCGGTCGCTAGTCCAGCAATGCAATAGTTCCAGCATATAAGCCAACCTTCCCAGCCTGCGCTGCATTGAAAACATAAATGCCTCGCTTAACACCCAGCGCCAACGACATGCTAGAATACGCACCGGAAGAATCTGGTATAACCATTTCAGTTTAAGTATTTTTCTGATGAATCTCAATGCCTTATATATTAATGGCTGGTATATTGAAATTTCCGCCTAGGCAATTTCAGGATAATGGGTTACCAGTTCCGCAGGCAGGCGTATTGCATACACCTCCCGGTGGGCGAACGCTTTATCGCCGTCTTCCGAATCATCACGCCGCTGAGTTAGCAACGATCCAATCCAACCGGACCGCAAACAGCACTCTTATTTGATAAACCGCACCCCCAACAAGCCACACTGTTGATATGAGACATAAAGTAGCAATCAATGGTTTCGGGAGAATCGGCCGCTGCATTTTGCGTGCCCTCTTCGAATCAGACCTCTATCGATCCAAAGTACAGATCGTCGCCATCAATGAGCTGGCTGACATCGAAAAGGTGATTCACCTGACCAGATACGATACGACACACGGACGCTTTTCTGGACGGATCAGCCAGGAGTCGGATTCAATGGTGGTGAACGGAGAGAGAATCTCGATTCTTTCCGAACCCAATCCGGAACGACTCCCGTGGCGGGCACTGGGTGTGGATCTGGTGCTGGAGTGCACCGGCGTGTTCCGCAGCAGAACCGATGCCGGACTGCATATTGCCGGCGGCGCGCAACGCGTGCTCTTTTCCCATCCGGCCGAGGCCGATGTTGATGCCACCATCGTTTTCGGCATCAATCATCATCAACTGACCCGTGACCATCGCATTGTCTCCAACGCCTCTTGTACCACCAACGGCATCATTCCGGTTCTCAGCACCCTGGATCAGCACCTGGTCATCGATTGTGCAATGATCACCACTATCCATTCAGCGATGCATGATCAGCCGGTGATCGACGCCTATGACAAAGATCTGCGCAAAACCCGCTCTGCGTTGCAATCGATCATTCCGGTCCAGACTGAACTGGCGAAAGGTATAGAGCGAATCCTCCCGGAGCTCAGTGGTAAGGTGACCGCGCAGGCAATCCGGGTACCTACCATCAATGTCTCGATGATGGATCTGACTGCACGGGTGCAGCGCGCCTGCAGCAACGAACAGGTCAACGACCTGCTTCGCAGCGCCGCGCAGCTTAATCAGGGAAGAGTGCTGGGATTCAGCGATGAGCTCTTGGTCTCGATCGATTTCAATCATGACCCACGTTCCTCGATCATCGACGCCAATCAGACCCAAGTGTGTCATCAATGTCTGGTGAAAGTGGTGACATGGTTCGACAACGAGTGGGGATTTGCCAACCGCATGCTTGACACGGCGATCGCGATGATGGAGGCGTAGCGGATATGGCTACTCCGTCACTCTTCCCGTAAACGCCCGTCTGGATAGACCACCGGCAGTCCGAAGATAAGCCACAGCTGCAGCCCACCTCGATAGTAGAGGATCTTCTCCGGCGGATAGCCGAGATCCAGCATCCCCCTGATCGCTGTGGGGGACTGGCCGCACCAGGGGCCATTGCACCAGAGTAGAGCGGTTTTGGCATGGCTGAAGTCCCAGCGCTCCGTTGCTCTCTTCACACCGAGCAGTGCCAGTGACTCCTCCAGCGTCAGTTCATCCGCCCCTTGCTGTGCATTCAGACGGTCATGCGGAATGTTGATCGAACCGGGTATAGTGCCCCGCTCATACCAATCCGGTGTGCGCGCGTCCACCAGCACACCACTCCCCTCCGGAAGCTGTGTCTGCATGAATCGAATCAATTCTATCTCCCCTATGGTTTTGACACCCTGTCCGGCCTCGATCGGCTGTGCGCAAAATGGCGGACAGGGTCTGGAGGTTCGGGCAAAGTCTGGCGTTATCATCGCCTCGGTGTCTTGGTTCCGGATAATCTCGATTTTTTGCTCCCCATGCTGCACGGTGATAGCCCCGAGTTCCTGGGTAATCGCCACTTCCAAGCTCGATACACTCTGTGACCAGCAGAGTGACAGCAGAACCATCCAAGTAAGGCTTTTCAGCATGCGTTGACTACCTTAAACCAGAGAGCCGACCTGCCCGCCAGCACTTCACCGCAATACCGGGGTCGATTCGACACCCACGATAGCGGCCAACGCCGCTGTCGCGCCGGCGCCCAGACGTTTCGCCAAGCGGTCGAGCAACTCCTCTTTTGCAGTGAAATCCACAATCTCTTCGGCTCCAATCACCTCTCGCGCCACATAGCTGCTGCTACCCAACGCATCTGCCAGGCCGAGCTGAACGCTCTCCTCGCCAGTCCAGAAGAGGCCACTGAAGAGCTCCTCGCTCTCCTTCAGACGCTCTCCCCGGCCAGCCTTGACCGTGGTGATAAACTGTTGATGGATACGCTCCAGCATCCCCTTGATATGCACCACATCGCTCTCTTTGAGCGGAGAGAATGGGTCCAGAATCGCTTTGTTGACACCAGCGGTCAACAGACGTCGCTCCACACCCAGCTTCTCCATGCTCTCCACGAATCCGAAACCATTCATCAGTACCCCGATGGATCCCACGATGCTCGCCTTATCAACATAAATCTTGTCCGCAGCGGCAGCGACGTAATAGCCGCCGGATGCACACAGATCGGTAACGACAGCGTAGATGGGGATATCTGGATATTTCTCCTTCAGCCGGACTACCTCATCGTTGATATAACCGGACTGGACCGGACTGCCTCCCGGGCTGTTGATGCGCAGAATCACCCCTTTGGTGCCACTATCCTTGAAAGCTTTACGCAGACCGGTAATAACCTTATCTGCGCTGGCTTCGCTATCTGGTGCGATGATCCCTTCCACTTCGACTACTGCTGTGTGTTTACTGCCGGGCTTGAGTGTGCTTTCCGGTATCTCTCCCTGGAGCCATACGACCAATACCGCAGTCAGATAAGCGAAGGTCAACAGTTTGAAAAAGATACCCCAGCGGCGTGCCTTGCGCTGCTCCTTGAGGGATGCGGTCGCCAGCTCTTTGAGCAGCTCTCTCTCCCAACCCTGAGCCTGCGCATCACCGCCACTGTTTTTGAGCTTGTTTCTACCGAAAATCATTTAATTACCTGATAATTTGAACATTAGTATTGAATTAGTCAGCGACTGATTTTATCAGCCCTCTGCCCAGAATCTGCCGATTTCGTCCCGATTCCACCCCAACTTCGTTCCAGTTCGGCGAGGCATTCAACGATCTTCCGGATATCATCTAGGCAAAACAGCGGTTCATGCACCAGTAGCTTCTCCACGGTGTGCACTCCATAACTCACCGCGATGGATTTGACACCGGCATTTTTCGCCATCTGCAGATCATATTCGGTATCACCAATCATCAACGCCTTTTCCGGTGCCACACCAAGCTGGTCCATAATTTGCTGTAGCATCTCTGGATGTGGCTTGGAGAAGGTCTCATCGGCACATCGGGTAGCATGAAAACAGTCAGCCAAACCGGTCGACTCCAGTACCAGATCGAGTCCACGCCGGCCCTTACCGGTTGCCACCGCGAGCAGATAGCCGCGATCCGCCAACTCCCGGACGGCCTCAGCCGCTCCGGGAAAAAGACGCGAGGGGGTGGTATTCTCATTCAGGAAATGATGGCGATAACGCAGTGTCATCTGCGCAGTAAGCGCTTCGTCGATCCAGGGAAACAGCTGCAACACAGCTTCTCTGAGACCCAATCCAATGATGTTTCTGGTACGTTGTACATCAGGAATCTGGAAATTCAGATCGTTCGCAGCGGCCTGCATACAGGCGACGATCCGCGCTTCGGAGTCCATCAGGGTTCCATCCCAATCAAATATCAGCAGTTCTGGATTTCTACTCATCACCGGTACTGTACGGGTGTGCCCGCGCTTACTCCTCTTCAACTGAGCTGATCGAGCACTCTCTGTAAATCGGCACCCAACGGGGCGCTCACCATAAAATCGGACGGCGTCTCAGGCCAGCGAAAACGCAAAGATTCCGCATGTAAAAAAAGCCGCTTCAGACCCATTTCACGCAAACGGCGGTTCTGCTCACCATCCCCATATTTCTCGTCCCCCAGCAGGGGTGTTCCGAGAGCGACTGCGTGGACTCTGATCTGGTGCGTCCGACCGGTCTTCAGTTCCGCTTCCACCAGCATGCACTGCTTGAACCGGCGCCGCACATGAAAGCGGGTGAATGCTGCCTTTCCCTGCGGGTCGACCTTGACGATCCGTTCACCACTCTGCAAAGTGTTCTTGCGCAGCGGGTGTGTCACATCGATATGGTCCCTACTCCAGTTGCCGGCGACCAGTGCCAGATAGCGCTTTTCCACCTGGTTGTCGCGCAACAATTGGTGCAATATGCGCAACGCACTGCGCCTCCGGCTGATCATCAGACAACCGGAGGTATCCCGGTCCAGACGGTGAACCAGTTCCAGCTCCCGCTCCTCAGGATAGAGCGCTCGCAGCGCTTCGATCGCACCGTAGTTCAATCCACTACCACCATGTACTGCCAGACCGGACTCCTTATTGAGCACCAGAATACGTTCATCCCGATACAATATCGCTGACTCCAGCCTTCCCAACAGGCGTCGATCCGGTTTAGCCTCACTGGGTTCGTCCAGCCTGACCGGAGGTATTCGTACCAGGTCTTCTTCCTGAACACGATAGGCGGCCGCCTTTCTCCCTCCATTTACCCGTACTTCACCACGTCGGATGATCCGGTAGATATAGCTTTTCGGGACACCTTTCAGCAGATTGATTAAAAAATTGTCGATCCGCTGCCCCTCTTGCCCAGGTTTCACGCTGACAAGACGCACTGCTGTTATTTTCTTTTCACTATCTGACATTTGCATATGATAACAGGTCACGATGGAATTGATGCTTTTGCACAACAAAGCTATA
Source organism: Chromatiaceae bacterium (assembly GCA_024235215.1). GTDB lineage: Bacteria > Pseudomonadota > Gammaproteobacteria > Chromatiales > Chromatiaceae > HKST-UBA178. The sequence goes on along the minus strand of JACKMU010000007.1, from coordinate 123,360 downwards.
CTTTTGGGCGGTGCGAATTACCCGAATCAGATCGCTGATCTCTTTCAACGCACATAGAGCGAATTTTGATACCGGACTCCGCTGTCTAGCTGATGGAGCCGGAAATGCCAGGCGTTGGCCCACCTGACAAACGTATTGTGACACCGAAACGACGGATTGGTCCGTGTTTCGGGAATGGAGCCATGATAAACGTAATGACTGCTTTTAGCAGGGGCATTACGTAACTCTGAGAATTTACCGCGTACTCTGGCTGGTGTGGTTGCTGTGCGGAACTCGATCCGCCCACCGGAAACCGATAGAGTGGCCGTTGTTCCCGGATAAGTGCAGAGTGAAAAGACTCTCTGCGCCGGAGAGAGCAGGCCTGCCAATCGCACGTACGGGAGTTCCTTAGCCGAACTGCCCGTCGCTGTCGAGTGCGCTGAAGGATAGATTACTATATGAAACGTATGTTGATTAACGCAACTCAGCCAGAAGAGTTGCGTGTCGCCATTGTTGATGGCCAGAAGTTGTTCAATCTGGATATCGAAGCCCCCGGCCGGGAGCAGAAAAAAGCCAATGTCTACAAGGGACGCATTACCCGGGTTGAACCCAGCCTGGAGGCGGCGTTTATTGACTATGGCGCCGAACGTCACGGTTTCCTGCCGCTGAAGGAGATATCCCGCAGCTATTTTTCGGAAAAATCCCTGGAGAGCAGCGGCCGTATCAATATCCGCGAAGCGATCAAAGAGGGTCAGGAGATCACCGTCCAGATTGAAAAAGAGGAGCGGGGAAACAAAGGAGCTGCGCTGACCACGTTTATATCACTGGCTGGTCGCTACCTGGTGCTGATGCCAAACAATCCCAGAGCGGGCGGTGTCTCAAGACGCATCGAAGGCCAGGAGCGGAGTGATCTGCGGGAGGCGATGAGCAGCCTCTCCATTCCAGATGGAATGGGGCTGATAGTGCGCACGGCAGGAGTTGGCAAGAGCGCAGAAGAGCTGCAGTGGGATCTCGATTACCTCATCCAGCTTTGGCAGGCGATTGAAAAATCTGCCAGCGAAAAACCCGCCCCCTTCCTGATATACCAGGAGAGCAATGTCTTTATCCGCTCCATCAGGGACTATTTACGTCAGGATATTGGGGAGATATTGATCGATCATCCGGATGTTTTCACAGATGCCTGTGAATTCATCGAACAGGTGATGCCGGCTTACCGCCGTAAAGTACGCTATTACGAAGACCCGGTACCGCTGTTCAGCCGATACCAGATCGAAAGTCAGATCGAGTCAGCGTTTCAACGTGAAGTTCGATTGCCGTCCGGCGGTGCCATCGTCATCGATCATGCGGAGGCACTCACCTCAATCGATATCAACTCAGCCCGTGCCACCCGGGGGGCAGATATCGAGGAGACAGCGTTGAATACCAACCTGGAAGCTGCTGACGAGTTGGCACGCCAACTGCGGTTGCGCGACATGGGCGGCCTTTTCGTTATCGATTTTATCGATATGACGCCAGCAAAGAATCAGCGCCAAGTTGAGAACCGCCTGAAAGAGGCACTCAAAGAGGATCGCGCACGGGTTCAGGTGGGTAGGATCTCCCGCTTCGGACTGCTGGAGATGTCTCGCCAGCGGTTACGTCCTTCCCTCGGTGAGTCGAGCCAGAACGTATGCCCACGCTGCGGTGGGCATGGCTTCATCCGCGGGATCGAGTCACTGGGACTTTCTGTGTTGCGGATAATCGAAGAGGAGGCGATGAAGGACAACACGGCACGCATCGTGGTACAGCTGCCAGTAGATACAGCGACTTTTCTTCTTAACGAGAAGAGAGACGCGATCCACGATATCGAACAGCGCCACGCGGTTAGTGTCGTTCTGATTCCCAATATCCATCTTCAGACGCCACACTACCAAATAGAACGTATTCGCACTCAGGACCTCATCACCGGACAGGAAGAGGAGGCCAGTTATACCCTGATGCAGGAGCCAAAGAAGCCACAAACTGCGCAGCATCAGGTGCATGAAGCCAAAGTTGATGAACCGGCTGTCAAACGCATCGTTCCGGCGACACCGATTCCACAAAGTGAACAGGCGGCTGCCGCGGAGCGACAAACGGTGACTGAAGGAGGGTTTGTACGCCGCATCTGGAAAGCGCTGTTCATGGATAAGACGAAAGCAAAGCCGGAAGAAAAACAGCAGCCAATCTTTCAACCAATTACCGAAGAAAGGCCAAAGCCAACTCCGTTCAAAACGTCAGCTCGCCCTGTTCAGAGTGGAAACAGACCATCTACAGCACCCAGGAACAGTGCTGGTCCGGAAAGCGCCATAGCTTCCGAGAATAGACCGGCAAGGAAATCCGACACCAATGCCAACGATCAACGCAAGAGTAGAAGCGAAGAATCCGTTGCGGAGAGTGAAGAATCAGAAGAGAGCAAGACAGCTTCGGACGAAGCCATACGTAAGAGCAGTAGCTCGAAACGAGGCCGCCGTGGAGGAAGCAGGCGTAGGCGAAAACCCAATCAGAGCAGCGATAGTTCCGCGCCAAATGAGACCGGCAACACCAAGTCAGCTCAAGTTGCCACGGAGAGCCAGGATGATGCGGATTCCTCCGGTAACAAACTGGATGGCACGGGTGGTGCAGTGGAAAATCGGCCACGACCCAGCCGGAACAGGCGCAACCGCAAGCCAGACAAAACGCCAGCGTCCTCTGAGGATGCAGCCGACTCCGCTGCAAGCAGTAGTGAAGAGGTACGGGCCAAGCCGGTGAAATCTGCAACCGGGCCTCAGTCAGTTGCCAAAACCGAATTGGAGAGAGAGGTTACTGCAAAAAGCGATAGCGATAATGCATCGACCACCCCCCTCCCTGTGATAAAGCCAGTGGAAGAAAGGCGTGTCCACAGCAGTGTGGAAGCGCCTGATCCCAGTCAACCGGACAGCAGCGCCTCCACTGGACGGACGAAGCGCGGGGAACAGACGCCTACAGATCAGAACAGAGCCACAAATCAGGGCGCGGCCGCAATGGATCGGCAACCCGCTGTGAAGCTGGAACAGGAGAGAGAGCAGCCAGTACCCAGACAGCGCTCAACTGCGACAATAAAGGAGACCATGGGTGAAGATGCGCCACTGACCGAGCGAGCCGAACGGAAGGTAGAGAAAGAACGCGCCACTGTCGAGTCTTCTCTATCTCAGCGGGGCTCAATACCGGCGGCAGTCGCGATTACCCCCTCCAGCACCATAGAGAAGGCGGCACCATCTTCTGCGACACACCCCAAGCAACAAGCGGAAACAGTCCGGGCTGTAGAGCCAACTGCTCCGGAGAAAAAGGCGACACTGGTGGAGAGCAGCACGTCAGCCGGTACACAGGAGACCCCCCCTGCCAAAAAAAATTCAGAGACGATTGAACAATATCCGACACAATCATCAGGTGGCAAGGAGGACAGCCCTAAGAATAGTGCTTAGCCCGTTCTTTGCAGACTATGTCGCTCGCTACAGGCCTTTTCCTCCTGCATGATTCCTACTCACATCTGGTCCAGCCTATGGGCCAGTTATGAGTAGGAATGAAACTGTTCTATCGTTACTGCCCGCGCTGTAGGTAGGGCCGTTCCTGGATATATGGATTGAAGGGATAACCTGGGTAACCGCGGTAAGGCGCATATTGATCGGGGTAACCTCCACCACCCCACCCGGGTTGTCTCCAAGGTGCATAAAGCCGTGGTGCAGTATAGGGTCCAATCCGAACGGAACGTTCCGGCATCAGCTCTCTCTGCGTCCTACGCTCTTCCCTTCGGGTTCTTGCTTTGGGACGTTCATACCCAAACAGCTCTCTGAACGAAAGCCGTCTGCTTCTGCTGGCCTGTGCTGCTGCAGTTGCAGCTTGGGAAGCCGCTCCACCGCTTGCCCCGGCAGCAAGCCCTTCCTCGCTGCCTGGATGGGCCGCGTGTGAACTTGTATTGGATTCTGCCTGAGTATCGATTACTGCCTGCGTTGTCGCCGCCACTGTTGCTTCACTCGTTGTTGCTCGCTCATTCACCACCAAGGGTGCTGTGACACCGGCCGCGGCTTCTGCAACTTCGGCAGTTGCCGGTTCAGGAGAATCTCCCCCTAAAGCGGCTTCGTTTCTCTTGTGTGCGGTTGAATCTCCGAAAGTCATCGTACTCACGTCTTCCTGTGAAGGCTGAGCTTGCACCAGCGCACCCGAAGTTGTCTTCTCTGCGACCACTTCAGCTGTGCTGCTTCCCATATCCGCACTTCCTGCCGGGCTGATTTTCGTGTCCTGAATCTCACCGATTGTTACGCCAACGGATGCAGGAGTGATTGCTGTCGCTTCGACCGGTTCGGTGGGCTTTTTGTCGGTTGGGAAATGCGCCTCTCGTTCGTTAACCGGGAGATTGCCGGAAAGCGCCCTGCCCCCTGCCTCTCTGGTAACCTCTGCAATGGCTGTGGTTACCATCTGTACCGCCTCGCCGGTGGTCGTGGGGGAGACATCGTCCGTAGCTGCCGTTCTGCTGTCATCATTTGCCGGAAGCGCCTCACCCTGCTGCACGACTACCACCTCCCCTACCTTAGTCACCGGCGAAGGGGATTCTTCGCTCTTCTCTGCGGTACTGCCCACGCTGGAAGGTCCATCCGCCTGGCCTGCCGTGGGATCAACATATACTGTCCCCTGTTGCTGCGAAGTGGGTGATGTACTCCGATACTCCTGCGCTCCAACTAGCGAGTAGACCCACGCCTTGCTCCGCTGGAACGCAGCCACAACCGGATTGGGTTCTCCCACCATTGCCGTGCGCGGTTCATGCGCCAGTGAACGGATATAGAGAAAAACCGCCACTGTCACGGCTACCGCTAGGATGACTTTGAACAAGAATCCACCGTTCTCCTTTGCTGCCACTGTCTGGTTTGATCCGCCTGTCACAACTGTCCCCCCCTTTCGTGCTGATTCGTGTATACCTGCGCCGCTATTGCTCCCAGTGAATTCGGCAGAGTCGTTGTCACGCACTTGGGGCTCCACATCCGGGCCGCTCGGCGCAGCAGACGATTCTGCCTCAGTTTGGGCAGTCTCCATGGTCTTAACCGGATCCGGCGCAGCCGATGTAGCGACTCGCTTTGTCACGGTGCGCTTTTTCGCCACTCTTTTTGTGACGGCCTTCTTTTTGGCGACTCTCTTGCTTGCTACTTTTTTCGCATTGCTTGCGGCGTCATTCTGAGCGGTGTCCCTCCCCTGTTCCGTCGTGCCCTGTGGTTTCTCTGATACCTCATTTTCAGCCATAATTCACGTCCCCAAACTGTTTTCTCTCTATGCCGATATAAGATCAGCAGCTGACAAACCGCTATCGATTCAGGTCAAATTAAAATTATAACAATGTGATTGGTGTGTAATTATTATATTATTCATACGGATATAAAAAGTTTCGATAGTATTTTGTACACCTTGTGCATTCCATCCTTGAGGTGCCCCTCAATCTCCTCCATGGAAATCAAACCATCCCCCCGACCTGCTGCCCAGTTGGCTACCACAGCACAGCAGGCATAACAAAGATCCAGTTCCCTGGCTAGAGCGGCCTCCGGCATACCGGTCATTCCCACCAAATCGCAGCCATCGCGTCCCATGCGATCGATCTCAGCCTTTGTTTCCAGTCTTGGGCCCTGAGTCGCGCCGTAAGTCGCGGTACCGGTCGCCTCGATACCACTTTCAGCCGCAGCCCGAAGTAGTGCTTGGCGCAGCGCTTCGCAATAGGGGTAGGTGAAATCGATATGGGTCACATGCTGCAAGTTCTCCTCGAAGAAGGTCTGTGCGCGACTGTAGGTGTAATCGATGATTTGATCAGGAATCGAGATGCTCCCCGGAGAAATCCGTGGATTGAGCGAACCGACCGCAGCAATTGCCACAATCATCTCCACTCCTACCTGTCTCAACGCCCACAGATTTGCGCGATAGTTGACCCGATGCGGTGGTAACGTATGCGCCGCACCATGTCGTGGCAGAAACAGTAATTCAAGTCCATGAAAAGTACCGTGAGTCAGCGGGGCGGAAGGCTCACCGAAAGGGGTATGGAGTACCTCTCTGCGGATTATCTCCAAGCCATCCATTCGGGTTATTCCCGATCCGCCAATAATCGCGTATTTGGCCATAATTGTTTACGATCCTGGTGGTTTTTCAAGGTGATTTAAACCATAACGGAGATGCCGAGTGCAACAGTGGTGTGCCATTATTTGCATGCAGATTTACCTTGAAGCTGGCAACGAGCAGAAACTGCTGTCTGGTAGGTTGTCCTACAGAGCCGAGGAAGAAAATTTCCCCTTTATGCGGAATGCATCTGCAGTAATCCCTGAAAACGACAGGGTAGTTGAATAGAGAAATGCGCTTCGGAAGAGAGTGTTTGAGAGGAAGGATGCTGTGGAAAAAAATGCCGGCGTATGCCGGCATGAGCAGTATTGTTATTTTATCTTGTATTTAGTTTGCAGCAGCCCTGAAGACTCCGCTCTCCTCCAGCTTGGGAAGCAACACTGTCTGTTCCCTCTCTATTCTTACCTCAATTAGTTCCAGCATTTCCAATGTGGCATGCAGAAACTCTTCATTGAAATTGAAATCACAATCTTTCAACCACGATTGATAGTAGGTTTCGAACTGTTTGCGCAACGGCTTTTCCCCACTGATGAATCCCCAGGCCAGAGATTTCAGTTTGGGATCCTCATGTGTCAGCAACGGTGGATAGACGCCTCGATCCTCTTCGGAAAGGTGGCGTTTCAGTTTTTCTCCCAGGCTGCAAAGATAATCATGCGCGGCCTTGGCATTCGGCTTTATCTTCAATTGCTCAGGTTTCAGCATCGCCTTGAGATCCTTGATCATTCCCAGCAGATCTCCCTGTCGCTGCTTGAATTCGTCTAGTATCTCCATAAGTTCTCCCGCTCAAGCATGATGGTTCAATTGATGGTGCATAACCCACCGTCCGAAAGAGATTGTGGAGATCACCATCCACAACCTCTGTCGAATTCGGTTTATATCAGGGTTAACCCCAATAGGAGCTAAGATTCACCCTGTGTGTATAAGCCTTTTATAATTTACTGTTTTATATAAATTTTCTAGGCACCGAACAGGGTTGAATATGTCTCATATTCAGAATTGAAAAGCAAGATCTATCTAGGGAAACTCTGCAGTGGGCATGGTTTTCCGTCGGATATGGAAAAAAGGAGTAACCGCTTTTCGCCGCAGCTTGCGATGATATGTCCAGAATGGCGTTTTTCCGCACATCTTCCTGGCTACCGTTTTGAGGCTGCGGAATGAACGACGGATCGTAGCTACAGATCGAGACTCAGAGTCGGATTGCATTCGTAGTCAGAGACCAGCCTTACCGCCTGCCTCCATCGTTTGTCCGAATGCAGCTGTTTACGTGTCAACTTCCTCCGACCGTGCATTCTGATCAGTCGTGTCTGGGCAGCGGGTTCCGTATACGCTTTGAGTTCGTCCAATACCAACACCGAGGCATTTTGATTGTTACATACCAGCACCATGTCACATCCGGCTTCAAGCGCAGCGTGGGCCCGTGCCGGGACACTGCCAGCCTCAGCCGCCGCTGCCATGGTCAGATCATCACTGAAGACCACACCTTGAAAGCCGAGCTGCCTGCGCAGTACCTGGTGCAACCAATAATCCGAGAAACCTGCCAGCTGCTGGGTAGCCATCGCGTAGATGACATGAGCAGGCATGATGGCTTCGATTCCGGCATCGATCATTCGTCGGAACGGCACCAAATCAGTCGATAAAATATCTTCGAGTTGGCGTCGATCGACCGGCAGATTGAGGTGGGAGTCTTCAACAACGCTGCCATGGCCGGGAAAATGCTTGCCAACCGCAGCCATTCCGGCAAGGTGGACGCCGTGAATCCAACTCAGCGCCAGTTCTGCTACAACCATAGGGTCGCAGTGAAACGCCCGGTCTCCGATTACCTTGCTGACACCTCGACCCAGGTCCAAAACCGGAGCAAAACTGAAATCAACTCCTTCTGCAAGCAGTTCACTTGCCATTAACCAGCCGGCGGTCTGTGCAGCGTGCAGCGCTTTTTGCGGATGTTCATCATACAGCTGACCGAACCAGGCAGCCGGGGGCAAACGGGTAAACCCGTCGCAGAAGCGTTGTACCCGCCCCCCCTCTTGATCGACTGCAACCAGTAGTTTGGGCTCTCTCAGTGTATGAATCTGCGCAACCAGCTGTGATAGTTGATCAGGCGAAGAAAAATTTCTGCGGAACAGAATGACACCACCCGCGGCGGGATGAAGCAACAGTTCACGCTCTTCGGCAGTCAGCTCCAACCCCTGAAGATCCAGCATGAGAGGACCATGTCCCATCGAAAACTCCCTTGATATCAATCGGGAAAATTATTCAACCCAATACGCCCGGAGAGGAAAGATCCGACTCTCCGCGATGGTGCAACATTCTGAATGGCTTACATCTGTGCTTATTCAAGTTTGTGTTGCCACAACCGATAGTCTGTGTACAGTTTGCTCTTGATGTTAAGAGTGAATCTATATCAAACGGCATGCTTTTGAAATCGACTGAGTGGGACAACGGCAAGATTATGCATGTATCGATTTATTCGCTCCTGGTGGGTGCGCTGCTACTGATGCCCGCACCCGCTCCGGTCAGCGCAGCAGATGAGGGAGAGCGAAAAGTGCTGCACTATTATGAGCTCAAACCTTCTGTGGTCGCTAATGTTAAAAACGGCGCACAATACATGCGCGCCGACATACAGCTGATGACACGTGATGCACAACATCTGCAAGAGATCGGGCATCACGCACCGGCGCTGCGGCATGAGCTGTTCCTGCTGATCAGCGACCAGGAAGGTTCTGCACTGAAAGGCTTGCAAGGAAAGGAGACCTTTCGCCAGGATGCTCTCAAAGCGCTACAGCAAGTGATGCTGCAGTTGGCCGGTAATGAGATGGTTGAGGATCTCTATTTCACCAGCTTTTTTGTACAGTAGCCGATCACCGACTGGCTTGGAGTAGTCAAGCTATCGTCACCACTGTGCCGGCTTCAACCAGGTCGAACAGTTCGACAATATCGCTATTCCGCATCCGGATACATCCATGGGAGTGAGGTTCGCCCATTGGCTCGGTGTCAGGACAGCCATGAATGTAGATGTAGCGCCGTAATGTATCCCGCGAACCCCCACGATTACGACCCGGTTCCATACCGGTCAACCAGAGAATCCGGGTAAGTATCCAGTCCCGCTCAGGATAACGGAGGGAAAGCGCTGCACTATAGATCTCACCGCTGGGTCGCCGACCAATCAACACGCTGTTGAGTGGCAGTCCCGCTCCAATCCTGATCCGAATGCGATGTGCACCGCGCGGAGTACAACCACTGCCCGACTCTTCTCCGGCACCATTCAAAGCAGTCGATACAGCGTATCTCCGTAAGATTTCGAGATCGTCCAGCAACGTCAACTGTTGTTGTTTCAGGTCGACTTCAATGTGCGGTCGCAAATTTCACCAGCGGCTATAGGGATGTTTAATCAGATTGACATTGTAATACCTGACATCGTCGGAGACCTCTTTCCCCGCCCAGTCGGGCATGACGAAAGTTTCGTTCTCGGACTTCAACTCCAACTCCGCCACGACCAGGCCGTGGTTCTCCCCCTCGAACAGATCCAGCTCCCAATTGTGCTCGCCGCAACGGACCAGATAGCGTGTCTTGTCGATAAACGGCTGCTGGGCAATCTCCCGCAGCATGATCTCCGCATCATCCAACGGTATCTCGTACTCGAACTCCAGGCGCTTGATTCCGACAGTGGTACTTTTGATGTTCAGATGCGCCTTTCCATTTCCGGTTCTGATCCGCACCGAGGCTTTATGCTGATTCGTCAGATAACCCTGCATCAGGCGTGATGACGAGATTACGTTCTCCTTCCACGAATCGTTAATTACCAGAAACTTTCGTTCTATTTCCAATGCCATGTTATCAAGTCTCAAAAAGCGCAATCGACTCCACATGCGCTGTATGGGGGAACATATCCATCACGCCGGCCGCCACCAGCCGGTAACCGTAGAGGTTGACCAGATCTCCGGCATCCCTGGCCAGTGTACCCGGGTGGCAGGAGACGTAGACGATTCGCCGCGCTCCGCTTTCCGGGAGATGGCGCAGCACCGCTTGCGCTCCTGTTCGGGGAGGGTCCAGTAAAATCTTGTCGAACGACTCGCTTGCCCAGGGTGCGTTGTCAAGAGGCTGGTAGAGATCGGTCACACAGAATTGGGCGTTGTCGATCCCATTTTCTCGTGCATTGCCTTTAGCCCGGGCAACCAAGCCTGGGTCGCCCTCCACACCGACTACCTGTGCCGCTGCACGCGCCAGGGGAAGGGTGAAATTCCCGAGACCACAGAATAGATCGAGCACCCGCTCATTCGATTGGGGATCGAGCAGCTGCAACACGTACGCCACCATCATACGGTTGAAGGCGCCGTTCACCTGAGTGAAGTCGGTCGGCAAAAAATCGATTCTCACCCCATGCGAAGGCAGAATATAGTAGAGATCTTCGGCAGTCCCCGATAACGGACGCAGACTGGCTGTGCCACCCTCCTGGAGATAGGGAACAATACCGTGAGTCTCACAAAATGATGCGATGTGCTGACAGTCATCTGTCGTTGGGGTCGAGAGTACCCGGAAAATCAGTACGCATCCGGTATCACCGATCGCCACTTCGATCTGCGGAATTTGCGCTCTAATGGAGAGGCTGGCGATCATCTCTGCCAGCGGACCCAACAACTCTCCCACCTGCGGATCCAGTACCAAGCAGCGTTCAGATTCGCAGATCAGACCAGATACGCGCTCCCTGAAACCAACCAGCACGCGCTGTTTCTTTGTGACCCATTTGACACCCAGCCGTGCTTTTTTACGGTATCCCCAGACCGTATCGCCGACCAGCGGAGGCAAAACTCGCTCCGGCTGGACCTTTCCGATCGCGGCGAATAGTTTCAACAGCTTCTGCTGTTTGATACGAATCTGCGCTGCAGGGTGCTGGTGCTGCAGAGAACAGCCGCCGCAGAGACCAAATTGAGGACAGGCTGCGGGAATCCGCTCGGGGGATGGCTGCAATACCTCGTCAACTACCCCTTCGGCCTGCGTGCCCTTGATGCGGGTATAGCGAAAATTGACCTTTTCGCCGGTCAGAGCACCAAATATATAGACGGTACGACCCGCAACATTGGCGAAACCATTGCCGTCGTGAGTCATTCCTTCGATTTCGACCAGCACACGTTCCTGTGGCACGCTGCTGGTGCGCATTCTCCTCATCTCAGCGCGCTACTGGTGCAGCGATTACGCTGATCATTCAGCGCTGCTTCCAATTGCCTGGTGTGGGTTGATACCACCACCCTTTTTCCGCCTTCTGTGACCAGGTTCTGGCAAATGTGGCGCGCACGTCAGACTCCCATTCCGGGTGTCCGTTTGCTGCTGCGATAGCGCGGTAGAGCGCATTGCGATCCCGATTCTCATCATCTATCAGACGCGCTACTCTTGCCTTCTCCTTGAGCGGTACGACCGCCTGATCACGGAGTGCGATCTGCGCGTCATGGGTGAAACCGACTGCACCGCTGGCATAGTACCCCTTGAGATCCAGATTGCGCTGCTTCATGGCTGCCTGCAATTTCCTGATCTGTGGGGAATCCACATTGAAATCGGGCTGCGCAGCTTGTGCCTGTGGAATAATCAGGTTCAACAGACTGCCGGCATACCGCTCCCATCCTGCCATTGGCAGGCTGGCACCTGGGTCCGGTTTCTCCTGCGGTTTGCCAAGAATGTCGTCTACGATCCGTTCTGCTGCCGCTTCCGCCTGTGCAGCGGGAAAATAGATATTGATAGTGACGCAGGCTACCAGCAGCAAGATGATGCCGGTGTAAATTGTCAGTTTCAGCGCTCTCATGTTCGACTCCTTACCATGCGGCCTTTAAAGCTCGCGGGGTGTGACAGGTGGCAATGCAACTACTCAACAACAGGTGTTCCCCCTTCCGAGATCTGTTGCAGCTTCTCTACCAAAACGCCCCAGTCAGTTTTCCGATTGAAACCGATAATGTCTATCCTGGGCAGCCCTCCCCCCTTTACCAGATAGTAACCACTTTTGGCAGACCCGATGCCACCCATGTGGCAGATGCCATTTTCCAATCGGCAACTCACTCCTAGCCGGTCATAGCCAAACTCCTCGAAAATGCGCAGGAAACTACGTGAAAGCGCGCCGGAAACGCCTACGCCGCCAAGATTGGAGATGTTGTCCACTGCTTTCTGACTGATCCGATGGGGACCGGGATCTTTCTCAGGCGTGGCGAACCAGGCATCAAATTCAACGGGCCGCCACTGCTCGAGGCGCAGTCCCTTGATTCTTCCTTCCAGTCTGCCGGTTATCTTACCAAATGAGAATCTGGAGGTCAGTGTTTCGAGATCGAGCGATTTCAGCTCTATGTCCGTCTGCAGTAGAGGCAGGGGGCCGAACAGATCACCCAGCCGGAGGTTCCTCAATAAGATGTCACCGTCAAAAATACGTACCAGTGTCACACCACGCAGTTGCAGCAGTCCATTCTCGTATGTGGCACCGGGAACCATGCCCGACAGCTGTCCCGCCAGCGGCGGCCAACCAAGTGTTTGACTGATCAACTCCATCGATATCGGTGTGAGATACCCCTGAAAATCAACCTTTGGCCCCGCATCCGTCTGTGTGATGGAAAACCGTTCCGCTCTGAGCGTACCATCCAGCAGGGGTAGCGAGAAAGGTTCTTCCAGTCCTATCTCCGTACCCTTTAATATCAAAGTCGCCTCCGCCGGACCCAGTTTGATCCTCTGCAGCAGCGTTCCTTCACGCCAACGCAACCTGGATCGGGAAACGCTAGCGCCGGTCGACCAGAACAGCTCGCCCTGCACCCCGGCAAGCTGAAAGTTTTCTCCGTCGACACCCTGACGGATATTCAGTTCATCAATCTCCAGTTTCAATTTGAGCACTGAATCCTGTTCAAGCTCGAAACGGATGCGGCCATCCAGGTTCAGCGCTTCAAAGAATTCTCCAGCCAAAACCGGCTGCAGATATCTGCTGAACACCTTTCCTGGCTCCAAAGGGAGCGAGCGCACCTTTAGCTGAACCACCCGCAACGTTGGCGCGAGATCGATGCGCCCAGCCGCTGTCAGAGTGATCACATCCTGCTCCTGATACTCCAACTGATCGAACACCAGTTTACTGACAGCTTTGTCGAGTCGGTACGCCAGGGAGAGCTTTACTCCGCTGCGCTCTGGCTCGATATAGAGAAATGGTGTCAGCACGGCACCTCGTTCGAGCAGAACGCGGGCGGTACCGCGATAACCGTTCTGCAGGAAGCGCAGATCACCGCGCCAGTTGCCAGACAACCCTTCGCCAACAAAACTGCCCGCGTGATCGGAAAACTCGAGCTGGCGGAACCTCAGTTGCCAATCCGCTGATACCAGTTCCGAGCCACCCGCCAGATTTAGATCGATATCTATTTGCCCCGCCATGGCTATTTGCGGGGGGGTGATATGCAACGCCGCGAGTGGTTTGGGCAGGCGCTGCAGCGACAGTTTGCGTCCAATGAGATTGAGCTTCCACGCTTGTGCGGTACCGGTAACACGCAGATTCAGCTGCCCCTGGGTGAGCTTGATCTGCTCCAAAACGAGATGGAATCTCTGCGTCTCCTTTTCCCAGCTGAACTGCAGCGGGAACTCGGCATTGTCGAGCAGTGGATTGGTCAACTTCAGCAATCCCTGCTCGCAGTTTACCATGTGGTCGTTAACCACACCTTGGGAACACTCAATTGTTGGTGACAACAGAGGGAATGGGAGCGCCGCATGAGTGAAACGCGCCGCAGATAGCGTGAAGAAGCCACTCTCCCGGTCTCTCCAGCGTAGCTTCAGGCGAACGCTTTCGGCGCTCCACTCCTGGCCGACCAGCGTTCCCAGCTGCAGTGTGAATTGATCCACCGCTGCAAGTTCTGCCTTATAGAGGAAGAGAGTGAGCGCAATGATCACCGCGAGTGCGGTGAAACTCCGCCTATACTGCGGGGAAGACACCGGTTGAGAGATACCGATCACCACGGTCACAGACGATGACAACAATCACCGCATCCTCACAGGAGGCGGCCAGGCGCAGTGCGGCAGCAACCGCTCCACCAGAAGAGATGCCTGCGAATATCCCCTCTTCGCAAGCCAGTCGGCGGGTCATCTCCTCTGCCTCCTCCTGGGTGACGTCCATCTCCCGATCGACCCGTTGCGGGTCGAAAATTTTGGGCAGATACGCAATCGGCCAACGCCTGATTCCAGGAATGCTGGCTCCCTCCGCAGGTCGCACTCCGACGATCTGGATCTCCTTGTTCTGCTCTTTCAGATAACGCGATACACCCATGATGGTGCCAGTAGTTCCCATCGCACTGACGAAATGAGTGATTGTGCCTGCGGTATCCTGCCAGATTTCAGGACCGGTAGTCTCATAGTGGGCTGCTGGATTGTCCGGGTTGGAGAACTGATCCAGTACCCTCCCCTTTTTCTCCGCTGCCATTTTCAATGCAAGGTCCCGGGCTGCCTCCATACCGCCTGCGCGGTCAACCAGTATCAACTCTGCACCATAGGCGCGCATCGAGGCGCGGCGTTCGACACTCATGTTGTCCGGCATGATCAGCACCATGCGATAGCCTTTGATTGCGGCCGCCATCGCCAGCGCTATACCGGTATTCCCGCTGGTCGCCTCGATCAAAGTATCCCCTGGCGCGATATCCCCACGCTCCTCGGCCCGCAAGATCATATTCAACGCCGGGCGATCCTTGACTGAACCGGCCGGGTTATTGCCTTCCAGTTTGACCAGTACATTACTGCCGCCGGTCACCAGACGCTGCAACCTGACCAATGGCGTGGCGCCGACAAAATTTGCTATCGTTGGATGTTCCATATCGGCTAGTGTACTGCAACCTCAGAGTGAAAACGATGGTAAGATGCTCCCGGGCAGAGAGATACAGGACGCCAAATTCAATCGAGTCAGAGGGGAGAGTTTGAATCCATGCTTGCCGATAGCACACCAAGGTGTTACCGCCACCGCTACCGTAACTCTGGCCCATTGGGGAGCACGCGGAAGATTCCGATTGTGTTGTGCCGACTGGTCATCCTGAGCAGCGTTCTGGCCATTTTTCCAGCCCAGGGAGAGGTCTCCGAAGATTACTATTTCTCCGATCTGCCGGTGGTTCTTTCAGTGACGCGACTGCAACAGTCGATTTCTGATACACCGGCTAGTGTGACCCTGATCGACCGAGAGATGATTCGAGCCTCCGGTGCGCTGAACCTGCCTGATTTGCTGCGCTTCGTGCCCGGTTTCCAGGTCGCCTTCGTTACCGGTAAAAGAGCTGCCGTGACGGCCCATGGGCGAGGAGACGAGTATGCACGTGACATGCAGGTGACCATCGACGGACGTTCGATCTACGACCCCGCTTTTGGTGGTGTCTCCTGGCAGGATATTCAGGTGGATCTGGATGACATCGAACGGATCGAAGTGATTCGCGGACCCAATGCTGCCAGCCATGGCTCCAACTCGTTCGCCGGCGTCATCAATATCATCACCCGGCATCCTGCCCAGCAACAGGGCGTCAGCTTGAGATCGAGTTTTGGTGATGGCCATAACTGGCAGCAGTATGGCCGCTATGCCGGTTCCATCGGCAATCTCGATTTCAGAGTCGCTGGCAGCCGTATCGAAGATGACGGCTTCGACAGCCGTCATGACAGTGCCCGTACCGGTTGGATCAGCTATCGCGGAGATTACCGGGTCAACAGCGATGAGACGCTTTTGATCGATCTGGGTTACAGCAGCGGTCCCCGGGAAGAGGGATTGACCGGCAGCCTGGAACAACCCCTCAGAGAAGCAGAACACATCAACCATTTTCAGCAACTGCGCTGGAACCGGCTGTTGTCATCGGATGCGGAGATCCAGCTGCATATTTACCACAACTATCAAAAGAAGGACGACCATTTTACCGGTGTTGTTCCCGGTCTGGGAACGCTGGCACTGGGCTATGGGTTCGATTCGCACCGTTACGATGCAGAGCTGCAATACAGCAGCCGTCTGAGCGATCGGCTGCGTCTAGTCACTGGCTTTGGTGGACGCTACGAAAGTGCGGAGGGGATATGGACTTTCGGCGACAAGCGGCGCTCGCGTCGACAGTACCGCGCCTTTTCCAATATTGAATGGCTGCCACAGCGGGATACCGTATTCAATATCGGCGCTATGTATGAAGCCTACCAGGGCAAACGCGGCCTCTTCTCGCCGCGCTTTGCAATCAATCACCATCTGAACGGCTCGCACACCTTACGCTTTGCTGCCTCACGCGCTTACCGCATGCCGACGCTGTTCGAGGACCATTCACAGATCGTGCTCTACAGAGCGAGTGACATGCTTCCGCTGGATCACATTTTTCTTACCCAGGACGATCTCGAGCCGGAGGAGATCACCGCTTACGAGGTTGGCTACCTGGGAAAGTTTCCCGCACAGGGTTTGACACTCGATGTACGCCTCTTCCACGAGCAGATTCATGACATCATTGCCAATATCGATAACCTGCAGATTCTCAACAACAACGGGATAACCCCATTGGACGGGGCGCAAAGCTATGTCAACGATGGCAGCATTATGATCGGCGGTGTGGATCTTGACCTGAAGTACCGGCCGACAACACGCAGTCTGATTCATTTCGGCTACAGCATTACCGAGACTCGCGGCGAGCAGCTGAAAAGAATTCAGCCTGACGGTTCTCTTAAACCCCTGGATCTGGAGGTGTGTGTGCCAGAGCAGACTTTCAGCCTGCTGGGCAGCTACCGTTTTGACAACGGGATCGAAATAAGTAGTTCCTACCACTACATCGATCCAATGGAATGGCTCTACGATGGCCATTTCGTGCCTGTGCGCAGGCGATGGGATCTGCGAATCGGCAAGCAATTCAATGCAGGTGATGTGGATATCGACCTGGAGTTGATCGCGCAGAATATAGATGGTGATGATGTCGAATTTTATAACTTCACCGAGCGGGTGGATCCCTGGGTCAACAAAGCGGAGAGACAGCTCTTCCTGCAGGCCCGCTTCAATTTTCGTTGAGCCAGGTTTTGGGCCAACATGGGAATGAGGTGTCGTACTAATTAGGGTAGTTATGATGCCAGGTTCAATCTAAGGATATGATCGCGGATGCCAGCGCCATAAAAGATCGCCTGCGCCGGAATCCGGAAACTGCGCTTCCGACTACAACGAATCGCCGGCTATTGCTGTTGTTGCTGATTCTCGCCTCCTGTCCGGTCTATTCAGACGCACCCTTGTTACTGATTTTGCAAAGCGGTAGTGCGCCTGTCTATCAGGAGGTGACCCGGAGTATTCTCACCAGCGTTGAATCAATCTGTTCTGAATGTCGAAACTATCGCATCTCTCAGGCAAACATCGAAGATGAACCGCTGGAAAAACTGCTGGAGCCAGATGGCGACAAGCCAATACTACTGGTGACCATCGGCGTCAACGCCGCCCGGCGTGTTGCTGAATTACAGAGTGCGACACCACGTCTTTACACGTTGATTCCACTCTCCACCGCAGCTTCACTGAACATGGATGAGAGCTCCGCAAGCACATCAGCAATCTATCTGGATCAACCCTTCACACGACATCTCAATTTGATCAAGCTGATAGGCACCGGCAAACAGGTGGTCGGCGTTCTGTTCGGACCGGTGACACAGGATTCGAGCGCTGTGCTGAAACTGGCTGCAGCAGAGTTGGGAATTTCGATTCGTCAGGAGACGGTCACTGAACAGAGCCAGGTCGGACCAGCACTGAGACGTCTGTTGGAGGAGAGTGATCTGCTGCTGGCACTTCCCGACCCTCTGGTATATAACCAAAACACAATATTCAATATTCTACTCTCCAGTTATCACAATCAGGTGCCGGTTGTGGGTTTTTCCGCTTCCTACGTCAAAGCGGGGGCGCTGCTGGCAGTCTACTCAACACCTTCGAATATCGGCAGGCAGATCGCCGAAACAATACGACAATTTGTCACTACGGGAAGCAACGCATTGCCCGATGCAGCATTTCCCAGATACTTCAGTATTGAAGTCAATAGGAATGTCGCACGTTCACTGGACATTGATCTGCCTTCTGCAATAGAGCTACAGAAGCATCTCGAACAGCTGGAGGAGCGATGATTTTCCGGAGAATGTCGAGAATCAAGGCGCGAACTCTGATGCTGGGTATCATTCCAGCGGCGATCATGGCACTCAGTCTGACCGGTTATATCATCGATGCCCAGATCGAGGCGCTGCATCAGGCATTTAAGGAGCGGGGCGAAGCACTGGTGCAACAGGCCGCATCAATCAGCATTTATGGACTCTTCTCTGGTGACTTGGGAATTCTGCAAAGTTCGCTACAGGGGATAATGGAACAATCGGATGTGGTATCGGTCACCGTGACCGACCCGGACGGAACCATCCTGTCTCATCTGGAGCACGCCAGGGCATTGGATTCACCCACAACCGAAAGCGCCCAGATAACCAGCTTTTTCACCCCGGTCTTTTCGCTATCCAACCAGAAATCCCTGGTCGACTATCCCGATCAGATAACACTCGAGGAGACGCTGCAGAAAGGAGAAATGATTATTGGCAGTGTGACGGTCAAGCTGACCGATGCCAGATTGCAGCAGAAGCAGTATCGCATTATTCGCAACAGTTTGATGATGCTTGGGGTGGGACTACTCATTACCGGTCTGATAGCGATCGGACTCAGCCAGACCATCATACGGCCGTTGCTGCGCCTTACCCAGTCTGTCATCAGAATGAAGCATGGCGATCTGAGTGTACGTGTACCAGAGGTATCGAAAGGAGAGTTGCGTAGCCTCGAAGCGGGTTTCAATGCCATGGCCAATGCGCTGAAAGACTCCCAGGACACCCTGCAGATGCAGATCGAACAAGCTACTGCAGATTTGACCCAAACCATGGAGGCGATTGAGATTCAGAACGTCGAGCTGGATCTGGCGCGCAAGAATGCACTTAGGGCAAGTCAAGTAAAATCTGACTTCCTCGCCAATATGAGCCATGAAATACGTACTCCGATGAACGGGGTGATCGGCTTTGCCAGGCTGCTGCTCAAATCAAAACTCAGCGAAGAGCAGGAGGAGTTGGTTCGGACCATCGAGAAGTCGGCATCCAACCTGATGAGAATCATCAATGATATTCTGGATTACTCAAAACTTGAACAAGGAAAGTTGGAACCGGAGAACGCACTTTTCAACATCCGCGACTGTTTCGAGAATCCGGTCATTCTTCTTGCGCCAGATGCTCACGAGAAAGGTATCGAGGTGAATCTCTTGATCTTCCAGGATGTACCTGAACAGTTGATCGGAGACGAAACCCGAATCAGACAGATCCTGCTGAACCTGCTCGGCAACGCCATCAAGTTCACCCACCGGGGGGAAATCGTGGTTCGGGCCATGCTGGAACAGGAGACCGAACAACACTGTATGCTGCAGTTTACGGTAACTGATACTGGCATAGGTATAGCGGAGCACTTGAAAAAGGGTCTGTTCAACGCCTTTCAACAAGGGAGCAAGAGCACCAGTCGTGTGTACGGAGGAACCGGTCTGGGACTGAGCATCTGCCGTAAACTGGCAGAAGCGATGAATGGACGTATCGACTTTGACAGCACCGAAGGTAAGGGCTCCTGTTTTCGGGTGCTACTCCAATTGCAGAAGAAGAGAGAGTCCAGACAAAAAACCACTGAGACGATATTGTCCGGTATCAGTTGTATCTTCATTGACAGCTACACCTATTCAAAACTGTCGCTGCAGCATGACCTCGGTTCGATGGGAGTGGATATCCAGGTTATCGATATCAAGGATCTGTCGAAAGAGCTGTCATCAGGTGCTGATCTGATCTTATTGGGTTTGACCAGTGAACAGATCAAGGGTGACTGTGCGGAAAGGTTGATCGGGCATATCAAACTCTGCTCCGGGCTGCCACTGTTGGTGCTCGCCAGTACCTCGGAAAGGTCGGTGATGGAGAGGATTCAACTGCTGGGAGCGGAGAGATGCATCAGTAAGCCCACGACTCGTTCTGTATTGCGGCGCACCATCGTGGAGTTGTTGGCGGGTGACGGTCAGCAACCTAAAGCTGCCGGTTTTTCACCAGCCCCCGATTTTTCCGATCGACACTTTCTCATCGCTGAAGACAACACGGTCAACCTGCGTCTCATCTCTTCACTACTGAAGGAGAGCGGCGCCAGGGTCACCGAGGTAACCAACGGCAAGGAAGCGACTGAAGCAGTACAGCGGTCGGCATTCGATCTCATCGTAATGGACCTGCATATGCCGGTGATGGATGGGCAGGAAGCCACCAAAGTCATCCGTTCCATGGTGTCGGGGAAAAAGATACCCATATTGGCTTTAACAGCCGACGCCATGCCGGAGCATCGGGAGATGGCTTTCAGCGCTGGAATAGACGACTTCCTGGTAAAACCGATTGATGAGTTGCAGATGTGGAGTGTGATACAGAAGCTGCTTGGTTTCAGGGCTGCGACAGTGGCTGCTCCCGTACCTACTCCGACCGGCATGGTGGTGGAGAAGCCTTCCCGCACCCGGGATCTCGCAGCAGCACTACAGATCGCCGGTGGCAGAGACCAGCTGATGGAAGAGATGTTCAAACGTTTTATCGCTGAGTTGCCAGAGCAGCTGCAATCGATCAGACAGTGCTGGAAAAACCAGGACTGGGCGGCATTGGCAAGTGCCGCCCATCGCTTACATGGAGCGACTGCCATTTGCGGTGTTCCTGCAATGAATTATCTGGTTAACGCTCTCGAGCAGGCAGCCCGCATGCAGCGGGAGGAAGAGATCAATCGATGGATGGAGGAACTGGAGCAAGAGTCGCTCAATCTCGTTAACGAAGCCAATTCAAAAGCTGAACGGTAACAATTATTCCAGCAGTCGCTTCATCTCGCGCACCGCTTCCGGTAAGCCGTAGAAAATCGCCCGCGCAATGATCGCATAACCGATATTGAGCTCGGTTATCCCATCTGTGGATGCCACGGCGCGAACGTTGTGGTAGTCCAGACCATGGCCTGCGTTGACCTGCAGCCCGAGTTTTGTTCCATAAGCGACCGCGCTGCGGATGCGCTCAAGTTCCACCGCGCGCGTTCGTCGATTCATAGCGTCCGCATACCTGCCCGTATGTATCTCTACCACCGGCGCACCTACTTCGACGGCTGCCTCCAATTGCACGTTGTCGGCGTCAATAAACAGTGATACCCGGCTCCCCGCTTCTGCCAGTGTTTGACAGCAATCCTGCAGAATCGCGCGATTCGATACCACATCCAATCCACCTTCGGTGGTCAACTCCGCTCGGCGTTCCGGCACCAGGCAGCAATCTTCCGGTTGGATAGCGCATGCGATAGACAGCATCTCGTCGGTTGCCGCCATTTCCAGATTCATGCGCGTCTGCAACGTCTCCTTCAGCATTCTGACATCACGCTCCTGGATGTGCCGCCGGTCCTCGCGCAGATGTACCGTGATCGCATCAGCTCCTGCCTGTTCGGCTACCAGCGCGGCCTGGACGATCTCCGGATAACGGGTTCCGCGCTGCTGCCGCAACGTCGCCACATGATCGATGTTGACCCCCAGCAAAACTCTTCTGTTCTTTTCTCTCATCTCACCCTGCTCTTTGCCGACTCGAATCTTGTCTCTATATACGGTTGATCCCGATAACCTTTCCGTTCCACATAAGAATATCCCTGCTGACCTTCGTTACACTGACACCCGCTGGAACTCAGTGCGAACTAATCAACTCCTGACGGAAAAGCTCACGGCTTTTCAATGGTCTGGAACCGAGATAGTGCCTCAGTACATAGCGGGTCAAGGTCCGTGCCTCGGTCAACGCCACGCGGTCTGAAAACATTCCCTTCTCCAGACCAATCAATGTGGCACCGCTTAACCCTGCGGGATCGGCGGAGTCACAGGGGAGCGGGCCTTGATCGATTACATAGTGATAGCGCTGAAATGGATTCAGCGGAGCTCCATCCACAGCATCTCTATCAAGTACCAACCCGAATCCCAGCTGGGCGAGCAACTCGACTTCAAAACAGCGCAGTAGCGGTTCCACCGCATCACCCTGAGCGAGTCGGGTGAGGGTTGACCCATAGGAACCGAACAGCGCTTCATGCGGGTCTTCCCTTGGCAGCAGACGCAGCAGCAGTTCGTTCAGATAAAAACCGCAATAGAGAAGCCGCCCCTGCAATTCATGCGGGGGTGCCACCGCTTCCTGCGCATGGAGACTCTTTACCTCACCCCGGCCTGACCAGCGGATAAGCAGCGGATGAAATGGCTGCAGTAACCCGGCAATGGTCGACCTTCCTCTGTTGACCCCCTTCGCCACTGCTGGAAAGCGGCCATGTGACAGCGTAAAGCACTCGATCAGCAAACTGCTGTTGGAATAGGGCCTGCGATGCAGAATATACGCCGGGTGCAACTGCAGCCGTGCAGAGGATTGCCGCGAGGAGAAGCCAGTTTGTGTCATATAGATCAATCGTCAGCAGCCACTGCGTTCGCTTGCAAATGACCGGATCTCCTCTGCAGTTTTCAGGTCAACACACTTCCCTCGTTTTGGCGCGTCCGTGGCAGTACAGGTCAATCGCAGTAACCGAGACTGATCAACGCCTTTTCATCGCTGGACCAGCTCCGCTTGATCTTTACCCAGACCTCGAGATACACCCGCCTGCCGAACAGCTTCTCCATCGCAATACGGGCATGCGTAGCCACCTCTTTCAGTGCCTCCCCCTTGCTCCCGATGAGGATACTCCTCTGCCCCTCGCGCTCCACCCAGACCAAAGCATTGATACGGTAGAGTCCAGCCTGCTCTTCGAACTTCTCTATCTCCACGGTAAGCGCATACGGTATCTCTTTGGCATAGCGCCGGGTCAACTGTTCTCGAATGAGCTCGGCTGCAAAAAAGCGCTCGCTGCGATCGGTCAACTGATCTTCCGGGAAAAGGTTTTCTCCTGTTGGCAGCAGGCGAAGTATCGCCAGCTCCATCGACTCAAGGTTGTGCCCGTTTTTCGCTGAGACCGGAAACACATCAGCAAACCCGTGTCGGTCGGTGATTTCTGCAAGAAACGGCAGCAGCTTGGTTTTCTCCCTGATCCGGTCAACTTTGCTGACAACCAATATCACTGGAATCTTTGCAGTGGCAACCGATAGCAGCACGGACTGATCTTCAGCTGTCCAGCGCATCGCTTCGACCACGAACAGGATCAGGTGTACATCGTGCAGCACCGCTCGTGCAGTCTGATTCAGATAGCGATTCATCGCCTGATCGCCGCGCTGATGTATGCCTGGCGTGTCGACATAAACAATCTGTCCCTCATCTCGGGTCTTCACGCCGATGATGCTATGCCGGGTGGTTTGTGGTTTGGAGGAGGTAATAGCGAGTTTCTGACCGATCAGTCGGTTCAGCAGGGTCGACTTACCAACGTTGGGACGGCCGACGATAGCGCAATAGCCGCAATGTCTGGTAGCAATCATTCGAGCAAAAGCTCCAACATATCGGCAGCCGCTTTCTGCTCAGCCTTGCGTCGGCTGCTGCCTGATCCTTGCGTGATCAGGTCCAGTTCGGCAACCTGACAAGCCACATCGAAATGTTGATCGTGCTGCTCACCACTCACAGCCAAAATCGTATAGTCGGGTAACGCAACTTTGCGTGACTGTAGGTACTCCTGCAGGCGCGTCTTGGGATCCTTCTCCTGCATCGCCGCAGAGAGCCCATCTATTCGCTCGTGATAGAGTTTGAGGATCAAATTGCGCGCAGATTGATAGCCAGAATCGAGATAGACAGCAGCAAACAGCGCTTCCAGTGCATCAGCCAGGATAGAGTCCCTGGCATGTCCGCCGCTACGCAGTTCACCTGCACCGAGATTGAGGTAGCTGCCCAGCCCCAGCTTGCGTGCAATCGCCGCCAATGACTCTTTTTTCACCAGGCGAGCACGCAAACGGCTCAGCTGCCCTTCGTTCGCATCGCGATAATTCCGATACAGCGCATCGGCGATCACGAAGCCGAGAATCGCATCCCCTAAGAACTCCAGACGCTCATTATTGGATTCATCCGCGCTCCGGTGCGTCAGCGCGCGCTGTAGTAGGGACGATTGGTCGAACTGGTAACCAAGCTCCCGGTAGAGTTGGTGTAACGGTTCTGTCAATTAGTCACCAGTCGGATGCTGTCGGAAAATGTGATCAGCACTTCGACATTCCCAGCCATGGGTTTAATCACCTGATAGTTGATTTCGACATTCATCACACCGCCATCCTTTTTGATCTTTATTGCATCCCTTGCCATATCGTAAACACCATTTACCTTCAACCGGCGCTGAATCATCTCTCTTACTTCACCCGCGCTCTTTTGCGTGATACCAGGCTCCTCCTTAAGCGATTCCAAAACGGTTTTCACGGAGTAGTTCTCCATATAGACCGGGGCAAGTTTTATTACCAGCATCATGAAAAAACCGATTATCAGCAAAACCACAAGCCAACCGGTACCTGTCATTCCACTCTGTCTGCGCCTGTGCATCATCCTGCCTCTCTCATGAGCCGTCTGTTTCACTTTAATGGAACAGTATAATCCTCTTCCTGGCCTAATCTCACGTCGACGAAAATGGGAGCCAACTGTTACGCTTATCACACGCCACCTGGATAGAGATCCTACTGGATCAATACAGCGTCATCGGCTACTTTATCGTGCTGCCTAATCGACCCCAGGCAACGGGAAATCCCGGGCTGTTGCCGTCCCAGTTCATCCAGATTGCAAAAGCCTTGCCCACCAGATTCTCTTCCGGTACCAACCCCCAACAACGGCTGTCGTTGCTGTTGTCGCGATTATCACCCATGGCGAAATAGTGTCCCTCAGGGATGGTGATTGCTCCTCTTGCCAGCACCTGACAGCCAAATCCGAAATCCGGTGTACGCGAGTTTACCAATATTTCATGCTCGAGTTCGCCGAGCATTTCCAGGTTTCGCTGTACTCCCGTCTCTCTGGCGCCGCTGCCGGTTCCGGTGTAGATCCCTAACGGCTTCTGCGGTTGCGGAACTCCATTCACATAGAGCATTTTGTTCTGATAGCTGATGGTATCCCCGGGTACCCCGACCACCCGTTTGATATAGTCGACCGCAGTATTTTGCGGGTAGCGGAAAACCACTACATCACCGCGCTGTGGCAGTCCAACATCGATCACCTTGCGGTTGAGCACCGGAAGCCGGATCCCGTAAGCGAACTTATTCACCAGGATGAAGTCGCCGACCAGCAGCGTTGGCATCATCGATCCCGAAGGGATGCGAAACGGCTCTGCCAGAAACGACCGCAGTAGCAGCACGATCAGTATGATCGGAAAAAACGAGCGCGAGTACTCGACCAGGACGGGCTCCTTGGGTGTCGTCTCATCTGCGCGGGCGCGTCGCTTATTAGCGAAGAAGAGTGCATCGAGCAGCCATATCACGCCGGTTATCAGCGTTGCCAGTACCAGAAATGCGGGAAAATCGAAATTCATAATCGCGTGCTGTATCTCATCTCATCATTAAGTTGCAGCGCCGGACCGGGGATGAGTCTTCCCGGGTATCCATTGCATTAATCATCCTTACCCACTTTCAGCACCGCAAGAAAAGCGGCCTGGGGTATTTCCACATTCCCCACTTGCTTCATCCGTTTCTTGCCGGCTTTCTGCTTCTCCAACAACTTACGTTTACGGGTGATATCACCGCCGTAACACTTGGCGGTGACGTTCTTACGCAGTGCTTTAACATTCGTGCGGGCAATCACCTTACTGCCGATTGCTGCCTGGATCGCCACGTCGAACATCTGTCTCGGAATCAGATCCTTCATTTTCACCGTCAATTCCCGTCCGCGAAAATCAGCCTGATCCCGATGGACGATGACCGAGAGCGCATCCACGGTCTCACCATTGATCAATATATCCAGCTTCACCAGGGGTGCCACCTGAAAGCGTTTGAAAGTGTACTCGAAAGAGGCATAGCCTCTACTGACCGATTTCAGGCGGTCAAAAAAGTCCAGAACCATCTCATTCATCGGCAGTTCGTAGCTGATCTGCACCTGCCCACCCAGATACTGCATGCTCTTCTGTGTTCCGCGCTTTTCGATGCAGAGATTGATTACATTACCGAGGTGACTTTGCGGTACCAGGATATGGGCTTCAATGATCGGTTCGCGCACCTCCAGAGTATGATTGCTATCCGGAAGATCAGCAGGATTGTCGATATGAACGACCTCACCGTCGCTCTTCACCACCTCATAGATCACCGTTGGCGCCGTGCTGATCAGGTCCAGATCATACTCGCGCTCGAGTCGCTCCTGGACGATCTCCATATGCAGCATGCCAAGAAAGCCGCAACGGAAACCGAAACCGAGTGCCTGCGAAGTCTCCGGTTCGAAATAGAGTGCCGCATCATTGAGTTTAAGCTTCTGCAACGATTCGCGCAGATCGGTGTAATCATCCGAGTTGACAGGATAGAGCCCGGCAAACACGCGCGGCTGTATCTCCTTGAAGCCCGGCAACGGAGCTGGCGCCCGTCGCTCCGCCAGTGTCAGCGTATCGCCAACGGGTACGCCATCGATCTCTTTGATACCGGCAATCACATAACCGACCTCTCCCGCTTTCAGCTCGCTGCGCTCCACCCGCTTCGGGGTGAATACCCCCACGGCATCGACTTGATAAACACGTCCGGTAGACATCACCAGCATCTTGTCCCGCGGGCGGATCACTCCGTTCTTTATGCGAACCAGAGAGATCACGCCGACATAGGAGTCGAACCATGAGTCGATAATCAGTGCCTGCAGCGGCGCATCCGCATCTCCAATCGGCGGAGGCACGAAATGAACCAGCTCTTCCAGCAGTTCTGGAATCCCCAAACCCGTTTTTGCACTGACCCGGATCGCGTTCGCCGCATCCAGCCCAATGATCTCTTCGATCTCTTTGACGACTCTGTCCGGCTCAGCTGCTGGCAGATCGATCTTGTTCAACACCGGCAGCACTTCCAGATTCTGTTCCACTGCAGTGTAACAGTTGGCGACACTCTGAGCTTCGACGCCTTGTGCTGCATCCACCACCAGCAGCGCTCCTTCACAGGCGGCAAGCGAGCGTGATACCTCATAGGAGAAGTCGACATGCCCTGGCGTGTCGATAAAATTCAACTGGTAGGTCTCTCCGTCGTTGGATTTGTAGTTCAGCGTTACACTCTGTGCCTTGATTGTGATACCGCGCTCACGTTCGAGATCCATCGAATCGAGCACCTGTTCGCTCATCTCCCGGTCACTCAGGCCGCCACAAATCTGTATAAAGCGATCCGCTATGGTTGATTTGCCATGATCGATATGCGCAATAATGGAGAAGTTACGAATGTGCTGCAGATCTGTCATCGGGTTTGAAAGGCAAAAAAACGGAACTTCCCATAAGGAAGTTCCGTCGAAATCCAGTGGTAAATTGAGCTATATAATACCCGAGTTTGGCCGCCCCTCAAACAGAGTCGGCTAAATAGCACTGCAGAGCAACCGGATCCAGATAGTAGTTGCACAGTATCTGCTCACCACCCGACAGCACGGGCACCAGCGCGCCAAAACGTTGCCGTAGGCCAGGATCCGAATCCACATCGATCTGCACTAGATCAAAAGGGTGTTCTTGCTGGATCTCGTGTAACTGCTGCAGCATATCCTCACATAGATGGCACGCTTCGCGGTAGTAGAGGGTCAGACTGTGTTCGTTCTGTTCCATCTCCCTCCCCTTTCTCCGCAGTTGTCGTGCGGGTCTGGCGTCGATGGCATTGGCATGTTGTCGATAAAAGATCGGATAGCTGTTCCGATGCGTCGGTTGGTCTATGTGTGACTCGATCCGACGCATCGGCACGGGCAATGCCAATGAATGTGCTCTTAGCGATTGGGAATGCGCATAGCCAAAAATATCTGACCGCTGCGACGCAGCACCAGCACAGCGACCGTCTCGCCTTCTGGTAGATTCTCCATTTGCTTCTGATAGTCGGCCAGGTTGCGTACCGGCACCTGAGCGATCATCTGGATCAGGTCGCCCTCTTTGAGGCCTGCCGCCGCGGCTGGCCCGGGATGAACCTCTTCGACCAGAACACCCTCCGTGCTCTCCAGTCCATAGCGACTCTGTTTCTCAGCACTCATCTCGGAAACGACCAGCCCAAGAATATCCTCCCGTTTCTGCGTCGGAGACTCGGCGCTTGTCAGCGCTTCCTCAGCGGGTAGTTCACCTATATTGACCCTGATTTGAATTTCGCTGCCTTTGCGCAGCACGGTGAGATCGGCTGGACGATCCACCCGGCTGGCACCGACAATGGGTGGCAGCATGGACGAGTTGGATATCACCTCATCGTTGTACTTCAATATCACATCACCCACCTGGAGTCCGGCCTCACTGGCGGGACTGTCAGGGAGTACCCGGGCTACCAGCGCTCCCTTGGGATGGCGCATGCCAAAAGCGTCAGCCAGCTCCCGGGTCACATCCTGAATCAACACACCCAGCCAACCGCGGGAGACCCTTCCCTTGGTTCTCAACTGATCCACTACATTCATCGCCATCTCGATCGGGATAGCGAAGGATAGCCCCATGTAACCGCCAGTGCGGCTGAAAATCTGGGAATTGACGCCGACCACCTCACCATCAAGGTTGAACAGCGGACCGCCAGAGTTGCCAGGATTGATGGCCACATCGGTCTGAATGAATGGAACATAATTTTCGTTGGGCAGATTTCTTCCCTTGGCGCTGACGATTCCGGAAGTAACCGAATGATCAAAACCGAACGGCGAACCGATCGCCAACACCCATTCGCCCACTTCGAGCTCCTTGGTACTGCCGATCTTGACCACCGGCAGTCCCGAGGCATCGATTTTAAGCAACGCAACGTCGCTGCGATTATCCTTGCCAACGATCTCCGCAACGAACTCCCTCCGATCACTTAAGCGGACGATGACCTCATCCGCGTCCTCCACCACATGCGCGTTGGTCAGCACAAAGCCTTCATCTGAGATCACGAATCCAGAACCCAGGGATTGAGTGTCGTAATCCCGCGGTGCGCCATCTTCCCCCTCCTGACCAAAAAATCGTTCGAAAAATTCATTCAGCGGGTTGTCTTCTGGCATGTCGGGAATGCGGAAATTGTGTCGATAGCGTTCATTCACAGATTTGCGCTGTTTGGTGCTGATGTTGACTACCGAGGGGCTGTTCTTTTTTGCAAGATCCACGAAATCCGGCAGCGAGCGGGCCTGTGTGTTGGTCGACACCAAGAACAATAACAGGCAGATTCCCCAAAAAGCCGGCCGGACTCCTGACAATGAGTGTTTCATCTGTAACTCCACTGGTATGTTTAGCTCACTACGGCAGTTATGCACCGCTGGGGTTCACTGCCTCACCTCAATTTTGAACGGATTGGCCTGCCTTAGGATCACCGCTTGATTGCGCTTCTCATTATGCATCAGCAGCGCATTTCGGCGGGCCACTCTCAATCCGATTGACAGTCCCAGTAGACCCGCGACAACCGCGGCAGGTTCCGCTGCGACAAGAGAAAAATGCTGTGTGATCCATTGACCCAGACCGGCAAAGAAAATCAACAGGAGAATCGGCAGCAGATAGAAGAGCAGCGAAGCTCGCATCAGCAGAGACTCGCGTACTCCTACGACAACCTCATCTCCCGGTCGTGCATCAATCGGGTTCAATGCACTGACCGATATTTTTCGGTAGCCGAAAAACCGGCTCAGCAGTGAAGTTCCACATGCGCTGCTGCTCTGGCAATGACCACAGGCAGTGGTGCGCAGTGTTTCGATCTGGGCAAGATCGCCTTTGCAGGAGGTAACCAATGCTCTCTCTTCGATCATGTTGCAGCAATCCTCAATTATCGATTGCCTGAATTGGTTCACTGAGTGGAGGTGCCAAGTCTGAATGCAGGATCGTGAATTGACTCTGTAGCAGAATCAGCGGGAGTTGTGTCTGACCGCTGCAGCCACCCTTTCCACGGTTGCAGCAGGCACCGCGCCTACCGCAGTTATCTGATATCCATCGGTGACCCGGCCGAATGCGTTGACCGCGCCGATGCGCGATCCACCGATCAGTGCTGACTCGGGATCAGATCCCCCGTTTTCAATGTAAAGCGACAGTGACGCCAGTCCGTCCGAAAGCACGAAATGGCTTACCGGTGGTCCTTCCCGTTCAGCCGGCATTTGGGTGCGCAGCTTGATATGATAACCTTGGGGCAGACCCTTATCGATCTCCCAATCATCTTCCAGCGCCGGATGATTGACGCTACCGGTTTCACGTTGCACCCAGTGATAGTTTTCACGGCCAGCGAGATCACTCTCTTCTGTCCTCGCCAAATCGGCCTCGATCTTGATCGATGTGAACATGATTTGCGACACCGCAGTGC
Source organism: Chromatiaceae bacterium (assembly GCA_024235215.1). GTDB lineage: Bacteria > Pseudomonadota > Gammaproteobacteria > Chromatiales > Chromatiaceae > HKST-UBA178. Next base: position 92,914 of record JACKMU010000007.1, on the reverse strand, counting down.
CATCGGCGTCGAGCATGTCCGTCTTCAGCGGCAGCGCGTTCTGGGAATCAAGAAAAATTCGGTAGCCGTAGCGATAGGAATCCTTGGGCAGGATGGCCACTGCCTGGGCATCTCTACCAGCCACACGGACCTGATTGAGCAGTTGAAAGTCATAAAATTCCGAAAGCGCCTCTATATCCATCGAGAAGACTGCCCGAAATCCGCCGCCGACACCTCCCCGGCTGACCGATATGGAACGGGCATCCGGTGCCACGCAGATAACCGATGCGTCGTCTCTGACTATCTCCCGCGCGGCGCCATTGAGTGATACCAAGCGCTCCCGCTCTCCTCCGGCATCGACAGTGTGCACTATCTGCATCGATTCCAGCTGATTGTCGTGCAGATAGACGAAAGTTCCCTGATAATTCAAGTTTCTGACCGATTCGACCATACTTCGCAACCAGCTGCGCACATCCTTGTCAGCAGTGTCCGTGGTTGCGGTGGCCGTCTGCAGTGTCAACCAAAACAACAACAGTGAATAGACGGCGACTCTTCCGCTCATGGCCGGTTACGCGTGGTGTCGAAGCTGACGAAAGATGAGTAGGGAACCACTCCCATACCGCCAGCGGAGGCGTATTCGCTGTGATTCTCCAAAAATCTGTTCAGTTTTGACTCCAGCTTGGGTTGCGACAGATTCTTCCAGCGGGTACCTGTCGGTATAATATAAGTGCGAGGCGAAGTAGACTTGGAAATCTGAACCGGGGTAGTCGCTGGGGCGTCCCATTTAAGCCCGGGTAAGGTGAATACTGCTACCGCTGCGACCGACGCTGCAATGGCGGCACCAGCCAACGGCCGGACGAAACGATCACCTGTCTTCACTCGGTTGATCGGAATCGATTTGCCGATGACGGTGGGTTCTGAAGAGATACGCTCTCGCACCGCTTCTGCAATACCCCCGCGAGCAGTGCGCACCCCTTCCCCCCTTATCGAATCTCCGATTAAGTGGTATCTGTCCCAGGCGCCGCGCAGTTCGGCGGAACGCTTCATTCGGGAGAGCGTCTCCGCTGTCTCGGCGGAGGACAATTCATTGTCTATCAGGGCAGAGAGCCGCTCGTTTATCTCTGTAGTCATCGTCACACCCGATAATTCAAATATTCTGGTTGTACATCACATTAGGGTTCAAGCAAAGGTTTAAGCTTTACATCGATTGCAGCACGAGCTCGAAAGATGCGCGACCTCACGGTACCCACCGGGCAATCCATCGCATTGGCGATCTCTTCGTAACTCAAACCTTCGAGTTCTCTGAGGGTGATGGCTGTTCGAAGATCTTCCGGTAGATCGTCCATTGCACGTCGCACGGTCCGAGCGATCTCCTCGGACAGCAGGTGGTGCTCCGGGGTCGCATGCTCCTTGAGTTTTACTCCGACGTCCAATTGTTCTGCAGTCTCCGCATCGACATCATTGCCGGGCGGCCTGCGTCCCTGCGCCACAAGGAAGTTTTTCGCGGTGTTGATCGCAATACGGTAAAGCCAAGTATAAAAAGCGCTCTCCCCCCGGAAACTGGGCAAGGCGCGATAAGCTTTGATGAAGGCTTCCTGAGTCACATCCAACGTTTCACTCTGATCACGCACATAGCGCTGGACCAGATTGGCCACCTTCTGTTGATACTTGAGCACCAGTAGATCAAACGCCTTCTTATCGCCACGCTGAACTCTGGAGACCAGCTCCTGATCTACTTCCCGCTCGCCCATTCAGGCACTCCTCCTGACTTTGGCGAGCTTTCCTCCGGATTCATTCTGATTGACCGTCCGCTATTTAATAAGTTCGCTGACATAACGACTTTTTCTATTCTCGTCTACCCGAAACTACGTTAGGATTCCGCTAAGTTGACTACCTCGACCCGGGGCAGTACGAGGCGCTGGGCGAGCCATCTGGATTATGACCTCTCGTCGGGGATCCGGCAATTCCTGAGTGGACCATGGAAAACAGATATTTTGATGTGCTGATCATCGGCAGCGGTGCTGCTGGTCTCAGTCTGGCACTGCGGCTCCCCGGTTCTCTCTCGATCGGGGTCATTGCAAAAGGGTCTTTGACGGAGGGCAGCACCTATTATGCTCAAGGGGGGATCTCTGCGGTCATGGATAAGACCGATTCAATGGACTCGCATATCTCCGATACGCTCAATGCCGGCGCCGGCCTCTGTGATGAGTCTATCGTCAAACTGGTGGTGGAGAAGGGTCCGGAAAATATCGAGTGGCTATTAAAGGAGGGGGTCACCTTTACCCGCGACAAGCCTAACGGTACCTATCATCTGACCAAGGAGGGTGGCCACTCGCATCGTCGTGTGATCCATGCCGCTGATGCGACCGGCAAAGAGGTGGAGAGCACACTGGAGGAGCAAGCACAGGGGCGCAGCAACATCAAGCTGTATCAACAGCACAACGCGATCGATCTGATTACGGTAAAAAGAGCAGAGGAAGGGGTCAGATTCTGCTCGGGGGCCTATGTGCTGGATAAGCGAAAAGGCCAGGTGAAAACTTTCAGTTCGCGCTTCACGGTACTCGCCACTGGCGGTGCGAGCAAAGTATACCTCTACACGAGTAATCCGGATGTCTCCACCGGTGACGGCATCGCGATGGCCTGGCGAGCCGGCTGCCGGGTTGCTAATATGGAGTTCATTCAATTTCACCCCACCTGTCTGTTCCATCCCCATGCGAAATCTTTCCTGATCACTGAAGCGCTCCGCGGTGAAGGCGGAAAGCTGCTGCTCCCGAACGGCAAAAGATTTATGCAGAAATTTGATAAGCGTGCCGAACTGGCACCCCGTGATATCGTGGCACGGGCCATCGACCACGAGATGAAGCGACTTGGTGCCGATTGTCTGTTTCTGGACATCAGCCACAAGCCAAAGGAGTTCGTGCGCGAACACTTTCCGACTATCTATGCAAAGTGTATGGAATTCGGCATCGATATCACCAAGCAGCCGATTCCGGTGGTTCCCGCCGCTCACTATGTCTGTGGCGGCGTGCTTACCGACAAGCAAGCCAGAACCGATATCCCCAACCTCTTCGCGATCGGTGAAACTGCCTATACGGGCTTGCATGGCGCCAACCGGATGGCCAGCAATTCGCTGCTGGAGTGCCTGGTCTTCTCTCAGCAGGCGGCTGAAGCGATTGTGCAGGAGTTGCCGAATACACCGCTCCCTCCAGAGTTGCCCCCCTGGGATGAGAGCCGGGTTTCCGACTCCGACGAGCAGGTGGTCGTCTCGCACAACTGGGATGAGCTGCGTCACTTCATGTGGGACTACGTCGGTATAGTGCGCAGCAACAAACGTCTGCAGCGGGCGAAGAGACGCATCGACATGCTGCGTCAGGAGATTCGCGAATACTACGGAAATTTCCGGGTGAACAACGATTTGTTGGAGCTGAGAAACCTGGTCGACGTAGCGGATCTGATCATCATCTCGGCACAGCTGCGTAAGGAGAGCCGAGGGCTCCACTACACCCTCGACTTTCCGAAACTGGACGAACAGTTCCAGAAGCGGCCAACGGTACTTTTCCCGGATAACTTCGAGGCAGAGACAGCGTTGGGCGGAATCAAGGGGTGGAATTCGGCCGGCTCAGCCACAGCCTGACCCGTAACCGCCGCAGCTGCACGAGATCGCAGTTATCTTTAGTGAGAATGAGATACCGGCGTGCACCGGAAGTGGGTAAGAAGCAGAGCAGAGTCATCCAGGAAGAGATGTAGTTACGTTCTGCAAGCGCTGCCTCCCGGCAGATGCCACTCCGCTCGATCAGCCGCCATTGACCATCCGCACCCCACTCCAGACGTACCACCGCCCTGCCGCCGCTGAGGCTGACGTGCGTTGACCAGTTGTCGATCCAGTTCCATAACAGCGGCAACACCAGACAGAGGTAGTGCGGATCGTCGAGCGAATATACGGCTATCAGCGCCAAAGCGCTCAGATTAGCGAGGCAGAGCAGTATACCCAGAGAGCGCGACGGTCCTATGTCGATGATATGTTTGCTTCCAATCGAACTCATCGCATCCTTGCGTCTGTCGAGAGATGTATATCTGCTGATGGCAGAGCCGCTGACGTGTCCCGCGCTATGCGTCGCAGATTTCGTTCAGGACGGATGCCTGGCAGGGCGATCCGCCATTGCGTGATAACTGTTAACCGCTAGCCTGTGCCAACGTGCGCACCAACTGCAGAACTTTCACCAACTCTTCATTCCCTTCCGGCTCCTTTCCCAGAATCAGCCGGTAGAGCTCCGGATCCTGCATCTCCAACAGCTGACGAAATTGTGCCTGTTCCCCTTCGCTGACGTTGGGATAATGGTGATCGAGATAGCCGGTCAACACCAGATCCAGCTCCTTCATACCGCGCCGACACAACCAGCGCAAGCGGGAGATTTCACTCATCAACTTACATCCTGCGTTTGACCATCAGTTTCTTGGTCTCTGCGATCGCCTTGGCCGGATTCAGGCCTTTCGGGCAGACGGTGGTGCAGTTCATGATCGTGTGGCAGCGGTAGAGCTTGAACGGATCCTCCAGTTGATCCAGTCGCTCACCGGTCGCTTCGTCACGCGAATCGACAATCCAGCGATAGGCAGTCAGCAGCGCGGCCGGTCCCAGATAGCGGTCACTGTTCCACCAGTAACTCGGGCAGCTGGTCGAGCAGCAGGCACAAAGAATGCATTCATAGAGCCCGTCGAGCTTGGCGCGGTCAGCCTTCGACTGCAGCCGTTCACGGTCGGGTGGCGTCGGAGAATCAGTCTTCATCCACGGCTCCACCGACGCGTGTTGTGCATAGAAGTTGGTAAGATCCGAGACCAGATCCTTGACCACCCGCTGGTGCGGTAACGGATAGATCGCGACATCCCCCTCGATCTCATCGATCGCTTTGGTGCAAGCCAATGTGTTCTGCCCGTCGATATTCATCGAGCAGGAGCCGCAAATCCCCTCTCGGCAGGAACGGCGCAGGGACAGCGTCGCATCCATCTCACCTTTGATCTTGAGAAGTGCATCCAGCACCATCGGACCACATTTGTCCAGATCCACCTCATAGCTGTCGGTGCGCGGGTTTTCGCCGGAAGCCGGATCGTAACGATAGATGACGAAACGCTTGATATTCTTCGCGTTGGGATCGGCCTTGACGCTCTTTCCCTCTTTCACTACAGAGTTGGCGGGGAGTGTAAATTCAGCCATGGGTAATCTCCTCAGTAAACGCGTTTCTTCGGCGGAATCACTTCACACTCATCGCTGAGCGTATACATGTGCACCGGTCGATAATCGAACTTGACAGTCCCCTTGTCGTCAATCCAAGCCAGCGTATGTTTCATCCAATGCTCATCATCACGATCCGGGTAATCCTCACGCGCGTGACCGCCGCGGCTCTCGCTCCTGTTCAGCGCACCCTGGATGATCACCTGTGCCTGAATCAGCAGGTTCTCCAACTCCAGTGTCTCAACCAGATCGGTATTCCAGACCATGCCGCGGTCGCTGACAGCGACATCGGTAAAACTCTCGAACACCTGCTGCATCTTGTCCACGCCTTCCTGCATCGAGTCTCCGGTACGGAAAACCGCAGCGTGCTTCTGCATCGTGCGCTGCATATTGTCGCGGATACTGGCGGTAGGATTGGCACCACCGGCGCTGCGTAATTTATCCAGACGCGCGATGATCGGCGCGACGCTGGAGTCGGGCAGCGGTTTATGCGGTGTACCCGGCTTGATCAATTCAGCTGCGCGCAGCGCTGCGGCCCGCCCGAATACCACGATATCGAGCAACGAGTTGGAACCCAACCGGTTGGCGCCATGCACCGATACGCAAGCTGCTTCACCGATCGCCATCAGTCCCGAGACCACGCTGTCCGGGTCATCCCCTTTCAGTGTCACCACTTCACCCCGGTAGTTGGTGGGGATACCGCCCATGTTGTAGTGTACTGTCGGCAGCACCGGAATCGGTTCTTTGGTAACGTCCACACCCGCGAAGATCTTCGCCGACTCGGCTATTCCGGGCAAACGCTCCTCAATGATACCTGCCCCCAGGTGCTCCAGATGCAGGTAGATGTGGTCTTTGTTCGGTCCTACACCGCGACCTTCGTTGATCTCGATAGTCATCGACCGGCTGACCACGTCACGCGATGCCAGATCCTTCGCGTTGGGTGCGTAGCGCTCCATGAAGCGCTCACCTTGGGAGTTGGTCAGATATCCGCCTTCACCACGCACCCCCTCGGTGATCAGTACGCCGGCACCGTAGATGCCAGTAGGATGGAACTGAACGAACTCCATGTCTTGCAACGGCAACCCGGCGCGCAGCACCATCGCGTTACCGTCTCCGGTGCAGGTGTGGGCTGAGGTGGCGGAAAAGTAGGCGCGGCCGCAGCCGCCGGTGGCCAGCACCACGGTGTGGGCGCGGAAGCGGTGCAGCTCGCCGGTTGCAAGATCCCAGGCCACCACTCCGCGGCAGACCCCCTCGTCCATGATCAGGTCGATGGCGAAGTATTCGATGAAAAATTCCGCCTTATGTTTTAACGACTGCTGATAGAGCGTATGCAGAATTGCATGTCCAGTGCGGTCGGCTGCGGCACAGGTGCGCTCCGCCCTTCCCTCGCCAAAATGGGTGGTCATCCCACCGAAAGAGCGTTGGTAGATTTTGCCCTCCTCGGTACGCGAAAAAGGCACGCCGAAGTGCTCCAGTTCGATCACTGCGGGGACCGCTTCACGGCACATGTACTCGATTGCATCCTGGTCTCCGAGCCAGTCCGATCCTTTCACGGTGTCGTACATGTGCCACTGCCAGCTATCCTCGCCCATGTTGCCGAGCGAAGCGCTCATCCCACCCTGGGCCGCAACTGTATGACTTCTGGTGGGGAAGACCTTGGTGACGCATGCGGTGGAGAGGCCCGCCGCCGACATTCCCAGCGTTGCGCGCAGACCAGCTCCGCCGGCGCCGACGACCACCACATCGTAAGCGTGGTCGATCAGTTTGTACTGTTGAGTATTGGATGTCGCCATGCTGTCAGCCTCCCAGTGCAATACGCAATACCGCGATCACACCGATGACCGCTAACAACAGGCAGAGAAAACTGACCAGAACGATCAAGGTCGTCCGCTGCCAATGAACCGATATGTAGTCTTCGATCACCACTTGCAGCCCCTGCTGGGCATGAAAGAAGACGGTGAGTATGAGCAGTACCAGTGCGACGGTGACTGCTGGCATGGATATCCATGCGGTGAGTTGTTCATGGCTGGCATGGGGCAGGGATGCCACCGAAAAGCCGAACCAGAGCACCAGCGGCATCAGCAGCAGGGAGGATAGCCGCTGCGACCACCAATGACTGACTCCCTCTTTCGCCGATCCCAGTCCTTTTACCCGTGCAAGTGGTGTACGTAGATCATTCATCATTGATTACCCCGCCATCAGAGCGACCGCCCAGGTCACAAGTGTCAAACCCACCGATGCGGCAATGGTCAGCAGCGCATTTCTGTCCGCTATCTCGAGATCGAACCCCCAGCCCATGTCCCAGAACAGGTGCCGCAGCCCATGGCAGAAGTGGAAATAGAGCGCAAAGGTGAAACCGAACAGGAACAGCTGGCCGTACCAAGCAGCCAGATGGCGGTATATCGAAGCGTAACTCTCCGCGCCGCCGGCAATGCAGGCAAGGATCCAGACCATCAACAGTGCACCGAAGCTCAGTACCACACCGGTAAAGCGGTGAGTAATCGAGAGCAACGCAGTCAACGGTAACCGGTAGATCTGCACGTGAGGCGACATCGGACGATTGTCTTGAGTGATCATTGGATTGTCCTGAGTTGTTTCAATCGATGAGATTTTCCTGGGCGAGAGACGCCCGACGAAAAATCCTCTTGTCTTCAGCTTGTGCGGCCATGCCTTGCTGAAATCCGGTGATGAATTATCAAATTCAGTTTCTTGCTTGGGGTGGCGCGGTCGTCAGAAATCGATACAGCGCCCGTTCTTCTCCCAGTCTCCATAGCGGGTGGGCTCCTTTCCCTTCGGACCGCCGTACTCCTTGGGTCGTTGCGGTTGGTCTCTTGCCTCAGCCGAATTTGCCGGGTCGTCGACCGTCTCCAGCTTGGAAGAGTTCAACTCCTCGATTTTCTGCATCGCACTTCTCTCTCGAACAGCGTGGCGTGGCAGCGTTGTTTCGTCTGTCACGTCCGGTTGTCGCAGTAGCCGGGAACGTCCTGGGTCACTCTACTCTGGACGGGCAATATGACAATTGTCATATTGCCCAACCAAGGTCGTGACGGTGTTCACCAATCGCTGCACCCAGGCGATTATAGCGTGTTGAATATGGTTTGAAATAGGTTGATCCAAGCTGCTATCAAATTTTCTTGGGATAGATCAATTTGTGAAGATCTTTTCATTTTAGTGGGAGTTCTTTCAAGTACTTAAACAGTTTTCTTTGGGCTACCGGGGGCTTCTCCCCAGCCCGCTCCCGCTGGCTGGCGTGGAGCAGCTGGCGAATACGCTGGAGGTCGGCGGTGGGGCAATTCAGTACCAGATCGTTGATTGCACTCTCACCTTCGAGTATCAGCCGATCGCGCCACTTTTCCAGACGGTGCAGACGCCGACTCTCCGCTGTGTGGCGACCGTCAATATTTTCGAACAGCGCCTTGACCTTCGCTGTGTCCTCGTCACGCAGCAGCTTGCCGAGCAGTCTGACCTGCCGGCGCTGCGCACTGTTCCCTTTGACTCGACGCGATTCCTGCAACGCCTCCAGCAACAGTGGGGTGAAACCCAACCGCCCCCACTCCTCGGGGCTCAGCTCCAACAGGCGCTCCGCCAGTTGCTGCAGGGCCAGCAATTCCCGCTTGATCTGGCTTTTACTGACGACTTCCCGCTCAGTCGTCTCATTGTCATCCATCATGGAGATTTCCCCGGGTTCTCTCAGGCACGACCTGAAAGTGCTCGATCAACAGCTGCAGACTATACCTGCCCCGGTACTCATTGACGTCCAGGCGGTACGCGGCGTGAATGGTCGAGTCTACCTCCCCCGGCCGTCCCACCTGATTGAATGCTATCGCGTCGATTATATCCCCCCCTTCGCTCGGCTGCAGAAGCAGCTTGAGATGCTTCTCTGCGACCGGGCGGCGTTGCAACAGGCGGAAGTGGCCGTCGAAAACAGGTTCGCTAAACCCTTGTCCCCATGGACCGGCAGCCCGCAGCAGTTCGGCCAGTTCGATACCAAAGTCACCGGGCTGCAGTGCGCCGTCGGAACGGATCACTCCGCGCAGCTGTTGGGCATCCACTCTGCGGCGCACTTCGTGATCGAATGCCAATCTGAAGGTGTCGAAATCGGTGAGTTGCAGCGAGAGTCCTGCGGCCATTGCGTGACCGCCAAACTTCTGCAGTAGTCCGGGATGCGAGGCTGCAATCGCATCCAGTAGGTCTCTGATGTGCAGTCCGGACACAGAGCGCGCGGAGCCCTTGAGCAACCCTGCCTCTTCGCCCGGGGCGAATGCGATCACCGGCCGATGACACTGTTCGCGAATTCTGGCGGCGAGAATGCCGATCACCCCCTGATGCCACTCTTCGCGGTAGAGGCAGAGGCCGAACGGGAGCTGGTCGAGGAGGGGCAGCTTGTCCAGTTGCTCGAGCGCCTGTCGTTCCATCTCCTCCCCTATCGTGCGCCGCGTCCGGTTCAGCGCATCCAGACGCGCGGCTAGCTCTTCAGCCAGATCTTGGTCGTCTGTCAACAGACACTCGATGCCCAGCGCCATGTCCTCGATACGTCCGGCAGCATTGAGCCTCGGTCCGATCGCAAAACCGAGGTCCGAGGAGACGAGTCGCGCCAGGGAGCGCTGCGCTACAGTGGCCAGTGCCCGGATGCCCGCACAGCAGCGTCCGGCGCGCATGCGCTGCAGGCCCTGATAGACCAGCACTCGATTGTTATGGTCCAGCGAGACCAGATCGGCCACGGTTCCCAGCGCCACCAGATCGAGCAATTCGGCGAGATTCGGTGGATGCCGTCCCATCCGGGAAAACCAGCCACTTGAGTTCATCTGCTGTCGCAGTGCGATCAGTACATAGAAGATCACCCCCACCCCCGCCAGGTGTTTGCTTGGAAAGCTGTTGTCCGGCATATTCGGATTGACGATCACATCAGCGTCGGGTAGTTGCGGACCCGGGAGATGGTGATCCGTCACCAGCACCTGAATCCCCGCCGCATGGGCTGCCGCGATCCCCTGAAGGGAGGATACGCCGTTATCAACGGTGACGATGAGCGCCGGATCACGCTCGCCGGCAACAGCGACGATTTCGGGCGTCAGTCCATAACCGTACTCAAAACGGTTGGGTACCAGATAATCGAGGTTATCCGCCCCCATTGCACGCAGACCGCGCAGCGCCAGTGCACAACTGGTCGCACCGTCCGCATCAAAATCAGCGACGATCAAAATTTTACGACGACTCTCGATCATCTGCTGCAACAAGTGCGCAGCCTCAGCAGCACCGTTCAGCAGCGAGACGGGCAGGAGGCACGACAGACTGCGGTCCAACTCTGTCGAGCCGGTCAAATTACGCAGCGCGTAAGCACGTCGCAGCACCGGATGCAGCGTTTCAGGCAGGTCAACCGGCGCGCACGGTGCTGCACGAACTATCAATTTTTCATAGTGAATCACGGCGGGTGATTAAACCGGTTTGCCGGACGTTTTACAATCGGAAGTGTTGCTTGGTCAGATGACCTGCCTTTAGCAACACATCAGATTAACAGGCTCCAGAGAGTTCAGTATGATGTTGTGATGAGCATCATACCCGTGTGGCGCAGCCCCGACGGCACCCTGGCGGCAGCGCAGCCGGGTGCGCTGCATCTCTGGCTGATCGATACCGATATGCCACTCTCCGCTGGACTCGGCTGTCTGAGCAGCGATGAGCGGGAACGCGCCGGAAAGATGCTGGCGCAGACCGCTGCGCAGCGCTTCTGCGCAGCGCGTATCGGCCTGCGCCGGATTATCTCTGGTTACCTGGGAGTCGATGCCGCATCCATTCGTTTCAGCTATGGCAAGCACGGCAAACCTGGACTGGCTTATCCGTCTGCCCGGCTCCAGTTCAATCTCAGTCATTCGGGCCGGTTGGCGCTGCTTGCGTTGACCGACACCGATGAGATTGGTGTGGACATCGAGCCGCTTGATTCACGGCCGGCGTTGATGGCAATCGCTGGCAAGTTGTTTGGTGAGGAGACGCAAAAGTCGCTGGAGATGCTTGAAGCATCACAGCGCACACAATGCTTTTTCCAGCTGTGGACGCTGCGGGAAGCGCGCGCCAAATGCATCGGTAACAGCGTCTTCAGCCAACCGGATATGCGCATCTCCGCGCTCAATTTCACGCCGGAAGCGGGCTGGGTTGCGGCAGTAGCAATGACGCGCACCATCCCTGAGCCATCCACCTGGTGCAGCTATCGGCTTGCACCACTGGTGTAATTGGCTGTAACTGCCTAAAATTCCCCGCCTGACGCGCCACACCGAGCCGAGTAGAGAGCAATCAACCATGGACAGCATACAGATCCTCATCCTCTCCCTGGTTCAGGGCCTGACCGAATTTCTGCCCATCTCAAGTTCCGCCCATCTGATCCTGACGCCTGAGCTGCTGGGATACCAGGATCAAGGGCTCGCCTTCGATGTCGCTGTTCATCTGGGTTCCTTGATTGCAGTGATCGGCTACTTCCACGACGACATTGTGCGGATGGCGCGGGATCTCCTGCGCTCTTTACGGGCGAATGGCCCAGCCACCCGCGATGCGCGGTTGGGTTGGATGATCATTGTCGCCACGTTGCCGATTGTGGTGATCGGCGGGGTGTTCAAGTCGCTGGTCGAGACCGATCTGCGCTCGACACTGGTGATCGCCATCACCACGATCCTGTTCGGTCTGCTGCTCTACTGGTTCGATCTTCGCGGCGTGCGCACCCGCGATGAGTACAGTGTGAACTGGCAGGACGCACTGATAATCGGTCTGTTCCAGGCACTGGCGATCATCCCGGGAACCTCCCGCTCCGGTATCACGATGACCGCCGGCCTGATGCTCGGGCTGACCCGCAGCGCCGCATCACGCTTTTCCTTTCTACTCGCTGTCCCCACCATTCTGATGTCTGGTGCGCTGGTTACACTCGATCTGATGAGGACCGACCTGCCGGTGATGTGGAACGAACTGCTGCTGGGGGCCGTGCTCTCTTGCGTCAGCGCCTACCTCTGTATCTACTTTTTTCTCAAACTGATCGAGAATCTCGGCATGCTGCCATTTGTGATCTACCGGCTGCTGCTGGGCGCGGTGCTGCTTCTGTTCTTCGTTTGAATGCGATCTGCAAGCTGTGAGTGGCCGATTGCGGCAATTGGAGACTGATCTTGGCTCCGTTAAAGAGCATATCCAGGTGTCGCTAAGCCGACTTTGCACCAAAATGACGGGATTTCAGTTCAATCAGGCTTGTCGCAGTGATCTTCCGGATCGTCCCAGCTGTCGTTCCCGCAGTATCCGGGATCCAGCAGAGGCCTATCTCATGACGACTCAGAAGCACTGTCGCTTTGCTGCCAGATCTACCTTGAAATCCCCGCCTTCTGCAGCAGCCGGACCACATACGTTGCCGGGATTGCATAGGAGATACCACTCGGTTCCGAGAGTGCCGTCTCCTTGCTCTCTTTCACAAAGACGCTGTTGAGCACACCGACAACCCGACCTGAGGAGATATCGTAGAGCGGGCTGCCGCTGTTGCCAGGATAAGCAATGGCGTCCAGTTGAAATACTGTATAGGGGTTGCGCATGCGCCTGATCTGTTTTGCGGTCAACCGTTGAGCCGACACCTGCGGAATGATGATCGGCGTCACCGCGGAGACGATCCCGCGATGGGTGACCGGATAGAGACCCAGCACCATTCCGATCGGAAACCCGGTGAAGGCGTACTCCTCGCCCTCGCGCACCTGCTCGGAGTTGCCGACGCTGAGTGCCGGTAGCGGGCTTCCCTGTATCTCCAGCAGCGCCAGATCGTGATCCTCATCCTTGGCCAGGAGATCGGCCGGATGCACTTTAGCCTCCTTGCCACGTCCTGAAAAGATGGCTAGCGTCTCCTTTCTCGCGAAATCGATCTTATCGGGAACCACATGCAGGTTGGTCACCACATGGTGCCCGCCCTCGACCACAAACCCGCTACCCAGAAAAACCGAACGTGGGTTGCGGGTAGGTTGAATCGTGCCAACAGCGACTACGGCTGGACGAATTCGATCAATGGTGGTGGGGAGATCCGCTGCGGCACCAGCGGACACCAGCATCAGCACAACCGCAGAAAGCGAGAGTGACAGTTGCCGATGGTACTTGATCCTCAGTATTCCATATATCCTCTTAACCATTGGGCATACTCCGAAAGCGCAAACCAGGATACGTTACCTCTGCAAGCTATCACCTGCGATCATCAACACCACCATCCAATGACGGGATACTTCCTCAAACTGGCTCGAGAAAGCGTATATTAGCCGCGCTCCGAATGTTAACCTATGGATATTTTGCATGCACCGCGACCATTCGCCAAAGCTTCGTGCCCTGATGAAGATAATCAACTATACCTCTATAGCGGACTTATCCAAGTGGTCGATCGTGCATTGGATCCTGTTGCGCAAATTCAATGCGTGACCTTGCACTGATTATTATTCTGATCGGGTTGGGCACGATAACGCTGATGCGGCCCTGGATAGGCGTATTAGCGCTAGCAGTGGTAGGTTATATGCATCCACAGGGCTACGCCTGGGGCGTCGCTCGAACTCTTCCGGCCTTCGAAATCCTGATCTTCCTGCTCACTGCCTCTGTGCTGATCTCTCCAGAGACACGTTCTGTTATCTTCCTAAAAAAACGTCTCTCTGTGCTGCGCGACTGGCGCCTGATTCTAATCGGACTTTTGTGGCTGGACTTTGCATTGACATCGTACTACTCAATGATACCTGCAATCGCCTGGTACAGGTTTTCTGAGATCAGCAAAGTGTTTATCAGCCTGACTTTCACGCTTCTGTTGATAGATACGCGTGAAAAACTACGCTACCTGATAATCACCATTGCCCTGAGCATCGCGCTGCTGGCTACGAAAGGCGGGGTCTGGGCCATTCTGACCGGTTCATTTGATCGCGTGTATGGTCCGCCTGGCAGCCACTTCTACGACAACAACCATTTTGCTGTGCTCACGGTAATGAACATTCCCCTGCTCTTTCTCTGGCTACGCCAGTGCCATGACCGATGGATCAGGCTGTTTGTGATGGTTCTGAGTATGCTGAGTGTTGTATCGGCGCTCACCTCGTGGTCCCGAGGCGGACTGATCGCTCTGTCAGTGACTGCCATGCTGCTGGTCTGGCACAGTAAGCGAAAAGTTTTGGCCGTTCCATTTCTTCTTCTTGGCCTTTTTTTCGCCGTTGGAAATCTGCCTGACGAGTGGATGCAACGCATGGGCACGATTTTACGCTACGAAAGCGAGGGCTCTGCCGTCAGCAGAATGGAAGTTTGGGAGGAAGGCATTCGTTTCGTGCTGCACCGTCCCTGGGTCGGTTTTGGTCCCGATGGCTGGTTCTATGCGGCATCACAGGACTGGCACAGCGCCTATATCGAAATGCTGGCTGAAAATGGTTTTCCCGGGTTGCTGCTCTGGTTATCCCTGCTTGTTGGCAGTATTATTTCGCTGAGTTGGCTGCACTGGCGCAGCAGTAAATCGGCAAGCCTCGAACTCACCTGGCTGGCTGATTTCAGTGGCATGCTGAGAGCCTCCTTACTCTCTTATGCAATCGGAGCGGCCTTATTGGGGTTGTCCTATTGGGATATTCTCTACCAGTTGCTGGTGATATCCGCACTGCTCTCGGCGCTTGCCGTTCCTCTCCTCAGGCAGTCTGAACCTGCTGATACCAGCATGTCAATTGGCTGATACCCTGATGAAGTGTCAACATATTTTACATCTCTCAGTGGGTAGTTTCTGATTTCCCCCAAAAAAGGTTTTTAACTTATTGAAACTATAATCTATTGTATTTTTGGCTAGAAAATTGCTTTAAAAACAGAGAACTGTCCAATTGATTTTCACCAAGGCACCGAATATGTTGTCATCCATAATGCCAATTCGTCTGATGTTGCTATGCATCCTGTTGTTGTCGTGCCTGTTCACTGGATCAGTCGTGGCGCAAACTCCGGGCCTGCAGACTTACTACGTCAGTTTCAAGCCTGCTCCCAATGGTGTGGTGGAGGGTACTGGTCAGTTCCTCTATGACCCCACAGTTCACGAACCCACGGATCCGGCAAACACGCGTCGTGCCACCCTGACCATCATCAGCTTTCCGGCGAGGCCGGAACTTGTAAATCTTTCATTTCAGGTGACTGTCGACTCGGTCAAAGAGCATGATCCAAACAATCAGGGACCTTCACGGGTACGCGGTATTACCGGAACCGGAGGAACGAGTACCGGGCTCCTCTTCTCTGTACTGACCACAGGAAGCAGCAGAGGAACCTGGCTGTTGCGTCAATTCTCGCCTACCGGTCTGATTACCGTGGATGAAGGGGCTTACCTGATTCGGAACCAGGTAACCGTCCCAGAGTCTCCCGCAGCACTGCTGCTCCTCGCTGGTATATTACCAGTGTTGGTTCTAAAACGGCGCCGTTTACGCCGTAGTTGAGTCTGAGTCATCAGACTTGACATCTCTCTGAGGAGGCTGCATCGTTCGGGGTAACGTTCGATGAACGATGCGGCACACCCAGGTGAATTTGTGAAGGGTAGGTCAGACTGAAGCAATCAGCACGCTTGTCCACCATCCAACCAACCGACGCGATCCAGCGCTCGCTAGTCCCAACCTACAGTCATTCTTTGCGAATTAATCCTGAATTTCAGCCATTTGCATGAATGGGATGCAACACAATCGGTAATCCTGCCGCGTATCCCACAGCCTCACAACCAAGTTGCCAATCTGTTTGGGAAGTGTTTGTGGCACGCGACCCATAAGATAGTGTCAAAGAATTTCTCCAGGTCCACATCCACGACAATACGTTGGCCAGACTGAACATAGGTGCGGGCCTTTAGCACCGCATCCTGTGCCCGCCGTCCAGGACGAAAGCCATAGCTGTGTTTGCTGAAGCCGGATCAATCAAGGGTTGAAGTATGTGCAATAAAGCCTGCTGGATCAGACGATTCAGCATCGTCGATATGCCCAACTCACGCTAACCTCCGTCCGGCTTGGCTATCGCCACCCGCCGTACCGGGCTGGGACAATATCTCCCTTGCAGCAATTGTTGGCGGATCTCCGGCCCCTGGACTTTCAGGTAATCAGTGGTCTGAGCTATGTCCAGACCATCCATACCCGCCGCTCCTTTGTTGGCTTTGACCCGTTTCCAGGGGCACTGCAGGTTTGCTCTCGTCAGCATCACTTCCAACAACGCTGACCCTGTGTCTTCGACTTCCCGTTGCGGGGCCGCAGGCTTCGTCACGTTCAAGATCCCGCAGCTTCACTGCTGGATACGCTTATTCGCATTGCTTGCACAAACTTCTGACGCATGGCCTTTGACATCAACCGGTTCTCTGACACTCCTTCTCGTTCGGCCTTTCGCTCCTCCTTGGCAGCGCCTTTTATCCGATTCTTGTCCATCGGCTCGCAGCTACGATCCGCGCTTCCTCCCCACACTCGGTCATCCTCATGCAGTTGCACTTCACTTCGTTCGCAGTGATCAACTTATGGTGCGACTTGCACCCACAAGAGTGCGCCCGTGCAGGGCGCACAAGAAAAAAGGGGTTGACCGCTATGGTCAACCCCTCACCATGTTACAACCAGCTTGTTTTTATTTCGTTTCGCGGTGCTTTGTCAGATCCAAAGCGTTCTCAGGCCGAAATCCGCCGTTTCGCACCCAGTGCGAGCAGGCCCAGTACCAGCAATGGAAGCGCACCGGGAGCAGGAACAGCAGGAGGAGTGGTCGGACCACCACTGGTCGTGTAGTCGATACTCATCGTCACGGTACCCGTTGCGGTCTGATCGATCACGCCGGTAGTAAGCGGATTTCCAAGGGAGCTATTAATCGAAACAGCACTCAGTGCAACCTGGTAAAGTGCATTGCCACTGCCCGCAAAGTTTGTCAAATCCCCCAGGACTTGGTTGATGACCTGATCTGCCAGTCCTGCTACGACATCGGGAGTCGCGGGGAGTGCAAAGATGAAGAGTCCATTCAAGTCCCTGGTGAGTCCCGCTCCCAACCCGTTCAGGGAGGTGTTCCAGACGGCTGTCGATGTGAGTGTATTGTTTACACCGCCCGGTCCGGTCACCGTCGCATCAAACGAGAGGGTAACGCTGCTTCCGATAGGGATACCATTGAATTCACCATTGTTGGGGTCGGTATTACCACCAGGGCCATCAACGGCCAGGGCAACAATGTTGGCATCAAAAGACCCGACCAGCGATATGTCATAGGTTGCACTGTCAACGACCGCAGCACCACTTTTTGGCAGCACCAGAGGATTGGGGGATACGCCTACCGCCAGAGGAACCGGCGAGGTCAAGTTGTCACTGACGACTACCGCAAAAGCACTGGGTGCGGTCAATGCCAGCATCCCGACGACCGAAAATCCAATTAGTTTTTTTAGTAACATCGCACCGCCCTCTGTTTGGTAACCTATCAAAATCAGTTGCTGTCATATTCAAGCATATAACATGCCAGTAATTAATTATTGTTGAATTACAATGGATTATTGAAATTCAGCCATTCCCAAACTGACGACATGTAAATTATCCTGACATCTGGATTGATCAACCCATGGAAGGAGATTCCCTCTTCTCCGCAAGCAAAAGGTGCCATTGGCACCAGCTCAATGCGCTGTTTATTTCCACCCGAGTCAACTGGCAAACTCGAACCAACCCGCTGGCATGCAGGAGTAAAAATCAGTCAGTCAGACTCAGCTAACGCGATGGCGGAGCACGCTGTATATCGGACCAAGCTAAAAGCGTCGCGCAGCGGCAGACCGGGTCAGTGCCACCTTAACCTCGCTGGTTACTCCGCACTGGCGGCATTTACTGCCCGTCGGTGACCCGTTTCGTTCATTATCTCGAACAGACCAAATCCAATGACCATAAAGAAGAGCTGAGTGATCCGCGGCGCATCGAACGGACTGGCGAACAGTCCGGTGGCAATAAAGCCGACGAGTGCCACAACCACCACCGCTGCCGCTGAGTTACCGGCATACCAGGCGGGTCCGAAAAAATAGAGCGATACCATAGCCAACAGCAGGCTGAGCAGAATAACACCGCTCCAACCCTGATCGAAGAAAGCGGCCAGCCAGAGATTCTTGATGTGCCAGGGGAGATGTTCATGGGTCTTGAAGAACCAGAAATCGCCACTTAGGTCAAAGCCTCCGTTATGTAGCAGTTCATTCCCCCCCGCATCGATCAGGCTGATGTTGTCCAGGTCAACCGTACCAATTTCATTGGGGTTGTAGAGATAGAGTTCGGTCGGGGGGCGGCCGAGCCAGCTTCCCTCCCCCAGCGGTCCGGTGTTGAACTGCAACACCCAGTGGTGCCAGCCGTCGCTGCCACCGGGAAATCGGTGTGAATGCCAGTGGCAACGCTTGGAGTTGAGCAGATGTTTCTCGCACAGCGGGACGCTGATCATCAGATCCTTTTGCCGGCTCTTCATATCCAGTGACAGTTGATACTCCTGATGATCGTATACGCGTACCTTCTGCGCCAGATAGAGGGTCTCACCCGGATAGAGCGTCAGGTAAGTGTTGTCCCCGAGCTGCTGAAATTCATAGCGTCCTGGCGTGGCACCGCTCTGATGGCGTTCCAGGTAGATTGCCGGGAACCGGCCGAACCCCATCCCCAATATCTGGCTGACGATATCGGTATCCATCATGTTGGTAATTTTGGTCCAGTGCCCCAGCCGCACCTCAGCATCCCGCTCCACCTGGTCGAGCCGCTGCTGGAAAAAGCTGCCACTGGTGCCGAGATAGAGCAGAGGACCCACGATGACGGTAATCAGCGTCCCGACAAGTAGATTGGAGAGCCCACGGTTTCTGGCGTTGTAGAATCGCTTGATGACGAACAGCCCCATCAGCAGCATTTCCATGAACAGCACGACCAAGGTGGTACGCGTCCCTGTAGATATCACCAGATAGACCGACAACAGAAAGAGAACGAGCCCCACGGTCCATATCCAGAACCTGCCATTACGCACCATCCAGAATCCGATGAATGGCACCAGCAGTGCCAGGTAGGCATCCAGATGGGCCCCTCCAGTGTGCATCGACCAGAAGGTGGCAGTAATGCGGTAGGGTACAGAGAAATCCAGCAGGTCGGCGTACTGCCAGCGCTCGCGCAATCCAACCAGCGCGACGAGAAACAGTCCGCTCAACAGACCAGGGACGAACAGACGCTCCATGAGTCGGGTTGCGCCAGGGAGAGTCCAGCGTACCAGACCGAGAAACAGAAATCCCCAGAGGAATCCCTTACCGACATCCCAGCTGTGAAATCCACTGAAATAGTTGTTGAAGAAGTTCAGCTCCAGACTCTCAGGCAACGGGAGCACCCCAATGAAAAATGCAGTGACACAGACCAACGCATAGGCGCTGAACAACAGCCCGATTGGCCGGGGCATCAGGGGTCGGCGCTCTGGATGAGGTCCGTGGTAAATGACGGCCGCGAGGGTGATCAGCATCACCAGATCGAACTCATCCAGTGAAAAACGTCCGGTCCAGGGAACCAGGCTGAATGTCGGCAGCAGCGCTGGCAGAATGAACAGCCAGGCGTAACGCAAGCGCAACAACAGAATAAAGTAAACCAACAGCACAACGCCCAGTTCGATCTGCCAGCGCGGGAAGTTCCATATCGCCCATCCGGCCAGTCCTAGAATCAGCAGGACCAAAGGCAGGCGCAACAGAGCAAGTGCTCTGGCTGCTTGAACCGGGTAAGCGGGAAGTTGCTCAGAGGCCGATCTTTCGCCAGATGAACGGACATCCAACGGTGAATCAAGCGGCTGATCAGCGAGAGCCAGAGCCGCCTCGGCTTCACCAGACGGATAGAGCGATTTGGCAAGTATCCGCTTGCCTATCCACACCCCGATCCCTGTGCCAATCACGGCGGCAACCACCTCCAGGTAGTCCCACAACCCCAACTTGACGACTGGCGTCAACGAGATGATTAAAAAAGTGAAGACTCCCGACAGGAACCAGCGTTTGAAGGTTTCATCCCGACCGGCCAGCGTGAAGAGCAAACCCAACGGTATCCATAGCATGGAACCCTTCACCAGCTGATAAAACAGAGCGCCTCCCGCCTCGGCCGGTGCCGGTGGTAACTCGCCGGTCCAGCGAACGCCAACAGTGAAGAACAGTAACCAAATGAGCGCGGTAAAGCTCAATGGAAACGAATATTTCTTCAGCAAATCAGTAATTTTCTGCATGTCGGGTCGGCAGTTGGGAATACACAACGGGCAGTTTGCAGTTTGCCGGCGTGATTGACAACCATTCTCTTGTCGCCGCAGTGCTCGATAGCATGCTGATAATCGCCGTTGGATTTTATACACTGCATACTGCTCGCAGCTGATCCCTACAATCCATGATTCACCCACCCGCATCGGAAGGAGATTCCCGCCTCGCTGTCACCCTGCTGGCACTGGGCTATCTTGTGTTCGTGATTTACGGCAGCCTGGTACCGCTGGATTACCGCGGGATGCCGCTGGAAGAGGCGCTCGGACGATTCCGCGGGATTCCGTTCCTCGATCTCGGCATAGGTTCCCGGGCAGACTGGGTGGCTAATCTGCTGCTGTTCATTCCGCTCGGATTTCTCTGGCTGGGTACACTCTGGCCGCAACGGCGCGGATTCATCCGTATTGCAGCGGCGATGTCGGTACTGACAGCAGCGACAACGTTGAGTATCGCCATCGAGTTTACCCAGCTCTATTTCCCACCACGTACTGTCTCCCAGAACGACATCCTGGCGGAAGCGCTGGGAGCGGTTGTCGGCATACAGCTTTGGTGGAATTTCGGCCCGCAAGTCAACCGGTGGTTCACACTGGCTATCCGAGCACGGGGCGAAGCAAACCTGGCGGAGAGGTTGTTGTGGCTCTACCTTGCCGGTCTCTTTCTCTACAGCGTGCTGCCGCTGGATCTCACGATCAGCCCGGTAGAGATATACCACAAGTGGCGCAGCGGTAAGGTGAACCTGATCCCGTTCGGTTTTGCAGTCGCCGATCCGATGCAGCAGCTGTATGATCTGGTGACCGACGCGCTGCTCTGGGCGCCGGTCACTCTGCTCTGGGTGCTCTCCGGCAGACGTCAGGGCATGCAGGCGTGGGCATGGACGGTGCTTGCTGCGATGGCGCTGGAGTTCTGTCAGTTTTTCGTCTATTCGAGGGTCTCCGACGTCACCGATATTTTGATGGCGATGCTGGGTGCCGCATTGGGCATCTGGCTCGCCCGCTTTATCGCTTCGCCGCAACGGATCTCGGGTGACTCCACCGTGCCGCTCGGCCGGCCGGCCTGGGCCTTTATCAGTGCGCTCGCGTGGAGCTCGTTGCTGGTTGCTATCTTCTGGTACCCATTCGATTTCCATCTGGAGGGGAGTTTCCTGCGCGAACGCATGTCACAGTTCGAATGGTTACCCTTCCTCGCCTACTACTATGGCACCGAATTCCGCGCGGTGACCGAGCTGCTGCACAAGATCCTCTTCTTCCTGCCGCTCGGCGCAATTCTCGCCTTTGGCCGGCTCAGAATGGGCTACTCTGCGGCGCGGACGCTCTACTCGCTGCTCTCGTTTGGCCTGCTGCTCTGCCTACCCGCCGGAATTGAACTCGGCCAGGTCGCACTGCCACAGAAGCACCCAGGCAGCACCGATATGATACTGGCGATCTGTGGTGGGTTTCTCGGCTATTTCGGTCTGTTGTGGTTACACCGCCGAGCCTAGCCCGGCTGAACACTCAGGGTTTGCGCTCCAGCTTCAGTTGCCAGCCGGGATTCTGTCCCGATCCGCTATAAGCACCTGGATTGCCGCCAATGCGCCGGTTGCCGTTGAAATCCAGGTTCCAATCCGGATAGTCCGTAAATCCGGCGGAATCGCTCACGACGCCGGTGGAGATATCAACGCGCGGAAAGAGGTCCAGGCCATCCACTGCTGCGTAGGGTGCTGTGAGATAGTTCCCAGCAGCCGCGAACGAGCCGGTGAGATTGGCCTGCTGCTCACCGCCCAGGATAGCCGGCATGGCAAAAACCAGGTTGGCAACGACACGCTGGGTAAAATGCTGCTCTCCCTGTTTCTGGCGAATCAGGATACCGGCACCACTGGCGACGACCGTATTGTTGAAGATGTCGACCTGTTTGGGTACATCGTTGTGCGGCTGAATGTGGACCGCGTCACCCAGGGGATTGACGAAGAGGTTGCTGTAGAGCGCGAGGTTCCCCTCCCCCTGAAACAGTGCCTCGCTCGGGTTGCGGTAGAACAGATTGCCGTAGATCAGATAGCGGTCCTGACTGCCGGGTCCGTGCCGCGGCCAATGGCCTACCAGCAGATTGGGTCTTGCCATGCCCTCCTCCGCCGGCAGTTCTGATTTGCTGAACAGATTGTGGCGAATAATCGTACTCCGGTGCACAGCGGGCTCTCCGGGGATCTCCGGCTGACGATGCTGATGTTTTATCTGCAGATTATAGCCGGTGCTGTCGACGATCAGATTGTGCTCGATCAGACCGGCAATGAACGGTTTGTCGCCGTCGGAGTCGCCCAGATACATGCCGGTACCCGCACCGAGAACCACGTTATTGCGAATAGTCCAGTTCCACGCCAGGCATTTGGTCGAGATGCCGACCGTCTGCTGATTGTTGCCGTGCCCCTTTATCACCAGGTTCTCCAACCGGATATGGTGCGCCCAGTGTGCATGTCCCTCAGCCTTCACCCCATCCACTGGCAATCCCCGGCCATCCAACTCCAGATCCCTCAGCGTCACATGCGCGGAATCAACGATGCTGACAGTATTGTAGCCGGAACGCGCTACGAAGCGCGGGCGTGACAGATGCTCGATACCGGTGATCAGAATCGGCTTGCCCGCCTCTCCGAGTAGATGGTGTATCGGCAGACCCCGCTGATAGAGACCAGGCTGCAGCAGCAGCGTATCGCCCGCGCGCAGCTCCTTGAGCAGCGCACGGTAGTTCTCCGGTCCGCCAATGAAGGTAGCCGCGTTCAGCATGGTGGCGGACAGTAAACCGAGCGGCAGGGTGACAGTTGCAACAAGGTGGCGAACTGCACGGAAACGGCTCCGCTGAAACGACTGTTGGTTGCTGTTCATGCTGCACCTCTCGTCTTGGATAGCACACTTCTTAGTATAGGGACAGCCGGCATGATCGAAAAAAGTTGCACCGCCCCGGCAAATTGCGTTACCTCACACAGTGCGCATGTGAAATCACATATCCTATTGATATTAATGCTAAAAATTGACTTTACTCAATTCTGGCAATGAGCGGTGTTGGGTATGATCCGCGCTGTTTCGTGCAGTGGCAGGTGGTTCCGTCCACCCATGCCGGGCCTGGTCTCAACACAAGCAACAGCGAGGATGGTTGGTATGAAGTTCGATCACACCAGAATAGCAGCGCGCTGCCCGCGGCGTTTGGGCGCTCTGATCCTGCTTACCGGAAGCTTAAGCACCCTGGCCGACCAGGGTGGGGATATCAGGGAGCGGATGGACAGCAGCATAGACACCATCAGCGTCACCGCCACCCGCATCGAGCGGGCAACGAAGGAGGTACCCAGCGCGATCAATGTGATCGACGGCGACCGCATCGAAAGTGCGCAGATGATGAATATCAAGGATGCGATCCAGGGTACCCCCGGGGTACTGATCGATTCGAAAAACGGCGGCTACGATGTGCGTTTGATCATTCGCGGCGCCGGCCAGAAGGCCAACTACGGCGTGCGCGAAATCATGGTACTGCGCGACGGTGTGCCGATGACCGATCCCGACAGTTTCTCGCGCTTCGACTACTTCGACACTCAGGATGTGGAGCGCATCGAGATCACCAAAGGCCCGGGTTCGCTTTACGGTGCCGGATCGGCCGGCGGTACGCTGCAGATCATCTCGAAATCGGTATTTGATACCGACGACAACCGGCTCAAGTTTGGGCTGGGCAACCAGGGTGCTCAGAACTTCAATCTGCGGGCCGCGGGCGATATCGATGATGCCAACGCGATTGCGGTCACTGCTTCGCATCGTGCTCTGGCGAACGAGTGGCGGCGCTGGAATGAATTCGATACCAACCAGCTGGGATTCAAACATGGATTGATGCTCGGTGACGGCACCACACTGGAGTCTGAACTGAGCTACTCCGAAGCCGATCTGCAACTCCCGGGAAGCATGAGCGAAGCCCAGTTCAAAAGGTTCCAGGAGAGTGGCAAGCAGAAAGAGACCCAGGATGTCTGGAAGCATTCCGGGCGCTATTCGAAGATCTGGTTCTTCAACTCACGCCTGGAGAAGGAGTGGGGAGAGCTGAGTTTCCGGCCGCGTCTCTACTTCAATCACTGGAGTCATTACCACCCGGTCACCGGTGTCATCAACGACAACCAGGGGACCAACGTATTCGGCACCGACCTGGAGTTCAGCTACAGACACCAGCTGTTCGGCGACAGCACACTGGTAGCTGGCGTGACCGCTCGCGTCGAAGATACCGATGCGGCGAAGAAGTACCAGTACCGGGATGTCACCATCGTTCCATTCGGACCTCAGGCCGGACGGATCACCGCAACTCTTTCCGATGCCAAAGGCGATCTGATGGAGCAGCAGAGCGCCACCAACTCTCTCTTCGGTCTCTATCTGCAGGAGTCGATCAAGCCGTCGGAGCGCTGGATGCTGGATCTCAGCCTGCGCTACGACCGCTCGCATTTCGACATCGATAGCAACGAAATCACGAGCTACGATTACGCCAGCGGAAAATATCAGCCGGGAGTCGGCAGATACAGGATCGACAAGCGCTTCGATCTTCTCTCACCGCGTCTGGGTGCCAGCTACGCCCTCACTCCGACACTCAGTCTGTTCGGCAGTATCGCACGCTCCGACCAGGTACCCTCCGAGAGCGAAATCAAGGGCAACCCGGCACTGGATGCCTCGACTGCGACCAACTTCGAGATCGGTATGAAGGGGCGCAGTGGGCGCTGGTCGTTCGACAGCTCGCTGTATTATACCCGGGTAGTGGACGAAATCGTTCCGACGCTGGTCAATGGCGAGACCCTGTTCCGGAACGCGGGCCGTACCAGTAAAAAAGGGCTTGAACTGATCGGAGACTACCGGCTGACAGAGCGCCTCACTCTGGGCGGAAGTTACGCCTTCAGTGACTACCTGTATGACGACTTCATCGATGCAGGCAGCGACTATTCGGGCAATCAGATGCCATACGTACCGCGCCATCAGTACAGTCTCTTCGTCGACTACCGCCACCCCGCCGGACTCAAGGCACGGCTGCAGGCCAACTCGTGGGGCTCCTACTATCTGGATGCGGCCAACAGCGAGAAGTACGGAGGTTACGACTTCGTCACCGACCTTTCGTTAGGGTACGAACGGGGTCCACACAGCCTTGCGTTGAATATTCAGAATCTGTTCGACAAGCACTACGCCACCGAAGTTAAAAAAGATACACGCGGTAAGACCTACTACTCCGCGGCATCCCCGCTGGCGGCGATGCTGACCTATAACTACGCGTTCTGAACGGAGGGGTGATGCACAACTCAGTCTCTGCCGCGGGAGCAATGCTGCTGCTTGCGCTGGCGCTGACGGCCCCGCAGCCTGGCGCACAGAGTGGTGCGCTGCAAAATGACAATCACACACCGCTGGCTGCGGCTGGACAAGCGCATAGCCACCGCCGTGGTGCGATGAAATTGCTGCTGGAGAATGCCGAAGGGGCGCAGATCAACCTATGGAAGCCGGATCTCACCCGCTTGCCGCTGACTATCGAGCACGGCATCGTCACGCTACCGGCAACCGGGGTCGACAACTATCACGCACTGGTAATCGAGCGAGATTGGGGCTATCTGCACGAGACACTGATCCGCTACCTGTACCTGCACGGTAAACCCAGCGGCCACAGTACCAGCGAGCTTACCGCCGCTGAGAAGAGCAGCTTCGAGATCGTGCCCGATCCGGTGCCGCGGGAGCATCAGCACTACCGGTCGGATCAGCAATGGCGCTTTCAGGTCCGCTTCAAGGGGGCACCGGTAGCGCACCTGCCGGTCGAGCTGCTGAGCTCCTATGGAAGCCGCTTAAGTGCGGTCAGCGACGAGCGCGGCCTGGTGGAGCTGCGGCTGCCGGATGACTTCCCCCAGATCGAAACTGGACGGCGCGACCGGCGCGGCGCCGAGTTCACCCTGAGTGCCGAGCTCAGTAAAGGAGGTATCACCTATCAAACCCGACTCTATGCCGAGTACCGGGTCAACCCCAGCCACTGGCACTCATTGGAGCTGGGCATCCTGGCAGGGGGAATCGGGATGCTGGCCGGTGGGCTGATCGGTCGTTTGGCAGTCAGGAGCAGTCGATGAGTCCTTGGAAAAATGTTTCGGTTCTGCGCAAGCTGGTGCAGCTGGGTGCCTTCCTCTTTCTTGTCTATGGAGGCAGCCTGACCGGGTATTATCTGGAAGACAAGCTCTCCGGCGCATTGCCAGCGCTCAGCTGTGCCTACGACATGCAGGGTGCCGATCTCTGTACGCTGATTCCATTTCAGCACCAGATGGATCACCGGCTGGGTGAGGCGATCGCCGGCGGCGGTAATCTGATGCTCGGATTGATGCCGACGTTGATCACGCTGGCAACCTTTCTGATCCTCTTCGCAGTGTTGAACAAGGCATTCTGCGGATGGATCTGTCCGCTCGGCACCTTTCAGGAGCTGCTGCACAACCTGGGACAGAAGCTGGGATTACAACGTGTCGAGTCGCTCCCGTCTGCCACGGTGCAGCGCATCCGTCCGGTCAAATGGCTGATCCTGCTGCTGTTGGTGTTCGGCTTGCCGCTGCTGGCCGGCATCGGCTGGGTCAACCACGATCTGGGCGATCCCTTCTGCAAGATCTGCCCCAGTCGCATCCTGACCACGCTGGCTAACGCAGAGAGCACTGAACTCTATGTAGACAGTGCCAGCAGCAGCACGCTGGTGCTGTCGATTCTAGCCAACCTTCTGTTTGGCGTGATGATCACACTGGCACTCACTGTACGTCAGCCGTTCTGCCGCATCTGCCCGATGCTGGCGCTGCACGCGGTGTTCCGCAAGCTGGGCATGCCGCGCCTGGTCAAGCACGCCGTACCGCGCTGTGACCGTTGCGGGCTCTGTGCCAAGGCCTGCCCGATGGACATCAGAGAGATCCACAGCGAGATGCAGAAGCGGGATGTCACCTTCGAGGATTGCACTTTGTGCGGGCGTTGCGTCGAGTTCTGCCCGGACAAGGAGGTGCTGCAGCTCAGGTATCTCGGCTTTCCGGTCTTCTCTGCTGACCCGGCCTATTTCAAACAGCGCAAGCAAGCGCAGCGCCATTGGGAGAACACCACACTGCTCGATCGGCGCAAAAGCGGCACGGGCAAGGCCGGGATAACGCCGCCATGACAGCGTCGGATCCGGTCAGTCTCAGCTTTGGTGCGGCGTTGTTGTTGGGTTTGAGCTTCGGTGCCGGTCCCTGCAATCTCGCCTGTCTCCCCTTTCTTGGTCCGGTGCTGCTGAGCAGTAGTCGAGGAGTGCGTGCCGGCTGGCGCATCCTGCTGCCCTTCTCGCTCGGTAGATTGACCGGTTACACCCTGCTTGGTTGCGGCGCAGGTGTGTTGGGGCTGTGGGTTCAGGAGTGGACCACCGCGCCCTGGGTGCGCTGGCTACTGGGTGGTGCGACCATTCTGGTCGCGCTGTCACTACTGCCAGGGCAGCGCCGGTCGGCGGTCGGCTGCACTGCGTCCAATGGTACACCGGTGGTGCTGACGATGCCCGGAGAGGTGGAGACAACATCAGCGATGCTTCCCGGTGCGCTGTTTCTGATGGGCGCAGGTATGGCCTTCAATCCATGTGCACCGTTGAGCCTGGTCATTCTGGCGGCAGCCGCCAGCGCCAGCGCAGCTGGCGGATTCTCCCTGGGGCTGGGATTCGGGTTGGGCGCAGTGTCGATTCCCAGCCTCTTCTTCGCACTGGGCGTAGCCCACTTCGGTAGCCAGGTGCGTGCGTACCTGTGGCAGTGGCGCCAGTTGCTGGAGCAGGCCAGTATCGGCCTGCTGTTGCTCCTCGGAATCGCCACTGCATTGGGATGGATCGCGGTATGAGTATCATCGAGCTGCTGCAAAAAGGTGGGCCTGTAGTATGGGTACTGGCCGGCTACTCCTCAATCGGTCTGGCGATCGTACTCGAGCGCTATCTGTTGTTGCTGCGGCAGCGTCGCCTGCCGGAAGCGCTGGTTCAGCGGCTCAACAGGCTGTTGGAGCGCACCGACGCCTGGGATCAGGTGGCTACGTTGCAGGGGCCGGAGGCACGAGTGCTGCAGGCGATCATCGAAGCCGACCGGCAAGGAGTCAGCGATCTGCACCATGTGGCCATGCGAGTCTGTGCTCAGCAACGGCAACACCTCGACTGCGGATTGCCGACGCTCGCCATCCTCGGCAGCACCGCACCGCTGCTGGGGCTGCTGGGTACCATCACCGGCATGATCAAGGCGTTCATGGTGATCGAGTCCGCCGGTGGTAAGGTGGATGCGCAGGCGCTTGCCGGTGGCATCTGGGAGGCGATGATCACCACTGGGGTTGGACTGGCAGTCGCGATTCCGCTGGTCATACTGCTCCATTTCCTTGAGGGCTCGGTGGCGCGACGCGGCTGGTCGATGCAGCGTTGTGCGGCGCTTTTACTGGAGCGCCGCTCCTCTGGCACACCGCAACAGAATGAACCGCCGCACCCACTCCAATGGGAGAGCATGACCGATGGACTCTGACCTGTCCAACCGCGCCAGGTCGGTGCTCAATCTGACACCGCTGATCGATATTGTCTTTCTACTGCTGGTCTTCTTTATGCTGACCTCGCACTTCATCGATGATCAGGCGATCGACATCCAGTTGCCAAAAGCGAAGAGTGGCAGTGAAACCAGTGACACAGCCTTCGTCGAAGTGGTTGTCGATGCCGCTGGCACGCTGTTGGTCAATGGCAGAACGGTACAGTTGGACCGGCTGGAGGAGACACTCAGAGGTGCACTGCACGCTCCGGACAGCCGTTACGTGCGTCTGCGGGGCGATCATCAGGCTCAGTTGGGGCTGATCGTCGCAGTCATCGATGCCGCCCGATCCGCCGGAGCCGAATCGCTGGACCTGCTCACCCTGCAGCCGTGATGCAGCGAAGCGGTAGGTGGTTACTGGCAATCGTGCTCTCGCAGATGTTGCATGGGCTGCTCTACAGCCAACTGACGAAGCATGAACCGCTGGCCTCACCGGCGGTGGAGCGGTTGTACCAGCCGATAGCACTGCACTTCAGCTTCCAACAGCCAACCCCGAAAGAGCCGGAGAATGAACTTGAGCCCGAGGCCGCACCCGAACCTGAGCCCGAGCTTGCACCCGAACCAGCGCACGCGACCTTTCCCGAACCCGATCCGCAACAGCAGCTAAGACCCGAGCCGAAATCCAGGCCAGAACCAAAACCGGAGTCCAGGCCAAAACCAAAATCCAGAAAGAAGCCTGAGTCCAAACCGCAATCGAAGCCTCGACCGGAGACCAGAACCGATACCGTGCCGGCTTCAGCGGCCGAATCACAAACTGTGCCTGAAAAGGTGAATACCGCTGCACTGAAACAACGCTACCTGGCCACACTACTGGCCAGCATCGAGCAGCACAAATACTACCCTCCGGCGGCCCGGCGGCGATCGATAGAGGGGCATGTCAGGGTATCATTCACACTGCGCTGTGATGGGTCACTGGTGGAAATCTCCCTGCCGAGCGGACACAAGCTATTGAAGCGCTCCGCGGAAGAGGCAGTAAGGCTTGCCCAGCCCTTTCCCAAGCCCCCGGCCGGGATCGATTGTCCACTTGCTGTCGACTATGCAATGGCCTTCGAATTGCGCTGATGCTTGATGGCGACAGTCAGGCTTGGCTGACGTTCCCCATCAGCTCACCGTAGCGCCGACCGACGTGAGTGGAGTTGCGTCCAGTGATGCACTCAATCCCTCATGCGTGCGCATGCGTTCGCTGGAGCGCGCACCGGCGGCAAACGCGCGGTGGAACCAGTTGACGCTGGCCTGTAGCGTCTCTTCGATATGGTCGAAGGGCAACATGTGGCTCCCCTCTTCAATGACGATCAGATCGAACGGCTGAACGCTGCGTCTGATCAAATCGCGGGTATAGCCAATGGAGAGGATCTCATCCTTACTGCCGATGATGATCGCACTGGAGCGCACTGGCAACCGCTCTCTCAGAATGCGACTCGGATGTGAGTAGGTGCTATGCAGGGTGTAAATCGGATAGTCCCAGACCAACAGTGGATCCCGGTCCGCATATTTTCCCATCGGATTGAATCGCAACAGTCTATCGATGTCGACGAAGAGGCGGAGATTGACCTTCAGCAGTGGGGTAAACAGATTACCGAAGTAGAGGCTGTTCCAGCCAAAGAAATGGTAGATATCCGGTGGCAGTTCTGCCAGAAAGAGCGTGTGACAGAGCAGCGTCTCGATCCGGTCGTCTTGCTCCGCGACCGCCAATCCCAGCCGGGCGCCAAGCGAGCAGCCGAAAATGCCGAATGGACCCTGGAAACGTCGCTCCAATTCATCCAGCAACTGCCGGATGTCAGCGATCACCTCGTTCACCCTGAAGCTGCCGCGTTGACCACCGGAGCAGCCATGACCGCGGATATCCACCGCGATCAGGTTGAATCCCCGATCGCTCATGCGTGCCAGCAGTTCACAGTAGAGCTGGCTGTAGGTTCCTATGCCAGGGATGAAAATAATCGTGGGTGCTGTTGGACTGGAGTGGTAAAGCTCACAATGCAGCGGCAGATCCCCCAATTCGATCGGCTCGCACCGTTCGAGATAACGCAACATGCCCAGTTTTCGCAGCACCCGATTGCGGACGCGGTCTTGCCGCACGCTTAGCCATGAGTAGGACATATCACTTTACCTCAAGGTGTGAAAAGCCGGATTCGACTCGGCTTGGGTGCATTCTACCCATAAACTCTCGCTATCGTCACAGAGAGGCAGCGATGATTTGAACATTTTCTTTAACCCGGCATAGCGCCAATAGGCTGCGCCACTGCCCCAGACAGCCGAGTTCTGCGTCCCGAGCGCTTCCACCGGACGCGGAGCGGGGCAGGAAACAGCAGTCAGCATGGAAACGGGCTTGCCTCCCGCTGACGGCTGACCTATCCTCGAATTCCTCCTGGATAACTGTCGGACGGAACCAGAAGCCATGTTTAAAAAGCTGTGCGCATCGATCGATCGGCCACCGCGCATCGATGATTTCATTAAAATCTCTCTCCTCTTTCTCTATGCAACGGTTGCCACTGCCGATCCACTCCCCAGTTTCAACCTGGATATGCGCGCGACGACGGTCTCCGGCATCTCCTCTGGCGGCTATATGGCGCTGCAGTTCGCGGTTGCCCACTCGGATAGTGTCACCGGCGTCGGTGTGTTTGCTGGAGGACAGTACCGCTGCGCCGCCGACGGCATCAACGAGGCGTTGGGGCCGTGTATGCAGGGCCGGCCCGATCCGCTGGCGGCAGTCGCAGAGACCGAAGCTGCAGCCAATCTTGGTCACATCGCCCCGACAACCAACCTCTCCCGTCAGCGGGCCTGGCTCTTCTCCGGCTACAACGACGGTGTGGTGAAACAGCCGGTGATGCACAGCCTGTATGACTATCTCACCCGCTATATCCCCGCTGAACATGTCTATTTCCAGGATACGTTGCCGGCGGGGCATGCCATCGTCACGGAGCAGCATGGCGCAAACTGCTCGCTGACTGACGACCCCTTCGTCAACGACTGTGACTACGATGGGCCCGGTCTGCTGCTGCAGCATCTTCTCGGCAAACTCACACCACCGACAACGGGAACCCTCTCGGGCCGGATACTGACATTCGATCAATCCCTCTACACCCGGATTGAAACCAGCAGAATCGGCATGGCGGAAAAAGGCTACCTCTACGTTCCGGACAGCTGCGCCCAGGGGGAAGCCTGCCGTGTGCATATCGCCTTCCATGGTTGCCGCCAATACGCAGGTGCCGTCGGCGACAGCTTCTACCGCAACGCCGGTTACAACCCGTGGGCCGATAGCAACGGCATCATCATGCTCTATCCACAGACTCAGGCGAGCACACTGGTTCCATTCAACCCCAAGGGGTGCTGGGACTGGTGGGGTTATACCGGTTCTGATTTCGCCTATCGTAACGGTGCGCAGATCAGTGCCGTTCGTAACATGCTCGAGCAGCTGTCAAAGGGTTTCCGGCCCGGAACGGAGAGGTCAGCGGAGGGTCTGCCGCAGCTGCAGGCGATCGATTCGACCGACCGATCGGTATCGCTGGTCTGGACTTCGTCGCCTAATGCATCAGGGTTCCATCTCTACCGCGCTACGGGCAGCAGCGAGGAGTTCCGGCGCATCACCCGATCACCCGAGACCGGGCACAGCTATGTCGACCGGGGACTCACTGCCGCAACCAGCTACCGCTATCGCCTGGGCATGGTGACAGCAAGTGGTGAGACGCTGGTTCCCGGAACCACGTCCATCACTACCCTCTCTCCCCCACCGGCCTGTGATCCCTACTTCAATGACAATGTCACACATGTAAACAAGGGCCGTGCCTATGTTTTTTTCGGACTCACCTTCGCCAGGGGCTCCTGGGACTACATGGGCTTATGGAACCTGTTGAGCGAGACCGCACTCTACCGGGAAGACGGCAAGTTTCAGGTGGGCGTCTGTACACCACCGCCAGTGAGATAAGCAACGATGTCGAACCCGGAATATGACGCGGCGTGCGAAAAAGGCGTTCCTGCGCAACCCAGAGAAGAGTGGACCCGTGTACAGGGGGTGGTGGTACGCGGGCACCGTGTCGCGTCAGGCGCCTGTGGCGATCCGCGTTTTCCCGGTGGCACGATCGCGCTGCAAAAGCCCCTGTTTCACAAACTGGGGCTGGATCTGGAGCGCTTCCAGTCGGCCACGATCAACCTCTCGATCGCACCGTTGGAGTTTCAGTTAAGGGCACCCTGCCACCGCTTCAACGGCTTGTGCTGGACAGAGCATGCGCCGGCGGAGGATTTCTCCTTCGTGGAGTGTCGGGTGCTGCTCGCGAATGAACAGACTCTGGAAGGAGTGGTCTACTATCCGCATCCGGAGACCAAGCCCGAGCATTTCCAGGCGCCGGGCACGCTGGAGATAATGACTTATCCGATCCCCAATCTCTGTTACGGCGACCGATTGACGGTGGAGTTGGACCCACTACAGATAGAACTGTTCGAGCGTGGCGCTTCCAAAGGTGAGTCTTAGGGAGGTTGATCCGCTCATCCGGTATATTGCCTTTAATCTCTCCTGTCACCCCCGATCCGTGGATAGACTCACCTCTGACCCCCCGTTCTGTATACAGAAGACTAAGGATCGCGTTGGAACAGGAGAAACTATGACGCATAAAGCCGGGCATCCTCTCTGAACCGTCCGGGAAGAAACAACTCAAACCATCCGAATCCGATCAAAATTTCATCAGGTACCTCGTCGCATGCTTTTTGACAACAGCTACACGCAGCTTCCACAGCGTTTCTACACTCGACTGAGACCCTCGCCGGTCTCAGCTCCCGGCCTGATTCGGGTCAACAGGGAGCTGGCGCGGCACCTGGGAATCGATCCGGAGTGGCTGGAATCGAGTGAAGGGGTTGAAGTGATTGCCGGTAACCGCATCCCCGAAGGAGCCGACCCGATCGCCACGGTCTACGCCGGCTACCAGTTCGGCGGGTGGGTTCCGCAATTGGGCGATGGACGTGCAATTCTGCTCGGTGAGATGATCGGATCCGACGGCTTGCGCTATGACATTCAGTTGAAAGGGAGCGGCCGCACCCCCTACTCACGCAACGGTGACGGCCGTGCCCCACTCGGCCCGGTGTTGCGCGAATACATGGTAAGCGAAGCAATGGCGGCGCTGGACATTCCCAGTTCACGGGCACTGGCTGCGGTGACCAGCGGAGAGAGCGTGCTCCGTGAGGAGGTGCAGCCCGGTGGTGTGCTGGTGCGGGTGGCGCAGAGTCATATCCGCATCGGTACGTTTCAGTTTTTTGCAGCACGTCAGGATGTGGATGCGCTACGGTTATTGGCCGACCATGTGATTCAACGCCACTATCCCGACAGTTCACAAGCAGACAACCCCTACCTGACGTTGTTGCAACAGGTTATCGCCAGGCAGGCGCAGTTGATTGCCAGCTGGCAGCTGGTGGGATTCATTCACGGCGTGATGAATACCGATAATATGCTGCTCTCCGGAGAAACCATCGACTATGGCCCCTGCGCTTTCATGGACGCTTTCGAACCGGCCGCAGTATTCAGCTACATCGATCGCAACGGGCGCTATGCATACCAGAATCAGCCCGCGATCGCCCATTGGAACTTAGCCGGATTGGCCGAAGCGCTGTTGCCGTTGCTGAGTGGTGACCACAGCAGCGCAGTGGCTTTGGCGCAGGAGTCGATCGACGCCTTTCCTGAATTGTTCGAACAGGCCTATCTGCTTGGGATGCGAAGAAAACTGGGTATCAGCAGTTGTGCGCCGGCGGATGCCACGCTGATCCAGGAGTTGCTGAGTTTGATGGCCCAGGAGGCAACCGACTTTACGCTCACTTTCCGGCGTCTGGCGGAACTGGCTGGCGGAAAAGAAGAGGTGAAATCAAACGTCAGCGAACTGTTCCAACTGCCGGCAAGTTTCGACCCCTGGTTGAAGCGATGGTACCAACGATTAGCCGAGGAGCCTCAGGATAGCGAACAGCGTCAGGCTGAAATGCTGGCCAGCAATCCTCTATTCATCCCGCGCAATCATCTCGTTGAAGAGGCGATCGCAGCAGCGGTCTCACAACAGAATTTCGGTCCATTCCACACGCTGGTCGAAGTTCTCGCCGATCCATACACCTACCGGCCGCGGCTTAAACACTTTGCCGCCCCACCCCGACCGGATCAGCGGGTGCGCTTCACCTTTTGCGGGACTTGATGCAGTGAATAGCCGCCTTCACCAGTAGTCTGTTCAGCAAATACCAGCTGGCGACCTGATAAAGATTCCCCCGGAACGACCGATATCGGATTCGTAAACCCTGGCGAAATCGCTAAGATAAGAAGTTATTTGCGCACCCTGTTCCACTGGCGCATCAAGGCAAATAAAACAACACGATCTATGTTAGTCTTAAACATGTTTGGTAATCAACGAGGTCGGTTTCGATTGCTATTGCAATCGAAACCGACCTCGTTCGCTGTTTCAGCCTTGAGAGTACGTTGGCAGTAAGCATGGATATTGATTATATTGCAGCGCTTGCCGCCGACAGGGTATTCAGGGGAACAAGCTATAAGCTGCAGCGCTTTGGAAAAATCAGGACGCCCAGTTCACTCGTATTCCGGTTGGAGTTTGAGACTTCCGGCAGAACCCAGGTGCTCTATGTAAAGATACCGGCCGAAGACAATCCCAATCCGGCAAGATTCGTGCAGCGGTTAAGGCGTGAGTTCTTACTGGCGGGTCGAATCAGTTCGGCATTCCAATCAAATCCGGAATTACGTACCGTGTCACCGGCCGGATTCATCGAGGAAATCAACGGGCTGCTGACTTGGGAGCTCAAAGGCGAATCACTGCAGGATGTGATATGCCACAAACTTCGTTTCAATTACAGTCGCCGAAACCCTGAGTTGGGCAGGTTTGCCGCTCTAGCCGGTAGGTGGCTACGTGAATTTCATGCATTGGACATGGCCGATTCCAGCCCTGATTTGGGTAGGGATATTCTGGACTACTACGCAGGCAGGCTCGAGGTATTGGTACGCAATCGGCACAGCGCAATCACTCAGGCTTTTGCGGACGCCTTGATGCAGAAGATCTCTGACTGGTTCGAGCAGGCCCGCAAAGAAAATAAAGCGAAGTTGGTTTTATGCCACAACGATTTTTCACCCCATAACATCATAGTGACAGACGCTGGCATCAGCGTACTTGATTTTTCATTCTCCACACCCGGACTTCCTGCATTCGATCTTGCCTGTTTCTGGCATAAAATAGATGATTTGAAACGGTCGCCCATTCGGGGAAAGCGAGGACTCGAATATCTTCAGCAGAGATTTCTCGATGCTTACGGATCGGATTTCGACTTTAACAAGCCGGATGTCAAGCTCGGTCTCGCCCGTTTGGTGCTCAGTAAGATGCTGACGCTGCTTAACAGTGAAAATAGGGGCATCAAACAACGTTTGGACAAGCGGGGTCGTTACTCGGCCTACCTGAGATTGATGGAGTCTGATTTCGTACCGGAAACAAAATGATATGGAACAGTCGTGCGTGATATAGCCGTTCTGATAATCCTTGCCATTTGCATCGGATTTGCAATGCGCAAAGCCTGGTGGGGGGTTCTGGCGCTTGCGGTGTTCAGCTATATGAACCCGCACGCGTACGCTTGGGGCTTCGGACGCACGATACCTGCATTCCAGATCCTCTTTTTCGTGGTTCTCTTTCAGACCTATCAGACCCAGGACAAACAGCCCATTCCAAAAGATTGGCGAATTCCAGTATTCATCATTCTCTGGGTGTACTTTCTGTTCACCACAACCCAGGCTTACTACCAGGATCTAGCCTGGGAGAAGTTCTGGTTCGTAACAAAAATTTATATACCGCTCTTCTTTACGCTGATACTCATCAACACGCGTAGAAAGCTATTCTATCTGATCCTGACAATAGCCATCTCTTTCAATCTGGTGGCGGTGAAAGGCGGTCTTTTTGCCATTAGCCGCGGTTTCTCGTACCGGGTATACGGTCCTCCGGATACACAGTTCTATGAAAACAATGCTTTTGCGATAGCGGTATTGATGTGCATCCCGCTGCTGATACTCTGCTACCGAGAAATTTCCAACAGATATGTTCGCTATGCGATCGCTGTTTCTATCCCCCTCTGTGTATCGAGTGCACTCTCATCCTGGTCGAGAGGCGGACTATTGGCTCTTGGAACACTAACAATAGTATACACATGGCATAGCAAGCGAAAATATCTTGCGATACCTCTCATCCTGATCGGTGGATACTACGCCATGCAGAACCTTCCCCAGGAGTGGTTTGCCCGCATGGATACCATTCAAACCTATGAGCAGGACAGTTCGGCGCAGCAGCGAATAGAAGCCTGGACTGATGGTTGGCAACACACACTAAGCCGTCCTTTCGTAGGTGCCGGCTTTGACGGGTGGCACTACGTAACCATGCGCGACTGGCACAATTCATATGTCGAGATGTTTGCGGAACACGGTTTTATCGCTTTCGGTCTCTGGTTGTCACTGCTGTTTGGAACACTGGTCGGACTGACCACGCTGCCCTGGAAAACACGCGGAATCCCCGAAATGAAATGGGTCAGCAATTATTGCTATATGATCCGGGCATCACTGCTGGTCTACATGGCTGGTACCATGTTCCTGGGTCTCTCCTACTGGGACATACTCTACCATCTGATCTTTATTTACATCCTGATCCGGAAGTTCGCTCTCGAGGAGTTGGCGCACCACCATGCTGGAATGAGAGCAGAATCCATGTACGGTCAGGATGACCGAAACGCAACGAACGATCCACTGCTCGGGAGCCATGTAAGATAGGCTGGCTCATCCGCTGTTCGCATTTAAATAGAAGGAGTTGCTTATGGGTGGTCTCTGCGGTTGGTTTGGAGGCGGTTTCGATTCTGCGACCGCAAAGCAAACCATTGAAACCATGCTCTCAAAGTGCGGTGGCTTTTCAGCTGGTTCGGATAGTTTACTCAACATTGCCACGCACGGACTCGCGGTGGCTCAAGGTATCTATGCCGTAAACCTAGCGCAGCAGGAAGGCATACGGGCAGCTGTCGTAGGATCGCCCCATTGGGAAGATCGACAACTGGACGCGACAGCGAAGGAACGGGGATTGGCGAACTCCCTGATCAGGGCATATCTAGACCATGGGCATGATTTACTGAAGCGCCTGCACGGTCCATTCGCGCTGGCAGTTATCACCGATGGAGAGATTTTGATCGCGATCGATCGCATTGGAATTCACAGCCTGAGTTATTCACTTCAGGAGGGTGTCTTCGTTTTCTCCAACTCTACCGGCAGTGTCGTCACCCATCCCTTGGTTAATAAGGTGATCGATCCGCAGGCGATCTTCAATTACTTCTATTTTCATGATATCCCCAGCCCCGGAACCATCTACCGTAATGTGGAAAAGCTGCTCCCAGGTCAATACATTCGTTTCAAGGAAGGTCGGTTGGAGAAGGGATTTTACTGGCGGTTGCGTTACAACGACCACGATCACCGTTCTTTTGCGAGTGAAAAAGAGCGCCTGCACGCACTGCTCTCCGCTGCAGTCGGCTCGGCCCGTGGTAACGACCGGAGCGCTGCGTTTCTCAGCGGTGGCACGGACAGTTCTACCGTCACCGGTATGCTGGCGAAAAATTCCACTCATCCAGTAGACACCTACTCGATCGGATTCAGTGCAGAAGAGTTCGATGAGATGAAATATGCAAGACTTGCCGTAAAACACTTCGGTGCCAATCCACATGAATACTACCTCGAACCAAACGACATTGTAACGGCCATTCCGGTAATCACTCAGGCATATGACGAGCCGTTCGGTAACGATTCGGCAGTTCCAACCTACTTCTGTGCGAAGCTGGCAGCCAAGGATGGCGTCAAGATCATGTTGGCCGGAGATGGTGGCGATGAGATCTTTGGTGGCAACGCCCGCTACGCCAAGCAGATGGTCTTCGAACACTACACCCGTCTGCCTGCCGTATTAAGAAAAAGTTTCATCGAACCACTGGCATTCAATTTTCCCGGAGGCGATCGGGTCATGCCGATCCGCAAACTCAAGAGCTATATTCGACAGGCGAATTTCCCGCTACCGGAAAGGATGGAATCGTACAATTTCATCCTTCGTCAACCCCTGGGCGAGATTTTCGAGGAGGATTTTCTTGCTTCGGTAGATTCCGGGATACCCGATACCTTGTTACGGGATGCCTATTTCAGAGCAGACTCCTCCCACCCCATCAACCGCATGCTGCATCTGGACCTGAAGTTCACGCTGGCAGACAACGACCTGCGTAAGGTATCCCGCATGTGTGAAGCGGCCGGTGTCGAAGTGCGTTACCCGATACTGGATGAGTCACTCGTCGAGTTCGCTGCCCAACTGCCGCACAATTTTAAAGTCAAGGGACGGAAACTGCGCTGGTTCTTCAAGGAAGCGCTGAAGGGTTTCCTGCCAGTGGAGATCATCAATAAGAGCAAACATGGCTTCGGCCTGCCCTTCGGATACTGGTCGATCTCGCATCCGCCATTGAAAGCGCTGGTGGATGAGACGCTGACTCGATTCGAAACCCGTGGGTATATGCGACCTGACTATATCCGCAATCTAAGGAGATTGCATGCAGAAGAGCATCCAACCTATTTCGGCAAGATGATCTGGGTCATGGTCATGCTGGAGCAGTGGCTCGAAAACCACGAAATTTCAGGATAGAGGGTCAAGAGAAAGATAGCGCATCAGCAATTGCCTCCTCGGAACTTGACCCTTTCGCCGTTCCACCCGGAATTCGTTGCGCGTCATCCGAGCTTGCTAATCCAACTTCATGGATTCGCCTTGGTTTTTGGCGAATCCCACTGCTGTTCCGTTAACAGAAAAGTAGGAGGCCTGATTCTCCTGGAATTGATACAATGAGTTTGTCTACAACTTATTGATAATTTAAGAGAACCAGGCCATGGCGCATTGTAATACGATCCTTGCTCAGATCCTAAAATTTGTACCGAGACATGAATTCGAATCACTGGCAAAGCAGCACCATTCGGGTCGTGCGTTTCGTAACGCCTCGCGTTGGTCACAGTTCACCCACCTGATCATGGCGCAACTCACCGGACGCAACAGCCTGCGGGATATCGTTGATAACGTGACCAGTCAAGCGCACCGGCTGTACCACCTGGGCAGTTCGAAGCTATCGAGATCAAACCTGTCGCGGATGAACGAGGACAAGCCGTATGCATTGTACGAAGCGTTGTTCGGGAAATTGCTGCAGCACTGCCGCAGCGTGACACCGGGTCATGGATTCAAATTCAAGAACCCCTTGTATTCGCTGGATGCCTCGGTAATTGATCTGTGCCTGTCGGTGTTTCCGTGGGCAGATTTCCGCAGCACAAAAGGCGCGATCAAGCTGCATGTTGGCCTGAACCACGCCGGTTACCTGCCGGAGTTCGTGTCGATCAGCGAAGGCAGTTGCCATGACGTGACCCGGGGCAAGTTACTGCAGTTCCCAAAGGGCAGCATCATTGCCATGGACCGGGGTTACAACGATTACGGTTGGTTTAATGAATTGACGGATAAGGGAATATTCTTCGTGACCCGGTTGAAGTCGAATGTCAGGTACCGGACTGTGGCGCGCCGGGAAGTCGATACAAAGACCGGCCTGAGCTGTGATCATACGATTGAATTCACCGGCCAGCAGGCCTCGAAGAAATGCCCGATAAGACTGCGCCGAATCGGCTATCGGGATCCACTGACCGGCCATCGCTATGTTTTTCTCACCAATCATTTCAAGCTGTCGGTGAAGACAATTGCCGATATCTACAAGTCGCGTTGGCAGGTGGAATTATTCTTCAAATGGATCAAGCAGAACCTGAAGATCAAGAGCTTTCTGGGAACCTCCCGGAATGCCGTGATGACTCAGATCTGGATCGCCATTTGCGTCTACCTGTTGCTGGCCTATCTCAAGTTTGCCAGCCAGATCGATAAAAGTTTTCAGCAGATTCTACGCCTGCTGCAGCTCAATCTATTTGAGCGGCGCGAGCTTCGAGCTCTGCTTGTTGGCGACCCACCGGAACCATCGGTTCCTCAAATTCAAACAAGGCTGCAGTTCTCATGAAAGTTTATGGGACAGCAGTGATCTGAAATCTATCGAGGATTAATTCACGGATCCAGGATATACACAACAATTCCATTCAACATGTTATGGTGCTGCAGAGAGTTTATTTTTATGGGTCTTCAGTAAAATTTGTGGGTAAAAAAGAGGAGTGATAGCTCCCCAAGAGTACGAATTTACGATTTGATTTAGAGATAGCGCATCCTGCGCTCCGATTCTGAGAAAATGGAAGTGCGACCAACCATTCATCAGAAAAAAAGGAGCGAGGATGCAACTGAAGACTATCCTTAATCGGATCCAGAAATTCAAATCTTTTGTCTACGGATCGATTCGCTGGGTCGAAGAAGCGAAGGAACCAACGATAGAGGTTGAACTGCACCCTCGTGCCAACAGCCGACCGATCTGTTCTGAATGTGGCTGCAAAGGATCCGGTTACGACAGGTTGCCGATTCGAAGATTTGAGTTTATCCCAATATGGGGCATCAAGGTGTTTTTTCTCTATGTGCCGCGCCGGGTTGATTGTCCAACCTGCGGTATCCGGGTGGAGCGGATGCCCTGGTCGGAAGGGAAACACCGACTGACCGGAGCATACGCTTGGTTTCTGGCGGGCTGGGCCAGGCGCCTGAGCTGGAAAGAGGTGGCCGAGGCCTTTCGCACAACCTGGGATCATGTCTTCTGCTCGGTAGAGATGGCGGTCACCTGGGGTCGGGCGCACAGGGATCTGTCGGGTATTCAGGCTATTGGTATCGACGAGATTCAATGGCAGCGGGGCCACAAATACCTGACGCTGGTCTATCAGATCGATACGAGTTGTCGGCG
Organism: Chromatiaceae bacterium; assembly: GCA_024235215.1. GTDB lineage: Bacteria > Pseudomonadota > Gammaproteobacteria > Chromatiales > Chromatiaceae > HKST-UBA178. The sequence goes on along the minus strand of JACKMU010000007.1, from coordinate 51,085 downwards.
CTTGTTGTGGATCGGCAAGAAGCGAAAGGTCAAGACCCTGTTGGGGTTCTTTCGCTGGTTTGGCAAGGAAAGAACCCAGGAGCTGGGTTATATCTGCAGTGACATGTGGAAGCCCTACCTGAAAGTGATTGCCAAAAAGGCGGGACATGCGATCCATATTCTGGACCGGTTCCATATCATGTCGAACGTGAGCAAGGCGATAGACAAGGTACGCGCTCAGGAGGCGAAAGAGTTGAAAGATCAAGGTTATGATCCGGTGCTGACGAAGAGCCGCTGGCTGTTGCTGAAACGCCCGGAGAACTTGACCGATAAGCAGGAGACAAAGCTGGCGGATCTCTTGCAGTATAATTTGAAGTCGATCAGGAGCTACTTGTTGAAAGAGGAGTTTCAGATCTTCTGGTCGTATAAATCGCCTTATTGGGCGGAACGGTTTCTGGACAAATGGTGCACGAAAACAATGCGCTCGAAGATTGAACCGATGAAGGAGATCGCTCGCAGTTTGAGGAAACATCGGCCATTGCTGCTGAACTGGTTTCGGGCAAAAAAGCAGTTTTCCAGCGGCATTGTTGAGGGTTTCAACAACAAAGCAAAACTGACTACCAGAAAAGCGTATGGATTCAGAACTTATCATGCAGCTGAAATCGCTCTATATCATGCACTTGGAGCTCTACCTGTCCCAAAAGTGACCCACGAATTTTTCTGACGAGGCATTTTTATGATGCTCTGAAAAATTGCTGGAAAGTGGTACTTTTAGTAAATTTCAGTATCGTCTTCACTCGCCGGTACCGGCACTAATAGAAAAGGATCTCGGTTTCAGCTCTCATGACTAAACTGGTACATCAGATTAGGATCTATGTCGGATTTGGAAACGATATGCCCGCCGAGCGGACAATAATAAAATTAGTCGTCGATAATTTAAATAAGTCCAAAAATATTGTAGGTAATACGGGTATCGAGTTTGTTGTTCACTACCTAGATGTCGTTTTTTCGATAGACGAAGTTATCAAGATTCAAAAGGGACAGGAACTGGATGACAGTTCTGATGTATTTATCGGGATATTCTGGCATAGAATGGGGCCGATCAGTCTTTCAGTATCCACCGATTCAGAAACGGATTCAACGGAATATATACGTCATTGCGAGCGTTTGATTCAACATGGGATTCTGGATATTTTGCTCTACCGGTGTCTGCGCCCAGCTAGAGAATTATCAGCTATCAGCGCTTCGCAGTTGAACCAGGTCAATCGATTGTTCTCAGACGTCGACATCCTGTCGCGTTTTCCCATTGAGTATAAAACGTACTTTGATTTGGAGGAGTTTCAACAGAACTTTACCGCTGACCTGATTCGCATTTTCCGACGTTATCAGGTCAACAGGTTGCAGGGAGAGTCTTCCGGCTATTCAAAGCAAGAGCTTTTCCTTAGTCTCAATCGCTCTCCGGGTGATGCCATTGAAGAAGCACTGCGAGGTCTGGAGTCCTGCTCACTCTCGATACTGCATGTCAATATTATCAACAGAAAGGAGATATTTGAAAAACTCGAGCATACAACGGCAAAGACTCTTTTGGTTCACCTCGATATTTTTCTTCTTAAATCAGTTTTTCAATACGGTGGTGATTCCATAAAGGAGTTTTTTGGAGAGCGGTTATTTGCTTTCTGGGGCTCTGACAAATCTGATAGGGCGATAAGAGCTGCAAGTCAGATCATCAAAGAGCTGCCAAAATTCAATGGGAGCCGTGAATTGAATCCGCAAGCGTTGCCGATTGAAATCAGGATCGCCGCAACAAACTGTTCAGTCGGAATTCAAAGCAAAGAAGAAGACAGATTTATTCTGGGGGATAGTTTGTCCGACCTGATCAGGGCATCAGAAACAACTGTAAACAGCGGTGAGTTATGTGTAAGTGATCGTCTTTTCGGAGAGCTTGGAAAAGATATCGGCAGACGATTTAGCTTTCGAGGTACCAATGAAGGCCAGGTCCTTCATGTATTGAGGGATAAACGGGCAACTCAGTCGGGATTCACCGGCGATTTTCCAGGACAAATATTAAAAATATTCAATATGCTTTCTTTTATACGAAACGTCCTGAGTTTTGACCAGAATGAACGGTCAATACGATTCGTGAATATCGAAGATATCAGTCGGATGATTGATAAAATATACTCTGCATTCTCATATCTACAGCAAAATTTATCAATGTTGAGTTCTTCTGACACTGCAATTGAACATCAACAGATAGTCAAATATGTCACGCAAACCAAAGATGTCGAACTGGTCGTCTGGAACAGTGTACGGAAAATATTTTCGGGAACGTCTGACTATCCGGATATTCATACGAGTCTGGCTGCCATTCTGTCCGCAACCGGAAGTAGGCGTTTGATTTTTACCAAGCGCACAAATCAACTGCTTGAATCCTTCGACGCAGATCAAATAATTGCGCAAAAGAATAAGCTTGAGATATTCAGCCATGATCATGGATCTGTTTCGGCTGAATCGAAAAAAAGATCCGATGAAAACAAAATAATTGTCAAATGTATAGATGAACTGTTGGATTCTGATGAACTTGATGAAGCCGAGGCAGTAACGAATTTCTTAAATTTAGATGTAGATCATACACATCGTTACCTTCAAAACAAATCTAATCGCTATGTTCGTGAAGAGCTTGGGAACAAACTGTGGTCTTTGGCAAGTATCCTGCTGCTCAACAACAAACATCCTGACGATACCAATTGCTATAACGATTATTTCGATCATGTTCTGTCATTTATTGATGAAACCTCTGTTCGATCACGTTTCGAGCTGATTCAGGGGTTTTTGAAAGAGCCCACGGAAAGATGTGTCGAATTCTTCAGCGGCAAGCGAAGAATCGCATACCAGGATTATCGGAGTTTATCCAGAGATGATCGCAATGTACTTTTCAGATGTGTCTTGGTTGCTTATCCAGAGAATCGTCTTCGGGAAATAGCCGCTGAGCAACTAGATGAAAAGGATCTCTGGAAAAGTATTGCACATGAAAGAACTCCGCTGGATACGCTACTGGCTGTAGCTCAGGTTTCGAGTATCAAAAACAGACCGCAGAAAATGAAAGTGTTTTTCGATTGTATTCGACAGCGTCTACAGACTGCGATCGAGTCGGAGGCATCTGATAGTACAACCTCAATCAGGGCAATCAGAATGCTGCTGACACTCTTTTTTAATCTCGATTTCTTCGTGGAGACTGCCTATTTCGAAAGACTCGATGATCTCTATCGGCTTGCAATAACCAATGCAGTGTTTTCGGAATCTTCGGATTTTCTGGAGGCAATGCGGTCTAGCTTAGCCAGTCGACGTTTGGAGTTGGGTGAACCTGATACTAAACTGCCGGAAAAGCTTATGGATTATCCCCTGCCGATTCAGCGGCGTCTGGCAGGAGAGGTTTTGCATTTCAGAGAATTTATTGCTTGTGAAGACCCTCGAATAGCGTTGGCCACGATTAATCATTTTACAACGGAGAATATCGAGAATCTGCTGCTTCCCTATATCAACAGGCAGTTATTTCGGGCATTGCTACACAGACCAGGTTTATTCGCGAGGCGTTCAGTAGTGCTTAAGGCCTTACACCACCGGCATTGTGATGTAAGCATAGAGTTTGTGAAAACGAAGTCAATGTGGCTGACCTCTCAACCAGGAGGGAAGCAGGATTTGAAAATGTTGCTCAATAGCCCTGATGTAAGAAAGGCAGTCAAGGATACTATTTGGCTTTTTCTCAAACAACTTGAATTTCATGGGTAGCGTTGTTTATGTGGGTATTCATATATTTAATAGATGTATTTAGTACGGCAGGATCGCCCAAGGTTTCAAGTTTTATCCGTTTTTGTAATGCTGCGTCGCCGGTAGTTTCGATGGTTGCATTGTTCGCAGCATTCCGTTACTTGAGATTTTGTTCGGACTGCCAAATGAATTATTGAATTGAAATCTATATTATTTTGCTGATGGCAACTAAGTAATGCAGTAATCATCTGTTTGATCTGAAAAGGTTGTTTCCTATCTCTTTTTATGAGTAAACGCATCGTGCGCTTGATTCGAATTGCATTTGTCGTGTCTGACGACTTACCGCAGATTACGGAAATCATCAAACAGGCAAGAAAAGATCTGAATGTACGACTATCGGAATCAGGTGTGCAACTCCACTTGATAGAGTTCCAGACGTCGTCCGACAAACACGGCTATCTCAGCAACCAGGATTGGGAGGAGGTGCTGGAGTCAAGCGATATACTTCTCGCCTTTGTTTGGCTGAATAATTATGTTCACGTGACCGAAAGTCTGGACTACCTGAGTCAGCCTGACAGAATGGATGAAACGAAAATAATACTGTGCAGGTGCGTGAGAAGTCCGAATAGATTGGACGAAATCGATACTGTATCTCTGCAGTCAGTGGAACGAATGTGCAACAAAGCAGCTGGTCTGGGAGAATACCGTGAGTTTGAGTTCGATGATCTTGTACCGGAACTACTAAGGAAGAGTATCGAAAAATATTTATTTGAAACTCAGATAAGGTCAGATCCAGTACTCTCCGTATACGTAGAGAACAGCGATGATAAATCCAGCGATAAAAGATTCGGGCTAAAACTACCACATAAGTTTATCATGAGTATTCCACTATGGATTGACGTTACCTTGAGAATCAGCGGGCATCGAAAAATCAACCAAGTACAAAATGAAATGGGCGGAGCAGTAAGCGGTAGGGAAAATAGCCTGGAAGCCGAGAATATTAGAGTTCTGATGACTTGCGGCGGTGCGGACATCCAACCAGTATCCTGTGATTTCAGGATAGAGACGGAAACCGATAGTTGCGCTACGTTTGAAATCATTCCCGAACATGCTGGTGAGTTTAAGCTTTGCCTTGTATTGCTGAAGCGCAATGAGTCTGTTTTCAAGAGCTGCTTTCCTGTTAATATCGAACAGTTCTGACAAGAAAAAAAGCCGATTGAGTCAAGCATGGGAAGTTATAGAGAGGGAGCGAAAAATGTGGGAGTTTCAACTGCCGCTGGATATTTTTTCACACGATTATTCTCCTAAAACGGAAAAGATCTATTTGAATTTGGATTGGATAGACAGAGAGAATCACGAGCTTGCAGGAAAAATTGTATTTACTCTGGACGCCACTTTTCCGGAGCAGAAGAAGGCTATCGATATATTTGGTGCCGATCAGACTTTGAGTTTCAGAACCAAAGCTGATTTGGGGGGACACTCTCGGATTATACTGAAAGTACTGAATGAGCTGTACCGATCAGAGCTCTGGCAGGTGCTGGACCGAGAGCCTTCGACGCTAGTTGACAGAAAAGTTCTTTACAATGTTCTCGCACCATTTGCAATAGAGGGAAAGACAGTTTACCGAAAGCTTTTTCGGCAATCAGACTATGTTGGGTTGCCGTCATCTTCTAAGCAGTTGCTGGCCGATGCCGTGCATTCCGTGTTGTCTCATTCCGCAATCATCGATATTGACAGCGATAATGCGCTGTTTCCATGGTCATTTCTGTATGTGGGAGACCACAACGACTGCGATGGCGGAACTACAATTGAACCAGAAAAGTTTTTTGGTTTCTTGCATGAGATACAAGCGAATTGTATTGGGACTGCAAAAAAAGTTAATTTCGTAAATCCAAAAAAAATTCTAACTGCAATCTGCCCCGGCACCGACAGCGGTGCGCATGGTAGCTCAGATCATCCATTCCAAAAAGTAATTAGCTTGGGGTTCACATTGTGTGGAAAGCACGACGTGCAAACACTGAAAAGTGTTTTGCGGGATTTAGATGCAGATTGCTTTTACTTTTTCGGTCACGCACATCAGGCAACAGATCCGGACTCCCTATCCAGTTATATCGAACTGAACACACGTTCGCTTTCGGTGGCAGACCTTGAGCGTTTAGACGCCCCGGTGATCAGAGATAGTAAATCGCTGGTTCTTGTATTCCTGAATGGATATAACACCGGAAATCTGAGCAAGTGGAATGAATATTCGATGGCTGGCCGCTTCTGTTTTACAACGGGCGACCGCGTTTGCTGCATAGCTACAACCGGTAGCGTACCAAAAACCACGGCAATTTGGTTTGGCCAGTATTTTTTCAGATATTTCTTTATGGAACGCTGTCGCGTCGGAGAATCACTGTTAAGAGCGAGCCGCGAACTACTTGCCGAGAGAAACGATCCTCTGGGCCTGCTGTATACTCTCTTTGGGCGAGTCGATACACAAATGACAACCAATGTCTACAGATAGTCTGCCTGTTGTCGGAATCTGGATAGGGTTGGAGTGCGTCCGGCCTTTATGAAAGTGAGGCGAATCGTTGCCGCTGCCATCTTAGGCGGAGAAATGAAAGCAACAAGAATCCACATTAGATCACTGCTGTCCAAATCACCCGAATCTCAACAACTGACACCTTGATCTGATGCGGTATTTGGACGTGTTCTTACCCGAGTTTGACAGTTCCACGAACATTTTCTGAGGTCGTTTGAATCAGATTGTATTGTTATCAATGAATTAGAGCGCCAGAAAATCACGTACAGGCGCAGAACACCACGTACATGGATAGATATATATATATTAAGTATATTTCATATTATGTCTATAATGACGTACATGTACTTAGAGTCTGCTCATTAAATCAGGCCGTCACTATTTCGTAGCCACGGAAATAGATGGGCTGCCTGAGTTCCCACTGACGGGAAATCATATACCTGAGCCATTCATACATCGAGAACGGCAGGACAGTCCCCGTTTTAAACAGCACAAAAAAGACCCTCAACAGGATCAACAGGTTCATCACCAGAAAGATGCTGTTGATCCATGCCAACGAGGTGTCGGCCGAGGCGGTACTGACCCGGCCGGGCCGTTATCAGACGGTGGCGGAGAATCTCCGGGTCAAAGAAGTAGTGGTCGGCGATGGAGAGCGGCGCCGGCGTTATGTGGTCTGTTACAACCCCCAGGAAGAGGCACGTCAGCGAAAACACCGGGAACAGGTCTTGAAGGAGCTGGAAGCGGAACTGGAGACCCTGCGCCACATCGATGGCACAGGTAGTGTCAATAATCTTTCGCACTTTGGTTGGCGGCGGTCCGCTGGTTAAGCTGTAATTTGTTTCTCCAAAGGTTGTTTTTCTAACGCTTCCATCGAGAGATATCGACGGGTTCCCCATTTTGTTCCAGCGATATGCCGGAGGCGCGCCGCAACCAGCATCAACGCGGAATTACCATCTGGAAATGCTCCGACTACGCGAGTCCGTCTTCTGATCTCTCGCATGATTCGCTCCAGTGGATTATTGGTTTTTATTCGCAGCCAGTGAGTCTGAGGATATCGGTAGTAGCAGAGTGTTTCATTGATGTTGACTTCAACCAGATCCGCCGCCTTCCTCAGTCTCATGGTTCTAAGTTCATCAACAATTCGGCCCGCCTTCTCTTGCGCTGCTGCCAGGCTCTCCTGAGCATGGATTGCTTTCAGCATCAGCGCCACATGCTTTACCTTGTCACTCGGCACATGACTGAATACATTGCGGTAGAAGTGCACCACACAACGTTGCCAGTCTGCTTCCGGATAATATTCCGCTACAGACTCCACCAGTCCGAGACAGGCATCGGAAATTACCAGCCGGACACCCTTGAGACCGCGTTGCTTCATATGAGCAAGAAAGCTACTCCAACCAGACTTGTCCTCCTTATGCCCTTCCTGTACTCCCAGAACCTGCCTGTAGCCGTCTGAGCCTACGCCAATCGCTACCAGGACAGAGACATTCTTTACCTCACCGGCCCAGCTGCGCTTGAGCACGATACCATCCAGATAGACGTAAGGATGCTCCCCTTCGATCGGCCGGTTGCGCCAGGCCTCAATGTGCTTGTAGACCTTTTGTTAAGATTGCTGACCGTGCCTGAGCTGACTCGCGTGCCCCACAGCGCCTCGGTAATGTCTTCTACCCGGCGGACTGAAACTCCGGCCAGGTACATCTCGATCAGCGCCTCTTCGATCGATGCCTCACGCCGACGGTAGCGTTCGATAATCGCTGTCTCAAAGGTCTGGCGGCGAAGCTTTGGAACCTTCAGATTCACTTCACCGGCTTTGGTCTGAGCTTCCGTTCATAGCTGCCAGCTCGGGTATCGATACGATCCGGACTGCGCTCATAACGCTGTGCTCCACATAGTGCATCGGCCTCCGCATCCAGCATCGTATTCAGCGTCTCCTCCACAGTCCCTCTAACCAGTTCACCCAGGTGATCCTGGATACGCCGGTCATCTATTTGCACAACCTTGTTTAGGGTTCTGGTATCTTTATCCATGGTGGTGGTCTCCGATTGTGGTCGTTGAAATGTCGCTATTCCAACTTAACCACAGAGGCCACCGCCTCTCAAAATGTGCGAAAGTAATTTTACGTTATCATGGCACACAACACAGCCGGCGGATTTGCCAGTTACGATCCAGTGGTCGTTACGGCGTTTATATCCGCCTGACCAAGACCGGCAGGGCGGTGATCGACACGGCTGCCGTGCGGGCCAGGGAGCGCCTGGATGGCAAGTTCGTCGTGCACAGCAATGACGACACACTGAGCGCGGAAGATATGGCGTTGGGTTATAAGCAGCTGCAGCGCGTGGAAGAGGCCTGGCGCACCCTCAAGAGCGGCATTCGATTACGTCCTGTCTATCCACTGGACGCCTCATCGAATATGTGCTCATGTCAGCCTGAGTGTGCTGGCGTTGCTGCTGGAGCGGGTGGCGGAGCATCGCTGCGGTGATACCTGGCGCAACATCCGGGATGATCTGAAACAGATAAAACTTGCGCAATTGTTGAGCCCGAACGGGACTGTCTGGCAGGTGACAGAGCCTGCTTCATCTGCTGCTAACAGATTGTAATCATTACAGATAAAGAAACCACCGCCGATCCTCGACCTCGCCTGACCACCTGCGTACATGGGTGTTTTCCGAAACACCCGTATCCTTCTGTTTTTCTTAAAGAAATGGTGATCATGTATGTTGGTGGTGTCAAAGTCGGGTTATAGGTAATCCGCAGATGGCGTCTCAACTCCAATGCAGAAACACCATTTTTAGTCTGGGTCAACAGATAGATCCCTAGAAACCAAGTCGTCAGCGGCAATTTGGTTGCCTCAAAGATCGTCCCACTGATCACCGAAGCTTGATGATGGCAAAGACTACACTGATAAAGCTGCCGGGTTGTGATTTCACAACACTGCGTATGGCCACATTCAGGACAGTCGAACCAATTTGGCCAGCGCCACTGGTACAATGCTCTGTGGAATTGCTTTTCTGTGCCATACTCGCTCAGAAAGTCGATCCAACTGAGCCCCCTCTGAAATTGAACCTGATTCTTTGCCATTGCTATCTCCTTGTTCTGACTCAGGTTCATTATGTCGCAACCGGTGACTCAAAAGCTGAGCCTTAGACGTAATCAGGAAATTAAAAATGAAGAGTACAGAAGATTGTATTATCCGCCGAAACTTCCTCAGGGTCGGGCGGACGTCGGAAAGAGGTGGTTGGGGCTCTTACTCGCTCTATCTGCCATCTGACCATGGAAGTTGAATGGTGCGTTTTATCTATCTTGGTGTTGCTATTGGGACTTTGTTCTCGATCTTGTATTGGCGTGACTGGCTGTTGGCGCAAAATCAGTACCTTCAAGTACTCGCCGCACTTTCCGCGATAGCCAGCCTGGCTTTTACGGTGCATGACTTGCTGAGTAGAAGGCTGCGTAGGAAGAAGACAGAAAAAGAAGTGCAGAAACTTCCTGCAGATACTTCATTGCCTGAACGGTATTACCGCGCTCTGGCAAACGATTGTCAAAGGGTCGATATGAGCGTGATCGACCCTTCAGCGGCAATGGAACCGCATCGTGTGAGATTACCGCAGGTCTATTGCGATCAGCGGGTTACAGAATCAGGAGATGCCAAAGTCAATGAAGAGTTGGTGTCTCACGACCCAAGGTTGCTGTTGGAAGCAGCCGGTGATCCGGGTATGCGACGGGTGGTAATACTGGGACCGGTTGGATCCGGTAAGTCGAGCTTTATCAACATGCTTGCCTGGAAAGTGGCACAGTCGAACTTGGGAGAGGTTCCCAGGGGTTTGGCTGCTGGGCTTGTGCGCCGTCCGGTCGTGCGAATCCGGTTGCGTAGCGTCGCTCGTGTTGAATCGGGAAGCGCCGGCGCCGACATCCTGTGGGATGCAGCCAGAAGTGAGATTAATTCGCGGTTAGATGAAACCTCTGTAGCGCTGTTTTTTCCTGAGTATCGTGAGTCTTTACGCACATGCGGTATCTGGTTGCTGGACGGATTGGACGAAGTTCCGGAAACTCTTGGCGCACGAGCTGACCTCTTGGATGCCATAGATGCACTTAGTGGATCACTGGAAGAGTTGGCACAGGTGATTGTTACATCACGGCCCTATGCGTATGCACGGCCGGAACAGCGCCTAGCCGACTGGCCCCTGTGGTATATCCAGGAGATGGAAGAAGAGCAGATAGCCACTTTTCTGCGCAGCTGGTACCGGATCATGGCCACGCGAAAAAACTGGGACGTTGAGACGGCTGAGGAGAATGCGCAAGAGCTAATTCAGATTCTCGATGAAAGGGAGTACCTCGGGCGCATGGCCGGTCGTCCCCTGTTATTGACATTGATTGCCTCGCTGCATTTGGGCAGTGGGGCCTTACCCCATAATCGGGGAAATCTATATGAGGATGCATTGAGACTGCTGCTGCAACGTTGGCATATGCAGTTGATAAAACAGAAAATTCCGATGGATCCAGCGGTAAAAGAGGTGCTGAGCAGAGATCCGGAAACACTAGAAGCGGCGTTGGCGGAACTAGCTTGGCGTACTCATGAGCGTCAGTCCGGAGAACAGGCGGTGGGCAGGGAACCTTCGGGTATTGATGATGTGGAAGCAGCAGGTACGTTTTCACGCCACCTGCCAGAGGTTCGTGAACTGCTGGATTTTTTGGATACCCATAGTGGAATACTGGTTGGCGACGGAGCTGGAATGTTCCGCTTTGCACATCGCTCGTTTCAAGAATATCTGTCCGCAGTTTATCTGTCAGGCCTGGAAGATGGCGATCAACTTCTGTTACAGCGCGTAGCTGCTCAACCCGACTGGTGGCGGGAGGTTTTTCTCATGTATATCTCCCATCAGAGCCGCGCGAAATCGACAGTAAAGGGATTTCTCACCGAACTCCTGCCTGACGCTTGGCACTGCCTGCCGTCAACTGCACGAAACGACTACGCTCCGGTATTAGCGGGCCTTGCGTTGATGGATCTGCGCCTGCCGGAGCAACTGGCGCAATGGCATCTGCTGACGGAGGTACTGGATCGCACCCGGAAAGGACTGAGATCCCTGGTGGCACAGCAGTTACTCCCATCGGCTCAACGGCTGGAGCTGGGCGACCTGCTTGCAACTCTGGGAGACCCGAGGGAAGGTACGGTGCAGCGGGATAATCGATCCTGTCCGGCGCTCGTCTGGATCCCCATTCGAGTCGCAGGTGGCAGTTACCGGATCGGCAGTGATCACTCAGATACAGAGGCGTTCAAGTACGAAAAGCCTTCGATCGAAATACCGCTCAATGACTTCCAGATCAGCCGTTTTCCAATAACGAATGCGCAATTCGAATGCTTCATCGATGACGGAGGTTACAAGGATCTCCGCTGGTGGCCCGATTCAGCCAGAGAATGGTGGCAAGGCAGGAGACTCGACAGGCCGCTCTATTGGGGGCACCGGCGTTTTTCAAGGCTAAACCGTCCTGTGGTGGGTATTTGCTGGTATGAAGCCAGGGCCTTCTGTTTCTGGTTGAGTGCGCGTCTCGAGAGGAAGATCGCACTGCCCACAGAGGCGCAGTGGGAACGGGCGGCTCGCGGGCCCGATTGTTTGCTCTGGCCCTGGGGTGACGAGTGGCATGATGACCGTTGCAATAGTGCTTTGGCGGGCATGAACGAGATTTGCGCTGTAGGTCTGTTTCCAGACGGTGCCGGAGTAGAGGGCGTGATGGATATGTCCGGAAATGTATGGGAATGGACGCTGAGCCGCTGGTGCGACGACTATGATGGAGTTTCTGACGATTGGAACGATCCCTCGGGTACTGACCGACGAGTGCTTCGCGGTGGTGCGTTCTTCAATCATCCGCGAAATGTGCGGGCAGCCTGTCGCTTCTATGGCGATCCGGCGGACCGTGACGACAACATTGGTTTTCGCGTGAGTTCCGAACTCGACTGAAAAAAAATAATCTGTTCTTTTGATGGCTTCAAGAGGCAATGATAGGATTCACATACGTGTCTTTAACCCGAGTTTGACAGTTGCACGGACATTTTTCTCCGGACTTTAGTTCTACTTTGTCAGATTAGATATCCAAATAACCTACTGAAAAGTTTAAAATATACGTAACTATTCAGCACATACAGCTGCGCCGCTTGTTTTCTTTTCCATAAATTCTGGATTCTTACCCTGAAAAAGCAGCGTCAATGCCTGCGTGGCGCTCATCCCTCGCTTGCGACAAGTCGACAGATAACTGCGAACCCGACAGAAGATCTTCGCTCCTTCCATGGAGCGGAAACAACCGGAGATTTTTTGCTGTACCTTGGTCATGCGCAAATCATTCTCACCCTGGTTGTTGGTGAAAGGAATAATCTCCTCCTCCATGAAGCGCAGCACATCCTGCTCGAAGTCGCGTAATCTCTCCAGCAGGTTCCTGGCCTTCGATCGTTTAAGTCCAATGGCACTTACTTAAGCGACAGGAGAACACTTTTATAACGGTAAGCGTTTGAAATTGATGAAGAAGGCTGACCCGAGTTGATAGAATGTTTGTCGCCAAACGCACGTTCCATCAAGTACGAGGTCAGCCATGAGAAAGCGTAATGCCCATTCAGATTTTCAGCAACATCGAGAGAGTATTCGACAACGCATTCACGACCGACATGCGGTGGATTTTTTCAACATTCTTACCGGACCGCAGCTTCTGGAATTGACCGATGCCTATTTACCGGAACATCGGGAACGCCTCTATCCACCAACCGTGACTTTATCGATGTTCATCAAGCAGGTGCTGGAGGTCGATGGCTCTTGCCAGAAGGCAGTCAATGGGTGGGCAGCGCAACGAGCAGCGGAAGGATTATCCCCACGCAGTGTCCGCACGGGAGGGTACTGTAAAGCACGGCAGCGATTACCCGTCGAGATGATGATAGCACTGACGCGTGAGACAGGTAAGTTATTGTGTGATCAAGCGAATACTGGCTGGCGTTGGCGTGGCCGAACAGTGAAACTAGTCGATGGCACAGGTATATCAATGCCGGACACGCCAGACAACCAAGAACAATATCCACAGTCCAGCAATCAGGCACCAGGGGTCGGCTTCCCACTGGCTCGACTGGTCGGCGTTATTTGTTTATCGACCGGTGCAGTCGTTGATGCGGCTATGGGTCCTTTTCAGGGTAAGGGGCGCGACGAGCACGCACTGCTGCGGAAAATACAAAACGCTTTACGTCCCGGCAATGTGGTATTAGCTGACGCCTTGTACTGTAGTTACTGGCTTATCGCGACGCTACAAGCAGACAGTATTGATGTGTTATTCGAGCAACATGGCAGTCGTATCACCGATTTTCGTCGTGGTCACCGACTCGGGACCAGAGACCATGTCGTGTCCTGGAAAAAACCAGCGCGTCCAGATTGGATGACACCTGAGGAGTACGCAGCTTGTCCGGACGAACTCGCCGTACGAGAGTTCAGAGTAGACGGCAGGGTACTGGTGACCACGATGCGCGATCCGCGAAAAGCCAGAAAGAAGGAGTTGTCCGACTTGTATCTGCAGCGCTGGCACGTTGAACTGGACTTTAGGAACATCAAGACCACACTGGGAATGGATGTACTCAGGTGTATGACGCCGAAAATGGTTGAAAAGGAATTGTGGGTCAATCTGTTAGCATATAACTTGATTCGTCTGCTAATGGCCCAGGCGGCAGCTGAGTCGGGATTACAACCTCGTCAACTCAGCTTCAAGCACACCGTACAAATTTGGACGCAGTGGACACTGTTAAATACCGGCAAAAACCAGGATTGGCAACGTGACATCTTGTTCAAATTGATTGCTCAAATCAGGGTTGGGGAACGGCCCGGGCGCCTTGAACCACGTGCCCGTAAACGAAGGCCAAAACCTTATCCGTGGTTAAAGGTTCCGCGTAAACTTGCTCGTCAACAGATTCGCGAACTTGGCTACTTGCCGAATGCTTAAGTAAGTGCCATTGCGTTTAAGTCGGCCCCTTTTTCCATTCCTCTGACCCTCATCCGGCGGCGGGCATTCAATCTCCGCCTTGGCCAGAAGTTCTCGGTATCTCCTTCGCCATCGCTCAGCTTCATTCACTCCCAGCCAGCCACCGGCATCCTCCACTGCTTTCGCCATATCGATCAGCAATGCCTGCATCTCCTTAGCCCACTGCTGATGGTCTTGCTCCCATGCCCGCTCCAACTCTCTCAGATGGTGGGCGTTGCACAAGGCATGGAGGCACTGGTACTGATAGTACGGTTTCCAATGATCGTGACACAGCACCCCGTTGAAAAACGGCAGTATACCCATCTCTTCCATCGCCTCGACACCCCGCTTGGCATGGGGATAAAACCAAGTCAGCGCAGCGTTGGAGGCGCAGTGCAGCCAGTGACGCTTGCCACCGATGTTGACGCCGGTCTCATCGGCATGCATCAGCATCGACTTGGCCAACTCGGTTTTTGCCCACCGCTCAAAACCCTCCAGCCGCTCATAGGCCTCATTGTTGAAATTGAACACCGAGCCCACACTCACCGACACCTCCAGTTGATCCTGAAAGTGATCGCGTATCCGATCATACGGAATCAGCTGGTATTGCGACATATAGACCGCATTGGCCTTCACGCCGAGCCCATACTGCACTGGCCGGTTGACTCCCGCCGGAAATGCCGCCACGAACCGATTCCCTTGGCCGTCCTCAAGGATCTCTGCCCGATATTCGGTCACAAACCGTGACAGGTCGATATCGATGACCTGGCGTACTTCATAACCTGCTTCACGATACACCGGCCCCTTTGGCAGGGTGCGCCGATCAATCTTTAACTCGCTCACCTCATCAGGGTCATCCACTTGCTCCAGCACGGTTCCGTTATGGCCCGGCTGACCTCCTGGCTTTCTATCGCTCTTCCCGCGCCTGCTGAACTTTTCCCGATCGGGATCAGCGGCAGGCGGCTTGCTGCTGTTTCTACTGTTGAGGGTGATGCGGTTGAGCAGCAGGGTGACCAGAACAATCAAAACCTCCAGTGAAGACCTCAGCGCTGGAGAAAGATCTTTCTCTTCTCGCAGCAATGTTCTGACTGAATTGATCGCTGCGTCGACGTCGATATCTTCTATCTTCAACTACCCATGCTCGATGAATCCTGAATGCAGTCATTATCGCACGGGTTTTCAGAATCGATTTTTGTCTCCTGTAAGCGACTCTGAGATGATGAAAAAAATGGTTCTAGTCCTTGCTCATCTCGCAAAAAACAGCGCCACCTAATGCTTCTTGTCGGAGGGTAGTGTCAATAATCTTTCGCACTTTGGTTGGCGGCGGTCCGCTGGTTAAGCTGTAATTTGTTTCTCCAAAGGTTGTTTTTCTAACGCTTCCATCGAGAGATATCGACGGGTTCCCCATTTTGTTCCAGCGATATGCCGGAGGCGCGCCGCAACCAGCATCAACGCGGAATTACCATCTGGAAATGCTCCGACTACGCGAGTCCGTCTTCTGATCTCTCGCATGATTCGCTCCAGTGGATTATTGGTTTTTATTCGCAGCCAGTGAGTCTGAGGATATCGGTAGTAGCAGAGTGTTTCATTGATGTTGACTTCAACCAGATCCGCCGCCTTCCTCAGTCTCATGGTTCTGAGTTCATCAACAATTCGGCCCGCCTTCTCTTGCGCTGCTGCCAGGCTCTCCTGAGCATGGATTGCTTTCAGCATCAGCGCCACATGCTTTACCTTGTCACTCGGCACATGACTGAATACATTGCGGTAGAAGTGCACCACACAACGTTGCCAGTCTGCTTCCGGATAATATTCCGCTACAGACTCCACCAGTCCGAGACAGGCATCGGAAATTACCAGCCGGACACCCTTGAGACCGCGTTGCTTCATATGAGCAAGAAAGCTACTCCAACCAGACTTGTCCTCCTTATGCCCTTCCTGTACTCCCAGAACCTGCCTGTAGCCGTCTGAGCCTACGCCAATCGCTACCAGGACAGAGACATTCTTTACCTCACCGGCCCAGCTGCGCTTGAGCACGATACCATCCAGATAGACGTAAGGATGCTCCCCTTCGATCGGCCGGTTGCGCCAGGCCTCAATGTGCTTGTAGACCTTTTGTTAAGATTGCTGACCGTGCCTGAGCTGACTCGCGTGCCCCACAGCGCCTCGGTAATGTCTTCTACCCGGCGGACTGAAACTCCGGCCAGGTACATCTCGATCAGCGCCTCTTCGATCGATGCCTCACGCCGACGGTAGCGTTCGATAATCGCTGTCTCAAAGGTCTGGCGGCGAAGCTTTGGAACCTTCAGATTCACTTCACCGGCTTTGGTCTGGAGCTTCCGTTCATAGCTGCCAGCTCGGGTATCGATACGATCCGGACTGCGCTCATAACGCTGTGCTCCACATAGTGCATCGGCCTCCGCATCCAGCATCGTATTCAGCGTCTCCTCCACAGTCCCTCTAACCAGTTCACCCAGGTGATCCTGGATACGCCGGTCATCTATTTGCACAACCTTGTTTAGGGTTCTGGTATCTTTATCCATGGTGGTGGTCTCCGATTGTGGTCGTTGAAATGTCGCTATTCCAACTTAACCACAGAGGCCACCGCCTCTCAAAATGTGCGAAAGTAATTTTACGTTATCAATCGGAGCAGGCACTACTCGACTTGCTGCCGCAGAATTTGAAAATCGAATAACTGAAATAATTGGGTCAATCCGGTAGTTGCCCGGACGCTTACAAAAGATCACCGCTACCCAAGCACTGGACGCTACCTCTGTGTAGTGCAGACCTTTCAGATCGGGTCTATATTAATCAATCAGTTCGCGCTGTCGATGGCGTGAATCGGCGAAGTTGGGTTACGCACTGGAACCTAATAGATCTTCCAGCCCTGTGTTCCGTACTTGGTGAAATGGCAGGTGAGCACCTGTCCTTCTGTCTGACTCAGTGCCCGGATCACATCCATGCGTCGTGCCGGATCCACCAGCAGCATCATGAAGCCCCCACCACCGGCACCGGAGATTTTACCCGCCTGCATGCCGGCTTGTTTAGCGAGTCGGTAACTCTCTTCGATCCTGGGATTGGATATACTTTTCGCCATCTTCTTTTTGGCTATCCATCCCGCCTCCATCGATCTGACAAGACGTTCGAAGTCACCTCTCAGCAACCCCTCCTTCATCTGGATAGCCTCGAGTTTCAACGCGTGCGTCGCGTCTATTGCGTCATTGTCGTTGCTCCTGACGTTTTTGGCCTGTTCGTCGATGATCTCCGCGGACTGGCGCGAAACACCGCCAAAATAGAGCAGCAGTGAGGCTTCCAGTTCTGAGATGATCCAGTTCTTGATGCGTAGCGGATTCACCACGACCCGGTCGTCATCATGAAACTCCATGAAATTGAACCCACCGAAGGTTGCTGCGTACTGATCCTGCCGCCCTCCCGACAGCCCTACGTCGATGCGCTCGATCTCATAGGCGAGATGCGCGATGTCGTACTCACCCAGAGGCAGGTTCAGCCACTCGACGAAAGCCTTGACCATGGAAACGACTAGTGTGGATGATGAGCCGAGACCTGATCCCGGCGGTGCATCCGAATGGGTTATCAGCCTCATTGGGAGAGGCTCACCTCGATTGAAATCCTTTACGATCCGATTGTAGACACCTTTGTGCAGATCGAGCTTGCCATCCAGCGTCAGCGCTGGCAGCGCCTTCCCTTCCCATTTTTCCTGGCGATCCGAGGCAACGAACTGCACTTCACCGTTGTCAGTAGGCAGAATGGTGGTGTAGGCGTATTTGTCTATGGTTGCGTTCAACACCAACCCGCCAAACCTGTCACAGTAGGGTGAGACATCAGTACCACCACCTGCCAATCCAAGTCTGAGTGGTGCCCTTGCTCTGATGATCATGTCTCTCTCCAAACTGCACGAAGTGGCGGGAATATAAGAAATCTTTCGGTTATTGTTTGAATTACTTTATCAATAACTGTCCAAAGGACATGCTACAACGAACGTCCCAAAGCGATATCCTTGAGCAAACCCAGGCAAAATCGACTGCGTCGGATGGGAGCATGGATAAATGCTCTGAAAATATCCGCGAGAGCCGCTGCCCGGTAACCAGCCCGGTAATATCCCTTGGCATAGTCGGCATATACTCCCGCCAGGCTGTCATGCCAGAATGCCCCCTGCAGTTCCGTGGGCAATAGCGTCCGGTTCTTACGAATGGACTTCAGTGAAGAGTCCCGCATCGCCTCGAGATTACGGCTGACGCTGTTTTCGCGACGAAGGATCGTGACCAGCGGTTCGTCGATACAGGCATAATCAGTCACCGCGGCCAGCCTTATCCACAGGTCCGGATCCTCGAAGCCTCGCAATTCCTCGTCGAACAGCCCCACTTTTTCAAGCAGAGTTTTCCGGACAACTACGGAGGAGCATCCACCAGCAATTGCCGCGTGATGCATGAACAGCGTTTTTAAAATGTTTCCGTGGATGTGCGGACATTGCCACAGGTTGAGCAGTCCACCCGTTTGACTCTCCACCCGGGCAGTGGTTGAACTGTAGCCGATTTCAGGATTGCTCAGCATCAGACGTATCTGTCGCTCGAGCTTGGCAGGCAACCACCAATCATCGGCATCGAGAAAAGCGATAAATTCTCCTTGCGCTGCCTGGATACCCACATTGCGTGCGTTGCACATCCCTTTGTTCTGCTGCTCGATTATCCGGAGCTTGTCAGCATATGAGGCCAGCACCGCTCCAGTGTCGTCGGTGCTACCGTCGTTTACCACGACCAGTTCATATTGCCGATAGCTTTGAGCCAGCACACTGTCAAGTGCGCGTCTCACGCACCAGCCGACGTTGTAGGCGGGTATGATCACGCTCACCAGGGGGTCATCAGTCATTGGGATCGTAACCGAGTTCTAGCATCAGCGGCGTGATCTTATCCTGTATGGAACGGATCGCTTCCGGATTCTGGCTTTCCCACTTACGTTGTTTCGGGGTACCGCTGACGATACTGGTAGGACGGGAGTTCAATGTTGCACAACGTTCACGTACTGAATCGTTAAAAGTGATCCCCAGTCTTTGGAAAGCCCGTTCGAACATCTCTACGGGATGATCGAATATCTCCTCATACCGTAACTGAATCCACTGCTCGGAGGGGATCATTTTCTTCGCTTCCAGTGCCAGGCTGTTCGCTGTTATCCACTGGTAGGCGCAGACCTCTTCCAGAGAAGCATTATTGTAATCGCGCCAGCGGGGAGGCAGAAAAAAAGACCATTCGGAGAATTCTCCATCGCCTATCGCCACCCGCTCCGGTGACGGGCCCAGAAACTGGGAGAGTCCAAAATGACCGTCGTGGCGCCATCCATTTATCATGGAGCTGATATTGTCGCGGCCATCGCGATGAATATAGATAAATGTGGCGTTTGGAAACAGTCTGTAGAGATATGGGAGTCTCATCACATTGATGCAGGTCTTGTCGAGAACGCGACCTACACCCAGCCGCTGATAGAAATAGCGTAGCGCAGCGTTGCGATGTTCCGGTCGCGCATCTGATTCCGTCGCCGCCTCCGATGCCCAATTGTTGTGATGAGGTCCCCATAGACCGTTCCAGAACTCCGGAATTTCGTATCCTAAAGATATCAACTCAGAAGAGGATGCGAAGGTCTCATATGTCACGGTCGTACCGGATCGGGAACAACCCACTATGAACACGGGATCGGGTACACTCGGACGCGTTATATCCCAGTATATGCCGCGTAACTGTAAGTTGAACTCACGAATATTTTTCGCGCGGATTTCCGGATCAAGAATTTTCCCAAGATTACGAAGTTTCGGCATTTCAGATTGACCCGCGATTAAGACTTATTCAGATTCTCTGAAGTGAATTTTTTTTGACGACAGCCTTTCATCTCTCCTAAAGCCGCCGCTGTTCGCACGATATAGAAGCGACGTCTGTCAGAACCGAAAGCGGTTAATGCCGAAAGCAGATACCCTGCCAGCTTGCGGTATAGGTATCGGGGTATCCTGCTCGTAGAATATGGATCTTTCAAGCTGGTTGTAGTAGCTGTACGTTTGAAAGCCTTTTTCGTGAGATAGCTCAAACTCAACCGTTTCAGATCGACATAATGGTATTGCACTACAGACGGTATGTACTGTACCAGGGCACCCAGTCTTTGTGCGCGCAGTACCCAGTCCAGATCTTCCGAGCCCTCCAGATCATGACCGGTCGGACCAAGTTCGGTAGAGAAAGGACCAACCCGCGCAAGCCACTCTCGTCGCAAAAAGAGATTGCCGCCACCAGGAATGGCAATATCCGGAGTAAGTCGGCGCGGTTCGTTGCCCTGATCGAAGCGCGGAACCGGGAGTGGATAGATACGGTAGGGGCCGGTGTCATGTACCCAGTCAGGTTCTGAACCGTTCCAGTCCGGCAGAATTCGTCCACAAAACAACCCAGCTTCCGGGTAGTCTTTGCCGGCGCTGCATATATTCACGAGATAGTCAGGGTGTACCCGATGGTCGTCATCAACGAATGCAACCAGATCGGAATGGATCAGCGGGATGGCACGATTGAGTGCATGGGACTTGCCAGGCACTGGTTCTGCTATCCATTCGAGGGACAATCCGCCTTCGAGTTGTTGCGCAAACCGGGAGATCACTTCCTGGGTGTTGTCACTGCAGGCATTTGCTACGACAAGCACAGTAATCTTCCAATTCTCGGGAAGTCGAGCGACACTGAGATGATGCAGCGTACGCAACAGCAGTTCGGATCGATTGTGCGTGCAGATCAATACGGTGAGCGTTGGATTAGTCACCTCTATCTCCATCATCGCACTAGCTTAGAGTGAACTCGGCAAGTTTCCCGGATTCTGGGAGAGCACCAGGCCGCGCGTACTTTACTTTGTGTAAGTCGTTGGTTGTGCATCATTTGGTTATCCAGCCATGGATATAACCGAAAAAGTAGATGGCATTCATTTCCAGTCTCAGGGAAAAATCTTTACCCTGTGACCAACGCTTCTGCAGTGCGGAATTAATCGAGCGAACCAGTTGACCGAAGAGATAGAACGGTGGCAGACGTTTTTTACTACCGCGTTTACGCGATCCCTCTGCCAGACCCTGGCGGTAGTGCAGTTCCAGAAAGTAACTGCGGCGCAGTTTATCGACGATAATTCGATGATTGATGATCGCATCTGGCACCCAACGGACACGATAACCTTGTGCAACGAGACGACGGTAGAACTCCGTATCCTCACCTCCGGTATTCACCCGGCCTTTGCGCCCTAGATCAGCATCAAACAAACCAACCTGAGTAAAAATGGCTTTCCTTACTGCGAAATTTCCCCCGTAAAAAGGGGTAGTAGAATCGGTGAGCCATCCTTCTTCACCGTGGTTGAGTTGCCCCAAAAAACCCAACAACTCATCCTGCAGCCAAGGGGGCCGGGCACCCTGCTCAAATAACACTTCGATTCGCCCACCAAGTGCATCGGGTTCGAAATGCAACATGGCGTCTTCGTAAGCAACCAGCCACGCAGGATCGGGTGTTTCATCATCATCCACGAACAGGAGATACTTGCCCCGTGCCTCTTCTATGGCCCGGTTGCGCGCATTGGAGAGTCCGAGTTTTGTCTCCTGCACGATTCTTACCTCCACACCCGGTGGATGCCAGGCTGCGTCTGCCAGCAGCTTCGGCGTATCGTCCGTGCTGGAGTTGTCCACCACCAGCAACTCCCAGGAATGAGTGGGCGATCGCAACGCTTTGAAATCGTTCAGCGTGCGCCGCAAACGATCGGCATGGTTGTGGGTGCATAGCGCAACAGTAATTAGAATTGCCTGCTCCATCTGCTTCGGATTCACTTTGTCGGCCGCTCGTCTTTCACACTCCCACCTTGCCCAGCAGGCGCTTCGAGTAGTAACGCAGGGATTGCCGCCATGATCCATCGTTGCTGCCAAAAAATATCTTTCTGGCCAGCATGGATGGGGTATCGGTTCCAAAGACATCAAGACGTCGAATACGGTAAGCGTCCACACCACGACGGTTGAAGCCGGGCTGTGTTGAAAAAGCAGCGTGATAGCCGGCTGCTCGTGAGGCATTCAAAACACGCTCATCATAACGTCCATAGGGATAAGCCAGACAGGTCACCTGTTCATTCAACACTTGTTCCAGATCCTGACGGGAACCTGTCAGCTCGTCGGCTAACTCTCTGTCTGACAACGTGGTCAGGTCGTGATGTAAGCGGGTATGGGAGTGGAATGTGAATCCCAGTTTGCGCATCTGATCGATGTGCTCCTTCTCGAGAAGAGGGTAGGTGGCGCCACTCGGATTTTCGTTTCTGCACCACTCATCCCGCTTACCGATGAGTTGGCTGACGAGAAAAATCGTGGCTGGCCACTGCAGGTCCCGCAGCACAGGTACCGCATGTTCATACACACCAAGAAATCCGTCATCGAAGGTGAGCAGAAAGCTGCCTTCTGCAAGCTCTTTCTCATTGGAGAGCCAGGCAAAGAAATCCGACAAGGAACAAGCCTTCATGCCTTGATCCGCAAGATGTCGCATGTGTAATTTGAACTGATCCGGCGTGATACAGTAGCGACTCTCCCAACTGTTGTGAGTCTCACCGACACGATGGTACATGAGAACAGGAATGCGTGGCGCCACAGCCATTATTATCTGACCCCCTGCTGATGCGACCGATCCGTTGTTGCAATGAGTCCTTGAAACAGTCTGGCCGGCAATAACGCTGGCAGAATATATTTCAGATCACTGAGTTTCCATGCGTGACGTGCCAAGGCTACTCGGAACAGCTTTTGTGAATTGATCATGTCTCGTTTCCAGTAGGCCCGATAAGCCTCCTTCATAAGCTGTCCGTCCACCAGTTCATACAGAACCTCCGCTGACAGATGCGTTGTCAAATGGGGAAAGCGAGTTACGAAATCGTGTCGCACCTGTACGGCATCCAATACCTGACTCCATTTGTTCGCTGAAATCTGACCGCTGCCATGCCAACGGTAGAATGCGAGCACTTCAGGCGCTCGTGCGATATTGCGAGTGTGTCCGAGGATGCGCAGCCACAGGTCATAATCCATGGAGGAAAAACAGCGTACCGAAAAACCCTCAACCGCCTCGATAACAGTACGACGAACCAGGGCAGCATGGATCGGCCAGGGGCAGCTTTTGAGAAATGCGGCTACGGGATCCTGTTCTTCATAAGCCGGTGGGATATAAGGTTTTGGATCGTGTATCTGTGAGCCCACATTTTGCCAGCCGCAGTAAGTGAGGTCTGCGTTCTGATACTGCAGTACCGTGAACAATTTTTCCAGACAATCATCCCGCCACCAGTCGTCGGCATCGAGGAATGCCACGTAATTCCCGCGCACAGCGCGCAGACCCAGATTCCTTGCTGGATATGGACCAAGATGGTCCTGGTGTTTCAGCATGATGCGGTGCGGATGAGCAGTGGCTAAACGCGCGATAATTTCACAGGATTTATCACTGGATCCGTCATCCACAACGATGATTTCGGTATTCTTGTGACTTTGCCTGAGGACACTGGAGATCGCCTCCTCCACATAGGCGGCCGCGTTGAAACACGGCATCACCACCGATATCAGGTCCGGTGCAGAGGAGTCGGTTTCAATACTGCTCATTGGATGGATCGACTCGCGGGGAAAGTTACTGTCGGAGTTCGCATCAATTGGCAACCGCAGGGATTACTTGGTTCCTAATCACCTCCAGATAGCCATGACCAAAACGCAGATCAGGCTCCAGATGATTTCCCTCCGCCCATTCGTTCCATGCCTTGATGAACAAAATCCTGTGTTCTGCCGGATATTCAGCCACCTTTCCCATGGCATCATTCAGGTGGCGTCTGAAAAGCTCTGGAGTCGAACCGTGAAAAACCAAACCGTTCATTGCAGCCCGGGGTGTATTGTCCCAGTTGGGTAGCACACACGGATAGTCGATAAAGTCAGTTTTTTTTGCGCGCAGCAGAAAACCAAGCATCTCCTCATAAGTGTATATCGAGAGTTTGTATTTTTTTCTGCCAAGAAGCACCTTGAGCTTCGCATCCGGAAACTGCCAGGGTATGCGACCGTTCATCGGCGGAAGTTTCTGCATCATACAGGCATCGAAGCCTCGTTCACGAGGATCCCAGCTTGGATTGAAGTGGGAGATACCGACCATGTGTAGTCCTTTGAGACCCGCCTGAAGTGCCCTCTCCCGCCAAAAGTCGGTAACCCGCCGTACATCGGGAATATCATCAGGTCGGTATACCAAGAAGAGAGGTTTCCCCTCTACGGTGATGTAACGGTCGTCTGTAAATGCTTTGAGCAGATAGTCGAAGTGCGCTGCATGATCATCCATTCCCGGATAGACCTGTTCGACCAATATGCGGTCAGGAGCGCCCTGCCAGATGCTGTTCCAACTGTGATTGGCCCAGCACAGGCAGAAAGGGAGTTCAGGTTCGCTCGATTTCAACACCTCATTGAACGGGTGTTCCAGCATGCGCCTTCCACCAAACCAGTAATGGTAGTAGCAGAATCCCTCGATTCCGTACTGATGCGCCAGTTCCGCCTGAGCCAAGCGTGCCTCGGGCAGGCGAAGATCATAGAATCCAAGATCAGCCGGAACATGTGGTTGATAATGTCCCCGGAACAGCGGCTTGGCTTTGGCCATATTGGTCCATTCGGTGAAACCTTTTCCCCACCATTTGTCATTTTCCGGAATCGGGTGAAATTGTGGCAAGTAGTAGGCGATGATCCGAGCTTTTTTTTCCATAACTTCTGCTGAATGTTTTCGTTGATTCTGTCGGGTGGATCCAACTCTCTTGTCGTCCGGAGACAGCGCCTGAATTCAGTCTACTATCACTGTTGAACCATGAGGAGTCAGGACGGGTTGATACGGTCAAGTGGAATAACCTGGCAGATAGCCCTCTCCCGGAGGTAAGACATCCTCGATCTTCTTGGCGTATTGTGAGTATATTTCCAAAATCCTGCTGTCGATGTCAGGATTGATATAGGTATGGATATAGTCGATCCAGTCGCCATTCCATGAGTCGGGAACACTCCCCTTCACCTCTGCAAAGAGCCGGTGATCTTTCATCTTGTATATTATGCTGCGCATTTCATTCCGTATTACTTCCCTTAACCTGCGGTAGCCGTAACTTTCGGGATTAGCGGCCTGTTCATCCACAAACCCTTTCAGCAGTTTCCGGAACAATGCTTCGCTGCAATGTTTGCTGAAGTCGATTCCGTGATAGATCTCCAATAGAGCAACATGAAGATTCTTCTCCGACTCATCCTCCGGACTGACACTGTACTGATATCTATAGAGCTCTGGATAGCGTTCGAACAATATTTTCTGAATAACGTTGTATGGTAAAACCGCAACCGGGGAGAATACCTCCATCTCAATCCCCAATGTCGACATCATCGCGGAGAATTTTTTCATTGGTTCCGTTCCGGCCCATTCATAATACTCCTGCCAGGGATGATACAAATGCGCCTCTCCGAGGCCATTTCCGAGAAAAATATTTCTCGATAATGACATGAAAGCGGGCATGATCCGGTTTGTTATACCGTATTGCAGCGTCTTTACCCGTTTTACATTCAGGTCAGGAACCTCATCCGATCCGGGATTTGCGTTATATAAAACGGGTTCGCAGCCAATCTCCTTGAGCACTCCATAAACGAGACGGCTGTCTTTACCACCACCGAATGCCATGGCGTTCCCATTGGTCGTCACATCATATACCCGGTCGAAGGTCTTACCCTCTACGGTCAGGTTCAGCCCGTAATCACCGGCTCTTTCGGTGTAAAAGTTCCTAACCTCTTGCAACACCGGATAGCAAAAAACGAAGTGACATTTTGTATAACTACTTCCAAAAATAGGACCACCGCCTCTCAGTAGATGCATAAACGGGTAGAGACTGTCCCATACCTCAAGATGCCTGATCTCGAAATTCTCCGCGACATAGCCGAATGATCTTATCCCATATAGTTTTTTTGCCAATTTTGGATAGATCGACAGAAGCACTCGTTTGAGGTGAAACTTCATCTCCCTTTTCAACCTGCTTACCAGATCTGTTTTCTGGTTGGGCGTGTCGATAAGGTAGCGGAACTGATACTTGCGGTCGCTCTTTTCCGGAGGCAGTATTGCCAGTCTGACTACATCTGCATCTATCATTGCGCTACCCCCCACGAGTGATCTCCTGTCCCCACATCTGATCGTTGACTCTCCTGAAACGGCTCATCACGTTCGTTATTCCGCCTGATTTCCCGATGCTTTCTCAGCATTCAATCCTCCACTTGGGAGGGAATAGTCAAAGTAAGCCTCGCAACTGAGCAGGTACGACAATCTAAATACTGTTGCTCCGTATTTCTGGCCCACTATGGAACATCCTGTACAGGGATGGATCGACTGCATATGACGCATTTGCTTGTGATGCTCACCGAAGTATCACGCTGTTTCGAATCGATACCCGAGTAACCGCAGATCATTTCTGTGTCGCTCGGCTACTACCGCTTTGCTCTCTTCATCGTAGTAATCGGAGTAATGATAGCCTTTTCTGAAGCCGGATTTCAGACGCGGTAAAGATATCTCCGCTAACCCTATCTGTTTACAAACCTCTTTGAAATCATCTTCCAGATTTTCGTAACGAATCACGAAGTCGACACAGAGTTTGTCATCTATGACATAGAAGCGGTCATTGGTTTGCCAGTCACCTTTCACAAATTCAGAGAAGAGTTTCCTGGTCTCCTTCAAATCATTAAACGGAAAACCGATGCGATGGATGAAGCGCTTCCTGGGTCTCAGCGCCGGATCATTCCTGCTTTGCCAACTATATAAGGAGACCACGCGGTCCCAGGGATTTCTGGCAATACTGAACTTGAAGTAGCTTTCCCAGATCTCCGGTTCGATTTTCTTCTTTATGGTGGTGCACCAGTCATGCTGCTGAAAATCACCGGCGTTCATCTCATGATGAATCCACTGTCCCTCTTTATCCTTGTTGAATTCAAAATCACCCAGAGGCGTCACGATATCGCTACCGGAACAGAAATTGGATAAAGATGCTTCGAGGCTGGTTCCAGCGGTTTTTGCTGACTTGATAAAGATAAACTTATGACTATGTGAAATTATCATCTATGGGAGCGTCCCTAAATTGATGTGTCGGTATCATCCTAAAGTGATTGATACTGCCGGACGAGTGGAATTCATGGCAAGCAAGTGTGCGCTATTCATTCGCAAAACCTTTCTTGTCACGTTCAATGCGCAGTAGCCTGTCTCCGGAAACGTTCACTATCTTCTGGCGATAGCCGTCTGACCAACGCACTACTACGCTGTCTGCATTTTGGTGAGCACCCAAGCCGAAATAAAGGCGATAGTGGCCTTGCGAAAAGAATGCCCCATCGGTCGCTCCCACCTCCTGCAATTGACTACCTTGAGGTGTAGTGACCGTAACCTGAGCTCCGACACCCTGCCTGTTCCCAGCAGCTCCTGACAGCTCGATCTGCAACCAGTGGTTTTCGCTACCGGTATTGCGGTAGGTCTTCACCATCCAGGTCGACGGACGTTTCTTTTCTGCGAAAAGATCCCACCAACGTTGATAATCGGGATTTTCATTAACAGCCAGCATCAGATCCTGTTTACCATCGTTATCAATATCGAACCAATTGGAGATAGCAGCGTGGTATTGACCTTCAGGAAAGGAGAGAAGACCCGTGGCTTCGAACTGCAACGGCCTGTTTTGTCTGAACAGCCCCTGAGGTACGGTGTACAGATCCGATAAACCATCGTTGTCATAATCCACCCAACTGGCAGTGGTACTGCTTACCGGCAGACCGATTGACGCTGGTGCGATCGCGACATACCTGCCATTGTCATTGGAAAGCAGCGTATTCCCTCTAATCGAAGAGGAGAAAAGATCAAGATCACCATCAGCATCATAATCACTGACACTGAGTTTACCGTCGTAATACCATTTGGGACTGTTAGATTGCCCTATCTTCCCGTCTTCAGCCGTTGCCAGCGCATGGATCAACTCTCGAGAACTCCCTGCTTCATCCGTTCGGTAAAGAAAGAAACCCTCATCTTCCACCGTCACCAGATCGGTGTCCCCGTCACTGTCCATATCGATCCAGGCAAAACTCCGAATCTGCCTGTCCGGCATGCCAAGACCTGCTGCCGACGCCATATCACTGAGATGGCCATCGCTGCCTTGTAAATAGAGCTGCTTCGGATAGTCTCCCATGAAGTGTTCCCTATCGTGGCAGTTCACAAAAAGATCCAACAGTCCATCCTGATTGAAATCCAGCCATCTGGCATGCCTGCCCGAGCAGTCTCTTTTCTCTAACCCCAATTCTCTGCTCTTGTCGATAAATTTTCCCGCCCCCTGGCTTATCAACAGTTCGTCCTGGATCAGGCGCGATATCTCCCCTGGATAGGCTCTGAGCATCCCGCTCAGCGCACCCCGGGGAATGAAGATATCGAGTATTCCGTCACCGTTGTAGTCTACCCAGGCCAAGGCATGCCGGTCCCGCATCGCCAGGGAAAATTGGTGGCCCGATGGCGAGATACGGCCCAATCCGACAAAGAGTCTGGTAACCGGTATCTGATCGTTGATCTGAAAATTGACCGGCAAACCCTGCCCTCCTGGCCGCATCACCAACTTCGCATCGGTACTTGCTGAGAACTCTACTACCGTCTCCGAGACCGGTGTGGCTTGGTCTTGTTTCTGCACCTTGAAACCACCGTCGCTCACTATCTCAACTGGATCATTTACCGAGAGACGCCCGTGCAGAGGCCCAATCCCTTCCAGTTTGTGAGCCACAATCACCAGTGCAGTGCCGTACCAATAGATATAGACTCCCGTTTCGTCGATGACCGGTGCTTCGAACGAGAGTTCTGCCAGTGGGAATTCCCGGCTCTGATCGAGCTCCCATTCTGACAGCACATCCCGATAACCACCTTTCCCGTCATTGATCAACAGTGATTGTCTGAAGTGGTGGTTGGAAGTGTAAATGTCCAGGAGATTGTCCCCGTTCGCATCGACAACCCCTATATCGAACAAGCGACTCGTTTCCTTTAACGGCAAAGGATAGGAGACGAACTGACCGGAGGCGTCATGTCGTTGCAAGACATAGAGAGCCACAACAACAATGCACGCCACTACCACTGCGATGATCCACTTCTTGTGGTTCATGATGAGATCCTGCCCTGCTGTATTTCCTTCAGACCCAAGCGCCAGCATATGCTGCGGGAGCAAGCCGGGTAATCCAGAGTGTGTGCAAACATCGAACGAATTTCAGAACGCATCCCGATCAACTGCTCTTCGCCGATTTTCTGTATCCTGCTCATCGCCGCCGGCCAAGCGCCAGGCTGAACTGCGATGCAGTTTTTGCCATCCTGTAACCCAATGTCGTAAATGGCCAGTTCATCGGCATTCAACACCGGAATACTACCCCGCAAAAGTGCTTCCAGTGGTCGATGTGTAACCAGCGAATAACCAGGAGGGCAAAGTGTGAAATCGGACTTGGAAAGGATATCGAGAAACTCATCTGCACCTACTCCGCCTGGTGTGCTATCAGAGTATTCATGCCAGAACATGGACTTTTTTCCAGATCCGGCTGTCTGCTCTGTTTGGGTGAAACAGAGGCGCACACTGTCGAGGATCCGTTCACGCACTGCAGGATCCCGGCTGCCGAGAAAATTCGCTGAGATCGGTCGCTTGGCCTCCGTCGACCAGTCTTGAGCATGTATTTTCCGGAATGCTGATGGGTCGAGAAGAAACTGAGAGTGGATATCAAAACCGACCACCCGTCTGGGTTTGAAAAATCTGAACAGATCAAAAGCATGGAAACCGTCTTTGTAAACAACCCGCTCCACCTTATGCAACTTGATCAATTCACGCAACTCCATCCATTGCAGACGCAGCGCCTTGCGCCATCGATGACTTCGGTCACCCGCGGTGACAAGCGTCACCTTTTCTGCCATTCTCACCATAGGAGCAACCATTCTGCTTTGCTCCATCAAACGGGGAAAAACCTGAATAATGAGCCGCTCGATTCTGGTAGGTGTGACCATGCTGCCGACACGCTCAATTTTCACACCTCTCAAGCCGGCGATACGCTGCAAGGCTCGGTCTGTGGCATTGTTTCCCAGTTTCGGGTTGGCAACCCACACTGCGACACTGTAGCCAAGAGCGGTAAGTGCACTGGCGATCGTGAATGTCAGGGAATCCGGAACAAAGACCAGATAGTCGATTTTCATATTCTCGCAACTAAAATTCAGTGGATTTTCAGGCTACATCCATGGCTTTTGCGAGACTCCGCAGCCAGTCGGCAGTGGTGCGCCGCAATCGCCAGAATTGCGGACCTTTCTTCTTTTGTGGAATATGGCCGGCCCGAACAGCCTCGGTTTTCTCAGCGCTTATCTCTTCGGTCAGATGGGCGATACGGTATTCATAGCCCAATTGCTTGGCCAAGTCGCCGACCTGGGTTTCATATTCCGTTATCTCCTGTTCAGACCACTGGTCGATATTTCGTTTTCTCCAGAATGCATGAGGTTTGTCTGTGCGTAATGAGTCGAAATCCGAGCGGGCTATGGAGGTGCGGAAACCAAGATACTCGGTCAGCTCGCAGTACTTGGGATAGTCGACATCTTCAATCTTGACCAGTCTATAGCTCTCTTTGGGTAGTTCACTCAGCAGTTCAAAGGTTCGTTGATTGAACGCTTTCCAGAACCATGCCACTTTACCTACCCGCGTCATCTCGTTCCATGAATTCAACTCTTCTCCGCGGGGAGAGATCCTGGCCAGAAATGTGTGGAACTTTTCTGGGCTCTGATCCTGGTAGCCTGCAGCGAGTTGGGGGTTTTTCACTCTATAGGGATTACGGTAGAACCCTTTGTGTACAAAAGAGGAGACGACACGGTCAGGTCTGCGGACCAAAAATATAAACTTGGCGCCAAATCGCTCATACAGCTCGTGAACAGAGAGAGACAGATAAGGGCTGGCTTCGAACGAATAGGGCTGCCCCTCAAGATCGGCACGAATCTCTTTCTCTTTGGTGGCAAGGAATCCCTCGTCATCCACGGGAAGATTATTCCATTTGCAGTATCTATGGAATGTTTCATTATCCGGATTGCGTTCATGGGAGGCGGCCACTTCAGCCTCCAGATCCATGAGTTGGTAAAGGAACAAGGTGCCACAGCGCCCCGTACCAATAGTGAATCCTACCTTGCCAGTTAGATCCATCATTTCAAATCCCGTAAATCAGTTGGTTACATTAACAACCTGAAAGAAAACGTTCGGAAACACGTTGTGACTGGCGTTATGCGCAAAGTCCCAGCGTCACGTTCAACTCCGTTGCCTCGTTAGAAAGCTCAGACTCTCTCTGAATTTCTGCTTCCAGCGCTGCTGTTCCGAATCCAAAGCCATAATCGGCAAGAGCAGAAAAGCGGCCATATAGACCAGGACACCAGGCACCACCATGGCAACCAGATAAAGTGCAGAGTTGACAACCTTGAGATCACCCGTCAGTGAATCGATGAGGGCCAGAATCAGGAACAGGGGCAAATTCAGCAGCAAACAGGGAATCAGGGCATGGAGTAAATCGGTCAACCGAGTGGGTATGGTGCGGTACACCAGAAAGTAGTAATAGAACGCTCCAAAAATCTGACTTGCCAAAATTCCCCAACTGACACCTTCAAGTCCCCAGTTGAGGCCGATGAAAACCGCAACAACGGAGAAGATCAGATTGAAAACCTGACCAACCATCTCCTGGGTCAAACGATTCTGGGCCATCAGAACTACACCGCACGGGCGTCCAACGATATAAAATATGCCCGCCATTGTGAGAATTCTCAGGGGCTCAGCCGCCGGGAGCCACTGCTTTCCGTATACCACCCCAATGAACGGTTCGGCAACCCACCACAAGCCCACATAGAACGGGAGCAGATAGACACCGAGAAGCGTTACCACACGGTAATACATGTACTTGGTTTGATCCAGATCATCCTGGATCTTGGACATCGCTCTGAAAAGCGGCTGGGAGACGGGACTACCAAAAGTCCGGTAAGGCAGCCGATGAAGACTATCTGCCTTGTTGAACAACCCGAGGAAACTGGGACCCACGAGCTTGCTCATGATCAGCTTGATTGCTTCGGCTCTGATGTGACTCAGAAAGTCATTGGCCACGATCTTGGATCCATAAGCAGAGTGTCTGCGCATTATCCCGAT
The DNA here is from genome assembly GCA_024235215.1 of Chromatiaceae bacterium. Lineage (GTDB taxonomy): Bacteria > Pseudomonadota > Gammaproteobacteria > Chromatiales > Chromatiaceae > HKST-UBA178. The sequence continues at coordinate 18,621 of JACKMU010000007.1, read as the reverse complement.
ATCAAAATTCAAGCGCAGACGCAGGGGTGTAAACCTTGCCAACAGGATGTTTTTGCAGAACATGCCAATCAGACCGGAAAGCGTCAGACTCCAGACGCCCATACCGGACCAAGCCATCAGTACGCTGGAGATGCCGGTAAAGATGCCCGCGATAATTCCAACCAGCGATCTTTTCTTAAACTCCATCTCCCGGTTCAACCAGGAAATTCGCATGAAGACGAAAGGTCTCAGTAGAAAGATCAGCGCCGAAACACGTAACAGGTCCTCGTAGATCGGTTTTTCAAAATACTGTGCAAACCAGGGGGCGATGAGAAAAAACACGCCATAGACCAGCATCCCCACCAGTAGCTGCAGCGTCAGTACGGCGTTGAAATCATCCTCGTCCACCTCCTTTGCCCTGATCAGGGATTGTCCCATTCCCCCACTGGTCACCATGCCAACGAAACCGGTAAACACCTGGACCGTAATCAGCATTCCGAAATCCGCAGGTACGAGTAGACGGGCCAGAATGACGCCGAAGGCAAAATCCATTACCCGATCGACTGTATTTCCGACAAGCAGCCATTTAGTCCCTTTTCGAATGCTCTGGCCTAAATTCATGTGTATGGTTTGTTCTGAGTTGAATTCCGGAAAATCGCTAAAATTGCATGAATGGCACGAACCGTACCAGGGATACTCGCTCACTTTTCAGTGCAGCAGCAAGTGCGGATTCAGCCCGCCGCCCACCTTCTTGCATCTTCTTGATCCTTGTAGCGATCAGGCCAGGTAGAATCGGTTTTGACGACTGTAAGCGTGTCGACTATTTCCACTGTTCCTTTAATTGCGGCTCATAATATCAAAAAAAGATGAATATCAAGTACGGAATCCTCCCGACCGGCCGATGGATATGCTGAACAGCCGTTGCCTGATTTACCGATTGGCGAAATAGAGCCGGGATCCCCGGAGTACCGCCGGCGCGGCGAGGCAAGAGCGGCACGGCAATCGATGTTAGCGACAGGGATGCGGCGTATCACACCCCAGGTGTCAGAGTTTTTTACAACAGAGTAGAGATTCCCACTCCTTTGTAGATGCCAACTTAATGATTTAACTTTTGAAACTTTTTTTGGAATGGAATATGCGTGCATCATTCATTTGGCGTGTTTACGGCTGTATTGAATGACGTATGAAACAAGTACAGCCAAGCAGACAGATGAGCATCAACGACAAAGCCGGATATACTTCGCATTTTTTGGTCACAAAGGGCATTGATGCAACTGATGCTGGAACCAGTGCGATATACTCCTGAACGAGAGCTGATAGGGGCAAAGATCTGCAGATTCAATTCTATTTCATCTGAATTGGTAAAAACGCTGCGTTGTTATTCCATGCGGAATCCTCAAGGGTCGTTGTTCAGAGGGATATCTTAAAACAGCGGTTTTCATGCGGCATCCCTGCCTTCATCACCTCCAGGAACACAAACTTGAGTTACATCGGCCTGCGCTTGAACCTGAATGCCTGCTGCATCGAGAAGGTGCACGCAGGGCAATCCCGGCAATCAAAGCGAGACTATATCTGTCAGCGGACGAAAGCATCAAATGAAGCCTAGTAATCCTGGTAATTGCACGATCGGCATGACGGTCAACCTCCTGCTGTTGACGGTCTCCCTGCTCAGTGGCAGCGCTCAAGCGATGCAACCACCGATTAACCGCGTATCACCTCCTGGTCATGTCAGCTCTGTTGATGGGGCCAAACCAGCCGGATTTGGCGCCAGATTGCAACGACTGAAGGAAAAAGCCAGGCAGCATGGCAGCGTCAGGGTGATCATCGGTTTGCGCTCGGAGAGCGAACCGCTGGCAGCAGCAACTGTTGAGCAACTGCACAGCGAGCAGGTGGTCGACGCCCGCAGCCAGGCGATCGGCAGACTTCAGCGGCGCCAAATCGACAAACTGCGCCCTAAGAAAGCAGCCGCGCTGAAACGTTTCCAGCACATTCCCTTCATCACTGCGGAACTGGATGAAGCGGAGATGGAGTTGTTGCGTGTCGATCCGGAGGTGGTCAGTGTCGAGGAGGATACTCTCGTACGCCCCACGCTTGGACAGAGTATTCCCTACATAGGAGCGAATCTGGTCGCGAATAGGGGGAATGGCTATACCATCGCCATCCTGGACAGTGGCGTGGACAAGAGTCATCCGTTCCTTACCGGTGCCGTACCTCCCGAAGTGGCAGCGTTTGAGGCCTGTTTCTCGACCACATACGCACCTCACCAGGCGACCACACTCTGCCCGAATGGTCAGCAGTCGCAGACCGGACCAGGTGCGGGAGTACCCTGTGACACCAGCGCAATAACAGGAGCTGACTGTCATCACGGCACTCACGTTGCCGGTATCGCGGCGGGTAACAATGGTACCGGACTGACCGGGGTTGCATCCCAGGCCACCATTCTTCCCATCCAGGTGTTTTCCCGCTTCGACAGCAGCAGTATCTGCGGCGGTTCCACACCTTGTGTCGCTGCCTACTCGTCAGATTATATTCAAGCGCTGGAGTGGGTCTATCAGCACCGTAACGAACTTGATTTTGCTGCAGTCAATATGAGCCTTGGAGGAGAGGTATATACAACCTCAAGGGAGTGCGACCTGAACAAAGCCTCGATCAAGGCAGCCATCGATAACCTGCGCTCAGTCGGCATCGCCACGGTCATAGCCGCGGGCAACAACGGTGCGGCAACCGGTATATCCAGTCCCGGCTGCATCTCCACAGCGATCAGTGTCGGGGCAACGGGCGATTCCAGTGATGTCATTGCCTCATTCAGCAACAGCGCCTCCTGGTTGTCACTGTTTGCGCCAGGCATCTCCATCACCTCTTCGCTGGTGAACGGGACGTACGGCACCTGGAATGGTACTTCGATGGCCGCTCCGCACGTGGCTGGAGCAATCGCCAGCGTGAAAGCGAAAGCCTACGATGCGCAGGCGATCGATGCCGGTGTCGATCAGGTCCTGAATGCATTGCAGAGCACTGGTGTACCGGTGACCGATCCTGACAACGGTATGACGATTCCCCGTATCCAGGTGGATGACGCGGTCAATTCAATCACCCTGCTGGACCAGATCCCCGGTGACCTGATCCTGGACAGTAACTACATGGATATCGCCAGCGCCACGCTGAGCGGTTCTTTCAGTTGTCCCGATCTTGCCAACGACAACTGCCCGGCAGGGCTTTTCACTACCCAGGCGTATGGCGGTCTGGCTCTGGAGGGAATAGGCGCCGGTCTCAATAAATTTCGCTTTACCCCTAACCTGCAGCTGCCCGGTTATTATCAGGTGTTTGCCTGGTGGCCAGCCTCACTCTCGAACTCAACCGCAACGCAGTTCGAAATAGCCCATGACGCAGGGTTCACTGTGTTCACTTTGGACCAGACCATCAACGGCGGTCGTTGGAATGATCTCGGGGCATACCCGTTCTCAACCGATGGCACCGGCTACGTCGAACTCTCCGATGCGAACGGTGCCAGTGTGGTGGCGGACGCGTTGCGCTTTGCCTATCGTACCGACCTTACCCCGTTGTTTGTTCACACGACCAACCTGCCCACTGGGGTCATTGGCGCCGTTTACAGCAGTCAACTGATTGCTGGTGGCGGTACGCCTCCTTATACCTGGACCGTCACCGGTGGCATACCACCGGCCGGACTCACCCTGGGTGACAGCAACGGAGTTCTCACCGGCACGCCTGCCATCGGTGGTGTCTATGATTTCACCGTGGAAGTTGCTGATACGACCGGAGCCACAGCCGAACAGCTGGTAAGCCTCGCTATCGGCTCCGCAGACGGTTTTGTCGCTTCTGACTTTGGTCACCCCTATTTGCAGAATCCCACCGCCGACGGCATCACGTTGATCTGGTGGAGTGCAGATGATTCCGTCGCTCTGCTGGAATACGGACAGGGAGCCTATACGCAGAACACCCTCTCCTCGCCTTCGGCTGTGACTTTTGACAGGCCGGAGTATGCTGACCAGGTCACCCGCTTCAAACACGAGGTGGCGTTGAGTGGTCTGTCACCGGGCACCCAATATCAATATCGCGTGGGGGGGTTCGAATCTTCGTTCAGAACGCCGTCCTCGGATCCATTGGCACCGCTGCGCTTCGTGGTCTGGGCCGATCCCGAGGCTGAGCCGGGATCGCATGGCACCCTCGGTAGCGACGCGCCTGCCGGTTATCCGATGGATCAGAATCAGGGAATCATGGCCACTGTGCTGGCTACCAGTGATCTCGATCCCGATCTCGTTCTGATCGCCGGGGACCTGGTGCAGGAGGGTGGCCGGCTGGATGATTGGGACGAGCTGTTTCGCAAGATCAACGACAAGAGTCCCGTCTTCTACGCCGGTATCGGGCCATTGGCCAGCCGGATTCCCATTCAGGGGGTGCCGGGGAACCATGACTACTATGGCTCTGGATTCGCGCAACCGAAGAGTGAAACCCTGGCCATGCACAACTTTCTGGTGCATCTGGCCAATCCCACCAACACCACAGCCACCCATTTTGTCGATGGAAGCTGGCCATCCGAGCTCGACCCGACACTGCGCCAGATGCAGGATGAGCGTTATTTCTCCTTTAGACGGGGGCCGGCCACCTTTATCGGAATAGATACCAACAACCAGAGCCCGAATGAATCGGATTACGACAGCAACTGGTTGATAGCGGGAGAGAATGACATCGGTGGGGGGGCAGCCCCAGACTGGCTGCCCGGTTCCCGTCAGTATCAGTGGTTGGAGGAGCAGTTGCAGCAGGCGGAACGGGAAACACCGTTCACCTTCGTCTATTTTCACCAGCCCCCCTACTCCTCCGGTCCACACGCGCTGCCACCGGGTGTCGACAACCAGTCCGCGCTGCCAACCCGCCATCTGAATGCGTTGTTCCACAAATACCGGGTCAGTGCGGTGTTGAACGGTCACGACGAAGCGGGTGAGATGAGTGAGACCCGAGGCGAACCTGCCTACGGAGGCGACCCGGAACATCTGCTGCGCTATTTCGTGCTGCCGAGCGCCGGTGACGGACTGCGCCCAAAACTCTCTGATCTGCTCAATCCACAGCGGGTGTTTCACACCAGTGATAGCGCCGAGGGCCGCCACTACGGACTGCTGCTGGCAGACATCAGCGCGCAAGTGGACGACACCTGGAAAGCAAGCTTCGATCTGGCCTGGATCAACCCCGCCTGGGCAAACGACACCAGTCTGGATCCAGTTGGAGGCTACTACAGTGATACTGATCCAGCGGCTTATTTCGAGGCCATAAAACCGGTACAACTGCCGATTGTAGAAGATAGCGGGGATGTCGGAGAGATCGTGAGTGGCAGTTTCACTCCTGTCGCAAGTGCCGACAGTTATGGTGGCAGTGCACTACGTGCTGGATTGGCCGGTGATCAGCATTTTCGCTTCACTCCTCTCATCCCCGCTGCGGGTTTCTATCGAGTGGATGCGTTCTGGCCAGCCTCACCCGCTAACGCTTCAGCCGCACTGTTCGAGATAACCACCGCCCAAGGGATACAAACACGCCAGGTCAATCAGCGGGTCGCAGGCGGACAGTGGAATCCATTGGGAGTCTTCGAGCTGCTCCCCGGCGCAAGCATCGAGCTCTCCGGTGCCGCTGCGGTAGCCGATGCCATCCGGTTGGAGCAGCTCCCTGCGGATAAACCGCATGTCGCTGAGGCCACCCTGCCAGATGCGGTCGTGGGGGCGGGTTACAGCACTCAGCTCGAAGTGCTGGGCGGCAGCGCACCCTACACCTGGCGCCTTATCGCGGGAGAGTTACCCTCGGGCATCAACCTCGCCAGTGACGGCACTCTCAGCGGTACCGCGGAGGAACCGGCGATCACACGTTTTACCGTGGAGGTCGAGGATGGCCTCTCCAACACCGGCAGACGCAGTTTTTCTCTGCTGGCCAGTGGTAATGGCACCCTATTGATCGAACGTTTCGACGACGGGGAGTATCTGGACAACTGGAGTATTCTGGACGAAGGGAATACGGGAGGCGCGGGTAGTGCGGGGGACGAATCCAGCTGGAGTGCTGCCAACGGTATGCTGATCCAGAGCAGCGATCTGCATGGAACGTTATCGCCCGACAACCTGGGAACCTATGCCCTGTTCGACCCCTCTGTTGGTGCCAGCTGGAGCGACTACCGTATATCCGCCAGCATCCGCTCCATGGACGACGACCACCTTGGCCTGATGGCCCGCTATCAGAATGAGGACAACTACTACCGTCTCTCCTGGAGCCGCGAGGAGTCGAAGTTAGTACTGATCAAACGCGTCAACGGAGTCGTCAGCCTGCTTGCCGAGACCAACTTCACCTACGATCAAGGTCGCAGCTACCAGATCGAATTCTCTCTCCAAGGCGCTGACTTGGAGGCTAAGATCGATGGCCAGTCAATGCTGACCGCCGCAAATGCCGAGCTATTGCAAGGCACGGTTGCACTCTACAGTTGGCGCAACAGCGGGGCCTATTTTGACGATATAGTGATCGAAGATCTCACTGTTTCCGGGATACCTTCGACATTGACGATCTCCGGTCGGATCACTCTGGACGGATCTGCGCTGGAGGGGGTGACGTTCGGAATAACCGCTCCCGGCATCTGCACTGCCAGCGATCTCAACGGTGATTACAGCTGCACGGTGCCGCAAGGCTGGTCCGGCAGCATCACACCGATCCTGGCGGGTTACACCTTCACTCCGCTGTCGCGCGACTACAGTGTGGTCAGCGGTAATCAAACCAGCGCGGACTACAGCGCTGGCGCGCAGAGTGATCTTGTCTGGGTGGAAGATGCGCTGCCCGCCGGATCGGTGCAGAGTGCGGTAAACGACAGCTGGAACTGGGTCGACGCCAACCCGCCGCCCTTCTCCGGTTCGCTGGCACACAAATCGAACAACGCGGCCGGCCAGCATCTGCACTATTTCTACAATGCCAGCGACACCCTGTCGGTCGCGGCCGGCGATACGCTGATCGCTTATGTCTATCTCGATCCCGTCAATCCACCCGCGCAGGTGATGCTCGGATGGCGTACCGGCAGCAGTTGGGAGCATCGCGCGTATTGGGGCGCCAACCACATCACCTACGGCGTCGACGGCACAGACAGCCGGCGTTACATCGGTCCCTTGCCGGTTGTGGGCCAGTGGGTCAGGCTGGAGGTGCCGGCCCTCCTGGTGGGACTGGAAGGAACCACCCTGAACGGCATGGCATTCTACCTGGACCGTGGACAGGCCACCTGGGACCATGCGGGTAAATCCTCTGTACCGCCGCCTCCACCGGCAGCAGTGATGCAGCTGAGCAGCGCGCTCTACAGTGTTGCTGAGAATGGCGGTAACGTCGACATTACGGTAGTACGCACCGGTAATACCAATGACCCGGTTGCGGTGGAGTATGCCACCAGCGACGGCTCGGCCAGCGCGGGTATCGACTACACCGCCAGCAGCGGCACGTTGCTCTTCGACAGCGGGATGACACAACAGATCATCACCATTCCGATACTGGACGATACGCTTCCGGAGGGTGACGAGACCGTGACAATCACGCTCAGCAACCCGAGCGGCGGTGATCTCGGCACGCCGCAGAGTGCCACACTGACCATTATCGAAGATGATGCCCTGCCCGATTACACGATCTCCGGTCAGATCACTCTGGACGGATCTGCACTGGAGGGGGTGACGTTCGGAATAACCGCTCCCGGCATCTGCACTGCCAGCGATCCCGACGGTGATTACAGCTGCACGGTGCCGCAAGGCTGGTCCGGCAGCATCACACCGACCCTGGCGGGTTACACCTTCACTCCGCTGTCGCGCGATTACAGTGTGGTCGGCGGTAATCAAACCAGCGCGGACTATAGCGCCGGCGCGCAGAGTGATCTTGTCTGGGTGGAAGATGCGCTGCCCGCCGGATCGGTGCAGAGTGCGGTAAACGACAGCTGGAACTGGGTCGACGCCAACCCGCCGCCCTTCTCCGGTTCGCTGGCACACAAATCGAACAACGCGGCCGGCCAGCATCTGCACTATTTCTACAATGCCAGCGACACCCTGTCGGTCGCGGCCGGCGATACGCTGATCGCTTATGTCTATCTCGATCCCGTCAATCCACCCGCGCAGGTGATGCTCGGATGGCGTACCGGCAGCAGTTGGGAGCATCGCGCGTATTGGGGCGCCAACCACATCACCTACGGCGTCGACGGCACAGACAGCCGGCGTTACATCGGTCCCTTGCCGGTTGTGGGCCAGTGGGTCAGGCTGGAGGTGCCGGCCCTCCTGGTGGGACTGGAAGGAACCACCCTGAACGGCATGGCATTCTACCTGGACCGTGGACAGGCCACCTGGGACCATGCGGGTAAATCCTCTGTACCGCCGCCTCCACCGGCAGCAGTGATGCAGCTGAGCAGCGCGCTCTACAGTGTTGCTGAGAATGGCGGTAACGTCGACATTACGGTAGTACGCACCGGTAATACCAATGACCCGGTTGCGGTGGAGTATGCCACCAGCGACGGCTCGGCCAGCGCGGGTATCGACTACACCGCCAGCAGCGGCACGTTGCTCTTCGACAGCGGGATGACACAACAGATCATCACCATTCCGATACTGGACGATACGCTTCCGGAGGGTGACGAGACCGTGACAATCACGCTCAGCAACCCGAGCGGCGGTGATCTCGGCACGCCGCAGAGTGCCACACTGACCATTATCGAAGATGATGCCCTGCCCGATTACACGATCTCCGGTCAGATCACTCTGGACGGATCTGCGCTGGAGGGGGTGACGTTCGGAATTACCGCTCCCGGCATCTGCACTGCCAGCGATCCCGACGGTGATTACAGCTGCACGGTGCCGCAAGGCTGGTCCGGCAGCATCACACCGACCCTGGCGGGTTACACCTTCACTCCGCTGTCGCGCGACTACAGTGTGGTCGGCGGTAATCAAACCAGCGCGGACTACAGCGCCGCCGAGCAGAGTGATCTTGTCTGGGTGGAAGATGCGCTGCCCGCCGGATCGGTGCAGAGTGCGGTAAACGACAGCTGGAACTGGGTCGACGCCAACCCGCCGCCCTTCTCCGGTTCGCTGGCACACAAATCGAACAACGCGGCCGGCCAGCATCTGCACTATTTCTACAATGCCAGCGACACCCTGTCGGTCGCGGCCGGCGATACGCTGATCGCTTATGTCTATCTCGATCCCGTCAATCCACCCGCGCAGGTGATGCTCGGATGGCGTACCGGCAGCAGTTGGGAGCATCGCGCGTATTGGGGCGCCAACCACATCACCTACGGCGTCGACGGCACAGACAGCCGGCGTTACATCGGTCCCTTGCCGGTTGTGGGCCAGTGGGTCAGGCTGGAGGTGCCGGCCCTCCTGGTGGGACTGGAAGGAACCACCCTGAACGGCATGGCATTCTACCTGGACCGTGGACAGGCCACCTGGGACCATGCGGGTAAATCCTCTGTACCGCCGCCTCCACCGGCAGCAGTGATGCAGCTGAGCAGCGCGCTCTACAGTGTTGCTGAGAATGGCGGTAACGTCGACATTACGGTAGTACGCACCGGTAATACCAATGACCCGGTTGCGGTGGAGTATGCCACCAGCGACGGCTCGGCCAGCGCGGGTATCGACTACACCGCCAGCAGCGGCACGTTGCTCTTCGACAGCGGGATGACACAACAGATCATCACCATTCCGATACTGGACGATACGCTTCCGGAGGGTGACGAGACCGTGACAATCACGCTCAGCAACCCGAGCGGCGGTGATCTCGGCACGCCGCAGAGTGCCACACTGACCATTATCGAAGATGATGCCCTGCCCGATTACACGATCTCCGGTCAGATCACTCTGGACGGATCTGCGCTGGAGGGGGTGACGTTCGGAATTACCGCTCCCGGCATCTGCACTGCCAGCGATCCCGACGGTGATTACAGCTGCACGGTGCCGCAAGGCTGGTCCGGCAGCATCACACCGACCCTGGCGGGTTACACCTTCACTCCGCTGTCGCGCGACTACAGTGTGGTCGGCGGTAATCAAACCAGCGCGGACTACAGCGCCGCCGAGCAGAGTGATCTTGTCTGGGTGGAAGATGCGCTGCCCGCCGGATCGGTGCAGAGTGCGGTAAACGACAGCTGGAACTGGGTCGACGCCAACCCGCCGCCCTTCTCCGGTTCGCTGGCACACAAATCGAACAACGCGGCCGGCCAGCATCTGCACTATTTCTACAATGCCAGCGACACCCTGTCGGTCGCGGCCGGCGATACGCTGATCGCTTATGTCTATCTCGATCCCGTCAATCCACCCGCGCAGGTGATGCTCGGATGGCGTACCGGCAGCAGTTGGGAGCATCGCGCGTATTGGGGCGCCAACCACATCACTTACGGCGTCGACGGCACAGACAGCCGGCGTTACATCGGTCCCTTGCCGGTTGTGGGCCAGTGGGTCAGGCTGGAGGTGCCGGCCCTCCTGGTGGGACTGGAAGGAACCACCCTGAACGGCATGGCATTCTATCTGGATCGTGGACAGGCCACCTGGGACCACGCGGGTAAACGGACTTCATCTCTACCTTGATGCTTTCGAACCACTCATACAGGATTCAATACCTGTTACACATCGACGCTACTACCTTTTGTTAAAGTATGCTTTCGTATCCAAAAAAGCGCATGTTTCCCATCTGCAAAACATATTCTCAACGCAGATTTTTCGTACTGTATTGAGGCGACACCTTAATAAGCTGAGAATTTTAGGATGAGCTAAACGATCTATTTTCTTTTTTCCTCTAAATTACTTTAAGATGGTTCCCGCAATAGAAATCAAGGTTTCAATTCAGTGGCATCCATAAAAACAACATGAGAGAGACGCTTTTACTACTGGGTGCCCGTCGTTTGCAGGTACCTGCCATCCACGTCGCCAGGAAGATGGGTATAAGGGTTGTTGCGATCGATCCATCTCCGGACGCTCCGGGTCTAGCACTCGCGGACTGTGGTTATGTATATGATCTTGCAGACAAAAAACAATGTCTCGATATTGCTGAAAGAGAGAGAGTGAACGGTGTAATGACGTTAGCAGCGGACTTTCCAACCCCGATGGCTGCCTTCATCGCTCAACAGCTCAAACTACCCGGCATTTCTCCTCGGACAGCATTGCTCTCTACAAACAAACGCCATATGCGGGCTGCCTTATCAGATGCCAACGTGCCTTGTCCGATTTCGATATCCGCCAGATCCCTTGATGAAGCCATACATGCGATGAAAAGTATTGGCGGACCAGTAATTTTTAAACCTGCCGTCTCCCAGGGAGGAAGAGGTATTACCCGTCTCGAGCCTGAGGAATCGTTAAATAGTATCAAATCTGCATATGAGCACGCGTCAAACGCCACCAGGGGCGATGGGATACTCGTGGAGGAGTTTGTCGATGGCCCGGAGTACTCAGTAGAAGCGTTGACTTGGGATGGCCTAACGACGGTTGTTGCTGTCACAGAAAAACTGACGAGTGGCTACCCACATTATGTAGAAATAGGCCACAGCCAACCTCCAACGTGTAGCACGTATGATGTGGAACAGCTTTCTCGAACTGCGTCATCAGGTGTTGCGGCACTGGGAATTGACTGGTCAGCCAGCCATTCCGAAATTCGACTGACTTGCATGGGACCTCGAGTAATGGAGATCGGTGCACGTCTTGGCGGGGGGTACATCAATACCCATTTGGTTCCACTGTCTACAAATGTTGATATTGTTGGTGCCGCAATAGAAATTGCCTTGGGAAGAAAGCCCAAGATCGAAATATCTCTGAAAAACAAGGCTGCCGCGATTCGTTTTCTCGTTGCGAAACCTGGGATAATTCAATCGATCAGCGGCATTGAAGACGTAAAAAATCTAACGAGTTTTAACGACATTGATATTTTTGTGAACCCTGGAGACAGAGTGTTACCTTTATCTGACGCAGATGGGAGACTGGGTTACGTGATTTGTACCGGCGAAAACTCGAAATCCGCAATCGAGGCAGCCGAAACAGCAAAAAGCCTAATTTCTATTAAAACCGTTTAACTAATGTTTCAACAAGGTCGATAAATCTGTAACTTCATATCCGAGGCTTATCACTTGATACCTATTCTGGATTCCCTTTCCCATCCGACTCTCACTGGAAAATGGTTGGGAAGGGAAGATTCGGATGCCAGATTTTCCAGCTTGGTTGAAAACATGGAGCAGGAAGGCTTTATGGGGGCTTGCGCTGTTGGCCTCTGGGGCATTGAAAACTACTCTCATGAACCTTTTATTGGTGAGTGCAAGCGCTACCCTTCTTTGGTCCCGATTGCTGGTATTAATCCAGACTGCGTTGATTCGATTTTTGAGGAGCTTGAACAGGTCAAGCGACTAGGATACCGAGGTATAAAGATCCACCCTCGTTTTTCACAGTTCACAAACCGAATAGACCAACTTGAAGAAGTGTTCATCTGCGCGGCGAAGTTGAACTTGACGATATTCTTTTGCACCTACATGCACTGCGTTCTTAAAGATTATCCTGACATCGACCCATTTTATTCTCTTGTTGCACTTCTTCGTAAATCACCTGAAGCTAGGGTGATTCTGGTCCATGGTGGAGATGTCCAGCTTCTAAAATATGCAGAACTTGTCAGATTCAATCCAAACCTACTGCTTGATTTATCGATGACAATTATGAAATACAAAGGCAGTTCCTTGGATGCAGATATCCGCTTTCTGTTCGAACACTTCGACCGACGAATCTGCATCGGGACTGACCACCCGGAAAACAGCCATTCATCCGTACGCCGGCGTTTCACGCACTTTGCAGATGGTCTCACCCAGATCAAACAGGAAAATATTGCCTTTCGAAACCTGGCAAACTTTTTATCCATCCTGTAATGATTTCGACTAAAAATAATACTCTCAACTCAATCTCTAACAATTCGGTATATCTGGATCGAAAAATTAGTGACATATTGCTTTGGATTCGATGCGAAATTTTACTTGCTGCCCAGGAAAAATCATCCTACGCATGGAAATATGAGTTGTTGTATCCAGCCATTGCCATTTTTCTGCTTGCAGTGAATGGTCGATGTAATTTTTGTGCTGATATTACATATAAAACGAAACATTGGAAAATCTTGAAATTTTGCAACTTGAAATCAAGTTGCTTTCTTCTGCTTGTTCGATTGAGGGAAATGGTTATTCAAATGATGAGCAGTAACAGTGAAATAATGCACGATCATTCATTATTTCAGTGTCTGCTAATCCGAATACCCATTTCACAGCCCACCAGTTTTAAGATCACCAAACTGCTCCTTTCAAAAACTGGAAATAATCATTGAAAATCACTAACGAAATTCCTGGACGATTACTTAATCTATTAAGTGAAGGTATTCTATTTCTCGAGTTTGAGTCTGATTTATTCCTAACAATTCAAATCGAAACAAATATAGCAAAATGATGGGTTTGCCCGTACAAGTAATACGCTATGCAATAGTAGGGCTAATCTCCAACTTATTGCTCTATCTTATTTATCTCTTACTCACTTGGACTGGATTGGGACATAAACTTTCCATGTCCCTACTTTATGGAGTAGGTATACTCCAGACCTTTGTTTTTAACAAGCGCTGGACATTTAATCACACCGGTAATATGAGTAGCACATTTGTTAAATACATATCTGCATATCTGCTCGGATATCTGATCAATATCCTGGCTCTACTGCTACTGGTAGATAATTGGGGACTGCCCCATCAGTTGGTTCAGGGAGTAATGATATTTATCATTGCCGCAATGTTATTCATCCTTCAGAGATATTGGATATTTCGGTCTTCTAGTGACCATTCTATATTGCAGAAACAACAGTCTTAATCTACCTAGCTACAGGAAGTATTCTTAATGCTGAAAGCCGAACTACCTGATTTATCTATTGTATCTCCTGTTTATCTCGCTGAGAGCATGGTAAACGAGCTGGTCGCGCGTATCAAAGAGTCTACTTCAAAATTGACTGATGATTTTGAGATTATTCTTGTGAATGATGGAAGCCCCGACCGTTCCTGGGAGATGATTGTCGCAGAATGCAGTTCCGATAAAAGGGTAAAGGGCATCAATTTGAGCAGAAATTTCGGACAACATTTTGCGATCACAGCTGGCCTTAGTCAAGCCAAAGGTGTTTTCGTTATTTTGATGGATTGTGATTTACAAGATGATCCTTCCTACATTCCAGATCTTTATCGTAAAGCTCAGGAAGGTTTTGATATTGTCTATACAAAAAGGAGTTCCAGAAACTACAGCTTTGTAAAAAATGCGTTTTCGAAACTTTTCTACAAAACTCTTTCTTGGATCAGCGATTTTGATCTTGACCCTAATATTGGCAACTATTCGATTCTATCAAGAAAAGCAGTAGACGCTTTCCTAAAATTCAATGATTACCGTAGGGGTTACTTATTTGTATTAAAATGGATTGGATTTAAAAACACATCTATTCCAATTAAACATTCAGTACGTGCAAAGGGTAGAAGCTCTTACTCCCCGTTAAAACTTATAAGTCTAGCATTAAACCTTGCTATCTCTTACTCCGATAAGCCACTGAGAATCTCTATTTACGCGGGAATCATTTTCTCAATTTGTTCGTTTTTTGGTGCTGCTCTGGTGATATATAAATATTTCACTGAGAACGTCCTGGCAGGATGGAGTAGTACTCTGGTTATACTTTCTCTTATCGGTGGACTGTTAATGATTTTTCTCGGAATTATCGGCTTATATATAAGTAAGGTTTTTGAACAAACAAAACAGCGTCCACTCTTTCTTATTCAAGACAAGGAGAATACTTAGAATGAAGGGAAACCCAAATAAATGGCAAAAACTCGGCAGAATAATTTGTCCAAAAGATGAAATTCCCTGGATGTCAACATTTGCCGGTCCAGCTTTCGCCAAGTGTACAGATCAGTCCTCCGTTTTTGAAATTATTATGGCGGGGAGAGACAGACAAAATCGTAGTCAACTGGGCGCTTTTAAGGTCAATCTAAATACTCCAACAGAAAGTTATGATGTAACACCGGAACCTATTTTTTCTTTTGGGGAGTTAGGTGCGTTCGATGAAAATGGTGTCTCTTATCCCTGGGTAGTAACCCAGGAAAAAAAAGATTTTCTATTCTACAACGGCTGGATGCCTTCGGTACTTACTCCTTTTCAAATCCACCTTGGTCTTGCAGTTAGAAACGAAGGAGGTAAATTCAAACGAATTAGCCGTGCCCCTATTTTGGAAAGAACCAATGATGATTATCTCTCCACTGGTTCAGTCTGCATACTCATTGAAAACAATACCTGGAAGATGTGGTACACATCATTCAGGAAATGGGGAAAGGAAAGCGGAGATCATAAACACTATTACAACATCAAATATGCTGAATCTAATGATGGCATAAACTGGCGAAGAGAAAATCGGGTCTGCATCGACTTTAAAAATTGCTCTGAGTACGCTATTTGCCGACCGAGTGTGATAAGAATCGATGATTTATACCACATGTGGTACTCGTATCGAGGTGAGCAATATCGGATTGGATACGCGATATCAGAAGATGGTATCGCGTGGCAGAGACTTGATGAATTTGCAGGTATCGATATTTCACCAAGCGGATGGGACTCCAATGCAATTTGTTATTCTCACGTATTTCAGCACAAAGACACATTATTTATGCTTTATAACGGTAACAATTATGGGCAAGAAGGATTGGGTATCGCACGATTGAAACTTTTCTAGTGTAGTGTCCTGAATATAATATTCAGTTATACTTTCCGATGTCCAGTAAATGACAAAGGAAAGGAGCATGAATTCAGCAGTCACTATTACTCTCACTCCAGAAGAACAAGCGGTTTTGGAAGAGGCTTGGCGCACCCTCAAGAGCGGCATTCGATTGCGTCCTGTCTATCACTGGACGCCTCATCGGATATGTGCTCATGTCAGCCTGAGTGTGCTGGCGTTGCTGCTGGAGCGGGTGGCTGAGCATCGCTGCGGTGATACCTGGCGCAACATCCGGGATGATCTGAAATGGTAGTGTCAATAATCTTTCGCACTTTGGTTGGCGGCGGTCCGCTGGTTAAGCTGTAATTTGTTTCTCCAAAGGTTGTTTTTCTAACGCTTCCATCGAGAGATATCGACGGGTTCCCCATTTTGTTCCAGCGATATGCCGGAGGCGCGCCGCAACCAGCATCAACGCAGAATTACCATCTGGAAATGCTCCGACTACGCGAGTCCGTCTTCAGATCTCTCGCATGATTCGCTCCAGTGGATTATTGGTTTTTATTCGCAGCCAGTGAGTCTGAGGATATCGGTAGTATGAGGTGGACCCCAAACGTCGGACAGTTTGAAGCCAAAAATAAGCTAAGAACGAGAGCGGTTCTTGAGATCCTTATTTACTAAAAATAGTAGTTGTTGAAAACGCCTGCCGTCAACACCTTTGTCAGCCCGGCGTAGTGTGGGTAAGGGGTGAATGAGTGTGGTAAAGCTGTGGTCAAAAGCAAGCTTGCGAGCTTTTGTCCATAGCTTTTCCACACGCTTTTCGCGTAGCGAAAACATTCACGCCTTATCCACACGAAGACCGGTCGCACAGTCTTCGTGACACGAACCTTTCAGACACAGCCGAGGCGGCATGAACCTTTGCCGGTGTCAGCCAACCTAAGGCGCTGTGAGGGCGTTTGTGGTTATAGAAGTCGAAGTATTGTGCCAAACAGTGATACAGCTGAGAGACGCTCTGGTAGTCCTTGAGATAGATCTCCTCGTACTTGACGGTACGCCATAACCGTTCGATGAAAACATTGTCCAGTGCACGCCCACGTCCATCCATGCTGATCAAGATCTGACGATCAAGCAAGCAGGCGGTAAATTCCGTGCTGGTAAACTGGCTGCCCTGGTCGGTGTTGAAGATCACCGGATGGGCATGGTCGAGCGCCTCCTCCAGCATACTGACACAGAACAGGTGGTCGAGGGTATTGGACAGTTCCCAAGCGATCACATAGCGGCTGTACCAATCGATGACGACGGCCAGGTACATGAAGCCGACATGCATCGGAATGTAGGTGATATCCGTTGACCAAACGAGGTTAGCGTGATCGAGCTGCAGGTCCTTCAGGAGGTACGGATAGACCTTGTGCGCGGGATGCGCCCGACTGGTATGCGGGCCTGGCACGGTCGCTTGTAAACCCATTTTGCGCATCAGGCGCTGCACACGCTTACGATTGACGACATATCCCTGTTCGGCCAGGCAGCGGGTCATTTGACGGCTGCCGTGATCAGCCTGAGCAGAGTTTCTGATGGAAAATAGCGGAATTTCGAGCAGATTATCTGATGGAGAACGAAAAACCCCCTCAAATATCTTGACGAATATCCGAGGGGGCTGTCTCTTGCGTTTTCGCGAAAAAACCACGAGAGACAGAATCAGTGTGTCACGCCTTTCTTACCGATGCCAGGTTTTACCAGTTCCTGTTCCGAATTGATCAGTCGATTGCCGAAGAAGTCCAAGCCGCAGGCTGTCGGTGTGGCGGGGTGCTACACAGCGCCTGCTACCCCCGCAAGCCCCGTGGTTTCCGATCGGTATTGGACAAGAGCTATGAGTATCGGCTGAGTTTCTGTTGTGCCACCGAGGGCTGCCGTCGTCGCACCACGCCGCCGTCGGTGCGTTTTCTCGGTCGCAAGGTGTATCTGGGTGTCCTGGTGGTGCTGATCAGTGCCCTGGAAGGGGGAGTGTCTCCCACGCGTCGACGTCAGCTGGTCGATACTCTCGATGTGCCTGCGCAAACCTTGTGGCGTTGGCAGCAGTGGTGGCGGGAGGTGTTTGCCGAAGGCCCCTGGTGGCGGATGGAACGGGCGCAGTTTATCCCGCCCATCGCCGCTAAGGGGCTACCGGGTGAGTTGCTGGCTCGCCTGGGGGGAGCGGATCTGTCGGAACGCCTGGTGCGGCTGTTGGGGTTGATCGCGCCGGTGACGAGCACTTCTCGGTCAAGCTCTTTGACGGTGAGGACAGACCCGCAGAACCTGTGATCGAAAGCCGCGCCGCCGTGCCATAGACTCCGGGACCATGTTCACAGCTCAGGAATCCAACGATGTGCCCATCGCCAAATGCCGATGACCCGGAGCGTTGGGCGCGTTTGCGTTTCGCCATTATCGGTCCGCTGTTGGCCGCCCCGCCGGCGCGTGGCGAACTGCAGCAGGCGCTGCGGGCGTTGGCCTCCAAGCCGTGGCGTCATCCGGTCACCGGCGTGGCCATCCACTTCAGTGTCCCCACCTTGGAGCGGTGGTTCTATGCGGCCCGCGGTAGTGCCGATCCGGTCTCGGCGCTGCGGCGCAGACGCCGGGCCGATGCCGGGCGGGGGCGGCGTCTGTCCCCGGCCCTGATCCAGGTGCTGGTGCTTCAGTATCGCGATCACACGGGCTGGTCGGTGCAATTGCACTACGACAATCTGTGTGCCCTGGTGCAGGAGCAGCCCGAGTTGGCACCGGTGCCCTCCTATGCCACGGTGCGTCGTTTCATGAAGGCCCAGGGCTGGCGGCGCAAACCTCGAGGCAGGCAAGATACCCCTGGTGCCCGACAGGCCGCCGAGCGCCTGGCCCGCTGTGAGGTGCGCAGCTTCGAGGTCGAGTATGCCGATGGCTT
>JACKMU010000006.1 GCA_024235215.1 Chromatiaceae bacterium | reverse complement strand
AGTGATTATGTATTCGCTCTGTGATTCTACGGCAACTTCAAGAACAAGATCATCTTTCGGATCTTTTAGAGTAGGACGCCATAAATAGAAGATTTTTCGTATGCTGGATTTGTTAAGGAGGTAATCAAGAATTGCATCAATATCCACCTCTCTTAGGCCATTAAGCATTCCCTCTCTTTTGACCACCGATTCATACTCAACAAACAGTGGGACAGATATGTTTGGTTGGTATGTGCCATTAGGCAATAAAATTAGCAACTTGTGTGATGCCCCAAGCTTTGATCTCAGAGCAGCTACGAGAACATTTGTATCAATTACTACATTTATAGGTCCCATGAGCGGTATTATATATAATACCGTTTGTAGAGCAAGACATTTTCACGCATAACATTGTGTAACTGGACATATTCCGTGTTTTAACACGTACATTTGCGGCCTATCCCCAGATCTACTCTACTCAAGGTAATACTTCTCCCGGCAAAAAAATAGCTGAAGTACATCAGCCAATCAATGATATACCCGAAAAAAGCAGAGATTGATCGGCGCATTTTGTATCTTCCGATTTCGAGAAAAGTCGCAAAAGTCTGCCTATTCCCATTTGACTTCTGTTTCTCGATTGAATACTGTACAAATGTACATTCTCATGGAGGAGAAAAGTATGATAACAGGGAATCACCCCTCTCCATTTCTGGAGCAGGTCAGAAGTAAGATCCGTTTAAAACACTACAGTATCCGCACGGAACAAGCCTATGTGTTTTGGATAAGGCGGTTCATCCTCTATCATGGCAAGCGTCACCCGGCTGACCTGGGAGAATCCGAGGTCAGCTCCTTTCTCTCCCATCTTGCAGTCGATCGGAATGTTGCGGCGAGTACACAGAATCAGGCACTGAATGCACTGGTGTTCATGTACAGACACGTTCTCGGGCGTCCACTCGGAGATACCATCGACGGCGTTCGGGCAAAAAAGCCAGCACGTCTACCAGTGGTGCTGACCCAGGACGAAATCAGGATGTTGCTACGTTATCTCGAAGGAAGCCATTGGTTGGCGGCCTGCCTGCTCTACGGTTCGGGATTACGCCTGATGGAGTGTCTGCGGCTGCGGATCATGGATCTCGATTTCAATCACCGGGCAATCATTGTCCGGCAGGGTAAGGGGGGAAAGGATCGGGTGGTAACCTTTCCCGACGAGATCATTCTGCCTATGCGGCGCCACCTGGAGGGGGTCAAAAGTGTTCACTCGAAAGATCTTCGAGACGGTTTTGGCAAAGTCTACCTACCTCATGCGCTGGCAAGAAAGTATCCGAACGCGGCAAGCGAGTGGGGTTGGCAGTATCTGTTTCCGGCATCGAAACGGAGTATCGATCCGCGCTCCGGCATCGAACGCCGTCACCATCTGGACGAGAGCAGCCTGCAAAAAGCGATCAAACGTGCGGTGCGCAAGGCGGGCATCCACAAGCCGGCAAGTTGCCACTCATTACGCCACTCGTTCGCCACCCATCTGCTGGAACGGGGTATGGACATACGTACCGTACAGGAGCAGTTGGGCCACAAAGATGTACGCACCACTCAGATTTACACCCATGTAATTCAGCGCGGAGGCAACGCGGTAATCAGTCCTCTCCGGGGCTTGCTGGGAGAGGGTATCGATAGTGAAGGATCCGAATCCCGTTGAACAAAATGCAATCCGGCTGCATGCAAACGCTTTGGGGTCTGGGCAGGCACCTTCTCTACTCAATGGAGTTTCCCGGCCTCTGGGCAATCGAGACTTGTAAAAATTCACCGGGAATCACAGATACGCTGCGCGATTGCGCCGCTGCTCAATCTCCGAAGTCATTCAACGTGCCTCCCTGCGCCCGCTGCTATGCTGAGTAGTGACGACGGTGCAGGTGGATCCGGATATGCCGTTCGATTCCGGCCTTGCCGCTATTTCCCGGTAGTTATCGACAGCTTGCCGTCCGCATGCACACCGTGTTCATCGATCCAGCGGCTGATCAGACTGGCCGGGGTGATATCGAAATAGATGTTGCGCGCCCGCACGCCGGGCAGGCTCGGTGCTCCCAGTTCGCCCGCCGCCATCTCCTCCAGCGGCATCTGCGTCTGCCCGGTTCTGCGCTGTTTGAAGCTTTCGCAGCAGACGTAGAGCGGCACGCCACTGTGGTTGGCGGCAAGTGCCAGCAGCAGGCTGCCCGCCTTGTTCACGAGCGATCCATCCGGCAGCAGCGAGTCCGCACCCAGCAGCGCCAGATCCGCCTGCGCGGTGAACAGGCCCAACTGGGCATCGGTGATCAACTGTGTCGGAATGTTCCAATCGGAGAGACGGCGGGCCAGGATATGACCCTCGTTGAGCGGCCGCGATTCGGTGACGATGACGCGGATGTTGCGCGCTTGCAGTCGTTCGAATACGGCGAGCAGTGTCGAGCTGAGGCTGTGCGTGATCAGGGTCTTGTCGTCACCGATCTGTGCGGCAGCGTTCTCCGCGCTCCTGAGCAGCGCCCGCTTCGACTGCCAGATGCCCTCCCGCGCCAGCTCTGCGGCCGTGCTGCGCAGCACTGTCAGCGAGCTGCTGTCGAGGTGGCCCAACCCGTTGCTCCAAGCATCCAGCAGATTCTCGATCGGCGCCATGCTCGGACGGGCGGCGACCAGCCTGGCGCAGCGTTGTGCCAGCAGCTGCAGCAGCTCCGCGCAGCCGCCGGCTGGCGCTGACTGGGCGCTCAGCGCCAGCAGATCCAGACAGCGGCGCGCCAGCTCACTGGCACCACGCACCCGGTCGGCGTGCAGCTCCTGCACTGCGGTTTCGAACGCGCTTGCGTCCATCAGCGCTTGAGGCAGGCCTGCAGTGCCTGGTCGAGCCCGGGTACGGTATTGAACTTGTGCAGCTCGTGCGGCGCCACCCAGCAACAGGTCAGGTTCTCCCAATCCAGCCTGACATGCTGTGGATCATCGACATCAAACAGAAATGGGTGCACCACCCAGAGTCTGCCCAGCTCGGGAGCGGGTATGCTGATGGCCTCCCCTGCAGCGACCAGATGCACCTCCGACTCGGGCAGTCCGGTCTCCTCACTGATCTCCCGGCGTGCCTGCTGCAGCGGTGTCACCTCTTCCAGATAGCCGCTGATGGCTGACCAGCGCCCCTGATAGCTGCCCACCCTGGCGCTGCGCTGAACCAGCAGTATGCGCTGGTCATGGCGTAAAAATGCAGTGACCACCGCAGTGGGTTGCAACGGCGTCTCCGCCTGCATTGCCTGATCCTCCTCTGTTGCAGTGCAATCGTGCTGCGCGGCCTGGCGCAAAGCTCACTCCCCTGCCTGCAGTACGACCGTCACCTCCATTTCACGCCCACTGCGCCAGACGCGCAAGCCGATTCGATCGCCGATGCGATAGCGATCCATGCGCCCGAACAGCGCGGAGACCGACTCCACCGGGCTGCCATCGATCGCCAGAATGACATCCCCCGGGATAATGTCGCCATTACGATCTATCCGGGTACCGCGCAGCCCGGCGGCTTCGGCAGCCGACCCGGGCGCCACTTTGAGCAGCAATACACCGCTGACACCAAGCTGTTGCGTCAGCGTTTTGTTGATCTCTGCATCGATCACGATGCCGAGGCTGGGGCGCAGATAGCTGCCTCTGGCGATCAACTCGGGGACCACCCGGTTGACCGTATCCACTGGCACCGCGAAGCCGATACCCGCGTAAGCACCGGATGGGCTGTAGATCGCGGTGTTGATGCCGATCAGCCGTCCCGCGCTATCCAGCAGCGGCCCGCCCGAGTTGCCGGGATTGATCGCGGCATCGGTCTGGATCAGATGGTCGATAGTGGCACCGCTCTCCACTTCCAGCGAGCGGTCCAGTGCCGACACCAGACCGCTGGTGAGTGTGTAGTCGAGGCCGAACGGATTGCCGATCGCGAACACCTTCTGGCCCACGCGCAGATCCGCACTGCTGCCCAACGGCACCGGCGGCGGCCGGTCGAAGGCAACACTGATACGCAGCACCGCGAGGTCGTGGGCCGGACTGGCACCGACCAGCACGGCACTGTAGCTGCGTCCGTCATTGAGACGCACGGTCGCCTCGGAAGCCCCTTCGATCACGTGGTTGTTGGTCACCAGGTGTCCCAGATCGTCCCAGACGAACCCTGAACCCGTGCCCTTGGGCACACTGAAAACGTTGCGGGTCCAGTAACTGACCACCCGCTGGCGGGTCGTGATAAAGAGCACCGAGGGGCTGGCGCGTTCGAAAATTTCTATGGTGGTGCGTTCGTCCGCGGCCAGCTCGCCGCGTGCGGTGACCGGTCTCGGCTCTGTGGTGATTCCGATCAACGCCCGCTCGATCCAGGGCAGAAACTGCCACACCAGCAGGATCAGCAGAGTCGCCCAGGTGAGCCAGCGCAGACGTTGCAGCATCGGATCGGGTGAGGTTTGCATAGCTTCTGATCTCGTCGCCTGGCAGCTTTTCCGTATCCGCTGCCGCCCCTTGTGCGGTCCCCTTCTTGTTGCCGTATCGGATGATGTTAACACGCCGGAAGGCGTGATTTGCGCTTCCGGGGAAGCGTCAGTGAGCCGGGATCCGGCACTATCTGTAACTGCTCAGTATGGCTTTGGCCAATGTGGCTGCCGCCGGATTGCTGCGCATGCAGCAGCTGTTAGCGCCGGCGCAACATGGCAATGGTCGGGATAACGGAAAAGCCTCCCGGGAGCGGAGCACTCCCCAGGGAGCCATCGGGCGATGGCTCCCTGGTGGATCAGCCCAGCTGCATTGAACTCAGTAGTCCATGTCACCCATGCCGCCCATACCGCCTGCGGGCATCGGCTTCTCCTTCTTCGGCAGCTCCGCCACCATCGCTTCGGTGGTGATCATCAATCCGGCGACCGAGGCGGCATTCTGCAGCGCCGAGCGCGCCACCTTGGTTGGGTCGAGTATGCCCATCTTCACCATATCGCCATACTCTCCGGTGGCCGCGTTATAGCCGTAGTTGCCTACCCCATCGAGCACCTTGCTCAATACCACCGAGGACTCACCGCCAGCGTTCAGCACGATCTGGCGCAGCGGCTCCTCCAGCGCCCGGCGAGTAATGCTGATACCGACATCCTGGTCGTGGTTGACCCCTTTCAGCCCGCTGAGACCGGAGATGGCGCGGACCAGCGCAACACCGCCGCCGGGTACCACCCCCTCCTCGACCGCGGCGCGGGTCGCGTGCAGTGCATCTTCCACCCGGGCCTTCTTCTCCTTCATCTCCAATTCCGTGGCAGCACCCACCTTGATCAAAGCAACGCCACCCGCGAGTTTGGCCAGCCGCTCCTGCAGCTTCTCACGGTCGTAGTCCGAGCTGGTCTCCTCGACCTGTGCGCGGATCTGCTCACAGCGCGCCTTGATATCCGCTGCGCTGCCGGCGCCGTCGATAAGGGTGGTCTCATCCTTGCTGACCTGAATCTTTTTCGCGCTACCAAGATCATCGAGGGTCGCTTTCTCCAGCGACAGGCCGACCTCTTCCGAGATCAGCGTGCCGCCGGTGAGGATGGCGATATCCTGCAGCATCGCCTTGCGCCGGTCGCCGAAACCCGGTGCCTTGACCGCGCACACCTTGACGATGCCGCGCATGCTGTTCACCACCAGCGTGGCGAGCGCCTCACCCTCGATATCCTCGGCCACGATCAGCAGCGGTTTGCCCGCTTTGGCGATCCCTTCCAGCACCGGCAGCATCTCCCGTACATTGGAGATCTTCTTGTCGTACAGCAGGATGAAGGGGTCCTCCAGTTCGACCCGCTGGTTCTCCTGGCTGTTGATGAAGTAGGGCGAGAGGTAACCGCGATCGAACTGCATCCCCTCAACCACTTCGAGTTCGTTCTGCAGCGATTTCCCCTCCTCGACCGTAATCACTCCCTCCTTGCCCACCTTCTCCATCGCCTCGGCGATGATCTTGCCGACCAACTCGTCCGAGTTGGCGGAGATGGTGCCGACCTGAGCTATCTCACGGTTGTCGGAGCAGGGCCGGGAGATCTCCTTGAGCGCTGCGACGGCGCTCTCCACCGCCTGGTCGATGCCGCGCTTGAGATCCATCGGGTTCATCCCCGCGGCAACCGCCTTCAATCCTTCGCGCACCAACACCTGAGCCAGCACGGTAGCAGTGGTGGTACCGTCCCCAGCGACGTCGCTGGTCTTGGAGGCGACCTGCTTTACCATCTGCGCCCCCATGTTCTCGAATTTGTTCTTGAGTTCGATCTCCTTGGCCACCGATACACCATCTTTGGTGACTGTCGGCGCGCCGAAACTCTTTTCCAGTACGACGTTTCTCCCCTTGGGTCCCAGGGTCACCTTCACGGCATTGGCAAGAATATTCACACCATGCAGAAAACGGGCGCGCGAGTCGTCGCCAAATTGAATCTCTTTTGCGGTCACTTTTTTCTCCTCATTGAATCTCTCAGTCTATGGCAGGCACGGGTTACTCGATGACAGCCATGATCTCCTCTTCACGCATCACCACCAACTCTTTGCCGTCCACCTTCACCTCGTTACCGGAGTACTTGCCAAACAGCACCCGGTCACCCACCTTGAGATCCAGCGGACGGGTCTGACCGTTGTTGAGCACCCGGCCTTTGCCGACGGCGATCACCTCACCCTGGATCGGTTTCTCCTTGGCTGTATCGGGAATCAGGATCCCACCTGCGGACTTCACCTCCTCCTCCCTCCGGCGGATGACCACACGATCGTGTAAAGGGCGTATCTCCATGAGCTTCTACCTCGTCAAAATGGCGACTGAGCGCCGCCTCAAAAATCTGTCATTGTACAACCCCGCCGGAACACCCCTGCGGCAAGAGTTGCCGCCTACCAGATAGGGCGGTTTCGGCTATTTTCAAGCACTCGGTGCAACTGTTTTTTTTACCTTCCCCAGCGGGTGTTAAAAAGCTGCTGATTCGCTGTTGCAGTGCCAGTCCGGCGATCGGGTTACAATGGCAGAGAGGAAGATCCAGAGAGGAGCGATGACCATGATTCAGAGAGATCGGTTCCGACGCCATTTGCACCCGCGCTGGCTGCTGTTGCTGCTGCTGGTGGTTGGTGACGGCGTGCCTGCCAAAGCCCCGGCGCCGGAATTCACCATCGCACCGATGCTGGAGAGTGTGCTACCCGCGGTGGTCAACATCTCGACCCGCACCAGGAGCACCGTGCGGCGCCACCCGTTGCTGGACGATCCCTTTTTCCGCCGCTTCTTCGATATTCCCGAAGAGCGCGAGCAGCAGCGCCAGAAGCAGAGCCTCGGTTCCGGGGTGATCGTGGACGCGGCCAAGGGTTTTGTGCTGACCAACCACCATGTGATCGACGGAGCGGATGAGATCACGGTGACGCTGCGCGATCAGCGCCAGTTCAACGCGGAGGTGGTGGGCAGCGATCCGGAGGTCGATCTGGCCTTGATCCGCATCCAGGCCAAAGAGCTGACAGCACTGCCGTTCGCCGACTCGGACCAGGTTCGCGTGGGTGATTTCGTGGTGGCGATCGGCAGTCCGTTCGGTCTGGGCCAGACGGTCACTTACGGCATCGTCAGTGCACTCGGCAGATCCGATCTGGGTATCGAGGGGTACGAAGACTTCATCCAGACCGATGCTTCGATCAACCCGGGCAACTCCGGCGGCCCGCTGGTCAATATGCACGGCAAACTGGTCGGGGTGAACACGGCGATCGTCGGACCCTCCGGAGGTAATATCGGCATCGGTTTTGCGATTCCCGGCAACATGGCCGGCGTCATCATGGCGCAGATCTCCGAGTATGGAGAGGTGAGACGCGGCCAGTTGGGGGTGGCAACTCAGGATCTGACACCGGAGCTGGCCAAGGCGTTTCGTCTGGCGCGACGCGGTGGCGCACTGGTGGCCGAAGTGGTGGAGGGTTCGGCCGCCGCAGCAGCGGGATTACGTCGTGGGGATGTGATCGTCACGCTCGACGGTCGTCCGGTGGCGAGTTCCAGCGATCTGCGCAACGCCGTCGGACTGATGCGCATCGGAACCCGCATCGAACTCGGTGTGCTGCGCGACGGCAGGCAGCTGACGCTGCATGCGGTGATCGCGGAACCGCTGGAAACCCGCGTCCGGAGACCTACAACCCGATGAACGGAGTGGGATGCGGGATCAGAGTCCCGACAATGAACAGCCGGTAAGGAGCGGAGCCGACCGCGTAAAATGAACGCGTAGCGCTATTCCGCTTCTGCCGGGGTAAGCGTTTTGATGGAGAGCGCATGCAGTTCGTCGCTGTCGATCTGTTTGCGCACGGTAGCCATCACCAAACGCTGCTTCTGCAGCGGGCTCTTGCCGACAAACTCCTCACTCACCACAACCGCCTCGAAATGGCGGCCATCGCCGGTCACGCTGACCAGGCAGCCCGGCAGGCCGGCTTTTATCAATCTCTCTACCTCTGCATTTTCCATTTTTCGTTCTCTGCTGGTGAAACTGTTAGATCCGGAGTGACTCTTCAGCTGGCACCGTTTTTTCGAGCCAGCTGAATAGTTACGATCAGACTTCGCTGCCCATGCTGCCGATCAGTGGGTCCGGCCGTGGTGCGATCGAGGATCTCTGCGGCAAACTGCCAAGTCCGGTGCGGCTCCATTTGCGGGTCGTTCCCGTCGCCTCAGAGCTCCCGGGTCGCGGAGAACTCCACCTCCGGCCAGCGCTCCATGGTGAGGTCGAGATTGACCCGGGTGGGTGCCAGATAGACCAGCTGGTCGTTTCCGTCCAACGCCAGGTTTTCGTAAACCCTGGCCTGAAACCGTTCCATCATTTTGGGATCTTTGCAGCGCACCCAGCGCGCCGTGTTGATCGACACATGCTCCACGACCGCCTCTACCTTGTACTCCTCCTTGAGTCGCTGCGCCGCAACATCGAACTGCAGCATTCCAACCGCTCCCAGAATGAGATCGTTGTTCTTCAGCGGCCTGAATACCTGCGTAGCGCCCTCCTCACACAGCTGCAGCACCCCCTTCTGCAGCGCTTTGAGCCTGAGCGGATCCTTCAGTACCACACGACGGAACAGCTCTGGCGCGAAATAGGGTATCCCCTCATACTTCAACACCTCACCTTCGCTGAAGGTGTCGCCGATCTGAATGGTGCCATGGTTGTGCAAGCCGATGATGTCACCCGGCCATGCCTCTTCCACATGGCGGCGCTCATCCGCCTGAAAGGTGATCGCATTGTTCACCTGCACCGTCTTGCCGGTGCGTACATTGTATAGCTTCATCCCCTTCTGGTAGCTGCCGCTGCAGACACGCAGGAAGGCGATCCGGTCCCGATGGGCCGGGTCCATGTTGGCCTGAATCTTAAACACAAAGCCGGTGAAACGCTCCTCATCCGGCATCACCAGACGCTGCCGGGTGTGGCGCGCCAGCGGTCCGGGAGCGTACTGCACAAACGCTTTGAGCAGCTCCTCCACACCGAAATTGTTGATCGCTGAACCGAAAAAAACCGGTGTCTGCTCACCTTTCCCATAAGCTTCCAGATCGAGCGGGTGACTGGCGCCAACCACCAGTTCGATCTCTTCGCGCAACTCATCCGCCTGATCGCCGATCAGTTCATCCAGCCGGGGATTATCCAGTCCCTTGACCACCTCGCCCTCTTTGATTCTGCCGCCATGAGTGGCAGAGAAGAGGTGGGTGATACCGGTACGCAGATCGTAGACCCCCTTGAAGCGCTTGCCCATGCCGATTGGCCAGGTGACAGGCGCACCCCTGATCTGCAGCACCGACTCGATCTCGTCGAGAATCTCCATCGCATCGCGCCCTTCCCGGTCGAGTTTGTTCACGAAGGTGAGTATCGGCGTATCGCGCATGCGGCACACCTCCATCAGCTTGATGGTGCGCTCCTCCACGCCTTTGGCGACATCGATCACCATCAGTGCCGAATCCACCGCGGTCAGCGTGCGGTAGGTGTCCTCCGAAAAGTCTTCGTGTCCCGGTGTGTCCAACAGGTTGACCACAGCGTCGGCATAGGGGAACTGCATCACCGACGAGGTGACCGAGATACCGCGTTGCTTCTCTATCGCCATCCAGTCGGAGGTTGCATGCCGGTCAGCTTTGCGTCCCTTCACGGTACCGGCCATCTGGATCGCGCCGCCGTAGAGCAGCAGCTTTTCCGTCAAGGTGGTCTTACCCGCATCGGGGTGCGAGATGATGGCGAAGGTGCGCCGGCGGTTCAGCTGTTTTTGCAGTTCAGACATCGATCAGTCAGGGTGAGCGGGGGTGGCAATGCTGGCAGCAACCCGTTACAAAATCCGCAGGATTATACCCTATCGCCGGTTGCGCGTATTGCCGTCATACCAGGCTATAGACTCAAAGCCAGCAAGATCGCGTTCTCCCGGCCCTTCGCAGCGGGATAGTAGCCGCGGCGCAGACCGATCTCATTGAAGCCGAGATGCTGATAGAGGGTCTGCGCCGCCAGATTGGACTCGCGCACCTCGAGAAAGACGGTATCCGCCCGGTGTTTGCGCGCCAGATTGAGCAGGCGCTGCATCATGCGCCTACCCAAACCGTGGCAGCGCAGCAGCGGATCGATACAGATATTCAGAATATGCGCTTCACCCGCCGCAACCGACATGACGCCGTAACCGACGAGCTGCACATCCAGCCGGTAGATCCAGCAACAGTAGCCGACATTGAGACAGTCCAGAAAGATGGTCTCGGTCCAGGGAAACTCATAGCAGCGTGTCTCCAGGTGAACCACCTCTGCCACATCGCTCTGCTGCATCGGCAAGAGCTTGATCTGCGGATTTTTCAGAATCGCATCCTTGGCCTTGTTCATCGCAATGGACCGAAGCGCTCAACGCAGCAGCGCGACAACCCGCTGCAGATCCTCCCAGCTCTTCGCTTTCTGTTCGGACGAGCGCAACAGATAGGCCGGATGGTAGCTTACCACTACCGGAATATCATCGATGTGAAACCGCTTCCCCCGCAGCCTGCCAACCGGCTCCTCCGTTTTGAGCAGATGCCGCGCCGCCACCCCGCCAACGGCGAGTATCACCCGGGGAGCGACCAGCGCGATCTGGCGGCGTAGAAAGGGTTCGCATTTGAGTGCCTCCTCCAGGCGTGGTTCGCGGTTACCCGGTGGACGACATTTGAGCACATTGGCGATGTAGACCTGTTCGCGCTGCAATCCGATGGCGCGCAGCATCGCATTGAGCAACTGGCCGGCCGGACCGACAAACGGCTCCCCCTGGCGGTCCTCCTCGGCACCCGGCGCTTCACCGACCACCAGCAGATCTGCCGATTTGTTCCCGACACCGAACACCGTATTCCGCCGACTGGCATGCAGCTCGCAGGCGTTGCACTGCGCGACCCGTTGCGCCAAAGCCGCCCAGTCGAGCGTCGCGACTGTATCCGGTCTGGCCGGCTCCTGCTCCGGCATCGCGAGTGATGCCCACTCCTCGGTGGGCGGCGGCACCTCATCCAGCCACTCCGGCGGTTCGCCATCCTGCGGAGATTCGGCCGGCAGACGCGCCTCCACCGGGGCGCCCGGCTCCTTGGTCGCCGCTGGCTGCTGCACCCGCTGCGCGCCGCCATCCGATCGCAGCTCCCAGGCTTGAATGCCCATCGCCGTCAGGTATTGCTGCCGCAGGCGCTCGTTCATCGGATGCCGGGCGCCCCCTCAGACATCACCCAACTGCGGATGTGCACGCCGTTCACTGCGCATCAGCTTGTTGAACGCATTCACATAGGCTTTGGCCGAAGCGATCACGATGTCAGTGTCGGCGCCCTGGCCGTTGACGATGCGACCCGCTTTCTGCACCCGCACGGTCACCTCGCCCTGCGCATCGGTGCCGCTGGTGATCGCGTTGACCGAATAGAGTTCGAGTACCGAATCGGTGCGCACAATCGACTCGATCGCCTTGAAGGCCGCATCCACCGGCCCGCTGCCTGCGGCGTGGCCGGTCTTCTCCGAGCCGTCCACGGTCAGCACCACCGCCGCCTTGGGCACCTCGCCGGTTTCCGAGCAGACCTTGAGTGAGACCAGATTGACGCGCTCGTTTTCCGCGCTGAAGCCGGCGTCGTTGACCAGCGCCAGCAGGTCGTCGTCAAAAATCTCGTGCTTCTTGTCGGCCAACTCCTTGAAGGAGCGAAACGCCTCATTCAGCTCCTCTTCACTGGCAAAATCCGCACCCAGTTCGAGCAGCCGCGCACGAAACGCATTGCGCCCGGAGTGTTTTCCCAGCACCATCCGGTTCTGGCTCCAGCCGACATCCTCGGCACGCATGATCTCGTAGGTTTCCCGGCTTTTCAGCACGCCATCCTGGTGGATGCCTGCTTCATGGGCAAAGGCGTTGGCCCCCACGATCGCCTTGTTCGGCTGCACCGGAAACCCGGTGATGCCGGAGACCATACGCGAACAGTTGACGATCTGGGTGGTATCCAGATCACTGTCACAGCTGAAAATATCGCGCCGGGTGCGCACCGCCATCACCACCTCTTCCAGTGAGGCGTTGCCGGCCCGCTCGCCCAGTCCGTTGATGGTGCACTCCACCTGACGGGCACCATTCATCACCGCGGCCAGCGAGTTGGCCGAGGCGAGTCCGAGATCGTTGTGGCAGTGCACCGAAAAGATCGCCTTGTCGGAGTTGGGAATGCGCTCGATCAGTGTGCGAATGGTTTCGCCGAACTGGTGTGGCAGGTTGTAGCCAACCGTATCCGGGACATTGATGGTGGTGGCGCCGGCAGCAATCGCCTGCTCGAATATGCGGCAGAGAAAATCGATATCGGAGCGGCCTGCGTCTTCGGCGGAAAACTCGACATTGTCGATCAGGTTGCGGGCCCGTTTGACCGCCCAGACCGCCTGCTCGACCACCTGGTCCGGTGTCATGCGCAGCTTGCGCTCCATGTGAATCGGCGAGGTGGCGATAAAGGTATGGATACGCCCGGAATTGGCCTCCCTGAGCGCCTCTCCGGCACGATCGATATCTTTCTCCGCCGCTCTGGCCAGGCCGCAGACGGTACTCTCTTTGATCGCTCTGGCTACCGCCCTGACCGCGTCGAAGTCACCGGGACTGGCAATCGGAAAACCCGCCTCGATCACGTCCACCCTGAGCTTTTCCAGCGCTCTGGCGATGCGCAGCTTCTCTTCCTTCGTCATCGAAGCGCCCGGGCTCTGTTCGCCATCGCGCAACGTGGTATCGAAAATAATCAGTTTGTCTGGATTGCTCATCATGCGGCCCCCTGTCCAGTCCAACCGCCGGGGCTGGATGTCAATTGATCATCGGTCCGGCCAAAGCCAGGCCGGAGACCCTCTCTCAGCGGATGGAGTGAACGCCTCGCTGCCCCACTGACGCGTACCCGTCTCCAGTGGGAGAACGGCGCTGCAACCGCTACCTTTCCACATCCATCTTTTTTACGGGAGTCTTGGTCTCGCCGGGCCGTATTGCGCTGCCGCCCTGAGTAGCGTCCGAAACGGCCGGGATCCGCCCCATGCGGCGGCGGCGCAGGTAGAATAAAGTCAGCACCGGGCCGGAGAAAGCATAGATCAGAAAAAGCAGAAACAGCACGACCTGGGGCTGCACCACCACCACCGCGAACCCTAACATAACCACGACGATGGAAAAAAACGGCACCTTGCCTCGGTAATCCACCTCTTTGAAGCTGTTATAACGGAAATTGCTCACCATCAACAGCCCCGTCACACCGGTCAGAAAGCAGGCCAGATAGGAGACATCGCTGCCGCTGATACCCTGATCCACGGCAATCCAGACACTGCCTGCTATCACCGCTGCCGCAGCCGGGCTGGGCAATCCCTGAAAGTAGCGCTTGTCAGCGGAGCCTAGCTGGGTGTTGAAGCGGGCCAGCCGCAATGCGGCGCCTGCGGTATAGACAAAAGCCGCCAGCCAACCGAGCTTTCCCAGCGTGCTGAGTGACCAGACGTAGATGACCAGCGATGGTGCCAGTCCGAATGCGACCATGTCGGAGAGACTGTCGTATTCGGCGCCGAACGCGGTCTGGGTATTGGTCAGACGCGCCACCCGGCCATCCATTCCGTCGAACAGCATTGCGACGAAGATGGCGAGGGAGGCCTGTTCGAACTTGCCGTTCATCGCTGCCAGAACCGCATAGAAACCGCTGAACAGCGCTGCGGTGGTAAACAGATTCGGCAACAGATAGATGCCGCGTTTACGTTTCGCTTTCTTGTACTCTTCGGGCATGAGCGGTTACCGGTGCAGCGCACGTCGAATGAATGGCCAGCAGATGCGGATTATAGTGCAAACGAACGCCAAAACCAGAACCACCGGCAGTTGCCGGTGGTTCTGGTTTTGGTTTAAACAGGTGCTGCTTCAAGCGGCGTTTCCCACAGTACCGCGCGGTGGCGCGAAAGTAGCGGGATGGCCGTGCTCAGTCTCTGCGGTAAAATACCGGACGCTGTTCAGTTTCTGGATCGGTCGACGATCTTGTTCGCCTTGATCCAGGGCATCATGTCCCGCAGGCGGGCACCCACCGCCTCGATCTGGTGATCACGGCCGATGCGGCGCTTGGCCTTCAGCGTCGCCTGGCCAGCGCGATTCTCCAGAATGAATTCACGCGCGAACTCCCCGCTCTGAATCTCTTTCAGGATGCGTTTCATCTCCGCCTTGGTCTCCTCGGTGATGATCCGCGGTCCGCGGGTCAGGTCGCCATACTCTGCGGTATTGGAGATGGAGTAGCGCATATTCGCGATGCCGCCTTCGTACATCAGGTCGACGATCAGTTTCAGCTCGTGCAGGCATTCGAAATAGGCCATCTCGGGGGCATAGCCCGCTTCGGTCAGGGTCTCGAATCCGGCCTGGACCAGCGCGGTGGCGCCTCCGCACAGCACCGCCTGCTCACCGAACAGATCGGTCTCGGTCTCCTCCCTGAAGTTGGTCTCGATGATGCCGGCGCGGCCGCCACCATTGGCCGAAGCGTAGGAGAGCGCGATATCCTTGGCTCTGCCGGAGGCATCCTGGTAAACCGCGATCAGGCTGGGGACGCCGCCCCCCTGCGTGTAGGTCGAGCGAACCAGATGGCCGGGCCCCTTGGGCGCGATCATGATCACATCCAGATCCTCACGCGGCACCACCTGTTCGAAATGGATGTTGAATCCATGCGCAAAAGCCAGTGCTGCGCCCACCTTGATGTTGGGTGCAATCTGCTCCTGGTAGAGTGCCGCCTGGTGCTCATCCGGCGCCAGCACCATCACCACGTCCGCCGCGCTCACCGCCTCCTCGATCGGTTTCACGATCAGGCCGGAGTTCTCCGCTTTGACCGCGGAACTGGAACCGGGACGCAGCGCGACGGTGACATCGACACCGGACTCCTTCAGATTGTTGGCATGCGCGTGGCCCTGGGAACCATAACCGATGATGGTCACCTTTCTGCCCTGGATCAGGGAGAGGTCGGCGTCTTTGTCATAGTAGATGTTCATGGTGCAATTACCCTTGTGCTGTAAATCAACTGGGATCCAGTCCGGTCGCGCCGGTGTTTCGCCGGTGACACCGTCCAACTCCGCCGGTTGGCGGCGGGGAAGTCGGCACACCCGTGTCGGGTGGCGTCGCCGGCGGGTGCCGGCGTTTCCGTCTGGATATTGAATTTAGTCTCTAAAGCCTGAGCCCTTTGGCACCCCGGGCGATACCCAGCGGTCCGGACCGGACCACTTCAACCACGGACTCCTCGTGGGCCGCTTTGATGAACGCGTCCAGTTTGGCGCTCTTGCCGGTCAACTCCACGACAAAAGTACTGTCCGTGACATCCACCACCTTTCCCCGGAATATCTCCACCAGGCGCATCGCCTCTTCACGCTTGCCGTTCTCGGCTTTGAGCTTGATCAGCATGATCTCCCGTTCGATGTGCGGACCGTCCGAGAGATCCAGCAGCTTGACCACCTCGATCAGCTTGTTCAGCTGCTTGGTGATCTGTTCGACGATCGCTTCGTCGCCGCGTGTCACCAGTGTCATCCGTGAAAGGGTCGGATCCTCGGTGGGCGCAACGGTGAGTGATTCGATATTGTATCCGCGCGCGGAGAAGAGCCCCGCCACCCGGGAGAGGGCGCCTGATTCGTTCTCCATCAGAATCGATATTATATGTCTCATACCAGCTCACTCCCCGGCGACATGTACATCTCATGGTGGCCCTTGCCAGCCTCGATCATCGGGTAGACGTTCTCGGTCGGGTCGACCACCACGTCCATGAAAACCAACCTGTCCCGCATCGCGAAGGCCTCCTGCATAGCGGCCTCGAGATCGTTCGGTTGTTCGATCTTCATGCCGACATGACCATAGCTTTCCGCCAGCTTGACAAAATCGGGCAGCGAATCGACATAAGAGTGCGAATAACGACCCTCGTAGAAGAACTCCTGCCACTGTCTCACCATGCCCATGTAGCCGTTGTTGAGCAGCATGATCTTCAACGGAAGATGGTATTGTTTACAGGTCGCCAGCTCCTGGATACACATCTGGATACTGGCTTCGCCGGTAACCACTGCGACACTGGCATCCGGATAAGCCATCTGGATTCCCATGCCCGCTGGCAGTCCGAATCCCATGGTGCCCAGCCCGCCTGAGTTGATCCAGCGGCGTGGTTTGTTGAAGCGATAGAACTGTGCCGCGAACATCTGGTGCTGACCTACATCGGAAGCGACGAACGCATCACCCCCGGTCACCCGGTAGAGCGTCTCCACGGCGAATTGCGGCTTGATGATATCGCTGCCCTGTTGGTACTTCAGGCACTGCTTGCTGCGCCACACCTCGATCTGCTTCCACCATTTTGCCAGCGCCTCGCTCTTGAGGCTCTGCTTGTTCTCCTTGAGCACCAGCAGCATGTCATCGAGCACCGAACTGACCGGACCGACGATGGGAACATCCACGCGCACATTCTTGGAGATGGAAGAGGGGTCGATATCGATATGGATGATCGTTGCGTTGGGGCAGAACTGAGCCACCTGGCCGGTCACCCTGTCGTCGAAGCGCGCACCGATCGCAATCAGCGTGTCGGTCTCATGCATCGCCATATTGGCCTCATAGGTGCCGTGCATACCCAGCATGCCCAGAAACTGTTTGTCGGTGCCCGGATAGGCGCCCAGCCCCATCAGTGTGCTGGTGATCGGAAACCCCAGGGTTCGCACCAGCTCCACCAACTGCTTGTCGGCATTGTCCAGAACCACGCCGCCACCGGTGTAGATCACCGGTCGTTCCGCCTGCAGCATCAGGTCGATTGCCCTCTTGATCTGCCCGAGATGACCTTTGGCGACAGGATTGTAGGAGCGCATCTTGATCTTCTTCGGGTAGCTGAAGGGGATCTTGATGTTGGGATCGGTGATATCCTTGGGAATATCGATCACCACCGGACCAGGCCGGCCCGAGGTTGCCAGATAGAACGCCTTGCGGAAGGTGGACGCGATATCCCGCACATTTTTGATCAGAAAGTTGTGCTTCACACAGGGACGGGTGATACCGACGGTATCCACCTCCTGAAACGCGTCGCTGCCGATGAATGGGGAAGGCACCTGCCCGGTCAGCACCACCATCGGGATCGAATCCATGTACGCGGTGGCAATGCCGGTCACCGCATTGGTCGCCCCCGGTCCCGAAGTGACCAGAGCCACGCCGGGCTTCCCGCAGGAGCGCGCATAGCCATCCGCTGCATGGGTAGCGCCCTGCTCGTGGCGTACCAGAATATGTTGTATGTCATTCTGTTTGAACAGAGCGTCGTAAATGTGTAGGACAGCTCCGCCAGGATAGCCGAAAACGTACTCGACACCCTCCTCTTTCAAACACTGAATGACGATCTCGGCACCACTCAATTCCACGACAACAACCTCCCATAAACTGAACGGCTGCACCCGATCAGTTACACGCTGAATAGATAGACTCAGGGATAAGTGACAGAAACATAGCAAAGTACTTATATTACATGAGAAGGTCAAGCAGGAGCACGCCTAAATTGGGGATATCCGCAGCAGCCCCATGCCATCCCAGGGCAGGTCCCGGCGCCAGTGCCATGTCGCTGCCACTTTATGCACCGCACGTTGAACCCTCACTTGGCTTGGCGCATAATCGCTTCAGGATGATCATGATGGGAAGAAAAATTCGTGCCCACAGGCCTTTCCGCCTGAGCGTGGTCGTGGGTGGAATATTGCTATCGGCAGCGGTTCATGCCGGTGTTTACCGTTGGGTCGATGAGAATGGGGTGACCGTCTATTCCCAGGTACCACCGCCAGCAGTGGAGACGGAGAAAAAACGGATCGATCTCCCGCCTCCTCCAGGCAATACGCAGCAGGAGCCGGGGCAGAATTTGGAACAGACGTGGCGTAACATGCGCGACCGGCAGGACCTGACCAAGGAGCAGGGAGAGGCGGATGCAGAGCACGAGCAGAGACAGCAAGCGGAAGAGACCAACTGCGGCATCGCGCGACGCACGCTGGAACAGCTGGACAACTCCGAACGCAGATTGGTGAAAACAGCCAGCGGTTACACCCGCGAGATGACCGACAGTGAACGTAAAAAGCGGTTGGACAAAGCGCGCGAGATGGAGCAGAAGTTCTGTAAATAGCGTTTGGCAGGCCGCTCCTGAAGGCTCACTCAGGACGCCCGAGAAAATATCCCTGAGCGGCGTCCGCATTCAAGGTGGATAACCGATCCCACTGCATCTGAGATTCGACCGACTCGATGATCACCTGAATATCCAGTCCATGAGCGATCTTGGTCAGCGACTGCAGAAAAAACTGACACTCCTTGCCCTCTCCGAGCGACCGCATATAGCTTCCGTCCAACTTCAGGTAGTGCGGCCTGAGCGATTGCAGCGTGGTAAACGAGCCGAACCCACGTCCAAAATGGTCCAGAGAAAAGCGCGAACCATAACGTTCCAGCATCCGCACCAGACTCTGCACCTCTCTGGCCATTGTCAGTGCACCCTGCTCGCTCATTTCAAATATCAACCTCTCGGCAACCATCTGATTGACGCGCAGCTGTTGTTCCAGCCAGCCGAAGAATCCAGGGGTTCGCAAAGAGAAGGGGGAGAGGTTGATCGCGTACTGCACCTCCTCCTGTTGCACCCGACGCTGCAGTACCAGGGAGATGACGGCGCGATCCACCTCCGCACTCAACCCGGCACGTTCCGCCTGTGCCATGAAACTCCCGGCCGTCAGCAGCCGCTCCACACCGTTGCTCTCCTCCTCAACCAGCCGTACCAGCACCTCCCGGTGCAAGAGCTTCCGGTCGGGAAAGCCAAGCACCGGCTGTGTCTGTAATCGGAGCCGATTCATTGCCAGAGAGTGTTCGATGAACGCACGCCATTCGGAGGCGCATCTGACAGCCTCTTCTCCTTTCGGACCGCTCAGTTTCCAACAACCCGGACCGGCGGACTTTGCTGCCTGCAGCGCCATATCCGCTTTGCAGAGGAGTTCTGCGGCGGAACCCGACCCATCGTAGTAGGCCAATCCGATATAGGCTGGATAGCTCTCCTGCAAAGTGCACTTTCCAGCAAGTGCGGAGAGCGCGGTACAAATCCTGGCACCCAGCTCCGGACCCTGTAACAGCGAGTAATCCGGTGCCAGCAGCGCAAAATGGGCACCACCGAGATGGGCCAGCAGATGATGAGGTATCGTGCTGGCACACTCCGCCAACAGCCTGGCGGTATCCACCAGAAGGCCATCCCCGGAAAAAGTGCCGTTTTTATCGTTATAACGCTTGAAATCCCGCAGTTGAACCAGCGCCAGTACGCCAGTGGCGAACTCCTCGGATGAATCGATCAGGTTGGCCAGCGTATTGTTGAAGTGACGACGGTTGCTCAGCCCGGTCACCGGGTGCTGGTAAGCCTGGCGACGGAGTCCCAGCGCCAGCTGTTCAGACTCCTGAAGCATAATCTTCACCCGGGTGGAGAGACGGTTCATCGCTTCGACGATGCGCCGCAGATCTTGCGTGCCCGGGAGCGTTTCATTCAGTGGAAAACCGCGTTGGCAGATGCTGTCGGCCTGCCATTCAACCATGCGCAGCGGCCGCAGCAACCAACGCAAAAGCAGCATGCTGCAGAGCAGAGTCAGCAGTGCGGAGAGCAGATACCAGCGCAACAGCTCACCAAGATCACGCCACCAGCGGGCGTAGGCAGCACCGGAATGGCTGCGCGCCCTGACCACACCGGTCTGCTGCCGCTCCGACATCACCGCTGCTTCGGCTTGGCTAGCCAGCGGTATCAGCCATTCGATCAGCCAGGCTGGCGCTCCTCCTTCAAGCCGGGAAGAGAGCCGACGCTCGATGAGTGGGCGCCCGTCCTGCTTTTCCACCCGGACCCATTGCCAGTCGCCCTTTGCAAACTCAGCATCGATCAGCCGTTGAAGCGCAGCCCGATCATCATTCGTGACCGCTCGGGACAGCGCCGCTGCCAGAGAGCCGAGCGCATCGGCACGCTGCTGTGCCAGCTGCTCCTCGACATACAGCAAGCCGTTGCGGGCACTGATAGCGAATGCACCCGCGAACCCCAACAGCAACGGCAACATCAACCCGATCAGGAGCTTTCTGGCAAGCGTCATCTGTTCCGCTCCGGGGCGGTGCTGTCGTCGAATGGTGCGCTCATCGCTCTCCCCAGGTAACTCTACAGCGTCTGTGTCCCAATGCTCGGCATGCAGCCGGACAGTTCTGTCTCACCCCGGGTGAACAGTTGCCATTCTGCCGCCGGACAGCGTCGGAACCTGCCCCTGAGTAGCGTCCGGGGTGGCTGAATTCTTGAACCTGGGTTGCACCCAGCTGTCGCTGAACTTCCCTCAACAGGGTTCGCTTTTGCTTACAAATTATTCGTCAACCGGGATAGAATACTGAGTTTAACCTCCATCCAGCGGACAGCAATGCGCACATCACAGTTCCCACTTCAAACGCTCAAAGAGATCCCTGCCGACGCCGAAATAGTCAGCCACCAGTTGATGTTGCGCGCTGGCCTGATCAGAAAGCTGGCGGCAGGCCTGTATACCTGGCTGCCCCTGGGGGTGCGGGTGCTGAAAAAGGTGGAAAAGATCGTCCGCGAGGAGATGGACCGGTCAGGCGCTCTCGAAGTCCTGATGCCAGCGGTACAGCCAGCGGAGCTGTGGCAGGAGTCCGGCCGCTGGGATCAGTACGGACCGGAACTGCTGCGGATCACGGATCGTCACCAGCGCCACTTCTGCTTTGGTCCCACGCACGAGGAGATCATCACCGAGCTGGCGCGCAATGAACTGCACAGCTACAAACAGCTGCCGGTCAACTTCTACCAGATCCAGACCAAGTTCAGGGACGAAATCCGTCCCCGGTTCGGCGTGATGCGCGCACGTGAGTTCCTGATGAAGGATGCCTATTCGTTTCACCTGGACCAGGCCTCGCTGCAGCAGACGTACGATCTGATGCATACAACCTACTCACGCATATTCACACGCTGTGGACTGCAGTTTCGGGCAGTGCAGGCGGATAGCGGCGCCATCGGTGGAAGCTCCTCCCATGAGTTTCATGTGATGGCCGACTCGGGTGAGGATGCGATCGCCTTCTCGTCGGAAAGTGATTACGCTGCCAATGTACAGAAAGCGGAAGCCCTCGCACCCGACGGGCCGCGGCCTGCCCCGACCGAGGTGCTGCGCATGGCCGACACCCCCGACACCAAAACCATCCAGGAGTTGGTGGAGCAGTTCGGTTACCCGATCGTGAAGACGGTGAAAACGTTGATCGTGGCCGCCGCGCAAACCCAGACAGCGGAGTTCATCGCACTATTGATCCGTGGCGACCACGAACTGAACGAGATCAAGGCGGACAACCTGCCGGAGGTAGCCTCACCCCTGCGCTTCGCCACCGAACAGGAGATCCGGGATGCGATCGGTGCGGGACCCGGTTCTCTGGGGCCGCTCAACCTGCCGATACCCTGCATCGCGGACCGGACTGTGGCACAGATGGCGGATTTCAGCGCCGGCGCCAACATCGATGGCAAACACTATTTCGGTATCAACTGGGAGCGTGATCTTCCGCTGCCGCCGGTCGCAGACTTACGCACCGTGGTCGAGGGCGATCCCAGTCCTGACGGAGCAGGCAGTCTGACCATTGCGCGCGGCATAGAGGTGGGCCACATCTTTCAACTCGGGCGTAAATACAGCGAGGCGATGCAAGCCAGCGTGTTGGATGCGGAGGGGCAGGCCCGGACAATGACCATGGGTTGTTACGGCATCGGCGTCAGCCGGGTAGTAGCCGCCGCGATCGAGCAGCACCACGACCAGCGCGGCATCGTCTGGCCTGCCGCTATCGCGCCTTTTCAGGTCGCGCTGCTACCGATGAAGATGAACCGATCACAACGGGTCAGAGAGGTGACTGAGCGTCTCTATACAGAGATGACTCAAGCCGGAATCGAGGTGCTGCTGGACGATAGAGAGGTGCGTCCTGGGTTCATGTTTGCCGATATGGAGCTGATTGGCATACCGCATCGCGTGGTCATTGGAGAACGCAGCCTCGACCAGGGAGAGGTGGAATATCGCGCACGCACCGACAGCGAAAGCAGCATGGTGGCACTGGATCGAATCATTGCGCAACTTCAGGAAAAATTATAATTGAACACACCGGGCAAGAGAGTTCTGATGGCGAAAGAGCAGAGTTTTACCAGAGAAGAGTTGTTGGATTGCGGCTACGGGCGCATGTTCGGACCCGGCAATGCCCAACTGCCAGTCTCCAACATGCTGATGATGGACCGTATCATCAGCATCAGTGATGGTGGAGGCGCCTTTGGCAAAGGGGCGATACACGCCGAGCTGGACATCCACCCGGATCTCTGGTTCTTCCAATGCCATTTCCCCGGAGATCCGGTGATGCCCGGATGTCTGGGACTGGATGCGATGTGGCAGGCGGTCGGTTTTTTTCTGGCCTGGATCGGCAACCCCGGCCACGGTCGGGCACTGGGTGTCGGTGAAGTCAAGTTTACCGGACAGGTGCTGCCCAGTGCGGGTCTCGTTACCTACCGCCTGGACATGAAGCGAGTCATCAGCCGCAAACTGGTGCTGGGCGTTGCCGACGGGGTGGTCGAAGTGGATGGCAGAGTGATCTATTCCGCCAGAGACCTGCGTGTGGGACTGTTCACCAGTACGGAGAATTTCTGAGGTTCGCTGCCCATCGGGATTCAGCCGCCATGCGGCCGGACAAGCAGAATATTAGCCAGCCCAGCAGCCTGTCAGGCGCACCTCACGGCAGGGTCCGGTCGCTGACCAGGCTGGTCACTCCATTCAATCCAGTCGCCGTGATCACCGCTCTCAGCAGTTCGATCGCCTGCAACCGCGGAAAGGATTTCCGCCAGGCCAATGCCACGGTACGCGAGGGCGCCTCTCCCCTGAAAGGTCGCGAAATCAGCATCTCACCGGGCATACCCTGAATTCCCGCTGCACTGCAGGGCAGTACCGTGATACCCAGCCCGCTGGCGACCATATAGCGTATGGTCTCCAAAGATCCTCCCTCGAAATTCCCCTGTACACCCGGTGACGGCTTCTGGCAACCGGGGCATGCCTCCAGCACCTGATCACGGAAACAGTGGCCGGCACCAAGCAGCAGCACACGTTCATCACTCATTGCAGCCCTGTCCACCTCTGATTTGTCAGCCCAGGGATGTCCGGAGGGAAGCAGGACCACGAACGGCTCCTGATAGAGGGGCAGCACTTCGATTCCCGGTTCATCGAACGGCAGTGAAATGATGATCGCATCCTGCTCACCGCGTTTCAGCTCTTCTGCGAGTACCGCAGTGTAGTTCTCCTCTATGTAGAGTGGCATGCTGGGCGCGCGCCTGGCCAACTGCGGCACCAGCCAGGGAAACAGATAGGGTCCGATGGTGTAGATTGCCGCCAGCCGCAGCGGGGTCGACAACTGATCCTTGCCCTGCCTGGCCAACTCACGGATCAACTCCACCTGCTCCAGGGTCCGCTGTGCCTGATCGATGATCTGCTGTCCGGCCGGGGTGACGCTTACCTCTCCCTGACCCCGTTCGAACAGCATGACATCAAGCTCCTGCTCCAGCTTTTTCACTGCCACGCTCAACGTAGGCTGGCTGACACAACAATATTCAGCAGCCCGACCGAAGTGTCGCTCCCGGGCCACCGCGACGATATACCGCAATTCGCTCAATGTCATTTCGATGACTCTCCTTCCCAGGGATAGTAAAACTTGTCGCAGAAGCGTGAATCAGTCCACAAAGAGGTAGCGGAATCAGACCAAAAAGTATTAAAAAGTGCCGTCTGAAATACAATACTATCCTGTAATGACTGCTTAGCTCCCGAAAACGGGCGATGAAACCTGAAAATATCAGCCAACTGCCGCCGTACTACGCACCATTCGCGGATGCACCCCTGCGCATACTGCAGATATCGGATTGCCATCTGTACGCCAATCCTGGACGCTGCCTCGCCGGGCTCAACACCCAGTCCACTTTCG
Organism: Chromatiaceae bacterium; assembly: GCA_024235215.1. Lineage (GTDB taxonomy): Bacteria > Pseudomonadota > Gammaproteobacteria > Chromatiales > Chromatiaceae > HKST-UBA178. Next base: position 344,316 of record JACKMU010000006.1, on the reverse strand, counting down.
ATGCGGTGCTTGACCTGATCGAGCAGGAATTCGGCTCGACCGACCTGATCCTGGCAACCGGTGATCTGGTGCATGACGCCAGCCCCCAGGGATACGCGCGCTTACGTGAACGGCTGGAACAGATGGCCTCTCCAGTCTATTGCCTGCCGGGCAATCATGATTCACCGGCGGTAATGAGCCAGACGCTGAATCGCGGCAAAGTACAGATGCTGGAGATGGTTCAACTACAGAACTGGCTGATTGTCATGCTCGACTCGACGGTGCCAGGCAGAGAGGGGGGACATCTCGGTGCAGCACAGTTGGAGATCCTGGAGCACCAACTCCAGCAAAACATCCACTGCCACGCACTGATCTGTCTCCATCACCACCCCTTGCCGATCAACAGCGCCTGGATGGACCGTATGGTACTGGACAATCCGACGGTTTTTTTTCAGATCATCGACCGCTTTGCCCAAGTCAAGGGGATCCTTTTCGGACATATTCATCAGGAGTACATGAGTTGGTGGAAACAGGTGCAGCTACTGGGTGTGCCGTCGACCTGCATCCAATTCACCCCACAACTCGACCAGTTCAATCTCGACAGAGTGCCACCCGGACTGCGTTGGCTGGAACTGCATCCCGATGGATCCATCGAAACGGGTGTCAGACGACTCTCCGCAATGCCGACAAAGCTGGATTTGAGTGTGGCGGGCTACTGAAGAGAACACAACCAGCCCCTTCCGACTAGCGGGTTATTCGACCTTGAAGCTTTGATACCGATGCGTCTCCTGCGGCTCACACGAGACACTCGTGACCCGCGCAGCGGCCGGTCCCCGGGTTAGCCAGCTTCTGAGCTGATCGACCGACTCCTTCTCACCGCACGCCATCACCTCCACCCCACCATCCGACAGATTTCTGGCGTAGCCGGTGATACCAAGTGATACTGCCTGTTCTCGTGTCGAAGCACGAAAAAACACCCCTTGCACCTTGCCTGACACCAGACACTTGACGCAGATAGTCACCTGATTCCCCTCCTCGCTCCGTTGTCGGAAGTTTTGCTAGTTGATTTGCACATCCCGGCTCAATTCAGATCCGCGTTGCGCGCGACCACCACTTCCGGCAGAGTCTGAGATTGTCCCTGCACGGGATCCGCGTCACCAGGAGTGACTGGCGGCGACTCCCCCCCGGACTCGGTCTCCGACGGTTGCAGCGGTTGCGGTATTTCCCGCTGCTGATAGAGCGTCTGTAACGGTACCTGCATCATTGTCTCCAAATTTTTTCCCAGTTCGGCAAGAATACTGGCCAGCGCCTGATCTGCGCCATCCCGGGAACCCTCCAGCAGCCGCGCTTCAGGCAGTACAAAACCTTCCACCCGATAGAGATCATGCAAGGTAACGCGAGAGAGGTCGCGCGCCAGCGCCCAGGCGCCGCTTCCGGTCTGAAGCACCAAATGCGCTTGCTCAAGCTGCTCCAGCAGCCTCTCCATACGCTCTTCCGGCACATGACCAAGTGATGCGCCAAGCTGATGTGGTGAGAAAGCCTCTCCCGACTGCTGCGCCCGCCAGAGTTCACCCAACAGACGATAGGCAAGCAGCAGGTCGCCGCCCTGCTCTGCCGAACCATGTTTACCCTCATCGTTGAAGATACTGAGACAATAGGCAAACTCGGCGCCAAGTAACGTCACCACCCAGCAGAGATAGATCCAGACCAGAAAGATTGGCACCACCGCGAGCGCCCCATAGATCGCCTCATAGGTGGGAAACTGGGTCACATAGAAGGCGAAGCCACGTTTCGCCAGTTCAAACAGCAGCGCTGCCAGCACCCCACCGGCAATCGCATGCCGTGGTGGTACCTTGCGGTTCGGTACCACCGCGTAAAGCAGGGTGAAGGCAACCGCCGCGGCCAGCAATGGCATGAACGCCAGCAGCCGGAGACGCAGTCCCAGGGTCACTGCGGTGTCAGAGATGATCGGTAGTGAGACCATGTAAGAGGTGACCACCACACTGAGGCCGATCAGCAGCGGGCCGAGCGAAAGAATCGACCAGTACATCAGAAATTTGGCCAGGGGTTTGCGTTCCTGGCGCACCCGCCAGATGGTATTGATTGCCTGGTCGATGGTGCTCATGAGCATCACCGCAACCAGCACGAGAAAGCCGAACCCCACACCGGTCAGTCGGGATGCCTTGCTGCTGAACTCCTGCAGATGCTGCTGAACGATCTCCCCGGATGCAGGTACGAAGTTTTTAAACACAAAGTCCTGCAACCCGTCCGCCACCTTGTCGGAGATCGGAAAAGCAGCGAATATGGCCAAGCCGACAGTCATTAACGGAACCAGTGACAGCAGCGTGGTGAAGGTCAGTGAAGCGGCGTTGGGCAGGCCGCGATCAGCAATGAATCGCGTCGCCAGCAAATGGAGAAAGCGAATCACACCCGTGGCTGCCATACCCTGGAATTGCATTACAACACCCGCCCCCTCATGCAGCGCCGGCAGAGAAACATCCGGAGCTGTACGCTCCCCCTGTAGTCAGATTGTCGACCCAAAACCCGGATTATTGCAACTCCAGCCAATTGTAAAGCGGCACCAGCTCAATGCGGCTGTTTTTCCGTCAACACTGTTGGATACAATAGTGCGGTGAAGCAGCCAACGACGAGAGGAGAATTCACCATGAGCGTAGAGATCTATCACAATCCTCGCTGCAGTAAATCGCGTCAGACCCTGCAGTTGCTGGAGGAGAGCGGATTCCAGCCCCGTATCACCGAGTATCTCAAAACTCCACCGGACAAGGCCGAGTTGGAGAGGATACTCGACATGCTCGGCATGCAGCCTCGCGAGCTGATGCGCAAGAAAGAGTCCGAGTACCGGGAGGCAGGACTGGACAACCCCGATCTGACGCGGGAGCAGCTGATTCAGGGCATGATCGATCATCCCAAACTGATCGAGCGGCCCATCGTGATCTACCATGGTAAAGCCGCCCTCGGCCGACCACCCGAACAGGTTCTGGATATCCTGAAATGAGCTATATCCTGGTGCTCTATTACAGTCGCTACGGAGCCACCGCGGAGATGGCCAGACAGGTAGCCCGAGGCGTGGAAGAGGTGGCGGGCATGGAGGCAAGGCTGCGCACGGTGCCAGCGGTTTCGGCCACCTGTGAAGCGGTGGAACCGCAGGTGCCGGCGCAAGGGGCGCCCTACTGCACAGCAGAGGATTTTGCCCACTGCGCCGGTCTGGCACTGGGCAGCCCCACCCGTTTTGGCAACATGGCGGCCGCGCTGAAATATTTTCTCGACAGCACCGGTGCTCAGTGGTTGAGTGGGGCACTGATCGGCAAACCTGCGGGTGTCTTTACCTCGACCTCCAGCATGCATGGCGGTCAGGAGACGACGCTGATCAGTATGATGCTGCCGTTGCTGCACCACGGCATGCTGTTGCTCGGTCTCCCTTACAGCGAGCCTGAACTGCTCCACACGCACAGCGGAGGCACCCCTTACGGCCCCAGCCATCTGGCCGGCAAGGATAGCAACATCCCGCTCAACGACGAGGAGAAGCGGCTGTGCCGTGCGCTGGGCAGACGCCTGGCCAGCACCGCCGTCAGGCTGAGCTGAGTGGCGCACCGCCTGCTTCAGATCCCCCTCGGCATCAGCCTGCGCGAAACCGCCAGCTTCGACGCATTTATTGCACGCGACAACAGCCAGGCACTGACGGATATCAAAAACTGTGCCGCCGGCACGGGAGAGCAGTTTCTCTACCTGTGGGGCGCCCCCGGAGTAGGCAAGAGCCATTTACTGCAGGCTGCTTGCCGGGCTGCGCAGCGCGGAGCTAACCGGGTAGCTTATGTGCCACTCTCTCAAGTCGATGAATTTTCGCCTGAGATCCTGTCTGGTCTGGGCGCGCTCGACCTGGTCTGCCTGGATGATATTCAGCGCGCCGGCGGCGACGCGGAATGGGAGCGGGGCCTGTTCACCCTGTTCAACCAATTGCGCGACAGAGGTGCACCACTGATCGTTGCTGCTGACGCCCCCCCAACCCGTTTGCCGGTCAGACTGGCGGATCTCAGATCCAGGTTGGAATGGGGGCTCTGTTACCAACTGCACCCGTTGGACGACGCAGGCAGAGTGCAGCTACTCACCGAGAGCGCACAGCGACGCGGTCTGTCTCTCGCCGAAGGGACGGCACGTTATCTCCTCTGCCACTCGACGAGAGACAGCGCCTCCCTGCTAGCGTTACTGGATCGGCTCGACCGCGCTTCCCTGGCAGCACAACACAAATTAACCATACCCTTTGTAAAAACCATTCTGATTCAGGAAGGTGACTGATGAGTTCAGGACACTTCCCGCAGCCTGTCACTTCTTTCCGCTCAACCCTGCTGCACGCCGGCTCCAGACCCAGACATAGTCGACTCCACTGGCAATGGTGGAGGCGAACACCACCCACACCATGAGCTGGAGCAATCCCGGTGGCAGGCCGACCCATCCCTGATCCAGCACCACCGCTATGACCAGCACGATCTGGGCAAAGGTGTTGAATTTGCTGATCAGGCTTGGCTCAGCCTCCAACTCTTCAATGCGAAAATTGTAGACCAGCGCACCGGTCACGATCACCAAATCACGCAGGATCACCAGCACCATCAGCAGGGTGGGAATGAGACCAAGCAGCGCCAGACAGACGTAGCTGGAGACCAGCAGCACCTTGTCTGCCATCGGATCCAGCAGCCCACCCAGTTTGCTCTGCCAGCCGAAATGTTTGGCCAGAAAGCCATCCAGACCATCTGACACGCCGGCGATCGCAAAGAGCACCAGCGCAATGTCAAATCGTCTGATCAACAGCATCCAGACCACCGGAATGGTGAGAAAAATGCGCAGGATGCTGATCAGATTTGGGATATCTTCCCGTTGCAGAATCATGTGCGGGTTCAGCGCATCCGATAGTAGAGGTCCACCGCCGGTGCGGAGGTGTCGGTTGCAAAAACTGCATTGGGATCTGCCTCGATCAAACCACCGACCTCCAGACCGGGCTCCAGTGCAGCAGCACCGCCCTGACCATGCAGATCATAGACCACCGCTTCCGGCTCAACCGCGACCAATACCACTCGCTCCAACGAATTCTGGCTGCTCAACAGTTCCAGCACCGCAGCATAGTCGGTGAGGGCTGTTATCCCCGCCACGCGGAGACGCACGGTCGACAACGAACGCTCCTCACGCAGTGGAGCGAAGCGATTGGCCAGATTGTCTGCAGCCTGCTGCAGTGCATCGGTGACCAACTCCTCGCGCGTAGCCGCCGCACTGCTCCAGTGACTCTGGGAATCCTCCGAGTAGAGCCGCCAGTCACCACGCCAGGAGCGCGCTGCGGTCTCGATCAGGCGACCGGTAAGGATCAGATCGGGTGCATAGCGGCGTGATGCGGCGCGAATGTTGTTTTCGAAATCGCCCCACAGGTCCGCCACCTGGAGTTGACCCTGATCCTCCAGATCCATCAACGGCAGCATCAACGGCAGCCCGCGCGCAGCGGCAACCCGGTCCACCGCAGCGCGGACACTGCTGTCGAGATCCGGAGTCAACAGCCGCCGCTTGGCACGCTGCTCATCGCCCAGCCAAATCAAGATGGTCGGTCGGTTGGCACTCCACACCGGCAGTCCGAGGTTACGCAGCAGACGGTCCAGTTCGTTCTTATCGAAGCTTGTCAATAGCTGCTGCTGCGGTTGATCGCTACGCTGCGCGGCTGGCAGCGGCTGATAGCGATACTGCTGCAGGTAGCGGGATGCATTGTCCAACTCCGCAGCCAGCGCCTTGCGTGAGGAGACTTGGCGGTTACCGGTAACTTTGACCAGCACCTTATCCATTGCGTCGCGAACCGCCACATTTCGTTCCGCCGCACCGACACCGGCAACCGGGGTAACGGCGTCGTAGAGACCGCTCACCTCAGCGCTCTGTGCAGCCGGAGCCATAACAACGGAAAGCAGTAAAATCGATGCGGTGAATAACACGCGGGCATCGAAGCGGAAACTCGATAGGGAGAGTGACATAACAAAATATTCGATGAAACGTCCTGGTTGAATAGGCCGCCATATTACTCCGGCCCGGCCTCGCCTGTCTAAAAGAACACCTGGTCCAAAGGATTTGATAGTATAGCGCCAATCGTATACAGCCTGGAGCCGACGTGAGCCAGAACAGCACTTCCGGGAATGGAAACCTCAGCTACCGCGATGCCGGCGTTGACATCGATGCTGGCAACAGCCTGGTGGAGCGCATCAAACCGATCGTCCGGCAGACCTTCCGTCCCGGTGTGATGACCGGGTTGGGTGGCTTTGGCGCACTGTTCGAGCTGCCCGTCGACCGCTACCGCGAACCCATACTGGTCTCCGGCACCGACGGCGTGGGCACCAAACTGAAGCTGGCGCTGCAACTGGGGAGGCACGACGGCATCGGTATCGATCTGGTAGCGATGTGCGTCAACGATATCGTGGTTACCGGCGCTGAACCGCTGTTTTTTCTCGACTACTACGCCACCGGCCATCTGGATGTGGATATCGCCACCCGCGTGGTCTCCGGTATCGCCGAGGGGTGCCGTCAGGCCGGTGCGGCACTTACCGGCGGCGAGACTGCAGAGATGCCGGGAATGTACGCCAATGGCGACTACGATCTGGCTGGATTCGCTGTGGGTATCGTCGAGAAGTCGCGCATGATCGAACCAGGCAGGGTCAAGGCGGGCGATCTGTTGCTCGGACTGGCATCTTCCGGTCCCCATTCCAACGGCTACTCGCTGATCCGGAAAGTGCTGGAAATCAGCGGGGCGGATCTCTCCCAGCCGTTCTCTGGCACCACGCTGGGCGACGCTTTGCTGGCCCCCACCCGCATCTATGTCAAACCGCTGCTGCAGCTGCATCAGTCGCTGGAGATCCACGCACTCGCACACATCACCGGAGGCGGCCTGCTGGAGAATCTTCCCAGAGTGCTGCCAGCGGGTTCCCGTGCAGTGATCGAACTCGACGCCTGGGAACGTCCACCGATTTTCCAATGGCTGCAGGAGCAGGGAAACATTGCTGATGCGGAGATGCTGCGCACCTTCAACTGCGGTGTCGGCATGATCGCCTGTGTCGCCGCCGAGGATGCAGACAATGCGCAGGCACAGCTCATCCAGGCGGGGGAGAAGGTTTGGCGGTTGGGCAGGATTCTCCCATCCGAAGGCCCAGCCAGTGTGGAGTTCGTGTGATGGAGGCGGCATGAACGGGCCGGACAGACTGCCACTGGTGGTACTCATCTCCGGAAGCGGCAGCAATCTTCAGGCACTGATCGATCAGGTTGCTGCCGGACTGCCCGCTGAAATCAGGGCCGTAGTGAGCAACCGGCCGGGTGTGCGCGGATTGGAACGTGCGCAGGCAGCAGGGATCACAACCCGGGTGCTGGACCACCAAGCCTTTCCCGACCGCGAAAGCTACGATATCGCGTTGGCAACAGTGCTGGAGGATTTCCAGCCACAACTGGTGGTGCTGGCCGGTTTCATGCGCATCCTGTCGCCCGCATTCGTGCAGCGCTTCCGCGGACGCATGTTGAACATACACCCTTCGCTGCTCCCTAAATTCCGCGGTCTGCACACCCACCAGCGAGTGCTCGATGCGGGCGAACGCGAACATGGTGCCAGCGTACACTATGTTACCGAAGAGCTAGATGGCGGTCCGTTGATTCTGCAGGCAAGCGTCCCGATAGAACCCGGCGACGATGCTGAACAGCTCGCGGCAAAGGTGCTCGCCAAGGAGCACATCATCTATCCCAAAGTGATCCGCTGGGTTGCCGAGGGTCGTCTGACACTGCAAAACGGCAACGTGATCCTGGACGGGAATCCGCTTGATGGACCACTGATTCTGAAGAATAACGGAAACCCGCTGCCGTGAAGAGAGTGCAGCGGCTGATGCTCATTTTCCCTTTCCTGGGCCTGCTGCTAACCGCTTCCCTGTCGGCCGCCGAAAGACAGGAACCCCGACTCGATCCGTTCACCGCCAAGTACGAACTCAGCCGCGGCTCGCTCAAACTCGGCAAAGTGGAGATAATCCTGGAACTCGACAAGCGTGGCGACTATCGCTATAGCGCCCGCACCACACCGGTCGGCCTGGCGGCGATACTGCTCAACGGTGAAGTAAAAGAGAGCAGCAGTGGCACCATCATCCGCGCTGCGGTGATACCGTACAGCTATCACTATATCCACCGGAGCAGCGACAATCCGCGTTCAGTGGAGCTCAGATTCGACTGGCAGTCGATGCGGGTGACCAACTCGCTGAAAGCCGGCAGCTGGTCGATGAAGATCGAACAGGGCACACAGGACAAATTCAGCCAACAGCTCTCATTGATGCTCGCCTTCGCCGCAGGAAGCCGCGAGGTCTCCTTCGCGGTCGCCGACGGCGGTCGCACCAAGGATTATAGTTACCAGTTTCAGGGTGAGGATCAGGTGGAAGTCGCAGCGGGTCGTTTCCAGACGCTGAAAGTGGCCAGAAGCAAGAACAAGCGATCGCCGAATACCAGCCTCTGGCTTGCACCCAGACTCAACCACCTGCCGGTCATCGTCGAGAAGCAGGAGAAGGACGGCCCCTTCCGGATGGAGTTGAGCAGCTTCTCCTGGGGTGCCCCAGCACAACTGAAAAAATAACCGGTCTCGTCAGTCCTGACATTTGTAGCGTCTCTTTTTTCCAGCAACTTATCGTGAATTGTATCGCATTGGCCTCTACCCATTTACCCAGTGGCCGGAAATCGCGTGGCTGTGCCACTTCGAAATCCAGATCATCGCGAACCAGCATGGAAACGTGTTTTTCCCGGGAGTCCAAGAGGTTGGCGACGATCAAGCCGGATTCACCGTAGTGGCGACGCTGCGGGCACTTCACGCGAAAACCGAACTAACAGCGCCTTACTTGAGCGGGTAGGTCAGCACCTCGAAATTCTGCTCCATGTCGACGGCCTGGAAAGTCGGCCCACCTTCAGCAGCGACCACGGGGGCGGCAAGTCGACAGACCTCTCTGCCATCGCCCGCCCGTTTGGTCAGTCGTCCGTTGACAATCTGAGCCGCGCTCCAGACTGCACGACAGACGCCATCGGCGCCGTCCCGCCAGGCATCCGCGGGAACGATCACTTGGTCAGCGGTGGAGTTTGTTCTCTCCGGGCTGGCTAAAACGCTCTTCCAGCGGCCGCCCTTGCCGAACTGGATCACCAGAAGCTGGCCGGTTGCGACGGTTTTCACCCCATCGGCTGTGACGACTCTGCAATCGGTCGGGCCACCGGGTTTCGTGAGGGCGCGTCCGATGTACTCCCTGCCATCGACCACCCCTTTACAGACCAGTCCCAGGTCATCGCCCTCGTAGCCGGCGAAGAGCAGATAGCCGGTCTCATTCTGGCCCGGTGCATAGCTCTCGAAGAGAAATTTCGCAGGCTTCGCCGCGAGCTGCTCGCGGATCAGATTCAGCTTGGCCCGATCGGTGCTCACGCCGATGCAGTACCCGCCGATCGACAGAACGCCGCCCGCTTCCTCGCACTTGGAGTAGCAGCGCGAGACCGGGGGAATGATGTCCCGGCGCACCGAAGATCCGGGCGGACAGAGGCTGGCCGGATAGTAATCGCTGCGCGGAACGACCGAGGTTTTACCGTCGGCGCAGCGCGAGGGATCGAGCATCCCCTCGCCCGTTCCACAGGTTCCATAACAGTTCCGGTTTCCATATTGATCGAAACCGAGAATTTTTGGTGGCGAATGGTATCCGGGCAGGCAGGCCGGGTTGCACCAGATATCGCCGCTGAATTTGGAGATATCGGAGGGCAGCAAGCCGAGCCCGATTTTCTCGTCTCCGGGAAAGCATTGCGGATCACCGACAGGAATGCTGAAGCCGGCCTGCTGACAGGCGAGATACTGTCCGAGATGACCTGCGAGATAGGCTGGATCCAATCCGCAGATTCCTTCGACGATTTTGGTCGCGGTCGGATCGAGTGTTGCCAGCGCACTGGTGCCGCAGCCGAGTGCTTCCGCCACTACCGTTTTCAGATCGAGCGAGAAGGAGGTGCCGCATGCCAATGTCTCCGCGCTGGCGACCCAGTCGCCCTCGAACACCTGCCTGCAGAGCGAGGCACCCTGGCAACCGGGGATACCGATTCCGAGTTGGGTAAACGCCGACGTCAACAGGCATTTCGCTGCACTCAGGCAGATCTGGTCTTCCGCTACCCCGGCCATCGCCAGTTCCGTGCTGGGGATGGTCCGGGACCACTTCTCAGACCGCTCGGGACCACTTGCCAGCTCGCTCCGGAGCCGAAAGTGCATTTCGGTCGCCTTCGAGGTGGGACTGTATTGCTCAATTGTCATTTCGGAGACGAACTCCCCGCATGACATACCGAAGCCGGTCTCGTTGCAGACTGCGCAGCCAAACGAATAGGCACCCCTTGGCACACACCGAAATTCATACGATGCACCGTCTTGTTGCAGCCTCACCACCGGTAGGAATTCGGCCCGTGCGCGAAAAGTCAGCCGTACTTCCTGGAGGGAACTCCTGAGCGTTCCGCCCAGTGGCGCCGCGGTGAAGCGGACCGGCGTGTAGGGCGACACACTGGTGCCGATCGGCGTCTCGGTCACGAACCATTGGCCGTACACGCCTTCGAGCAGTTGGTCCGACATGGTCAGGACGAGGAGGGGCGGCGGATCGTCCGGTGCCTGCTGCGCCCGGAGATGAGTCGCGGCGACGAAGCAGGCGACGCAAAGGATAAAACCGGCGCGACGGAGCCAATGCGCGAGGGAACTCCCACGACAGATCGATGCCGCGAAAAACGGATTCTGGATCATCGGGTTCATTGTCCGCTCCCCACACGCTCCATGGTCAGATTTGCATTGCGGCCGCTCTCATCGATGACCGCCGCTCGATTGGCATTGAGGAACTCAACAGTGGTGTCTCCCGCTCTGTAACGGTCGCGCGTGACGGCCGGGAAAACCAGCGTATACGCCTGCACCCAACCGCGCCGACCTTCCCGTTTCAACCAGATGATGCGTAGATCCCCATCCATGACGATGATATCCGCCGTCCCGACTTCGGCGCCCGTCGCCGTTCTCACCCTCCAGCGGCCCTCGAAAGCCTGGCGGTTCTGCGGCGAGGCGGTAACACCCTCTCTCAGTCCGGGCAGTGCCACTCGTTGATGCGCTGCGCCGTGACAGCGCCAGAGTACCAGAGCGGTGCCAGGTGCGCGGGATGCACCGGGAACATCGACGCACCGTTCCGCCAGCCTGGAGACGAGGAAAAAAATATCCGCACTGCGGATGACCCGGAAGCGCTGGTTGACACTGCCGTGACAGGGGTACTGGATCAGGCGCGCACCGTTTTCAGTTGATCCTGCCTCCACATCGAGGCACATTCCGGAATGGCGTGCCTGAATCAGGTAGCTGTTGTCGCTTTGGGGTTTGAAGTCGAAGAGTTGATTGGGATTTCCGGTGCACGGCCATTGCACGATACCGACCACTTCATTGCTGCTTTCAGGAACATCGAGGCAGAGTCCGGAATGCGCAGCCCGAATCGGCGACGAAAATGATTTCGCATGGACACTCCCGGATATAGCAGCCAGAATAATAAACAGACATACTGAAACTGCGAACAAGCCGGTACGAGTTCTCATCGAAGTTCTCCAGTCTTGGTATTTGACTTTTTTTTTCCTGGATAACGAAGGAGTATGGCGCAATTTTTACGCTCTGTTGGAACTGTTTTTGGCGATTAAAGCCGATCATTCCGTTTGGACACAGTCGCCATCGCATCCGATGATGCCAACTTCGTCAATTCGACAGGATGAAATCCTTGCTAGATGCGACTAGACCATTACTGAAGGCTTCGTGGTAAAAATCGCTGTGTTGCACAAACTAGTCGCGGAGAAGGCCGATCGGGAAGTAAAAATCGGTATTTCACAAATCTGTGGGTAAACTGATCATACTCCCACATATCGGTCTGAATCTGCGGCAATCGACAGCGAGGTATAGGAAGCATAAACACCCTTTGATCCTATATCGAGATGGATCAAAGAGAATGAAATATTGTGCCATGGCTCCTGATAACACTGTAGACACCGTGCTGAGGTCGACTTTGCTGAATCGAAAGAGGTGGTAGACAAATTTCAAGGGTAAACTACTTATCGATTTTAAATAGTTAATATCAGAGATCCCTCCATGACCCTGGCATCGACCGGGGTATCAATCTCAAGCACAACTTTATTGTGGCCAGTAGTTTTTTTCGCTCAAATTGGTTTTGCATTCGCGAAAACGAACAGTCTCACTGCAACCGCGTGTAGCTGAACGAGCATCAATCAGCCAGAAACCGGCTCAACACGCTGCGGAAAAAACCGCCGGGAGCAACGGTGATTCCGGCACTTCCGATATCTATATTCTCGATTGCATAGGAACTGATTTCGATACCCGCCTCCCGGTACATCTCCTGGGAGAGCTCCAGATCCGCTGCCCAACGGGAGAGAAAATCGTCACTGGGTGCGATATACACGATACGCCGTACCTCCTCCTGTATCAGCTTGGAGGCACAGCGCGGGCAAGGTGGGTGGGTGACATAGACGGTGCAGCCCGTCAGATCCCGTTTGGCGAAAATCATCGCGTTCTCTTCTGCATGAATGGTGAGATTCAACTTACAGTTACGGTCCGCCAATCGCTCCGGTTTATCCGCCACACCCGCCGCGAATCCGTTGTAGCCCAGGGAGATGATACGGTTACCGTCGGTGATCACCGCCCCTACCTGAGATGATGGATCCTTGCTCCAGCCGGAGATATGTGCTGCCAGCCCCAGAAAACGGGTATCCCATTTGCGACTCATTGGTGATTGTTGCCTTTGCTTGCAAAACGACTGACACAGGATGATACCCAATATGCTGCGGCTCCGGATAGGCGCCGGAACAAAGATGTCATAACGCACCCATCAGATGAAATTTTTTCATCGTTTTAGTGAAAAAGTATCATTGATTTTTCTATCAAGGCATACCGGGTGTGGCCGTTAATTTTAATCAGCACGATATTGGAGAGATGCCTCCATTCTTACCAAGCGGTGCTGTAAATGTCAGTGATTTGAGCAACACACCCATCGAAAACGGCCTGGCTTAACGGTCGATTTCAGGAGCAGTACAATGAAACCAAGCAGTAAACACGACCTAGAGAACAGCGATTACAACAGGGACAAGATCGATTACTACCTCCGCAAGGGACGCGCATTGCGCGCCAGTTACCTGAGCAATATGCTGCGCAGCGCATGCGTTCGGATCAACAATCTGTTCAAAAGCGGCAGGCATACGCCAGTCCATCACTCCAGACCTGGATTTACAGTTTGACGCAAGCCAGGAGCCTGTCGGGTTATTGGGGATCGTAGCGAGGAAGTGGGGGAGCGAGGCGAATTTATTACCGATCTAACGGGCGTAGTGGGCCTATGTAACGAAAATCGGGAAAATTTGGACCACTCTTCCACCTCCGCAGTAGAAACATCCATAGTCCGATAGGCGCCTGGTAGAGCGTATCAGATCTTCGTTGCCGAAGCGCCGGGTGCGGTCGCAGTGACGGCTAGCGCTCCCTGCTGATTAACGGAGTCTGTATGCCAAGAAAGTGCCGGATCTCCAGCAATGCCGCTTCGATATGTTCAAAACGGTGACTGCCGCCTGGATAGCAGACCACTTTCCCCTCACGCTCATAGATGCCGGCCGCTACCCGGTAGTCGATCACCTCATCTCCCTCGTCGAGCAGCACCAGCGTCGGCCGCGTGGGCGATGAAGGCCCGATGAGATAATCGGCCATATCGTCGAAATCCTGCTGGCTGAACTCGAATGGCTCACCGGTCACCATATTGCGATTCAGCCCGATATAGGATTTCAGCGTCTTTTCAGGTTCTAGCGCTGGATTGATCAGCACCACGCGATCCACCACATCGAGCGCCGCTGCCAGAAACCGGGCGTAAAATCCACCCATGGAACTCCCCATCAAGACCAACGCCTGATCAGGATAGCTGGATTTCGCCTGGGTGATCTGATGGGTGATGAACGTCACCGCCGCATGCGGTTGATGTGCCGGATAGTCGAGGATCAGAAAGGGTATCTCGGGAAGTGCCTGCCTGAATGTCGCGGCCTTGTTCGACGCTGCGCCGCTGCTGAAACCGTGCAAATAGATGACCATGCGCTTGTCTAACCAACCGATGACCCGAGAAAATCCGGTAGAATCGAGTGAACCGATCTCATAGCAGCCGAGGCTGCCGATCCCGCACCGACGCTGCTTGTCCCGCTGGAGTTCGGATCAGTTCAGGCCGATGGTAAACTTTCACCCCTGACGGATCAATGGAGCGCTGGCGCCGCTGGATGACGGCACGCCGCTGCCCTTCGACCCTATACTCTCCGCGGTCGGATTGCAGCCACGTACTCAGCTGACCGCGGCCGCGGGATTGGAGACCGGCACCAGGATCATCTCCGACCAGCGGCTACGCACCAGCGATCCGGAGTTCTGTGCACTGGGCAACTGTGCAGAATCTCCAGCAGGCCATCTGCCTGATATTGCGCCTCTGCTGGCACAAAGCGAAGCGCTGGCCGCCACCCTGACCGGAAGCAGCCCCGCTATTGAATTGACGCCACAGAATCGCTAGGATCCCTGCCGAACCGGAAGGATCCGGCCGGTCTCGGGAAGCAACATCCGCGACGCATACCACAGAATCCCAGCTGAAGGAGAATGGGCATGTCCAATTCAGCCGTCCCGGCAATCGTCCTCTCCTCCCTGAATGCATCGGATCCAGCCAGCATGGTCGTGCAATCAATGCAACGGCTGGAAGCACTGCTCGCAGCCGGCGGCCCGGTCGCACTGATTCTGTTGCTGCTCTCAACCGTCGCGATCGCTGTGGTGCTACTCAAATGGTGGCAATTCAGACACCTCCGAATCACTTCGCCGGAACCGGTAAACGGGGCGCTCGACTGTTGGCAGAGAAGAGATTCTGACGCCGCCATCGAACGACTCGCGGACGCGCGACAACCCACCGCCCGTCTGGTCCATCTGGCTCTGATCAATCTGCGCCGACCAGGCATCAACCAGGCCGACCTGCGTGAAGAGTTGACCCGGGTAGCCAGTGCCGCCCTGGAAAACCTGCGCAGCCATCTGCGTACCCTCGAAGTGATCGCCACCCTGAGCCCGCTGCTGGGCCTGCTGGGGACCGTGCTGGGTATGATCGAGGCGTTCCAGCAATTGGAGAATGCGGGAAGCCAGCTCGATCCCGGACTCCTCTCCGGGGGGATCTGGCAGGCGTTGCTGACCACCGCGCTCGGTTTGGGTGTCGCCATTCCGGTAGTATTGGCGCACAGCTGGCTGGAGCGCCAGGTGGAGCGCTGCCGCCATGCCATGGAGGATGCGGTGACCCGGGTCTTCACCCGGGACCTGCAGTGGGACACATTGCCCGATCGACCGGCACCGCATGAGACCAAGGTAACCCATGCAACTTGAACTGCCGCAGATACGTAAAAAACGGCTGGTGGGTATGACGCCACTGATCGATGTGATCTTCATCCTGCTGCTCTTCTTTATGCTGGCCTCTAATTTCCAACAGTGGCGGGTGATGCCGCTGGATCTTGCGGGCAGAAGCGACGTGCCGGCAGTAGCAGATCAGGAATTCACGATTCATGTCGGGCGGGACGGCGTGCTGATGCTGGATGGCGTTCCGCTGCTGCCGGAGCAACTGACGCTCCTGCTGACGACACGGGTGGCTGCGCATCCCAACCCCACGGCCAGGATCACTACCGAAATCTCAACCGACCTGCAGAGTCTGGTTCGGGTGGTCGATCGGATCGCGGCTGCAGGCATCTCCAAAATCACTCTCGACGCACCCGTTCGATGAAGTTTCCACGACATTTAACAAACGACAACGGCGACGATCAGCTGATTCCGCTGATCAACGTGGTATTTCTGATGCTGATCTTCTTCATGGTGGTGGGACGTATGGCGCCGAGCGACCGGTTCCCGGTCAATCCGCCAACTTCTCACAGCCATCAGACGGCGGTGGAAAACAGCGTCACCATCAGCGTCACCCTCGAGGGCCGGCTGACGGTCGGTGACACACCGGTAACGCCGGATCTCCTGACAGTCGAGCTCAGACGCAGTCTCGATGCGGCCATGACCGACGGTCAAGGCCAACCGGAGATTCATATCAGAGCGGATGCGAAACTGACCATGGCACAATTGTCACCGATCCTGGAACGGCTGCGCGACAGCGGCCTGTCGAAGGTACGAGTGCTCACCTCCGCGGCCAGATAGTGGCGTTCCGCAAGCGACATTGGGCTTTGGCACTGTCGCTTGCGGTGCTACTGCAACTGGCGCTGGTCAGTGTGCTCTTCCACCCCAACCGCAGCCAGCGTCTGCCGCCGCCGGGTGGTGTACTCATCGAACTGGGGAGCACAGTGTCCAGTGTTGGCGGAGGTGAGACCAAGGCAATGGTGGCGAACTCAGAACAGATGCCGCCCTCTTCCGCATCCCAAGCCGCCAACGAGAAAGGTGCTGAGCCCCCCCTAGATCAGCCCTCGCTGGTGGAGGACCCATCCCAATCCACCATTGCAGTCACACCCGAACCCGTTCCGACGGCGACTGCTGCTGCCGTCGTCCCCACCGATCGCAAGCCATCACCTCCGCACCGGGCCCGGGTCTCGCGCATGCAACCCCCACCACAACGGGTCCGGGCAACGAACACACATCCTCCCCTGCCGCACACTGTGGAGGCGAAAGTGACAGATGATACCGGAAATGGGACACGCATGACGCCGGCCCACTCCGCAGTGACAGGAGACAGTACGACACCAGCGTCAGCAGCGGGCAACCGGCGTGAGCAAAGCATCACTGGTGAAGCGCGTGCCGGTGAGGTAACGGCGCCCTCTCCCGACTACTACCGCCGGCTTACCGCCTGGCTGGAACAGCACAAAAGCTATCCTCGGCTGGCGCTGTTACGACGCCAGCAAGGAGTGGTCAGAGTCTCATTCAAAATCGACCGTCAGGGCAACCTGCTATCGCGGCAGATTGTCGCCAGTTCGGGTTTCCATCTGCTGGACCAGGCAGCCGATGCACTGCTGCTGCGTGCATCGCCCATGCCTGAGATCCCGGCCCAATCGCGGGCGGAGATACTGGAACTGGTGGTGCCGATCAGGTACGCGCTCAACTGAGACTGAAATATTCAGCGGTTGCGCACTGCCCTGACGCAAATTATCGCCTTGGTCTACGTTGGGGACGATCTTCTCTCGGTTTGGCCTGATTCACCTTGATATTCCTTCCCTTCAAGGGGCTCTCGTTCAACCCCTTGATCGCCGCGTCGGCTTCCGAGTTATTACCCATCTCGACAAATCCAAACCCTTTCGAGCGGCCGGAGAGCTTATCGATGATAATCGTCGCACTGGTCACCGTCCCAAAAGCTGCAAATGCCGCTCTCAACTCATCTTCGGTTACGTTGTACGACAGATTGCCAACATAGATATTCATAAATTTTCCTCGGTAACTTGCATTGCTTGAGATCAGGCGGATAGCAAGCTTACCTGTCAAGCCAACCACAGTTTCAGCAGCTCTTCTGAATCCCGAAACTTACATGACTTCCCAACCCGGGAAGCAGCAGTCCCCCGCGATTTTCGAATCTCCGCGCCATTGTCATTATAGAACAGGGTAGGCGAATATCCGTAGTCAGCTGAGCAACAGATAAGGCCCACCGCTTTCGGGAACCCGTTATCCTGTTGCAGATGATGACAGAACCGGTACCTAGCTGCGATACATCCAATAGAGATCAATGATACTTTGGGAGCACTGCATGATATCGACCAGCGGTTTCATGCAGATATAACTCAGGTCGGGACGGCATGATGTGAAATTCGAAGGAGTTCTTTCCCTAACGCAAAAAGCATGCAACCCTGATGAGGAAGGGGGGTCGCGCAGTGCTTGAGGTGAGTTTGGATCCGGCCCTGCGCAAACACCTTCGTTTTATGCGCGGGGCCGAAGCCCGGAGATGAGGATCAGTTGTTCTGAATCACGATATTGGGAAACTTCGCGGCATAGCTCTTCGCCTGCAGCGCCAGCCTGGCGGCGGTCTTGCGGGCGATCTCGCGGTAGATCTGCGAGATACGCGACTCGGGCTCGGCCACCACGGTGGGTTTACCGCCGTCAGTCTCCTCGCGGATGCGAATATCCAGCGGCAGCGCACCGAGAAAATCGACACCGTACTGCGTCGCCATGCGTTGGCCGCCGCCCTCGCCGAAGATGTGCTCTTCATGGCCGCATTGGGAGCAGATATGGATACTCATATTCTCCACGATGCCCAGCACCGGCACTTCCACCTTTTCGAACATTTTGAACCCCTTGCGCGCATCCAGCAGCGCGATGTCCTGGGGCGTGGTGACAATCACCGCACCGGAGACCGGCACCTTCTGAGCCAGTGTCAGCTGCGTGTCACCCGTGCCCGGCGGGAGATCGATCACCAGGTAGTCGAGGCTGTCCCAGTTGGTATCGTTGAGCAGTTGCTCCAGCGCCTGGGTGACCATCGGTCCACGCCAGATCATCGGCGTCTCTTCGTCCACCAGGAATCCGATGGACATCGCCTGCAGTCCGTAACTCTGCATCGGTTCCAGGGTTCTGCCGTCCCGCGACTCCGGCTGTCCG
The DNA here is from genome assembly GCA_024235215.1 of Chromatiaceae bacterium. GTDB lineage: Bacteria > Pseudomonadota > Gammaproteobacteria > Chromatiales > Chromatiaceae > HKST-UBA178. The sequence continues at coordinate 325,697 of JACKMU010000006.1, read as the reverse complement.
GATACGCCCAGCATGCGCGGTTGCGACGGGCCATAGATATCGGCATCCAGCAGGCCCACCTTGGCCCCTTCGGCCGCCAGTGCCAGTGCCAGATTGACCGCAGTCGTCGATTTTCCGACCCCCCCCTTGCCAGAGGCGACCGCGATGATGTTCTTCACGTTGTCGATCGGCTTGAGCGACTTCTGCACCGAATGGGCCACCACTTTCCAGCTCAAACCGACAGTCACCGAAGAGACCCCCTCCAGCGCCGCCACCTGTGCCTTCACCTGCTCGATTATCTCATCTTTGCATCCCTCGGCGGGAAACCCGAGCTCAACCGTCACATTCACCTTGTCCCCATCGATCGAGACGGATTTAACGCACTTTGCGTCGACCAGGTTTTTCTCCATGTGCGGTTCGATATACCCTTTCAGTGCAGTCTCAATCTGCTCTTTGGTTACTTCAGCCATCTTCAAATCTCCTACATTTAGACGCTGCCGCCCGTCGGTCGGCGCCCAAGAATATGATGGGCGAGAATTTTACACCAAATTAAAATTTAATTCCCAACTAAAATAGTCGGATTTAACTTCCCCCACCCCGGAGGTGTCCGGATGGGAGCGGATCAAACCGGGTTCCTGCCGTTCCGATGCAGACAAAGCTGGGGTTGACAGTGTGAAAATGATACGATCTCGCACTCGCTCCGGGTCAAACACGGAGATCCCAACATGTGCATCGAGTCTGAGTCACGGTGAGCCGAACAGTGCGGAAAATTCTGGTTACCAGCGCCCTCCCCTACGCCAATGGCCCCATCCATATCGGTCATCTGGTGGAGTATATTCAAACCGACATCTGGGTCCGCTACCAGAAGATGTGCGGCCATCAATGTATCTACGTCTGCGCCGATGACGCCCACGGTACGCCGATCATGCTGCGCGCCCGGCAGCAGGGGATCACGCCCGAACAGTTGATCAAAACCATTGCGGTCGAGCACCGCGCCGACTTCGCCGAATTCGGCGTCGACTTCGACAACTACCACTCCACCCACTCACCGGAGAACCGCTACTTCGCCAACACCATCTACCAGCGCAACCGGGAGAAGGGGCACATCTCACTGCGGACCATCACCCAGGCATACGATCCGGTGGAAAAGATGTTCCTGCCAGACCGCTTCATCAAAGGGGAATGTCCGAAGTGCGGCGCCCAGGATCAGTATGGTGACAACTGCGAGGTGTGCGGTGCCAGCTACTCTCCGAGCGAACTGATCAATCCGGTCTCGGCGGTATCCGGTGTCACTCCGGAACAGCGCGAATCGGAGCACCACTTCTTCCGCCTTGGGGATTTCGAAACGCTGCTGCGCCAGTGGACGCGCGGCGGACATCTGCAGCAGGAGGTGTCGAACAAGCTCGACGAGTGGTTTGCGGCCGGGCTGCAGGAGTGGGATATCTCCCGCGACGCCCCCTACTTCGGGTTCGAGATACCCGATCACCCGGGCAAGTTCTTCTACGTCTGGATGGATGCACCGATTGGCTACATGGCCAGTTTCAAGCACCTTTGCGACCGCAGCGTCGGAATCGAGTTCGACGACTTCTGGAAACCGGGTTCAGAGGCGGAGCTCTACCACTTCATCGGCAAGGATATCATCTACTTCCACGCACTCTTCTGGCCAGCGATGCTGCATGGCGCCGACTATCGAATGCCGACCGCGATCTTTTCCCACGGTTTTCTCACTGTGGATGGTCTGAAGATGTCGAAGTCGCGCGGCACCTTCATCAAGGCAAGAAGCTATCTCGATCATCTGAATCCGGAGTATCTGCGCTACTATTTCGCCGCCAAACTCGGCTCCGGCGTGGATGACATCGATCTCAATCTGGACGATTTCATCGCCCGGGTGAATGCGGACCTGGTCGGCAAGGTGGTCAATATCGCCAGCCGTTGCGCCGGCTTCATCAGTAAAAGATTCGACAACCGGCTGGCGGAACGGCTGCCCGAACCTGACCTGTTCGCTGAGTTCAGCAGCGCCGGCAACGGTATCGCCGGGCTGTTCGAACAGCGCGAGTTCAGCCGCGCGGTGCGAGAGATCATGGCGTTGGCAGACCGCGCCAATCAGTACATCGACGAGAAGAAACCCTGGGTCATCGCCAAGCAGCAGGGGCGTGAGCAGGAGCTGCACCAAGTCTGTACCATGGGACTCAACCTGTTTCGTCTGCTGATTGGCTATTTGCGCCCGATACTGCCCGTGACCGCAGCCCAGTCAGAGTCGTTCCTGCAGATCGAACCGCTCACCTGGAACGCGCTCTCCACCCCGCTCACCGGACACCGGATTGCGGCATTCAAACCGTTGATGACCCGTATCGAACGCGCTCAGGTGGATGCCTTGCTGGCTGCCTCACGCGAGAGCCTGGAACCCGCCGCAAGCTTGCAGGCTAAAACCGGGCTGCTGTCCAAGGATCCGATCGGCGATCCCATCGAATTCCCGGAGTTCGCCAAAGTGGATCTGCGGGTAGCCAGAATCGTTCAGGCGGAACATGTGGATGGCGCCGACAAGCTGCTGCACCTGACGCTCGACCTGGGTGGAGAGAGACGCAGCGTCTTCGCCGGTATCAAATCCGCCTACACACCGGAGACGCTGGTCGGGCGTCTGACGGTGATGGTGGCCAACCTGGCGCCGAGAAAGATGCGCTTCGGCCTCTCCGAAGGGATGATTTTGGCTGCCGGACCCGGCGGCAGTGAAATATTCCTCCTCTCACCCGACGCCGGTGCGGAACCCGGCATGCGGGTCAAGTAACCTGAGAAGAATGGAGCGGCAGCGTCAAATCCCTGGAAACTTGCGCACTATCATCCATCGAATCTGGTTTAGAATGGGAAGACTCGTGCAACTCCCACTACCGTAAAACGCCACTCCGTGAAAGAGTATCTGCTCATCCTGATCAGCACCGTGCTGGTCAACAATTTTGTCCTGGTGAAATTCCTGGGAATCTGTCCGTTCATGGGGGTCTCCCGCAAGCTGGAGACCGCCGTCGGCATGGGGCTGGCTACGACTTTCGTGCTCACACTGTCCGCCATCTGCAGCTACCTGGTGAACGAGTATCTGCTGGCGCCGCTGGGGCTGGAGTACTTGCGCACCATCGCCTTTATCCTGGTGATTGCCGTGGTGGTGCAGTTCACCGAAATGGTGATGCACAAGACCAGCCCGATGCTCTATCAGGTGCTGGGCATCTTCCTGCCGCTGATCACCACCAACTGTGCCGTGCTGGGTGTGGCGCTGCTGAATGTGCAGGAGGCACACAACTTCGTTGAGTCCGCGATCTACGGATTTGGCGCAGCGACCGGGTTCTCGCTGGTACTGGTGATGTTCGCCGCGGTGCGTGAGCGGGTCAACGTTTCCGATGTGCCCGAGCCGTTCAAGGGAAGTGCGATTGCGCTGGTCACCGCCGGACTGATGTCGATGGCCTTCATGGGCTTCTCCGGACTGGTGCCCAGCTGATGTTGACCGCAGTCCTCGTCATCTCACTGTTGGCACTGACGTTCGGCCTGCTGCTGGGCTTCTCTGCGATCCGCTTCAAGGTCGAAGGAGACCCGATCGTCGACAAAATCGATGCACTGCTGCCGCAGACACAGTGTGGTCAGTGCGGCTATCCCGGTTGCCGACCCTACGCCGAGGCGATCGCCGCAGAAGAGGCCGAAATCAACCTCTGCCCACCGGGCGGCGAAGCGACGATGGTGGCCCTGGCGGACATGCTGGGACGCGACCCGGTGCCGCTGAACGCCGAATCGGGCGCCGATAAACCCAAGGAGCTGGCGGTAATCCGTGAGCCGGAGTGTATCGGTTGCACCCTCTGCATCCAGGCCTGTCCGGTGGACGCCATTCTCGGTGCCGCCAAACAGATGCACACGGTAATCGCGGATCAGTGCACCGGCTGCGCACTCTGCCTGCCGCCCTGCCCGGTTGAGTGCATCGATATGGTGCCGGTGAAACAGCATATCGGCAATTGGAAATGGCCATTACCTACCGCTGACCTGCAGCGTGCCGCGACTTCCGCAGTGGGAAGATGAGGATGTATTACCCATCGAACAGCAAGCCAGTACGTAAGCTCTACCGATTCCCTGGCGGACTCCATCTGCCCGACAACAAGGCACAGTCCACCCGCACCCTGCCCATCCAGGCCGCACTGCCTGCCAAGCTGATACTACCGGTACAGCAGCACATCGGTACACCCGCGCAGCCGCTGGTCACCGTAGGAGACCGGGTACTGAAGGGGGAGTTGATCGCTACCGCGCAGGGCCGGATAAGTGCCGCACTGCACGCCCCCAGTTCCGGCAGGGTGACAGCGATCGATGAACTCCCGGTAGCACACCCCTCCGGACTCCCAGCCCTCTGTATCGTGATCGAGACCGACGGAAAGGATGAATGGGGAGCGCTGCCACCACCGATCGCGGATTACGCCCAATGTGAACCCCGGCTGCTGCTGGAACGAATTCGCAGTGCAGGCATTGTCGGCCTGGGTGGCGCCTCCTTTCCCACCAGCGTGAAACTGGCGCCGGAGAGCGGCCGGCGCATCAACACGCTGGTGATCAACGGCGCCGAGTGCGAACCTTACATCACCTGCGACGACATGCTGATGCGGGTGCGGGCGGAAGATGTTCTGACCGGCGCCTCCATTATGCAGCGGCTGATCGGTGCCACCACCACTCAGATCGGCATCGAAGACAACAAGCCCGAGGCAATCTCCGCGATGAACCAGGCGCTGGTGCGATTGCAGCTGGAACAGATCGAAGTGGTGACCATTCCGACGCGCTACCCCAGCGGCGGCGAGCGCCAGCTCATCCGGGTGCTCACCGGCATAGAGGTCCCCTCCGGCGAGCTACCGGCCAGTGTTGGCGTCATCTGTAACAACGTCGGCACCGCCGCGGCAGTGGCAGATGCAGTATTGCGCGGTCAACCACTCATCTCCCGCTTGGTCACGATCACCGGCGAAGGGGTAGGCAACCCAAGCAATCTGGAAGCGCTCATCGGTACCCCGTGTAACGAACTGATCGCCCAGGCTGGTGGCTACTCCGGGTGTGGAGATCGGCTGATCATGGGTGGCCCGATGATGGGCTTTACCCTGCACAGCGACACGGTTCCTATCTCCAAGGCGAGCAACTGTCTGCTGGCCGCCAGCCCCAGCGAAGCACCCGACCCGGGTGCGGCCAGCGCCTGCATTCGCTGCGGCAAGTGCGCCGAGGTCTGCCCGGTCAGCCTGCTGCCGCAACAGATGTACTGGTACGCACGCGCCAAGGATCTGGAGAAAACCCAGGAGTACAACCTGTTCGACTGCATCGAGTGCGGCTGCTGTTCGCACGTCTGTCCGGCGCACATTCCACTGGTGCAGTATTTCCGCTTCGCCAAGAACGAGAGCTGGGATCAGGAGCGCGAAAGAAGGAGCGCGGAACTGGCGCGCCAACGGCACGAAGCGAAGCAGGCGCGTCTCGCCCGGCAAGAGGCGGAGAAGCTGGCGCGCTTGCAACAGAAGCGCGCCGCGCTGGCGAAAAAGCCGGCAGCGGCACAAGCCCCGGCGGACGTGGCAGATCCGAAAAAGGCGGCGATCGAGGCTGCCCTGAAACGGGCGGCAGAAAAAAAGGCACGGCTGGCAGAGCAGGGTATCGCGCCGAAAAACACCACCGATCTCACCCCTGTGCAGCAACAGCAGGTCGATCAGGCGGAGATCCGCAGAAAGAAGCTGAACCGCAGCAGTGCCGAGCAGGAGGGCTGAGCGATGCGATTCCTCACCATCACATCACCCCATTCAGCCCGCCCTAACAGCGTCACTGTCACCATGCTCTGGGTGATTGTCGCGTTGCTTCCCGGTGCTGTGGCGATGACCTGGTACTTCGGCTGGGGGATCGCTATACACATGCTGCTGGCAAGCATCACTGCGGTGGTTGCAGAAGGGCTGGTGTTGAAGTTGCGCCGCCGACCGGCGCTGCCGGCAATCCAGGACCTGAGCGCGGTGGTGACCGCACTGCTGTTCGCGATCGCGATCCCGCCGCTGCTTCCCTGGTGGCTGACTTTACTGGGAACCGCGTTCGCGATCATCGTCGCCAAACACCTGTACGGCGGGATCGGCTACAATCCGTTCAATCCGGCGATGGTCGGCTATGTACTGCTGCTGATCTCCTATCCGGTGGAGATGACCACCTGGCTGCCGCCGATCATGCTCAACCAGACGCCGCTCGACTTCGCCCAAACGCTGCATGCGATCTTCACGGGCAGCCTGCCGCCCGGGCTGAGCTGGGATGGAATCACCATGGCGACGCCGCTGGACGAGATGCGTAACCAGCTGAACCATAACCGCATGATCAGCGAAATCCGGCAGAGCCCGCTGTGGGGCGATTTCGGTGGACTTGGCTGGGAGTGGGTTGGGAACTGGTACCTGCTGGGCGGCGCGATACTGCTTTACAAGCGCATTATCAGCTGGCATATCCCGGTGTCTATGCTGGGCGCGGTGCTGGTGATGGCGATGCTGTTCCACTTCCTGGACCAGGAGAGCCACCCGTTTGGCCTGTTCCATATTTTCAGCGGTGGCACCCTGCTCGGCGCCTTCTTCATCGCCACCGATCCGGTCACCGCGTCCACCACCCATCGTGGACAGTTGATCTACGGTGCCTGCATCGGGTTGATCACCTACGTGATCCGCCGTTGGGGAGGTTATCCGGACGCGGTCGCGTTCGCGGTGCTGTTGATGAACATGGCGGTGCCGATGATCGACTACTACACCCAGCCACGGGTGTTCGGCCAGCAGAGCAGCAGTAATGAATAAGCACCCGATCGCATTGGCCGGAACCATCCTGTTCCTCTTCGCGGTGGCGGGAGTCGGTCTGGTCGCGCTGGTGCACCACCAGACCGTGGACAGGATAGTCGCCAACGAGCGCGAAGCGTTGCTGCGGGAGTTGACCGCACTGGTTCCGGCAGACACCATCGATAACGACATCATCAGTGACGCGCTCACGGTCAGCGCTCCGGAGCGGCTGGGCAGTAAGGAGACGCTGGTCTATCTGGGTCGCAAAGAGGGTAAAGCGGTGGCGGCAGTCTTCACCACGGTCGTGCCGAATGGCTACAGTGGTCCCATCAAGCTGCTGGTGGCAGTGCTTGCCGACGGCACGCTCGGCGGGGTTCGGGTGGTTTCGCACAAGGAAACACCGGGTTTGGGTGACAAGGTGGAAGAGCGCAAATCAGACTGGATCCACAGTTTCGACGGAAAATCCCTGGAAAATCCGCTGCTCGCCAAATGGGGAGTAAAAAAGGACGGCGGTATCTTTGATCAGTTTACCGGTGCTACCATCACCCCGAGATCGATCGTAAACGCAGTGAAGAACACACTGCTCTATTTCCGCGACCAGGGTGCGTCGCTGTTTCATTCACCGGGAGCCTGACTATGGCGACGAGCAGCTACGGCAGATTGATCAAAGAGGGACTGTGGAGCAACAACCAGGCACTGGTCGCACTGCTCGGACTCTGCCCACTGCTGGCAGTGACCAACACTGCGGTAAACGGCTTGGGACTGGGATTAGCCACGCTGGTTGTGCTGACCCTCTCCAACGCTACCATCTCGATCATCCGTAACTGGGTCCGGCCGGAAGTGCGCCTGCCGGTATTCGTGCTGATCATCGCCTCATTCGTGACCGCGGTGGAGTTGAGCATGATGGCCTGGTTCTACGAACTCTACCGGATTCTCGGCATCTTCATTCCGCTGATCGTCACCAACTGCACGATCATCGGCCGGGCCGAGGCTTTTGCTTCAAAAAATCCGCTGGGCCGTTCGCTGGTGGACGGTCTTGCGATGGGTCTGGGTTTCACACTGGTACTCACCGCACTCGGTGCGATGCGGGAGATCATCGGCCTCGGCACGCTCTTTTCCCAAGCCGATCTGATGTTCGGCGAGGTGGCTGCCGGGCTGTACATGAGTCTGGGCGAGGATTTCAAGGGCATGCTGCTTGCGATCCTGCCACCTGGCGCATTCATCGGTCTGGGATTCATGATCGCACTGAAGAATCTGATCGACAAACAGCTGAGCAGAGCACGCAAAGCGGTGGCTGTTGCCACGACACATCCAGCACCGGCAGCAGGTGGAACAGCATGACTTTTCCCTCGGTCCGGGGTCATACCGCCCACCGATCTTTCTGGCCTTGCATCTCTATCCACCGCTTGACTCCTGTTCCTCTTTGGGTATGAACGCAGCAAAACGCCGGGAGATCTTCGAGCGACTGCGTACCGCCAACCCCAACCCGAGAACTGAACTCAACTACAGCACGCCGTTTGAACTGCTGGTAGCGGTGGTACTCTCCGCCCAGGCGACCGACAAAAGCGTCAACAAGGCGACCGCCCGCCTCTTTCCGTTGGCCAATACGCCGCGCGCACTGTTACAACTGGGCGAACAGGGGTTGAAGAGAGAGATCCGTACGATCGGGTTGTTCAACAGCAAGGCAGTCAATCTGATCAAAACCTGCCGTGTGCTGCTGGAACAACATGCCGGAGAGGTGCCGCAGCAACGGGAGGCGTTGGAGGCACTGCCCGGGGTCGGCAGGAAAACCGCCAATGTGATACTGAACACCGCGTTTGGTCAACCCACCCTGGCAGTCGACACGCACATCTTCCGGGTGGCCAATCGCACCCGGCTGGCACAGGGCAGGAACGTGCTCGAAGTGGAACAGCGGTTGCTGCGCTGGACACCCAAGGAGTTTCTGCAGGATGCCCACCACTGGCTGATCCTGCACGGCCGCTACACCTGTGTTGCGCGGACACCGAGATGTGGCGCCTGTGTCATCGAGGATTTATGTGAATACAAAGAAAAAAGGGGGTCAGAGTCAAATTAAACCAAAATCCGTTGTTGTAACTAATTGAGTTACGTTTAATTTGACTCTGACCCCCTTTATCGGAATAGCCTATGTTTGGAGACAACAGAACCGAAATCAGGCGGGTGTTCACCGAGGCTTGGCGCAAGCATCGCACCGGTGTAGAGCGCACACCGCTGGAACGACTGATTGCCACGATCATCGAGCAGCACCCCGAGTATCAGCGGCTGATCGAGAATCCGGATGCATCACTGGAGCGCGATTTTCTGCCCGAAGCGGGGGAGACCAACCCCTTTCTGCACCTGGGCATGCATATCAGCCTGCAAGAACAATTGGCAACCAACCGCCCATCGGGTATCCGCACGCTCTACCGGCGCCTGGCAGGCGCTATCGGAGAGAGCCACGAAGCGGAACACCGACTGATGGAATGCCTGGGGCGTATGCTGTGGGAGGCGCAGTCATCCGGCCGTATGCCGGACGAACAGGCTTATCTGGAGTGCGTAAGGAAGTTGCTACCGGAAGTCGGTAAATAGGGTCAAATACCCTGTGTTTAACGGGTATGTTTGACCAGATGGTACCACAGCCGCTATGCTCGGCAGCGAATCGGCGGTTACCGTAAAACGGGTGCGGAGGCGAAGCGAAACGGGGGCTGACCGATCCGGTAAATTCTGAACGAGCGCCCTTTTGCCCACTTCACCAGCTTGCTGGTGACCAGGCAGGAAGCGCTACAAAAGCGAACGCACTATCCTGTTCCGATGAGGGGGAATATCCAGATGAATATCCGTAAAACCGCATGCGCACTGGCGATCGGCACACTGCTGAGCCTGGGTGCCGGGCAGTCGCTGGCTGGCGACACGATCAAGGTCGGCACCTTCCTGGCAGTCACCGGGGGCGCCTCTTTTCTCGGCGATCCAGAGCTGAAGACGCTGCAGATGTATGTCGACGAAGTCAACGCCGCTGGCGGTGTGGACGGCAAGATGGTCGAACTGATCCACTATGATACCGGTGGGAATGCCAAAGAGGCGGTCAACTTCGTCAAGCGACTGATCCAGAAGGATCGGGTCGACGTCATCGTGGGTGGCACCACCTCCGGCACTTCGATCGCGGTGATGCCGTTGGTCGCGAGCAGTGGCATTCCGTTCATCTCGCTTGCCGGTTCGGTCAAGATCGTTCAACCGGTACAGAAGTGGACATTCAAGGTTCCGCACACCGACGCGATGGCCGCCGCCAAGATATTCGGTGACATGCAGCGCCGGGGAATCACCCGGGTGGCACTGATCAGCGGCAGCGGTGGATTCGACAAATCGGGACGTGAACAGAGCATCCAACTGGCACCACAGTTCGGCATCACGCTGGTCGCTGACGAGTCTTACGGAGCCCAGGACACCGACATGACCACCCAGCTCACCAAAATCCGCGACACCGACGCCCAGGCGATTCTCAACTTCGGTTTTGGTACCGGACCGGCGATCGTTACCAAGAACGTTCGCCAGCTCGGCATTGATCTGCCGCTCTACCAGTCACACGGCGTCGCTTCGAAGAAATTTATCGAGCTCGCGGGCGACGCAGCCGAAGGGGTGCGCTTGCCGGCCGCGGCGCTGCTCGTTACCGATCAACTTCCCGACAGCGATCCCCAGAAAGCGGTGCTGACTGCTTACAAAGCCAAATACGAAGCGGCTCACGGACCGGTTTCCACCTTTGGTGGCCACGCTTACGATGGCTTCTACATCGCGCTGGAGGCGATCGACCGCGCCAACTCGACCGACAAAGCCAAGGTGCGTGACGAGATCGAGAAGACCAAGGGATTCGTCGGCACCGGTGGCATCTACAACATGACCCAGAGCGATCATCTGGGTCTCGGTATGGATGCCTTCAAGATGCTGGAGATCCGCAACGGCGACTGGACCATCGTTCAGTAACCGAGCCGGTGTTGCGATTCCCGCACAATCCGTGAGCTGAAGCGCGAAGCCTGCTGGGGTGCCGATGAGAGGCATAAACAGCTGGCTTCGCGCCTCACCATCGACCTACAATAGCGCGTCGAAAACAAGCGCACCATTGCTCAGCAATTCCAGGAAGGGAACAGAGAGGAGACGGCCGGAACCGCACCAGCCCGCTGTGGTTTCAGCTACGGATAAGTATTTTTCAAGAGTTTAGATGTTCGACCAGATCCTCCAATTTATTCTGACCGGTATCACCGTGGGTGCGACCTATGCGCTGGTTGCACTCGGCTTTGCTATCATCTACAACGCTTCGGACGTCGTGAACTTCTCGCAAGGTGAGTTCGTGATGCTGGGGGCGATGAGCACTATCGCACTCTCCGCTGGCAACGGCCTGCCGCTATGGCTCGCAGCAGCCTGCTCGGTGGCGATGGTGATCTGCGTCGGACTGATGCTGCAGCGCTTCGCCATCGCACCGGCCAGAGGCGCTTCGGTGGTCACCACCATCATCATCACCATCGGTGCATCGATCTTCCTGCGCGGACTGGCGCTGCTGTTGTGGGGCAAGGATATCTTCGGCATGCCCCACTTCTCCGGTGAAGTGCCACTGAGAATCGGCGAGGCGACACTGCTGCCACAGAACCTCTGGGTCATGGGAGGCGCATCGGTGCTGGTGCTCGGAGTGCACTACTTTTTCAACCACACGACCCATGGCAAGGCGATTCTGGCCTGCTCCTGCAACCGTACCGCAGCCCATCTGGTTGGCATCAACGTGGGCATGATGATGCTGATCGCCTATGGACTCTCGGCGCTGCTCGGCTCTCTCGCCGGCATACTGGTGGCACCGATCACCTTCACCTCGTACGATGCCGGGGTGATGCTCGGGCTGAAAGGGTTCTCCGCCGCGATTCTCGGCGGTATGGGCAATCCAATGGGCGCGGTGGCCGGCGGTCTGCTGCTCGGTCTGATCGAATCGCTCGCTGCCGGCCTGATCTCATCCGGCTACAAAGACGCCATCGGATTCGTCATTCTGCTGCTGGTGCTCTTCTTCAGGCCGAGCGGCCTGTTCGGCAAGGCCTCGGCGGAGCGGGTATGAGTCATCTGCGGGGATTTTACCTGCTGGTGGCAGCAGCGCTGCTGCTGCCACTCATCTTTCCCGACAACTACTATGTCACCGTGGTTGGCGTCACCGCCGCACTTCATGCCATCCTCGCGGTCAGCCTCAACCTGCTGATGGGATACGCCGGACAGATATCGCTCGGCCACGCCGGTTTTTTCGGTATCGGCGCCTACGCCTCGGCGATCCTCACGACCCGCTATGGCTGGAACCCCTGGCCGGCGATGCTGTTCGGTCTCGTTCTGACCGGAGTGGTGGCATTCACTCTGGGGCGCCCGATTCTGCGACTGAAAGGGCATTATCTGGCGATGGCCACACTCGGACTCGGCATCATCATCAATATCCTGCTGGTACAGACCGGAAGCCTCACCGGCGGACCCGACGGACTGGGCGGAATCCCCACGCTCTCGCTGTTCGGCTGGGCGGTAGACTCGGATCTGCGTTGGTACACAGTGATCGTTTCGGTACTGCTGGCGGTCGTCTGGCTGGTGCTCAACATCATCAACTCGCGCAGCGGACGCGCACTACGCGCGCTGCACGGCTCCGAAGTGGCTGCGGAGATGATGGGCATCAACACCACCACCACCAAAACCGGTGTCTTCGTGCTGGCTGCACTGATCGCCTCTCTGGCGGGCAGTCTGTTTGCCCATCAGCAGGCGTTCGTCAGTCCCGACTCATTCAGCTTCTTCTTCTCCATCGAACTGGTAACCATGGTGGTACTGGGTGGCATGGCTTCCACCTACGGCGCGATCATGGGCGCCATCATCCTCACCTTTCTGCCGGAGTTACTGGTGGTTTTCGAGGATTTCGAAGTGCTGATTTTCGGCGCTATCCTGATGTCGATGATGATCTTCCTGCCCCAGGGACTGTTTGTCGGCATGCAGAAACTGTGGCGCAGAGTGGCAACGGAGGAGAGCCGCCGTGGCGCTGCTTGAGGTTCACGGCCTGAGCAAATCATTCGGTGGCGTGACCGCTATAGCCGACCTCGATTTCGGGGTACCCGAAGGCCAGGTTTACTCAGTGATCGGACCAAACGGGGCCGGCAAGACCACGCTGTTCAACATGCTCTGCGGCATCTACAGCCCGGATGAGGGGAGCATCCGATTTCTCGACCGGGAGATCATCGGCCGACTGCCGCATCAGGTGGCGGAACTGGGCGTCTCACGCACCTTCCAGAATCTGCAGATGTTCTTCAACATGAGTGTGCTGGACAACGTCAAGGTGGGCTGCCATCTGCGCACCCGCGGCCGCATCTGGAGCAATGCGCTGCGCCTGCCTGGAACCCGCCGGGAAGAGAAGCAGGCTGAACGCTGGGCACGCGAGGCAATCCTTTTCTGTGGGCTCGACGACTATCTGGAGAGTCACGCCGACGCCCTCCCCTACGGCGTGCTGAAACGGCTGGAGATCGCGCGCGCGCTGGCGGCTTCCCCCAGACTGCTGCTGATGGATGAACCGGCTGCCGGGCTCAACGATACCGAAACCAAACAGATGCGCAGCCTGATCCGGCAGATCAGCGGGACCGGTATCACCGTGCTGCTGGTGGAGCACAACATGGGGCTGGTGATGGATGTCTCGGACCGCATCCTGGTGATCGACTACGGCAGCCGGCTGGCGGAAGGCCCACCCGAAGCGATCCAGAACGATCCGCGAGTGATCGAGGCCTATCTGGGTGGTGAGATCGAATATGCCGTCTGAAGCGCTGCTGAAAATAGCTGGTCTGACCGCCCACTACGGGCCGATCCAGGCGCTGCATGGCATTTCGCTCGAGGTGAAACCGGGCGAACTGGTGGCCATCGTCGGTGCCAACGGCGCCGGCAAAACCACGCTGCTACTGACGCTCTCCGGTGTACAGCGAGCTTCGGGTGGATCCATCTCCTTCGATGACAGGGAGATCTCGCGGATGGCGAGTCACAAGATCGTCCAGTCTGGCATCTGTCATGTGCCGGAAGGGCGCCAGGTGTTCGCACCACTGAGCGTGGAAGACAATCTGCGGCTCGGTGGCTACTCTCTGCGCTCCGACCAGGATCGGCTCGACCAGGAACTCGACGGGATCTATCAGCTTTTTCCTATACTGAAGGAGAAGCGGAAACAGACCGCCGGCACACTGTCGGGTGGACAGCAGCAGATGCTCGCGATCGGGCGCGCACTGCTCGGAAGGCCGCGTTTGCTACTGCTCGATGAGCCTTCGATGGGATTGGCACCGCTGCTGGTCGAGGAGATATTCCGCGTGATCAGGGAGCTGAACGACAAGGGTGTCACCATCCTGCTGGTGGAGCAGAACGCCAACGCTGCGTTGCGTATTGCCGACCGCGGCTATGTGCTGGAGACCGGTCGTGTCATCCTTGGCGCAGCCGCCGATGAACTGCTGGCCGACGAAGCGGTGCGGCGCGCCTATCTGGGACACTGATGCACTCGTTGGAGGTCGAAAAACATGTACGTTGAACAGATCATGTCCCGGGAGGTTGACAGCGTCACCCAGGAGATGAAAATCAGCCAGGCTTCCCATCTGATGAAACAGCGCAACCGCCGCTACCTGCCGGTGGTTGACCGCGACAATCGCTTGGTCGGGATGTTCGGCCGCCAGCACCTGCTCCAGGCTGAGCCTTCTGCTATCACCACGTTGAGTGTCGGTGAGGTCAACTACCTCACATCCAAGGTGACAGTCGGTCAGTTGATGGATAAAAAACCGTTCAGCTGCACTCGCCGCACCCTGATCGAGAAAGCGGGTCAGATTATCCGCGAAAACAAAATCGGCTGTCTCCCAGTGGTGGAGGAGGGGCGTGTCGTCGGCGTGGTCAGCGAGACCGACATACTCGACTTCTTCCTGGACATCACCGGCAGCAATCTGAACGAGACCACTCGCATTGCCGTAAAACTACCCAACAAGGTGAGAGAACTGGCCAATTTTCTCAACAAGATCAGCGACGCTGGTGGTTATATCTCATCGGTGGTTTCGCCCACCTCCGAATCCAGCAGAGAGAGGCGTACCGTGATCGTGCGTTACATCGCCGACAACCCTGACCAGATCGACCAACACCTCCGCGATCTCGGTTTCGAAATCATCACCGAAGACAAGCCCGCACGTGGAGTAACACCCTGATCCCGGGGTACAGGGCCGTCACTCCGGCATAAGGCACCGATATCGGTGACGATGCACAGGTGACAGGCTAACGGGAGGGCCGCGGTGCGGACCCTGGTCAATCCGGCAACGTGGGTGTGGCCTGGACTTCGATTTCCAGGATCTCTATGGCCCGCAACAGCGTCTCGGAGACGGCTACCAGCTCGACCAGCAGGTTTTGGGCTATCTCGGAGCGACGCCGCTCCCGCTCCGCCTTGGTGGTAAAGAGGCGGGAGAAGAGTCTCTCTCCTTCCATACCGTGGAGAATATTGAAGATACGCCCATAGATAGCATGCAGCATTTCGTGGGGGGACTCGATCCCTTGATAGGCATCCAGGTGCCAGAGATGTTTCTTGGCATCCCCGTAGTACCACTTACCGAAGTCGCATTCGGTGTGCAGTTTCGGCACCTTGTCATCGGTGACAGGGACACCGGCGATCAATGCCTGAGCAAATGCCCGCCACTTGAGATGGGCGGACTTGGCACGGCGGATCGCCGATAAGGCCTCGATCTTGTTCATGCTGGTCTCCTCCTCGGTGTCTATGTCTATGGGGTCAGTTCTCGCATCGTTGCATTGCGCTATGCACGATCCGACCTACCGTCGCCAGGTACACCCTAAATTGCTCCGCAATTTCCCGATAACTGTACGCACCGGTCGCAGCCAAAGGGACTCATAAGTGGCTCCACTCACGACCACTTCGGTGCCGGTACCTTGCCAATCATTGCCTGAAGCCGCTCCAAGGCCATTGTACCGGCTGCTCAACCATTCCAGCTCGAACCGGGTTCAACACGATGTATCGGCCAACTCCAAAAGGTACGCATCACGATCCACCAATATACATTTGAAGCATCCCTGGAACAGATGACCGGTTGGCCTTCGCGTCGGTTCGGTTCGATGCTTGTGCGTAGAACCCATTCAGCTGGCGCATCCCTGGGAAGAGGTTTACTGCGACCGTCTCGACCAACAGATGGTGGTGGTTGGTCATCAAACAGTACGCATAACAACATTTTGCAGCACGCTATAACCTCTGCGAGGGATTTCCGGGAAAACTCTCGCGGTCCCCATCATCTTCGTAGATTATCTCTTGCCGGTCTCCTCTCGCCGTCAAGCGATACAGCGCACCGGCAAATTCGATTCGCAATGGCCTTGCCGTGAAAAAAGTCTAACTTGACTCCGAGGAGGTTACAATGCGGGAACTGACCCCTTCCGGAGGGTTCTCCTCTTCATCCCGTCCCGAGCGGTAGCGATGCCGCATGGCCAGGTAATAGATGATGGGCACGGCCATGCGTGACAGCAGCAGGGAGGCAACTTCACCCGCCATCAGGGAGATGGCCAGACCCTGGAAGATGGGATCGAACAGGATCACACTGCCGCCTACCACCACTGCCATTGCTGTCAACAGCATCGGCCGGAATCGCACTGCGCCAGCATCCACCACTGCGTCTGCCAGGGGCATACCCTGCTTCACCCGGAGTTTGATGAAGTCCACGAGGATGATGGAGTTCCGTACCACTATACCGGCTCCGGCGATGAAACCGATCATGGAGGTGGCGGTAAAGAAGGCACCCATCGCCCAGTGGGCGGGCAGGATGCCGACCAGGGAGAAGGGAATGGCAGCCATGATGATGAAGGGCGTCCGGAAAGACCGGAACCAGCCTACCACCAGCGCGTAAATGAGTACCAGAACCACAGCGAAGGCCGCTCCGAGGTCGCGGAACACCTCATAAGTGATATGCCACTCGCCATCCCACTTGAGCGACGGCAGCAGGGTGGAGAAAGGCTGGCGGATATTCCAGATCTCCATCGGGGCGTCATGCCCCTCCGGAACATAAGCGCGGATCTGGTCGTTCAGCTTGAGCAAGGCATAGATGGGGCTCTCCTCCTCGCCGGCCACATCTCCGGTGACATAGACCACCGGCAGCTGGTTCTTGCGGTAGATGCTCTTCTCGCTCACGCTCGATTCCATGCTGACCGATTCACCCAGGGGCACGCAGTTCTCACTGGAGCATACGGGGATAGGCAGTAGCGCGGAGGGTTGCGACCGCTGGCTGATGGGCAGACGCACGGTGATCGGTACGTCTTCCTTCTCTTCAGGTGCGTGCAGCAGACCCGTCTCCACGCCCGCCTCGGCGATGCGAACGACCTCCGATACCTGTTCTGCACTGATGTGCTGTAACGCGGCTTTCTCCTGATCGAAACGGAAAATCAGTCGCGGCTGGTCGGCTTCGACATAAGAGTCAACATCCACCACCCCCGGCGTTTCCTCGAACATTTTCTGCACGTCGCCGGCGATTTTTACCTGCTCTTCATAATCGGGACCGTAAATCTCGGCCACCACGGTCTGTAACACTGGCGGCCCCGGGGGAACTTCAGCCACCTTGACCCTGGCACCGCACTCCTTGGCCAGTGTGCGGATGTTGTTGCGAATACGCTTGGCAATATCGTGACTCTGCTGGTCACGTTCCTCCTTCGGCACCAGGTTGACCTGGATATCCGCCATGTTTGCTTCCTGGCGCAGGAAGTAGTGACGCACCAGGCCATTGAAATTGTAAGGCGCCGAAGTCCCTGCATAGATCTGATAGTTCAGCACTTCGGGCTCTTTGCTCAGCAGCGCGGCCAGGCTGCGCGTTGCGTTGGTGGTGCACTCGAGGGTGGTGCCTTCGTCCATGTCCACGATGATCTGCAGTTCGCTCTTGTTGTCGTAGGGCAGCATCTTGACCTTGACCGCACCCATCATCACCAGGCCAATGGCGCCCATGAGGAGCAGCGTGATCGAGCCCAGAAAGGTGGCTCCGAACAACGGGCGACGGATCATGGGATCCATCACCCGGCGGTAAACCCGGGTGGTCCAGTCTTCCTTTTCCGACCGCTGCCCGGCATGGCGCGCATGGCGGCGCAGTACACGGTAAGCGGCCCAGGGAGTGGCCATGAAGGCAACGGCCATCGAATAGAGCATGGCCGCGGTGGCGCCGACCGGTATGGGCCGCATGTACGGACCCATAAGCCCCTGCACAAAGGCCATGGGGAGTACCGCGGCGATCACGGTAAGGGTTGCGAGGATCAGCGGGCTGCGCACCTCGTTGACCGCTTCGATGGTGACCTCTTTCAGCGGTCTTCCCCGGTTTTCGGGCAGGCGGAAGTGGCGTACCACGTTTTCCACATCCACGATGGGGTCATCCACCAGGATGCCGATGGAGAAGATCAGGGCGAACAGAGTGACCCGGTTGAGGGTGAAACCGAGCAGATAGAAAGTCGCCAGCGTGAGAGCCAGAGTGACCGGGATGGCGACAGCCACCACCCCGGCTTCACGCCAACCAAGCACCACCACGATGAGCAGACTGACACCCACCACCGCCAGGCCCATATGGAATAACAACTCATCGGACTTCTCGGTGGCGGTGCGTCCATAGTCGCGGGTTATCGTGATCTCCACGTTTTCCGGGATCAGATGGCCGCGCAGCTGCTCGACCTTGTGCATCACGTCGGCCACCACCCGAACAGCATTGGTGCCCTTGCGCTTGGCGATGGCCAAGGTGACTGCAGGCTCCTCGGTCCACATGCCGGCCTGCCCCTCCCTCTGCCCTCCATGCCCGAACAGCACATAGTCCTCGATCTCTTCGGGACCGTCGATGACCTCGGCCACGTCCCGCAGGTAGACCAGTTGGTTGAGGTGCACACCGACCACCACGGCGCCAACCTCCCCCGCATCGCGCAGGAAGCCACCTGTCTCTACGAGGATTTCCCGGTTACCCGCAAGAAAACTGCCGGCCGGACTTTGCCGGTTAGCAGCCCCAAGCGAACGCACCACATGAGTCGGGTCAATTTGGTAGGAGGTCAGTTTGCCGGCATCCAGCTCCACCCTTATCGCGCGCCGCTGGCCGCCGATCAGCGTGGTCTCGGAGACGTTGGTGACCTGCTTGATCGCATCATCGACGACGGCGGCGATGCGCCGCAGAGCATGGCCGTCGTATCCGTTCCCGTGAAAGGTCAGGGCCAGCACGGGTACATCGTCTATCCGCCGCGGCTTGAGCAAAGGCTGCGAAGCCCCCGGAGGAATCCGGTCGAGGTTGGCATAGAGCTTCTGGTAAAGCTGCACGATGGCTTCCGCTTCGTCCCAACCCACGAGGAATCGGACGACGGTCAGCGACTTACCGGTGCTCGAGGTGGAGTAGATGTACTCCACACCGGGTAGTTCCCAGGCCAGCTTTTCGAGCGGCTTGGTGACGCGCTGTTCCACCTCCTTGGCGGTCGCGCCCGGCATCTGCACGAAAACATCGATGACGGGTACGACGATCTGCGGCTCTTCCTCCCGCGGCAACAGCGCGACCGCCAAACCACCCAGCAGGATAGAAGCGCCTATAAACAGCGGTGTTAGCGGCGAGTCGACAAAGAAAAAGAGAATCTTCGGGACGATCCCGAAGCGACGGATGCGGTAGCCGTGTTTTCTCTTCATGCGGTGGCATCCCATTACATCGGCAGGTACTGCATATAAGAAGCATAAACGCTCCTACCCCTAAAGTCGAAAGGTAATTAGAGCGCCCGACCTGGTGGGTGATGTTGTCATGCAACGCGTTTGGCACCAAATAAATTCGGTGAATCCCGCTATGCGGTGCAGTGCAGGCTCTCCTCGGCGAAATAGCGTTGCCGCTCCAGGGCTGTTAGATTATCCGGACAACGCTCGAAGTATGCCGTGTTAGCCACTTGTTGCATCGATTGGGCACAGATCATCCGCCATGCACCGGAACTGAATCGGATTCACGAACCATTTATCGAAGATGTAACCGTGGTGTGGAAAAGGTGAAGATCCCCGCCAATACGGTACGGAACGACAATAACAGGAATCGCCAGTTGGACTACGCTCTCGCCAGGAAGGATTTGGTCGCATGGCTGCGCAAACAGCTGCTGGGGCCGGCCGCCTCCTCGGATGAACTGCTGCGCGGACCACCCCGATAGAGCGCTACGCCAGCGGTGTCCTCTTTCCGGTCATCGAGGGCGGCGAAGGTATCGATCCCGCATCACTCAGTGATGACGAAGCGACCGGGGATGAGGAAGCTGATGCCATGCTGAGCGAACAAGCCGAGCCAGCCAGCCGACCCAGACGCTACACCCCACCCTCCTCGGTGGGTGTCACATTCTACATCCACGGAGAGGATATTCGTTTCCAGATCCTCTACTCCGCGGCCAGCTACACGCGCACGGGTGAGCGGGACGAGCAGGGACGCTTCAAAGGCAGAGAGTATCAGCGGGCCGAGCTCGGCGGTGACGCAAACGCCATCGAAGTGACCTCCCCCGTCTCGCACTTCCTCAAACCTATCGCCAGCGCTTCGATCTCTTCGCAGAGCGCAGCGGAGGGAATCCGCGGGCCGGACTGGAGGTGCTCTGGCGTCCTTACGGAGCCGGTTGGATCACGACGGTTTCGCTGTTCAACAAGCAGATCTGGGATACCGGTGGCGAACAACACCTCCGCAACCAGTGGCGCAATGAACGCTCGCTGTTTCAGGTCGCGTTGCGCTGCCTCATCGAACAGGGTGCGGTGGGCGACTACCCCAGGGTGGACAAGTCGCTGTTGAGCGATGAGGAGCAGGAGTTGGAGGTGCAGTACGGACACAAGCGGATCTACGCCGTGGGGCATGGGGCGGCCGCCGATTGGCAGCTTGAAAATGACCAGGTCAAACTGATCTGGTGCGATTTTCTCACCTCTGTCGAGGTGCCGCGGGTCACCGTAGATGGCGTACCGGGCTTTGACGATGTGCTGCGCCTCTCCTCCTGGACACGATTCACCAGAGATGAAGCCAACGACAGGGTGCTGCTCGGTCAGTTGGAGCACTTCGTCAAAACTTACGGAGCATGGATCGCTGACCGCCGGGTCGAAGCCAACAGCAGGTCACCGGATGAGCTTCCGCCAGCCAACCGAATCGTGGGAAGGATGGAGACTGCATACAGCAGGATGCTGTGTGGTCTGGAATTGCTGCAGCGTGACGATCTGGCGCGAAAAGCATTCCGGACAGCCAATAGAGCGATGCTCATGCAGATGATGCAGGCAGATAGCAACCGGGAAAAGGTGCCTGGTGCGGACAGCTACAGGTGGCGTCCGTTCCAACTGGCCTTCCTGCTGACCGTGCTTGAGTCCGCAATCAATGAGCACGATGCGTTTCGCGATCTGGTGGATCTGGTCTGGTTCCCAACCGGTGGCGGAAAAACCGAGGCCTACCTTGGACTGATCGCATTCCTGATCGTCTGGCGGCGACTCCGATTCAGCACCTCGGGCGGCGGCACCACCGTGCTGATGCGCTATACGCTACGGTTGTTGACGGCACAGCAGTATCTCCGCGCAACACGGCTAATCTGCGCGCTGGAGCTGATCAGGCGAGAAGACGCAGCGTTGGGCAGCGAGCCCATCTCTATCGGTATCTGGGTGGGTGCCGCCTCCACACCGAACACCTTTGCCAAAGCATTCGAAGCAGTCAAACGTGCGCGCGGCGGTCACCAGGACGCGCTGAAGGGGTTGGTTCTGGACGCGTGTCCCTGGTGCGGAACACCCTTCTCAGCTGACCGGAGTTTCGCCGCGTCCGAGCGCCGGTTCGACTTTTTCTGTCGCAACGACACGTGTGAGTTCGGCGGCGAGCATGCCGAGCGCCTGCCATGCAATCTGGTGGACAACCGCTCACCACCGCCGAGTACATCCAGGCCAGCAGCCGCGTCGGCCGAGGTGAGGTGCCCGGCCTGGTGGTCGCCAACTACTACCGTGACCAGGCACGCAGCCTCTCCCATTACGAGAATTTCCGGCCGTACCACGAGTCGTTCTACCGCTTCGTTGAGCCAACCAGCGTCACCCCCTTCACCTTTCAGGCGAGAAATCGTGCCCTCCATGCAGCGCTGGTGATTGCGTTGCGACACGCCTGCGCTTTATTGTCTGACAACAGCTCTGCTGGCAGTTTCGACCCGTCCGATGAGTGTGTCAGCAAAGTCATCGAGACGCTCAAAGCCCGCTGCGCGCGTGCCGACACACAGCGCGCCGACGAAACGGCAAAACACCTGGATGCACTGGTGAAGGCCTGGCGTGAAGAGGTCTGCCACTGCGCCGCGACCCGGATACCGCTGTTATACCAGGCTCCGTCCAATGACAAGGCCAACGCACGCTTGCTCTACTCGCATGGCGACAAGATCCGAGGGCTGTGGGAGACACCGAACTCCATGCGCAACGTCGAGAACACCGCACTGCTGGAGATACGATGAGCAGGTTGCGGTTACCCGTGCGTCTTTCCCACCTGTTACGCCACTGTTCTGTGGGCGCAATTGTTCGTGGACCGGATTATCTGGTCACTGTGAAGGATACCCGCGCTTGGGTAAAACGGGACGGCAGCCCGTCAGGCAGGCAGCTCCTGTATGTTGACCAGGTCAGATCGGCATTGAACATCCAGCAGGAGCTGTGGGAGCCACCCCTGGCAAGAGAGGGGGAGTACGGTCAGATCGAGGGCACAGCCGTACCGGCAGTGCGATTTCCCGCCTGGATGATCTGCCCGCAATGCAGGGCGCTGCACTACAAACCCTGGCTCGGTCTGCATGACGCTGAGAAACCAAGGTGTCGCTACCATGCCCCGGAAAAACGTGGCGAACCGGTGTGTAAGAACCGCCCCGAACTGGAACAGGTTCCCTGGGTATTGGTGCATCCCGAAGGCCATCTGGGTGATGTTCCGTGGCATCAGGTGGCACACGCTCAGACGTATCATCCGCAGCAAAAACAGTGCCGTGGTTATGGGGAGCGGCAGCCCTATCTCAGACTGGTGGATAAGGGCGGGATCAGCCGCCAGGTGCGGTGTGAAGTCTGTCATGCCAGCGCCTCCTTCCCTGATGGTCTGCGCTGGCCGTATGGAAAAATCTGGCGGCAACCCTGGCTGCAGGAGGAGCCCGACTCCAGCGAGGCGTTGGCGGAGGTCATCGAGGTCAACGATACGCGAGTGCACTCCGCAGTCACCGACAGCGCGATCATCATTCCGCCTGAATCCCGAGTCCGCAAGGGCTCGGTCGTGGACAGGCTCTACACCTCCTCCCTCAAGCGGAGTCAGATCGCCCGGGCAAAGTCTCCGTTTGCCCGGGAAAGCGCGATAAGACAGGTCGCTGTCGAATTTCGCTGCGCAACGGATGAGGTGAAACGCGCGCTAACGGAGATCGACCATGGCTACCCGCTGTATGGCCGGCAGATGACCCCGGGATTGCTGCTCGAAAGCGAGTACCAGGCGCTGGTGGAGCCGATACCCGACCTGGCGGATGACGAGGATTTCGTCACCATACACCATTCAGCGCACTGGCGATCGTTCTCCGGCGAAATCGATCCGACCCACCGGAGCGCGAAAATTGCCCGCTCCGTGGCGCGCGTGATCGCCGTGCCACGACTTAAAGAGATTCTCGTACTCAAGGGGTTCTCCAGAATGGGCGGCGCCCCGGTCTTTCCGGATATCGTGGGTGAATCGAGCTGGCTGCCGGCATTGGAGCTGTTTGGTGAAGGGATATTTTTCACCTTCGACGGGACGATCATGGCGAATTGGGAGCGCACCGAAGCGGTCCGACAACGAGCCACTGTGTTCTCACGCCGTTTCGAAAACAGCGCTGTACCGGCGCAAAGAGCTGACAGTTTGCGCGTGGACGCCAGATTTCTTCTGCTGCATACCCTGGCACACTTGCTGATCCGGCAACTCGAAACCGCGGCCGGATATCCGGCCGCTGCGCTGAAAGAGCGCATCTACTCCTCCACCGGTCCGACACCAATGGCGGGTATCCTGATCTATGTCGCGGTGCCTGATGTTTCGGGTTCGCTGGGTGGACTGGCGGAGTTGGCAGAGCCGGCAAGGTTCCTGAAGTTGCTCACCGGCGTATTCGACCACGCCGACTGGTGCTCTCTCGACCCGGTTTGTGCGGAACATGAAGGCCAGGGGCCAAACCAGCTGAACCGTGCCGCGTGCCATGGATGTGTGCTGGTACCGGAGACCAGTTGTGCCTACGGCAATATTCTACTCGATCGCGCATTTATCAAAGGTGAACTGCAGAGTGGTTTACCCGCGCTGCTCGACTTCGTGGCGTAGCGGCGGCAATGGCCCGGCGATCCTTCAAGCTGCCCGCCATTCAGGATCTGAGCAAAGAACAGGAGGACGCCCGCGCACTCTCCAAACTGGGGCCGCACCTGGTGATCGGCGGGCCAGGCACCGGCAAATCGGTGTTGGCGTTAATGAGATCCCGCAGACACCAGCAGGATGGCGACGACTATCTGTTTCTGGTGTGGAATAAACTGCTGCACCAGGCAAGCAGGCAGCTGTTTGGTGAAAACCTGGTCAGTCAGCAGTGGCAAAGCTGGTTTATGCAACTCTTCCGCAAGGTGACCGGCGAGTCGGTGCCGCTGGATCCGGTTGCCAACCCAACCGGTTGGCGCAAGATCGATTGGGACCAGGTGACCCGGACTCTGCAGCAGGGTGACTTCGATGCGGTCGAGCACCGTCCCTATCTCGTGATCGACGAAGGACAGGATATGCCGCCACAGTTCTATCAGGCACTGATCTGCCTGGGTTTCGAAAACTTTTTCGTGGTGGGAGATGCCAACCAGCAATTGACGGAAGAGCACAGCAACCCAACCACAGAGATCGCACCTCAGTTTCTGTACGAACCGCAAATCCAGGCAGATGGATTACCTGTAACAGACGATCGGGGTTTGCCGATACTTGCGAGGGTGGATGAAAAGGGCAGAAAAGAGCCACTGATCACCCTCTATCAGAACTATCGCAACAGCTATCCGATCGCGCGGCTGGCGCAGGCGTTCTGTCGTGGTGACCCGGGAAACCCACCGGCAGATCCAGCTGCACCCCCCGCCTTCCAGAGCAGCGTCAATACGCCGCTGCTGTTCGAGTATCAGGAGCATCAGTTCGAGAGATTGATTGCCAGGGTGGTGAAAATGGCCGACCTGAATCCGCGACGCTTGATCGGCATCATCACACCCAACAATCGCGTGCGAAAACGCTATGTGGATGCGCTCAACAGATCTGCGGTCACATTGGATCATGGCAGGCCAGCCATTCAGACGTATGCATCGGGCCAGCCAGCGCAACTTGACTTCAACGAGGGGGGTATCATGGTCATCAATGCTCAGGCCTGTAAGGGACTGGAGTTTGATACCGTGATTCTTGCGGATATCGATGAACACCGCTGCAACGAGTTGTTGATCGATCAGAAGAAGCGGCTGTTTTACGTGATGACCGCGCGTGCCATCGAAAAAATCATTCTGCTCAAACGCGCGGGTCGGCACTGTCCTGTCGATCCCATTCTTCCCACTGATTCTTCTGTCCTGGAGAGGCGATAATGGCGGAGTCATACGAACTGTTCGGCAGCGCGCCGCGGGTAACCAAGCACCTTGCACGAAAATGGTATCTGGTCACCAACCAGAGAAATCTGTTTTTTATGCTGGCAGCAGGACTCATCATGCCACCAGCGGGTTTTGGTAAAAAGTATTACCAGGATACGCTCGCCTGTGCGCCAGGTTGGATCGTGTTGTTTCCCGACCGGGCACCCCGGGAGGCGGTACAATTTTCGGTGCAGGAACGATCCCACCTGCTACCCTGCCTGCTGGAGACCGATCTCGCATCAATCACCGGTGAGATTCATGTCATCACGGCGGAGGGGTACCTAAGCAGAGCCCACTTGCCGGACGAGCTCCAGGGGGATGAACAGGCACTCCTCGTGCCAGCGCCGCTGCCCATCACGCTGATCACCACCATTCTCCACCGGTCAAAGGAAGAGAGGAGCGCCTGTGAATCTGATGCCAAGGATTTTACCAATGTGCCACTGGAGAGCATCAAGCGCTCGGTGAGCGCCAAACCGTTCAGTGGCGCAAGCGCACCCTGGATAGCCGCCAGGGGCACAGCGCTGCCACAGCGGCAGATTCCGCTGGGGCGAGTTCAGGCGGCGGGTGCGGTGATGGCGATGCTGCTGCACTTCGGGAACTTGGGGCAGCAAAGCGTTGCAGCCGCTCGCATGGCTTTCGATGCCGAATCCAGCGCTGCATCATCTGACGTCGATCCGTTGCTTGCCTATTTACCGCAATGGATGTGGAGCACCCCCCCACATCCACCCGAAGAGGTGGTGCAGCGTCTCTTTTGGGGTACGGCCGACAAGTTGGTGGAGTGGCGGTCCAGCGGTGTCGCCGCGGATCCCCTCGACGTGATTCTCGACCACTTCGCGGAGATGGGGGCGGAACTGGATGAGCGGATGAACAGCACGCTCAGCAAACTCACCCGGGATCTGACCAATTTAGCCGGTATCGCCGACCGTACCGCAACCGAACTGTTCGAACGACATCCAAAACCGTTTTCACGCGCCATGCTGCTCCTCTTTCTGCGCGAGAGCTGCGCTGAACTGCTTGAATTCAAGCACGCCATGCTCACGGAAACTGATTATCTGGCCGCGGCAATACTCTTCGCCGCCCGGGATGGCTGGCTTGGCCTGCCGGTCACACTACGCGAACTACCGGGGCTGTCGGCGGCAGTACCCGCGCGGATCGCCGCGCAATCACATCGTCAGCAGCAATCCGGAATCGGGTTTTCCGCCATACCGGAAAGGCCCAAACCGATCCGTGAGTTACTGGCGCCCGGCGCGGGCGGGTGGAACAGGGCGCAGCGTGAAGCGGCACTGCTGCTGGCGCGAGAGGGTAAATGGCCAGGAGTTCAGACCCGCATCACGCTGGGCAGAGGGGAATACCGATTGGAGGTGGATGGTCGCGGATTACACCTGCTCCTCGACGGTGAGGCAAAGGCGATCCAGACCGAGATGGAGATGGAGACCTTTTTCCGAAAACTCTCCGCTCACACTTTATCGAGCCGGCAGGAGGTTAAAGTGCGAAAAGTTCTGCGCGCCGGGTAGACCCATGCGGATGATTCCGGATGCACCGTACCGCACCAAAAGCAGAGCGGAGCTGCGTCTATTCGACAAGCTGCGTAACGCCACACTGGATGATAATGGTGCAGCCTGGACCGCATTCCACTCATTGAATCTGACCAGACACCAGAGAAAGCGCTTTGGGGAGATCGATTTTCTGCTCTGCGGACCCCGCGGGCTGTTCGTCCTGGAGGTCAAGGGCGGCCGGGTCGCCTGTACCCAGGGCGTCTGGCGATTCACCGATCGGTTCGATGAAGAGAGCAGCTCACTGGAGAGCCCTTTTCGCCAGGCGGAGTCGGCGCTCCACGGACTGTTGACCCGGCTGCGGGAACAGTTGCCGGCTCCACTCATCGACCAATTCTCGGTCGGGTTCGGGGTGGTGTTCCCCGACTGTCTGTGGCCTTTACCCGGCGCCGAGTGGGATCCTCACACGCTCGCGGACGCGCGCGGATATCAGCGCTTCGATCATTGGTTGCAGCAGCTGATCCGCTACTGGCGCAAAAAGGATGGTGGCAACAGAGCGGCCTCCGCCGATGCCCTGCAGACGCTGCAGCAGTTTCTCCGACCCGAATTCGAGACCGCGACACCCCTCTACATCCAGGCATTGCAGGCGGAGGAGGAGATCGCGCGGCTCACTGCAGACCAGATACGGCTCGTGGACGTATTATCCGCGAATCGTCGTGTGCTCTGCTCGGGGGGTGCCGGCACCGGCAAGACCTTTCTGGCGATGGAATTGGCCCGCCGCTGGACGTCTCAGGGCAAACGGGTGCTACTGGCCTGTCATTCACCCTGGCTGTGCGCCTATCTCTCCAGCCGTTTCGCCATCCCCGGTCTGGTGGTCGCACAGGTCGGGACAGTGGCGGGTGCGCTGCGCAGAGCGGGAATCTCTGTTTGTGACTGCCTGATCGTGGATGAGGGCCAGGATCTGTTCGATCTGAACAGCCTGGGTCAGCTCGATGCTGTCCTGAAGGACGGACTGGCTGACGGCAGATGGTGCCTGTTGCATGACGTGAACAATCAATCGGGTATTCTGAACCACCCCGATCCGGAAGCGCTTGCCTACCTGCACTCGCTCAACCCCGCACGCGTCCCGCTGACCACGAACTGCCGCAACACCCGTGTCATACTCGATAAGATTCAAACCACGCTCGGTGTGGATATGGGCACCCGGGGTGCGGGTGTCGGCCCGTCAGTGCGCGAACAGACGGCAGCCTCGATGGAACAGGCGGGTCGCTTACTCGCCGCCGAAATCAATTCGATCATCAATGAAGGCGGCATCTCTCCCGGCCAGGTGACGCTGCTCTCTCCGGTTGAGTTTGCTGCCTCCAGCGCGGCCAGGTTGCCAGAGAAGCTCAGGCAGCGCATTTGGCAACTGGATGAGTTTTCCCTGAAGCGCTTTCCGCTGCAACAGATGACATTCACCACGGTAAGCCGTTTCAAGGGGCTGGAAAACGAGGCGGTGATTCTGATCGATGTGGCTCCAATCCCTGCGGCATCAGCGGATCTCGCCACCCACTATGTCGGGATGAGCCGCGCCAGGTCACTGCTGTCGATCATCTATCGGCGCGATCTGGTGGTTCAGAGGAGTTCCGGATAACCACTTATCACCATCGGTAGAAACAGTCCCGATCACGCTTCAAAACTGAATAATCCGCTAAACGGGCAGGGATGGTGCTTGCATTTTACTGCGTTTCCTCCTTCCTTGGTGGTCGGATGCTGGGAGGTGAAGCAATGCCGATCTGGTTCCGCCGGGTGGATACCCGACGGGACAATTCGCCCTAAAGTGACCGCGGCAGATCAGTTTATCCCGGCACAGGGGAAGCATCGACAGTAAACGGGGCATCATGGCAACCAGTTAACACACAGCAGCCAAGTTTCACCTGGGGAAGATCGAGGCGGCGCCATCCGTCGCACCGCAGCTCGCACAAATTTGCCCTTCTCCGATCGCGTCGATCAGACTTTATCGGCGACCCGGAACTGTTTCACCAGACGCTGCAAGTCGGACATCAGCTGATTCAGTTCACTGCCCGCAGAGGCCACTTCCTGCGAGTATTGCGCGGTTTCTCCGGCAGAGTGACTGATATTGTGAATATTACGGTCGATCTCCGCGCTGACGCTGCTCTGCTCTTCGGCGGCGCCGGCGATCTGAGTATTGAGATCGCTGATGATGCGCGCGGCCGTGGTGATGGCCTCCAGTGCGGTGCCAGCCACGCTCACCTCCTGCACGCTCTGTTCGGCCAGATCACGGCCATTCTCCATCACCTGTGCGGCGTTGCTGGCACCGCTCTGGACATGTTCGATCATGCGCTGAATCTCTTCCGTCGACTGCTGGGTGCGCTGTGCCAGTGTGCGTACCTCGTCCGCGACCACGGCAAAGCCCCGGCCCTGATCGCCAGCCCGCGCCGCCTCTATCGCCGCGTTCAAGGCCAGCAGATTGGTCTGGTCGGCAATACCACGAATGACATCGAGGATACTGCCGATACTCTGTGTATCGGCTGCCAGTTTCTGAATCACCTCGGCGGCCTTTTTCACCTCCGAGGCCAAGCCATTGATGGAGCGTGTGGTTCCTGCCACCACCTCATGTCCCTTGCGGGCTTCGGCATCCGATTTGTGCGCCGCCTCCGCTGCTGTTTCCACATTATGCGCCACCTCACGCACTGTCGCAGTCATCTCAGTCATCGCCGTGGCCACTTGCTCGGTCTCGCCCTTTAGCTGCTGCATACTGACAACGCTGTTTCTGCAACTGTGCGCCATCTGCTCGTTGGCCACGCCGAGTCGGGTGCTTGCAAATTTCAATTCACAGACCATGTCGTGTATCCGGGTGACGAAACGGTTGAAACTCTTGGCAACCTGGGTAATTTCGTCGTTGCCGTGGGCATCCAACGTCTTGGTCAGATCACCTTCACCCTCCGCGATGTCCAGCATACGTTCATTCAATTGACTCAACCGTTGCATAATTGCACGCATGACTGCAACCATGCCCATGATCAATAGCAGCGTGGCTATCGAAGCGATCGAGATGATGGTCGAGATCATCGCTTCACGGGTACTGGCTAATTCAAGACTGAGCTGCTTGACCACCTCATCGATCAAGACTTCCGCCTCATGCACGGCATTGCGCATGGCGCCCAGTCTCCCTTCGCTGGATGTCAAGCCTTTGTCCACCGCTGCTGCAACCAACCCATGGAATTCCGCTGCGTATTGCTGCATGTATTCACGGATGCTGTTCTGCACCGGGCCGGGAATGGCCGAGGCCGACAAGGTACGCAAAAGTGTCTGAAAAGTCTCCTCGAATTTGCCTCTATACTTGAGGTCCTGGCGCAGCAGGAAATCCTTTTCGGCACGTCGCAGCATCAGCATCTCTGACAATAGCCGATAATCTTCCACCTGCTCGATGCTCTCTTCTGCAGTGTGAACCACCTTGCGCAGGCTGCCTCTATGACCGCTGTTCTCATCCAGCCCGATCGACTCCTCGATCTCGGCGATAGCCTGGAAGCTGGTCGTGTATTTGGCCAGGCTTTGCGCCAACGCGGTCACCTCCCGGGAGTCCAAACCCAACTCTCTGATCCGGTTGTCCAGGTCGGTCAGATGTTGTCGCAAGACGGCTGCCTGCGCGTTGAACGCCTCCCGGTACTTCAAATCGCTGCGGGCGAGAAAATCCTTCTCACTTCGGCGCAGGGTGAGCACATCTATTTCGATGGTGGAGAGCAAGCTGACGGTCTCGTGTTGGTATCCGATCTTATGCAGAACGTAGTTCATTATGAATGTCGTCGATCCCCCGGCGACAGCCAAGCATAGGGTGATAAGTATCAGTTTTCTTTTTATTGACATCGAGTTCACTCCTTGCAAACCGGAATCCATCGTTAAGGGTGCCGTGCAACCCGCTTCTAAACCGAACAGCGCAGGCATATGCGGCTATTTAGGCGAAATGGGTGGAAATATCATCGGCACGACAACCACGACTATCGGCAAGGGGATGGGGAGCTTTAGAACGATTTTATCGTTTTCTTCGTTTTAAGAGTCGACGGGGTCAGGTCTTCAATTTTTGAATACGGTCAAGCATGGGCAAGTAGCACAAATACATGGTTGGCTGTATCCGGCAGTTCACCCTGCAGATTGACCGGGAGGAGGCGAAGCTCTGCTCCGGACTGACCCCCACTTACTTACCTAAAAAGGGTCGCCCGGATGGTCGGGAAATTCTTCTGGGGTAATTTTTTCCGTTGCGTTTGCGGGGTCGGGTTCCGTCTCTGTCATTGGCGCTGTCTCACCAGGGGACGGTCCCGGTGCTGCTGGTTCCACGGGCGCAGACTCTGACATGGACGGCGGTGCAGTCTGTAACGGAGCAGGTTGCGCCACTGGTACAGGCTCCACATCTTCCGGTGCCGGCTCAGTCGTAACGGGCTCGACCGTTATATCCGCGGGTACCTTGTCAATCTGCATCCCGTTCAATATGTTGCCAACGGCATTGAAGAACCGCCGGTAGAAATCCTTGTCATCTATGGTCTCCTCTGAGATCTTCACCAGTGAATCGGCGCTTTGACCGATGGGAAGCGAGATCGAACCCAGGGCGCTGACGCCTACACTGGCGGAGCTACTGCTCTTTTTTAGTTCATACGTGCTGAGCAGACCGGTGGCAAATAGTGTGCTACCGATGGTTTCAGGCAGGCAGACGAGGTTCATCTCGATGAACGTGTTCGGGTTATCTTCCCGCTTGGCCGCCTTGCGCGCTTTGATCTGCTCGCCGCTGATATGCTCTATCAGGTAACCCTGCCCGAGCAGCGCGCGACGCGCACTTTCGCAAACCGCAGCGAACTCGCCATCCATCTTCATCTTGAAGGGACTGTCTTCGGCGAAACTCTCCTCGGTATAGAAAGCATGGTTGCTACAGGCGCTCCCTAACAGCAAGCATACAAAGAGCAGCAGTATGTTCGATCTACGTTTCATACCCAACAGTCCCACCAGATATCAGCGGCTATTATGTATGAATCGTTATCCGAGGCAACCACATGCCGAGTGAACGAGGCCAGGTCTGTTATTTGGTACCGAGCAAAGTCGCTCAGTCACGGGCTGGTATCATGAGTCAGCGAACGGCTGCCAGCGACTTTTCGTCGACTGGTTGCTTTGCATCCGCACTGCTGTTCATCGGCATTACCGTGATTGACCGGGGTCGGAACATCATGCGACATCGAACCCCGACAACAGCACATCACGACTCAATGACGGCCACCTCCCCGGGCGCCGCGACCACCACCGGACCCGCCCACGTCGCGCGAATAACCACCTCTCGACCCGATACCCCCTCCGGAGTTGCGCTCGCGCCGAACAGGGCTGTTGTCATTTGCGCGCTCGAATTGATTGATCATCCTGGCCTTGGTCTCCGGCCAGCGCCTGGCCTCTGTCCCCGGCGTTGGACTGGCAGGCTGCGCACTGGAGCGCACTTGCAGTCTGTCCCTAACGCTGAGCCGACCACTGGCCACGTGGCGTCGCCCGGGCAGCACCGGCTCTCCTTCCAACTGGAGGCCCTGCAGCCACAGACCATCTGTACCCTGGATCGGATAACCCTCGACGAGAAATTCACGGGTGCCGCTGCCGAAACGATCAGCGCGCTGCAGCACGAATCTTGCCGCTTCCAGGTTGCCATTGACCGCCTGCCCCAGTACCAGGATCTGCTCTCCCGTCCGCATGGGCAGCTGCATCGATCCGGGTGTCACGCCAGTCACCAGGATATCACCCACCATAAGCTTGTTGCCTTCCCTGACGTTGACCGGGCCGAACAATTGATCGGTCTGACTTCTGGCGGTCTGGACACGGGTCGCGTACAACACGCGCCCATCCCACAGGCCAGCGACCGCGACCCGTGTCCCCGGTAGCAATTCGGGATCTCCGATAAACGTATCGTCGGCAAGCAGCACTGGTTGGCCCATCACTTCCAACAGATTGTGCCGCACATCCAGCGCGGTGACCGTTCCTACCAAAGCTGTCCTGCGCTCGATTTCAAGCGCGCGATAACGTGCGCCCTCCGCCACTGCAAGCACCGCGACCACCTCGCCCAGCTTGAGGTCGGCGGCGGTCAGCGGCATGCTGACGGCCGGGTCGGAAAGCGCCATGCCGAGGTCATAATCCACATGCACCCCGTTGACCACGATACTACCGAAGTCGCTGATCACGCCGATGATGCCGGTACCACCGATACCACCTTCATCCGGGCCGGTTTGCGCGGGCACGATACCCGTGCCACCGATGCCGCCTTCGTCATTTCCCTGAAATGCCGGTGCGACTCCGGCAACCAGGCCACCCAACACCAGCGTGAGCAGGAGATGCAGCATATGCCGTTTCATTGTTTTCCACCTCCCGCAGCATCATCGGTGTAACTATAAACGCCAAAACAGAAACGATGCGTGGCCTCGGGCGAATTCCTGTCCGATTCAATTCTGGTGAGAATTTCCTGGTTGAGTTCGTGCAATACGGCAGTCGCCCGTTGCCTGGCAAACTGTTGTAGTTCGGCAATCGATTGGGCCGTCAACCGCGGATAATAGACTGCCTGCTCCAGATGGGGTGGGCGTCCACCGAGCAGGTTTTCACCCGCCGCCGCGACGTGATCGTGCAAGTTGCGACCGAAGAAATAGGCAAGGTCGTCGGCATCATCACTCGGCACGTAAGCCTCGCGACACAGATGTACGCGTCCATCGGCTTCCACCACCTCGAGCATGCCACGCCTGCACCACTCGTCGAGCAGGGTGCGCGGATGCACATCGCGACTGATTACCAACGCAAGTTGTTCGAATTCAGCCCGTTCGAGTGGCCGCGGACGGCCGCGGTCATCCTGGTAGCGTGGATCACCAGTCCAGACACCGATCATGCGCGCACCGAGCGTGGCAACACGTGGGGGCTGCAGCACCTGTTGCGGCGCCTCGCGCAGGCGGCGTACGTCCTTGCGATGCACACCGGTCATGACGCTGATGCGGCTGTCCGTGATGCGCCCCTCCTTCGGTGCGAAGTACCGCTGCGCCGCATCGACATAGATGCCTTTCAGCAACCCGGAAAGCAGTGGAAAGCTGATTCCACGCGCAATCAGCAAACGGATCAGCGGTTGCAACATGCGTCTTAACGCATCCAACAATGAGTCCGGCGGCTCAGGTGGCATGATGCCGTTATTCGGGTTGGCTCTGTCGGACATCCAACACTCCTCGAAAAAAACAGTTGACATGGGAAATTATCCCATACTATGCTTACAGCACCAAATGTGAAATTTTCCCATTTTTATACCATCACCCGAGGAAAAGTAAATGTCCGTCCAAATCAAAACCATCCTGTTCGCCTTCGGCATCAGCATTCTTGGCAGTCACGCAATCGCCGAAGACCGGGTTCCGGCCAGCGATGCAGAGATGAACCGACTGCGTACCCAGCTGCGTGAAGCCAGCCCGGAACAGCGTGCCGAACTGCGCCAGCAATTGCAGAACCGCGTGCAGCAGATGAGCGAGCAGGAACGTGCCCAATTACGCGAAACCAATCGTATCGAGCACCAGGGAGCAGGCCAGACCCAGAGAAATGGTAATCCCTTCACATACGGCAAGGGTGAAGGCGGTGAACAGCGTGCCCGTTACGGCCAGAGTGCTGGCCAAGGTGCTATGCACCAGTATCGGCAAGGAGGTGGCAGGCGGGGGCGCTGAACAGGCCGTGTCACGCACGCGAAAAGATCAGGTCTCTTATTTTGCATGCATCCACTCAAGCACGGGCTGATGGCACGAGCAAACGATTGTCCTATGCGACTTTTCGGCGATTGGTTGCTTTGAATATCGTCCCTGATTGATCGGGAGGAGGCGAAATGCTGTTGCGGTATGACGGTGCAACTACGGCGCAATGCCGATCGGCCGGTGCACCCTGCTGGCCACTCCATCATGCCGCAACCCTCCCCCATCGAAGAGATGAGTTATCGCATCAATGATCAGCTCAAATACAGGATGCCAATAGCCACCGGACAGTCAACGCCAGCGTTTTCCTCACGCCTACGTGCCTCATTCAAACCGGCTGATTAACGCCATTTTGAGTATGGCACGGCGCTCGTCCTGGTGAAGGTGGGCTGCAGAATGATCCCCTGGTGCAGCAGGGCAGCCGCCCGGCAGGTGTCGTCATTGTTGGTCCCATCGTCGGCGCAACCCTGACCGTCACCGGGCCGTCAGGACCTGTGACGGGCCACTCGTCGCCGCTGCTGATGTAACTGTAAGCGAGCAGCTCATGTTCCGCCGATTCGTCGGGATGGTGCGGCGTGCCGGCATGCGCGAGGTACTGTGGTGAAGCACACAGCACCAGCCGGGTCGTCGCGCGCTGGCGGGCAATCAGTGACGAACCCGCCAACTTCCGATCCGAATGGCAAGATCGTTGCCCTGCTCGACCACGGCGACCAGGGTCTGCATCTCAATGAACCTGTCCCTTGTTACCCATATCGTAACAGTGAATCTTATGCATACCGGTTTATCTATTGGTTAGTTCAGAATAACCTGTCGCCATTCGTAACCCTGACCCCATTGCAACCATTCCCCACAAGGGCGGTACAATCCTCATCTCAAGCGCATCCAGATTGTCCGAACATCAGCGCCTTGATGCCTTCAGGAGTGGCCCGGTCGCCGCACTGCGATTCTGGCCGATTTCTTAACATCCAACCGGAGAACCAGCATGTCAGAGCAACCCGAAATCGCGCAGAAGAGCCCCTACGCCACTGAGGTCAGAGCCGGCAAAACCTATTACTGGTGCGCCTGCGGACGCAGCGCCAATCAGCCGTTTTGTGACGGATCACACCATGAGACGGTCTTTGAGCCGATCGCCTTCACTGCGGAGAAGAGCGGCACAGTCTATCTCTGCGGCTGCAAGCGAACCGGTGACCAGCCGTTCTGCGACGGCAGCCATAAAGGACTCTGAGCGGTCCGAATCGGTGAGACGACCGTCGTGCGCGACGCGGCGGGAGTCTCTCTGCAGAGACCCGCCGCTTTTTACCCGACACCGCTGTCCGCGACCGCGCCTGGGTTTTCAGCACGCCACCTTCAATCGCCGTTGGTTGTAGCCAGAAACGCCTGCGCCTCCTCCTTGCGTTCGAACACATGCGGTGCCAGGTTGCGCTGGGAGAAAGCCTGGTCCAGTTTCATGCGCATGAAGGCGCTGGTGGCGTAGCGGGTGATGTTGGTCCAGTAACGCTCCAGCATGTAGCGATCCATTTCGGCCAGGTCGTCGGCCACGTTTTCGTTGATGCGGAAAGTATCGTAGTTGACGAATACTCCGACCCGCTTACCGATCTCCTGGCAGCGCTGCTCCAGCAGTATGCGCAAGCTGTCGATATCGGCTTTGACGCGCACGTACATCCCCTCGAAGTTGAGGAAGAGAATGTTACGCGCCGGGTCATAGCTGATGCGGTCGGCCAGATCCAGATTGAGCAGATCCGCCTCCAGCCCCATCGGCGCTGCACTGAAGATGCGGCTATCCATCAGCACCGGATCGCGGATGATCGGGGTAAAATCCATGTGGGCGAGGATATCTTTGGCGATATCTATCCCCGGCGCGACCTCCGTCAGCACCAGCCCCTTGCGGCCACGCTGGAAGACGCAGCGCTCGGTGACGAAATAGACCGGCTGCCCTTTTTTGACTGCGTAGTCGCCGCTGAAGGAGACCTGGTTCACTTTTTTAACGAATTTACGGGCTTTGCCCTCTTGCAGGATCTGCAGTTTGCCGTCGGCTACAGCCACCTGCAGGCCGCCTGCGGTAAAGGTGCCGGCAAAAACCATGCGCCGCGCATTCTGACTGATGTTGATGAAGCCACCACAACCGATCAACCTGGGGCCGAAACGACTGACATTGACGTTGCCCATCTCATCGCACTCGGCCATGCCCAGACAGGCCATGTCCAGGCCGCCGCCGTCGTAGAAATCGAACATCTGATTCTGATCGAAGATGGCGTCGGCGTTGACCCCGGCGCCGAAATTGCCCCCGCTGGCAAGCACACCGCCCACAGTGCCCGCCTCGGAAGTAAGGGTGATGTATTTGCTGATCTTCTCTTCGTTGGCGATGGCGGCCACCCCCTCCGGCACACCGACACCCAGGTTGACGATACCATTGGGCGGCAGTTCAAAGGCGGCGCGGCGCGCGATGATCTTGCGTTCGTCGAGTGGCATCGGTTCCAGTGAATCGAGGGGTACCCGGATCTCGTTGGACAGCGCAGGGTTGTACTGACAGACGTAACTCTGCATATGGTTGTGCGGCTCCGCCACCACCACGCAGTCCACCAGCATACCGGGAATCTTCACGTTGCGCGGGTTGAGTGATCCCTGCTCGGCGATACGCTCCACCTGGGCGATGACGATACCGTTGCAGTTCTTCGCCGCCATTGCCTGCGCCAGGTTGTCCAGCGTCAGCGACTCCTTCTCCATGGTGATATTGCCCGACGGATCCGCGGTGGTGCCCCGGATGAAAGCCACATCGACGGTCCCGACGGTATAGAAGAGCCACTCCTCCCCCTCCACCTCGACCAGCTTCACGATATCCTTGGTGGTCCCCTCATTGACCCTGCCCCCTTCCAGCCGGGGATCGACGTAGGTGTTCAAGCCCACCTTGGAGAAAAACCCCGGTTTGCCCGAGGCGAGCGTGCGGTAGAGCTGGCAGATCACTCCCTGGGGCAGGTTGTAGGCGAATATCTTGTTCTCCAGTGCCAGCTTGGCCACCTTGGGCATACGCCCCCAATTGCCGGAGACCACCTTGCGCAGCATCCCTTCATGGCCGAACCGGTTCAATCCCCGCTCCTTGCCGTCCGCCTGCCCGGCAGCCGCAAACAAACGCAGATTCTTCGGGTGGCCCGTCTCCAGATAGCGTTTTTCCAACGCTTCCAGCAGCGCCTCCGGAATACCACTCTGAACGAAACCGTTGCAGCAGATGGTGTTCTCGTCATGCACCAGCGCCACAGCCTCTTCAGCGCTGACAATTTTACTCTTCATTGACTCCCCTCCAGCGATCCGATCAAGACCGGATCAAGTGGTTATTCCAGCAGCGCCTTGGCTGTCATCGCAGTCTCCCCCATCGGACCCTGCGCTTCCAGCAGTACGCTGTCACCCTCGGCTGAGCCGATCAATCTGAACGGATAGAGATCAAACAACGGTGCACGGCCCTGAAAGGAGTAGGCACGCAATCTGCGCGCGCTGCGCTGCGCCGCCAGTTCCGCCAGCAGCAACGCGGTCAAGGGTCCATGCACCACCAGACCGGGATAGCCCTCTTCTTTCATCGCGTAGGGACGGTCGTAGTGAATCCGGTGCGCATTGAAGGTTAGTGCGGAAAATCGAAACAGCATCACCTCGCTCGGTTCCACCAGCTGCACCCATGCCCCGGCAGGCGCCGCCGGCCACTGCGCCAGCGGCACCGGGCAATCGATCCGCCCCCCCGCCTCCTTGTAGACAATATCCTGCTCCTCACGGATAGCGAGC
The DNA here is from genome assembly GCA_024235215.1 of Chromatiaceae bacterium. Lineage (GTDB taxonomy): Bacteria > Pseudomonadota > Gammaproteobacteria > Chromatiales > Chromatiaceae > HKST-UBA178. Next base: position 287,338 of record JACKMU010000006.1, on the reverse strand, counting down.
TGGTCGTTCTGGTAGATCCGGTACTCGACGGTGACGAATACCAGCGCACCGCTCTTGCCCGATTTTTCGGTCACCTTGAGCACCTCCCCCTCACGACGCGCAGGGAGACCGATCACCAGCGGCTGGAGAAACTCCATTCTGGCACCGGCAAACATGCGCCGTGGCAGTTCCACCGGAGGAAGAAATCCACCGCGCTGCGGATGACCATCCACGCCAATCCGGCTGTTGGGGACCTGCGGCAGAAAATAGAACCAGTGCCACAGCGCAGGCAGCGGCATGCCGTTTTCCGGCAACGGTCCGGCACGGTCCAGCAGTGCACTCACCCCCAGCGCCGGAGCGAGTGTGATCAGATCCTCCCGCTGCTCGGTTGAACCGATCCAGTCAGTTAAAGGTTTGGACTGTTCGCTCACTGCTCCGCCTCCAGAAAGACCGGGCCGGCGACTACCCCGGCATCACGCAGTTTCGCGATCTGCGCATCGCTCATACCGAGATCCCGGCTGAGTATCTCATCCGTGTGCTCACCCAGGATCGGTGCCCGCCGCGGCGGCTGCCGCTCGAACGCACCGAAGTCGATCGGGGAGCCGGGCACCAGATATTCGCCAATGCCGGGCTGCTCGATCATCGAAAACATCGGGTTGGCAGGGGAGACCCGGGGATCCTCTCTGACCATCTGTTTGAAAGTCTGATAGGGGCCCCAGCAGACACCGGTCCCGGAGAAGCACTGATCGACTTCAGCCAGGGTTCTCTGCTGGCACCACTCGCGCAACGGTTCGGAGATCTGATCGCTCGCCCGAAAACGGTCCCCCTCCTTCCGGAAGTCCAGCCCCAGTTGCTGCTCGATGGCGTGAAACGTGCCGGTCAATCCGGTGGCGCTTCCCAGTTCGCTCCACATCCGGTGGGTAACCACCACGATGTAGAGCTGTCTGCCGTCGCTGGTGTCGAAGTCGCAGCCGTAAGCACCGTACAGATAGTTGCCATGGGTATGCCGCTCCGCCGCGTTGAGCTGCGCCTCCTGAATATAGCCCAGATTGCCGGTCATCGCGAAGGCGATATCGGAGAGCGCGATCTTCACCAGCTGTCCCTGTCCGGTCAGACGCCGGTGGCGCTCCGCGGCCAGCAGCGCCAGCGCCAGATTGATGCCGGCGATGGCATCCCAGGCGGGCAGTACATGATTCACCGGATGACGGCGCGCCTCGGTCTCCGCATCGCCGGTCAGATAGGGGAAGCCGGTGGCACAGTTGACAGTGTAGTCCACCGCGGAACTGCCGTCCGGATTGCCGAGCAGGTTGACCATGATCAGATCCTCCCGGTGCTGCTTCAGACTGGCGTAGCTCATCCAGCCCCGGGCGGCGGGAAAGTTGGTCAGAAAGAGCCCCCTGCCCTCACCCGGAGCGGTGATCAGGTTGCGGATGATCTCCTGGCCCTCCGGCTTGCGGGTATCTATCGCCAGCGACCTTTTACCCTTGTTGAGCCCGGGCCAGTAAAGACTCTGGTTCTTGTCGGTGATCGGCCAGCGATGCGCGTCCAGACCGCCCTGAATCGGATCGAAGCGAATTACATCCGCACCCATCTGACTCAGCGTCATGCCACCCAAAGGAGCGGCGACGAAGGCTGACGCTTCGACGATCCGCATACCATCCAATATTTTGAACATATCTCTATTGCTCGCTCTGCAAACTAATCGACTGCATCAGGTTTAGTCCCCACGCCCAGAGAGGAGGGGAGTGGAAAAATCGTAACAGCGATCAAACCTCCGTCTCACCCACCGCGCAACTGCCCAGAGTGGAAGATCGACGACCAGGCCGAAACCGGCTGGGAAAACCGCTGTAGTCAATGTCCATCGACGGCACTGCACTGCAGCACTTTGCCGGCATCGTTCTGGCCATTGAGGATCACTTTTCTGCTTGCGGGTAATATCGTCCTGCATCCATGGACAACACCGCACCGGAACTATCCCCCATCACCTCCGGATTGGATACAGCAAGCATAAACTCTCTTTCCCTCCGTTGAAACCATCCGACAGGATGGTGCCGGCCAATGCATTACTCTCCGGCGAAGGGATATCAACAACCGAGACCGTCGTGCCACCCTCATGGTACGCGTCATAAACGACGAACTCAGTGTAGCGGAATTGACCACGCAGCGACCGGGCTTGACGGTCCGTTTGCAGTCAAGCCCGGGCGCAACGGATGCCGGGCATACGCAACATAATACATGCAGAAGCAGTTTTTTCTCCCGCTACCGCTATATTCTCCAGCTGCGATACGCTCTTTTGTCACGTTCACTTGGGGTTTCTTGACACAAAATGGATATGAGTTTTTTTTACTTCCCACTGGCTGGTCTGTTGGTGGGCAGCGTGGTGGGGGCAACGGGAATCGGTGGGGGCGCCATGATGACTCCACTGCTGGTGCTGTTACTGGGGGTGGCGCCGCAAACGGCGGTGGGGACCGATCTTCTCTATGCCTCACTCACCAAGATGTTCGGGGTTGGCATGCATAGCGCAAAAGGCAATGTGGATTGGCAGGTAGTGCGCCGCCTGGCCATCGGCAGCCTGCCGGCAGCCACAGCCACGCTGAGCTGGATGCACCTGACCAATGCCCAAAGTATCGGGGAGGGAGTGATCATCACCACACTCGCGTTCGCACTACTGTTCACCTCACTGGCGATGGTCGGCAAGCCCTGGCTGAACCGCATCGGACGTTTCGCGCGTATCAATGACCCGATCCCGTTCAAAAAATTGCAACCTCCGCTGACGGTGCTGGCCGGTATCTGTCTGGGAGTGCTGGTCACACTCACCTCCATCGGTGCCGGTGCGCTCGGCTCGGTGATGCTGGTTTTTCTCTATCCGCTACGGCTGACACCGATCAAATTGGTGGGCACCGATCTGGCTCACGCCATTCCGCTGGCGTTGGTCGCGGGTGCTGGCCATATCTACCTCGGCAATGTCGACTTCAAGTTACTGGGCTTGCTGTTGCTCGGTTCCATTCCCGGCGTGTTGCTCGGTGCTCATCTGGGCTCCAGGCTGCCAGAGAAGCTGCTGCGTCCCGCCATCGCGGGAGTGCTCGCATTGGTGGGTATCAAGTTGCTGCTGCGTTAGTCCCCTCTCCACGTCGGGAGAGGGGCGGATAGAAAGCATACGTTCAGCTGCTCCGCTATTGAGCAGGCGGATAGACCCGGACCGGGAAGGTCGATTGCCTCAGAGACCGTAGGCAGCGCCACGCTCCGGATCTCTGCTGGCCACCATTTTTGCCAGTTTGACGATCACATTGGCCTGCTTCCAGGTGGCATCGTCCTGCATCTTGCCATCAATCAGTACGGCGCCGGAACCATCCGGCATCGCCTCCAGTATGCGTTTGGCGAACAGCACCTCTTTGACCTCCGGGCTGAATACGTCCTTGGCGATCTCTATCTGTTTTGGATGCAGCGTCCAGGTGCCGACGCACCCCTGCAGGAAGGCGTTGCGAAACTGGGCCCGGCAGGCATCATCATCGTCGAAGTCGCCGAAGGGTCCATAAAACGCTTTCAGCCCGTTGGCCATACAGGCATCCACCATACGCGCCACCGTGTAGTGCCAGAGATCCTGCTGGTAGAAGGCGCGCTCTCCACCCTCTGCACCCGCATCTGCCAATACACCGTAGAAGGGGTGGCCACCACCGACGCGGGTGGTCTTCATGCCGCGCGACGCAGCCAGGTCCGCCGGACCCAGACTCATGCCATGCATGCGCGGGCTGGCCTGGGCGATCTCATTCACATTTTTCACCCCCTGAGCGGTCTCCAGGATGGCGTGGATCAGAATCGGCTTGGTCACCTTGTGCTTGGCCTCCAGCTGAGCCAGCAGCTGGTCGACATAATGGATGTCCCATGGCCCCTCAACCTTGGGAATCATCAGCACATCCACCTTGTTGCCGACGACTTCGACGATCTGCAGGATGTCGTCGAGCCCCCAGGGGCTGTTGAGCGCGTTGACCCGGCTCCACAGACCGGTAGCGCCGAAATCGACCGCTTTGGCCACTTCGATAAAGCCGGCACGGGCGGCCTCCTTTGCTTCGATCGGAATGGCGTCCTCGAGATTCCCCAACAGCACGTCCACCTGTTGCGCCATCGCCGGTACCTTGGCGCGCATTTTCTCGATATGCGGCGGAAAGAAATGGATGGTGCGTTCGAGCACCACCGGCAGTTCGCGCCACGGGGTGGGGGCGCCAATAGCCAGCGGTTTATAGAAGTCTGCAGGGGTTTTCATCGTTGTCTCTCCTCAATGTCGTTATTCGCGCTCGCAAAAGAAATTGCGGCTGCGCCACACCGGCACCCGCCAGCCTGGGCGGGATCTGAGCATGCGGACCTGAGCCACCACCAGGTTCAATCTTTCCGCTGATCCCTGGCTGCCGCCTGCGCTGCCTTTTTCACCGTATTCTCCGCCTGGCGGATGGAAGCGATGTCGATCATTTTTCCGTCCAGTGCGACCGCGCCGGCACCTGCCGCTTCCGCCTCCTCCATCGCCTGCAAAATACGTTTGGCGTGGTCGACCTCCGCCGGTGAAGGTTGGAACAGCCGGTTGGCCAATTCGATCTGACTGGGGTGGATCACCATCTTCCCTTCACAGCCAAGCACCCGGGCGCGCTTGGCGCTGGCCAGCCAGCCAGCGGAATCCTTGACGTCGGCAAACGGCCCATCGATCGGACGTAAACCATGTGCACGCGCCGCCGCCACCAGCCTGGCCAGTGGAAAGTGCCACATGTCGCCCCAGTGGACCGATCGCACGCCCTGGCCGTCAGGCGATGACAGCACATGGTAATCGGGATTGGGCCCACCGATCATCGTGATCTGCGCTCCGCTGGCCGCAGCATAGTCGGCCGATCCGAACAGCAGCGCTTCGTTGCGCGGCGAAGCCCCGGCGATCTCGAAGATATTCTCCATCCCCTGGGGTGTTTCGATCAGGATCTCGATACCTATCCTTTTGTGGATACCCATCGCCTGTTCGATCTGGGTCAGTAGCATATCCACCGCATAGATATCGGCTGCGGCTCCCACCTTGGGTACCAGAATCAGGTCCAACCGTTGCCCTGCCTGCTCGACGAGTTCCACCAGATCCCGATACATGTAGGGTGTATCCAGACCATTGATGCGCACCGAGAGTGATTTGTCGCCAAAGTCGAGCTCGTTCAGTGCCGCGATCACATCCTTGCGCGCCTGCGCTTTGCGATCCGGTGCTACGGAATCCTCCAAGTCGAAGAAGATGATATCTGCTGCGCTGCTCGGCGCCTTCTCGATGAAACGCGGATTGGAGCCCGGAACGGCCAAGGTACTGCGATTCAAACGGGGAACCGCGCTGGGAACTTTGGTAAAACTCACGATGCACCCCCTAATCGATGAGCAGGCCGGAAAAGATGCTCTCCGTCGGCTGCTGAGCTGTAAATCGGGAATGGGGGATGATACCGGAATAAATTTTCTTTATCTTTACAAAAAAAGGGTTGCGGTAAAAAAATCGCAGTAACGACCCACGACCGCCCCAGAAGCGTGTTCCAGATAGCAAATAAGGCGCTGCTCATCGCGGTTCCACCACGTTGCAGGGGGTCACGGCATCGACTGGCATTCCAATGAGAGCCGGGATCATCCGAGGGGGAGTGGCGGATCACCCTGTCGGGTATCCGCTCAACCCGGCTGGAAACTCATTTCGTTACGACGTTAAACCAGGAAACCGCCTTGTTCAGCTCACTGCCCAGTTCGGCCAGCTCCTGAGCAGCCCGCTGCATCGAACTGCAAGCCGCTTCGGTCTCCCTGCTGACCTGCGCCATGCTCTCCACGTTGCCGGAAACTTCATTGGCAGTCACCGACTGCTGTTCCACCGCGGTGGCGATGGTTGTCGCCATCTGCATGCTGCTGTCTCCGGAATTTACCACGCCATCCATCGCAGCGAGTGCTTTTTCTGCCAGCTCGACACCATTTCTAACCATTTCGGTCACCGCACTCATACTCTGCACCGATTGACTGGTATCGGCCTGGATCTTCTCGATCATCTGGGAGATCTCCCGGGTCGCTTCACTGGTACGACCAGCCAGCGTGCGCACTTCGTCCGCTACCACCGCGAAACCGCGTCCCTGCTCACCGGCACGCGCCGCTTCTATGGCAGCGTTCAGCGCCAGCAGATTGGTCTGCTCCGCAATGCCATTGATCACCCCGACCACCTTACCGATCTCCTCACCGCGGCGGTTAAGTGCGGTGATCAAACCGGAGGAGTCGCTGACCTGGCTGGCTATGCTATTCATTCCTCGCGCTGTTTCGGAAACGACGTGACGCCCGGTCTGTCCCTGTTCGGAGGCTGATCTGGCCGATCCGCATGCACTGCTGCAGCTGTGCGCCACTTCGTTGAAGGATGCCGACAGTTCAGTGATCGCCGCTGCCGCCTGCGTCGCCTGGGAAGACTGATTGCGCGCCCCCAGAACGACACCACCACAATTGCTGATCAGGTTCTCTGCATGACTGTTCAGAATGGCAACCGAACGGTTGATCTCAGCCACGATACGCCGTTGATTCGCCACCATGGTGTTCATCGCCGCTGCCATCTCACCCAGTTCGTTACCGCTTTGGTAGTCGAAATCACGGGTCAGATCCCCGTCCGCGACTGCCAGCAGATGCCGCTTGGTTCTCTCCAGCGGTACGATGACCAGCCGATGCATGACCAGCAGAGTGACTCCCACCAGCAGCGCCACACCGAATAGGGCAAGCAACCACACCCTGACACGGGTCGACGCCATGATACCGGTTTTCAGCGCGTCGGACTCCCGCCGTACGCGCTGTTCGAGCATCTTGTTTGCCCCCAGCATGTAGTGCTCGATCCTGGCGAATGACTCCTTCTCCTCCTGCTCCGCCATCTCCAGCATCTTGGGCAGAACCAGCAGGCTGATCTCCAGTTCGGCAAAACTGCTCTTCTCCACCAGAGTGAAGGTGAGCAATCCGTCGACAGTGCTGTCACCTATCTCTTTGGTTGGTTCGTTCGACTGCAGACGGTAGCGGATAGCCGCAATCTCATTGTCGGATTCAACCGCATCGGCGAGAATATGCAGCGCGGTTTCGTAGTCGTAGTTCTCCACCAGCGGCATCAGTGTCTTGATCAGCGCCTTCCCTTTAGCTTCACTCTTGTCGCTGAAAGCCCGCTTGATCCGGACCAGGGTGGCATCCTGCTTGGCTGCAAGTTCCGCCTTGATCGAACCGATCGACTCCTCTATCGCACTGTTGACACCCCTTAGCAGGCGCACGTTGACACCCTCTTCCAGAGAGGAGCCAACCTGGGAAGGCAGGATGATGCTGAAGCCGATGAAGCTGGCGCTGATCAGCATGAAGATAGTGATGCCGAAGATGGGAAGCAGTCTTTTTCTGCTGCCAGAAATTCGAAACGAACCAAGTCTCTTCACGTTGCTGTTCCTCTCATTGTTAGCAATTAATTTTCCCTGCTCCGTACTGGCTGTGATCCAGACCGCTCTATTCGGCGTGGGGGCAGTCCGCTGACACAAATCTGGCTTCGGCACCGCGTGATGAAACTTTAGCGTATTTATCTTTTTTATCGTTAAGGATCTTGATCAATTGACGATAAGGGTCATGCGAATCAGTGACATCTATCGCAACCGGGAACGAACAGAACCGCCTCCAACCGCCGCGGTCGGGAGGCAACCAAGGAGATTAACGATGAATCGATTTTTTCACGCATTTACGCTACTGGCAGCCACGCTTATCAGCAGCACCGTATTGGCGGTGGAGAGCATAGACCTCTGGTTTGCACCCGAATGGAAAGCCAGGGCTGCCGATGCCAAGACGATCACAGAAACACTGAGCAGCAAATCAGGCCTGCAGATCAGACCGCGCATAGCCAACAGCTATCCACAGATTCTCGACCAATTCTCCAGCGGCGCACCTGCGTTGGTTTACGTCGGATCTTTTGTGCAGGCAGTCATCCGCGCCCGCAATCTGGGCGTGGGGCTGGTACAAGCCGCCAATGGCAAAGAGTACTACTCCGGGGTGCTGGTCTACCCCAAAGGCGGTGATCCCAACACAATCCTGCGCAGCAGTCCGGAGAAGGTCGCCTATGCGGTAGGTGCCAGTTCGGGCGAATCGAGCGCCAAAGCGGCTACCGATGGACAAGCCGGGATCGCCACCAAGAATCATGCTGCGACCTGCGGCGCGGTCAAAGCGGGCAAGGCGAGTGCCGGTGTGGTCAAGAACTGGTGGTGGGCCGGCAATGGAAGCAAATTTCCGGAACTGGCGATGTACGAGATCCCTGGCATTTCGGAAGCCAGAAATCCGGACAACGTACTGACAGCCTCCAAAGGCGTATCGGCTGAAATAATGGCCAAAGTAATCGCAGCGGCCAAAGCCAGCAAAGAGGTTTTCGGCGCAGACGAGATGGTGGAGTTCGACCCCACGACATTGGACTTCAGCCTATCCCTGATGGAGCGCGGCCGGATCGACCCGCTGGCCTATAGCTGGTAAGCGATTTCAAAGGACCGGGGGCTTAGGGGGCAGTAGTCGCTGCTCCCTTGGCCCTCGGTGCTAAACTCTATTCCTTCGACCCTTACCAAGCTGACCGGCCGCACCGTGTTGGTCGGAAGATAGCACGGCCGGAATCCCAAACCCGGCCCTACCGGCATACTAGTTCGCCTTCTTCGTCAACGGCGGTGCGGTAGCCTTGTCAGCTGGCGCTGCTTGCTCTTGCTGTTGCGGTGGAGCAAGCTGCGGCCACCATCGAGCCAGGTAACCCTCCTTCCAGAGCGCACCCAGCGCCGCCAGCAACAGGATGAGAAAGAGATAGAAACGCCACGGCCGACGCTTTTCGGCGAAAGGATCACGCATCGACCGCTCGGCACCAGCCGGCAGCTCCGCAATCCCGGTGAGCGTGGTTCCGAACGGGATGTTGATCCTGGCCAGCGTGTTCACCGCCCAACCATTGGCATCCAGCATCGGACCGAGATTGCGCCGTCGCAGCTTCATGTATGCCAACAGCATGGAGGGGCCGGAGATGAACAGCAGCAATCCGGCCAGTGCCAGTGGCATCTTCCACCAGGTCAACCCCATGAATCCGGTGACCACCGAAGCCAGTGCGGTGCCGATGGCCCCCACCGCCAAACCGATGGCAGCGAATATACCGGCGAACTTGGCGATATCGAATGGTGCGGGCGCTGCTTTACCCGCCTCAGCTTTGGCCGAGAGATCGGCAACACCCTGCGCGGTTCCCGCCTCCACCGCCTTCTCGCGGGCACCGGCAAACTTCTCGATCTGTTCGCTCACCATCCGGGCGAGACGCTTGTACGGTGCCCAGAAAGCCTGCCGGACACTGATCGGGTGCTCGATGATCTTGCTGATGGTGGCATCCCAGTCATTGCCCTGACGGTCATAGAAGAGACCGTTCCTTCCCACCATCAGGTTGTCGGCATCACCGCCGGTGAACGCCGCCACGATGGTCATACGCTCCTGACCACCACGACGTTTGCAGTCGCAATAGGCGAGATAGGTACTGCTCAGTGCAGCCAGTGCACTGTGCGCAGCCACATCCGCCACCTTGACACACAGCTCACAGCTGCGACCGTCGAGGTACAGCGTTCCAGCCTGGAAGATGGCGAGCCTCCCGGGCGTATAGAAATCGTGCAGCGTCACGAAATTGTTCAGTAGGGTCGCCAGATGCTGATGATAGTGCAGCAGCCGGTCGACCGACTCAATCGCGTCGGCCACATCGGCGAGCTCCTTGTCCTCGCTGATCAGTGCTGCAATCCTCTCCCGGCTGCCATCTCCAAGCAGCTCACGCACCCGGACAATACCGAGCGAGGCGACCGCTCCGCCACACTGCCGGCTTTGCCACTCAGCGTAGGCAGCGAAGCGTGCGCTCAAATCCCCCCAACGCTCCTGTGTGAGTTCAGCGACGTCACCGAACAACGGCACCACCACCTGGTTGTGGAAGTTGGTCAGCAAAGCGGTCCAGGCGGGATTCACTCCGGCGGCGAGTGGCAACGCGCGTTCCGGCTCGATGCGGGCCAGCGGAAAGGCGGCAACCAGCGCCGTCCCGGACGATATCTCCTGCGCCGCCAGCGCAGAATAGTCCGCTTCGGTCGGATTCAGCGGATTGGCGGCACGCACATCGAAGCTTGCCAGGGCTGCCCGGGTGAAATAGTCATCAATTTTCCCCTTCACCGCAGAGAAGGCTTTGGCGGCTGTCTCGGTCGCGTCACCCAATGGCAAAATGCTCGCTGCGTCGGCCTCCGCTTCCGCCCACCAGGCTTCGTACGCATCAGCCTCCGCAAAGAACTGATCAGCCAGCTCCTGGGAGATCCCTTCAGCGCCACTGCGGTCCAACGCCGAACCAACACAGGAGATGAGATCCTCGATCGCCTTTACCAATACCGGATCTTCTGCGGAAGCGGCCGGCACAATGCCGTCTCCGTTGAAGCGGGTATTGGCAAAGATCTTGTGGGTATCCGCTGTCTCCTCCGCGGTGATGGTGTCAGCCGATTCTTTGCCCAGGTTGTCCAGAATGCGGCGGGCGGCTTTCTGCAGCCTCTTACCCTCTTCCGTCTCGTCGTTTATCGCAGCCAGTGGTAGTCCGGTCGAGCCTGCCAGCAGATCATCCGGATTTTTCAGCACCGCACAGCTCCAGGTCACGGCTGCCAACAATTCAGGCGCCCGAATACGCCCATCACCATCGCTGTCGAGCAGTTCCAGTGTGCGTGCGTTGAACTCGACGCCCGTCGTCGGACAGCTGAGTGCGGCCCACAACTTCTGATCAAGCGCTGGCAGATGACAAATATCGGCACCGGATTCGATACGCACCTGATCAAAGCCGCCGAGCCGGTGAAAACGCCAGTGATGCATCTTGTTGCGGGAAAATACGGCCATGAACAAACCTCCTTTAGCTTTGCAGATTCATAGCCCACGAGTCATCATGTCTACGCGGGTCAGACAGGAGTATCTCAGAACCCGGGGGGATTACAATCCATAAACATGCACCTGTCTCAAAGTGAATAAAAAGTTTACTTTCTGCCACTCCGCAAGCTGCCTCAGCCGCTCCCTCCCGTCGACCACAGTAATGGACAGGCAAGCTCAACTGACCAGCAGCTACAGAGAGAATTCTCATGGCATGGATGCCGAGAATATTCGACGCTGACTATCCTCACCCTGTTACCCGGCACGGGAATCGTCGACTGAAAGCATTTTTTGGCCCACCGCAGCGCAAGAGCCTGTCTTGGATCAACACTACCAGGGCACCGATGCCCCAAGACAGGTAAGTCGATGAGAAAATCGGGCTAAAGAACTCCATTCACCGGTCGACCACAAGACTAGGTTCAGGGAGGATTATTGCCATGTTGCGGAATATCAAAATTGTTCCTCGTTTGGTCGGTGGCGTACTGACGGGCGGGGCGCTTATCGGACTTTTCACCTTTTCCACAATCAACCATTTCATCGACAACGGCTTCACCACCGCGGAGCAGCGCGAACTGCGTGCTGTGCACAACGGAGTGGTCTCGGAGATCGATGCGCTCGGCCACGAAGCGTTGTCGATCAGTGCATTGATCGCGGAGATGCCCGACGTGCAACAGGCGATGAAAACCCGGAACCGGGACGCCCTGGCGGCGCGCTTCGTCCCGGGGTTCGCCAAAATGAAGTCTGATTACAAGGTGCGTCAGTTTCAATTTCACCTACCGCCGGCCACCTCGTTCCTGCGGGTGCACAAACCAGAGAAATATGGCGACGATCTCTCCGGATTTCGCAAAACCGTGGTACAAGCCAACACCAGTTCGACGCCGATCAAGGGAGTCGAAATCGGTGTCGCCGGATTGGGGGTGCGCGGTGTGGTACCGATTCATGCCGACGGCATCCACGTCGGCACGGTCGAAATGGGGATGTCATTCGGCCAGGCCTTCTTCGACGAGTATACGCAGAGACACGATGTGAAACTGGCTCTGCAACTGCTCCGTAACGGCCAGCTTGAGCCTTTCGCGACCACCTTCAACGGCGAACTTCCGGTCGACGCTGAGAACCTTCAGAGAGTACTCAATGGCTCACCGGGCAGCTACCTGGTCGAGATCGCCGACGTGCCCTATGGCATTTATGCTGATACATTCCGCGATTTCTCCAACAACGTGATCGGTGTGCTGCTGGTCGGTAAGGACCGCAACTTTTTCTCCAGCCAACTCAGTGACATTAAAATGGCCACGCTGTCAGTCAGCCTGGCCGGACTGTTTCTGTTCGGACTTGGCGTCTGGTTCATCGGTCGCAACGTCTGCCGTCCGTTGCAGCAGGCAACCGGCATGATGCATGAGATCTCTGCAGGTGACGGCAATCTGGATGTCGCGCTCGATGCGAGCGGGCGGGACGAAGTTGCCCGTCTCGCTGCCGGTTTCAACAAGTTCGTCGGCACAATCCGCGGTCTGGTAACAGAAGTCAATCGCTCTGCCGGTCAGATCAACCTAGTGGCCGATGGTCTTGCCGTGACTTCCGCCAAGGCCAGTGACAGAATCCTGCTGCAGCAGTCGGAGACCACCCAGATCGCCACCGCAATGACCGAGATGTCGGCCACCGTCCAGGAGGTCGCCAACCGTACCGCTGAGGTGGCGAGCACCGCAGAGAACACGCTGAAGACCGTGCACAGCGGTAATACTGCAGTCGACGCCGCGTCTCAGGCGGTGCACGATCTCGCCGACGATGTCGCGGCGGCATCAACCACCGTACAGCGTGTTCACAGCGAGAGTGAACGTATCGGTACAGTACTCGAAGTGATTCGTGGCATTGCAGAGCAGACCAATCTGCTGGCGTTGAACGCCGCTATCGAGGCGGCGCGTGCGGGTGAACAGGGGCGTGGATTCGCCGTTGTCGCTGACGAAGTGCGCCAGTTGGCCCACCGTACCCAGGAGTCGACCCGTGAGATACAGGAGATGGTTGAGAGCCTTCAGGCCAGTGTCGGTCAGACGATTGCAGTGATGGATCGCAGCCATGAACGCGCCGAAACCACGGTCGAGCGCACCACCCGGGTGAACGAATTGCTGTCCGATATCTCCACCTCGATGAGCAATATCACCCAGATGTCGCTCCAGATCGCAACAGCGGCCGAGGAGCAGAGCCATGTCGCCGAGGATATCAATCGCAACGTCGCCAACATCAACGAAATGGGCATGGCCAACACCGAGGAGATGGCGAGCACCTCCACTGCGGCACGGGAACTTTCAGGCAATATCGAGTCGTTGGTGGCGCAGGTCAGTCGCTTCCGCGTTACCGGCTGAGCACCCTCCGCCAGCCGAATTGCGGGCAGGCGGTGGAGCAAACCCTGCTAAAGGCTCCATCACAACATCGCGTCCGACAGCGGGCGCACTCCGGTGTATACTAACCACTCTCCGCAGAAGGGAGACAGAATGCTCCCTTCTGACCAGCTTCGCGTGTCGAATTGATATCACCTAGGGATACAGGAACTGCTTAAACCCGGGAATGTGGTTAACCGCCATCTTTCGCACGGTAACCATGACTGAACCACTGGATTGCTATGAACACAAAACAGTACGAAACGATAGTCATCGGCAGCGGTCCCGGTGGCGAGGGTGCCGCGATGAAGCTGGCAAAATCAGGCAAGCGGGTAGCCATCGTGGAGATGCACGAACAAGTGGGCGGTGGTTGCACCCATTGGGGCACCATTCCCAGCAAGGCGCTGCGCCACAGCATTCAAATGCTGGTCGACTACAAACGCAATCCACTGTTCAGCCACACGATGGATCAGGTGGACCTCGACTATCCTCAGCTGCTGAAAGCGGCAGAGGCCGTCATTCAGAACCAGGTCAGCACCCGCTACCGCTACTACAACCGCAACCGGATCGATGTGGTATATGGCCGCGCGCGCTTCGTCGATGCGCACACCCTGGAGGTGAGTGGGGGGGAGAAAAAGCAGCCGCTGCTGTATGCGGAAAACATCGTGATCGCTACCGGCTCCAGCCCTTACCGTCCGGAAGACATCGATTTCGACCATCCCCGGATACTCGACAGTGACACGGTACTCGGCCTCAAACACACCCCGAAGTCACTCACCATCTACGGGGCCGGGGTGATCGGCTGCGAGTATGCTTCGATCTTCTGTAACCTGGATGTCAAGGTCAATCTGGTCAACACGCGCGACCAGCTGCTCTCGTTTCTCGACACCGAGATCACCGATGCACTCAGCTACCACTTGCGCCACCAGGGGGTAGTGATCCGTAACAATGAGGAGTATACCAAGGTGGAGGCCAGGGATGACGGTGTGATCCTGCACTGCAAATCGGGGAAGAAGTTCAAGACCGATCTGTTGCTCTGGGCCAACGGGCGCGCCGGCAACACCCGCGATCTCGGCCTGGAGGAGATCGGTGTCGTACTGAACCATCGCGGTCAGGTGGAGGTCGACAAAGCCTATCGTACCAGCCTGCCTCATATCTGCGCGGTAGGAGACGTAGTGGGTGCCCCCGGACTCGCCAGCGCCAGCTATGATCAGGGGCGATTCGTCGCCACCCAGATCGCCGACGGCCACAGCGACTGGAGCCTGATCGAGGATTTCCCCACAGGGATCTATACCAATCCCGAAATCTCCTCGTTGGGCCGCACCGAACGGGAGCTCACCGAGAAGCAGATCCCGTACGAAGTGGGTCATGCCATGTTCAAAAGCATCGCACGGGCGCAGATCACCGGCCACACGGTGGGCATGTTAAAAATACTTTTCCACCGGGAAACACTGCAGATTCTGGGCATCCACTGTTTCGGCGAAACGGCCGCGGAGATTATCCACATCGGCCAGGCGATCATGAGCCAGAAGGGGGCGGCCAACAATCTCCGTTACTTCACGGAGACCACCTTCAACTACCCAACCATGGCGGAAGCGTACCGGGTCGCGGCGCTCAACGGCATCAACCGACTCTTCTGAATCGACAATAAAGGCGGTTATGCTCGCATACCTTCCCTTTCCCGGATACAGCCACGTGGCAGATGATTCAGTCAGCGGCAGTGACCCTGTTGAAAACGTTCCCCGCGAGCAGCACTCCGTGCGGTTTTTTTTTGGCGACATCGTCGGATACATTGTTGAATCCGGATGCCGTCCCGGCTGCAGTAGCGAGCAGCTGATCATGCCGCCGTCGATGGAAGGGCCATACGAGCATCCAATGATCGAGGACGCCGAATTGCAAACTTGGGTTGGCAGGATAAACTATCTCGACGGAGGAGCGGAGAATGCTGCCGGAGGTATGTTTAAAGAGAGTGACATTGCCCGCATAAGCCACATGCAGAGTGGCCTTTATACTTGACTCTGCTGTAAAGGGATCGGGTTCAAATAAGAAATATTTCAATGATAGAAAAATATTTTGGGGAATTTGCATCCCAATGTCTGGGGCGGAAGGGAGAAGCTCCGGTAGAATCTTACTCGAGCGGGAGCGCACAACAGGTCTGCCCCGGAATCTTGAAAACAGGGCGAAGTTTTCGGAATTTATCAGTGGATTTTCGAAATGCTCATAAAGAATGACTCTATGAAAACAACATCGATCTGCACTCTCCTACTGTTGCTGCTGTTCACTGCGATGCAGAGCCTGGCGCAATCCTGGACCAGAGGATTGGAAGAAGGTGGTGTAGTCAGTGTCGACCCGAGAACCAACAAGGCAACAGTCTATACGGGTAAAAGTTCCGGTCAACTCTGGGATGGCACCCATCGGCTGGACGACGGCTCGGTGATTATCGTCCGTGACGGGATCGTGACCAGCAGGACAGGGACGGAGGGCGGCACCCCTGCCAGCACGGATTCACAGACGCTTTCTCCAGACGAACCGACTGAACAGCCGGCGAGTTCCACATGTGTCGAACTGGTCATCAAAGTGTGCGGTTTCAACGGTGAGTGCAGGGATCAGAAGGGGTGTTCTCCGGCCAGACAGCTGATGCAGCTGGAGCGGGATGAGGCCTGGCAAACGGCTAGCTCCGGGCCCAACCGAACTTCGATGCAATGCCGTGAAGCGCTGAAGAATGATAAGTTCTTCGCCCGCTGTGAACTGAAACAGACGAATGAGAAACCGACCGCCTGCCAAATACTGGTGGCGAAAGTCTGTGGTGAAGAGAATCAGTGCGACGGCAGTCCGGCCTGCTCTCCTGCGCAGCAGTTGCTGGCAATGGAGACCCAGGAGCGATTGGCCAGCCGTTCACCCGACAGACCAACCTACACCTCGAAAAAATGCGCAGAGTCGATGACCAAATCCGAATTCTTTAGCGCCTGTCCCGCCAAACAGCCGCAGTAACGATGCGGCCGAATCAGCGAGTGCGTCGCCGACAACAGTAACGAAACACCTGGATCAGAAAACTGACCCTTCCGGCTTCCGATTGCAATCCCTGATCATCGATCACTGGCAGCCCCGGCTTCGCTGCCTTGCACATCCGGGTAAACAACCCGGGGCCGGTGGCGAACTGCTCCCCCGACTTATTGAATAAAGGCGTATCTTCCACTCCGCAGCTGGGTGATCGCGCCTTCAATATCACCCCGTGAACCGGGTTGATTTCCGACAACAGGCGTTCACAGGCAACCTGCAGCTGTTCGGTTCTTTCTGCTGCCGGATCATCGACCAGCACGACCGAAACAGCGCCATCCTGCTGCTGCAAACGCATCGGCGGGCGTGGTACACCAAAGCCCGCCTCCAGCTCAGGGCATATCGGCAGAAAGTCACAGTGCTGTGAAAGAATCTGGACAATCCAGTCGACTGGGCGCGCCTCTCCATTAAAGCGTACTGGCTCGCCGAGCAGGCAGCGACTGATCGCAATCAGCGGCTTTTCAGAAGTCAGTTCGATCTCTCTCTCTTCATCCATGCAATCTAACTTAGCTGCTATTTCCCTGACTAACAAGATGTAATAGCAGAGGCGCCCCTGTTGCCATCCAAACATCGCAGTGAAGATTCGAGCGGCATCACCCTTGAACCTGCGCAGTATCCGCTGCCCAGGTTCATCACAGATGGGTGAAAGCGATAGCTGACGTTACAACCCCCGTCTGGCAGCCACCCTGAGACGCAGCGCGTTCAATTTTATGAATCCCTCGGCATCCTTCTGGTTGTAAGCACCGGCATCGTCCTCAAAGGTGGCGATCGACTCGTCGAACAGACTGTTGCTTGCGGACTTGCGACCCACCACGATCACATTGCCTTTATAAAGCTTGACGCGGACCTCCCCGTTGACCACCCCCTGGGTCTGATCGATAGCCGCCTGCATCATCCTCCGCTCGGGGCTCCACCAGTAACCGTTGTAGACCAGACTGGCGTAACGCGGCATCAGTTCATCCTTGAGGTGCGCCGACTCGCGGTCGAGTGTCAACGATTCCATGGCTCGGTGCGCTTTCAGCATGATGGTGCCCCCCGGTGTCTCATAGCAACCGCGCGATTTCATACCGACATAGCGATTCTCGACGATGTCGTCCCGGCCGATGCCGTTCTCACCGCCGATCCGGTTGAGCCGCTCCAGCACCGTGGCCGGTGACATCTCTTCGCCATCGATGGCCACGATGTCTCCATGGTGGTAGCTCAGCTCCAGGTAGGTGGGTTTGTCTGGCGCAGCTTCCGGTGAAACGGTCCAACGCCACATATTCTCCGACGGCTCGTTCCAGGGATCTTCGAGATCATAGCCTTCGTATGAGATGTGTAACAGATTGGCGTCCATTGAATAGGGGGATTTCTTCCCCTCGCGCTTCAGTTCGACCGGAATTCCGTGCTGCTCGGCATAAGCCATCAGTTTCTCTCTGGAGAGCAGATCCCACTCCCGCCAAGGGGAGATGATTCTGACATCAGGCATCAATGCGTAAGCGCCCAGTTCAAATCGCACCTGATCGTTGCCCTTTCCGGTAGCGCCGTGGGATATCGCATCTGCTCCGGTTGCGCGTGCAATCTCCACCAGTCGTTTGGCAATCAGCGGCCTGGCAATCGAAGTACCCAGCAGATACTCCCCCTCGTAGATGGCATTGGCTCGAAACATCGGGAAGACAAAATCACGCACGAACTCCTCGCGCAGATCCTCAACATAGATCTCCTTGATACCCGCCGCTTGTGCTTTGGCTCTGGCGGGTTCCACCTCTCCACCCTGGCCAAGGTCGGCGGTAAAGGTGACCACTTCACACTGATACTGCTCCTCCAGCCATTTAAGAATGATGGAGGTATCCAGGCCGCCGGAATAGGCGAGCACCACTTTTTTTACACCAGACACGGACATATAGCTTGCTCCAGGGCAGACTCCCGTAAAAAACAGGATTTGAGTTGATGAAGACCCCGAACCACCCCTGTCAGGGTGGTTCCGGGACAAAATATAAAAATGTGATTTCAGCTTAGTTCGACTTTATGCACCTGAGGTGCCTGAAGTTGCCTTTGCAGCTCTGGGCCGTGCGAACCGGTCGCATGACCAGAGCGCGCCTATCCAGCCAAAATATACTACCGAAAATGATAGCGGCCTGACGGCGGAGATACTTAGTTCCACCAAATTTTGGAGCGGACATTACTTTTTCTGGCGCCGCCAGGAGTCGACGATGGCATCAACATCCAGCGTCTCCAGCCCATTTCTCCATTCGCTGTAGAAATCGATATCGCTACTGTTCGGCGTAGGGCTGGGAGTATGAAACCTGAATCTGGTAGGAAGCG
Organism: Chromatiaceae bacterium; assembly: GCA_024235215.1. Lineage (GTDB taxonomy): Bacteria > Pseudomonadota > Gammaproteobacteria > Chromatiales > Chromatiaceae > HKST-UBA178. The sequence continues at coordinate 268,706 of JACKMU010000006.1, read as the reverse complement.
GCAGCGCCTCCCCCATTGCCATCGCCTCACCGCGCCCCAGTGAAGAGAGGATGCTTACCAGGCCGGCCTCGGCATCCGGCACCAGTCCTCGAATATACTCCTGGTCGTCCGGGTTGGTTATCCGCAGACAGATAAAATTACCGCACTGAGCAAGCACCGTTTCAGAAAGCTCGTAGGGACGTTGGCTCACCACTGCAAGGCCAACGCCGTATTTACGCCCCTCCTTGGCAATGCGCTCCATTGAGCGCTTGGTACCTTCGTACTGAGAATCGCCGGCGCGCGGTATATAAGCATGCGCCTCCTCGCACATCAACAGAATCGGGAATTCCCGGGAACGGGGATTCCAGTAGTTGAACTCAAACGCCAGCCTGCCAATCTGGGCGGATACCGTGGGGCGCACATCAAATGGTACCGAACTGAAATCGACCACGATGATCTGACGGACCGGCTTTCTCATCCCGACGAAATCCCGCAGCAGATCAGCCAGCGAATCGGAGGACTTGCGCCGCTTCGGCTTGAACAGAAAATCGTAGCGTGAGTCGTTGAAGCGTGCCTGCATTTTCAGAACGAAGTCGTCGAACTGGCCGAACAGCGGCCCTTTCACTTTGCCGAAGTCGGTCACCTGCTCGTTCGCCCGTTTGAATGCCATATAGAGTTCCGGCAGGTCGAAGTAGACCGGCGAGTCGATGGTAATATGCACCCCTTCCAGATCCCTGTTGGCTTTGCGCCGCAACTCCAGCAACACCTCCCTGAGAAATGCCATCTGAGTCGATGCCTTCGGGTCGGAGCGATCAATCAACAGATCGACAAGTTCACCGTAGGTGAGCAGCCAGTAGGGTATCTCCAGATCCCTTGCATCGACGTATCGATACACCTCCTCATTGAAGGCAGCCCGCTGTACCCCGTCAATTTCGTGCCATACATATTCACCGTGCAGATCGAGCAGGATGATGTGCGCATTGGGCATGGTACTCACCGCCTTCTGCAGGATCGAAGCAACACTCCAGGACTTGCCCGAACCCGACTGCCCCAGAATGGCAAGGTGCCGTGCAAACAGCCGCGATGGATCCAGGCAGATACCTACCCCGGGCATGGTCGGCAGATAGCCCAACTCGTACCCCTTTGCCCGATACTTCTTGTACAGTGACTCGAGCTCCACCTTGCGCATCAGATGCACTTCGGCACCAGGAGTTGGATAGTGCACGACACCCCGGGTGAACAGACCGTTGTCACTCAATTCACCCAGCGGCAGCAGATCCAGCAGACCGATTTTAATCAGATCTTCGGCTTTGTCCGCGCCGGAGCGCCCTTGTGCTGGCAGTAGTTGCTGATGCGCTCTTACCACCAATGCAACGATCTGAATATCGCCCTGACGTATCACCAGATGGGAGCCAATCTCACCGACTGCAACCTGAGCTCCCTCGACATCGATATATGGAAAGCTGCCGTCACCGACCACCAACATGGCAGTCATCTTGCTGTCCTGTATATCCATGAGTCGGGCGACGCATAGTCTGCTCATTGTTTCCATCCATTCAGTTATGGTTAGCGAAACACTGCATGGCCAGAGTGGCATGCGATACACGGTGGTATCGCCAAATGCAAACAGGTCAGGTCATTGATATCGAACCTGGGCAGGCAACTCACACCACAGCGCGCCGCGCAGAGTCAGGAGCGAATAGTCGAAGCTGCCAGGGTAGAGCCCATACAGTCGGCATGATATCCCACCGCGCTGAGCGATTGTATACCGTACCAGAACAACTCACATCCGCGAGCGGCTCAGCCGCGATCCATGCGATGATCTGCGTGCACGGTCACGTGAATCCGGGTTCAGCGGATCCACCATCACACCGCGAAACCTGAACCTTGCGCATGATGTTGCTGCAGAAAACTGTTGAGCACATTGAAAAATGGCTCAGGCTGTTCAGCATAGACCCAGTGACCGGCGCCGGGGATAGTGCGCAGACGCGCCTTTGGGAAGAGTGCGAGCGTATGGGGACGATACTCGGGTAGCATGTAATCCGATGCACCGCCATGGATGAACAGCACCGGACCAGGATACAGTCCGCCCGCTGATGGCAACGGAAACGTGGTTATGCCGGGCATCTCCCGCTGTAGAACCGGAAGATTAGTGCGCCAGCGCCAGTGGCCATCGCGCCACTGCAGATTTTGCAGTAAAAACTGGCGTAACCCGAATTCACCGATCTCCTCCGCAAGAATCCGGTCCGCCTGCTCCCTGCCCTCCAGCTTCTGCAGATCGATTCTGTTCAAAGCTGCGAAGATGGCTGCAAAGCGATTGGGATAGTTGACCGGTGCTATATCCACCACCACCAGTGCCGATACCAGCGCTGGCCGGGACAGTGCCAGCCACATCGCCACCTTGCCGCCCATACTATGCCCCACCAACAGGGCCGAATCCAGGCCATGCTCCTCGATAAACTCGGCAAGGTCGTCCCCCATGGCCGGATAGTCCATCGACTGAGCGTGTGGAGAACTACCGTGGTTGCGCAGATCAGGTACCAGGATATGAAAGCGCATCTCCAGCCTGCGTGCGATGCTGTGCCAGTTGGAAGAGGCTCCGAACAGGCCGTGAAGAAAGATCAGCGTGGGATGCTCGTCACGGTAGCTTCCATATTCTCGGAAATGCAATTTCATCGACAGAGTTGACCGGATCGGATGGCGTTGCGATCCCGCCAGCGGTCGCAATCACTGTACCCCCCAGCGCGCTACTTGCGCCTGCGCGGCGGCATCAGATCGGTAATGGTCCCCTCCGCCATCTCTGCCGCCAAGCCGATCGTTTCGTTGAGCGTCGGATGGGGATGAATGGTCAACGCGATATCCTCCATATCCGCACCCAACTCCAGTGCCAGCACGGTTTCGCCGATCAGCTCGCCGGCATTGACCCCTACGATACCGGCCCCCAGAATGCGTTTGTTCTCGGGATCGAGCAGTAGCTTGGTCATCCCTTCATCGCGTCCAATACCCAATGCGCGCCCGGATGCGGCCCAGGGAAACACCCCCTTCTCATAGGCTACCCCTTTCGCCTTGGCCTCGATCTCGGTCAAACCCATCCAAGCCACTTCCGGATCGGTGTAGGCGACCGAGGGGATAGTCAGCGGATCGAACAGTGAGGGCAGCCCGGCAATCACCTCGGCAGCGACATGTGCTTCATGCGTCGCTTTGTGGGCCAGCATCGGGTTACCAACCACATCGCCGATCGCATAAATGTTCGGCACATTGGTACGCATGTGCTCATCGACCGGAATAAAGCCGCGTTCATCGACCTTGACGCCAGCCTTTTCGGCACCGATCATTTTGCCGTTGGGTATTCTGCCCACCGCCACCAGCACTTTGTCATAGAGCTGCGCACCTTCGGGCGCATTTTTACCCTCGAACAAAACCTTCAGCCCGTTTTTCTGCGCCTTGATCTCGGTGACCTTGGTCTCTAGCATGATTTTGCCGAAGCGCTGCTCGAGGCGTTTCTGCAGTGGACGCACCAGATCCGCGTCGCAACCAGGAATCAGACCACGCTGCAGTTCTACGACGTCGATCTCTGCGCCCAGTGCGGCATACACCGTACCCATCTCCAGACCGATGATTCCCCCGCCAACCACCAGCATCTTCGCCGGCACGTCGGACAACTCCAGTGCACCGGTAGAGTTGATCAATCGTGGGTCATCATTGGGAAAACCGGGAATCTCCACCGGACGTGAGCCGCAGGCAATGATCGCTGCATCGAAATCGATGGTGATCGTCTCCTTCTCAGTCTCCACTTTCATCTGTTTGGAGGATTCGAACGAGCCCCAACCGCTTACTACGGTGACGCCACGCTGTTTCGCCATGCCCTCAAGACCCTTGGTCAAACGACTGACCACCCTATCTTTGCCAGCACGCAGTTTGTCGAGATCGATTTTCGGCGTGCCGAAACTGAGTCCCATATGCTCCATCTCTGCGGCTTCGTTGATCATCGCCGCGGCATGCAGCAGCGCTTTGGAGGGGATACACCCCACGTTCAGGCAGACACCCCCCAACGTGGCGTAACGCTCAACCAGCACCACCTTCCTGCCTAGGTCAGCAGCACGGAAGGCCGCACTGTATCCGCCGGGTCCAGCGCCCAACACCAATACTTCAGCATGCATACACAGATTCCCCCATCAATTCGGGCCGCATGATAACAGCCTATTCTCCACCTCACAGCATCGAGCTCAAAGCGTTTTCAAGCTGTGAGCGAAGCTGCAGAGCTGATTCATCATCCGCTCTGCCACTTCCGCAGCAGAAATATCCACAGTCGGACAGACTACTAGCCGAAAACAGCCAGATGACGCCTGTTTGCAGCGCGCAAGGTTATCCCAATTCAAGACAAATTAAAATTACTTATCGAAGAGTCGCCTATCATTTATGGCGTACAGACACCCCTATTCCGGTGTTGATAGTCAAAGCAACAGACGTCGGATATCGGTGAGAATCTCCGCCAGCAGTGAGGTAAAACGAGCAGCCATCGCGCCATCGATCACCCGATGATCATAAGAGAGCGAGAGTGGCAACATCAGTCGTGGCTGAAATTCCCTCCCGTTCCAAACTGGCTGCAGAGTCGATTTCGATACACCGAGTATGGCAACCTCGGGGGCGTTCACTATCGGGGTGAATGCGCTACCACCGATCCCACCGAGACTGGAGATCGAGAAACAGCCTCCTTTCAGATCCGAGGGTGAGAGCTTGCCATCACGCGCACGCGCACTCACCACCATCAGCTCTGCAGCTAGATCGAGTACCCCTTTTTTATCCACATCGCGGACCACCGGGACCACCAATCCGTTGGGCGTATCGACTGCCACGCCAATGTGGAAATACTTTTTGAGGATCAATGCACCACGGTCGGGAGTGAGCGAGCTGTTGAACTCCGGCATCTCGCGCAGTACCGCCACACAAGCCTTCATCAGAAACGGCAGTAGCGTCATGCGGATCTCCCGCTTGGCGGCAAGGCCCTTCTGATCCTGACGGAATGCCTCCAAATCGGTAATGTCCGCCTGGTCGTGCTGCGTAACGTGTGGAATATTGAGCCAGCAGGCCGAAAGATGCGCCCCGCTGAGCTTCTTGATGCGATTGAGCGGCACCTCCTCGACCTCACCAAACTTGGCGAAGTCGATCTCAGGCAGCGCTGGCAGTTGCAATGCTCCGCTTGGAACGGTAGCGGGTGCGGCACCGCGCACCATCTGTTTGATGTAGTTCTGGATGTCTTTCTTGGTGATGCGTTGCTTAGGCCCGGTACCGATGATCTGCGTGAGATCAGCTCCCAACTCACGAGCAAAATGTCGCACCGAAGGACTCGCGTGGGGGAGACGTCCGGTAAAATCAGCCGGCCGCACCAATACCGGTGGTTGCCGAAACTCCTTCTCCCCGGCCATCCGTTCGGTCCCACTCAGACTGGTCATCGGCGCTGCCGCCTGGTCTGGTACCACAACTTCAGCGGCAACCGCTGGTGCTGAGTCCAGAGTTGCCTGCACAGTTTCATCGCTAGGCGACTGCACCACGGTCTGCAGTTTCAACAGCAGATCTCCCATGCTGACCCGGTCACCGAGCCTGACCGCGATCGAAGTCACTTTACCAGCCAGCGGTGACGGAATCTCTATCGAGGCCTTGTCGCTCTCGAGCGTCACCAGCGATTGCTCCACATCCACACTCTCTCCGGCGGAGATCAGAATTTCGATCACCTCTACTCCGGAGAAATCACCGATATCGGGTACCACCACCTCTCTTTCGACCAACACATCCCGACTGACGGCTGCTTCCTCCGACACTGCCAATGCTGTGCTCTCCTTGACCAACGGGGGCGTGCCGTCCGGTTCAGGTGCGACGACCGGGCGCGAATGCGCCTCCTTCTCCTTCTCGCTGAGCTGCATCTGCAGCAAAAGTGTGCCTTGGCTCACCTTATCGCCCAGTTTGACCATGACGTCCTGCACCACGCCGGCATAAGGTGAGGGAATCTCTATCGTCGCCTTGTCACTCTCGAGAGTGACCAGTGAATCCTCTTTGTGGATGCTGTCTCCGACCTTGACCAGGATCTCGATTACCTCGACATCGTGAAAGTCACCGATGTCCGGCACCTGTACGCTCTTTTCGATTGCCACGCTCAATCCTCCGGTCAAACCGTCATCGGGTTGGGTTTTTCAGGATCGATCCGATATTTCCTGATCGCATCGCTTACCACGGACGGAGTGAGTTCTCCCTCTTCCACCAGTGTCGACAGCGCAGCAACCACAACGTAGTAACGGTTGACTTCAAAAAACTTGCGTAGCTGGGAACGTAGGTCACTGCGCCCGAAGCCGTCGGTGCCAAGCACTTTGTAACGCCCCTTGACGTATTCGCGAATCTGGTTGGGATAGGCTCTGATATAGTCGGTTGCAGCGATGACCGGCCCCTTGGCCTCAGCCATTACCTGTTGCAGGTAACAGACCTGCGGTTCCATTTCCGGATGCAGCATATTCCAACGTTCGACACTCTGACCATCGCGTCGCAGCTCGTTGAAACTGGTTACGCTCCAAACGTCGGCAGAGACACCAAAATCCTGCTCCAACAGATCAGCGGCAGCGATCACCTCACGCAGAATGGTGCCACTGCCCAACAGCTGTACCCGCTTCTTGCGCCGCCCCCCTTTGCGATAGAGGTAGATCCCTTTGATGATTCCCTGCTCAACCCCATCCGGCAGCGCCGGCTGCGGATAGTTTTCGTTCATCACCGTGATGTAGTAGAAGATATTCTCCTGTTCCTGAAACATACGCCGCATCCCATCCTGCACGATCACCGCCAATTCGTAGGCGAATGCCGGATCGTAGGAGAGGCAGTTGGGGATGGTGGCCGCCTGCAGGTGACTGTGTCCATCCTGGTGCTGCAGACCTTCACCCGCCAGCGTGGTCCGTCCTGCGGTACCACCAATCAGGAACCCCCGGGCACGCATGTCTCCAGCGGCCCAGGCCAGATCGCCGATGCGCTGAAAACCGAACATCGAGTAGTAGATGTAAAACGGAATCATGCTGATCCCGTGGTTACTGTAGGAGGTTGCCGCGGCGATCCAGGAAGACATGGCGCCCGCCTCGTTGATACCCTCCTCCAGAATCTGCCCTTTGCGATCCTCGCGGTAATACATCACCTGGTCCGCGTCGACCGGCAGGTAGAGCTGGCCGACGGAGGAGTAGATGCCCAGTTGCCGGAACATCCCCTCCATACCAAAGGTACGCGCTTCGTCGGGTATGATCGGAACCACGTACTGGCCGATATTTTTGTCGCGCACCAGAGCGTTCAGCAGCCGCACGAAAGCCATGGTCGTCGACATCTCCTTATCGCCACTACCCTCCAGCAGTGGTTTGAAGATATTCAGTTCAGGCACCTCCAGTTTCGGTGCTTCGCTATAGCGACGCGGCAGAAACCCGCCCAGACTCTCCCTGCGCTCCTTCATGTAGGTCAGTTCGGGACTATCCGCCGGTGGTTTGAAGAAAGGGGCTTCACCGATACGTTCATCCGGTATTGGTATATTGAAGCGATCCCGGAATGCGCGCAGCGCCACCTCCCCCATCTTCTTCTGCGAATGGGTGATATTCTTACCCTCACCAGCCACTCCCATGCCGTAGCCCTTCACGGTCTTTGCCAGGACCACGGTCGGCTGCCCGGTATGTTCCATCGCCACTGCGTACGCCGCATACACCTTGTGCGGGTCATGGCCACCCCGATTGAGTCGCCAGATATCCTCGTCGGTCATGGTGGCCACCATTTCGGCCAGCTCCGGATACTTACCGAAGAAGTGCTCCCGTGTATAGGCTCCCCCCTTCGCCTTGTAAGTCTGATAATCGCCATCGGGACACTCTTCCATCCGCTTCAACAGCAGACCATCTTTGTCCCGGGCCAGCAGCGGATCCCAGTAGCCTCCCCAAATCACCTTGATCACATTCCATCCAGCGCCTCGGAATACCCCTTCCAGTTCCTGAATAATCTTGCTGTTGCCGCGCACCGGACCATCCAGACGCTGCAGATTACAGTTGACCACGAATATCAGATTGTCCAACCGTTCGCGCCCGGCCAGAGAAATTGCACCAAGCGATTCCGGCTCATCCATTTCTCCATCACCCATGAACGCCCACACCTTGCGGCCACGGGTTTTCACAATTTCTCGGTCATCGAGATACCGCATAAAGCGTGCCTGATAGATAGCCATCAGCGGACCCAGACCCATGGAGACGGTAGGAAACTGCCAGAAACCGGGCATCAGCCAGGGGTGCGGGTAGGAGGATAGGCCGTGACCATCCACTTCCTGCCGGAAGTTGTACAGTTCATCTTCGCTTATCCTGCCCTCCAGATAGGCGCGGGCATAGATACCCGGCGCAGAATGCCCCTGAAAGAAGATCAGATCCGCATCCTGGGAAGGGCTCCTGCCACGGAAGAAATGGTTGAAGCCGATATCGAACAGCGTTGCCGCGGAGGCAAAACTGGCGATATGTCCACCCAGTTCGGAAGAGATGCGGTTGGCCTGAACCACCATGGCCATCGCATTCCAACGAATGAATGAACGTATACGCCGCTCCATGGAACGATCGCCCGGAAAGCGCTTCTGTTTGGCAGCCGGTATGGTATTGAGATAGGCGGTCACTGCGCTGTAAGGAAGATGAGTTCCCGAGCGTCTGGCTTTGTCTATCAGCCGCTCCAGCAGATAGTGCGCACGGTCCGGACCCTCGTTCTCAAGGACCGCGTCCAGTGCGTCCAGCCATTCCTGTGTCTCTTGGGGATCGATATCGGGCTTCATCTTCGGCAACTCTCTCCTGGGCAGCGCGCATATGACCAACCAGTTTATCCACCCGGGTCCAGGTTTAGAAATCGGGGATAAACTATTGTTTTTTGCAATTCTTTATATTAATTCCGACAATATACATAACTTGCCAATCTTCTGCCATCTTCAACAACAAAACATCACTTGCGGGACACTCACCACTTCCGATGGAACCGCCTCTGCCACCATAACTGCAAGGTCTATCGTCAACCCTGTCAAAGAGTGAAAATTCATTCGGCTCGATACCAAACAAAAAAACCGCCCGCAGCTTGTGCTGCGGGCGGTTTTTTTGTTGTCAATTTGAATTGGAAGTATCAGATTTCCCTGTTTGCCCGACGCGCTTCTATCGACTTACGCATTTCAGTACGCCGCTCCTCAGCGCTCTTGCGATCTGCTTTGACTTGTTCCAGCATCGCTTTGCGATGTTCATCCATCTGCTTGATTATCACATCATGACTCTCCACTTCGAAAGGCAGCTGCGCGAAAGGTACCGTCTCGTGCGCAAACGGCTGCGGGAAGTGGAAGTCGCTATTGGCAAATCGCTCGATATGCTCACGTTCGGCCTCGACAGCCGCCTGTAGCGCCTTCGCGTGCTGCTCGACAACAGCCTCCTGCTGCTTGCGCATCTCGTTCAGCTGCGTTTCGGTCGGGTGGGTCATCAACGGCAGAGCGTGGGGATAGGGCGCGTAGGGATAACCGAAATATTCCTGTCCGTCACCGCGACCATAGCCATGACCCCTGCCGCTGGCGCTCATGTTGAAATTGAAACTGCCATCAGCGTATCCATCTTCCTGTCCTTCCCCTAATCCGTTGTTCCCCCAAGGCCCACCCCAGAAAGCGGACGCTGAAGAGGAAGCGGCGAATAGTGCGGTAACGGCTACAGCCTGGATAATTTCTTTCATCTTTTTCTCCTGAACTTAGTAAATAATCGACGTCTACACACGACGAATTCGAAGGCTATGGAACATCACTCTATAATTCGATAATTATTATATTATAATTTACTAATATTGTAAATTTTTATTTTTATACCATAGATAAGTATTATCTATGGTTATCGAAGCCTGGCTGGAGCGTTCAATTCCGGAATAATGTCAACTGCACCTTACTCGAGCAAGCATTATCCAGGCAAAAAAAAACCGTCTGGAACCTGCTGGCTCCAGACGGTTATCTCTGAAAAAACTTCAGATATCAGATTTCGCGCGGCGCTCTTCTATCGCTTTGCGCATTGCAGCCTGCTGCTCCTCGGCGATCTTGCGTTGTGCCTCGACCCGCTTCATCATCTCATCGTGACGCTGTTGCATCTGCTGCCGTAGCGGCTCGTTGAAGGCTTCATCGCCAGCGACGAAACGAGGCGGTGTCCGTGTCATCATCGCATTACGGCGCTCTTCCATCTGCTTACGCATCTCGTCGCGGCGGGCATCGAACCGATCTATACCAAGTTCCCTGTCAGCAGGACGCATCGCTGTCACCTGCTTGCGACGCTCCTCCATCTGCTTGACCAGCTCTTGGTGACGCGCATCACGATCAATGAATTCCGGTGTCGAGGGAGCGGTAAACTCTGGTGCAAATGGGGCAGCGAATGGCTCTTTGGAGAAAGGAGTCGCAAGCTGTTGATTGGTTGCAGCATATTGCTCAGCGTACTTGCGTTGCGCTTCCAGCGCCTGTTGAAAAGCCTGAGCCTGCTGCTCAGCTGCCGCTTTCTGCTGCTCCAGCATTGCTTTCTGCTGCTCTTCACCCAGCGGAGCGACCAGCGGTGCAGCATAAGGATAGCCGTAGTAGGGATAACCATAGTAGTCATAACCACGACCATAGCCATGTCCATAGCCGGCGCCCCGCCCACGGGCGCCCATGTTGAAGTTGAATCCGCCGTCAGCGTAACCATCCCCAAAACCGTCGCCATATCCATTGTTACCCCAGGGTCCGCCCCACCAGGCGCTGGCGGTCATGGAGACGGTGGCCAGCGCAGCCACCGTAAAGAGCGCAGATAACCTTTTCATTTAAACTATCCTCACTGACGGAAGTCGCCCTCCTAAGGGCTAACACTCAATTTCATGCGGCACACTCCCTGTGCCGTTTTCTCCAATCCTGGAGTGACAATATCTGCCGGTTCAGGCGCTGCTTACTTGGCTGCTTCGGCGGGAGCCGCCTGCGGAGCCACCGGGGCATAGCCGTAAGGAGCAGCAAAAGGCGCGCCATAGGGTGCACCATAAGGTGCGCCGTAACCATAGGGTGCACCGTAACCATAAGGACCGTAACCGCCGTAGTAAGGGTAACCATAACCATATCCGTACCCGCGACCGTAGCCACGCCCATAACCGGAGCCGGAGGCGCTCGAACTCATGTTGAAATCCATGTCACCGAACATATCGCCGAAGCCGTCACCCCAGCCGTCACCCCAGCCACGGTTTCCACCCCACGGGCCGCCCCACCATGCGGAAGCGGTAGCGGAAGCAGCAATCAACGCAGCAGCAGCTGCAACTTTAACGATCGTTTTCATATCTCGATTCTCCAAAAAGTGGATAGATGTCTTTTGATTTAATACTGAACTTCGTTAGAAAGCCTTTGTACTCCAGCGCCTTCATGAGATAAATAATATTAGAATTTTCTAAAGTAGTCTAATTAATTTAACTTATGAGGATAAAGACATTAGGTAATCAAGGCACTCTCCAGCCGGCACGATCAGAAACTCAAAGGCAGTAGCGTGCCGGCTGGAGATAGTTGGGCTGGTAGAACACAGTTGGTTTTACGCTGTAACGGCTTGGCGGTTACTCGTCAAACTGTTCTGGAGGAGGATTGCCATCATACACTTCATGGCTTCTCTTCTGGAGATAGGCGTTACGCACAAATTCATAGGGATCCAATGCAGCCTGTTCCACCAGTTTGCTTGCAGTCAGCAGATCGGCTCGCGTGTCTACAAAGTCGAGTGTGCGCAGACCAATTCTGACACCATCGTCCTCGATATAGGTCACCGGATTGGTAAACCAATCGACCACCAAACCGACGGTGTCCCGGCCAGAACTCGGACCTAACAACGGCAGTACGATATAAGGCCCGGGGGAGCTGCCCCATACCCCAAGGGTCTGTCCGAAATCTTCACCGTAGCGTGGTAAGTTCATATTGGTTGCTACATCAAAAAATCCCAACAAACCGAGCGTGGAGTTGAACACAACCCTTCCCAGGTCGCTCCCTGCCCGACTCAGCTTGAGCTGCAGTACATTGTTGATCGCAGATCCGATATCCCCGAGATTGGAGAAAAAGTTGCTGATACCACGGTCCACAGGAACCGGCACCACCGCCTTGTATCCTTTGGCCAGCGGTTTCATCAGAATCTCGTCTACTGTTTCGTTGAAGCTGTACATTGTCCGGTTAAACCCCTCCCAGGGGTCACGGGGGTCGGCAAATTCACTGGTACTCGCGCAGCCCGTCACAAACAAGAAGATAATTGCTGTCAGACTGATCCTTAATTCGTTGATCGGGTGCACTCTGGTCATTTTTTCCTCGTGATAGACCTGGTTGATTGCTGGACGCAGAAGATTGGAACCCTTTTTATTCCTATGCAGGAAATCTAGCATAACCCGACCGCGGGCCGAAACAGAAAAATGCGGACGGGTTGTCGCTGCTGGGTAGATCATCGGCAACGGAACGGGATTGTTTAACGGTTTCCACCTGGTTGACATGGCGCAGTAAAATGTCAGGCTTCGTTCAGGGCCATTTACGGAACCCCTGGTCAACACTGTCGGGTCCCAAATAATCTCCCTGGAAAAGCGCTCAACCACCAGGATAATCCGCAGTCAGGCCGCAGACAGAGAACAACTCGGTTAGCAAGCGGATCTACGGCGGTCTGCCTCAGCGATCTGCAATTTCACTGTATCGGAGATACCTTGAAATGGAATAAGCTCTACAACATGAATACACCGGAACACAGCAACGCCATCAGCGCCAGATTTCGTGGATTTCTGCCGGTCGTGGTGGACGTGGAGACCGCCGGCTTCAATGCGCACTCCGATGCGCTGCTTGAGATTGCCGCGGTCATCATCAACATGGAGGCAAACGGGCGGCTCTACCTGGCGGAAACGCACTCCTGCCATGTGATGCCATTTCCCGGTGCCAACATCGATCCGAAAGCGCTCGAGTTCAACGGGATAGATCCAGACCATCCGTTTCGCATGGCGCTGGAGGAAAAAGCAGCGCTCAAACAGATCTTCAGCCCGGTACGCAAGGTGATGAAGGCAAGCGGCTGCAAGCGCGCGATTCTGGTGGGGCACAACGCATTTTTCGATCTGGGCTTCATCAATGCGGCAGTCGAGAGAACCGGGTTCAAACGCAACCCATTCCATCCGTTCAGCACCTTCGATACCGTCTCTCTCGCAGGTCTGGCTTTTGGACAGACGGTACTTGCGCGCGCGGTCCGTGCTGCCGGAATCAGTTGGGATGCCAACCAAGCGCACTCAGCGATCTACGATGCGGAAAAGACCGCCGAGTTATTCTGTCACATCATTAACCGCTGGCAGAGTCTGGACCAGGAAAAACCCTGGGAGATGGCAACTGTACCTTAAAAAAACCCGCTGAAACATTCGTCCATACGGGTTTTAATCATCCAAAGTGTATGAGAACGGCGGCGATCAGCCTTCGCTATGAGTCTCCCGCCAGTTTTTGGCAGCATCGGTGGTCATTTTCTGCAGTTCACCACTGGCATGCAGCTCCAGTGTGATGTCACAGCCGCCGACCAGCTCGCCATTGATGTAGAGTTGGGGAAAGGTGGGCCAATCTGCGAAACGTGGTAAATTTTCAAATATTTCAGCATCGGCCAACACGTTGACATAAGCGAACTTCTCACCACACTGCTGAAGCGCCGCTGCAGCCCGGGAGGAGAAACCACACTGCGGGAACTGAGGCGTCCCCTTCATATACAGCACAATCGGGTTGCTCTCCACCTGCTGCTTGATTCTTTCCAATACATCCATCGACTCACCTCTATCTTGAATTCTGACTGATCTTTGAATGTTGGGCTATGCGCTGAAAATTTCAACTGATAAATGATGAGGAGAAAGTGCCGGCGAAAGCTCTGTTGGTGTCAGACAACGCTCTGCTGCGCGTCAAATCAGATGAGGCCCCACTTTGGCCAATAGCGAAGTTGACAGCCCAAGAATCAGGTTCACTCCGATCAGGCGGCGGATCAGCGCCATCTCTTCTCCTGCCCGAGGCAACTCATCCGCACTCAGTGCGCGCCGCAGCCGTTGGTAGGGGCGAAAATAGATGAACACAAAAATAGCCACCATCAACCAGCCACTGCCCTGCATCAGATGGATATGGACACCGGCCTGACCTTGCCACAATCCCAGAAAGACCCAATAACCGCTGATCAGAATCGCTGCGATCGCCAGCCAGACCCAACGAAAAAATCGCTCGAGCACTCCCTGCAGCAGTGGCAAACGCTGCGCTGGCGGCAGCAGCGCAGCAGCAGCCGGACGCAGTGCCAGATGCGCGAAAAACATCCCGCCCACCCAAACGATGACTCCCAACAGATGCAACGTCAGCGCAATTGCCATGATAACAACCCCGATAGCGATACCAGACTCAGCTTAAGAGCCTGTCGGACTATGGATGTTTCTGCTGCGGAAGCGGGAGAGCGGTCCAAATTCTCCCTGATTTTCGTTACATAGGCGCACTATGCGCCTCAAATCGGGAACAATTTGGCCTCGTTCTCCCACTCCCTCGCTACGATCCCCCACAATCCGACAGACTCCTGGCCTGATCTACATTGCGCTGCAGCCAGTACTCGAGCAGCGCCAGATGCCAAAGCTTGCTCCCGAGCAGCCGGGTATGATGCATCTCAGGCGCCGCCAATAGCATATTCACGTACGCCCGACTGTAGAGCATGCGCTCGCGGCAGGCACGCGACTCCAGAATATCATGCATGAAGTGGAGAAACTCTCCGCGTACATATTTCAGCGCCGGCATTGGGAAATAGCCCTTGGGCCGATCGATCACCGCATCCGGCAATAACCCACGGGCCATCGCCTTGAGCGGATATTTACCTCCCTCCCGGAGTTTCAGCTCCGGAGGACAACGCGCCGCCAATTCCACCAGCTTGTGGTCCAGAAATGGCACCCGCGCCTCCAGACCCCAGGCCATGGTCATATTATCCACCCGCTTGACCGGATCATCCACGATCAGTGTGGTGACATCCATACGCAATACCGCATCCATGAAGCTGTCTGCCTCTGGTTGCGCCAGCATTTCGGCAATGCCCTGGCTGGTATGGTCGTCACCGCGGTAGGTTGGGGCGACCGTATGCAGATACTCCTCGTGGTCACGATCGAAATAGTGTTTGGCGAAGCGCTGCAGCGGTGTCCCTTCGCGCTCTGCCAGCATACGCGGATACCAGAAATAGCCCCCGAACACCTCGTCCGCCCCCTGCCCGGACTGCACCACCTTCACCTCTTTGGATACCTGTTCACCCAACAGATAGAAAGCCACCGCATCCTGCCCGAACATCGGTTCCGACATCGCGTCCACCGCTTCGGGCAGGCGCCGCAGCACCTCATCGTTTGGCACAAGGAATTTCCGATGACGGGTCTGGTAACGCTGCGCAACCGGATCTGAGTACTCGAACTCACTCCCTTTCTCCTCGGGATGGTCCTCAAAACCGACCGAAAATGTGCGCAGATCCGAGACTCCGGCTTCGGCCAGCAACGCCACCAACAGGCTGGAGTCCAGCCCCCCTGAAAGCAGTACCCCCACCGGGACGTCGGCAATCTCATTACGTGTCTTCACCGCCACACGCAACGCCTCGTGAATCTGCTCCAGCCACTCCGCATCGCTGACCGGATTTGGCGGCCGCGTGGCGGTGAGGCGCCAGTAACTGCGCTCACTCCGCCCTCCCCTCTGGTCGATCAGCATACAACTTCCTGGGGCCAGCTTACGGATCCCTTTGAGCAGGGTGTGGGGTGCCAACACCACGCCATGCAACGTAAACTGATTGTGCAGACTGACCGGATCAATGGCGGTGTCGACCCCGCCACCTGATAACAGCGCCTGAGTGCTGGAGGCAAAGCGCAGGCGGCTCTGATCCGCACTATAGTAGAGCGGCTTGATGCCGAACCGGTCGCGTGCCAGAAACAGACGTCTCTCCCGCTGGTCCCAGATGGCGAACGCGAACATGCCGTGAAAGCGCTCGACACAGGCCTCGCCCCAAGCGTGGAATGCCTTGATGATCACTTCACTGTCGCCGTGCGAAAAGAAGTGGTAACCCTTTGCCAAGAGTTCACGGCGCAGCGCTGGATAGTTGTAGATGGTCCCGTTGAATACCAGAACGAGCCCCAGCTCCTGATCCACCATCGGTTGGTTGGCGTGAGTGGATAGATCGATGATAGCCAGCCGCCGATGCCCGAAACCGAGTGCACCATCACTATAGCTGCCGCCATGATCCGGACCGCGCCGCTCCAATCGGGTGGTCATGCGCTGGATCGCTGCCAGATCTGCCGGGCGGCCGTCAAACCGCAGTTCACCACACACACCACACATCAAAGATTGCCTCACCGATAATTGTCGGAGATCGATTATGCCATACTCTCAACTCGTGATTTGGATTGCGAACGGATCGACCGTCTCCGTGACAAGTCCTTCCACAGCAAGCGGGACAGCGGCGAGAAGTTCTGAGTCAAGACTATGGTGACACCATCCAATTCCTGTACCTACGTGATATTCGGCGCAACAGGCAATCTCTCGCGGATCAAGCTGATGCCGGCACTCTACCACCTGGAAAGCGCGCAAAGGCTACCTGCAGGAAGCCGTATCCTGGCACTGGGCCGACGTCCCTGGAGCAGGCAGCAGTGCCAGCAGCAGGTGCGCACATGGATCACGGAGAAGACCGAACGCGCCGAAAACAGCCCTGCACTGACCAAGCTGATCCAGCGTCTCGACTATTTTCCAGGCAACCTCGATGATCCGGAAATGTACCAGCGGCTGCGGGATCATCTCCACGGTAGCGACCAGTTGCCGGCCAGTATCGTCTTCTACCTGGCGATCAACCCGAATGATTTCAGCCAGGTGGTGGAGCAGCTGGGCAGGGTTGGGCTGTTGACGGAGAATGGGGGCTGGCGCAGGGTGGTGATCGAAAAACCGTTCGGTTCCGATCTGGAGAGCGCACGGACTCTACAGAGCACGATCAGACGTCACCTGCGCGAAGAGCAGATCTACCGGATTGACCACTACCTGGGCAAGAGCACAGTGCAGAACCTGCTGGTATTCCGCTTTGCCAACACGATGATGGAGCCATTGTGGAACCGCAACTACATCGACCATGTCCAGATCACCCATGCGGAAACCTTTGGGGTCGGCAACCGCGCTGGCTTCTATGAGAAGACCGGTGCGCTGCGGGACATGATTCAGAGTCACCTGCTGCAACTGCTGACGCTGGTGGCAATGGAACCACCGGTATCGATGGAAGCCGAGGCGCTGCGCGACGAAAAGGTGAAGGTGCTCAAATCGGTACGCCAGATTTCGCCGGACCAGGTGCCGGCCCATGCCTGTCGCGCACAGTACGCGCAGGGCACAATCGACGGTGTCCCCGTAAACGGCTACCGGCAAGAGCCGGGGGTGGCGGCGAAGAGCACCACCGAGACCTATGCAGCGCTGAAGCTCTATCTGGACAACTGGCGTTGGCGAGGAGTTCCCTTCTATCTGCGCACCGGGAAGCGATTGGCGGCGCGCCAGTCGCTGGTCGCCATCTGCTTCCGCAATCCGCCCCAGCAATTCTTCCACGGCACCCAGGCGGGACGCATCCGGCAGAACTGGATATTGCTGGGCATCCAACCATGCGAGTGCCTGCGCATGGAGATGACGGTCAAGCAACCGGGGTTGGAGATGCGGACCCGTCAGAGCAGCCTCGACGCCAGTCTGCGCATGGAGGGAGATCTCCTGCACGATGCCTATGAGGAGCTGCTGCTGGATGTGATCGACGGTGACCGCTCGCTGTTTCTACGCTACGACGAAGTCGAACACGCCTGGGGCGTGGTGGATCCGGTACTGCGCGCCTGGGCTTCCGGAACAGACGCGATACCCAGCTACCAAGCAGGCTCCTGGGGCCCACCGGAGAGCACTCGTCTATTCGAAAAGCTGGAGCAGCGCTGGCGCCACAGCCTGGATCCGGAGCGGGAGGAAACATGACGCCGCGGGAATCTGTAGACAACCGCATCACTGCCAGCTGGCACCTGCTCAATGACGACCGAGCCGTGGCGGAAGCTGCCTGCACTTGCATCGAACAAGCCGCCAGCGATGCTATCCGCAGCCGGAACCGTTTCAACCTTGTATTGGCTGGTGGGAGCACGCCCATACGCTGTTACCGGCTCCTCTCCGAACATTCCAATGACTGGTCTCGCTGGCACCTCTACTTCGGAGATGAGCGCTGCCTGGCGGCGGGTGATCCGCAGCGCAACAGCAGCATCGCTGCGGAGACGCTCTACCACCGGGTTCCAATTCCTGCGCACCAGATCCACCCGATTCCGGTGGAAATGGGGGCGGAAGCAGCGGCTCGCAGCTATGCAGCCATCGTCGGCAAGGTGCTGCCGTTTGATCTGGTGTTGCTGGGACTGGGAGAGGATGGTCACACTGCCAGTCTGTTTCCTGGGCATCACCACCCCGAGGGAAGCTTGGTCGTTCCTGTCCGGAGCGCACCCAAACCACCCCGGGAACGAGTCAGTTTGAGCACGGCAGCGCTCTCCAGCTGCCGCCGGGTGCTGTTCCTGGTCACCGGCGAAGAAAAACGCGATGCCGTGTCGCGTTGGCGCCGGAGAGAACCACTGCCTGCGGCTGGAATCGGCGCACTGGAAAATATTACGGTATTTGTCGATCGCGTCGCATGGAGCGCCATATGTTGGAAGTAACTGTGCTGAATTATTCAATAACACCGCTGACAGCGAAGTTGGCAGTGACTAAGATTAGCTCATCCGGTTGCTTGACCCTTTTGGTTCAATCGGGATGGAGGAGAAATGAGGGTAAAAAAAACTGCTGTAACAATCGCACTGCTTGGAGTCACACTGCTTGCAAGTGCCGACAATGAACTGATCACTAAAGCGAGCCCATACGGAGTTCAGGAGACCATGGATAAGCTGGAGCAGATCGTACGGAGCAAGGGACTCTCGGTATTCAACCGTATCGATCATCAGAGCAACGCGCGCAGCGTGGAGTTGGAGATGGGGGCGGCCCAGCTACTGCTATTCGGGAGCCCCAAGTTGGGAACCGCATTGATGCAACAGGATCCCGCAGCGGGACTCGACCTGCCGTTACGGGTTCTGGTCTACCAGGACGGTCAGGAAAAAACCTGGATCAGTTATCATGATCCAGCGACGCTGGAACATCTCTACCAACTGCAGGGCAATCCAGCGGTAGCAAAAGCGCAGGACGCACTGAAGAAAATAACTGAAGCGGCAATCGAGTAACTGCACTCTGTACGGTACGAAATGTGCCACTCGGATACCCGTAACAGCACTTTGTCAGGATCAGATCCCAGCCGCCACCAGCCGCTGAGAACTACCCGACAGCGCGTATTTTATCGGGAAATATGAGCTGCACCACCCGATCGATATCCTGGTCCGTTTCCTTCAGCGATTCAATACACTGCTGCGGCGTCAGACCCGTGACACTCCAGACCACATGATCGACCCGTCCTCCCCAGTTTTCCGGACTCTCGGCCGAATCTCTGCTCTCGACCATCAGTGCAGCCAGATGAACAATGGCGGTCTCCAGTGCATTATCGCTGGCGCGCGCAGGCTCGACATGAAACTCCGTCGCCTGAGTGAGGCTCTTAGGCAGATTCCACTGGCGCATCAGGGTGCCGCCGACACGCGCGTAGTCCAACCCGATCACCTCCTGCTCTACTTTGAACAATGGCCTCCCCGTCTTCGCCGCCAACTCCATCGCTTTGAGTGACAGTGCCGGCACAGTCTGGTACATCACCAGATGGCCGATATCCCGCAGCAAGCCGGCCACAAACAGTCTTTCGCTGTCGAGCACATTACACTTAGCCGCAAGCGACCTGGAGAGCACGCCGCAATGGACGCTGCGCCGCCAATATCGGTACATGTCCATCACATCGCTGGACATTCCGGCAAATGTATCGGTTACCGAAGTGGCCAATACCAGATCGTGCACCTGCTGGGTACCCAACAGATTGATGGCGCGATTGACGGTCTCAATTTTGGCAGCCAAACCAAAATAGGAGCTGTTGACCAGGCGCAGCAACCGCGTGGTCATTCCCGGATCCTGTCCGACAACCCGGGCTACATCAGCCATGGAGAAGTCCGGATCATCCAATACAGCACGCAGACGAATATAGATATCCGGTAGCGACAACAGTTTGGCGCCAGCGGTCACCTGTTCCCAAATTGTTGACATCATCATCTCCTACACTGAAACCAGATGTGGAAAGGTAAATCCCTGATTGAAATACTTGATGTGGAAAACCCGTAAATCGGCATCCGGAACGTTTCCAGGAGCAGCGCGAACATGACCCTTCTTCTGTTCCATTCTCCAGCAGTTTTCTTCCTGGAGACAATAGTTTTCGGCATCTTTCACAGAAGTTTTAATTGTTTGGACAGCATGCCTGGCAGGGGTGAGCCCGCGCTCGGAGCGCTGTTTCTTGCATTAGCCTGAGGGGAGAATTAGAATGCCACCAATATTTACCAAGTATTCTGGTAGGTTGTTTGAAGTTAAACCAAGAGAAATCTGAGGAGCACGAGTAACCATGGCACACCAACTACCTGATCTACCTTACCCCAAAAACGCGCTGGAACCGACCATCTCTCAGGAGACGCTCGAGTTTCATCACGACAAACACCACCAGACCTACGTCACCAATCTGAACAACCTGATTCCGGGAACCGAATTCGAAAACGCCACCCTCGACGAGATCGTAATGCGCGCTTCCGGCGGCATCTTCAACAATGCCGCACAGGTCTGGAACCACACTTTCTACTGGAACTGCCTCTCGCCGAATGGCGGAGGGACCCCTTCAGGTGCACTGGCGGCTGCCATCGACAAGGCATTCGGGTCATTCGATGAGTTCAAGAAGGCGTTCTCAACCTCCGCTGCGACCAACTTCGGGTCAGGCTGGACCTGGCTGGTGAAAAACAGCGATGACAGTGTTGCGATCGTGAACACCTCGAACGCAGGCAATCCGATGACATCCGGGCAGACTCCGTTGCTGACCATCGATGTCTGGGAGCATGCTTACTACATCGACTACCGCAACGCGCGTCCGAAATACCTCGAAGAGATCTGGAAGCTGATCAATTGGGATTTTGTGGCTGCCAATCTGGCTGCATGAATCTGGTCTCGGTCGGAAGCTGAAATTCGACCAGAGTGCACTCGGCAGGATAAACTAACAGGGAGCCGCCCCGGCAGGCAGGACCGCGGGGCGGCTTTTTATATGCCAAATCCATCTGAGTCTGCACGATAAACAGTCAAAACGGAGTAACACCCGATGTTGAAACGATGGCTCTATTCTCTCTGCCTGGTGATCACACTGCTGCCAACAATGGCGGCTGCAGTCGGCTGCAGCGACGAAACACAGCCCACGCTCACCGGATGTACCGATGGCGTGAATCACAGTGGCGCACTGTTTCACTTCGACGGTGTGGATTTCGGTGAATCAGACCTCGACCTGAGAATTCGTGAGAAGCTCTATGAATTGGCGATAGTCTACTACCGGGAGCGGGAACAGCTGATGGATAGTGCGCTATGGCAGATCTACCTAGCCCGCGAAGCGGAACGGCAAAAGAAAGATCCGCAGCAACTGGCGATGACACTGTTCAATCTAACTCCGCCCACGGAGCAGGCGATGAATGCTTTTTATCAGGCCAATAAGGAGAAGATTGTCACGCCTTACGAACAGGTGAAGCCGCAAGTTGCACAATTTCTACTGCAGCAGCAGATGCTGGAGCAGCGCGCAAAACTGATCGACAACATAAAAAATGAAGGGCGGTATGCACTGCGGATCGCCAAACCACAACCACCGATAGCGATGATCGATACCGAGGGATTTCCAAGTAAAGGATCACTGCTGGCCCCGGTGGAGTTGGTTGAGTTCGCCGATTATCAGTGTCCACACTGCAAATCCGCCGCTGAGGTGATGCAGCGACTGGAAAAACGCTATGCCGATAAACTCAGGGTCATATTCATGGATTTTCCGATCAACCGCTCGGGCATCTCCCGCAAGATTGCCGAGGGTGCAGTCTGCGCAGACCAGCAAGGAAAATTCTGGGAGTATCACAAAACTGCCTTCGATCTGCAGAGTTCGTTGTCCGCTGACACGCCGCTGGATCTGGCAAACCGGCTCGGTCTGGACTTGGAGCGTTTCTCCACCTGTCTGCAAAGCACCGATGCCGGGGTGAAAGTGGCCAAAGCGAAATCCGAGGCGCTGCGGCTTGGACTGGACAGCACACCCAGTTTCTTTGTGAATGGCATTCACGTGAATGTCCACTCCAACCTGGAACAGGAATTGAGTGAAGCGATCGATCAGGCGCTGAAAGGGACTGGCTCCTGAAACCCCGCGACAGCACATCTGTACGAATGGCGGGTCTGCCGTCTATGCGCGGCTAAAGTCTGTAGCAATTCTGCCGATAGCAGTATGATTCACAGGGTTTGGTTTGGCGATCCCGTTTGTGTCAGCGCTTGTTCCGGCGTTCCCTGGAGATCGCTTCTGTAAAAAAGATTATCTGCCTCTGTGTGAACCACTGTGGTACAGGGGAGCATCGAAGTTTTCACAGCAATCGGCGGCGGACGTTTACTCCCTGTACAAGAAAATATCGGAATGGAGGTGATCAATGCAACTGGAACGACGGTCCGAGCAGCGGCTGGAAGTCTCTTTAGCGGTTGAGTTGTCGCACGCCGATAGTCCCGGTACCACCTGCCGGGTTCACAATCTCGCACCTGAGGGTATGCTGCTGGAGAACAATCAACAGCTCTCCACCATCGGCGCACGGGTCGAGTTACAGATCAAATGGAGTGACAGGTCATGGAATATTCCGGCACTGATCACCCACTGTAACAGCGAATGTATCGGGGTGATGTTCTGTCAACGGCAGTCGGAACTCTACCGAACGGTAACACAACTGACCAGCAGCCACGGTCTGCCCAAAAGTCGTCGGCATTTCGTCGTTAGCTGACCCCGGCCGCTCCTGTGCAGCACTGTCAAACCTGATTGCGTTGCAGCGCCAGCTGGTAGAGCCGGTTTCTCTTCTCCCCGGTAATACGTGCTGCCAGTACGGCCGCCTGCTTCAGCGGTAACTCTTCCCGCAGCAGATCCAGCACTCGCAGCGCTTCCGGCGAAACCTCATCCGGGTTTCTGCGATAACCAGCCACCAGCAGTACAAACTCCCCTTTCTGCTGATTGGCATCACTTTCCACTATCTGACTCAGCGCCCCCAGCTGTGCCGAAATCACGGTTTCATGCAGCTTGGTCAATTCGCGCGCAATGACTGCGTGCCGCTCGGCGCCAAAAACTCGGGCCATATCCACCAATGTTGCGCGAATCCGGTGGCTGGACTCATAGAACACCAGCGTCCCGCTCTCCGTCACCAACTCTCGGAACTGTTGCTGCCTGGCACTGGAGGTGCGCAACGGAAACCCTTCAAAGCGAAAATGGTCAGTGGCGAGGCCGGATACCGACAGCGCGGCAATCAAAGCGCATGCCCCGGGGACCGGAGAGACCCGAATGCCCCTCCTTTGACACTCCCGTACCAACGGATACCCCGGATCGCTGATAAGCGGTGTACCTGCATCCGAAACCAGCGCCACCGTCTGGCCCGCAGTGAGACGTTCGATCAGTCTCTCCAACAGCGCTTTTTCATTGTGCTCATGCATCGCCAGCAGTGGCGTTACCACGCCTAGATGACGCAGCAATGGCATGGTATGGCGCGTATCCTCCGCAGCAATCAGGTCAACCTGAGCCAACACGTCGATACTGCGCTGAGTAATATCCGTCAGATTTCCGATCGGCGTGGCAACCACGTAGAGAACCCCCTTGTCGACTGTCACCGCTAACCTCGCTGGCTGGGAATCGGTTAGAATGGTAGCCAGAGTGGGGCTGCGCTGGGGAGATGCTGAACAGAGCTGTCTTCGGGTTCTCGGCAAACGCAAATAGAAAAGTGCGATTTCCGACACCTGTCATCAGATGTTTGCGCTGGCTTTTGCATCCATGCAATTATTGAGCTTCGCTATCCCACTCTTGCTAAGTTTTAGCTATTCATCGGCATAACACACCAGACTCATCTACTATGCAACCCTCTATATGGAACCTGCCGCTTCTTCTTCTGCTATCACTGCTTGCGGGATGTGTCCCTTCCCCGCAGACGAGACCGGACCTGCAGGAGCCGGCCTACGATCCGCTGGTCGAGCAGGCGGAAGGATTTGCCAGCAACGGCGATTACCGGGCGGCAGCCAGCCTGTTCGAGCAACTGGCGGCTGGCAAAGCTTACCCGGAGAATCAGCGGCTGTTGCTGCGTGCCGCCGAGAGTTACTTCCAGGCCGCCGACCCGGACAGCGCAGCGGCACTGTTGGCACAGCTCAATCTCTCTGAGCTGCCACTTTACAATTTCCAGCGACGCCTGCTGCAGGCAGAGATGGAGGTGGCGCGCAATCGCCCCGATGAAGCACTCAAACAGCTTGCCGCTCCCCCACCGGAGCGAGCCAGAATCGACACACTCCGACGCTACCACAGAGACCGCAGCGAAGCGTTTCGCTTAAGCGGCAACCTGCTGGAGAGCGGCCGCGAACTGGAGCAAAGGGATCTGCTGACCAGCAATCCAACCGACAAGCTGGAGAACCAGCTCGAGATACTGCGCACTTATGCAGCGTTGAATGAGGCTGCGCTACGGCAGGCACAACCACCCGCAACCGCCAATCAGGATGGGTGGATGGAGTTGACACACATTATCAAAGCACTCGGTAATGACGAGGTGCAGATCAACCAGCAGTTCGCCAGCTGGCGGAAAAAGTACCCCTCCCATCCCGCGATGCCGGAGCTGCTCGACGGCTACTTTCGCGAACTTAAGGGACAATACCGCAAACCCGAACACCTCGCGATCATGCTACCCGAAAGCGGACCCTACGCACGAGTGGCCTCCTGGTTGCGGGACGGACTGCTGGCAGCCTATTACGATGAACCGGCTGAATCACGCCCACGGCTGGTATTTTACGACAGTAGCAGTCCGGAGCATATCTGGCCACTCTATCAAGGAGCCGTCGAATCGGGAGCTGATATGGTGATCGGTCCGTTGGATAAGGAGAGTGTCGCCCAGCTTAACCGTGCACACGAGCTGGAGGTGCCGGTACTGGCACTGAACCAGGTTACGCCGGAAGGACCACCATCAGCGGATCTGTACCAGTTCGCCCTTTCCCCCGAAGATGAGACGCTTCAGGTGGCAGACCGGGCCTGGACCGATGGCTTCAACACCGCGGTGATGCTGACACCGGCAGGAGACTGGGGAGAGCGCATCGCCGCCACCTTCAGCAGACGCTGGGAGGAGTTGGGCGGGATACTGCTTGAACGGCAGAGCTACAACGAAGAAGCGCACGATTTCTCTGCACCGATCCGCTCTCTGCTGAATATCGACCAAAGCATACAGCGCCATAAACGGCTGGAGCAACTGCTCGGCAGGAGGCTTGAGTTCGAACCACGACGCCGTCATGATACCGGTTTTATTTTCCTGGCGGCAAAATATCAGAAGGCGCGTCAGATACGTCCCCAGCTGCTGTTTCATCACGCCGAGGGAGTACCGATCTATACTACTTCCCATACCTTCTCCGGAGTGATCTCCGCGGCAGAGGATCAGGACCTGAACGGAATCAGATTCCCGGTCATCCCCTGGCTCATCGCAACGCCGGAAACTTCTGACAGGCTCTCCCTTCAGCAGCTGTTGCAAATTTTTCCTGGTGCCCCACCCCAGTACCTTCCTTTACTGGCAATGGGCATAGACAGTATGCATCTGCTGCCTCAGCTGGCTCGCCTGCAGAGCAGCCCGCGGGAGATCATGGAAGGCAAAACCGGGAACATCTACATGGACAGCTCCAACCACCTCCGAAGACAGATGCTGTGGGCGGAGATGGTGAATGGAGTACCCCGGATTATCGGCTTTTCACCGAGGCTGGATTCTGAGATAGGTGCCTTCCCCGAGGCCCCGCTGGCAGATCCTAACCGGCTCCCGCAGAACCCTGCGCCTTCGGTCATCCCAGCTGAAAACAGTGCCCGGAAAATCTGACACCTGACCTGCCATGAGCAACAACCAAGCTCGTGGAGAGCGGGGCGAAGTGCTCGCCCTGAAATATCTGCAACATCGGGGGCTGACCATGGTCGAACAGAACTTCCGCAGCCGCCGGGGAGAGATCGATCTGGTGATGCTGGATGTCGATCAGCTGGTTTTCGTCGAAGTACGCCTGCGCAACAACGCGCTGTTCGGTTCCGCGGCCGAAAGCATCACCCGGCAAAAGCAGCTGCGGGTGATACAGGCGGCCCACTACTTTCTGCAATCAAGATCCTGCTGGGAAGGGCACGCCTGCCGTTTCGATGTCGTCGCCATCTCGGAGCAGCCACAACCTCGGATCGAATGGATCAGAGATGCTTTCCAGCCGACTTAGCCTTGTCGTGCATCCATAGAGAACAGATGCAAATGAACCTGATTGAACGTGTCACTGACCTTTTCAATGCGAGCATCGAGAGCAAACGACAGGCGCTGCCGCAACTGGCGGAACCGATAGCCAAAGCCGCAGAGCTGATCGTCACCGTGCTGCTGGGAGGTGGCAAAATCCTCAGCTGTGGAAATGGCGGATCGGCGGCGGACGCACAGCACTTCTCTTCGGAGATGCTCAACCGTTTCGAGCGGGAACGTCCCGGCCTCCCCGCCATTTCGCTCACTACCGACACCTCGACGCTCACCTCGATCTCCAATGACTACGACTTTGATGAGATCTTTGCCAGGCAGATCCGAGCGCTGGGACAGGGTGGCGACCTGCTGCTGGCCATCACCACCAGCGGCAACTCGGAGAATATCAATGCCGCGATCGAAACGGCGCATGAGCGTGAGATGAAGGTGGTTGCGCTCAGCGGCAGGAGTGGTGGAAGATTGGCAACCCTGCTCACCGAACAGGACATCGAAATCCGCGTGCCTGCCGAGTCGACCGCGCGTATCCAGGAGGTCCATCTGCTCACTATTCACTGTCTCTGTGACCTGATCGACCAGCAGCTGCTGGGTGAAGCGATAGAATAGCCGTCTGTGCAAGTGGTTCAAACTTAACATTGGAGTCAATCTGTGATGAAAAGAAATCTGCTTCTCTCGATCGTGCTGGCGCTTCTCCTGCAAGGCTGCGGTGCGATGTTGATCGGCGGCGCCGCTACCGGAGCCGCGGTGATCCATGACCGCCGTTCCGCGGGTACCGTACTCGACGACAAGAATATTCAGTTCAAGCTCTCCTCGACCATAGCCAACAACCGGGAGCTGAGCGAAAACGCCAGCATTTCGGTCACCAGTTACAATTATGCTGTTTTGCTCGTTGGATACGCTGAAAACGAAAGCCAGCGGGAACGTGTGGTCGATTCGGCGCGCAATACCCCGATGGTGAAGCGGGTGATCGACCAGATCCAGATCGGCACACCCAACGATCTGGCTCAGGTGACCCGGGACAGTTACATCACCTCCAAAGTGAAACTGGAACTTCTCAAGATCGGCGTGCCAAGCTTCGACCCCACCCGAGTGAAAGTGGTAACCGAAAGCAACGTCGTCTATCTGATGGGGCTGGTCACTGAAGAGGAGGCCATCGCTGTGGTCGAGAGAGTACGTTATATCGATGGTGTGGAGCGCGTGGTTAAGATCTTTGAATACATCTGAAAACACTACAACAGCCCCGCTACCAGTCAGATTTCTGGCTGAGGTGAACGCCAGCGTCGGCGCCGGGGCACTGTTTACCGACCCCGGAGATTGCTGGCCGTACGGATACGACAACAGTCGTCGCCATGCGCTTCCCCAGGCGGTGGTATTTGCCTCCAGCCACGGCCAGGTGGTGGAGATAGTCAAGGCTTGCAACCGGCACCGCATCGTATTGACCCCAAGAGGCGCTGGCACAGGCACCACCGGCGCGACGGTGCCCGACCGGGGTGGAGTCGTGCTCAGCCTGGAACGGATGAACCGCATTCTGGGGATCGACCCCGCCAACCGGAGCGCACGGGTGGAGCCCGGCGTCACCAACCAGGAGCTGCAGCAGGCGCTGTCGCAGCACGGCTTCTTCTGGCCACCGGATCCAACCAGCGCTGCGGTCTGCACTTTAGGCGGAAATCTGGCGTACAACTCGGCCGGTCCACGTGCGGTGAAATATGGCACACCCCGGGAGAACACCCTGGGTCTGCGCGCTGTCACCGGCGACGGTCGGGAGTTGCGTACCGGCGTGGTGACCAGTAAGGGGGTGGTGGGCTATGACTTGACCCGGCTGCTGATCGGATCCGAAGGGACACTGGCAATCATTACCGAAGCGGTACTGAAACTGACTCCGCAGGCCGAGGCCAAAGCGACTCTGCAAGCCAGTTATCGCAGCATTCACTCCGCCGCCGCTGCGGTATCCGCGATCATGGCGCAACCAGTCACCCCTTGCGCACTTGAGTTCATGGACCGCACCGCGATTGAGATGGTGCGCAGCTTTTCCGGTCTCGATCTGGAAACCGACGCCGGTGCGCTGCTGATGATCGAAGTTGATGGTCCGGCGTACGCACTGGCACAGTCGGTAGCGGCAATAGAATCCGCGGCAGCGGTGGATGGTTTGATCGGAATCCAAGTTGCCAACACTCCCCAGCAGATCGAACTGCTGTGGAATACGCGCAAAGCGCTCTCTCCAGCACTACGCAATGTCGCGCCCAAGAAGATCAACGAAGATGTAGTGGTCCCGGTCTCGCGCATTCCCGAGCTGATCGAAGGACTGGAACAGCTCTCCCGGAAACATGCAATCCGCATCGTCAATTTCGGACACGCCGGCAATGGCAACATCCATGTCAATCTGCTCGCCAATCCGGACGACAAAGCGGAGATGGCGCGTGCACTGGCCTGCCTCGATGCTACCTTCGATCTGGTGCTAAAGCTGGAGGGAACACTCTCCGGAGAGCACGGTGTCGGATTGGAGAAGCGTGATTACATCGCACGCGAACTCGATCCCGTGGCACTCGAACTGATGCGTGGCATCAAATCCCGCTTCGATCCAAATCACATTCTCAGCCCGGGTAAGATGTTGCCTGGCGCATAAGCGGTTGCCGATAGATGTGTTGAAGACCAGCGACATCCCCCCAGCGTATGCAGTATCTCCATGGCTTGCATTGGTGCTGCTTAGCAGCTGTTCCGTACTGGCGGAGACACTTCCGGTCGGAAACTTCTCCAGCGAGGGAATGGATCGGTGGCAGACTCACAGTTTCCGGGGAGAGACAAACTACCGCACGGTGATCCGCGATGGAATACCGGTGGTACATGCTGAAAGCAGTGGAGCCGCTTCCGTACTCTTTCGTGAACTCCGCGTCGACCTGGATAAGACACCCTATCTGAACTGGCGCTGGCAGGTGCACAACACGATTCCCGGCCTGGATGAACGGACCAAGCACGGAGATGACTACCCTGCCAGAATCTACGTAGTCACCCGGAACGGACTGCTGCCCTGGCAGACCAAGGCGATCAATTACGTCTGGGCAAGCACGCTACCCAAGGAGACGCGTTGGAAAAGCGCTTTCACCGACAGCTCCCTGATGATCGCGGTACGTTCCGGCGACTCCGAGGTGAACACCTGGGTTGATGAAAAGCGTAACGTTAAAGCGGACTTCGCCCGATTTCTGGGCAGACCGGTCCACTATATCGATCTGATAGCGCTGATGAGCGACAGCGACAACAGTGGTATCAAGGTGAGTGCGGAGTATGGTGATATCCACTTTTCCAGCGAATAGCAATCACGCTCTGGAGTGAGAATACAGCCTAATCCGTTGCTGCTTCTCACCCCAGTCTTTAATCTCCTGTTTTTTATTCGACCCGTAGTGCTTAGCTTTCCCCTAAAACGAGCGGAAACCTACTTTCCTGTGGTGGATCGACAACTGATCCCTGTTACTCCTTACTACTGGTGGTCGCGGGAGCAGTGTAATAGGGGTAACCATAGGCTGGATAGCCGTAGCCGTAACCATAAGCTGGATAACCGTAGCCATAACCCGGATAGCCCCAACCATATCCCGGATAACCCCAGCCATAACCAGGATAACCACCCCAAGGAGCGCCACCCCATGGGCCACCCCAACCACTCCAAGGTCCGCCACCGAACGGAAAACCCCACCAGGCATCGGCGGCAACAGGCACCATTGCGGCTGAGGCAATCAGTGCGGCTGCTAAAATTCGTTTTTTGTTCAACATGGCCGTATCTCCTTTTCTCGATTATCCGGGCGCCAAAACTTCCAACGCCCGTATATAAAGCATAAGACAAACCGACAGGAGGGTTTTTTGAGCTAGGTCAACCAGGTGTATGATTGTTTGCTGATTTACTAATTTACTCTATTATTCACCGTGGCATCAGCTACTGGGTCGCACCGTTCAGAGCGAGAGTCTGGCCATCCAGGCTTCACTGGCGGCACGGGTCAGATTCACAACCAAAGAGGGCCAGAGCCCGAAAATCAGAATCAACAACGCGAACAGACAAACCAACGACAGCTCCCTGCCACGCAGATCGAGCGCATCGGCGATCAACTCGCTCTTAACCGGCCCGAGAAATGCCCGACGATAGGCACTCAGAAAATATCCTGCCCCAAGAACCAGACCGAAGAGTGCCGCCAATCCTGCCCCGGTGTGGGTATTGATGGCGCTGACCAGGATAAGAAACTCCGCCGGGAAGCCAGAGGTGCCCGGCACTCCGATCCCCGCAAAGCCAAACAGCAGAAAAAATCCAGCCAGCAGAGGCATGCGGCGTGCCACCCCACCGAGATCCAGCAAATCGGTGGAACCTGTCCGGTGATGTAGAAATCCCGCCAACAGAAAGATGCCTCCGGCAACAATGGTGAAGTTGAGCAGCTGAAACAGTGCACCCTGCACACCCTGTATATTAAAGGAAGCAATACCGAGGATGACCAGCCCCACGTGGCTGATACTGGAGAAAGCGAGCATGCGTCGTAGATTGCTCTGACGCAATGCAAGCATCCCTCCATACAGAATACCGACCACCCCAAGACCCGCCAGCAGCCAGTGAAACTCCAGTGCAGCTTGAGGTGCCAGCGGTATCACAAAGCGCAGCAGACCATAAGCGCCCAACTTGAGGCCGGTCAGCAGCGCGGTAATGGCCACCGGTCCCTCCTGAGCCACCACGGGCAGCCAGGTGTGTAACGGGATCAGTGGTGTCTTCACCGCAAAACCGGCCAACAGCAGCAGGAACACCAGCGTCTGAGCACCCTGGGGTACCGCTGTCTGAAGCAGTTCCAGATAGCTGAAGGCCAACCCCTGAGGAATGGCGCTGCCGGTTACTTCCGCATGATTGAAAGCAAGTAGCAGCAGCCCGAACAGCAGCGGCACCCCGCCCGCCAACATAAACAGCGTATAGTGAACCGCAGCATAACGGCGATTCGGACCAATGCCCCAAAGACTGATCAGAAAGTAGAATGGCAGCAGGGTCAGCTCCCAGAAGAGAAAGAAAAGAATGGTATCCAGCGCACTGAAGATTCCCAGTGTGACCAGCTGCAGCAGCAGTAGCAGCGTGAAGTAGAATCGGATCATTGTTCGCACACTGTTCCACGATGCGAGGATGACACCGAGGAAAAGCAGTTGTGTCAGTGGCAGGAACAGTATGGAGATTCCATCCACACCCACCTGGTAACTGATGTTCAATGTCGGAATCCACGCCAGCTGCTCGATAAATTGAAAACCATGATTGGAAGAATCGAATCGCCACAACATCCAGGCGGAGAGAAGCAGACCCAGCAGGGTGGCTGTTAGCGTCACCCAGCGCGCTGCGCGTGGATTCCGCAAGACCCAGATCAGCAGCGTGGCTGCCAGCAGGAGCAACAATATGCTGGAGAGAATCGGAAAGCCGGCCGCGTTCATCTGCATCTTCAGCCAGCAGATGGTATAAACAGAAGACTGAGGCTGTGCGCAGTTCCGTCAATCAGCTTCAGCCAGGGTTCGAGATAGAATCCGCCACCCAGCAGAAGCAGAATCACCAGCAGAGAAACCAGCTTCTCCAGTGGTGAGGCATGTTCGATCTCCACCGGCTCCTCTGCTGGTGCCTGGTGAGAGAGAAAGGCACGCTGGAAAGCCAGCAGCAGAAATCCCGCGGCAATCACATTACCCAGTGCCGCGGCGATGGTGATCAATGCCCCGAAGCGGTGGATCGAATCCTCCATCACCAGATGTACCGCATCAAAGCCCGGGGTACCGGGCATACCGATAATGGCGAGCCCTGCCACCAGAAAAGTGATACCAAATAGCGGCAACACGTCAAACAGACCGCCCAACCGGGAGAGCAGCACACTGTGAGTACGCCGATAGATCAGCCCGATCATGAAGACCAGTGCAGTGATCGCGAGTCCGAAGTTGACAGCCAACATGATGCTCCCCTGGAACGAGTGCTCACCCAGGGTAAACAGTCCAATCACCAGCAGACTACTGTGGCTGACCACAGCAAACGCAAACAGCCGGCGCAGATTCACCTGCAACAGTGCCAGTAGCGCCGCATAGAAGACCCCAGCCAGTGCAAAAGCAACGACAAATCCGTGCCACTGCTCCACCGCCTCCGGCAACAGCGGAAAGATAAAACGGAGCATGCCGTAAACCCCGGTCTTCAACCCCAGCAGAAACACCGGCGCCACCGCAATGCTGCCGTGTTCGGCAATGATCGGCAACCAGCCATGAAACGGAAATATCGGGGTACGCAGACCCAACCCATAGAAGAGCAGAAAGAATATGACCGAATGAAGCTCCGGGGATATGGTCGTCTTGGCCAGATCGTACAGATCAAAGCTCCAGCGCCCCGTGGCTTCCATATGGCTGAGACCAAGCATCAGCGTTCCAGCAAGGAGCAGTGCCAGGCCCACGCCCATGAACTGCATAAAACGGCTGTAAGCCAGATCCTTATCGGGAGAACTGGCCCAACGCCGAATCAGGTAACTCACCGGCAACAGCTGCCCCGCAGACATGAGCAGAAACCAAAGCAAGTTGAGCGATACCAACAGACTCATCAATAGCGCTTCGACCAGAAAAACCAACGCCAGCAGCTGGGATAGTGGCTGCAGGTCGCGCGCCTTGGCATAGACCGCAACCAGCAACGTCAGCAGCGCATTCAACAATACAAACAGCACGGTCAGACCATCGGCTGCGGCATGGTATTCCACCGGCCCGAGCAGGGAAATGCGCTCCGCAAACTGCAGCACAGGCAACGTTTGATCGTAAGCGCGATAGAGATCCAGTGCCAGCAGCAGCTCCAGCAGCGCAGCGACCAGCGCAATCCAGACCAAGTGGCGGCGTTCTTTCCAGAGCAGCATCAGCGCCGTTGCGAGTAGCGGCAGCAGCTGCAGAAACGCCAATATCGGGTAGTCGATCTGGACCGACCAGGGCAACTCGTTGAAACTCATACGATCACCACGAAAGTCAGCATGATCAGCAGCAGCAGGTAGCGGGGCTCACTGAGCAGATCCTCCGCCTGCTTGAGATAGCCGCCGATCAGATCCAGCGTTTGCCGCAGGCCTTCACCCGCACCCTGCAGTACCAGATGCTCCTCGAACCAGTAGAGAAGCGTAGCCAGCCACGCCAGCAGACGCCCCGCCATTCCGCGGCCACGACCCACCTCCCGGTCCACGCCCTGCCCCTGGCGTCTCGCCTCCCAACGTGCCAACGAGTTAAGATGGCCGGCCTGATCCGGCAATCCGACCATCCGTGTCACCACCCGCTGGTCGAAATCCTGCAGATCCTGGGCCAGTGAACGGGTCGGCAGCAACAGCAGCCAGTCGGCAATCGAATCGAGCCAGAAACGCTGTGTGGCCGCACCATAAACTCTCGAACGGGATCGCAGCCAAGCGGGTGTGCGCCGACCCGGTCCATCGACCAGCTGCAGCAGCGCCGGTGCATGCAGGAACTGATAGCTGCGCCAGATCGCATGCAGCACCAGATGCCATGCGGCCAGATCGAACCAGCCCGAGGCGCACTCCAGGAACATCAATCCCACCTGAGCGATGGTTGAGAAGATCAGCGCACTCTTGATGTCGCTCTGCACCAGACCGACCAGCCAACCGTAGAGCGCAGTCAGCAGGCCAAGCAGACCAAGCAGAATCAACAACGGCTGGAGTTGAATCAAGAGCGGCTCCAGGCGGATAGTGAGATAGACACCGGCATGCACCATCAGTGATCCGTAGAAGAGCGCACTGGAAGGCGTGGGTCCTTCCAGTGCATGGCTGATCCACGGAGAGAAGGGCAACTGCGCTGATTTCACCAGTGCGGCGATCAGGAAACCCATTCCGATCAACCCCTTGTATAACGGTGCAATCTCCACACTGTAGAGCGCCAGCTGTGGCCACTCGACGCTCCCAACCCAGAGGAAACTGAGGGAGATGCCGAGTATGAAGCCAGCGTCACCTATGCGGTTGGTGACGAATACCCGAGTTGCGTTCAATATCGCACGTGGACGATCATAGGCGTAGCCGATCAGCAGGTAGGAACAGACACCCGCCACTTCCCAGCCAACGAATGTCAACACTGAGTTACCTGCCAGCACCAGCAGCAGCATGGCGCTGCAGAACAGGCTGAGCAGCATGAAAAAGCGCTGAAATCCCACTTCCCGATGCATATAGTTGACGGAGAAGCGCAGCGTCACCAGCGAGATGAGCGCAATCAGTGTCGCCAGCGAAAGGGAGAGCGCATCCAGCGTAAAGCTGATCAGAATCCGATAATCCCCGCTGGCCAGCCAGGTACCAAATACCTGCTGTCCGGGAGTCGATCCGCTCAGCCCCTCTACATCCAGCAGCAGTAGCAGCAGCAGTGCAGCGAGCATCGGCAGCGAGGCCGAGCGGGCAACCATCCGCTCACCACGGTCCCCCGTATGCCAGCCGAAAATCATACACAGCCCGATCCACGCGGCAGCCAGCAGCGGCAGCAGTGGAATAAACCAGACCAGACTATGCAACATCCACCCCCCTCCGCTCGCAGCCGACCCACACCGGTGCCACCGGTCCGCTTTCTCCACGGTAGACGTCACTGGAGTTGTCACAGCGACGCAACGACCGACGCTCGGCGTCCCATGCGACGAAGCCCTTACCCGGCTGGAACAGGCTGATCATGCCGCTGACCGGATCCAATGCCGAGAGCAGCAGCCAGCCGTTGCCGATCAACTCCTGCAGCGCCGGTTGGCGGGCGTAGATCCGGGTCAGTATCTTCAGGCTCGCCTCCACCACCACCTGCAGACGCATCGCCTCATGAATCTCCACCATCTGCAGCGGCAGGCCAGTGCGCAGGTCAGAAGCGGCCCCATCCATCACACCGAACAATCCGGTGATGTTGTGGGTCACCTTGGAACCTGAGCCGTAACGCTCGTTGTCCACGGTAGAAAAGTAGTATTCAAGATTAATACCGGCACCGACCGGCGCGTTGGCCAGC
Organism: Chromatiaceae bacterium; assembly: GCA_024235215.1. Classification (GTDB taxonomy): domain Bacteria; phylum Pseudomonadota; class Gammaproteobacteria; order Chromatiales; family Chromatiaceae; genus HKST-UBA178. The sequence goes on along the minus strand of JACKMU010000006.1, from coordinate 233,252 downwards.
AGCAGGCGTTCCAGCACGTCACCCTCTGGATCAGTGGTAGGGTCGTAGGAGATCAGGAATACCCTGCGGTCGAAAAAGAGGCCGCGGCTGATGCCGCGGCGGCCGATGATTGCGGCTGCATTAGTGGCATGACCCAACTCCGGCCGCGACTGACTGATATCCAGCGCCCGTCCCTGCACATGGTGCAGTGCCTGCTCCGTGGTAGGTGAGGCAGGCGCCGATGCCAGGCGACGGCAACGCTCCTGGGCATGCCGTCCACATACCTCCCTCAGTGTTTGCTGCAAACGGGTAAAATCGGCTGCCCGGCTCGCCGGCAGGTCAGCCAGGTCGTACCACTCGATCGCCTCGTTGCAGGTATTGTGCTCGGCACCTATAAACCAGCTGCTTGCGGGGATAGTGATCTGCCGCTCCGCCGCGAGCCGTTGACGTATCTCCGGCCGATTGGCGATCGCTGCTACGATTCTGGCATTGGGACCGCTGTGGCGACCGCTGCAGGCGCCACAGTCATAGGCGGCCAAATGCGGATTATTCTGGCTGCTGGAGCCATGCGCCATGATCACCACCAATGGAGCAAAACGATCCACCAGCCCGATGTTGCGCAACAGCGTTTCGATACGATCGAGCTGCTCATCCTCAGAGAAACCGATGCGTGGCTGCTCAGGTGTCGGCTCGGTGCGACCCTCCGTGGCAGTCAGTTGCAACTCGCTGAACGGCTGCGAATCGTAGCGATTGCACAGTTCCTCCACCCGACGACCGAAAGCGAGCGGAAAAAAAAGTTTCCCCAGCAGCGCCAGCAGCGCTGCGGGGGCCGCGGCGGCGATCAGCAGCGCAGAGCTGAACAGGTTGCGCCGCACCTCCTGATGTAACAACTGCCGCAAGCGGAAACGCTGCGCACGGCGCTGTCTGTGCTGCTGCAGCTGCTGTTCGCTTGCAGATCTGACACGCTCATGAATCTCGTGCACCGGGTTCACCACCACCGGCGTAAGCCGTGAGCGCGTACCATTCAGGTCACACCAGATGTGGGGCACATTGAAATGGGCCGCAGCGCCATAGGTCTCCACCGACGGCGCTATCTCCTCTAGATGGCGGCGAAATCCCTCCTCCCGGTCATCCATGCAGAAGACCAGTTGGGCCGAGGCGGCAGCCACCCGTCCGGGATTGCGCCCATGGTTCTCCAGCAAAGCGTTGAACAGCCGGTCCCGGTAGTGCAGTTCATAAGCCTGCAGCCAGATAAAGCCACCCTTGGCCGACGTCATCCGCTCTACTGCGGCGAGCAGATCAGCCAGCTGCGTACGCTCCAGCACACGGATATCGCCACCGCACAGGCCGAGATGTTGTGCCAGCCGGAAGAGTCGCCAGGCACTGCGATAGACACTGTAACCAAGCGGCCTATCAGCGGCAGGACTCTGCCGCCAGGTGCTGACCAGGTGCGCCAGATGCCACCAGGATTCGTCGTCCGGTCCGTTCTGGACGCTGTGCTCGGTGAGGTGCTGCGCCAGGCTGGAGAGATACTCCGGCAGCCGTGCACTATAGAGCGAGTAGCGCACCAGAAATTCGGCACTGCCGTGGCGAAAGTACCAGCGGATCAGCTCCAGGCTCGCTTCCAGGCGCCACAAACGGGTGCAGAGGCGCTGACAATAGAGATGTTCAAGCACGATACACACCGCCAGATAATCGACCATCTGTACCTTCCCGGAGTCTGCTCCCGGTGCAGCAGGATGCAATTGACGCCACAAAAACATACCTGACCAGCCTGGCAACTGCAGCGCCAGCAACCCAAGATAACCGGCCCACCTCTCCTGGCGCAGACCGAGCCGGCGCAGTTCAGTGATGATCACCTCCATCGGATCCTCGGGCAGCGACTCCAGATGAGTTTGCCAATCCGCCATCTCCTCGAAGACCCAACCCGGATCCTGCACCGCGATTCGGCGCCATGTCGCATAGAAACCCTGACCGGAATCGCCGCTGCGCCAGGAGGCCAGCCCTTGATCCAGGTACCCGGCAACCTGGCGTAACAATGTGGGACGCAACTCCTCCCGCACATCCTGTCCGGTGACCGCCTGCAGAAACCCAGCCAGGGTGATATCCCGGCCGACCCGCTCCAGCAGCTGAGCGAGCAGGTTGTTGGACTCCTTACGGATAATTCGGTCTATTACCGGTTGGTTGTCGCTCTGTTCCTCACCGAGAAGTTCGATCAACATCTGCTGCGCCTGCTCCGCAGAGAGATCGACCAGCTCTTCCGGGTGCAGCAGATAGTGGTCCAGCTCCAGCCCCTCCAGGCAGGCGTTCCACAGATCGTTTATCGCTTCCGCCTCACCACCAGCACCCATTCCATTAAATGCTGCCATCATGCGTCTGCGCGCCGCTCCCTCCACATCGGGCTGAAACCGGTGCAGTGCATCCAGCTCCTCTATCTGCCAATTGAGCTGGCTTGCGGTGATGCTCTTCAGCGGGTGTAACAGCGCGGTCAGATAGATCTGCCCCAACTGCAGCGCTCCCTGTCCGGTCTGGGCGATCGTCGCCGCCGCGCCCAGTGGCTCATCCTGCTCGATCACCTTCAGCAGATCCTGGCGCGTAATCCGTCCTTGCGCAAAGAGATCGCGAAACTTTTCGTCGCTCAGGTAACCGCGGGCACCGGTCAGCAGCTCCGCGGCCAGCAGCGCCTCGGTAAACGGCAAATGCTGCAAGCCATGCAGCGTGTTGTGATGAACGAAATCCCTGATTGGCGCCTGTCCGGGCAGTGAGTGTTGCAAGTGCTCGATCGCTTCGAGCAACTGGCTACGGATATCCGCCGATTTCGTCGCCAGGTCGGACATCAAACACCAAACATGGCGCTGAAACGGGTGACCGATCCGGCTACCAGACGCAACGCGAGTGCAGGGAACAGCCCCAGCAGCACGATGCCGGCGGTCAGCACCGAGGCGGCGACCATTTCGCTGCGATAGAGGTCCGGAATATTGCGCATGCGCGCTCTGACCGGCCCGGTAAAGAGGCGGCCAACCGTGCGGATTGCGTAGGCTGCGCTGATCATCATGCCTACACCCAGCAGCAGCGTCAGCCAGCCCCAACGCTCGAAACCGCCAATCAATGCATGTAGTTCGGCGATGAATCCGACCGTTCCCGGCAGACCTACCATCGCGACAAATGCCAGCGTGGTGAGTACCGCAAAACGCGGGGTCACCCGCACCAGGGAGCTGTAGTCGTTGATATCTCGGGTATGGGTGCGTTCATACATCAGGCCGATCAGCAGGAACAGCGCGCCGGCCACCAGCCCATGTGCCACCATCTGCATTACCGCACCGGTCAGGCCAGCCACGTTCAACGCGGCGATGCCCACCAGAACCACCCCCATGTGGCTGACCGAGGAGTAGGCAATCATCGCCTTCAGGTCACTCTGTCGCCAGGCAAGGAGACCGCCATAGATCAGGCTGATCAGGGCGAGCGCGATCAGGACGCCCTGCAGTGCCATCACCGCATCTGGGAGCATGCCGGAGACCCGCAGCAGCCCGTACGAACCCATCTTCAACAGAATGCCGGAGAGCAGGATGCTGACCGGACTGGGCGCCTCCACATGGGCCAGAGGCAGCCAGCCATGAATCGGGAATATCGGCATCTTCACACCGAAGCCGATCAGAAACCCGAGAAAAATCAGCAGCTGCGTCCGCTCCGGAAGCGTCGCGGCACCCTCCATGAAGTCGGTCATCGCAAACGAGTGGCCGGGCAGGATATCGAACAAAATCAGCAGACTGATCAGCAGAAAGACCGATCCGCCCATGGTGTAGAGAAAGAAGTTCAGCGCCGCACCGTGACGGTTTGCGCCGCCCCAACGGTCGATCAGAAAGAAGAGTGGAATCAGCGTCAGTTCCCAAAAGAGATAGAAGAGTGCCCAGTCCTGGGCCGTGAAGACGCCCAGCATCGCTGCTTCCAGGACCAGCAGCAGCAGATAGTAGATTCTGGTCGGCTGACCAATGCTACCCGAGGCCAGAATCGCGACGAAACAGAGCAGGGTTGCCAGCAGCACCATCGGCAGAGAGAAGCCGTCGATACCCAGCGTGAACGAAGTACCCATGCGTGGATTCCAGCGATGAGCCTCGGCAAATTGTATGCCGGCAACTCCGGGATCGAATCCCCATAGCAGGCTCCACGCGGTGGCCAGGGTCAGCAAGCCGGTGACCAATGCTATGCCCCGAATCATCCTTGCCGAGTCGGATGGCATTGCCCAGATCAGCGCTGCACCAAACAGCGGCACGAGCAAAAGCGCTGTCAGAATGCCCATTCTCTAAAGTACCGCGCCTATTCCAACAGCTAATAAATATTTAAGGATAAACGATATTTTAAATTTAATAAATCGGCGTAAAAAAAGCCTGGAATCAGGCGAAATCAGCGCGGGACAGTCAATTTTCGTCACTTCAGCACTCCACTGTTGCCGGAAAGATGATTACAATTGGGTTGCAATGGATTCCGCCGACCTAAGCATGCCCGGTTTGTCTACGGCGGTTTCCGTTAACAATAAATCAAAAACCACAGGATCCTAACGTGACCATACCACTGCAAAAATTCATCCTACTGCTATTTTCGATCGCTCTGCCCGGCATTGCACTGGCATCGACGGGCGACGGCAGTCGTCTCGACTTAACCGGCCACTGGGTCGGATACGCCGCGATCGGAGTGTTCGTAGTGGCCTACGGACTGGTCATGGCGGAAGAGTTCACCCATCTACGGAAATCAAAACCGGTCATCCTGGCCGCGGGTATCATCTGGGCCATGATCGCGCTGGTCTACCAGAGCCATCCGGAGATGGGGGTTCATGTCACCGAGCAGGCGGTGCGCCACAACCTGCTGGAGTACGCCGAGCTGATGCTCTTTCTGCTGGTGGCGATGACCTATATCAACGCAATGGACGAGCGTAACGTGTTCGAGGCGCTGCGCTCCTGGCTGGTGCGGAAAGGATTTGGATTCCGTTCGCTGTTCTGGATCACGGGCGTACTGGCCTTCTTCATCTCCCCGGTGGCGGACAACCTCACCACCGCCCTGCTGATGTGCGCAGTGGTGATGGCAGTGGGCGGCGACAACACCAAGTTCGTGCTGCTCTCCTGTATCAATATCGTGGTGGCTGCCAATGCCGGCGGTGCGTTCAGTCCGTTCGGCGATATCACCACACTGATGGTGTGGCAAAAAGGTATCGTCACCCCGCGCGGAGCGGTCGACTTCTGGGCCTTCTTTACACTCTTCCTGCCGTCAGTGATCAACTGGCTGGTTCCCGCGGCGATCATGAGCCTGGCGGTGCCCAACGAAAAACCGGTCGGCGGAGGCAACGCGATTGCGATGAAGCGTGGCGCCAAACGGATCATGTTCCTGTTCCTGCTGACCATCACCACCGCGGTCAGCTTCCACAATTTTCTGCACATGCCACCGGTGATCGGCATGCTCACCGGTCTGGCTTATCTGCAGTTCTTCGGCTTTTACCTGAAGAAGACCTTCCACAAAGAGCGAACCAGAACGATAGAGGATGAGACCGAACTCGAACATGACGCCCAGATGGGTGACCCGGTTGCGTTTGACGTGTTCCGCAAAGTGGCCCGGGCGGAGTGGGACACCCTACTGTTCTTCTATGGTGTGGTGCTCTGCGTCGGTGGTCTCGGTTTCATCGGCTATCTGGCGCTGGTCTCCCAGATGATGTATGTCGACCTGGGCGCAACCAATGCCAACGTGATCGTCGGCCTGCTCTCCGCTATCGTCGACAACATTCCGGTGATGTTCGCGGTGCTGACCATGATGCCGGATATGCCTATGGGACAGTGGCTGCTGGTCACGCTGACCGCGGGGGTCGGCGGTTCTCTGCTCTCGATCGGCTCCGCCGCAGGCGTGGCACTGATGGGTCAGGCGCGTGGCAAATACACATTTTTCGGGCACCTGAAATGGACACCGGTGATCGCGCTCGGCTATGCAGTGAGTATTCTGGCGCACCTCTGGATCAACTCGAATCAGTTTTAAGAGGGCATCAGATCGGATGGCTCCGGATCCAGGCAGGCTGTTTGCACCCATGCACCGCCTGCATTCCGGGGATCATCCGGCACATTAAAGAGTGACGCTTCGCCAACAATGAGACGCAGTACCTCTCTTCGTTATTGGCCTGCCGTAGGTGGAGAGAGCGCCCTACCTGAGCTTCCATCGGCCCGACCCTGCTGCTTCAGATTGCGGTCATAGCCTCCAACTCAGCAACGGTGCGCCGCAGCTCGGCAAACATCTCCGGCGCCTCGTGGCGGCCGGCGAACCGCTGCACCAGCTCCCGATAGTACCAGAGCGTCCCCTCACGCCCACCACGGAAGCGCTCCCAGAGCGCCTCGCCGAAACGTCGATAATCAGAGACGATGCTGCGGGAATTGTGCAGCTTGTCTGCGCAGGAGACCAGCAGCGCCGATGGGGACGCCGTCTCCAGGTTGCGCAGATAGTTCGCTTTCCGTTCCAGCCACGGCGACTTCTGCGCAGCGAAACTGTCCGAGCACTCTGCCACTATCCGGGCGACCTCGTCACCAAAACGGCTGCGGATCTCCTCCAGGGTCTCCAGCCCGCCCTGGTCCTCCGGACCATCGTGCAGCAGTGCCGCGATCGCCTCGTCTTCCGTACCGCCTGCCTCCAGTACCAGGCTGGCCACGGCCAGGGGATGGGCGAAGTACGGAACCCCCGATCCTTTGCGCAGCTGGGTATCGTGCAGCCGGGTGGCGAACCCCAACGCCTCGATAAAGCGCTCGGTCAATAATCCTCGCATGCGTCACTCTCCGTTCTCTATCGCGGTGGCTGCGTCGACACGCCGCAAGAGTAAATCTAAACAACTCAGGAAGTGGCTGCAATCCATCGCAGGCAGCAAGCGAATGATTCACCAACGAGAAGTGCAATTCATATTAAAGCACCGGGAGCTTCTGCCGACTCTTATTCAAAGAAAAATCAACCCGTATCCTCCTCTCCCGTCGGCGCTTCAGGATATTGCAGCAAATGACAAGAATCTGTCGAATGAACAGACTTTTTCACCACCTTCCGAGCATATTGATCACCCTATCGATGCTAACGTTTTCTGCATTGGCGGATTACAAGTAGGCACGATTGATGATGCTACGCAGCAAGATCCCCGTGCCGCTGCTTACCGCTGCCGATCCTACCTACCGGGAGATACCCAGAATGGCGCAGAAAACCAGCTGAATGCAGTACTCGAGCCCTCGATCTGAAGTCAGCGTTTCGGCTAATGTCCGCCATAGCCACCGTTATCTGTTGCTGATCAGCGCAACACTGATGACGCCTGGACTATTGATCGCGGCAGTTCTGTGGCACTCGTTTTCAGAGCAACTCGACGCCAGTCGGGAGAGACAGCTGCACAACAATCTGCAGATTTTCGAACTGATGCTGGACCAGGAGTTGAGCGCGTTCCGCAACGCATTGACACGGTTGGCCGCCGACGACAGGCTACAGGTCACTGTCGACCAGGAAACCCTGCCGCAGTTGCGTCGTTACCTCGAATCGCAAATGCAAATCAGCAACCTCCTCTTTTTGACGCTGGCAAACGGCGATGCACAAAAGCTGATTGAGTTGGGGGAACAGCCGCGTCAACAGCAGTTTCACTGTGGTGCCACTCCGCCCAACAACACCGAAGAGGTTTTCCTGGCTGACTCCCAGTTCCACCTCAGCCGAATCCAGCCGCTTATCCGTAGCGGGCGCCCGCTAGGCTACCTGTGTGGCGGCTTTGCGATCGGTGGCACCTCTTTCATCTCGGCGGTTAGCGCCAGACTGGATGGCCAGCCAACACTGGCCATCCAAGGGCGGTCCCCCGATCTGACACTGAATCCGCTCCTGCCCGACCCGCTGTTGCCGGCACGAACGGTCTATCTGACCCAGGACCACGGCAGGCAAGCCATAGGAATTTACGGCAACTTCCCGTTGGGTTCAGAGAGTATCGCCTATGGTGTGCTCATCGATCTCGCCGCGCAGCAGCTACTCTCATCGAGCGAGCTGCTGATCTTCTCACTGGTGCTTATCGCGCTGCTCTCCGCCGCTGGCTACGGTATGCATATGCTCAGTCTACAACACGATGCGGAACAGGCGCTGCAGCATGTGCGCGAGCGAGCGATGGTAATTCTCAACTCCATCGCTGATGCGGTGGTCAGTACCGACACCAAAGGACGAATCGTCTATCTGAATCCGGCTGCAGCGCAACTCATTGGTATTGAAGAGGCCAGTGCGATTGGGGCCGATTGCTACGACGTGCTCGATATCCGCAGTGATCGCAGCAAACAGAAACTCCTCTATATGCTGCACAGCCCCGAAATTGACCCGCATGCCAACTGCGAGTCAGATGCTGTTCTGATAACGCCCGGCGGACACAAAACTGCGGTCCACCTCTCGGTTGCCAGGGTGCAGGGTAGCGGGCTGTCGGCAGGCCGGGTGATCGTGCTGCGCAACATGGGGCACGAGCACGAACTGAAACGACGCCTCGCCTGGAAAGCCAGCAGAGACGACCTTACCGGACTGCTCAACAGAAGTGAGTTTCGTCGCAGTGTAGCCAACGCGATCGAAACGGCACAGACCAACCGCGATGCAACCCAGGGGCTAATCTATATCGATCTCGATGAGTTCAAGATCGTCAACGATACCTGTGGCCATCAGGCAGGCGACAGACTGCTCAAGCAGGTAAGCGCGCTATTGCTGAGCCAGACCCGCAAGGGAGATACCGTGGCACGGCTGGGCGGTGATGAATTTGGCCTGTTGCTGGCGGACTGCGACATCGACGAAGCAATCAAAATAGCAGAAGGGCTGATCGATTCGATCAACGACATCCGCTTCTCATTCCTGAACAAGGTATTCCATGTCGGCGCCAGTATGGGTTTGGTGAGAATAGATCAGAACACCTGTGATCTGGAGGATCTTCTGGCCACAGTCGATGCGGCCTGTTATGCGGCCAAGGAGCAGGGGCGCAACAAGGTCTTTGTCGGCCAGGTCGACGACCGCAAGATCATTCAACGCATGGAGGAGCTGAACCAGGCATCGCGCATTCGCCACGCTTTACGTGACGATCGACTGCTGCTCTTCTGTCAGCCGATCGTGGACACGGAGAGCCCGCTGCCGCACCAGCAGCACCATCGGGAGATTCTGGTGCGCATGCTGGACCGAAAGGGCGGCGTCATCGCTCCCGGAGCTTTCATTCCGATTGCCGAACGCACCGGGCTGATGCGGGATGTCGACCGCTGGATCATTCACCAACTGTTTCAGACCGAAGGCGCCTACCTCCGACACTGTTTCGAGATGCAGCAACAGCGCGCAGGTCGGCGATCGACTTTCGTATACACAATCAATTTGTCCGGTGCCTCACTGGTCGACCCCAGTTTTCTCGAGTTTGTGAAATCGGAGATGGCGGAATACGCCATTCCGCCGGAAACGATCGGTTTTGAGATAACTGAGACCCAGGTGATTACCCACTTGGACAAAGCGATCAACTTCATGACCGAACTGAAAAAGCTGGGCTGTTCCTTTCTGCTGGATGACTTCGGGAGCGGTATGTCATCGTTCGGTTACCTGAAAAATCTGCCGGTGGATTACCTGAAAATCGACGGCCAGTTCGTCAAGGATATCTGTTCGGATCCAATCGACTTCTCGATGGTCAAGGCGATCAATGAGATCGGCCATGTGATGGGGTTGAAAACCATCGCTGAGTATGTCGAAAACGACGAGATTCTCCATTCACTACAACAGATCGGGGTGGATATGGCGCAGGGATACGGCATCGCCCCTCCACAAAGGTTACTTCCTTCCTGTCAGCCACTGGAACAGGATTTCGATGCAGTCGCAAAACAACACTACTCATCCGTAGGTTGAATGTGACGACGACTCGCCGGCTACCGCTTCCCTTCAGCGCCTGCCGGAACCAGACTACTCCAGCACCCTGTCCCAATCCTTCCACACCGGATCGAAACCCTGGCTGCGGATCATTGCCGCCACCTGCGCGGGAGAGCGCTCATCACTAATCTCGAACTGCTCCAGCGCCTCCTTGGCGAGGGTATAACCGCCGGGATCGGTCCTGGATCCGGCGCTCATGGTGGTGATACCAAGCTTCAAGAGATGGTCGCGCAGCCCCGGACTCTCACGAGTGGAGAGAGAGATCTCCACATTTTCATTGTAGATCCGGTAGGCACAGATCAACTGCACGAAATCGCGGTCACTGACCGTGACGTTGGGCGCCTGATAGCCAGCGGCGGGGCGCAACCGGGGCAACGAAATTGAATACCTGGTACGCCAGTAGCGTCGCTCCAGGTAGGCCAGATGCAGTGCAACGAAAGCAGAATCGATCCGCCAATCCTCCAGACCGAGCAGCGCCGCTATGCCGATGCGGTATATTCCGGCACGCCCCAGACGGTCTGGAGCTTCCAACCGGTAGGCCATGTTGGACTTCTTCCCTTTTGGGTGGTACGACTTGTAGTTATGGCTGTTGTAGGTCTCCTGATAGATCATCACACTGCTCAACCCACACCGGATCAGCCGTTCGTAATCGGCCTGCGCCAGCGCCTGCACTTCCATGCTGACGCTGGCAAAGTGTGGCCGGATCCAATCCAGCACCTGCTCCAGGTAGTCCACGCCCACCTTGCGGTTGGCCTCGCCGGTGACCAGCAGTATATGTTCGAACCCTTGAGCCTTGATCTCCACCACCTCCTGCATCAGCTGCTCACGGTTCAGGGTAAGCCGCTCCAGCCGATTGTCTACGCTGAACCCGCAATAGGTGCAGATGTTGTGGCACTCGTTGGAGAGGTAGAGCGGGATGTAGAGTTGCGTGGTGTTGCCAAAACGTTTGCGCGTCAGTCGATAGCTGAGCTGCGCCATCTCCTCCAGATACGCCTCCGCCGCCGGTGAAATGAGCGCGCAGAAGTCATCCAGATCACGCCTGGTGCGTTTGTTCAATGCATGCAACACATCCGTACCGGTTTTGGAATAGACTCTTGCGCCCATCTCCTCCCAGGAGTGGAGCTGGAATTCGTCCAGGAAACTCATTGGCCAATTCACTCAGTTGGAGAGGAAAGCGGTCAGCGGACTGCTCGCATCAGCCTGTTTACTGACCAAACCCAGGCGCGACTCGTATGCCATGCGACCACTTCGGATGGCCAGCCGAAACGCCTCCGCCATCGCCACCGGATCTCCCGCCACTGCAATCGCGGTATTCACCAGCACCGCATCGGCACCCATCTCCATCGCCTCGGCAGCGTGCGAAGGCGCTCCGATGCCCGCATCGACCACCACCGCGACCTGGCTCTGCTCAATGATGATCTCAAGCATTGCCTTGGTCTGCAGACCCTGGTTGGTGCCGATTGGAGCACCCAATGGCATCACCGCGGCGGCACCCGCCTCCTCCAGCCGCTTGCACAGCACTGGATCGGCATTACAGTAGGCCATCACGAAAAATCCCTCCCTGGCCAGTATCTCAGTGGCCAGCATGGTCTCGATCGGATCGGGCAGCAGATAGCGCGGGTCGGGATGAATCTCCAGCTTCAGCCAATTGGTCTGCAGTGACTCGCGCGCCAACTGAGCCGCAAGCACCGCCTCCTTGGCGCTGCGCACTCCGGAGGTGTTGGGTAGCAGATGGACCCCGGGCAGCTGCAGATGAGCGATCACATCATCCTGCGCCTCGTGCAGGTGAACCCGGCGCAACGCCACGGTGACCAGCTCGGTGCCTGAAGCCTCCACCGCCTGGCGCATCAACGGATAGGAACCGAACTTACCGGTCCCGAGAAAGAGCCGCGACCAGTATTCGCGATCACCGATGCGCAATGTTTCGGTCTGTTTCATGTTGCTTATTCCCGTCTGGAATATTGGTGCTAGGACCTAGGTTATAGGTGCCAGGTCCTGGGTGCTCATTCCTAGTAACCAGTCCCCAGTAGCTTAAACTCATCCTCCCTGAATGGGTGCGATCACCAGCACCCGGTCATTTTCATTGAGCTGGTGGCACGCCCAGTCGGAGCGGCGAATCACAGTATCGTTTACCGCAATGGCGATGCGCTCCAACTGATCCATCGACAGCTGCCTGAGCAAGCCATCTAGGGTGCAGCCCTGCTCGAGCATCGTCTCGTCATCGTTTACCAGAATGTGGATCATCTTCTCTCTCAGCGAACGTTAAGCCTCTTGGTAGATCTTGCCACCCCCCTCGGTGAACTCACGGGACTTTTCCGCCATACCCTCAGCGACTGCGCTGTCGATGTTGTCGATCCCCTTGTTCGCCGCATATTCGCGCACATCCTGGGAGATCCTCATGGAACAGAATTTGGGTCCGCACATGGAGCAGAAGTGAGCCACTTTGGCCGACTCCTTGGGCAGCGTCGCATCGTGGTACTCGCGCGCCCGCTCCGGATCCAGCCCCAGATTGAATTGATCCTCCCAACGAAACTCAAAACGCGCCTTGGACATCGCGTTGTCACGGATCTGCGCGCCTGGGTGCCCCTTGGCCAGATCGGCTGCATGCGCGGCGATCTTATAGGTGATGATCCCTTCACGCACATCCTCTCTGTCCGGCAGACCGAGGTGCTCTTTCGGCGTGACATAGCAGAGCATCGCACAGCCATACCAACCGATCTGGGCGGCACCTATGCCTGAAGTGATATGGTCGTAGCCAGGCGCGATATCGGTCACCAGCGGGCCCAATGTATAGAAGGGCGCCTCGTAGCACTCCTGTAGCTCCTTGTCCATGTTCTCCTTGATCATCTGCATCGGCACATGGCCCGGCCCTTCGATCATCACCTGCACATCATACTCCCAGGCTTTTTTGGTCAACTCACCAAGGGTCTCCAACTCCGCAAACTGGGCGGCGTCGTTGCCATCGGCAATGGAACCGGGACGTAGACCATCGCCGAGTGAGAAGGAGACGTCATAAGCCCGCATGATCTCGCAGATCTCGTCGAAACGGGTATAGAGAAAGTTCTCCTGGTGATGGGCCAGGCACCATTTTGCCATGATCGAACCGCCACGCGAGACGATCCCGGTCACCCGGTTGGCGGTGAGCGGCACGTAGCGCAGCAGCACCCCGGCATGGATGGTGAAGTAGTCGACCCCCTGCTCCGCCTGTTCGATCAGCGTATCGCGCATGATATCCCAGGTCAGCTCCTCGGCCACACCGCCCACCTTCTCGAGTGCCTGGTAGATCGGTACCGTTCCGATCGGCACCGGTGAGTTGCGCAGAATCCACTCGCGTGTCTCGTGGATATTCTTGCCGGTGGAGAGATCCATAATGGTATCGGCGCCCCAGCGAATACCCCAGGCCATCTTCTCCACCTCCTCCTCGATACTGGAGGAGAGCGCAGAGTTACCAATGTTACCGTTGATCTTCACCAGGAAGTTGCGCCCGATGATCACCGGCTCCAGCTCCGGATGGTTGATGTTGGCAGGGATGATCGCGCGACCGCGCGCCACCTCGCTGCGCACGAATTCGGGGGTGATCTCCTGCGGGATGCTGGCACCGAAACTGAAACCCGGATGCTGCTGGCGCAACAGCCCCTGCTCCCTCGCCTCATCCAGGCGCAGGCGTTCGCGGATGGCGACGAACTCCATCTCCGGTGTGACTATCCCCTTGCGTGCATAGTGCATCTGCGAGACGTTGGCACCCGCTTTGGCCCGGCGCGGCGCACGCAGGTGCTCGAAGCGCAGATGATCCAGCGCAGCATCTGCGGCGCGCTGGCGGCCGTAACTGGAGCTGAGCTGGGGCAGCCGTTCGCTGTCGCCGCGCTCCTTGATCCAGTGACGGCGAATATCCTCCAGCCCTTTACGCAGATCGATCCTCGCATTGGGGTCGGTATAGGGTCCCGAGGTGTCGTAAACTGTCACCGGAGGATTTTTCTCGGCGCCGAAGCTGGCAGGCGTGTCGGAGAGATGTATCTCGCGCATCGGCACCCGGATATCGGAACGGCTGCCCTGGACGTAGATTTTGCTTGATCCGGAGATTGGCTGCCCCGCCCTGGCACCGATTTCGGCTGTTGCGTCCCGCAGGTTTTTGCTGATTGCACTCATAGGTTCCGCCTCCGGCTCATAGGTGATGGAGGAAACGGGAGATGCACCTGAAAAGGGAGGTATGTTGCTTCCCTACGCCGGCATGACCCGGATCAGGTTCAAAGGGTATCTCTCAGCCCGCCCGAGAAACCGCCAGACCCGTCGTCTGTCGGGAATCTCAGGGGCACCCCCGCCTCAATGCGCAATGATTAGGTCAATCGTGCCGCAAAGTCAAATCTATCTGCCGCTGCTGCTTCCACTACCCAGTTCAACGCGGGTCATCGCTGTCTACGCTGCGGCCATCCGGAAATAGAGCAGCGACACCGACGGGCGTCGGGCCATTTTGATGGTTGCAGACAGAAAGGTCATCCTGGAATCCAGGACAGTGCCAGATAGATGCCCCTGCGGAATCATGCGATGCAGGACTGGATAGCGACCGGGTAACGCCCGATGAAAGCAAGCTATCCGCTGTTTCCTGCAACACAACGCGCCTGCCGTGACCGGCGCCCCGTCAACCAAAACGGCAGCGTCTCAACTCAAGATCGGACGGACCGCCAAAAACTCCTTCATTCACAACAACCCGTCTTTCCGGAACATCTCCCGGATCCCGCGCAGTGCCTGGCGGCTGCGTTGCGCATTCTCTATCAGCGCAATCCGCACATAGTCGTCGCCGAATTCACCGAAGCCGATGCCCGGTGCCACGGCGACACGCGCATCCGCAAGCAGCTTCTTGGAGAACTCCAATGAGCCCAGTTTGCGGTACGGTTCGGGGATCTTAGCCCAGATGTAGAGGGTTGCCTGCGGCGTCTGCACCGGCCAACCGGAAGCGTTGAGACCATCGCACAATACATCGCGGCGCCGCTGGTACATCGAGCGAAGTTCCTGCACGCAGTTCTGCGGTCCCTCCAATGCACTGATCGCGGCCACCTGCACCGGTGTGAAAGAGCCGTAGTCCATATAGGACTTGATGCGCGCCAGTGCTGCGATGAGCGTCGGGTTGCCGCACAGGAAACCGATCCGCCAACCGGCCATGTTGTAGCTCTTGGAGAGGGAGAACGACTCCACCGCGATCTCTTTTGCTCCCGGGACCTGCAGTATCGACGGCGCCACGTACCCATCGAAGACGATATCCGCATAGGCCAGATCGTGCACTACCCAGATATGGTTTTCGCGCGCGATCTCCACCACTTTTTCGAAGAAATCCAGATCGACGCACTGCGCTGTCGGGTTGGCGGGAAAGTTGATGATCAACATCTTCGGTCGCGGCCAGCACTCCCTGATCGCCGTCTCCATCTCCGCGAAAAAATCGATACCGGGGCCGATCGGCACATGCCGGATATCGGCACCGGCGATCACCGTGCCGTACGGGTGAATCGGATAAGCCGGGTTGGGCACCAGCACCGTGTCACCCGCGCCCAGCGTGGCCAGCGTGAGATGGGCCAACCCCTCCTTGGATCCGATGGTGACGATCGCCTCGGTTTCGGGATTCAATTCCGCATTGAAGCGGCTCTTGTACCAACTGCAGATCGCCCTGCGCAGTCTTGGAATTCCGCGCGAGACCGAATAACGATGCGTATCACCACGGCGAACCGTTTCAGTCAGTTTGTCGATCACATGCTGTGGCGCCGGCTGGTCGGGATTGCCCATGCCGAAATCAATGATGTCCTCGCCTCGTGCGCGTGCCCTCGCCTTCAGCTCGTTCACTTCGTTGAAAACATAAGGGGGGAGACGTTCGATGCGACGGAATTCGTGACTCATAGGGGATGCCGGGTTGCTACTGTCCAATGCGACGGATCATACTACAGGAGTCGTTGAGTTAGAAAGTCGCCTATTTTCAAGTGAATAGAGAAACGATCCCGGAGCTGCCAGTGGCACAAACCGGCTAGCCGGAACATGCAAGACGGCGTGACGCCAAAGCGCCGGTTTGCTGGAATCGAACGGAAAACCCGCAGACGATCCAACACCGTCTTGCCAAATCCAATCCCCGGGTACAAAGTTGTATAACCATTCGGATTGCAATTAAACCGATCTATGTCGCGACTTTTACTGGTGGAAGATGACGAATTGCTGGGTGACGGAATCAAAAAGGTATTGTCCCAAAGAGGCGATCAGATAGCGTGGGTGACTGATGGAAGAAGCGCCCTTGCGGCGCTGGCGGACGACATCTGGGATCTGCTGCTGCTCGATTTGAATCTGCCCGACATGTCCGGATTCGACATCGTGCGGAAAATCCGTTCAGCAAAAAATTGTTTGCCGATATTGATACTTTCCGCCAGAGACGAGATCCATGACCGGGTGCGCGCGCTGGACTATGGCGCCGACGATTACCTGATCAAGCCATTCGACGTAGAGGAGCTGAGTGCGCGCATTCGGGCGTTGCTGCGCCGCGCCGCAGGGGTGACTGATGACCAGTTGCACCACGGTGAGCTGACCATGAACACATCCACCCGCGTCGTGCTGCTGGCAGGAAATCAGATCCCACTCTCCGCACGGGAGTTCGATCTACTGCAGATTCTGCTGGAAAACCGCGGGCGTGTACTATCGCGCAATCAACTGGAGGAGAGGTTATATGCCAGATGGGATGAGGTCACCAGCAATTCGGTTGAGGTACATATTCACAATATCCGTAAAAAGCTCGGCAGCGACCTGATCCGCACACTCCGGGGCGTAGGCTATCTCATTGACAAAGCCGACTGAAATGAGACAGTCGCTGCGTTTTCGTCTGCTCACGCTGATCCTGATCAGTTTTGTCACCGGCTGGTCGATCATCTCCGGGTTTGCCTGGTGGCGTGCTTCGGCACAGGCTGACCGGCTGTTCGATATCCAGCTCTCCCAGCTGGCGGACCTGCTTGCGGTCGTCACCACGCACGAGGCGGGTGAAGCGGATCTGCACCAGTTCGCTGCGGATCTGCATCAATCCAGCGTCAAGAGTCAGCCCCTGTTTCAAGTCTGGTCTGCAGATGGGCAGTTGTTGATCCGGGGTCCAGGGGCCCCGGACCTCCCCCTCTCCGGGGTTACTACCCGGGGCTACAGTGACGAAATCCTGGACGATGAGAGGTATCGCGTCTATACCCGTTTTACCCCAGGTGATGGGCACCGCATCCAGGTGGCGCAGGAAGTGGCCAGCCGGCAGATGCAGTTGCACGTTTTCGTGCGTGGCAGCCTGACCCCGCTGCTGCTCGCGTTGCCGATGATCGGACTCTTGTGGTTGGCCGTGGAGCGCGCCTTGACACCACTGAAACAACTGGCAGCGGAGATCGGGGCCAGAACCCCGGACAACCTGAATCCGATCTACGATGGCAACATCCCGAGCGAAGTCTTCAGTCTGGTACAGGCAATCAATGCACTGTTTGGCAGACTGCAGATCTCGCTGAAAAAATTCAGCCGTTTTAGTGCAGATGCCGCACACGAACTGCGCACACCATTGGCAGGCTCTATCACACAGATTCACGCGGCGCTGGACACTACCGATGTACGGGAGCGGCAGGCATCACTGCAACAGGCACTGCATGGACTCTCCCGACTGCACCGGCTGATGGAGCAGTTGCTGACTCTGGCCAGACTGGAGCCGGATGCCGCGGAATTGACCTTCTCCCATTTCGACCTGAACGCTCTGGCGGTCGATGTGGCGGCTGAACATGCACCACGTGCGCTGCAAAAGGGGGTAAGCCTGGAGATCGCGGCTCCCGGACCGGTGAATTTCTATGGCGTTCGGGAGATGATCAGCATCGTACTGCGCAACTTGTTGGACAACGCGATCCGCTCCACGCCGTCGGGTGGTGAGATACTGCTCAGCCTGCTGCCGCTCGAGGGTACGATACGCCTGCAGGTGGAGGATAGCGGTGGCGGCATACCGGATCCGCAGAAGCGCCTGGTTCTGGAACGCTTTCACCGTCTCCCGGGCACGAGCGGCAAAGGCAGCGGATTGGGTCTCTCCATCGTCCTCAGTGCCGTCGAACTGCACCAGGGAACCTTGTTACTGAACGACCGGGAGTCGGGACCCGGCCTACGGGTAATCATCGATCTTCCCATCCATACAAAGCGCTGGTTGTAACTCCACACTGTGACCGGTGTCCACTCCCGCTTAAGCGTTCGTTAAGTTGCGTTTGCTAACTTCTCTGAAGGTCGGGGACTCTCCTAAGACCATCCTTCACCAATCCACGGGAGGATCCAGTATGCTGAGAAAACTGCAACCAATATTCCACCTGCTCCTGCTGTCGTTGCCGATCACCGGCAGCGCCGATGACGCCCTCCAGATCGAGGGGGCGAAATGGGATGCCGAGCGCACACAACTTTCGGTCAGGATAAAGGGGGAGAAAGGGGAGACAGTCACACTGTTGAACGCCGGTAGTCTGGAGCTGATCGCCCAGAAACGGCTGAGAGAGGATGAATGGCGCTACCGTGCCAGCGGACTCACCTCCGTACCCTGCCGGGTGCGGGTGGAACAGTCGAACGGCGAGTCCGCGGAAAAGACGGTGCGGAATGCCCCATCCGACTGTGACGACGGTACAGTCAGCGGTGGTCCGGGAGATGGGGGTCCGACACCTGCGCTGGAGAATCTCACCATTCTGGCTGCCAATGACCTGGGGATGCACTGCGCTGACAAGGATTACCGTATCTTCAGCATTCTCCCTCCGTACAATGTGATAAACGCACAAGTGATCGAAAAAGGCCTGAAACCGAAAATTCTCGGCACCGATGACGGAGTGAAGGTCACCTACTCAGCAATCGCCTCGAACATCCAGGACCCGCAAGGCGCCGATTTTCCTCCGCTGGCGAGCAACTCGGTCACCGCAACCAGCGACAATGCTGCGGGTATATTCAAGTCCAATTTCTGGGACCCTTCCACCTCCAATCCGGGGAAATCCAACGGCTTCGCCACCTACGAACCCCTCTATCCCACCGGCGTTCTGGGGATGTTCCCCTCCACGGCTGATCTTGGACTGCCGGCACCAGACCTGGTGCTGCTCTACTTCGGACCGGACCGGATACCGGGAACAAGTGACGACTTCGGAGCGGACGGCCTCCCTGGCACCGGTGACGAACCACTCGAGGCACACCAGACGGCCATGCCGGGTATCACCGATCCGTATAACGCCAATGTACCGCAGCAGTTTGAGGGGTATGTCAAGGATCTGCCGTTCTTTGTCGATTTGCCGATCGGCTATGTCGTGGAGAACTTCAAGCGTTTCACCGCCGAAGGGATACCGATCCTCCCGGTGGATGATGCCGGTCGCGAAAATCCCTATCCGCTGATGCGGGTCGAGGCCAGGGATAAAATCACAGACACGGTTGCCGCCAAGATCGATGTGGTGCTGCCCGTCGCCTCCGAGGCCGACTGCCAACAGTGCCACGCCAGTCAGGCCGTATGTGATTTCGCGCCCGAATACACCTTTGTCTGTGACGATGTCGCCAACTCGGACGGGAGCATCGAGTTTATTGAAGATGCTGCACTGGCACCGGGTGAGACTCCCGAGCAGCAGGTGTTGAATGCAGCCAAGATCAACGTGCTGAGACTGCATGACAAGAAGCATGGCACCGCACTCGACGATCAGCGCAACATCGTCTGCGCCAGTTGCCACTACACACCGGCACTGGATCTGGCTCACCTCGGTCCGAATGACGACAACGGCAAGGAGCAGACCCAACACATCTCGATGTCCCGGGCGATGCACGCCTCGCACGGCAACCTGAACTACCAGCCGCAATTCGATCACCTGTTTCCCGACATGCCGCCACCGGGTCAACGCACCGCTGAGCAGCAGCAGGAGATCCTGCAGGAGACCTGCTACAGCTGCCATCCAGGCAAACGTACCAAGTGCCTGCGTGGCGCGATGGGCGGGGGCGGCATCGTCTGCCAGGATTGCCATGGTCAGATGGCGCAGGTGGGTAACGACTTTTCCGCAGGACTGGCCGACGGTACCGGCCTCGATCTGAACAAGCGTGTTCCCTGGGCCAGTGAACCCAAGTGCCAATCGTGTCATGTCGGCGATGTACGGCAGGTCGCCACGCTGCAGAGCAGCGGGCTGCTTGAGGATGTCAGTGTCAACTCCCTGGACAAACAGGGCAACAGCGATGGATTGCGTTTGAACATGGCCTACAGACTCTCCGACCACAGCAGCAACGGTGGACCGGAGAATCTGGCACTACTCGACTTCGTTGGTTCGCGTTTCGCCTCGAACAAACCGCTCTATCGTCTGAGTGGTGGCGATGACGGGAGTGGCAAAGGCCATGGCGGGCTGAGCTGTGAAGGGTGCCACGGCAGTACCCATGCGATCTGGCCCAATGCCAACGCCTGGTCCAACGACAACAAGGCGGCCATGGATCTGCAGGGCCACAGCGGGACCATCATCGAATGCACCACTTGCCACGATGGCAATCTCGGTATGACCCTGAACGGACCACATGGCATGCATCCGGTGGGCGATACCGAGTTTGCGAGAGAACACGACGACTTTGCGAAGGCGAATGCAAATGCCTGCCGTGCCTGTCATGGACAAAACGGTCAAGGCAGCGTGCTGTCACGCACAGCGACCAACCGTCTGCTGCAGGCCAAGGAGGATCACATCCAGGTCTCGATGCCGAAAGGTACACCTGTTGGCTGTGGCGACTGTCATGAGAACAAGCTGAGAAATCCGTAACGGACCCACCTCCGGATCGGGGATAGGCGCGTCTGGTCGGCACATTCGCTGACCAGGCGTGACTCAGCTCAACCTGATCCGCATCTCCCCGATCTCTTTGTAGATGATACTCAACGGACGCTTGCTGGAGAGGGTGATGATTTTCGCTCCGGAACCGTACATAAAGTGTGAAGTGAGATAGAGATGCGTGTCACCTGCGGACTCCAGCAGCGATCTGATCCGTGTCATCGCCGGATGATCCGAAAACTCGGTCAGTTGATACGCCAGCTTACCGATCTGCACACTGTTATCGCTCAGTGTCAGAACCGGGGCCTCGATGGTCCTAAGCACCTCGCGATAGAGCGGCTTGGTCATGTGCTGTGGCAGAATGAATCCTACCTGATCCTCGCGCAACAGCCAGCTGATTCCGGTCGTACCGCCAGGCATACTATTGTGCTCCCCAAACGCCTGGCACCAACCCCTGAAATAAGCGGAAAACCGTTTCAGCACATATTCATCGGTCATGTTGGCATACGCTGTTTCGGTAACGAGAAGAGCTGCTGTGCACTCATCATATCGGGATTTCCAGCGCAACACCATGCTCCCTGGCAGCCTCGGATACAGGTTAGCAACAACCCCGCGACCAATACACTGTTTGCGCCTGGCGTCACTCCGCCAAGCGCAGATCCGCTTCCGCACTGCTCTGGGCGTTGAGATAGAGTGCGATCAACGCAGCAATCTCCTCATCCGTAAAAGGATTGCCGAGTCCAGTCATCACATCACCACGAATGCCGACCAGCATGCGTGCAGTGAACTCCACCTTCGGCAGCTGTTTGGCCTGCTGGTAGAGATTGAACGGCGGGCGTTCGCTCTGCTGATGTGGGAAGTCATGACAAGCAGCACAGAGCGACTGATGATGGTGTAGCGCACTGCGCAGTCGTACTGGTGAAACTTGGGTCAGAAACGTGTTGCTCTGCAGTGGATAGCGCGAACTCAACGCGGCAACCGCTTCAGCCAGGAGCGCCCATTGCCGATCCACCAACAGTGAACGCAAACGTTGGATATCACTGGCGGTGTTAACGCGTTCCGTCTCCTGGTCGGCCAGACGCAATAGCAGCGGCAATCCGGAGAGCATACCAGCGATGCGATCATGCAACCCCCGTGCTTGCTGCACATCCGGATCCATCCTCTGCAACCGATCGATATCGCCCAACAGCACCAGTAACTCGCTTCCGGCACGTCGTGCATGTTCACCCTGGCCAAACAGCGTGGCCGGCATGGCAGCCGCCATGCCGGCCAGTATCACCAGAATCTGGGCACCCCGCAGAACCAACTACTTGATCGTAATCTTCTGTTCCACGGGCAGCGCAGTGTCCGCACTCCACTCAAGCATCGATCCGTCATACATTTTCGACGCCTTGTTGCCCATGAGTTCGGAGCTGGCGAACCAGCCCAGACTGGCCCAGTGTCCAGTATTGCAGAACGAAATCTCGGCACCATTCGCCGGCACCCCGGCAGCAGCATAGAGCTGCTCAAGTTCCGATTTCTGGCGGAATGTACCCCCGCCATTGCGGGTCAGCCAGCTCTCCGGCAGATTGTGCGATCCCGGAATAGTGCCGTTTCGCGCGGCGCTGCCATGTTTATTGATTCCGATGTACTGATCGTTGGGCCGGTGGTCGAGCAGCGTTACTCCCGATGCCATGGCCGCCTTAACATCCTCCTTGGTGACGATCATCTCCTCCCTCAAGCTTCCCTTGAAACTCTTTGCCTCGGGCTTTACCGCCCCTTTCTCCAGGGGATTGACTGGATTCTTGGTCTTCTCGTCCACCTCTTTGGTGTAGGCCAACATGCCACCGTCGAGTATGGAGACGTCGTCATGCCCCAGCACCTTGAAGGTCCAGTAGATGCGAGTCGCCGTACCCATATCGAGCGACTTGCCGCCGTTTGGAATGATGACCACATGCGAGGCGTTGTCGATTCCCAGGTCACCAATCAGCTGCTCCAGTTTGTCGATTGGAGGCAGCATACCCGGCGTCCCGTTTTTATCCTTTACCCGCCAGCCGTCTTTTGCATAGTCGGTATAAACCGCACCGGGTATGTGCGCACGCAGATAATCCGCCTTGGAGAGTCCATCCAACTGGCCGCGGACATCGAGGAACACCACTTGCGGACTGCCGATATTACTCTTCACCCAGTCAACATCCACCAGAGGCTGGTTGGACCAAGCCATCGCACTTGTTATCAACAGCATGGATGCGATCAACAGTTGTGCTAATTTTTTCATCACTATCCTCCTAATTAACTCTGAATTATTTATTAAACCACAATGACTTTTCCTGATTTGACGATTTTCGTCAGCACCCGATCCCAGTCATCAGCCGACAGGGGTGAGTGCACCTCCTCTCGCTCCATGCGACACCCTTCGACCAGAGTGAGCGCTGAAACCAGCGCCTCTGCATCGGGAAAGAGGCCGCTGTTCAGGATCAACAGCAAGGGTGGTTCATTTGCACTCATAAGTTCACCACCTGCTGCGCTGCCGCGATCGCATCGGCGAGTTGACGGCAATCGAGCAACGGCAGTTGACCATCCATCTCTGCCACCGTGGTTTCAGGCTCGATACCGGCGAGTACCAGCAGTTCGGCCTGCTCACTGCCTGCGGTCTCCTCAGTTACCGGTTTTGCCATAAACACCAACCTCACCTCATGTCCGAATATGGTCAGCCCGGCAGCCACCCGCATTGCCTCGAGATGATCGCGCCTTGCCAGAACCAGAATGCGCTTCTGCATTTCCATCACCCACCCCTCATAGACTGACCAGATGCGCTGCCCGCGCTACCAGTGCTGAGTTCCCGGTCTGGCTGTTCAACTCCAGAGGACAGGGCTGCCCTGCCATGTGCCTGTTCCACGAGTCCTGACAGACCAGCGCACAAGCCGCTTGCTGCAACGCAGCAACAACAGCGCCGTCCTGCAGCAATTTGACCCCCTCATTGGTTAAAAAAGCCCCCCATTCGATCCCTGCCCGGTGACTCGCCTCCGCCATTCCACGAACGATCGATCCTGCTTCGGGATGCGTAACCAGCAACAGCAGTTCCATCAGACAGACCCTCCTCTTACAGTCAGACGTCCCAGCAGAAATCCTCCCAGACCAAAACCACCGGCAGCCACAAGCAGCGTGGTAACACTTAATCCGTTATCTTCAGCAATGGCGTCAGGTAGCGATACAGTCGATCGTTTGTCTTTAGCCTCTGCCTCGGGATAGCTGGCACTGTCTATCGGCAGACTGCCGTCGGATGCCCAGCCAGACCAACCCTCCAGGTAGAGGCGTGTATTGATTCCACCGGCGACCAGTCTCGCCAAATAGGCCAGCCCTTCATAACTGTCATGAGCATAGGCGACGGGGTCGCCACCCTGCCGCGGAAACTCGACGCCGCTGGCAGCCAACTCCCTGACCGAAGAAACGGCAAAGTTTTGCGCACCTGGCAGGTGCCCTCCTCTACTGCCACGGACCCGCGCACCCCAGTATTCAGCTTCACTGCGTCCATCCAGCAGCACCGGTGGAGTCGCACTGCGCAACAGCCTCAGCAGCTCACTTCGTAACAAAATCCGGTCGGCGCGTATCGGCGCCGTGTAGACCCGCTCCCGGAGACTGCTGTGCAACTGTCCACGGCCGCTCAGAGAAAGCCTTCCACCAGTAATGCGCTCATCCAGCACCGCCACCTGTGCTTGACCGGTCAGATAGAGCAGACCGGCAACGAAATCTCGACTCGTGCGGTCGTCACCGATGACCAGTACCCGCTCGCCACCATTCAGCCCGGCACTACCGAGCAGCCAAAGCAACCCGCTGATGCTGGGAAATCGCCGGTGCGGACCGAGAATCTCCCCGGGCGACAAACAGCGGGCGCCAGCGACGGAACTTTTGCTGCAAAGTCCCACCGCGCGGGTATCGAGCACCCGGTCAAAGCGCTCCATCTCTGGCACTGTGGAGAGAAAGACCAACGGTGGTTCACCGGCCAAAGCGTCACCCCTGGCGCCGGTTGCCAACAGCAGCAAGCTGAGTATGGCTGACAGGCGCTCTCGGTGGCCGGTTCTCAACAACCTTGAAACCTCACCTGGCGGACCGGCGCTTCGCCGCCCCACCGGTCGGGCGGATTCTCCAGGTAATAATCGACCAGTTCGGGTACGCTGACGCTACCAAAATCGCCCAGATCCAGATCCCCCATCTCCTCGGCCGGAACCGGCAGCCGGGAAGCTTCCAGTTCTTTCTGGGTAAGCGTCGCCAGGGGAAAGAACAGTATGGAGATCAACAGGCTCAGTGCCAAAGAGAGGGTACAAAACAACAGGCTCGCACGGTCCATTCAGATCACCTCAGCTCGAATCTCTGACCAATCCCAGGTAGATCCCGGCGAAGGCCACGATGAACATGATCAGCTGCGCTACGGTTTCAATGTCAAAAGCCATGAATTCACTCCCCCTTGAAGTGGCGCACCAGTTCCCCCAGATCCAGCGGTTCGCCGGTCTCCGGATGAATCACCGGCGGGGTAAAAAAGGGGACACCGTCCCTTGTCTGTCTCAGACTATCGGGTGGGAGGCCATAGATATAGAGCAGGCTTGCGCAGCAAACCAGGCAAATGGCGTATATATAGTATCGGGTAAGATTCAGCATGCTGCTCGTTCCGCTCCTGTTTGGAGATCCCCTGGCTTCCGTTGTCCTAGTTTTTACGGACGTAAATGCCCCAATGGCGATCGCTCTTCCTGGTTTCCAGCAGCGTCGCTCCCAGGCCGTTGAGCATCGGTGGAATCGCTTCCAGTGAAGAGGAGTTGTCCACCAGCACCTCGATCACATCTCCTGAGTCTGCGGAACTCAGCGCCTTCTTGGTCATCAACTGCGGCCGCGGGCAGGAGTCTCCGATGCAGTCGACACGCTGGGCAACAGTCACCCGTGTGCCATTATCCAAGGTGACCTCACCCACCGGACCGCCCTTGCTCTCCTTCTCTTTTTTGCCAAAACCAAACATGTAGCTGCACCTCTCGATTACTAGATATCCTGGTTCAAAAAACGCATGCGCTGTATTACTTCGACCCCGGCTGTTGCCGCTCTTTGCGCAGAATCGCCCGGTAGATAACCAACAACACCAGCGTCTGGCCAATGCCGAAGACGATAGCCGGGATACCGTATTTCTCCTGCAGCGTCGCCGCATTGCTGTATCCGAGCTGGAGCGCCGCCAGATTGGGCTCTCCGGTCATGCTGACCGGAGCTGGCGGCCAGTAGTTATATGACCATAGCAGTGAAAACAGAAACATGCCTATAAAGGTGAACAGCAGTGCCCAAACCGCACCAACATTCCCCTCACCGCTCTTCACCCAGGTCGACACCGTGCAGGCACCCGCCAGCACCATGCCAACCCCGAACAGAAACAGTCCCACCATCTGGTTCAGACCGACATCGAAATGCATCGGATTGCCATCGCCCAGAGTAAGGAAGCCGGTGAATCCGATGGTCAGAATCATCATCGCCACCAGCAGCGCTTTGGTGTTGCGGTAGGTCTTGAACAGGATCGCATCGCGCAGCGCGGCGGTATTGCAGAAGCGCGACCGCTGCACCAGCAATCCCACCACCGAACCAAAAATAAAAGCAACCAGACACTCCCCGACAATCGACACGGATCACCCCTCCAATATTCTTTTGTAGATCATCGAGCCCACCCAGGCTCCAGCAATGATGCCGCTGATCGCAAGGTAGCCGCCAAGATTCATCTCCGGTGTCAGGCCGAAGAAGGTGGAGACGTTGCAAACGAAAGCGAGGCGTATGCCGAAACCCATCAGCAGCCCACCGATGGTGATCAGCACCCATTCAGAGAGATGGCGTGGATAGCGCAGGTAGAACTCCTTACTCAACACGGCACCGACAAAGGCTCCGAACAGCATGCCCAGACTGATATAGATCTTCCAGTATCCGGGATCCGGCTTGAATACCATCGTCCAGAACGGAATGCGCTGCAGTTCATCACCGAGAATCGCTTGTGCCGCCAGTCCTGTCATCATGGTCTCGCCACCACCCACGGTCCAGGCGCCGATGATCAGAAACATGAAAATGTCGAGTACGGCAATCACCGCCAGTGCGATCACCGGATCGAGTGTTTTTCGGAAAAACTCCATATCGACGATTCTCCCCCTTTGGTAGCAGCAGGTTGATCACAAATTCCTGCAGGCCGAATGCCCTGTGGATACTAAGGCGACTGCAACACGCACCGGTGGTATTTATTGCCAACGTCAAACGCTTTTCCCGATGCCGACTCTCCATCCTGTTCAGTATAGAAGGTCGGCAATTTGTTGCGTGTTAAGATGAGCCGATGGGTCTGATCAATTTCTGGGCAAGGAGATTTGAGTGGCAATCTACATCGAACCGAACAATGTGCTGGCGCATATGTTCAACGCCTGCACGACGGATCAGATATCTGAGTTCATTCCGGAGAAGCGGGGATTCAGAATCCACGGCCACTCCACCACGGTACGCCTGGAACGGGCTTTCTGGAGCGTCCTTGACGTGATGGCCGCCGAGGAGGGACTGTTGCTACCGGAACTGATTCAACAAATCCACGATCACTGCCTGGTTGCGAATGACAAGAACCTGGCTTCCTGTCTGCGCGTTATCTGCCTCAAATACCTGAACGTCTATACCTAATGACCCTTATCAGTTTTCACCGGCGCCGGACGCTAACTATCGAATAGGGTGGCGGGGACCGGATGCGTGCATGGAGCATCGATGGCGCGCCACTCGCTCGGCCCGCAGCGTGAACCGGGCATCCCTGTGGCAAATTTAACGTATGTAAAACTGATTTCACCAATGAAGCTGACTGCCTCGATCGCACCATGGCGCTGACCGAAACGAAACCGGCGGAGTCCGTTCCCGAGCAAGCAGCGCGCTCGCTGTTAAGCGAGCAGGTCCATCTGCTCTACACCAATGCCGGTTTCGGCCTGCTGGCCAACCTGCTGCTCACCCTCTTCTTCGCTTATCTGATTCAGGATCAGGTACCCACCTACCTGCTGCTGGCCTGGATCTTCGCCGCAGCATCGACCACGCTGGCACGCGGACTACTGCTCATCCGCTATCGGGCTGACCAGCAAAAAGAGATTCGGGCTGACAGTTGGGGCCAGTGGTTCATCTATGGATCGGGTGCCACTGGTCTGATCTGGGGTTGTGGCGCGTTGTTGGCTGTCAGCTACGGAACGCTGACAACGCAAAGCCTGGCAACGCTGCTGCTAGGGGGTATCTGTGCCGGCGCCGTCGCTACCAATGCTGCGATCCCAGGTGCGTTTTTGGCTTTTTCACTGCCAATTCTGGGGGCGCTGGTTTGCGCGCACTTTCTGCAGGGCACACCCGACCACGCATTCATGGGTTGGATCACCCTGCTGTTCACCTTTATCTTGCTGGTCTCCTTCCTGCGCTATCACCGGGTGCTAAAGGACTCCATCGCCCAGCGGATCGAAATCCGCGCCATGCTGGTTGCCCTGAAATCCAGCAACCAGCTACTGCACAGCAGCGAACAACGATTCAGAGATGTGACGATGAGCTCATCCGACTGGGTCTGGGAAACCGATGCAACAGGCCGGTATAGCTACGCTTCCGGCAGGGTCGCGGAATTGATCGGCTATACACCGGAGCAGTTGCTGGGAAGATCGCCATTTGCACTGATGTCACCGGTAGAGGCTTTCCGAGTCCGCAGAGCCGTTGCGCCGCTGCTGCGCTCCGCCAGACCTATCGTCGACCTGGAAAGCTGGCACCTGACCCGTTCCGGTGCAGCCGTTTGTCTGCTGACCAATGCACTCCCATTGCTGGACGACAGCGGCCGTTTACAGGGTTTGCGCGGAGTGCACAAAAACATCTCCGAGAGAAAACGGATAGAGGCACAGATCCTGCGGGCAAGCAGTGAGGCAGAGGCCGCTAACCGGGCCAAAAGTGATTTTCTCGCCACTGTGAGCCACGAATTGCGCACACCGATGAACGGAATTCTCGGCATGGCCGATCTGTTGCTCGACACCCCGCTGGAAGATGAGCAGCGTGAATTTCTGCAGGTTATTCGGCACTCCGGACGAGCTCTGCTCGGGATCATCGACTCGATACTGGATTTCTCCAAGGCGGAAGCGGGAAAAATGGAGCTCGATCTGGTCAGTTTCCATCTGCAACGCGTGATCGGGGATGTACTGCACCTACTGGCGCCGAAGGCCAACGAACGCAGTTTGCAACTGATCCTGGACCTTGATCCGGCGTGCCCGAAACAACTTGTCGGCGACGCCGGGCGCTTGCGCCAGGTACTGACGAATCTCATTGGCAATGCGATTAAATTCACCCAACAGGGAGAGATAGTTATCCGGGTGCGTCAGCTGCCAGGTACGGATCAGCAGGTTACGGTACGTGTTACCATTCAGGATACCGGCATCGGTATCAGCGAAGAGGTTCAGAAGCGGCTTTTTCAGCCCTTTTATCAGGCAGACAGCAGCATTACACGCCGTTACGGTGGAACCGGACTCGGTCTCGCCATCTGCAGACAGCTGATCTCGCTGATGGGTGGTGAGATCGGCTTCTCCAGTGTACCCGGTGCGGGATCCACCTTCTGGTTCGAAATAGCGTTTGCACCGGCCCAGCCCATCCACAGCCAACCCAACGCTGCTGCGCAGACATCAAGATTGTTCAACGGGCACGCGCTGGTTGTCGAAGTTAGCGAAGCCAATCGTCGCATAGCCCAAACCTTTCTCCGCCAGCTCGGTATGGTGGTCGATCTCGCGGCTGACGGTAAAGAAGCGTTGGAAAAGTGGCGAAACGGCACTTACGATATCGTTTTCATGGATTGCCAGATGCAGGAAATGGAGGGTTCTCACACGTTAAGTGAGATGCGTAGCTATGCCGACGGTCGCCAGACCCCTATCATCGGACTCACTGCCGGGATGGGGTATGAAGCGCACTCACAACACTTTACCGCCACAGGCCTGGATGACCACTTATCCAAACCTTATACCCGGAATGCATTGGCTGCCACGCTGGATCACTGGCTTCCCAGTGTGGTGACAGCTGGTACAGCGGAGAATGAACAAGCATGCTCCACACCCACGTCAGGCGCGGATGGCTCAGCCATCAATCGACAGAAATTGGCGGAGATGCGCACGGAATTGGGTGAGGATTTCAATCAGCTTATCCCTGCGGTGATTACCAGTATCGAAACGCTGCTGGAGCAGTTCCCCAGTGCGATCGACAGGTTCGACAGAAATGAGCTGACACGCCTCGCGCACAGCATCAAATCGGCCAGTGATAATGTCGGGGCCAACCAGCTTTCCCTGCTGGCCGGCAGTCTCGTAGAGGAGGTGGAGCAGCTCGATCAGCATGCAATGCGAGCGCGGCTGCGGGTTGTAAACACTTGGTTTATCCGCACACGCCGCGACCTCGACCGGATTTGCGGTTAAACTATGGTATTTTTCTGATTTACCGCAGCACAATCTACCTTTCAGGCAGGGTGGAACATTTATCCAACTCCCCAAAGAGAGCAGGTTCCGAAGAGATGAAATACGCAGCTGACAGCCTCCCTCCACAGCGTGCATGGAAAAAATGCGTGCTCCGTTTCACCGCACTCACTGCGCTCCTGACATTGAACCCGTGGCAGAGTGGTGCGGCGGCCGAAGAGGCGATGCTGCGCTACTTTGTGGTGCCCGGAGACAATCCATGGAGCATTACCGAGAGGCTGATGCACGGTATGCAGTACTGGCAGCCGCTGCTGCGCCTCAACAAGATCGACCGGCCGCGCCAGCTGCCGCCGGGTAGTGCGCTCATGATACCGGTGAGCTGGCTGAAGACGGAGGCAGCCAACGTGCGCGTGAAGGAGGTAGTGGGTTCAGCCAGCTACATCAGCGCCGCCGATGGTTTAACCAAACCGCTGCAGAGTGATGCTTTGCTGAGCGCTGGTGATCAGATAAATATCGGCGACGATGCCACTGCAGTGATCGAATACGCGGACGGATCGATGCTCTTTCTCGGTCGCAACACGCAGGTGATACTCAAGCGTGTCGAGAAGTTCTCGGACACCGGACTTGCGGACAGCAAACTCGAACTGAAGTCGGGCCGCACCGAAAACCGGATCATCAAGCGGGGAACTCGCTTCGAAATCACCACGCCGTCAGCCAGTACCGCTGTGCGTGGAACCGATTTTCGAACCAGCATAGACAGCGAGGAGACAAAGCTCTCGCGTATCGAGGTGCTCTCCGGATCGGTAGCGGTGGCGGGTAGTGGGCGCAACCGCAATATAGCCGCCGGATACGGAACCACGGTACAGCAGGGAGAGCCGCCCACCCCCCCGAAAGTGTTGCTGCAGGCACCCAAGTTTGAGACACCGGAAGAGTATTCACGCAAGTTCCCGGTCGAAATAAAGTGGCAGACAGTGAAAGGTGCGCAAAAATACCGCCTGCAGATAAGAGCCGACGGGTCTGGGATATCACTGCTCGACGAGGTAACCACACGCACCGGAGTGAGTACGGATCTGTTGGGTGACGGCCGTTGGCGATTGCACCTGCGTGCGATAGACAGCGCTGGATTGGAGGGCGTTGAGAGCACTCGCAGCCTGTTGCTGGATGCGCAACCACAACCACCGCTGACGGTCGCCCCGGATTCGGCGCAGGTAGTGCGCAGCGAACTTCCCACCTTCGAATGGACCCGTCCAGTGGGCATCAGCCGCATTCACTTTCAACTGTTCCAGGATAAACAGGCAGCACCATTGCTCGACTTCAAGGACTTCCCAGGGAACCGTTTTACGCCTGAAGCCTTGGCGCCGGGTGACTATATCTGGCGTCTCGCCTCACAGAGCGACACTGAAGAGGGGCCTTACAGCGAAAATCAACCGTTCACTTTGAAGCCGGCACCGAGCGAGCCGCAGGTATCCAGTGAAGGGGATGAGACGCGGATTCGGCTGCGCTGGCCGAACGCTGGTGAGGGACGAACGTATCAGGTCCAGTTTGCACAGGATAGCGAGTTCCAAAGTATTCTTCAGGACCAACATCTGGAGCTGCCCCTGTGGGAAGCGGAGCGCCCGGCCATGCTCTCCTATTTTCGCGTGCGCACAGTAGAATCCGACGGTTACACCGGCGCGTGGAGTACCACCCAGATGATCGACCCGGTACCCACACCCTGGTATCAGCTGCTACTCCCCACTGCGCTGTTGCTGCTGTTGGCACTGTAAACCAGCAGGAGGGCCGTCTCGGATTAAATAGAGCGGATGCGAGATCTGCGATCGATTTCCCCGTCCGGATATCCTGATGCTGTTTTACCATGATATCGATCCCGTACTGTTGCGGCTGGGATTCCTGAATCTCTATTGGTACAGCTTTTTTTTGGCTGCAGGAGTCCTGCTCTGTTATCTGCGGCTACGGGGAATATACCGCCGGGAGGGTCTGCCGCAAGGTGATCTCGACGGCATGATGTTCTATGCGATCGTCGGTATGTTCTTCGGCGCCCGCATGGGGTACGCGCTCTTCTATCAACCTGATTATTTTCTGCACCACCCAGCGGCTTTGTTCGCACTGTGGAAACCGGGCCTTTCCAGTCACGGCGCTGCGTTCGGAGTCCTGGTCGCGCTCCTGACCTGGAGCCGTAAACGTAAGCTGGATTTCCTTGTCCACATGAGTCTCCTCTCACTGGGACTGCCACTCATCCTGCTTGGCGCACGCATAGGAAATTTCATCAATTCGGAGGCTTTCGGCATTCCCACTGGCGGTGAATGGGGGGTGGTATTCACGCGCTTGGGCGAGATCCATCCCCGTCACCCGAATCAGCTATATGAAGCCTTAACTGCGCTAGCACTCTATCTGCTACTCAACCGCTGCTATCAGCGCTTTCACCTCACCCCGCATCCTGGCGTACTGACATTTCTGTTCGGAGCACTCTATTTCTCTGTCCGGTTTCTTCTCGATTTCTACAAGAGTGACCCTTTATTCGACGGCATTGAACTCCTCTCTCTCCCTCAGCTGCTCTCACTGCCACCAATAATTGCCGCAATCACCTACTTTGTCTGGATCAGATTCGACAAAAGAAACCACTCGAAGCCTGCCGCATGATGAGGGATCATTGCGCGGCAGTGGGAGAGTGAAGCCAACTCATTCTCTCTGTATGGCGCATCACCAACTTGTGTAACAAAAACTGGGGAAAATTCAGGCTGCTCTCCCATCTCCGCAGTAGATACATCCCTCAACCGACAGACTCAAACCGCCTTCCTGATCTGAAACTCAACGAAAGAGGATTATTGCAAGCTCCCCCAACCGCTAAACTGGGATATCACCATTTTCCTAATCCGTTCCGCTACCGCCGTCACCTCCATCACCACCTTCGCCGTCGCCACCGTCACCATCTCCGCCACTACCGCTACCATCCCCGGCGCTACCACCACCTCCTCCCGGTGTTGTCCCGAATGGTGGGACTATGGGCTGATCAAAACTCTGCTGACCATCGCCTTCCGGCGGAGGAAAAGGCAGATACGCACACCCTATGGTAATAACAAAAATCGCTATAACCGCTGCATAGATCCTGTTCATTTCCGTTCCTCCCTGTAGACCCTGCATCTCCCTCCCGGAGATCAATCAAAAACTTCATTCCCTTTATGTTAATTGTAGCACCGACAGACAAGCACAGACTCCAGTGCACCAACCAGTCTCGGCTGCTGTTCACCACCGCGCAGCTGCCGTTTCGCCAAACTTCAAACCCAATGACCCATTTGTTATGAAAATGTGAAGATCCGGCAGGCGTCCATGGCCTATCCTTAGATCATCGCAGCTGGGCCAAACCTATTGATGAAGCCAGCTTAAGCAATATATCCGGGAGCGCATAATCATGAAGATCAGATGGGTTGTTTTATTATTGGCTGTCACACTAGCCCAGTCAGCAGTGGCTTCGGTCGCAAAAACAGTGTTGGCCGGTGGTTGTTTCTGGTGCATGGAAGCGGATTTTGAAAAGCTCGATGGAGTGACCGATGTCGTTTCGGGATTCACCGGGGGAACAATTGAAAACCCGACCTACAATGGTGACCACCGTGGTCACTATGAAGCGGTCGAGATCACCTATGATCCGGACCGGGTCAGTTATGCTGCGCTGTTGCGGCATTTCTGGGTAAATATTGACCCTTTCGACGCCCGGGGTCAGTTCTGTGACAAAGGACCCAGTTATCTGAGCGCGATTTTCGTGGCAAACGAAGAGGAACGACGACTGGCGGAGGCATCGCGTCAGGCGGTGGTCGAGCGGTTTCCGGACAAGCAGGTGGTCACCCCGATTCTGGATGCATCCACCTTCTATCCAATCAAGGGGGACGAGAGCTACCACCAGGACTTTTACAAAAATAACCCTATCCGTTACAGTTTCTATCGGTCGGGTTGTGGTCGTGACAATCGGCTGAAAGCGATCTGGGGGGCCGAGGCGAAAGGAGCCGATTCCACCGGAAAAATGACTTCTGACCAGGAAAAACAACCCAATCGCTCCATCTTCAATCCAAGCTCCTGGTGGAGTAAGGATTGAGTTGCTGCGATCCTCCTGTCGCACAGGATCTGAAGATTCACCCAAGTGGAGAACGCGGATGGTACGCAAGAACAATGATGATCCACTGTATCGGCTGCTGCTGGAGGGGGAGGTTGAGCAGTTTAACCAGCGCCGTCTGGCCGGTGACAGGTACGACTTGCGCGACAGCGATCTGCGCAGCCTGGATCTGCGGGAACTGGATGCCTCCGACCTCGATCTGCGCGGTTGCTATTTTCGTCAGGCCGATCTACGGGGACTGGACCTTTCCAGTGCCAATCTGGAGGGTGCCAGCATCAACGGTGCAAAAATCTCCGGCACGCTGTTTCCCACTGCATTGAGTGCGGAAGAGATCACTCTCTCCCTGCTGCACGGCACCAGAATGCGCTACAGCCGATAGCAATTTTCACCGGTCACTCGGACTGCAACAACGCCGCAGCAGCGATGCAGGCAGCCACTTGGGTTGCATAGGCTATCGGCTGCTCCCGCGCAAGAGGATAAGCGCCGAATACTGCCTGTGGCACCCTGGCCATCAGCTCAGGATCACCGCTGGTGATGCTGAACTCGATCAGCATCGCCGCAGGTGACGGCAGCGGTCCATCGTTGATTGCACTCTCCAGCGCAATTCCAGGGAGCAGCAGCTGGTCGGTAACCTGCCACCCCTCCGGTCGGTAGAAACGCCGCCATGCCTCGGCAGCAAGTTGTCCGGCGAGCACGAGATCCGCTTCCGAACCGTTCAGTTTCCCCCAATCACGCAGACCAGTTGCAACATAGACATAATCTTCCAGCGCCGCACTGCCCAGTTCTCCCGTGTCGCTGCGCGCACGCAGCAGCCGCTCGCCATCCCATAGCCGGGTGACGAGAAAGTCACGCAGCCGTTCTGCCGCGTCGCGATATCGCTTCTCCCCAAGCTCTTTGGCACCCTCAACCAGCGCCGACAACATCAGCCCGTTCCAGGCAGCCAGCTGTTTCTCATCACGGGGATGGTTTCTCGCTGCACGTGCTATGAGCAGCTTGTGCTTGATCCGCTGCTCAAGAGCCAGCATCACCGCCGGTGCAACTCCCGCTGATCCAGCCAGCTCGTCAGTGCCAATTGCATCTACCGGCAGCCAGCCGCCTTCGGTTATAGGGTCGCCTGCGAGACGCCAGCGCTTGCGGGCAAACTCCAGCTCCTCATCAGTCAATGCCTGCGCCAACTGCTCGTCGCTCCAGAGGTAGCCGCCTCCCTCGCTATTGTCCGAATCGACCGCCGACAAGCTGGCAATAAAACCGCCATCAGTTCCACTCAGCCCGGTCAGGGCGAAATCCAGTGTATCGCGTGCCACCTCGAGATAGGCAGGCAGCTGCAGCTGCCTGGCGGCAGAGAGGTAGAGCCGCGCAAGGAGCGCCTGGGAGTAGAGCATCTTTTCGTAATGGGGTATCTGCCAGCCGGGATCAACTGTGTAGCGGAAAAAACCACCCCCGATATGGTCTCGCAACCCTTTGCGCGCCATTTGCTCCAAGGTCAGCTCGATCAGCTCACGCAGCTGCTCATTGGGTACCGCTGCGAGCCTGGCCAGCAGTACCGACCACTGTGGTACCATCGGAAAACGGTTCTGCCGACCAAAACCACCCTCTATGTCGTCAC
Source organism: Chromatiaceae bacterium (assembly GCA_024235215.1). Taxonomy (GTDB): domain Bacteria; phylum Pseudomonadota; class Gammaproteobacteria; order Chromatiales; family Chromatiaceae; genus HKST-UBA178. The sequence continues at coordinate 197,462 of JACKMU010000006.1, read as the reverse complement.
CTATTTTCAGCGCCGTACTGACCAAGCCGCTATGCAGTGCGTTGACATCGATCCTGTCCGGTAACGCCACCGCTCTCTCTGACGCCATCGCCAACGCTGCGGAGCGGGCGGTTGCGCCAAGCTCTGCCGCTCGCTCCTGCCAAAGCTGCTGCAGGCGCACCAGTAAAGCCATGAAGGATTCTGTCGGTGCATAGGTCAGCCCCACCAACGGATAGCCTTCAGGTGTCAAAAAGACATTCAGTGGCCAGCCGGCGCTGCCACGGGTACGCTGTACGAAATCGATCAGATGGCTATCCAGCGCCGGTTCCAGCTCCCGGTCCACCTTCACCGCTATGAAGTGTTGGTTGATCAGCGCCGCCACCTCGCGGTTTCTATAGCTCTCCCGCTGCATTACATGACACCAGTGGCAGGCAAAATAGCCACTCGAGATGAACAACAGTTTGTGCTCCGCTCTGGCCCTGGTCAGCACCGCTTTCCCCCAGGACTGCCAGTGCACGGGATCGTCTCCATGCATCGCCAGATAGGGGGAGGGGTGATTGCGCAACTGGTTGGCCAACTCTGCCGGCAGTGGCAACGAAAAAACCAGAAGGGCCAGGAGTAGTGGTCTGTGCATCGGTGTCTCCATCCGGCGTCCTTTTCTCAAAGCGGTTGAATGAGACCCCGAAACAGTATGCAGAGTGACGTGAAACCACGAACCTGTCGGACTATGCGGGAACGTGGCGAGGGAATGGGAGGGCGAGGCCAAGTAGTTCCCGATTTGAGGCGCATAGTGGACCCCCCTGTAACGAAAATCGGGGGGAAACCGTGCTCCCGCTTACTAATCCGTGTCCAGCTGCTGCAGAATATTCTTCGCCACACTGACCTGGTCTGCATCACCTTCCGCAAGTATCTCGTAGAGCAGTCTGCGCGCTCCAGCGGTGTCGCCTGCATCCCGCTTTTTCTGCACATCCTTGAGCTTCCGTTCAACCAGCGCACTGGCGGATCGCTCCGCCTTCGCCTCCGCGTCCTCTTCCGCCTCAATCATATCCAGCTGTGCATCCAGCTCAGCTTCGGTCAAGGGCACAAAACGGTCTGGATCGGGCCTCCAGCTCTCTTTTTCCGGTGAAGGGTCACCCTCAAAGCGAACGAACTCCTCACCTGGCGCGGGCGTCGTCGGCCCTGCCGCAGCAGCCTGCGCAGGTGCTGCCGGGCCAACCGCCCGGTGGTCACCATCCAAACCCTCCGGATGTCCCTCTTCGAGACGTTTGCCAAATAATTTAGCGGCAATCACACCCACCTCGAACAGCAGCCACATGGGCAGTGCCAAAAGCGTCTGCGAGATCACATCCGGCGGCGTGAGCAACATACCCAGCGAGAAAGCGCCAACAATGATGTAAGGTCGCTTCTCAACCAGACTTTCCGGCGTGGTCACACCCATCCACACCAGGATAAATGTGGCAATGGGCACTTCGAACGCCATACCAAACGCAAAGAAGAGGGTCAGGATGAAATCCAGATATTTGGCGATATCCGTGGCTACGGTGACCCCGTCCGGCACCGTGCCGGTGAGAAACGCGAAGACCAGCGGGAAAACCACGTAGTAGGCAAACAGCATCCCGATGTAGAAGAGCAGGGTGCTGGAAGCGACCAACGGCAGCACCAGCCGCTTCTCGTGAGCATAGAGCCCGGGTGCAACGAAGGCCCACATCTGATAGAGAGTGTAGGGTATGGAGAGGAAGAATGCCGCCACCAGACTGAGTTTGAATGGCGTCAGAAAAGGCGATGCCACCTCGGTGGCGATCATACTGGCTCCAGCCGGCAGATGCTCCATCAGGGGGGTGGCCACCCAGACATAGATCTTATTGGCAAACGGGAAGAGCATCAGGAAAACGAGCGCCACCACCGCCAGTGCACGCAACAGTCGGTCGCGCAGTTCAAGCAGGTGGGATACGAAGGGCTGTTCCTTGAAGGGGTCGTCAGCTTGGTCGTTCTTGGTTGTCATTGTTCAGCTTACTGGTGACCGTTTTCACATCACCCAAGCGTGTGTGGGACTCATCTTCGGAGACGAATTGACGCTCCCCCTCGCGCAGACTGGTGCTGACCTGACTCTCCAGATTGCGCACCGCAGAGCCGGTCTCTTCGATGACCTCTTGTAGTGGATTGAGCTGCTTTTTCTGTTTTTCGAGTATCTGCTTCAGCTCTTCGGCCTTGATCTCCTTATCGATCTCGGACTTTACCGTGTTCAGCACACGGCGTCCCTTTCCCAACCACTTTCCAGCGGTGTACGCCAGCTTTGGCAGACGCTCCGGGCCCACGACTACCAGGGCGACCAGACCGATCAGCATCAACTCCCAGAATCCGATATCGAACATAGCGTCAGTGCTGCAGTGATTTCAACAGGCGACAGGCGGTCAGGATCGCTCTTTCTCCTTCTGGTTCACCTCTCCGTGAGCGACCGACTCCTCTTTACTCTGCTCCAGCCGTGGCTTCTCCGGCTCCTGCTCACCATCTTTCATCGCGCCTTTGAACCCTTTCACCGCATTGCCCAGATCGGCACCGATATTCTTCAGCCGCTTGGTACCGAACAACAACAACACAATGACCAGAATAATCAACAACTGCCAGATACTGATTCCACCAATACCCATGATCTCTCTCCAGAACTGATTGATTAGCACGGATTCGGCTCCGTCGCCAGCGCTGCCTGAACAGAAAGCGCTGTCCTGACCCGAATGACCCGCCTATAACTGCCCAGATGATACCCTAAATAGAAATGGTTAGCGCGTATCGCGTCCGGCCTTCTCTGCCAGCCCGGAGAGGCCGAAGCGGCGCTCCAGTTCCGCCAGCACCTGGTCGTGTTTGAGCCCCTGCTGCGCCAACAGCACCATCGAATGGAACCAGAGATCCGCAATTTCGTAGATCAGCTTCTCCGGCACCCCATCTTTGGCTGCCATCACTGTCTCCGTCGCCTCTTCACCAATCTTCTTCAGTATCGCGTCCAGACCCTTGGCGTAGAGCTTCGCCACGTAGGAGCTGTCGGCAGAGGCACTCTTGCGCGCCTCCAACACCTCTGCCAGTCGTCCCAGAACATCGGAACCCATCAGAGCCTAACCTCGACACCACACGCTGCCATGTAGCGTTTGGCTTCACCGATACTGTACTCCGCGAAGTGGAAGATACTGGCAGCGAGCACCGCATCCGCACACCCCTCCAGCACACCGTCCACCAGGTGCTGAAGATTACCCACCCCACCAGAGGCGATGACGGGAATATCGACCGCTTCACAGACCGCACGTGTCAGCGCCAGATCAAAGCCGATTTTAGTACCATCCCGATCCATGCTGGTGAGCAGGATCTCACCGGCGCCGTAGGCCGCCATCCTGCGCGCCCACTGCAGTGCGTCCAATCCGGTGGGCTTGCGCCCGCCGTGGGTGAAGATCTCCCATTTCAGCGGCTCACCCGGGTTGCTCACCTGTTTGGCATCGATAGCGACCACGATGCACTGCGAACCGAAACGCTCGGTCGCCTGTTTGACGAACTCCGGATTGAACACGGCAGCGGTGTTGATCGCCACTTTGTCCGCGCCACCATTGAGCATGCGCCTCACGTCATCCACGCTGCGGATACCACCGCCGACGGTCAGCGGAATGAATACCTCCCCGGCCACCTGTTCCACCACATGCACCATGGTCTCCCGGTCATCCGAACTCGCGGTGATATCGAGAAAGGTGATCTCGTCAGCCCCCTCTTCGTTGTAGCGCCGCGCCACTTCGACCGGATCGCCGGCGTCGCGAATGTCAACGAATTTGACCCCTTTCACCACGCGTCCGGCGTCGACGTCCAGACAGGGAATGACTCTTTTGGCCAGCATCGCGTCAGCTCACCCCGCAGAGTCGATCAGCCAATGCCTGGCCCTGCGCAAAATCGAGCGTCCCCTCATAAATCGCCCGCCCGGTGATCGCGCCGACGATGCCGCACTTCGCCACCTCACAGAGCGCGCTGATATCCTCGATATCGGTGATACCGCCAGAGGCTATCACCGGCACCGATAAAGAAGTGGCCAGCGCCGCGGTTGCCGCTACATTCGGACCGGTCAGCATGCCGTCGCGACCAATATCGGTGTAGATAATGGCGGAAACGCCATGCTGCTCGAACTGCTTGGCAAACTCCGACACCGGATGCTCGGTCACGGTAGCCCAGCCATCGATAGCCACCATGCCGTCAACGGCGTCGAGCCCGACGATCACCTGACCGGGAAAATTCCTGCAAGCCTGACGCACGAATTCAGGTTCCTTGACCGCCTGTGTACCGATGATCGCGAATTTCACCCCCACGGCGAGATAGGCGGCCAGCGTATCCTCATCACGTATCCCGCCACCGACCTGGATCGGCAGCTCTGGATAAGCAGCGGCGATCTGGCTGATCACATCACCATTGATCGGTTTTCCGGCAAACGCACCGTTGAGATCGACCAGATGCAGTCGGCGCGCCCCGGCAGCTACCCAGCGCCCGGCAACTTCGATCGGATCGTCAGAAAAGATCGTTTCATCATCCATACGGCCCTGGCGCAGACGCACACAGCGGCCGTTTTTCAAGTCGATGGCAGGTATCAGTAACACGATGAACAACCTCTATGATTGGCAGATTAGGGAGCTGGGCGATGAGTCACGGATCCCAGCGGATAAAATTCTCCAGCAGCCTGAGACCCGCGGCTGCGCTCTTCTCCGGATGAAACTGGGTTGCGAACAGGTTATCCCGGGCGATTACACTGGTAAAGTCGATGCCGTACCCGGTAGTTCCAGCTACCAGTTCAGATTGCTTGGGAACCACGTAGAAACTGTGCACGAAATAGAAGCGTGTATCCTGCGAAATACCGTTCCATAAGGGATGAGCGCGTGTCTGATGCACCTGGTTCCAACCCATCTGTGGAATCTTCAGTCGCTGCCCGGCATACTCCATCCCCACCGGAAAGCGACGCACCTCCCCCTCCAGCAATCCCAGCAGTCCGGTACCGCCATTCTCTTCGCTGAATTCCATCAGCACCTGCAAGCCCATGCAGATGCCAAGGAAAGGCTTGTGGCGCGACGCCTCCAGCACGGCCTGATTGAGCCGATGTTGAGAGATGGCCGCCATGCAGTCACGTGCCGCCCCCTGGCCCGGAAAAACCACTCGCTCCGCGCGCTGAATCAGCTCAGGATCATCGGTTACCAGCACTTTTCCATGGGCACCCGCTACCCGTTCAACCGCCTTGGAGACGGAGCGCAGATTACCCATTCCGTAATCGATCACCGCAATAGTTTTCGCCATGTTGCAGAATTCCGATACCAGCGTTTAGAGCGCGCCCTTGGTCGAAGGGAGGATGCCGGCCATGCGTGCATCCGGCTCCAGTGCCATGCGCAGTGCCCGGCCAAATGCTTTGAACAGCGTCTCAGCGATATGGTGTGCGTTGCGCCCTTTCAATGTATCCAGATGCAGCGTGACCCCGGCATGATTGACGAACCCCTGAAAAAACTCATAAAAAAGTTCAGTATCGAATCCACCGATCTGTGCACGCGGAAACTCGACGTTGAATTCGAGACCGGGGCGGCCGGAAAAATCTATGACCACCCGGCTCAAAGCCTCATCCAGAGGAACATAGGCATGACCGTAGCGACGAATACCGCGTTTGTCCCCCAAAGCACTGGCAAACGCCTGACCCAGGGTGATACCGATATCTTCGGTGGTGTGATGGCTGTCGATATGGAGATCGCCTTTAGCGACGATCTCCATATCAATCAAACCGTGGCGCGCTACCTGATCGAGCATATGCTCGAGAAACGGCAGCCCGGTGTCCAGCACGGATTTACCGTTGCCATCGAGATCGACGGCAACCCGGATCCGCGTCTCCAGGGTGTTGCGTTCGACTTCCGCTTTGCGCTGCATTTTGGTTCCGCCAGGTGAAAGAAGTACTCATCTGCCGGACCGCACCGGCAACCCGGCTATTCTAAGCGAACTACCCGGCAAATGCAGGCTCGGGAGAGGAAAAACGGCTTTAAGCGTGCAGAGTGAAAGTGACTGGCCCATCGTTGGTAAGCGTCACCTGCATATCGGCGCCGAAAACACCAGCGGCTACCGATGCATACCCCAAGTGGGCCTGCGCCAGCAGATATTCGAACAGTTGCCTGCCCTGCGCCGGGGAGGCCGCGCATGAAAAGCTGGGGCGGGTACCTTTCCGGGTATCGGCAACCAATGTGAACTGCGGCACCAGTAGCAATCCTCCGGCGATCTGTGTCAGGCTGAGATTCATCCTGCCCTCGCTATCAGGAAAAACCCGATATCCGAGCAGCCGACTCAGCAACCGGTCTGCATTGCTCCGGTCGTCACCGCGTTCAATCCCGACCAGTACCAGTAACCCCCGTTGGATACACCCCACGGTCTCGCCATCAATATCAATACGGGCTTGTGACACCCGTTGTAGTAGAGCAATCATAGTATCCTTACCCTCTACAGAAGTGTTCCGAAAAATAAAAAAGCGCTGACACTAGGGTTTTCCCAGTATCCTTTTCAGATTTTACTTACAAAAAAGCGGGACACCAGCCGATACGTAGCCCACGCTAACCGTGTAGAATTAAAACCGTCGCCAAACCAAGGAAGCTCACGGACAGATCAAGCCTCGCACGGATGTTTCCACGGACGGGTCCCTTTGCCAACCAAGCCCGGCGACATATCCTCGGTAGCAAGGAATGCTGCCGAGGTTTTTCTTTTTCTATAACTCAGCCCAGGCAGTTTACCCTGCTCACTCCTCCACTGTCCGTGACGCCCTTTTTCTGTCCGACTCTTTCAGCTGACGCTTACGGACGCGGATCTTCGACGGGGTAATCTCGACCAGTTCATCGGTTTCGATAAACTCCAGTGCCTGTTCCAGAGAAAATACCACCGCTGGGGTAAGCAGAATATTCTCATCGCTGCCCGCCGCTCGAATGTTGGTGAGCTGCTTGGCTTTGAGGGGATTGACCGTCAAGTCATTGCTGCGCGCATGGATGCCGACCACTTGCCCTTCATACACTTCATCGCCGGGTTTGACCATCAACCGCCCACGCTCCTGCAGGTTGAACAGTGCATAGCCGAGCGCCTTGCCGCCTCCGTTGGAGATAAGAACACCGTTCTTTCGCGGTGCAATACCACCTCGATGTGCTCGGTCGTAGCGATCGAAGACGTGATAGATGAGTCCGGTACCCGAGGTGAGCGTCAGAAACTCAGTCTGAAAGCCGATGAGCCCCCGGGACGGAATCTCGTAATCCAGACGAACCCGCCCCCTTCCGTCGCTTGCCATGTTGCGGAGATCGCCTCGACGTGCACCGAGCGCTTCCATGATACTTCCCTGGTGCCGCTCCTCGATGTCGACAGTCAACTGCTCGTAGGGCTCGCAAATTTCACCATCAACTTCACGGAAGATCACCTCCGGCCGGGAGACCGCGAGCTCATAACCTTCCCGCCGCATATTCTCGAGCAGAATAGAGAGGTGCAGTTCACCCCGACCCGATACCCGAAACTTCTCCGGATCATTTCCCTCCTCCACCCGTAGCGCAACGTTGTAGAGCAGTTCTCTCTCAAGACGCTCCTTCAACTGCCGCGAAGTGACAAATTTTCCTTCGCGACCGGCAAACGGAGAGTTGTTGACCTGAAAAGTCATGCTGACAGTGGGCTCATCCACGGCCAGACTGGGCAGCGCCTCTACCTGTTCAGGATCACAGAAGGTATCCGAAACATTAGGCGCCTCCACACCCGATATTGCTACGATATCACCGGCGGAAGCCTCCTCCACCTCTACCCGCTCCAGCCCAAGGAAGCCGTAGACCAATCCGATCTTCGCACGCTGCTGGCCACCATCCAGCTTGGTCACGATAATCGGCATGTTACGGCGCACCCGGCCCCGTGTTATCCGACCAATGGCGATAGCACCAACGTAGCTATTGTAGGCCAGCGTGGAGACCTGCATCTGGAACGGACCCTCCGGATTGACAGCGGGTACCGGGCAGTTCTCAACGATGGCGCGGAAAAGCGGTGTCATATCACCGGCCCTGACATCCTCTGTGAGTCCGGCGTAGCCATTGATCGCTGAAGCATAGATTATCGGAAAGTCGAGCTGCTCGTCGCTGGCGCCGAGCCGGTCGAACAGGTCAAAGGTCTGATCGATCACCCAACCCGGGCGTGCCCCCTCCCGATCGATCTTGTTCACCACCACGATCGGTTTCAGCCCGTGCTTGAACGCCTTCTGGGTTACGAACCGGGTTTGTGGCATGGGCCCCTCTACTGCATCAACCAGCAGCAACACCGAATCGACCATAGAGAGCACACGCTCCACCTCGCCACCAAAATCCGCATGGCCTGGCGTATCGACGATGTTGATACGATAATCCTCCCAGCGGATCGCCGTGTTCTTGGAGAGGATGGTGATACCCCGCTCCCGCTCAAGATCGTTCGAGTCCATCACTCGTTCCACCGGACCGAACCGCTCCCCCAAAGTGCCAGACTGCTGCAGTAACTGGTCGACCAGCGTGGTCTTGCCGTGGTCCACATGGGCGATGATGGCGATATTGCGAAGTTTACTGATCATGAGAGCAACGGCCCGTGTTAAAAGGGCGAGGATTATAACGGATTCTGATTCAATCAGAACGAAATCTATACAAGCATTTGTAATCAGCTGGTTAAACGAATTTTGTCAGGGAGTGGGAGAAGGTTTTCCACTATCGCATTGTCGGGGAAATCAAATGTGCGTTATACACAGCTTCTGTGGATAACTTTGTGGATAGCAGGCGAAAATAACCCCTAATCCCGCACGACAGAAAGATTTTCGCTAAATCGTCAAAAAATTATACAGCAAAGTAATTCTTTTATTTTCAATAAGTTGAATATTTTCTGACTTTATAGAAAACGACTTGACAATAGCGGGTAAAACAGGCTGGACCACACCAAAAAATGTGAATAACCCGGCACTCTCAAGCTGCTGACATGGAAAAATCGGCTTTTTGTTCAACTTCGCTTGGACATATAGGGCGCCATCTGGAAAAATTCCTGGATTGAATCGTACGGATAACTATTTAGGGGTCGCAGTGAATCGAATCGTCCTGAGTCTGGTACTGCTTTTTGGTTTCGGTCAACTTCAGGCTGAGAACCGCTATGTAACTGATCAGTTCCAGATCACGATGCGGACCGGAGAGAGCACCTCGCACAAAATTCTGCGTATGTTGCCGAGTGGCGAAAAACTGGAGCTGATCAGCTCGAATCCTGCTAGCGGATATTCCCAGGTAAGAACGCAGGATGGCAGTTCCGGTTATGTACTGACACGGCAATTGCTGACAGTACCGGTTGCCCGTGATCGCCTGAGCGCGGCCGAAAATCGGCTCAAAGAGCTGCTGCAGGAGCCGGAAAAGCTCTCCGCCAAGCTGGAAGCCGCACAGCGGGAATTGGCGGCCTTGCAGAGCAGCCACCAGAAACTCGGCCAGGAGAAGGAGCGGGTGGACCAGGACCTGGAGACCATCCGCCGTACTTCATCCAATGCGATTCGAATCTCCAATGAGCGCAATGATCTGCAAAAACAGGTGGCCCAGTTGACACACCTGGTGGAGGGACTGAAACAGGAGAACCGGGAACTAAAGAACAACAGTAATCAGAAGTGGTTCATGATCGGCGCCGCTATCATCATCCTGGGCATTATCATCGGATTGATCCTGCCGCATCTGAGATTTCAGCGTCGTAAGAACAGCTGGGGTTCGCTGTAATGGCGATTCATATCGACGGCGCCGTAGAACAAGTGCGTTGGCATTGACATCTCGCGACTGTTCAAATCCGCGACAGATCCTCTGCTTGGCGGCACTGGGCCAACCTCTTCCCCCAGGTGGCGGAGAGAGGCTGGCAAAGTCAGTAGGATCTTCCGCTCACTGATTGGTGATTTGCGCTACTTTACCGAAAGGAGTTCGATTTCGAAGATCAAGGTCTGGTTGGGCCCTATACTGCTACCGGCACCTTTGTCACCATAACCCAACTCGGGGGGTACGAAAACCTTCCACTTGGCACCCGGTTTCATCAACATCAACGACTCACGAAACCCGGGAATCACACCGTTCAGTGCGAAGCTGACGGCCTCTCCTCGCGTATAGGAGCTGTCGAACTCCCGGCCATCGATCAAGGTGCCGCGATAGTGGACGGTTACCTCCGCATCCGTACCGGGAGAATCCCCCTCTCCAGCCTTGAGTTCGATGTACTGCAAGCCGGAAGGAAGTACCACAACCCCCGCTGTGTTCTTGTTCTGCTCCAGGAAGGCCTTCCCAGCCTCTAATGCCGCCTGCGCCTCGGCCTGCTTTTTTTCGATCACCGCCTGGCGCCCGGACTGCAATGCAGCACGCATCTCATCCATACTCAACTGGAGCGGCTGACTCTTGAGCACATCTTCGATGGCAGCAGTAAACGCGGCCACATCGACCTGAATACCCTCAGATCTGATCTGCTGGGCGAATTGGTATCCGAGAACATAACTGAATCGCTGCTCCACGGATTCGAGCTCGGCCGCCTGTGTAAAAGCAGAAGCACTCAGCAGCAGTGGAATAAGCGTGTTGCGATGGAAGAGTGGCATGATAGCTCCTATCTCTAATGAAAATAGACCCGGAAACAGTTCCACAAGACACCGAATCCGTCAAGAATCTGCAATTAGTCACATTTTTGACATTGTCCACTTGGATTCTTCTGTTCACCGGCCTAAGCTATTGATCAACAATAAAGTCGACGTGAGCACTGACGTATGGCAATTACTTCTGTCAAGAGCACTGCGTTACAGGGTATTGCACGCGGTCTGCAGGGTTTGCAGAGAAGCGCTGGTGAGATCGCCAGTCTGAGACCCGATAACAAGTTACCCACCCGGGATGAAGCCCGCGCACTGGTGGAATTGCAGCAACATCTCCCACCGACAACTGCCTCGATCAAAACTCTCAGCGCGGCAGACCGGATGATCGGATCGCTGCTCGATATCAAAGTCTGAACCGGTGTGTTCAGACAAAACGCATCGACAGATCAACAGCCTGGATGTCCTTGGTCAGGGCGCCTACCGAAATATCATCCACGCCTGTCTCCGCAATGCGGCGAATGCTCTTCAGGGTGACACCACCCGAAGCTTCCAGACGCGCCCGCCCGGCGTTCACCACCACTGCTTCACGTAACTGATCCAGAGAAAAGTTATCCAGCAGCACCCGACGCGCCCCGGCAGTCAGTGCCTGCTCCAGATCGGCCAGACTCTCCACCTCGATTTCGATCTCCACTCCGCCACCAACCGCCTGGGCAGCACGCAATGCTGCCGCGATCGATCCAGCCGCCTGGATGTGGTTTTCTTTGATCAGAATCGCGTCGTAAAGTCCAATCCGGTGATTGTGGCAGCCACCGCAGGTAACCGCATATTTCTGCTGCAGCCGCAGGCCGGGCAGGGTTTTACGGGTATCCAGAATACGCACTCCGGTGCCAGCGACCGCATCCGCATAACGGCGGGCACGGGTGGCGGTGGCTGAGAGTGTTTGTAAATAGTTCAGGGCAGTGCGTTCACCACTCAACAGCGCCCTGGTATTACCCCGGAGACGGCACAACAGCGTTCCCGGTGCCACCCGCGTTCCCTCTTCAACCAGCCACTCCACCCTGATCGCTGCATGCAACTGGTGGAACACCTCGTCGAACCAGGCGCAACCACAGATAATCGCCTCTTCACGACAGATCACTTCAACCTGTGACGAGGCCTCGGCATCGATCAGGCTCGCGGTCAAGTCGCCGCTGCCTAGATCCTCCTCCAGGCACAGACGCACCTGTTCGGAAATTATTCGGGCGTCCGGTGGCCGGAAAGGCAGCTCACTCGATCTCAAGCAATTCCACCTCGAAGACCAACACTGCATTGGGCGGAATCACTCCGCCGGCGCCGGATGAGCCGTAGCCCAGCTGAGGCGGTATCGTCAGCTTGCGCCGACCGCCGATCCGCATCCCCTGCACACCCTCGTCCCAACCTCGGATTACACGGCCGGCGCCCAGAGCGAAAGTAAAGGGATTCCCTCTGTCCAGACTCGAATCAAACTTGGTGCCGTTGGCCAGCCAGCCGGTATAGTGCACCCGCACCCTCTGTCCTGCCTGTACCTGCTCGCCCTCTCCGACCGTCAGGTCTTCATATTTGAGACCACTGTCGGTCATTTTTTCACCCATAAGCACCTCACAGAATCATCAGATCGAGGCGCATTGTAAGCGAAGCTGGCGGCCACCTCCAGCAGCATCAGTTAGATTGGATCGAGCCAGTCCCGGCGGAGAATGACCTGCAGGGCAGTGCTCATGTTGAGGGAAGCAGCGTCATCAATCCGCTGTTTCGGTCTTTTGCAGCACATCCACCATCGCTTGCAGTGCACGGTCCATTAATGGAACAGTACCACCATCCAGCAACTCTGCTTTGCCAGTACGCAACCAGGAAGCAAACCCGGCCAACGGGATCTCAACCACCTTCATCCCCTTCCTGTTGACGAACAGACAGGTACCGGAGACCGTGCTGCGCCAGGAGAGTTTGGCACGGAATTTTATACCGTTACCATCCTGGATCTCCAGCCAGGTGCCCACCGGCATGCTTTCGGCCAACGCCTGATGCTCATCCCGCATCACCTGATCCGTCACTTCTTGCCTGGTCGGCGCGTCATTCTCCGGCTGCGCAGAGTGCTGCACCTCTGTTGTTGTTGCGGTGCTTTGTCCGGGTGCAGCAGCTGCAGATTGCACCATATCCTGCCCGGGTGCCTCGCCCTTGAGACATTTGAGATGGCATGCCTGCAGCTCTTTGAATACGCGCGCCATCTTGTGCTGGTCGTAGGAGATCTCCTTCAATCCCGTCCGGAGTCCCTTCAACAGCGGCGGTATCTCGTCGAGAAGCTCCTGGCGTCGGCGGCTGTCCGGATGGGGCCGTACACTTCTCAATAGCTTGTCCATCAACCCCAAAGCATTGCGCCACTCGTCGCTCTCCTCTCCCTTGCGCAGTATCAGCAGCAGCAACACATCGCGCCACCCATCCTTGATCAATGTCACTACGGGAGAGGGTATCCAGTCGTTTCCAAACAATCTGTTGTTGATCTCCTCGAACACTCGATGCCTCGCAGCGTTGAGCTGCTCCTTGCCATGGGTCACCTGCGCGACTCTCTGTTCGGCCAACCTGGAGCCCTGCTCTTCACGTTGAATGAAGTCATTGAATTCATCGAAAAGTCGGGTGAAAAGCTCAATATCCTTGTCAAAATCGTTCAGTATCCGTTCGACGATGCGCTCCATCTTCCCATAGAGTCCACCATCGCTTCTCCCGGACTGCTCCGACCAGCCCACCGCCGCGCTGGCCATGGCGTTGAGCAACCGCCGTGCCGGGTGGGCTTTACTGTGAAAAAAGGTTCTATCCAGGATAGCCACCTTCAACATCGGAATCTGCAATCTGGCTAGCAAAGCTTTCATCGCATCCGGAAGATTTTTATCTTCGAGAATAAACTCGAACAACATGGCGATAACGTCGATCGCATCTTCGTCACTGCCGCTGATCTTCTTGTCCGCCGCCTCACCCTTGGCAAGGCCCATCACCTGGAACAGATTTGCACGCATATCCAGGCTGCCCGGTATCCCGTCGACAACCTGCGGTGCGACAGGGATTTCCGCCTGCTGCAGTGCCGATAACGCGTGCAGCATCTCATTGGTGCCAATAACCGGGAGTGGCGCGCTGCTGAGGTGAGCGGATGAGGAGCCCAGCCTTTTTTCGCTCAACATCTGTTTCAAGGAGGAGAAAAGCTCTGTCTGCAGCTCACTTTCCTCTGCTTTGGAAGCTACCGCCTCCTCCCTGTTCTCTCTAAGCGCCGGCGCGTTACCTCCGCCCGTCGGATAATGGCGTGAGCGCCTTATCTTCTGGGTGAGTTTGGGCAACACGCCCGCTTCGGTGAGCAAGCTGTTCAATTCATCGTAAAACCCGCCCAACAGATCGATGACCTGGATCTGAAACTGCTTGTACACCACCAGTTTTACCGGAATATCTACATCCATCTCCTTGAACATCTGGTGAAAAGCTTCACAGATGGCCCCAGGCGAGAGTGGATTCTCCTTGGTGTCCAACTCCACGCCACCCAGCATATGGCCAAATCTCTGATTCAGTGCGTAGAGAGCACGGTAGTGACGATTTTCACCTCGTGACGTCATGTTGCTGATGGCGAGACCCTCTTCCAGATCATCTTCGCCCAACAGAGAGAGGTCCTCCTCGGACTGGTCACTCCCCCCTCTTTTTCTGTTCGGCGCGACACCACCACTCCAGAATAGATCAAAGTCCGCCGCCACTCGCTGACCGAATCCCGCTTCGATGCGCGCGCGGTCTTTGCGAATCTCGCGCATCGCGTCAAAGAATGCGTTCTGCCGTATATTGCTCTCCGCCTTGTCTGCCAGATCGTAGAGGGCATCGTCGAGATTCTCGAACATCCCGCCCAGCAGCTTCGGAATCTGTATCCGCACCACCTGCCGACAGCTATCAATGGCAGCGCGATGCTCTACCTTGGGTCCGAGCGAAACTGCGGCGGAACGGCTGGTATCGAAACTGAGAACATTATTCTGGAAGCTCATAGGTACACCTGGTTCGGACGTGGGAGATTAGCCGGATTGCTGGTTACGCAATAGTCCTGACTCTGTTGCGGCATACCAAAGCAATATCTTTACCTCGACTTGGAATGAATAAAGAATAAATGTGATAGGGTTAACAGAGCTTGTTGATGACACCCCAAATCCGCACTTGCCATGCGTAAATGAAGCGCTGGAGACAGCCCCCAAAGCACACTCTCAGCGGCACGTTCCGGCGCTGAGAGGGGCTACTACATTAACGACAACTAGTGTAATGTTCGCTCCGTGAACAAACTTCTTATCCTTCTGTTTAAATCAATGCTCGAAAGTGTCCGCGACCTGGCACCCATCATCGCGGTCATCGGCTTTTTTCAGTTGGTCATCCTGCGCCAACCCATTCCCGATCTGGGTGGACTGCTGATCGGCACCGTACTGGTGGTACTGGGTCTGACGCTTTTCATCCATGGCTTGAAAGTCGGTCTGTTCCCAATCGGCGAATCGATGGCGCATGATTTCGCCCGCAAGGGAAGCCTGTTCTGGTTGCTGGCGTTTGCGTTTGCATTGGGTTTCGGCACCACGGTAGCGGAACCCGCGTTGATCGCGGTTGCCGACGAAGCAGCGAAAGTCGCCGCCACCGGCGGCATGATAGAAAACACGGACCCGGCAAGAGAGAGTTATGCCGACGGCTTGCGGCTGACTGTTGCACTCTCGGTAGGTGCAGCCATTGTCATCGGCGTGCTCCGCATCATCAAGGGGTGGCCCCTGCAATTCCTGATCGTCGGTGGTTACATCGGCGTAGTGATCATGACCTTTTTCGCACCACCGGAAATCATCGGTATCGCCTACGATTCCGGTGGCGTCACCACCTCCACCATTACGGTACCCCTGGTGACAGCGCTGGGCGTGGGACTCGCAAGCAGTATCCAGGGACGCAACCCGTTGACCGACGGATTTGGCTTGATCGCATTTGCATCGTTGACGCCGATGATCTTCGTCATGGGCTACGGAATAATGCTTTAACTGATGTCCTATCTCAGCCACTTCTTTGAATCTCTTCTCAGCACCCTGCATGATGTGCTGCCGATAGCCATCATCCTGTTCTTTTTCCAGCTGGCCATCCTCAGAAAACGGATCCTCAATCTGCGGCAGATCCTGATCGGTTTCGTATTCGTGCTGCTCGGCCTGGCCTTCTTTCTCGAAGGGCTGGAGCAGGCGCTCTTCCCCCTTGGCAAGCTGATGGCGGAACAGCTCACCGCATCCGACTTTCTCGGCATCACCGAAGATAGCCTCGGCAACTGGAGTAACTACCTCTGGGTCTACGTCTTCGCCTTTGCCATCGGTTTTTCCACTACGATTGCCGAACCCTCGCTGATCGCAGTCGCAATCAAGGCCAATCAGGTTTCGGGCGGTGCCATCGGCACCTGGGGTCTACGTATCGCTGTTGCCATAGGCGTCGCCGTAGGCATCAGTCTGGGCGCCTACCGGATCGTCACCGGAACGCCGTTGCACTACTACATCATTGTCGGCTATGTATTAGTGGTGATTCAGACACTTTACTGTCCGAAGAGCATCATCGCGCTGGCCTATGATTCGGGCGGTGTCACCACCTCGACAGTGACAGTTCCCCTGGTCGCTGCACTGGGGCTTGGCCTTGCCAGCAACATACCCGGTCGCAATCCACTGTTGGACGGCTTCGGCCTGATCGCCTTTGCCAGCCTGTTTCCTATCATGAGCGTGATGGGATACGCACAACTCAGTGAATGGCGTGCTCAGCGGGATAAACGATCCCGTTCGGAAAACGTGAGGAGTTAGCCGTGCATTTCAAATTGATCATCGCATTGACCGAGGATAGTAAGACTGACGTTATTCTGGATGCAGCGCGCGATGCCGGTGCCACCGGTTCCACGGTCATCAGCCAGGCCCGGGGGGAGGGGGTGGAGAAGAGTAAAACCTTCTTCGGTCTCAATCTCGAGACGCAAAGAGATATGGTGCTGCTATTGGTCGAGGAGCATCTGAGCCGTACCATCCTGGAAACAATCAGTACCGTAGGTGAATTCGATGACACACCAGGCTCCGGCATAGCTTTTCAGATCGATGTCGAAGATGCGGTGGGTGTCTCTCACCAGATTAAACGCTTAACCAGTGTAGTGGAGGATGAGTTGTGAGTGAGGACAAGACAGTCCGTGTCCGGGACATCATGAAAACCAAATTCGATATGGTTGACGGCATAGCCACGGTAGAGGATGCCCTCAACCAGATGAGCCATGTCGAAACCAAGTGCCTGGTGGTGAAAAAACGCAATGAGAATGACGAGTACGGGCTGGTGATGCTTTCCGACATCGCACGTCAGGTGCTGGCCAAAGACAAATCCCCGAGCCGTACCAATATCTACGAAATCATGTCGAAACCGGTGATCACCGTAGACCCCGACATGGATATCCGCTACTGCGCGCGCCTCTTTACCCGCTTCAATCTGTCGCGTGCTCCGGTCGTGGACAACGGCAATATCGTCGGCATTGTCAGTTTTACCGACATGACACTAAAGGGTCTGCGCCGACAGTGACCGCCCTGAGTGGTGGCGGTGTACTGCTGGCGCAAGCCAGACAGCGCCACTCCCCAAACCAGGACGCCAGGCCTGCGAACTGTGCCATCGACCTGCTGGTTATTCACAATATCAGCCTGCCACCAGACCAGTTTGGCGGCCCCTGGGTCGACGATCTATTTCTCAACCGGCTCGATCCCTGTGCACACCCCTATTTTGCCGAAATCTGGGAGCTCAGGGTATCGTCACATCTGCTGATTCGCCGTGATGGCGAACTGATCCAGTATGTCCCGCTCTGCCAGCGTGCCTGGCACGCCGGCGAGTCCTGCTTTCAGGGACGCAGCCGCTGCAATGACTTCTCAATCGGCATCGAACTGGAAGGAACCGACCACACCCCATTCACTGATCAGCAGTATCACCGTTTAATCCAGTCGACCAGAGAGATCATGACGCATTACCCAGCGATCACCCGGGAGCGTATTACTGGCCACAGCGATATTGCACCGGGGCGGAAGACCGACCCGGGACCCGCTTTTGCGTGGGAGAGATACTTGGCCGGTCTGGGTTGACCGCTACCAGTAAGCCAGCAGCCGTCCGTCGGCTATCTTGTGTTCAAAGTGTCTCAGTGGCCTTTTACCCTTGGCAATGCAGGCGCCGCTCTCGATATCGAATGCCCACTGGTGCTTGGGACAGGTCAGCGTCGTTCCCTCTAGCGACAAATGGGGAATGTCGGTCACCTGGTGCGGACAACGGCTGTCATAAACGGTGATCTCGTCACCATCACGCCAGGTAAACAGATGTCGTCCGTCGACTTCGAAATAGGCAGCCTCACGCTGCGGCACCGCTTCGACAGAGGTGACATCATGCCACCCCGGCTTCGCATTCAGATTCTCAGGGCGGAACTCTGGAATATCCATTTCCAGCAGAATATCTGCGGCCCAGACGATCTTAGCCAGTCCGAGTACCGGAAAAGCCATCAACAGCGCATCTATCACCTCGTTTGGCGATGCACCATTGCGCAGCGCGCGCGTCAGATACTGGCGGAACCCCCCTTCAGTCTGTACCGCAACCTTGGTGATCACTGAAATCAGATCACGGGTACGCGTATCCAGATGGGTCTCTGACTTTTTGAGAAAAGAGAAATAGGCCGTCATTGCTTCTGGACGGGCCTGTAACAGATAGTTCAACGCATCGCTCATTCTGGTAATACCTCCCAAAGACCGCTGTACATTTTAGTTTTCTCATCCACTTTAAGCACCCGATGGTGTGGTGGGTACGCCACTTGCGCGTTTGTACCATCCTACTCTCCCGGGTAGCAGTGGCGCACTGAGCAGACAGACGTCTGCACACACCGAACAGTCTCCTCTGCCCCGACGCGGGAGTCTTCCTGTGACAACGACTCACAGCGGTTCGCGCTGGCGCTCTTCACGCACTGTTTCTGCAAGCATCAAAACCACACCCAGGGTGATCGCGGAATCGGCGATATTGAAGGCCGGCCAATGCCAGTCCTGATAGTAGAGATCGATGAAATCGACCACGTGGCCGAGCAACAACCGGTCGATGATGTTGCCAAGCGCTCCACCCGCCACCAGACTCAGGGCAGTAGCGGTGAGTCTCTGGTCAGCGCGCAACCGGCCCATCCAGACCACCAGCACCAACGTGACCACCAGCCCGACGATGATGAAAAACCAGCGCTGCCAGCCTGCTTGGTCGCTGAGAAAACTGAAAGCCGCCCCTTCATTGTAGGCCAACGTCAAATTGAGAAAGGGCAGCACTGGTACCTGCTCAAAAACCAGCAGACTCGACTCCACAAACTGCTTGCTGACTTGATCAATGATCACGACCACCAGTGAAAGCCATAACCAGCGTAGCATAGTCCGCTTTCCAATCGATCAGGCGTACTTCCGGATCTCGCCATCGGTGCTGATGTTCACTACACAACGACCGCAGATATCCGGATATTCGCTGTTGCTCCCGACATCTTCGTGATGATGCCAACAACGTGTGCATTTGGTATGTACCGACCGAACTGCAAGAATAGCCAGTCCGGTAATCCCGCTTTCCACAGCTTCAGCGGGTCGCTGTTCCAGTGGATACACCCGGGCAGCTGAGGTGATCAGTACGAAACGCAACTCGGATCCGAGCTGATGTAAAGCCTGTAACCATTCGGGGGAGCAGTAGAGATCGACTTCGGCATCCAGCGAAGCACCGATGACGCCGTCCACACGCAACTGCTCCAGCTGCTTTCCAACTGCGGTCCGCACTTCTATCATTCGGCTCCAGAAATGCCGGTCGAAGCGGTCACCGTCATCCAGGGTGAACAAGCCCTGATACCAGGTTTCCAGAAAAACCGACTCACCCCGCTCACCAGGGATATAGCGCCATATCTCGTCGGCGGTAAAACTGACAATCGGCGCCAGCCAGCGCACCATTGCTTCAATGATGTGGTACATCGCGGTCTGACAGGAGCGCCGTGCTAGGCTGTTCTCCTGAGTGGTGTATTGCCTGTCCTTGATGATGTCGAGATAGAAACCGCCCATCTCGTTCACGCAGAAGTTGTGAATGGACTGGAAAATCTGGTGAAAATTATAAGCTCGGAAGGCTGCCACAATCTCCGTCTGCAACTGCATCGCACGCGCCACCGCCCAGCGATCCAGCTCAATCATATCGGACGGTGCCACCAGATTCAGGCGGGGGTCGAAACCGTTGAGATTGGCCAGAAGAAAACGCGAGGTGTTACGAATCCGGCGGTAGGCATCCGCAGTACGCTTCAGAATCTCGTCGGACACACTCATCTCACCGCGGTAGTCGGTGGCAGATACCCAGAGCCGGATGATATCGGCACCGAGACTTTTCATGACGCTCTGCGGACTGACCACATTACCCAGGGATTTTGACATCTTCATCCCCTTGGCATCGACGGTGAAACCGTGCGTCAGCACCCCTTTGTACGGGGCGCAGCCATCGATTGCTACCGCGCTCAGCAGTGAGGACTGAAACCAACCGCGGTGCTGATCTGAACCTTCCAGGTAGAGGTCGGCTGGAAAATCGAGCGCTGCATGAGGTTTCAATACCGAAAAGTGGGTCACACCCGAATCGAACCAGACGTCCAAGGTATCTGGCACCTTTTCGTAGTGGGTCGCATCCTCACCCAGCAACTCCTCGGCATCCAGTGAAAACCAGGCTTCAATGCCGGCTTGCTCCACCCGCTTGGCTACCTGCTCAATCAGATGCGGCGTATCCGGATGCAGATCTCCACTGACCTTATGGATGAACAACGCGATGGGAACACCCCAGGTGCGCTGGCGTGAAATACACCAGTCGGGCCTGCTTTTAACCATCCCTTCGATACGCGCCCGCCCCCAATCAGGAGTAAACGCAGTCTTGGCAATCTCCCGCAGCGCCATGGCGCGCAGCCCTGCCTGCTCCATACCGATAAACCACTGCGGTGTAGCGCGAAAGATGATCGGCGTCTTGTGACGCCAGCAGTGAGGGTAGCTATGCGACAGACGCGCCTCCTGCAGCAGCGCACCGTGAGCTTTGAGTACATCGATCACCTTTTCGTTTGCGGTGAAGACGTGCTCCCCCTCGAACAGCTTGGTACCAGCAACGAAGCAGCCGTCACCACCCACCGGGTTGTCCACCGGAAGCGCATACCGCTGACCGACGATATAGTCTTCAAGACCATGTCCAGGTGCGGTGTGAACGGCACCGGTACCAGCTTCGAGGGTGACGTGCTCGCCCAGAATTATCGGCACCTCACGGTCATAGAAACAGTGTTTCAGCTTCAACCCCTCGAAGGCATCGCCTCGTCCGTAGGCGATCACATGGTAGTGTGATATGCCCCAGCGATCCATGGAATCCTTGAGCAGACCTTCGGCCAGCATCAGACGTTCACGTCCGCGCGGACCTTCCGCCTGAACGACCACATACTCCAGGCCCGGATTGAGCGCCACCGCCTGATTGGCGGGCAAAGTCCAGGGCGTCGTGGTCCAGATCACCAGCGAAAGCGTACCTTCACCATGGCCATTGGGGATCGCATGACAGCGCGCCATCAACGCCTCTGGATCCACCACCGGAAAACGGACATCGATGGTGAATGACTCCTTGTCCTTATATTCGACCTCCGCTTCTGCCAAGGCCGATCCGCAGTCGGTGCACCAGTGCACCGGTTTATACCCCTTGTGCACGTGACCGTTCGCTACGATTCTACCGAGCGCGCGAATGATATCCGCCTCAGTCCGGTAATCCATGGTCAGATAGGGACTGTCCCAGTCGCCAAACACTCCCAACCGTTTGAAATCGACGCGCTGTTTATCGACCTGCTGAGCCGCGTACTCGCGGCAGGCACGGCGGAATCCGGCTGCAGTCACCTTTGCGCCAGGCTTACCCACCTTCTTTTCGACCTGCAGTTCGATCGGCAGACCATGGCAGTCCCACCCCGGTACGTAAGGTGCGTCGTAGCCATCCAGCGTATGGCTCTTTACAATGAAATCCTTGATGATTTTATTGACTGCATGGCCAATATGGATCTCACCGTTGGCGTAGGGAGGGCCGTCATGCAAAGTAAACCTTGGCCTTCCACTGCATGCCTCACGGATCTTCTGGTACAGGCCAATGCTCTCCCAGTGTTTTTGCATTTCAGGTTCGCGCTGCGCAAGATTCGCCTTCATCGGGAACCCGGTATTGGGTAGGTTGAGAGTACTCTTATAGTCGGTCACGGCTGGTTGCTTCGCTCTATTGCCTCAATGGCACTGTTTCACTCAATTGGTTAAAAAATATGCTCTTGCGGCGCTGCTGTCACGCTCAATCTGCTGGCGCAGCTGTTCGAATGAATCAAACCGCTTCTCATCACGCAGTTTGAGTTTGAATTCCACCTCGGCATGGGCTCCGTAGATATCGCGGTAGAAATCGAAAAGGTGTACTTCAAGCAGATAGCGCTGATCTCCCGCCACAGTCGGCCGGGTGCCGATATTGGCCACCCCCGACAGACCCTGCTCGCCCAGTCCGAACACCGAAACCGCATAGACTCCGTTCAATGGACTGACTTTGCGATGCAGATTGATGTTTGCAGTTGGGAAGCCAATGGTTCGCCCACGTGCGTCACCGTGTGCTACTCGTCCGCATATGCGGTAGGCACGTCCCAGATAGTGCGCTGCTTGTTCCAGGTCACCCGCCGCCAGCAGTTCCCGTACCTTGGTGCTGCTGACGCGTTCGTCCCCAACCATGAAGGTATTCATATTTTCCACATCAAACAGATGCGCTTCACCCACCGTGCGCAGCAGACCAATGTCACCCATTCGTTGCTGGCCGAAGCGAAAATCATCGCCCACAAACAGGTAGCGGATTCCGAGACCGTCAACCAGTAGATGCTGCACAAACAACTCGGCAGGCATTTCCGCAAGCTTCTGATTGAACTCCAGCAATACCACCCGATCAATACCCGCATCCTTGATTGCGTGCAGCTTCTCCCGCATCCTGGTCAGTCGTGCAGGCGCTTTTTCCGGAGAAAAAAACTCCTGCGGTTGTGGCTCGAAGGTGATCACCGTTGCCGGCAATCCAAACTGAAGCGCCTTCTGTCGCAGATGCACGAAGACTGCCTGATGACCAAGGTGCACACCATCGAAGTTACCGATGGTCGCCACACAGCCCCGATGCTCGGCACGCAGATTGTGTAAACCACGAATCACCTGCATTCCAATCAGTCCCGGCTATATACAACTCAAAGCGGGTGATTATATGCGAACTTTTGTCGCAAGTCCCTGCCACGACAATTTACCTGTATATTCTTTGCTGAAATGCAGATACAAGAAAAAGCTTGAATATTTTTTGTGCTATGTCAACAAATTACCATGTCTGAATTAGCGTATCTGGATTTTGGTTTTTCTTGCTGCTGTCGGATCAGGCTGTGGTAGAACCACGAAAATGATACCGTCGTATGCCAACCAGCAGTAGTGATGCCACATAGACGATTGTCCCGCAGAGCACCAGGCCCAGCAGCCGCCAGACCTTCTCCCAGGTTGCCGCGGCGGTCCATTCCGATAAAGCCCCGCCACCCCAATAGAGCGCCAACGCCAATAAGCAGTTGGCTGCCACCACCCGCAGCAGCAATTGAGGCCATCCTGTCTGCGGTAGATAGACCCCCTGGCGACACAATCCACGCCACAGAAGGTAAGCATTGAGTGAAGCGGAAAGCGTGGTGGCAAGCGCCAGGCCGGCATGGGCAAGTGGAAACACCAGTATGATGTTCAACCCCATATTCGCAGCCATGGCGATGACTGCGATGCGCACCGGTGTGCGGGTGTCCTGCCGTGCGTAATAGCCGGGAGCAAGCACCTTGATCAGAATAAACGATACCAGCCCGAGTGAGTAGGCCATCAAGCTGCGCTGAGCCAGCGCCACATCCTCCGCCGTGAATACTTTGGACTGAAACAGTGTGGAGATTATCGGACCGGATAACACAAACAACCCAACCGCTGCCGGCATCCCCAGCAGCAGCGCCCAGCGCAGCGCCCAATCGATAGTCTGGGAAAAGCCTTCGCTGGATTCCAAAGCATGGGTGCGCGAGAGGCTGGGCAGAATCACAGTACCGAGCGCCACCCCAAGCACTCCCAGTGGAAACTCCATCAGCCGGTCGGAATAGTAGAGCCAAGAGATACTGCCGCTGATCAGAAAAGAGGCGATCAGTGTATCCAGCAACAGGTTGATCTGGGTTACCGAAACACCGAATAATGCCGGCAGCATGAGCCGTCCGATCCTGCGCACTCCTGCATCTTTTGGTGCGAATCTGAATCTCGGCAGCAGCTTCAACTGGAGCAGAAACGGTCCCTGAAACAACAGTTGAGCGATTCCGGCGAACAGCACACCCCAGGCGAGCGCGACCACCGGACGTTGTAACAGCGGCGACAACCAGAGGGCACAGGCAATCATCGAGAGATTGAGCAGCACCGGTGTAAATGCAGGCACACCGAAGCGGTTATGAGCATTGAGAATGCCACCAGCCAACGCGGTCAAAGAGATAAAAAAGAGGTAGGGGAATGTGAGTCGCAGCATGTCGCTGGCAAGCAACAGCTTCTCAGTCTCATGGATAAACCCCGGGGCGAAAACCAGAATCAGATAGGGGGCACCGATCACACCCAATAGCGTGACAGCCAATACAACCACGCCGAGGGTTCCGGCGACATGATCGACAAACAGCTTGAGTTCGGAGAATCCACGCTTCTCTTTGTATTCGGTCAGCACCGGTACAAATGCAACGGAGAACGCCCCCTCGGCGAATAACCGACGCAGAAAATTGGGGATCTTGAAGGCGACGAAAAAAGCGTCGGTAGCGGCGCTGGCGCCAAACAGGTGGGCAAAAACCAGATCCCGTATGAACCCCAACACACGTGATACCATCGTGTTGGAGCCGACTTTTACCAGAGAGTTGAGCATTGCCCCGTTGACCGTGCCTGCAGATGATTGAAGCGGTGATTATAGGCCCTGCTATCATTTCGATAAGAGAAAAATAGCGTCAGCATGCCCAAATTACAGCGAGTAGCACCAATTCGGTGTTGACAAACTAAACCGTTATTCGCAAAATGCGCAGCTCTTTGATTGTTCTTAGTGAATTTTGGGAGAACTACTTTGGCCAACTCAGCACAAGCCCGTAAGCGTGCGCGCCAGGCAGAAAAACATCGCCAGCAAAACGCGTCCTGCCGCAGCAACATGCGCACCCACATGAAAAACGTGGTGAAAGCGGTCTCTGCTGGAGAGAAAGAGAGCGCGTTGGCCGCATATAAACTGGCGATACCGGTCATCGATAGCACCGCCAACCAGGGTCTGATACACAAGAACAAGGCAGCCCGCTTCAAAAGCCGGCTCAATGCGCGTATCAAAGCAATGTAGTTCTGGCTTCCCAACCTCCGTAAAAAAACCGGCTTATCTACAGCCGGTTTTTTTATTATTGAGCCACTGCATCCAGCAGCCGAATACGACGCCGGGTTACACCAACACCAGATTGTCCCGATGGATCAACTCCTCCTCGTCCATATAGCCGAGGATCTCCCGAATCTGGGTCGACGGTCTGCCCATGATCCCACTAGCCTCCAACGAACCGTAGTTGACCAGACCGCGTGCCACCTCGCGTCCCTGTTCATCCACGCAGGAAACAACCTGACCACGGGAGAAGTTGCCAACCACCTCTTTTACGCCGACAGGCAGAAGACTCCGCCCGGATTCCCGCAAAACCCGTACCGCCCCCGCATCCAGAATCAGCCTGCCCCGCACCTGTAGATGGCCGGCAAGCCAGCGCTTGCGCGCTGCTTCCGGACCCTGAATCGGCAACAACAGCGTTCCGATCTCCTCACCTTCAGCAATTCGGCTCAGCACATTATCCGACCTACCCGGCGCGATCACTGTGGCAGCACCAGAGCGCGCTGCCACGCTGGCGGCTCTCACCTTGGTTGCCATTCCCCCGCGCCCAACGCCGCTAACGCTGTCACCGGCAACCTGTTTCAGCAGTTCATTGTCGACCCGACTTTCAGATATCAGTTTGGCGTTGGGGTAGAAGCGGGGATCGGCATCGAACAACCCATGTTGATCCGTCAGTAAGATCAACAGCTCCGCATCCACCAGGTTGGCCACCAGTGCAGCCAGGGTATCGTTGTCTCCAAAGCGCAGCTCGTCGTTGGCCACTGTATCGTTTTCATTTACCACCGGCACCACGCCAAGTTCCATCAGCGTGCGTAACGTACTACGCGCATTAAGATAACGCTCACGATTCAAGAGATCATCATGCGTCAACAGTACCTGAGCCGTGTGCAGACCGTGCTTCATGAAACAGGTCTCATAGGCACGCACCAATCCCATCTGGCCCACTGCGGCCACCGCCTGCAGTTCATGCAGCGCTGTCGGTCGGCGCTGCCAGCCAAGCCGACTCATCCCTTCGGAGACAGCACCCGAGGAGACCAGTATCAACTGCTTACCTGCAAGTACACGTTGCGCCATCTGCTGAACCCAGTCGGCCAGTGACTCCCGTGCCAACCCCTTCCCGTCCGCCGTCAGCAGTGCGCTGCCGATCTTCACCACCCAGCGCCTGGTTGCACCCAGTTCGCTGCGTGATCTGATCATCGAATTAACGCTCACTGCAACGGATCCCAGGCTGTGTCTTCGTCAGCCGCACGCTCCGCTTCCACATGGAAACGTCCTCCCAACTGCTCCAACCGTCTCATGAGCGCCTCCATCAACACCTCCACTCCTGCACCCGTCAATGCAGATATTGCATACAGCTCCCCATCCCACTGGAGCTTTTCGACCAACAGTGACCGGCGTTGTTGTAACTCCTCCTGCGACAGCAGATCGCACTTATTGAGCACCAGCCAACGTTCCCGGGCGGCCAACTCCGGACTGAAACGGGCCAATTCCTGCATGATAAGCAGCACCTCGTGCATAGGCTCCTCAACACCACCTAGAGAAGCGATATCGACCAGATGCAGCAGCAGCCGGGTGCGTTCGAGGTGCTTCAGGAAACGAACGCCCAACCCGGCTCCTTCCGATGCCCCCGCTATCAGACCGGGCACGTCCGCAATGACGAAACTGCGCTCATCACCGCAGCTGACCACACCCAGATTGGGGTACAGTGTGGTGAACGGATACTCCGCCACTTTCGGCCTGGCACTTGAAACCTTGCGGATCAAACTCGACTTACCCGCGTTCGGCACGCCTAACAATCCAACGTCGGCAAGCAGTATCAATTCAAGTCGCAGTTCACGCCGCTCTCCCTCACTGCCCGGAGTGAATTGTCTGGGTGCACGATTAGTACTGCTTTTGAAGCGCGCATTACCGATGCCGTGAAATCCCCCTCTGGCAACCAGCAGTTTCTGTCCGGGTGTCAGCAGTTCACCCATCATCTCCTCGGTATCACCATCCCAGACCCGTGTTCCGACGGGGACGTCGATCGTGAGATCGTCTGCACTGCTACCGGTGCGGTTACGTCCTGCACCACTCTCACCGTGCGCTGCCCGGTGGGTACGCTTGTGGCGAAAATCGATCAAGGTGTTGATGCCTGAATTCGCAACAAGATAAATACTGCCACCGTCGCCACCGTCACCACCGTCGGGGCCGCCTCGCGGAATGAATTTTTCACGACGAAAGCTGACCGCGCCGCGGCCACCGTTTCCAGCCTCGACCTTTATCGTTGCTTCATCGACAAATTTCATTGGGTGGTCTATCCGTTAGCGACAAGATAGAAAATAGAATTGAATGAACACCTGGCTCACCAGTCATGAATCCCCAAACGTAAAAAGCCCCGTCATTTGACGAGGCCTTTCACTGCGGGGCGTCTGTATTCGAAGCAGTCAGGCCGTGACTACGCTGACATATTTGCGTTTGTTTGGTCCTTTAACCTCGAACTTGACCACACCGTCCGCCTTGGCGAACAGCGTATGATCCTTGCCGCAGCCAACGTTGACACCGCCATGAACACGAGTCCCACGCTGACGGATTATGATACCTCCGGCGCAGATTGACTGACCACCAAATACCTTGACGCCCAGCCGTTTGGACTCCGAATCACGGCCGTTTCGTGTGCTACCGCCTGCTTTCTTATGTGCCATTTCAGTAGTCTCCTCAGCCAGCGCTGATTGCGGTAATCTGCAGCTCAGTGTACGACTGGCGATGTCCCTGATGTTTCAGGTGGTGCTTGCGTCTTCTGAACTTGATGATCTTGACCTTTTTACCCTTACCGTGGGACCTGACGGTAGCCGAAACCTTACCACCATCAATATAAGGTGCACCGGTCTTGACATTGTCGCCATCTGCAATCATCAGCACCTTGTCGAGCTCAACTTCAGCACCCTCATCCGCACTCAGTTTCTCGACCCTGACGAGATCGCCCTCGGAAACCCGGTACTGTTTTCCACCGGTCTGGATTACGGCATACATACCAAATCCCCGCAATAAGTGAATATATCCCGATGCGAATTGACAACGCACCAACCAAAGAGCGGGAATTCTACCCACAGCGCAGAGTCAGGTCAACATGGAGCGCACTTACAGTCGCCCGCAACCACTTCGGCTTGACAGAGGATGGGCAGCAACTCTAGCATGCGGGGTCCTGCTGAGTGGGTTCAGTTACCGTATGGATTCTCCCGATACAATCGAGATGGATATAGTCGCGATCAACACTTTGATCCAGGGCGACATGAAACTGGTCGACACCCTGATTATGCAGCGCCTGCAATCCGACGTGGTGCTGATCAATCAAGTCGGTCACTATATCGTCAATAGCGGTGGCAAGCGCCTGCGTCCCATCATCGTACTGTTGTCGGCACACGCACTGAACTACCAGGGTGAGGAGCATATCGACCTGGCAGCGATCATCGAGTTCATCCACACCGCTACCCTGCTGCATGATGACGTCGTTGACGGCTCGGAGCAGCGTCGCAATCGTGAAACCGCGAATGCCGTCTGGGGCAACGCCACCAGTGTGCTGGTCGGAGACTTTCTCTACTCCCGGGCATTCGAGATGATGGTCGATATCAATGTGATGCGGGTGATGGAAATTCTGTCTCACGCGACCAATCGCATTGCCGAGGGTGAGGTGCTGCAACTACTTAACTGCAACGACCCGGACATCGACGAAAAGAAGTATCTGGAAGTGATCCTGCGCAAAACCGCCACGCTGTTCGAAGCGGGCGCTCAACTCGGGGCAGTGCTGAGCGGTGCCAATGTGGAGCAAGAGCAGGCACTGGCCGATTATGGACGGCATCTTGGCATCGCCTTCCAGATCATTGACGACGCACTGGATTATGGCTCTTCCTCCAGTGACATCGGAAAAAATATCGGTGACGACCTGGCCGAAGGAAAACCGACCCTCCCGCTGATACGCGCAATGCAGGTTGGCACACAAGCACAGCAACTGGCTTTGCGTAACGCTATTGAGCAGGGAGGCCGGGAACATATTGCAGCGGTCATGGCTGCCATTGAATCAACCGACGCAATCGAGTACACTTCGCGACTCGCACAAGAAGAGGCAGACAAGGCTATAGCCGCAATTGAACGGCTTCCTGCCTCAATCTTTCGTGATGCGCTAACAGCAGTTGCCAACTTTGCCGTCAAGCGTAGTAAATGAGTTTTATTCGGGGTGTAGCGCAGTCTGGTAGCGCGCTTCGTTCGGGACGAAGAAGTCGGAGGTTCAAATCCTCTCATCCCGACCAACTTTTTATCTTCAACCAGCCAAAACTTGTGGCAAGACAAAAAACGGCGTTGAACGCCGTTTTTTGTTGGTCATAGCCGCTCCGCTACAGATTGTAACCAGTCTCCTCATGACTCACGTGGTCGAGTCCCTCAGTCTCATGTTCATCACTTACGCGCAGACCTTTGGTCAGCATTTCCACCAGTTTCAAGATTCCCCAGGTTACCACAGCGGTAAACACCACTACGCCAATCACCCCGATTAACTGGACCCATACCTGTCCACTCATACTCGAGATCCCGTCAGCATAACCGTAGCCGCTGAACACGCCCAACGTCGTGGCGGAAAAGACGCCTGCCATCAACGTGCCGAGCATCCCGCCAACACCATGCACCGGAAAAACGTCTAGTGAATCGTCGATCTGCAGCACCTTTTTGATGTACTGGGTGGCCGAATAACAAGTACCACCAGCCAGCAAACCAATGATCAGTGCACCGCCCGGACCGACAAAACCGGAAGCCGGGGTTATCGTACCCAGCCCGGCCACCATACCGGTAACCGCACCCAACGCGCTGGGCTTACCGAAGCGGTACCACTCTATGCCAAGCCAGGTCATGGCACCGGTCGCAGCAGCGATATGGGTCACCAGCATAGCCATGGCAGCACTCCCATTGGCCGCAAGTGCGCTACCGCCGTTAAAACCGAACCAGCCGACCCAAAGCATACCGGCACCGCTGATCGCCATCGTCATGTTGTGCGGCGGCATCGCAGTGCGCGGAAACCCTTTGCGCGGACCCAGCACCACCGCCGCGACCAGCGAGGCAACACCTGCGGTGATATGCACAACCAGACCCCCGGCGAAATCGTATACCCCCATTTGGCCCAGCCAGCCTCCACCCCACACCCAGTGAGCAACTGGTACGTAGACCAGCAACAGCCAGAGCGCACTAAAGATCACCACCGCAGAGAACTTCATACGCTCGGCAAAGGCACCTGTGATCAGTGCCGGGGTAATGATTGCGAATGTCATCTGGAACAGCATGAATAGCGACTCAGGTATCTCACCCGCAGCCGTCTCCCGACCAACGCCTGCCATCATCGCCTTGCTGAAGTCACCGATAAAGTCGTTGCCCTCGCCGAAGGCAAGACTGTAGCCAACCACCAGCCAGAGCACAGAGGAGATACTGGCGATAGTGAAGCACTGCATCAGCACGGAAAGTACGTTTTTAGTGCGCACCAGCCCCCCATAAAAGAGCGCCAGCCCCGGCAGAGTCATAAACAGAACCAACGCGCTGGAAGTCAAAATCCAGGCCGTATCGGAGCCGCTTATCGCCGCCTCTTCCGCTCTGGCTATCGTTGGCGCAAACAGCACCACAAAAGCTGGAAATACCGCTTTATTCATATGCTTTATCTCCCCGAACAACCCTCGGTCATTGAAATAGTTCACAGGTAAAAAATCGAGGATTTTTGATGCACAATCCGTACCGATTAAATAAAGCGTATAAATCCGATACTTGGCTGTGTACGCGAGCTAAACAGAATCTGAATTGCACTATTTTAGTGCAGACTCCAGCTAGACCGCACCTTATTGGCGCATATAAAAAAACGGCCTCCTGAAAGGAGGCCGCAGAGCCAGACACAAACGTCTTTAAGGAGTCTCAAACTGCTTCACACTACCGTTCAAACAACATTGGTGGATCTTAAACCGCCGACCACACACACCAATGAGACCACCGTCATGGCAAAAAGTTTCTGCCGTTCGAGGTCATTGCCGCACCGGTACGATCCTTTGGATCCGGAGCATCTCCTATCCGGCTGTCTCCACAATGAACAGTCATAGCGCGTCGGATCGCTCATCCATTCCCGACAAACAACGCTTTTGCTCGAAAATAGAGCGGAACAATGGGCGAAAAACAGACAAAGTAGGCAACAAAATGACGTAGCATTTTATCAACCAGAGCATTCGGTGTGGGATACAAGGCCACCATATTAGCTGAGATGTATACACTCGACACCGTCACGAGACAGTTCAATTTGGGGACATTCACTACTTTTCCACTAACCGCTTAATTTCAGCCGAGCGATCCCTGTTCAGTCCCGTGCGCCTGCGTCCATTGCGACAGGTCGCATGCACCATTAGGTTGCAGTAAATGCGCTTGCACCCGAAGACAGGAGACAGCCCGGCTGCGGATACCTGCTGTCATGAGTGCCACCCAGCCAGATTGATCGTCAAAATGGCAGCGATTAACACGGTGGAAAGCAAGACTAAGAAACCGAAAACCAGCGCGTTCACTTCGATACAGCCCCTTGGTAGCCTTCGGGCTGCGCACCCGGCTTTCCAGCCACCTGGTTTTATGCTGATATTTAATGAAGCTAAGCAATCACCTCCACGTTTGCCGCGATCCGGAAAAAAATACTGAATTGGAATTCACAGCGATGAAACATGATTTTTTTCGCATCGTTTTCCTCTCGGGGCTGTTCCTCTTTTCGAACCTGGTTCAATCTGACGACATCAAGCTCCGCCTCGTCACCACCAACACCGACAACTCCGGGTTACTCGCTGTTTTGCTTTCGGCATTCGAACATCAGTCACATATTTCAGTCCGGATAACTGTAGCGAAAACAGGTAGGGCTCTGCGCATGGGACAAGCTGGAGATGTCGATGTCGTTCTGGCACATGCACCCGGCGCGGAGAAGGCTTTTGTGGACGCCGGATGGGGTATTCAGCGACGTGATGTGATGTATAACGACTTTGTGCTCGTTGGCCCTGAATCGGATCCTGCCAGCAATGCCAGGAGGGGGAATGCTGGCGTAGCACTCAGAGGAATCGCGCAAACACAGTCAGTGTTTATTTCGAGTGGTGACGATTCAGGCATCCATCAAAAAAGTTCGCTTATGGCAATCCGCTGGCACCCAGTCCACCAGTGACCGGTATCGGAAAGCGGGCCAGGGGATGGGCAAAGTGCCGCAGATCGCCAGTGAACTTGACGCCTGCACCTTCACCGATCGGGGAAACCTGGATCGCCTACCAGAGGAAATCCTCATTATGTGTGCTGTTTGGAGGTGATCCACGCCTGTTCACCTCTTCCGCCAGTAGCCGGATGAAGAGAGTTTGAGTCCGAGGATAAACAGCGTGGGTACGCGTTACCACGCACCTCCTGCCACATTGGCTTGGCTTTCAGCTGCTAATCCCGTTATCTTGGGAGGGATCTCCAATTCGGGAAGGAGCCAAAAGTAGAGATTAAGGAGAGATGCTCATGTCAATAGACAGTAACCAGATTACAGCAGTAATACTCGCCGGCGGTAGAGGCCGTCGCATGGGTGGACAAGATAAAGGACTGCTCGAATTGGATGGGCGCCCGCTGATCAAGCATGTATTGACGGGTATAGCCCCACACGTCGGAGCAGTGATCATCAACGCCAATCGGAATCTTGACCGCTACTCCGGATTTGGCTACCCGGTGGTCCGTGATGACCTAGCGGGATTCCAGGGACCGCTTGCTGGATTTGCTGCCGCAATGGTAGCGGCCACCACTCCGTATATCATCACGCTACCCTGCGATGGACCCCGAGTGCCAGTCGCTTACGTGCAAACCATGCGGGTTACGCTACAGAGTAGCGGTGCGGAACTCGCCGTTGCACATGACGGAGAGCGACTGCAGCCGGTTTATGCACTAGTCCCCTGTTCGCTCAGTGCCGACCTGATAAACTTCCTGGCGAAAGGCGATCGAAAAATTGAACTCTGGTACCAGCGTCGGCACTTTACAGTAGCAGACTTTTCCAGCTGTGCCGAAGCGTTTCGAAATATCAACACACCGGATGAGCGCGATCAGTTGTTGCGCGATTAGGGGCACCTACGGTAGGCGGCAAATATTCGCGACCGTGGACGTTTGCGGCAAAGCCGAAGGCTGGGAGCCTGTCGGACTATGGGGGATCGTAGCGAGGGAGCGGGAGAGCGAGGACAAATGCTTCCAGATTTGAGGCGCATAGTGGGCCTATGTAACGAAAATCGGGGAAAATTTGGACCGCTCTCCCGCTTCCGCAGTTGAAACATCCATAGTCCGACAGGCTCTTAGTGATCCGCTGAGGATACCGGATCACACCCTGCTACCGAACGGATCAACAACTGCTTGTCCTGACGTGACAGCCTTTTGATCTGCGCCTCCCTCCGCAGCGCGTCTCCATGGCTGCCAACGAGTTGGTGGAACACCAGTTCGACCGGTAATCTGGAACGTGTGTATTTTGCTCCCCGGCCCCCATTGTGCCGTTGCAACCTGGCGCAAGGGTCGCGGGCCGTGCCGGTGTAGAGTGTACCGTCACCACATCTGAGGATATAGACGTACCAGCCCGCACTTGAAGTACCCACCTGCTTTCAACGTCTCCCCAATCGCATCTGCTGCAGCAGATCCAGCAATGCAGATGCTTTATGGTAGGTCTCCTGATACTCCTCTTCCGGATCCGAGTCGGCCACGATCCCACCGCCAGCCCAAAGATGTACCTCTCCGTTACAATATTGCAGCGTGCGAATGGTGATATTGCTATCCATCGTCCCATCAAAACCGATATAGCCGATGGTGCCGCAGTAGAGGGCGCGTCTGTGCGGTTCCATCTCCTCGATGATCTGCATCGCACGCAGTTTAGGAGCGCCAGTGATAGAGCCGCCCGGGAAGCAGGCGCGCAGCAGCGTCAGCGCCGTCTGATCTGGCGCCAGCCGGCCTTGTACCGTACTGACCAGATGGTGAACACGGATAAAACTCTCTAACTTAAACAGTTCCGGCACGACGATGCTGCCAGGAAGACAGACCTTGCCCAAGTCGTTACGCAGTAGATCGACGATCATCAAATTCTCCGCCCGGTCCTTGCTGCTATGCAACAGCGCCTCAGCCAGTCGGGCATCTTGGGCAGAATTGAGCCCGCGTGGGCAGGTCCCCTTGATCGGACGAGTCTCGACTTGTCCGGCACGGCAGTATAAGAATCGCTCCGGGGAGGAACTCAGCACCTGACAGCCGGGTGTGTTCAAAAAAGCGCCAAAGGGTGCCGGGTTCAACTGACGCAAGCGTTGATACGCAACCCACGGATCACCACTTGCGTTGATCGAAAATCGTCGGGCGAAATTGACCTGATAACAGTCACCATCTTGAATGTAGCGCTGAATCCGTTCGATTCGGCGCAGATATTCGGGGTGAGTGATATTGCACAGAATCGGACCCACAGTGTAGAAAGTGGTCTCCGATTTGCCATGACGGGCGCTGGCTGGGTACAACTCATCGCGTCTGGCGCGCAAACACTCACCATCCTCACCGACCAGCCAACTACGCTGCTGCGCGTGGTCGACCACCAGCGCCCAATTGTAGATTCCCACTGCCAATTCCGGCGCTGCGGTATCATCGGTGGCCAGAATCGGCAGCCGTTCCAGACGACGGGCCAGATCATAGCCGAAATAACCAATCGCGCCACCGCAGAAAGGCAGGTTCTCAACTCCCGCTCTTGCCACACCCAGCATGCGCTGCAAGAGTAGGAACGGATCCTCCCGTGATAGAGAGAGCTGGTCCCCATCGCGGACTCCGCTGATCGCACCCCGCGTGACCAGTGTGCTGCGTGGACCCCAGCTTATTATATCGTAGCGGCCCTGTTCGCTCTGAGGTTGGCCGCTGTCCAGAAAAACACTCCAGGGACGCTGCGCGAACGGAGCAAACAGCGCAGCGCTGTCGCTCTGGTAAGGAAAATCCAACGCCAGGGAACTCATCCAGGATTCAGCCCTACGACCGCACGCAGCAATTCCCCCGAACGCCCGAATCGCCAGTTATTTCCAACAGATAAATCGCCTAGCCTGATTTGTGCCTGCATACCTGATTGACACCTCCGGATAGCCGGTAAGCCAGTCGTGACAGAACTTCCAAAAAACCAATGATACTGTCCTATAGTGCCCTATGTGGAGAAGAGACCAAAGGAGTACGAATTTGGCTACAGCATCTCAACCGGAAAGTGGCCGGCGGAATCGGAGCACCGAGGGGCGCAGCTTGGATCGCGAGACACTGACGCAACTGCGAAGTTTACTCGGGGATGGCCCGCTCGGCCCGATTTGCTGATCGAATATCTGCATCTTATCCAGGATCGCCATGGCTGCATCAATGCTGATCAGATGGTCGCGCTGGCCCACGAGCTGGGCCTTTCCAGTGCGATGGTCTACGGGGTCGCCAGTTTCTACCACCACTTCGATGCGCTACGGGAAGGGGAGGCAGCTTTGAACGCCATGCGCTTCTTTTCCCGCGAGTCCTGTGGTTAGTGCACCCCCTGCGTCAAGGCGGTGCTGCCAATGGAACAGACCACGTGGGACCAGGCGCTGTTGCAGGATCTGGTGGACGTGATGACCGACGCTTCCATCTGCGGCCTGGGGCAGGCTGCATCCAACCGAGTGCGCTCGGTAATCAGATATTTCCACATGAGCTGGCGTCCGGTTAATGGTACCGGTCCGCAACGTTGACAATTCACATCCTTACGATGATACATCGCAAACAATCGAATCAGTGAGCTGCGGAGACAATCGCTATGCACTCCGACACCCTGCGGGATCAGATTGAGTTCAGCAGACGCATTGGCCTCCGATTGACGGTGCGATATTAGCTGATTTTCGCGGTGAAATAGATCGCACCGAGATTGCAGATCGCTACTGTCAGAAAGAGCTCGGGCACACTGAAACCGAGTGTCAGCAGCAGCGCGCTGACAATGGCTGACACCACCATGAAGAGCGCATTCAGTATGTTGACCGTGGCGATGTTGCGCGCTCGATGCGCCTCTTCGCTGCGCGCCTGAATCAATGCATTCAAAGGCACGATATAGATCCCACCGGAGAGAGCAATCATAAACATATCCAGCAAGACTCTCCAGCCGTACCCCTGCGACAAGAACCAGAACACACCGGAGTGAGCGTCGGATGGCTTCACCGGATAAGCGTTGCTGGCGAAGTAGATCTCCAGTGCAAACAGTGATATCCCGAGGGCGCCGTAGGGCACATAGGTGAGGTGAATCGCACCCCGCAGCAGACGGTTACACAGCAGCGAACCGGTGCCGATACCAATCGAAAAGACCAACAGCAGCAAGGTCACCGTGGCCTCGTCACCAGCGAGTGATACCTTGCCGAACGTGGGCAGCTGGGCGAGAAAAGTCGCGCCGACCAGCCAGAACCAGGAGACAGCGAGGATCGGCCGGAAAATCTCGGGATGGTGCGCACCATAGCTGATGATGGACCAGGTTTCCGCGAGAAAATTGAGACTGATGCGCAGTTCGGGTGCAGCGGAAGCGGTAGCGGGAATGGCGCGACTGGCGAGCCAGCCTGCCAGTGCAATCAGCACCAACGCGAGTGAGATAATCTCGGGTCCGCCTGTAGCCATGATCAACAGCCCACCAGCCAGCGTACCGAGCAGAATCGCTAGAAACGTAGCGGCCTGGATCAGCGCGTTCCCGCTGATCAACTCATCGCCGGGCAGATGATCTGGAAGAATCCCGTATTTGAGCGGTCCGAAAAATGCCGACTGGGCACCCATCAGAAAGAGTGCAAAGAAGAGAAAACCGAGACTCTGGAGATAGAAACCGAGCGCTGCCCCCAGCATCAGGAAGACCTCCACCAGCTTGACCAGGCGAATCACATGCGCCTTGTCATAACGGTCGGCGAGTTGCCCAGCCGTTGCGGAGAAGAGAAAAAAAGGCAGGATGAAGATGCCGGCGGCAGAGGTCACCAACAGACCCGGATCACTACCCGATCTTATCGCCAGATCGAAAGTGATCAGAATCACCAGCGCATTCTTGAACAGATTATCGTTGAACGCTCCCAGCGACTGGGTGATGAATAGCGGTAGAAACTGCCGCTTGCTCAGCAAAGTGAACTGATTATGTTGCCCCATTGGGCTCTCCGGCACCATTTTCGGAAAACTGCACCGAGACGTCCGAATCGAGAGAGAGCCGAGACAGATGCTGTTCCAGGTCGACACTGGAGATCCTACCGAAATTCTTTGGGCAACCGGTTATGAATCCGCCTGCCATCTCATACCAGGCAAAACCCTCCAGCCATTCCGCGGCAGAGTAACTCCCCTGTTTCAGACGCGGAATACAGTAAGTCAGACCAGGCAGATGCAAAAGATTGTAACTGCAGTGGAGGCGGTGCAACTCCTCGATGAAGCGCCATGATTCCTGCGCCGAATCAAACCGGTGGCAGGCGATCGGATAGTTCCGGTCACCCCCATTGTGACGCCAGCGGGAGTCACTGATGGCGAGCGGCTTTTCCCGGTAGAACATCTGAAAATGAAGGTGATTGATCGAAGCGAGCGCGCCGTAGCTATTGTAGCCGAAACCGATGCCTGGCAGAGTCCGCGCAAGCTCCTCTCCCAGGCGCCAAAGGTAATCGTGATCGCCACGACGCAGATACTGCGGATGGCCACTGCGCATCTCGGGTACCAGAATTGTGTGCATCGGAACAAAAGGAAACTTGTTGAAGAAGACAGATGCTCTCCGACCAGCCACCCGACCCTGCCAGAATATCTCTTTACGCAGGAAAGGCGCGCTGAAATTAAACGCAGCCGGATCGAACGCGACCCTGATCTTGTCCACCACTTCAGCAGCCATTCGCATCGGCCGCAGCGCACGCATCTGATTGAACTGCAACTCCCAAGGGCCAAGACGACGAATTCGCGTGGGCTGCAGCCCGTCCAGTTCGCTCTCCAACAGATTTAGAAAAACCTGCAGATCATCCTTCGCATCATCCAGATAGAGCCCCCCACCCTCTTGTCCGCTAGCCAACTCTGCCGTAAATAGCTCGAACCGCTTTTTCAACTGCGAAGAGAGTTGTCTCCGCAGTCTGGCATCGAAACCGACATGCGCCGCAACCAGGATATAGACTCCCAATTCGTGGTAATCGGCGAGCAGAGCTGCCAATCCAGTATTGAAAGCGGTGTGGAATGTCTCGAACGAGTAGAAAGGTGTTTTTACCAACCCCATCCCCCGGCACCGGTGATAACCCATTCCCCTCACCAGTTGCCCTGACATGATTCTCTGGGGGCGATTAGAACAGCGTTGGTGGTAAATTTTCAAGCGTTGTTGATCGATTTGTCACGGAACCAGACAAAACCGAGCGATACGCAATATCGACCGTTCCGCGTTCACTCCTTCTGCTGGCGATGCTCCCTCTCTGGTACTGGATCATAACCGCCGGGATGAAAAGGGTGGCAGCGTAGAATACGCTTCACCCCCATCCAAACTCCTCTACCGGCGCCAAACCGTTCGATCGCTTCCAGCGTGTAGGCAGAACAGCTTGGTACATAGCGGCAGTTATTACCCAGAAACGGACTGAGCAGATAGCCGTAGCCACGGATCAGCATTATCAAAAACCTTTTCATCGATAGTTCATCTTCAGCCATGGCACGCACCGGGATCGCCTCTGTTTCATTATAACCTTATACTGAGGCACTGTTTTGATTGGCGCACCTGGGCGGGTGTCGCCACGATTGGTTTTGCGGTGCGGGCAGAGAGATATCAGGTAACAGGAAATGAGTAATGGAAAACTGGTGCTCCAAGCACCACCCGATTATTCGCCAATCAGTCTCGAAAGCATGGTGAGCGACTTGCACGACATTGGTCTGATCGGTACCGATTATCCGGATAGGCCGGCAAGCTATCTGGTTGGTCCCAGATTCCTGCAGCTAATCAACTTTCTGGGTTGCTCTCCAAATCTGCGGCTGGAGCCGCCAGCCGGTGGCGGCGGGGATTTCTGCTATATCCACCTGCGAGGACCCTTTCCGGTGCCACGGTTGCTTTCGGCCAGCAACACTCGCTCGCCACGCTGCCCGGCTTGCGGTGGAGCGCTGCACCAGTGGCGCGAGTTGGAGCCAGCCTGGGGAGCAGGATCGGAGATAAAAATCACCTGCCCTACCTGTCAACACCAAGCCTCCGCTGCTGAATTGAGCTGGCGGAGGGGCGCCGGATTCGGCCACTTTTTCATTGAGATAGCGGATGTTTATCCTGAGGAGGCGCTCCCTTTACCCGGGCTGATGGAGCATCTGCAGGGAAAAGGTGCCAACTGGCGTCACTTCTATCTTCAGTGGTATAAAACCAGCTGAACTGCTCCGGATCCCACTCCTTGTCAACCCCCCCATCACACATCAGCCCCGCACCGGAAAATGCTGTTTGCCAAGGTCAGGCGGCAAGTTCCAACTCTTTCGGTATCAACAGGTCGATGCTGATGGGGAGGTGGTCAGAGATAGGATAGTTGAGCACGCGCGCGTTCTCTACCAACAGCGAATCTGAGACCAGAATGTGGTCGATTCTGCGCATCGGGCGCCAGCTGGGGAAGGTGCCGCTGTGAAATCCCGGCTGGCGCAGATTGGTGTTACGCACCAGCAGACGCATCTCATCGGACTCGTCGCCACAGTTCATATCACCCATAACCACCAGATGAGGTTCGTTGGTAACCAGTTCGCTGACAAACCCTATCTGACGCAGGCGTGCACGACGTCCCAGCGCCAGATGCAAAGAACATATCGTCAGACCATTATCGCCGCCAAACCGGCAGAGAATGACGCCGCGTCCAGGCAATCCCGGCAGTTTGTATTCCTCCACCTGCGCTGGTTTCATCCGGCTGAGCAGCCCATTGCTGTGCTGCGCCAGCATCCCAATCCTGCGATTGATCTGCGCAAACCAGAACGGGAACTGCGCGTGCTGTGCCAGGTATTCGGTTTGATCCAGAAAGCCGCTGCGCAGGCTGCCCGAATCCACCTCCTGCAGGGCCACGATATCAAATGGCTTGATCAACATGGCGATGCGATCAAGATTGATCTGCCTGTCCCGATGAGGCAGTACGTGCTTCCACCCCTGCGTCAGGTAGTCATGGAATCCACGGGTGTCGACTCCGGCCTGAATGTTGTAGCTCAACAGTCTTAATCGCTGACAGCTGTTTCTACTCTCCACCGATCTCCCCCTACCCCAGAACACCCGCCCGATCTATTGGGCAGCAACACCTTTTTCAACTCTCACCTTCTGAATCAGGTGATCAACCAGATCCATCATATCCTCTCCGGCGAGACCTGTAGCCCGATATTTTCCATCCACGATAATCGAAGGAACTGCGCTCACGTCATATCTATCGGCTAAAACAGCGGCACGCCGGGCCTGTGTCTGTACCGCAAAAGATCTCATCGCCTTCCGATATGCTTCCACATCGACCCCCTGTTCTGCCAGAAATTCCTCCATCTCCTCCTGGCTGTTGAGCATCTTTCCCTGCTCATGAATTGCGTCAAAGATCTTCTTATGGAGTTGATCAGCGACGCCCATCAGCCGCAGTGCATAAAATGTCCTACCCTGCATGCGCAGCGACTCCCGGTTGAACATTCCGGGTACCTGATCAAAATCGACATATTCCGGCTTGCGCTTGAGCCAGGCTGCCAAGTGCGGTTCGATCTGGTAACAGTGTGGACAGGTATAGAGAAAAAACTCGGTAACCTGCACCCGCTCCCCTTCTCCACCAGGTTGTACCGGGATGATCGAGAAGTAGTGCAGATCCTCCTCAAACTTCTGCTCAGCCGAGACCATGCCGACCACCGACATCGCCAGTAGCATAAACACGGCCAGGATAATGCGTTTGTTCATTTTTCCTCCGTTCTCAGGATTATCGATATCGGCCTGGCAGTCTCCCACTTGAATCCGGTCAGCAACCGACTCCAGTTTCCGTACCCATATCCGACCCTTGGCAGATCTCAGGGTTCACTGTATTGCGGAGGAAATTTAGATTTTCCATGGCCGAAAAACAGAAAAGGGCGGCCACTGGCCACCCTTCGCAGGAAGAGATCAGCTCCGCATATGGCTCAACGTAGCCCCTGTACGTACTGCGCGACCGCGGTGATCTCCGCGTCTGTCATGCTGGCAGCAACGCCGCGCATCATCTTGTTGAGATCATTGACGCGGGTACCGGAGCGAAAATCCTTCAGTGCCTTCTCCAGGTAAGCGGCATGCTGGCCGCTGATCCGTGGAAATCTGGCTGGTGCGTTGCCGATTCCGGTTGGACCATGACAAGCCATGCAAGCGGCAACTTTTGTCTGTACATTGCCAGCCCGGTAAATCTTCTCACCCTTGACCACCTGGTCTGCCGCAGCACTCCCCCCACTCTGCTTCTGGCTACTGAAATAGGCTGCCAAATCCGCCATGTCCTGCTCGCTGAGCGGCGCAGCCATCGGTGACATCAGATCGTTCTGTCTGACTCCCTGCTTGAAATCCTGCAGTTGGGCGAGGATATAACTGGCATGCTGCCCGGCAAGTTTGGGCCAAACCGGATTCGGACTATTGCCGTCTGCGCCGTGGCAGGCCATACAGGTGACTGATTTGGCTTTACCTGCCGCCGCATCGCCTTCGGCCTGGACCTGGGCTCCAGCCGCTGCCAGTGCCAACGCAATTGTAATAGAAACTAGCCGCTTGCTCATGCTCGAAACCTGCTCTTTATTTTGAGAAATTTCTGTCCCGGTACACCGGTCAGGCTCCCGGACAACGTATTGCACCCCAGACCGGGGATTGACACCGTTCGGACGAGTGACGTCATAAAACCGTGCATGTATACCAGAATCGCCTTTATTGGGTCAAATTAGCTTGCCTTATCAATGGTTGTGTAGCATTGATTTGTAATGATTATACCCCTCACCTGCCGGTACCCGTGGTAAAGAATAACAAACACAGCGGCTGATTTCCGTTAAGATACCGGTACAGTTGCTCAAAGCCGCAACCAGAGCCGGATGCGGTGCAGCCCGATTTTGAAACGGCAGTAACAGAACGGTGGCAGTAGCTGCCGCCTTTGCAAGAATCCGGATCTCTGCCGAGACATACAAGTGGACCCGGAGAATCTGCAATAAATGCAAAAGCTTCAGCATTGGTTTCTCGCCACTCGACCGAAAACCCTGGGGATAGCTATCGCTCCGGTCATGGCGGGCAGTGCCCTGGCCTGGCTTGATACTGCAAACTGGTCATGGGCGACCCTCGTGCTTACACTGTTCTCGGCTCTGGCGATCCAAATTGGCACCAATCTTTATAACGATGCGGTGGACTTTGAACACGGCACCGACACACCGGCGCGATTGGGTCCGAAACGGGCTTCCGCTGAAGGCTGGTTTTCCAGCGATCAGGTAAAACTGGCGGCACATATCAGTTTTTTTCTGGCACTGTTAGCCGGCATCCCTTTGACCCGGATTGGTGGCTGGCCGATTCTGCTCATCGGTCTTTCGTCGCTGGCAGCAGGTTATGCCTACACTGGCGGACCCAAACCTATCGCCTATAGCACCACGGGAGAGATGTTCGTCTTCATCTACTTCGGTCTGGCAGCCGTGATGGGCAGTTACTATCTGCAGACGGGCGGGCTATCAGTGAACGCGTTTCTGGTCTCGATCGCAGTCGGTTCATTCGCCGCTGCGGTACTGTTAGTGAATAACTACCGTGATCTGGATACCGATATTCTCGCCAACAAGCTAACACTGGCCCATCGCCTCGGCCGCTGCCATTCACAACGACTTTACACGACTCTGGTGCTGGCTCCCTTTGCTCTGCCGCTTCTGCTGATCGACAGCGGTATCGGCACCTGGCTGATTCTGCCCCTCCTTCCGTTTGCTCTGCTGCTGGCACGGCGCTTCCGGCACCAATCCCCCGGACCGGAATTCAACAGAACGTTGTCCTATACCGCACAATTGCAACTGCTCTTTGTGCTGCTATTGATCATCGGCCTGATGGCCATCGATTGATCTGCGTTAAGGTATGAAGCGTGGTCAAGCTGCTCTAATTATTTACTTTTCCTACATCGCCGATTCTTCTCCATGCAACTATGAAGTCGACCAAATTGTTATCTTTGTGCCAGCAACTGACGTTTCTGCTGCTGCTTGGTGGCAGCGCAAATCACCTGACAGCGCATGAATACGACCAGCAGAACGGTGAGGATATCAACGAAGTGTGTGCGGGTTGCCATGGCGCTTTCGGCCAGGGGGGCGGTGATGGCGAGTATCCTCGCCTGGCAGGAATGCCGGCTGAGTTCATAGCCCGTCAGTTACGCCTGTTCCGGGAGCGTAAACGCCCAAATCTTGCAATGGTCGAGTACGTCGACGACCGACAGATGCCCGACCCGGACATTCAGGATATCTCGATCTTCCTTGCTGGAATACAATTAAAGACCAGGCTTCCTCCGGTGGATGAGAACGACCCTGGATTCGACGCATACG
This sequence comes from Chromatiaceae bacterium, assembly GCA_024235215.1. Taxonomy (GTDB): domain Bacteria; phylum Pseudomonadota; class Gammaproteobacteria; order Chromatiales; family Chromatiaceae; genus HKST-UBA178. The sequence goes on along the minus strand of JACKMU010000006.1, from coordinate 153,916 downwards.
AACGCCTGCTTGAATCGAAGCGGCTGATGCAGATTCCGCGGGCTGAAGGGGATTACGGGCGAGGAGCCAGCCTGTACCGCAAGGAGTGCGCCAACTGCCATGGCAAACTCGGTGAAGGAGACCAGGCAAAAGCGATCCCGTTGCTTGCCGGACAATACACCGACTACCTTTGGCGACAGGTGGAAAAGTATCGCAACAGGATCAGGATTCACGATCCCGAAGCACCTGAAGATGAACTGCTGTCGGAGTTCTCGGATGAGGATCTAAAGGATATTTTCGCCCATCTATCGTTGCTGGACGACTGAACGAATGCTGCAGTCGTGGGGAGTCATTTCTTGCTCGTCAGCCGACTGCTGACAAGATCCGCTATTCTGGTAGGATAGTTTTTCCAATCCCGACGTCACCGCTGCCAGTCAGAGATGCGCATCTACATGCAGACACAGTATTTTCCCGACGAGCCGATCCGGTTTTACCACCTGCATCTGCAGCCGGATCTGCTCGGTGGCTGGGCACTGGTGCGGGAGGCCGGTTTACAGGGAGGCCGGGGCAGGATAACCAAAGAGTACTTTGAGCAGCGCGAGGAAGCGGAAGAGCGGCTGATCCAGCGCCGGGATGCCCAGTTGAATCGAGGCTACCGGGTGGTGTTCCGGGAAGGGGTACTAAAGAGCGAGGAATAAGGTGACCCGTCCGGACCGAATCCACGGCTGGGCGTCAAACCAGTCCCTTTTTCACCATCGGACCCAGATCACACCCCGCAAAGATATGCAAGTGATAATGCATCACCTCCTGATGCGCATCAGCACCGGTGTTCGCCAATATTCGGTAGCCCCCTTCCTGCAGCCCTGACAGCTCTGCCACCCGCTGTGCCGCACGGTAGAATCCAGCGATCGCCTCTGCGGGTGCCTTGCTGGAGAAGTCGTCGAAAGAGAGATACTCCCCTTTCGGTATCACCAGCAGATGCACCGGTGCCTGGGGCGCGATGTCGTGAAACGCGAGCGCGTACTCATCTTCATACGCTTTATTGCATGGAATCTCGCCACGCAGAATTCTGGCGAAAATATTGTTGCTGTCGTAGTTCACCTATACTCTCCTTTGTGTTTGCGATTGATCCAACATCAGCGGAGATCGGACGACCGCATAATAAGCGATCCGGAGTTTACCTCAAGCTGCGGCGAACTTCCCTCTCTACCGGAAACTTAAATCTACTTCAATCCAAAGTAGCGCAGTTAACCTCCGATCACCCGATGTTATAATATACCGTCATCGGCACCATACCACCGGGCAATACTGCAACGGCAACTGGCACCTGAAACTTGCTAACTGGTCGGTGCACGAAGCAGACGTGGCAAAATGACAGTGAAGAGAAGCAGTCTGAACGAAATCCTGAAAATTGCCGAGATTTTGTGCAACCAGCGCGGTGTCAGACTCACGGTGCAACGGCGCAAGGTGCTGGAGTTGGTGTGCGCGGCTGAGGGCCCTGTCGGCGCCTATGAGATTCTCGACCGACTGCGGGAGAGTGTTGACAACCCTGCCCCACCAACGGTCTATCGCGCACTCGATTTCCTGCTTGAACAAGGACTGATACATAAGCTCGAAAGCCTGCACGCGTTTATCGGTTGCTCGCATCCCTCCCACCCACACGCTAGCCAGTTTCTGATCTGCTCTGATTGCGGCGGGGTGAGCGAGATAGAGAGTAGCGGCATTAGCAACAGCCTCAGACAGGCGCAGGAGCGCACCGGCTTCAAAACGAAACGCCCGGTAGTGGAGTTGCTGGGCACCTGTGCCCAATGCCAGAGAACAGCGGTCCCGAAAGAGTAAACTCGCTGGCCGGGCCGGTTACCGGCAGTGAATACTGGTTCAACGGTTCAGGTTGATCAACTGGGAGCTGGTAAAGAGCAGCGCTGCACAGACCACTACCGAGGGACCGGCAGGTGTGTCCCACTGCCATGAGGCAGCCAACCCCATGCAGACCGCCACTGTGCCGAGCAGAGCAGCTACCAGCGCCATCTGCTCCGGAGTCCGGCTGAAGCGCCGCGCCGCGGCTGCTGGTATGATCATCATTGAGGTGATCAACAACACACCGACAATCTTCATCGAGATGGCAATCACCAACGCGATCATCAACATGAAGGAGAGACGGACCGGCACAACCGGCACACCCTCCACCTGGGCCAGTTCCTCATGCACGGTCACTGCGAGCAGTGGCCGCCACAGCACAGCCAGCGCAGCCAGTACCAACACGCCACCGCCCCAGATCCATCCCAGCTCCTCCCTGCTGACTGCCAGAACATCGCCAAACAGATACCCGACCAAGTCGACCCGCAGCGACTCCTGGAATGCCATCACCACCAGCCCCACCGAAAGGGTGCTGTGCGCCAGGATACCCAGCAGCGTGTCGGCGGCAAGTTGACGTCGGCTCTGCAGCAGCAACAACAACAAAGCGATCAGCACCGCTACGCTGAGAATGGCGACATTGAGATTGACGTCGAGCAAAAAACCCAGTGCGAGTCCCAACAGCGCGGAGTGCGCCAACGTGTCACCAAAGTAAGCCATGCGTCGCCAGACCACGAAAACACCCAATGGACCAGCGACCAATGCGATGCCGATACCGGCAGCAATCGCTCTGAACATGAACTCATCCATCCGCATCAACCTCTCCGCGCTCGACCACATCCCCATGGATGTCATGGGCATGATCGTGATGGTGTTGATAGAGTGCCAGGCCATCACTTACCCGGGTACCGAACAGCTCCAGATATGCGGGGTGTTTGCTGACGCTCTCTGGATGTCCGATGCAGCAGACGTGACGATTGAGGCAAAGCACCCGGTCAGTGGTGGCCATCACCAGATGCAGGTCATGCGAAACCATCAGCACACCACAGCGGTAACGGTCGCGTATCTCCCCGATCAGGCGATAGAGTTCCACCTGCCCAGTGACATCGACACCCTGCACCGGCTCGTCCAGCACCAGCAGATCCGGAACACGGAGCAGCGCACGCGCCAACAATACCCGCTGCTGCTCTCCGCCAGAGAGGAGCTGCATTGGGTTATCGAGCAGGTGTAGAATACCCAATTCCACAGCGACAGCGTCGATTCCGCCACTTCCTGACGGATGCGCCAGCCGCAGAAAACGCGCTACCGTGAGCGGCAGATTCTCCGGTAACTGCAGGCGTTGCGGCATATATCCGATGATCACTCCAGACTTGCGGCGCACCCTTCCCGCATCCGGCTTAAGCAGTCCGAGAATCACCCGGACCAGAGTGGTTTTGCCGGCCCCGTTGGGTCCGATCAGCGTAACTATTTCGCTTGGCTGCAACTGCAGATCGACCGACTCCAGCACCTGGCGGCCTCTGAATCGAACACTGACGTCAGACACCTGTAACAGCGGTTCGGCCTCCCGCGTAGGGGCGCTGCCATCTGGCGATGACGAAAAAGCACCAAGAACCCGCTTCACCGCACTATTTCCCATCTCCACCCAGGCAACCGGCCAATGCCTCGGCGAGATCACTCATCATTGTGAAGTAAGCGTCGGGGCCTGAAGGGAGGCTGGCACCGAGCGGATCGAGTCGACCGGCGCGGGCTTGTGTATCCTCCAGTAGGGTAGCCACCAATTTCGGCTCGAATTGAGGTTCACTGAAAACACAGCGGGCGTTTAGCGACTTGATCCTGTTCCGCAATTGCTGAATGTGCTGCGCTCCCGGCATTCGTTCCGGTGAAAGGGTTACTGAGCCGACCGCATTCAGCTGATAATGATGCTCGAAATAGGCGTAGGCGTCGTGAAATACGATAAACGGCACATCCCTCACTCCCGCTAACTGCTCCCCGATCTGTCGATCCAGCTCCTGCAGACGCATCAGCAGGGTCTCGCCGTTGCGCCGGTAAGCACTACTGTTTTCCGGATCGATGTGGCTGAGATCCTCAACCGCCATACGAACAATGAGCGCCGCATTGATCGGCGATAACCAGACGTGCGGATTCACCTGCGCGAGAGAGATACCCTTTTCCACCGGCTTATCATGCTGTTCACCCTGTTCATGGAAAGCATGCCGTTCCCACTGCACCCCCTCCCGAAGAGGTAACAGCTGTAGATCAGGCAACGAGAGCAGCGTGACAACCCTGGATTCAGACACAGTCGCTCGCAGGATTTTAGCCAGCGGAAGCTCCAGAGGCTCGCCTATCCAGTAGACACGCTCCGCCCTGGTCAGTTTGCGCACGTCGGAGGCGGTCAGACTGAAGTGGTGCGGGGAACGCCCGTTACGCAACAGTAGTTCGGGTAAGCCAATTCCCGCCATGACCCCGGCTATCAATGAGTGTACCGGTTTGATGCTGACCATCACCTGTGGCGCCGCATGGACGAGCAGTGGCAGCATCAGAACCAAAGCGTAAAACAAGCGGGATGTGTATGAGCGAGTCTGCATCGAGAATCCGGAAACGAGCCGTAATGTTATATTGTATCATTATCAATAAACCACTCAAGCGAGTGGTGGCGGCAAAATATTGATCCAGCGGAAGCTGGGACTGGCAAGAACCGGATGCGTTGACAATAGCGTGACAATCTGGCTCAGTCTCCGTGGTATTCTTCACGCAAATCGGTAGACAACCCCTTGGTATGATTTTCATGTTGCTGGAGAGCGTTTTTCTGTACCTGAGACAATGTGATCAACAATCAGAATTAACAAATCATCATGTTGGTCACTGTCGATACATTACCGGATGAGTTGAAACAGTGGCTGACTCCCTGTTTTACTTTTTGGCCTGTCCACACCATCCACCAATTCAGGGCTATCGGGTCACTCGCAAAGGCACACTTTCCCGATGCGCACGGTGGAAGGCTAGCGGATTCTGATCGATCCAACTCGACAGAGCAGTTGTCAGCGTGCCCAAAGAGCGAAAAGAAATCATAGACCGACGTCTCTGTGTCGCCCCGATGCTCGATTGGACCGACCGCTTCTGCCGTTACTTTCTGCGGCTGATATCGGGGCGGGCGGTACTCTATACGGAAATGGTCACCACCAGTGCGCTGCTGCATGGCGATCGGGAATATCTGCTCAGATTCGACCCGCTCGAACACCCGGTGGCGCTGCAGTTGGGTGGTAGCGACCCCGGAGAGTTGGCACAGTCAGCCCGATTTGGAGAGCAATGGGGCTACGATGAGATCAATTTGAACCTGGGCTGTCCCTCCGATCGGGTACAGTCGGGACGTTTCGGCGCCTGCCTGATGGCGGAACCAAAATTGGTAGCGGAATGCATCCAAGCAATGATCGATAGCGTGGAAGTGCCGGTCACGGTAAAACAGCGCATCGGCATAGACCACCTTGACAGCTACCAACAACTGTGTGATTTCATCGGTATACTCTCCTCCGCCGGTTGCGCAACCTTTATCATTCATGCCAGAAAAGCCTGGCTCAGTGGCCTTAGTCCCAAGGAAAACCGGGAGATCCCGCCGCTCGACTACGCCACTGTCTACCGCCTGAAACGGGAGTTTGCGCACCTGGAAATCATCATCAACGGTGGTATCACCACGCCAACCGCGTGTGCCAAGCACCTCACTCAGGTGGATGGGGTAATGATCGGCCGGGAGGCTTACCACAACCCATGGATGTTGGTAGAGACCGAAGCACGACTCTACGGAGGGGCCCAACTGACATCAAACAGGGAGCAGGTAATCCAACGTTTAGTGCCATTCGTGCGACGGGAACTGGCCCGTGGGGTTCCACTGAACCGTATCACCCGGCACATTCTTGGCCTCTATCACGGACAACCTGGTGCCCGCTTATGGCGCCGCTATCTGAGTGAGCACAGCGGTAAGAATGGCGCCACAGCCGAATTGCTGCTGGCAGCTGCGGAACAGTTGATTAAATGAGAGCACTGCCGCTGTCGCAACATCTGACAGCTCGTGCCCCTGCCACAACACCGCGCAGAGACCCGTGCCCGTGGCATTTTCTCCAATATCTTCCATGAATCCATCGCTTCTACTGACCATTGCCATGGTGCAATAGCAACGCCGAAACTCTGGGAGAGAGCAACGTAGTCGAATTGTTAATTTTTGTATTTCTATAGGAATTTTTCTTGAGATGGATCATAATATTTCTGTGATTGCGTTCACATTTTTAGGAACTGAACTATTGTTGCCGGAGGAGCCGCGCAGGTGTCGACAGATTCAAGAAAAAAGCTGACGGAATATCTGATTGTAGTAGTGATATTTTTGGTTACCATCGCTTATATCGCTTTTTCACCACTGTTTCCGACTTGATTTCAGCATGCATTTGCCCGAATCAGGCAATTAAGAGATTTTTCCTACACTGGACGGAGCGTTTTTCTGATTTTGTAGTCCACCGCATTGGTGCATTATTGTTGACCCTTCACAGGCACGGCAGCGTCACCCAAAAATAAACTAACGAGGCAAGCAGCATGTCCACGCAAGTCAAAAAAAGAGTAACCCAAGCACTTATCATTGTGGGAATTTTTGCTGCCAATGCTGCCTACCTGACCCTCTCACCGTTTTTCCCCTCGTAATTTGTACCCGTACCAACTCCCTCGTGAAGCGATTGATGCAACTGACTAACCGCCACAGTACGCTTGTATCTGTTTGGCCAATGCAGACAGTTGCAACTCCTGCCCATTTACTGCGACCGAGCGCTTCCGCTCACTTGCGGTCAATCTCTCTGCACTCCTGAACTGGTGTGCTAGCACCTTCTCATCGGCTTCCGACGGATCTGAACCATGTAACCTCCTGGCACGCACCCGGTTCCTCAACACCTCATCGCTGACCTGAAAATCGAGAATTAGAAACGGGAGGCCGAGTTCCAAGGCGAGCATGGTGAACGGATCCCGTTCGCGACATTTGAGAAACGCGGCATCCACGATAACCCCGTAACCGGCCTTCAGCACTACCTGTGCCAACATAAGCAGTTGTTGGTAAGTTCTGGCACTGAACTCGGGCGTATAGATTCCGGCAGCAGGTGCTGAGAAACTGTCTGCATCCGCAGCCAGTCCGGCGAGACGCTTGCGCTCCACATCCGAGCGGATACGCACCGCTGGCAACTCCATTGATAGTCGCTCGCTCAGCGTGCTCTTTCCGGATCCTGAGAAGCCGTGGGTAATCAGCAGCGCAGCCCTTCCTTCGCCAGTATAGCTACGGGCATTTTCCAGGTAGGTGAAAAACTCCGCCTGCAACTGTTCCCGCTCTGCGGCAGTGACGCCCGTCTGGTGCAACCGGATCGCCTCGACCTTGGCTCGCACCATCGCCCGATAGAGTTGATAGAAGCGGAGCAACTCCAACCCGCGGTAGTCACCGCTGATCTCCAGATAGCTGTTCAGCAGACGCCAGCCCAGAGGAGAGCGCCGCTTCTCTTCGATATCCATCAACAGAAACGCCAATTCGCTGATGGTATCTATCCACCGCAGTTCGGGATTGAACTCGATACCATCGAACAAAATCGGGCGATCACCATCCAGCGCAATGTTTCCCAAATGCAAATCGCCATGGCACTCGCGTACATACCCCTCTCTTCTACGCTCGCTGATCCTTGGTTCAAGCTGGCGATAGGTTGCCAGTGTCCACTGCTGCAGTGGCGCCAGTACAGCGTCATAAGCTGTTCCGGAAAGTGAGCGGATCTGGGTGAAATTCTGCAGCATAGGCTGCAGCACCTGCTCCGGTGCGCCGTAAAACGGAACAATTCCGGGCGTGGCGATGGCGGCATGGAAATCGGCAATTTCGCGCGCCAGTCGATCGGCCAACGCCTCGTCCAGCCGTTCCGGCTGCTGCGACAACAGTGATCCGTCCGGGAAGCGGCGCATTTTCAGGGCATACTCTATCACTGTCCCTATTCCGCCGATCTCCGGCTGGTCCGGGTTTCCGGTGATGGCGACCACATCCAAATAAAGATCCGCCGCCAACCGGCTGTTCAGGCGCAACTCCTCGAGACAGCAGAAACGGCGCCGATCAAGCGTGGAGAAATCGAGAAAACCCAGATCGACCGGCTTTTTGATCTTGTACGCATAGCACCCCGCCAGCAGAACAGTCGAGATATGAGTCTCTATCACTTCGACTCCCCCCGACTCCGGCTGCTGCCATGCGAACCAGCGCGCGAGACCAGCCACCAACCGCCGATGCACCTGTATCGCTGACATCGATCCTCACTCTTTCCACCCGGTAATGGAAAGATTACCGGAGCAGTAGCAATGTGCAATTGACTGAGGGCAGCCCCCATTCTTTTTTCTTGCCTGCATCGGTCGAAAGAAAACCAGGGAGATCGGACGCCCATGTGCATAATGCGGAAGTGATCAGGCGGCAACTGCTGTGTTGACACAAGCGCTAGACCGCACCGCTACCAACACCCGCTCATCCTCAGTTTGTGCTAGCCTTGCGCCATGGACCTGTTCAATCTGGCATTTTATGCAGTCGTATGCGGGCTTCTCGGGTTGGCCGCCCCCTGGCTGGGCAGAATATCGATACGGCTGCTGGTAGGCATGCTGGTCGGTATTGTCGCCGCTGGCGCGCTACCCACATTGAAAGCGGTATTGGGGTTTTGAGAACGAATCCATCCGATCCAGATCTACGGGAGAGTGAGCCTGTTCCGGTCGCTCCCCGAGTATAATCGACAACTTCAACCACTACCGCGGTCAGTTGATTCTACCCTAACGATACAAAAGTCGTTTGTATAGGTAATTTCTGGTTCACCCTGCCAAACAGATTGCGACCGGGCATACTCCCAACCCAAAACAGCAAAGTCAGACAAGCTAAACCGTAGCGTGACGAGGGTTGAATAGAAATAAGAATATGCTAATATACGACCATTCTGGCTTCGACACAGAACGCGTGTCGTATCTCCCTAAAATTTTTTTACGAGGTTACTCCATGTCTGTCGAGCGTATCGTATTAGCCTTTGCTGGATTGATGGTCCTGTTAAGCTTGGGTCTGGGCGTTACCGGTAGCCCTATCTTCCACCACGGCAACTGGCTCTGGTTCACCGCATTTGTCGGCTTTAACCTGCTGCAGTCGGCTTTTACCGGTTTCTGCCCATTGGCTATCATTCTGAAGAAACTCGGCAGCAAGCCCGGCCAAGCTTTCTGATTTCACCTGATCGCAAGATGAAAAAGGGCGCCATCTGGCGCCCTTTTGTTATTCCTCGTAATCCGACGGTTCAGCGAACAGGTCGTGCTCTCCGGCAGCTGTGATCCGCACCTGGATAAAATCTCCAGGATTCAGATCCCAGGCACCATCGATGATCACGTTACCATCGATCTCCGGCGCATCGGCGGCGCTACGCGCTACCACCTGATCCTCACCGACTTCATCCACCAGAACCACCATCTCCGAACCGACTTTGGTGACGAGACGACGCTGGCTGATCTCTGCCTGCACGGCCATGAATCGCTGTAGACGCTCCTGCTTCAACGGCTCGGGAACCGGATCGGGTAACCGATTTGCTTCGGCCCCATCCACCGGGGAGTAGCAGAAACAGCCCACTCGGTCGAGATTGGCTGCGCGAAGAAATTCGAGCAGCTTCTCGAAATCGGCTTCGCTCTCCCCGGGGAAACCGACGATGAAGGTACTGCGCAGCGTCAGCTCCGGGCAGATACTGCGCCAGCGGGAGATCCGTTCCAACACCCGCTCAGTGGCCGCTGGCCGGCGCATGCTGCGCAGAATCCGCTCGCTGCCATGCTGCAACGGAATGTCTAGGTAGGGGAGTATCCGACCTTCGGCCATCAGCGGAATCAGTTCATCGACGCTCGGGTAGGGGTAGACATAATGCAGCCTGACCCACACGCCCAGCGAGCCGAGCGCCGCTGCCAGCTCAGGCAGGCGGCATTTCAGCAGCCCACCGCCCCAGAGGTCGCTGCGATGCTTGAGATCCACACCGTACGCCGAAGTATCCTGCGATACCACCAAAAGCTCCCTGACGCCGGCGGCAACCAGCGTCTCCGCTTCCCGCATCACCTCACCGGCAGGCCGGCTCACCAGTTCACCGCGCAACGCAGGGATGATGCAGAAGCGGCAGCGGTGATTGCACCCCTCGGATATCTTCAGATAGGCGTAGTGCCGCGGCGTCAATTTGATCCCCTGGACGGGTAGCAGATGGGTAAAGGCATCGTGCAGCGGCGGCAGATAACGGTGCACCGCCGACATCACATTTGCATACTCATGCGGGCCGGTCACCGCCAACACTGTGGGATGGAGCGCGCGAATCTCATCTTCACGTACACCGAGACAGCCGGTGACTATCACCCTGCCATTCTCTTCCAGGGCCTCGCCGATCGCCTGCAGTGACTCCTCGACCGCTGAGTCGATAAACCCGCAGGTGTTCACCACCACCAGATCCGCCCCGGCGTAAGTTGGAGATATTTCGTACCCCTCGGCGCGCAGTTGCGTCAGGATGCGCTCGGAATCGACCAGGTTTTTCGGGCAACCGAGACTGACGAAGCCAACCCTCGCCCCAGATGAACCAGATGCCCGATTCAACGCTTTTCGCGTGCCAGTAGATCGGTTACCGCCACGGCTTGCTCGCTCTTGCGGATCTGCACCGTCATCGTCTCCTCAAGCGCCAACTCGCCAGAGGTGATATGGGGCATCAACTGCTCAGCGATCTGCTGCACGATCAACATTCCGGCGCGGTTGCGCTCATCGCGGCCTGCAAGCGCTGCAATATTCCGGTCGAGTTCCTCCAGATAGATCTGGAACTTTTGCGTTTGCGCGCTTTGATCAAGCCGCTGAAACTCCGGTTGAAAGCCGATGACCAGGATCTTACCCTCCCCGTCTTCCGGCTCAGCGATAGTGATTTTCATTGGTCCTTCTATCAGCATGCAGAATCCTCACGCACTTTGGTCAAGAAATAATAAATCAGGGTACCGAAATAGCAGGTGATCGGAAACACCCTGTTAGTGAGAACTCGTCCGTTATCTCTGTTTACCGTCTGATTCCAGGATAAGATAACTATGACCTTATTTTTAGTTTTTGCTAATATTATTACTTTATACTAATAATCGAATAGAATGAGCGAGGAGGTGCAGAGATGAAAAACTGTAAGCTTTGTCACTACAGTGAATTGTGCAACTCACTTCCAGGAATCTGCATACTGCTGCAATATGCCGCGGTGGTACTGCTGATAGTGGTTCTGGCCTATCTGTTCATCACCCAGGAGTTGTGATCCCCGCTCACAGCGCCGAAAACCACACTTTTCCGTGCATCCGTCGATTGGGTCAAACTGCTATACTCGCAGCCTGAGGAAACGGACTGTCACTACAGTGCGATCTCTGCTGAAGCACTGTGGGATACGTGTTCAACCAGTTGGAAAAGTCGCTGTGCCACTTCGAATCGGAGGCGGATGCGCGGGTTTTTCCTATTTTTGGGTTTCAGGAGACTCATGGGTTACCGTCTTTCAAAAATTTACACCCGTACCGGAGACAACGGCACGACCGGTCTCGCCGACGGTCGCCGGGTGGACAAAGACAGCGCAAGGATCGAGGCAATCGGCAGCGTGGATGAACTCAACAGCCTGATCGGGGTATTGATTGCGCAGCAGGTTCCCGAACAGATCAGCGCCATACTGACCGGCATCCAACACAGATTGTTCGATCTGGGTGGTGAACTGTCGATACCCACGATGCAGCTGATGCGGTCCGAATACATTGACCAACTTGAACAGGTCCTGGACCAGTTCAACAACAAGCTGCCCCCGCTGAAGGAGTTCATTCTTCCTGGAGGGAATCTGGCTGCAGCACACTGTCACCACGCCCGTGCCGTATGCCGCCGCGCCGAACGCCGGCTCACCTCGCTATCGCGACAGGAGAACGAGGAGGTGGGCGCCAATGCACTGAAATATCTCAATCGGCTCTCCGATCTGCTCTTTGTGATGGGCCGTGTGCTCGCCAGACAGCATGGTGGCAACGAGATTTTCTGGTGTAAAGGAGGTTGATCCATGACGAACACCGATGTGCGCCAGACAGTTCGCCGCGGCAGCCGGGTGCTGCTGCACTTTTCACTCTCCCTACCTGATGGCACGGAGGCAGTCTCCACCTTCGGTGGCGAACCCGAACAGGTGACGCTTGGAGAAGGCAGTCTGAGTGAAGGGTTGGAGGCAGCTATCATCGGGCTCAAGCAGGGCGAGCGCAAAACGCTGGAACTGCCTGCAGAACAGGCGTTTGGGCTGTGGAATGAGGATAAGCTTCAATCCATGTCCCGCGCCGATTTTGCGCCCGACCTGGTGTTGGAACCGGGTATCGCGATCGCATTCACCACCCCATCCGGAGAGGAGGTGCCAGGCACCATTGCCGAAGTCGGTGATGACTGGGTCAATGTTGACTTCAACCACCCGCTGGCAGGTGCGGATATTCTCTTTGCGGTGGAGATACTCGACATTCAGAATCCAAAACGATAACCCCCATGATGACCCAGCATCGATTATACTGTAACTCCTTTGCACTTAGGCCCTCTCTCTGCGCTTGGAATGCCGTTTGGCATGGTTTCCAGGGTCTGGTCGGCCAATGACCTGTTCCGCTCCTGACCCCAATGACGTTGAATCGGGGAATACATTGCTGTCATCACGACCCGTGCAGGAATCCTGCAAAGATTCGGTTCTTTTCCGGATCAAGGCACTCGTCAAAGTGACCTGCTGCAGCAAAAAACACGTTTCTGGAGAGCCGACAGATGATAGCCTTTGATTCCCGGCCTCTTTTTTAAATCACCTACTACGCACGAACTCGAGCATGGAAATTCAACTCGCCAACCCACGCGGTTTCTGCGCCGGCGTCGACCGTGCCATCGAGATCGTCGAACGGGCACTGGAGATATTCGGTGCACCCATTTATGTGCGCCACGAAGTGGTTCACAACCGCTTCGTGGTGGAAAGCCTGCGCCAGCGTGGTGCAATCTTTGTCGATGAGCTTGACCAGGTTCCGGATGGCAGCACGGTGATATTCAGCGCCCACGGCGTCTCCAAAGCGGTCAGAGCAGAGGCGGAGTCACGCGACTTACGCATCTTTGACGCCACCTGCCCGTTGGTCACCAAGGTTCATCTCGAGGTGGCACGCCACTGCCGCAACGGACACGACGTCGTTCTGATCGGCCACCCAGGTCACCCCGAAGTGGAGGGGACCATGGGTCAGTATCAACCCGGAGACAAAGGGGGCCGGATTCACTTGGTGGCCGATATCAATAGCGTGAACGAACTTCAGATCGGCAATAAGACAGAGATTGCCTACGTCTCCCAGACCACACTCTCGGTTGACGATACCAAGGAGATAGTGGAGGCGTTAAAGCGCCGCTTCCCCCATATCCGCGGACCGAAGAGGAACGACATCTGCTACGCCACTCAGAACCGCCAGGATGCAGTAAAAGAGTTGGCATCGAGCTGCGATCTGGTGCTGGTGGTCGGCTCACCCAACAGTTCCAACTCGAATCGGTTGAAAGAGATTGCGACTAAATTGGGCAGACCTGCCTACCTGATCGATGGCGCTGCCGATATCCACCGGGATTGGGTGGAGAATGAGAGTCGGATAGGCGTCACTGCCGGTGCCTCCGCTCCCGAAGTGCTGGTTGAAGAGGTGGTGGCAACGTTGCAGAGCTGGGGTGTCGCCAACGTCACTGCACTGCCGGGACGGGAGGAGAATGTCATCTTCTCGCTGCCCAGCGAATTACGCCAGGAAAAATAACGGAAATTCTGCTGTTATCGGCGCTTCCTGCGTCTGATCTGGCCGCTTCGTTACCAGCAGGTATAGTTGGATGAGGTGGTCTTGCTCCCGGTGCTGGTAATCGTGAGATTCTCGCACATGTCGTCAAGTTGACCGCCTTTGGGAACTGCGGAGATGGTATAACCGGAGATCGTCGTGGTGATGCTCACGGTGTAGTGTTGATTTACCTTGTCCCAGTCGTCCAGAAATGAGGTATTCGAGCTTACACTCAGATTGTACACATCACCGATGCTGCTGATCGTATTACCGTCGGCATCGGTATTGTACCTCATTGTCTCCGTGTAGTTGCGCTCCAAAAACTGGGAGAGTTGCAGCATCGATCCCTTGACCGCGTTACGCCTACTCTTCTGTACCTGCTCCTGATACATCGGGTAGGCGATCGCGGTCAGAATCGCCATCACCGCAACCGCAATCATCAGCTCCACCAGTGTGAACCCCAGGCTTTTCTTTCCGCTGGAAATCTCTCTCCGCATAATCAGTTACGCTCCCCTGTGTACATTAGCCAGAGTGCCTTTATCGTAGGTACTTTCTTGTCAGCATCGGGAATATAGCCAACGGGCACATCGACCATGCCATAAAGCTTGCGCGCCAGGCTCTTGTCCCCTTCCGGGAGGCCATACCACTTGATCGCGGAAGCCAGTCGATAACGTTTTCCGTCAATCGATACGGTAGCACCCGGCAGGTCGATGTAGTTCATGATGCCCCTGCCCTCGAACAGCCTCACCGGTACGTTTTCCAGCGACTGTGCGGCGAAAGAAGTGCTGCCGGCCAACACCCCCAGCTGCAGTACCAACGCCAACCCGATCTTTCCGCAGAATGTTGTCATCGTTAACTCCAAATGCTCATGCTCAGCGCAGTTGGCGCCATGACTGCCGCCCCTCACGATAGCTGCGTGATTCCAGCGTCCGCTCTATTTCACCGGAGGATCCGCTGGTGAACTTGAACTCCTTCTCCTTGGTTTTGATCACCGCCGGTGTCTTGATGATGCCGACTTTCGAGCGTTTGCCTGAGACCGGAATCTTGATCTTTTCGGTTTGCACACCATACTCATCGGTGAGCCAGATCTCAACATAGTCACTCTCGTTGAACAGCGTGTCGGCATTCAAATCGAATGGAGTGACTACCAACCGTGCCCCGTCCAGCGCAGAGAGTTCCATCAACCAGCTCTCACCACCTGTTTTGCAGGGATCTCCGGTAGGGATCAATGTCGTGAAGACGACGCGCCCCTCCAGCAGCAGCGGTGCGCTGACCGAACGTTCGCCCTCCCATCCTCTGCTCGGCAACGGCGACTTGAGATCGATAAACCAACCATAGTTGGTACTCCAATCGATTGCCGTATCGGTCGTCACCCGCAGATCGTCATTGAAGGGATTCTCGGTATCGTTGGTGAGATCGCCATCACTGTTACCGAGCCAGGAGTTATCCGATGCGTCATCATAGGTCTCATGAGTAATCACCTGCTGCAGCAACGTGGTACTGCCGCTGGTACGGAAACCGCTGGGAATCGGTGCCGGACTGTTGGCACTGAAATCATCCCAAAGGCCGTAGAAACTGTTTTTTCCGTTGTTGGTGCCGTCCCCCGGTTCGAAATATTTACCAGTCCCGAAATAGACCATCACCCCCCCTTTCGGGTGCTTCCCGGTCTGCGGCTTGGCTGTGATCGGTTGTGAATTACCATCCTCATCCAGTGCGGTGAAGAGCGGCAGCAAGGTACTTCCCGACTTGTAATCCACCTCCCATTTGGTGAGGTTCGAGTTATCCGAGATATCGAACGCCCATAGATTGCCGAGCAGATCCCCGGCGTAGACCCGGTCGCCGATCCGGTCTTCGTTGGTATCCACCACGACTGGCGTGGCTAGCCCATTTGGGGTACTGGCATCACCGACACCGGTATCGATCTTCTTGATCAGCGCGCCGGTCTCCAGATTGACGATGAAGAGCACCGCGTGACGGTTTGTTGAATCATAGCCATTGCCGAAAACCGCCGCCCATGCACCGTTGGGCAGACGCACCACAGAGGGCTGGCCGATGGTATATCCCAGGTCGGCGTCGTTGCTGGAGGAGAACTCCCACAGTACGTCGGTTTTATCGAAATTCAACGGATCGGTGACATCCAGTGCAAAGACCGACATCCCCCCCGCGCCCGTGGCTCCGACCAGCACCGATCGCCAACTGCTGTCCAAATAGGCATCCCTTCCGTTGGGCGCAGCGTCGACAAAAAATCGATGACTATAGTTGGGATCGGTAAGCTGCCAGAGATTTGGCAGCAAATTCTCAGGAATATAGGCAAACAACTCATTACCGGTTTCGCCATGGAACGCATGGAGCATGCCGTCATTGGCACCCACATAGACCACTCCCGGCCGGTTTTTGTAGGCGGAAGAGGCGCGGTAGCTGACGTATGAACTTCCCTCGCTGCCAGGCAGCAGATTGTAGCCATAATCCTGCTGCCCGACGAATGCCGGGTCGGAATTGACAATATCGCTCAATCTGGAATCACGTTGGCGGAAAGGTCCTGAAGGAAGCTCCTGAGTGCGGTCTCCGTGGAGGAACTGCAGCCGCAACTCACCCAGTGAGTCAGCACCGGAGGGACCGGTGTTGAGCAGTGCCTTGAACGCAGTAGGAAAGTCGTCGTTCCACAGAAAGTCGACACCCGGTGAGCCGTCGCCATCGCTGTCCGCCGCCTCATGTGTGAAAATATCTCTGGCACTACTGCGGCTGTCGAGCAGGCTACCTGCCTCCCAGAATGGGTCGACCACATCCGGCGTGCCGGTATTGGCGTCGATTACGTCACCCGTGGTCTGATCGATTTTGTATCCCAGTAGATTACCCACCCAGCCATTGCTGTCGAATCTGGCCTGATAGATGAAGGTATCCGCATCGAGCCGGGTCGAGTTGGTCGCAATCGACGCGGAAGAGCCGATTCTGCCGGTAATCTGTGAAAGTGTATCGGAGAGCCGTTCGGCAAACTCATCCGGATTGGCTGCGGAGAAGAAACCACCGCGGCTGTTGACCGCCGCATGCCAGAGATCATCGATATTCTCCTCTGCACCGCTCACCGAAGGCATCGGCCAGCGCTTGGTGCCGGCTTTCAGGGCGGGCAGATCCCCGCTGACCGGATCCGGGTTAAGTGTACCGGTGACACCCAGACCTACGGTGAAGTTGACCAGGTGCTGCCAGAAGGCCGGGTCCTCAGGACTGGTGGGCACCCGGTTCTCGAGATCCGTGCGCAGATCGCGGTTCCAGTAGTACATGGCCACGTCAGCCAGCGTATCATTCTGCTGAATCAGGATACTGTTGTCATCATCGTCGGTTGCGTCGCTGAGCCCCTGATAAGGATTCGCCGGTGTATATTGAAAGGACTGACCGTCGGGACCGGTGATAGTGGGTCCGTCGTTGTTGTCGGCATTGGTGGCGTTGACCGTACCGGTATTGGTCGGTGCCGCCGCGTTGTTCCAGTAACCATCCGTCATCAGGATATTGTAGCTCTGGCGGCAGGTGAGTTGCGCGGTGGTGCTGCCGCTGCCGGGCGACTCACTCCAGGGCCCGTCGCTGTCGCTGCGCGTGAAGTACTGACCGACGTCGTCCAGTGCGCGCCGCAGCGGGGTGAAGGCGCCGCTCTGTATCGTGTGTGTGTAGAGCGAGTTGAAAAAGGCGGTTCTGTCACTTCCCGCGAAATCACGCACACCCCGGATCACCGCACCCGGGCTGCTGACGCCGTCTACGGTCGCTGCCCCCTGGTTGATCGCTGCGAACCCGACCCGCAGGTCAGTGCCCTGTTCGGAGAACGCCCGCCCGACACCGGCCCGGGCCAGCAGGATGCGCGAACGGTAGTAGGTGTACCAGTTGGCGAAGTTCTGTATCTCTTCGGTGTAGCTGCAGGTGGGCTTCGCGCTGCAGTCGCTGCGGTTGGGGCCACCGGTGTAGCTGGGGGTGGTGGATCTGATCTCGACCCGGGTGAAGTTGGCGGCATCACCCTTGTCCGCATCCGAACTGCCACCAGTGTAGTTGTAATAGAACGCTGGCCAGAAGGTTTCCGAACTGGTGCAAAAAAAATTCGTTCCACAAGTCGCTGTAGCGGTGAACGAGGTGGTGTAGGATCCATTGTAGACCAGCCACTTCCAGGTCTGTGAATTGTTCGCCGTCAGGTCACGGCACGCCGGAGAGGTGGTCTGAACCGGATTGTTCGGCGCACAGCTGGGAGTGGCGTTGGCCATCAGGGTGCCGTCAGCGTTGGCCCAGGGGCGGTAGCGGATCCTGGGGTCGTAATAGATTCGGTTAAAGGCGCTGCTGCGCACCCATTTGTCATAAATATTGTTGGTTTGACCGAAGGAGACCGCGGGGTAAAAGAGAGAACCAAAGATCAACGTAGTGCCATAGAGCGGCGATGCCGGGGGAAAGACAGTGGAAGCAGAGTTCAGACTGTCCGGCATCATCTCCAAGACCATCGAGGTGGAGTCGTCCAACGTGAACATGATGTTGGGCTCGACCGCGCCACCCAGGAACATCGGCACCTGCGCCGGGGCCGCATGCAACGATGATGCTGGCAGCCAGGTCGTCAAAGCGCAGGTCAGAAACAGCGCAAGCGATTTTCTACTGAACATGGCCGGGCCTCCGAAAAATTTACCACTTGTAGACACTCTGCAGAATCACCACGGTCGTGTCCGATTGACCGATTCCGCGCGCAGTCACCATAAGAAAGGTGTCCGCCCCCTCCAATGACTGCGCAGCCTCGAGCGAGCCGGGCCGGGGCGGCAGCTTCTCGATCAGATAAGCAGGCTGATGCGCATCACTCAAACCGGCGACCTTGGCGCTGCCGCTCAACACCACGGCGTTGGTTGTCCACCACGACTGCGTAGATCGCTCGGGCTCTTCCCACCAGGGTACATTGTCATCATCATCTTCATCTTCCGTTTGTTTATCCGGATCGGCTGAATTCAGATCCCACAACGGACTGGTATCACTCTCGTCGCTGACGTCCCGCACATCCGGCAGCACCGACTGCGCCGCGATCCAGCTCTCTGCCGCGCGCAGCGCCGATTCCGCCGCCTGAAAAGCGGTGTTGCGGTCGCGCAGATTGCCCGCCATCTTCTCTTCCAGGATATTGGTATCCATGGTGGAGATGCCGAATATCGTCATCAGCAGCAGAATCATCAGCGCGGTGATCATCACCGCGCCGCGCTGCCGCGCCGCTGTTGTCGATCGCCTCATTGCAACTTGTTCCTCAACCCGATGGTTGCCGCCATATTCTGCTGCAGGCGGCCACCGGTGAGCGTGATATTGGCCGATTTCGACTCCAGGGTGAGCGTCAACCGCACGCTGTTGACATTGGCCCAGTTGGCCGCGGCGCTCTCCTGCACATACTGGTCGGTGGAGAAATCAGCGGTGGTATCCTCGCCATAGAGCGCCTGCAGGTTGAACACCCCCTCGACCAGTTCACTCTCCACATAGGCGCCCTTGACCCAGTCACGCCGGTAGAGTGCACGCTCGCCGAATGCGTTCTGCTTGAGATAGAAGTCGGAGTGGACAAATTTGAATATCTGCGCATCCACACCATACGCCTTGCTCAACCGATTGGTGGTGTTGCTGCCGTTTGCATGCGCCAGGGTCATGATGCCGGTACCGCCTGGATTGTTGGTGATCTGGAACAGATCCGAGGTGCCGCAGTCGCTGATCAGCACCAGGTCATTCTGCTCGAACGCGCAGGTATTGTCGGCACTGACCTGGACATTGGCGTTGTCGGTATCCATATTGCCGACCAGATAAGCACCGCAATCATCCGCGCGCATCACGGTGATCAGATCCGTGCCGTCGATCACGCCCACCGGATCGTCGCTGGTGGCGCCCGGATTCCCGTACGCGGTCGAGGCGCTGCCGCCGCTGGTGGAGATGAAACTGCCGCCGCTGACCGCATAACCGCGTACCGCATCGGCGGAGGTGAAGCTGCCGGTCCCGGGTACGTTCTGGGCGATCACATTGGGCACGATGATATCCAGGCTGCTGCACCCCTGATAGCCCGCCATACGGATGTTGCGGGAAAGCACCTCCATCGCGTAGCGGCCATTCTCCTGAACGACCGAAAGCGCGCCCTGAGTGCGGTAAGCCTGCTTGCTGGAGAGAAAAACATTGGTCATGCCGATCGTCAGCATCAGCCCCAGCAACATGGCGATCAGAATCTCGACCAGACCGAATCCGTGGGCATATCGCTGACTGCGGGAGATCCGGTGCATACTCATATTTCCGCAATCAGAGTCAAACGGGGTGCGGTTGCCACAGTGCCGCTACGTGACTCATCCCACCACAGCTGTACCGTGGCCCGGTTGCCGTTCAGCGTGACCGCGCCATCACCGCCCGGCAGCGCCAGTGCCAGATTGCCGAGCCACAGATTGATGTCGCTCTGCGCCAGATCCGCCGGAGATTCATAGGGATTGGCCGCCTTGGTTATGGCATACGCCGCAAAATTGGTACGGTTGGCGCGCATGCTGTCAACGATGTCGTAGGCCAGCAGCGTCGCCTGAGAACGGAGCAGCGAACTGTGGTTCATCTTGATGCCGGTGGCCTGCAGTCCGGCCAGACCGAGCAGTCCCACCGAGAAGATCACCACGGTGACCAGCACTTCGACCAAGGTGAAACCGCTCTCAGCGAATGGTTGTCGCAGGGCTCTGATCATTGCTTTAACTCTGCTCCAATGTCGTTAATCGCATTTGCTTGGATCATAGTCTGAATCGGTTGGATCGTTGACCACGGCGCAGGTCGCCCGACAGGTGGTCACCCGGCCGGTCAACGCAATCGGCAGGCTGCGTACCGCGCTGCTGCCGCTCACGGAGAGATCGAAACAACTTGCGGTCGACACGTTGCCCAGACCGGCGAAGGTGACTGGTGATGTACCCGTGGTCAATGCCACGCTGCTGCCGGTCGATGGCGCCGGAAACGAGCGGTAGATTACCCAGTTGGTCGGATCGGCATCCCCCAGATTGGTACCCACATTCCACCCACTGGCCCAGGAGCCGCCCGTGTCATTGGGCCCCACTTCGACATTCTCACCCCGCCGGATCGCCTCGGCACGGGCGAAGCTGAGTGCGGAGAAGAGATCCTGGGAGGTGGTGGTGAGATCACCACTACGTTTCAGATTGGCGATGCTGGGGACACCGATGACCAGAATGACCGCAATCACCGCCACGGTCGCCATCAGCTCCACCAACGTAAAACCGATCATTTTGCGCAAATTGCTCTCCATACTCTCTGTATAGGCCACTCGCCGGAACTTTGCACCTCCGCCGGGACACCCGGCGTCAGATGACCGACAGACGGTCACCGGCCTCCACCGCCTGCAACTTGCCAGTTACCACGAGTTGGGCGAATCAGGGTTTGCCCAGCTGAAGCTTCAGCCGGCTGAGTACCACTTTCTATCTACCGGACCAACCCTCGACCGGGTCAGGTTTGGTGACGAATCGGTGTAAAAAGTTGTAGCCCTGAGAGGCTTTCTTTATACTTCGCCACGCCTCAAGTCAGGCCGGTGTAGCTCAGTCGGTAGAGCAACGCATTCGTAATGCGTGGGTCCGCGGTTCGAATCCGCGCATCGGCTCCACACAGCCCACCACCACGATGACCACCCTTTTTGTCAACAACCTCACCGTGATCGATGCCTCCCTGCTCGATCCGCAGCGCGGGCTGCTCGGCCAGAGCTGGCTGCTCGACGTCGAATTGGAAGGATCACTCGACCAACAGGGAATGCTGCTCGATTTCGCCGAGGTGAAGCGGCGCATCAAGTACTGCGTCGACCAGGAGTTCGACCATCGCCTGCTGGTCCCGACCGCTTATCCGGGATGCCGTGTCGAAGCACTGGGCGAGTGCAACAGCGTCCGCTTTCAGCTGACATCGGGCACAGAGATCATCCAGACAGGACCACTCGCAGCCTGTGCACTGATCAACGCGCGCACTGTGGATTCGGTCAGCCTGGGTGACGCGATCCGGTTGCGGCTGCAGTCGATGCTCCCGGAAAACGTGCAGCGGATTCGACTCCAGTTGCGCACGGAGCAGATCGAGGGTGCCTGTTACCAGTACAGCCACGGACTCAAACATCACGATGGTAACTGTCAGCGTATTGCCCATGGCCACCGTTCGCGCATCGAGATCTACCGGAACGGCGAGCGTAGTCCGCAGCTCGAAGCTGAGTGGGCGCAGCGCTGGTGTGACATCTACCTCGGCACCCGCAGCGATCTGGAGGATGAATACACACGCGACGGTATCCGTTATTTTCGCTTCGGCTACACTGCCGGTCAGGGCCGCTTCGCACTGATCATTCCGCAGACCCGCTGCTACCTGATCGACAGCGACACCACCGTCGAGAATCTGGCAGCACATCTCTGCAGCGAGCTGCAGCGGAAAGATCCACAGTCCCATTACCGTGTGGTTGCGTACGAAGGGGTTGCCAAAGGAGCCATCAGCGAAAGTGACAGTCGCCCGCTGTAACCACTCCCGTCAGCGGGTGAACTCCAGCCGCATTCCGCGTACCGCCGGGTTGATGCGGCCCTCGTGGTATGCCACCACACCGTTGACGACCGTTGTCAACACACGCGAGCGCAACCGGCACCCTTCGAGCGGCGACCAGCCGCACTTGTAACGGACCGCTTCACGCTCCACCCGATAGGGGCTGTGCAGATCGAGCAGTACCAGGTCGGCCCAATAGCCCTCGCGCAGATAACCGCGCTCTGCAATGTCGAACAGCCGGGCCGGTGCATGGCTGCACTTCTCCACCAGCTGTTCGAGTGAGATCAACTGCTCATGATAGAGTTCCAGCACCATCGGCAGCGCCCACTGCACCAGTGGCAGACCTGAGGGGACATCGAAATAGCCGCCAAGCTTCTCCTTGAGCGTGTGCGGGGCATGATCGGTGCCGATCACATCGATTCGGTCGTCCACCAGCGCCGCACGCAGCGCATCCCGATCGGCACGGCTCTTGATCGCTGGATTGCACTTGATGAACCCCCCCTTCATCGCGTAGTCGGAGTCGTCGAAAAAGAGATGGTGTACACAAGCTTCAGCAGTGATCCGCTTCCCATCCAGCGGCCCCGCCTGCAGCAGCTCGAGTTCGCGCGCGGTGGTCAGGTGCAGCAGGTGGAGCCGGGTGTCGTGACGCCTGGCCAGCGCTACCGCCAGTGAGGAGGAGCGATAACAAGCCTCGGCGCTGCGAATCTGCGGATGGCACTCCATCGGCACCGCTTCGCCGTATTGCTCACGAAATTGCTGCTCGTTGCGCAGAATGGTCGGTGTATCTTCGCAATGGGTTGCCACCAGCGTCGGTGCGTCGCTGAAGATCTCCTCCAACGTCCGCTCGTTATCCACCAGCATATTGCCGGTGGAGGCGCCCATGAATACCTTGATACCACAGGTCTGCTGCGGATTGAGCGCGCGAATTTCGGCAAGGTTGTCGTTGGTCGCACCAAGATAGAAGCTGTAGTTGGCCAATGCGCGATTTCTGGCCAACAGATGTTTGGACTCCAGCGCTTTCAGCGTTACCGTCAGCGGGTTGGTGTTGGGCATATCCATGAAACTGGTGATGCCGCCGGCCAGTGCCGCTGCCGACTCGGTTACCATATCCGCCTTGTGCGGTGCACCCGGCTCGCGGAAGTGGACCTGGTCATCGATCATGCCGGGCAGCAGCGTGTGTCCATCCGCCTCCAACACCCTGACCTCCGCGCTAGCGGGGATTTCGCTGTCGATGCGTTCGATACGCCCGTCGCTGATCAACAGATCTCCCTGCATGATGCTTCCCTCATTCACTATGCGAGCGTTCTTTACCAGAATGCGCTTGTTCATTGTCAGTCGTACTCCCGGTCTTTCCAGCTCCTGATTGCGGTGAAAATCTCGGTCGGCGAGGTGAGACGGCGGCCGGCATAATGCTCTGCGGCAGCAATCACCTGTGGCACTCCGCTGCGCAGAAATGGATTGGTCAACAGTTCCAGCTGCACTGTCGATGGAACCGTGGGACGCGCATCTGCGCGCAGTGCTTCGGCATCCCGTCGGCGTTGCAGCAGATCCTGGTTCTCGGGTTCCACCCACTCTGCAAACCCAAGATTGTCCAGCGTGTATTCATGGGCGCAGTAGACCCTGGTCTCCGCGGGGAGCCCGGCGAGGCGCTGCAGCGACTGGTGCAGCTGTGCATGGGTGCCACTGAAGACCCGACCGCATCCGGCAGTGAACAGGGTGTCGCCACAAAAGACGCCTTGTTCACCGAGATAGGCGATGTGTCCTTCGGTGTGCCCCGGCACGTCAAGCACGCTAAAGCTGGCACCAACGCCAGCCAGGTCGACTCGATCACCCTCGCCCAGCGCCTTTTCCAGCGCGGGAATCGGTTCGTTTGCAGGGCCATAAACCAGCGCCTCCGGCCAGATGCGCTTCAACTCTCTCACCCCGCCGACATGATCGCCGTGTTTATGGGTGATCAAAATCGCCTCCAACTCCAGCCCATCCTGGCGCAGACGCTGGACTACCGGTGCCGCATCCCCGGGATCGACCACAACCGCATGTAACCGATCGGGATGTCGCAGCAACCAGATATAGTTGTCATTGAAAGCGGGTATCGGGGTTATCTCGACCATTGTCACGACTTCCCGTAAAGCTGTTCGGGATCGATCAGCGCCTCTGTCGCAACCTCCACCCGGTCTCCGCGCACCCGGTTGTAGAAGCAGCTGCGGCGGCCGGTGTGGCAGGCGGGTCCGGTCTGGTCCACTTTGACCAGAATGGTATCGCCGTCACAGTCGAAGCTCATCTCTTTCAGGATCTGGATCTGGCCCGATGACTCGCCTTTTCGCCACAGCTTCCGGCGCGACCGCGACCAGTAGCAGACACGCTTCAGCTGCAGTGTCTCCTCCAACGCCTCGCGGTTCATCCACGCCATCATCAACACCTCTCCGGTATCGTACTGCTGCGATATCGCAGGGATCAGCCCATCACTGTTGTACGGCAGACTATCCAGCACCTGAGCAAGGGGCAGTCCCTCACCGATTTTAAATTTTTCTGTCTGTTTCATGACTCTCTTTACCCACTATAACTCAGCGGCATCATAACACTCCCGGTGGATCGCTGGTGGTATACTCGATACAGGAGACTGCTTGCGGAGCAGAATAGCGAAAAAGTGGGAGACGGGAACGATCCAATGCGCATTTTCCGAATCACATTCATCAACCAGGGTAATATCTATCTGCTCTACGCGGAAGCGGTGAGGCAAGCAGGGGTCTACGGTTTCATCGAGATAGAAGGCCTCATTTTCGGTGAGAACAGTTCGGTAGTGATCGATCCCAGCGAGGAGAAGCTCAAGAATGAGTTTTCGGGTGTCACCCGCACGCTGGTACCCATGCACGCTGTGATTCGCGTGGATGAAGTCGAAAAAAGGGGTAAGAGTAAAATCATAGAGATCGGTAAGGAGAACAACATCACTCCGTTTCCCAGCTCGCTCTATACTCCAGGCAAGCACAACGATAACTGAGATGGATAACCGATGAAGAAATATGCAGCGATACGGCAAAAACTGTTGCAGCGCAGGGAACTGCTGGTTAAACGAATGCAGGAGATTGCCCAGCAGCAGCAGCGTGCCGAAGGACCGCTGTCTCAGGATTTTGCAGAACAGGCAACCGAACGCGAACATGAAGAGGTTCTCGACGCACTGGGAGAAGCGGGCAGACTCGAACTGAGCCAGATAAACCGGACCCTGGAGCGTATCGACAGTGACGAATACGGAATTTGCGCCGAATGTGGCGAGCCGATTGCTGAAGCGAGACTGGAGGTACTGCCCAACTCAGAGTATTGCATCAGCTGCGCAGAGCGCCATGACCACTGAGCCGTCACGCCTACCGCCAGAAGTTGCCAGACAGGCTGACCGATTGCGATAAATCATTGTCCCATCCATCAGAGCGGAGTGATCATAATCTTGAGATGCCTCGGGAGAGGGGAATGTTGTGCTTGCACCATCCTTTCTCCCGATAGCAGCCGATAGGGCCACACCGGGGAGAAAGCATGTTCTGCCCCACAACCTGGCGGAGAAGCAGTTAACGGCACCTGTCCGTAACAGAAACACCGCCTTCGACCCGGCAGCCTCCCTCAGGAGTTGGGAACGCAGTAGAGGAGAGCCGACATGCCGAAAATAACCAACGACCAGGAACTCAAGAGCGCACTCGATAAACTGCCTGACACGGCACAGCGGGCTATTGGGCTGCTCTTCGCAAACAATATCCATCTGCCGGAGGCGCGTTCGGAGTTGGCAGGTGTGCTGGAACTGGCCCTCGAATCCGACTATGACGAGGCGCAATGCGCGATCGCCTATCGAACGGCCAAGTCCATCGCCACCAGCACCTACACCGCATGCGGGCACGACACCGACTGGGAGGCTCAGGCGGAACACTTTGTCGCCGCTGCATGCAGTGCTGCGCTCACCCCACGAAACCTGCTCCCGCCACGCGCCAACCCAGCCTGGAAGGCCGCTATTCAATCCCGTATGGCCAACAACTGCCTAATGATGACGGAACAATCAGCGACGATCCAGAACGAAGCGCAGCAGCAGTACGAAATTTGCGAGGAGTTTCTGCTGACACAAGTCTGACGCAGGAGCTGCGGCCATCTCACGACCATCCAGAGCGAAGCTGCCGAGTTCCCGCGCAACGCGTGTGCAGGCGCCCGTTCCGACCCGGATTCAAGCCGTTTAATCCTTTGCCGTCATTACAGTAACGCGGTTAAGATAGAAGCACTGGCCGGGGCTTAATACACTGTATGCGGCTCTTAGAGAACCTATCGACACTCTAAGGCGCCGCCAAGGAGGGGCAGATGGCGGTTTGCAGCAAAATAAAAGGTGTTACCAGAAAACACGAATGGGTGTCTAACCTGTTTTCCTTAATGGCTGTGGTGATGCTGTTCGGGACAATCTGGGCAGGTGTGGAATACCAGCGTCCATTATTGAGCTGGATGTCCCAGAATGTGATTCTGCACGGTGGTTCAGTCATTGCCGCGATCGTGCTGGATGTGTTTCTGATCATTCTTTTTCTGAATATCGGATCATCCCGTTTTTCCGAAGATCCCGGTGCAAGCTGCTTCGGCACCTTTCGTGGTCGCAGGCGCGGAGGCGCTTCGTTGGGCAGTGCCTTTTTCAGCTGGCTCCACCACATGGAAAACGTAAACAAGAAGCACCGCTGAACCACCGGTGCCCGTGTGTGAGCATGCATCCACTGGTATCAGCAGCCCGAATCTTGTTGGTCTCCGCCTCCTGTTGCGCTCTGCTGAGCGGCTGCGTTTCCATCGCAACACACCGATTGGCTGAGAGTCTGGGAGGTGCGCTGCTGAATCAGGAGGACCCGGAGACCGTGCGCAGCGGCGCGCCCGCCTATCTGCTGCTGCTCGACGGGTTGATTGCCGACGCGCCGGAGGATGCCACCCTGCTACTGGCCGGCGCGCGTCTCTACAGCGCCTACGCGGGAGGGCTCGTCGAGGAGCGTGAGCGGCGCCAGCAGATGACCACCAAGGCCAAGCATTTCGCAAACCGCGCACTATGCAGGTTGGAACCCGAACTGTGTGAACTGCAACAGATGCCGTTCGAACAGTTCAATGTCTCACTATACGGCAGAAATTCTGCTGAGTTGGAACCGCTCTTTGTGATGGCTGCCAGCTGGGCTGGCTGGATACAGGCACACGGCGACGACTGGAACGCACTTGCCGACCTGAGCCGGGTGGAAAATCTGCTGCAGTACATCATCGATAGGGAGCCGACTTACGCAAGAGGGCGCGCGCAGCTCTATCTGGGAGTAATTCGCAGCCAACTTCCCGCCGCAATGGGAGGCGATCCCGAACGCGGTCGTGACCATTTTCAGCGCGCGCTCGACTATTCGGAAAACCGCGATCTAATGGCCAAGGTGGAGTTCGCCCGCAGCTACGCACGCCTGGTGTTCGACCAGGTATTGCATGACCGTCTGCTGGACGAAGTACTGGCTGCCGATCCACATGAACCGGACCTGACGCTGAGCAACACGCTGGCTCAACGGTTGGCGAAGTCGATGAAGCGGGAGGACTACTTTTAATGCTCAGACGGCTCCTGCTCCTGACGCTGTTGCTGTTCACAGCCGCGACCCCTGCCACCACGCTGAAGATCGCCACACTGCTGCCCGATGGCACCGGCTGGATGAGAGCGATGCGCGATGCCGCCACCGAAGTAGCGGAACGCACCCAAGGCCGGGTCACCCTCCGCTTCTACCCGGGAGGAGTGATGGGAAACGATAAGAGCGTACTGCGCAAAATCCGCGCCGGACAACTGCACGGCGGCGTACTCACTTCCGGTGGACTGGTGGCGGTGGATCCGGATATTCAGTTGTACAGTCTGCCGTTTCTGTTTCGCTCGTTCGAGGAAGTGGACTACGTGCGCGAACGAATGGATCCACTGTTGATCGAGGGCTTGAGGCGCGAGGGTTTCGTCAGTTATGGGCTGATGGAGGGGGGGTTTGCTTACCTGATGACCCAAACGCCTATCTCCCGGGTTGAGGAGCTACGCCAGACCAAGGTCTGGTCTCCCGAAGGAGACAGGGTAGCCCTGGCCGCTTTCGAGGCGTTGAATATTTCGCCGATTTCACTGCCATTGAGCGATGTGCTGACCGGGCTGCAGACCGGACTGATCGAAACCATCAGCGCCTCTCCGGTTGCCGCCATCGCGCTGCAGTGGCATACCGCGGTCAAGTACCTGACGGATACACCGCTACTCTATCTCTACGGCTCCCTGGTGATCAGGGAGCGCGACCTGGAGCGACTCTCGCCCGCTGATCGGACCGTGCTGGCGCAAGTGCTGGAGAAGGCATCCCGCCAGCTGAATGATGCCAACCGGCGTGACAATGAGAGCGCACGCCAGGTGCTGCAGCAACGCGGAATCCTGTTGATCACCCCGTCCAGGGAGGAGTTGGTGCACTGGCAAAGTATTGTCGGTGATGCGATGGAAAGCGCGCGCCAGCAGGGTGGAGGCTACTCTTCCCATCTGCTCGGCAAGCTCAGACACCACCTCAACAATCTCCGCAACGGGCAACGGTGAGCCCCGGCTTGGAACGGCTGCTACATCTGCTGCGGAGGATCGAGGAGGGGCTGCTGACCATCGCACTGAGTGCCACGCTGCTGCTGGCGCTCAGCCAGATCCTGCTGCGTAACATCTGGCACAGCGGCATCAGCTGGGCCGATCCACTGCTCAGGGTGCTGGTGTTGTGGATCGCGCTGCTGGGCGCATTGATCGCCAGCCGCAACGGCAACCATATCCGCATCGACCTGCTGCCGCGTTACCTGCCCCCTCGGTTGCGCAGTGCCTGTACCCGGACCGGTGACCTGTTTGCCGCAGCAGTCTGCGCTGTGCTGGCGTGGCACGCGGTGCGTTTCGTCCACTTGGAATACCTTGACGGCGGCGTGCTCTTCGCATCGGTACCTGCCTGGGCCTGCGCATTGATCCTGCCCTGCGGATTCGCGGTCATGGCGCTGCGTTTTCTCCTCTCGGTACTAAGTCCACTTCCCACCGACAGCGGACCTCCTGGATGACGTTGGCCGCTGCGCTGCTGTTGTTGCTGCTGGCGTTGCTGGGCGCCCCATTGTTCAGCATCATCGCAGCAGCTGCGCTGCTCGGCTTTTACAGCGCCGAGATAGATCTGTCCGTGGTTATCATCGAGTTTTTCCGCATCGCAGAGATGCCTGTCCTCCTCGCCATTCCGCTGTTTACCTTTGCTGGATACCTGCTCAGTGAAAGCCAGGCGCCTCAGCGTCTGGTGCGACTGACCCAGGCGTTTCTCGGCTGGCTACCGGGCGGCCTCGCAATTGTCTCACTGATCGCCTGTGCGCTCTTCACCGCGTTTACCGGCGCCTCCGGCGTCACCATCGTGGCATTGGGCGCCCTCCTCTACCCGGCACTGACGCAAGCGGGCTACGGCGACCGTTTCAGTCTCGGTCTGGTGACGACATCCGGCAGCCTGGGGCTGCTGTTCGCTCCGGCGCTACCCCTGATTCTCTACGCGGTGATCGCGCAACAGCTCGGCATCGGTCAGACAATCAGCGTGGACGCGATGTTTCTGGCCGGGCTGCTGCCGGGCCTGCTGATGCTGTTGCTGCTGACCTTTTGGAGCATCTGGTCCAGTCGCTCCCGGCCGCTCACCCCATTCTCCCGAGCCGCGGCACGTGCTGCGCTGGTCGATGCGGTCTGGGAGGTGCCACTCCCATTCGTTGTGCTTGGTGGCGTCTACGGCGGCATCTTTGCCATTTCGGAGGCGGCCGCCGTCACGGCCGGTTATGCGCTGATCGTGGAGGTGTTGGTGAAGCGGGAGCTCCCACTATGGAAACTGCCGGCAGTGATGCGCGAAGCGATGGTCATGGTGGGCGGGGTACTATTGATACTCGGCCTCTCCCTGGCATCGACCAACTACTTGATCGACGCCCAGGTCCCTGCACGGCTGTTCGAGTGGATCCAGGATCTGGTCAGCAGTAAATATGCTTTTCTGATTCTGCTCAACCTGTTTCTGTTGCTGCTCGGCACCCTGCTCGATATCTTTTCCGCACTGGTATTGATGGTACCGCTGTTGCTGCCCGTGGCCATCGGTTATGGTATCGATCCGATACACCTGGGCATCATCTTCCTTGCCAATCTGCAGATCGGTTACTTTACCCCGCCCGTGGGGATGAACCTGTTCATTGCCAGCTACCGTTTCGGCATATCAGTCATCGAACTCTACCGCGCCACCCTGGCCTGGTTTCTGATCCTGTTGAGCGCGCTGCTGATCATTACCTATTGGCCCTGGCTCTCATTGGGGCTCGTACGGCCAGGCTGAGAAAGCTCCTCCGGCTAACCGCTGCTCAGCAGTCCGTTCAGATGCGCCACCACGCTGCGCCCCAGCGCACTCAGCGCGTACCCCCCCTCCAGCACCGAGACCACCCTGCCTTCAGCATACCTGTTGGCGATCGACTTCAGCTCCCCGGTAATCCAGGCGTAGTCACTCTCGCGCAGAAGCAGATTGCCCATCTCGTCTTCGGCATGGGCATCGAAGCCAGCGGAGATCATCACCAGCTGCGGCTGAAAGCGCTCCAGCACTGGCAGCCAGTGGAGTTTCGCCTGTTCCCTGAATTCGCTGCCCGATGCCCCAGCGGCAAGTGGAATATTGACCACATGATCGGTCTCCGACTCATGTCCGGTGAATGGATAGAAGGGATGTTGAAAACTGGAACAGAAGAGCACCCGCGGATCCTGCTGAAATATATCTTCGGTACCGTTGCCGTGATGCACATCGAAATCGATGATGGCAACACGGTCCAGTCCATGAATGTCGAGTGCGTAAGCCGCACCAATCGCAACATTGTTGAAATAGCAGAACCCCATCGCCCGATGCCGCTCGGCATGATGTCCTGGCGGGCGAACCGCGCAAAAGGCGGAACTGGCCTTCCCCTCCATCACCAGGTCGACCCCGTGAACGACGGCACCCGCGGCACGCAGCGCGGCATCCAGCGTGCGCGGCATCATGAAGGTATCCCCATCAAGCCGCAGCAACCCCTCGTAGGGAGCTTCCACCAGAATACCGGTCACATAGTCCGGATCGTGCACCCGATCGAGATGCTCGCGCTTCACCAACGGCGCGTCATAGTGGTGCAGAACCACCTCCATGCCGGAGCTGATCAGCTGGTCCCGAATCGCATTCAGGCGAGCCGGTCTCTCGGGATGGCCACTGCCCACGTCATGCAACAGACAGTCAGGATGAGAAACATACGCGATAGGCACAGTTACCCCCAGCCAAAGAATGCAATGATAAACTGCGGATTGTCGGTACCAAGATCGGAGCACGACCCGCCAACGGTCAGCTAAACCAAACCCTCGGCACCACCCAGCCCTCTATAGAATGAAAAAGCACGGAGCGCTCTTCCTGACTCGCCTCTTCGGTCAACAGCAGACTATATCCGTTACCTGAACCGCAACGGCAGTGTCACATCTCGATATTATGCTTCTGTATGCGGTAAAGCAGCGTATCACGGGTCAACCGCAGCAGCCGGGCCGCTTTGCTCCGGTTACCACCCGTCATTCCCAGTGCCTGGCGGATCATATCACCCTCCAGCTTCAGCAGATCGATCCCTTCCGCCGGCAACGCGAAACGCAACGATGCTTTGTCCCCGCCTGCCCCGCTCCTGATCTCCTCCGGCAGGTTTTCCGGCTGGATCATCCTGCCCGCCAGCAATATCACCATCCGTTCGCACAGGTTGCGCAGTTCGCGTATATTTCCGGGCCAGGAGTAGGCTTTCAACAGGTTGCGCGCACCCACCGAATAGCGCGGCGCCGGTCGCTTATAGGCCTGCGCGATCTCACGACTGAAATGTTTCAGCAGCAGTACCAGATCGTCCGCGCGTTCGCGTAAGGGGGGCAGATCGAGCGGCACCACAAACAGACGGTAGAAGAGATCCTCACGAAAGGTGCCGTTTCCGATCTGAGCTATCAGATCCTTACTGGATGCAGAGATCAATCGCAGCTGGCGGCTGGCAGCCGAATTTTCCAGAAAGTGGAACAGAATCGACTGGGATTGGGCGGAGAGTTCGCCCACTTCGTCCAGAAACAGCGTGCCGCCATGATGGAGGTCAGAACCGCCCATACCCCGCAACGCCCCGTCCACAGCACCGAACCGCACAGCGAAAACGCTGTCCGGCATACCGGCACAGTTGATCGCCGTAAAGGGTAACATCCGACGCTGACTGCTGGCATGAAGTTCCTGTGCCAGAGAAGTCTTACCCACCCCCCGCTCACCGTTGATCAACACCCCGGCGTCGGTCATGGCTACCAGTCGCAGCGTGTGCAGCAGACGCACGAACGCCGGAGAGTTGCCTAGCAGTTTCGCGGTCGATTCACTCATCTCGTCTCACCCGTTCAAGCAGCATCAACCGGAGTCCTCTGGTTGGCACCCAATGCCAGCAACTCCGGATAAAATAACGATAACAGTCCCAACATGATAATGGTAAACCCGACCACTGTCTTCAGATGTGGGTTGTTTGCCACTCGGTACAACTTCCCCGCCAGTAGCCCGGTGGCCAGCAGCGCGGGCAGGGTGCCCAGCCCGAAGGCGAGCATATAGAGCGCTCCATCCAGCGGAGTCGCGCGGCTGGCGGTCGACAGCAGCATGGTATACACCAGTCCGCAGGGTAGCCAGCCCCAGATCAATCCATAACCCAGCGCACGCGGCAGCGTGCTCACCGGCATCAGGCGTCGCCCCCACGGCTCCAGCCTGTTCCACAAGGGAACGCCGATTCGTTCGACGCGCGCCAGAGGCGGTAGCCAGCCGGCGATGTGCAGCCCGATCAGTACCACGATCAAAGCGGCTACCCACTGCAGCCAACGATGCCCCTGCCCCGGCCCAAGCGTCTCCAGCAGCCCACTCCCGACGCTTCCCATCAACGCACCCGCCACCAGATAACTCAGCACCCGGCCGCAGCTGTAGACGAGCAGATAGAGCGAAAAATGTGCTGTCTGCTGCCTGACTTCTTTGGGCAGACCGAAACTGAGTGCGCTCACTATTCCGCCACACATACCCACGCAGTGCAGCGCGCTAAGCAATCCCACGGAAAATGCCAGTGGCAGCGATAGATCCAAGTGGACGGTTCTCCGGTAACTCCCCTAATACGGCGCTTGAGATGCATACTCTGGCGACGCGTTGTTGACACCTGGTCGCCGGGCTGACATCCGGCAGATCGGGAAAATTTTCGCTGTCAGGCGCTGCCCTCTGGGTGGCACAGCAATAAAATAAAATTAATAGACTCCTCCGCCACTTGCATTGACCATCCTCAATTCGCTTGAGCACCAGTGCCCCGGCCCGGCCCAACGGCATGCTTTTGGTCGCCGGTGCAAAGCTCGGCTGCTGCAGTACCCATTGCGCCATGTACGACCACTCCGAGACGCACTCCTGCTCTCTGCACTATGCTTGCATCTGAATTGTCAGCGAAACCGAGAGAGTGATGATACAACACGAAGAAAATGCAACCATCCATGCTGCGCGGGAGCTGCTGTTGGGCAGATTTCAAGGCGTGCTCGCGACCCATTCGGTCGAATGCACCGGCTATCCCTTTGGCTCCCTGCTCCCCTTCAGCATCGACCGCGACGGCTGGCCGTTGATTCTGATCAGTGATCTGGCCAAGCACACCCGCAATCTGATCGGGGACCCGCACTGCAGCCTGACCGTTGTGGAAGCGGGCGATGGGGATCCGCAGACGCGTTGCAGAGTAAGTTGTCTGGCCGATGCAAGCCCGGTGCGGGAGATCGGCAAAGCGGAAGTGGAACGCCACTTCCGCTACTTTCCGGAGAGTCGTGACTATTATCAGGAGCTCAATTTCCGCTTCTACCGGCTGGAGCCGATCCGTTTTTATTGCGTCGCAGGATTTGGCGCGGCGCGCTGGATCAGTGTCGACCGCATGGTGGAAAAAAACCCTTTCACCTACGAACAGGAACTCGTACTGCTGGAGGATATCAATCTTCGGTTTGCCGATGCACTGCGCCAGCGTTTGACCGACGGAAGCGATACCACAGCGCTTGCGGTCGGCGTGGACCCTCGCGGCATCGATCTGCGGCAGGGCAACCGGCTGCGGCGGCTGGAACTGCCCGCTCCTGCGGAGAGTCAGTTGAACCTCCTGAACCAGCTCGGTGACTGGCTGCACTCTCCCATACCATAATATTTATCCGGTTTAAACGATTGCCTCTGAGGGTGCTTTCGTGAGAATATACCCAGTAATTTACTTGGTATTTAATTGGAGAGAGATCGTTATGACGACTGCACTACCCGAGCGCGACGGCGACGGCTACCTGACCGACATGGATGCCTGGACGCCCGAAGTGGCTCACGCCATGGCTGCGGCCGATGAGTTCGAACTGACCGATGAGAAATGGGAACAGATCATCAAGGCGCGGGAATACTACGCGGAGCATTCCGTTGTACCACCGATCCGCAAGTTCTCCAAATACCTGGGCGCCGACCAGAAAGAGATGTTCAAACTGTGGCTCACCGGCCCCATGAAACCGATCACCAAGTACGGCGGCCTGCCGAAACCGACGGGCTGTGTCTGAGCCAAGGTTCGCCGTGCGGTAATACAGCAACACTGCTAAAGTTCGGGTAGTCTCAGGCTACCCGGACTTCCTCATGCCCGAACAGAACGACCTGGAGCTGCTGCTGCGCTCCCGCACACCCATCGTAGTGATCGAGACCCTGGAGGAACCCAGGATAGTGCAGCTCTTCACTCGCATCGGTCTGCGCCTGGGAGAGCCGGTGTTCAGCTGGACGGTTACCGAAGGCCTGCAAAGAACCGAAGTCGATTTCGGCCGGCTAGGATTCAACACCGACCCGGGCGATCTGCTCAGGCACATCAAGGCTTCGGCACAATCCGGCCTCTACCTGTTGCTCGACTTCCACCCATACAGCAAAGACCCGTTGCATGTGCGACTGATCAAAGAGATAGCCCAAAACCACACGGAAACCCCGAAGACATTGATATTCATCAGCTGCAGTTTCGATATACCGCTGGAGGTGAGACATCTCAGCGCCCGTTTCGAACTCAAACTGCCGGACCGGTCAGCCATCAAGAGGCTGATCCTGGAGGAGGCAAAAGCCTGGCAGGCACGTGCGCACAAACCCATCAGCACCGACCCCAGGGCGGTGGAGCAGCTGGCCAGCAATCTCAGCGGCGTGACCGCCAGTGATGCGCGCAGACTGGTGCGCGCAGCGATCGAGGATGATGGCGCGATCGGCCACGACGATCTGCCCAAGGTGATGAAGGCGAAATACGATCTGATCAACCAGGAGGGACTGATCTCTTTCGAATACGATACCGCGCGTTTCTCCGACCTCGCCGGCCTCGAGCATCTGAAAACCTGGCTGGAGTCGAGGCGTAAACTTTTCCATCAGGGCGGCGGCGGGCTGGACCGGCCCAAAGGGATCATGCTGCTGGGCGTGCAAGGGGGAGGTAAGAGCCTGGCGGCGAAGGCAGTGGCGGGCAGCTTCGGCGTGCCTTTGCTCAGGCTCGATTTCGCGACACTGTACAATAAGTACATCGGCGAAACGGAGAAGAACCTGCGCCAGGCACTGGCGACCGCGGAGACCATGGCCCCCTGTGTGCTGTGGATGGATGAAATCGAAAAGGGCATCGCGCCGGACCACTCTGATGACGGGGTATCCCAACGCATTCTCGGCACGTTGCTGACCTGGATGGCGGAGAACAAGCGGGGCGTATTCGTGGTGGCGACCTCGAACGACATCCAGCGCCTGCCGCCGGAGCTGATCCGCAAAGGGCGTCTCGATGAAATCTTCTTTGTCGATCTGCCGGGTGAGGCGAGCCGCCGGGAGATCTTCAACATCCACCTGCGACGGCGCAACCAGGCTCCCAGCCGCTTCGACCTGGAGACACTGTGTCAGGCCAGCGAAGGCTTCACCGGTGCGGAGATCGAGCAGGCGATCGTCTCGGCGCTCTACGGCACCCACTCGCGGGATGAGGCGCTCACCACGGCACACCTGCTGCACGAGCTGGAGCACACCAGCCCGCTGTCGGTGGTGATGGCAGAGAAGGTCTCCTGGTTGCGCGCATGGGCCTCCGGGCGCACGGTCGCCGCCGGATAGTTTATTAACCGCGTTCATCTCAGGGTATAATGGCGCCTCATGAACGGCCAGATGCTACTCGCCCAACTCAGCAACTTGCAGCAGATGCTCAATCAACTGCTGGAGTCCGTTCCCGAAACGGATGCCTACCGCTGCTACCACAGTTCTCTCGCCCCGCTGGCCTGGTACTTCGGCCGCAGCGTCTATCTGGAGACCCACTGGCTGCGCGAGATCGTGCAGGCGGATGCGGACATGACCGAACGCGTCCGGCCGATATTTACAGCGGAACCGGAACCTACGCCAGCGCAATGGCAGCACCTTCCACCCAGAGACCACCTCCTCAACTGGGCACTGGAGCTGCAGGAGGAGAACCTGATGCGCCTGGCCAACCCGCAGCTGCTGGGCGCACATCCATTGACCGCGAATCAGCGTCTGCACCGGATCATCCTGCAGGAGCACGCGCGCAACTATGAAAGCATGCTGATGGTGCTCACCCAGCGCAGGCTGGCACAACCTGACGACTATCGGGTGGAACGTCCACTGAGCGCGCAACTGCAAACACCGGAGCTGGTCGAGATCCCGCGCGGACACTACCGCGTGGGTGCGCGCCGGAATCCGTCCGCTTACGATAACGAAACGCCGGCACAGGCAGTCGAACTGAGCGGATACCGCATCCAGCTGATGCCGGTGAACAACGCTGCCTGGCTCGCCTTCATGCAGGCGGATGGATATCGCTCGGAAACGCTGTGGAGCGGTGCAGGGTGGCAGTGGCAACGGCAGCAGCAGCACCGGCATCCGGAACACTGGCGCCGGGACCGGTCAGACAACTGGTACGCTGTCGGGCTGAACGGCCCCTTTGACCTGATCGCCGAGGAGCCGGTCTCCGGCATCAGCCGCTACGAGGCGGAGGCATACGCCAACTGGCTCTCCCACCAGAGCAGCGCCTATGCCGGCGCTGTACTGCAACACGAGTTCCAGTGGGAGGTGGCTGCCCGCTCACGTGAAATCCGTGGTTATGGACGAGTGTGGGAGTGGTGCGCCAACCGGTTCCAACCCTACCCGGAATACCAGCCTGCGCACTACCCGGAGGGCCGAACCCGGGATTTCGATGATCACCACTACAGCCTGCGCGGAGCCTGTCTGCACACTCAGCGAGCGCTGCAACGCGCCAGTTTCCGCAATCGCGCGCAAGCTGCGGAGCGTCACCACTTTACCGGCACACGCCTGGTCTTCCCCCCGGAGTGATACCATGATCGACTATGACATGCCGCTCTACCGCCCGCCGAGCGAAGGCAACAACCTGATCATCCAGGCTACCCTCGGCTGCAGTTTCAATCAGTGCTCCTTCTGTTCGATGTACAAGCGGAAACGCTACCAGGTGCGTCCGATCGAGGCGGTCTTCGCCGACATCGACCATGCCGCCTCCGTTTGGCCGGACGCTGCGCGGGTGTTCCTGGCGGATGGCGATGCGCTGGCGCTGGAGAGCGAGCACTTGCTGCGCATACTGGAGCATCTGCAGCAGTCGCTGCCGCGGCTGACCCGTGTCTCCTGTTACGCCACCCCGGCCAATATCCGGCGCAAGACCCTGGCTGAACTGGAGCTGTTGCGCAGTCACCGGCTTACGCTCTACTACTTCGGTATCGAATCGGGCTCCGACCTTATCCTGAAAAAGATCACCAAGGGAGCAACCAGCCGCAGTATCCGCGAATCGATGAAGAAAGCGCACGACGCGGGGGTGAAACTCTCCTCCACCGTGGTGCTGGGATTAGGGGGCAGAGCTTACTGGCAGGAGCACATCGACGGCACCATCGCGCTGCTCAACCAGGCACCCTCGACCTATGTCTCCACGCTGCAGCTCTATCTGGAGGAGAACGTGCAACAGGAGTTCACGGACAAATTCAAGGAACCGTTCAGGATGCAGGATGACTGGGGAATTCTGGCCGAGCAGGAGC
Organism: Chromatiaceae bacterium; assembly: GCA_024235215.1. Taxonomy (GTDB): domain Bacteria; phylum Pseudomonadota; class Gammaproteobacteria; order Chromatiales; family Chromatiaceae; genus HKST-UBA178. The sequence goes on along the minus strand of JACKMU010000006.1, from coordinate 115,668 downwards.
GGTTGCTCAGCGCGCTGGAGCCGCCGATTCCGATCATTTTCCGCTCCAACCACGCCTCCAACGCGCTGGCCCTGGCCGGCAATCTGCCTAAAGACCGGGAACGGCTGCTGACCGAAATACACCAGGTCCAGCGCGGAGAAAGGCGGGTCAGACCCACCTTTCTCCGCGGCCTCTGAGCGGATATCCGGAATCACTTGAGCTGGGAGAGGTCCCTGACCGCACCGTGCGCCGCGCTGGTGGTCAGCGCCGCGTACGCCTGCAGCGCCTGAGAGACGATCCGTTCGCGCGCGGCCGGACGCCAGCCGGCACTGCCCCGCTTCTCCATCGCACGCCGCCGTGTCGCCAGTACCTCGTCGCTGACCGCGAGCTGGATGCGCCGCTGCGGGATGTCGATCTCGATAATATCCCCCTCCTCCACCAGGCCGATATTGCCGCCCTCGGCAGCTTCTGGCGAACAGTGTCCGATCGACAGGCCCGAGGTGCCGCCGGAGAAGCGACCGTCGGTGATCAGGGCGCAGCTCTTGCCCAGCCCCTTGGATTTGAGGTAGCTGGTGGGGTAGAGCATCTCCTGCATGCCGGGTCCCCCTTTCGGACCCTCATAGCGGATCAGCACCACGTCACCCGGCCGAACGCGGTCGCCGAGAATCCCCTCCACCGCATCCTCCTGGCTCTCGAATATCCGTGCCGGCCCTTTGAACTGCAGGATGGAGGAATCGACACCGGCTGTCTTGACGATACACCCCTGCTGCGCCAGATTGCCGTAGAGCACCGCCAGCCCACCATCCTGGCTGTAAGCGTGCCGCGCATCCCGGATACAGCCACTGACCCGATCCAGATCGAGACCTGGCCAACGGTTTGACTGGCTGAACGCCTGCTGGGTGGGGATGCCGCCGGGGGCCGCGAGATAGCGCGATTTCGCGCTATCGTTTTGCGTCACTGCAACGTCCCAGTCCGCGATCGCGGCACCCAGCGAGCGATGGTGCACACAGCCCGCTTGTGAGTGCAACAGCCCGGCCCGCTCCAGTTCACCCAGAATGGCGATGACACCGCCCGCCCGATGCACATCCTCCATGTGGTACATTTGCGTGGAAGGCGCCACCTTGCACAGATTGGGAACCCGGCGCGACAGCCGGTCGATGTCCGCCATCGTGAAGGGCACCCCTCCCTCGTGTGCTGCGGCCAGCAGATGCAGTACGGTATTGGTGGAGCCGCCCATCGCAATATCCAGCGACATGGCATTTTCAAACGCTTCGAAACTGGCGATGTGACGGGGCAGCACCGACAGGTCATCCTGTTCGTAGTAACGCTGCGCCAACGCCACGATCAGCCGCCCCGCTTGCAGGAAAAGTTCCCTGCGGTCGGCGTGAGTCGCCAGCAGCGAACCGTTGCCCGGCAAACTGAGGCCCAACGCTTCGGTCAGACAGTTCATCGAGTTGGCGGTGAACATACCGGAACAGGAGCCACAGGTGGGGCAGGCAGAGCGCTCTATCGCCGCAACATCCGCATCGCTCTGACCGGGATCGACTGCGGAGACCATCGCGTCGACCAGATCCAGTTTGAGTGCTTTGCCGTGTAGCGAAGTCTTGCCCGACTCCATCGGGCCGCCGGAGACGAACACCACCGGAATATTGAGGCGCAGCGCGGCCATCAGCATACCCGGCGTGATCTTGTCGCAGTTGGAGATACAGACCATCGCATCGGCACAGTGGGCGTTGACCATGTACTCGACCGAGTCGGCGATGATATCCCGTGACGGCAGCGAGTAGAGCATGCCGCCATGGCCCATCGCGATGCCATCATCGACCGCGATGGTGTTGAACTCCTTGGCCACGCCGCCCGCTTGTTCAATCTCCTGCGCCACCAGTGCACCCAGATCCTTCAGGTGAACATGACCGGGCACGAACTGGGTGAAGGAGTTGACCACTGCGATGATCGGCTTGTCGAAATCCCCGTCGGTCATGCCGGTGGCGCGCCAGAGCGCGCGTGCACCCGCCATGTTGCGGCCGTGAGTCGTGGTACGGGAACGGTATTGGGGCATGGCTCTCTCCGGATAATTTTGCTGAATGGTGAATTATCCACGAAACTACCTTATTGGACACCTCTCGGATTTTGCGTGGGTCTCCAGCGGCGCCCCTGCCGGGGACAGAGAAAACGACTGGAATAGGACTATAATCCAACCATATCTCAACCAACCAGACTTCACGGAGTCGCTATGACCTCTAAGAGTGAGTTGACCAAACAGCGCATCGTGCTGGCCGCCAACCAGCTGTTCTATCGCAAAGGTTTCAGCCAGACCTCGTTCTCCGACGTGGTGAATGAAGCAGACGTGCCGCGCGGCAACATCTACTACTACTTCAAATCCAAGGAGGAGATCCTCAAAGCGGTGATCCGCTACCGGTTGGATACCATCGCGGGCATGCTCGCCGAATGGGACAAGAGTATCAAAGAACCCAGCAAGCGGCTGGAACGTTTCGTCAGGATCATGTATGACAGCACGCCAGCACTGCTACGCGCTGGTTGTCCGATGGGATCACTGGCGATGGAGTTTGCCAAAGGCGACCAGGAGCTGAAGGGTGAGGCAAAAAAACTGTTCGATCTGTTCCAGCGCTGGCTGGCCAATCAGTTCAGCGACATGGGCTACGCCAACGAGGCGCATGATCTCTCTCTGCAGCTGCTGGCACGCGGTCAGGGCCTGATCGTGGTGGCCCAGGTTTACCAGGATCCAGGCTTTCTGGAACGTGGCACCCAGGAGCTGAACAACTGGATCGACGAACTGAAACGCTATGCCTGAAGCGATACCCGCGCTGAAATCTATGATCGGGCAGTTGATCGCCTCCCCTTCGGTGAGCAGTATCAACGCGGCTTGGGATCAGTCGAATCGGGGTGTGATTGAACTGCTTTCCAGCTGGTGTGAGAGCCTGGGTTTCCGGGTCGAGATACTGCCGGTCGGCAACTGCCCGGGCAAGTACAACATGGTGGCCAGTGCCGGGAAAGGCGCACAGGGACTGATCCTTTCCGGGCACACCGACACTGTTCCCTTCGACCATCAGCACTGGCGCACCGATCCGCTGCGTCTGAGCGAGCGTGACAACCGCCTCTACGGCCTTGGCACCTCCGATATGAAGGCGTTTTTCGCGCTGGTGATCGAGGCTGTAAGGGAGCTGGATCTGGGTAGTTTACAGCAGCCGCTGGTGATCCTTGCCACCGCCGACGAGGAAAGCTCGATGTGCGGCGCTCAATCACTGGTGGAGAGCGGTCGCCAATTCGGACGCCATGCGCTGATCGGTGAGCCTACCGGACTGCGCCCGGTCAGGATGCACAAAGGGGTCTCGATGGAGACGATCCGGCTGCATGGCCGCTCCGGACACTCCAGCAACCCGGCACTGGGGGTCAGCGCGCTGGAGGGGATGTACCTGGTGATCGGCGAGATACTGGCGTGGCGCCAGGAACTTCAGTCCCGCCACCACAACCCGCTGTTCGAAGTCGCGGTGCCCACACTCAACCTGGGGCATATCCACGGTGGTGACAATCCCAACAGGATCTGCGGTGAGTGTGAGCTGCAGATCGACCTGCGCCCGCTGCCCGGTATGGAGATCGACGAGCTGCGCGTCGAGCTTGCCTCAAGACTGCAGCGGCTGCCGTTGCAGCGCGACTTGAAACTGGAGCTGATCTCCCCGTTTCAGGGGATACCGGCAATGGAGACTGCGGCCGATGCACAGATCGTGCGCGCCACCGAAGCGCTGACAGGTTACCCGGCAGGCGCGGCTGCATTCGGTACCGAGGCGCCCTTTTTCAGCAGGATGGGTACAGAGACGGTCGTACTAGGACCAGGCGACATTGCCCAGGCGCACCAACCGGACGAGTATCTCGGGCTCGAACGGATTCCCCCGATGATCACCCTGTTACAGCAGCTGATCAGACGCTTCTGTCTGTGACGCCGGCAACGTGCAGACAGCGCATTGGCGCGCACCGCAATCAACAGCTCGCTATTTCGCGCTGATGGGAAAGGGCAGCTGCAACCGGGCGCCGGGCAGCAGGGCATGACGCTCGTACCACCCCAGATTCATCTCCAGCACGTAGATTGCCGGACGCGACGAGGTGTAGATCGCTCTGCCACCATCAGGTTGCATCGAGTGAGTGTTGACCAGCTTCCCCTCGCCATCGAAAAAACCGGCATCCAACGGTATGTTGGTATTCAGCATCCAGATTTTCAGAATATCCGGTGCCGGAAAGAGCAGCAGCATGCCCTGGTCCGGGCCAAGCTCGCTGCGCCCCATCAGCCCCTGACGCCGCTGCTCCGGGGTGGCAGCCAACTCCGCCATCACCCGCACCCCATCCACCGTGAGCGCAATACGCTCCCGACCGTCGCAGCCGGACAGCAACCAGAACAGGAGCAGAGCGCAGAGAAAACAGATTCTCAAATCAGACAGCGGGTCGAATCGCCTCCCGGATCGCTTCCGGAACGGCCGCCGCTGCGTCACCCACAGCAGGAAAAAACCAGGCAGATACTTTAACAATGGTTGTCAGCAGTTTAAATTAACGCACAGGGTTTGTGTCCATCCAGAAACTGGTCTGAAGCAGAGCGCGTCATCCTGACGCCTGCTCGAGAGCGTGCAACACCTTTCTGGATTCCATCCTTCGGTTGGTAAACGGTCATCCATGTACTGCTCCGGTATCCCCGGTAAAGATGGTGCAAGGAGTCGCTCAATACCCACTAGGTTAATCGGGAAGCAGCAGAGTGGCAAATAGAAAAGGCAAAGCGGACGACCCCTTCGTTCACTGGTTTCGTACTTCATCACCTTACATCCACGCCCATCGGGGTCGAATCTTCGTAATCGCGTTCGGCGGTGAAGCCTTGATCGATGGTGGATTCGCCAGTCTGGCCCAGGACATCGCGCTACTCTACGGACTTGGCATCCGACTCGTGCTGGTACACGGTGCACGACCCCAGATCGAGGAGCGACTGCGGCTGCGCAACGCACAGATGCAGATTGTGAATGGCCTGCGTGTCACCGACGACGTGGCGCTGAACTGTGTCAAAGAAGCCGCGGGCACAGTACGGGTGGAGGTAGAGGCGCTGCTCTCCATGGGGATGCCCAACTCACCAATGGCAGGGGCAAACATTCGCGTTGCCTCAGGAAACTTCGTCACCGCCCGACCGCTCGGTGTCCACAACGGCATCGACCACTGCCATACCGGTCTGGTACGACGCATCGACGCCGGTGCCATCAGCCACGTACTCGAGAGCGGCGCCATCGCGCTGATATCCCCGCTCGGCTACTCGCCCACCGGCGAGGTTTTCAACCTCACCGCCGCTGACGTCGCCGCTTCGGTGGCCTCCGCGCTGGCAGCCGACAAACTGATTCTGCTGCTTGAAGAGCCGGGTCTCAAAGACAGCAGGGGACACATTCTCACCAATGTGATTCCCGCCGAACTGGAGTCGATCCTGCAACGCCGCAAACAGATCTCGGATGAGTTACGCCAGAGCCTGACCAGCGCCATCGCCTGCTGCCGCAGCGGGGTGAAACGGATCCACCTGCTCAGCCGTGCGATGGAGGGTGCGCTGCTGAAGGAGCTGTTCAGCCGCGACGGCGTCGGCACCATGCTGACCGCCGAGCACTATGAATCGATGAGAACGGCATCCATCGATGACGTCGGCGGCATTTTGCAGCTGATCACGCCGCTGGAGGAACAGGGGGTGCTGGTGCGACGCTCGCGCGAACTGCTGGAAACCGAAATCGAACACTTCTCGGTGGTGGAACTGGACGGCACCATCATCGGTTGTGCTGCGCTCTACCCTTACCAATCCGAAATGATGGCAGAACTCGCCTGTGTCGCGGTCGATCCCGATTACAGCGGCGACGGAAGGGGCGACAGATTGCTGAACCACATGCAGCAACGCGCGCGCGCTGACGGCATCAAGCAACTGTTCGTGCTCACCACACAGACGACGCACTGGTTCCGCGAGCGCGGTTTCGAGCCGCTGTCCGTGGATCTGCTGCCAATGGCAAAGCGCAAACTGTACAACTACCAGCGCAATTCCAAGGTGCTGGTGAAGTCACTGGAAGGTGTTTAACATTCGCGCGTGCTTCGAGCCACATTCTGCGCCTCTTGCACGACGAAATTACGGAATGCGTGGCTGGACGGTGACATGCGCTTACGTTTCCGGTAGACCAGATACCACTGCCGGTAGATGGGAAATTCGGCAACATCGAGTACCACCAGCCTACCGGTCTCCAGCTCCAGTTCGATAGTGTGGGCAGATACGATGCCGAGCCCGAGACCCGCCCTGACCGCCTGCTTTATCGCCTCATTACGGGTCATCTGCATGCCCTGACGAATCTGCAGCCGATGCTCCTGAAAGAAGCGCTCCATTGCCAGACGGGTACCCGAACCCGGTTCGCGCATCAAGAAAATCTCCTCGGCCAGGCGAGCCAGGGAGATATTCGGTTCGTTGCGCAGTGGATGGCTGGCGGGAGCCACCACCACCAGGGGATTCTGCATGAACGCCTCCGATTCCACCTCGACATCCTCCGGAGGCTGCCCCATCAGCACCATGTCGACGCTGTTGGCTTCGAGCAGCTGAATCAGCCGCTCCCGGTTGGCCACGTCCAGCTCCAGGTCGATGCCGGGATAGGCGTGATGAAATGCAGCCATCAGCCTTGGTGCAAAATAGTTGATGGTACTGGCGACGGCAACGTGCAGATGCCCTCTGCTGAGTCCTTTCATCGACTCGAGCACCTCCTCCATCTCGGTGAGATAGCGGCTGATCCCCTGACTGTAGTGGTAGACCTCCCGGCCCACTTCGGTGAGCGTTACCTGTTTGCCCAGTTTCTCGAACAGCGGCAGGCCGACCGACTCCTCCAGTTGCCGAATCTGCATCGAGACCGCCGGTTGACTCAGGTGCAACTCCTCCGCGGCACGGGTGAAACTCAGATGACGCGCGACCGATTCAAACAGCGAGAGCTGGCGAAAGGTCACGTTCATGGCCATAGGTCCCCTCTACACGGCGACATTGAGTAGCGCTCAACCTGGAAAATTATAAGCAAACAGTGCCTGATCGGCATAAATTATCAGTAGTATTTTATAGTTATTCAACACCTGATTGGGCCACCCTGGACTGACCCCAGCTACCGACAATTTGGCAGATCGGGAGCCTCCGCCGCGCTATCCGCTCCGCATCGCTTTAATTGAGCGACGCCGGTCAAATAGGCGCTTCCCGGGGTACATGGAGGCAACGACAGGGGAGACCTTGAGTTTATGGGCGGAAAGAAAAAAGCAGCGGTAGAGGGAAATACCGCTCAGGTGCTGAAGGGAGGCGCCCAAACCCGATAGCCGATCCGCCACTGGATCCTGGAAATGATCGGGTTGAAGACGAATCAGTAATCGTGAATTTTCTCGGTACCCCTTCGATGCAATGGTATACGCCGACCCAACGCAGGTCGGATCAGAGTGAAAGCAATACCCGACCGCTTCTTACCCTGGTTTGAAACGTGCGGGTGGCGCCCCCTTCCGAGCCCAACACCTTGCCTGATGCCAGATCGATTTTCCAGTTGTGACAGGGACAAGTGACCGACCCGTCATGGACCGTGCCCTGGGACAGGGGGCCATGCATGTGCGGGCAGGCATCCTCCACCGCAAATACCTCATCGGTCTCGGTACGGAACAAGGCCAATTTATGGTAACCGGTCCTGACCAGTCTCGCCTTCTGCCGAGGAATATCTTCAAGGCCGGCAACATCAATCCAGTGTTTCATCTTACTTCGAAGCCTCTACCCCTGTCTGTTGAAGAACTGCTGTCAACCACGGTCACCATGCGCTCCACTCATGTCTGCTTCCGAATGCCCGATGCATGCTCTGTCAACTACACCCAACTAACCGTCCAGCCAATATAGCCGGGTTATCCCTGAATCGCTGATAGTGTTATCGGCAGACTCGGGAAATCGTTTATTTCGGGGTGCAGATTACAGAAGACAACGACAGGTTCTGATCTGCACAGCAGTTGTTGCATCCTTGCCGGAACGATTGTGCGCCGCAGCATTAGTCTGCAATAGACACCGGAAGAACGCAACAAAAATCTACTAATTGACTCAGAAATCAATCTTACCGAAAGCGGGGTATTATCGATGAATAAAAAGGCGGTTATTTTGCGCCAAAATAACCGAAAGAAAGCAATAAAAAGTTAAAATAACAGCCAATTACAAAAATACGATCCTGTCGTTTCCAGTGCAGACCCTATCGTTTCCGGCATAATGCAGCCGTTGAGAACCGCACTGCAAACCTCCCACGACAAGATTTTTTACGTTTTGATACAGGCACCACTGCAACACCCGGATGCGCACAACGACAGAACAGGATCGTCGCCCGTCTCACCGGACTATCCAAATAGTCAAGCGGATTCGTTAACTGTTCTCTCCTGTCGTGCGTCACGCAAATTTACGGAGTTTGGCTCCAACGCCCACCCTGCAGGCAGGTAGACCGCTTTGAGCACCCGGTCTTCGCTCACCTCAAGCTTCAGGTGCGGACGCTTGCCGAGCGTGTTGCCGGCTTGATCCGTCCATTGATCGAATCTCCATCGGCCGCAGCGATCTTGAGCCACTATCTGGACCATTGTCGGCAGGCCTTTGTAAGCGCGATAGAAATCGCCACGCCCATCGCTGCGACCACTGAGATCCAGCCGATCCAGCATAAAGTACGGCTGTAGATTCGCGGACTCCGGTGCTGCTTTTACGTGCAATACACGAACCCCTGGTGATTCTCCGGTGAAATCATAGGTTACATTTAACCGCAGGTTCTCGATCCTGATCACCGTACCCATATCCGCTTTGACCTCTCTGCTCACCGTGATGTCGGCCCATGCCGCCGGCCGGGAGTAGCGCATCAAGCTAGCTGCGGTATCGCTCTTGAGTAAGGAGCGCAGAAGCGAATCACTGGCAGCACTTGGTTTGATAGGCGTGATAATTTTATCGATGACATCGTATCTTGCCCCCCAAACGGTGGGAGTTAACATCTCCCCTGCAGCGTGATAAAAACGGATCACTCTCCCCGCCTGCCGCAACTGGGAAACACCGGAATGCTCAAAGCGGAGATCAACCTCCGCCAGACGCCGCTCGCCAACGTCTTCGATAGATACCTCGGGACGTTCGACTTCAATATCAACGATGCGCACATTCTCTTCTCCGAGTCCGAAAATTTCTAAATTCATCAAATTGAATGTAATGGACTCATCCGCATTGAGCCTGCCGATCTCGTCCAGGGTGAGACTAAATCGTCTCGGAGCGGACAGCTCGGGTGGATCGTTGTTGTAAACCGTAAAAATCTCCTCAGCAATGCGTGCAAGCGCGTCCTGGTAGACCCCCTTGAGTGATTCAAACCGCTCCTTGCTCAGTTGGTATGGTTTATCGCTTTGCATGTTAAGTCGTGCCAGATGCTCCATTTCGGTAAAAACCCGATCGAGATCCAGTTGCCCCTGATACCGTTTCAACAGCCGGTACTCATACGACTTGGCCAGGTAATAGTGGTATTTAAGCAGTCGCTCTTTCGCTCTTCTCTCCATTGCGCCGAGATGCATGGCCAAACGCCCGTCGTTCAGTACCTGCTTGCCCTTGGCGATGGCACTGCCGGCACTGTCGATGGCCAGCAGGTTCGTGGTGATGGCATTGGGGATTTCTGTAACGAGCTGCAGGGCACTGGCCAGCTGTTGTGCGAAGTCCATCTTACGTTCGAGCAGGGTGGCGATCTCTTTGGAAAGCTGCTTGAATTCCTCCGACTCCGCTTCGAGCTTCCGCAGCAGCGCATCAACCTCGCTCTTCGGAGCTTGCCTTTCGGCCATGACCTTGGCCACACCTTCCAGACCTTTGGAGAGCGCCGTGGTGACGTCTTGCAGACTCCGCGCGCTCTGGAGTGCTTTGAACTCCTGCGACTTCGTGTCCACCTTCTTGGATACGAGTTCGAACTCCTCCTTCCTCTGGCTTACTCTCGCTCCACTGAAGGCGGTGGCGATATCGACTGTACCGGTAATCGTCTTCCAGGGGTTGTCTTTGTCGAAATCGGCGCCGAGGTTCATGAGTCCACCCACCGCGCCCAGCGCCGGCTGATAAACGGGAACCACACTGCACAACGTCCCTGCGATCTTGAGCCCGGTTTTCCACCATGGCTCCTCAAGCTGCTTTTCGGCCGTCTGCCGCAACTCCTCTTCGAGATTCTGGAGTTTTTCCTGAAGCAGATTAATCTCGTTGGAGATCCTGCTTGCCTGCAGTTCAAGCTCGGGAACCGCTTCGGTAGTTTTGCCGTAGCGCCTCTTTAAATCCTCGATTTCCTGTTTTAGCTTCACTTGCAGCCGTTCCAGTGCCTCGACCCGCTGCTTGTCATCCCGGGTCTTCTCTCCCAGCCAGTAGTAGAGATACAACACCTCGACGGCGCGATCGATCTCATTGTCGAAGATCGTGCGGTTGACTTCGAACGACAACAGGGGAACCCACCCCGCCGGGTTGCCAAAATAGTCCAAATGACTATTGAGGCGCGCAAGTAGTCCGGCGATTTCGTTGCGGATTCGACCGAGTTCCAGTTTGGTGACCTCCTCCAGCTCGTTCCAGGCTTCCAGGCTCTGGTAGATATCCAGCAACTCGGCATACTCTGCAATTTTCTCTTGAGCTCTCTCTATGTCACCGCGCAGATAGCTGTTCTTTGCCCGCTCAAGAAGCTCATTGAGGAGCAGGCGATGGAGCCATGAAAGGGGGTGGCCTGCATGGACCACACTGCCCGGGTCTCCGTTCCGACCGGCCGGTGAAGAAGCAGACGATCCTGACTTGGTAACGTATGCCCAATAATCGCTCTTACCGCCTGCAGTCTTTCCGTGACGGTTAAAACCTGCATGTTGCAGATAACGCCAACCCCAGCTATGACCACCGAAGGGTTCTTCATGTTTATCCCAGCTCTCGATCATCACAGAATATCGAGGTTCGCCGGAAGCACCGCCGCGGTAAACCCTGTCCTGCTTTCCACAACTGCCCCCTGTCGCATCAACCTGAGAGGAGATATCCAGCGTGGCCGTAAGCGTGCCGCCGTCACCACCCGAGCCTGGCGTACCCCCCGGAGTCGCATTTTCACCGTCAGTCGGCCACTCCGCCCTCCCCCAGGGATGATGTTTTGTCTTGACAAAGCCACTCCCCTTTGAGTAGTGGATACCGTAAACGATCTGGTAAGCGCTGCTGAGGTTGGCCTGATAGTAGCTCGACTTCCCCTCCATCCTGGACCCATCACGTCCGTCCAGTCCGGTCCCGGGATCCTGGCCGCGCCCACCGGTCAGGACGAAGCGTTTTTTTCTGGGTCGGATGCGTGGAAGGACTCGCAGCGCAGGACAACATCTCCCGCTTTTGCGCCGGAGTTGCCGTTGCACGCGATGCGGACCGTGTTCCCTTCCCGTCTGGCCGGCTCAGCCCCGGTCGAATAAGCCACGGGCGTGGTGCTCAGATAAGAGAAAGAGGACAAACCCGCCACATCCTCAAACCGAAGCTCCCGGGCATAGATGCTGACAGCCGTCTGAGGGAGATGCAGGGGACTGCGGATCGTCACACGCTCCGCATAGATATTCAGACGTTTGATCGCGGGGTTTTCATGGACTGTATCGTATGGCTCAACCCCTTTTTCAAGGATCACGTCCTCCCCGATGATGCGTACATTCTGTGTAGTACGTGACTCGTTGTTGAACAGATCCGCCTCGTTTTCCTCCGTGTCGAGGATAACGCGCCCGGCCTCATAGGTGGCATTGGGATAGGGCGTCGCCCTTATTGCAGTGGTGGTAGCAACCATCATGCTGGGTATGGACGGCTCAACGGCTGGTTGGGTCTCAAGAAAAGTCGCGGATACGAAAGGCGTCACATTGGAGAATGGCAGATCAGGGGAAGGAGATTCCTGCTCCTCATCGAGAGACAGGGCGTGCGCCGCGAATGTCGAGCACGCATTTTGCAGACTCGTGTGGAAAATCTACTGTGGATCGGACATTCCCCCAAACACATCCACTTCGGGCGGGAGGATCGGCATTGGGGTGATCTCGAATATTTGTTTCTTTCCACCGTCCCTATCGGCGAACGTCACTAAAAATGGAAACTTGTCGGCAGGGTCGGGCTGAAAGTGGAAAAGGCCCGTCTCCTGATTCAAAAACAGCTCACCCTCCGGCCTGGGTTCGCAGCTGACCGCAATCACACGGGCCGTTTCAATCGGGATCGTAAATTCGAGCCGCTGATCGTGCCACACCGTCTGCGGTGGAAATTTCCCGAGTTCGTAGAATGAGCTTGCCTTGTAAGAGACGGTTTTGCAGTTGGTGAAGCCTTTCACGTTCCGAATCCTGCATCCCGGCAGTGTTTTCCATCCTGCGACAGAGAAGAATTCAATCTGGTATTGACGGGGTTCCAGACCGGTCGCTACTTCGCCGGAGTCAAGCCATCGATCTCCTGGTCCGTTACCATCCAAAACACGCCACTTGGCGCCATCCCTCACTGCTCCCTCTGGACAGATCGTGATACTGACAGACATGCCACTTGCCTCCTTCTCATATCGACGGAGTATGCAAGTTGATTGCGCCCTACTTTCGCCTCGGACGTGCTGCGAAGTAAGCATCAACTCGTCACTGATCAGCTGTCACCGTACGGTGTTGCGATCAGTTTAACGCTTGCCACCTCACTGTTGCCAGCTGACTCAATCCGATAGTTGGTACATTCGATTCTGAGACCCTTTTTCTCCCCTGGGTTGAGTATTGCATTCGTGTCCTGACTACATAACCCGATGATTATGTCTGATGCGTCCAGGAACATTGCCAGCATGGACCGAACAACCAGTGTGTTCTCACTGACATTCTGAACTTGAATGTCAGCAGCAACGTATTTCTCCGTCCATTGTTCCGAGGTCTTGGTTACCACCAAGTTGTTGATTTCCCGATTCAGTTCACCTGAGCAGTCCAGGGTCTTATCTCCGTATGTGTCACCCGATGATTGCATCCCAATACACCCTGCATGGACAGCCTGAAAACAACTGAAAAGTACGAAAGTGGTAATGGCGATCTCTTTCATGAAACACCCTGGGGTACTGGGAAGCAGAACACCGATACCTGATTTCTCCAGCAAGTTCCATCAAAATTAGATATTCGCTCGCACCGGTTGATCTGCCCTGACGACGACGTGTTCTCAGAGAAATTCAGGACAGGACGGAGCTTATCGCAGACAACTTGAGCATACCCTCAGTGCAGCGCTATACACCACCTTCACTGCTGTCGTAAACACTGGATCGCATTATGAGGAGACAGAAATCCAGGTGGCTTACGCGAATATTGCGTATCATTATCTGACCATTGTGAAACAGTTCGGAGAGTTTAGAACGCCGGCGAGGCAGATCGCGCATAGCGTATTGTAATAATAAAAGTACGGAACCCGGTCATGATTCTACCGCCACCCCACCTGTTTCGCCCACCGAGTGGCTGCTTCTTTATAGGACATGAAATCTTCAGGCGCGCTTCCACCCTCTGCTTCCACCTCTTTTCTATGTTGAGCCAGTGACTCTGCAAAAGGAGGTAATCCTACCGAAGCGCGCAAATCATCGATATGCTCAGGCTCCGCTAATTCGCAATCCAGCTCGCCCCGTTCATTCCAATCCAATACCGTACCATACACTTGTGGTTCACCCTCATTAAAACGGACGCGATCGGTTAAGAATGCCGCCAGTTTTTTCGGTGCCTCTCCCGATGCAGCCGCCTTTTCCAACGCTCGAAGAAAACTCCTTTGCAGGACAGGTGTACAAATTGAATGTTGCGCCAAAAACCATGCCGTGCGACAACCCTCTAGACCCACCAATGAAATGCCAGGCCAGCCATGAATGGAGAGGATATGATCGAGCGCTTCTGCATTTTCGATATGAACACGCTGCATCTCTTCATCGTAGAAACTGTAAAGCCTTCCTGCTTTGAGCAGACGCTCTCTTGTTACAACATCACGCTGTTTAAGATTATTCAGCTCAGCAATCAACGCTTCTTTCATAGGTACTTCCGTTGCATGTACAAACAGCGGTTACACAAACAGTCTCTGTCCAACCCCAGTGACGTTCTGTGTGTTTTGGAACGTAGTATAATGCACCCGGAACCGTCCGTAGAAGATGAAGCAATAAATACTTCAAGGTATTACAAACATACTTACACTAACCGCAATTCATCTCCGAGACTGACATACATCCTGGTACCACGTGAACGCATTTCAGCCACAAATTTCTTTAATGCGCCCTTGTTCCAAGCATCTTGGCGCTCAGGGCTAACGTAAAACACTAATTCCTCACCCTCATGAACTGTTCCAATCACTACTTTGCATTTGTCAGGGCGTAACATGAGGGGCATCGACTTAGGTAGCCGTTGTGTTTTTCAACCAAAAGCATTCGTAAATTCGGCAAGTCTCCGGACGCGTTTCGTAGCTACTACAACCAACACCGATTTGGCAATGCTCACACCACATATGATTTGGCTTATTAAGTTCTTTAACCTTCATAACCTTACAACAAAGAGTACAACCATCACAGCCATGTTTAACACTCATTGAACTGTTCCTTAATCTGATGCATTTTACAAAACACGTCCTGATCCCATCAAGGGCGCTATAAATAGCTGCGGATGATTTAACGCATAACGCACAACTTCAGCCGACCACAACAGAGCGCTGCGTTTGCACAATAATGGCGAAGCCATGCGCAATAATCCGCACGGAGTTACGGGTCGCCTGGATGTGTTTGTTAGCCCTGATTTTCCCAATCTTCATATCGTAAGCGCCTTTCAACACGAAAATTTGTAACTTCCAGAGCTACTCCATCAGGATCAGAGAAGAATGTTGCCCAATAATCCGGCGCATATTCTTGATAGTTTTTTGCTTCTGTGGCAGATATGCCCAGTTTTCTTAGCTGCTCAGATACGCTTTTGACCTCTTCTATTGAATCAACACGAAAGCAAAAATGATGCAAACCTGGGGTGCCAGCCTCTGCCTGCTTTGAGGTTTTCGCAGGCCTAATCACATACCCAAAATGCCTATTGAAATATTGAATATGTGGTTCGCCACTAAGTTCGAATGACTTCTTTCTGAAACCGAGAATTTCTAACAGCAATTGATCGTAGAATGACTCAGACTCAGCTAAATCAGCTACAGCGATATACACATGATCAATTCCAATTACATCCGGCATATCTCGTCGGTCTCTTTTTTAAGGCTAACGCCGCAAATCACAGGATGCCAAAAGCTACATAGCGAGCGCAGGATGCCAAAAGCTACATAGCGAGCGAAGCAAAAAGGGACGGATTTATTTAATGCTAGTATCCGCCGTCGGAAAGTACACGCTTTCCGACGGCGTTCCCCAGTTTTTAAGACCTTCGCTTCATTGTCTGTAATTACTAGCTGACCTATCAGGTCACCAACAGACTTCATGTGTTCTGAATCCGGAATAGAGTTTCCTTACTTGTCCACCCATCCTGCGTTTGCTACGGCGACATTAAGTGTGCCAAGTAGCAGGAGTGCCCTCTAAACATGCTCATTATTCATTCCGTATTTACACATAACGCCGCACATCAGCCGACCGCAACGCGGAGCGGCGTTTGTGCAATAATGCCGAAGGCATGCGCAAAAAAGCCGCGTAGTGTTGTGGGTCGGCTGGATGTGATTGTTGGGCGCGACTAAAAGTTTCCACAGCAACAATAATTCGGACCACAGAAAGCGCCACTTGTACCATTGTATTTGTAAGATTTCAGACCTAGCGTCCCGACCTCAGTAGCCGGCTTATTGTTACCGTATATATGTAATGCATTAAACGCCTTGAGCTCCGGCACTTGCGAATCCTTGTTCTTCAGTGAAGCGCAAATATCGTCGCAGCTTGCAACCTGACTGCTGCATTCTCGGGGAACTGCAAATATCCATCCTGCGCTTGGACGGAGCGCGGTACATGAAGCTTGCGCGACGACCTGGTTAATCTCGCTATAAGGTCCGACCATTGATTCCTTTATTTGATCTTCCGTAGTTTGTGGATTTTCTTTTTTCTGCCTGAGGCGAAGGCAATGACTGCTGAGCAACAACTCGACCAAAAGCGATAATACCTAACAGCAGTGGAAAGAAGACCAAAAGCTTTCCCCAAAGGGGTACATTGTGAAAAAAATTATAACGATTAAGCACAATAGGACACACATTAGCGCCAAGATACCCGGCGTTGTTTCCGCGGCAGCGGCAATCAACTCTGGATTCAATAGTTTTTCAAGAGTGTCAGTCAATTTTCCATCCTCTTAGTATTTATCCAGCCCAACAGTTATTTAGCCCGAGCGGGCCAATAGTCAATAGCCGTAATCCGTGTAGCCAATATTTTCTGCATCTGACTATTTCCTTTGCCTCTCCGGCGCAAATCACTACTGATCACAAGGCTATCTCACGACATCGGGAAACTCAATATCAGGCGTGGACTTCAGCATCCGCGCTCCGGTGATACTCCCTGCTTGCAGGATATCCTCTCGAAATCACTGGATAACTTTCTCCTCAAACCGGAGAACCAAAAGCGGTGTTTGAGACCTGCCCAAATGTATTTCGACAACCTCGCGCGCACCGCGCAGTAGGAGATTATCCGACAGGGCCTCACCCAGATAGACGGAAATAAGACGGGAAAAGCGTGGCGTTTCAAGCGGGCCTTCCGTGCTATACAGATCCTTCTCTTGATTCAGTTCTGACCGTACCGGGGAGAGCAGATTTGTCTCCGCTGGCCGCCTGCTTGTTTTGGAGTAGGGTGTACTGTATAGCGGATTCCCCTGAACCCGATCGCCATCCATCCTGGATACTTTTTACGCTCTACCCTCGATCGAATCCACTGTACCCACCCGTTACCGGGTTGCTAGATCGACCCTGCGCTAACGTAGAAGTATATTTGGACCAGCACACCGAGCTCAGTGGAGTTCGAGCGAGTCGCACCCCGTCCACCTGACTCCGCGCGATTGCTCTGGTTCCGGATGAGTGGAACGGGTGCGAAGCCGGAGGGGTCGAGACTGACCGCCAACCCCCTATCCAGAGTTGCCGGGAGGTGCCAGTAAACCGGACCTGCCTGATTGCTAGTAGCCGGACTGATCCATCAGTGCGGCCAAAATTATCAGTATCACGAAAACGATCCACAGCACCTTCTTATGCTTCTGATAAAAACTCCGCGAAAGCTCGTTGTTCCTGGAAAACGAGAACGGATGCTTCAAGCCGGCGCTGGTAACCTTCCAGTAGTCTTTCCAGAAATCTCCTGACATGGTGAGGTTGAGCGCCTCGCGCTTGCTGGCTTCGAACTGATCGCTGGTACTGCTCGCCTCGCCTGCTCCAACGCGTTTTCTGTGCAGTAGATCGAGTAGATTTTCCAGCTCCTGTTGCGATTTGAATATCTCCGGAGCATGGAGATTACGATAGTTGATCGGCAAGTTGCATTCATCGACCTTGACCGTAATCAGTTTATCGAGCTCGTCGGCAAGACTCGCTTCACCCAGCACCCAGCGAGATTTCACCGAGTTTACCGACCACATCACGATCACCGCAGTGGATTGACGGATCTTCTGCTCGATCTTTGCGGAAAAATCCTCGCCCGCGTAGAGATTTCGGTCCCACCAAACCACGAATCCAAACTTCTTCAGCACCTCCGCCAGGTGCTGCGCCTTATCACGCTCTTCATGAGCATAGGAGATCACTACATCTGCCATGGCCACCCGCTTTCCGAATTTGGATATTCAATATGTAGTTCAAAAGTGCCGCAGCATAGATGAAGCCCGGCACCGCTCTGACAGCAGCCGCCCCTGATCCGGTGGATACGATATGCGCGCTGACACGCGCAGGCTGCCGTTCAGTAGAAATATTATTATCCGGGCGGTGTTCAGAACCAAATCCTGGGCCATGACATTTCGAGCTGTTTCACTACGATGGATTTATGCCCGAGTGTCGCTTTAACTGCAACAATGGTCTCCTTCCCGGTTGCGGTCGGATCGTTAGCGGGTGATGAGGTCATTCTGGTTGTTGGTCGTTACCAGGCGCGCCACCAAATCCCTGGCTTGATATAACCCAAAAAAAAACGCCCCGGCCGAATGACCGGGGCGCTCTTTGCTCAGCTTGTCGGATCAAACCAGTCCGACTCCGGAACCTATAATCCGGTATCTGCCTTAAAAACGATTTAGTGTACCGCCGCTGTGGCTGCGCCTACTCCGGTCTGAGCCCGTACGAACTGATCCCCGAATGCCTCGCGTTCACTTCTCGCCTCGGCGCTGTTATCCAGCTTCGACACCAGGATAGCCGCAAGGAAGGCAATCGGCATCGAGAAGAGCGCTGGCTGAGTGTAGGGAAATATCGGTTCGGCATACCCGAGCACGGTCACCCACACGGACTTGGAAAGCACCACCAGCGCCACTGCTGACAAGAGGCCGAGAGAACCTCCAGCGAGAGCGCCCCGGGTGGTCAACCCCTGCCAGTACATCGACAGGATCAGTACCGGGAAATTGGCGGAAGCCGCCACACCGAAGGCCAGCGCCACCATGAAGGCAACGTTCATCTTTTCGAACAACAGACCCAGCACCACGGCGACGATACCCAGCGCGATGGTAGCCATTTTGGAGACACGCAGCTCAGCTTTTTCCGAAGCTGTCCCTTTTTTGATCACGCGGGAGTAGATATCGTGGGATATTGCCGACGCACCAGCCAACGCCAGTCCGGAGACCACAGCGAGAATGGTCGCAAAAGCCACCGCCGACAAAAATCCGAGCAGCAGATCACCGCCCACGGCCCTGGCCAGGTGCATGGCCACCATGTTGCCGCCGCCGATCAGCTTGCCACCGATCTGACCCTCCTCGAAGAAATCGGGATTCTGGCCCACGATGATGACCGCGCACAACCCCATCAGCGCTACCACATTGAAGAAGTAGGCGACGAAGCCAGAGGCGTAGAGCACCGATTTGCGCGCCTCCTTGGCATTGGTCACGGTGAAAAACCGCATCAGGATATGCGGCAGGCCGGCGAGACCAAACATCAGACCGAGTCCGAGGGAGATGGCGGAGACCGGCTCGGCCAGCAGATTGCCGGGACTCAGCAGCTTTTCACCCAATTGATGCACCGCCATCGCGCGATTGGTCAGCTCTTCATAACTGAAACCAAATTGCGACATGGCCAACAGCATGACGACAGTACCACCAAACAGCAGCAGGCAAGCCTTGATGATCTGCACCCAGGTAGTTGCCACCATGCCACCGAAGGCCACATAGATCATCATCAGTCCACCGACCACCACCAGGGCGATGCCGTAATCAAGCCCGAACAGCAGCTTGATCAGCTGCCCCGCGCCTACCATCTGCGCGATCAGGTAGAAACAGACCACCACCAGCGAGCTGATCGCCGCCATGGTGCGCACCTTACCCTGATTCAAACGATAGGAGGTGATATCGGCAAAAGTGAAACGACCCAGATTACGCAGGCGCTCCGCCATCAGGAACATGATGATCGGCCAGCCAACGAAAAAAGCGATCATGTAGAGGTAGGCATCCACCCCTTTTGAATACATCAACGCCGTCAGACCCAACAGCGTGGCGGCCGACATATAGTCACCCGCCATGGCGAGCCCGTTCTGAAAACCAGTGATACCACCACCCGCTGTGTAAAAGTCGGACGTGGTCTTGGTCCGGTTGGCGGCCCAGTAGGTGATACCCAGGGTGAGCAGCACAAACAACACAAACATGCCGATGGCATTGTAATTGACCGCCTGCTTGGCGGTCTCCCCGATGGCGTCACCCGCCAGAGCAGCGCCGGAGAAGAGTGTCAATGCAGACGCGCCAACACGGACTAAACTGTTCGATCCTCTCATCATTTGCCTCCCCACGCCGCATCGACGATCTCTTTGTTCATGTCATCGAATTCGCCGTTGGCACGACGTACATAGAGCAGTGACAAAACCCAGAAGGCGATGAATTGGAACAGACCTGCCAGAATGCCGATGGTCAGATTGCTCCCCGCAAAGGGCCTGATCGACATGAAATCGGGGGCGAAAGCCACCGCCAGTACAAAGATGTAGAAGATCACGAAAACGATCCCTGACAGTATCCAGGCATAGCGTCCGCGACGCTCGACAAGCTCTGTAAACCTGGGATTTTTACGAATACGTTCATAGGTAGCGCTGGACATTAAACCCCCTCAATTCGACGTAGATATGATCGTACTTACGTGTGAGAATTCAGGTATTATTTATTGTTCCCTGAAACCTGCCGGTTTGGCAGGCCGCGCAATGATATCAGTTTTATAGATAGATGCCATAAGTTTTATTTATTATTTTTTGTTCGAATATATTAACTTTATTTTATTATGGTAATCTTACGTCGGTGCGTGGTTGGACTTGATACTCACCCTTTCTGCGAAGCAGGCTGACCTTCTGGGGCGCCTCCGCAGCAACGGGTCGCGCCCTCATCCGCTGCTGACAGATCCATCCCGCTGCGAGCCACGCGAGCACCAAGCCTGACTGGTGAGCATCCCGGCAAGCGCTGAGCTGTCATTGGACAGCGATCTCAATATAATGGCCGACAAGCACACTGCCATGCACAGACCAGCGAGAGAGCGCCGTGAAATATATCGACTTTAAGCAGCCTGGTGGACCCGAGGTCCTGTTCTGCAATGAGGGTCCGTCCCCGACGGTGGGCGAGGATGAGGTACTGATCAAAGTAAGCGCGGCCGGCGTCAACGGCCCGGACATCATGCAACGGCGCGGACTCTATCCACCGCCACCCGGCGCTTCCCCCGTGCTGGGTCTGGAAGTTGCCGGAGAGATTGAAGCCGTGGGGCGCGGCGTCGACGACTGGCAGCCGGGAGAGCGGGTGTGCGCATTGGTTCCCGGTGGAGGCTATGCGGAGCTGGTCAAGACAAAGGCGGCACACTGTCTGCCGCTACCCGATGCTCTGACACTCGTCCAGGCTGCCTCCCTGCCCGAAACCTTTTTCACCGTCTGGTCCAATCTGTTCGACCGGGCGCGACTGAAAGCGGGGGAGACGCTGCTGGTGCACGGCGGCAGCGGGGGTATCGGCGTCAGCGCGATACAGCTGGCCAGATCCCAGGGGGTGACCGTCTACGTCACCGCGGGCAGCGCCGAAAAGTGCCAGGCCTGCCGCGAACTCGGCGCAGATGCCGCGATCAATTACCGGGAAGAGGATTTCGTCGAACGGATCAAGGTACTGACTCAGGGCAAAGGGGTCGATGTCATTCTGGATATCGTCGGCGGCGACTATATCAACCGCAATCTGAAAAGCCTGGCGCTGGAAGGAAGACTGGTCACCATCGCCTTCTCCGCCGGGCACAAGGCGGAGATCAGTATCGCCCCCATCATGTTGAAGCGCCTGACCTGGACCGGTTCGACCCTGCGCCCGCAATCGGACGAAGCGAAAGCTGCGATCGCCGCCTCGCTGAGAAGCCATGTCTGGCCGCTCATCGCCAACGGCAGCATCCGGCCGGTAATCCACCAGACTTTCCCCCTGCACCAGGTGGAACAGGCGCACCGTTTGATGGAGAGTTCTGCGCATATCGGGAAAATTCTGCTTACCCTGTAGCCGCAGATCCACATCCGACGCCGAACGGGGTGCTTTTGCCGTTGGAGAGGGGCAGTGGGAGCATGGTCGGGGTAGCGTAGGTGGAAAATCTCACAGACCGGCCTCTCCGCAGGGCCTCACGGCTGCCCGCGCTAAACCCGAATTCCGCTGATGCCTGCAGCTTACAGCCTGACCCGGTGTCTCTTGATCGCCTCCACCTTCGCATCATCCAGCAGACGCTGCGAAGCGTCGACGCGCACGACCGTCTCCTGCGGCCAATTCGATGGATAAAGCTCGGCCAGTTCATCCATGAAGAGGGGCGTGACATCGATTGAGCCGCTGTGTACTTCAACGAGCACAAAGCTCAGGTATTTGCCCGCATCCGCGTCACTGAGCGGTGCATCATTGAACATGGAAACCACCCGTCCAAGCGGTGAGCTGGCGATCCAGTTGACCTTGCCGACCATGCGTTTGGCCCATTTCGTATAGCGGCGCCATTGGTCCCGGGTTGGATAGACCTCCTCGGCCGGATAGGCCCCCGGGGGGAAATCCGTGCTGCCAAGAAATGCTCCGCCGCCCCCCGATACCCAGTAATGCGGCCAATCCCGCGCTGCATCTTGATCCGCCGCCTTGTGGTGAGCGAGCAGATACTTACGGAAAGTATCCGGGCTGTACAGCTGGAAGTTGTGCTCATGACCGCACAACACGAGGCGCACCGCGCTGCTCTCCCCGATCAACTGATGCAGCTGTGTCAGATGGGTCTGTTTCTGATGTATGCCCCGCAACAGCGCAGGAATATGAAACAGCAGGATCACCGCCTTATGCTGCGCTTCGGCCTGTCCCAGGCGCCAGCGGAGCCACTCGTGCTGCCGGCGGTCTTCACTATTGAGCCATCCGTGACCGTCCAGGTTGGCACTCTTTCCGGTATCCACACCGATCACAACCAGTGGGACCTCCCCTTCGGAGAGTTCCCAATAGGTACCGGGCTGCTGCTCGAAGCGCAACCCGTATTCAGACCACTTGCTGCGGAACAGACCAGTGCAGAAGAGCTGATAAAACTCTTCACCGTGAGATCGCGAGTAGTATTCATGGTTGCCCGGAACCGCCCAGATGGGGATATCCAGATTACGGTAGGGTTTGAAAAAACCCTCCTCGAAATCCTGTCTGCGGCCGGCCGGATAGGCGACGTCCCCATTGATGATCATGAAATCGGGAGCGAGTGCGCGAATCAGAGGCAGCGTGCTGTATTGTGAACGATCGCCCTCCCCGGTATCCCCGAGCACCAGAAAGCGAAACCCGTCGCCGGCTTTGCGGTCGATCATCCGGGAGAAGGAGACGGCACGATCGGGAGCGCCACCGAGATCACCACCCTTGAAGGAGTAGCGCCACAGGTTGGAATTGTCACGACGTAACTTTCTTCTCGCCGCCAGCAGGTTGCCTGGCATCAACCAGTAGGCGCGTTTCTCTTTGGCATCGTCCGGATACTTTAGCTGTACCATGTCGCTACGCTCCAGGCAGGTTGGGCGACTGCTGCTGCTCCTCCCGGCGCCGCAGCAGTGCTGAGGTGACTCGATGCCAGAACGGTGCGCCAAAGCTGATGAAAAAGGCGGTGACCAGACAGTTGAAGAGATAAGCCAGCAGTTGTGGCGGGTGACTGCTCAGCGCCGCCATCCGTTTCAATCCTCGGGTATAGTAGGGTGTCTCGATCGCACTCGAACCCTCTCTGGCGCTCAGCGCCGCCAGCACCGTCACCGCTTGCTGGTGCAGCTCTTTAAGCACTTGTTCGCTCGCTGCGCTGCCATTTTCGGTCGGGCGGCCCTCTTCGGTAGTGCTGACCTGCTCCATAGCGGCATCGCTCCGGACCTGCGGCAGCCGCTCCTGGTAAAGTCCGATCATTTTCTCTGCCAGTGCGGTCGTCTCCGCGGTGGAGCGCTGTGTTGCCTGACGGTAGAGTTCGTCGAAGGGGAAGTTGAACAGCAGCGCCACCAGCAGTGCGAAAACAAAGGTCTGCCGCAGATTCCGCCGCTGATAGGCAAATTCGAAGTTCTTCTCCAGTTGAGCGAAGCGTTTATCGATATCCACCCGCTCCGGAAAGAAGCGCTGATAGAATGCGGTCAGCAGCTTGCCGGCATCCAGCTCCTCGTCGAGCTTCAGCTGCCAGCCGCCCCCCTCCGGATCACGGGAGACCGACAACAGATGCCACTCGGCAAAAAAATCGACGATGTCCCTGGCGTTCTTGTATCCGGGCACGCCGGGCCCACACCCCTCCAACGCTGCGATCATCTTTTTCACGCCGGGGGACGGAGCAGCAGGCTTGCCACTCTGCAGCTGCTTCTCTATTTTGAGCGCCTCCAGCGAGTGCAGTATCCAGTCGGCTGCCGTCCGGTCGATCGCCTCGAGCAGCTGCTCCTTGTCCAGTGGCAGCAACGCCCCCTCCGGCCGGCTTCTGAGCCACTGAAAAGGGCGCCTCACATGGAGCTGGGTCACCGGACCCGCGCCGAACAGCTGCTGGACCCAGGGTCCGGCGAAATCGTTGAGCACCTTGGCATAGGTGCGTGACTTGCTGCTGGTGAGAAACTTGTACGCCTCCTGGATCACCTCCACCAGTATGGCGAGGCCCAAAAGCATCGCTGCGAGACCCGCCAATGCATTCATTGGCGCGGGATCCGAAGCAAATAAACCCAGTATCGCATTTTCCATTTGCATAGGCCTGTGGTTGTGTCCGATGGCTGAGCTATGGGCGACTTTTCAACTGGCACCGTTTTTAGGAGCCAGCTGAATAGTAGCTCCTTAGTTTTCGGGGTTACTCAAGAGGAGAAGTCTGACTCTCGCCCTGGACCCCCTGCAAAATCACACTTTTGCAGGGGGATCTGAATAATTACAACTATAGATGATCGGCAGATTGGCTGCAGGCCAATACAACAAACGAGCGGGACGAATCCGTTCGATCAGCCGGGCGAGAGGTTAGCAACGGTGAGAAATGGGTATCTCACTCAGCGGATTCCTTCCGCCATAGCTGGGAGCCTGTCGGACTATGAGGGATCGTAGCGCGGGAGTTCCCATCAGTGCCGGGTCGCGCCGGCCCCGTCCTGAAAAGCGGTCTCCAGCGCCGCGATGAAAAGCGCTTCCCGCCGCTCCGGCCCCTGTGCTTCGAGAATCGCCTGCTTCTCGGCACTGCCCAGGGGGAGCAGCGTTGTCATGGTGTTGACCAAGTGAGGACCGGGCAATGCAATCAGCTTCTCCCAGTCAGTGGTCATATTTCGCTCACGAAGATAGCGACTCAGCGCGCTGGTAAGCCGCAGTCTGTCCCGAATCTCCCCTTCAAGGTGTTGATTCAGATCGGTTCGATAAGCGTTCCAGCTGGGCACGATGGTCCGATAACCGCGAATTCCCGCCAGCTCCTCCAGCACAGCGAAACGTATCACTCCGGTGAGTACCAGGAGCACTCTCCCATCCTCTGTCTCCGCGTAAGAGGTGATGCGCCCGGCACAGCCGGTGGCATAAAGCGCACCGTGCACTCCACTCGCCGTATCGGGCTGTATCAATCCGAACATGCGGTGTGTCTTCAGCACATCCGCCACCATGTTCAGGTAGCGCGGTTCAAAAATGTTGAGCGGCAGATCCACACCCGGCAGGACCAGCGCATTTTCCAGCGAAAATATCGGCAGACTCCGCGGAAGATCATCGAATCGGGGATAGAAGGAAGTGTGTATTTTCATATCAGCCTTACACCACAATAATCCCTTTCGATCGCCGATACGCGTTACGGTTCCATCAATCGGGATTTGCACCCGACTCCTGCTGAGCACAGCGACATGTTCGCTTTGTCCGGGTGCTGTTTTCCACTCGTGACGGCAACACAAGCAGCTGGGTCCCGGCTGTCCGGTTGCGCTGGTATGATAGCTTTGCCAGTTGTGTCCGCGCCAGCCAACGCAGTGGGTTCGTCATCCCGTGGAATAGTGAGAGGTTAGTTTGAACATCAGACAGTTCGGCCTGATCGCAGCCTGCAGCTGCCTGGTCATCGAGGGATGGGTACTGGCCGAGACCCGACCGGAGGGAAACGCCGGGTATGGCAACACGGCGCCTGCCACAGCACCCCAGCACAGCCCAATCCCACCGACAGCGGAGGGACCGGGGGGAAGCA
This sequence comes from Chromatiaceae bacterium, assembly GCA_024235215.1. Lineage (GTDB taxonomy): Bacteria > Pseudomonadota > Gammaproteobacteria > Chromatiales > Chromatiaceae > HKST-UBA178. Next base: position 89,951 of record JACKMU010000006.1, on the reverse strand, counting down.
TGCTTCACTGGCTCTCCTTCAGTGGCGATGCGGCCGGTGTCGCACAAGCCATAACCGCCGGGTACCGTGTCGATCAGCGGCTGCAGAACGGCAACACACCGCTGCATATCGCCGCCTACAAAGGCCACATCGCGGTGGTCGGCGTGCTGATCGACCAGGGCGCGGATCCCAATGCACGCAACAGCGAGGGGATGACACCGCTGGACTGGGCGGAACAGAACGGACACGACGAGGTGATAAAGCTGTTGCGCGCCAAGGGTGCCCGGCGCAGCGGAAATCCTCACAGCTCGAGCCGCCTGACGGCTAGTGTGAACCCGCCCGTCATTGAGGCAAGTCCACTCACTGAAGATGCACCCGTGCGCAGGCATGGACCCCTGAAGCTGGCTCTGCCACCGGCAGAGGAGCAGCGGATCGTGGCGAGGTTTCGCCCACCCGCAGCCGGCAAGGTGAGTGAAACATCGGCTTCCGAGCGAATCTACCGGATACAACTGGGCGCATTCAGCTCAAGAGAGCTGGCGCTGGCCGCCTGGGACGGGTTCAGGCGGCGTCACCCGGCACTGATCGCTTCGCGGCAACTGATCCTGGAGCCGGTCAGACTCAACGACGGGATTCTGCATCGGGTGCAGACCGGCCCGATGCACAAGTCTGACGCCCTGGCACTCTGTGATCGCCTGAGAGCAGCAAACCAGGCCTGTATCCTGGTCGAACACCAGCAGTGAGCAGATCGCATCTCAGCCGTGCGGGACCATACCGGACAGCTGGCGACGGCGGCCGATGGTGCGTTCGCAACCCGCCAGCGTCAGTCGCAATGTCGCCTAAAGATCCCAGATATCGCCATATTCATGACGTTTGCCGCAGTAGCGGCAGGTAAATGTCTCACCCACCGTGCGATAAAAGTACGGCGGCACATTCTGAAAGGCGCCTGGCCAGGTGACACACTCAGCGTTCTTGCAGGAGATCTCCGCAAAGTTGTAGATCTTCGGCGGCATGGCAAGGCGGTATTTCGCTTTTACCGAACGGTCCTTGACCAGATTGACAGTACAACCGGGAGAGACGGCGGCGAGCTTCTTCAGCTCGGTGGGACTGATCTCGAGGATATCGGGCAGTGATATCAGACCTTTGTAGACCCGTGGATCGACACCGTGAAAGACACCCTGAGACCCGCGTACATTGAGTTTGAGGATACGCCGTATCCGGTAGATGCGGTCCCAGATCTCCTCGGGCGTGCCGCCTTTGGCGATGTGATCGATTACCGTGCCGTTATCGACCGGCTTGATCCCGACTTTGAAACGATCCTCCACGCGCGTTTTGCGGGTGAGGGCGACCTCGGTGATGAAGGATTCGTCCTTGCTTTCAGGTGCCGGACCGGCCCCGCTGAAATCACCTCCCAGCTGTCCAGCGACGATGGCCAATTCGATCACCCGGGTGAAAAAGCCGTTGATGCTCTGGCCATCCCATCCGTTCAGCTGGGTCGCGTCCAGGAACGAGGGGATCACCGGTTTCACCCGATGGCGTGGTAACGGGTGAAAGAACCGGGTATTTTGCGGCAGCCTCTCCAGCCATCGCTGCTGGAAGGTGACAGCCTCTCTGAGTTCATCCTCCCGGTCGCGAATCTCATCTCCCATACGTTCCAGCTGCAGCCGGGTGAAATACCAGCAGTCGCACACTTCGGGCGCATCGAGATACGCTTCAATGCTCTCCCATTCACGGATTTCGAAACCGTTCTCCTCCATCCGGCTGCGGTAGGAATCCGGCAGGGTCAACTCCTTCGGCGCCACCAGGTCGACGGTTACCGATCGGAATATCTTCAGTCCGTCCGCTTTGGAGTGAACCGTCCGTCCATGGTGCAGGTCACCGATCAGCGCGACGTGGATACGGGAGTCATCCCAGGCGCGCTGCTCGAGGAAGGTGAACTCGTCGAGAAACTCCTGCGTCGGGTGTTCATGACGGCCGTCACCGGCATTGATGAACACCGGCCTCTCCCGGCCGATGCGGTCGGCATAGTCTCCCAACTGTTCCTCCATCGCGCGGCAGACACCTTCCATCTGGGTACGCATGACGAATATGGAGCGACGCCCGTAGCCAAACAGCATCTTCAGCGTATCAACCAGGCTTTCGGACTTTTTGAAGGAGGAGGTGGATGGATCGAAGACGTTGAGTTTGATGTCATGAAAATTCGCCGCGTTGCGGAAAGACTCCTTGGTGCGCGTAGAGTCCTCCAGAAACAGCAGATAGACGTTCAGCTCCGGATCGTGGATGCGGAATGGGGTGAGATCCCCCCCCGTGTTCCATGCCGCCTTGAGCTCCCGGGTTTTCTGATACAGATAGCGCTGCTCATCGACGCTCAGGTCGGCCGTGGCGGCCAGGGTTCGGCCACGTAATGGGTTTGTGCTGGACATCGGATCACTCTGCTCCTGTCGGAACGACACCTGCTATTCCGGCCGCGCTCCGGCCGGAGCCAGTCGCATGACATGGGTGCAGGCCCGATCCCGGAACGTTCCGGCACAACGGAGAAATCAGAATCGGAGGGGTCTTGGCAGTATTGATGGAACTGCACCGATGGCGACGCCACTAGTATACACACTTCGATTACCCGGCACGTCTACTTGCAACCATGCGGTGATCACCGCTGCACCGGTGGGTCAAGCGATCCAGATACGCAGAGATTCTCCCGCTGTCTCCGCGCGCAGTGGCGGGCGGGTCACGCATGCGGTGCGGCAGCTGGCGGCGTGGCATGACGCCATCCGGAATTGGTTTGCCCTGCTCCCTCCCGGATTTCGTTACCCACCGTACAAGCAGAAACAGCTGCCATAATGGTACTATCCCTGCACCTATCACACCTCGAACAGACACATGACACTCAACAGCTACCTGCGCCACCTGTTGCTGGCTACTGCATTGCTGAGCAGCACACTCCCCCTGTCGCTGAGCGCTGCGCAACGGTCGCTGCGCGTCACCGCGATCGTCGAGCACCCCGCGTTGGACGCGGTCCGCCAGGGGCTACTCGATGAACTGATCCGCCAGGGGTACCAGCCCGGCAAGAATCTCGAGTGGGAGTTTCAGAGCGCGCAGGGCGATGCCAGCATCGCCGGTCAGATCGCACATAAATTCGTCGGTGACGCACCCGATGCGATCGTCGCCATCACCACCCCCTCGGCGCAGTCGGTGGTCGCCGCCGCACGCGGTTCCCTGCCGGTCATCTTTTCGGCCGTCACCGACCCGTTGGATGCCCGGCTGGTGAACAACCTGGAGCAGCCCGGCGGCAACGTGACCGGAGTCTCCGATCTGCTGCCGCTGGAACAGCATCTGCGGCTGATCCAGCAGATCGTCCCGCAGGCCCGGACCCTCGGTATCCCGTACAACCCGGGTGAAGCCAACGCCGCGGTGCTGGTGAAACGGATTGAAGCGCTGGCGCCGGGGTTCGGTCTGAAGGTGGTCACCGCTTCCGCACCGACCACCGGTGACGTGCTGATGGCAGCCCGCTCGCTGGTTGGCAAGGTCGACCTGATCTATGTCACCACCGACAACACCGTGATCTCCGCGTTCGAGTCGGTGCTGAAGGTGGGCAGGGACGCTCAGCTGCCGGTCATCGCCGGGGATACCGACAGCGTCACGCGGGGTGCCATCGCCGCAGTCGGCTTCGACTACTACGATGTCGGACGCCAGACCGGCGCCATCGTGGTGCGCGTATTCAACGGCGAAAATCCCGGAGAGATCGCGGTGCAGCACGTGGAGCGGATCAAGCTGCATCTGAATCCCGCAAGCGCGCACAGCATGGGGATAAGTTTGAGCCCGGAGCTGATCAGACGCGCCGACAAGGTGGTCGAGTGAGCAAGGTACCTCCGCGCAGCGGGGATCCGCGTTGAGCCTGATCGCACTGCTCGGCGCCATCGAGGCGGGATTGCTGTTTGGATTGGTGGCTCTCGGCGTCTTCATCAGCTTCCGCATTCTCGACTTCCCCGATCTCACCGTCGATGGCAGCCTGCCCCTGGGCGCAGCCACCGCTGCCACGCTGATCGTCTCCGGTATCGACCCCTATCTGGCGACACTGACCGCCATGGCAGCCGGTGCGTCAGCCGGGCTGATCACCGCGCTGCTCCATGTGCGGTTGGGGATACTGCATCTGCTGGCCAGCATCCTGACGATGATCTCGCTGCACTCGATCAACCTGCGGGTGATGGGCAAGCCCAATCAGGCGCTGCTCGGCGAAGCCACCGTCTTCACCCCGTTCGAAGGAGCGGGGCTCCCCGCCTACTGGCTGATACCGCTCTTTCTGCTGCTCCTGCTCGCGGCGGTGGTCTGGCTGGTCGACCGGTTTCTCACCTCGGAGATCGGACTGGGAATGCGCGCCACCGGCGCCAATCCGCGCATGGCAGCAGCGCAGGGCATCGAAACCGGTCGCATGAAGATGCTCGGTATCGCACTCTCCAACGGGCTGGTGGGACTGGCCGGTGCACTGTTCGCGCAGATCCAGGGGGGTGCCGACATCACTATGGGGGTCGGCGTGATCGTGGTCGGACTGGCTGCGGTCATCCTGGGAGAGACGCTCTTCTCCACCCGCACCATGCTGTTCGCTGCGATCGGGTGCATCGTCGGCTCCATCGTCTACCGGCTGGCGATTGCATTCGCGCTCAATGCCGGGTTTCTCGGGCTGCAGGCGCAGGATCTGAAGCTGATCACCGCAGTGCTGGTGGTCATCGCGATGTCCCTGCCGGCGCTGCGGCGTCAGTGGCGCAGGACTCAGAGGCGCTGATGATCCGGCTGGAAGACGTCAGCGTCACCTTCAACGCCGGCAGCGCACTCGAGACCAGAGCGCTGCGCAGTCTGCAACTGACTATCGCCGCCGGCGAATTCGTCACCGTGATCGGCAGCAACGGCGCCGGCAAGTCGACGCTGCTGAACCTGATCGCCGGGGAGACGGAGAGCGATTCGGGGCACATTCTGATCGACGGGAGTGATGTCAGCGGCTGGTCCACCGCCCGGCGCTCGGCGCTGGTTGCACGCGTATTCCAGGACCCGATATCCGGTAGCTGTGATAATCTGACATTGGAGGAGAATCTGGCACTGGCCAGCTCCCGCGGTGCACGGCGTGGATTCCGGCGGGCAATCAACCGGGAGCGGCAGCGGCTGTTCCAGCAGAAGATCTCGGAACTCGGTCTGGGTCTCGACAGCCGGCTGAATGACCGGATGGGACAACTCTCCGGCGGCCAGCGTCAGGCGGTCAGCCTGGTGATGGCGACCATCAACCCGATGAAGATTCTGCTGCTCGACGAGCATACCGCCGCACTCGATCCGAAGACCGCAGCTTTCGTGATGGCGCTGACCGAGCGTATCGTGCGCGAGCTCTCCCAGACCACGCTGATGGTGACCCACTCGATGCGCCAGGCACTCGACCACGGAGACCGCACCCTGATGCTGCATGAAGGGCGAGTGGTGCTCGACGTCGCCGGCAGAGAGCGCAGCCACATGCAGGTAGAGGAGTTGCTGCACCTGTTCGAACAGGTGCGCGGCCAGCAGTTGGATGACGACCAGCTGCTGCTGGACTGAACGTCCTCCCGCGCATCCTGCCGGCAGGTGCCGCCGTGCGAATGGCCACGGTTGCGCGCTCCCGCCGATATGCTCGGATCACCACTATTCAGCTGGCCCCAAAAAACGGGGCCAGCTGAATAGTTGCCTCAGATCAACGCTTAAGAAACAGATTGCGAAAAAGACGATAGAGGCGCCGCCCCATTCCGGTGCCCGCCCCTGCGGTACGCTGCGCTGCCAGCAGCGTAATCGCGCTCTCCACATCGATCTGCTCGGCGGTTTGCGGATCGACATAGACCGGATAGCAGATCAGCGTTGCGGCGACCAGTTGATCCAGCGTCAGACGCCGACAGCGACGACTGCAGCGGATCCGGTCCTGTGTCAAACCCCATCCGGCGTAGAACGGCAGCCCGTAGGTGACCACCTTCACCCCGCGCAGCAGCGCCTCGAATCCGGTAAGTGAACTGATCGTGTGGACTTCATCCACTCTGCTCAGCAGATCGGTAATCGAAACATCGCTCAACTGCAGATCGAAGAGACCCTGCGACGCCCGCCGGGATACTGCCCCATAGCGCCCACCACCGACCACATCGGGGTGTGGTTTGTAGATGATAAAGGCATCCGGATGCTGCTCCCGCACCTGCTGCAGCAGGACGAGGTTACTCTTCACCTCAGGCGAGCCCCGGGCGATCGAGGCATCGCTCTCCACCTGTCCCGGCACCAACAGAATCCGCCGGCCGGGTGGCAGCTCATACGACTCCGGTTTGCCCACGTTGTACTTGCTCAGCTGCAGTTCAACCAGCCGCTGGCGCAGCCGGGCGGCACGAGCCAGGAGCGCCTGATCGAACTGCGTCTCATTGAGCAGCACCTCGAGATCGCTTGCGGTGGTGGCATCGTAGTAGATGCCGCGGGAGTCGAGCACGAGAGAGAGCGGTGGAACACGATCCACACCCAGCCCCACCGAGCGCACGAAGCCATCCTCCATGCGCCATAAGGAGAGACCCGCACTGCGGCAGGCATCATGCAGCCCCGGAGTCAACGCACTGGCCCAGACCAGCAGCCTGGTCTGTTCATTCACCTCATCCAGGCGAACGGCGCTGCTGCCGACGAACCGCAGTCGCGCCGCGCTCCCCAGAAAGCCTGACAAAAATGAGCGCTTCCAACGGGAGAACCCGACCGCCAGCCAATCACCGCGCAAGCGGTTCAGGAGGCGCCTCTGTTCGGTGATCAGCTCGATCGTATCTTCCAGTTCGCAGCGCTGGCCGGTATAGGGATTGATATAGCGGCAATAACGCAGGTAGGCTGCGGCAAACAGCTGTTCCAGTGAACGGGAGACGCCTCTGCGCGGGCAGTGCTGGTAATCCCGGGTCAGACCCCAGCCGGCATAGAACGGGATGCCGAAACAGCTCACCCGCTTACCGGCAAGCAACGCATCGAAACCGAGCTGACTGCTCACCACGTAGACCTGCTCGACGGCATCCAGCACCGCCCAGGGCGAGAGATCCTCGGTCAGCAGGGTGCATCCCGCCTGCCGTGCCGCCGCCAGCAGGTATCCCTGCTTCTTTCCGGCGACCACATCGGGATGAATCTTGACCAGCACCTCGGCGTCTGGATTATCAGTGATTGCCTGCTGCAACATCTGGAGGAAGGTGTGCTCATCGGCTCCACCAAAAGCAACCGATGCATCGCCGCGCGTCTGATCGACCACCAGCACGCGCCGTCGTCCGGTGACCGGCAGCGGATCGTCCGGTGCGTGGTTGTATTTGCTCAGACGGTGCCGGCGCAGCGCGGCAATACCACGTGTTGCACGCGCCAATTCGGGCGCATCAAAAGGCGCCTCTGCGATCAGCCGCTCCAGATCACTCGGACGGCTGGCATCGTAGTAGATGCCCGTGGTGTCGACGATCAGGCTGTGCAGCGCCCCTCCGTTGACTCCCAGCCCCAGAGAGCGCAGGAAACCATCCTCCAGGCTGAGATAGGGCAGCCGCCTCCGGGCCGCGAAGCGCCGTGCCCTGGAAGCGCTCGGCTTGATACCCCAACCGGCAACCTGCGTCACAGCCTGCGGTCGAAATCGCGTTATCCTGCCGCAGGCATCGCCCAGCAACACATCCAGATGGGGAATACGCGCAATCCCGCTGGAGAAGTAGCCGATCATGCGCCGACGCCAAAACGATCAGATTGCGGCTGCAAGGCTCTTATCCCGTCAATCGAAAAAACGAAGCCCCGCCGCCTGCCAACGGCAGAGCAGCGCCCTTTCGGCCTGCCAATTGTGGCGCTGAGCGGGCTTGTGTCCGTGAAGTGCATAGTGATAACGCTCCGCCGTTGGCCGGCGCTGAAAACCGGCTGCCGCCAGCCCTTCGGGACCATTCAGTATCCGCATTATCCAGGCCAAAACCAGTAAACCCGCGCTCGGCGGCGCGCGCAACTCCCGCACCAGGGCACGCCACACCACCAGGGGCACGGTCAGTACCCGGCAGCCGCGGTGCAGCAACGGCACGATCTCCTGCCAGCTGGAGAGCTGATAGCGGACATCAGGCCCGGTGATCAGAACCCATCCCAGCTGCGCTCCCAGCGGGGGATAGGGAGGAGTCAAATTGGGTGCCCGGACCCACACCTGCGTATTGCCACCGATGTCGTGCTGCGGCGGTCTGCGGTAATCGAAAGGTGCGCCGCCAGCCTGGTTGCCAGCTGAATAGTGGTTGAAACGGACCACAACCTGGTGGCCGTCTATGATACCCCCCAATCCAGCACCATCCAGGCTGCCAGCGTTCCCCACCACACAAATCGAGTCTTTATGCTGGCGGAGAAATGCAGCAAAGGCAGCCAGCCAGTCTGCTTGAGCCAGATGCATCCGTGCCAGCGAGTCAGCGAAACCGGACAACGCCTCGCCCCTCGCCACCAGCGCGGCAGCTGCCGCTGGTGACCTGTCGGCCAACTCACGCAGATCGCTCGACCGAATGGCTTGAATCAAATCAGCACGTCCGGCTTCACTCAACCAGTTGACCAGCAGACGCTGCTGTGACGCTGGCGCACAGGAAAATTCACGCAGCAGCAGGCTGCCCAATCGGCCAGGCGGTGGGTAACCAAAATCCCTGCGGCACTTCAGGTAGGCCAGCAGGTTACGCCTGCTTCGGCATCGCTTCCATGCCAGGCGGAAACAGTCCAGCGTACGCCGATCGTAGCGCCCCCTGCGACGCCGCCGTTGTCCCAGCCAGTGGCAGAGCCACCCAGGCATCATTCCGAGCATCCCCTTTTGCGTCATGCAAAGCAGCGATTTCACCAAGCTCAGGATACCCTTTTCAACGAGCACGCGAAGTTCAGCAGATTTTCCGCCTCCGTATCAATATCCGCTTGCGCCAGGACGCGTTCTCTCAACCCGTGAGTGATGCGACGATACTCCCTCCCATCCAGCATACGCACCAGATGATCCGTCCACGCTGCTGCATCCCGCGCGATCAGGGCACCGGCAGCGCGAAAACGCTCAGCGTCCGGAAGGGGGGATATGATGGTCGGAATGCCCCAGTATCCCGACTCGATCACTTTCAAAGCTGACTTGCATTGATTGAATGGGGTCGCTTCCAGTGGTGCGAGATTGACCCAACCCCGTTGGATCTGAGCCCGAAATTCGGCAAAGGGTATCCGTTCCTGGTAGGTCACCTGGGCAGCGCACTCGCTCAGATCGAATGCCAGCAGACCGGTTATCTGCAGTTTGAACTCGGGATGATCGAGCAGAAAACGGGTCAATGGCGCCTGAATCTGCTGGAAATCCCTGTTGTGGCTGCGCGTCCCCGGAAAATAGGTGATCACTTTTTCGCGAGCCGGATGCGACGGCTGCTGCTGCAGACGCCGCCAATCACGATGTACGCAGTTGGGGATGACCCTCACTTGCTCGGCAGCGGACAAACGGCGCACCCGCTCCGCCAAAGGCCGGGTGGAGACCGTTATTCCATCGAACCAGTTGAGTGCCCAACGGTGCCTGGTGAAACGTATGCGCGTGACGCTGCGGGAAACCTGGCCGTTCATGACTCCCGGAGAGAAACCGGTAGCTGCTTCATCCATGATCAGATCATCGAAGTCGGCGAGAATGACCACACCACGTCGGCGCAGCCATCTGAGCGCCTGCCATAGTCTGTATGAGGCCATTGGCCGATGGAACAGCGCAACCTGAGGTACGGTCGGCCACTCGAGCCGGGTCAAGTGGGCAAAAGTGACGTCATGCCCCTGCGCCGCCAACGCATACCCGATATTTTCGCAACGATACACGTAGGAGGGATCGTTGCGGAACAGTGCCGCGTTGCGGTTACATGCAACGAAAACAATTGACTGCTTGCTAATGTTGATGGCGGGACTTCCAGATCTTTATGGCTAACGCCACCGCCCCCTCATAGCTGGGTGGCTGTACCGCCACTCGCTCAGGATAGTCGGAAAAGTCATCGTCGAACAACGGGGCGGAGCGACCGGGAAACAGTCTCTCCTGCAACCGCCGGTTGCCCTCCTCATAACGCCGGTAAAATCCCAGCGCCTGCTCACGCGTGGCGGGACAATACCTGCCATGGGACAGTGACGCGATAAACTCCACCAGTTTATCCCGCTCTGTATTGCGTTTCCCACCGATGAATTTCGGTAGCTGACGATTCACCTCCATCAGGAAATCGGCCCCTCTTTTATTGAGGGATGCATTCTCGATCGGCGGCACCACCTTGCCTTTCATCTCAATACCGGCAACTTTACAAAAATCCGTCAGCAAATCGCCCTGTTCCAACTCCTCTTTGGCAAACAGGCGTACCTGCATGGCTTCCTTGCCAAACACCTTGCTCCAGTTCTGATAGATCTGTTCGTAATCGAAGTAATAGACCAATCCCTGATTCCGCGCGAGCGGAAACAGCACTGGATTCTCCTCCCCCGATTTGATCTTGGTCGAATAGAAGCTGACAGCCACCCGATCCTGACGGCGCAGGTAGAGGATGACCTCGAACCTGTCCACCCAAGGCTCAAGAAAATACCTGAGCTGGGCTATCTCTTCACTGCTGACCAATCGACTGTGAAAATGCTCCGACGACAGCAGCAGCACATCGGCCCGGGCGGCAGCGGTAAACTCCTGGTCAAGCACCTCCCTGAACGAAGCCTGGAACTTTGCGAGATCATCCGCGGAACGAATTCCCAGAGCCCGCCCGACATCATGCTTCCAAGGCATCTCTTTTGCACAGGCAACGAAGCTCCACTGGCTTCCGCCACTCTTTCCCGTCGCTTCCGGGTAGAGGATATCTTTTTTTAGCAGTGACTTTCGATTTAATGCCAAAAATCGCTGGATAGTGGAGGTACCCGTTTTTTCAGTGCCGATATGCAGTAAACAACGGCTGAACCGCTTACCGGGGCGCTGCGCCGGATGCACCGACTCTTTCTGAGCCTGCACGAATTTCTGAATGACGGAGGGAATCCTGGTTATCACGGCGGAAATCCAAACTGCGCCACCGCTAACCCAGCCGCTCTCGCCACGCTGTGGAAGACAGCAGAAAATGATGGATGCGGTAGTAAGGTTCCGTTCATATAGCTTGCAACCAGTACCCGCGTGGAAATGCCAGTGGTGATGCCTACACCCGGGAATTTTTTGGCACAGTCGATAACATCCTGCGCTGGTCGGTCACCTTCTTCAGGTCGATGCAACGAGGTGGCAGCAGCCGGCACGACAACGCATCAGATGCTCTGCCATAAGCCTTTTTTCAGCCTCTGAAGCGCGCTTTGTTCTGCAGAAACCATTGATAGGTATCCTGCAACCCCTCTTCGAGCGAAATGGAAGCTTCCCAGCCCATCGCCTTCAGCCGGGAGACGTCCATCAACTTGCGTGGTGTCCCGTCCGGTTTACTCCTGTCGAAGCTGAGTTTTCCAGTAAACCCGGTGACCCGCGCCAACGTCTCCGCCAACTCCCGAATCGTGCAGTCCACGCCACTCCCCACGTTGATATGGGAGAGCATCGGTTGGGTATTTTGCCGATAGGTCTGATCGTCCAACTCCATTACATGCACACTCGCTGCGGCCATGTCTGCAACATGCAAAAACTCACGCCGCGGTGTGCCGCTGCCCCAGATGACGATCTCCTCGGCACCGGACCGGACCGCTGCGTCAAAACGCCGCAGCAGCGCGGGAATCACATGGCTGTTCTCGGGATGGAAATTGTCGTTCGGCCCATACAGATTGGTCGGCATCACACTGCGGTAGTCACGGCCATACTGCCGGTTGTAGCTCTCGCACATTTTGATGCCGGCAATCTTGGCGATCGCGTAGGGCTCGTTGGTGGACTCCAGAATACCGGTCAACAGCGCCTCCTCCCTCATCGGCTGCTCAGCCAGCTTGGGATAGATGCAGGATGAGCCGAGAAACAGCAGCTGCTGGACTCCGGCGAGATGTGCCGCATGAATGATATTGGCTTCGATCATCAGATTTTCGTAGATGAATTCCGCCGGATAGGTATTGTTGGCGTGAATCCCTCCAACCTTGGCCGCGGCCAGATAGACCTGTTCAATCTCCCGCTGCTGGAAAAAAGCCTGCACGGATCGCTGATCCACCAGATCGACCTCATCGCGTCCACAGGTGATGATATTGCTGTAGCCCAACGACTTTAACTGCCGGACGATCGCCGACCCGACCATCCCCCGATGGCCGGCCACAAAGGTGGCTCGCTGTAAAGTGCCCGGCATGCTCAGTACTCGGCTTGCATCGGCAGCGGGTAACCATGTTCATGCAACAGCGCGTGGCGACACGCGTCGTGCAGGTCGGCGGCAACCATCTCCGCGCACATCTCCTGCAGCGTGATCTCAGGCACCCAGCCAAGACGCTCCTTGGCTTTCGTCGGATCGCCCAGCAGGGTTTCCACTTCGGTCGGGCGAAAATAGCGCGGATCCACCGCGATGATCACATCACCGACCTTCAGCGCCGGTGCCTTATCCCCGGTTATCGCCGCGACAATTCCCTTTTCCGCCACGCCTTCACCTTCGAAGCGCAGAGACAACCCCAGTTCTGCGGCGGCCATGCAGATAAAATCGCGTACCGAGTACTGAACGCCGGTGGCGATCACGAAATCCTCGGGCTTCTCCTGCTGCAGCATCATCCACTGCATGCGCACATAGTCCCTGGCATGTCCCCAGTCGCGCAGTGAATCCATATTGCCCATGTAGAGGCACTCTTCCAGCCCCTGGGCAATGTTACAGATGCCCCGCGTGATCTTTCGGGTCACAAAGGTCTCCCCGCGACGCGGGGACTCATGATTGAAAAGAATCCCGTTACAGGCGTACATACCGTAAGCTTCACGGTAGTTCACCGTTATCCAGTAGGCATAGAGTTTGGCAGCCGCATAAGGGCTGCGTGGATAAAAGGGTGTGGTCTCGCTCTGCGGTATCTCCTGCACCAGGCCATAAAGTTCGGATGTGGATGCCTGGTAGAATCGTGTTTTCTTTTCGAGCCCGAGCAGCCGGATCGCCTCCAGCAGACGGAGTGTACCGATTCCAACCACGTCCGCGGTATATTCAGGTGCTTCGAAGCTGACCGCCACATGGGATTGGGCCGCCAGATTATAGACCTCATCCGGCTGAATCTCCTGAATGATCCGGGTCAGATTGGAGCTGTCCGTCAGATCTCCGTAGTGCAGCATGAACCGTTGGTTGTCGACGTGCGGATCCTGGTAGATATGGTCGATGCGCTGCGTATTGAATGAGGAAGCCCGGCGTTTGATTCCATGCACCTCATAGCCTTTTTCCAGCAGAAATTCAGCCAGATAAGAGCCGTCTTGACCTGTAATTCCGGTAATTAGTGCCTTCTTCATTACTGCCCCTCGTTCTGATTGCTTATTCACCCGGAAAGCTTTGGACAGTCGACCAAAACCAGTCGACGCAACGACCTCAGCCAAGGATGACTACTGTGCAAAACTCAACTTTACTCATCAACCGAAATGCGCATCCGCGATGCGAACTGCACACATATCCAGCCGTTTCAACAACAGGTTGCGGATATCAAACAGATCCCATTAGACATTCTTACGATCTGCCAAGGTGGGTTCAGCAGGCGACTACCCTGCGTGCTTCGTCACCAACGAAAATGCACGCCAAATGCATGCAACGCATGACCAGTGTTCGTTCTCTCAGCGCTAAGAGACTGAATATTATTGATAATAAAAAGCACGTGTCAACGTTGAAAAAGCCTCTTTCAGCTTAACCGGTAAAGATTCCGCTGCAGGAGAAAGCACGGGAGATACTGAACCAGCCCGCTCACGGACTCTGGTCATTGTCCATGCCATATTTTTTCAGTTTCCGCCACAGGGATACACGATCGATTCCCAGCACCTTTGCCGCCTGAGTACGATTCTGCCCGCTACGCTCCAACACATAGCGTATGTAGTCCACCTCCCGCTCCTCGAGCGTTGGCAATCTGCCCGCCTCTTCCCGGACCACGTGCACCAACCTTCCCACCAATACCGCCGGCAGATCCGCCATCGCAACCTTTTCATCCCGGGCCAGAGTGACTGCGCGCTCCATGATATTCTCCAGCTCGCGGATATTTCCAGGATAGTCATAAGCGAGTAGTGCCTCCATGACAGCCGGATCTATATCGGACACCCCACGACCGATACGCGCTGCGTGCTTGCGCAGGAAGTGAAAAGCCAACAGCGGTATGTCGTCCCGACGTTGCACCAACGGAGGCAGATGCAGTTCCACCACATCGAGCCGGTAGTAGAGATCCCGGCGAAAACGACCGGCAGCCACCTCGTCACGCAAGTTGCGGTGGGTCGCGGTGATCAGGCGGATATCCACCGGTATTGCCCGAGTCGAACCCAGCCGTTGAACCTCTCTCTCCTGAATCACCCGCAACAGCTTTACCTGCATTCCAACGGACATCTCCGCAATCTCATCCAGAAACAGCGTACCTTCGTCGGCTGCCTGAACCAGTCCATTGCGTGCCTCCATGGCACCGGTATAGGCTCCTCGCTCATGGCCGAACAGTTCGTTGGCCAGCAACTCCTCCTGCAGTGCGCCGCAGTTTACCACCAGGAAGGGCTTTTGGCTGCGTTCGCAGTGCGCGTGAATGAAGCGCGCCAGCAGCTCTTTACCGGTACCACTCTCTCCGGTAATGAGTATGTTCGTATCGGTAGGTGCAATCTGTCGCGCCATGGCCAACAGGCGCTGCATAATTGCGTCTTGAGTGATAATCGAGGGTACATTGAGATCCTGGCTCAGTTTCTCCCGCAACTCGCGGTTTTCCCGTTTCAGCCGCACCAACTCCCGCGCATTGCGGATGACTTCCCGCACTTCATCCAGACGAAACGGTTTGGCGATATAGTGAAATGCTCCCGCCTTCATCGATTCCACGGCAGATTCCAAGGTTCCAAAGCCGGTAATCAGGATGACTGCGCTTTCCGGATCCAGCTCCCTGGCCCGCCGAAGTACCGCCATGCCATCCACCTTCTCCATCTTCAGGTCGGTCAGAATGACATCAAATCGACTCTTTTCCAGCGCTTCGATGGCACCCATCCCGGTGGTCCGCGTGGTGACCTCATAGCCCTCCTTGCGGCACACATGCGCCAGATTGCCAACCGCAGTCGCTTCGTCATCGACGATCAGAATCCGGCTGGTGTCAGAGGATATCCCGGACACCGCTCAACTCCTCGATGGGCAACAACACAATGACCCGGGTACCTCTTGCCGGCTGGGAGACAATCGCAAGACAACCGTCATGCTCACGTACTATCTCCTGCGCGATGAACAGACCAAGTCCCACGCCCTGGCCTGGTTCACTGGTGGTAAAAAATGGATCAAAAACCTTGCACAGCGTCTCTGCCGGAATGCCGGGACCGTCATCCGCTACGATGACCTCGACAAACGGGCTGTCATGGTCATTGATACTGTTGAGATTACCCGCAACCGCAGCCCCATCCGGAATCATCGATGTGCGTTCATGGCACATCGTCGCAGTGATCCGTATGTGTGTTCTCTCACCGGCGGCATGCAGTGCATTCTGCAGCAGATTGATAAACAGCTGTTGTATCCGCTGTTTGTCCACCTCCAATGTCATATCCTGCGGGATGTTTACCGATAAGTTAGCCGAATAGTGGCGCAATGTTTCGCCCATAATCGTGCGAGTTTCACCAACGAGATCCAACAACCCGACCCGGCGCTTGCGGACAACACGCTGGCCACCGAAATCCAACAGCGTCCGAACAATCCTCCGCCCGCGTTCCGTTTCGGCGTCAATCTGCCGCAACCAAGTGTTGAGCTGGTCCGGGTCGGCCTCCGTAAGCTCCTCCAGCAACAACTGGCATGAGGATGAGATGTTCGAGAGTGGGTTGTTCAGCTCGTGGGCTACCCCCGATGCCAGAATACCCAAGGATGCCAACTTTTCGGATTGCACCATTCTGCGCTGGCGCATCTCCAGCTCTTTCAGCATACGGTTGAGGGCATTGGTGAAGGTGATGAACTCACGATCATTCGATGGCGGTTGCAGATGATTGAAACGACCCTCGGCGATAGGCTTGAGGCGGGATTCCAACCGCTCCAGTGGTGTCAATGCGACACGCCTGATCTGGCGGCCAACCAAATAGGTCGCGAGACCGATAATCAGAAGGGATAGCAACAGGAACAACTGAGACTCCTGAATCGCCGTCTCAAGCAGCCTGCGCTCCTGCTTTGACAATGCCTCGACCGAGCGATGGATCTGGTGCCCGAGTGCTCTGATCTCATCTTCCAGACCCTGGCGGAGCCCTGATGAGGTACTTTTCAGTGTGCTCAGCTTGCCGCGGTAGATTTCCAGGCTATCGCTAAATGCCGCCGGCTCGAAACCCTCCTTTGCCACGCGCCGGAAATTATGGAAACTGCGTGTAATGTCCAATGCTGTAACGGCATACTCATCCGCGCGGGTCAGCGTATCCGAATCCAGGTAAAGGAAAAAATTCTTCTCTTCCCGGCGCATCTCCAACACCGCGTCCTTCAAACCGGAAACCACTTCGCCTTCCGTCACCTGCCGCTCAAGAAACAGCAGGTCAAGAAAGGCGATTACAGCAAGTATCACGGTACCGGCTACCAGCGTAACATAAGCACTGGTGATCTTGCCCCGCAAACTGTTCAGGTCGAAGGGAATAACCATAACAAGTTGCAACACACTATTTCATATTTCAACAAGAGTACCCGATTTGAGAATAAGCGGATATTTCGCGCCTTCACCGGTATGCTTTTCAGCGACTGTTTCAATTTGCAACAAAACAGCGGGTCACAAGCATCATACACGTATTAAAATCAATAACCTAGCGATCATTAATGCTGGCGCGATTTTTGCCGAATCAGGAGTTTCAATTTGCAGAGAAAGGTAATATTCGGAAATGCGTATAATGGGTAAGATAAAATACGGCCTGAAGCGTATGATGAATGGATTGCTATATCAAAACGCCGGTGAGTTGCCATGTATGCAGAAACGATGAAAATTCTCCCAACTAAAGAGAGGAACACGGCAATATTCGCCGACTCTGGCCCCAGCGTCGCCAGAACAACATCCTCTCGGCGCATTGCCTTTATCAGCGATGGCCGCGGCGCGGGCGTACCGCTTGGTTACGCCATAGACGCCTGCTCACGACAACAGGCCAAGATCGACCTGATAATCCACGGTACGACTGACAGGACCGACATCGCTGCGCTGAAAAATCAGATTCGATTGGCCGGCCTGGATCACTATTGCATCCAGCTCGGCACAAAGCCCGTAGGCGATCTCATCCACTATGTCCGTAACCAGCCTGCGCTTATTCTGCTGGTGGCCATACCTTACGATACTGTTGCAAAAGCACTCATCGACGAGGCGATTCCCAAACGGGCGGGTCTGATGCCGGTCCCACTGGTGCTGGTAGGAGATCACCCGCCGGACTGCCGGACTGAGAAAACCGCCAACTAGGAGCCTCGATGCAACCTGAGTCCAAATGTGATCGCCTCAACCGGCGATAAAGCCAATTTAACCGAAGTATTGACAATGAACGATCGCACCCAAACCAAAAAGACATTCGCCCTGACCAGCCTGGTTACCAGCAAGCAGTTTCTTTCCGCACTACTTTTCACCGCGCTTGCTCTATTTTTATCCACAGTGGTACCTACAGTCCAGGTCGCCTGGGTCAGTGCCATTCTGGTATTGACCATCTATCTTTTCGCCTTCGAAGTGGTCGGTGTCGATGTGGCCGCAGCGACAGTGATGGCGCTGCTGGGACTGACCTCACTGCTGGCCCCGGTGATGGGGCTGGAGCAGGGACTGGTAGACAATAAACACCTGTTCGACGGATTCGCTTCCAATGCGGTTATTTCCATCATTGCGGTAATGATCATTGGTGCCGGCCTCGATAGGACCGGCATCATGACCAAGGTGGCCGCCTTCATACTGAAGGTTGGTGGAACGACCGAATCGCGGATTATCCCGATCATCTCCGCCACCGTGGGATTCATCTCCTCCTTCATGCAGAACGTCGGGGCCGCGGCACTTTTCCTACCGGTGGTCTCGCGCATTTCGGCACGTTCCGGGCTGCCGATGTCCCGCCTCCTGATGCCAATGGGATTTACCGCCATCCTTGGCGGTACCATGACCATGGTTGGATCCAGCCCGCTGATTCTACTGAACGATCTGATCCTCACCTCCAACCGGGCGCTTCCCGCCGAACAGCAGATGGCAACCTGGGGTCTCTTCTCAGTCACCCCGGTGGGGGTCTTGCTGGTCACTGCCGGTATCGTCTACTTCGTGTTGGCCGGCCGGTTTGTGTTGCCAAAAACAAAGAGTGAGAGCAGCACGAAGGGTGTCGACGCGCTGGAGTATTTTCATTCGCTCTATGGTGTACGACCTGATCTGTGCGAGGTCGTCGTACCCGATGACAGCGAGCTGGTCGGGCAACTGCTGGGCAGAATCGAATCCGCCTACAGCGTGCGGGCCATCGGTATCAAATACAGCGGTGAAGAAAGCTTGGTCGGTCCAGGATCGGTTGCCTACGACACGGAAGTGGTCGGCGGTATGGTGCTGGGCATTCTCGCCTCGCCCGGCAGTACGCAGCGATTCGTGGAAAAGTATGGTTTGAGGCGTCGCAGAGAGATGCGCAGTTTTGCCGACTCTCTGTCACCGCTCAAGGCGGGTATTGCAGAGGTGGTCGTTCCACCTGGCTCCAACCTGATCGGCAAGAGTGCACGCGAAATCTGGCTGCGCAAGACCTTCGGTCTGGGCCTGATTGCGTTGCATCGTGATGGCAAGACTTTGCATGCGGGAGATAACATTCGCAGCGAGCCATTTCATGCCGGTGACACCTTGGTTGTGCATACCACCTGGTCCAATCTTGAGCGGCTGGAGAAGGACCGCAACTTCGTAGTGGTGACCACTGAATATCCGCGTGAGGAAAAACTGCGGCCCCACAAGATACTACCCGCCACGCTCTCTTTCGGCATCGCGCTGTTCCTGGTGCTGTTTACCGACATTCGCCTTTCAGTCGCCCTGTTCGCTGGTGCGATGGGCATGGTGCTCTCCGGTGTACTGAAAATAGAGGAGGCGTATCAGGCGGTGAGCTGGAAAACCGTATTTCTGCTGGCGTCCCTCATTCCCCTCGGGTTGGCAGTGGAAACGACGGGTACCGCAAAATGGATCGCGGAGCAGGTACTGTCCGTGGTCGGCCACATGCCGATCTGGGTGATACAGACTGCAATTGCCGTGCTTGCCACTTTCTTCACGCTGGTGATGTCCAATGTCGGTGCCACGGTATTACTGGTGCCACTGGCGGTCAACATCGCCATCGGTGCAGGCGCTGATCCGGCGGTTTTTGCGCTGACGGTGGCCCTGGCCACCTCCAACTCTTTTCTGATCCCAACCCATCAGGTAAATGCGTTGATCATGGGACCTGCCGGTTACCGAGTGGCCGACTTCATGAAAGCGGGCGGAATCATGACCCTGCTGTTTCTGATCGTGCTGATCATCATGATGAACCTGGTGTTTTGAGCGTGGGTCTCATCGCGAAGGGAACGGCGTCACGCGTTGTACAGCAGTATCCGGGGGTAAGTAAAACGACGCTGATCCTGACGGTGGCGCTGTTTCTGGTTGTATTCCACAATTTCACTTTCCTGCAGAGATTCATCGAAACCTACGATGGCATGGATGACCTGTGGCTGCGGCTGGTTTCCATCGCCATCATTCATGGCTGTGTGTTGACGCTGATGCTGTCGCTGCTGGGTTTTTCCCGGTTGCTCAAACCCCTTGTGATCGCGCTGCTGCTGATCTCTTCGATAACTGCATATTTCGTCGACACCTACAAGATCATCATCAGCAGCGAGATGATAAACAACACGCTGGAAACCGATAGCGCCGAGATCCATGATCTGCTCGATCTTCGTTTGATCGCTTATCTGCTTCTCCTCGGCGCCCTGCCGGGCTTGCTCGTTTACAACATCCGGATCAGGCGTGACTCGCTCGGTCGGGATTTGAAAAAGCGCTTGGTACTGGCCTCGGTGAGTCTGATAACCGCCGTCATCATCATCTACAGTTCGGGTGATTTTTACGCATCGTTTTTCCGCCTCCACAAGCTTGTCCGCTATTACGCCAATCCCACGACGTTGCTCTACTCCTTGGGGAAGTACACCAACAGCAGGCTTGAAGGCGTGGAACCGAAAACACTGGCTACCATCGGCAGTGATGCAACGATACCGGCGTCCGACCCCCACAACGAACTGGTGGTCCTGGTAATCGGCGAAACTGCCCGGGCGGACCACTTCTCGCTCAATGGCTACCAACGGGAAACCAATCCACTGCTCTCCAGAGAGAACCTGGTCAGCTTCACCCAAGTCTCTTCCTGCGGAACATCCACCGCGGTTTCTCTTCCCTGTATGTTCTCTTTTTCAGAACGAAATAGTTATGACGAAAAAATTGCCGCCCATACGGAAAACATACTCGATGTGCTGCAGCGCGCGGGCGTGCAGATACTGTGGCGGGACAATAATTCGGGAGGCGCCAAAGGCATTGCCAACCGGGTGGAGTTCCAGGATTTGCGTAAACCGGAGATCAACCCGGTATGTGATCTGGAGTGCCGAGATGAGGGTATGCTGACAGGCCTGGATACCTGGTTAGCACAGCATCAGGACAAGGATATTCTCATCGTGATGCATCAGATGGGGAGCCACGGTCCTGCCTATTTCAAGCGGTATCCATCCGAATTCGAAAAATTCACCCCGACATGCAGATCAAACCAGCTGAATGACTGCACCCGGGAAGCCGTGGTGAACACCTACGACAACACGATTTTATACACGGACTACTTTTTGAGCCGGGTCATCGCATGGCTGAAGACCCAATCAGCTCAGTATCAAACCTCCATGTTGTACATGAGTGATCATGGGGAATCTCTCGGGGAGATGGGCATCTATCTGCACGGCATACCCTACGCGCTGGCACCCGCCGCACAAACCCATGTTCCCGCGATTCTGTGGAGTGCGGAACAGAATACGGATATCGACCTGGTTGCAACCAAACAAACCGCAAGCGAACCATTCTCGCACGACAACCTGTTCCACACCTTGCTTGGCTTGTTTGAAGTAAAAAGTGAAATCTACCAGCGCGACAAAGATATGGTGAGTTTCGCCCACAGCTATCCTTGATCGCCCTCCTCAAGCTGAAATGACACTCCGGCAGGCGTACGCGAACGGCTGGCTGAGCACTTCGACTGTTGCCCGTCAGGGTAAATAACCGCCCTTGGCATAACGCCCGCCAAAATCTTATGGGCCTGTGTCGATCTCCCCGGCTCGGCAACACGCCTGGTCCTGCGGAGTGTTACCGATCTGAGTCGATACCGGGGTCTTCCGGCGTTGAACACAGGCCAGGCCGGCTACGGAACGACGCACCTGCCAGGTTGCATTAAGTTCCACCCACGCATTTGAGCCACCCACAGTGGCAGCAATGCGGTGGTTGCCAATGTCCATTGCGTAGACATATAGTTGACAAACCGTACTATAAAATCCGCAGACAACCGACTGTCTGCCCATCCTTGCGAGGTGCTTCACCATGAACAAGCTATGCTGGCTGCGTACGCTGTTGATCCCACTGTTTGCTACGGTCTGTTTATCAGCGCAGGCGCTTGAAGAGAAGCTCGTAATCGTCACCTCTTTCCCGGAAGACCTGACCAGCGTCTTCCAGGCAGCTTTCGAGAAGCAACACCCTGAGACCAAGGTTGAAGTGCTGAACAAAAAGACCTCGGCCGGAGTGAAGTACATTCAGGAGACGGCCGGCACCAACACCACTGATCTCTTCTGGGTTTCCGCACCCGATGCCTTCGGGGTGCTCAAGGGCAAGGGTCTGCTGCAGCCCTACCAGCCAACATCCGAGGGTATCCCGGACCTGATCGGCTCCTTTCCGATCAACGATCCGGACCGTTATTTCTTCGGATTCGCCGCCTCTGGCTATGGCATCATGTACAACACCCGTTATCTGAAGGCGAAGAGACTACCGGTTCCCAGGGAGTGGGACGACCTCAAGCAGCCGATCTACTTCGGCCATGTCGGCATGTCGGCACCGTCCCGCTCGGGAACCACCCACCTCACCGTCGAAGCGATCCTGCAGGGTGAGGGTTGGGACCAGGGCTGGGCCACCATGAAGGAGCTGGCCGGCAACTTCAAGACCATCACCGAGCGCAGCTTTGGCGTACCGGATGGCGTCAACAGCGGCGAGTTCGGGCTCGGCATTGTGATCGACTTCTTCTCCTATTCGTCGAAGGCCTCCGGTTTCCCGGTGGAATTCGTCTACCCGACCATCACTGCACTGGTGCCGGCCAACGTCGGCATGGTCAAGGAGGCACCACACCCCCAGGCGGCTGCAGCTTTCATCGACTACCTGCTCTCCGACGAAGGCCAGGAGCTGCTGTTCGATCCGAAGATTCAGCGCCTGCCGGTCAAGCCGGCAATCTATGCCAAGGCACCGCCGGGACTGCCAAACCCGTTTGAGGACAAGTCGATCGGTGCGGCGGTAACCTTCGATTCCGACCTGTCGGAGGGGCGCTACAATCTGGTCAACTCACTGTTTGACCAGCTGATCACCTTCCGTATCGAAGAGCTGCAAGCCGCAACGAAGGCTATCCAAGAGGCCGAGGCGGCGCTGGTGGAAAAACCCAACCCGACCGCCCAGGAGCTGATTACCAAGGCCCGCGGGCTGATCGCCGCGCTGCCGGTCACCGAGACGGAGGCGAGCGACCCGGCATTTGTCGCGGTCTTCACCAAGAAGCGCAAAAAAGCCACCGACGAGGTACCGCAGCGTCAAGCCGAAGTTGAGCAACGCTGGGACAACTTCGCCCGCAGCAACTATGCCGAGGCGGAAAAACTCGCTAAAGAGGCTGCTCTGCTGGTCAGATAATCGAGCGCAGCGGCGAACCGGAGATCCACTCCGGACCGCCGCCCGCCGAGGTTCATTGCGCTCATCATGTCTGCTGCTGTCCGATTTCGCTGGGGCCCCACCGGTGTTGGGGTATCGCTGGCTTTCTTTGTTGCCGCTTTCCTGGTGATTCCGGTACTCAAGGTGATCCTGGTTGCCTTCCAGGACCCGGCCACCGGCACTTTCACGTGGGTCAATTTTCAGGACTTCTTCAACACCTCGCTGTTTCGCGAGTCATTCTGGAACTCACTCTATGTGGCTGGAATGTCGGTGCTGCTGGCCAGCAGTATCGCGATACCGCTGGCCTATTTCACCACGCGCTTCAATTTCGGCGGAGCGGTGCTGATCCAGACACTCGGGGTGATCCCGCTGATCATGCCGCCGTTCGTCGGTGCCGTGGCGATGCAACTGCTGTTCGGCAGCAACGGCAGCGTCAACCTGCTGCTGGATGAGCACTTCGGCTTCACCCTCCCGTTCATGGAGGGGCTCAACGGCGTCATTCTGGTCGAGAGCATCCACTACTTCCCGTTTATCCTGACCAACCTGTCGGCCAGCCTGGCCAATATCGACCGCTCGCTGGAGGAGTCGGCGCAGAACCTCGGCAGCAGCGGTATCCGGCTGTTCCGCCGCATCGTCTTTCCCCTGGCGATGCCGGGCTACATCGCCGGCGCCTCGCTGGTGTTCCTGAAGGTGTTCGATGACCTGGGTACACCACTGCTTTTGAATGTCAACAAAATGCTCGCACCGCAAGCCTATCTGCGCATCAGTTCGATCGGCATCACCGATCCAATGGGCTATGTGATCTCGGTGATGCTGGTGCTCTTTTCAATCTTCTCGCTATGGGCCTCTTTTCTGGCATTGCGCGGACGGGACTACGCCTCCGTGCAGAAAGGAGGTGGCGGACTGCTCAAGCGCGACCTGCGACGTTGGGAGAAGAGTGGTGCGTACGCGGTGATCCTGCTCATCCTGGCTTTCGTGCTGGCCCCTCACATCGGTCTGCTGCTGCTGTCGTTCGGCACTGTCTGGTCGTTTGCGGTGCTGCCCGACGCCTATACAATCGATCACTATCTGCGCGTTTTCGAGACCTCCTCCCAATACATCACCAATACACTGTTGTATGCCGGTCTGGCGGCCAGTATCGACGTGATGCTCGGCACCGCGATCGCCTATATTGTCTGGCGCACCGGCCTGCCAGGACGCAAATGGCTCGACTACAGCGCCACGGTGGCGTTGGCCATTCCCGGTGTGGTGCTGGGTATCGGCTACCTGCGCCTGTTCCACGGCTGGCAGGTACCGTTCAGCGAACAGCCGCTCTCCTCCTGGTGGGTGATCCTGGTCATCGCGCTGTCGATCAGGCGCCTCCCCTATGCGTTACGCGCCTGCGTTGCCGCGCTGCAGCAGGTCAGCATCACACTGGAAGAGGCGGCGCAGAACCTCGGTGCAACCACATCGCGCACTGTATGGCGCATCACCGTACCGCTGATGTCGGGGGGTATCCTGGCCGGGTTCGTCACCAGCTTTGCCACTGCGGCGGTGGAGCTGTCGGCCACGCTGATGCTGGTCGGACAGCAGTCGGATGCACCACTGGCCTACGGTATCTACGTCTTCATGCAATCGGCCGCGGGTCGTGGGCCGGGGGCGGCGCTCGGCATCATCGCGGTAGTCATCGTCGGCCTGGGCACTTATCTGTCGCACCGCATCATCGAGCAGAGCCGCCGCCTGCGTAGCAGCGACCGCGTCATCGGCGAGGTCGACCCAACTCTGGAATAACGAGCCATCATGTCTGATTCGAAAAGCGTTAGCGTGAAGTTGCGCGATGTCGCGCTCGCCTTTGGCGATAACCTGGTATTACGGAATATCGACCTCGACATCGGGGCCGGCGAGTTCTTCGCCTTTCTCGGCCCCTCCGGCTCCGGCAAGTCCACGCTGCTGCGCCTGATCGCCGGTTTTGGCCCAACCCCGAGCGGTCAGGTGCTGATCGATGGAGAGGATGTTGCCCGCCTGCCGCCATGGAAACGCAGTGTTGGCATGGTGTTTCAGAACTACGCACTGTGGCCGCACTTGTCGGTGCGCCGCAACGTCGCTTTCGGTCTGGAGGAGCGCCGCCTGCCAGCGGCCGAGATTCGCGAACGGGTCGATGCCGCACTCGATGTGGTAGGCTTGCGTGACCTGGCCGACCGCCACCCGTCACAGCTGTCCGGTGGCCAGCAGCAGCGTGTCGCATTGGCGCGCACCATCGTGATCGAACCCAGGGTGCTACTGCTCGACGAACCCCTCTCCAATCTGGATGCGAATCTGCGCATACGGATGCGCAGCGAAATCCGTGAGCTGCAGCGTCGACTCGGGATCACCACCATCTTCGTCACCCACGACCAGGAGGAGGCCAACACGGTCGCCGACCGGATGGCGGTACTCAACGACGGTGTTCTGCAGCAGGTAGGGGCACCAATGACGATGTACGACAATCCCGTCAACCGCTTTGTGGCACGTTTCCTGGGCAGCGCCAACCTGCTCGACGGAGAGACCGCAGCGGTCCCGGGAGGCAGGGTGCTGCAAACCGGCGGAGCACTGCAGATCCCGCTGCCCGATGCCGTGCCTGAGGTGGCACGCGTGACACTGATGTTCCGACCACAGCACCTCTTGCTCATCGGTCCCGACAGCGAGCCGGCATCCGGCACGATCCGCTTCACTGGACATATCCAGCAACGTGAGTTCCTCGGCAATCTGATCCGCTACTCGGTCACGCTGCACGACCAGACCATCCTGTTCGACCAGATCCACCAGCTCGGCGCTCCCAGCCTGACCGTTGGCGAACAGATCGAATTGGCGCTGCCACCTGATCAGGCACGGTTCCTGACCGATTGATCCGCTGGTGGTGAATTTGTATGCGAGTAGTGAATGGGATGGATGTGCGAAGACACTCTTGAACAGCGCCGCGGAGCGTACCGCGTCCGTCACCGACCCGGTTGCAGCGCGAGCAACGGCCCCCGCTCAACAGGGGCCGTCCGACAGTGGTGCGAGTAATCCGGTCAGCCTTTGAACTGCTTCACCAGGCCCAGCATGCGCTGGATCGAGCCGAGCATCTCCTGTGTGGCGGCCACACTCTGCTTGGCACCCAGTGCGGTCGTTTCGGCGACCTGACTGATAGTGACTGCATTCTGATTGATCTCCTCGGCAACGGTACTCTGCTCTTCCGACGCGGTGGCGATCTGGTGATTCATATCGGTGATGTCATCGATCGCATTGGCGATCGCCGTCAACGCGGAGCCGGCCTTGGCGGCGAACTCAACGCTGTGTTGCGCCTCCTTGCGACTGCGATGCATCACATCGACCGCCTGCCGGCTGCCGGTTTGCAGCTCTTCGATCATCTTTTCGATCTCTCTGGCCGATTCGGTGGTACGGTTCGCCAGCGTGCGGACCTCATCCGCCACGACCGCAAACCCGCGCCCGTTCTCACCCGCCCGCGCCGCTTCGATGGCGGCATTCAAAGCCAACAGGTTGGTCTGCTCGGCAATCCCCTTGATGACATCGAGCACTTTGACGATATTGGCACTTTGTCGTGACAGCTTTTCAATCACCTCACCCGCGGATTGCACTTCAACGGCCAGGCCATTGATCGCGGAGATGGTGTGCTCGACGACCGCTTTTCCGGAGCCGGTCTCCTTTTGCCCCACCGCGGCCGCGTCGGCCGCATGAACAGAGCTGCGGGCGATCTCCTGCACCGTCGCCACCATCTCGGTCATCGCCGTTGCCAGCTGGACCAGTTCGTGCTGTTGTTGCGCCTCCACTCCCTGATTCGCCTGTTCCGAGGTTTGCGAGGTGACCGTGGCGACCTTGTCTAAAATTCTGGCCGTGTCGGAGAGCCGCCCGATGACCGCATTGAGCTGTGATTTCTGCATGCGCAATGCCAGCTGGATCTGCCCGAATTCGTCGTCTCGTCCGGTGTAGATGCGCCGCATTACCGGCTGATCGTAGATCTCACGCGCCAACGAGAGAATCCGACGCATTGGCAGCATCAGCACCACGTTCACCCCGACCGTGAGGAGGGCGGTGAGGAGCACAGCGAACGGCAATAGCGCGGTGAGCGCAGGCATCAGGGAGAAAACCGCGGCGGGCAGCAACGCCACAAGGTTTCCCAGCACCAGCTTTTGCGTCAGGGAGAGTCGGGCGGAGAGCTTTACCTGAAATCTCTTGCCGGCAAGCAGGCGCTGATAGATGGGAATCGCGCGGTTGACCGCGTCTCTATCCGCTTTGTAGCGCACAGACTGATATTCGACGGTGGCACCCTCCTGCCGAATCGGCATCACGAAGGCATCCACCCAATAGTGATCACCGTTTTTACAGCGATTTTTCACCAAACCCATCCACGGCTTGCCCGCTTTCACCTCCTCCCACAGGTTCGCGAAAGCCGCTGGGGGCATATCGGGGTGGCGAACGATATTGTGGTTCTTATGCAACAACTCTTCCTCGTTGAATCCACTGACCTCGATAAAGTCGGGATTGATATAGGTAATGGCACCTTTGAGGTCGGTTGTCGACAGGATGTTGTGCGTTGATGTGACTTCCCTCTCCCTGTTCGTCACCGGTTGGTTGATTTTCATTATCTGGGATCTCGCTGTAGTTTCTGTCCGGCTGTATCAATACACTGAACAGCCACTCCTGATCGTTCTGTAAATGGGTTCAACAATCGCTTGCGCAGTAGTTCGGCAGTCGGGAGGAAAACTTTATTGGCACCCAACCGGAGTCGGTGACAAATACATAACTTTGTGTTTCGTCACCCGCCGGTTGCTGAAGAGAGTCTGAACAGGCAGCGGTAGCCGTTGGCTGAAACAGGAGCACCCCTTTGGTTTTGCCGGCAGGACAGGTTCCCAGTGAAGCCATGCCAGTCCAGGCGGGTTTCCCCAGGCTGACCAAATTCTGGTCATTGAGAGGTAACCACGCCGCCGGGCAATTTTTTCAACCCAGCTGACTCCGACTATAATGCTGGTTTCAAACAAGACAGCCGGAGCTCGAAGGAGATGGATCCCGAACTACAACGCCAGGTCACCCAGCAGCGCACCATCATCAATGAGACCCTGCGTCCCCAGACGGCGAAACTGGCAATAAGCTGCCGATCGGTGTTGGGTGACCGCCAGGCGTTGGAAAGTCTCCTCCGATCCGTCATGCGTTCACTGCCGTACTGTAAATACCTGTGGGTGCTGGATGCCGAAGGCCATCAGATCACTTCGAATATCAGTCGCGATGGCATCCAGCCCGACCAGTATGGGCGGGACCGGCTCGAACGCCCCTATATGCTGGGGGTCAATGAGACCGAGCTCGATTTCCACCTGTCAGATGCCTACATCAGCTGCAACAAGCGCCGCCCCTCGCTGACCGCCGTGCAGCTCATCCGCAACCGGGAAGGTGAGATTGCCGGCTATCTGGGGTTTGATTATGACCTGCGCGAGCTACCTCATGTAGATCGCCTGCACGAGGCAGAAAAATGCTGGATCCAGGCCAAGGGAGATCCATCCATCCGCGGTAATCTGTTCAACCAGAGTCGGGTGGAGAGCCTGTTGGACAGCCGTGTGGACGAGATCATCGCGCTCCTTGTCGAACTCATGTCGTGCCACGGCGTTTTCCACGGAAAGCTGCACTTTTCCAGCAGCCGGGCGACTATCTGGACGATGGATAACCCTTATAATTACCGCATCCTCGACTTTGAAAGCCTGACTGATCCCGACATCTGCCTCGCCTACCCGCGCCGGGAATACTCAGCGATGGCAGTGGTTCCAATCACCAAAATCGCGCCAATTTTTGCCATTCAGCGTGAACTGCGCTTTTCCGACGACACCATCTACCTGCGTTCCGGCTCCCTCAATCTGTGCAATGGCATGGTGTCACTGAACTTCTCCTGTGATGGGTCACACTACATCCCGTACGACGAGTTTCTGGCCAAAGATCTGGGTTTCTGGTTTGGGCAGAGTAGCGGCCAGACCCGCGTCGCCTCGATCGAGGCCGAAGTTGAGCGTATCTGTGACCTCGGCTGCAGCCGAGTGAACCAGGTCATCACTCAGGCGGATAATGGTAGAGCCTCACCGGAACTCGCGGGGCTGACCGCTGCGGACAGTAAAGAAGTGCTGGACCGATTGAAAAGCATCATGGCGGTCTACGCTGCGCGCGAAAAATGACCGTAAATCTGTCCGCAATTGTCGACAAGCGCAAAAAACAGCAGCGGACGCGCCGCTCCATCGCCTAGGAGCTTGTCGGACTATGGGGGAGCGCAGGTGAGAGCGGGGTATCCTCAGTCGGTCTTGCAGGTTTTAATGCCCAACAGGGTGTAAGCCGGGCACCAGCCGAGCAGGCCGGTAATCAGAGGTACGACACCAATCCATCCCCACGGCCCGATGATACCGGTGAGGGTGAGTGCGATCAGGATGATGGCAGCGGCGATACGCAATATGCGATCAAGCATTCCAACGTTATTGTGCATGGATTCTTCTCCGACAGGCTGGTGAAAAAGTTCTGTGTTCCAACAGACTGGCAGAGATTGCCCATATTGTCCGACCGGTTCAGTGACTTGGTCACAAAGCGGAATTGCCGGCGCGCTGCAGCTCCTCTGCGCTGAGTACCCGTACCGTCGCGCGACCCAGCTCGATACACCCCGATGACTCCAGCCGCTTGAGATGGCGCGATACCACTTCGCGCGCGGTTCCGAGTTCGACAGCGATCTCCTGATGGGTACACTGGATGTTGCCGGCTGCGTCGGCGCGGGAGAGCAGGAAGTTGGCGAGCCGGCGTTCGACAGGGCGAAAGGCCACCTCCTCCATGCGGGCGATGACATCGGCGATACGTCCACCAAGGTTGACGAAGACGAAGCGGCGAAAAGCCGGAGCGGATTCCAGTGCCTTATCGAAGGCGGCCCTGGTGACAATGAGGGCGCGCACGGGAGACTCGGTGAAACCCTCGGCTGGATAATCATCGCCCGATAGCATACAGCAGGTGGTGAGTACGCAGGATTGGCCGGGGAGCACACGGTAAAGCAGCGCCTCACGCCCTCCTTCGCCGATGACCTGCACTCGGATGCTGCCCTCCAGCAACAGCATGTAGTTTTCACAGGGAAAACCGGCATGAAATACCGGTTGGTGCGCCGCCATCGCGATCAGACGGGCGCCCTCCAGCAGCGAACGGGTTGGCAGGTCACCCGATGCCAACGCCGGGAACAGCGCCTGCCAGCCGGAATTTTCTTTGGTCATAGCGTACGGTTCCGTGATCGCCGGAAGATGACATTGAACTCCCACGCGGACTCGATGGCAACTGACCGCTGGTGCGCCTCCGGGAATGGGTCATACAGTTTCCCTGAAGCATCCTCCCCCAGTTTTCTGGTGGGGGTGATAATGCGCTGCCGGATGTTATCGCCGCGCATCCTAAAGCTCATCGCTGGGTAGGTGACTTCACGCAGGAAAGCTTATAGGGATGTCATTCCACAATCAACCTGGACCCGCTTCGGGATCGACAGAGAAGCGCGATACACGCCATCCGCTTTGCGTGGGTGGACGTTACACAAAGAGCCTGTTGTCTACTGGCTGTTTCTATTGCTGGCGCTGAACTTTCCAGCCACCTCGGACGAGGATTTTCCCGCTCTGTGGCAATCCCCTGTGGGTCGGTGTTCGAGAACGCAGCAGGAATAGCGCACGGCCTCAGAGTGATCCAATGCCGGGGCAGATGATGATACAGGTCGCCTCAGCGCTGAATTTCCCGGCCTGCCGATAGCGGTATCAAGCCATGGCAGAAGAAGTTTGGAATGGAGCCCCCCTGCGGTCTCCGCTACTTGTCACTGAGCTTCTCCGCGGGAGGCTCGAGTCTGGAGATGTAGTCCGCCAGCATCTCCAGGTCGGCGTCATCCAGCTGCCGGATCAGCGCAGCCATTTCCGGATTGGCGTTCTTGCGTTGGCCGTCGCGGATCCAGCGCAGCTGACGGACCAGGTACTGATAGTGCTGACCCTGTATCAGCGGATAGTGCAGATCGAAATTCCCTTCACCATTCAAACCGTGGCAGCGGGCGCAGACCCGCTGGTACAACGCTTCCGCCTCGGGCAGCCGATCCCCGTCGCCCGCAGCTGGAAACGAGTCCATCAGCAAGGTGGAGACATAGGCGGCGATGTCGGCAATTGCCTGGGGACCGCCCATCTGCGACTCCTCGACGATGGGAAACATCTTCGGGTTGTCCCGGTTTCCCGCCCGAATGTCGGCGAGCTGCTTGATGATGACGCTGCGATGCTGTCCCGCAATTTGCGGATACTCGCCACCGCTGGATCCCCAGCCGTCTTCCCCATGGCACTCGGCGCACTGACTGCGGTACAGCCGTTCTCCCGACGCAATATCCGGTGTCAGCGCCATCGCTGCGGACAGCTCCCGGTCCAGTGCCGCCTCAGCGCCTGCGTTCGGAGCAGGGAGCAGCCAGAGCGCGCCGCACAGCACCGGCAGGAGATAACCATACCGCTGAATCTGTCCTGCAGTAGCGCAGTTCCGAAGCTTCACCATTTGCATCCAACGCGGAATCGTTTAAGTTCCGTCAAGTCTCCAGCCGCGGCAGAAAATAGCTCTTCTCCAGAACTTTGTGCAGATTGATCACTTCCAATTGGAGCCTGTCGATAAAATCGTGCAATGGAGTCTGCCGCAGCGTATTCACCGGTGTGGCCTCCACCAGTTCCTTAAGGTCGGCGAGCACTTTCACACCTTGCTGGCTGTTCTTCAGCGGCTGCAGGCCGTCTTTCACGGTATCGATGCAGTGGTTGAACGCGCGCGGAAAGAGTCTGTTCTGGAACAGGAAGATCAGCACCTCAGCGCGACTCACCTGAACCTGCACCAATCGTCGATAGGCCTGATAGGCGGAGAGGGAGTTCAACACGCTGATCCACTGAATCGTATCGAACGCCTTCGATTCGGGCGTCTCTTCGGGCAGCAGATCGGTGGAACGGACATCGATGATCCGGGTGGTCATGTCGGCTCGCTCCAGGTTGCGTCCGATACGCAGAAACTGGTAGGCCTCATCGCGCGCCATGGTGCCACTGAGCAGGCCGCTGATACCCTGAGAACCGGTGATGATGCGGGTGAGATAGGCGTAACGCCCGCCTTTGGTCAGTCCGCTGTTGACATTGTCCTTGGCGTAGAGAAAGAGTTCGTTGAGCCGCTCCCATCCGGACCTGGGCACGATATCGCGCACCGTGCGGCAGTTTTCCCGCGCATTGCGCAGTGAGCTGAGAATGGAGTTGGGGTTGTTCTGGTCACCGATCAGGAAACGCATCACGTTCCGTTCACTGGCTTCGCTGTATCGCTCCCGGAACGGCTGATTCATCCCGACAATCGTGATCAGCGGCTCCCAGTCGAGCTGGACACCACGTGGCAGATCGAGCAGCAGATTGGCGTTGACACTGACCAGCCGCGCGGTGTTCTCCGCCCGTTCGATGCATCTGGCCATCCAGTAGATGTTCTCTGCGACGCGCGACAACATCTCAATTATCCTCCATATCGACTATCCAGGTGTCCTTACTGCCTCCGCCCTGGGAGGAGTTGACCACCAGGGAACCCTTACGCAGAGCCACCCGGGTCAACCCACCGGCGGTGACCAGCGTGTCCCGGCCACTGAGAATGAACGGCCGCAAGTCGACGTGACGTGGCTCCAGGTCACGCCCCACGACGGTCGGAACGGTGGAGATGCCGAGCGTCGGCTGGCCTATATAGTTGCGCGGATCCTTGCGAATCAGCTTGGTGAAGGTTTCCCGCTCCGCCTTGGTCGATGTCGGCCCCATCAACATGCCGTAACCACCCGACTCGTTGGCCGGCTTGACCACCAACTCCTCCAGATGATCGAGTACATACTTCTGCTCGTCCGGGTACATGCAGCGGTAGGTGGGGACATTGGGTATGCCGGGCGCTTCGTTCAGATAGTATTTGATGATCTCAGGGACGAAAGCGTACACCACCTTGTCATCGGCCACGCCAGCGCCGGGTGCGTTGGCCAGACCGACGTTGCCGGCTTTCCAGGCGCGTATCAGTCCGGACACTCCCAGCGCCGAGTCCGGCCGGAACACCTCCGGATCGATGAAATCGTCGTCGATGCGGCGGTAGATGACATCCACGCGCTGAGGCCCGGATATCGTGCGCATATACACTTTGTCATCGCTGTCGACAAAGAGATCACGTCCTTCGACCAGTTCGGCGCCCATCTCCTGCGCCAGATAGGCGTGCTCGAAGTATGCCGAGTTATAGATCCCTGGTGTCAGTACCGCCACCACGGGACGCTTGACCTTGCGTGGTGAAAGCGACGCCAGGGTTTCATATAGCCGGGTGGGGTAATCATTGACCGGCAACGGCGCATAATCCTCGAACAGCTCCGGAAAGACCCGTTTGGTCACCAGCCGGTTCTCCAGCATGTAGGAGACGCCCGAAGGCACCCGCAGATTATCCTCCAGCACATAAATGGTGCCATCCCGATCGCGCACCAGATCCGAACCACAGATATGGGCCCAGACCCGATGCGGGGGGTTGACGCCGCAACACTGGGGGCGGAAATTCTTCGACTGCTTCAGCACCTCTGCGGGGAACACGCCCTCCTTGACAATGCGCTGTTCGTGATAGAGATCGTCGATGAAGAGATTGAGCGCCTTGACCCGCTGGCGCAGACCGGCCGCCACCCGCTCCCACTCCTGGCGGGGGATGATGCGCGGCACGATGTCAAACGGCCAGTTGCGGTCGATGGTGCCATCCTGCTCGTTATAGACGGTGAAGGTGATGCCCATCTCCTTGATCGCCAACTCCGCCGAAGCTTGGCGCGCAGCCAGTTCGCCATCGTCCATCTGACGCAGATGGGCGACCAGCTGTTTGCTCCAGGTACGGGCCCGGTTGGGGCGCTCCAGCATTTCGTCGAAGAAGTCGTTGGTGGAATAGCGGGTCAGATCGATGCTCATGACAGTTTCCGTTTAATCAGTGATGTTCTGCCAGTATCTCAGGTCGAGAGTATAAGGGTGGTCGCCGCTTGGCTCCTCTGCCGGCGGTTGCATCAGGCCAGGCGTGTGTCCGGCCGCCGCGAAGCGTGCCAACCGCCGCGCTTCCGCTTCATAGGCGTTGACCGGAAAGGTATCGAAGTTGCGCCCACCGGGATGACCCACGTAGTAGGTGCAACCCCCCAATGAGTGGCCGGACCAGCGGTCGTAGAGATCGAACACCAGCGGAGCCTGGACGGGAATCGTAGGGTGCAGTCCGGAGGGTGGATTCCACGCCTTGTAACGCACACCCGCGACATACTCTCCCCGCCTGGATGTCGATCGCAGCGGTACCAGCCGGCCATTGCAGGTCACCTGATGACGGCCACCGGTCAGACCCCGGGCTTTGACCTGCAGCCGCTCGACCGAAGAGTCGACGAAGCGCGCCGTGCCCTGGGCGGTGATCTCCTCGCCGAGCACATGCCAGGGTTCGATGGCAAAACGCAACTCCAACTCGGCATCGCCGATCTGGACCGAGCCAAAACGGGGAAAGCGGAACTCGTGGAAGGGGTCGAACCACTCCGGCTCGACCGGGTACCCCCAGCGGTTGAGGTCCGCCACCACATCGCGCAGGTCGCTTTCGACATAGTGCGGCAACATGAACCGGTCGTGCAGCTCGGTGTTCCAGCGGACTGGCGGCTGTTCCCAGGGCTGCTCCCAGAAACGGGCGACCAACGCCCGCAGCAGCAGCATCTGAACCAGGCTCATGCGGTCGTGGGGAGGCATCTCGAAGCCACGGAACTCGACCAGCCCGAGCCGGCCGGTAGCAGAACCCGGCGCATAGAGCTTGTCGATGCAGAACTCTGCGCGGTGCGTGTTGCCCGTCAGATCCACCAGCAGGTTACGGAGAACACGGTCGACCAGCCAGGGCGAACGGGCATCCCCTTTGGGCATCTGCTGCAGTGCGATCTCCAGTTCGTACAGGCTGTCGTCCCTGGCTTCGTCGACCCGAGGCGCCTGAGAGGTCGGTCCGATGAACAGTCCGGAGAAGAGATACGAGAGACTGGGGTGGTTCTGCCAGTAGCGGACCAGGCTGGAAAGTACCTGAGGCCGGCGCAGCAGCGGGCTGTCCTCCGGTTTCGCCCCCCCCAGGGTGACGTGGTTGCCCCCACCGGTGCCGCTATGACGGCCGTCGAGCATGAACTTCTCGGTACCGAGCCGGGCCAGGCGTGCCTCTTCATAGAGGATGTGGGTGTTGTCGACCATCTCCCGCCAGCTGTGTGCCGGGTGGATATTGACTTCGATGACACCCGGATCCGGCGTGACCTGGAGCCGGTTGAGTCGCTCATCCGGTGGCGCTTCGTAGCCCTCGAGGACGACCGGTTGCTGCAGCGCCGTGGCCGTGCGCTCGATGGCTGCGAGCAGTTCCAGCCAGTGGGAAAGATGGGTCAAGGGCGGCAGAAAAAGATGCAGCACACCATTACGCGATTCGACGCAGAGCGCGGTGCGGACGAAATCCCCCGGCTGGCGCTGGTCGGAGTCGGCGCTCGGCTGGTCGCGGAAGCCCAGCGGCTTCTGTTCGGGCGCGACCAGACTGGCGTAGCGCGCGTGCACCTCACCGAACGCCTCCGGCAGGATTTCACGCGGTGCGAAGGGATCGCGCGGGTGGAGCTGCTGGCGCACCGCCGCAGGTTCCCATTTCAGAGAGTCGAGCGGCAGCCGGTAGCCCATGGGCGAATCACCCGGCAGCAGGAACATATGCCCGCGACGAAACTCCCACCGGCTGCTGACCCAGCGGTGATTGACACCATCCCAAGCCAGCGGCAGAGCGTACCCGATCACCTTGTCCAGACCCTTCTCAAACAGCCGCCGCAGCCGGTCACGTTCCATGGCGTCCGTCAGTCGGCTGTTCAGCACATCCACGTTGGGCGGCAGCGTGCCCTCCTTCCACAGGTAGTAGAGTACGTCTTCGTACCCCTCCTGACACCGGTCCGGTGCGATCCCCAGCTGTCCCGCCAAGGCATGCACGAAATGCTGCGCTGTCGCGCTGTCGGCCTGCCCCGGTACGGTCGGGTCGGCCTGCAGCTGCTGGTCCCGCCACAGTGGGCGGCCATCGCCGCGCCAGTAGCAGGAGAGCGCCCAGCGTGGCAACGGTTCTCCCGGATACCACTTGCCCTGCCCGTGGTGCAGCACCCCGTCCGCCGCGAAACGGTCGCGCAGCCGCCGCAGCAGCACCTCCGCGCGTTCCCGTTTGTGCGGACCCAGTGCCGCAGTGTTCCATTCGGCCCCGTCCATGTCGTCGATCGAAACGAATGTCGGTTCACCCCCCATGGTCAGGCGGACATCCATCATCTCCAGCTCCTGGTCAATGGACTCACCCAGCGCCATGATCGCCGCCCATTGCTCCTCGCTGTAAGGTTTGGTAACGCGTGGATCCTCCTGAATCCGAGTGACCCGGTTCTCGAACTCGAACGCCACCTCACAGACATCGGTGGCCCCGGTGATCGGTGCGGCGCTGACCGGATCCGGCGTGCAGGCGAGCGGAATGTGACCCTCGCCTGCAAACAGTCCGGAAGTGGGGTCCAGCCCGACCCAGCCCGCGCCGGGAACATAGACCTCGGCCCAGGCGTGCAGATCGGTAAAGTCCTGCTCCGGACCTGAAGGACCGTCGAGGGACTTCTGATCCGGCGCCAGCTGTACCAGATAGCCGGAGACAAAGCGCGCCGCCAGCCCCATGTGCCGCAGGATCTGCACCAACAGCCAGGCACTGTCCCGGCAGGAGCCCTTTCTCAGCTGCAGGGTCTCTTCACAACGCTGCACACCGGGTTCCATGCGGATGACATAACCGATCTCCTGCTGCAGGAACTGATTCAGCTCGACCAGAAAGTGCACCGTATGCGGGTTGGTCTTACGTTCAGCATAGGCCTGCAACCAGGCGCTCAGCAGCGGCCCCCGCTCGACCAGCTCGAAGTAGGGCGCCAGCTCTTTGCGCAGCTGCTCCTGATAGTTGAAGGGATAGTGCTCCGCGTGCTCTTCGATGAAGAAGTCGAACGGATTGATGGTGACCATCTCCGCCACCAGATCGACTTCGAATACCAGACGGCGCGCCTTTTCCGAAAACACATAGCGGGCGACGAAGTTGCCGAACGGGTCCTGCTGCCAGTTGACGAAGTGCTTGGCCGGCTCCACCCGCAGCGAATAGTGGTGCAACGGAGTGCGGGTATGCGGCGCGGGCCGCAGTCGGACCTGGTGCGGTGCAATACCCACCGGCCGGTCAAAAACGTAACTGGTTTTGTGATGAATGGCGATACGAATGGACATGAACAGACAGCTTCCCTAAGGTTTTTCAATTAGTTGGCGATGATACCATAGTTCCCAGGCGCAACTGCCAGTTTGCTCGGGGCTTTTCAAAGCCGGTGCAAATCTCCATACTTAGAGATGATTCACAACCGCCACTCATAGCAGGAATCGTATGACTTATTGTCTTGGACTTTGCCTTGATGAAGGTTTGGTGTTCGCTTCCGACTCGCGCACCAACGCGGGTGTAGATTATGTGACCACCTACAGCAAAATGCACGTATTTACTCCTGCGCCGGACCGGATCTTCGTGATTCTCTCGGCCGGCAACCTGGCCACGACGCAAGAGGTGATGAACCACATTCAACGCGACCTCGACTATCCCGGGGGAGGTCCGAATCTGGCCGCGGCCCGCTACCTCTTCGAAGCGGCCGAGTATGTGGGCAACGTCAGTCTGAAGGTGCAATTGGAGCACAGCAAGGCGCTGGCGCAGGTCGGTGTCAGCGGCGAGACGACGCTGATACTCGGTGGACAGATCGCCGGACAACCACATGGTCTGATACTGATCTACCCGCAGGGTAACTATATCAACGCCTCCCCGGAGACCCCCTATCTGCAGATTGGGGAGAGCAAGTACGGCAAGCCTGGGTTGGACCGGATCGTCTCACAATCACTTGGGCTGGAGCAGGGCGTGCGCCTCTGCCTGGTCTCGCTGGATGCAACCACGCGCTCCAACATCACCGTCGGACCGCCGTTCGAGATTTCGGTATACCGCCGGGATCAGTTCCATCTGGAACGCCGTTGCCGGCTGGAAGCCCAGGACCCCTATCTGCGGGCGTTGCGCAAATCCTGGAATGCCGGTATTCAGCAGGCATTCGACAATCTCCCCCGCTTTGACTGGGAACAGCAGAACAGTGTCATGCAGCAGCCCACACCGCAACAGATGGGCGGCCAGGGGGGGGAGTCGATGAATACCCCGCAACCTGACCTCCAGTCCCAATCTTTCGTGGACAATCAACAGCAGCAGAGCATCGCAAACCGAGGCGTGTCCGGTCCTGCCGAATAACCTGTCCCGGGTCAGCGCGAAAGCTTGATTGGTCGCGCTTTGCTGCCCCGTTTCGGTCCCCGACCCAGTTACTCTCCCGCCGGACAAAGCTGCACGCCAACGCCAGGTTGTTCGCCTGCCAGTCACCGGTTGGCTACCGATATCAATCCGGGCTCTGCACCGTTGCCGGCTCGGCGACTCCGGAATTCAGTGGCGTCGAAGGCAGGTCGATAGCCGATTTCAGCTCACTACGCTCCGCAGTGGTGCCGGTAACCAGCGCGGATTGATCGGTCAGCCGATCCCCCATCAATACAGACAGATTCCTGAACAGACGATAGGCGCTACGTGGGAAGAACCGGGAAATTCTCTGTAAACGAGCCCAGTCGAGTGACAGTACCTCCACGTTGCCGACAGCAGTGGCGGAGGCAACACGTGGTTTTCCGCACATCAGCGCCGCCAGCCCAAAGACCTCTCCCACCGAAGCCGCCTTGAATCGGTCCGGTGTGCCATCCGATTTTATGGAGTCGATAATGACATTGCCTTTGAGCAGTACAAACATTGAACTGCCCAATTCACCGCGTTGCATAATCTGTTCGCCATCGCGGAACTGCAATACCGCACCCAGCAGAATGATACGCCGGATCTGTAGTGAGCGCATACCGTGAAACAGGGGACAGGCGACAGCCAGTCGCTTGCGCACGCTGGTGCCGAGCAGATCCCATATCGTCATCAGACGGATATAGGAGAGCAGCACCAGTGCCAGAACGAAGGTTGCCACGAATGCGAACAACATCATCATCGCACTGAGCAGACCGAAGAAGTAGACCGGGGGAAAGTTTGACCAGAACAAGACCGCAAATCCAGCGGCAAGGGCTATCGTCGCCGTGCCGATGGGACTGGCTTCACTGATGACGGTTCGGGTAATCGCGCTGAGTTCGTCGTCGCTGTTTTTTAACTGCTGGTTGTAACGCACCATGAAATGCATGGTGTGATCCACGCCGACACCCACGGCAATTGCTGCGATCATGGAAGTCGCGGAATCGAGCGCGATACCGGTCAGGGCCATGATGCCAAACAGGGCCACGACTGGAAACGCATTGACGATGACGGCAATCAGGCCCGCCTTGGGGGTGACGAACAACAGCGAGACCACCACGAAGATGGTGACGATGATCAACCCCAGAGATTTGATCTGACCCACGATCAGGTCGTTGACCGCATCGCTGGCAAGTACCGACTGTCCGGTGATCGTTACCTGAAGATCCGGGTCGACATTGTGTTTGATATACGCTTCCAGATCCCTGACTGCGATCTGCAAATCCGCGGATTCATCGATGCCGTGGCGTACCACAATGTTCGCGATACTCTTATCGGCGGACAGGTATTCACGGACGTCTCCCGGATTGATGAACAACATCAGCGCCTCGGCCACATCGTCCTCGTCGGGCAATTCCGGTTCACCCGTGTCATTGACCGCGCTGTTCAACAGCGCGAGGTAATCGGCAAAGGAGTTGCTGTGATCGAACGGCGACTGCTGTGCGATGTAACGTTGTATTTTCTGGATCTGCTCAAGGTAATGGACGCGCTCGAACGCGTCGTCGATGTGACCATCCAGCACGATTTGAAAAACGTAAATTCCCGCCAGCTTCTGACTGATGTTCAGGGCCCGGTCCCGGACCGGAGATTCATCGGGTAAATAGTTCAGGATACTGTTGTCCACCTGCAGGCGACTGGCGAGTG
The DNA here is from genome assembly GCA_024235215.1 of Chromatiaceae bacterium. Taxonomy (GTDB): domain Bacteria; phylum Pseudomonadota; class Gammaproteobacteria; order Chromatiales; family Chromatiaceae; genus HKST-UBA178. The sequence goes on along the minus strand of JACKMU010000006.1, from coordinate 49,982 downwards.
CGCCGCATGCCGTGAAAACCGCGATACTCAACACAACGATCAGGCGACGGTGGGAGAGTATGAAACGGGTCAGAAACGCACTGAATCGTAGATAGAGCCCGGTAAGACGGTACTGCCGGTTATGGCTGTTCCGCTCCCCGATCAATTGCAGCAAGATGGGAACCAGCAACGCCGTCAGCAGAAAGTTTATTGCTAAACCAGTCGATGCCACGATGCCGAACTCCCGCACCAGGCTAACCGGGTTGGCCCCCACCGCGAGAAAACCGGCATAGGAGGTCAGGAAGGTGAGACTGATGGCAAGCGCGAGACGCCGGGTCATCGACCTGACCGCGTGCAGACGGCCCAGTGCTTTGTCGATGCCGGCGTAGTATTCGGCCAGCAGATGGACGTCTTCGGTGGAGCCGACGATCACCAGCAATACCGGAACGACAGCCGTCAGCACGCTCAGCGGAACGCCCAGCGCCGCCATGGCACCGAGCAGCCACACCAAGCTCAATGCTGCGGTAAGGAACGGAATGATCAGCGCAGATCTGCGCCTGAACATCAGCGCCAGCACCAGCAACAGGACCGTGAAACTGGCAACGACGAACTGAACCTGCTCTTTGGAGATCTCCTGGGCAATGATAGAACGGATATACGGCAACCCGATCTGATGGAATTCCGCGATCCTGCCCGCCAATGGCGCAATCGCCTTTTCGATGGCTCCGGCCACACGCACATCGTAATCCGGATCTGTGGAAAACTCCGGATCCTGCAGATAGATGTTGATCGCCAGCGCTGTCCCGTCAGGCGATAGCAGATTTTTCCGAACAAACGGGTTTTTCAGCGCACTCGCCAAGATCCGCTCTGCGTCCTGTTGCGACTCGGGCAATCGCTGCAGAAAAGGTTGGGTGGAAACCAGGTCTCCCTGGAGCCGGATTTCCGGTATCGAAAACAGACTGCGGGTCTTCTCTACGAAAGGCAATGCTTCAATGGCGTCGACGACAAGTTTGATGGCAGCGAGTTTGTCCTGCCTGAAAAGATCCGGATCGCTGAGGTAGACGATGGTTATCTTATCCGCACCGAAGGTCGCGATAGTGTCTTCGTAAAAGCGTTGTGCGGGAGTGCCCTCAACAACCAGAGAGTGGGGGGATAAGGTAATTTCAAGATCGGAGAGCTGTGTTGCCGCGGCGACCGTCAACAGGGAAATCCACAACAGGACCGTCCGTGGATAACGCATCGCAATTGCCATCACCTTTTCCATCATATCTCTCTTTAATCAAGATACGGAAAACTGCACCGCTCTCTTCGAACGGTAATCTGACAATTAAGGGTGGAGTCTCGAAAAGTGACAAAGTCAGTTCAGCTGTTCTGACAAAGCAATTATCATTCGTATTTGAGTCAACTGCAAATTGGGAAAATACCCATGGGCTGCGGCAAGGAAAAATCAGCTGCATGGAGCAAGGGTCAAAGATTCGATCGTCAGCCGGACAATGCCGGCCGGAGGATATTCCAACACTGACTTGCGCAAACAAGCGGCGCTATGACAGCCGGTTAAAACTGCGGAAGCTGCCACTCGAACGTAACAGCAGGGAGCATTCCGGGAGAGACTGCTGAGAATTGTCAGTCCGGCTCAGTGCTTCCTCCTACGCGCAGCATCGCAGCGGATCGCCTGAACGGCAACCCCCCAGCTGAAGCTGATTAATCGACCTGGCAGGGGTAAGATGGTCTCATTGCGGAGCGCTTGGTGTCATGCTGAAACAAAAACGTACCCTACTCATCCCACTGGCAGCCGTGGTCGCTTCCGGCGCCGCCCTCTTCATCTGGTTCAGCGAAACGAAACCGGTTGCGGTGGCGGTCGGGACGGCAGCCTACGGCAAGGTGCAGCGGAGTGTTGCCAATACCCGGGCCGGTACCATCAAAGCCTGCCGCCGCGCCGGTATCTCCCCGTCGATCGGAGGACAGATCGCCAGCATGCCGGTCAAGGAGGGTGACGCGGTCAAGTCGGGCCAGCTGTTGATGGAGCTGTGGAACCGGGATCAGCTGGCTCAGCTGGAGCTGGCGAACAGCGAAGCGGAAGCTGCCGCGGCCAACGCCAATCAGACCTGTATCCGCGCCGACGTTGCCCGACGCGAGTCCAATCGATTGACTCAGTTGAAACGGAAAAACCTGACCTCGGATGAAGCCGTCGACAAGGCCGATGGCGAAGCTCGGGCACAGCAGGCGGCCTGCAACGCGGCGACTGCCACCAGGAAAGTGAGTGAAGCGAAGATCCACCTGGTCCAGTCCGAGTTGGAGAAGACACGTTTGACCGCCCCTTTCGCCGGTATCGTCGCACAGGTAAACGGTGAGATCGGCGAGTTCGTGACGCCCTCTCCGGTGGGCATTCCGACACCGCCGGCAGTGGATTTGATCGACACCAGCTGCCTCTATGTCTCCGCACCGATCGATGAAGTCGATGCACCGCAGATACGCGTCGGCATGGCAGCCAGTATTGCGCTGGATGCGATGGCCAAAACGCTCTTTGCCGGCCAGGTGCGGCGGATTGCCCCCTATGTGCTGGCGTTGGAGAAACAGGCGCGCACCGTGGATGTGGAGGTCGACTTCCTCTGTCCACAGGAGTGCGCTGGTATGCTACCGGGCTACAGCGCCGACATCGAGGTGATCCTCGAGGAGAAGCCAAATACGCTGCGCATTCCCACCGAGGCGATCCTGGAGGGCAATAAGGTGCTGCTGCTCGCGCCCGATAACAGGCTGCAGCGGCGTGAAATCAGCTCGGGGTTGAGCAACTGGGCCTGGACCGAAGTCACCGCCGGTCTGGCAGAGGGAGATCGGGTGGTACTTTCGTTCGATCGCGACGGCGTTGTGGCGGGTGCCTACGCTGTCGCCGATGCGCCCAACGGGAAATGATCGAGCTGAGCCACATCCGGCGCAGTTTTCAGGTGGGCGACCAGCTGGTGCATGCACTCGATGACGTCAGCCTCGTTATCGAAGAGGGCGCTTACGTCTCGATCATGGGGCCCTCCGGTTCCGGCAAATCGACGCTGTTGAATCTGATCGGACTGCTCGACCGGCCCAGCGCGGGCAGTTACCGGTTGAACGGGCAGGATGTCACCGCGTTGAGTGATTATGAACAGGCGCAGGTGCGCAACCGCTCCATCGGCTTCGTGTTTCAGATGTTCCACCTGATTCCACGCCTGACCGCTGCGGAGAATGTCGAACTGCCGCTACTGCTGGCCGGCATGCCGCCGGAGCAGCGCCGCCCGCTGGTGGACGCCGCGCTGGCGGAGTTGCAGATGACCGACCGCTCCCGACACAGACCGGATCAGCTCTCCGGCGGCCAGCGGCAACGGGTGGCGATCGCACGCGCGGTGGTCACGCAACCCAAGGTGCTGCTGGCCGACGAACCGACCGGCAACCTCGATCAGCACTCCGGCGCGGCGGTGATCTCCATTCTGGAGACGCTCAACCGGCGCGGCATCACGCTGATCATGGTGACGCACGACCCGGAGATGGGCCGGCGTGCACGGCGCAGGCTGCGCATGGTCGACGGCCGGTTATCGGGCACGGCGGATGGCACTGCATAGCGGTGATCTCCGGCGCTTCGCATGGCGCGCACTGCGCGGGTTCCCCGCGCGCACGCTGTTGATGCTGACCGCGATGGCGATCGGCGTCAGTGCGGTGGTGCTGCTCACCGCACTGGGCGAGGGAGCGCGCCGTTATGTCACCGGTGAGTTCGCATCGTTGGGCACTAATCTGTTGATCGTGTTTCCCGGCCGCTCCGAGACCGCCGGAATCAACCCCTCCACGATGATGGGCGAGACCCCGCGCGACCTGACGCTGGATGATGCACAGGCGTTGTTGCGCAGTCACAGCGTGCGGCGCATCGCGCCGATCAATGTCGGGTCGGCCGATGTCAGCCGGCAGAGACGCTCACGCGAAGTGGTGATACTGGGCTCCAATCAGGATCTGCTGGACATCCGCCACTGGGAGATCGACCAGGGCCGTTTCCTGCCAAGCGCCGACCTGACATCCGCCTCACCCGTCGCGGTGATCGGGGACAAGATCCGCGCAGAGCTGTTCGGTGCGGAGCGCGCACTGGGAGAATGGATCCGCATCGGTGACCGGCGTTTTCGGGTGATCGGTATCCTGGGAACGGAGGGCCGCTCCATCGGTGTGGATGTGCAGGAGACGGTGATCATTCCGGTGGCATCGGCACAGCAGCTGTTCAACACCGCTTCCCTGTTCCGTATCCTGGTTGAGGCGAAAAGCCGCGACGCGATCGAGCCTGCCAAGAAATTCATCATCGATCTGCTGCAGCAGCGCCATCAGGGCGAACGGGATGTCACTGTGATCACCCAGGATGCGGTGCTGCAGACCTTCGATCGCATCCTCACCGCGCTCACCTACGCGGTGGGCGGCATCGCTGCGATCAGTCTGGCGGTGGCTGGCATACTGATCATGAACGTGATGCTGGTGGCAGTGACGCAGCGCACCGCCGAAATCGGACTGTTGAAAGCGCTGGGAGCGACACCGCGCCAGATCCTGACGCTGATACTCGCCGAGGCACTGATGCTGTCGGCCATTGGTGCCAGTGCGGGAATGGCGTTGGGACAGTTGGGCAGCTACCTGATCCGGGTTGTGTTCCCCCAGCTGCCGGCTCAGGCTCCGGGCTGGTCGCTGCTGACTGCACTGGCGGTGGCGATACTCACCGGGCTACTCTTCAGCCTGCTGCCGGCAAGGCGCGCGGCGCGGTTGGATCCGGTGCTGGCGCTCACCGGACGCTGACCCGCGATGCGCACGCACGATTTTCTCAGACTGACCGGCAGTACACTGGGTGCGCACCGCGCGCGCAGTCTGCTGACCGCGCTGGGTATTGCGGTGGGCATTGCCGCGGTGGTGCTGCTGACCTCGATCGGTGAAGGAGTGCACCGCTTCGTGCTGGCGGAGTTCACCCAGTTCGGCACCACGCTGGTCGGCATCAACCCGGGCAAGGCGACGACTGCAGGTACCAGCATGGGGATGTTTGGCACCGAGCGGCCGCTCACACTCGAAGACGCACAGGCGCTGCAACACCTGCCGTTCGCACGTGCTGTCGTGCCGGTCGTCCAGGGTAACGCTGAAGTCGAGGCGGGCAGCCGCCGGCGCCGGACAACGGTGAACGGTGTCGGACCGGAGATGCCGGACGCATTCAGCATGCGGGTCAGGTCGGGACAGTTTCTGCCGCACGACGATCCTACCGCGCCGCGCGCCTTCGCGGTGCTGGGCAGCAAGCTCCGGCAGGAGTTGTTCACCGACCGCAACCCGCTCGGAGAGCGCATCACCATTGGTGGCAACCGCTACCGGGTGGTCGGTGTGATGGAGTCCAAGGGCACGCTGCTCGGATTCGATCTGGACGACACCGTATACATCCCGGCAGCGCGCGCACTGAGTCTGTTCAATAACGATAGCCTGTTCGAGATCGATCTGATGTACGCTGCGGACACACCGGTGGAGCATGTGGTGGCGCAAATCAGGGAGAAGCTGACTGCACGCCATGGACGGGACGACGTCACCATCACCACCCAGCAGCAGATGCTGGACGTACTGGGATCGGTGCTCGATGTGCTTACCTTCGCGGTCGCCGCGATCGGGGGAATATCGCTGCTGGTGGGTGCCATCGGCATCGTCACCATCATGACGATAGCCATCAACGAACGCATCAACGAGATCGGACTGCTGCGCGCGCTGGGCGCAAGACAGAGTCAGATATTGAGCCTGTTTCTCGGTGAAGCCGTGGTGCTCTCGGCACTGGGAGGGCTTGGCGGACTGGCGCTGGGAGTGGGCCTGGCAACTCTGCTGCACGCACTGTTACCGGCGCTGCCGGTACACATTCCTATCACCTACGTTCTGCTAGCCGAGGCGGTCGCGGTACTGATCGGCCTGGCCGCGGGAGTGTTGCCCGCCTACCGGGCGGCGCGCATGGACCCGGTCGAGGCACTGCGCGCTGAGTGATGTCGATCGAGCCTGACGCCATTGCTACCCTGCATCGACCTGCCAGTTGCCCGAGTCGGGCGGAAAGCGTCGTGGGTTGAGCGTATTTCACACTGTGATATTTGCCGATAGCGGGCTTGTCAGGCAACGAAGATTTTCCCTCCGCTTTGCGTTTTATCAATGCGGTTTTCTGCTATGGGGATCTACTAACAGCATGACGGGGATATTTGGTAACCACCCAAGGCTGTACGCGAATAGGTTGCAAGCGTCTTGTGTGGAGAGGAGGAAGCGATGAAAACCGGCATGAAAAAACTTGCAGTGTTCGTAGCCGTTGTCAGCTTCGCAGCGGCTGTTCCGGCATGGGCCAGCGGCGGAAAAAATGCCTACAACAATCCGAACGGCAGTCCGGCGGATGAGGTTTTCGAAGCGCCGTACACCAACCTCGGTGAAGGGCGGGTGATGCTGTTCTGTGCTGAGGATGAAAAGCTGGTTGTCACACCGATTGACAAGGCGGCAGTGGAAGCCACTTGCGTTCCGGATGACGAGTGATAAATCGCTTGTGCGAGGAAAAGCGTTTGTTCGCTTCAGCATAAGAAAGGAGGAGGTGGTAGGCTGTTGACAGGGATGGGTAGAGGTTGAAAACGGTACGAGGTGGTGACAGAAGCGGGTTACAGGAAAAAGAGAGTCTGTCCGTTCGTTGCTGATTCAACCTTTGACGCAGAGCACCTGTTTCAGCGTGTGCACCACCTTGATGAGATCGCTCTGGTCCTGCATGACCTGATCGATATCCTTGTAGGCAGCGGGAATCTCATCGATCACTCCGTTGTCCTTGCGGCACTCCACACCGCGGGTCTGAATCTCCAGATCGGTCCGATTGAACCGTTTTTTGGCCTGGGCACGCGACATCTGCCGCCCAGCGCCATGGGAACAGGAGCAGAAGGAGTCCGCATTGCCCTTGCCGCGTACGATGTAGGAGCGCGCTCCCATGGATCCGGGAATGATGCCCAGCTCTCCCGCACCGGCCCGGATCGCCCCTTTGCGGGTGATATAGACATCTGCTCCGAAGTGACGCTCCTTCGTCACATAGTTGTGGTGGCAATTGATCGCCTCCCGGGTGATGGTGAAAGGCGGCAGATCCCTGGTCAGCGACTGCAGGATCAAGCGCATCATCTCCCGCCGGTTGATCATCGCGTACTCCTGCGCCCATCCCACCGCTGCGACATAATCATTGAAGTGCCGGGCACCTTCGCTGAAATAGGCCAGGTCACGATCGGGTAGCCGGCCGAGCAACTCACCCATATCGCGGCGGGCGAGATCAATGAAATAACGACCTATGACGTTGCCAATGCCCCGGGATCCGGAGTGCAGCATCACCCAAACATCATCATTCTCGTCGAGACAGAGTTCGATGAAATGGTTGCCGCCACCGAGGGTCGCGAGTTGGCGTATCCAGGTGTCGTAGGGGCGATCACGCTGCATCCCGCGGATCGCGGGGTGCTTCTCCAGGAGGGTATCCAGGACTCTCGCCAGTGGTACGATGGTCGAACGCTGCACCGGGTCCTGGTCATGCATGTCGAATCCCACGGGAATCGCCTGCTCTATATGGTGGCGCAGTGGACGCAGATTGTCGGGCAGATCCGACGCCCGCAACGAAATGCGGATGGCGTTCATACCACAGCCGATATCCACGCCGACTGCCGCCGGTACGATGGCACCCCGGGTCGGAATCACCGAGCCGATAGTGGCACCGATTCCCGCGTGTACATCGGGCATGACAGCGATATGGTGGTGAATGAAGGGCATCTGAGAGACGTTCGAAAGCTGCACCAACGCTTCAGACTGGGTCTCCGGCGTCCAGATGTGCACCGGCACTTTGCCACTCTTGAGGGTCTGCTGAATAGGCATGCTGACACCTCCAGGTGTTTTGAGGTCAGGGTAAAAACGCTTTCCACTTGATTTGACACTATCGACAATTTCTATTCCTGCGCTTGCGCAGCCACAACATCCTGAGCAATACGAAATCCAATGGTGTCGTTACCGAAATACCGGTAGTGCCAGTCGCGTTGTCGCGTACCTACCCGGCTTGCCACATCGAACCAGGAACCCCCTCGAACCACCCGGCGTGTGCAATCTCCATCCAGTGCGGCGGAACCATCGAAGGGGAGGTTGGTATAGCCGTCGTTCCAGCAATCCGCAACCCATTCGGCCACGTTACCCTGCATATCGCTGAGCCCGAAGGCGTTGTAGTGGTAGGTGCCGACCGGTGCGCTGTTGTTGCCAGTACCATCCGAACAGGCCTGGTTGACCCAATGATAACCCAGGCTGAGGTCCGCGTGGTTGGCAAATTGGCACAGCACCTTTGCATCCGGGTCGTCGTTGGCGATGGCGTGGACGCCTGAGCGAGCGGCGTATTCCCACTGCGCCTCCGTCAGCAGCCGGAAGGCCGGTGCCGTGGGTGTGTTCTTACGGGCCTGCTGCGTAAGCCAGACGGTGTATTGCACGGCATCCTCCCAGGCGATGTTGATCACCGGACGGTTGCTTCTGCCCCATCCGGCATCAGAGGGAAGCGCCTTTCCCACCGCATTGGCGAATTGATCATATTGTTTAAAGGTGATCTCGTACTGGGATACCCGAAAAGGCTCAGGAATACGGATCTCCCGCAATGTTTGAGCACCGGGAGAGCCGCCAGGGATGGCGATCAGAAAAACACCGGCCGGTATTTCCACCATTTTGGGCAAAATCAGCCCACCGCGCTCAATCAGTTCGGTGGTCATCGCCTGGGTGGCGTTCAAAAGCCGCGAACGCAACACATCGATATCGCTGCTGCGTGCTTCGATCTCGGCATTTCGCAGCTCGATCTCCTGGGCGCGCTTGTCGGAGAGCGCCTGCTGCTGGCGCAGTTCCGCTGAACGTTTCACTTCCACCACGAATGCCGCGAATACACCGGCCAGCGCGATGGCGGCGGCGACCAGATAGATCCACAGTGTGCGCGGTACGCGAAAACGGCGCCGGGAGGCAATCGCTTCCGCCAGCCGGTCGTGGGTGAGTTCATACCAGAGGTCGTTGAGCCGGTCTTCGCGGCGCAACAGACGGGAATCGACCAGCAGATCCAGGGTCTGAGCGCTGACGTGATATTCCCGCTCGATGCGTTCGGCGGACAGGCTGTCCCGGTATCCATCGGGGCGGACCAACCCGTATTCGCACAATTCACGGGCGCGGTGCAGATCAATCTCGTTATCGATCTTGCTCAGGGTGTCGGCATAGAAGGTCGCAAGGATATGATGAAATCCGCTCGCCGGATCGTCGAAGTAGTCCGAGTGGTTCACCGGAGAGAAAGACTCACCACGGCGCGAGCGCTCTAGCACTTCCTGTTCTATGTAGCGACAGATCACCTGCAATTGGATGGGCTCGAACGAACCTCGGTTACCCAGGAAATCCATGAGGCGCGCCAGCATGTCGCTGCCGTACTTGAATACCGGCGAGGCGAATTCAGCCCCCGGCAGTCGGGCCGGCTCGACGATGGCCAACTGCGCGCCCTCCCTGGTCATGCTCTGCAGGCGATAGCGCGAGGAGAGCAGACCCGGCAGGGTGTGGGTAAACTCCTCCAGTGCCCCGACGAACTCTTCCCTTAGGCTGAGCACTACACGCAAACCACTGGTCTTATGGTGCAACCTCGGTACACCGCTCAACAGGGCCCCCACGGTGGCGCCGAAGTCATCCTTGCTGGACGGATCGAGACGAAAGATCTCTTCGAACTGATCCAGCACCAGGACCGGCAACAGAAAACGGTCGCCCTGAGTCAACAACAAACCAGCGAAATACTCACCGATATGGCTGGGCTGTTGCGGCGCGGTGATTTTCAGGTTGTGGCGCTCCGCCATCTCCTGCGCCGCGGCGGCGATGGCGGAAAGCCACGACCCCGTCACTTCCCGCGGCCGCACCAGCAGCGGAGCGAATCCGAGGGATCGCAGTCTGGGAAACAACCCGGCGTTGAGCAGAGAGGTCTTACCGATCCCGGATTTACCGTAGAGGATGGTCAGCTGCTCCGCGGCAATCCTGTCAGCCAGTTCACCGGCCTCGCTGTCGCGGCCGAAAAAGGTCCGATGACCGATCGGGCTGTCGTCAAAGGAGGAGGGACCTGGATAGCGATAGCGTAGCCGGGCGTTTGACCCGATGGCGGTTTCAATCATTGATCACCTGCTCCTCGCGCCGCATAGCCATCTTTTTCCGCCAGTGTTCGAGGATCACCTCAGCCAATGTGGCGCAATCATCGGGCGAATCCACAGTGACATAGTGCAGATGTTCGAGATCGTCTTCCCGTTGCCGGCAGCCGAGGAAATGACAGGGGATGAGGAAAACGGAATTAGGAGGCAGCTTGCGACTGCGCTCTATCGCCAGATTCACTTCGTAACGCACCCAGCTTTCACCCGGTTCGAGGTGTTGGGAATGCAGCAACACCACGTAGTCCACCACCTGTTCCACGACATGCACAACCCGTTTTCGCCAATCCTCCCCACCCCGGAGTTGATCAAGATCCTGCCAGGTATCGATACCCCGTGTGCGCAGTTGCGCGGAGAGCGCCGTTACGGCGGGCTCGTCCTCCCTGGAGTAGCTGAGAAAAACATTCGGGGCACCCGGTGGCAAGGGGGTCAACGACGGCGTATCCGGCGCCCTCTCGGCAGCCTGCACCTCATAGCGTTGCCGCAACTCCCGCGCGAACTCGGTAAACGACAGGTGAGAAAAACTGATCCGGTGTTCTTTGTCGTAATAGGTGGCTGTCTGCTGATGATCAGGCAGGGAGAAAAACCGGCTGCCTTCCAAAGCCAGGGAGTTCCAGTGCTTGTGGGAGTCCACACCTCGGAGCACGTACAGGATGAGTCGCTGATACCAGCTGTGAAAGCCGAATCCGATGAACAATAGGGTCTTGGCTTGTTTGATCAGCCGCAACAGGTTCGGCGGCAGGATGACCTTGTCCCGCACCAGACGCACGATGAACGCCAGCACGTCGTTTTCCGTGAGCACCAGGGAATCCCCGTTTTCCGCGCTGCCATGCAGGCCAAACACCAGCGGGCACGCCGCGCTGGGTTCCGGCAAGGCGCCAAGCGAGCCACCCCCGATGAGCCGCACCCCACCGCGCAAGTGAAAATAGGCCTCGGTCGGCACCTTGTCCCTGCGATCGGCAAACGCATTGGCCATGAAACGATCCGGTGAGGTTTGCACACACAGATGAAACGGCAAGGCCGCTAGATCGCGGTGAAAATCGCTGGTCCGATGATCCAGGGCCTGATAGAAATTCTGCGCCTTGTCGATCAGATCGAACTGGTCGTAGCCCTTCTCCGCAAAGGTCTGCGCCGCCCAGTGCAGATCGCTGTCTCGATCACCGTCCAGCTCCGCCACCAGGGAGGCCACGAGCGTCCGCCCGTCCAGGCAGGACGCATCGGGGCCGAGAAACAGCACACATTCACCCGCCCGTATCGAATGGGTGAGGCGGCGCCAGTCCGTGCTAGTGAGTTCCCGGCTCATGGTCCAACATCAACCCCTTGTGTGACTCGGTAAAGAGAAAAAACGTTTTGCAAGCCATTGAATGGACTACAAAGTACCGGCCTTGCGTTCCAGATCAATCCGCGTCGCCATCGCCAGCATGACGGAGTAGACCACCAACCCCGTACCCCCATGGCTGATCAAGGGCAACCCAAACCCCAGCGTCGGCAACAGACCGATGGCGACAGCGATGTGCAACAGCGTCGTGGCGGCCAACAGGATGGCAATGGAGGCCGCCAGTGTGCCGGCAAACATGTTGCGCGCCTCAAAGGCCCTCGCGCCGATGCGCAATACCCGGTGCGCCAGGTAGAGCAGCATTAACATGAGTGCGATGGCACCCACGGCGCCAAACTCCTCCGCGACGATCGCAATGATGAAATTGTTGTGCGCATCCGGCAGGTAATCCAGCTTCTGCAGGCTCGCGCCATAACCCAAGCCGAACAGTTCGCCCCGGCCGAATGCGATCAGTGACTGCGCGAGTTGGTAACCAGAAATCAGCACGTCGTCCCAGGGGTCGAGAAAGGAAGATAGTCGCCCGAGCCGGTAGGGTGACAGGACAGCGGTCGCCACCAGGATCATGAGCAGTGCCGCCAGATAAACGATAAAGAACGGCGGTCGCAGTCCGACGAGGTAAAGGGCGCCCAACACGGCGAGACTCATGGTCCAGGTGGTACCGGTATCAGGTTGTTCCCACAGCAGAGTGGACAGGAAGAGTAACGCGAGAATAGGTATCCACAGACCGCGCAAAGAACCGGTGAGCGTCTCCCGGTGTTGAGATACGTAACGGGCCAGGAACAGGAACATCAGCAGTTTGATGACCTCGCCGGTATGGAACGTGATAAACCGCAGATCAAGCCACCGGGTGGCACCATTGACCGTACGGCCGAGGCCCGGAACAAACACCAGACTACCCAACGCGATTGCCGCGAAGATGGCGAACACCGACATCTGCTCCAGCCGTTTCAGGTCGATGCACACCGTGATCGCGAATGCTGTTATCGCCACAGCAATAAAAACCAGCTGGCGCATCAGGTAATAACCATCGAAATTGGTCGCCGAATACACCATGGCCAGCCCGGCTGACAGCAGCAGTATCCAAGTCAATACCAGTGGGCGGTCAAAATACCAGTACATAGCCGACCTCAGTCAACGAACCCCTGTCCCCATCAGAGGCAAGGCACCGTTCATGAACTGGGCAAACACCGCCCCCACCGCTTCAGCAACGCCTGCCAGGTTAGCGACGGGCACTCTGTTGGCGATCAGGCCAACCACCAATTTCGGCTCGGCGATCGGGGCCAATCCCAGAAAAAACACATTGCGATCCTCCTTGCTGTAGCCCCCGCTGACGGCAATATCTGAGACGCTCCCCAGTCCGGCAACCCGGTAACCGGGCACTCTGGCCGCTTTCCAACGACTGCTTTCGGTGATTTCCAGTTGCGCCAATACGGCTTTCACGGACGGTGCACTGAACACCCGTTCCCCTTGCGGTGGCATACCATTGTCTGTCGTCACAGGAATCCGGACACCGCCTTTGGCAAGCACCGTATAGGCGGCGGTCAGATGCAGCAAGGTGGCATTCAAGCCATAGCCCCTGGCCATGCCAGTCTGCTCCAGAATGCGCTCCGAATCTGTGGGATTGGTGCCCGGATCATCGACCATTCCCGGAACCTCGCCGGGCAAGCCCGATTCGGGCACCACGCCGATTCCTACCTTCCTCAAGGTATTGTGCAGCGCCGAGAGGGGCAACACCTGGGCGATTTTCGTCAACGCGACGTTACTGTGACTTTGCAAGAGTTGATCGAATGACAAGACGCCATGATTGACAGAATCCGTGATCTCATAGCGCCCGATCTTTATCAGGCCCGGCGTTGTATCGATGGTTGAATCAGGCTGGAATTTCCCCGACTCGAGCGCTGCGATCAGCGTAAAGGGTGCCAGCACCAGGCCGGGCTCGTAGACATCCGTCACCGCGCGGTTGCGCAGGCTGAGAACTTTCAATTCGCTGCGGTCATTCGGATCGTAGGAAGGCTGGTTCAACATGACCCGCACCCCACCGCTGGTTGGATCGATGGCAATCAGAGAGGCCACAGCGATATCGAACCGCTCGGTGAGCGCCTTCAATTCACGCAACGCCAGCAACTGCAAACGTGAATCCAGGGTCAGGTGAAGGCTGTTGCCCTGCTGCGCCGGCGTCGAGGCGCTGACCTGCCTCACCATCCTGCCTTTGCCGTCCCGCTGAACCTGCATCCGGCCGGGTGTGCCCCGCAACCGGGCGTCATAAGCCAGTTCCACGCCTTCCTGAGCGACACCGTCGATGTTGAGGATACCGACCACATGCGAGGTCGCCTCCCCCAAGGGATAAAATCTTTTTTGGATCGGTGAAAATTGAACGCCGTACCTTTCGAACTCGCGGAGCCGGGCAACCACTTTCGGTTCCACCTGCCGTTTCAGGTAGAGAAAACGTTTTACGCGATTTCGTGCAATCCTGCTGGGCAGATCGGTACCAAGGTCAAGGCTGTCCGATAATCTTTCGACAACCTCCTCGCTCAGCCGGCCATCCGAGGGATCGACCCAGACATCATAGACATCCAGGTTGTCGGCCAGCACCTCGCCCGCGCGATCATACACCCGCCCCCGCTGCGCTGGAATTTCGACCGCGCGCAACGCCCGATCATCGCCCCGGGATTGCAGGTCGACGCTCTCAAGGGTCCCCAACATCAGCAATCGTGCAGCCACGACCAGGCAGAGCAGACCGAAAAGCACCAGAATGAAATTGTATCGCCAAACACGCATGATCCTGGTCTGTCCCGTCCCGTTCGTGCCTGCAGCCCAGATAACGCCGATAGTGAGGATAGTCGGAATAAACGATATCTTTTGTCAATCCCCAAAGTAGCGAAAAACCGTCGTGTTCTCAAACCCCTGGAACAGCGGCCGGAATCCGCGTCACGGCATGGTTTGGAGCATGTGGAACGCGATACATTCTGATGAATTCTGGCGTATCGAGGAGGCTTGGGCAATCAGCGACATCGCCGAATTTGTTCGCGCAGCGTCTCTGGTTGGCGATGAGTGCGGGTGATGCTGTCGCAGCACGGGTGCATGGCGCAGCGCACCGCGGCGGGGAGGCTGAAAATCCTGCGCCATCCCCAGCCGTCCGGGGAGTTAGCTGCGTTGGTTCCGGTCTGACGCCGAAGACCTAGGTGGTTGGCCAGCAGTTGGCTCAAACGCGAAAACCGCTCACGCTGCGTTGCAGTTGGGCCGCCAGTTGGCTGAGTTCGCGGCTCGCCGCGCTGGTCTGGTCGGCAGCGGTCACGGTTTCGTCACTGGCCTGGTTGATCCCGGTCACACTATGGCTGATCCCTTCCGCTGCCGCACTTTGTTCCTCGGCTGCCGTCGCGATCTGAGCGTTCAGGTCGTTGATCACGCCGATGGCATGGGTGATCTGCTCCAGCGATGAACGCACACGTGCTGCCTGTTCGACACTTTCTGCCGCGTGAACGCTGCCGTCCTGCATGGCTGTCGCGGCTTGTTGCGACGCCTGCTGCAGGCTGCGGATCATCGCTTCGATCTCTTCGGTGGACTCCTGGGTACGACTGGCCAGAGAACGCACCTCGTCCGCCACCACGGCGAAACCCCGGCCCTGCTCACCCGCCCGGGCCGCCTCGATCGCGGCATTCAGAGCGAGTAGATTGGTCTGTTCCGCAATACCTCGGATCACCTCCACCACGTGTCCGATCCTCTCCGCATCCACCGACAACTGAGCCATGACTTCGGATCCCCGCTGCACAGAGTGGGACAGGGTTTCAATGGCGGCTTTGGCGTCGGCCACTACGGCGTGGCCGGTTCGGACTTCAGCCATCGCAGTCTGCGCGGCGCTCGCCGCTTCCGTGGTGTTCCGCGCCACATCGTGTACCGTGGCAGCCAGCTCCCTGGCGGCGGTGGCGACCTGGTTCGTGTCCACCGCCTGCGCCTTGATCGCGTTTTTTGACGCATCGGTGGCTGCCGAGAGCTCTTTGGAAGCCGACGCAACCTGCTCGGCATGACCGCGGATCTCTCCCACCATGCGGCGCAAACTGGCGGACATCACATTCATCTGCTTGATCAGGTAGCCAATCTCGTCGTTGCTGATGGCATCGACCTGGTGAGTCAGGTTGCCGCTGGCAAGGTCGTTGACGAGCGCGACGCTACGCTTGACAGGCTGGGTGATGGAGCGGGTGACCCACCCGGCGACCAGGGACATCACGATCAGTAACACCACCAGGATTCCCACCTGATGCATCTTCTGGTCCGAGTACATCGAATCCACGTTGGCGACCCCAACCGCCATCGACTCTTGGCTGAGCTTCTGCGCTGCATTGGCGATCCCTTCCACCTGGTCGCGAATATCATGGAGTCTGCGCGCAGTGTCCGTCGCTTCCTGCGCACCCTTGATCAGGCTTTTCTGCAAGGCAATAAGTGCGCCGCCGGACTGCTTGAGCTGCTGCAAAGCCGATTCGGCGGTGCCCAGTTTCACCAATAGTGTGCTCTCTTCGATGGCACGCACGCTGCTGCCGTCGATCTCCCCACCCTGACGGAGAGTGGCTAAGATAGCTTCCCAGCCTGCCGATGCCAGCTGATACGCCTCCTCCAGTACCAGTACCGAGGCGAGATCCGACTGCTGCACGATCTCTTCCAAGGTGATCCGCAGTTCAAGAGCGGATACTTTCATTTCCATGGCGCTGTCGATCAGCGGCACATTGTCATGCATGACCGCCAGCAGTTCATCAACGGCATAGGCGTTCCCCGACCGCTCGGCGACACGCTGTTTCATTGTGGTCTCGAAATCATCGGCGGCAGCCATGACGCGTTCATGTGCCGCTTCCATCCTGGCCATCTCCTCGTTCAATTGCCGCTTTTGGGCGATGCCCGACTTGCCCAGCTCGAACATCCGCGCCGCCGTGGGTTGAAACTCCTCGTCGTGGATGCGGTCGATCTCCCGTACGAGGTAGACTATGTCGCTACTTTTTGACGACTGCGCAGCATTGTCTGACCCCTGTCCGATGTTCGAGATCTCCTCGACGCGGGCGTCGAAGGCTGCGACAGATGCCTGGTAACGGGCGATCAACTGATCGGTTCCAGCAATCTCTTCGGTGCTGGCGCCAATCACACGGCTTGCACCGCGAAAAGTAGTCAGATTGATGCGAGACTCCTTCAGTGAAGAAATCAACCCCTCGATCGCGATCGCCGCCGGAGCATCCTGACGCGTGATCTGCCGCAGGGCGTCATCGAACGAATCCATCCCACGGAATCCCAACAGGCTGCCGACCAATACGAGTATCAGCAGAATCAGCGCTCCCAGCGCCATCTTGTGGATGATTTTAAGATGACTAAGAAAACTCATCGGTATTCTCCTTTAGTTTCTTGTTTTTTTGTGGAACTGCTACGCATTGTATGGTGCCAACAAGCGCGGCCTGGCAAACCTCCAGGCACTTGATCACGTCATGAGATTGGCGCCCTGACTGCGTGGCGCTGGAGAGTAAAACCAACCGTTCACAACGGCTTCAACTCAGGTTGGTTCCATTCGATTTATTCCCCAGCGAAGGGTATCGTCCGAAGAGATTGCAACTTGAACGACTGTCCAGAAATCCGGGATCAGACACTTTTCGACGATAGTGGTGAGATTGGCCTGTGCATGCCTCACCGCGACTGCTATGCTGGCGGTTGCGCTCGGCCAGCAGATTCCTGCGCTGGCTGGCAGTAAGTGCATCTCCGGGGGCTTTAGGAGCCTGTCGGACTATGGATGTTTCTACTGCGGAAGTGGGAGAGCGGTCCAAATTTTCCCCGATTTTCGTTACATAGGCCCACTATGCGCCTCAAATCGGGAACCATTTGGCCTCGCTCTCCCACTCCCTCGCTACGACCCCCCATAGTCCGACAGGCTCCTAGCAATCGGGAATACAATGATGAAAATTTTGGGAGGAGAAATGAGAAAAAGGTCGATGTTCGTCTCTGGACTGACTACCGCTGTGGCGTTGTCGGTTGTACTCGCCGCGCTACCGGGTCAGGTGGCTGCCTTCGGTTTTGGCAACAGTGGAAACCGGCAAGACCCGGGCGACTCCGCTTATGACAGATATCGGAATCGCGGACCGGGACGCCACAGCGGTTTTGGCATGGGGAGAGACGGGGGTTATCCGCGCAGGGACGGTTCCGCTGCCGGCAATCGTCCGGATTACGACGCTACACGCGATGGCTCAAGCGGCATGGGTATGGGCAACAGACGCGGTTATCCGGGCGGGGATTATGGTCCAGGGCCGGGTTATGGACCCATGGGGACGGCTCCCGGCTTCGGACCGGGATACGGTGCCAGTGGTGGACCGGAATACGGGAATAGCGGAACACCTCCGCAGGGCGGCGGCTATGGTGCCGGTGCACCCGGCTACCGCCAGCCAAGCAGCGGTTATGGTTATCGCGACTATCCCGGACAGGGGTATGGCTATCCGGGCTACAATGCGCCGGGAGGTTGGGCGGATCCTGCACAAGGCGCCGATCCGGCGCCGAATCAGCCCGGCATGCCAGGCCAGGGTTGGGGAATGCCGAGATACGGCACACCGGGCTATGGTCCCTCTACACCCGGCAGCAGCGGATTTGGCATGGGGCGATAAACCGGAAAAAACAGATCGGGGTGATCGGACCCGGGTACGGCTGTTCGTATCCCCTACTGCGCTCCCATACAAGATTTGCGGTAAATGCGATCAATCGTGATCCACCGGCGCACGAGTGCAGTCGACTGATGCAGCCGGATCACCGCATAGCGGATACCAGGGGGGTGGATCTCCATGAACAGGGAGCAGCGTACGCGCGTCGTCGCGGTAACCGGTGCCACCGGTGCTATCGGCAGCGCCATCGCCCGCCAGATCGCCGCCGTTCCGGGTTACGAAGTCGTGCTGATATGCCGTGATCCGGAACAGGCTGACCGCTGTGCCGGAAACATTATCCAGGATACCGGCAACCGACGGGTGCGTGTTGCGTTGGCGGATCTTTCGCGGCACAGCGAAATCCAGACCTTGGCACACAACTGGGTCGGTCCACTGGATGTGTTGATCAATAACGCGGCGGTTACACCACGCGTGCTGTCGCACACGCCGGAAGGGATCGAACTGCAGTTCGCGACCAACGTGCTCGGTTATTTCTGGATGATAGCGGCGTTCACACAAAAGCTCTCGGAGGGGCTGGATCCCCGCATCATCAATGTCGCCAGCTACTGGGCGGGAGGGCTCGAACTCGACGATCTGGAGTTCGAACGCAGGGGATACCAGAATGATGCAGCCTACCGGCAGTCCAAACAGGCTGACCGTATGCTAACCGTCGCGTTCGCCGAGCAGCTGAAGGCGCAGGGCATCAACGTCAATACCTGCCATCCCGGCGATGTCGATTCCAGGCTCAGTAACAATCTGGGTTTCACCGGACATGAGACGCCTGATCAGGGAGCGAAGACCCCGGTGTGGCTGGCGATCGGAGAGGAGGGCGGCCGTTATAGCGGTCGCTACTTCGAACAGCAGCGCTTGAGCAGTTGCGTCTTTTCCCGGGACCGGGACGCGATTGCTGCCCTCTATTCCCGCTGCCAAGCCTATCGGACATGACGCTGTCTCAAATAAAACGACTTACCATTTGAGCGGTAAACGCATCCACGTTTTCAGCGATCACTCTGTTAGCGATTCCCGCCTGCGCTCCCCGTCCCGGCATACGGGTAGCGTAAATTCCAGACGCCTCAGTTAATGGTATACACCCATCCCGTAAAAACACGGTGGCAAATGCCAAAGGCAATAATTCTCATCTGTCATCGAACCCTTTAAGCACTGGGTGAATGATTTATTGACCCCAGTTGCCCAGCAATCCCTGCTCTTCCGATGGCGAAACCGTGCTCATGCTGCCAATGTCGAAACCACTGCCGACTGAAGACGAGCTATTACCTTCCTGAGCTGAATCACTCGAAGATGTTGCGCTATCGCCTCCATCATCATCGTCGTCGTCATCGTCATCATCGTCGTCATCGTCATCATCGTCATCGTCATCGTCGTCGTCGTCGTCGTCATCGTCGTCATCGTCGTCATCGTCGTCGTCGTCGTCGTCATCGTCATCGTCGTCGTCATCGTCGTCGTCGTCGTCGTCATCGTCGTCATCGTCGTCGTCGCCGCCTTTGGCCAACACTTCGGTGAAGACGATAGATCCTTGATCAATATCAAACTTGATGGGGGCCAGACTGAAGAGGATAAAGGCAACCGCGATAATCAGATGCAGTGGGCGTAGATGAAAGAAAAGCGTGTGGGCAGACAATGATGGCTCAGCCTTATTAACATCCTGTGATGTGTGATACATGTTTGACTCCGGAAACTGGATTTTTTCAAATACTCTGCCCTATATAACGTCCCAAAGGGTGGAACTAATCCATCCTCCAATCATTAAATTCTGTCTCCAGTCTACTCGCCGACTATAACATAGCGCTGTACCGACCAATAAAGAGGGTTGTCGGAAGAGATCTGAAATAATGTACCTAAAACCGGAATAAAACCTACAGGTAAACCGTTATGAATGTATCAGCATCATGCGGAGGGTGATTATTGCAAGAAGAATACGTTGAAAAATTCAAATTGTTCCTGCCGAAATTGAGACGGTTTGCCTACGGCTTGTGTGGATCGGCGACAGTGGCAGAAGATCTGGTACAGGAGGCTTTCACCCGTCTTCTATCGTCTAAAGGTTCTCAGGAGCAGTATGCGGAACAATGGCTGTTCAAAATAGTAAGAAATCTTCATATAGACCTGATCAGGAAAGAGGATATTCGCGATCGGTACCATGAGCGGGCCAAAGAGTTCAGTAGAGGCGGGAACGATGGAACGGCCCAGATCGAGACACTCATTACACTGGCTCATGTTCGGGATTTGATCAATCGGTTGCCGATTGAGCAGCGTGAAGTACTGCTGCTGGTCGGAGTGGAGGGATACTCCTATCGGGAAGCGTCCGAGATACTCGAACTTCCCATCGGGACTGTAACCAGTCGACTGGCCAGAGCAAGGAATAGATTGCTGGGCAGCTATTCTGAATACAGCGCCCCAAAAGAGGTGGTCGCTGATGGTGGTGCAAAATGAGCTTACATGAGAACGATGATAGGGTTGGAAAATTGGAGGTGCAGTTACTTTGCGCTTATATCGACCAGGAGCTTGACGAACAGAGCCGCCGGGAGATGGATGAGGTTCTGCAACTTGACCCGGAAGCACTGCGGTATGTGATTCAAGCAAAAAAAATGAATGCTTTGACGCGCATGGCTTTGGATGCGGGCCTGAATTTGCCTGAGACACGCGATGCACAACAAGCACTGGATGTTCAGCTGAAACATTATCAGGAGAAAGCAACTGCCGGTAAAGTGCTGACGCGAATTGGAATCGCCAATCATCCCTATTCAGCTATCGCCGCTGCAATCATATTGCTGTTCATCGGTTATCAGGCGGGAACAATATCGCTGGACTATAAAATACAGCAGCAAATGCTTGCAATGGAAGCAGAGAAAATGATCACGTTTGCAGCGGTTGAGAGTGAGAGAAACCGGGTTCTCGAGTATCTTCCCAGCGGTCAGACGAAAATATGGAAGAGCGACAATGGTTTCATCCAGGCCGAGCTGATGCCTATTCGAACGCTGCGAACGGATAACAACCAGTACTGCAGAGAGTATAAGGAGGTTATCGTGCAAAATGAGAAGAGCGAATCGAGACATGCGGTTTCTTGTCGCCAGGGAAAGGAGGTTTGGAGAACAAAAATGATACTTCTCAATGGGGAGTCCCAACCCATGTAACCTCCGGAGAATTTCTGTTCCAGCTGTTTCTCGATATGATTCACAAGCACTTTTTTGGAATTATTTATGATGATTTCAACGGGATATTTCAGGGCTGCACTTGGTTGCATTCTAAGCAGTGGCCTGATGGGGTGCATGGGCGGTGCGCTGTATACGCCTCCGGGACGGGAATTGACGAATCTACCTCCCGCGCCGCTGGGTATCGCCATTGCAGGGGACAGATACTACTTTGCCAACGGCCGACGGGAAAAGTTTACGGCCGTTGAAAATGGCCTGATCGATGTAAGACGCAGTTCTTCGTATCAATATCTCCGCTTCCATGATTTCACTCTTCCCGCAAAATCGGTCAGTAGCCGCAATGGTGTGACCAGTTTCGAGGTGGTAAAGCTGCATCCGGAAACGTCCCTGTGGCCGTTGGCAGTGGGCAAGCGAACCAGGTTCAGCGTGGTGAAAACCAACGCCGGAACAGCGGACGGAGAAGCCGCCAATCCCAGGAGCTACTGGGAGTGTTCCGTCGAGGGGATGCAGACGGTCGCGGTGATTTCCGGAGAATTTGAAACTTACCGGGTAGAATGCCTGCGCAAGAACAGCCGTGATAAAATTAAACAGTATGTCACCTATTATTACGCACCTGATATCCAGCAGGTCGTACTGCGCACTGATGGATACTCACACAAACCGGCAAAACAAACTGAGTTAGTAGCATTCAGACCCTCTCTATCCATGCTTTCCAGTGCGTCGGAGCGCCGCTTCCAGCAACATTTTCAAAATACACTGGAGACAGTGGCCAGCGGGACTACGACAAGCTGGTGGAGTCGCCGCAGTGACACGCGTATTCACACCACACCCACCCATACCAGAAAATTGGGGACCCGTCTCTACTGTCGCAATTTCCTGATGAGGGTGAGCGTTAAAGGATCGGTAAGATCGGGTGCCGGTCTTGCGTGCCGCAATGCTGAAGGAAAATGGCGTATTCCCAGGAAAATCGACATTCATCGTGGAGAATTGACGTTCTGATACAGCACATTCAAATCTCATCAAGCATGTTGTGGAAACCATTTCCCGCTATCCTCTCGCGCCTCTCACTTTTATTGATGGTTTTTTGCTTTAACGCCGGCGCGGAAATAGATGCCAATACAAGGATAGAACTGGCGGCGGAACAGTTGCTCAGAATGCAGTTGGATTCCGGTCTGTTTGTCTATGAGCACGACTTTCTCAGCGGCGCTGATTCCCTACATGACAATATTGTGAGACAGGCAGGGGCGGCGTTTGCCCTGGCAGAATATTTTCAATATTCAAAGAAAGCGGCTGCGCACAGAGCCATCGACCGTGCACGGAAAGCTTTTGAACGCAACGTAATAGAATGGCGGGAAGGCAAACTGCTGGCATTGGGTGGGAAACAGGATCAGGCCAAAGCCGGCGCAACCGCATTGGCTGTGTTGGCGGCGCTGCACTCCGCGGCCGATGAACAGGAACTGAAATCGGACCGGCAATTACGCGCCTGGTTGAATGGATTATTGGCGCTGCAGCAACAGAACGGGGGATTCGCCAGCAAACCCGGTTCGAATCTGCAATCCGCTTACTCCAATGGAGAAATCTGGCTGGCGTTGGCGGTTCTACAGGATAAGCTTGGGAGCGGCATGGATGCGACTCTGACTAAAGCACTGCAACTGGCAGACAATCGATTCCTGCAATTTTACATAGCCAATCCTGACATCGGCTTTTTTCACTGGGGTATGATGGCCGCTGCCACCCGTTATTGGAGTACCCGCGACGCCCGGTTTTCCAGATTCATTGCAGAGCAGGTCAGGCTGTTTCTGAAAGAGTTAAGGCCAAAAACCAACCATAAGTCCAACAGCTGTTATTCGGTCGAAGGATTGCTGGCGGGGCTTGCGGTACTTGAAGCGGAGAAAGATTACGATCAACTGTCCCGGCAAGTCAGCCTGCGGGTGGATAAGGAGATGAAAAAGAACCTGCGTCTGCAGATTCTCCCTGACCAGAAACGCATCCAGTTTTCCAAAAAACACTATCTGAAGTCACCAGATATCGCACAATATCCAGGGGCTTTCCTGAACGGAAAATACCGCCCAAAAACCCGCATTGATGCAACTCAACACTGCCTTTCGGCTATGATCAAAGACCAGGCCAGAAAGAGAGAGTCGGCATCCGGCAATCAGTAACAGCGAATACCGGTAAATATCAGCGTAACGACAGCCGGGTTACCTGTCCGCTGTGGCTGTCGTGAACTTCGCGATTCCCGAACCAGAATGGTGCCCGACCGTTTCAGCTCCTTGCCATCCGGCCATGATTCGGACGCAGGCCTTCTCCTGCGATTCACAAAATGCCCTCGAACGTAAAATTCACGCTAACCAAAATAGAGTCGGACAGTATGCCTGATAATTTCTGGTGGGAGTTGGTAACTATACTGCCTGGAATCTCTCATGCCTGAATTACGGCCGTTACACCTTACCTTTCACCCTGGAAGACTCGCGCCGTCTAGCACGTCCAGCTGAGGATTTCGGGGTAAAAATCCATGCCCTTTAGTGCAGAAAAAAAGGGGGCCGGTAGACATTCGCTCCAGCCCCCTCTTTTTCTCATGCCTGAGAACTCAAGGATTCCTTAATTTATTCTCATGGCAGTCGCCGCATCCCACGGGAGTGCCCTTAGCCAATGAGACGCTGATATTATCCTCTTTGGCCTGCAACACGCGCGCGGTGGCAGTCCTCGATAATACGCTGCCTTCACCATCCTGGCCGTGGCAGGAGCGGCAGGCATTCAGATTGTTTTTAGCGAAATCATCGTGCTCTCTCGCGAACCGGGTGTCGCCCACCGGATGCATGCCGTGCGGACCTGCGAGTGTCATGCCGAGATCGCCCTCATGGCAGGCACTGCACTCGATGATGGTTCCGGTATGACCCTGCAGATCCCGTGCCGCCTTGTTGTCGTTGGCCACGGGGTTGGCATTCGGCCACACCGCGTGAGTACTTCCGTGACAGCCTTCGCAGAACAACCCACCATGCCCTTTCCCTTCGCTGGCGCCACTGAGACGGTAGAGCGGTTGATCGGAGGCAAAGCGGGAATCCGCATAATCCAGCAATGCAAGGTTGGCAGCGCCACCGCCGGGACTCAGTTTGTGATCGGAGATGTTGTAAGCCATTCTCAAACGTAGACCATCCGGGTTGCCACGCTTGTCGGCAACATTCAACAGCACATCATTCAATTCACCACTGCGCAGCAATTGTTGAACCTGGAGGACATCGCCGACATGGCAGGATTGGCACTTGGGCTCGGACGCCCATGAGACCCGTTTGCCCAAATCCGCGCTGCCGTCCGCGGGAAAAGCGATGTTCGGGAAATTCTCGGTGAAATCATTGCCTACCTGCGTGCCCTGACCGTGGCAATCCTGGCACACGATACCACCGTCACTCATGGCGCCGCGTAGACACTTGGTGCGTTTGCCGGGATGGCAGCTGTAGCAGGTCTGCTCCAGAATGTCCTGAGTCTCTGTGTTCGTACGCTGGTCCGCTATCGGCATCAGCGGAAACAGATCATCAAAAATACCCTGATTGTCATAGCCATTTTTGCCTGGCAGCTCCGCATGGTAACTGTGCATTACCCGGGACATGCTCTGGTGTCTGGTCTGCTCCTTGCCGTTCAGGTCGGTCGGACCCAGATGGGCCAGATCGAGTGCCGGTGTGTAGTGACAGTTGGCGCAGACCACATTGCGCTGCATATCGAGTTGGGTACCGTTCTTGGCATCGTGCAGGCGCAGGATATTGATTTTCGCCGCATTGAGCGCAATCTGTTCATCGGTGTCGCCCGGCACGTTATTTACCACTAAATCGCCCCCGCTGGCTATGAAGTTGGCACTGTACTTATCGCCCGCGTAATAGTTGGCGATGTCGTCGCAGGCAAAGCCCAGAGAGAGGCTGTCACAGACGTCCCGGCTCAGGTGGCAGCTCTGGCAATCCGCTTCCGAGGCTACCGGCAGTACTGCGTCAACTTGCGCCAGCAACTTGCCTGTTTGATCGTGGGCCTGGACGCGCATCAATGGGTAGGCGTTGGCGCGTCCAGCATCGTCCGTGGGCATGATGGGCACGCCTTCGGCGGTGTAGCGCCTGAAATTTTCCACCGTGTAACCAAACGGGAAGTTCACGAAGAAAGGCAGATTCTCCACGAATCCATGAAAAAGCTGAGGGTCGTTCGCGTTGAACGGGCTGGCCTTGCCCGGCATGGCGGACTGCTCCGCTTCCAGCACGCCAGGATCGGTCAGATAATACTTTTCAATATTCGGCGCAGGCAGACCGAGCAGACCGCCGTCCACCTGATCGCGTAATGGGAAAGCAGCGAGAACGCCTGGCGGGTACAGCTTTTCATAGGCCAGAAATCCGAACAACTGGTTATATGCCGCATTCGAAGGCTCCCAGAAATTGCTCTTGTATACACCGTTTGAAAGATCGTTTTCGCTGGTGCTGTTGATAGAGTCGCTGGCTGTTGGCGGCAGTGCCGGATCGTTCGGGTCGATGATGTTCGACTCGACCGCTTGGTAAGTGACTTCGATTCCCTCCGCAGGAGTCATCAGGTCGGGTTTGCCACCCTTGCGCAACACCTGCGCGTTGATGACATTGTAAGGCGGTAAAATGCTGAATATCCGGTAATCCGTATCAGCGCAGTGCATACCCAGGTCGTTGGTTGCCAGAATAGTGAAGTTTCCAGCCAGTGGAGCCGGGTCGCCAGCGCTGGTTCCGTTGTCACAGTTGGGTGAGGCGTATTTCACATCCCTTTCCGCAACACGTCCATCCGACTGTTGCGCGCGTACCCGACAGGGCACAGGGTATAGATCGCTTTTGCGGATTCTCCACTCATCACCGTCGATACGTCGACTGGCAATCTCGGTGAGACTGCCGGCATATCGTAATGTGACCGTTTTTCCCTCGCTCCCCTTACCTTTGACGATGAGGCGTTTCTCTTCGGAATTCCACTTTGCTTCATCAATCTGAAAACCATCGTCTGCACTAGCAGCGGTGGGAACCGACAGAAGCAGAGGCAATATGGTACACGCGCTTAGCAGTAATTTGCATTTTGGCATCCTGGTCACCCCCTATGAGCAATTGATCAGATGTCAGGAAAAATTTCCTAGTTTATATAACGTCTCAACCGAGAGATTTGATCCGTCATCCAGCAGGTAATTTTCGCTTGTATAGGATCATCTGTTTGATCAACCACTTTGCAGTTACCAGGATCTGGGCTATTTTTTAGGAAGTAGATGCATCTCTTCCTACATGGTCAGCCAACGGGATGCGCTTCAAAGAATACCGATAATCACCCGGAGGACACTCGATGATGAAACCTAGCACACTGATCTGCTCTGTCGCCTTCGGCATATTTGCGAGCAGCACGGGGTGGACAGTGGAAAACGGCGATCTGCCAACCGCGGTGACCACCAAGCGGGAGATGGTGGTCACGGCCAATCCGCTGGCCACCGCCGCCGGTGCCCATATTCTGAAGATCGGCGGTACTGCAACCGATGCCATGATTGCGGTGCAGACCGTGCTCGGTCTGGTCGAGCCCCAGTCCAGCGGTCTGGGTGGCGGTGCCTTCATCGTCTATTACGATGCCGCCGCTAACCGCACCATCACCGTGGACGCCCGTGAGAAGGCTCCCGCCGCCGCCACCGAGGACCGCTTCGTAGGGGCAGGCGGATTCACCAATGCCTGGCAGAGCGGACTGTCGGTGGGCGTTCCCGGTGTACCGCGCATGCTGGAATACATGCATGACAGGTATGGCCATCTGCCCTGGCAGCGCCTTTTCGTACCTGCCAAGGTGCTGGCGGAGAAAGGTTATCCGCTTACCGAACGGACCAGCGACCAGGTCGCCGGATTGCTGGCCGCAAATCCCTCCTGCGCCGAGGGAGAACGGCTCTTTTTCCGAGATCCCACTGCCTTCGAGTACTTCGCCGATCCAGCCGACTGTACTGCCAGACCGGCCGGAACCCTGATGCGCAATCTAGCCTACGCCAAAACCCTGAAAGCGCTGGCTCGTTGGGGCGCGGATGCCTTCTACCAGGGTCCCATTGCCGGAGAAATCGCTCAAGCCGTGCAGGGTGATCTGAACATCCCCGGGGATATGACCACCGAGGATCTGCACAACTACCAAGTGGTGGTGCGAGAGCCGGTGTGCAAAACATACCAGGGTTACCAGGTGTGTGGCATGGGTCCACCCTCTTCGGGCGGGTTGGCGGTAGGGCAGATCCTCGGTCTGATGGAACACCGGCCCGATCTGATGGGCGATGACCCGCTGGCCGTGGAGACGGTGCACCTGTTCACCCAGGCGGGACGGCTTGCCTTCGCCGACCGTAACCAGTATGTGGGTGACAGCGATTTCGTTCCGGTACCGGTGGCCGGCATGCTCGACGATAGCTATCTGGCCGAGCGTGCTGCTTTGATCACAGAGGTCGATATGGGCACGGCCGAGCCGGGCGATCCTCCCGGGGCAGTCGGTCCGGGTGCCCCGGACAACACGGTCAAATTGAGCGGCACCACTCATGTCGCCATCGTGGACCGTTATGGCAACGCGCTCTCCATGACCACCACCATCGAAAGCTCCTTCGGCAATGGTGTCATGGTGCGGGGATTCCTGCTCAACAACGAGCTCACCGATTTCGCCTTCTCACCTACCGATAATCAGGGCAATCTGGTGGCCAACCGGGTAGAACCCAACAAACGGCCGCGCAGTTCAATGTCGCCCACCATCGTTTTTGATGCCGATGGCAGGGTGGCGCTGGTGACCGGCTCACCCGGTGGTTCGCGTATCATCGGCTATACCGCCCAGTCCATCGTCAACGTGATCGACTTCGGACTCGATCCCCAGGAGGCGATCAACGTACCCCATTACATGAATCGAAATGGACGGACGGATATCGAGGAGCCAATTCCGGGCGTGACCCTGGAGTACGATGCGCAGGCGTTGGCCGATGCCTTGATCAGCAAGGGTCACAGCGTGGGCATCATCGAGCAGAACAGCGGACTCTCCATGATCCAGGTGAAAGAGCATGAACACCCAGGACCCGGCAACCGGAAGCACCGGGGGAAAGACAAACGTTCCCAGCGGCTGCTGATTGGCGGTGCGGACTACCGCCGCGACGGCACGGTGGGGGGTCGCTAGACCAGGCGGTTACGCGGTCGCCCCGCTGTTCGATGGTTTGAAACAGCACCGCTGGTGCACCTTGTGTCACCGGTGCCGTTTCAGACCAGTTCCACCGCACACCTATCTGCAAACAGTGGCAAGCGGTACTTGCCTGCCAACGGCCGATCCGTTTCCAACTGCTCAGACGCCCCCAGTTTTTCGTTGACGGTTATTTTCATCGCCGCTAATTTCCCTGGTTCAACCTCCCGTGACCGACTGTGGTTTAGTCCCTGCTCCTCGTGACGAAAAAATCGGTCTCGATGAGCGTTGTCGGCCAACTGCAGGCATTCAATGACCGGACCTGATCTTGATTGACACTGCGTTGGACTTAGCTAACCCGAACAAGGCGGCACAAAGACCAAACAGGTCAATATGCACGAAGCAAAGTCAAAGCTCTCTGAGTTGGGTGCATTGGCTTGGAAGGGTGAACGCGTCGTGATCGCCAAATCGGGTAAACCTTATCTTGATCTCCTGCCGCATAAAGCGACCCGCAAACCACGTGTTCCAGGCAGATGGGCGGGACGCATCAAAATCACCCCGGATTTTGATGCCACACCACCCGATGTTATCGATGCCTTCGAAGCCGATAAATGAGGAGGTTAATGCTCGATACGCATGCTCTCCTTTGGTGGCTACGGTCGGAAACTTTGCTGCGACTGACGATGCCTCTCCCGTCGCTTGCCAACCCAATGGAGACGGCTGGTGATAGCATAAGCCAGATGGCGGATTTCAGCCGGTGCGGCGGCCAGCGCTGATGAACACGGGAAGCTCAAATAAAACGACTTACCATTTGAGCAGTGAACTCATCCACGTTTTCGGCGGTCACGCTGTTGGTGGTGACCAGCTGCTCCGCCTGTCTCCGTAGACGCGTATCGTTGACCTCTTCCAGGCTGCGGAAGATTCCGCTTCTTCGCCCCACCATGAAAATTATCTGCTCTCGTTCAGACAGGGAAAGAAACCTGTTCAGCGGATCGGTGATCGCCTCCCGCTCTTCCGGCAGACGCCCCTCCACCTCCTGCAGCAGGTTCAGAATATGATCGCTTTTGATCGTACTCTTTATACCTTGCAAGTGCTCGATGAACAGCAGTAGTTCCGTAACCGTCTTTCGGTCCCCGAGCGGCTTGAACACCCCCGCTTCCACCAGCCTGTGCAGTTCGGTTGCCGCTGGAATCGCAAGGCTTCGAATCCGAATATATTCCGGGTCCATCTGGTTGACCGCATCCGCGGTCTCCAGTGCATTCTCCTGTGACAGCTTCTCGCCACCCAGGCCCGGCATGTAATAGACAGAGAGTTCGACTCCGGCACGTTTCACTTTTTTCCCCGCACTGATATGCCCTGCCTTGTCGACACCCTTGTCCATCAGTTGCAAAACGCTGTCGCAGCCGGACTCGACGCCGATGTGGATGCGGTTCAGGCCCGCATCAGCTAATCGCTGCAGCGCTTCGTCGTCGATTCGTACCAGCGTTTTCGAGCGCGCATACGAGGTGATACGTGTCACCCCGGGGAAGGTCGACTTGATATGGTTGAGTATCCGCAGCAGATTCCCGGGTTTGACAATCAGTGTATTTGCATCCTGCAGGAATACTGACGCCATGCCACTTCTCATCCAGTTGTACGCCATCTGCAGCGCCATCATGTCCCCTGGATCATGTGCTGAAATCACCCCGGCAAGCCGTTGCACGCCGCTTCCTTTTGGCCGCGAGAAGCTTTCCCCGATGAGATCCACACAACGCTTTATCTGGTTGATGTCCTCGATCACATCCTCCACGGGCCGGAGTGTGAACTGCTCCCCCTTGTAGAGAGCGCAGAATCTGCAGCGGTTCCAGGGACAGTTTCTGGTTACCCGCAGAAGCAGACTGCCCGCTTCGCTCGGAGGACGAATCGGACCCAGTTCAAAACCCTGGTACTGTTCGACGCGCTTCATGCCCTAATAATAGTGCAAGGGTGCCGGCAGGGGTGAAGTCAATCCGCTGCGGAATTTTCTGACTCCGCGCAGAAACTGGTAATGTGGCGATGGATAATCGTGTCACATGAATCGCGGGTGATCGTACCCTGACCCCGCATAACGATTCACTGCAGCGTCTGGCCTGCGCTGCTGGCCTGCACCAGTGACGCATGATGCCCGACCATCAGCCAGCTTTGCTGGTATTTCCGGTAGACATTGGTCGCCAGAACCACCGCGCTAACACGGTTGGCTGTAAGCATCTCCTCCGCGACCATATGCACGGCCAAATCGGTCGCCAAGATCCGGCTGATCACCGTGTATCTCATTTCGACTTGGCGGGCATTGCCCAGGATGTGCTTCCAGCTGCGAATGATCGCCTGGTATTCCACGATTGCACCCGAACCAGGATGCACGCATACCACCCCCTCGTCCGCCCAGAGCGCGGCGATCACCTCCGGATCGCAGCGCATGAACGCTTCATAGAAGACGCCCTCGACTTCATCCGCGGTTTTGAACTTGAGCTTGGTTCTGTTCATGTCCCGCTGATTGTACTCCGAAATGTGCGAACGTACCTTTGTTCGTCTGATGCTGACCCGTTCGCCAAGTTGGACTGGCGATGCGTTGAGACACCGTTACAATACACCTCAGAGTATGCGGAATTATTCCACCGAACACGAATCATACAGGCATGCGATCAACCGAATTCCCCACCAGCACTGACATCCATGCCGTACTGAACTCCGGTCCACAGCGATCCGGCCGTCACCGCCGGCGTTGGCTGGTGGCTGTCCTCGGCATCCTGCTGTGCGGAGGCATTACCCTCCTCTGGCTACTGCACGGCAACGATTCCGCAGTGCGTTACGAGACCGCTGAGGTGACGCGCGGCGACCTCACGGTGACAGTCACCGCCACAGGCACGCTGGAACCGGTCAATCAGGTTGATGTGGGCACCGAACTGTCCGGTACCGTGGAGACGGTGACAGTAGATTTCAACGACAAGGTACTGCGCGGCCAGGTGTTGGCGCGGCTGGATACCGACCGCCTGGAGGCGCAGGTGCTGGAATCGCGCGCCGCGCTGCATTCCAGCGAAGCCAAGGTGAAGGAGGCGCAGGCCACGGTACAGGAGACGCGGTTGACCTTCGAGCGCTGCGAGAAGCTGTCCGAACGCCAGCTCTGTTCCTCCGCGGAACTGGATAACGCCCGTGCAGCGTACGCACGCGCGCAAGCCACCGAGGCCAGTACGCGGGCGCAGGTCGCCCAGTCGCGTGCCACTCTGGATGGCAAGGAGGCCGATCTGGCCAAGGCGGTCATCCGCTCGCCCATCGACGGTCTCGTACTGCTGCGCCAGATCGAGCCTGGCCAGACGGTGGCAGCCTCGCTGCAGGCACCTGTCCTGTTCACCTTGGCCGAGGACCTGGCACACATGGAACTGCACGTAGCGGTGGACGAGGCCGATGTGGGCAGGATTGCCGAAGGTCAGGCTGCCAGGTTTACGGTGGATGCCTGGCCGGAGCGCAGTTTCCCGGCCAGGATCACCCAGGTCCGCTATGCGCCACGCACCGTGGAGGGAGTCGTTACCTACGAAACCGTGCTCACGGTGGACAACGCCGACCTGGCGCTGCGCCCGGGTATGACTGCCACTGCCATGATCACGGTGCAGGAACTGCACGACGCGGTGCTACTCCCCAACGCTGCATTACGCTTCACACCGCCACAGGACGAAGCTGTGCAATCGCGCCCGCGCGGTGCCTTCGGTATGCTGTTTCCGCGCCCACCGAGGGACCAGCGGCGCAGCAATACCCTGCAGAGTAGCGGCCAGAAAGTATGGGTGCTGCTGGACGGCACACCACATGCCATAGCGGTGAAGACAGGTGCTACCGACGGCAGGCGGACCGAACTGCTTTCCGGTGAACCCAATCCGGGCCAGGCGCTTCTCGTCGATACCGTCACCGTGAAACCATGAACGCCCACTCCGCGACCGGCACCTCTCCCCTGATCTCACTGCGCAATGTGACCAAGGTGTATGGCCAGGGCCAGGCCGCCATGCATGCCCTACGCGGCATCGATATCGACATTGCACCTGGTGACTTCGTCGCCATGATGGGGCCGAGTGGCTCCGGCAAGTCCACCTGCATGAACATCCTCGGCTGCCTGGACACGCCCACCGCCGGCAGCTACCGCTTCGAAGGCGTGGAGGTGGGCGCGCTCTCCCGCAACCAGCGCGCTCTGCTGCGACGCAACTTCATCGGGTTCGTCTTTCAGGGATTCAACCTGTTGGCGCGTACCTCGGCGCTGGAGAATGTCGAACTGCCGCTCATCTACCGCGGCATACCCCTGATCCGGCGTCACACCCGCGCCTGTGAAGCACTGGCGGCGGTCGGACTGTCCGGCTGGGAGTCACACTCCTCCTCCGAACTGTCGGGCGGCCAGCAGCAGCGCGTGGCTATCGCACGCGCCCTGGTCACCGAACCCGCTGTACTGCTCGCCGACGAGCCCACCGGCAACCTGGATACCGCGCGCAGCCTGGAGATCATGGAACTGCTCAAGCGCTGCAACGGCGAACAGGGCATCACCATCGTCATGGTCACCCACGAAGCGGAGATGGCCGCCTTCGCCCGCCGGGTGGTGCATTTTCTCGATGGCCGGGTGGCAGGCGAACAGCCCGGGGGAACCGGCTGATGCTATGGAATGCGCTGTTGCTGGCCCTGCGCGAAATCCGACGCAACCTGATGCGCTCCACGCTGACCATGCTCGGTATCGTCATCGGGGTGGCTTCGGTGGTCGTCATGGTCAACCTCGGCAGTGGCGCCACCGCCCAGGTCAGCGCACAGATTGCCAGCCTCGGCAGCAACCTGCTGATGGTGCGCACCGGCCAGAGACTCGGGTTCGGTCAGCGCTCCGAAGCCAAGGACTTCCACATTGGCGATGTCGAGGCGGTCGCCAGCGAGGTCGGCGGCATCGCTGCGGTGGCACCTGCTGCATCGCAGGCCATGACAGCCATCTACGGCAATCGCAACTGGTCCACAACGATCACCGGTTCCGACAACAACTTTTTCCCGGTGGGTAACTGGACGCTGGCGAAAGGGCGCGAGTTCAGTTCCGGCGAACTGCGTGCCGGCGCATCGGTCTGCATCCTCGGAGACAGCGTGCGTAAGGAACTGTTTGGCAGCCAGCAGGCGCTCAACGAGAAACTGCGTATCAACAAACTCTCCTGCCAGGTGATCGGCCTGCTGGCAGCCAAGGGGCAGTCGGCCGGCGGGCGCAACCAGGACGACCTGGTGATGATCCCGCTGCGCGCCTTCTGGCGGCGCGTGGCCGGCAACCAGGACGTGCAGATGATGTATGTCTCGGCCCGTGCAGGGGTCTCCACCGCGAAGGTGCAGCGCGACATCGAACTGCTGCTGCGCGAGCGGCGCCATATTGCGGAGAATGAGGACGATGACTTCAACGTGCACGATATGAAGGAGGTAGCTGAGGCGCTGACCGGCACCACCCGGGTGCTCACCACCCTGCTCGGCGCCGTGGCCGCGGTCAGCCTGCTGGTGGGTGGTATCGGCATCATGAATATCATGCTGGTCTCGGTGACGGAGCGTACCCGCGAGATCGGTATCAGACTGGCGATCGGTGCGCTGGAGCGCGAGGTGCTGCTGCAGTTCCTGGTCGAGGCAGTCGTGCTCTCCTCGTTCGGCGGACTACTCGGCATTCTGCTGGCGATCGCCACGACCTACGTGCTCGCCACGCTCCTGGGTATGCCGGTGCTGCTGGACCCGGGGACCATGCTGCTGGCCTTCCTCTTCTCCGCGGCTGTGGGCGTGATCTTCGGCTTCTTCCCCGCGCGCAAGGCCGCGCGTCAGGACCCCATCGAAGCGTTACGCTACGAGTAAGCAGGTCGTCTCGCGGAGGAGGAGAATCGCACGCTGTTTGCGCAAATACTCTGTCGGATTTGCGCAAGGTTCGAATGGGCGGTGCGTGACAGCTACCTGTTGGCGCAACTTTACCCTGGCTGCTCCGCGCCCCTCTGGCTGTTACAGCTGACCTGGAAGGGAAATCGAAAACCTGACAGCACGGCGCGGCGATCGTCCAGCACACCCTTCAGAACAGTAACATTATGATTCGTATCTATTATTCTTGAATTCCCCATGCCATTGGAGATAAATTGGGATCAACACCGTATTTCACATGGGATTATGAGGCAGGTCCCAATCAGTGGCGGTGTTACACCACTCCTCCCGAACGGGCGATTCGGTGAAATTGAGGTGTGGCGGTTGTTCCGTTGTCGGCTGAACGGGAAGGATGATGGAGATCAAACTGTTGCTGCTGCTCTTTGTGGCCAATGGCAGTCCGATACTTGCCGCCAGGCTGCTTGGAGATCGTTGGAGAAAAGCGCTCGATAACGGCAGAATCCTGTCCGATGGCCAACCGGTGCTGGGCAGTTCCAAGACGATTCGCGGTCTGGCGAGTGCCACCCTGATAACGACGCTCGTCGCACCGCTGTTTGGATTTTCCTGGATGACTGGCTTGCTGATCGGCAGTTTTGCAATGCTTGGTGATCTGCTCTCCAGCTTTATCAAACGACGGATGAAATATGCGCCCAGTTCGATGGTGTTTGGATTGGATCAGATCCCGGAGTCGCTACTGCCGCTGTTGATCATCCGGCCGTTGCTCGAAATCGACTGGTTGCAGGTGGCGACTGTGACTGCCGCATTTCTGATTGTGGAACTGCCCCTGTCATGGTTGCTATGCAAGGTGGGAATTCGAAAACAACCTTACTGACAGACGCTCAGCGCCGGTGCAGATGGTGCAGCGTGATCTCGGGCGGGCAGTTGAAGCGGGCATCGACGATGCAACTGCCGGCACCCACCGAGGTATAACCCAGCATATCCTGATAAGACCAGGAGGAGGAGCCCATGTAGCGTGGACAGTTGGAATCGAGTGTGATCGGTATCCCTCCCGGCAGGCAGATCTGTCCACCGTGAGTGTGGCCGCACAGCAGCAGATCAAATCCGGCATGCGCAGCCTGACGGTAGATCTCAGGAGTGTGTGACAACAGGATGGAGGTTTGCTCGTGCGGAATGTCCTCGGCCGCTTTCTGCAGATTATCCACCCGGTAGTAGTGGGCATCATCGATGCCGGCCAGGTAGATGGCTTGGTCGCCACGCTCGATGCGGAGACTCTCGTTGACCAGCATGCGGATTCCCATCTGTTCCAGTGGGGGCAACATGAAGATGCTGTCATGATTGCCCAAGACGCCGAACAAAGGTTGCGACAGCTGCGTGCAGAGACTGGCCATTTGCTGCATTGCTTCATCGATCGGACCGAAAGTTGCTGCACGGTAGTCACCGGTGAGCACGCAGACATCGTACTCGAGTTGAGACACCAGTCTGGCCAACGCTGCCATCGCAGGCGGATTCAAATCCGCATGCAGATCGGTCAGATGCAACAGCGTAAAGCCCTCAAAGGCAGGCGGCAGGTTGTGCAGCCAGACATCATTGTCACGCAGCTGGATTGCCAGGGTATTGCGCTGACCGCGCTGATAGAATCCTGTCAGGCGCAGCGTGTAGCGAATCAGGGAAGGCAGCGAGTACCAGTTCTCCGGGTGGAAGAAGTTCAGGCGCCGGCTGAAGACACGTGGCTCACGCTCCGACTCGATACCGATGCGCTGGCGCGCATGAACCGCCCCCAGACGCCGCTCTAGTAGCTGCTGTAACTCGCTCCCCATCGTGAAAATCTAAACCTGTTGCCCGGCAAACGCCAGTGGAGTCTGGCCAACGAAGCTGATATCAATCTATTGTTTGCCGATTCCCTCAGGTTAGCAGCAGTTTCACCGTTGAAACGGCTGAATCCATCGGCTGCAGGAGCCGACCCTTTCGTTGCATAGACCTGACCTGATTTGAACTGGACATCCCTGTCGATCGCATTCCTTTAATGCAACAACCCGTTTTCACTGAGTCGTCGGCATGAGAGGAAACGAGGATCTTCCCTTTTTTTAGATTATATCTCCGGCACATTGAGTAATACCTCAGCGTAACCAATCAATCTGTTCAAAACCCCATAACGCAGGCCGTCGCTTTGACGCCGAACGTGCTGGTTTCCGCACAACCATCTGCAACCCCCGCGTCAAGTCATGAGCATCACGGCGGATCAATGTCAAGAGTAGAGACTCATACACCACCTTTACCAGGGAACCGGGGCAGATTCCGGTCGGTATCTATACCCATCACGCCTTCATGCGCCTGGTTTCAAGTCCAACATGTGAACCTGAAACAGACTAAATGCCAACTCCAGAGCCGGTCAACAACCCCTATACTATGCTCAGTAACATATTACTTCAGACCACTTCCACAGAATCAGGTAGTTAGTTGATCGTCGCGTAAGGAGATACTGGTGAAACACATACTTTCTTTCACGTTAGTGTTTACCATTTTTTCCCATATACCGCTCAGCAAAGCGGCTACCGTTGGGTGTGATGATTGGTTTTCCCTGACCACTCCATCAGGTCGTCTCAGCAACAACGTGTGGGGTAAAGACCTCGCTGGATCATTCCCTTACAAGCAGTGTCTTGAACAACGGACAGTGGACGAAATGACACAATACGGCTGGTCGTGGTCATGGCCGGAGCAGACGCAATTTGTATACGCATTTCCGGAGATTATTGTCGGTTCGAAACCCTGGGAAGCCGGATCTTCGGGCAACGATGAACGCTTCCCCACGCAGGTATCGAGCACACCGCACCTGTTCATCGACTTCGACATTGAAATTCAGAGCCAAGGTAACTTCAACCTCATTCAGGAGATGTGGATTATCGATACGCCGACCGTTTCAGATCCTCCCGATTTTCATGCGATTCAGGCGGAATTGATCATTTGGACAGAGCATACCGGATGGGGGCCGCAATGCTGTGAGATTGTCAATATCGATGGTAATGAATGGTGGTTTTGGACCAGATCGAACTGGGGAGATCCCGCAAACCCGTTTACCTACATTGCCTATGTATTGCGTACACCATCCCGTTCGATGTTATACGATGCCGGAAAAATAGTTGCGGATGCAGTGAAACGGGGTCTAATCAACCCTGACCACTACATTACAAGCGTCGAACTGGGTAACGAGATTGCCAGCGGTAGTGGCGTAGCATGGTTGAAAAAATTCTCGGTATCATTAGAACCACCACCACCGGATAGGGATGGAGACGGTGTTCCGGATAATGCAGATAACTGCCCGGGCGTTCCGAACCCTTCACAGAAGGACCTCGACAACGACGGACTGGGCGATGAATGTGATCCATCTGCTGCTTCCAGGACCGCCGCAGCGATTATTTCTGCGGTCCTCTCAATTCTTGATGAGTGAAAACCGCCGCTGCCCAGATTCAACCCAAATTTTACGGGTTCAGTTCGCGCATCGTTGCATCCCTCTCTAGGCAAGATCCGACCCACCGGCGAATGAAAAAAGTATCTGCTTCGGATAACGGTCGTGCCAAAAAAAAGCGCTTTTATACATTGAACCCGCCCATGGTGAGAGCATTTCCATAGGCTCCCCGGGGTGGGTGCATATAACAAGACTAAAACGGCAGGGGATAGCGCTTCAACACAGTGAGGATATCGGCCAGCATCTCTTCACTCAACACCACGTCGAAAGCAGCAATATCCTCTTGCAGTTGCTCCATACTCGTTGCACCGATGATCGTTGCGGTCACTCCGTCCTGCTGATTGACCCACGCCAAAGCCAGCGTAGCCAGACTCATGCCGTACCGGTCCGCGACCTCCTGGTACGCAGCAATCGCCTGATGTGCCTGCACCTGATCACGAAACAGACCGTTGCGCTGGCTGATCGTCCAGCGTGACCCCGGCGGCCTGGCACCATTCAGGTACTTACCCGTCAGGACACCTCCCGCCAGCGGGGACCAGGGCAGATAAGCCAAACCGCTCAGCACACTATGTTCGATGAGATAAGGCCAATCCTTGGTATGCAGGAGGTTGAACTCGTTCTGGATGGAAACCATCTGCGGCAGGTCATGTGCCTGGCTCAACTGAAGATATTGCTGGATCCCCCAGGGGGTTTCATCAGACAGACCGCCGTAGCGGATCTTACCCGCTTCGATACAAGCGGCGAACCCGTGGAGAATATCCAGCATCTGCTCCCGGTTCCGGGCGGCATCCATCGCGGAAAAACGCAACCGACCAGGCCAATGCTTGCCGAAATGGGGTGAGTTGCGATTGGGCCAGTGCAGCTGGTACAGATCGATGTAATCCGTTTGCAACCGCCGCAGGGAAGCATCCACGGAGTCAACCACCGCCGCTCCGGTGACATCGGCACCCGCGCGGATCCAGGACAAGCCATTGCCGGCGATTTTGGTCGCCAGCACCAGCCCCCGTCTTTTCTCGGGGTTGCGTCCAAGCCAGTTCCCGATGATGGTTTCGGTGGTGCCGTAGGTCTCTGCCGTCGGCGGGATGGCGTACATTTCAGCGGTATCCAGAAAGTTGATGCCCCTAGCCAGTGCGTATTCCAATTGTCGATCCGCGTCCGCCTGGGTATTCTGCCTGCCCCAGGTCATTGTACCCAGGCAAATGGTGGAAACCCGCAGATCGCTGCGTCCCAAATTTCGGTATTCCATAACGTATCTCTCTGCTGTCGCGTTTCCCCCAACGGATTTCTCAGGGGATCAAACGAAGCATAACCCACTTACCGGCAGATTCCATCCCACCCGGCACCCGCTCCGGCGCCTGCCATTGAGGAGTGTGAGCACGGCAAGGAAGAACCGACGTGGAATCGAGGTACAATCCACTTCAACTGCAACCACAAACATTGAAAGCACCATGCCGCAGCCGCGAACCCCACTTCTCACCGTGGATATCATCATCGAGCTTTGGGACCGGCCGGAGCGGCCCATCATATTCATCGAACGGCGCCATCCACCAACGGGTTGGGCCTTTCCGGGGGGCTTCGTGGATATCGGAGAGTCCGCGGAACGAGCCGCCATCCGGGAAGCCAGGGAGGAGACAGGGCTGGATGTCAGTCTGGACCAGCTGCTTGGTTGCTACTCCGATCCGCGGCGTGATCCGCGCGGACATACCGCCAGCCTGGTCTACCTCGCCCACGCCCATGGCATCCCCGAAGCCGCGGACGACGCCAAGACAATTGCCATCCACTTGCCCGGAACACCTCCTGCACCGCTGGCGTTCGACCACGCCATGATTCTCGCGGATTACCTGCGTTATCGGCTGGAGGGGAGATTACCAACACCCGTTTAAGGTAACCGGCTGAAGTAATGGGGTAAAAGCTGAACTGAGTTCAATCAGATATTGATCCTTTGCCTGGAATACCACTTGAAACCAGCGAAAAAATGCAGGAACCTGTGATACCAAATTGGAAGAACTGCGCGGTTTCCGCATTGGGCTGCCCAAGGGATTCACTCACCAGTTCGTGGCCGAACGCCTTCCCCAGGCTGCGCTCAGCGTGTATGACGATTTCGACCAACTCTACCACGCCGCCCATGCTGGCGAGGTCAGGGTCTTCATCTCTCCCCTG
Source organism: Chromatiaceae bacterium (assembly GCA_024235215.1). Classification (GTDB taxonomy): domain Bacteria; phylum Pseudomonadota; class Gammaproteobacteria; order Chromatiales; family Chromatiaceae; genus HKST-UBA178. The sequence goes on along the minus strand of JACKMU010000006.1, from coordinate 10,014 downwards.
GTCAACTACCGCTGTTACCTGCACCAGAGCGGGAGCTCCGAGGTGTTCGACTACGATGCCAACAACCCGCTGTACCAGCGCACCTACTATGGCGCCGTGCGCAGGGACGACATCGACCTGCGGCAGTTGATCGACCAGGGAATGGCCAGGATCGATCGGGATGAGCGGGAGGCCATCGAGCGCAAATGGTTGGGGCAAGCGCGCATCGCCGGTCCGTTCGGGCGACCCAGCACCCCGTACATGGCCTGCCGCAACGATTGGCCGGAATTGGCGGGTATCCTGCAGAAAGGTTTGAACGCTATCAGCGAAGCGGAGCACCGACGGATTCGCCGCCGTTGGATCTCCCTGAAGGATACCGGCGATTCCGCTCACAGACTGAAACTACCCCCCCAGGAGCACTCCTGGCTGCAACAGCATTCCGTCGTGCATACCGTCGGTGATAGCAACTGGGCCCCGGTGGAATATACGGACCAGGAGGGTGGTTATCGTGGTATCAGTGCCGATTACCTGAATCCGCTCGGAAGGCGGCTGGGCATCGAGTTCGCCATGGTCCCGAGGACCAGCTTGCAGGGGCTGCATGCCCTGGTGGTGGAGGACAACCCCTCGACTCGCCAGATACTCAGCGATATGCTGACCTCCTTCGCTTTCGACGTGGTCACGGTAGCCAACGCGGAAGCGGCACTGGCGCAGATCCACACCGCCGACCAGCAGCGGCAACCCTTCGACCTGGTGTTGATGGATTGGCGTCTGCCTGTCCTGAACGGCATCGAGGCAACCCGGCCAAACTGGAGTGGGGTCCGCAAGCGGAGAAACCGGCGACGGAACAAACCGATACGAACGGTGAGCTTCCCCGGGAGAAGCTGCTGCTGGAGCGTCTCGAGCAACTGTTGGAGGACGGCGATCCGCTATCATACCCCAACTGCAAGCCGCCCTGCCCTCTCCCCAATTTGCGGAGACCCTACAATAACAGGAAAGCCAACTCGACAACTACGATTTCGATCTGGCTCAAGAAACGCTGGCCAAACTGTCGAAAAAACGCATGGAACATCGCAATGGACGAAGAGAAGCCCAAGATCCTGATCGTGGATGACGAGAACTTCTACATCGACGTACTGCTGGATCTGCTCAAAAACGACTACAAGACCTTGGTGGCCAAGGACGGAGCACAGGCCCTGCGCCGGGCCGCCGCCGATCCCCAGCCGGACCTGATCTTGTTGGATATCCTGATGCCTGGCATGGACGGTTACGAGGTCTGCCGTCAGCTTAAAAGGAATCCACACACCCGGGATATCCCGGTGATCTTCCTCACCATCAGGAGCGAGGTGAGCGACGAGGTCAGGGGATTCAGCCTGGGGGCGTCCGACTATATCACCAAACCCATGAGCCCCCCCATTGTGAGCGCCCGGGTCAACACTCACCTGGCCCTGCACCGTGCCCAGCAGCAACTGGCGGCGCAGAACCATCTGTTGGAATCCAAGGTTCTACAACGCACAGAAGAACTCTCCCGCACCAAGGATGTCGCGATCTACTGCATGGCCAGCCTGGCGGAGACGAGACACGCCGAGACCGGCAGGCATATCCTGCGCACCCAGCATTACGTCAAGACGCTGGCGGAAAGTCTGAAAGCGCATCCGCGCTTTTCCCACTACCTGGACGAGATCACGATTTTGATGCTGTTCAAAACTTCTCCACTGCACGACATTGGCAAGGTGGGTGTGCCGGACAGCATTCTATTGAAAGCCGGCAAGCTGGACCCGGAAGAGTGGGAACAGATGAAGAAACACGCCCAATATGGTCACGACGCCCTACTGCGGGCGGAGCAGGTACTGGGAACCACGGACTTTCTGCAAATGGCCCGGGAAATCGCTTACACGCACCACGAACATTGGGATGGCAGCGGTTATCCACGGGGTCTGCAGGGTGAGGAAATTCCCATCAGCGGGCGCCTGATGGCCCTGGCTGATGTCTACGACGCATTGATCAGCCGCCGGGTATACAAAGTGCCATTCTCCGATGAGAAGTCGGTGGAGATAATCTGCCAGGGGCGTGGCCGACAATTCGATCCTGATGTGGTGGATGTATTTTTGGCCTTGAGAGGTGAGTTCCGACGCATTGCGGAAACTTTTTCCGACGACTAAGCATCGTTACCTGCATATCAACCCGGATTCCCCGGTTGACTGCACCATTCTGACCGTGAGAGGAGATGAAATGGGTAATCAAATCAGACCTTCACTCGAAGGCTGAACCACGCAACCCAGCGTAGTGCACACTTTCCGCGACACATGGCTGCGTGATGTAGCCGCGCTGCTTTCTCCCAGCCAGTCGTCACTGGGTCACCCACGCTCAGTAGCGGTGCATCCGATAGGGTGAAATGGGCAAAATAGGTGCAGCCGAACCCGCAACGAGCGCAGGATTGAAAACTAATTCGTTGATTTTACTGAATAGCCGTTGAGTGGCATAAATAATGCTGTAATTTAACCATTTAGACCAGGTAACCATCCACCTGACCCCAAAAAACGGGGCCAGGTGGATGGTTACTCCTTGGCTTTTGCGGTTCCAAAAGGGGAAAAGTCTTACGCTCCCTTTTGGTCCCCCCTTCAAAATCGCGCTTTTGAAGGGAGATCTGAATAGTTATTCAACCAGCTGGGTGGGGGGGCAAGATGGCAATTCACAGTTTGCACCGATTCACCGGGGACAGGATGATTTTCAATCACGATATCCTCTCCTGCACCCGCGAAGCCGCCGCCGGTAATCAACTCTACTCCGGTCGAGCGCTCGGCATGACCTCTCCGGATGACCTGATACAGATCCATCCGCTGCTGGAGAGGGAGTGGGATGCTATCGACGGTCACTACGACCGGGTCGGACTTCCCCATACGAGCCAGGTCGTCTGGGATGTGGCGATAGACCGATTGGCAGACTATCCCGATCTGCGTGAATCCCTGTTTTTCTTCGGGCACAAGGAAAACCGGGTACGCAGCCACAATGCATGGCAGCGGGTGGTAACCTACATCAACAACCGCAATCATTTCGTCGCCCTCGCCAAGCACCTGCGCATGGATGTACCCCACACTCTCTGCTTTCACGGCAAGCAATGGATTGCCGGCATTGGAACGCTTCCCTATCCCTGTTACCTCAAATCTGCGGTGCCACTGGCGGGCAAGCGCATACGGCGTTGCGAAACACCCTCGGATCTGATCCAGGCACTGGCATTTTTCGACGAAATCATGCCGCTACAGATTCAGGAGGAGATTCCCGCTGATATTTACCTGAACCTGCAGTACGAGGCTTCGGATGAGCGATTGGAGCGACGTCAGGTCACCGAATATATCACCCTGGAGCATATCCATCGGGGTATCCGCTTTCCTGCCCGCTGTGAACCCTGGGGATCGGTGGAACCCATGGCGGAATGGTTGTGGCGGGAGGGGCTGCGCGGGGTGTTCGCGTTCGAAGTCGGCGTGGTCGAGGAGGTAGATGGACTCAGATTCATCTTGCTACAGTGTACTCCACGTTATGACAACGCTTCCTACCCGTCTGAAATCGCTCGCCGTTTGCAGATTCCCCAGTGGCTCGCAAAAGAGTACAGCGGCAATCACGACAGATTGGCAGACATCGACTTGAGCGGTATCGAATACGATCCGGGGAGAAGGTCAGGCATCATCCTGGTGAACTGGGGCACCATAGTGATCGGCCGTTTAGGCGTGCTCATTGCCGGCTCGAGAATAGAGCAGAAGCGGCTGGAAGCGGAGCTGCTCGTCCGGCTGCGTTGAACCCGGACTCAATCAGGACACAAAGGTAGCGACAGTCGACCGGCTCCGGTCCGCCACCAGGTGCCTCTGCCCGAAGATACGACCTCGAAAGTATCGACAGCGATCATAAAACCAAAACGTAATTATTCAGCTGGCACTGTTTTGGCAGCCAGCTGAACAGTTACACCGCAACAAGTGAAACAGAACCGATCCGTTCATTGATAGGAATCAATTTCAGAGAATTCCAGTCAATTACTCGCTCAGGGTTTTTGATAATTATCAATGAGCTATCTCTGGAATATTTCTAAATTCTTTTTGCAGTATGTGTGGTTAAATCACAGATGAACAATCTGTGCGTGGGGGGTTGCTTCCAGTGGATGAATGGTGCCGATGTGAAAGAGCACCGCTATATGCACAACCGACAGAGCCACTCAGGAGGGATGCCCAACCTCCCGACCGTTGCAACCCTGGACTGTAGATTAAAGTAGCAAATAGGAATTATTCATGGAACTTTACCTGAAACTTACCCTGTCAATCTTGGCTGGCACTGCGGTTTTTGCTCCCATCGCACAAGCCGAAGAACCGATTCAACCGATTCGTCCCGTGCAGCAGATCAACCTGGCGCAGGTGGAACTTGGCAAGAAGCTCTACTTCGATCCGCGCTTATCGAAATCGGGGTTTATCTCCTGCAACTCATGCCATAACCTGAGTATGGGCGGCACGGATAATCTAAAGACTTCTATCGGCCATAACTGGCAGGAAGGCCCGATCAACGCACCCACAGTACTGAACTCCAGCTTGAACGTCGCTCAGTTCTGGGATGGCCGCGCCGCCGATCTCAAAGCCCAGGCAGGCGGTCCGATTGCCAATCCCGGTGAGATGGCCGCATCCCATACCCTGGCTATCGATGTATTGGAATCGATACCGGCATATCGGATCGAATTCAAGCAGGTGTTCGACACGGACAAGGTCACAATCGATGAAGTCACCCAGGCCATTGCGGAGTTCGAAAAGACATTGATCACCCCGAATTCCCGTTTTGATCAATGGTTGCTGGGGAACAAGGACGCCTTGACCGCAATGGAACTGGAGGGTTACCAGTTATTCAAGAGCAGCGGCTGTATAGCTTGTCATAACGGTGAAGCAGTGGGCGGCAACTCCTTCCAGAAGATGGGGGTTGTCGAACCCTACCAGAGCCCACGTGAAGCACAGGGTCTGGCAGGCGTGACGGGCAAGGATGCCGATCGCTTCAAGTTCAAGGTACCCACGCTGCGCAATGTTGAAATGACCTACCCCTATTTCCATGATGGTGAGGCACAAACCCTTACCCAAGCCGTCGATATTATGGGCAGGTTGCAACTGGGTAAAAAGTTCTCGGACGAAGAGAACGCCAGGATCGTTGCGTTCCTCAAGACACTGACCGGCGACCAGCCATCATTTATGATGCCGATCCTGCCGCCATCAACCGACAAGACCCCACCACCAAAACCGTTCGGCTGATACGCTTTTCCTGTTGGTAGCGATGAACCCGGCTGTCGCCGGGTTCATCGCACTGCAAGCGCTCAATCATCCTGGACTCCTCGGTTGGTCGCGCTATTCGGATGGTAAGCGGTCACCATGAAGCGGGCAGTGATCAAATCAGGTCTTCACTGGAAGCGCGAAACACACAATTCAGTGCATGCTGTCAGCGGTTGGAACCGGTACTTTTGCACCTGATGTAACAGCATTCAATGGATTGAACCCGCGCAGGAATTTTCCGGGAGTTGGAGCAGGAGCCTACACGCTGTCGTTGCATTCTGCCACCGGAGCAGACAACTCCCGCCTCTCCTGGGCAAAGGACGAAAGATCAATCCGATCTGAACTCTACCCGGTCTCTACCCTTGCGCTTGGCCTCGTACACCGCGGCATCCGCGCGCCGGAACAGAATCCCAGGATCGAGAGAGGCTTCGGGTAACAGGCTCGCAACACCGAAGCTCATCGTCAACTTGGGAGTCTCATCACTCTCCCTGGACGCCGACACGCGCATATCCTGTCGTATGCTCTCCGCCAGTGCCACCGCACCGCTGAGATCCGTATCCGGCAGAATCAATGCAAATTCCTCGCCACCGATACGTGCTACCAGATCGGCTCCCCTGCGGATGCGTTTCTCCAGCAAAGTCGCCACCTTCTTCAGCATTCGATCTCCCATCTGGTGACCATAGGTATCGTTACACAGCTTGAAGTTGTCAATGTCTGCAATGACCAGTGCCAGCATGCGCCTCTCCCGCATGGCCCGATACCACTCCCGCTCCATGGTCTCCTCGAAGGCACGACGATTGGTCACCCCCGTAAGATAGTCGAACATTGCAAGATATTGGCTATTGATCCTGGCGAGAAATGACTCGTGCGCTGTCTGGTAGATCTCCCGGGACAGCATGTATAGCAGTGTGAAATAGAAAGGGAGCACAAAACCCATTATTTTGCTGGTTGATACCCCATCCCATATCATGTTAACCGTGATGGGTACGATCGCAGGCAGGAGAAATACCGGATAGGCGATGCGGTGGTAGGATAAAGTCGCTGCCGCGGCTGCGCACATACTCACTATGTGCAATGCCAGATACAGGTTGCTGTCACGGTGATCGGACACGAAAAAGAGTCCACCCGCAACTCCCCAGAGCGCCCCGGAAACAGCCACCGAGAGGATGAAGCGTCGCTCCCAGTAGCGGGTCTCCGTGCTGCTGAGCGGACCCTGGGGAAAACCTCTCCCAATGAGCCACCGGACCGTACTGAACAGGACCATCACACCCATCCAGGCAAGTAGCAGCCCCTGCGGTACTTGCTTCCACAATCCTGCGGACAGGGTTGAACAGGCCGCGATATTTCCCAGAAAAACGAATAGCGAGTGACTCATCACTACGCGAAGATGATCAGCTGTTGCTGCAGCTTCCCGGTGGGTTTCGGAGCGAACTCTCCAGAGTGACTCCAGGTCGCCTGTTTCTATATCCTTCAAATCTGCCTATCTCGTTTGCATTCCTTGTCTCACTCCGCCACCACCTTGGGCCACTACCGGAGCCAGGAATCCAAACCTGGAAGGGTCAGGCAGCATGGGACCCTGGCGACCCGGAATGGGTGGTCTGGAGCGGAACACACTATGCTGGAGCCTGTCAATACTCTGTGCTTATTATTGAGTTGTAACGGCCACTTTCTCCGCAGCATTAGACGCATAGCGCACCTGAGCAGAGGGTTTGATCTATACTGGGGAAACAGGTGGGAAGACTCTTTGTAACCCTGCCTGCTGTTCAACCACTGGCTCCCTGACAGCGACAAACTCCGGACATGGCCGACACTCGACTTCCCAACATGACGACACTCGCTCTGGTAACGGCGATTGCCACTGTCATCATTCTGCTGATGGCCACCATGGGCTTCCGCATGGAGTGGTGGGGTTACAGTGGTTCGCTGACCGTACTGCGCGTCGCGGTATCCGTCGGGATAATCGCCATGCTGCTTGCGGTCATCGGCATCTTCAACTCCTGGACAGGACGTAGACGGCCTGGTCTCGCACGTGGCGTGATCGCACTGCTGATCGTCGCTCCGACACTGGTGACGCCGCTGTACTGGAGCTATTCGAAATCGACACTCCCGCCGATTCAGGACATCTCCACGGACCTGGAGAGCCCGCCCGAATTCTGGGACTCTCCCACCTCGAGGATCTACCCGGGGGAAGCGGTCGCCAAACAGCAGCGCGAAGCTTTTCCAGATATCCAGCCACTATTCCTTTCCAGCCCGATGACGCCGCTGTTCGACCAGATCCTGACGCTGGTGCGAGAGCGCGGGTGGATGCTGGTAGCGGCTGAGCGCGACGAGGGGAGGATCGAAGCGACGGTTACCACCTTCTGGTACGGATTCAAGGACGATGTGGTTTTCCGCCTGACACAGCTGGACGCAGCAGTCAGAGTCGATATGCGCTCGACCTCACGCTTCGGTTCCGGTGGCGACGGTGGCTCCAACGCACAGCGTATCCGCGCATTTCTCGCTGAGTTGAAGCAGCGAATGGCGCATTGACCTTCCCCTCACCGTTACCATCCCGGCTCAAATTGATGAGGCGTGCTTCAGTTTATACCGCATTGACAGATGCTGACCTTGGGGTATTTTTCCGAATGCGGGTATAAACCAGTTCTGTTTCCTACACTGAAAAACAGATAAAAACCGACTGCAAAGGAGAGCACCATGTTTCGGCATAGCATCCCTGCTCGGCTGTACATCCTGGCCGCACTCTGCATTTTATCAACCTCTGCATCAACCACCGTCCAACTGATACTGGAGACCGATGCCAAGTACACCCATGGCACCAATGGCTCGACATCTGCCGATTCCAATGCATCGACAGGAGGCGCCATATTTTCTATTGTCGCCGCACCCACGACTTCGGGTCTGGACGTCACCTCCGCGGTCGCCGTATCCGAGCCGAACCTGTTTGCGCTATTCACTGTGGGTGCTTTGACAGAGTCTACTCCGCCGGCGTATTGTCCCTGTTCATCGATCCGGACGATTCCAGGGTTATCTATGCAGGCACAGGTTCAACATTGCTGCGAAGTGTGGATGGAGGAGCCCATTGGAACACACTACCGCCGTTGCCGCGTCCGCGAACCATCCAGGCGATAGTCACCGGGCCGGCGGGCAGCAATCTGGTTTATGTCGGCACGCATGAGCAGGGCGTGATGGCAATGGAGATGGCCACGGATCTTTCCGTCACACTGAGTGCTTCGCAACCCGCAATTCCTGTCGGACAGGAGCTGACCTACAGCCTGACAGTGGAGAATCTCGGTCCCATAGGCGATACCGGCGTCGTGATCCAGCTGACCCTGCCGAACGGCGTGACCTTCAACAGCGCCGTTCCCAGCCAGGGTAGCCCCTGCAGCATGACGGCCAGCGTCGTTCAGTGCGCTCTCGGGGCTGTGGACACAGCAGGGAGTGCCACCGTCGACGTGCTGGTGACGGTCAATGCGGTGGGAGATCTGGTGAGCAGTGCCACAGTCAGTGGTAGCCTGAAGGAACTCGATGCGGCCAATAACAGCGCAAATGTCGAAGTGGAGCGGGCACCGGACAACGACGGCGACGGCATCGCTGATGTCAACGATCCGGACGACGACAATGATACGGTGGTCGATGAGAACGACAACTGCCCGCTGATCGCCAATCCCAATCAGGAGAACAACGACGCAGACACGCTGGGAGATGCCTGCGATCCGGACGACGACAATGATGGTATCAGCGATGAGGTTGAGATCGCGCATGGCCTCAACCCGCTGAATGGCCTGGATGCGGCGGAGGATGGTGACCAGGACGGATTGACCAACAAGCAGGAGATCCAATACGGCACCGATCTGAATGACCCCGACAGCGACAACGATGGCACGGAAGATGGCGCAGAGGTCGCACTGGGCCGCAATCCCAACCTGAACGAAGGAGCGGTGGTCAACCTGATTTTCAGTATCTTGTAACAGCTGTAGAACCTGCCTTCCGTAGCGCACCGATTTGGTGCGCCAAAGCGACGCTGCAGTGAAAATGCTTGCGATCTTGGTGCAGTCCAAGCCGCATCGAATTGATCGAATGCACTGTAAGGCGTTGTCCTATCGGGGATAAACAATACTGGCATATCAAGTGCATTGCGATCTGCAGAGCAGAACTCGGACAGCACCGCTCCCCAGTATCCATGGTGCCACCCAGTAAACTCCTCAGTGTCATCCTGGGCATCGTGAATCTGTGCCCTGGCAGAATACCGTCTTTGTCAGCGCCAAATCAGCAGTGAGCGGAGCATCAGTATGGAAACCGTCCCAAGATCGGAGTGGAAACGGATCAGAAGTTTTGTCCCAGCAGACACTCAATCCGCCCAGTGCCAGAGCGATGCAGAAGTTTGACTGCGGTCACTTCAGGAGTTTTCGAGTATGAAACTGATTACAGCAATCATCAAACCATTCAAGCTGGATGATGTGCGCGAGACACTCGCGGAAATCGGCATCTCCGGGATAACCACCATCGAGGTCAAAGGCTTTGGCCGCCAAAAAGGCCATTCAGAACATTACCGGGGTGCAGCCTACCATATCGAGTTCCTGCCCAAGATCAAAATTGAAGTCGCCGCAAAAGACCACCTCGTCGATCAGGCTATCGAGGCAATCAGCAGCGCGGCTCGCACCGGCAAGATAGGTGACGGAAAGATCTTCATTCACCATCTCGACCAAGTCATCCGTATCCGCACCGATGAGATCGGATCCGTCACCTT
>JACKMU010000005.1 GCA_024235215.1 Chromatiaceae bacterium | reverse complement strand
GTACGGTCTGGCGCGACAGCCAGGGGCAGTGTGTTTGGACCACTTACTGGGTGGTCGATGTACCGGAGTGTGAGGCTGTTGTCGAGGAAGTGACACGCGTTCCGGTTCCCGCTGAACCCAAGGTGGTGATGGAAGTAGTGGTACAGTTCGATTTTGACCGTTCCGAACTGAAGATACCGGCACGTGCAGCACTCGATCGCTTGATTGGCGGTCTTATGTCCCATGATGTGCGTCGCATCGAGATCGCCGGCCATACCTGCAGTATCGGCACAGAGGCCTATAATCAGGGTCTCTCCGAACGGCGTGCCGCTGCCGTGCGGAGTTACCTGGTGAAGCGGGGTGTGGATGGAGAGAGGATTGTCACCCGCGGATTTGGTGAACTGCGGCCCGCATTCACCAATGACACACCGGCGCACCGTGCCAGCAACCGTCGTGCCGAGACGCGGGTATTTGCCCTCACCATCGAGTGATGGATCGCTGTAAGCGCGTGAGTGCGGTCCCCGGCCGGGTCCGCTGTTGGGAGAGGTCCTGACGACACCCCTCAGGCATAGCAGGCAGGTTCAATGTGTTACTGTTCAGAATTCAACGGCCGGCCTGGTGGTGATGGCGTCGACGTATGTACCAGTGCCGAAATCGGCGAAATGGCATGCGGGAATTTGCGTAACCGCGAAGAACTTCTCAGACTGCTAAATGACCTTCCACAGACACCGGTCGCTTCACCAGCAGAGGTACTGCACTTTATCGAATGTAACCAACTGATGGGACTGGCGGTTGTTTCTATTGATATCCATCCACTCGCTGCAACTGCATTGGCGGAAGATGCCATGTTGAGAAGCGCAAATACATAAAATAAGTCCAGCAGGGGCAAAGGGTCAGCCCGCGCGGGATGCAATAAGTGAAGAAATCTATTCTCTCCTATCCCTTGTACTCTGTGCTCGCCACAGCGGCGGCAGATCGATGGTTTTCCGTTCACTGGCTTTTCCAGGTGGGCGGTTCAACGTACTTAGCAGATGCCGTGTTGTTCCCCGGCAACGCCACTGCTTGTCTTTGCTTGCGGAGTAGAGCGTTGCATCAAGCTTGAGCAGTACCTCGGCCGTCTCTGGTCGCTCCATTTGCCGTGCCAGTGAAATCAAACTAAACGCGCCTCTACGTCCGCTGTGCAGTTCCACGCCACGTTGCAGGATCACTCTGATCTCCGACGGGGATTGGCGTAGGCAGGCGAGCAGCAGTCGCAGGCAGAGGTGCAGCCGAAACGCGTACTGAGTCAGCCTGGGAAAGAGTTGCAACCGGTAAGCGAGCCAGATCATCGGCAGCGACAGCAGAGATGCGACGGTGGCGATACCCGGAGCGCGCCAGTGCTCGGCATCCGTCCACTCTCCTGAGATGGGAGGATCTGCGACTGGCGCTGAAATTTCAACCGACTCAGTCTGCGACAATGCTTCGACGATGGTCAGTCTCCGGCCAGGCAACACATTGACGACAGCGCTGTTGTTATTGCTGTTCCACCATCTGATGCGGACCGGTGCCAGCTCCCACTCACCACTTCGCTCCGCGATAAGGCGCAGCCGGGTGACACGGCTGCTGCGCAATCCGTTGTCGGTCACCTCCTCGTGCAGTTCACCCGGCAGATTCTGCAATCGCAGCCCCGGCTGGGAGAGTGCGTTGATCTCCGGCAGCTGGGCGGCGGTCATACCCGTGGCTTGAACAGTGATGCGCCGTTCCAGAGGATCACCGACGCGCCAGGGTGAATCGGGTGCGTTCCACTCTTCATTCAGTTGCAGATCCTCCGCCACGATCCAGCTATTGGCATGCTCGCCAGAGGAGGGCGGCTGAACATCGAGCGTCAGCGGCTCTCCCCGGACAAACAGGTGGCGGCTGCTGAATACGGGGGCGGGCAGTTCGATCTTCCCGCTGCGTTGGGGAAAGAGCAGGTAGCGTTGTTCCAACAGCTCATACTCGTCACCCTCCCGTGTGACAATGACTGGCGGACTGGGAGCAGCTGCTCGAATCAGTACCTCCGGCACTTCCGGTGTCAGGAAGTAGCCCAGCTGCAGATGGGATTTGCGATACAGATGGATGGTATAGACCACCTGCTGCTGCAGGTAGGGGGAGAGGGGTACGGCGCTGGATTCGATGATCAGATCAGCCGCGGAGGCACAGGAGCCGTAGAGCAGCTGCGCGAACAGGATCCAGCCGAGTGCGACCGTGCGCTGGCACAGCGCTGTTACCATGGATGCTCTCCCTGCGGGTATACCGGTGCGCGCTGGTACTCTCTTCTGAACTTCTCCCGCAGCAGTTCGGCGGTGTCGTCGGTTAACGCGTCGATCCAGTTTTGCATTGCGTCGTATGTCGCCATGCCTGTGTCCAGAGGCGTGGCACTGTCCCCGCTGCCCGTACCGGAACCAGCGCGATGGTGAGACAGATTCTCCTCCTCGAATGCGCTGGGTTCGCCTGCGCTTTCCTTCGCACCAGCGCCGCTTCCTGCCGGCAGAGCTGGGTTTTCTTCCACTTTATCAGTGGAGGTTTCCTCCGTTACCGGTTCGCTGGTAGATCTTTCTGCTGTTGGCGGCTCAGCATCGGCGGCACCATCGGCATCGGCATTACCGTTGTTGCCGAGGCTGACAGGTCCCTCTGGTTTCGGTTCAGGATCCGCTTCCTCGTCGAGTGCCTGGTTGCGGAAGAGCTGCTTGTTGTTATCGCTCCGAGTGCCTCCACCACCACCCTGGCGCGCAACGCTGTCCCGCGCTCCGCCGGCAATACCAGCGTTGGTCAGTCCCTCACCAACAGTAGAACTTTGCACCAGGTCGGTACGTTCGCCGCCGGAGATCAGCATGGCACCACCACCCGCGCTGCCTGCATCCGGCACACTGCGGTTCGAACCTTCGCTCTGTGCCATTCTGTCATTTTCAGTGGGGGCGTCCAGCATATCCGCTACCCAGGTGGCGGCTTCTTTTTGCGGCGCTGCACTGCGCTGTGCTGCAACTGCATCGTCGGCAGCATCCGGCGGTGTGGTGTTGGCGGCGCCATGGCGGACCAGTACTTCAATCAACTCCAGGTTGAATCTGGCGCGCTCATGGGCGGGGGAGAGTCGAAGTGTCTCGCGATAAGCCAGCAAAGCCTCTTCCAGACGACCCATTTTTACCAGCGTGTTGCCGCGATTGTAATGCGCAATCGGTGATGAGAGTTGGCTAAAACTCTGCAGCGCCGCTGCAAATCGACCGTCGCGATACTGGGCTATACCCCGCCACAGGGGATCATCGAAAATGGCTGCCGCTTGTTGGTATTCTCCCGCTTCGAAGGCAGTCATTGCCGACTGGTTGCGGTTCAACCAGAGCCGCTGCCAGCCGGAAGCCTGCGCTGGGGAAGGCAGTGGCAACAACGTAAAGATCAGGGCAACGATCAGGGTTTCCGGTCGGGCGATCACCAGGAACAGCGGCAGCGCAATCAGAATCAGCCAGGGTCCACCCTCACGCCAGACCCGCGCCGCGGTCGCGTTTTGCTCGACTGCGCCTTCAATTGTACCGGGAGCAAGTGCGTGTTGCAGCGAGTGCAGATCGTGATCGTCCCGGGTCACAGTAATGAAATATCCACCTCCCTGGTTAGCGACCTGTTGCAATATTTCTTTGTCAAGCCGGCTGTAGACCGGCCCCGCATCGGAGAGCAGAAAGCCGCGGTGCTCATCCGGTATCGGTCCGCCGTCTCTGGTACCGATGGCGAACACCGATACCCGGTACCCCTGTTCAGCCAGCTGCTGTGCGATACCGGGCGCCGCAGCATCAGCAGTGTCGGTGACCAGCAGCAGTTCACCGGTTTTTGCAGCAAAGGCTCGCAGCTGGTCACCGGCAAATGCAAGGCCGGCGGAAGCCAGACTGCCCTGCACCGGCATCAGTTCCGGTGCCAGGCTCTCCAGTGTCTGCTGGACCAGTCTGCGGTCCTCGGTGAAGGGCATCACACTGTGGCCGCGCAGCGTGTAGACCGTCAGCGCGACAGCGCGTTGCGGCAACCGTTCCAGCAGCAATCCCAGCTTCGCCCGGGCCAGTGTGATGCGTGACGGCGCCACATCCCGGGTGTTCATGGAACGGGAGAGATCGAGCACGATCACCAGCGGTGGCACCTGGAGGCGGAACTCAACCGCGGGTACACGCTGCCATACCGGTCCCGCCAGCGCCGTTATCAGCAACAACCAGAAAAGACCGAGCAGCAGGACAGGCAGCAGCGGGCGTCTGTGGCTCTGACCAATCAACAGATGTGCCAGCAGATGAGCGTCGACGACCCCCCGCCAGGGTGAAGCGGTGCGGCGGTTTTTCAGTAGTATCCGGAGCATCACTGCCATCGGTGGCAGTGCGAGAAACCAGAAGGGACGAGTGAACAGGAGTTGCTCCATCAACCTCTTCTCCTGCGTATCGGCAAACCGGTAATCCCTGCGGCCAGTGCCGCCAGTTGCAGCGACACGGCCGCCGCCAGGGTCCACGGGTAGAGCGGTGTGGCGAAATATTTATAAACATCCTCCGCCAGCGCGGGCTCCAGACGATCGAGCTGGCGGTAGGCATTGCGCAACCCATCCGCATCCAGCGCATGAAAAAAGACACCTCCGGTGAGCTGGGCGATCTCCTCCAGCACCTCGCGTTCGAAACGGCGGGCGTTGCCGCTCGACCAGATGCCGTAGGGGTTGGGTGCCGGGGTATCGGAGACGCCTACGCCGATGGTGTAGAGCTTCAGGCCAAGCTGGGCCGCCAGTCTGGCAGCCTGTCGCGGCGGTATCAGCCCTTCATTGTTGGCACCATCGGTGAGCAGAATAGCGACACGCGACTCCGCAGCGAGATCACGCATCCGTTTGATAGCGAGGCCGATGGCATCACCGATAGCGGTCGATTCACCCGCCAGCGCGATCTCCGCCTCGTCGATCAGTTGCTTGATCGCCTGGTGGTCATGGCTCGGCGATGCCCGCAGGTAGGGTTTGTCGCCAAACAGAATCAGTCCCACCCGATCGCCCCGGCGACCGTCGACAAACTGTTTGGCCACCGTTTTGACCACAGTGAGCCGATCCGCCGCCTCTCCCGCCTGCACGAAATCCATCTTGCGCATACTGCCGGAGATGTCGATCAACAGCATCAGGTCACGACCGGAGACCGGTACCGGCTGGTTGTCGCCGACCCACAACGGTTGTGCCACCGAGCAGATCAGCAGCAGCCAGATCAACAGCGGCATCAGTTGTTGTGACAGCCGCTTGCTGTGTTTCCCGGTGGTGCTGCCGAGCGCGAGTAATTCCCGGTAGAAGGGTACCTGCAAAGCCGCCGCTTGGTCTTTGCGTTGCGGCAGCCAGCGCCATGCCAGCGGGGGAAGCGGCAGCAGCAGGAATGCCCAAGGCCAGAGAAAGGTGATCAAGTATTCCCCCGGATCCACTCTTCGGCCAGTGCAAGCAGCGCTGGCCGGTCGAATTCGCAGTCGGCGCAGTAGGGTGCGATGATCAACACGCTACCGGCGCCGCTGGAGAAGTTGCTGCCGGTGCTGTGGCTGTCGAGAAACTGGAGCCAGGCTGCTCCGGTCAGTCCGGCGATCTGCCGATCGGTCATACGTGCCAGCGCAACGCGGCGCAGCAGTATGGAGAGCTCCATTGCGAGGTGTTGCGAGGGATATCCGGCCAATGAGTTTGCGTTGATTCTCGCCAGTTCTCTCAGCGCGGCCCGGCGTAGCGCCTGGCGTTGGCGCAGCCGGTAGAGCAGCAGCAACAGCAGGCCAACCAGCAGCGCAAGCAGCAGCCACCAGATCGGTGCTGGCGGCCACCATGACACCGTATCGGGGAGCTGAATATCTTTCAGCGTATGCAAATCCGGTTGGCTGGAAGGGTTCATTACGCGCCTTCAGCCGGTCCGCCAAGGGTGCCGTACCGTCTTGCTCAGCAGCGGGATCAGTGCCTCTCTGACACTTTCGACCAGCGGTTGGTCGGTGGCGATGGAGAGGAGTCTGGCTTGGTAGTGATTGCACAAATTGCGCAGCTCCATCCCGCGTGCTGCAAACAGCTGTCTGTGGCGGCGGCGCAGTGTCGACGAACGGGTATCCAGCAGTGACACGTTCTCTCCATCGGTGATGGGATAGAGCCCAGGTGGTGGCAGCTCCCGTTCGATCGGATCGTAGAGGCGTACTGCCGCCAGATCACACCTCCTGCTCAGTTGCGGGAGATGGCGTTTTGATGTCTGGTCGAGACCGATGAAATCGCTCAGCAGCAGGATCAACGCGCCCGGTCTCACCCGTTTCTGCAACAGCAGCAACGCATCGCTCAGGCTGGCACGGGGTGCGTGTGCAGTCGGGCGCAGCGAGGCCAGCAGGTTGAGTAGCCGCGAAACACCTGCTTCTCCCGGCGCGGGGGAGAGCAGCCGGGGTTCCGCACTGTCGCCGTAGACGATCGCACCAACCCGGTTGCCACTGGCCAGTGACAGCCAGGCAAAGAGCGCCGCGAGTCGCGCGCCCAGCACCCACTTCAGCTGCACTCTGCTGCCGAACTGCATCGTCGCGCCCACATCCAGCAGCAGGTAGAGTGCGCGCTCACGCTCTTCGCGGAACAGTTTGGTGTGCATCTGTCCGGTGCGGGCGGTGACCCGCCAGTCGATCGTGCGGTAGTCGTCCCCCCACTGGTAATCTCTCGCCTCGTCGAACTCGATGCCACGACCATGGAAAACCGCGCGGTAGGCGCCCGGGAAGAGGGCGCTGACAACGTCGGCGGGCAGCATGCCCAGCTGCATTGCGACCGCACGGATCTCCCTCAGCTCGTCAAGCGCAACCTGAAGTCCTGCTGGCATGATAGCGGCCTCAACTCAAGGGACCGGTACCAGCATCAGCAAGCGCTGAATCACCGCCTCGATGGTGATGGCATCGGCTTCGGCGTGATAGCTGAGCAGTATCCGGTGACGCAGCACATCGGGTGCTATCTGCTGCAGATCTTCCGGAGAGACATAGTCACGCCCCTGCAACCAGGCGTGTGCGCGCGAAGCGAGATCCAGCGCGATAGTGCCTCTCGGACTGGCGCCGTAGGCGATATAGTCAGCCAGCTGTCTGTCGTACTGCTCTGGATGGCGACTGGCTTCGACCAGACGCACGATATAAGTCTCCAGTTCGTCCGCCAGATGCAGGCCCAACACCTGTTGGCGGGCCGACATGATCGTCTGCCGAGACACCCTGTCGAGTTTGCTGGGTGCCTCCGTCGCACCGGTGATCATCCGTTGCCTGACCAGCCTGAGTATCTGCTGTTCGGTTCCGGGGCTCGGGTAGTCAACCGTGACGTGCAGTAGAAAGCGGTCCCGCTGGGCTTCCGGAAGGGCGTAGGTACCTTCCTGTTCGATCGGATTCTGGGTGGCCATCACCAGAAAGAGATCATCGAGCGGATAGGTGGTTCTGCCGATCGTCACCTGCCGTTCAGCCATCGCCTCCAACAGCGCAGACTGCACTTTGGCCGGAGCGCGGTTGATCTCGTCCGCCAACAGAAAGTTGTGAAATACCGGCCCTTTCTGAAAGGCAAAGGTTCCCTCGCGGGGCTGGAACACCTCGGTGCCGGTCAAGTCGGCGGGCAGCAGATCGGGAGTGAACTGGATGCGGTGGAAGTCACCTTCGATGCCCGCGGCGAGTGCCTTCACTGCGCTGGTCTTGGCCAGACCGGGAACACCCTCCACCAGCAGGTGGCCATCCGCCAGCAGTGCCACCAGCAGGCGCGTTATCAGCCGCTCCTGTCCCAGTATCTGCCGGCCGACGAACTGCTCCAATGCTTTGATGATCTGATACTCGGACATGCGGCGAACGGACCGGACAAGGAAAAAATCAAAGTATAAGGAAAGCAACAGGGTGGAGAACAGGATCTCAATCAATTCGGGCGAAATCTTCAACTCCATCTGTCAGGCGTGTTCCCCTGTTTTCTCGGGCTTGTGATTTTCCGGGTCTCGTCCAGGTCTATGCTTTCGGGGGAGGCTTACCGGCCGCGCCGGGAATGTTGATGAGGCGAGACGATAAGGGGATGGGGGATCGATTTGAACGACGCTTGCATGCTGAAAATCGTTGGTTGGTGTTATTCATGCCTGCTTGCGGACTCCCATGGATCCCTCTCACTTTCGGATCCCCGCTGACAGGCTACAATTGCGGATATGCATATCGACCGCTACGCCTTTGGCCGGATTACAATCGATGGTCGGGAGTTCCAGTCAGACCTGATCATCTTTCCTGAACGTATTCAGGAGAATTGGCGGCGCCTGACCGGACACCGTTTGGATCAGTGCGATCTCCAGACAGTGCTGACCGAGCAGCCCGACATGCTGGTGGTTGGAACCGGCTTTTTTGGCCGGATGCGGGTCCCGGAGGAGACGCTGGAGCATTTGCGCCGGAACGGGATGGCCATCCGGCTGGCAAAGACCGGCGCTGCGGTTGCCGAGTTCAATCGTCTGCAGCAGGAGTCTGCCCGCATCGTGGCGGCCCTGCACCTCACCTGCTGATGGGATAACACCAAAAGGCGATCTCACAAGGTTTGACGCAGGAAATGTTGGAATATCACATCGAACCGTTCGCAGCGAAGGACAAGCCATAAGCTTGGTTGCTGATTTGCTCGATATTTGCTCCTGTCCGGTGAGTGAAAAAGAGCATGCATCCAGGTAGCGCAGGAAGCGCTGATTCACTCTCCGGTCTCTGCTCCAATGCGATTCTCCGTCCCTTTTTCGGCACGGATATCAGCCAAAGCTCATTTCTCCTTTAACCTGCGGGATTAACGCTTTAGGATAAGAGGGGTTGGGAAATAGCCCGACAGAGTAGTGGGGTGGAGGCACAAACAGTGCAGGGCTCATGAGATGACGCTTTAAATGCCCCTATTCTGGTGGAACTCTAGCGAAAAAGGCGAAACGTATGCAAAGCACTCGATATTATGCTTCGGCGATTCTGGCGGCGTTAGCACTGGTGGGTTTGACGGCTTGTGGACCGAATCCGGAACACGTTCAATTGCAGAACAAGTACCAGGAGTTGGAGAAGCAGCTTGCCGCTGAGCAGCAGTCGCGCGAGGCCGCACAAATCACCCTGGAGCAACAGCGAGGGCAATTGGCCGGGCTGGAAGAGTCGCTTGGCCAATCCCGGGGCGAAGTGGAAAAACTTCGTGGGGAGATAGAAGCAGCAGCGCAGAAGGCCAGTGTAGAGCGGAGTGCCGTTGACGACCGGGTTCATGTTTTACAGACAGAGCTGACTGAATCTGAAAAGATCAGGAAGAGTCAGGCTCAGGAGAAGGCGGAACTGAACGCAGCGCTGGATAGAGCGAAGCGAGAAAGTGGGGAGCTGAGCAATCGTTTGCAGGGACAGGAGCAGGAGCTGGCACGGCAGCGCAGCGCTATGAGCGCCAGTCTGCAACAGGCCAACGCGGCGGGGGAGGCCCTGCGCAAACGTGTCCAGGCGCTCGAGGCTGACCTCGGCAAGCTCAACGCCGAAATGACAGCGCTGGCCCAGACCAAGGCGGAGCTGCAGGAGGGGTTCTATATTCAGGGTGAAGAGCTGGAGGCGACCCAGGCCGCTTTGGTGGAACGGGGGCAGGAGCTCGGTTCGCAGAGCCGCAAAAACGAGATGCTGCTCAACGAACACGAAGCGCTGCAAAAGACGTTTCAGGAACAGCGGCAGCAGCTTGTTCTGGCTACCAAGGCACTCGAAGAGGGTGACCAGCGTATCAAACAGCTCCAGATCACGCTGACTGAAAACCAGGGCAGACAGGACGCATTGGCCAGGGAGGTTCAGGAATTACAGGCGTTTATCAGTAATACTTCCATGGAGCGGCAGCAATTGAGCCAGATGAAGGCGGAGGTGCAGGAGAAGCTGCAGACCGCGCTGAGTGAAAATGAGCGAATCGGCACCGCTTTCAAGCTCGAACAGGAGAAGCTGCGCGCGGCGCTGAATGCCTCCGGGGAGAAACGGGCCGCACTTGAAGCACAAGTGGGTGAACTGCATGCGGCGCTGGCCAAGGCGACAGCCGAATTGCAGACGTTGCATGAAAACGCGGTTGCGGCCTGCGTCGAGGCGGGCTCTCCGCCGCAGGTGCTGGCTGCGAATAATGCCAAACTGAAGGCGGAGGTGGTGGCACTCTACAATCATCTGGAGGCAGCCCAGCTCGATCTGAACGAAAAGAGCCGCTCCATGGAAGAGGTGCAGAGTGTGCTGGAGCAGACCCGTACGGAGCTCTCCGCTGCGCAGCAGAGAGAGGCGGGCCTCGCGGAAAATATCGAGAACCTCAACACGGCGTTGGCAAGTTCGCAAGGGGAGGGGAAGCGCCTGCAGGAGCAGCTGGATGCCAGTCAGCAGAAGCTGGATGAGGTCAATCAACGGGTGACAGAGGTGACTGCCGGGAGCAAAGCTCTGGAAGAGTCTCTCGACGCCTCCAAGGCTGAGAACGCCCAGCTTGCCGCAGAGAACGGGAATCTGCAGCAACAGCAGCGTGCCCTCACCGCAGAACTGGAACAGACGACGCAGGCTTTGGCCGGAATGAAGTCGCTGAGCGAAGAGCTGGAGGTGACGCTTGAGTCCGTCAATAAAGAGCATGCAGCGGTAAAACAAACGAATCAGGCGTTGCACGCCAAATTGGAGGCGGCTGTCACCGCGATCTCCTCACTGCACAATGAGAAGGGGGCTCTGGAAAAACAGCTCTCATCACTCGGCGAGGAGCACGAGGCAGCCCTGGCACAGCGCGATACACTCGCACAGAAGCTGGACGCAGTTACCGCCCAACTGGAAAGTGCCCGGGTTGAGACAGCAGATTATCGCAGTCGGCTACAAACCGGCGAACAGCAGATCCAGACGCTGCAGGCCGATCTGTTACAGCTCGGCAATCAGGAAAAACAGCTCACGACGGAGCTGACGCAAGCTCAGCAAGCGCTGGAGGGATTTCGCAAGCAGGTTGCAGAGTTGGAGGAGATGCTGGCAAAGCACAATGCGACCATCGCTACCTTGACACAGGAGAAGGCACAGCTCGACGCCACTTTGCAGGGCACCCGGGAAGAGGCGGCCAAAGTGCAGTCTTCTCTTAACGAACAGTTGGCATCGCAATCAGAACAGCTGGATGCCGCGCGTAACGAACTGGTCACGAATGGGACACAGCTGGCTGAGCAAATGGAGAGACTGGAAAAGTTGCGCAGTGAGCTTCAGAACACACAAGGCCTGCTGCAGAGCAGCGCAGCGGAGCACGCAAAAACCTCCCGCATGCGGGAGGAGTGCCAACAGGGGCTGCAGCAGCTGAATGCGGAGAAGCGCCAGCTGCAAGGGAGTCTCGGCAATGTCGAAGGAAGACTGAAGGAGGCGGAACTGGCGCTGGTGCAGCGTCAGAAAGTTGCCGCAGCGCTGGACGGTGCTCTGCAGGAGCGATCGGAGCTGACCAATCGTGTTGTGTCGCTGGACCAGGAGAGTGCGAATCTGCGCCAGGAGAACGGAACGCTAGCGCAGCTGTTGAGCGAAACCAAAGCCGAGGAGGAACAGCTGAAGGTACAGATCAGCAATCTGTTCGCTGAGCGGGAGGCACTGATGCAAAAGGTGAACAGCCAGCAGAATGAAATCAAGCAATTGGAGGGACGCCAGACCTATGTTGTGCAACCCGGGGATTCACTGAGCGCGATTGCGCTGTCGGTGTACAAGAACAGCTCACGCTGGCGGGAGATCATGGAGGTCAATAAGCTGGGCAGCCCAACGGATATCGTACCGGGGCGGGTCCTTGTCATTCCCAGATAGCACGACGGGAGGAGCGGGTCACGTGGGTCGAAACACGTGGTGCGTCTCCAGTGGCTGCCCGTCTCATCCATGATGGGCGTGGTTGGCGGTTAGTGAAGGGAGGGTCTATGGAAGTTCTGCTCAACAACGGGGTAACCATGCCGACTCCCGGATTTGGCACCGGGGCGATTCGCGGCTGGCAAGCGGACAACCAAGCGGTGGCGGAGGTGATTACCGAAGCTATCCAGCTTGGCTATCGCCACCTGGATACCGCCTCCATCTACGGCAACGAGCGCAGCGTGGGCAGGGCGATCAAGCTGGCGGAGGTGCCGCGCGATCAACTTTTCGTGGTCACCAAGGCGTGGAATACCGAGCATGGTTATGACCGGATTCTCCATGCGTTTGACAACAGTCAGAGACGACTGGATCTGGAGTATGTCGATCTCTATCTGCTCCATTGGCCGGTGCCGACGCTGATCCAGGAGAGTTGGCGTGCGATGGAGCGGTTGCTCACGGAGCAGCGGGTACGGGCCATCGGCGTCTCCAACTACCGCATCGGCGATCTGCGATGCTTGCTGGAGCGGGCGGAGGTGGTGCCTGCCTGCAACCAGATCGAACTCCATCCCTATTTCACCCAACCCGATATCCGGGCATTCTGCGCGGGGCAGGGGGTCCATATCGTCAGCTATTCCCCTTTAGGGACCGGCAGTTGGAGCGGAGTCCCAAATGAGCTCAAACCCGTGACCGATCCATTGGTTATTCAGGTCGCGAAACGACATAAGGTTGCCCCCGCGCAAGTGATTCTGCGTTGGAATCTGCAGCATGGATGGGTTCCGATCCCCAAGTCCGAACATCCGGAACGTATGGCGCAGAACCTGGATCTCGATGGGTTCACCCTGAGCGACACCGAGCTCTCCATGTTGGATGAACTGGAAACGGGTACAGGATTCAATATGGATCCGGAGCGTGCCATCGAGGCCAATATGACGATGAGCGTACCGGACTGAGCGTGCACACCATTGCAGCGGCGGTCCCGGGTCAGCCGTTGTCCGCCGCTTAGGCGCTACGCCATCTCTCTGTCCGGCTCGGTGCGAAGCAGGTAGCCGAGTCGGCTCACGCCGAAAAAAGAGCGGGTACCAACCCCGGTTGCAACGAACGTGCGAAACCGGGGTGTCTCCCGATCAGCAGCGGGACCAGAGGCGATCATTGCAGCCATGTTCAATGCTTTCAGACAGTTGACGGGCAGATTGTTCCAAGTGGAACGCCATGAGTTTGCCGCGGCTGGTCTCTCGTTTCTGTTCGTGCTCACGCTGATGGTCGCTTACTATCTGCTGCGGCCGGTGCGGGACGCAATGGCGAGTGACTGGAGCGATACCGAGTTGAGCTGGCTCTGGACGCTGAACTTTTTCCTCAGCGTCACACTGCTGCTCCTCTATGGACAAGTGGTTGCCAGAACCGGTGTGCGCAAGCTGGTTCCCGGTGTCTACCTCTTCTTCTCCGCCTCATTTCTGCTCTTCCATCTCGCCACGCACTGGTTGGAGGACACCCGTCTGATCGACCAGTCTTTCTACATCTGGGTCAGCTTCTTCTCACTGTTCCATATTTCGGTATTCTGGAGCTTCATGTCCGATATCTACAACAGCGTGCAAGCCAAGCGACTGTTCGGCCTGTTCGCCGCGGGTGCCGGTATCGGGGCGGTGTTGGGGCCTATCGTTCCCCTCCTTCTGAGCACCATGTTCGGCGTATACAACCTGCTGTTGATCGCTGCGTTGCTGCTTTTACTGATCACCCCGATCATCCGCTTTCTGCAGAGAACCAGCGCACAGGCGGCAGCCGTAACTGCCGGAAGCTACGTCCCGGGTGATGTGATCGGAGGTGATTTTTTCGACGGTTTTTCCAGGCTGTTGAGTGATCGTTTCCTGCTCGGCATCGCACTGTTCGTATTGCTCTACACAGTGATGAGCAGCTTCGTCTACTTCGAACTGAAAAACGTGATGACCGAGTACGAGCGTGCAACTCGCTCCCACTACTGGGCGATGATAGATCTGGTCGTCAACTCGCTGGCTATATTGACCGCCCTGGTGGCAACCAGCAGGTTGGCGACAAGATTCAGTCTGGCGTTCGTTTTGGCGCTGGTTCCAGCGCTGCTGGTCGTTGGCTGGTTGGCGGTTGCGATATCACCGGGACTGGTGCTGCTGATCGGTTTACAGATCGTTCGCCGTGCCGGCAACTACGCGATCACCCGGCCCGGACGCGAAATGCTGTTCACCGGAGTGACCCGGAACACGCGCTTCAAAACCAAACCGGTGATCGATGTCGTCGTCTACCGGGGGGGTGATGTGCTGGCCGGTTGGAGTTACACCTGGCTCGCGCAGGGGGTCGGGCTCGGACTGGGTGCGATTGCGCTGGTAGCGGCGCTGCTGGCGCTGTTGTGGACACTGACCGGGATCGTTCTCGGCAGGGTCTACGAACACCACTGTCCGGAAAATCCATGATGTCGAATGGTTCGGAGAAAGAGATGATCCCGTTCAAAACTGCTTTATCACGTCGAGCCTTTCTCAGATCGAGTGTCGCGGCCTCACTGATCTGGACACTGGCACCAGGTGCGCTGTCCGCTGCCCGGGGTAGCTTGATAAAGAAGATCATTCCATCGAGCGGTGAACCGCTCTCCGTCATCGGTCTCGGCACTTCTGGGACGTTTGAGGTGGAACTCGGCGATGCCGCTCAGTCACCACTGGTTGAGGTGTTGCATGCGTTTTTCGATAACGGCGGACAACTGGTCGATTCCTCACCCATGTATGGCAGTGCCGAAGCAGTAACCGGGAGATTGCTGCAGCAGTTGGACAACAAACCGGGATTGTTCACCGCGACCAAGGTATGGACCGACGGTCGGCAGGCAGGCATTGAACAGATGGAGCGTTCGAGGGAACTGCTCGGGGTGAAGCGGATCGACCTGATGCAGATCCACAATCTGCGCGACTGGGAGGTGCATCTGGAGACGCTGGTCGAGTGGAAGGCGCTGGGAAGGATCCGTTACATCGGTGTGACCACTTCGCACGGCCGTTTCCACGACGAACTGGAAGAGATACTCCAACGACAGCCGCTCGATTTCGTCCAGTTCAGCTATAACATCCTGGACCGCGATACGGAGCTGCGCCTGCTGCCGATTGCCCAGGAGCGCGGCATCGCCACGCTGATCAACCGTCCCTATCGACGCGGCAGCCTGTTTCGCATGGTCAGGGGCAAATCCCTGCCCGACTGGACAGCCGAGTTTGACTGCAACAGTTGGGGTCAGTTCTTCCTGAAATTCATCGCATCACATCCGGCGGTCACCTGCGTCATCCCGGCCACCTCCAGTCTCGATCATCTGCTGGACAACATGGCTGCCGGTTATGGCCGCCTGCCCGATCAACAGACGCGCGAGAAGATGATTGGGTATATGGAGTCGCTGTGAGGGGTCGCAAATTGGCTAAAGTCCTTTCGTTCCCCAATAAAATGATTTGCTACTCCGCATCCGGTTGATTCTCCGGTGCCGCCTGGACAAATGCAGGCAGTCCATTGCAGTGCTCGGCTATCTCGACGACTCTGGGAAACTCCTCCAGCGCACACTGGAACCGTCTGGCGTTGTAGACCTGAGGGATCAGACAGCAGTCGGCGAGGGTCGGCTGCTCTCCGTAACAGCAGGCGCCGCCGGGTCTGGGACCTGACTGGAGCAGCTTCTCTACACCCATCAACCCCTGGTGGATCCAGTGGTGGTACCAGTCGAGCTTGCCCTGCGCATCCAGCTTCAGCGTATCCATCAGATAATCGAGTACACGCAGATTGTTCAGCGGATGTATCTCCGACGCGATGGTCTGGGCCAGCGCACGCACCCAGGCGCGATCTGCGGCTGCAGCGGGCAACAGCGGTGGATCGGGGTGCAGCTCTTCGAGGTACTCGATGATCGGCAGCGACTGGATCAGCACAGCGTTCTCCGTCTCCAGTGTGGGGACCAGCCCAAGCGGATTCCTTGCCAGGTACTCCGGTCGGTTGTTTTCGCCGCCGTCGCGGAGCAGATGGATGGGTACGGTTGCATAGGGCAACCGCTTGAGGTTGAGCGCAATGCGTACCCGGTAGGCGGCCGAGCTGCGAAAATAACTGAAAAGCCGCAGCATGTGCTATTTCTCCGCTTCGGTCGACTGTTCCATCGCCAGAAATTCGGACTCGTGCATCCAGGCGGCATGCCTGGGTGCCCGCTTGGTTTTTGACCACTCTTCCAGCATCGCCCACTTCACCTCGTCCAGCATCTTGAGTTTCCGCTCCTCGGCCGGGTCCGGACAGGCCAGCTCGATGCGATGGCCGTTGGGATCAAAAAAATAGATCGAATGAAAGATCGAGTGGTCGGTTACCCCGAGTACATCGATGCCGTTTGCCTCCAGGTGCGCCTTGAACTGCAGCAGGGTCGCGCGGTCCTTCACCTTGAATGCGATATGCTGAACCCACGCGGGGGTGTTCGGATCCCGTCCCATCTCCGGCTTGGTCGGCAGTTCGAAGAAGGCCAGAATATTATTGTTTCCCGCATCCAGAAAGATGTGCATATAGGGATCCGGTGCCTTGGTCGACGGCACATGGTCCTCGGCGATGGCCAGAACGAAATCCATCAGCAGATTTTTCATGTACCATTCCACGGTCTGCTTGGCGTCCTTGCAACGGTAGGCCACATGGTGAATCTGTTCGATTTTCATCTCTCTCTCCCTACGATTGGATTGCTTTGATCGCTGCTAACTGCCAAGGTGAAGTGCTCAATCCCTGGCGGGCAGCAGCGTTCCGACCACTTCCCCGAATCCTATCCTCGGACGGCCCTCCCGTTCGCACCAGCCGCGTATCACGACGCTGTCTCCATCCTCGAGAAAGGTGCGGTGCTCGCCGTTGGCCAGTCTGATGGGGCGCTTCCCACCTTGAGTCAGCTCGATGAGCGCTCCCATCTCTGTCTCATTTGGGCCGGACTGAGTTCCGGTAGCGAGCAGATCGCCAGGTTGCAGGTTGCACCCATTCACCGTGTGATGGGTGACCATTTGCGCCACCGTCCAAAAGGCATGATGAAAGTTTCCCAGCGAGACGCGCTGCGGCGCTACCTGGGCAGACTGCATACTGGCGGTCTGCAACAGCACTTCCAGCGTAATGTCGAAAGCGCCTGCCTGACGATTGGCGGTCGAATCCAGATAGTGGAGCGGCCGGGGATGTTCTTCGGGCCGGCTCCAGGCCACCCGGTAAGGGGTCAGCGCCTCCAGGGTGACGATCCAGGGCGATACCGTGGTGGCGAAACTCTTCGCCAGGAAGGGACCGAGCGGTTGGTACTCCCACGCCTGGATGTCGCGTGCCGACCAGTCGTTGAGCAGAGAGATGCCGAACACATGCGCTTCGGCATCGTCCAGCGCGATCCTCTCTCCCGGTTCATTCCCCGGCCCGACGTAGAGCCCCAACTCCAGTTCGTAGTCCACACGTCTGCTCGGCCCCAGTACCGGCTCGGCCATATCCGGCGGCTTCAGCTGTCCAAGTGGCCGATGAAAGCGCTGTCCCGAAACCCCGATCGAAGAGCAGCGGCCGTGATAACCGATCGGCAGCCACTGGTAGTTGGGCAGCAGCGGGTTCTCCGGCCGGAACAGACGACCCACATTGGTCGCGTGATGGATGGAGGTATAGAAATCAGTGAAATCACCGATGCGAGCGGGCACCCGATACTCCGCTTCAGCCTGTGTTACCAGGCAACCACGCAGGCGGTCACGCGTTGCGGATCCGCTTCTCAGCGCCTGGGAGAGGACCATCCGCAGTGCCGACCAGGCTGCTGGACCCAACGCCATCAGTCGATTGAGGCGCTCCTGGCTCGCCGCTTCGGCCACCGCCGGGTCCAACCCGTTCAGCTGTCCGCCTGCTGCAACAAGATCCAGAATCTGTGTTCCAATGGCGACGCCGCCGCGAAACGGCTCGTTGCTTCCGTGACGGCGAAACACTGCGAACGGCAGATTCTGAATGGGAAAATCACTCATCGCCTCGTTCGCGCTCTCGACCCAGCTGGTGAGCTTGGGATCATGGGTTTCATTCAGGCTGTACATCGGTTATTCCAGTTGACAGTGGTGTTGCCGAGCGGTGCGCGACTGCTTGCTGGAGCAGGTGGCCGTCATAGCTCGCTGCGCGCCTTCTCCAACGCCTGGCGTAGTATGTTCAGGTCCCCAATATGGTTGGCCAGCAGCAGGATCAGTTTGGCGTTGGCCTTGGCGCTCTGCTCGTCGCTAAGGTCCCGATGCATCTCGATCAACGCTTCGTAGAATGCGTCACCAGCGCTGTAGCGCCGAAAAAAGCGTTTGCCCGGCTGATGAAAATTGCTCTCAGTCTGCAGTGTCATGGCCTACTCCTCAACAGTTAGCGGTGGCGGTTTCGACCGCGGAGATGACCCGATCGTGATCGAAGCCGCGCCAGCGCGCAGTGATATGCTGATCGGGTCGCAACAGATAGCTGGTTCCGTCGATTGCGTCGTAGCGCTTTTTTGCGATTCCCTGTGCATCGATCACCGTCTGGATCCCTTGGCTTGCTCCCCCTCGCCCGGCGACAATAATCGTCCTGACCGGGATGGCGTTTTCGCTCAGCGCCTGGAACGCCTGCAGCAATAGCGGATCGATTGATGCGGCGTCATCGATGAAGTAGAGGAGCGTGAACCGGTTGCCCGCCAGTTCGATCAGCCAGCGCTCGCGACCGGTGCCCTCTATCGGGGCATCCAGCATCACCGCACCGGGGAACATATCTCCGGCGAACTCATCCCTGTCCGTGGTATTGAGTGGGGATTCGGTCAGAAAGGTGGCGTCGGAGAGGCGTCCGGAGTTGATCAACGCCCGTGCAAACGGCTCGTTGCGGGAGAGTTCCAGCACCGCATCGCGAAAGGTGCGGGAGACCCCCGACTTGGGGGTGATGAAGTCGGTTGAGCGGGTCGAGTTCATGATATTCTCGTCCGCTGCAAAGACCCGTTCGTCCGAGTAGCTGTCGAGCAGTCGCTCGGGTGCTTTGCCCGCCATCACCAGCTGCAGTTTCCAAATCAGGTTGTCGCTGTCCTGGATACCCGAATTGGCGCCGCGCGCGCCAAACGGGGAGACCTGATGCGCGGCGTCGCCGATGAATAGTGCGCGTCCGTGCCGGAACTTGGCCATGCGCCGGCAGCGGAAGGTGTAGACGCTGCACCATTCCAGTTCGAATTCGGTATCCTCCCCAAGCATCGCCCTGACCCTGGGAATCACATTTTCGGGTTTTTTCTCTTCCTCCGGGTCCGCCTCCCAGCCGAGTTGGAAATCGAGCCGCCAGATGTCGTCCGGTTGCCGGTGCAGCAGAGTCGACCGGCCACGATGATAGGATGGGTCGAAAGAGAACCAGCGTTCCGGCGGGAATCCTGCCTTCATCACCACGTCGGCGATCAGAAAACGGTCCAGGAACCACTGGCCGCTGCTCTCCAGCCCGAGATACTCGCGCGTCGGGCTGTTGGCGCCATCCGCGACGATCAGCCAGTCGCAGCTGAGCGGATAGTCACCCTCCGGGGTGGCGATGGTGAGAGTTACCTGGTCGACACCGTTCTCCACCGCGGTCACGCGATTCTTCCAGCGCAGTTCGAGGTTGTCCAACTCGTCCATGCGCCCGATCAGGTACTCTTCCAGATAGTACTGCTGCAGATTGATGAAGGCGGGAATCTTGTGTCCCGCTTCCGGCAACAGATCGAACTGCATCACCAGTTCGTCGCGAAAGAAGACTTTGCCCACGTTCCAGGTGACGCCCTTGGCGATCATCGGCCGGGCGCAGCCCAATCGGTCCAGAATCTCCAGTGCGCGTTTCGAGTAGCAGACGGCGCGGGAGCCGATGCTCACGGTGTTCTCCTCATCCAGCACCAGCACGGGTATGCCCTGCTGGGCAGCATCGATTGCGGCCGTCATGCCGACGGGTCCGGCACCGATCACGATAAGCGGATGATGGATGGTCGCAGGCGCATCCTGATCCGGTGATCTGCGGTATTCATAGCGCAGGTTTTCGTGTGTCTGAAACATCCATTGACTCTCCGGCAGCGACCCGTCTCAGTCGGACTGCAGTCCGTGCCACATCTCCCGATCACGTTCGGCGGTCCAGATGCGTGGATCGCGGACTCCCGATGCTTCGTCATGCGCCCGGGTGACATCGAACGGCAGGCAATGCTCATAGATGAACACCTGGTCGAACTTGGGATCCATCCGTTGCCGGGTGTAGGCCATCGTCTGCTTCAGGGTCATCCCGGCGGCAACCGCCGCTTGGGCGCTGTCGAACAGCGTGGTGACGAACTCCCGGGTGTAGTCGAGCGCCGCTTTGACCTGCTCCGGACGCTCCAGCGCCGGCCCCCGGCCGGGAACCAGTTTCTCCGCTTGCAGCTCCGCCAGTTTGTCTAGTGTTTGCGGCCAGTCTGTCAGGTAGGCGTCACCGGTGTAGCATGCGGCTCCGTATTCAACCAGATCGCCGGAGTAGCAGATTCCCTCCTGCGGTACCCAGACGATGGTGTCGCCCTTGGTGTGGCCACGCCCCGGATGGCGGATACTCAACTCCAGCCCGCCGAGCCACAGGGTCATCTCATCCTTGAATACGAGCGTCGGCCAGGTCAATCCCGGCACCGATTCGACCCCCTTGAAGAGGCGCGGAAAACGGGCAATCTCCGACTCCATATCCTGCTGGCCCCGCTCCCGGATCAACTCCAGCGTTCCCTGACTTGCGATGATCTGCTGCAACCCCTCGTTGCTGTAGCCGGAAGCGCCCAGCACACGCACCGCATGGTAGTGGGTGAGGAGCAGGTACTTGATCGGTTTATCGGTCACCTCCCTTACCTTGGCGATCACATCCTGCGCCATGATCGGTGTCGCAGTGGCATCGATGATCATCACCGCGTCATCACCGATGATCACACCGGTATTCGGGTCCCCCTCCGCGGTAAATGCCCAGCAATGCTCGGAGAGCCGGGAAAAACTTGTCTTTTTCTCTTCCAGATCGGCAGTCGACGCGAACTTTGCGGACATTGCGAACCTCCCGTTGTTGCCTGATTTTTTGGTAAATCCGAACTATTGACCCAGATTAACCCCGCACTGCAAGCCGCCGCAATTTGCGTGCATGGAGTGTAATCGATGGTAATCCATTATAAGCGCTTGAGCAGGATAACGAGAGTGAGCAGTACCATCATTCTGGAAGAGTTTGGTATTGGTTCTGCGCTCGAGAGGAATCGGTGGGTTGTTACTCTGACCCTTCACATCCTATACATCCGGGTTCGGCCATCACTGATTTCACACCGCATACAGACGGCGTCCGCATCGATTTGAACAACTGCTGGTGCAGCCGGACGATCTGCTGCTGCATGGCGCTGAAGCAGCGGCGTCACACCCACTGGCTGTTGACCGGGCCTGCCCCGATCAAGCACGCCCGCATGGTTCAACGGTGACTTGTTTTGCAATCTGGGTGGATCTGCTGGGTGATACTAGGGAATGCCCTAAGATTTTATTCAATAAGCTGAGAAAATACCCTAATCAATATTAGTAATGATTCCAATTTAACCCTATTCCAGCAGTGTCTTACCATTCAACTTCAGGGGTTTGGCTCCACAGGATGCAGCAGACCAATCCGGAATTTCCGGGAAGAATCCAGCCGCCCCGATCTTCATCGTGCCGACAGTCAGAGCCGCTGGAACTCTCCCAACAACAATACGCAAATCCCTTCCCGGCCGTCGTTGCGGTGCAGACCATCGATAAACGAGTTGGAGGAGGAAACATGTCGAGAGTGCTAAAAGCGATAGAGAGCACCTGTATCGTGTGTGTCGCTGCCGGGATTTTGACTTTGGGCATAGTCACCGTGGCGACCCTGGTCTGGGTGATGCTGATCTGACATCGCCAGCAGCCGGGAAACGCATGGCGGCAGACCCGCAGCGACGGGTCTGCCGCGACTGCCGGGTTGCTCAGGCGGCGAACGGACGCAGTTCTTTTGGTAATTCATCCGTACAGCGACTGGAGACCGCCCGTACGATCTCCTCTGTCTGCTCGCCATGGGGCAAGCCCATGATGTTGATCCGAATCAGCTTCTCATCCACATAAACCACATGGATGTGCTGCTCGGCCAACGCCTCGACGGTGCCGGGATGCACCGGCAGTATGCGGAACAGACCGCCGTAACCGGCCCCGAAGAAATTTGCCAGCGGTGTGCCGGCAGCGTACTGCGCCCAGTCCTGACCTGCCTGATGCAGGCGCTCGAGTATCGCGGCATGATCGGATTTCAGACCCTCCGGGTTCTCGGCCATCGCTTTCATCAGCGCGTAGGTGGCAATATCGATGAAGCCGGTACCGCCTCTGGCGTTGGAAGTCATCCGGCCGCGCGCGTGTTTGGCCTCTTTCTCTGTCCGGCATATCACCACAGTGGCGCCGCCCGGGCGGTACTTGAACGTGTTGAACACCTTGGTCGGACCGTAGCCGACCACGACGGGTGCACCCGCATCGACCAGCGTCAGCAGCGGCTCCGCGGAGCGGTTCAATGCTTCCTCGTAAGGAAGGCCGGCGTGGTCGAACCCGGAGTAGGGGATGTCCAGTATCACCGGCTGATCGCGGTGGGTAAAAAGCATACCGGCATCTCCCCAGTGCTTTCCGGGCACCAGCAAACCGCTCCCGTTGTGCACGGTCTGCAACACATCCAACCCCTTGTTGGGCAGTTCGGTCAGCTCAATCGGTATGGATTTGATCTCCAGCCGGCGGTTGTAAGCGATCGAATCGTAGCCGACCCACGCGTAGTGCTGCAGATTGAGATGCGCGATATCCGTATGTTGCGCGGTGACGAAATCGATCGCCCGGCCCACCGCACCCGATCCTCCGCCAGCGGTGAAACTGGTGATGCACTGGCCCCAGACGTTTCTGGGAAGTTTCAGCTGCTCGCCCAGTATGAACTCGGCTGCAGCCTGTTGCACATCGTTGGCAGGATTGTAACTGCCACACAGCGCACCGATGTCGCCCACCAGTTTGGCCAGCGAAGCCGGAAAAGCACTGGCCCGACTCCAGGGTTTACCGTCCGGGCCCACATTTGTCCCGACCCCAAGATTGATCTTTTTGCTATCGGTGTCCGCCATGAAGCGTTGGTTGGCAGCCAGATTCTGGTCCAGCGTTCCCCCCCATTTGTAACCAAGGGATTTCTGCGAGATCGGCTTGGATTTTTTCGTCATAGAGTTCTTCTCTGAAATTTAAATGTTTAGTGTACAGCCCAAAAGAGATTGCGCAGCGCGCCCTCCGACCTGCTTTGGTCGTTGTTCCCAACTAGTTGAGGATTAGGAAAAAAAGACTTTTTGCAACAGTTATTTTACGTCACCTCGCGTGGCCCCTTCAAATGTTCGATAGTAATGACGGCTATCCTCTTCGAGTGGTAACCATACTCTCTCACTTTGCTTGGTGTTGCTGATTTGCCCAGGACTCGACCTGAGATCGGCGAAGTTTTCTCACGCGCATAGGGCTGATCAATCAGTCTCCCCAATGCACTCTTGTAACCTCAATGCATTGGAGCGCGATATCTGACGGTACACTTTATTGTGAGCAAAGCGTTCAACCGATCATTTTCGATTTTTTTGGGCGACTCCGGTACCGGAGAGTGAAATGACAGATCGCCGTGTTGGGCATTCGTCCTGCCAAGCTGAGGATGGATCAAAGGTTGGAGCCCAGCGCATCAGCAATACCCTGGATTCCCGGATCCCGGCCTTCTCCGGCAAGGCGGTGGATGCCATTCATATCCGGCTGCTACCGGAGCTGACGCGGTTGAGACGGCTGCCGGGAAAATGCCAACAGCGCGCAATCTGCGTCGTCAAATCTTTGTCACTGCCTAGAAGCGGGCACTCAACAGGCTGATTTACAACAACAATTGATCATCTATCTGCATGGCATGGGTATTGCTTGAGGGGAGGCTATGGCATTTTCATACAGGAAACGACATGGCGAAGAAAAAACCCGATGAGGATCTGGATCTTGGCATCGAGCAGGGTGGGGGATCAAAGAAGAAGCTGATCCTCTTTATCGCTCTCGGGGTGCTGCTGCTCGGCGGGGGTGGCGGCGCGGCCTGGTTTCTGCTCAGCGGCAGCGGCGAGGAGACGGTGGAGGCGAAGTCAGCCGAGGGTCAGCAGGCATTGCCCGCGATTTATCATTCGATGACTCCGGTCTTCGTGGCGAACCTGTCGGAGGGGAGTCAGGCCAAGCTGCTGCAGGTGAGTGTCGAAGTGATGTCGCGGGGACAGGCGGCGATCGATTTCGTGCAGCAGAATGATCCGTTGATTCGCCACAACCTGCTCGATCTGTTCGGTTCCCACAAAGATGTCGAGCTGAATTCGCGCGCAGGAAAAGAGAAGCTGCAGGCGGAGGTGGTGGAGCGGATGAACCAGCTCATCACGGAGCAGGGTGGCTCAGGGGAACTCGAGGCGGTCTACTTCACCCAGTTCGTGATGCAATAGCGATGTCCGGCTCTGATCTGCTTTCTCAGGACGAAATCGACGCGCTGTTGCACGGCGTCGATAGCGGTGAAGTCGAGACCGAGGGCGATGAGTTCGACGGTGAGACAAGGGCGTACGATTTCGCCAGCCAGGATCGCATCGTCCGCGGGCGTCTGCCGACGCTGGAGATGATCAATGAGCGATTCGCCCGCTACTACCGGACCAGTCTGTTCAATATGCTGCGGCGCTCTGCGGATATTGCCGTCTCCGCGGTGCAGATGGTGAAGTTCTCCGAGTTCGTACACAGCCTGTTCGTACCCACCAGCCTCAATCTCATCCGTCTGCCGCCGTTGCGCGGAAAGGGGCTCTGTGTACTCGATCCCAAGCTGGTGTTCAGCGTGGTGGATAACTTTTTCGGCGGCAGCGGGCGCTTCCACACCAAGATCGAGGGGAGGGATTTCACGCCTACCGAACAGCGCGTGATCCGCCTGCTGCTGAATCTGGTCTTTGCCGACATGCAGGAGGCGTGGCGGCCGATTCTGGCACTGGAGTTCGAATACAACGGCTCTGAGGTCAATCCCCAGTTTGCCAATATTGTCAGCCCTTCCGAGGTGGTGGTGGTCACCACTTTTCATATCGAACTGGAAGCCGGCGGTGGGGATATGCATGTCTGTCTCCCCTACTCGATGGTGGAACCGATCCGCGAACTGCTCGATGCCGGCGTCCAGAGCGACCGCGGGGAGAAGGACGAACGCTGGGCCCAGGCGCTGAAAGAGGAGCTGATGACGGCCAAGGTGGAGATCAACAGCATCCTCACCCAGACCGAGTTGACCATGCGTGAACTGGCCAGGCTCTGCCCCGGAGACATCATTCCGGTCGAGATCCCGGAACTGGTCGAGGTGATGGCGGAGGGGATTCCCGTATTCAAAGGTCAACTCGGCGCTTTCGATGGTAATTATGCGATCAAGCTGGAGCGTTGGCTCGGCGTGAAGCAGCCGAAAAAGAACAAGGATGTGATTCTGAAATCGCGCAAATGAGCGTTTGTCGACACGACAGGAAAGGACAATGAGCACCACAGATAAAGATGCAAACGACGTATTGGCAGACGAATGGGCGGATGCGCTGGAGCAGGAAGAGTTAGAGGTCGTTCCGGCAAAAAAGCCGTCGGCCAAAGCCAAAACCGCCAAGTTTCAAGAGCTGGAGAACGATGCTGATTCCGAGCCGGATGGCGAAGTGAGTATGAATTCGATATTGGATGTCCCGGTCATCATCTCGATGGAGATCGGCCGCACGCACATTCCGATTCGCAATCTGCTGCAGCTGAACCAGGGATCGGTGGTCGAGCTCGACCGTCTTGCCGGTGAGCCGATGGACGTGCTGGTCAACGGCACCCTGATCGCGCAGGGTGAGGTGGTGGTGGTCAACGAGAAGTTCGGTATCCGGCTGACCGATGTGATCAGTCCGACCGACCGGATCAAGAGACTGCGATGACTTCGCGCGACTGGTATCTCTGGACCGTGCTGGCCGGGATGTTGCCGGAGCACGCCTTGGCTGAGGTGGCGGAGGAGAAGAGTGCGCTCTTTCCGGCTTCTCCGCTGGGCGCCGGCGCACTGACCGAAACCGCGCTCGGGCTGCTGGCGATCGTTGCGCTGATATTTGCTTTGAGCTGGTTTTTTCGGCGTTTCGGCAGGCAGGCACTGTTGGGCAAGGGGATGGTGAATGTGATGGGCGGGGTATCGCTCGGACCGCGTGAGCGGGCGGTGCTGCTGCAGGTGGATGGCATCCGCCTGCTGGTTGGGGTTGCGCCGGGACAGGTACGCTTGCTGCATGTACTGGGAGAGGGGCGCGCTCAGGCCGTGACCGGAGAGGGGTTCGAAGGTGAGCTGCAGCGTGCGCTGGGGGGTGAACGCTGATGCGGCGCCTGCAACGACTCTTTCTGCTGCCCCTGCTGCTGGCGCCGCTGTGCGCACTGGCGGCGCCCGGCGTGGATGCAATCACCACCACGACCAATGCGGATGGCGGGCAGACTTACACCCTGAGCATCCAGGTGCTGCTCTTCATGACAGCGCTCAGCCTGCTGCCGGCGGCGCTGCTGTTGATGACCTCATTCACCCGCATCGTGATCGTGCTGGCGATTCTGCGCCAGGCGCTGGGAACACAGAACACCCCCTCCAACCAGATCCTGGTCGGACTGGCGCTGTTTCTGACCGCGTTCGTGATGATGCCCGTGTTTCAGGAGTGCTACCAGGTGGGCGTCAAGCCCTACTTCGAAGAGCGGTTGGAGCTCAACCAGGCGCTGGAGAACGCTGCGCTGCCGGTGCGTGATTTCATGCTCGCCCAGACCCGCGAGAGCGACCTCGAACTGTTTGCCCGCATTGGTCGCTTCGAGCAGATGCAGAGCAAGTCGGAGGTCCCTTTCTCCATGCTGCTGCCGGCATTCGCCACCTCCGAGCTGAAAACCGGGTTTCAGATCGGCTTTCTCATCTTCATCCCATTTCTGATCATCGATCTGGTGGTGGCCAGCGTACTGATGTCGATGGGCATGATGATGCTCTCGCCGCTGATCATCTCGCTACCGTTCAAGATCATGCTGTTCGTACTGATCGACGGTTGGTCGCTGGTGTTCGGTACGCTGGCCTCCAGCTTCCTGGTGTGACGCGATCATGACTCCCGATTCGGTACTGGACATTGGGCAGCGGGCACTCGAGGTGACTACGGTGCTGGGCGGCGTGGTGTTGATCCCGGCGCTGCTGGTGGGATTGCTGGTCGCGATGTTTCAGGCGGCGACCCAGATCAATGAGATGACGCTCAGTTTTATTCCGAAGCTGTTGATCGTGGGAGCGGTCCTGATGTTGGCCGGCCCTTGGATGCTGCGGGTGATCATCACCTTCACAGTGAATCTGATCGAGAGTATCCCGGAGCTGA
Source organism: Chromatiaceae bacterium (assembly GCA_024235215.1). Classification (GTDB taxonomy): domain Bacteria; phylum Pseudomonadota; class Gammaproteobacteria; order Chromatiales; family Chromatiaceae; genus HKST-UBA178. The sequence continues at coordinate 375,923 of JACKMU010000005.1, read as the reverse complement.
TTGGTTAGTGATGCAATTCAGCGAGGCACAACTCAACCTCTGGCTGGCCGGTTTCATCTGGCCGTTCATCCGCATCGCCGCGATGGTCACCACCGCGCCCATTTTCAACTCACAGCAGACGCCTAAGCTGTACCGGCTGGGCCTGGTGCTGGTGCTCACCTGGGTGACTCTGCCGCTGCTGCCGCCACCCCCCGCGGTGCAGTTGTTCAGCCACGAGGCGCTGCTGTTGCTGTTGCAGCAGCTGGCGGTGGGGCTGCTGATGGGTTTCATTCTGCAACTGGTCTTCAGCGGGCTGATCTTCGGCGGGCAGGTGATTGCCTACAGCATGGGGTTGGGTTTTGCGTCGATGATGGACCCGCAGAACGGTGTCCAGGTGCCAGTGATCTCGCAGTTCTACCTGATCCTGGCGACGCTGCTTTTTCTGCTGCTGGACGGACACCTGATTCTGATCGAACTGCTGTACGAGAGTTTTTACACTTTTCCGGTCGCCGGTGACGGCATCAGCCGCAACACGCTCTCGCAGGTCGTCTCCTGGGGCAACCAGATGTTCAGCGCCGGTCTGCTGATGGCACTGCCGGTGATGGCTGCGCTGCTGCTGGTCAACCTGGGGATGGGGGTGGTGACCCGGGCGGCGCCGCAGCTGAATATTTTCGCGGTCGGTTTTCCACTCACCATGCTCATCGGCTTTGCGCTGATCTGGGCCAGTCTGCCCAATGTGATGGAGAACTTCGAGCTGCTGCTCGAAGCCGGCTTTACCCAGGTGAAGGGTCTGCTGCGGATAGCGGGGTGAATCATGGCGGATAATCAGGACGGACAGGAGAAGACAGAGGAACCCACAGCGAAGCGGCTCGATGAGTCCAGAAAGAAGGGGCAGACCGCCCGCTCGCGTGAGCTGAACACCATGTCGATCACGTTGGTCGGCGGTCTGGTGCTGACGCTGATGAGCGACCATTTCGGCCACAGTATGGCCGAACTCATGGCGAGCGGATTCACCATCGAACGGATTGACGTGTTCGATCCCAACGCGCTGCTGCGACGCCTGTCGCAGGCAATCGCCGACGCGCTGTTGATGCTGGCACCCTTCTTCCTGGCGATGTTTGCAGTCGCCATTGCCAGTTCGGTCGTACTGGGAGGCATTGCGTTCAGTGCCCAGGCGCTGGCACCGAAATTGAGCAAACTGAACCCGATCACCGGCTTGCAGCGGCTCTTCTCGGCAAAGGGGCTGATGGAGCTGGTGAAAGCACTGGCCAAGTTCGTGCTGGTGGGCGGTGCCACCGCGCTCATGCTGTGGACGCTGCTGGATCAGTTCATCGGTCTCAGCCGTCTGGAGTTGGGACCGGCGGTGTCGGAGCTGGGAACACTGGTCGGCGGCTCTTTCGTGTTGATCTCCTGCACCCTGATTCTGATCGCGCTCATCGACGTACCGTTCCAGCTGTGGGACCACAAGCGCCAGTTGAAGATGACGCGGCAGGAGGTGCGGGACGAGATGAAGGATACCGAGGGTCGCCCCGAGGTGAAAGGCCGGATCCGCAACCTGCAATACGAAATGGCGCAACGGCGCATGATGGAGCAGGTGCCCAAGGCCGATGTGATCGTCACCAATCCGACCCACTATGCGGTAGCGTTGAGCTACGACCAGCGCACCATGAGCGCGCCCAAGGTGGTGGCCAAGGGCACCGATCTGGTTGCCTCCAATATCCGCCGGATAGCGGGGGAGCACAAGGTGCCGATAGTCGAGTCACCCATGCTGGCACGCGCCATCCATGCCCACGCCGAACTGGGTGATTGCATTCCGGCAGGCCTCTATCTGGCAGTGGCCAAACTGCTGGCCTACGTGTTCCAGCTGAAAGCCTATCAGACGGGTCACGGCAGCAAACCCGGTTTCCCACAGGATCTGTGGGTTCCCGACGAGCTGCAGGTGCCTCCCGGAACGTGAGTGTCGCGGTCGTCCAGGCGAGTGACGACTCCCCCTGTCAATTAACAGATCAGTCAACCATCGAGCGGCAACCATGGATGCAACAGCGATATTAAACAACGTCAAGAGTATCGGAACAGAGGGGCTGGGCGCTCCGCTGATCCTGGTGATGATGCTGGCGATGGTGGTGATTCCGTTGCCGGCGCTGGCACTGGATATCTTCTTTACCTTCAACATCGCCCTCTCGCTGGTGGTGTTGCTGGTGGTGGTGTACACATTGAAGCCGCTCGAGTTCAGCGTCTTTCCCAGCCTGCTGTTGGTGGCCACACTGCTGCGTCTGGCACTGAATGTGGCTTCGACCCGGGTGGTGCTGCTGGAAGGGCATGAAGGGGGCGACGCTGCGGGCAAGGTGATCGAGGCTTTTGGTGCCTTTGTGATCGGTGGCAACTACGCGGTCGGCCTGGTGGTGTTCGCCATTCTGGTGATCATCAACTTTGTCGTGGTCACCAAGGGTGCCGGCCGGGTCTCCGAGGTGAGCGCCAGGTTCACGCTGGATGCGATGCCCGGCAAGCAGATGGCGATAGACGCAGATCTGAATGCCGGTATCATCGGCCAGGAGGAGGCGAAAGCCCGCCGTCAGGAGATCACGGTCGAAGCCGACTTCTACGGCTCTATGGATGGTGCCAGCAAGTTCGTGCGTGGTGACGCGGTCGCTGGCATTCTGATTCTGCTGATCAACATCGTCGGTGGTCTGGCCATCGGCATGTTTCAGCACGACCTCAACTTCTCCACCGCACTGCGCTATTACGCACTGCTCACCATCGGTGACGGGTTGGTGGCGCAGATCCCCTCGCTGCTGCTCTCGACCTCGGCCGCGATCATCGTCACGCGGGTTGCATCGACCCAGGACATGGGGGGGCAGATCCTGTCCCAGCTGCTGAGTACACCGAAATCGCTGGCGGTGGCGGCCGGCGTACTTGGCCTGATGGGCGTCATTCCGGGGATGCCCAATTTCGCGTTCCTCTCGCTCGCCGGGCTGGCGGGTGCCGGTGCCTGGTGGATCTATCGCGGCAAACGCAGCAAGCCTGAGGAGGAGGCGCCACCGCAGGTGGTGCCGGAAGCCCCGCCGGAGCAGCGCGAGCTGACCTGGGAAGATGTGCAGCCGGTCGACATTATCGGCCTTGAGGTGGGCTATAAGCTGATCCCTCTGGTAGACAAGAATCAGGGGGGAGAGCTGATGAAACGGATCAAAGGGGTGCGTAAGAAACTCTCCAAGGAGCTCGGCTTCCTGATTCAACCGGTACATATCCAGGACAATCTGGATCTCAGTCCAACCAGCTACCGGATATCGCTGCATGGCGTGGTGATGGGGGAGGCGGAGATCTTTCCGGATCGTGATCTGGCGATCAATTCGGGCAAGGTGTTCGGAAAACTCCAGGGGGTCGAGACCCAGGATCCGGCGTTCGGGCTGGAGTCGGTCTGGATCGACCACGGTCAGCGCGATTATGCACAGACGCTCGGATATACGGTGGTCGACGCGAGCACCGTGCTGGCGACTCACCTGAAGGAGATACTCGAAAGGAATGCGCACGAGTTGCTCGGACATGAAGAGGTGCAGCAGCTGCTCGATCAACTGGCCCGCAGCGCGCCCAAGCTGATCGAGGATCTGGTACCGGGCAAGCTCTCGCTGGGGCAGATCCTGAAGATCCTGAAGAACCTGCTGCGGGAGAACGTGCCCATTCGCGACATCCGTTCAATCGCCGAAACATTGGCGGAGAGTGGCGGACAGAGTCAAGACATCGGCGTTCTGACCTCCCAGGCCAGGGTGGCACTCTCCCGCGGTATAGTTCAGCAACTTATTGGTCCTACAGAAGAAATTCCGGTAATCGTGCTGGAACAAAATCTGGAACGGATATTGCAAAAGACCCTGCATCCCTCAAATGAGGGCGGTGTCGGACTAGAGCCCGGACTGGCGGAGCAGCTGCAGAAAGCGCTGCTGGAGACTTACCACCAGCAGGAGCGGGCCAGTCAGCAGAGCATTCTGCTGGTGGCGGCTTCGATCAGGGCCTGGATGGCGAATTTCGTCAGGCATAGCGTGCCGGGCATGCGGGTTCTCTCCTACCAGGAGATTCCGGACAATCGCAAGATCAAGGTGGTTGCGAACGTCGGCAGACCCGCCGACTGACCGAGCCCTGCCGACACTGCAGCAGTCAGCACACACTCCGCCCAGGCGGTGGTTGACCGGTGATCCAGGAAAGGCAGGGTATGAAGATAAAACGTTTTTTTGCGAACGATATACGCCAGGCGCTGAGACAGGTTAAGGAGAGCCTGGGACCGGACGCGGTCATCTTATCGAACAAGTCGGTGGATGGCGGCGTCGAATTGGTCGCAGCGCGGGACTACGATGAGTCGGCGTTTGCCGGTCAGCAGAGCAAACCGCGAATGGAGCCGGAACTGCGTCCGCTGAGTGGGACAGCAGAAGTGCCGGCACCCGCTGTGCACAGCGACCTCCGACTGCAGCCGACATCCCCCCCGTCACAGCAGACCCGGCAGCAGCCGGCACCGTCTCTCCGGAGTGAAACCCAGCACCAGCACCAAGCCACCGGCAGTCAGTCATCCCGGCCGCGGTTGGCGCCGGTGCAGGTGGAGTGGAGCCAGGATCCGGCGCTGTTGGAGATGCGCCGGGAGATGAAAGCGCTGCGGCGCATGATGGAGAATCAGCTGTCGGAGCTGACCTGGAACGAGATGGGGCAGCGCCAACCGGTAAAACGGGAACTGCTGCGCCGGTTGATGGCACTGGATATCGGCCCGGAGATCTGTCTGCGGATGGTGGAGCGGGTACAGGATTTCGACAACCCGGATCAGGCCTGGCGCCAGGCGCTCCACCAACTCGCTGCCGAGCTGCCGATCGCGCAGGACAACATGATCGATGAAGGGGGGGTGATCGCGCTGGTGGGCCCCACCGGTGTCGGAAAAACCACCACCATCGCCAAACTTGCGGCGCGCTATGTACTGCGCCACGGCCATCGCGGTCTGGCGCTGGTCTCCACAGACAGCTACCGCATCGGTGCGCAGGAGCAGCTGAACACCTACGCCAGAATTCTCGATGTTACCATTCGCAGCGCGGCCACACCGGAAGAGCTGAAGGTGACGCTCAATGCACTCTCGGACAAACGTCTGGTGCTGGTGGACACCGCCGGAATGAGCCAGCGTGATGTCCGCCTGAGTGAGCAGCTTGCGCTGATCAACTCGGGCAACCGCATGGTCAAACGTTATCTGACTCTCTCCACGACCACTCAGCAGTCGGCGCTGGTGCAGGCAGCCAGTGCCTTTGGTGCGAGTGAGATCAGCGGCTGCATTCTGACCAAGGTGGATGAGGCGACATCACTCGGTGGGGCCATTTCCGCCACGCTGCACAGTGGAATCCCGCTCGCTTTCTTCACCGATGGCCAGAAGGTACCGGAAGATATCCATCTGGCGCGCGCTCACACCCTGATCAATCGTGCCGTGACGCTGGCACAGGAGAGAACGGACGAATTGAGTGATGCCTGTCTCTCACTCGCTTTGGGGGGAGTGACCAACGATGTTCATGGTTGATGTGAATATGGATCAGGCCACTGGATTGAGACGCATGATCAAATCCCACCCGGTCAGGGTCATCGCGGTGACTGGCGGCAAGGGGGGCGTCGGAAAGACCAATATCTCGGTCAATCTGGCCGTAGCGCTGGCGGAGATGGGCAAGCAGGTGATGCTGCTGGACGCCGACCTCGGCCTGGCCAATATCGACGTGGTGCTGGGACTGCACCCGGAGCGTGACCTGTCGCATGTGGTGCGCGGGGAGTGCAGCCTGGAAGAGGTGCTGATCACCGGTCCCGCGGGTATTCAGGTGGCACCCGGCGCCTCCGGGGTGCAGCAGATGGCGGAGTTGAGTAAAGCGGAGCATGCCGGCCTGATCCGCGCCTTCAGTGACGTGGGCTCGGATCTGGATGTGCTGATTGTCGATACCGCAGCCGGAATCTCCGACATCGTGGTCAGCTTCAGTCGTGCCGCGCAGGAGGTGGTGGTGGTGGTCTGCGACGAACCGGCATCGATCACCGACGCCTATGCGCTGATCAAACTGCTGAATCGCGAATACGGCATAGACCGCTTCCACATTCTCGCCAACATGGTACGCAGCGCTCAGGAGGGCAGGACCCTGTACAACAAGATCTGCCGGGTCACCGACCGCTATCTGGATACCATGCTCAGCTTCATGGGAAGCATCCCCTACGATGAGAATCTGCGCAAGGCGGTGCGTACCCAGCGTGCTGTGGTGGAGGCTTTCCCGCGCAGCAGATCGGCACAAACATTCAAGAATATTGCGAAGAAGGCCGATAACTGGCCCGTACCTGATGGCGTCAGTGGACACCTGCAGTTCTTCGTGGAACGTCTAATTCAATACTCTAGTGAGAGTGGAGGTTTGAGGTGAACGGACTAGCGACCTACGCCGCGGTACAGGAGCAGGAGTCAGACGCAGACGCTTTGGTGACGAAACATGCGCCACTGGTGAAGCGGATCGCCTACCACCTGATGAATCGTCTGCCGCCGAATGTTCAGGCGGATGATCTGATTCAGGCCGGCATGATCGGGCTGCTGGAGGCGAGCCGGAACTACGATCCGAGTCAGGGCGCCAGTTTCGAGACTTACTCCGGCATCCGTATCCGCGGTGCGATGCTGGACGAGATCCGACGCAGCGACTGGACGCCACGTTCGGTGCACCGCAAGGCGCGTATGGTGGCCAGCGCAATGCGCGAAATCGAGAACGAACAGGGCAGGGACGCGCGGGATGTAGAGGTTGCCGAGGTGCTGGGTATGTCGCTGCCGGAGTACCACAAGATTCTCAAGGATGCGTCCGGTTGTCGCATCTTCAGCCTGGAGGAGCTCCAGGCGGTGGGGGAACTTCCCCAGGAGCGCACGGATGGAACGATCAGCGGTCCGTTCGAAGGGATGCAGCGCGATGCATTCAAACGGGCGCTGGCAGAAGCGATCGCCGGGCTACCGGAACGGGAACGGATGGTGATCGCGCTCTACTATGATGAGGAGCTGAACCTGAGAGAGATAGGTCAGGTACTGGGAGTCAGTGAATCCAGGGTCTGTCAGATTCACAGCCAGGCTACGCTGCGTCTGCGCTCGCGACTCTCGGATTGGCTCTCCGATGTGGAAAGCTACTGAAAAAATTTTTGAAACTGTGAATTGGCGTCGTTTCTGGAGGTTCGTTTGGACAAGAACATGAAGATTCTCGTGGTGGATGACTTTTCCACGATGAGAAGAATTATCAAGAATCTGCTGCGGGATTTGGGTTTTACCAATACCCAGGAGGCGGATGACGGTAATACCGGGCTGCCGATGCTTCAGTCGGGAAATTTCGATTTTCTCATTACCGACTGGAATATGCCGGGCATGACCGGCATCGATCTGCTCAAGGCGGTGCGCGCTGATCCCCGTCTCTCCAAACTTCCGGTACTGCTGGTCACTGCGGAATCGAAACGTGAACAGATCATCGAGGCAGCACAGGCGGGCGTCAACGGTTACGTGGTGAAGCCGTTTACCGCCACCACGCTGGAAGAGAAGATCAGCAAGATATTCGAGCGCGTCCAGGCGTGACTTGACGGGGATTGCCGATGGTCCGTTTGGAAGAGAACAATAATCGCCTGGCTTTGGCGAAACAGTTGGTCGATCAGCTGGAGAGCGGCAGCGCCCAAGAGGCAGAGCAAACCATCGATCTGCTGGCAGGTTTCAATGAGAACAACCTGTTTCGGGAGGTGGGTCGGCTGACCAGGGAGCTGCACAATGCCATCAACGGTTTTCTGCTCGACACCAGAATAACCGAACTTGCGGCGCACGAAATGCCGGATGCCAGCGAACGCCTCAACTATGTGATCCAGATGACCGAGAACGCCGCGCACACCAGTCTTGGCGCGGTGGAAGCCGGTCTCCCGCTCGCGGAGGAGCTGGGTAGCGAAGCCAGAGTGCTGGCGAACGACTGGCAGCGGTTTCAGCAGCGGGAACTGTCGGTCGAGGAGTTCCGTGTGCTTGTCCGTCAGCTGACCGATTTCCTGCGCACCACTGGTGACTACTCCGGAAAACTTCACGGCAAGCTCTCCGAGGTGTTGATGGCACAGGATTACCAGGATCTGACCGGACAGATCATCCGCCAGGTGATCACGTTGATCAGGGATGTTGAGGATAAGTTGGTGCGGCTGGTCAGCCTCTCCGGTGACGTGAACAAACAGCGGGTTGTCAAGCCGGGCACCGTGCTGGAGGGTCCCGCAGTCCCCGGGCTCGACCAGCGGGATCAGGTGAGCGGTCAGGACGAAGTGGATGATCTGCTGTCGAGTCTGGGCTTTTAGTCCATCCAGACGGTGTTGTGCGGCACGATGCTGAGGTGAGTTTCATAGAGTGTTGCCCGGAACAGGTCCGGGCAATTGATGCTTAATCGGGTTGCGGGTGGCGAACTATGGCCATTGATATGGAAGACGAGATTCTTAAGGATTTTCTGGTTGAAGCCGGAGAGATACTTGAGCATCTGAATGAACAGCTGCTTGAGCTGGAACAGAGACCGGATGACTATGAACTGCTGAACGCGGTTTTTCGTGGTTTCCATACCATCAAGGGAGGCGCCGGGTTTCTTGCCATCGAGCCCCTGGTCGAGGTGTGCCACCGTGCCGAGGATGTCTTCAATGTGCTGCGCCAGGGACAGCGCCAGGTCGAATCCGAGCTGATGGATGTGATGCTCACGGTGCTGGACGTGGTCAACGGCATGTTTGAACGGGTACGCACGGGGGTGATGCCGGAGCACGCCGATCCCGGTTTGATCGCGACCTTGAACCGCCTCGCTGTGCCTGGCGGCCAGGAGGCGGAGCGACCGGAAGAGGCTGTAACCGAGTGTGTCGCGGAACCGGAGATGGAGACGATGGTGGCGGAAGAGATGCCGGTGATGGAAGCCGAAGTGCCGGCGGCAGCGGGCGATGCTGCCAGCTCATCCGAGAATATCACCGAAGCGGAGTTCGACGCGCTGCTGGATCAGCTGCACGGCAAAGGGAGGCATGGCGGAAATCCGCTGCAGAAACCGGCGGCAGCTGTAGCCAGCACCGCATCGGACGATATCACCGAAGCGGAGTTCGAGGCGCTGTTGGATCAGTTGCATGGTGCCGGAAAACACGGCGCCGTCGCCGGCACGCTCGCCGCGTCGGAAAAACCGCAGCCAAAACCGGCGCAAACCGCTGCCAAAAAAGCACCCGATGCCGCTGTACCCACTCAAACGGCAACCCAACGGCGTGCTGCGCCGGTCGCGCAACCCGCACCCGAAGCGACAGCCGAAGAGCTCTCCGGCGGCAGGGCACAGGCCGGATCGAAGAGCCCGGCAAAGGGTGCCTCTCCGGTAGCGGAGACGACGGTTCGGGTCGACACTGCCCGACTCGATGACATCATGAACATGGTGGGTGAGCTGGTGTTGGTGCGCAACCGGCTGGCGATGCTGAAGTCGCGGCTGGGTGATGAGGAGGTTGCCAACGCGGTCGCTAATCTGGATGTGGTGACTGCTGATCTGCAGAACTCTGTGATGAAGACCCGCATGCAGCCGATCAAGAAGGTGTTCGGTCGCTTCCCACGGGTGGTTCGTGACCTGGCGCGCAGTCTGAATAAGGAGATCAATCTGGAGATGCTCGGTGAAGAGACCGATCTGGATAAGAACCTGGTTGAAGCGCTGGCTGATCCGATGGTGCATCTGGTACGCAACGCGGTCGACCATGGCATCGAGACACCGGAGGAGCGGGAAAAGCTGGGCAAGCCACGTCAGGGCACCGTAGTGCTCGCCGCAGCGCAGGAAGGCGATCATATCCTGCTCTCCATCAGCGACGATGGCAGGGGGATGGACGCCGAGGTGCTGCGGCGCAAGGCGGTGGAGAAGGGATTGATGGATCAGGAGATGGCCGCGCGTCTGGATGAGAAGGATTGTTATAACCTGATATTCCAGCCCGGTTTTTCCACCAAGAGCGAAATCTCCGACGTGTCGGGACGCGGCGTCGGTATGGATGTGGTGAAGACACGCATCACCCAGATGAATGGATCGGTGGATATCGATTCGGAGTTGGGTCGCGGCAGCCGCATCGTGATCAAGCTGCCCCTGACGCTTGCCATTCTGCCGACGCTGATGGTGGTGCTGGGTAGCCAGTCGTTCGCACTGCCGCTCTCCAGCGTGGTGGAGATCTTCAGCCTGGATATGAAGCGCACCAATGTGGTCGATGGCCAGCTGACGATCATGGTGCGCGATCGGGCGCTGCCGCTCTTTTACATGCGCCATTGGCTGCTCAAGGGAGCCTACGCTGCGGATGCGCAGCATCACGGACAGGTGGTGGTGGTGAACGTCGGCGGCAAGCAGGTCTGTCTTGTGGTGGACAGTCTGATCGGCCAGGAAGAGGTGGTGATCAAACCGCTGGGTAGCCTGCTACAGGGGCTGGAAGGGATGGCGGGGGCCACCATTACCGGCAATGGCAAGATCGCGCTTATTCTGGATCTTCCGGGACTGATGAGGAAATATGCCAGACGCTATTGATTCGGTCGGACGCAGGTTCAACGTGGAAATCGGGCCCGGACAGACAGGAAGAGTAGAGTGAGCAACAAGGTTCGGGTACTGGTGGTCGATGACTCCACCTTCTTTCAGCGGCGGATCTGCGACATTCTGCTCTCCGAACCGGCGATCGAAGTGGTGGGCAGTGCCAGTGACGGGCTGCAGGCGGTAGCAGCGGCACGTAAGTTGAAACCGGATGTGATCACCATGGATGTCGAAATGCCGGTGCTGGATGGTATCAGCGCGCTAAAAAAGATCATGGCGGAAACCCCGGTGCCGGTGATCATGCTCTCCGCCTATACCCAGGAGGGCGCCACAGCCACCCTTAACGCGCTGGAAGCAGGTGCCGTCGACTTCCTGCCAAAACACCCCAACGGCCAGCATCCATCCGATTTCGTGGCGCGCAATCTGCCTAGGCGTGTGCTCGCATTGGGAAGGAAACATCAGCGGCAGGGTGACCCGAAGCCGCGCGTGCGTCTGCAGCCAATGGCTGAGCAGGAGCGTCGCGGGCACTACAAGCTGGTGGTGATCGGTGCCTCGACCGGTGGCCCGGTGGCGGTACAGCAGCTGCTCTCAGCGCTGCCGGCTACCTTCCCGCTGCCGGTTCTGGTGGTGGTGCACATGCCGGAGAGTTTCACGCCGACCTTCGCAGCGCGTCTGCATAGCCAGTGCAGAGTTGCGGTCAAGGAGGCGCAGGAGGGTGACGAGCTACAGCCGGGACACGTCTTTCTGGCACCCGGCGGCAAACAGATGACGCTGCAGCAGCGGGGTGGAAAAGTAACGCTCAAGGTTACCCAGGGGTTGCCGGGGCAGACCTACCGTCCCTGCGTGGATATCACCATGGGGTCGGCGGGATCGGTCTATCCCGGTGCGGTTCTCGGGGTGATCCTGACCGGTATGGGCTCCGATGGCAAGCAGGCGGCGATGCAACTGAAGCAGAGCGGTTCCACCATCTGGTCTCAGGATGAGGAGAGCTGCATCGTCTACGGCATGCCACAGGCGGTGGAGAAGGCGGGTCTGTCGGATCGGGTGGTACCGCTGCAGGAGATGGGTCCGCTGCTGGTCAAAGTCGTTTAGCTGCGCTCTGTTTCGTGGCAGAAGGTTGCAATGGCTTACCTCCAGAGACAGATCTCCCTGCAAATCCCGTCAAGCTGGCCTGGCCCGGAAAGCCGAGTGACCAGCAGCTCGGCCGTGTGCATCCCGGTTACGCGACTGGTGCACGCGGCAGATGCCTGGGACAGGGGCAGGAAAGCGGAATCAGCGCTTGCAGTTCAAACAGGGTGAGTTGAGATGGATCTGCTCAGTATCACCGGTATTCTGATGGCTTTGGTGGCCATCATCGGTGGCAATCTGCTGGAGGGAGGGCAAGTCAGCGCACTGCTGAACGGGCCGGCATTGATCATCGTCTTTGGTGGCACGCTAGGCGCCATCATGCTGCAGTCGCCGGGGGCAATTTTTCTGCATGCGCTGCGACTGGCTGGCGGTGTCTTCCATCCACCGCGTCAGGAGCTGGCGTCGACCATCAAGAAGCTGGTCAGCTGGAGCAGTGTGGCACGCAAGGAGGGGTTGCTGGGGTTGGAGGCGGTCTCGGAAAAGGAGCCCGATCTGTTTATCCGCAAGGGGATGCAGTTGTTGGTCGACGGCAGTGAACCGGAGGTGATCCGGCGTATCCTGGAGGTCGAGGTCGACAATCGGGAGCAGCAGGATCTGATGGCAGCGAAGGTGTTCGAGTCGATGGGTGGTTATGCGCCGACCATCGGCATCATCGGCGCGGTGATGGGCTTGATCCATGTGATGCAGAACCTCGCCGATCCGGGACGGCTTGGCGCAGGCATTGCCACCGCGTTCGTCGCCACTATCTACGGGGTGGGAGTCGCCAATCTGTTCCTTCTTCCGTTCGGCAACAAGATGAAGACCCTGGCACTGCGCAAGTCGCAATATCAGGAGATGGTGATCGAGGGGATCGTGGCGATTGCGGAGGGAGAGAATCCACGCAACATCGAGTCACGTTTGCAGGGGTATCTCAACTGATGAGGAGAAGAAAGCGGGAAGAGCAGAGCAATACCGAACGCTGGCTCGTCTCCTATGCGGATTTCATTACCCTGCTGTTCGCCTTTTTTGTGGTGATGTATTCGATCTCATCGGTGAATGAAGGCAAGTACCGGGTGCTCGCGGATACCCTGACCAACGCCTTCGATGCGCCGGTCCAGAGCCCGAACCCAGTCGTGGTCGGGGAAGCGGTACGTACACTGATTCCACAGCCGGGTGAGTTCGCCGACCTGGCACCCGTCGAGGTGACGCCGGTGGAACGGTTGCCGGACCAGAACGATACTGCTGCGCTGTATCGGATACAGGCCAATCTGAATCTGGCGCTGGAGCCATTCATCGATCAGGAGTTGGTCAAGGTGACTCGCACCGAGCGCGGTATCGAAGTGGAGATGCAGAGTGAAATGCTGTTCAAGAGCGGCAGTGCGAGTCTCTCCCGCAGTGCATTCAAGGCGCTGCAGGATATTGCCGCGATCGTCCGTTCGGTGCCCAACAAGATCAATGTCGAAGGGCACACCGACAACGTGCCGATCAAAACCATCAGCTTCCCTTCCAACTGGGAACTCTCCGCTGCCCGCGCCGCGAGCGTGGTGCATGTGCTCGCCAAGCTGGGGGTGGAGTCGCCGCGCATGGCCGCGACCGGCTATGGCGAGTATCAGCCGATTCAGGAGAATGACAGCGAGGAGGGACGCCAGGCTAACCGACGGGTGGCGCTGGTGATCATGGCAGGAGATTACGAGCGGGAGGTCGGCAGGATCGGGCGAGCTTCCGGAGCGCCACGATGAAGATCTGGACCCTGGCCAATCAGAAGGGCGGTGTGGGTAAGACCACCAGCGCAGTGAGCCTGGGCGGACTGCTTTCTTGCTGGGGATTGCGCACCTTGCTGATCGATATGGATCCCCATGGGTCGCTTACCAGTTACTTTGGGTATGATCCGGATCAGGTCGAGCGCGGCACCTTTTCATTGTTCGATGCGGTGTTGCGGAAGCAGCCGGTTGCGTCGGCTTCGCTGTTGCTGCCTGCCGGGATGGATGGACTGGATCTGATGCCGGCATCGGTGGCACTGGCCACGCTTGAACGGAGTACGGGGCAACAGCAGGGGCTGGGTCTGGTGCTGAAAAATTCGCTGGATTCACTGGCCACCCGCTACGATCACGTCATCATCGACTGTCCGCCCATGCTCGGGGTGCTGCTGATCAACGCGCTGGCAGCCTGCCAGCAGCTGTTGATTCCGGTGCAGACCGAGCATCTGGCGCTGCGTGGATTGGAGCGGATGCTGCATACCCTGCGCATGGTGCTGCGTGCACGCGACGAAGCCTTACCCTACCTGATTGTGCCGACCATGTTCGATCATCGCACGCGCGCCTCCAACGACAGCCTGAAAACGCTGCGCAGTGACTATCCCGGTATGGTCTGGGAGGGCGTGATTCCGGTCGATACGCGGCTCCGTGATGCGAGTCAGGCGGGGCTGCCGCTGGCGCTGTTCGATCCCCATGCGCGCGCAGCGAATGCTTATGCCGCGCTACTCGAACGGCTGCTGAAGCCGACGTCGACGCCAGCGCTGAAAATGGCTGGATAGATGCAGCCGCATCGGGTACTGGAAGCCTATTTTAACGATCTGCTGCGGCCATCCGTTGAGCAGCCAGGCCCAGTTGACAGGCGCGCCGTGCGGCTCGCCCCGCAAGCAGCTGTCACCCGATGTGATGCAGGCGCTGCGGAGCACCGCGAGCCTTCAGATTCTGACCATGTGATCTCCGTCGACGGCGAGGTGAGCATGGTTGGAAATGGCGATAGCGATGAATACCGGGCCGGAGACGATCTCAGTGCTGCGCCGACAGCCGAACCACCCGGCTGGGCCGCAGAATCATTTCAGATTCTGCCGTTTCGTGCTGCCGGCGTCGACTTGGCGGTGCGGTTGACCGACTTGGCAAGCATCGCCCGTTGGACCGGTGCAGCACGGGTGATCCCGGGACAGCCGCTCTGGCAGCGCGGTCTCTACCTGCATCATGCGGAGGTGGTCAGTGTGGTCGATCTGAGTACGCTGATCAGACTGCCGTCCATCCCGGTTACAGCAGCGGCATGCTATCTGTTGCTGATCGGCGGCGGTGCGTGGGGATTGCCCTGTGACTGCCTACAGCGTCCGCGCTGGGTGCACGCGGATCAGGTGCGTTGGCGCGCGGGTGGCACAGCTCGACCCTGGTCCTACGGCATCCTGATCGAGGAGCTCACCCTGCTGCTGAATGTTGATGCGCTGCTGCAGATGTTCGGCACGAAAGATGCATGAGACAAATTGTGTCAAAGGTAGCGTCCGAAATTTGACGGAGATTATCCAATTTCAGCGAGGAAGTGTTATGAAGGCAAAAGTTGCAGAAGGCAGGGCCAATGATCCGGTAATTCAGCTGGTCACCTTTCGCCTGCAGGATGAGACCTATGGCATCAACGTCATGCAGGTGCAGGAGGTGCTGCGGGTTACCGAGATCGCACCGGTGCCAGGTGCGCCCGATTATGTACTTGGTATCATCAACCTGCGGGGCAACGTGGTCACGGTGATGGATACACGCGGTCGCTTCGGTCTGCCTCCAGGTGAGATCGATGACGCCACCCGGGTGGTTATCATCGAGTCCGACAAGCAAGTGATTGGCATGTTGGTCGACAGTGTCGCCGAAGTGGTCGACCTGCGCGCGTCGGAGATTGATGCGGCGCCGATCGTCGGCAACGAAGAGAGCTCCCGTTACATCCAGGGTGTTGCGACACGTGAACAGGAACTGCTGATCGTTGTCGACCTGAACCGATTGCTCTCCGAAGAGGAGTGGAATGAGGTGGGTGCCCTCTGAGCGGGCTGCTATGACGCTGCTCGGGCGCGGCCAAGCGTTGCAGCCGTGCCGGAAACGGCAAGGCTGATAGCAGCCAGGAGGTCACTATGGCCGAGATAAAACAACCCGCTCCGATCAAGCCTATTTGGCCGATGCGGCGTGAACCGCAATCGTCCAACAGAAACGTGGTGCCCTCCGACGCGGAGGGTCGCGAGCGGCGCAGACGACAGGATGACCGAGAGAGGAAGAGACCTGTTATCGATGAGTATGTCTGAGGAAGGGTGAATATGCCGACACTTTGGATAGCGTTTTCAACAATCGGACTGCTGCTAGCTGTGTTGATCGTTGCGTTGCAAAGAATTCAGCGGCAGCAGCGTGAAATGAGTCTGATGAAAAGACGCCTGGATGGGGTCGCCAGCGACTTGAACGCACTCTGTGCGGGTGCAGTCGGCGTAGATCGGCGCATCACCCAGTTGGAAGATCACAATCGCCAGCTCGACCAGCGTCAGGAGTCGTTGGAAATTCAGCAGCAGGATGAACGCCCCTACGGTGAGGCGATTCAACTGGTGCACAAAGGCGCGACAGCCGCCGCGCTGGTGGAGAATCTGGGACTAAGTCGCAGCGAAGCCGAACTCGTGGTGATGCTGCATGGTGTACGCAAGGCGGGCTAGCGCGCTCCACTTCAGTTTGCCGGGAGCGGGGGGAAAGCGGTCCGTGACAAATGAAGCTCAGCGCAATTTGTGTGTGACCGGCATGCTAGCCGGCTAGCTGGTGAGAGTCCAGCGAGGGCCCTTGGGAGAAGGGAACCTGTAGGCGAAGGCAAGGGTGCCCGAAGAAACCCCGCTACGCACCCTAAAACCCCGCTACGCACCCTAAGAAGGGGGAACGCCAGGACGGTGCCGTAGTGGGGCCAATGAGGGATCTGAAAGAAGCCGGAGTCAAATTTGTCACCTGAGCGAGAGTGAACCTTCGATCAGGCGGACAGCCGCGGGCGAGGTGCCGTGAACCACCAAAGCCCGATGATCTTGTAGCGGCGGTACGTAGAGAAGGCAGGTGGGCAATGAAAGGAGGCTAGCTTACCCGGTGAAGGGCCATTGATCCTGGGTTGGTGTAACTACGACACCTTAAGCCCTAAGCCAGACGGAGACGTGATCGGTGATGGGACGAGGGCCTGCAGACGAAGCCGTAGTAATCGTAAAGCCTGGTACCGTTGATCCGGTGGTGACATGGGTGAGGGCAAAACATCGAGCCAGCGCCAGGGAGGCGGAGGTGAAGGGCGGAACACGTAAGCGGGATTGGAAGCTGACTAGAGACTGTGGACAGGAGATCAGCCCGAAAGGGAACCTGAGAGCAGCCGGAGAGCTGGGTGCTGGCTGAATCGAAGGAGCGGATTGAGGAGATGTCCACGCAAAGACGAGAGTGAAGTGAGCGGAAAAGAGCTATTGACTGACGAACGAAGACTCTCCGAGGAGTTATGCACGACCCACTGGCTGACAGCGGGTTTCCGGCGCGTCAAACAGAACAAGGGATCACCCGGCATCGACGGGATAAAGATCAGCGAGTTCGAGAGGCGGTTGGACGAAGAGCTGAGTCAGCTAAAAGCGGAGCTGGAAAGCTGGACTTATCAACCGACCCCGGTGCGGCGGGTAGAGATACCCAAACCTGGGGGCAAAGGCATTCGCCTGTTAGGGGTGCCGACGGTGCGTGACCGGGTGGTACATGCCACCCTCAAGCTGTTACTGGAACCGATCTTCGAGCCGCTGTTCAGCGAGAACAGCTACGGTTTTCGCCCCAGGCGCAACCAGCGTCAGGCGGTGGAAGCGGCGCGTGAGATCGTGACTGGGGGCAAGCCCTACGTAGTCGATATCGATCTGTCGAAATTTTCTGATCGGATCGGTCACGACCGGCTGATCGCCCGTGTGGGACGAACGATACCCGACAAGCGCATCCTGCGTCTTATCGGGATGATTCTGCGCAGAGGCGTCTTGGCCAACGGGCTGGTGAGCCCCTCCACGGAAGGGGCCGTACAAGGTGCCCCCTGAGTCCGTTGCTCAGCAACATCGTGCTGGATGAACTGGACCAGGAACTGGCACGGCGGGGCCTGGCCTTCTGCCGATTTGCTGACGACTGCAACATCTTCGTGAAGACGCCGAAGGCGGCCGAACGGGTGATGAAGAACGTCAGCGGCACCATCGAAAAGAGAATGAAACGGGTGGTGAACCGGGACAAGAGCCAGGTGAGGTGGACCAACAGAAAAGCAGGAGAAATCTCTTTCGGAAACTGGTCAAACGCGGCGTACCGCGTGACCAGGCGGCCAGTGCAGTGTTCTCCCACAAGGGCCGCTGGGCCTTGTCGAACACCCGGGCGGTTAATAAAGCGTATTCGCCAGGCTGGTTCATGGGAGAGATGGGTCTGGTCATCCGATCCGACCAACAGCTACCGCATTGGTTTGATGTTCAACAGTGGATAAGACTTGCGTGAGGAGCCGTGTACGGACCCGTACGCACGGTTCTGTGGGCAGACGGTGGCTGCGGCCCCTCTGACCCGATCGCTTTTCGCTGTCCGAGTGCATGTGTTTTTAAAGAGCAGGTTTTTTATTGCCTATTGAGCGGGAGGAGGCTCATATGTGTTATGTGGGTGCTGATAGTCTTGGAGTTTCCTTGCGACAAGCTCTTCCATTTCTTTAAAGTCGCCGGGAGCTTCCTTGGCTTGTTTTAGCAAAATTTCGACCTCTTCTTCGGTCAGCTCCGTCGCCTCGACGCCAGAATGTTTGTACATCCACTGATCCTCGAATTGCTTCAGTTCGGTCCAACTACACTGCGCTTTCTTGCATATTTCATACGCACTGCTAGGCGTTGCGTAATTTTCTAAACGAGGCATGTAATTTGGAGCCAGTTTGTTAGAACAATTGCGATCTCCGTTTTTTAAGCATTCCCTAAATCCTTTGTCGCCATCATAATAATTTTGTTTAAACAATTTTCGAGCATTTTCAACTGTTGTTTCGTCCCATTTTGGACCCTTCAACAATACAGCACCATACATGAAAGTCACTTTCCAAGATGGCACTTTGTCCACAATCATCGCATCCCGAAACATTTTATGCACGTCATCGGATGGCTCAGTTCTTGAGTAGCAATATTGGTCGTGTACTACTGCTGCACGTACGTAAGGACCTCGAAGTGGTGGTCCTACTATTGGCCAGCCTACTCCTGGAATAGTCGCACCATCAGATGTCATGCCTTGCCAAGCGGTCCAAGCCTTGCCATTAGCATCATAAAAAATGAGAGTTTCATTTAGCTCTACATGCTGACCATCTTCTAGGAACGTTACTTTTAGCGGGCCACTGAATTGATCTCGTGGTGTTTTTTGCTCTTTTGAGCTTACAGCTCCACTAAATAAAAATGATGCGACAAAAAACGCCAATGCTGGGAAACAACAGAAGTTTTTCCCTACAGGAAAACTATCCAATAGGTACATACGTTGCGCCTCGTTCTACATTTGATGGATTTGCCAAGTACTTGTGTCCATGTGTCCCCTATAATTTCTTCATGACACATAACGCCAGTAATCAGGCGACCGAAAACCCGCGTAGCGGTTTTTGGGTCGCCTGGATTTTCTTGTTGAACGAAGCCGCTTTGCGGCAAAAACCCGTCATATGAAAATATCCCGATAATCCTCATGGGCGGCGCCTATCCCAGGCGCCCTTTTCCATGAGGAATCTTCCATGACTCCCGATCAGCAACGTAAAATCGATACCCTCTACACGCAACATCTTAACGCACTAGTTGTTATCGATTTATTTCCTTATACGCTAATCCCACTACGGGCTTGTTCAACAAATGGATATGTCGCGGCTATCGCGCGACACATCTATGCTGTTTACTCACTAACTGAGCGTTTAAGAATCTCAGACACGAACTGATTTATACTTTTATGCTCTGCAGTAGCACGAGCGGCGATTTGACTATGTAAACCAGGTGGGATCCTAAGGTTAAACTTACCAGAATACTCTTTTTTAGGATCAATGCCTTTTTCCTCGCACACCTCAAGAAATACTTTTAGTGAATTCTTGAACTCCTTGCGAAGACTGGCAGGACTTTTACCATAAAAGTCAGCACTACCATTCAAGCCGAGTATTTCACCCCGGAACTGATCCAATTCTGGATCATATTCAATTCTTGCTTTATAACCGTCGACTTCCATCATATTCATGGCTTTACCTCGTATAACTCTAGCCATTTTCGGATACTGGCAATAGCGCCTTTATCCGTGTAGGACGATGGGTGCGGCCGATGAAAGACACGAACTTCACCGAATAAAACGACGGCTACTCTGGAACCTGCTCTTTCTGAGACATCCGCACCCAGAGCCCTAAACAGTGACTCTATATCCTTCCATGGGATATTCCCGCTAGTAGGCTTTTTGTATAGCTGAACTAGCGTTCTCTGGTGCTTCCGATTCATGCTAATATAGTACTATTATTTGGTACTATGTCAAATATTGAGGCATATAACGATGTGCTAACCGGCGCGCAGCGAAGCGGAGTGTCCGAGTGAGCGATAGCGAACGATGTTGAGCACCTTGTTGAACGAAGCCGCTTTGCGGCAAAGACCCGTCATATAAAAATATCCCGATAATCCTCATGGGCGGCACCTATCCCAGGCGCCCTTTTCCATGAGGAATCTTCCATGACTCCCGATCAGCAATGTAAATTCGATACCCTCTACACGCAAAATCTTAACGCACTGCGACGACAGGGCAAGTCTCGCTCCACCATCGATCTCTACGCCCGCTCGGACATCCCGATGCATCGCGGCGGAGTACAGCAGGCCTTCCGCCTCATCGCCCGCGACGCCGGCATTCAGAAACGTGTCTCTCCCCACAGTCTGCGCCACGCCTACGGCGCCTGCCTGGTCGAGGCCGGATTGAATCTGCGCGCCATTCAAGAGTCCATGGGGCATGCCTCTCCGGTCACCACCGCGCGCTATACCCAAATCACCGAACCCGCCCAGCAGAACTCCCTGACTCACATCCAGGCCCTCGTCGGCAACTTCGTCATCCAGTGGGGAGCCTGAGCATGAACCTGCAAACCCTGTTGCACGACCACCACCCGGCTTATACGGCCCGCTATGGATCCGTCACAACACCCGCTCAGTGGTCGGCTCTGCACGCCATGCTCGGCTGCCGCCGGGCTGCCCACTACGGCATCCTCTCGCTGCATTGCACCCAATGCGACTGGTAGGGCCATCACCCTCTCTCCTGCGGCCATCGGGCCTGCCCCCAGTGCCACCAGCATAGTCATGCCCGATGAAGTGAATGCCAGTGCCTGAAGCTGCTTCCGGTACCGTACTTCCTGCTGACCTTCACGCTGCCCAGGCAGCTGCACCACCTCGCTCGGGCGCATCCACGCCAGGTGTATACGCGGTTATTCGAGGCGGCCATCGACACCCTGCGACAATTCGGTCGCAATGACACCCACCTGGCGGCAGAACTTGCCGCCACCGCCATGTTGCATACCCACACCCGGCGGATCGACTACCATCCCCATGTGCATCTTGTCGTGCCCGGTGGCGTGCTGCATACCAAAACAGAGCAATGGCGCAAGGTGAAGGGGGCGTTCCTCTTCAACCACTTCAATCTCGCCCGGGTCTTCCGGGCCATCTCCCTGAAAAAGCTGAGCCAGGACGGGTTCGGCATTCCGGAGAACCCCGCTAAATGGGTGGCTCACTGCAAATCGGTGGGAACCGGGGAGAAGGCGATCCAGTACCTCTCCCGTTACCTGTACCGTGGCGTACTCCTGGATTCGCAACTCCTCCAGGATGACGGTACGCACGTCACCTTCAGATATCGAGAGAGCCGCACCAAAAAAATGAGAACGCGCAAATTAAAGGGTGAGAAACTCATGCGCCTGCTGATGCTGCACGTCCTGCCGAAGGGGTTTCGCCGTGACGTGGTCAATATTTTTGTGACACCCAGTTAAGCCGCTTTTTTCCTCTCTAACAACTGCCGCTCATAATCATTGGGACTCATGTATCCCAGGTATGAATGCAGACGTCTGCTGTTATAGAACATGGAGATGTATTCCAGAATGTCTTGCTGAGCCTCGTATCGCGTCTGGTAGTTTTTCCATTGCACGCATTCCTGCTTCAAACTGCCAAAGAAACTTTCGACCACAGCATTATCCCAGCAATCTCCCTTTCTGCTCATGCTTCCAAGAATCCCATGCGCATTCATCAACCGCCTGAACGCCTTGCTCGCATACTGAGATCCACGATCCGAATGGTGAACCAAACCTGCCTTTGGCCTACGTCTCCAGATCGCCATCTGCAACGCATCACAGACCAGCCTTGCCTTCATCCGTGAGCTCATGCTCCAGCCGACCACCCGGCGTGAACAAAGATCGATCACCACCGCCAGATACAACCAGCCCTCCTGCGTCCACACATAGGTCACATCAGCCGCGTAAACCTGATCCGGCCCGGCAACATCAAACTCACGGTTAAGCAGATTCTCGAATACCGGCTGCTGATGATTACTGTTCGTCGTTACCTTATATTTCCTTCTCTGCCGGGCCTTTACGTTGGCTTCACGCATCAGCTTCCTGGCTTTGTTACGGCTCACCGGATAACCCAATGCATTCAGCCCCTCCTTCATTCTCCGGCTGCCATACGTATATTTTGAGCTCTTCGCTATGTCCTGTACCCACTCAATCATCTCTTCATGCTCAGGATCATCAGGCCTGCTCTCCAGCCGCTTCGTGTACTGGTAATAGCCATTGCGGCTCACACCCAAAAACTGGCACTGCAGGCTGATTGGATAGGCATTCTTATGTTGGGTGATGAACGAGTATTTCACTTCGTTTCTGCTGCAAAGAATGCCGTCGCTTTTTTTAAAATATCGCGCTCCATCTCAAGACGCTTGACCTGGGCTTTCAGTTTCTTGATCTCTTCCTGCTCCAGTGTCAGCTTTCCATTACCACGAAACGATTGTCCTTCGTCAGCCTGGTGCTCCTTGACCCACCGACCCAGCATGTGGGCATTTATCCCCAGGTTTCTTGCTGCTTCGGCTCTGCTGTATTCCTGCTCGAGAACCAGGCTGATCGCATCCAACTTGAACTCTTTCGAATATTTCTTTCTGCTTTTCATCTGCTTACCTCAGTTAAGTCAAAGTATCTTAACTGGGGTGTACATGTTTATTGAACCACTTCACGTATGAGGTAACAGGAACCACCACATCGTCTGCGCCATACCGGTGAGCAGTCACCGACGGTTGCGTTTGGCCAAAATACCGGAATGTAAAAGAGCGAAAGCGTAAAAAAGCACTTTGTTACGTAAAAAATGCCACCGTTTCCAGTGCAGGCAAGTCACTCAGGGATCAATGCACAGGCCGAGAGCTTCTCCAGCCCCATCCGCAGCCGGATCTATTTCCTCTTAATAAGCATCACCAAAAATTGCCGGGCTCGTCCAACAACAGGATAAGATCGTGGCTCGCTTCTCTCGCACGATCTATCCTTATTCGTTATGCGCGAATTTCCACCAATGGCTTAACATGATGCTCTGGTTTGTGAAGCGATAAATCATGAGTTGCTTGAAGGTTAAGCCAAAACTCGGGCGACGTATTAAACGCCTCGGATAATAGCCATGCGGTATCTGGAGACACGCCCCTTTTTCCACGAACAATCTCATTGATTCTTTGCACGGGAATACCAATATGGGATGCAACAGCTTTTTGTGATAACCCCAGAGGCTCAAGAAACTCCTTAAGCAAGATAATCCCAGGATGAGTTGCGATTCTGTTTTTTGGAATCATATTGCCACCTTCAATTGACAGTTTAATGGTAATCTATGATTTGAACTTCGAAAGCATTTGATTCTTGCCATCGAAAAATAATGCGCCATTGAGCGTTGATACGAATACTATGGAATCCTTTGAAATCTCCTTTCATTGCCTCCAGTCTGTTTCCTGGCGGTGATCTCAGATCATCTAATGACTCTGCAGCATTAAGTGCATCCAACTTGTAAAGCGCAGTTTCTATGATTTGCGGAGGCAATCGCTTTACCCGGCTATTGGAGATACCGTGAAATAAATCGGAAGTTACCCTGTTTCCAAATGAAACAATCATATGACAATGTTAATGCGTTCACGGTATCCGTGCAAGAGTGTTTTTTACGCATAACGCTTAGCTCACCGGAAAAATGCGAGCGCAGCGAGTATTTTATCCGGTAGAGCTACTGGTTATGTTCTTTTTGCACATAGTATCGATTAGCGCACTCGCCAAACTGGTATGTTACTGATTTAGCTTCCATGACAGTACAGTTTATTAGCTCTGCATCATTGAGATTAAACAGAATAAAATTGTGACCCGCCCCCATGCTGCTTTTAAAACAAACACCATCAAAACCCTTAGATTTAAATTGCTCGGCTAAAATTTGAGTAGGAACATAATCAGAGCTTTCATCTTCATTTGTTACGGGCTTTGTGAAAGCTTCATTTATCATTGACCAAACAGCGTTGCTGATTTTCTCTTGAGCTTGAGGGGGACTAAATATGCACTCAATATGAGAGTAACCGGCCATTCCAGGCCGTTATTTTCATCTGGCGAAGTTCCGTTAATCTCCTGTCCCATCAATTTTCGAGATTACTGATGGAGAGGGACTATGAGGGCCACAAGCACTTCGCCTGATCGGACGTTTTCTGCGAGCCGGTATCGACGACAAGGGGACCTACCTGGAAAGCCGTGAAGGCGTACCCCAGGGCGGTCCACTCTCACCGCTGTTGTCCAACGTCGTCCTGGATCTTCTGGACAAGGAGTTGGAGCGACGAGGGCATCAGTTCGCCCGCTACGCCGACGACTTTATCATTTTGGTGAAGTCCCAGCGTGCTGGTGAACGGGTCATGGCGAGCATCACCCGATACGTGGAACAGCGCCTGAAGCTGAAGGTGAACGACCACAAGAGCCAGGTGGTGCCCGTTAGTCGTTGTAAGTTTCTCGGATTCTGCTTCAAACAAAACCGGATTTGCTGGCATGACAAAGCACTTGAGAAGTTTAAGCGCGAAGTCCGTCGGCTGACCGGTCGTAGTTGGGGTGTCTCAATGGAGACGAAGATCCGCAAGCTCAGTCAGTATCTCCGCGGTTGGATCAACTACTATGGAATTGCCAACCAATACAACCTTACGGTGGAGCTGGATCACTGGATTCGACGACGGATACGCATGTGTTATTGGAAACAATGGCGCAAGCCCCGAACGAAGATCCGCAACCTGATCAAGCTCGGCGTACCCGTCAAGCTGGCCATCAGTTGCGGCATGACCAGTAAGGGTTATTGGCACAGCGCCCGTACAGAGGGAATCCAACGGGGGTTGACCAATGATTGGTTGAAACAACAAGGACTGGTCTCGCTCAGAGACCGGTGGGTTGCACTTCACTACGGTTAACGAACCGCCCATTGCGGACCCGCATGATGGGTGGTGTGGGGAGGGCTGGAGAGACACCAGCCCTTACCCGATTAGCCGTCTTTCGTTTTGTTAACGAATACTGTTCCATCTGACTTCCGGTGTATTGGGAACCTTTTGGTACAATTGTCACATACGCACCAACCAGTTGAGTTAGGACTCACCCCAAGCTCTTTCAAGTTTTCAGCCTCACAATAAGGACACTCGACCACTTCTAATTCTTTTTCACTAGGCCTCATTGGTGGTGACTTGAATCGGTGAACGGATATGCCATCTCTTGTGCGGTGCAGATGAAATTTCCCCCCGCAAGTGGTGCAAACAGGTAGCGCAGACGAGCCTATTGCTTCTGCTAGTTCGTATTCGTCATTGCTGCCACATTCCGGGCATTCTGCTAGAACAGAGGTTGCATCCCGTATTCTTTTTTCTTCACTTCGAATCTCGTTGACTGAGCTTTCTTTCGCTTTTTGAAGTTCGAGTAATCGACTCAACGGAATAATGTAGAGATCTTTACCTTCGCTGATACGCCGAAACTCTGCTTGCAACTCATAGCGTGGGAGAAATCCATTTCCCTCTGCGCCATGTAGCCAATCTGCCTTTTCGTCTCCACTAACAAAAATTACGCTGCGTTTGTTTTCTGTTCCTAGGTGAAGGATGGTTTTCCAGATCAAGAAATCACCGATTCCCGAATCTGGTTTAGCGGCATCTTTGTATCCCGGTGGAATTGCTTGCTCATATCTTTTGAGCATTTCTTTTAGAGTTTTTTCTCTGTCAATTTCTGGGGAAATTACAATATCTTTAGTAAATATAGGGCGATACGCTTGACTTACCGGATCATTCCAGCCCCAGTTCTTGATAGTGCTACGCACCATTTTGGCACTCGCCTTTAGCTCAACTTTCAGCTCTTCAATTTTTGATATTTTTTCGTTGAGTTCTTGGAAGTGATCAACAGACTCAAGAATTGGATAAGAGAGGCTATCCGGTATGGTTAACTTACTTATTTTGTCTGATATCCCTTGATACAGCTGAGCAAGTTTAGATGGGCGGTTTTTAACAAACTCCCTTGCAACCTGGGCTGGGACGTAGAGCCTTTCCCGGCCTTTGATTTCGGAATAGACCTTAACGATATCGGTCAGGCTAGCGGCACCAGCTCCAAAAGGGATAAGTAATACATTTGTGTCGAGAACTATGTCGGCATCACCAATGGCTGCTTCTAGCCCTTGAGGCACCTCCTCAAAAAAACCAGTGGCACCTGGAAGAACATCCTCAATCAGGAAAACCTGTTCAAGCTGTTTGTTTGAGCTATCTGCCATATTCTTGTATTCCCTGATTTACGGATGAGCGTTTTTTGCGGCTAACGTCTTAGCGTTTATACGCCATGCCGTTTATGGCGTATAAACGCTTGTTGGACTCAGCCGCTCTCCGGCGCTCAGCCAGTACACTTCTTAATATAGGGGATTGTATTGCGAAAGCGGTCTTCGGCGAAGATTCCATTCTGCTGTACGAGTCTTTTTTATGCTCGGTCTCAGCTCGTGAAGCCTTCGTTTGTACGATTTTCATCCCTTTTTCGCGCTGCTCCTTCGGTAATTTAGTCTATATGATCCGTTTTGGGAACTTCAGGCCAAAATGCCACCCCAGGCTGCTCAGCCTGTCTCGAATGTTCCGTCCCTGGCGGTTACTTCAATTCAGCGCGCGCAGCGCCGGGTCAGGCGCCATCGAGTCGCACCGGTGCCAGCATCTGGCTTGGCCGAAGGTGACCTTGATGGCATTTCGGGCAGGGCCACTGCGGGGAATGCGCTTCGGCCTCACCGCGCTCTTCGACGCTTTCCGCCCCCGCACCTCCCAGGATTTCCCGGATCTGCGCCAACTTTTCCCGCCGACAGCGATTGGCCAGAAAACCATAATGGCGTATCCGCATCAGACCTTTCGGCAACACATGCAGCAAAAACCGCCGGATCAGCTCTTCTCCCTTCAGGGTCATCTTCTTCCACCGGTCCCGGTCCTGGTAATCCTTGTAGGCCACCGCCACTTCTCCATCCGTCAGCTCGCCTATGCGTGCGTCGCTGATCGCCGTGCGGTGGGTATAGCGGGACAGGTACGCCAATACCGTTTCGGGGTTGCGCAGCCACGGCTTGGTATACACCACCCAATCGATTTTCATCAGTCGATCGAGCAATTCGTCCACCTCTCCCGCACGGGTGATACGCGACAACTCCCCCCTTTTCCAGGCCTGCCGCAGTTCACTGACCATGCGGCCTCTCACCACACGTGCCACCGCCCGGTCCGGAAACAGATAAGTACTGCGCGCTGCGTGCCACCGCCCCTCATGATCCAGCGCACCACCCGGAATCAGGCAGTGCAGATGCACGTGGCGCCATAGCTGTTGTCCCCAGGTGTGCAGGACCGCGACCACCCCCAGTTGGCCTCCCAACCGCTTCGGGTCCTCACCGAATGCCTTCAGCGTTCCCCATACCACCCGGAAAAACAGCTGGTAGATTTTCTTCGGATGCAGCCCGACCCACCCGTTGAGTTGGTGCGGCAGGGTGATCACCTGGTGATAGTAGGTGACCGGCAATACCCGGGATTGTTGTCGTTCCGACCAGGCCTGGCGCTTGGCCTCGGTGTAGTATTTTTGCGGGGTGTTGGCGCACAGCGGCATGCCGGAGTCACGCCCCGGAAACAACCACTGCAATGGCCGCAGGGCCCGCCAGTAGTCGCGCAGTTGCACCAGCAGCGTCGCGGACATCTCGACCAGGCGGTCTTTATGGCCCTTGCCCTGGTCAATGCGTAACAGACAGCGTTCGCCATCGATGTCACTGACCTGCAGATGCACCAACTCATTGAGCCGCAGTCCGCAGCCATAACAGAGCGTGAGCAGCATACGGCGCTTGTGATGGGTACAGGCCGCGAGTATTGCAGCGACCTCTTCCCGGGTCAGCAATTCGGGAATACGCTGAGGTCGCTTGGGCAGTGTCAGCGCAATGGAAAACGGTCGTTCCAATACCTGCCGGTAGAGAAATACCAACCCATTCAGAATCAACCGGCAACTGGCCGGTGATAGCTGGCGTTCCTTGACCAAATACAGAAAGTAACGCTGTATCTCCGGTTCGCTGATCTGATCGGGAGGACGATGATAATAGCGGACGAGCCCCACTACCGCGCTGAGATAACTCTGATGCGTCCGCGGTGAAAACCCACGCAGCAACATCGCATCGATCATGGCTTCGCGTAACTGTGTCATCTTGCTTCTCCTGTGTTGAAAAACCCTCATGGGGTAAGGAGAAGTGTGGTGCGTTACGAAGCGATGAGGAAACCCGGATTTACCAGTGAGGGTGGGGGTGGAAAGGCTACCGCGAAGCGGTTGAGTTCAACAGTTATTTAGCCCGAGCGGGCCAATAGTCAATAGACGTATTCTGTGTAGCCCATATTTTCTGCGACTGGCTATTTCCTTGTCTTTTCCGGCATAAGCCAGTACTATCCGCGAGGTTATCTCAAGGAATAGAGAAACTCAATATCATGGAAAGATTACAGCAACCGCGGTCCGGCGGAAGTCCCAGTTTATGGGATATCTATCTGAAAGAACTGGATAAAATATCACTCAAGCCGGAGACAAAAAAGTGGTACGTGAGACGTGCCGAATATTTTCTCAAGGCACTTTCGCCTAAAACACTGAAGCAGATCACCCCACAGGACCTTACCCAATACCTCTGGCAGCTAGGAAGAAATAAAACGCTGGAGGAGTGGCAATTCAAGCAGGCTCTCCACGCTATACAGATCCTGCTCTGCAGGGTCGCCAGGATCCCGTGGTGCAACACATTCGACTGGGCATTCTGGCGATATTCGGAACACACATTATCCGCGCAGCACCCAACAGTAGCACGGGATTATCACCCTCTCCCGGACAGTCCCATCAAGACCGGGGCTGACAATCATAACTCCACTCCCGAAAATCACTCCTCCGATGATTCCGTGCAAGTACCAGTTTCCAAGGAACAGCGGAACAAATCCGCCTTCGACGAAGTGCGTCATCAGTATTCCGAACTTTTCTACCAGTTGGTTGCGGAAATCCGCCGGCGTGCTTATTCCATTCGCACCGAACAAGCGTATGAGCAGTGGATCTACCGGTTTATTTTGTTCCATAACAGACGTGATCCGACTTCTTTAGGCGGCAATGAGATCAAAGCGTATATCGAATACCTTGCGGTTCAACGCGGGGTGGCTGTCAGTACTCAGAACCAGGCTTTGAATGCCCTGGTCTTTCTCTACACTCAGGTCATGGGTCGAGATCTGGATTTGGGGGAGTTTGCACGTGCCAAGCGACCGCGCAAACTCCCGGTGGTGCTGAACCGTGACGAAGTTGCACGCTTGTTGGAACAGATGGAGGGGATTCAACTGCTCATGGCGAGCCTGCTCTATGGATCGGGCCTGCGATTGATGGAGTGCGTTCGCTTGCGGATTCAGGATATCGATTTTGGCTACTCACAAATAGTGGTACGCAATGCAAAAGGCGCTAAGGATCGGGTCGTGCCTTTGCCAAAAAAGCTGATTGATCCTCTGAATGAACACCTGACGGAAGTCGAGCAGGTTTTCAACCAGGACCGGGAGAAGAAAATCAGCAAGGTTTACCTCCCCGATGCGTTGAACAGAAAGTACCCCAACGCGGGTTATCAGTGGATCTGGCAATATCTGTTTCCGAGTGGAAAACTATCTGTTGATCCGCGTAGCGGTAAAACACGGCGCTATCACATACATGAGAACAGTTTGCAGAAAGCGGTGCAGCGAGCCGCTACTGCGGCCTGTATTCATAAGAAGGTAAACTGCCATTCGCTGCGGCACTCCTTTGCGACGCATTTGCTTGAAGCGGGATACGATATCCGTACCGTCCAGGAGCTGCTGGGGCATGCTGACGTCTCGACCACCATGATATACACCCACGTTCTCAATAAACCCGGGGTGCTGGTACGCAGTCCGATAGACTTCTAACCAAAATAGCGGAGGTAGATAATTTATCGGCCAAATGTACCTTCCAAACAGGGTCGCCAGTGTTCTCTCGGAAACTTCCTGACGGCGTAGTGCAACCGGGTGTCCGGCATTTCTGGATGGCGTTCCCTCAGGAAAGATGTTTCTGGTGTTCTGTCCAGCCTGCCAGTCTCCCGCAGCATTCATCCGCCAGCTTGGTGGATCAGCTCCCGCATCGGCAACCGCCAGTTCAGCACTCGTCAGCGTCTCGTCAAATGCAGGGTTCCTGATAAAATGCGAAGTAGTCAGGATTACGGTACAGCGTTCCCGAAGGGATTACGGCTTTGCAATGGTTTGCAGGGGCTTGATAGTGAGATGGCGATATGTTTTGGCAAAGCGACGGGTTATAGATAACTTCGGGAGTAATGGAAGAACGCGTTCATTCCGACTATTCTCGATGAATCGCGCAGATTCTCAGTGAACTGGAAGGAGGGGAGAGCGTGCCGGTTTATTTGATTGCAGATATTGCACCATCCGACATGGAGAGATATCAGGCGAGCACCTATCTCGATGTGATTCCCGATATTGCCGCCCGTTATCAGGGCAAGTACCGGGTGCGCGGGGCTGCCACCGAGGTGCTCGAGGGCGATTGGCGCCCCCAGCGTCTGGTGGTGATCGAATTCCCGAGCATGGGTCAGCTGCTGGCTTTCTACCATTCCGAGGAGTACAAGCCTTTCCGGCAGCTGAGACAGCGCTCAGCTCATTCCAGGATCATCGCAATTGAAGGATTCACCCCCTGATGGGCCGCTTACTCCCGCAGTCCCCCGTCGGATGCCTGGGCGTGGTTGCTCAACACCAGTAGCTCGGCTGGGGCCAGATTGCGGATCTCCACAAAGGCGATGCCGTTGGTGGCGCGTTGCACCGCCAGCTCCGATCCACACGGATGTGCGCCGGAGGAGGGCGCCTGAGTTGCCGTCTCGAGACTGTTCAGGAGCAGTGTCATCCGGCTGCCGGGGGGATTGAGCTGCGCATCGACCAGCACGTCGGCACCGCGCAGCTCTGTGGCGTGCGGGTTCAGTACACAGAGTATCTCCTCGTCATCGAGAATACGCGACCAGGCGATCACTTCGCCGTTGCCGTAGCGCCCGAACGGGTAGCCGAGGAAGGAGATCGGGCGCTGGTACTGGCGTCCCTGGCGCAACGCCGGATAGGCACTTCTGAGCGCGGTCATCGCGGCGATGCGCCGATAGACCGGATGGTTCTCGTCGAAGCAGTGAAATCCGGCGCTGCCGAAAGGGCCGAATCCGGGCAGTGACAGATCCAGTCCGGCGTCTCCCGGATGCAAGCCGTCGCGCCCGCTCTGTCGGGGATGACGCGGTCCGAACAGTGCTTCGCGCAGATATCGGTCTGAGCTTCCCCATCCCGGCAGCCAGCTGCGCTCACTCACCTCCGGCCCGGCCAGCGCCTGTTCACTGCCGTAGTAGATGCAGGGGATGCCCAGCGTGAAGAGCTGCAGCGCGGTCGCTGCGGCGATCTGCTGCGCTGTGGCGGCTTCACTGGAGAAGCGCAGCTTGGCGCCGAACACGTGGTCGTGGTCGTCCAAAATCGAGACATGTCTTTCGCCCAGCTGGCGGTGCGAACCCATTTGCGTGCTGCCGGTTTTGAAACCGTCGAAAAAGTGCGCCGGATGCTGCAGCCCTTTGGCGACCTGGTTGAGCGAAAGCCGCATCTCGCCGATGTCGAGCGCCGCGTTGAGGTTGCGTTCCAGCGCTTCGAGGTAGCGGTTCTGATTGTAGTCCCCCCCGGCGATCTCTCCGATCAGCAGAAACTCCTGTTTGCCGATGTTGGCGGCGAACTCCTTGATCGCCCCGCAGAAGTTGCGCGCCTCCTCCAGCGAGACGTGCTTGAGTGTGTCGATGCGGAATCCGTCGCAGTCGGTCAGTGCGATCCAGTACTTGTAGCACTGGGCCAGGTCGGCGAGTACACCGGGTGAGCCGAGGTTGAAGTCGCGCAGTACCAGGAAATCGGTGCGCTTGTGCTCGGCCTGCGGATCTTCGATGTCACCGGCCCCCAGGTCGCCGCTTCCCGCCCGGGTGTAGCACCCGGCGGACTGTAACTCCCGCGGCCAAACGCCATCCTCCTCGCCGTTGATGGCGTCGATGGGTGTACCGTTGGCATCCAGCCAGTGACCGAATTCGTAGCTGTGCGGAAACCCGCGATAGGGCGGCTGCCAGACCGATCCGGGATAGATCCAGTTGGGTCCGGAGTGGTTGAAGATGATGTCCAGGATGATGCGGATGTTGCGCTCGTGCGCGGCCTGGACCAGCGCCACCAGATCCGCGCGGGTGCCAAAATGGGGATCCACCTCGAGAAAGTCCTGAATACCATAGCCGTGATAGCTGTTCAGGTGGCCGCGCTGTTTGAACACCGGACTGAGCCAGATCGCGGTGATGCCCAGCCGGTGCAGATAGTCGAGCCGCTGCTGCAGCCCCTGCAGGTTGCCTCCCTGCCAGCGCTCCGCACCGGATTCGGCCCACCGGTCCCAGCGCCAGGCCGTGCCACTCGGAGAGGCGGGTCTGGCTGCGGTCAGGTGGGAACGGTTCAGCAGCGGCCGGGTATCCTCATTGCCGTCGCTGAAGCGGTCGACCAGCAGGAAATAGAGAATCTGATCACGCCAGTCGACCGGTGACGGAGTGTAGCTGCGGCGCCGTGGGAGCAGTACATCCTGATCGATACTGTCCGGTCTGGGGTGGCCGATGATACGGGTGGAAAATGACATTGAGAATCCCTCCTGTGGTTTGCGTCCTGCTGACGCCGAGTTGCCTGGTGTGGATTTCCGGGTCGATTCGAGTCTGAATTCGACACACGAATTTTAGCTGATCCGGGATGAACTGCCAGGGAGTGGAGGAGGGCAAAGGGGAGCGGGTTCAGGGTCACTCCCTGTCCACGACACACCTGCCCGTGAGGATTGAGTTCCGCGTGCTTACTCTTCTGCATCCTCGTAGATGGTAATGATGTCGCCGGTCGGTAGCCTGAAGACCTTGTTTTTACGCCAGCCGAGAATGCGCTGATCCCGATACAACGCGGGCGGGTGCGTTTCGGGTACGCCAGTCCGCCAGACCCGTTGAAACACCTCCAACAACCCAAACTCCTTCACACCGGGAAAGCACTCGAGCAGCCGCCGCCCGATGACATCCTTCCGTTGCACGTTTTCGATCCGTTCGCAACTGGTGTTGATATCCAGGAACAGGAAGTCGCTGCCTTCCTCCACGGCTTGATAGACCGCCACCGCGCTGGGCATGAAGTCCATCAGCGAGCGATAGCGTGCCTCGCTGACGCGCAGATCGTTTTCCATCTGGCGCCGGCTTGTGATGTCGCTTTGGATCCCGACATAATGGGTCACCTCACCTGCCGAGTTGCGCACCGGTGAGATGTTCGCCGCCTGCCATATCAGATCGCCGTTCTTACGCCGGTTGCGGAACTCCCCCGACCACGTCTGGCCCTGCTCCAGCGCATCCCACAGTTGCTTATAAAAAGCGCTGTCATGCTCTCCGGAGGCCAGTATTCTCGGGTTGTTGCCAATCGCTTCGGCCACGCTGTATCCGGTCGCCTCGACAAAGTGCGGATTGACATAATCGATGATGCCGTCGCGGTTGGTGATGATCACGCTGGCCGGCGTCTGTTCCAGCGCCTGTGTGAGGAGCTTGAGGCGATCGCCCTGTTTCTGTTCATGGATGTCAAGCAGGGTCAGGACCACACCGGCGATGGCATGCTGCAGGGTGCGGTAGGGACGCAGGCGCAACAGAAACCAGCGACCATTGCGGTTCTGAATCTCCTGTTCGATTGGCTCCACGGTGTCGAGCAGCAGATCCGCCTGTTGCGCCAGGATGTTGCCGTCAAAGTCGCCGGCGACATGCTTGAGCGGTCGTCCGAGATGGCCATCGCTGATGTGAAAGTACTCGCTTGCCATGGGGGTGAAGCGTTGGATACACAGCTCTGTGTCGAGAAACAGGATGGCCAGATCGGTACAGGAGATCAGATTGGACAGGTCATCGTTGGAGAGCGCCAGCTCCTTGATCTTGGCCTGCAGTTCGGCATTCACCGTGGTCAGCTCCTGATTGACCGAGCGCAGCTCTTCCTGCGATGTTTCCAGCTCCTCGTTGGTACTCTGCAGCTCTTCGTTCGAGGATTGCAACTCCTCGTTGGTGGCGGTCAACTCTTCATTGGCTGTTTCCAGTTGCTCGACGGTGTTTCTCAGGTGCTGGCGATTCTCCTCCAGGGCTTTTTCGAGTTCGTGGTTGCGTTCGCCGTCCGTGCCGATGCTGTTCAACACCATCTGATCGCTCAGTACCGGACCGCGATCTTCGAGAATGACACACATCAGGCCTTTGAGCGATGGAGGTTCCGTCAGGGGTAACACATGAACACCTACCAGGAATTCACCTTCTCCACTCTCCACGCGAACGCCCGGGTATTGCGCCGCTTCACCACTGGTCTTGACCTTGCGCAGCAGGTGGCCGAGGGTAGGTATGAGACCCGGTCTGGCCAGTTTGACCAGGTTGAGGCTTCCTTCACCGGATGTCGTCTCCAGAAAACGGCCGGTCCGCCCCTGCACGTACAGGATGTCGAACAGGGAATCGACGGTCACCGCAACCGAGGCACATCGTTCCAGCAGCAGTTTCTGTGTCAGATCACGGATGCTCTCTTTGAGACCCACAACGGCAGTGTCCCGCATGCTGCGCTGGGGGACGACCGGGCGTGTCAGCGAAACCCCCGTTCTGACCGGGTAAGGAGTGGCTCGGTAGTGAAATATGCGCCACTTCGCTGCATATACACTGAAGCCGGCCGCCATGTCGCCCAACGACTCGGAACTGCCCAGGAACAGCCACCCAAAAGGATTGAGCGCATAATGGAATGAGGACAACACCTGGTGCTGCAGTTCCGGTTGCAGATAGATGAGCATATTGCGGCAGGAGATCAGGTCGAGCTGGGAAAACGGCGGATTCTTGACAACGCTGTGTTCGGCGAAGACCAGCATTTCCCGTACACTCTTTTTGATGCGCCAGCGATTCTCTTCCCGATCGAAATATCGGTGCAGCAAGTCGACAGGGATCTCGCTGCTGATGTTGTCGGGGTAAAGACCGGTCCGGCCGAACTCTATGGCTTCACGATTGATGTCGGTGGCAAAGATCTGCACCGGCAAGCTGGTGTTCGTCCGGTCCAGGTGGCGGCGTATCAACAGGGCGAGACTGTAGGCCTCTTCTCCGGTGGCGCAGCCCGGCACCCAGATGCGCACCACAGCATTGGCATGTCGATCCTTCAGGATCAGCGGGATCACCTCATCGTCCAGTAACCTGAAGGCGTCCGGATCGCGGAAGAAGCTGGTGACCTGAATGAGCAACTCGGATAACAGCGTCTTCAGCTCCTGACTGTCCTTTTGCAGCAAGGCGGTGTATTGCTCGATCGAAGTGCAGTGATTGACCAGTATGCGCCGTTCGACACGCCGAATCAGGGTGCCGCTCTTGTAACCGGTGAAGTCATGGCCACTATAGGCATGCACCAGTTTCAGTATCCCTTCCAGCCCCAGCAGCGCTTCTGTGGCAGGTTCGCTTTTGTCGCAGGTGGCCAGCTTTTCGGCATAGCGGCGAATCAGGCCCGGCATGGCCTCGGGAGTCACCACGAAATCGCAGACCACCGAACCCTGGGCACTCGTTGGCATGCCATCATAGGCGGCGGAGGCGGGATCCTGGATCAGTACCATCCCTCCGTTTTCCTTCACCGCACGCACCCCCAGGGTACCGTCGGTACCGGTACCCGAGAGTACCACCGCCACTGCACGGTCTCCGTACTCCTGCGCACAGGAGCGGAAAAACTGGTCGATGGGGAAACGCAATCCCCGTATTGGCTTCAACTCGAACAGTTGGAAACAGCGCTGACGCACTTCGAGCAGGCGGTTGGGCGGAATGACGTAGATGTGTCCGGAGAGTACCGGTTCACCCTGCTTGATTTCGCTGACGGGCAAACTGGTCAGGCGCTGGATCAACTCACCCAGCAGACTTTGATGGTTGGGATCCAGATGCTGGACGAGCACCATGGCGGTATCGGCATCGGCTGGCAAAGCCTTGAAGAATCGCCCATAGGCTTCTAAACCGCCGGCGGACGCGCCCAGCGCGACGACCAGTGAAGGCGCTCGTCCGCTCCCGTCGCCCGGGTTAGCTGATGCGGGCAGTGGGTTTTCTGGGTCTTGTTCAGGCATGGGTCAACTCGTCGCGAAAAGGTTGTCGTGATCATCCCGGAGGGTGGTTCAGGAGCTCTGTTGGTGTCGTGCGGAAAAGAACCGCTCAAATTCCTCTACTTCGAGCGGGGGGCTGAACAGAAAACCCTGCGCTTCGTCACAGCCCTGTTCTTTGAGAAAACGGTGCTGCCCATCGGTTTCCACCCCTTCAGCGACCACTCTCAGATCCAGGGTTCGGGCCATGGCGATAATGGTCGCGGCAATGGCGGCATCGTTGGGATCCTGCTCGACATCACGCACAAACGACGAATCGATCTTCAGACAGTCGATGGGGAATTGCTTGAGGTAACTCAGCGAAGAGTAGCCGGTGCCAAAGTCATCCACAGCTATCGTTATGCCGAGTTGTTTGGCGTTGTTCAACCCTTCATCGAGTCGTTCCCGATATTCCATCAGCACCGTTTCGGTCAGCTCCAGTTCGATCGGACACATGCTGCCGCTCCATTGGCTTATTATCCGAGCGAACAGGTCACCTTCCAACAATTGCTTCAGTTTCAGGCCGGACAGGTTGATCGACAAGCGGATTCCCAGAGCCGACCAGCTTGCCGCCTGGGTGGAGACAGCACTCAGGCCCCATTGCGCCAGCGGCGTGATCAGGCCGGTCTCTTCCGCGAGGGGTATGAAGACAGCCGGATCCACCTCTCCCCAGCGGGGCGAGCGCCAACGCATCAGCGCTTCGGCACCCATGATGCGGCCGGTTTCCAGATCGATACAGGGCTGATAGACCATGCGCAGTTCCCGGTTCTCCTCGGCGCGGCGCAGATCGGTTTCCATTGCCAGCCGGGTTTCGAAGCGGGCACTCATTTCGTCGGCATAGAACTGATAGTCGTTGCGCCCGGTGTCCTTGGCCCGGTACATGGCGATATCCGCGCAACGAAGGAGGTTGTCTACGTTGTCGGCGTCGCGGGGATACAGGCCGATACCGATGCTTGCAGCTACCACCAACTCACCCCCCGTGTAATGAAAGGGTGTGATTCTGAAGGCATTCAGGATCTTCTCCGCAACCAGCGCAGCCTCTTCATGCCGCTCCAAATCGTTGAGTATCACCGTAAACTCATCCCCACCAAGCCGTGACACCGTATCGCTTTCGCGTACGCATTGGCGGATGAGATTGGCCGAAAACTCCAACAGCTTATCGCCGATGTTGTGACCCAGCGCATCATTGACATGTTTGAACCGGTCCAGATCCAGGAATAGCAGGGCCAACCCGGTGCCTTCGCGGTGACAGCGCTTCAGCGCGGTTTCCAGCCGGTCGAGACAGAGCGCGCGATTGGGAAGACCGGTCAATTCGTCGTAGTACGCCAATCGATGCAGTTGTCGGCGGGCGAACTCCTGCCCACTGGTGTCGTAAAACACACCGACGTAATGGGTAATGCGTCCATCATTGTTGCGGATACAGATAATGCTCAAATGCTCGGGGTAGACCTCACCGTTTTTACGGTTGTTCCAGATCTCACCCTCCCAGCGGCCGTGTTGACGGATCTTGCGCCACATCTCCTGGAAAAACCAATGACTATGGCGGCCGGAGCTGAGTAAGTCCGGTTTCCTGCCGATCACTTCGTGCGTGTCGTAACCCGTGATCGAGGTGAAGGCTCTGTTGATCGAAATGATCTTCTGTTCGGCATCGGTCACCATAATGCCTTCCGCGGCATGCTCGAAGACGATGGCCGCCAGTTGCAGGTTGGACTCCGCCCGTTTCTGTTCGGTCAGATCGATCAACGCGGTGCGCAACGGGCCTTCACCGCCAGCCACCCGTTTGGTTTCCAGCAACAGGACGATCTCTTCTCCCCGGTGCGACAGGTTCAGCTCACAACGATCCTGGTCCAGGCCTTTGCTGAGGCGGCGCAGATGGCGATAAAGCTGGTCTCCGGCATCGGGTGTACAAAAAGAGTGCAGGACTCTTTTCCGCAGATCCGTTGTCATCTCTCTGGCGAGCAACTCCACTGCCCGCCGGTTGGTCTGATAGATGACACCCTCGTAATCCAGGACGATGTATCCCACGGGTGCCTGCTCGAACAGATCCCGGTAGCGCTGTTCGCTCAAACGAAGATCCTCCTGAGCCCGGCGCAACTCCTCGTTCTGCGTCTGCAGCTCGATCTGGTGCACTTGTAACTCATGGATGAGATGCCGAATCTCCTGCTCGCTGAGTCCCTTGATTTCACTGGACGTCAGCGTGGCAGGCACTTCAGTTCGCCCTCTAAGAAAACTGTTTTCCATGTCGATTCCATGTTGGAGACTGGAGGCAATGACCGAATCAGCCATTTTCCCGGCGGACAAATTCGCCCCAGTGCGCGAGAAGTGCAGAACGACCGGTCGATTCCGGCCAGGCCCACCCATCGTTGTAGCTGACTGATGATTGCAGGAGTGACTGGATTTTCAACCGATAGTTATTGTGTGATCGCAGGCTTGCCTAGAGTGTAGTTGCGGCCACGGGAAAATGCAGCACAAAGTTAGACCGGGCGGAAGTCTCTGTTGGCCAAAGGAGTAAGTATCTTCCGGTTATCTGGGAGTCTTACTCCCGGTCCAGCAGTACCGCCTTGGCCTGGTTGATCTTCCAGGCGAGATAGCTGGTGCCGCCGTGATCCGGGTGCAGCTTCTGAATCAGCCTGCGGTGGGCCGCCGTGATCTGGTCCCGATCGGCTCCCTCGGTCAGGCCGAGAATCTCGAATGCCTCCTGGCGGGTCATCCGTTCGGCGAATCCCGCAGCGTTGTGCTCAGCACGCTGTTGCGCCTCCGTTCGCCACGCATCACCGTGCTGTCGGTCGAGAAAGGCTTCGAGCAGATCCGCTGACTCGCTGTCTTGCTGCCGGTACTCCTGCAGCAGACTCAGCAGCTGCCCCAGCGAGAGCTGATCCAAGTGTTCTCCCTGGTAACGGCCCGCCAGCACCTGACCACTCATCGCACCGCTGTCGTGATCCAGGATCAAACGGAGGAAGCGGCTCTCCACCTTGGATTGCTGACCGGCGGCACCGCTGCCTCCAGTGACAGCGGCACCGCCGCCGAACTGCCGATAGAGCCGCTGTAACACCGGCAGATAGCTGAGCAGTGCCAGCAGCCGCTGAACGAACGGCAGCAGTGCACCGAGCAGCGCGAATACCCAGTTCAGGCGACCGGTGGCGGCCAGTCCCACCAGCAGGAGGCCGGCGATCACCATCAACGTCTGGATGCGCGTGCTGCGCGGTTGTCGGGTGAACCAGCGAAACGCCAGCAGATAGAGCAGCAGTGCAGCCGCCAGCATGATCAGGATGCGCATTACGGATCGGTTCCGGAGAATGGCAGCGGGAATCGGCGAACCAGGTGCGATGGCTGCACCAGCGTTGCAACCCACCGGATTGCCTGACCAGACATGCAGATCCGTTCAGCCGTTCGCATGGTTAGCGTGGTGTGATCTGCCGGGTCAGTCGTTTCACCGTCTCTCCCCGCTCACGGCTGAAGTGCTCCAGTGCGCGGCGTCCGCCTGCGGCATAGACCGCGACCGCTGCAAGCAGGTCGCGCAGCTGGTCCGCACTGCCGGCGTCGAACGGGCAGTAAGCGCCGTTGGTCAATCGGGCAACCTGTTGGAATGCGGATCGGGCGAGCGGCTCTCCACCTTCGTGAAACATGAAGGCGGGCACCCGGTGGATCCCCAATTCGCCGGCGCATTGGCCGAGTCGATCGACCTGCTCTTCCATGCAGTCGCCGACGAATATCAGTGCGTTGACCCGCTTTTTACGGTGCTCTTCCAGTGTGTGGCGTAACACCTGCTCGATCTGGGTGTGCCCGGCAAGGCAACGGACCGCACTCATGCGCCGGCTGAGTTCGGTCGCATTGGTGAGCCAATCGCTGGCGTTGAACTCCCGGTAGCCACGGTAGTAGCAGAGCTGGATCGCCAGGCCACCGAGCGCCGTGGTGGCCTCGAACATCTGTGCCTGCAGTTGGCAGGCGTGATCCCAGGTGGGCTCGCGGCTGGCGGTCGCATCCATCGCAAAGATCAGACGCCCCCGCTCTGACGATGCAGCTGGCGCCGGTGTGGCGGCCACTTTGCGCAGGAATGCGTCCACCTCGCTGCGGCTCGATTTGCGTGGCAGTTTGTCGTCACTCACAGCTGGCGTCCCGCCCAGTCGCGTGCGAACTGCAGTGCCACCCGGCCGCTGCGGGAACCACGTTGCAACGCCCACTGCAGCGCCGCGCTGCGCGTTGCCGGATCATGGGTGGTGGCGGCTCCCAGCGTCGCCAGCCAGTGGTCTACGATGTGCAGGTACTCTTCCTGGTTGAAGGGGTAGAAGGAGAGCCAGAGACCGAAACGTTCGGAGAGAGAGATCTTCTCCTCGACCCCTTCCCCGTGATGGATCTCACCCTCGACCACGCGTGTCTCCAGATTCTCGCGCAGATACTCCGGCAACAGGTGACGACGGTTCGAGGTGGCGTAGATCAGCACATTCTCCGGTGGTGCGGCGATCGAGCCGTCGAGTACCGCCTTGAGCGATTTGTAGCTGGCATCGTCCGCCTCGAAGGAGAGGTCGTCACAGAACAGGATGAACCGTTCCGGGCGTTGGTAGAACTGCTCCACGATCTCCGGCAGGTCGATCAGATCGCTCTTCTCCACCTCCACCAGGCGCAGCCCCTGGTCAGCGTATTGGTGCAGAATCGCCTTGATCAGCGACGACTTCCCGGTGCCACGCGAGCCCCAGAGCAGGACGTTGTTGGCGCTTTTTCCCGCGACGAACTGGCGTGTATTACGGCTGATCTCCTGCTTCTGGCGTTCCATGCAGAGCAGGCTCCCGAGTGGGATCAGGTGTGGGTGGGCGACCGGCAGCAGGCCTCTGCCGCGGCGCCAGCGGAAGGCGATGCTGTTCCAGTCGGTCTCTCCGGCGACCGGCTGCAACAGCTGTTCCAGACGCCCAATCAGCTCGCCGGCCCGTTCCAACAGATGCTCGATTTCTGCCATGCCTGTGATTCTACTTCGTCGGGTTGCCGGTCGGCCAGACCTCAGGGTCGGGCAGAGGAGGAACCGACAGGCTCCTAGTCTTTCCTCGGCCCTGGTTCCTATCTCTTGATCCGCTTGTAATGGATTCGGTGTGGCTGGTCCGCGTCCGCGCCGAGCCGGCGCCGGCGATCGGCTTCGTAGTCGGCATAGTTGCCCTCGAACCAGACGGTTTTGGAATCCCCTTCGAATGCCAGGATATGGGTGGCGATGCGGTCCAGGAACCAGCGGTCGTGCGAGATCACCACCACGCAACCGGGGAATACCAGCAGCGCCTCCTCCAGCGCGCGCAGGGTTTCGACGTCCAGGTCGTTGGTGGGTTCGTCCAACAGCAGCAGATTACCACCGCTCTGCAGCAGTTTTGCCAGATGCAGCCGATTGCGCTCGCCGCCCGATAGATCGCCGACCCGTTTCTGCTGGTCGGTCCCCTTGAAATTGAAGCGGCTCAACCAGGCGCGGGAGTTGATCTCCAACCTGCCGATGGTGAGGATATCCTGACCACCGGAGATCTCCTCCCAGGCGGTTTTGCTGTCATTCATCGCATCGCGCGACTGGTCGACATAGGCCACCTTGACGGTTTCGCCTATGCGCATGCTGCCACCGTCCGGTTGCTCTTCACCGGTGATCATGCGGAACAGCGTGGTTTTTCCGGCACCGTTAGGTCCGATGATGCCGACAATCCCGCCCTGCGGCAGATTGAAGCTGAGATCGTCGTACAACAGTTTGTCACCGTAGCTCTTCTTCAGCCCCTCGGCCTGAATCACCAGTTCACCGAGACGCTCTCCCGGTGGGATGTAGATCTCATTGGTTTCGTTGCGCTTCTGAAACTCCTGGCTCTGCAGCTCTTCGAAACGTTGCAGACGTGCCTTGCTTTTCGCATGCCGGCCTTTGGGGTTGCTGCGCACCCACTCGAGTTCGTGCTGCATGCTCTTCACGCGCGCCGCTTCCTGTTTCTGCTCCTGTTCCAGACGTCGCTCCTTCTGCTCCAGCCAGGAGGAGTAGTTGCCTTCCCAGGGGATGCCGTAACCCCGGTCCAGCTCCAGTATCCAGCCGGCGACATTGTCCAGGAAGTAACGGTCGTGGGTGACCGCCACCACGGTCCCCTTATAGTCGTGCAGGAAGCGCTCCAGCCAGGCGACAGATTCGGCATCCAGATGGTTGGTCGGTTCGTCCAGCAGCAGCATATCCGGCTGTGACAACAGCAGCCGGCAGAGCGCCACCCGGCGTTTTTCACCACCGGAGAGCGTGCTTACCTTCGCTTCCCAGGGGGGCAGGCGCAGCGCATCGGCGGCGATCTCCAGTGAGCGCTCCAGATTGTGGCCGTCCTTGGCGGTGAGAAGATCCTCCAGCTTCGCCTGCTGCGCTGCCAGCGCATCGAAATCCGCGTCCGGCTCCGCATAAGCGGCGTACACCCGCTCCAGTTCGTCCAGTGCCTCCTTGACGTCGGCCACCGCTTCCTCCACGTTGCCAAGTACATCCTTCGCCGGATCCAGTTTCGGCTCCTGCGGCAGGTAGCCCACCTTGATTCCGGTCTGGGGGCGCGCTTCGCCTTCGATTTCGCTGTCCACCCCCGCCATGATGCGCAGCAGGGTCGACTTGCCGGCACCGTTCAGCCCGAGCACGCCGATCTTGGCACCGGGGAAAAATGACAGTGAAATGTCTCTCAGGATGACGCGCTTCGGTGGAACGACCTTGCCGACGCGGCTCATCGTATAGATGTACTGGGCCATGGATCTCTGAATCTTCCGTAAAAGTGAAATTGTGTAACGCTTGCAGTCAGCCGCTGGGCGCTGCCCGACGGCTGTGCTACCGTTTCAAATAGCGCCTATTCTGGCATATTTGCTCTGTTGTCGCCTCATCGTCGTTCAAGCCAAGCGCCTAAAGAAATGGCGCTTTCCGCCGACATTTAAGGAACTATCCGCCGTGTTCGTGCTGGATCATGGAACAGGGCGCGACGCTAGGCAACACAGGAGTGAGATGGAGGTTCAAATTGTCACTTCTTTCAAAATGGCCTTGGGTGGGTCTGATGCTTGCCCTCGTTGCCTGCAATGGTGCTGAAACCACCTCCCAGGATCCTCTCCTCAAGAGATTCAGCAACAGACATCAACCGAAAGGGGCGGAATCCGCGCCAACGCGGTTTTCCGCAATGGCGAATCTCTCCGGCCAGGATACACTGGTCAACAATCCACTGTTTGCCGGCAGCCCGGCGCTAACCGAGACCCCGGAACAGCGGGAAGCACGCATGTTGTCGCAGTATGAGAAGTTGCAGCAGAAACTGGTGCGGGCTCGCTCGGAAGGAGTGAAACAGTTGCTTTGGTTACAGGAGAGGCTCGGTGGCAGACTCGAGCCGACGCAAAACCGACTCCAGGTCGCTGAGGCGGCGTATGAGCAGGCACGCCGGGGGGAGCCAGAACTGGTGGAGCAGGATCAACGTGAATTGGCGCGTCTGGAGCGGGAGGCCGACAGAGTCAGATTGCAACTCAACCGCATGTCGAGCCGTTACACTGAATCTTTTCTGGCAATGGATCCGGTCGCACGGGAGTTGCGACAGGAACTGGATCTGATCGAAAGAAGAGAGAGGGAAATTGAAACGGCCGCGGTCGACAAGCTGTTGTCGCAGGCGTGGCGGGCGTTGCTTGAGGCACGCACCCTGGCGCAGGAGGCGCAGCAGCACAACCAACACCTGATCAGCAGGTTTGAGTCTTTCATGGCGGATCTGGAACAGAAACCGCTGCCCGCTGGTGCCACGGCTGCGGATCCTGACGTAAAAGAGGCGGAAGAGCGGTTGATCACCGCCTGGAAGCAAGTGCAGTAGCTGTGATCTGCTATCCTTCAGTGTCCAATCGGGGTGACCGTCCAGAGGCGACAAAGGCAGCCTTAACGCTCAGCTTGTGGCCATCAGTATCGACCGGAGGAGTCCCGACCAGTCGGGAAAGTTCAGCACCAGTGATCTGATCGGCCGCTCACTGCACCAACGAAACCAGTTCGACAATCCCCCCGGTATTTTTCCGCTCCACCTTGGCATAACAGTCGTAGAGCGCTGCCTGTAACGCCTCTTCGATCACCGGGTGATAGAATGGCATCTGTAACAGATCTCCCACGGTCAGCTGCTGTTGGATGCTCCAGGCGAGCAGATGGGCCAGATTTTCCCCTTTGGTGCAGGCCATCTCCGAGCCGAGCAGCCGACCGCTCACCTTATCAGCATAGACTTTCAATATTCCCCGGTTCTTGCCCATGATCAGTGCACGGCCCACCGGCGCGAAGTTGACCACACCGACGGCGGTACTTTCCGCGTCCAGCTCCGACCAACGGGCGCCGACGTGACAGATATTCGGATCACAGAAGTTGATTGATAACGGTACCTTGCGTTTGAATGCGCTGACCCGGTCGCTGCTGGCGTTGTGGCCGGCGA
The DNA here is from genome assembly GCA_024235215.1 of Chromatiaceae bacterium. Classification (GTDB taxonomy): domain Bacteria; phylum Pseudomonadota; class Gammaproteobacteria; order Chromatiales; family Chromatiaceae; genus HKST-UBA178. Next base: position 331,465 of record JACKMU010000005.1, on the reverse strand, counting down.
TGCGTCCTTCGTCACCTGCTTCGTGCAGCAGTGCGCGCTCTCCGGTGACGTCCCCCGCCAGGAAGATATGGCTGCTGCCCAACTGCATGGTGTTCGGATTGAACTGAGGGATGCCGTTGGCACCGAGTTCGATGGCGGCGTTCTCGAGCGCCAGATGCTCCAGGTTCGGCCTGCGCCCGAGACTGGCGAGCACCTTGTCCACCAGCACCGAGTGGTTACCCGCGGTAACCCGCAACTTGCCGTTCTCTTCGCTGATCTCGGCAGCCATACCCAGATGGATCGGAAAATCCTTTGTCAGCGCGTCGATGGCCGCTTTGGCCACGTCCGGATCGTCCAGGCCACCGATCGTCTCCAGCATATCGAATCCGGTCACCTGTACCCCGAGACGGGCCAGCGCCTGTCCGAGCTCCAAACCGATGACACCGAGCCCCACGACCGCCATCGTGGCAGGCAGTTGCTCCAGTTCGAAAATCTGATCGGTGGTGACGATGCGCTCGCCGAATGCCTGCCATGCGGCGGGTATCAGTGGACGGGTACCCGTCGCGATGATGATGCGTTCGGCGTGGATACGCTGACCGGCAACTTCCAGCGTATGCGGATCGATGAAGCGGGCGTACCCTTCGATGAACAGCTCTGCGTCCATCTTGTCGGTGCTGTTGCTGAGCACCCGGTCGACGAAGGTATCGCGCAGCGTACGCACATGCTCCATCGCTTCTTCGGAATCGAGCTGCAGTTCTTCCTGTCCAGTTACTCCGTAACGTCCCAGAATGCCGCGGCGGTGATAATCCTCGGCCACCTGGATCATCGCCTTGGATGGCATGCAGCCGACGCGGGCGCAGGTGGTTCCGGTATCACCTCCGTTGATCAGCACGAAGCGCTTGCCTGATGCGCGCACTTTCCCCAAGGCGTACAGTCCGGCGCTACCGGCACCGATGATCGCGACATCCACTCTTTTTTCGTTCACTGGACAACTCCTGAAGGCAGCTGCTGCCGATGATTGATCGGTGATTGTAAACACTATGGGGTAAGATCGAAACCTGAAGCGGTCAGATGGTTCATGGTGCGGAATAACGGTAGTGCATCGCACCAGCCATCAATCTGCATGGTTGGCATGGCTTGCTGGCGGATTGCGCAAACGATTACCCCGCTTTGGTGGTAACGGCGAATCGATTTATCGGAAAGCGCCTGGCGCACAAATTCTCCCTGACGGGTGGGGAGGTTGAGTCGGCCCGGCGTGGTATCCTGGCAACCGCAGTCGGCATGATGGATGAATCGCAAAGCCTCCAAACACCGACTGTGAATTTAAGGATGTCAATAAATTTTACATCTGCTTGGAATTTTCTGGCTTGGAAATTCGGGGGAATGGCCAATTACTTGATTGAATTAAACCTTTTTAGAGATGGAATGGTTGTTGCATTAACGTTATTATTTGATTCGCATGATCAAAAAGCCAATTTTTGTGGGAGTGGATATGCCTGAACGTAACAAAGATAAAACCCAGGATAGTGTTACCGCTCAGGTGCATAGCAATCATGATGGCTCCCAACAGCGAGAGACGCCATCCGGGGCGCTGTCGGTCTCCCGACGCCACTTCACCCGGGCCGGCCTGCTGGCCACCCCGGTGCTGATGTCGGTGGTATCCAGACCGGTTTTGGGTACCACGGTGCACTGCCTCTCCAACGCATTGTCAGGTAACCTCTCCAACCCCGATCGTGGGCTGTGCAGCATGGGGATGCCGCCGTCACATTGGAAATCATTGATAACCGACTGCAACAACCCAGCGACCACCCCGACATTCAGCAGTATTCCGATCTTCTCCACCAGCGGTGAGAGCCGGTCGTTCGAAGAGATCCTGTGTAGTGACATCGATGGTAACGGCGATCCCACCAGTGATGTGGCGGTTTTCGCCGTGGCCTATCTGAACGCCTCCACCTCCGGCCCCGGTGACTATCCGTTGACGGTGCCACAGCTGGGGCACCTGGTCAACGATACCGGCGCTTACACCGCTTTCCTGTCGCACTATGGCGGGCTGAGAGGGTATCTGGAGTCGACCTGGTAGCGGCTTTCCAGGGCCAGCGTTCACCGTTCCACGTCGGCGACGATCTTTTTCAGCTCCTCGGGAATCTTGATCTCGACCTCCTGCCTTTTCACCAGCGCTTTACGCATCAAATGGGGAATCAGCAGCCGGAAGGGCATGCGCAGCGCATGCGCCCGGATGTAGAGCATCCAACGGGCCGATGCTGTCCAAATAGAGTCGCAGGTGGCGTGGGACGGCTGCAGTGCCGTTTCGAACAGCAGGTCCATCATTTTTCCCAGCAGCGGATTCGGGCCCCCCGCGGAGATTGATTTGACGGTCTGCGCGGGGACAGGCAGCTGCAATACCTGCTGGACATAGCGCAATCCATAGTAGAGCGGCCGGGTAAGCTCCAGGACCCGGGCTCGCTCGACCAGCCGGTGCCAGAACGCCGCCTCCGTCGCAAAATGCTCCAGCAGCAGTTTGATGTCCACCAGATCACGCAAGCCGTTCTCCAGTTCGCCGTCATGGAACAGATGGGTCATGCTGTGCAGCACCATATCCGCCGGGGCCAGCCAGAAGAGATCCTCGCTTGCGGGGTCGGCTACCGCGTTTTCGATCAGCCTGCGTGGGTCGGGGTGAATCCGTGCAGTCAAAGGCAGGATCGAATGGTGCACATCGAGTACCGTTTGCCGCCGGATATGCTGCAGCGGTGGCAATTCATGCATCCATTGACGGTAGTAGCGCTGATCGTAGGCGTTGTTGTGGGTGCTTCTCCAGCCGTAGCGGCGCAACCGGATCTCCACCTCGTTCAGCGCAGCGCGGGGGACCAGGATGTCGATATCGCTGAACAGCCGGCCATGACCGTTGGGCAGGTCCGCCAGCACATAGGCGGTGCCCTTCAGCGCCAGGATGGGTACCGACAAGCTGTACAGCGCCTGCTGCAGCTGGCTGATCTCCCAGCGCACCGCCATGTTCTGCCGCTTGACCGTCAGCCTGGCTGCCGCCAGATGTCGGTGGACCCGCTGCGGAATCTCCACCCCCTCACTCTGCTGTTCCAGGAGTACGCCCAAGTGTGCCACCAGGTTTGCCGATCTGGCCTGACGTAGCAACAGATCCCAATCCGGCGGTGTGAAGTGACCTGCGGCAGAGGGGTTGCACAGGATCTCAATTAACAGTCGGCTTTTTCTCATCAGGGAACTGTCGGGTCAGGAGACCAGGGCGTCAATTTGGGCAATGGCGGAATCGAGGTGTGAATAGCTCAACTCGACCGCCGGACAGTTGCTGACCAGCCTGGTCAGGGTGGTGAAGCCATCCTCTCCCAGAATGTGGTAGTTGAAACTCTGTTCCGCGACCCGGGTCAGTGTCCGGGGCTTGTTCAGCGGCCGCAGTTCAGTAGCTGCGCCGGTAGTGTAACGCGGAAAGACGATATGATCAGGTTGCGCCGCACGGGTGGCGTGCTGCAGCGTGTCGGGGGGAGGGCGCATGTGCGCCACCGTCCCTTTGGCGGTATCGTTGATACTGGGGCCCAATGTCACATTGTTGCCATAGGTTCGAATGATCTCTATCGACTCGTTCTTCAAACCGATGGGGCGGGGGAGAGGGGTGATGTGCTCCGCTTCCGGATCGATCAGCGCCATTTCGTCCGACAGCAACCGCCATCCCTGGCTGACCATTGCGGCGCACAGGGTGCTCTTACCGGATCCCGGATCGCCTGGGAGTATGATCGCACGATCGTCTTTCGCCACGACCGCCGAGTGAACCACGAGAAACTGGTGCGCGGTCGTGGCGATACACCAGTTCAGGCCCCATTCGAACATGGCGAATGCCTGTGCTTCCGGTAGCGGCTTGAATGGGGTGAATCCGTCGAACGAGAAGATGGCCTGGGGATGGAGCCACCTGCGCAGACCCAGTGGATTGTCCACCCGTACGTGGTAGTCGACAAACGCATCGGCCGGAAGCTGCGGGTAGTCGCCGTAAAACAGGGACATCGATTCGGCGACCTTGTTCAGGCGTGAGCGCAGGCTGACGTTGAAGGGGCCGATCTTTATCCGGTAACCGTCGCCGCGCAGCGCACGGCGGATCTCATCCTGCCTGGAATTCGGGATAATCGCGGGCATGGGTTTGGATCAGACCCTTCTGTGCGAAGGTGCGCAGGCTCATCTCGATGCAGTCGATCAGTGCCTGGTCTATCGGCAGCTTGAAGTGGTTGGCTGCCAGTTGGACCAGTTTATCGGTCGATATCTCCGCGCTGCCAATGATTTTCAGGATAAATGCACCCAGCGGGTTGAGCAGCAGTGTCTCTCCCGAACCTTGATGATAGAACACCTCCTCCTCTTCATCATCCCACACTGCCCAGTGAAAAAAGCCGGGAAGATTGGCTCTCCAAAGATCCGTGCCAGCCACTGTATCAGCGAGTCCCCTCTCCGGCCATGAACAGCCAGGTGTCGATGACGCTGTCCGGATTGAGCGAGATACTGGTGATTCCCTGATCCAGCAACCACTTGGCCAGATCGGGATGGTCCGATGGGCCCTGGCCACAGATGCCGATGTACTTCTGTTGCGCGTTGCAGGCGCTGATGGCCATGCTCAGCATCTTTTTCACCGCCGGGTCACGTTCGTCGAAGCGGTGCGCCACCAGGCTGGAGTCCCGGTCCAGCCCCAGGGTCAGCTGCGTCATGTCATTGGAGCCGATGGAGAAACCGTCGAAGTACTCCAGAAACTCCGCTGCCAGCACTGCGTTTGACGGCAGTTCGCACATCATGATCAGGCGCAGCCCCTGCTCTCCCCGTCGCAGACCATTCTCCGCCAGCGCTTGCACCACCTCTCTGGCTTCATCCAGGGTGCGTACGAACGGGATCATGATCTCCACGTTATTCAGTCCCATCTCCTCGCGTACATATTTCAGCGCGCGGCACTCCAGCTCCCAGCAGGCACGGAAATCTTCCGAGATATAACGTGCCGCCCCGCGGAAGCCGATCATCGGATTCTCCTCTTCCGGCTCATAGCGGTCACCGCCAATCAGGTTGGCGTATTCGTTGGATTTGAAATCGGACATACGCACGATGACCGGGTTGGGGGCGAAGGCAGCGGCGAGTGTGGAGACACCCTCGGCGATCTTGGCGACGTAAAACTCCACCGGGCCCGGATAGGCTGCGATCAGCGGTGCAATCTCCTGCTGCAGATCCTCCGGCAGCTGCTCGTACTCCAACAGCGCCTTCGGGTGTATGCCGATCATGTTGTTGATGACGAATTCCAGTCGCGCCAGCCCGATACCTGCATTGGGTGTGCTGGTAAAGTCGAATGCACGGTCCGGATTGCCGACGTTCATCATGATCTTGGTGCGGATGGCAGGCATACGTTCCAGTTCGATCAAGCGGTGCTCGAATGCCAGCCTGCCGGCATAGATGAAACCGGTATCACCCTGAGCACAGGAGACGGTCACTTCGACGCCGTCGGCAATTTTTTGCGTGGCGTCGTTGCACCCGACCACCGCCGGAACGCCCAGCTCACGCGCAATGATCGCGGCGTGGCAGGTACGTCCGCCACGGTTGGTGACGATGGCAGCGGCGCGCTTCATGATCGGTTCCCAGTCCGGATCGGTCATGTCGGTGACCAGCACGTCACCGGGCTGGACCTTGTCCATGTCCTCCAGGCTCATGATCACCTTGGCGGTGCCGGCGCCGATGCGCGAGCCGATCGACCGCCCTTCGGTCAACACCTCTCCTTTTGCCTTCAGCTCATAACGCTCGATCACCCGGCCGCTACGACTCTGCACCGTCTCCGGGCGTGCCTGTACGATATAGAGCCGGCCATCCATCCCATCGCGTGCCCACTCGATGTCCATGGGTCGTTGGTAATGTTTCTCGATGGTCAGCGCCTGGCGCGCCAGCTCTTCGACTTCAGCATCGGTGATGGAGTAGAGGATCCGCTCCGCGTCATCCACCCCGATGGTCTTGACCGGGTTCGGTCCGGTCGAATCGTAAACCATCTTGATCGCCTTGCCGCCCAGGTTGCGCCTGACGATCGCCGGCCGGCCGGCTGCCAGCGTCGGCTTGTGTACATAGAATTCGTCCGGGTTGACCGCCCCTTGCACCACCATCTCCCCCAAACCATAGCTGGCGGTGATAAAGACCACATCGCGGAAACCAGACTCGGTATCCAGGGTGAACATGACCCCGGAGGCGCCGATGTCGGAGCGGATCATCTTCTGAATCCCCGCTGACAGCGCGACCTGCTCGTGTTTGAAACCCTGGTGTACACGATAGGCAATGGCGCGGTCGTTGAACAGTGAGGAGAAGACTTCGTGAATGGCACGTCTGACGTTTTCCAAACCGGCGACGTTGAGGAAGGTCTCCTGCTGGCCGGCGAAGGATGCGTCTGGCAGATCTTCCGCGGTGGCTGAAGATCGCACCGCCCAGCTGACGTTGCCGCCATATTGCTGCTCCAGGGTCAGGTAAGCTTCGCTTATTGCCTGATCCAGGGCTGCCGGAAAGGGTGTTTCCATGATCCAGCGGCGTATCTGTCCACCCGTCTCGGCAAGTGCCCCGACATCATCGACATCCAATCTGGCAAGGGCTTGATGTATACGATCGTCCAGTCCGTCCGCGGAGAGAAACTCCCGGTACGCCTCTGCGGTGGTGGCGAAGCCACCGGGAACCTGGACACCGAGACTGCCCAGGTTGCGGATCATCTCACCCAGGGATGCGTTTTTACCGCCGACCTTGTCGACATCGTCCATCCCCATTTCATGCAACCACAGAATGTATTTGCCCATCTTTATTCTTCTCCGAATCTACTGCGCTGATTCTACTCAATCGGCCACTGCCGGTGATCCTTGATGTGCAGCCAACGCGCTGGACGATCTACAGGAGCTTGCGCTCCGGAATATTGCAACGGTTCGTGATGCCGTCGTAGCCGTAGAATTGCCTGAAAGGATATCCAGCACGCCGCTGTGGCCCTGGCGTGCTGGTAAATGAGCGGGTCTCAGGTCACGACATCCGCTTCGCTACGTCCGGTCCGCTGCTCGATCTGGGCCAGATCGCCGGCCAGCTGTACCAATGGCGCCATCACCTCGGCGGTGTTTCGATCCTGTTTGTCCGGATCGGGTTCGAATGCTTCGAGATAGACCCGCAGTGTGGCTCCCACGGTACCGGTGCCGGAGAGCCGATAGACGATGCGTGAGCCGTCGGTGAAGCCGATGCGTATGCCTTGATTCTCGGAGACACTGCCGTCCACCGGATCGGTATAGGCGAAGTCGTCGGCGTAGTCTACGGTGCGGCCGGCCATCTCCACTCCAGGCAGATCCGCCAGCCGGTAGCGGAGATCGTTCATCAGTTCCATCGCTATCGCTGCATCGATCCCCTCATAGTCGTGCCGGGTGTAGTAGTTGCGTCCAAAACGACGCCAATGGTCATGGACGATACGTGCCACCGGTTGCTGTCTGACTGCCAGCAGGTTGAGCCAGAAGAGCACTGCCCAGAGTCCATCTTTCTCTCTGACGTGGTCGGAGCCGGTACCAAAACTCTCCTCTCCGCAGATCGAGATCTTCCCCGCATCCAGCAGATTGCCGAAAAATTTCCACCCGGTGGGGGTTTCGTAGCATTCGATACCCAGTTCCTCTGCGACCTTGTCGGCGGCCTGACTGGTGGGCATGGAGCGGGCGATACCGGTGATGCCGTTGCGGTAGCCGGGGATCAGATGGGCATTGGCGGCCAGTACCGCCAGACTGTCGCTCGGTGTGACGAAAAAGTTCCTGCCCAGGATCATGTTGCGGTCGCCATCACCGTCGGATGCGGCACCAAAATCGACCGGATCAAATCCCTGCGTCAGTTCCAGCAGTTCGTGTGCGTGGCTGAGATTGGGATCGGGATGTCCCCCGCCGAAATCCTCCAGCGGCTTGCCGTTGATCACGGTGCCAGGCGCGGCACCGAGAATCGTCTCCAGAATCTCGGTAGCATAGGGTCCGGTCACTGCGTGCATCGCGTCGAAGCGCAGACGAAACAGCCCGGAGTTGAACAGTTGGTGAATCGCTTCAAAATTGAACAGTTCGCGCATCAGCTCGACATACAAACTGATCGAATCGATCACCTCGACGGTCATGTTGCCGAGCGGGTAGCTGCCCAGTTGATCGATGTCGACATCGTCCGCCTGTACCGTTTTATAGCTGGAGATCTCCCGTGTCCGGTTGAAGATGGCCTCGGTCACTTTCTCCGCTGCCGGACCCCCATTGGCGGTGTTGAACTTGATGCCAAAATCTTCATCCGGTCCACCTGGATTGTGGCTGGCGGAGAGTATGATTCCCCCCTGCGTCTGATAACGGCGGATCACTTGGGAGGCGGCAGGGGTGGAGAGAATTCCTCCTTGTCCGACCAGGACTTTCGCCACGCCATTGGCGGCGGCCATGCGCAAGATGATCTGAATAGCCTGACGATTGTAGTAGCGGCCGTCACCACCGAGTGCCAGGACTCCCCCGATCAGCTCGGGCTGAGTGTCGAATATCGACTGAACGAAGTTTTCCAGGTATCCCGCCTGCTGAAATACCTTGACCTTTTTCCGCAATCCGGAAGTGCCGGGGCGTTGGTCCGTGAAGGGGTGGGATTGAATTAGTTCTATCTCCATAATTGACTCTTTCCGTTGCAGCCTATAACCAGGCGGCTATTCAATCACACGCGAAAGGTTAAATCGAGCACAGCACCCGCCAGCTGTTGATGCCGGGCTTGAAATAGGCGATCCCGGCCCCATTCTGTGTCGTTGCCGATCTTTATCTCCGTGCCATCCCGGGGAACAGGAGATCGATAGTGTGGATGGAAGTGTCGATTTGACCGGTGCCTCCGGCAGTACTTGGATGTACTGCCATGGGTGAGGCGCGAAATGCGGTTGAGAACAAAGCGCATCGAGAGTCGCACTTTCCGATTTTTGTCCGCTGAACATGCCGGGAAGGCATTGTTCGGTGTTTTCTTAGCTAATCTGATGGGAGTCAATATCGGCCATGACAGTTGAAGCGCATAAAGAGACGATGGATTTTCAGGCGGAGGTGAGTCAGGTGCTGAACCTGGTGATACGCTCTCTCTATAGTAACAAAGAGATTTTTCTGCGCGAATTGATCTCCAATGCTTCAGATGCCGCAGAAAAACTCCGCTTCGAGGCGCTCACCGACGATGCGCTCTATGAGGAGGATCCCAATCTGCGGATCAGAGTCTCTGTCGACGAGGAGCGGCGCACCCTCACCATCTCGGACAATGGTATCGGCATGAGCCGGCAGGAGGTCAGCGAGACGATCGGCACCATCGCTAACTCGGGTACACGTAAATTCATCGAGGCGATGAGTGGCGACAAAGCGCAGGACAGCCAACTGATCGGCCAGTTTGGTGTTGGTTTCTACTCAGCTTTCATCGTTGCCGATAAGGTGACTCTGGTAACCCGCCGCGCAGGCGCAGGCAGTGAGCACGGTGTACGTTGGGAATCGAGTGGGGAGGGGTCCTACACGATCGAAACAGTGGAAAAAGCCGGACGCGGGACCGATGTCACGCTGCATCTGCGTGAGGAAGAGTCGGAGTTCACCAAGGGTTACCGTCTGCGCGGCATTATCAGCAAGTTCTCTGACCATGTGGCGATACCGGTGGAGATGCTGGAAGAGGATTTCGGCCGGGATGATGAGGAGAAGGAGAAGGAGAAGAAGGAACCGCAATGGGAGCAGGTGAACAAAGGGACCGCACTGTGGATGCGCAACAAGTCCGACATCAGCGACGAAGAGTACAACGAATTCTATAAGCACATCGGACACGACTTCGAGGAACCGCTGGCCTATGTGCACAACCGGGTAGAGGGTAAGAGTGAATACAGTTCGCTGCTCTATATCCCTGGCCGTGCGCCGTTCGATCTATGGGACCGGGAGCAGAAACATGGGGTAAAACTCTATGTTCGTCGGGTCTTCATCATGGACGAGGCGGACAAACTGATGCCACGCTATCTACGATTCGTGAAGGGCGTGGTCGATTCAGACGATCTGCCGCTCAACGTTTCGCGCGAACTGCTGCAGCACAACAAAAAGATTGACAGCATCCGCTCCGCTAACGTGAAACGGGTACTGGAGCTGTTGAAAAAAATGTCCAGCAACGAACCCGAGAAGTATCAGAAATTCTGGAAAGAGTTCGGTAATGTGTTGAAGGAGGGTCCGGCTGAGGACTATGCCAACAAGGAGAAGATTGCCGAACTGATTCGCTTCAACAGTACCAAGGCGGAGCGCAAAGAGGATCTTGTATCACTGGATCAGTACATCGATAGGATGCAGGAGAAGCAGGAGAAGATCTACTACATCACCGCTGACAGTTATGCGGCAGCGCTGCACAGTCCTCATCTGGAGGTTTTTCGGAAGAAGGATGTCGAAGTGCTGCTGCTGACCGACCGGGTGGACGAGTGGCTGGTGACGCACCTGTTCGAGTACAAGGGCAAACAGCTGCAATCGGTCGCGAAGGGAGAACTCGACCTCGGCGAGTTGGAGGAGAAGGAGAACAAAGAGGAGCAGGACAAGGCAGCGGAGGAGCACAAGGGATTGGTCGAGCGGATCAAAAGTGCGTTGGGTGATGCGGTCAAAGAGGTACGTATCAGCAAGCGCCTGACTGAATCACCCGCCTGTCTGGTCGTGGAAGATTACGATATGAGTGCCAATCTGCAACGGGTGCTGAAGCAACTGGGACAGACGACACCGGAGACCAAGCCGATCCTGGAGGTCAACCCCGACCATCCTCTGGTAGTGAAAATGGACCAGGGGTCGGACGAGGATGTCTTCGTCGAACTGGCGAAGATACTGTTCGATCAAGCGACTCTCTCGGAGGGCGGTCAGTTGGATGATCCTGCTGCATTCGTTCACCGGCTCAACAAGCTGATCATGAGTCTGTCGGCGGGATGACGAATCGAGCTGCAAGCAGTGGTTTGTTCATGCATGGGGTGGTGATAATTTTCAGCCATAAATCCTCTGAATTCCATTATTGGTACTGTGGAGTGGTAGATTGAAGCCCGCTGTGGCAGACTTCGTGCTCCCAAATTCCTAAAAGAACTCAGGAGTGATCAAGATGCGAGTTATTCTGTTGGGTGGACCGGGCGCCGGTAAGGGTACTCAGGCCAACCACATCAAAGAGAAGTACAAGATTCCGCAGATCTCCACCGGAGACATGCTGCGTGCGCATGTCAAAGCAGGCAGTGAACTCGGTGTTGCGGCGAAGAAGATCATGGATCAGGGCGGGTTGGTCTCTGATGACATCATCATGGGCATGGTCAAAGAGCGTATTACCGAGGATGACTGCAAGAACGGATTCCTGTTCGACGGTTTTCCGCGTACCATTCCACAGGCTGAAGCGCTGGCGGCGGCTGGTGTCAAGATCGATGCAGTGGTTGAGATCGACGTTCCGGACGAAGAGATCATTACCCGCATGGCTGGACGCAGGGCGCACCTGGCTTCGGGCCGCACTTATCATGTCATCTTCAATCCACCCAAGGTGGAAGGTAAGGATGATGTGACCGGTGAACCGCTGGTGCAGCGTGACGACGACAAAGAGGAGACGGTCAAATCACGACTGAAGGTGTATCACGACCAGACAGAGCCTTTGGTCAATTTCTACTCGCAATGGGCTGCTTCAGGCGATGCAACCGCACCCAAGTATCACAAGGTTCCGGGTGTCGGTGGGGTTGAAGATATCCGCGATGCGATTTTTGCCGCGCTTGGCTGATTCGCTGAATGGCTGTCGCTGTCAACCGGTGGGATACCAGGTTGGCAGCGGCTCATGCCTCATGGAACAGATTGCAGGGGCTTTGCTCCCGCCGGATCGCCGGACTGGTTCAGAATGTACGGGTTTCGGAGGTTTTAATACTGTAGCTTAGTTATTCAGATCCTCCATCAAAAGCGCGATTTTGCAGGAGGACCAAAGGGGAGAGTGAGACTTCTCCCCTTTGGAAACCCCAAAAAGAAAGGAGTAACCATTCAGCTGGCTCCGAAAAACGGGGCCAGCTGAATGGTTACACAATAGTTTAATCAGACATACCACCAAAAAGATGGGAGAGCACCGTTGGCTGTAGTTGAACTGAATAAAGAGAGTTTCCAGAGTACGGTCACGAACAACGATTTTGTGATTATCGACTTCTGGGCGCCCTGGTGCGGACCTTGCCGCTCCTTCGCACCGACTTTCGAAAAGGTTTCGGAGGATCATCCGAGTATCGTCTTTGCCAAAGTCAATACCGAGGAAGAGAGGGAAATAGCCCAGCATTTCCAGATCAGATCCATTCCGACCCTGATGATATTTCGTGAGAAAGTGATTATTTACAGTCAACCAGGCGCCTTGCCGGAGGGGAGCTTCCGTGAGTTGCTGCAGCGTGCGGGTGAACTGGACATGGCTGAAATCCACAAGCAAGTGGCGGAGGAGAACAACGCCTAGCGGCGGCGTAGTGCATCGGATGATGGCCTGGTTCGATGGACGTTGCTCCCACGGTTTGCGAGAGTTTCAGCGCTATAGGCCTCGAACAGAGGAGGTACTCGGGCTAAACTTTCCCCGCAACCTGACGAACTGAGTGGGACACGCCCAGTTTCCACGCAAACGAGCTGTAGCGGGACCAATACAACCAGTCGGCTATAATCGGCGTCAGGAGAGCCTCCTGAGCACTGTCGAGCATGGCTCGCCGTGGCGAGGGCCAGCATATCGTCGAACCGGCTGAGTCATTTGATTTCAACACGCCGCGGACATGCAAGGGTCAATCGGATCGAGAAACTATTCGTGATACCGGGAATATATTATTCAGCCTTTCAACCTGGGGTTAAGCGGACCACAAGCGTGGTCGGAACTGCCGCCGGTGGCTTGCGCTGGGTGCTGCTGGCGGGACCACAGTATGCTGACATAATACACGGTCAGTCATGAGGTTCCCCTGTTATCACCGTAGTCTATGCGCAGCACTGCATGAGGAGCCGACCGTCGGCTGGTTGATGGATCTTTGCGATGAAAACTACCGCCAGCTGATTAATCTCGCACCTGGACTGAGGAGACTGACCGGGCACCACATCTCCCGTCGAGAGGGGTGCATGGACCTACATCTCGAGATTCGCGAACAGACCCCCTATACGACTCTGGTGCATATCACCTACTTTTTCACTGGCACGGAGCAACGTCAGCGGGATCCGGATGCACTGCTGCGGGTCTATCATGATTCGCGCCAGGTGGAAGTGATCGATCTGCGGCAGCATATATTGCCACTGAACGGAAGTAGGCGTCTTCCAACGCTGGTGCAGAAATGGCGGATAAACCTGTTTCTCTCCAAATGGCTCAGCTACTGTAATGAACAGGGACACAGATTCAACACCGGTTCGATGCAGGATCCAGAACGACCGGAGAGACTCAATCTGGCTGGCTCCTGGTAGTGAAGGTGGGGTTCCGGGGCGAAAATCCACATAAAAGATATTTGACAAAATTATAGGGTTAATGCTAGTTTTTATTACCAAGTAAATAAGTGGGTATTCTGGCCTGCTTGCAGCGAGTAAATACTGGGATCCAATAACATGAGACTTTCGACCAAAGGCAGATACGCAGTAACCGCAATGCTCGACCTGACCCTGCAGGGTGGCGAGGGACCGGTCACCCTGGCGGAGATATCCGAGACACAGGGCATTTCGCTCTCCTACCTGGAACAGCTGTTCGCCTGTCTGCGCAGTAAGAATCTGGTGCGTGGGGTGCGTGGTCCTGGAGGTGGTTATTATCTGGGTCGTCCGGCCGATGAGATCTCGATTGCCGATATCATTTGTGCGGTTGACGAGTGGGTGGAATTCACCCGCTGCGGCGGTAAGCGGGACTGTAAGGACGGCAAACGTTGCCTGACCCATAACCTGTGGGATGAATTGAGCAGCGAAATATTCAACTTCCTCAGTAGTATCAATCTGGCGGAACTGGTCGAGCGCGGTGGGCTGAAGGAGGAGGGGTGCATCAAGGAGAAGGAAAATGGCGCTCTCACTACCGAACAAGGCAGTACCAGAGCCGCCTGATACAATCTCTGTAAAACATCAATTTAACACGAGAAGCCACCGTTGGGTGGCTTCTCTGCTTTCAGGTGCTCAGTTGGCCCATTCGATCCGGCATTTTTTTAGGCCAGTGGAATCAATAACCGAACTTCGGTCCCGGTTTCGATCGGTCTGATTAGCATCTCGCCACCATGGGCATGGACGATGCGCCTGGTAATGCCCAATCCCAAACCGGTGCCGCTCGGCTTGGTGGTGAAAAAGGGGTCAAACAGACGTTCCATCGTCGCGAGGGAAATCGGCACACCCGGATTGCTGATGGTAAGGGTCAGAACCTGGTCTCGCGGGTCGCGACTCAACCTCCAGTCTATTCTGCTCCCCTCAGGTGAGGCTTCGCAGGCGTTGCTCGCCAGATTGAGAAATACCTGTTTCAATCGGTCTTTGTCACCTATGATGGTTCCAGTGTCTATATCAATAGTGAGCTGATGGTGCTGGTTGCGCTGCGCCAGCAGAGAGTTCTGCTGGCGCAGAAACTGCCTCAGGAACTGGTCGATCTCCAGCGTCGCCAAGTTAAGTTGCAAGGGCTTGGCGTAGAGCAGAATCTCCTCGCTCAGCCGGGTCAGCCGCTCGCTCTCCTGCTGTGCCAGCAACGCGCGCTTCTCCGCTGGAGGAGGCAGTTGGGAGTTGCGCAGGTACTCCAGCGCCAAACCGATTGTCGATAGCGGACTGCGCATCTCATGCGCAATGCCCGAAGCAAAACTGCCAATCGCCGCCAGTCGGGCGTGTTCCGCGAGTTTCACCGTGCGGCCGAAACTGTGCGTGACGAGTTTCGCAATATTGGTCAATAGTTCGAGGTGTTCAGGTGTATACGAGTCCGCTTTACGTGTAGCAAACGCCAGTATGCCGGGAATCGGGCTCTGCTCACTGACGGGCAGAAATATCGCATCGCGCAGACCGGTATGCACCAGGTAGTTGAGGAACTGGTAGTTCGGATTGCTTTCAGCGGTACTTTTCATATCGGGAATGTGCAGCGGTTCGTCGTTTTCCAGCGTCTTCAGCAGTAGCGTTTTCTGCAACTTGAAATGGCGGCGTGGAGCGACCTCGGGCTGACCGTCGCGATAGCTCTTCTCCAGTGTGACGGTGGTGTTATCCCCAGCGACGAAGAGCGCGCCAACCCAGTCAAGTGGCAACAGTGAAGGCAGCTGCTCGGCCACGAAACGGAGCGTATCGTCCAGGTCTGAGCCTTGTTGGATCCGGTCTATCAACCGGAAGATCGCGTGCAGGCGACTCGACAGCTGGTTGAAAGAGATGGTCAGCGAGGAGAGTTCGTTGGTTGTTGCCAGCGGAACCTGATATCCGAAGTCCCCTTGGGCAACGGATCGGAATCCGCCCACTGCACGACTCAGCGGATGCAGGATGGTCTGTACAAACCATGCCAGTATACCGAGCGTAACCACTACCACGGTGAGCATGGAAATCCAGTGGATCTGGTTTACCCGGTCGAGACGACTGGAGGCGAGGCGTTGGATCTGTGCTCGCAAGACGTCGATCGATTCAACCAGCGGCATCTGCTTTCTGGTAATGTAATGGGCTGCCTGTTGCAGTCTTGGACCTTTGGATTCCATCCCCAGGGCGCGGTCGAGACCGGCGCGGAAGTCGATCCAGGCAGCTTCCACTGCACTCACCGCGGTGCGTACCGCCGGGTCGAGTTGCGGCGCAAACTCGTGTTCCCGATTGGTCAATGCGGGACTGAAAACACCCGACATGAAGGCATTGGTTATCAAGTCGAACAGATTGATCTGCCTGCGGATCTCTGTGTAGTAGAGCTTGACGTCGCGCTGATAGCTGGCTTCATCCGTGGGAGTGTTTTGTGTGTAGTTCATTGCCAGTTCCACCAGACCTTTGACGGTATGCTGGAGTCGCGCGGTAATATTCTGCAGTGTATTGAAACTGCGTTGCTCCTCCAGGGCGGGCATGGTGATGGCAAGCACACCGGCAAAAAGCGCGACAATCATCAGCAGCGCGATGGCAATCTGGATTTTGAGGCTTCTGAGTGGATTCATGTCCTGTTTATGCTCGCATCCCGTTGGCACAGCGTCTCGGTCGAGCGACATCCTGTGGTTACCGGAGAATGGGCATGGGCTGAATTCGCTCTCCAGTGGTTCTGCTGTGCCAAGCTTTCGCCCTGTTCAATCAATTCCGGTATTATCTACCTTTTGGGCGCTTTGAAATGCAACAGGATACCGAATCTTTGCTGACAATCCGCGACTTTGTGCGCTGGGGTGCCAGCCGTTTCAACGAAAAAGGGCTGTTTTATGGTCACGGGACTGATAATGCGCTAGATGAGGCAGCCGTTCTGGTGCTGAGCGCGCTCTCGCTGCCTGCCGACCTCCCCAGCGCCTACCTGGACTGCCGAGTGACGCCAGCGGAAAGGGAAAGGATTCTCGCGATATTGCATCAAAGAATCGACGAAAGGGTGCCGGCCGCTTATCTGACCCGGGAGGTGATGTTCGCCGGACTCAGGTTTTATGTCGATGAGCGTGTGCTGGTACCCAGATCACCCATCGCCGAGTTGATAGAGAACGGTTTCGCTCCCTGGGTGTCAGATGCATCCGTCGGCAGGGTGCTGGACCTCTGTACCGGCAGCGGCTGTATTGCCATTGGTTGTGCCTACTGCTTTCCCGATGCCAGCGTGGACGCGGTGGATATCTCCACCAAGGCGCTGGAGGTGGCGCGGATCAATATCGAGCGGCACCGGTTGTCGGATCGGGTCGAGCCGATTCTCTCGGATCTGTTTGACGGATTGAAGGGGCGACGTTACGACCTGATCGTCAGTAATCCTCCCTATGTCAGTCTGGATGAATACTCGAATCTGCCAGTCGAGTATCATCGGGAACCGATTGTCGGATTGGAAGCGGGTCATGACGGTCTGGATGTGGTGTCGCGCATCCTCGAGCAGGCGGTCGATTATCTGGAGCCGGGTGGCGTCCTGGTCATGGAGGTTGGGAGCAGTGCCGCAGCGCTGATCGAGCGTTATCCCGAAGTACCGTTCATGTGGTTCGATTTTGAACGCGGTGGGGATGGCGTGTTTCTGTTGACTGCCGAGGAGTTACAAGAGCATCGCTCCTGGTTTTGATGTTGGTTCTGTGCATCCGGTTTCGATTATCGGAGACGACGGTCTGATTGACCGAATCTCCCGAGCGTCACGTCTAATACGGGCAACAACACTTTGAGGAATGTGGAATGATTGCACTGCAGCGTGCGAGATCCGCGGACGAATATGTGGATTGGGTGAAACAGGCGCGGTTTGAGGTGCAGGATCTGCGCAACTGCCTGCTATACGATATGGAGGATATCGATGAGCGAGGGATGTTCCCTGCATTTATCGACCCGCTGGAACAGGGCGTCAACCAGGTGTATGAAGCTATGTGCAATGGTGAATACTCATTTGGTAGAGAGGATCTCCCATTTCTTGAGATTGCCGAGAGCCACGCCGATCAGATCCCTTTTATGCTGCTGCTGCGCCAGATCAACGAGACTCACCGCAAGGGGCTGGATGTAGTGGATGTAGAGGAGGAGAATTGAATGGACCAATCACTGGTATTCGATCTCGATCTGATTCGTAAATACGATCACGCCGGCCCAAGGTATACCTCCTATCCGACAGCACCGCAATTTCACGACGGATTTGGTGAGACCGAGTACCGTGCCGCTGCTGCCACCAGCAATCAGAGCGGCCGTCCCCTCTCGCTCTATTTCCATATTCCGTTCTGTGACACCATCTGCTTCTACTGCGCATGCAACAAGATCGCCACCAAGGAGCGTCAGATGGCGGTTGGTTATCTGCAGCGGGTACACCGCGAGATTGCCATGCAGAGCGAGCTTTTTGACCCGAACAGAAAGGTGGAGCAGCTGCACTGGGGCGGTGGTACACCCACATTCATCAGCCACGGTCAGATGCAGGAGTTGATGGATGTCACGCGTCACCATTTCAACCTGGTGGACGACACAACCGGTGAGTTTTCCATTGAGATCGATCCACGCGAGGCGACTGCCGAGACCATCGCACTGCTGCGGCGTGTGGGATTCAACAGGCTCAGCCTGGGCGTGCAGGACCTGGATCCCAGGGTGCAGCGGGCGGTAAATCGCATCCAAACGGAAGAAGAGACCATGGCAGTGTTGGATGCAGCACGCGAACACGGTTTTCGTTCCGTCAGTATCGACCTCATTTATGGGCTTCCGCTGCAGACCCGGGAGAGTTTCCTGCGCACCCTTGACCGGGTGATAGAAGTCGGACCGGATCGCCTCTCGGTCTTCAACTACGCGCATCTACCCCACGTGTTCAAACCACAGCGGCGCATCAATGCGGAAGAGCTGCCGCCCCCTCAGGAAAAACTGGAGATTCTGCAGTCGACCATCGATCATCTCGAACAAGCCGGATATGTCTATATCGGCATGGACCATTTTGCCCGGCCGGATGACGAGTTGGCGGTAGCCCAGCGGGAGGGCACCCTGTATCGTAATTTTCAGGGCTACTCCACCCATGCAGATTGTGACCTGGTAGCCATGGGAGTCACTTCCATCAGTATGGTTGCTAATACTTACAGTCAGAACATGCGCGGCCTGGAAGAGTACTATCAGGCGCTCGACCAGCATCACTTCCCGGTGCTTCGCGGCATCACACTGAACCGGGATGACCTGATTCGACGTGACGTGATTACCCGTCTCATCTGTAATTTCACCCTGAATTTTGCTGAGGTCGAACGGACCTGGGGTATAGATTTCGCCGCTTATTTCTCCACAGATCTGGCACTGCTCGACGAGATGGAGGCAGATGGACTGTTGACGCGTGACGAACAAGAGGTGCGGGTACTGCCGAGAGGTCGGCTGCTGATCCGTAACATCTGTATGGCATTCGATAACTACCTGCCCCCGCTGGAACAGCAGAGAGGCTTCTCCCGGGTCATTTGATCTGGAGGAAGCGCTGCAAACGCCAGCCTGGAACGGTATCGATCGCAGCAGAAAGACTGCGCGTTTCGCGTTGCCACTTACGACCCGACCACTTCAGTATTCCCTTAACGTTCTGGTAAGATCTGCGCGTTAACCTGAACAAATACAGGGTTTGGCATGCCGCATCCCGCGCGTTTCCTGCAGCTCAGTCACTCAGCCGAGGTTGCGGGTGTGCAGCGAGATTCAAACACCGTCGGCTTGTCGTATACAGGAAACCTGTAGGGTGTTGCTTTTACTGGATTCCGGTATTTAGCCAGGATGACGTGTTTGGGGTAACTGGCTTGCGTATGGAGAGTCGCTATGATTTTCAATGGTTTTATCAATATGCCGGTGTGGGGTTATCTGTTGCTGGTAATGGTACTGACCCATATCACGATCATTTCGGTGACACTCTTTCTGCACCGCTATCAGGCACATCGGGCGCTCACCATGCATCCGCTGTTGAGCCACTTTTTCCGTTTCTGGCTATGGCTAACCACCGGTATTGTCACCAAAGAGTGGGTCGCGATTCACCGCAAGCATCATGCCAAATGTGAAACCGCTGAAGATCCCCACAGCCCTCAGGTGAAGGGGTTGAGCGAGGTGCTCTGGCGTGGCACCGAACTCTACCGTGCCGAGGCGCGAAATCAGCAGACATTGACACAGTATGGCCGTGGCACGCCGGACGATTGGCTGGAGCGACATCTCTATCAGAGACACAGCAGTTTGGGAGTCGCTCTGCTGGCAGCGCTGATGCTGGTGCTGTTTGGTGCAGCGGGACTGGCGATGTGGGCGGTGCAGATGCTCTGGATTCCATTCTGGGCAGCGGGTGTGATCAATGGCATCGGCCACTTTTGGGGCTATCGTAATTTTGAGATCCCCAATGCTGCCACCAATATCGTTCCCTGGGGGATCCTGATCGGTGGTGAGGAGTTGCACAACAATCATCATGCGTTCAGCAGTTCCGCAAAACTCTCCTTCCGGCGCTGGGAGTTCGATCTCGGTTGGTTTTATCTGCGCCTCTTTGCGTTGCTGCGTCTGGCGAAAGTGCAAAAGGTGGCACCCAAGCGAAAATTGGCGGGAGAGCACGCTCAGCTCGATCTGGAGGTGATCAAGGCGTTGACGGTCAATCGGCTGCAGTTGCTGGCGGACTATGGACGAGAGGTGCTGCGCCCGGTATTCCGTCAGGAGATGGATAAACGCCAGAAGCGTCTCTATCGCGCGGTACAACGTCTGGCGCGGCGCGATCAGGGTCTATTGAGCGAAGCGGATCGACAGCGGCTGAATCAGGTGCTGGAGCAGAATACGGTTTTGCAGACGGTCTATCAGTTCAAGCTGCGTTTGCAGGCGGTCTGGGAGCAACAGGCGTTGACGCATGAGATGCGTCTGGGTGAATTACGCCAGTGGTGTGCCCAGGCCGAAGCGAGTGGCATCGAGGCGTTACAACGGTTCGTGCACCTGGTACGCAGTTACGAAATGGTCCCGCAGCAGCGCTAGCGGGATCCGGTTGTTGCAGAAAGGAGTGCTGTGCGGCTGGGCGTTCTGTCCCACTCGCAGCGGATTCGCTGTTCGGAAAGTGCGATGCTGCCCGGGGATCTCCTGACTGTGATCACTGCAACCCTGTCATGACGACCTCTCCCTGCAGTGGCGGAAATTCTCATTCCCCGAGCAATGCGCTCATGACTGCCGCTAGCACGGCAGCCTCATTGACCAATGGATTCCGCCTCTGCGCCACTTCGTCACCATCGCTGACACCGTCGCCATCGGTGTCAGGATTTTTGGGGTCGGTTTTCAGGCCAATTTCCTGCTGGTCCGGAATGCCATCGTTGTCATCGTCAGGATCGATACTGTCGACAATACCATCACCATCAGTGTCCATGTATCCGCAAAACGCCAGCAGACTCTGCATGACGGCGGCACGGCCTGCCGGATCGGAAATCGCCTCGAATGGAAAACCCCAGAAGGTGGTACGGTAACCATTGCCGATCTTATATATTCCTGCGTAACCGTCATTACCCAGGAAAGCGACAGCGGCGCTGTTGTCGGGATTCAGTGCATCGCTGAAGTTGAGGAAAGGATAGTCGAGTGTTGGTAAAACCCCAAGGCTGACAAAGGGTCCACTACCGGTCAAATTGGTTTGCAGAACGTCCTGGATGACAGAGTCCAGCCCCAGATACTGTGACATGAAGGGAGTGATGTCGAAGCGACTGAACAGATAGTCCTGTGAGCTGATGGCCAGACATCTACCCGCCTCGAGGTAGCTCGCCAACGCGGATTCTCCAGATGCGCCTGGCCCGGCAGAATCATAGTTGTGTCCACTGAACCAGATAACTGTCTGGTAGTGTGTCAAAGCAGCGCTGTTCGGCTCATTGTAACCTCCCACAGTATCCCAGACATCATAGGTGACGCCCGAGGCGTTGAGTGCCGCGGTGTAATAGGCAAGGGTATCCGGGTCGTTGTCGTCATCATCGACCAGCAGGATACTGGCTTCTCCTTGCGGGGCGAATGTCGCAACCACGCTTTTGTCATCGGACATCGACAGGATGCATGCACCGCTGCCAACACATGCACCGCTCCAGCCCGCAAAACCCCAACCGATGTCCGGTGTTGCCATGAGCTCGACGCCTGTTCCATACGGGTAGGTTTCGCTGCAGTCACTTTGACAGTCGATTCCGGACGGATTACTTGTCACCGAGCCCTGACCGACAGTCCCGACCTGGAGTGTGTGGCTCGCGGCGTCGACGCCGGTGATATGCAGTGCAATTTCGCCATACTCCCCACTATATCCGTCGACGGAGAGATAATAGGGCGTACCAGCGAGGGCCTGAAAGGAGACGCTGCTCTGCAGAAGGTTGCCGCTGTCGTCATTCGAAGCGACGGGAGTGAGACCATCTACCTGGGTACCGGTGTAGACACCCAGGGTGGTATCGAAACTGCTTGTAAAAGTATCAATCGTCACCATCCGAGAGGGAGAGGGTGCGATCCAGCGCCACCAGACGGATTTTCCACCGGTAATACCAGCATTATCCGGTTCCCCGGGTTCCCGGGTGGCTCCTGCATTGTGACCACTGGTGGACAACGGGAGTCCATTCAGCGCGATCGCGTTGCCAAAGGCGTCATTTGCGGGTGTTCCACCCGACACGGATGCCAGATTGAGGGAGATGGCGCCGTTCGCTCCGTAGTAACCATCCACCGCAACATAATAGGTGATACCGGCGGTAGCGGCAAAACTGACCTGACTCTGCAATCCGCCGGCCGCATCATCATTGCTTGCCACCAGTGTCAGCAGGGAGACCTGGCTACCGGTATATACTCCCAATGTGGTGTCAAAGGCACTGCCAAACGTGTCCACCGAAATGGGTTCCGTGACCTGTGAGGTGATGCGCCACCAGACCGAGCGACCCCCAGCGTTGCCGGCGTGGTCGGGTTCCCCCGACTCTTTGCTTGCGTCCACATTGGTGCCGCTTCTGCGCTCCGGCAACAGGCCGCTCAGCACTTCCGCGTTGCTGAAATGGTCATTACCGGTTGATTCAATCGGTGCGACGACCAGTTGCATGGAGCGAGCGATATCGTTGATCAGAACTGCGCCGTCATGATTTCCCGGTTGCAGTGTGTTCGCGTTGCCATTGATGCTGAACTGGACAACGGTACTGGCATCAGGCGCGAGAACCCCCGCCGTTGCGGATGCGGTGAGCCAGCTCGGAACATTGTCAACCTGGAATGACTGGGTGGTGCTGCTGACGTTGGTCAACGTATAGGTGACCGTCGTGGGGGAGAAAGGTCCTCCCTGCGGACCGGTCGCAGTGAAGCCGCTGTCCGGAACGACAGAGATCTCAATCTCCGGCGTCGTATCCGGTGTGAAGCTCCAGTTCAACAGGATTTCCCCCTCTTCCCCGTTAAATCCGTCAACCGCAATGTGGTAGAGCACGCCCGCGGCCGTCTGCAGCCTGACCTCGCTCTGTTCACCATGGGTATCATCGTTGCCCGCTTTTGTTGTCAGCGCGGCAACAGTTGCGCCGGTATAGACGCCCAGCGTGGTATTGAAATCACTTCCGAAAGTGTCGAAGGTGACTTCGCCAACTGCGGGGGCGATCCAGCGCCACCAGACGGAACGCCCACCACTGACTCCGCCATGGTTGGGTTCACCATTCTCTTTCGATGCACTCCGGTTGGAACCTTCGGTTCTCCCCGAAGAGTGCTGCAGCAGGATTCCGTCCGAGAATTTGTCATTGGCGGCAACCGTACCGGTGACCGTCAAAGTGAGCGATCGGGTGGTGCTGCCCTGTCCGTTGCTGGTGTTGGTGAAATTGATGGCGGTGGCATATCCTCCGGCGGCGAGGCTGTTCGCTGCACCTGTGATGGTGACGGTGATCACTTGGCTCTCCCCAGACAGCAAGGTTCCCGATTGTGGGGCGATACTCGCCCAGTCGACGCTCTCGGAGACGGAGTAGCCGATCGTTGCGCCGCCGCTGTTGGTTAGCGTATAGCTCTTACTTGTCGGGGTGAAGGGTCCCCCAACACTGCCGGATACCGATAACCCCTCTGCAGGCGACAAAGCCAGGAATCCGGTGTTGGGTGGTGCACCCACTTCTGCCAGAGCCGCGTCGACCTGAATTCTCGGTTTCACGATACCGTTGCGCGAGTCGGTAATTGGCTCCCCGGTGGAGCGCAGCGCATTCAGCATCTCGTCTACGGAGGCATTGGATGCCTTGGAACGCAACAGGGCAAAAGCACCAGCGACATGCGGTGTGGCCATGGAGGTGCCACTGAACGACGCAAAACCGCTGCCGGGGACCGATGAGTTGATACTGGAACCGGGAGCGAGCAGGTCCAGGATCTGAGCGCTGTTGGAAAAGCTCGATACGGTATCCGTTTTTGTCGTGGAGCCGACGCTGATCGCGGACGAGATGCAGGCGGGAGAACTGATACCGTCTCTGAAACCTTCGTTACCCGAGGCAATCACCGTTGCTATACCGGCGGATTTCAGCAGATCGATAGCCGCCTTGGTGGCAGGTTCGCTGCTGTCGCAGGCAGTAGCGTAGTAGCCGCCGCCCAGACTCATGTTCACCGCAGCAATGTTGAAACTATCTTTTTGCTGGTATACATGCTCCAAGGCACTGATCTGGTCCGATGTGAAAGAGAGTACACAGGGACTGCCGTAGCGGCATAGATCCGGATCATCGAAGCGCGAAAAAACCTGTATTGCCATGATTCCAGCATCCCGTGCCACTCCCGAGAAACTGGTGCCACCACTTCCTTTTCCCGCGACGATTCCCGCGACATGGGTGCCGTGGTCGCAGCCGGCAGCGGCAGAACAGGGTTCGCCTGCACCTGCGCCGGTTTGGGAATCGAAACCATTGGGGCAGAGCGTGCTCGCAGAGTAGGGCGCGTAGGTGGTGGAAAAGCATGCCTGGTGGAGCACTTTGCCGGAGAGAAACGGGTGGCTCGACTGGACCCCGGTATCGAGCACGGCGACTGTCTGTCCGCTGCCACTGAATCCCGAGGCCCAGGCTTCGGTGGCACCGATCAGCGGTGTGCTTTGAGCCAGTGTGGGGGCGCTGAGTCTATCCTGGTAAATCCGGGTGATATCCGGGTCGTTCCCTGCCGCCTGTAAGCCGGCGCTATCCAGTCTCATGGCGATGAAGGGCAGGTGCTTGAACTTTTTCAGCCGCTTTGTCTGATAGATGCTCAATCTGGCCAGCACCCTCTCCTGGATGCTTTTGATGTTGTCTCGTTGGTTTTGTTTTGAGTGTTCTGTTGCGTACGCCCCTTCCGGACGGGTGGCCAGGTTCAGTTCCATGATGACGGGTATCTCTCCTGCTGCTTCAGCCTCATGGAGAAGTCCCTCAAGCTGACGCTGATACGCTGCCGGTGGTTGCTCGTTTTCCGGGAGGGATCCCCCGGCAATGGGTGCCAGCGTCAGGGAAAACAGGGCGATCAGGAGTCCGGCGATCCGATACCACCACTTCGGTGCTTCAGCGGCACAGGTTGATGACTCCAAGTGGCACATAGTTAAATTTCCATGAATAGCCTACTGCATGCTATCTAGCGTACCATCCGCGCCGGGAAGTTGGGGGTGTGCAATGGCATCCGCTTCTACCGAGGAGACCAGCGGAGAGGCCAACAAATAACCCAGCGCAACAGGACCAACTTCAAGTGCTAATAAAGGAAAAGAACGAAACTGATTGATTATACGAATAGAAAAAGGGGAAAGCTGCTCCAAAAGGAGGCGTTGTACCTGCGCTATCGCCTGCGTATTGGAGTGCACGGCGTCGCTGATTTTCAGGGTGACTATTACCCGCACAGAACCCATTCTGTTGACTTCACTTACCAGTGAGGGAGTGGCGTGTCGCTCAGCTTCCAGTGCGATGGCCTCTCCCACAGGAGCGGGGGGAAAGATCAGTGGGATGCTGAGCAGCCATTGCCAAGGCTTTCTTGTTCGTAACGGCAGTTTTGCTGTGAACATGATGTAACGTGCTCCGGCCGGGTAACGGTCATGCAGTGTAGAGAGAGTCGGCGTTGCTTACCCTTAGTATAAGTGATTGTAAGAGGTACGATGATCAGCGTGGGGCACGGCCGGGCGAGTTGCATGATGGGCGGAAAGGTGAACTGTACCGGCTTGAATTCGTGCCATCCGGCAAACCGGTCACTCGTACGGGAAGTGGTCTTACGGGAACGAAATTGTGCCCGCCTGGTGAGGATCCACTGGCGATTGTCGATGTGCGTGCGGATAAAACAGGGAGGGAAACTTCCGGGCAACGAACGTCATCACGAACTGACCAGCGGCGCTGGATCACCACGCTCCGCTACAGACGAAGTGTGATCCAGTTCAGCGGGATCTTATCGGTGCCGTTTCTGCGGAGCCTGTGTCGTCGATGATGATGACGATCAACTCGACCGGACCATGCACGCCGTACGCCAGGGTCTGTTCGATATCCGCGGTCTTTGATGGACCTGAGATCAGCAGCGCATTGGTGGGCATCCCTCGCTGCCACTGCTCCTTCTCCACCAGTTCGGCGAAGGTATTGTAGATATCCTTCTCGGCAAGCACGGCGAAATGGAGCGGTGGCACCAGGGATAATGAGCGCGGCTCCGCCGGCGTGGGCCAGAGCACCAGCGTGCCGGTTTCCGCAATCGCCCAGCGCGTGGAGGTGATGGCGCCGCCGACGCTGAAAAACAGCTCCTCTTTCCACTGCTCCAAGGGACCGTCCCGTGCGATCAGCGGTGAAGCACCGGCCTCCCACGCCTGGGAGAGTGCTTCGCCCAGCGGGCCATCGGGAGCGTAGAGCAGATTGGCCACCTGCTTCTCTGCAACCAGTCGCTTCAGCAGGTTGACCCACTCCGTCCTGGGTGTCACATGGACTTCGGCGCGGACCGACTCCATTTTTCGGCGAAATTGATCGATGCGGCCCTGTCTGTCCCAGTGCGCCAGCGGTATCCGGGTTGGTTCCGTCGTTGGAAAAAGCTCCTTTTTGCCGCTGTGCAAGCGGCCAAGAATATTGGAACGTGCGTTACTCATGGGTGAAACCCTTCTGGCGCGCCAGTGTGTGCAGTGATTTTTTCGCGATCCGGGGCGCGCTGCGCACCCGGGTCCAGGCCCCGAGCCGTTGCGGTATCAGCCAACGCAGGCCGGTCGCGACACGCGTACCCAGCCGGTATAGCCAGGGGTTTGCGTGCATCCAGCGCCAGCTGCTCCAGATGCGTGCCTCCCAGGGATTGCGCTGACTCCCCTGACCCGGGGTGGCTCCAGTGTGATCCTGCCGGACACGTTCGTAGCGCAGTCGATTGAGCAGATTCGGGATTGGTATCTGCACCGGGCACACCGCTCCGCAGGCGCCGCATAGGGTGGAGGCGGTAGGCAGATCTCCAAATTGTTCCAGCCCCGCTTTCTGCGGCTCCAGAATGGAACCGATCGGTCCGGGTATGGTACTGCCGTAGGCATGGCCGCCGATACGCGCGTAGACCGGGCAGTGGTTCATGCAGGCGCCGCAACGGATGCAACGCAATGTGGCGATCAGCTGTTCGTCCTGGTAAATGCGCGAGCGGCCGTTGTCGAGCAGTACCAGATGCACCTCTTGCGGCCCATCCCGCTCATCCGGTTTGCGCGGTGAGCTGATCATATTGAAGTAGGTGGTGATGTGCTGGCCGGTCGCCGAGCGCGGTAGAATACTGAGCAGAGGAGGGATGTCGGAAAGTTTCTCCACCACCTTTTCGATCCCGGTCACCGCAATATGCACCGGAGGGATGGTCGTACACATGCGCCCGTTCCCCTCATTTTCCACCAGGCAGAGGGTGCCGGTCTCGGCCACAGCAAAGTTGACCCCGGAGAGACCCACCGGTGCTGCGTGGAATTTGCGCCGCAAAATCTCCCGGGCACTGCGCGTCAGCGTGTCCACATCGTCACTGTAGGGGATCTCGGGAAATTTCTCACTGAACAACCTTGCGATCTGCTGCCGGCTTTTGTGAATGGCCGGCGCGACGATGTGCGACGGCGGTTCACCGGCAAGCTGTACGATGAACTCCCCAAGGTCCGACTCCAGGCAGGTTACACCATGCTGTTCCAGATAGTGGTTCAGCTCCATCTCCTCCGACACCATCGACTTGCCTTTGATCAGCATTCCGGCATCGTGGCGGTTCATGATGTCGAGTACGATCGCGTTGGCCTGCTCCGTTGTCTCGGCCCAATGCACCTGGATACCGTTTTCGCTACAGCGTGTCTCCAGTTGTTCCAGCAATTCCGGCAGTCTGGAGAGGGCGTTGATGCGGATCTCGGCAGAGCGCAGACGGAGTCTGAGTAACTCGTCGGCATCCGGGAAGGAGTGCTGGCGCTTGTACATCAGGCCATCCATCGCCTGTCTGAAGTTGCTGCGGATCTGCGGGTCGTGCAAGGCGCTCCCTACCCGGTGATGGAAATCAATGCTCTGCTGCATTGGTGCGCTCCCAAAGAAATGTGGCGATGTGGCATCCTGGAAGGTCTCTCTTGCGGTGGTTCAGATTGCCGGTGATGTTCATCAGACAGCCGCAGTCGCCGCTGACCAGAGTTTCAGCACCGGTGGCGAGCAGTGCGTTCGCCTTCTCTTCCACCATCGCTGCGGAGATCTCTGCATGTTTCACCGCAAAAGTACCGCCGAATCCGCAGCACTCTTCCTTGCGCTCCGGTTCCAGCAGTTCGACATTTTTCAACTGCTGCAGCAGTGCTTGGTGTGCACCGGATACCCCCATCTCGCGGCGGGCGGAGCAGGAGACGTGCAGCGCGACCTTGACCGGCTTTCCCAGATCCTCGAGCTTGACCCTGAGCACCTGCGTCAGAAACTCGGTCAGTTCGTAAACCCGACTCGAGAATGCCAACGCAGCGCTGTGCTGAGGGGTTCCGCTGAACATCTCGGGATAGTGCTCACGCAACATCCCGGCGCAGGAACCCGATGGCACGACGATAGGAAACTCTTGCTGAAAGCACTGCATTTGTGTCAACGCCACCGATCGTGCCTCGTTGCGATAGCCAGAGTTCCAGGCCGGCTGTCCGCAGCAGGTCTGGTTCTGTGGAAAGATCACCTGGACCCC
The DNA here is from genome assembly GCA_024235215.1 of Chromatiaceae bacterium. GTDB lineage: Bacteria > Pseudomonadota > Gammaproteobacteria > Chromatiales > Chromatiaceae > HKST-UBA178. The sequence continues at coordinate 302,906 of JACKMU010000005.1, read as the reverse complement.
TTCGCGCTGGATCAACTGCATGCCCGCCAGGCCCGCCTCCGGATAGAGCAGATCGATCAGGCAGGTGCCGAAGAAATAGACCCGCTCCGGCTTACCGGGATAGTTCGTTCGCAGACTCATGCGCACTCCACTGTGGGTTGTTGCAGGATCATTAGAGTTCTCTTAAGTGGCCTCGATTGGTTACCGCGGCGCGATCCAGATGCTGCAGCGATTCTTCGACAAACACCAGGTGAGCCTGGGCGGCCTGTCGGGCTCTCTCCGGATCACCCTCCAGCACAGCTTCCATCAGACGCCGGTGCTGATTGCTGAGTGGCTGAAACACCCGCGGCAGCGTGTAGAGCTTCTCCAGATTGTGGCTGATGCTGTTCATCAGCAGGGTGAATAGCGCGCGCATCACGTGCAGCAGCACCAGGTTGTGCGAGGCCTCGACGATCGACAGGTGAAACTCGGCGTCGGCACGCGCTTCGTCCATTGGATCGCCGATACCATGCTTTCCGATCATCGTGTCAAATTTCCGCTGGATTGTCTCTTTGTCACTGTTGGTGCCGCGCAACGCCGCATAGTAAGCGGCAGTACCCTCCAAAGCATGGCGCACTTCCAGTACGTCGAAGCGCGACTGCGGCAGCTCCTGGAGAAGCGCCAACAGTGGATCGACGAACGCGGAGTCGATTCCTTCACGCACGTAAGTTCCACCGCCGCGACGGGTCTTCAACAGACCTTTGCTGTTCAGTTTTTGTATCGCTTCGCGCAGCGAAGGACGGGAGACCTCAAGCCGGCTGGCCAGCGTTCGCTCCGCAGGCAGGCGCTCGCCCGGTTTGAGCTCACCGTCAGCGATCATCGTCGTCAAGGTCTCTGCTATCTGGTCTGATATGCGCATCTCTGTGTCAACCAGTTCTGAATAATTGGTATTACCAATTGAAACAGAGTGTAGACCGGATTCCAAAAAAAAGGAAGATTAACCTGGGGAACGGAATAAACATAAAAAAATAACGTTATTACAGGTCTATACTGTTTTATTCATAGCCAGGGTTCAGAATGGTAATAGGCTTGACAGAATAAATGATGCTGTCAGATAATTCATTGGCCAGACCAATTGTAGGTTTGGCTGATGGCTCGATGTCTGCGGTGGGCTTGTCAGATACAACGACAAATCGGCCTTTTCAGCATTTATCTCTACCGGTTTGCCACGAACAACTAAGGCGGTTGGCTCGACAATCAGAGGTTCGGATCCTTCAGAGCGTCCGGGGCTCTTTATTTGGCAACATGGGTTCGTGCTATGCAGATATCCTGTCAAAACCTGAAGCGAGATCTCTCCGCCTTCATTCCAGCAGCTCGCCTCATCGATGACCCATTGCGCACCCTGGCCTATGGCTCCGATGCCAGTTTTTATCGCCTGATACCCGAGCTGGTGGTCAAGGTGAAGGATGAGCGGGAGATGCAGCGCATCATCCTGCTGGCGGGCAGGCATCAGGTGCCGGTCACTTTCCGCGCTGCCGGAACCAGCCTCTCCGGACAGGCGATCAGCGACTCCGTGCTATTGTTGCTCTCGGGAGAGGGCTGGTGCGGTCACACCCTCGATCCAACGGCGGATACCATCAGCCTGCAACCTGGGGTGATTGGCGCTCAAGCCAACGAATATCTGGCTCCTTACGGACGCAAGATCGGTCCCGATCCGGCCTCCATCAACGCCGCCAAGATCGGTGGTATTGCCGCCAACAATGCCAGCGGCATGTGCTGCGGTACCGCTCAGAACAGTTACAACACCCTTGCTGGCATGCGTCTCATTCTGGCCGACGGTACTTTGGTGGATACCCGGCGGCCCGAGAGTGTGGCGAGGTTTCAAACCAGCCACGGCGAGCTGCTGCAACAGCTGGCGACACTCGGCCGGCGTACCCGGGGCAACAGTGAACTGGCCGATCGCATTCGTCACAAGTACCGGTTGAAGAACACCACCGGCTACAGCTTGAACGCACTGGTCGATTTCGTGGATCCGCTGGAGATCCTGCAGCATCTGATGATTGGCTCCGAGGGGACGCTGGGATTTATCTCCGAAATCAGCTACCGCACTGTGCCGGAACACCCTTGCAAGGCCACAGCGCTGATTCTGTTTCCGGATATTGAGAGCGCCTGCCGGGCAGTGGCGGCATTGAAGCAGGCACCGGTCACTGCGGTGGAGCTGATGGACCGGGCCGCATTGCGTTCGGTGGAGCAGGCCCCGGGAATGCCCGTTTACCTGCGTCAGCTGAGCGGGGAGGCGGCTGCGCTGCTGGTGGATACACGTGCGGAAAACCTAAGTGTTCTGCAGCAGCAGGTGGACGAGATTCAGCAGGTACTGGCCGGCATAGCGCTGGTGCAGCCAGCCGAGTTCACCTTCGATCCGGTCGAGTATCAGTCACTGTGGAACATTCGCAAAGGGCTGTTTCCGGCGGTCGGCGCGGTGCGGGCCACGGGTACCACGGTGATTATCGAGGATGTCGCGTTTCCTGTGCAGCAGTTGGCGGCAGCGGTGCGCGAGCTTCAGTCGCTCTTCAAAAAGTACCACTACCATGAAGCGCTGATCTTCGGCCATGCACTGGAGGGAAATCTACACTTCGTCTTTACCCAGGATTTTGGCAGCCACCAGGAGATCTTGCGTTACCAGGGGTTGATGGAAGAAGTGTGCAGCATGGTGGTGAGTGAGTTCCAGGGTTCGCTGAAAGCGGAGCACGGCACTGGCCGCAATATGGCGCCGTTCGTGGAGTTGGAGTGGGGGAGTGACGCTTACGCATTGATGTGGGAGATCAAGCGTCTGCTCGATCCGCGCAATCTGCTCAATCCCGGCGTCATTCTGAATCAGGATCATGCGATCCATCTGAAGCATCTCAAGCCGTTGCCGGCAGCCGATGCGTTGGTGGACAAATGCATCGAGTGTGGATTTTGCGAGGCGGTGTGCCCGTCGCGGGATCTGACCCTCACCCCCAGGCAGCGGATCATCTCCTGGAGAGAGATCAACCGGCTGCAGGCGGATGCAAGTGATGCTGGTCGTCTGCACCATCTGCGCAGGGATTTCAGTTATCAAGGGGTGGATACCTGCGCCGCAGACGGGCTGTGCGCGCTGCGTTGTCCGGTCGGCATAGATACAGGACGGCTGGTAAAGCAGATCCGGCAGCAGGGGCAGGGGGCAGTTGCACAACGTACTGCAGGTTGGGTCAGTCGCAATTTTGCCACGCTGGAGCGGCTGACGCGCAGCGGATTGCGGCTGGTCGGCGCCGCCCAGGATCTGCTGGGGGATCGGAATATGGGCCGCATCAGCCGAACAGTGCGTCGGTTGAGCGGCAACCGGTTACCCTTGTGGACGCCCGTAATGCCGCGTGCCGCCACAAAACTGACTATCATGCAACACCCACAACGCGATGGCAGTAATGGCAGGGTGGTCTACTTTCCCAGCTGCGTCAGCCGCACCCTGGCACCGGATAAGCGCGCGCCCTATCAGGATCCGTTGCACCAACGCATTCAGTCACTGCTTGCCAAAGCAGGTTTTGCAGTGGTTTTTCCTGCTCCGGTGGAAGGGCTCTGCTGCGGCATGCCGCTCGCGAGCAAGGGGCTGCCGATGCAGGCAGACGAGAGTCTGCGCCAGCTGGAGCAGCGTCTGTGGGATGCGACTGGTGAGGGTCTCCATCCCGTGCTTTGCGACACCAGCCCCTGCACCTTGCGCATGATCGAAGGGATAAGTAAGCCGTTGAAATTTTACGAACCGGCTGGGTTCATCAGTGAATATCTGTTGCCCCATCTGAAGCTGGTGCGCCAGCGTGAATCGGTGGCGCTGCACATCACCTGCAGCAGCCGTAAAATGAGCCTCGATCAGACCCTGCTGAAGCTGGCCAGATTATGTGCCAGAGAGGTCTTTATACCGGAGGAGAAGGGGTGCTGCGGCTTCGCCGGAGACAAGGGGTTCACCCTTCCGGAACTGAATGCAGCGGCGCTGAGCAAGCTCAGATCCCAGCTGCCCGAAGGGTGTGATCGGGGTGTATCCAACAGCCGGACCTGTGAAATCGGACTATCCGAACACAGCGGAATACCCTACCAGTCTATTGTCTACCTGATGGATGAATGCTGTGCCTCGGCAGAGCCTCCCTAAAGCGGACGCAGAGGCACAGCCCGGTTGATTGTAGTGGCAAAGTAAGTGCTATGATTGTCAGACGGAGCGTCGAATTTTGCTGGCGGGAGTTACTCGGAAGCGATTCGTGTCAAACGTAGATAATAATGACAACCACGGCTGTGGAGTAGGTGTGTCGAACCTTTGCTGCAGTCTGACCCGAGCAGTGCTGTAGCTTGGTGCTTGATTGAAAACCAACGAGAGGAAAGAGAGCATGAACTTTAAACAACAAGTAAAAAAGCTGGCTACGATCGCGGTGAGCGCTGCGTTGGCGGGTACCCTGGTTATGCCGGTTACTACGTTTGCCGCTGATAAGGTGCGCTGGCGTATGCCGATCGCATTTCCTTCCAATCTGCCGGCGCTGGGCACCCCGGCCCAGTACGCGGCTGAGCAGCTCAAGCTGGCCAGCGGTGGTGATATCCAGGTGCGTGTCTATGAGCCAGGCAAGCTGGTGCCGGCATTCGATATTCTGGCATCGGTAAGTGATGGCAAGACCGAGGCCGGCTACACCTGGATCGGCTATGACCAAGGCAAGGTCGCAGCGGTACCTCTGTTTGCCGCGGTGCCGTTCGGACTCAAGCCCTGGGCCTTCATGGCCTGGTACTACGAGGGCGGCGGCCACGACATGTTGCAGGAGGTTTATGCGAACAAAGGCTTCAAGGTACACGCCGAACTGTGCGGCATCATCGGTCCGGAGACCGCCGGCTGGTACAAGCAGCCACTGGAGAGTCTGGCAGGTTACCAGGGGTTGAAGATCCGCTTTGCCGGCCTTGGCGGCAAGGTGATTCAGAAGCTCGGTGCCTCGGTGACCATGATGCCGGGCGGTGAACTGTTCCAGGCGCTGGAGAAGGGCACCATCGACGCAACCGAATTCTCCCTGCCGGTAATCGACCAGCGGCTCGGTTTCGACAAGGTGGTGAAATACAACCTGTTTCCAGGCTGGCACCAGCCCTTCACCGCGCAGTACATGCTGATAAACAAAGGTGAATGGGATAAGCTCGGGGACGACTCCAAGGCTTTGGTGCGCAATGTCTGTATGGCCTCGGTGGTCAAGGGTCTGGCGGAGAGCGAATATCAGCAAGGTGCAGTGATCGCCGGTTTCGCTGACAAGGGGGTGACCGCGCAGAAGCTGCCGCGCGAGATTCTCAGCGAGTTGAAGCGGATCACCGATGAGGTGCTGGCCGAAGAGTCGGCCGCGGATGCCGACTTCAAGCGTGTCTACGAGAGCCAGCAGGCGTTCCAGAAACAGTATCGCCTGTGGGAGGATCTCGGCTACCTCCCGACTGACTTGTAACCACTACGTCGTCTCGGCCAGGCGACCGGTCAATGACCGGCCGCCTGGTAAGTTTTCCAACAGAGCCACACTCCAGGAGAACACCATGGCCGAAAAATCCGCTCAAGGCAGTGAGCGCGCAATACCTGATCCCGTTCCTCCCCCGCACCTGCCAACCACGCGCGCTGCACTTGCTGTCGATCGCCTGCTGGATCGTATCGGCAGCTGGGTCTCCTGGCTCTGGCTGGCGGTAATGCTGGTGATTCTGCTCAGCGTGGTGATGCGCTACGTGTTCGGCCAGGGTTCCATCATGCTGGAGGAGATTACCTGGCATATTTATGGTGCTGCCTGGCTGGTGGGTCTCTCCTATGCGCTGGTTCACGACGATCATGTAAGGGTCGATGTGTTTCACGAACTCTTCAGTCCCAAAACCAAGGCGTGGGTGGAGTTTTGCGGAATTCTCTTGCTGTTGCTGCCGTTTCTGCTGATATTCCTTTGGGATGCTATTCCCTACTTCTGGCAAGCCTATGAACTGAATGAGAGTTCACAGGCACCCGATGGACTGCCGGCGCGTTGGGTATTGAAATTTTTTCTTCCCTTGTCCCTCGTTTTACTGATCGTGGGTGCCGTTGCCCGCCTGCTCAAATGCAGCGCTCAATTGTTTGGTCATCCTGCTCCACTGCATGCGGATCCGTTTATAAAAGAGGTCGATTTAACCCCTCCGCAGTCTAAATAATAACCGGAGTAGCTCCATGTCTCTCGAAGAAATGATGGTCATTGGCATGTTCCTGACCTTTATTGGACTGCTGTTTACCGGATACCCGGTAGCCTGGGTGTTGGGGGGAACCGCGGTACTCTGGGGTCTGATCGGTGTCGTCTCCGTTGAGTATTTCAACGCCGACATCTGGTTTACCTGGAACAGCAGTGTCTCACTCTTTCCCGAACGGGTGTGGGACATCGTAGCGCGCGAAACCCTGGTGGCGCTGCCCATGTTCATCTTTATGGGCATCATGCTGGACCGCTCCGGTGTGGCTGAAGCGCTGATGAAAAACATGGTGAAGCTGTTTGGCCGGGTACGCGGCGGGTACGCGATCACCGTGGTGATCATTGGTGTGCTGCTGGCAGCCAGCACGGGCATCATCGGCGCTTCCGTGGTGCTGCTGGGGATGCTTTCGCTGCCGGTGATGATGGAGAGCAAGTACGACAAGTCTCTGGCAGTAGGCACTGCCTGTTCGGTAGGCACCCTGGGCATTCTGATTCCCCCTTCCATCATGCTGGTGCTCATGGCCGATCGGCTTGCCAATCCCAACGCCTCGGTGGGGGATCTGTTCATGGGAGCGTTCTTCCCTGGCTTTCTGCTGGCCGGACTCTACATCCTCTACATCCTGATCTATGCCTGGGCCAAACCGAGCGCCGCCCCGGTTCCAAAGAGCGTCGAGCCAATTACACCGGCAGTTATTATCGCAGTGGTCAAGGCGATACTGCCGACGGTGGTTCTGATCCTGGCGGTACTTGGCTCGATCTTTTTCGGTATCGCCACGCCGACTGAAGCCTCCGGGGTGGGTGCCGCTGGTGCGATGATCCTGGCATTGTTGAATCGGCGGCTCAGTTGGGCAGTGCTGCAGCAGTCGCTGCGGCAGACCACCAAGACTTCCGCCTTCATCTTTGCGATCTTTTTGGGTGCCACCGCATTTTCCGTGGTATTGCGCGGTCTGGGTGGCGATCAGGTGATCGAGGAGGCGCTTTTGGGTCTGAACATGAGCCCGATGGGTGTATTGGTTGTGGTGCTGTTGGTCACCTTTCTGCTCGGCTTCTTTCTCGACTGGGTGGAGATTACATTGATCGTGCTACCGTTGGTGGCACCGGTGATGCAGGGTCTGGGTTTCGATCTGGTCTGGTTTACCATTCTTTTCGCTGTCTGCTTGCAGACCTCTTTCCTGACTCCGCCAGTAGGTTTTGCGCTCTTCTACATCAAAGGTGTCTGTCCGCCCAGTATTACGGTCAAACATATCTACAAAGGTGTGACACCCTACATACTGCTGCAACTCCTGGGGCTGCTGATCATCATGTTATGGCCGCCGATCGTCACCTGGTTGCCGAGTGTCGCTTATTGAATATGGATTCCAAAGTTGACCTCGCTGTACTGATGGGAAGGGACTGAAATGGATAGCATTCAAATCAGACCTTCACTCGTCGGATGATCGGTCATTTTACCATTGCAAAGTGACTCCAGCTGCTAAAAAAGCAGGGGTGGCAAGTTGCTTGCGGGTAGGCGTAAATCGGCTCAGCTAGCGTCCGGAGGGCCGAACACTGTGTTGGCATCTGCGCTGAACTCAGGAGATAGTGCTTCGATAATTATGTGGATTGCCTCCTGTACCGCAGCGGCTGTATCGGTACTGTTGATGATGGGAATCCCCTGTTTGTCGGCATCGTCGAGCAGCAGCGACTGCAACTGCCATATGTCGTCGAAGTGGCGTAGGTAGCGCTCCGCTTGGGTGCGTGGTACCAGCCCATCTCTTCTGTGGATGCGGTTGCGCAGATCCTCTGCATTCATTACCGCCAGCATCATCGGAACGAGGATGGCCGATTCGTCCGTCGGGAGTCTGTCCAGCAGTGTCGACGAGACATGGACGCCTTCCAGAATCAGCGATATGTTTTCCCGCAAAGCTCTGCGCACCACCGCTTCACAAGGCACCGAGAGCAGATCTGCCTGGGCATGGTAACCATTGGCCAGCAGCCGGATTTTCTCGGATGAGGTGCTGGGGGTGCCATCGGAGAGCGCCTTCCAGGCGTTGAACGATGATTCGTGCAGCACCGGTGCCAACCGCAAGGGCATCATCATCCGCATCACCTCGCGCAGCATATCGGTCGACTGGGTGCGAATGATCTCCATCCGGTTGGCAAGTTCAACCGAGATGGTGCTTTTCCCGCATCCGGGAGCTCCGCCAATCAGGATGATCAGCGGCCGCTCGCTGTGGCGGAACGCCGTCCAGATCAAGTAGCGTCTGGCCGTGCTTTTGTTCAAGTCACTGCATATTGCCTGATAGGTGAGATGACCCAGTTGGCGTGAGCTGATCTCCTTCAATCCCTGGGTCAGCAATCGATGGTACAGACGGCTGGTAATGCTTCTTGCCTGGTGGGCGGTGATGCCAACCGCAACCAGCGCCCGCTGATGCAAACCGCGGGAGAAGGGTGTCAGTTGCTGATCCGGGTGGCGAATCAGCAGTAATTTCTCCTCCTCGCGGTTTGCCAGGTAGCGCTGGCAGACCGAGGCGTCGTACTGTGCTTCCAGTTTACGAATGACTCGTTCGCGCAGTTCCTGGGTGCTGATTTCACGCTGATCAGCGATGTCATCGCGCAGTTGCGATGCGAGCCGGTAAGCCTTCTCAAACGGAAGCCCTGCATTTTGCAGTGAGCGTGTCAGGATGCCACGCAGATAAGGCGTACGGGTAGCCGGTTTCTGGTTGACGACGAATGTTTGGGTCATGACTGATTCCGCTCAGGTGCCTTCAATGCAGCACAAGAAGATTTGCTCTGAAGCGGAACAGGGATTGCGGCAGGCCCTGACTCAACTTCTGCTCCGACAATGAGCTCAAACGCTGCGCAGCGATCGGCGCACGGTGCTTGGATTTCGGACCGATCTGCCGGCGTTGCGCGAGATTCCAGGTTATCCCGATGTTTGGTTTTCGGGATGACTCGGCAAGCGCGATTTTTTTATCACACACCCGCCGGCGATGAAAGAGGGGCGCCTCTTTTCTCGTGTAGTGATACTACAACCGGCCGCTTGGGTATTTTGGTATCCTTACAATCTGATGGTTGACAATCAGCACTTGTATTATCTATACATCAACGCTTGTTCGCTCAAGCGCATAGTGGAACCAGATCGCCTTACCCTGCCGCTGATTGACGGGATTGAGCCAGTATGTGGTAACCAGTCTACAATTTAGCGGGTGGCAAAAATCGCAGAGTCTCATCCGTCTCGGGTAATATCGGCGGGCGCAGGTGAAAGAAGGCAGGCGTGGAAAAAAAGCACGCAAGATCGGGGCAGAGGCAGCGCGCTGAATATTCAAAGTTATATCAACCCGGTCACCAGAGGCTCGACATATGAGAGTCGCAGGTTTGAGCAGGAGTCGCAGTCAGTATGGCGAAGAACAGATCGTTTGCGACCAAAAAGGTGAAGCGCAGAGCTTCTGACTTGAAAAATTCACACTCTGAAAAATTCTCGCGCCTGTCACTGGAGCAGAGCGAGGTGTCGGTCGAGCGGCAAAAGAGTCGCATTTCATTGTCCAGTACAAAGTTCACTATTGTCGGCATTGGTGCCTCCGCAGGCGGCCTGGAGGCTATCGAAGCTTTTTTTCAACAGATGGATCCGCAGAGCGGCATGGCTTTTGTGCTGGTTCAGCACCTTGATCCGACGCATAAAAGCATTCTCAGCGAACTGGTGGGTCGTTTCTCAACGATGCCGGTGCAGGAGGTGACTCAATCAATTCAGGTGGAGCCCAATCATGTTTACGTGATTCCACCAAACCGGGATTTGGCAATCCTCAATAATCGTCTGCAGTTGCTGGATCCAACCGGGCCGCGTCACCTGAGGTTGTCGATCGACTATTTCTTCCGCTCTCTGGCACAGGAGGCGCGCGACTCAGCAGTGGGAATCGTGCTCTCAGGTACCGGTACCGACGGCACCCTCGGGATACGGGCAATCAAGGGGGAGGGAGGATTGGTTCTGGTGCAGGATCCCGCCACTGCCGCGTATGACGGAATGCCGCGCAGTGCTATCGCCACCGGGCTTGCCGATGCCATCCTGCAACCAGCAGAGATGGCCAGGCAGTTATTGGCGTATGCGCGTAATGCCACCTTTCCGCAATCTGCCTCGTCTGGCCTGCAACCAGAGGGGCGGGATGACCGGGAGCGGCTCTTTGTATTACTCCGCTCTCAGACGGGATACGATTTTTCGCTCTACAAAGAGGCGACGATCTCACGACGTATCCAGCGCCGAATGACGATCAACGGCATTGATAACGAAACCGATTTCGTCAAGCTGTTGCAGCAATCTCCTGCGGAGGTGGACGCGCTCTGGAAAGAGTTTCTCATCCGCGTCACCCAGTTCTTCAGAGATTCAGAAGTATTCGAACTGCTCGGCAGCGAGATCATTCCCGAACTGCTGAAGAGTAAAAGTCAGAACGATGAGATTCGTATCTGGGTGCCTGCCTGTTCCACAGGCGAAGAGGCCTACTCGATCGCGATGCTGATATATGAATCCCTGGAAAAACTGGGAGAAAAACGTGATATTCAGATATTCGCCACCGATATAGACCAAGCCGCATTGGATATCGCCCGGGCGGGTATCTATCCGGAGAGTATCGTCAGTGACGTCTCCAAGGAGCGTCTGTCACGCTTTTTCAGTAAAAACAATAACAGCTATGTAGTGGTCGGAAAAGAGCTGCGCCGCCTGTTGGTCTTCTCCAGTCACGATGTGATAAAAGACCCTCCGTTTTCTAGAATAGATCTGGTATCATGCCGTAATCTACTGATATATATGAGAAACGAATTACAGTCCCGAGTTCTGGGATTGTTTCATTATGCATTGAACGAGACAGGCTTCCTGGTTCTCGGTGGCTCAGAAACCACCAGCGCGGCACAGGGTTTGTTCACTGAGTACAATCGTAAGCTTCACCTCTATCAACAGAAACCGAAATCGGTAACCGGACAACATCTACCCTATCCTGGATTCTTCTATTCGACAGGTCTTGGTGGGGTCGTCAAAGGCGCCAAGTCTCGCACACATGTACCGACCCTGCGCGAGATCACCGAGAATGCACTGCTGGAAATCTATGCACCTACCTGTGTCGTGGTGGATGACAGCGGCAATATGCTCTATGTGCATGGGCAGACCGGGCGTTATCTGGAAGCCACTACGGGAGAAGCCAATCTCAATATTACCAGGCTCGCGCGCCGGGAGTTGAGTATTCATTTGAGTGCAGCGCTGCGCGAAGCGAGCGCCAGTAAAGCGGAGGTCTGTTATCGCAGTCTACGTTTGGACGATCACGGCCAGACGTTATCGGTGGATTTGAGAGTTCGGCCCTTGTCGGGTTCTGCGGCACAAAGGAGCGGCTTTCTTGTGCTGTTCGAAGAGGCAGATCTGCGTATTGAGTCGACGGAGAGAAAGGATCTACCTACGACAGACAGCGCATTGGTCGAACGCACCAATATGCTCGAACAGGAGTTGGCTTCGACCCGTGAGGTGCTACAGACTGCCAATGAGGAGTTGCAGACCAGTAATGAGGAGCTCAGTTCGACGGTCGAGGAGTTGCAGTCAACCAATGAGGAGTTGCTGACATCGCAGGAGGAGCTGAGATCTGTCAACGAAGAGCTGTTGACGGTCAATGCGGAGCTTGAAGGGAAACTTGATCAGCTGGCGGAAGCGAATGCCGACAAAGAGAATCTTCTTGCCAGCACCGATGTAGGCACGATTTTTCTCGACCTCGAGAAGCGGATCAAGTGGTTTTCGCCCAGTATCTGCAAGATGGTTTATCTTATCGAGGGGGATATTGGGCGCCCCATCGCCCATATCTCTCATCGCCTTGAAAATCTCGACTTTGCCGGTTTGGTAGAGCAGGTGCTGGAGACGCTGACTCCAATCGCACGGGAGGTTCGGGATGACGAGGGCAACTGGTACGATCTGCGCATCAATCTGTACCGAACCGCTGTCCATGCCGTCGCGGGAACCGTGGTCACGCTTTCCGACATCAATGAGTTGAAACGATCCAGAGAGTCTGCACTGTTCCGTGATCTGCTGGAGTCGTCACCGGACGCGACCGTGATCGTCAATGATTCGGGTAAGGTTTTCATGATCAACAAACAGGCCGAAAAGCTGTTCGGATGGAGTTCCAAGGAGTTGATCGGTCGCCCAGTCGAAGTGCTGTTGCCAGCTGACAGCAGGAGGAAGCATCGCCAGCATCGGGAGATGTTCATGCAAACGCCCCGGATTCGCACCATGGCGGCGGGGAACGGACTCAGCTGTGTGGACAAGAATGGCAGAGAGTTCCTTGGACAGATATCTTTGAGTCCGATCACCACCGAAACCGGTGTGTTGATTTACGCTGCGATTCGTGACATCTCTGCACAACTGGAAACCGAATCGGTGCTGCGGCGGATCAACGGGATTTATCAATGCAAGAGCTACTTGGAGCATCTGGAGCGCCAGGATGCGGATGGCGGCAGCAGACTGCTGGAGTCGCTGTGTCGCAAATTGGTGCGGGAGGCGGGCTATGCGCAGTGTTGGATAAGCCTGAACAGCGTTAAAGGAAACCCTAATTACACCATCGTCGCAGATGCAGGATTCCCCAAAGGGAGCCGCTCGGCGCTCGATCCCAAGGTACTTGAGATGTTATGTAGCAACAAAGTGAAAGTCATACGTGATGTCTATGCGGTGACTGGGAACGAAGCCCTGCAGACGCTTGCTCAGGCATGCAAATCCCGTTCTCTGGCCTGTTTTCCGTTGCGCAAGGGGAAGCGCATTCTGGGTGTTCTGGGTGTGCATGCGAGAGAATCCACGGCATTCCAAGAGATGGAAGTCGATTCGTTGCGTGCGTTGAGCAAGCAGCTTGTATGCTGTTTGGCAGAGTAGTTGGCGAAATTTGAGAGAGAGGCGGAAGCGCGATGAGCAAAGCAGAATTCAATAACAAGAACCTGCAGGTTCTGCGTGAGCGTGCAGAACTGGCGATGACGAAGAAGCCGAAAAAAATCGAGGAGACGAGCCAACTTTCCTGGGAGGAGACGCAACGCCTGCTGCATGAACTGGATGTCCATCGGGTCGAACTGGAGATGCAGAACGAGGAACTGCGTAAGACCCAGGAGGAACTGGAGGAGGCGCTGGACAAATACACGGATCTTTATGATTACGCACCCGTTGGCTATTTGATAGTGCAAAGCTACGGCATCATCTCCAGTGCCAATATCACTGCCGGTATCATACTGGGTGAGAGTCGGGCGGATCTGGTGGGAACCTCGATACAGACCTACATCGCCAAACAGAGTCAGGATGAATTCTATAAGCTGCGGCGCGCAGTAGAACGGAAGGCGGGAATTCAGAGTTGTGAAATCATGATGAAGCGCAAGGGTGACGCTTCATTCCGTTCGCGTGTGGATTGTATCGCGGTTCCCGGCGAAGATGGCTCCACAGCCTGCAGAGTTGCGTTTTGCGGCACCAATCCGGTCACTTTCTAGCAGCGGATCAAAGCATTCCACCTTTTTTATTCACTGGTAACAAACCCAATACCTTGGTGTGGTTGGAGTAAATTGGGCTGTCCTCCGGGAAGTATTCCAGGATTGCGGCAATGTAGCGGTCGAATGGATTGGCGATCGCGGCAACTCTTCTCTTCGTGGTCGGGGTGAGATCATAACTGTTGAGTCGGGTCAGAAAGGGTACCGGATAGTCGCTTCCAAACAGGATCTTGTGGTGAACCTCGTGCTGGTTGGAGAGATGGCGCAGTGCCCGCGCCCGCATTGGTGAGAGTATCGCAGAGATGTCACCATACAGATTTTCGTGCTGCTTCAGCATCTCCAACAGGCGGAAATAGTCTGCGTCAAAATCTTCCGGATGCCGCGAGAGGTTCTTCCAGAATCTGATTTTGTGCTGGATATTTCCCAGTCCCATGTGTGCGGCGATCACCGTGATACCGGCAGAGAGCGGCAGATCGAGCATCCCGATTCGCTCGTAGCGCTTGAACGACTTGATACTGTACTCACTGCCGATATGGATGATCAGCGGAATTTGCTTTGACTTGAGCTTTTCGTAGTAAGGAATCAGCCTCTCGTCGTTGAGGTCGAGTCCCCAGTAGTTCTGCAGGAACTTCGCACCCCGACACCCCTTCTCGACTAATTCGTCAATCAACTCCAGCGCATCGGGACGCCGTGGATTGACGGAGAGGAAGGGGATGAACAGATCTGGAAAGCGTGCGGCCACTGCCAGTACATCCTCACTCATTGCGCACACGGTCCGGTCCCGGTCAATCTGCCGTCCCCGATGATCCAGACGTGCATCCACGCCGAACAGACAAGTCTGCTGCAGGTAGCTGGATTCACGTACCGCGCGTGCCATCCCCTCGACATAGGCGTCATAGGGGTGTTCCATCAGCTCTGTTGGACTGGTGCCCAAACGCTGTGCGAAGAAGCGCACTGAAACTTTATCCAACAGGCGGTCGAAGCGTACAGCGGGGTTGAGCAGATGGGTGTGGATGTCGATGGTCTTCATGCTGCCGCAACCTCCAGTGCCAACCGCCTAGCCTGGGCGAAATCGCTCTTGCCGCTGCCCAGTTTCGGAATTGCTGCGACCGCCAGTAGTTGAGCCGGACGCATCAACGGGTTGAGTCCCGCACGTTCGATCAGTGATTTCAGCTCCTCCTGGTGAATATTACCGGCAAACAACAGTACCAGTTGCTCGCCTTTTCTGCTGTCCGGTACCACGGTGGCAAGAATTTCACTCTCCTCCGGCAGCAGGCTGGAGATAGCTGTTTCCACTGCACCCAGGCTGATCATCTCACCGCCGATCTTGGCGAAGCGCGAATAGCGGTCGACAATGGTCAGGAAGCCATCTTCGTCCAGATGGCCTTTGTCACCGGTGCGGTACCAGCGCTTGCCATCCAGTTCGACGATCGCTGCGGCGCTGCGCTGCGGGTCGTCCAGATAACCCAACATCACCTGAGTGCCACCGAACAGGATCAATCCGTCTGCTCCTGTTGGTAGCGGCTCCATGCTTTCCGGATCGACGATACGGAAGCTGCCTCCCGGCAGCGGCAGGCCGACGCTGCCTGGTTTGTGGCCCTGTTGTACTCTCCAGTCACGTGGGTCGATCCGGTCCGGCAGGTTGACGCTCGCCACCGGGGTGGTCTCGGTGGTGCCGTACCCCTCGTAGATCTCTTTGTTGAATTTCAATTTGAACGCATCACGGATATCCGGGCGCAACTTCTCCGCACCGGCCACTACTAGACGTAACGAATCCAGCATCAGTGGATGGATCTGCCGGTTGCGCGTGAACAGACGCAAAAAGGTAGACGTGCCACAGAACACCGTTGCCTGAAATCTCGCAATGGCTTTGGCAATGGTCAGCGCATCGGTCGGGTCTGGGTGGCAGATGGTCGGTATTCCTTCCACCATCGGCATCAGCCCGGTCACGGTGAGCCCGAAGGCGTGAAACAGTGGCAGTGTCGCCATCATTGCATCTTCATGTCGGGTATCGAGCACATCGGAGACCTGACGGATATTGGCCATGATGTTGCGCTGGCTCAGCATTACCCCTTTGGGTTCACCTTCACTTCCGCTGGAGAATAGAATCGCCGCCGGCTGCTCCAGACTGACCCGCCGTCCGAACAGCGCATAGAGGAGACGCGCCGGCAACAGCATCGACACGCCGAACAGCGCCAGTTTGGTAAATCCACCGATCTCTTTGAACAGATCCTCCAACAGGATGAGCTGGACTCCGGTCAACGCTTCGCTCGGATCGATCCCCCGTTGCGCCAATTTTTTCAGAAACAGGCTGGAGCTGTATACGCTGCGGATCTGCGCCTTTTCCAGCGCCGATTTGAACGCTGTCAGGTTGGTAGTGTAGTTTAGATTGACCAGCGACTTGCCGCGCAATAGCGCCGCCATGTTGGTGATCAGTCCGGCACTGCTGGTGGGCAGCAATAGCCCGATATTTTGTTCCGGCGAACGCCGTTGGATCAGCCGTGACAGGGCGATGACACCAACCAGTGTGCGGTAGCCGGAGAGACTTCTCTCACCCTGGGCATCAGCCAGGCAGATTTTGCTGCCGCGCGCTCGTGCGCTGCGCATCCAGGCCAGCGGAATCGGTTCCATGCGACGTGTGTGCTCCTCCCAGGCGTCGATAGAAAGGTCGAACACTTTACGCTTCAACTCATCTGCCGGTGTGGTCAGCGGTAACGGCTGGCCGAAGGCAACGATCACCTCACCGCGCAGGCCGCTGTTGCGCAGCTCCTGTAGCCTGTCGCTGGAACGCGAGAATCGACTGCCCCAGAGGCCGCGCAGATAGAAGGGTACGATCACCCCGTCCACACCCTCCACCGTGCGTTCGTAACCCCGCTTGAATTCTCCCAATTGTCCGTTGCGACTGATCGCACCTTCAGGAAACAGACATACCACCTCGCCCGCACGCAGCAGCTGGTTAATCTGGCTGAGCGCCTGTTTGCTCTGACCTCCGGCGATAGGAATCACCCCGAACAGGTCGAGAAACCATTTCAGATACCAGCGTTGATAGATTTCGCGGTGCATCACGAAGCGCACCGGTCGCGGACAGGCAATCTGTACCATTGCCCAGTCGAGCCAGCTGATGTGATTGCCAAGCAGTAACGCTCCCCCCTGTCCCGGTAGGTTGTCAAAACCCAGCACTTCGATACGGTGAGTGCTGGCGAACAAGCGGGTGATCAACACCCGTACCAGCGAATGGGGGAGCTGGTAGACGGTATAGATCGCACCCAGTAACGCAGTCAGCGTCAGCAGATGGAACAGGTCGAGGCTGCTGAATCCCTTCAGTGCGAACAGCACGGTCAATCCGAGAAAGCCGAGCATCACCAGATTCTGGATCCAGTTATTGCCTGCCAGCACCACGCCCAGTTCGCTGTCTCTGGCATGGAACTGGATCAACGCATTCAGCGGCACGATGAACAGGCCACCTGCGATGCCTGACAGCAGAAAATTCAGCGCCAACAGCGGTATGGAATCCAACTGGGGCAGCAGAGAGAGCATCACCACCACGCCCAATGCGCCGAGCGGCACCAGTCCCGTTTCGATGTGATGGCGGGAAGCGCTGCCGGCGAGCAGTGAACCGATCACGATTCCGATACCGGAACAGGCCATTACCCCTTGTGAAATCAGGGTATTGGTCACATTCATCTGCTCCTTCAGCAGTGCTGGAAACGCGGCTAACACTACTTGGGAGATGCCCCAGAAAATTGCCAGCCCAATGATAGAGAGCCAGATGGCACGATTCTCCAGCAACTTGGTGAAGTTACCGAGCAGGTAGCTGCCGCGAGCATAACGGCCCCAGTTGAAGCGTAGTTCAGGTGCTTCTGCAGGAGTCTGCTGCAGTTGCCATGTGAACAGGAATTCCAGCGATGTGCAGACAACCAGCAGCCAGCCTATTGGCGCGACCGCTTGCAGTATCTCTGGCTCACTGGAGTAGTCCGAACCGGTTAGCCTGAATTCGAACAGTAGTGAAAAAATCAGAATGCCTGAGAGGATAGCGACGATGGTCGCCGCCTGCACTGTAGCATTGGCACGGGTCAGCAGCTCTTTGCCAGCCAGCTCTTTGATATAGCCATACTTGGCCGGTGAGTAGAAAGCGCTCTGCATGGCGAGCAGTAGGGTGAGAGCAAATGAGAAACGAAACCAGCCCAGGTAGTAGGAAAGGGTGATCAGCAGGGTGATGCCCACTGCGACTGCTGCGCTTACCTGCATCACACGCGGTTTGCAGTATCTGTCTGAGATAAAGCCGGCCGGGGTGAAGAGAAGCACGAACGGCAGCAAAATCAATGCGTTGACGATAGCAACAAGAATGATCTGCGTGGAGCCATCGTACATCTTGAACAGTGTGTTCTGGATCAGGATTTTGTGCCCCAGATCGACGAATGCATTACAGAAGATGATCAGTATGAATGGAATAAATCCGTTGAGTTTCGACAGCTTGTCCATGACGGGAAAAACCTATAGTGATTGCAGATAGCCACTACATTAGCCTAGCGTATCTATATATACTACGAAAAAGCAAAATGTTGCATTTATCACCACTAGAAGTATCTTAAATTGATACTATTATTCGGGATTGGCGCATGGCACAAAGTAATCAGCTGATAGCCGCATTGAAACAGGCACTGAAGGCGCATGGCAGAACCTATGCCGATGTCGCGCACCATTTGAACCTCTCTGAAGCCAGCGTAAAGCGGCTCTTCTCCCGTAGAAGCTTCACGCTGCAACGCCTGGATCAGATCTGCCAGATGCTTGAAATAGAAATCTCCGATCTGATGCAATTGTTGGAAGAGCGTGCCGCAGAGCAGATATCCGGTCTGTCACTTGATCAGGAGCGGGAAATAGTCGCGGATCGCGAACTGCTATTGGTGACTGTTTGTATATTGAACCGCTGGAAACCAGCGGAGATCGTCGACTGTTTCGGGATTACCGAGTTGCGCTGCATCCGCCATCTGGCCCGACTGGATCGCTTGCAGATGATCGATCTGTTACCAGGAAACCGGGTAAAGCTACGTATTGCCCCTAATTTTCAGTGGCGCGAGAACGGTCCCATTCAACAGTTCTTTCTGCAGCAGCTGCAGAAAGACTTCTTCAACTCCCGCTTCGATGGGATACACGAAAGGTTGATCGTGGTTAACGGAATGCTCAATGCGAACTCGTTCAAGGTGTTTGAACGGAAAATGGAGCGCCTGGCGCGAGAGTTCAGCGAACTCTCTTCCGACGATGCGCTGCTGCCATTGGAAGAGAGAGACGGCGCCACCGTTGTACTGGCTATACGACCATGGCGTAGTGCCTTTTTCAATCAGTTCACAAAATAGATTACCCACCCCACCGATGCTTAAAAACCGGGGTGGAAAATCTTGCTGTTGAGTTCCCTCAGCAGGCCTATCTGGGTATGTTTCACGTATTGAATAGCACGTTTCCTCTGCTCGTCACTGTCTCCGGATGAGAGTACGATTTTGACCGTCTCGTGGATCAGTCTGTTCAGCTCTATTGCAGGTAGGTTTTTTGCCAGAAATTCCACGAGATCCGGAATGCCGTCAACCTTGAATACGCTCAATCTGGCACGCGATTCGTAAATTATCCGCTTGATCTCCGTGACCAGGAACTCCTCACTCAACTGGGAATTCGCTTGTCTGCCCGGTTTTTGAGTATCTTCGAACAGCTGGATGATTTGGGACTTCACGCTTTGAGTATGTAGATCGAGCAGCAACGTGAATCCTTCACGATCCAGCCAATTGTATTTTGTTGAGTCAGTTGTTGATCCAGTCATTGTATCCAATACTGCCTGTGCAGCCGCTCGAGTCGTAACCATAGAGCCATTACTCTAATCATTTTACGTATATTGATAGTATAACTTCCAGCGATCATCAGTTCCGGCCCGACACCGGAATCAGCCCCCGACTTTACCGGCAGTTCATTGATCCAGAACAGCAAGCCTCTCTATTTTTTATGCTGAGCGGTTCGCTCTGCCGTAATCTGTTTCTGTGCTGGCGTAGCACCCGTTTGGTGCGAAGAAGCCGTAACCAAAAAACGATAACTGGAAGCGATCCGGAGTATTGATGGAAGCCCACACGTTTCTGCTGCAGCTTCTCGCCATTCTGGTCAGCGCACGCATTCTGGCTGAAGTAGCCACTTCGCTTGGAGCGCCAGGAGTCATCGGTGAACTGGTCGCCGGCATCCTGATCGGCCCGAGTCTGTTTGGCTGGGTCGAAACCAATGATGTGATTCTACTACTGGCTGAGATTGGTGTTATTCTGCTGCTGTTTGAAGTGGGACTGGAGACCGATCTGGGTAAGCTGCTCGACGCAGGCCGTAAAGCATTCATCGTGGCTGTCGGAGGGTTTATCGGACCGTTGATCGCTGGCTTTGCGGTATCCTACATCCTGTTCGAACTGCCTCTCATAGCCTCTCTGTTCATTGGGGGAACACTCACTGCGACCAGCATCGGCATCACAGTACGAACGCTCGCCAGTGTAAATCGACAAAACAGTATCGAAGGACAAATTACGCTGGGCGCGGCGGTGCTCGATGATATTTTGGGCGTGGTATTGTTGGCACTGCTCTATGAGTTCTCGGTCACCGGCGAGGTGAACCTGATGAATGCAGTGAAGGTATTGGCTTATATCAGCGTTTTTTTCATGTTGGCACCGGTGCTTGCCAAGTCGATGTCGCAGCTGATCAGACGATTGGATGAGCATATCGCGAATCCGGGACTGATACCGGTCACAATCGTCTCGTTGGTCATTTTTTTTGCCTGGCTGGCGCATTGGTTTGGTGCGCCGGAATTACTCGGTGGTTTTGCTGCGGGTGTGGCGCTCTCACGCCGCTTTTTCCTCCCTTTTGGTATTGCTATCCGTACCAGCTCGGAGTTTTCCGCCAAAATTGAGAGCCAGATGAAGCCTATCGTGCAGCTGTTCACTCCGATTTTCTTCGTAACCGTCGGCCTTTCGCTGGATCTTCGTGCAATAGATTGGAGTTCGATGTTCTTCTGGGGGCTTTCACTCACGCTGGTGGTCATTGCGATCTGTGCGAAATTCACGGGTGCATTGTTCATATCGGAACCGTTCGCCCGTCGCTTCGTTGTCGGCATGGCGATGGTACCGCGAGGTGAGGTGGGTCTGGTCTTTGCCGGGCTCGGTATTGCTGCGGGAGTTTTCAGCAGTGATGTTTATACCGCATTGATTATGGTTATCACCTATACCACGCTGCTCTCACCTTTCTGGATTAGGCTCTATTACCGCTATTTCGGAAGGTTTCTTGGCTGAAGCAGGACCCTTTTCTATGGCGAGTGACTGCTCACGGCCGATCACTCTGGTGTGGTAAAACTACGATAAGCATCAGTAGACACCAAGGCTAACGCCAGATATCGCAGCCGGAATAAATGTAGGGATCACCATCAGGCAAGTGGTGAGCTGACTACTTGATTTTTTCCGATCACTTGAAGAATAGCGCGAGCAGTATCAGAAGTAGTGCTATTCCCTGAAAGGCGATACGGGTATTCATCAGTTTGGCCGAGTGGCTCTCGTCATATTCTCCACCGCGAACCATGGATAGCAGACCCCAGATCAAGCTGGCAATTGTCGCCAACAGTGCTGCCACTACCAGAATGCTGAAAAGATTCATTAATTCTCCCTCTCGTCTGTTCTCGTTTTTCTCTGGAACCCTTTGTGAAATTCTAGCAGGAATGACCGGAAAAAGGGTGTTCATATAAGTGTGCAAACACTGATTGGTGTTCGGTGGTTTGCTGCTGGGTCAATCCGTTTTGTTGCGCGAAATTTGGTGGTGGATCATTGGCGGATTTGCTTGAAGGGATGGGTTTTCTCGAAATTGTTGCTGCATTCCGGTATTTATCTTGGTAGACCGCGTCCGATTAAACTCTTACCCCGTGCCAGCCGATAGTCAGATAGTCCTGATTTTTTCACTTGATTCAAAATGAATAAAACGGCGGAAGATTGGAAAATCAAATATTTCGACAGTTTGTCCGAACTGGAGCAGAAAGAGAAGCACTGGCAATCGGTAGAGTCGACTCTGAGGCGCTGCATCTCCCGCCTCTCATTGATTGGTGATGGCATCGACGAAGCGCTGGACCTGAAACTGGAGCAGTTGCGGAATCGGGTCAGGGGTGAGCCGGATTTGCGCCTGCTCCAACAGGCTATCGAAGAGATCACCAGCAGGGCGGAAAAGCGCGGAGGCGTACGCAGTGCGAGTAGTGGCTCGACAGCGGAAAAGCTGCTGTTGGAGCTGGTCAGCGAAGTTGACTTTCCCAAAGCGTTGGCGAAGCGTGCACACCAATTGACCAGCGTACTCAAAGCCACAACACCCAACCCGGAGGCGCTCCACAGTGCCAAAAACTTGCTTCTGGAGGCGATGAACCAGAAGGGCTTCACTGGTCAGGAGCAGAGAAAGGGGCTGTTCGGCAAGTTGTTCGCAAAGGATGGTGTGAGTCCAGATCGGGAGGGGGAAGCTGACTCAAATGCTGAAAAATCGCACCACTCCGAACTGCCGCAAGGAAAGTGGTTGTTCCTACTGTTGCTTGACCAGATCAGTCAGTCGCAGCACCAGGGGTTAGCTCTCGAGAGCCTGGCGGCGCGTGCGGAGAGTGTGGTAACCCAGCAGGAGCTGGAAAAGCTGGCGATTGAACTGGCGCAACTGCTCTTCCCCGGTAGAGCGCATGCCCGTTATGAATCATTGCCAACAGTGGAGCAGGTGCTGATGCAGCTGCTGGAGCAGCTGGATTTGGCTGCGGAGCTGCAGCCCCGGATTCATGGTCTGAGAAAGCGTTTGATCAAAGGGCTCAGCCAGGCCGATATCGACCCGGTACTGGAGGAGATTCTGCAGTTGGTCGAGTATGCCAGAGCCTGTGCGGAGCAGGAGCGGCAGGCAGTGGAGAAGTTCCTACTGCAGATGACCGAACAGCTGCAGAAGCTGGATCAGGAGGTCAACAGTATCGGTGATACCGGTCAGCGGCTGATCGATGGTGGCCGGAGAATGGACAGGGAGATGCAGCTGCAGGTGAACCATCTTCAGAACAGCGTCGAGCACTGGGGTGATCTGGACCAGATCAAGATCACCATCACCGAGCGGCTCAATCTGATTCACGCACGGCTGCGGGGGCAACGCGACGAGACTGAGCAGCTGGTCCAGGAGTTCAATCAGCGCATCGATCAGCTTTCAGCGCGGATTGGGGAGATGGAGCAGGAGCGGATCAAGCTGCACGAGTCGGTGGAGAAAGCCAGGAGCGAAGCGTTTACGGACGCGTTGACCGGGTTGCAGAACCGTCATGCTTTTGACAGTCGCCTGCAACAGGAGTACCTGCGCTGGAGTCGCTATGGCAACCCGCTCAGCCTCATCGTCGTCGATGTGGATTACTTTAAAAAGGTGAATGACACCTATGGTCACCTGGCTGGTGATAAGGTTCTCAGTGTGATTGGAAACCACTTGAATCAGGCTACACGACAAGTGGATTTTGCCGCGCGTTATGGGGGAGAAGAGTTCGTAGTGCTGCTGCCGGAAGCGGATCTGAACGCAGCGATGTCGGTTGCCGAGAAGATTCGTCGGGCAGTAGAAGAAAAGCCTTTCCATGCGGGAGATAACCGGGTGGTGATCACCATATCCTGCGGCGTATCCACTTTCAGAGCGGGGGATGGACGCAAGACACCTTTTGAGCGGGCTGACGAAGCACTCTATTTAGCCAAGCGCACTGGCCGTAACCGCTGCTGCAGCGAGCACCAGATTGAGTTGAAAAACGCCGGACCGGACACTATGCAAGCCTGAATGGTGGTTTGTTCTGTGAATTGATTACAACCGCTTGAACAGATCTGTCAGACGCTCGCCAAGGCGACGATACTGCTGAATCTTGTTGTCGTAGTCGTGACGGTCTGCCCAGTTTTGTTTGATGTCGTACTTCTCATCTCCGTTCAGTTCTCTGCAACGGCGCTTGCAAATCATCGACAGGCATTTGATCGCATCAGACAATGCAATGATATAGACATCCAGCGCAAAAGCGAATTCACGACTGACCGTATTGCCGGATTCGAGTTGATCTTCATCGTTGATTATCGCTCGTACATCCATCAATTCCTGATCGAACTGCATCAGTTTCCTTTCAAATTCGCAGTACGCGGGTTCATTCGCTCTCCAGAATTTGATTTTCAGTTGTGCCAGAGAAAAGGAAAAGAGAGCCGCGTGGATAGAGGCGTATCGTTTATAGATGTTGGACACTCTGTGTGCCAGGGTGACGAGGCTGATCATCAAGACAGCGTCCTGGCGTTGGCGCCTTTTCTTGGTACAGAAAATCTTTCCAGGTTCGATAACATTGAGAGAGACAACGACAATGTTCGGGACAGCAGCGCAGCAGGCAGGGAGAATATTTGCCATGCTGAGCGGTGACGGTGATGGAGCTGACGGATGCAGGAATCCTCACCCCAATGTCAGTCCGTCCTCGGCCAAGGGAATAAACTACATGAACTTGCGCGAAAAATAAATCCGTATGGTTTGTGCTGCGAGGAAGCGATGGCCAAAAGAATACAACTGCCCGCGGCAGAATGTCTCATGGGGGTGGAGCCCCGTTTCAAGCAAATGGCTGTCATTGAATGGACTATAAGCAGAGAGATAAAAAACAACACATGAGTAATGGTATTGCCGGGATTTATTCTGAAATTTATACTCGTCTGGCTTCGAATAAGACACTTTTTCCTGCGTTGCCGGAGACGACCATGCGGCTTAGGGAGACACTCAATGATCCTAATTGCACCATTGCTTCCGCTGCGAAGTTGCTGAATATGGATCCCGGTCTCTCCACTTTTATTCTGCGCATCGCCAACAGTGTCCGATTCATGTCTTTATTTCCCCCGAAAGACCTGGAAGGTGCACTGCGTCGGATAGGCTTGGCAAGTGCGACAGAGTTGGCGACGACTTTTGCGATCAAAGGCGCTTTTACCACCTCTTCAGGCGCTTTGAAGTCGCTGATGGTGGAGAGTTACCGGCAAGCGACCAGGGTTGCGATAATCAGCTATTTTCTTGCTGCAAAGGTTTCTAAGATCAATCCCAGTAAAGCGATGTTAGCCGGACTGCTGCAGGATATCGGCCTACCGTTGATACTGCTGCAACTCTATGAGCGACCTGAGGTTTTCAATGACAGGAAACGCCGGCTAGAAGCCGTGGATCAACTTGCACCAATGGTCGGTGCGCTGATTCTGCAGCATTGGGGGTTCAACAAGGAGTTCATCGAAATGGTTCGCTGCCGCAAACAGTGGCAGCGGGACACCGGAAAAAAAGCCGACCTGGGTGACCTGCTGCTCATCGCCCGGATCCATGCTTCGATCGGTCACGAAGATTTCACCGACTGCCCGTCGATTCCCGATATACCGGCATACTATAAGTTTCCATTGGGCAAGCTGACGCCAGACCAAAGTCTGGAGATTCTGGCGGAAGCTGGCGATGAGTTGGATGAGTTGCAGCAGATGTTTGGTTAGCGCTTTGATTTATAAGATTAATTTACTTTGGTGTCGATCTGTTTCTTCAGCACTTCAATAACATGAGCCGGAAATTTTAGCCGATTGTGACGTACCCCCGTCTGGCAAAGCTAAAATCGGGAGTAATTTTGGATCTTCAAAATCGGGACGTCATCATTTGGCAAGAGAGTTCTGTTCTATCTGCACCATGTTGATGAAACGCTGCAGGATAAACTCCTCTTTCTGCGTAAGATTGGTGAATCGCGCACCAATGCGATTGCACGCCTGAGCTTCTCGTGAACCGGCTTCTATCTGATAACGGACTTCCAGATCTACGTTGAGGCTGGGATTGGCCGGCAAGGTCAGTTTGCCCTTTTCGATGCGATCACCTGTGTCTGTTTTCAGTTGATTCTCAGTGTCAACCAAAGCGAGCCCCTTGATGCCGATATCGACCACCTTGAATTTCACCGAAGGCTCCTCTTCCCTGTTCAGGGTGAGGAATACTGGGTGCGAAATGAGCGGTTTGATACGAAAGTATCCACGCCTCTGGAGATAGAGCACCGAGCTGGGGATAGCTGCGGCAAAGGCTGGAGCACCGCGGTATTTTACCCGTTGTACCTGGTTACAAGTGAAACGGGTCTCAACCATCTCGTGGCGGCAGGTGAAGATTATCCGGTCAGCCTCCAACATCTTCGTGTTCAAAGCTTCTACCGGTCCGTAGTCCAGTATGATGAGATTTTTTCCAGGTAGAACATCGAGCATCGCAGTCATGATCGAATGCGAAGTTCCGGAAATTTTTGCGGTAATCAAGTCCGGCTTTTTTATCAGGGCTTTCAGCAGAGGAATAACCGTACGACTGGAGGAGAGGGTATATTTCTCCTGCTCCTCTATACCTGATTTGCCAACTCTTTCAGCGGCTTGTGGGTCAGATTCCTGTGTCATAGAAAAAGCATAATATCATCATTAAAGCCGATGAATCATCAGATTGTTGAGATTTAAAATCTATGACCAAAGGCAACCGAAAAATCGACCAGACGTTAGAGAATGGCTCAGTTTATTTGTTGATTTTGCATGGCGCTACCGATCCGGTATTGCCGGCACTTTACTCTTATACGGCATATTAGCAAAATTCTGTAACTTAAAGAGAAATAAAGCGCTTCAGGAGCGCAATTATTTTTCTGATATGGATCCAAAGGCCACTCCGGCAGTTAAACATTACCTCGAAAGTGGCAAAGTTTCGGTCACTGCAGTCTTCAATGGATCTTTGCTGCATCTCCGCACGCTGCGTTTGGGTGTGAGGAAAATGCGATGACTCGAGTTAACGAAGTGCTTAGAATCTAGCCGAACCGTCAAGTCAGTGAGTCCGATTTCAGTGTTTCTGCTCTTGCTCCAATCGTCGTTTGGGAACCTGTTACAGACCGGAGCAGTGATGCTGGTTACTCTATTCAAACTCGAGCGAAGCCATGAAAAATGCCGATAAACTGAACACCGCCACGGCTGGGATGCCAACTCATGACCCTGGTTCCAGCGTTATACCCAGCGAGGCGTGGCAAGTGTCGAGGAGCAGTTTGCGATGAGCGTAGTCAAATCAGGCCGGCTCTCGCTCTCCAATCCTCTGGTTCCCGTGGTGTTACTTGCCGCGTTGGTTGCCGGTTTTCTGGTTGCCCAGAGAGACGAAAAGAGTGTGACGCAACCCCAGATACTGGGTCTGCTGTGGCCGAATCCAAAGCCTTTGACTCAATTTGAGCTGAATTCAACCAACGCGCATCCCTTCAATCTCGAAACACTCAAGGATCACTGGACGCTGCTTTTCTTTGGTTATACCTCCTGCCCGGATGTCTGCCCGACCACACTTGCGACGCTCTCTGGTGTGATGCAGCGCTTACGTGCAGAAAGTAAAGCTGATCGGCTACAGGTAGTGTTCGTCTCGGTAGACCCACAACGGGACACGCTAGACCAGATTGCTCGCTATATCGGATACTTCGATCCTTCCTTTATCGGTGCAACGGCGTCACCGGAGCGCTTGCAGCAACTCACAATCCAGCTGGGGGTGTTGCATGAACGACACACTCCGGATGAAACAGGTGGTTATTTGGTCGATCATACCGCATCGGTGTTGTTGGTCGATCCATCAGGACATTTGGTGGGGATCTTTTCTGCCCCGTTGCAGGCAGAGGATATCGCCCAGCGGTTGCAGGCGATGCGTCGCTTTCTGGAGGAGCAGTCAGGTCGTAGCTGATGCACCTGCTGAGGTAAGCCAGGAACTTCGTCTGCAGGCGCGGTGTGGTGTATTGCGGACCTTTATCAGCGAAAAGTTATTACACTACTTCTATAATTGAGATACTTTTCCTTATCCCCGAACTAACGGAGAGTGTCCGATGACGACCAATTCCAATGATGGTGCCTTGACAACGTTGCTGACTTCGTTGCAGGCACTCTTTTCGAGGCTCTCCCTGCTCATTCTCAATCGACGCATCGGCACCTATCGCAGGGATGGTATTGTCAATAAGGACAGCGAACTGCTTTCCACCCTTTACCAGATTCTGGATTCCACTCCAGCTGTTGATAACAGGGAGCACCGACAAAACGGGGAGAAAGGAATCTCGGCGGTGGAAGCAGTGACTGAGGTGGCTCAGTATAAGGTTCCGGCGAACGCAGGGGGTGTGGTGGAAGCAGCCGGGACGCAGTTCACCGATCTTTCCAACCGCTTGCACGCAACTCACTCGAAAAGTTCCGACGCGACCCATCTGGGTGAAAAACTTGGTATATCCACCAAAGAGCATATTCGTACAGCGCTGCGCTACGTGCGGGAGCAGAATCCTGAGTTGGCGAAAATGCATGCCGACCTTGCCAACGAAGCGCTGCAGCAGGCAGCACACTATTTGAGTGATGATGCATACATTGATCTGAAGAGCTCGGTACTGGCGGAGATCAGAAAGCTGCAGGTTGCCTCAGTGGAAACAGAAGTTACCACTCAGTAGCGTACTCCGTTCATTTTATTGGGGTAGAACGGCATTGTCGTAGCTATTCGCCGGATTCGTTTTGATAAGCGTCAATGACAGGATTTCTCTCCCTGTCAACATGAAACTGTTTTCCCAGCGGATATTCAGGTCGGGAGAGAGCTTATGCCAAAAGATATCAGGCTGCAAATTACCATTGATCCCAACTTATTGGGTCACTTCAGGGAACATCTCGAGAAACGGCACTCTAAAGCTGCACCGGAAGAGGCGATCGCCAAGCTGGCAGCCTTCATCCTCGACGACTCCGCTTACCCGTTGGAGGCCAAGCTCAGCGATAAACGGACTATCCACCTGGCCTATCATCTGCGTTCATTTTCACAGCCGATATTCGAGGACTGACAGACAGGCCTGAGTGAGGAGTTACCGCCTTTTCCAGCGCCGAAATTGACGCTGGCGCAATACATGAGCTTCGCTTTCGGTTGGATCTCCTGTTGCGGGCATTGCCTGGAGGCCGCTCAGGGTGACTCATCCAACTCCATTTGCGCCAGTCTTTCACTACCCAGCAACCGCTGTGCGGCTTCGAAAAGCTGCCTCTCCTCAAAGCGGATATGCGCCTTGAGTGCGCCAGCGAAAAGTGCCAGATTGTCCACCCGCTCTTCGGCGATCATCGCGCGCAATGCGCGATGTTCGCGCAGGGTTCGCTCCACCAGATCGACCTCACCAGCTTCTCTCAATGCGGACAACAGTCCCTGCTCCTCGCGTTGAAAGTGTGGCTCCAGATCGGTCCGGAATATCTCCTGAATATTACTCCAGGCGGCTGCCCGTGTATCTTCATCCTGGTAGGCTGCGTCGGCTGCTCTGCGCGCTATCACCAAACCGGTATGGTGCTCGCTGCTGAGGCTGCGCAGTGATGAATCCCGCTGCATGGTCTCTCCTGAGTTGAGTTTTTGGCGACGGTCGTTGGTCTCCGCTGGTGTGCAGTATAACCCGGATTGGACCACTTCCGGGTCGGTATTTGAGCCTTTGGTTGAGATAGCGGTGAACTCGGTGAAGTCCCCGCTCGCTGCTGAAAAATTGGCGCGCGCAGCAATGTCTGGTGCGGTGCCGCTGGCTGCTTAAACGCGCTTGGTGACGTAACGTCCGGGTGCGGGTTCCAGCGGTGGATACGCCGCGTTGCCCAGTACTGCAGGCGCTTCTTTCTCATTGGCACGGTGCTGCTCCAACCACTCGCTCCAGTGGGTCCACCAACTGCCCGGATGTGAAGTGGCACTGTTCAACCAGTGTTCGGCGCCCTTGCCTCGTTCTCCATCGATCCAATAGTTGCGTTTGTTCTTTGCCGGCGGATTGATCACGCCGGCAATATGTCCACTGGCACCCAGCACGAAGGTTACCGGAGCATCGAACAGGTCGACGGTTTTGAAAGTGGATGTCCAGGGGGCGATATGGTCCTCGATGGTGGAGAGAAAATAGCTCGGTGTGGTTATCTTGCTCAGGTCCACCGGGACACCGCACATGGTCAGCCCGCCCGGTTGCACCAGTTTGTTCTCCAGGTACATATTCTTCACGTAGGAGATATACATGCTGGCGGGCAGATTGGTGGGGTCACTGTTCCAATAGAGGATGTCAAACGGTGGCGGCGTCTTGCCTTTGAGGTAATTGTTGACTACGTAGGACCAGATCAGATCATTGGCGCGCAGCATGGAGAAGACCATTGCCAGGTCCTTGCCATTGAGCATGCCGGTATGTTCCAGCTGTACTTCGCGTTGTGCCACCTGGCTCTCGTCGACGAAGACACCAATTTCACCGGGTTCGCTGAAGTCGAGCAGTGAGGTGAAGAAGGTAGCCGACGCGATCGTCTGGTCGTTACGCGCCTGCAGTACTGCCAGCCCACTGGCGAGCAGGGTTCCTCCGACGCACCAGGCGACCGTGTTGACCTGCTCCGCACCGGAGATCTGCTTGATGACATCGAGCGCAGTGAACAGTCCTGACTGCAGATAATCGTCCCAGGTGAGTGCGCTGTGCTTCTTGTCCGGATTAATCCAGGAGATGATGAAAACTGTGTTGCCCTGATCGGTTGCGTATTTGACGAAAGAGTTTTCTGCCTGCAGGTCGAGGATATAAAATTTGTTGATGAACGGCGGAACCACCAACAATGGCCGATGTGCCACCTTGGCGGTGGTAGGCGCGTATTGGATCAGTTGCAGGATCTCATTCTCAAAGATCACCGATCCTTTCGTAGTCGCCAGATTGACGCCCAGCTGGAAGGCTGATTCATCGGTCATGCTGATGCGCCCTTTTTCCATGTCCTGCATCAGTTGCTGCAGGCCGTCCACCAGACTCTGACCTTTGGTCTCCAGCGCCAGTTGAATCACTTCCGGATTGGTTAGGGCGAAGTTGGCCGGCGACAGCGCATCAGCGAAGAAGCGGGTGTAGAACTTCAGCTTCTTCTTGTTTTCCTGATCGAGGTGGCTGGCTTCGGCGCATTCGTTGAGCATGTTTGAGGCAAGCAGATAAGACTGTTTGAGATAGTCGAACACCGGATTGTCGCGCCACTCTTTGCCCGAGAAGCGCCTGTCACCGTGCCCTGGGGTGACAGTTGGCGGTTTGGCACCAGGCGTAGCAAACATGTTGAGCCACAGGCTCATCTGGTCGCGCTGGTAGTTGAGCAGGGTGTTGAACCAATCCTGGGGGTGCTGGATCGTCTGGGTGGTCAGATCGCCCCAGGCACGCAGGAACTCCTTGGACATTTCCTGATAGACGGAAGCAGGCATCCCCTCGGCCAGATCGTCGATGCGTTCGAGGTAGCTGTCGAATAGCTCCTTGGGGTTCGTAAACGGTGTTTGATTTGCCATGCCTTGCCTCCGTCTGCCTGAATTGATGGCAAGTATAAGTTAAATTCATCGCCCCATGGGAGGGGGTTGATACCAGTGCCGCTGCGTCTGTGTCCAACCGCTCTTGCCTGACTTCGGGTGGGTGGACCTGGCGGTGCAGCGGCCCCTGGATGTCTGATTGCAGTAATTTGCTGTTGTGTGTAATTTTCCTACGAAGCGCAGCGGAGATCCGGGTCAGTAGAAGAGCACCTTTACTTCACTCAGGTATTCGTCGCCGCGTATGCTCTCTGCCATCTGCTGGGAAAAACGGTGTGCTTGTTCGATATCTGTCATCGTCCCCAGTGGGACGTGTGCTTCCACCCGTATCTTGCCGTGGAGATAGTGTAGCGCTACGTCGACGACGTTTTCTGCACCGGGTATCCCCTTCCAGTGAGTGTGCAGACGCGACAATGTCTCCCGGCGCAGCGGTGTGTCTCCGGAAGGTGCACCGCTCTCGTCATCTTCCGGGTCGATGTGTATCTTGACATCGGTCACTTCGTCAATTTCGCTGTTCAGCCGCATCAGCACCTCTTCGCCGATGCGGTGCCCTTCGGAGACCGAAATGGCCGGGTCAACCAGCACATCGACATCGACGAAAGCATTGCCGCCCATGCGCCGGGTGCGCAGATCATGCATGGCCCGCACGCCATCCACCGCCATGATCTTGTTGCGGATAATTTCCACTTCCTCCTGTTCCAGGCCGCGATCAACCAGCTCATGGATGCTTTGCCATCCCAACTCCCAGCCGATTTTAGCGATCATGACCGCAACCACTACGGAGGCGATTGCATCGAGATAGCCCAAGCCAGCCATACTACCGATCACGCCCACCACCACGACGACCGATGAGACGGCGTCACTGCGGTGGTGCCAGGCGTTGGCGCGCAGCAGGCTGGAGCGCAGCTTACGTGCGACCGCGACGGTATAATGGTAGAGGCCCTCCTTCACCAGCACAGAGAGGACCGCGGCCGAGAGTGCCAGGAAGCCGGGCAGCAGCAGTTGTGATGGTTGAAAAAGTCGCGACACTGCATCGTAACCGATACCAAATGCCACCAGAATCAGTACGATACCGAGCACCACCGTAGCCAGTGTCTCAAAGCGTCCGTGACCGTAGGGATGTTCTTCGTCCGCATCCTTGGCGCCATGTTTGGCGGCCAGCAGTACCACCAGATCCGTCGCCAGATCGGAGAGTGAGTGGATACCGTCAGCGATCAGCGCATGCGAGGAACCGAGCCATCCTGCGGCTACCTTCAACGCGGAAAGGAGGACATTGATCACTGCACCGACCAGCGTGACCCGCCGGGCATCCTGGTAACGCGCTTCGCCAGTTGTGACCAGTGACTCTTGATGACTGCTGCTCATTGTTGGAATGTACTCCATCGGTAACGATTGCCAGGGAGGCGTCCATGCCGCTTTATCCACTCCACATTTTACACCAGTCGGGCCCCGGGGCGTGGCTGGTCATCCCTTTTTTTCTGCTGATCTCTTGTTGGGGCACTGGTTGCACCCGGTCGGAAGTGGAATCCAGTTTGACTCCTCATCTGAGAGGTCATTGGAACCATTACAGCCATGAGTGCTCCAATCTGCTATATTGCTAACGGAAAAAATCGTCAGCGATATCGAGAAGCAAGGTGCCGGGTTTCACCGAGTCCGAAGTGAGAAAGCGAGAAAAAACGAAAAGACTGCTATTGAGAGTCATCTTGCTGGCATTTGCGCTGTTGCCGGTTGCGACGGCTTTGCTGGCCGGAAGTCAGCGGCCGGCATGTTCAGCGGAAAGCGCTACTCACCGAGGCCACAACCCCTACTGTGGCAACATAGCGGGTGTCACAGACGGCACCTTCTGTAACGGTCAGTCGCAAACCGGTAATGGTGTTAATGACTGTTGCGGCGATCACTGTACCGGCAACCCCATTCTGTTCTCCACCTTGCTGTTTGTTACACAGCCCAAAGCTGCATATTATCATCCGGCTTGGTCAGCGCGTCTGCCAGACCCCATCGACTTTGTCGAAGTTCGACCGCCTATCCGACACTCCTGATTCAGATTCACCGGCAACGCCGGCGGAGCTCGCCGGCGTCACTGTCGCGGCAAGTATTCCGCTGATTTCGGGAGCAATTATCGTGCAATTCAACAGATCAATGATCGGGTTGCTGGCGCTGATCACAGTCACCGGTTCGGTGGCTGAGTCTGCACCAAAGATTGAATCATCCTCCTCAGCCAACGTTTCGACGGGGGGCCCCAGAACACAGTCAGTGCGCTGGTACAGCTTCGGTGATGTCACCCTGGGTGGCAAGGTGTTTAAAGAAAATTGCGCCACCTGCCACGGTGCACAGGGCGAAGGAGCTCCAGATTGGAAAAAGATCGGCGCCGATGGCAAATACCCGGCACCGCCACTCAATGGTACCGGACACGCTTGGCACCATCCGTTGAGAATACTCTACCGGGTGGTCAAGCTGGGCTCCCCGGGCGGGCAGGGTGGTATGCCTGCCTGGGGAGAGAAACTCTCTGACGGGGAGATGGTCGCCGCGATCGCATGGTTTCAATCAAAATGGCCGGATCGGATCTACGCGGCATGGATGGAACGGGAAGTGGCGTCACGTGCGAAAGATTAGCTGCCAGTTTTTCCGTGCGATGATAAGCGAGCAATCTGCACCTTACCGGCGATCCGGGGGTGTTCGAAGAAGGGTTTCATGGCTACCACAGAGGATAACGAAAATCATGCGAAGCGTTGACAAGATGAGGGGCTGGAATGCTCTGCTGACCTGGTCTGCCTGCGTCCTGTTGTTGGGGAGTGCGACCGCACTACGGGCGGAACCGACCAGCCCAGAGCGCGAATTCATTCAACAGCAGGTGCGTGAGGAGCTGCAGCGACTGATCGAGCAGGGTGCATTCGACACGGCTATCGAACGCGGCATCAGCGCCTTTGTAGCACGGGAGAGAGCGGCGGCGCGCACGAATCAACAGCGTGACAGCGCGGAAAAAGCCAGAAATGTGAGGCCGGTCGCGGACACTGAATATGTATACGGAAACCTGGAAGCTCCGCTAACACTGGTCGAATACTCAGACTTTGAATGTCCCTTCTGCAAGCGTTTTCATCCTACCGCGAAACAGTTGGTGGACCAGAGCGAAGGCAAGATCAATTGGGTCTATCGCCATTTTCCTCTGGCATTCCACAATCCTGGCGCACAGAAGCAGGCGGAAGCTTCCGAATGTGCTGGCAAACTGGGTGGCGGCACAGCTTTCTGGCACTATTCCGATCTGATCTACAGCCGCACCACCTCCAATGGCAAAGGCTTTCCAATCGACCAACTGGTGCCGCTGGCCAGCGAAATCGGCCTGCCGACAGATCAATTCAAGGCCTGTCTTGAGCGTGGTGAGATGGCAGACAAGGTGAAAGCTGATTATGCCAATGGCGTCGCCTCTGGGGTAACCGGTACGCCGGGGAACATCATTCTGCATCAAGCCAGCGGCGATGCAGTGGTGATGGCGGGAGCGTTACCGCTGGCTCGATTGCAGGCCGCAGTGGACGTTCTGCTGCGCAAGCATGAAGGAGAGTGACCGTACGGTCAGACTTGAGCGAATCCGCAGGTTCCGGAGCGGAGTGGGGTGGACAACTGTGCGTACCAACAATGGGGCAACAGGAGAAGAGAACACGATGAACAGGTCGAAAACGGATAACAGAACCGGTCAGTACAACCAGCAGACTGGCCATGTCAGACGATTCAATACAGGCGTGAAGTGGCTGGCCGGCACCGCGGCAGGCCTGCTGATTGCTGCATTTGTCTGGTTGCCGAGAGAGAATCAGGCAGGCGCACCGGAAATCACCGTTTATAAATCACCTACCTGTGGTTGCTGCAGCAAATGGGTGGATCACATGGAGAAGGCCGGGTTCAAGGTAGTCTCACATGATCGGCAGGATATGAACCAGATAAAGGCAGAGCATGGCGTCGATTATGCGTTGAGATCCTGCCATACCGCGTTGGTGGATGGGTATGTGATCGAAGGGCACGTACCGGCGGCCGATATCCGCCGCCTGCTGCAGGAGCGCCCAGCCATGGACGGACTGGCTGTGCCGGGTATGCCAGCAGGCTCACCGGGTATGGAGGGGAGATATGCCGAACCGTACGATGTGATAGCCTTCACCAAAGGGAAAAAGAGCAGCGTATTCGAGAAACACTGAACGGAGAAAGCTAAAATGCACAGCCAGCACTCTGGTTAGCGGGCGGTAAGCTGTTGCGGGAAGAGATCGCCACATCCACAGGCTGTTGAGGGGTTTCAGTCGCTGCGGGTTAGAGTAGCCCACTATGCATTATTCAGTCGAAGAGCTCAATCAGCGATTTCCAGCCGCTCTGCTGATCGCCGCCAGGCGCTTGTTAGAACAGGGGAGAGTGGCACAGCTGGACATTCGCCAGGATGGGAGTCTGATCACTGGCCTGTTCGATACGCCCGGGGAGAGCGCATCCCGGGTCTATATCCGAATAGAGTCAGATGCAACAGGCAGGGTCGCCTTGAGCGGGGAGTGCAGTTGCATGGAGCGCGTTGAATGTGCGCATATCGCCGCAGTACTGCTACAGGCGCTGACCGTGAACACGGGACTGGTTGGCGAAGATGCGTTTCCCGCCCTGCACGAAACTCCGACAACACAATTCCCGGACGATGGCTATCCGCCAAGTGTCAGTCAGCGGCTGCTCTACGGGCTGTTTCGGGAACCCTCGGCGTCCGCGGGTCTTCCTATCCGGACTTTCAGTGCCAGTGTGCTTCCCAACGGGCGCTTCGACAATCTGCGTGGCTATGATCCTGCCTGGGCGCAACGGGGCCGTCCGCCCCGCTTCCTGCGCGCTCTCGATGTGCAGTCGCTGGCCGAACTGAACCGGTTGCCGCCCGATCGACAGGAGCGGCGCTGGCTGCACCACAATCCGGGCGAACAGTTGCTGTACGCACTTTTGCAGAGCGGGCGTCTCTATCTCCGCCAGACGGAGCTGGCACTCCGTTGTGGGGATACCCGGGATAGCCTGGTGCGCTGGCGCATCGACTCTCAGGGTAGGCAGTACCCGCTGTTCGAGTCTACGCCGGCAACAGCGCTGCAGTTCCGCTAGCGGCGTATCTGGTATATCGATACCGATACGGGGGAGTGCGGTCGGTTGCGTCCGGCGTTGCCAGAAACACTCTCCAATGAACTTTTTGCATTGCGCCAGGGAGTAACGGCGGAGGATGTCGAGCGCTTTAACCAGTCGCTGAAAGATCGCTTTCCGGATGCAGAACTGCCTTTGGCGCGACAGTTGACGGTGGTTGCGCTGGAACGGGTGGCACCTCTCCCCTGCCTGCGTTTCACCAGTCGTCCCATGGCCAAGACGAATGGTAGCGCAGTGCAGGATTTGTTGCTGTTGAGCTTCGACTACAATGGGCACCGTATCAGCGACGATCAGGCTTGTCATCATTTCGATGGAGAGCAGGTAGTGCGGATTGAGCGTGATCAGCGGCGGGAACAGCACTGTGTAGAGCGGCTCCGTGCCGCCGGTCTCGAACCGGGTTATATTCCCGGTCCGGCGGGAGAACTGGAATCAGCCTTCCGTTTTCCCCAGGGTGCGCCCGCCTGGTTCGATTTTCAGTTGAACACGCTGCCGCAGCTGCAGCGGGATGGCTGGCGCATCGAGTTCGACCCGCAGTTCCGCAATCGCTTGGTCCAGGTGGAGCGTTGGCACGGACGGCTCAAGCCACGCAAGCAACAGAATTGGTTCGATCTCGCTCTGGGCATAGAGGTGGAGGGGGAGTGGGTCAATTTGTTGCCGCCGCTGGTGACCTGGCTACGGCAGTTTTCTTCGTGTGATTGCTCGGATGGCGCGCCCTTTATCCTTCCGCTCCCCAATGGCGCCAATGTATCGATCCCACCGGAACGGATCCGACACATAGTCGAGATTCTGTTTGAGCTGCAGCAGGGGGGTGCACTGGATGAACGGGGACGGCTGCCACTCAACTGGGTGCAGTTGGCACGGCTGACGGAGTTGGTGGCCGAGGAGGCAGCACCGATCACCTGGAGCGGCAGTGAGGCGCTGATCGAGCTGACTCGACAACTACGGAGTGGAGCGACGATCTCAAAGGTAGCGCCTCCCACTGGATTGAGAGCCAGTCTGCGTGATTACCAGCAACAGGGGCTCGATTGGTTGCAGTTTCTGCGCAAACATCGACTGGCCGGGGTGCTGGCAGATGATATGGGGCTGGGAAAAACGCTGCAGATACTGGCTCATCTGCTGCTGGAGAAACAGCGGGGGCGAATGGACTCTCCCAGTCTGGTGGTTGCTCCCACCAGTCTGTTGTTCAATTGGCGACAGGAGTCCCGTCGGTTTGCACCCGAATTGCGGGTGCTGTTGCTGCACGGGCCAGCCCGCCATGAGAGGTTCCGGGAGATCGCTGGCCATGACCTGGTGCTCACCAGTTATCCGCTGCTGGTCAGGGACCGCGACAGGCTGCAGCAGCAGGCGTTTCATTTACTTATCCTGGATGAAGCGCAAATCATCAAAAATCCGAAAACTCAGGCCAGCCGAGTAGTGCGCATCCTGAATTCGCGGCACCGACTCTGCCTCACCGGTACCCCGTTGGAGAACCATCTGGGAGAACTCTGGTCGCTGTTCGATTTCCTGCTGCCGGGGTTGCTGGGTGGCGAGCGGCAGTTTCAACAGCAGCTACGCGATCCGGTCGAAAAGCGGGGTGATGCCGCAGCCGTCGCACGTCTGACGCAGCGGCTGAGACCTTTCATGCTGCGGCGGAGCAAACAGGAGGTGGCACGTGAACTCCCACCGAGGAGTGAGATCGTGCGTACGGTGGCGCTCGACGGTGGGCAACGGGAGCTGTACGAGAGCATCCGGCTGGCCATGCATCAACGTGTTCGCGAGGCGCTCACCGCTTCCGGCAGGAGGGTGAGCCGGCTTACGCTGCTGGATGTGCTGCTCAAACTGCGTCAGGTCTGCTGCGATCCGCGTTTGGTAAAGCTGGAGCAGGCGCACAGCGTGAAGGGCTCGGCTAAACTGGAGTTACTGTTGCACATTCTGCCGGAGATGATCGAGGAGGGTCGACGTGTCCTGCTCTTCTCTCAGTTCACCGAGATGCTCGAACTGATCGAAAGGGCAGTGCGACGGATTGGTATCGACTATGTGAAACTGACTGGCCGGACCCGCGACAGAGCATTGCCTGTGGAGCGTTTTCAGCAGCGCGAAGTGGCGCTCTTCCTGATCAGTCTGAAGGCTGGGGGGATGGGGCTCAATCTGACTGCGGCAGACAGTGTAATCCACTATGATCCCTGGTGGAACCCGGCTGTGGAGAGGCAGGCGGCCGACCGAGCGCACCGTATTGGTCAGCAGCATCCGGTATTTGTCTATAAGCTGATTTGCGAAGGTACGGTGGAGGAGAAGATTCATCAGATGCAGCTACAGAAACAGGCGCTGTTTGACAGCCTGTTCAGTCCGGGTGGGGGTGGCGTGGACCGTTGGACTGAAGCAGAGTTGGAGATGCTGCTCGGTCCGCTGCAATGAGTGATTCAACTTCACAGAGAGCGGTTTGTCAGGCGCTTGACCGGCTGCTGCTGGAGCAGGGGTGCTACACGCCGCTGGAACTGCTCCTGGCAGAGGGGCGGTTGCTCTACTCTGACTATGAAACCTGGCGTCAGGGGGAATGCCGCCACCTCGAAAGTCGCCTGTTTGGCGATCCGGTACAGATCCGCGCCTTATGCGAACAGGGAGCGGCGTATGCACGGCAGCTGGGACTCGCAGCTGAACCCGTTCGCTATACCGCGTGGGGTAGCGTCGAAGGCGACCCGTTGAGTTTCAGTCCCGATCCGTTGTTTGACCGGCTGTTTCACACCTGTTACCGCAAATCCAAACAGATACCACAGTTGGATCTGTTCATGGACAGTACCGGGGTTACACTGGTGAATGGTATAATCACGGCGTTGAAGGAGCGCAACCTGCGTGAGGCGCAGCGGCTGCTGCGGCGCCTGTTCGAAAGTGAGCCTGGCAATAGCCAGATAGGCGATCTGGAGCATCTGCTTGGCGCGACCGAACGTCTTGCGCTGCCCCTGCAGGACCTCCCGGATGTGGCTGCTGAGATCGACTACCTGGAACAGGAGTTGGTACCATTGGCCGCGGACAAACTGGGACCGGGGAGCCGGGATTTCCTGGCGCCCTTCTGGCAAAGAGTATACGGTGCGCTGCGGGAGCAACCTTTTGATCCTACCGTACCCAAGTTACATGCGAGCTATCCGGCACGCCATTTGGGAGATTGGCGTCTAATACAGCAGAGTATCTCGTCGACCGAGCAGTGGCGTGATCAGCCGCTGCTGCTGGAATACTATGCTCAGGCTTGCGAGCGTCTGCAGCAGTGGGAACTCGCGCTCGGCTGCTGGTTCCGCATCTGCTGGCGTTTTCCCGATCAGGCCGCAGTAATTGGCCGTGAGTCTGCGGCAATCTGGCGCAATTACTGGCACCGTTTCATGGATCTCGAGCCGGAGTTGGAGCAGTGTGATTTTCCCGCCTGGTCAATTTTGGAACAGCCTGGGTTGCTACCTAGTTTCTCACGCACTGACGCCATTCCGCCAGGTGAAGCACCTGAGGCGTATCTGATCACGGCGGAGTTGATCAAAGCTGCCGCCGCTGCACGTCCGGCAACCGAAATGATCGAGCAGCGGCAGCGCCTGATGCGGTTAAATCCGCCGCTGTTCGTGCATTATCTCGCAAGATTTGGTGCCGGCAGGTAGGCGCCAGAGCGCAACCAAGCCTGACACTGCCAAGCCGCTGCCGGGTCGTTTCACGGAAAACAACTTGGTCCGGAAAACACCCCGACGGCTCTAGAACGGGATCGGCTGATCATCATCATCGTCATCGAGCAGCGGTAGCGGTTCGATCAGATTCAGAAACACACCCAGAGACTCGCACAGGTTTTTCACGATTTCGCTCTGCTTCAATCGCTCTTCGGTTGATTTGGCTTGCCTCATCGCGCTCAACGCAGCAACGATTTCTGCAGAAATACCATCCATTAATATTTCGGGATCCATAACATCTCCTTGCCATCGGCTTCTGTAGCCGTGGCGCTAGTTGCGCTCGGCACTCTGTCGGTTGCAGCATCCATCCTGCCGGGGTTTTCACTCACCCATTGTGGCAAGTTGCGAGCGGCAATGAAACAGTTTTCTGATCAGAATGTGCGCGATATTCTCCCAGATGATCACGCGTGTAGACTCATCCAGTTGGGAAAGTGCATCACCGCGAATCTCTATCAATTCGACTTCACTGTCAGCGATCAGGGAGACCGGGCGCTCGGCACCAGGTTCAACCAGCCCCAACAGGCCGGTCACCGCGCCGATATGATAATCCAATGGTTGAAAAGGGTGACGTAGACTGCCTCGCTGCAGCAGAAAATGGCCGGACAAAACCTCCCAGCAGCAATCTGCCGGATCTCCGCGGTGGTATAGGTGCTCCCCATTTTTCAATATGATCAGTCTGGGTTTCAGATAAGTGATCACCTGTTCTATCTGTTTGTCACTAAGATTTTTAAACAACGATGACTTTTTTAGCGCGGATACAAGATCTTCTATCATCGGGCTGTGCTCCCGTCAGCTACACCGAAGGTGCTTATTCCAAGAGGAGACCCAACGGGCAAGTCGATTGCTTGAGCTTGGATTCGATTGCTGGCGGGTCGTGTTTATATTTATTTGTGCAAGTATAGCCAGTTTATCAAACGACTCTGTAGCAGAGTGCGGAACTGGGTAATTAGGCACTATGCCGGACCGAAAGAATTCTTTTACCTGTTGTCGGTCGATACGTTAAAATGGTAGTTTGAATCGACCTGCTGGACGATAACAACTGCGTCTGACTCGATCATGTTCGGGCCAAACCGTGTGAATAGAACAACAATAAGTCATGCGTGCCATCGTCGTCAGACACTATAAAACGCTTATCAATGCTTCCGGACAGATTATGGGCTGGGGAGATGCCCCACCGGTCAAAGAGTGGGAAGCTGATCTGCACTATGTGGAATCCATCCTCAGGCAACAGGATCTCCGGATCTCCGCGATATACACCAGTTATCTGGATCGCGCCCGGCGCACCGGAATGTTCTACGCACGCAAATGGGGCATACCGATGGTGCATGACATGGCGGCGCTGAATGAAATCAACTACGGTACGCTTTTCAGAAAAAGTAAACTGTGGGTGGAGCAGAATTTCCCTGCGCATAAAAAAGACCCTGATCTGGTCTATCCAGAGGGTGAAAGTTTCCGTCAGATGCAGATGCGCAGCATCCGTTTCATGGATTCTCTTTGTGCCAGATACAGGGACAAAACACTGCTTGTCGTGGTACACGCCGGGGTCATCCGCGGATTTGTCAGCCACTATCTTGAATTGAACTACGCAGACAACCTCAAGCGTGAGATCAGCCATCGCTACATTGGGGATTTCTATCTGGAAGCGGGTCGATGTGCACGCTACGATGAACTTGGCGAGCCTTCCGGTTTCATCAATGAGGGCGTGTTATCGGTTCCGTTGCAGCGGGAAGATTGCCAGCAAGCAATGTAGTCCAATTCCGGTAACTACTGCTGAGTTTTCCTGATTGCGGATCTTAATAAGAGTTGCCCGGACTTACCCGACGCCACGCTTCCACTACTCATCCGTTCCGCACTTCGCCATTCTGCTCTTCAAACATCGATTCGACCGAGTCGTCCTCTGGTTCATCCGACTGGTCGCTCTCTTCCCGCCTCACATTGCTGACTGCGACAGAGCCAAGTACTGGCAGCGGATCGACGAAGTGCCAGGCGGGCAGTGAAGAGAGCACACTGCTGAGTAGCACGCCACTGCGGATCAGCCAGGCGACATAGCCGACTGAGAGTCCGGTAGAAACGGCAATGGTGGAAGCGACGCGCTGCTGTTCCAGATTGCTGCTCTGATTGGTCAGGTCACGAATGCGGTCGAGATCACTGATGAATGCCGAAGCGGTGAGTAACGTGTTGATCTCGCTGGCAAGTGGTGCGGGAACGGTCGGGAGCTCCTGTGAGGTCAGGCCGCCGAACAGCAGATTTACAAACGGGCTGCGCAGCGCATTCTGATTGATGATCGACTGCATGCTCCAGCCCGGATCTGCCCATCCGGTCGGGTTCCTAGGTATATCGGCGGCCGCGGCAACAGCTGTTCCTCCGTCCTCCTCGTTGAGCGAATCGAGCAGCAACTCTTCGGTTGTATCGGTGGCCTCCTCCGCAGGAGAGTTCTGATCATCCTCGGTCGCCTCGTGCGCTTCACCGGAGGTGTCGATGGACTCCTCTGTTACAGTGGTGACCGCAAATGGTACCGCGGCAACTGGTGTGATTGGGGCAATGACCGCGGGGGAGGACAAAGAGAGTTTTGGATTCGGAGTGAAATCGATCACCACTGTAGCGGTGACGTTGGCGTGGCCGTCGCTCACCTGGAAGGTAAAACTAGGCGCGTTGTTGTCACCGTCATCGACAAAGCGCACCTCACCGGATTGTAATTGAGCCTGGGTAAAACTGGTGATGGACACTCCCGGGTCAGAGATCAGTTCGAAGTGGCCGCCGTCAATCGAAGCGACGCTGAACAGAAGCATCTCGTCGGGGTCGTCGACATCGCTGGCGGCGAGCATCGAGCTACTGATAACGATGCTGTCGCCGGCTGTCAGGGTCAGCAGGTTGCGCAGTATGACAGGCGCATCATTGACCGCGGCCACCGCTTCGGTTTGGGCACTTAACAGGAACTCTTCAGTTCCTTCAGCGTCGATGTAGCTGACTCTGAGACTGATTCGGCCGCCGATGTCATTGGCGTCGAGTTGGTAGCTGGGGCTGGTGGCGTCGCTGATTATGACGTCGTTGCGCAACCACTGATAACTGAATGCACCGAGTCCGTCCGGGTCGCTGATATGGGAGGTATCGGCGTTGAGAGTGGCATGCTCGCTGGCGATCCCACTGATCACGGGTGTGCCGCTTGGCACGTCGTTGACGTTGGCCACCGCGGCGCTGGCGCTGCTGAGCAGGTTCTCGGCGCTGCCGAGGTCGTCGGTGTAGCTGGCGGAGACCGAGATCGCGCTGCCGACATCGGCCTGAGTGGGGGTGTAGCTGCTGGCGGTGGCGCCGCCGATCGGGTTGCC
The DNA here is from genome assembly GCA_024235215.1 of Chromatiaceae bacterium. GTDB lineage: Bacteria > Pseudomonadota > Gammaproteobacteria > Chromatiales > Chromatiaceae > HKST-UBA178. Next base: position 259,817 of record JACKMU010000005.1, on the reverse strand, counting down.
GTCGCGCAGCCACTGATAGCTGATCACTCCGCTGGCCCGTCGATATCGGAGACGCTGGCGGTCAGCGTCTGCCCCTGGGCCGGGGTGGAGTCGTCGATGGTGACGGAGCCGGTGTCGTTGACGTTGGCCACTGCGGCGGTGTCGCTGCTGAGCGGAGTCTCCCCACTGCCGAGGTCGTCGGTGTAGCTGGCGGAGACCGAGATCGTGCTGCCGACATCGGCCTGAGTGGGGGTGTAGCTGCTGGATGTGGCACCGCCGATCGGGTTGCCGTCGCGCAGCCACTGGTAGCTGATCACTCCGCTGGCCCCGTCGATATCGGAGACGCTGGCGGTCAGCGTCTGCCCCTGGGCCGGGGTGGAGTCGTCGATCGCGAGCGAACCGGCGTCGTTGACGTTAGCCACCGCGGCGCTGGCGCTGCTGACAGGCGTCTCCCCACTGCCGAGGTCGTCGGTATAGCTGGCGGAGACCGAGATCGTGCTGCCGACATCGGCCTGGACGGTAGTGTAGCTGCTGCTGGTGGCACCGCCGATCGGGTTGCCGTCGCGCAGCCACTGGTAGGAGATCGCGCCGCTGGCACCGTCCGGATCGGAGACACTGGCGGTCAGCGTCTGCCCCTGGGCCGGGGTGGAGTCGTCGATGGTGACGGAGCCGGTGTCGTTGACGTTGGCCACCGCGGCGGTGGCGCTGCTGAGCGGCGTCTCCCCACTGCCGAGGTCGTCGGTGTAAGTGGCGGAGACCGAGATCGTGCTGCCGACATCGGCCTGAGTGGGGGTGTAGCTGCTGGCGGTGGCGCCGCCGATCGGGTTGCCGTCGCGCAGCCACTGGTAGCTGATCACTCCGCTGGCGCCGTCGATATCGGAGACGCTGGCGGTCAGCGTCTGCCCCTGGGCCGGGGTGGAGTCGTCGATGGTGACGGAGCCGGTGTCGTTGACGTTGGCCACCGCGGCGCTGGCGCTGCTGAGCGGCGTCTCCCCACTGCCGAGGTCGTCGGTGTAGCTGGCGGAGACCGAGATCGTCCTGCCGACATCGTCCTGAGTGGGGGTATAGCTGCTGGCGGTGGCGCCGCCGATCGGGTTGCCGTCGCGCAACCACTGGTAGCTGATCACTCCGCTGGCGCCGTCGATATCGGAGACGCTGGCGGTCAGCGTCTGCCCCTGGGCCGGGGTGGAGTCGTCGATGGTGACGGAGCCGGTGTCGTTGACATTGGCCACCGCGGCGGTGTCGCTGCTGAGCGGAGTCTCCCCACTGCCGAGGTCGTCGGTGTAAGTCGCGGAGACCGAGATCGTGCTGCCGACATCGGCCTGGACGGTAGTGTAGCTGCTGCCGGTGGCGCCGCCGATCGGGTTGCCGTCGCGCAGCCACTGGTAGCTGATCACTCCGCTGGCCCCGTCGATATCGGAGACGCTGGCGGTCAGCGTCTGCCCCTGGGCCGGGGTGGAGTCGTCGATGGTGACGGAGCCGGCGTCGTTGACGTTGGCCACCGCGGCGGTGGCGCTGCTGAGCGGCGTCTCCCCACTGCCGAGGTCGTCGGTGTAAGTCGCGGAGACCGAGATCGTCTTGCCGACGTCGTCCTGGGTGGGGGTGTAGCTGTGCGATGTCGCACCGCTGATCGGATTACCGTCGCGTAGCCACTGGTAGCTTATCGCCCCGCTGGCACCGTCCGGATCGGAGACGCTGGCGGTCAGCGTCTGCCCCTGGGCCGGGGTGGAGTCGTCGATGGTGACGGAGCCGGCGTCGTTGACGTTGGCCACCGCGGCGCTGGCGCTGCTGAGCAGGCGTCTCCCCACTGCCGAGGTCGTCGGTGTAAGTCGCGGAGACCGAGATCGTCTTGCCGACGTCGTCCTGGGTGGTGGTGTAGCTGCCCGATGTCGCACCGCTGATCGGATTGCCGTCGCGCAGCCATTGGTAGCTGATCGCCCCGCTGGCACCATCGAGGTCGGAGACGCTGGCGGTCAGCGTCTGCCCCTGGGCTGGGGTGGAGTCGTCGATCGCGAGCGAACCGGTGTCGTTGACATTGGTTACAGCGCTGGTGGTGCTGCTGAGCGGGTTCTCCGTGCTACCCAGGTCGTCGGTGTAGCTGGCGGAGACCGAGATCGTGCTGCCGACGTCGGCCTGGGTGGGGGTGTAGCTGCCCGATGTCGCACCGCCGATCGGATTGCCGTCGCGTAGCCACTGGTAGCTTATCGCCCCGCTGGCGCCGTCGGGGTCGGAAACGCTGGCGGTCAGCGTCTGCCCCTGGGCTGGGGTGGAGTCGTCGATGGTGACGGAGCCGGTGTCGTTGACGTTGGCCACCGCGGCGGTGGCGCTGCTGAGCGGAGTCTCCCCACTGCCGAGGTTGTCGGTGTAAGTCGCGGAGACCGAGATCGTCTTGCCGACGTCGTCCTGGGTAGTGGTGTAGCTGCCCGATGTCGCACCGCTGATCGGATTACCGTCGCGTAGCCACTGGTAGCTTATCGCCCCGCTGGCACCGTCCGGATCGGAGACGCTGGCGGTCAGCGTCTGCCCTTGGCTCGGGGTGGAGTCGTCGATGGTGACGGAGCCGGCGTCGTTGATGTTGGCCACCGCGGCGCTGGTGCTGCTGAGCGGAGTCTCCACACTGCCGAGGTCGTCGGTGTAAGTCGCGGAGACCGAGATCGTCTTGCCGACGTCGTCCTGGGTGGTGGTGTAGCTGCCCGATGTCGCACCGCTGATCGGATTGCCGTCGCGCAGCCATTGGTAGCTGATCGCCCCGCTGGCACCATCGAGGTCGGAGACGCTGGCGCTCAGCGTCTGCCCCTGGTCCGGGGTGAGGTCGTCGATCGCGAGCGAGCCGGCGTCATTGACATTGGCCACCGCGGCGGTAGCGCTGCTGAGCAGGTTCTCGGCGCTGCCGAGGTCGTCGGTATAGCTGGCGGAGACCGAAATCGTGCTGCCGACATCGGCCTGAGTGGGGGTGTAGCTGCTGGCGGTGGCGCCGCCGATCGGGTTGCCGTCGCGCAACCACTGGTAGCTGATCACTCCGCTGGCCCCGTCGATATCGGAGACGCTGGCGGTCAGCGTCTGCCCCTGGGCCGGGGTGGAGTCGTCGATGGTGACGGAGCCGGTGTCATTGACATTGGCCACCGCGGCGGTGGTGCTGCTGAGCAGGTTCTCGGCGCTGCCGAGGTCGTCGGTGTAAGTCGCGGAGACCGAGATCGTCTTGCCGACGTCGGCCTGGGTGGGGGTGTAGCTGCCGGCGGTCGCACCGCCGATCGGGTTGCCGTCGCGCAGCCACTGGTAGCTGATCACTCCGCTGGCCCCGTCGATATCGGAGACGCTGGCGCTCAGCGTCTGCCCCTGGGCCGGGGTGGAGTCGTCGATGGTGACGGAGCCGGTGTCGTTGACGTTGATCACCCCGCTGGTGGCGTCGCTGCTGAGCGACGTCCGAGTCTCCCTGGTTGCCCGTCGTCGGTGTAAGTCGCGGAGACCGAGATCGTCTTGCCGACGTCGTCCTGGGTGGGGGTGTAGCTGCTGGCGGTGGCGCCGCCGATCGGGTTGCCGTCGCGCAGCCACTGATAGCTGATCACTCCGCTGGCCCCGTCGATATCGGAGACGCTGGCAGTCAGCGTCTGCCCCTGGGCCGGGGTGGAGTCGTCGATGGTGACGAAGCCGGTGTCGTTGACGTTGGCCACCGCGGCCGTCGCTGCGCTGGTCAAGCGCTCCTGGTTGCCGAGCGTATCGGTGTAACTGGCTGAGACCGAGATTACACTGCCGACATCGGCTTGGATGGTGGTATAGCTTGAACCGGTGGCGCTGTCGATTGGCACGCTGTCGCGTAGCCATTGATAGACAATGGCGGTGTCGATACCGTCGCTATCAGCCAGCGTGTTGGCCGCACTCAGGAGGTCTCCCTGCGCGGGTGCGTTGTTGTCGATGGTGACACCGCCAGTGGGCGGATTGTTCAGCAGCGTCACACTCAGGCTAGCCTGGGCACTGCTGGTCGACCATGCGCTGCCGACGCCAGTGTCGCCGTGGTTTGACGTTACTGTGGTCGAGGCGGTACCGCTTGTCTGGTGGCCAGGTGACGGAAACCCGGTCCTCTGCTGATGCCGCTGCCGCGGTCACACCGTCCGCCGCCGATGACATAGCGTGGCCAGTCAGCCTGATGGTGAGCGACAGGTCGCGCTCGCTGTCGACGTCGGCGATGCTGAGATTGGCGAAGATTGCGCTGGCGCAGCGTTGTCGTTCAGGCTGGTGGTCGGAGGCTGCCGGAGCCGGACGGGTTGTCGTTGACCCGGTTGACGGTGGCGCGGTGGCGTTGAGCACGCTCCGTTCACCGCCGCCGCCCTGATCGTTGACGGTGACCGAGATGTCGGTGGCGAAGCTGCCGCCGGAGCCGCTGTTGTCGGTCGGGGTGAAGGTGACACTGTCGAGCGCGTTGTTGGCCGCGGCGACGCTCAACCCGGTCGCCTGGTAGATGCCGCTGCCGGGAGCGGTCTCGCTGAAGCCGCCGCCGCTGATGCCGCCAGCGCTGGCGTTGGTCAGCGTGATGGTGAGCGACAGGTCGCTCTCGCCGGAGTCGACGTCGGCGACGCTGAGATTGGCGAAGATGGCGCTGGCGCCGGCGTTGTCGTTCAGGCTGGTGGTGGTCAGGCTGCCGGAGCCGGACGGGTTGTCGTTGACCCGGTTGACGGTGAGCGTGGTGGCGTTGAGCACGCTCCGTTCACCGCCGCCGCCCTGATCGTTGACGGTGACCGAGATGTCGGTGGCGAAGCTGCCGCCGGAGCCGCTGTTGTCGGTCGGGGTGAAGGTGACATTGTCGAGCGCGTTGTTGGCCGCGGTGACGCTCAACCCGGTCGCCTGGTAGATGCCGCTGCCGGGAGCGGTCTCGCTGAAGCCGCCGCCGCTGATGCCGCCAGCGCTGGCGTTGGTCAGCGTGATGGTGAGCGACAGGTCGCTCTCGCCGGAGTCGACGTCGGCGACGCTGAGATTGGCGAAGATGGCGCTGGCGCCGGCGTTGTCGTTCAGGCTGGTGGTGGTCAGGCTGCCGGAGCCGGACGGGTTGTCGTTGACCCGGTTGACGGTGAGCGTGGTGGCGTTGAGCACGCTCTGTTCACCGCCGCCGCCCTGATCGTTGACGGTGACCGAGATGTCGGTGGCGAAGCTGCCGCCGGAGCCGCTGTTGTCGGTCGGGGTGAAGGTGGCATTGTCGAGCGCGTTGTTGGCCGCGGTGACGCTCAACCCGGTCGCCTGGTAGATGCCGCTGCCGGGAGCGGTCTCGCTGAAGCCGCCGCCGCTGATGCCGCCAGCGCTGGCGTTGGTCAGCGTGATGGTGAGCGACAGGTCGCTCTCGCCGGAGTCGACGTCGGCGACGCTGAGATTGGCGAAGATGGCGCTGGCGCCGGCGTTGTCGTTCAGGCTGGTGGTGGTCAGGCTGCCGGAGCCGGACGGGTCGTCGTTGACCCGGTTGACGGTGAGCGTGGTGGCGTTGAGCACGCTCCGTTCACCGCCGCCGCCCTGATCGTTGACGGTGACCGAGATGTCGGTGGCGAAGCTGCCGCCGGAGCCGCTGTTGTCGGTCGGGGTGAAGGTGACATTGTCGAGCGCGTTGTTGGCCGCGGTGACGCTCAACCCGGTCGCTTGGTAGATGCCGCTGCCGGGAGCGGTCTCGCTGAAGCCGCCGCCGCTGATGCCGCCAGCGCTGGCGTTGGTCAGCGTGATGGTGAGCGACAAGTCGCTCTCGCCGGAGTCGACGTCGGCGACGCTGAGATTGGCGAAGATGGCGCTGGCGCCGGCGTTGTCGTTCAGGTTGGTGGTGGTCAGGCTGCCGGAGCCGGATGGGTTGTCGTTCAATGCGGTCACCGACACCTGCGCCGCGACACTGGCGCCAGAGTCCGCGCCCAGATCGTCGCGCGCCACCACCGTGAATGCGTTCAAGGTGCCGTTGGCGTCGTTGGCCGGAGTCCAGTAGGCTCGGTGGGTCGCGTTGATGAGGTCGTTGGTGCTCGCAGCCCAGGCGATGGCACTGCCGGCATCGGCGCCGATTTTAAGCGTACCGCTGCTGACCGACTTGACCACAAAGGCAGCCACGCTGCCGTCGGCATCGACTTCGTCACCCTGAGCAGCCAGATCGGCAAAGCTGATCTCGACCTGGGTATCTTCGTTGGTGCTGTCGACGGCTGCGGAGAAACTGGTCAGCGTGGGTGGGTGGTTGACACCGATGGTCACCGTGACGGCCGTCGATCTGGAACTGCCGTCACTGGCGAGGTAGCTGAAGCTGTCGATTCCCGAAAAACCGCTGTCGGGCGTGTAGGTGAAGATGCCGTCGAAGCGCAGTCCGGCGACCATGATGTCGCCGTCGCTATCGAACAGCAGCCGGGTTCCGTCCGGCGACCAGTCGACCTCCAGTTCGACCGCAGCGGTTGCTCCCAGTGAGCGCTGGTTGCCACCATCGGCGTCCATTACGAAGAGATCCTTGTTGGCGCCGACGCGGTCGGATACGAAGACGATCCGCGAACCGTCGGGCGACCAGCTCGGCTGCATGTCGGATGCGGTATCGCTGGTCAGCCGGGTCTGATTGGCGCCGTCGGCGTCCATCACGTAGATGTTGGTGTCGCCGTCGCGGGTCGAGCGGAAAACGATCTGGGAACCGTCGGCGGACCACTCTGGTGAACGGTCGACGTCGGCGGCCGTGGTCAGCCGCGTCGCCGTCCCGGAGCCGTCCGCGTTGGTCACCCAGATGTCATGATTGCCGCCGGAGCGGTCGGAGCCAAAAGCAATCTTACTGCCGTCCGGCGACCAGGCCGCGGTGTGATCGACGTTGCCGTCGCTGGTGAGTCGGCGAATTTCGCTGCCGTCGCCGGCATCGATGATGACAATGTCGTCGTTGCCGTAGCGCAGCGAGGTGATGGCCAGCTGGCTGCCGTCCGGTGACCAGGCGGCCTGGTAGTTGCGCACTCCTGAAGTGAGCTGGGTCACTCCGGTGCCGTCGGCGTTCATCACGAACACCTGCTCGACCCCGGCCACCTCGCGGCTGAAGGCGATCTTGGAGCCGTCCGGCGACCAGCTCGCCTGGCTCTCCGTCTCGGCGCTGCTGGTCAGGTTGGTCTGGCTGCCGAGCGCGGACGGGGCGATGGTCAGCACGCCATTGTCCGGCCCGTCGGTCACCTCCGCGGTGAGCGGGTCGCCCTGCGGATCGCTGTCATTGGCGAGCAGGCTGCTGCCGCTGTTCACCGTCAGCGGCGTATCCTGTGTGGTCGAGTAGCTGTCGGCGACGGCGCTGGGAGCCGCGTCCGACGACAGCAGGATGCGGACGTCGTCGACGAACAGGAAATCGTTGCCGTTGTCGAGCGCAATGCCGCTGAATTTGATGCGGGTATCACTGTCGATATAGGCGGAGATGTCATACTGGACGCTGCTCAGGCTACTGCTGTCACCGGTTCCGGTGAGGCTGTCCAACGTATGCCATGTCGTGCCGTCGGTGGAGACCTCCACCGTGGCGATGTCATCCCCTTCGAAGTCGATGACGCCCCAGTCGAAGCTGAGGGTCGCCTCTGTGGAGCCCGACAGGTCGGCCTGACGCCAGGCCTCGGCGAATTTGCCGATCGTCAGCCCCTGTTGGCCAAGAAAGCTGGAAATCGAGACCGAGCCGCTGCCGGCACCGTTGGATTCGCCCACCTCCTGCCAGCTGTTGGACCAGGCGAGGCTGCCGTCGCTGCCGTCGTACGCGGCCGGGTCGAAGTCGTCGAAAAAGTCTCCGGTCGCCAACAGCTGCTGCCAGACGGCCGCCGACTGCGGCGCCAACGACGTGGACTCGATGCCGCCGACGCGGTACTCCAGCTCCCAGTCGCCGCCGAGCGCGGCATGGCCAGTCGGGTTGATCGAGGCGGCAACGTCGGCTCCGGTCAGAACCGCGATCGCGTCGACTAACGCCTTGCCCTCGCCGCCGGCGGCCAGGTCACAGCCGTAGAGCAGCAGGTCCGCCTCTTCGGCGAGGCTGTGCGACCACTGCTCGAAGAGTGCGGAGTAGTCCTCGACATTGCCGCCGTTCAGCCAGCTCGATCCGAGCTGTAGCCCGCCGGCGTTGCCGTGAGAGAGGATATGCAGCGCTTCGATGCCGCGGTGGTCGGCCAGGACTTCGCCGATCTGTGCCACGCCATCCCGCTCCGCATCGAGCAGGTAGATCTGCAGAGCGCTGTCGGCATGATCATGCCGGATCTTTTCGATCAGCTCTGCGTGGTCGGGTACCCGGCTGTCGACGAACAGCAGCTCGGTGGTGCAGTCACTCCGCATGGCGTCATGCCACAGCGTGAGCAGGCTGTCGTCAGCGTCCATGGAGTGCCTGTCTTTGTCCGTGCCTTGGAACAGCGAAAGATCCAACGGGGCGGGTAGGGGGGTGTCAACCTCTGCGCAATTGTCGGGGAGTTCTACCGGGTCGAGCGGAAACTGCTCCCAGGGTGCATCGTCTTCATGGTTGTCGGCACCGGGCAGGCCAGCCAGTCCGAGCAGATCCGCCGAGAGCAGCATGCGCGGCTCCATCGCCTCCATCTGCATGTGCTCGTGTGCGCGTTTCAACTTTTCCCCAGTCGGCATTTTCGTATTCTTTGATAAAGACGCAGGTGCAATCCCGTAGGGTGGATCAAGGAGTGTAGCGACGGATCCACCTTTTTTTGGGTGGGTCCGCTTCGCTTGACCCACTCTATGGCTCAGGGATGCTCACGATTCATCTGCCGGGATGGCGATGAAAGCCTCATCACCAATGCCGGGTCAACCACAACTGCGGATTCGCTCGCCACCTGGGCACTCTCCAGGTGGAGCTGGCACTTCACCCCCGCGGGGATCAGGTAGTCCGGGTTGGGCAACGCCAGGCGTATGCCGAAGGTACCGCTGGCTGCATCGCCTATGCCGTCAACCACCGCCACTTCGGCGGAGAGTTTATGCTCGGGATCGACTTCAGAGGCGAGGGTGGCATGCATGCCTGGCGCTATTCTGCCGAACTCACTCATCGGGATGATTGCTTCGACATAGAGCGGATCCAGCTGGGCTATGCGCAGGATCGGCTCCTCCTCGATATATTCGCCCGGGTGATGCAACCGCTGCACGATGACGCCATCGATCGGGCTGTACACCTGGCGTCGCCGCAACACCTGCTCGCTGCGCTCCAGTTCGAGCTGACGCTGGCGCAGCAGGTCTTTGGCATCCTGCAGACGCCAGCCGGCCAGTTTTGCTTCGCGTTCGGCCTTCTCTTTCTCGTCGACAGAGACTACCTTGTCACGGTGCAGTGAGCTGACCCGGCGCAGGCTGCGCTGGTCGAAGAGCAGACTCACTTCACGCAGTTTGACCGCGGCGTCGGTCTCCGCCCTGGCCCGGGCGAGGTCACGTTCCACCAGTTCCACCCGAGATTCGAGTGCAGCCAACTGCTGGCCCTTTGTCACCCGATCGCTGCGCTCCACCGCGACGCTCTCCAGAACCCCCGGTACTGCTGTGCTGACACTGACCGTGGCGGAAGGGACGATCACGCAGTCATACCCCTGTGGCTCCGCCGCATAGGTGCTGAAAGCGATGCCGGTCAGGACTGCAAGCAGCCCCGCTTGCCGTAGAAGAGTACCGATTGTATGAGGTTTCATTGCTGCTGATCTGTACTATCGATTAAACAGGGAGTCGTTGAGACACATGATCGGCAAGGCTCGATTAATCTGAAATTCCCCCCGATATTTGTGTAATCGAAGGAATCTGTCCAATAAAACTGCCATGCACCTGGGTGGATTGATACGCCAATCAGACAGACACTCCTGGTCACATGGGTGTGGGGAGTGGTCAGCATGACCGAGACCAACTGAATGTGGGTTCCTCTTTTGGGTATACTGTCATGGTGAATACCCATCAGCGCGCCCAATTTCGCTTCTACGAGGAGCTCAACGATTTTCTCGAGCCGGATAAACGCAAGGTTGCCTTCGACTATCCATTGCAGCGGCGCGCATCGGTCAAGGACATCATCGAGGCGCTGGGGGTACCGCACACCGAGGTCGAGGTGATACTGGTCAACGGCGTCTCCGTCGAGTTTGGCTATATCGTGGAAAATGGCGACCGTATCAGTGTCTACCCGATGTTCGAGGGCCTGGATATCCGTCCACTGCTGAAACTGCGCGACTCGCCGCTGCGCCAGCCGCGCTTCGTACTCGATTGCCACTTGGGACGGCTGGCGCGCTACCTGCGTCATCTCGGCTTCGACACCCTCTACCGCAATGACTATGTCGATGACCAGCTCGCGGCGATCTCGGCTGATGAGCATCGAATTCTATTGACACGCGACCGCGATCTGCTGAAGCGGCGCATCATCAGCCACGGCTACTGGGTGCGCAGCCATGAACCACGCAAGCAGCTCGACGAAGTGCTCACTCGTTTCGACCTCTATGCGGACATCAATCCTTTTGGCCGCTGCACCCGCTGCAACGGTATTGTCGCCGCAGTCGACAAGCAGGAGATAGTGGATCGCCTGGAACCAGGTACCCGTCGCTACTACGAGGAATTTTGGCAGTGTGATTCGTGCGGACAGATATATTGGGAGGGGAGTCATTTCAAAAAAATGCAGCTGCTTATTCAAGAGCTGTGCCCGTCATAAGTTTCCGCATCGGTTTCATCGAGAGGTTGCAGCATTAGCATGCTGTCTCCCCCGGGGACGAATTCACTGCTCTGCCGGCGCTAGGACGCTGCGTTTACCAAGCAGTGTGCAGGAGAGACAATACGGGTTGCCTGGTTAACGTTTTCGGATAAAATGCGCCCACCTCGCGGTTAATCGTGAGCGGCGACAAACCTGGCCCAACACGCGATACGCTGGACGTGATGAGGATGCAAATGCCAGTTGCAGCATACCTTCAACTGGTGCGGGCACCGGCGCTCTTTTCTGCAGCATCCAATATTCTGGCGGCGCAACTGATCGTTACCCAGGGTGAACCGCAGTGGTTTTGGCTGCTCATGCTGGTGACTGTATCGCTCTGCCTCTATGCAGGCGGCATGGCGTTGAACGACTATTTTGACGTCGAACAGGACCGTCGCGAGCGAGCTGCCAGGCCTATCCCATCCGGGCGCATCGCGCGCAAACAGGCGCTCAGGTTGGTATGGGGACTGTTTGCGCTGGCGTTGATCACCTCAGCAGCGCTGGGAAAAGTGCAGTTAATCATCGTACTGGCGTTGATCTGTTTGATCTGGTTGTATGACGGAGCGGCGAAAGATAGACCATTGGGCAGTGGTGTGATGGCCTTGTGCCGTTATTTGAACTGGCTGCTGGGTTTGTCCACCGGTGCTTTCAATGCCGAGATTTTTCTACTGCCGCTGCCCGTGTTTCTCTATATCGCTGCGCTCACCGAACTCAGCAGACACGAGACTGGGAGCCGAGAGCTCCGGTTGCCCCTCCCGGTCAGCATGGCGCTGGGTGCGGCGGTTACGGTGTTTCTGGCACTGATCGTGCTGACTGTTTTGCCGAACAGCTGGGTGTTGGCAGTTTTTCTGCTGGCAGCACTGCCTTTGGTGGTAAGGTTATGGCGGCTCAATCGCAACTGGACGCCAGCAGGGATAGAACGCACTGTCGCATGGATGATTCTTGGGATCATTCCACTGGATGCCTGTCTGGCCTGGGCCGCCGGGCCTTGGTGGTCGGGATGCGTAGTGCTGCTGTTTCTGCTGCCGGCGCGGCTGCTGGCCCGCAGCCTCTACCTGACCTGAAAAAAGGAGGTACAAGATGCACAAGAGCTGCCGGAATAGCCATGCTGAATGAGGCTATAACACAGTTGGAGCGACTATTGCGGCTACATCCTGGTGCGGAGTGGCTGGTGCAGGCGCAGCAGCGCCTGGACGCTGCCGAAGATCTGCTCTCCGAACTCACGCTACTGTCCGCTATGGCGAGGCGCAAGCTGGGTAAACAGCGCCTCTCCAATCAGCCCTGTCTGCTGCAATCCCCGGCAGGTACGCTGGATATCGCCGCCTGGAGCAACGGAGATGCCGGTCGCGTATTGCTGATACTGTATGCTATCCGTCTGGAGAGGCTGGCAACGCCCGACCTGGTAACCCGGCTCTACCGCCTGGGTGATGCAGATGAGAGAGCAGTGATTGTGTCTGCCCTGGCGTTGTTCGGATCCGGTGAGGCACTGCGCAACCTGGCTCTCGATTGCGGCAGAAGCAACAGTCTGGCACTGTTTGCCGCGCTGGCAGTGCACAATCCCTATCCCAGCCGCTTCTATACCGAGCACGAATTCAACCAGCTGGTGCTGAAAGCGCTTTTCATCGGGGTCAGCATTGAAGGGGTGCAGGGGCTGATGGAGCGCGTCAATCCGGAATTGTCACGCATGTGCGAAGACTACCTGGAGGAGCGGCTGGCTGCAGGACGGGAGTTTCCTGCCGATATCTGGCTGGCGTTGTGGCCATTTGCCTCTCCGGAGGGGGAGCGGCGTCTGCTGGAGTATGCATCCGGCGTCGATCCGAGGCAGCGCTACAATGCCATTCTCGCACTGCGCAACAGTTTGGTGGCCAAGCCGGAATCAGCGCAGCTGCTGGCTGGATTGCGTGAACGCGAGCAAGATCCGCAACTGCGGAAGTTGATCGGGCAAAGCATGCAGTATTGACCGCAATGTGATGGGAGCGCTGATCCGATCTGAGCTTCCCGCGTGTGGCACTTTTTTGAAATGCGATTTGCGATTGAAATTGGAGGAGATTGAAAATCGCACAATTCGATTTTCGTTCGCCGAAAATGCCAGGACGGTATTGTTCAGCGTCTCTTGTAAGCATTACCGAGGAGATCACGCAATGCGCTATTTTGACCCCCATATCCATATGATGTCGAGAACGACGGACGACTATGAAAACATGGCGGCGGCCGGCGTGCTCGGGGTGGTGGAGCCGGCTTTCTGGCAGGGTCAGCCGCGCACCAGCGTGGGAAGCTTCGTCGACTACTTCGATGCGCTGATTGGATGGGAGCGGTTCCGCGCCAGCCAGTTTGGCATTCGGCACTACTGCACCATGGGCCTGAATCCCAAGGAGGCGAATGACCTGGCGCTGGCGGAGGCGGTAATGAAGATTCTGCCCCGTTACTGCCAGAAGGACGGAGTCGTTGCGGTGGGCGAGATCGGCTATGACGACATCTCCGAAAACGAAGAGCGCTTTTTTACCGAGCAGATGCAGTTGGCAATGGATGCTGAGCTGCCGATACTGATCCACACACCGCACCGGGATAAGAAGCGCGGCACGCTGCGCACCATCGCGTTGCTCAGAGAACTGGGTGTCAACGAGGAGATGGTGTTGATAGACCATCTGAACGAACAGACGCTGCCGCTGGTGATGGAGACCGGGTGTTGGCGCGGTCACTCGATCTATCCGCATACCAAGATGTCGGAAGAGCGGATGGTCAAACTGCTGCAGCAGTATGGCCTGGAGAAGATGGTGGTCAACAGTGCCGCTGACTGGGGACGCAGCGATCCGCTGAAAGTGCCGAAGACCGGGGATGCCATGCTGGAGGCAGGCTTTTCCGAGGCCGAAGTGGAACGAGTGCTGCTGGAAAACCCGATCAATTTCTATGCACAAAGCGGCAGAATCTCACTACAGGAGATGACACGGCTGAAGATCGACCAGGAGCAGCTGTGGGAGGAGAACTCGGTTTTGCGGGGCCAGCAGCCGATCGTGGAATGAGTCTGCTCTCAGCAGCGGCCTGGCACCGTTCCCGTCTCTGTTACTGCAGCAACGTCCATCCGGCGCTCCATCTGGATGAGGTCAGCGCACTGATCTCCGGAACGTTGCACGCAATCCGCAACAAGCGCTCGCTGGAGTCGATGGGGAGCGGTCTCTGGCTCAGCGCTGCAGCGGCCAGGCGGCTCACTGCGGGGGATGGGGAACTCGTGCGCCTCCGGGCTCTGCTGGACAAACACCATATCCGGTTGTTTACATTGAACGGCTTTCCCTTCGGTAATTTTCACCGCGACAGCGTCAAGGAACGAGTCTATGCGCCTGATTGGTCGCGCAGCGAGCGGCTGGAGTACAGCCTGCAGCTGGCGGAGATTCTGGCCCAGTTGCTGCCACCCGACGAGATCGAGGGGACCATTTCGACGCTGCCGATCGGTTACGACTGCGATTCGACAGCTTATGCTACAGCGCTGCGCCGGCTGTGCCATGCGGCCAGTGAGCTGCACCGGCTGGAGCAGCGGAGCGGGCGCCGCATCCGGCTCTGCCTGGAGATGGAACCGGGCTGCATGATTGAGTCGAGCGATCAGCTGATTCGGCTCTTCACCCGGGAGCTGCCGACAGCCGCGGCCGGGGAGGGAGTCGAACCGGCGCTGTTGCAACGGCACCTGGGATGTTGTTTTGACGTCTGTCATCAGGCAGTGATGTTCGAAGATCCCTACCGTTCGTTACAGGAGATAGCCGCAGCTGGTATCGCTATCGGCAAGATGCAGATCTCCAGTGCACTGGAGCTGACTGAGCCCGAGGACACAGCGGGGCGCCAGGCACTGGCTGAGTATGTGGAGCCGCGTTATCTGCACCAGGTTCGCGCGGGTTGCGGCGCAGGAGAGGTCAGCGGAGTGATGGATCTGCCGCTTGCGCTTCACCGTGGCGCACTACCGTGGAATTGTCCCTGGCGCATCCATTTTCACGTGCCGATACAGGCCGATGCGCTGGCTGATGGCAGACTCCGCACTACCCGTTCGGCAATCGGCAGCGCGCTTGATTTCCTGGCTGACCACCGGGCGATCACGCCCCACCTGGAAGTGGAGACCTATACCTGGCAGCTGCTGCCTGCGGGGTTGCGGCCGCAGACGGAAGAGGCACTGCAGCAGGGAATAGTGGCGGAGTTGACTTGGCTGGAGGGTGAATTGCGGCGCAGATCCCTGCTGCGGGAAGCGGAGGCCGAGGTTGGTTAGGCCGCTCCGGGTGATCAATATCGTAGGTCTGACGCCGGCGCTGCTGGGAGAACATACGCCGCAGCTGCTACGCCTGGTTGACGAAGGGTTTCTGGCCCAGCTGGAGGGGGTCTTTCCTGCGCTCACCTGTACCGCCCAGGCGAGTATGTTGACCGGCACCTATCCGGAGCGCCACGGAATTGTTGCGAACGGCTGGTATTCGCGCGAGCACGCCGAGGTGCTCTTCTGGAAGCAGGCGAACCAGTTGGTGGCGGGAGAGAAGGTATGGGAGCGCGCCAGAGCGATCGTTCCCGGGTTCAGCTGCGCGCAACTCTTCTGGTGGTTCAATATGTACGCCAGCGTTGACTACTCGGTCACTCTGCGGCCGATCTACCCGGCGGATGGCCGTAAGATACCTGCACTCTATTCCAACCCCCCCGATCTGTACAAAAGTTACCAGAGCAGGCTCGGCGCCTTTCCGATGTTCAACTTCTGGGGACCACAGGCGGATATCCGCTCCTCGCAGTGGATTGCCGATTGTGCCCGGCTGGAGTTCGACGACCACCGGCCCGGGCTGCAGCTGGTCTATCTGCCTCACCTGGATTACAACCTGCAACGGCTGGGTCCGGATGATCCGGCGATCTGGCAGGATGTTGCACAAATTGATCGGGTGGCGGGTGAGCTGATCGATCAGGCAACCCAGGGCGGAGCCGATGTGCTGGTGGTATCCGAGTATGGTATCGAGCCCGCCAGCGGCGTTGTGAACATCAATCAGCATCTGCGCCGGCATGGTCTGCTGCAGGTGCGCGAGACTCTGGGTTGGGAGTTGCTCGATGCGGGCGCTTCGCGCGCCTTCGCGGTGGCAGACCACCAGGTGGCGCACGTCTACCTGCGTGAGCAGCATGATATTTCCCGAGTGGCCGATCTGCTCGGCGCGCTTCCCGGTGTTGCGCAGGTGCTGAATACCCGCGACCAGTCCAAGTGGCGCATCGCCCATCAGCGTAGTGGCGATCTGGTGGTGGTTGCAGAGCCCGGCTACTGGTTTACCTACTATTATTGGCTGGAAGAGGAGCGGGCGCCGGATTTTGCACGTACCGTGGATATTCACCGCAAGCCCGGATACGATCCGGTCGAACTTTTCATCGATCCGGATATCCGCCTGCCAAAGGTGAGGCTCGCCCTAAAGCTGCTGCGCAAGCAGCTCGGTTTCAGAACCCTGATGGATGTCATTCCGCTCAAACCACAGCTGGTGAAAGGTACCCACGGTCGCCCCGCGGCTTCGCCCCAGCTGGGGCCGCTGTTGATCGGTTCCCGCCGCGACCTTGCTCGGGATCGCTATCTGATGGTGGAGGTGAAGGATCTGATCCTGCGCCACTTCGTCTGAAGTGGAGCAAGCAGCGGGTAGATTAGTGGGGTAGTCTAATCTGATCAGTAAAGGCCAAGCACAAGCGAAGTAGCAACCGGTTTTTCCTCAGCCCTCGTCCCTCGGCCCTTGGCGCTCAGTGTGGTAATCCAGTCGGTCAAAAACGCTTTGCAGGTGAGCCAGTGCAGCCCGGCCTGCTGCGACCGGATGTGCGACACAGGTGTAGAGTTCCACGGTCAGGAAATTGTCGTAAGCCTGCTCTCTGAGCAGTTTGAAATAGCGTTCGAACGGCAGCTCCCCCTCTCCCGGGATCAGGTGGTAGTGTTTGCGCCCGCGGATATCTTCGACATGGACATTCCAGATGCGGCCGCGCAGCAGATCGAGCGCCTGTTCCGGGGACTCGCCATCGAGCCAGGAGTGACCGATGTCGAGATTCGCACCCAGCAGCGGTGAGTCCACCCGATGGAACACCTCGGCCAGTTCGGTTGCCCGCTCTACCAGCAGCCCGGGCTCGTACTCGATGCCGACTTGCACCTGGTGTTTTGTCGCCGCGTCGCAGATCCGTTTCAGGCTCTCCACGAAGTAAGCCATCCCCTGTTCGGGTGTACCGCCCGAGCCGGGGTGTCCCGAAGTGACACTGATACATTTTGCGCCTAATTGTTGCGCCAGCTCGATGGTGGCGATGCTGTAGTTGACTCGCCACTCGCGGAACTCCCGGTTGGCGCTGCTCAGGGAGGGTTCGAACAGGTTCTCTGCCGGCACCGGATCGAAATAGCCGTTCGCGGTGTTGGCGTTGAGGTTGCTCACACTGAGACCGAGGTGATCGAGTAGTGCACTCACCTCACGCACCTCGTGTACGTTGACCCGGCCGGGGAACCAATGCGGGTGGTCGCAGAGAATCTCCACACCGCTGTAACCGAGTGCGGAGATAGCCCGCAGTGCGCTGTTGAGATCGGTTCTGGTAAAGGCATTGCTGCTGTATGCCAGTTGCATAACGGCATGTCTCCAATCAATGATCGCGTGCGCGCATCGGCAGCCAAGGTAGGCTGATCTCCCGCTCACGCACAATAACCAGCAGATAGAGTAACATTGCCAGCAGGATCAGCGCTGTTCTCGATCCACCGGAGCGGCTGGCAGGCAGATCTGTCACCAACTTGTCCGCCAGGCTGCGCTTTGCCACCCGGCCTGCCGCAACAGCGCGTTGCAGTGCACTGGCGACCTGCAGCGGCCGGGTGAATTCACCGACAGGCTGATGCACCAGCGGGTAGTAGAGTCTCAGTTCACCGCTGCTGGCGTTCACCTGGTAGAGTCCTTTCAGCGCGGCACTGATCTCCACCCGATATCGACCTGCCGCAACCGGTTCAGCAACCAGGGTTTGCACTCTGCCCGCCGGATCTGTGACGGTCAGGTTCACCGCTTTCTGGTGCAGCCACTCCCCGTCTGTGGAGAGCAGTTCCAGCTGCAGTTCGATTTGGCCGGCCCGGCTCTGGTGCTGGATATGTAAGCGTGGATTGATCTGGAGTCCTGCGCTCCAAGCGACCATCTCTCCGACAAATTCGTGCCAATACGGCCAGTCCGTCCAATCCTGCGTCCAGACGCCGATACCGGGCAGGAAAGCTAACACGCGCCCGCTCCCGGCCGTACGCTCCGCGAGCAGCGGGTCACCATTGGGCGCCTGTAGCAGCAGATTGCTTCCCTGTGCGATCCGGGTGACCGAGTAGCCTTGCAGTGCCGGCCAGGAGTACCCCACCTCTCTCAGGAAAGGGATGTTGTTCGGCTGCACCGGCTGGGTCGGGCCAGTTGCGATACTGCTGCGTCTTCGTTCCACTTCGCTACGCATCAACATCGGCAACCGGGCGATGTCGTCGATCTGCAGCACCTTTCCGCTGGTACCCTGTACCAGTCGTTGTAAGCCCGTCAGGTCGGCGTCGCCTCCCACGGCCAGCATAATGGCCTCGATACTGCTCTCCACGATCCGTTTGCGGATGGATGTAAGATCTATGTCGCCGAAGTAACCATCGGTCACCACGACCAGGATGCGTCTCCCCAGCCGACTGGCAACCAGGGCATCGAGCGCCTGCTCCAGCGCTGGAAGCAACTGGGTGCCACCGCTCGCTGCGAGTGCCCAGACCTGCTCGATGGCTGGCACCGGTTGGGGATATTTACCCAACGGGAGCAGCACCCGGGAGAGGCTGTCGAAGTCGATCACACCCACCTCGTCACCCGACTGCAGCCCTCGTGCCGTCTCGATGACCGCTTGTCGGGAAAGCGCGATGCGGCTGCCTTGGCTACCCGGCTGCGCCATACTGCCGGATTTATCGATGACAAACTGCAGCGCCACCGGAGGTTGGGTCAGCGCCGATTCGGAAATCACCGGCAACAGCGATTCGAACTCGGAACGGTGATAGCCGCCGCTGCCGAAAGCGTGCTCTCCTCCAAGCACGATCAACCCCCTTCCCTGGGTGCGCACTGCCTCTTTCAGCTCCTGCCAGCCACGCTCTGGCATCTCCCACTGTGCCACATTGTCCAGCACGACCACCGTGGCCTGTTGCAGCAGTGCAGCCTGGGCTGCCAACTGCTGCGGCGGAAGGGTTATCACGTTCCACCCCTGTTGCTGCAGGCCGGTGATTACATTGTCCCGGATGGGCTGCCCGGCGCCGGCGGCACCGATCCAGAGAACCACACCCGGACCGGAGACGATGATCACCTGGACGAAGCGGTTGTTCTGATCGATCCGGTCTCCTTGCGCCTCGACCACCAGTTCGAGGAGATGCACACCGGGCGGAGGCGGGGTGAGCGCAAGCCGGAGTGTGCGCGTCGTCTGCGCAGACAAAGGGATCGTACGTTCAGTGATCGATCGGTCGTCCAGCGAGATCCTGAGGTTGGCATCGGCCGCATAGTTGGCGGCGATGTTCACCGAGAGCGGGATCTCCTCACCCTGTTTCGTGTAGCGGGGGAGGTTGACCGATTCGATCCAGAGATCCTGCGGTGTGCGCTCATCCTGTGGAGCCAGCCAGGCGATGTGCGGCAGTGGCGTGGCTTCACTCCCGATCAGTGCCCCGATCTCCCCCACATTCTCCACACCGTCGCTGACCAGCAGCACCCGGCTGAAACGGCCGGGTTTCATCTGCTCCAGCGCAGTGCGCAGCGCCGTTTCCAGATTGCTGCTCTGGCGGTTCAGCGGCAGCCGCCGCGGTGGCGTATCAGCGTGGCGCAGCTGAGCCAGCAATGGCTCGTCGAGTGTGACCGACTCGAGTTCGGTAACACTGTTGCCGCCGAAGCGGATCAGAGTGAAGCGGCTGCCGGCGGGCAGCCGAGCGATCTGATCGAGGAGGGATCTCCAGCTGCGCAGCTGGAACTCCGGTGGCATGCTCTCCGAATCGTCCAGCAGCAGAAAGAGATCGACAGCACCCGGTTGCCAGGGTAACGGTGGATTCCAGAGTGCCAGAAGCAGCAGACCCATGACCGCAAACCGGATGAGTAGCCCGGTGCGCAAGGTCAGCCCTCTCCGGCCGTTGCCAAACTCAGATAACCGTCCAGCAACAGCAGTGACAAAATGCAGAGCAGCAGTATCCAACTGAGTTCGTGTTGTGCCATGGTGGCGGCAGGCGTTGTCCGGAGCGCTGGCTGGTCCCCTACCAGAGGTGCAATCCTTGATGCTTGAGGATCCCGTTCCACACGGATGATCTCATCATCGGACGAGCGCTGTAGCAGCTGCTCGAACAATCCGCTCAGCAGCAGCGGATAGAGCGGACTGGAGGTGAGCTCTGACGACGCCATGTCGAGGAAGATTTCTATGTGGTGTACCGGTTCGCCAACTGCCAGGATCAGCGCCCTGCCGTCACCACTGAGCAGCAGTTGTTGTGTCGGTGTCGCCTGTGGCGCGCTGCTGCTGTATTCGACCCGCTGCAACAGCAGCTGCTGCAGTTTACCCGCAGCGGCGTGCCAGTGAGGTGCGGAGGTGGTCAGACGCCGTTGCACAATCGGGTGCAGCCGGATTGTCGGGGTGGCGGATGGCAGGGGTGAGTCACCACAGAGCAGCTGTGCCTCGATTCGTGGATCCTCAAGGGTGGTTATCCCGACTCCACGATCGCTGCGCAACGCGGCCAGCAGATATCCACTGCAGTCACCGCTGATGCCGATGTACAAGCGCGCTCGCTGGGTGAACGGCAGCGTCAATCGATCATCCAACGGCAAGGCATCGAGCGGCATCGGGCCGGTGGGGGAGAGACGGGCGTAGAGACCCTCCAGTGAGGCAAGGTGTAGGCGAAAACTCTGTGCAATCGAACTGTCCGGATCCAGATCCAGTGGCCAGTCAAGTAGCTTGCCACTCCCGTTTGCCACCTCCAGGTTGGCCATGACACGCGTTTTGCCAAGGTTGGAAAGCGCCACCAGACCCATCCAGCTGTCTGGTTCGGTGAGCGCGGGACGGAGGGACAGCAGGGTGAGGGCCAGATTATCCGTGGCTGTGCCAACACGGATCAACTGCTGCAACGGTGCTTGCCCGGACCAGCGATTGAGTGCGGCATCGGCGCCATCGGTCAGCAGATAGTGCAGCGCCGCCGGCTGCAGTGTCGTACTGGCTGGCGGATGGGGTTCAGCAACAGGAATCTTGCGCCACTCGCGTAGCAGTGCCTGCTGCTCCATCGGCTGTGCCGGACCGATCTGCAGACGCTGGTTTGGGGTGCCGAGGGAGTGTAGCACGATCCCCCGGCTCCGCCGTGGCGCCAGCGTCTCGATCAGCTGTTGAAAAGCATGCCCGAGCCGGGATTCGCCCTGCTCCAGTGCCTGCATACTCAGCGAGTCGTCCACCCAGACTTCGACCGGTGCTGTGGATGTATCCTGCCAAACCGGCCCGGAGAGGGCCACCAACGCGCTGCCGATGATCAGTGCGCGCAGGCGCCAGAGCGGGTCGGCCCGGTGTGACGCTGCCGCTCCGCTGTCGTACTGCCGCAATGCCTGGAACAGAAAGAGCGCGGAGACCGGCATCGCTCGTGCGACACCGTGAAAGCGGTGCAGCCACCAGACCAGCGGCAGGATGGCCAGTCCGGTGAGCCACCAGGGTGAACTGAGACTAAGCACCGCCGGTCATCACTGCGCGGAGGTGTTGCAGCACCGCCTCCTTCCACCTCAGCCTGGTATCGCAGCGGGAGGAGGGGATCCGGTGCTGCGCACAGAAAAGGTGCAAGCTGTTGCACAATGCTGCCAACTCCTGCTGCGGTGCCAGCGGGTCGCTGCCTACCGGGTCGATGGTGATCCGGTCACCACTCTCCACGTCGTGCAACCGGCCGCCTGTGGCAGTCGGAAGCAGGCCGTCCAGCGGAGAGAGAATCTGCAGTACCTGGATCTGGTGACGTTGTCGGATCAGGGTCTGCAGATCTGCGCGCATACCGTCCCGTACCAGAAAATCGCTGATGATCAGTAATGAGCCCTGTCGCCCGATCGCCGGAGCACAGCTCGCCAGCTGTGATGCACCTCCGTGCTGCATCGGTGTCGCAGTTTGCAGCAGCCGCAGCAGGTTTGCGTAGTGCCCTGGGCCGCGGCCCGGTGGTTGCAGCTGATCCACCCCGCTGCTGAAGAGCACCAGGCCGACCCGGTTCTCCAACTGCAGCATCAACCAGGAGAGTGCCGCTGTGCACTGGATTGCCAGGCGCCATTTTTCAGCAGCACCGATCGCCATCGATGCGCTGCGGTCGAGGCAGATGGTCCAGTCGCAGGAGCCGTCATCCCAGTAGCGCCTGACCTGGATCTGGCGGCTGCGGGCCGTAGCCCGCCAATCGATGGCGCGCAGGTTGTCCCCGCTGGTGTAAGCCTGAAAGTCCAGAAACTCGCCGCTGTACCCGGTGCGGTAACGCGCTGGTCGACGGCCCTGCGCGCGCAGCGGGCGTCCATTCAGCAGCAGATTCAATGCCCGCGTCAGGCGTGAGAGCTCCCCTTCCGTCACTTCGGCGAGCGCACTCTTCACTGTTGTGCGGACCACCAGTCGATCACCTGCTGCAACAGATCGTCGCAGCGAACACCCTCCAGTTCGCTACCCAGGGTGAGCAGCACCCGATGGCGCAGCGCAGGCAGCGCCACCGAGCGGATATCCTCGGCCGAGAGCTGCGGCCGGCCTGCCATCAGTGCCTTGACCCGCGCCGCGCGCAGCAGCGACTGCAAACCACGCGGACTGGGACCATAGCGGAAGTGAACCGCTGCCTGTGGTACCTGGCGGGCGGCCGGTTGGGTTGCGAGAATCAGCTCTACCGCCGCCTTTTTCAATGCAGCGGCAACGGTGATGGATCGCGCCAGCTGCATGATCTCGCTTACCCGCTGTGGCGTAAGCAGCAGCGGCAGTCGCTCTGCCGGCTCCTCATCCAGCGATACTTCGAGCATTGCCAGCAGTGCACTCTGTGAGGGGTAGCGCACGTCGAGCTTGAACATGAAACGGTCCAGCTGAGCTTCGGGCAGCGGGTAGGTTCCTTCGATCTCGATCGGGTTCTGGGTGGCGAAGACCCAGAATGGCTCGGGCAGCGGGTGGCTCACCCCGGCGTGGGTCACCTGCCCCTCCTGCATTGCCTCCAGCATTGCAGCTTGTGTTTTCGGGGTGGCGCGGTTGATCTCATCCATCAGCACCATCGATGCAAAGATCGGCCCCCGTCGAAACCCGAGTAGCCGTGCTCCCTGCTCCTGCTGCACCGGCAGTTCGCTGCCAGTGATATCCGCCGGCATCAGATCCGGCGTGCATTGCACACGGGAGAGTATGACTCCGAGACTGGCTGCCAGTCCCTTGATCAGATGTGTCTTGCCCATTCCAGGCAACCCTTCCAGCAGTACATGACCACCGGCAAAGCAGGCTGTGATCAGCTGGCCGATCAGCTCCTCTTGTCCGACGATCGCACGCTGCAACGCCGCCTGCAGCGCCCGCAGGTCAGCGCAGGCGGCTGTGAGATCTGCTTCAGAAGGGTTAACGCTTTGTCTCATCGACACTCCCGATCTGTTCGAAATAGTTCGCTATCTGCATTCGTTGTGTAGGTGAGTAATGGTTCAGCTCGGGCCGCTTCGTCAGTGTATCGATGGTGGCACCTGACTGCGTTGCACCCTGCTGGATTTCCGTCTCTGCGCCTGAGCGCAGCGGTAGCCCTCTCTGCTCGACCGGGGTGAGCGGTTCACCCCGGCTGATTGCGAGGATGATCGGTTCGGCAGTAACAGTCAATGCAGGGGAGGAGGTGGGGGCGGCGATCGCTTCCCGTGATTTATTACCAAAACTCGGCGCGGGTGAGCGACCGCTGCCATCCACGGGGTGATTGTCTGAGGAGTTGCTGTTTGAATTCGAACTCTCGGCTTCCGGTAGTGCGGTATGCCAGGTGCTGCCTTCACTTCCGTCAGTACGACTTGCTGACAGTGGGTTGTTGCTACGCTCTGTTGCCGTCATTTGTTTGAACCGGGTCTGATCACCCACTGTAATGGCACGGGAATCCGGTTTCCTCTGTACGGACAGCTCCGCTATCGGGTCTGGTAGACTCATCGCTGCAGGAAGCAGAGCCAGTCGTGAGGTGGGAGTCTGCCCACCAGAAGGACCGGCCGTCGCTCTCTGTCCCTCCGGAAGCAGGGGTAATCCGCAGAAAAGTGCGACCGTCAGCGCCAGAACGGGGCGCTGGGGAGGTGGAACAGGCAGATGTGCGGAGATCTCCCGCTGCCATTGTGCCGCCGCAGCGAACGCTCGCTGCAGAACCAGAGGGGCGGTGCTTGGTGGTGAGGGTGGAGGTGACCGCAACAGCTCCCAAGCCGAGGTGATCAGTGCCTGCCCATGGAACAACCGGTCCACCTCTGCAGCGCACTGTTCCAGCTCCGGCCGGCGGGTGAATGCGGCCAGCATCAGCGCAATCAGTGGTGACAACAGCGCGGGGAGAAGCACCCACCAGATATTCGGGAGGCGGATCAGCAGATGCACCATTCCACCGCAGAAGAGCAAGGCAGCGCTGCACCAGAGTGCGGTCGTCAACGCGTGCAGCGTCACGGTCAACCAGAGGCGCCGACGCACCTGTGCCAGCAGTTGGTGCAACTGCTTTTTATCTGTACTCTTCACAAATCGAACCAGCCAAGCCAGGCGTCTCGCTCCACCCAGATCAGCAGCAGCAGCCCGCTCTGCCAGACGTGGTGGGCGATATCCCGCACGATAGGGCCCAGGGGAAGGCGCTGCAATACTCTCCCCTGGAGCAGCAGCACCAGGCCGAACAGCAACAGTGACCCCTCGGCTTGCGACAGTACGCTGGTCGGTGTGCCACTCAGACGGATCAACGCCAGCAGCGGCAGCGGTACCAGCAAGAGCAGACAGAGTCCGGCCAGGTTGGGCCGACGCCCGAAGCGTTCGGTTTCTCCCCCTGTCCAGAGTACGATCATCATGCCTTGTGTCAGTAGCAGAATACGCAACGCCTCTTGTGACAGCATACTACTGC
Source organism: Chromatiaceae bacterium (assembly GCA_024235215.1). Taxonomy (GTDB): domain Bacteria; phylum Pseudomonadota; class Gammaproteobacteria; order Chromatiales; family Chromatiaceae; genus HKST-UBA178. Next base: position 235,176 of record JACKMU010000005.1, on the reverse strand, counting down.
CGCTGGCGTGGTACTCCAACTGGGGCAGATACCAGATGCAGAGCGGTAGCGAATAGATCAGTCCGATGTAGAGGCTGGATTGCAGCGGGTTCATTCAGGGCTGGTCTCTGCTTGGGCCACAACCTGCAGCCAGCCTTGCGAGGCGATCTGTTGACCGGATAGCAGTTCGCGGGTGAGATCAAGCGGCAGCAGCAGTGCAGCGCTCCCGTTTACGGTGTGGCTGAGCAGTATCCTGGATTCCGGTGAGTACTCGCTCAGTCGGGCAGCGTCATCAGGTGTCCAACGCTCCCCCGGGGTGAGCGCTGGAACGTGATAGACCCTCCGCTGCCAGGTGAGCAACGCGCTGGCAGAGCGCTGCCGGCTCCGGTTCTCTATCGTCACCACCTGAGAATCGAATGTCAGCCTCAATGGTGAGGCTGCTGCGACGACACCCGCAATCTGATACTCCCGGTAGGAGAAAGGGGCGATATCGGCACGCATTTCCACCACCGCAGGCCAGTCTTTGTCCAGCAGAATCCAGGGTGCTTCGTCCTGCGTAAGTAGTGGCAGCAGTGTCGCCTGCGCTGGCAGGGTGAAGGAGTGAGTGGCTGCGGCACCACTGGCGGCATGGAGTAGCAGATTGAAGCGCGCCACCCGATCATCTTGCTCCATCACAGTCCAGCTGGCAGCCCGCGGCAATGCCGAAGGGCCAGCCAGCAGAGAGAGCAGCAGACTCGCCGCCATGGGCAGCACAAACAGCAGCGGTACGGCACTGCGGGTTCGGGAGAGGAGCAGCAGCAGTGCGCCGTAGAGCAGAAAGAGGATGGTGATTATCCATTGCACTGAAGGCCGGGGTGCGCCCGGCAGCAGCAGGCGCAGCCTGTCCCCGAACGGCTTCGCCGCTGCCGCAAGCGGCTGCTCGCCAGTCACTGGCGCGTTGGTTTGTTGTTGCACACCGGTACCGGTCGTTTCGACATAGCGGCTGCCGCATCCAGCTGCACGGCGTAGCGCCTGCGCGCGTTCTCTGCTGGCACGCAACTGCAGATGTCCACAATTTCCGAGATAGTGCGCCAGTGCTTGGGACTGTCTCGCGTCCAGATGCTCCAGGCTCTCCTCTCCGATCTGCACCAAGTCGATCGGCTGATAGCCCTGAGCCGTTCGAGGCAAAGCTGCCGGGTCGATTGAGAGCGGGGTCGAACCGTCCGTGGGCCGCTGTTGGGCTTCGTGCCTGCCGCCTTCGGCAGTGGTCACTGCGGTCAGCGGTGTGCGGGTGGGGATGAACCGTACCTCTTGCGTAAGTGGTGTACTACCGGAGAGTGTGGTCTGCACCAGAAGCGGTGCGCCGGCGCGTGGCCGCACTGGCAGGTGAATCGCCAGTGGAGTGTCGGCGTCAAGTTGTGCGGAATAGTGGATCTCCGAGTCGCCACCGGTGATCCGCAGTTCCAGCGCTCCCCCCCGGGAGGCGATCAGTCTGACACCGAGTTCCGTATAGGATCCGGGGTGAAAGTGACCGTGCCAGGCTGGCGTCAAGCGGATTTCGAGCGGCTCCTGTGGCTCCGGCACTGCCGTGGCCGAGACCGAAAGCAGTAGCAGGAGCAGGCCGGCCCTCCACCCAATCACGGAGACTAACGAAGCAGGTGGTTGATCGCGATCACACTCCAGGCAGTGACCAGGTTTTTATCCCCTTCCCACCAGCGTTGGGACTCCTCGTTCACCCACGAGCCATCGACCGCTTGCAGGTCGATCAGCTTCGCAGCGAGGTCGTTACGCCAGTTGTGAGTTGCGCCGTTGCTGTCTGTGATCAGCGGCTCGCCGAAGGCGTACATGCTTTTGGCGAACACGTTGTAGTAGTAGAAGAGCCCCTGCTTTCCTTTCGCCCCGGGATTTTCATCCAGTGTGTAGTTGGCACGGATCCAGTCGTGGGCAGCCTTCACCCGCGGGTCCTCTTTGTCTACGCCGGCAAACAGCAGGCTCAGCAGGCCGGCATGAGTCATGCCGCCATAGGAGACCGCCCCTCCGTGCGGGCTGTACCCCGGCATATAGGCGAAGCCGCCATCATTTCCGGCCCAGGCGAGATCGTTGGTTTCGCTATTATTCTGACTGCGGCTGATGAACACCAGCGCCTTTTTCCACAGTGGGTCAGCGCGCTCCATGCTGGTGGTGTGCAGCGCCTCGACCGCCATGTAGAGGTTCGACAAGTCCGGACGCTCGTCTCCCCCATAGCCGATGCCACCGTAGTACTTGTGGTCGGATGGATAGCCCTCTTCCTCGTCGAGCTGCAGCTTGGCGAGAAATTTCTGCGCGTTTTCGATCACGCTGCGGTAAGCCGGGTTACCGGTCGCCTGCAGCGCAGTGATTGCGACCGCGGTGGTATAGTTCCGATTGCTGATGGCGTCTGCAATGGAGCCATCTTCTTTAACATGCTCCAGGATGAACTTCACCGGTCGGGTGATGAAGGGACCATCATCCTCATTGTAGTGACGTCGGCTCTCCAGGAATGCGCGCAACGCTAGTGCGGTGATACCGACCGACTTTGACCAGGAGCCGTCTTCGGCCTGCTGTTCGCGCAGAAAGCGCAGGCCATTGTCAGTTGCACGTGCAGCCTTGTTCGACAGATCTGCATCCATCTCCGGCGTGGCTGCAGCTGCGGTCAGCGTGATAATCATGCTGAAAAATACGGAGGAAATAAGTGCAATGGCTTTCATGTTGTCGGCTGCTCCTTGATTGGTGAGTGTATCGGCTCCGGTGTGGATCTGCTTTTGTAATTCAGCATTGATCGGCAAATATGCAGGGAGAGGCTGCCTGCCAGATAGGCGATAGCCAGCAGAGCTTCATCCGGGTAGCTGTAGCGCAGACTACCCAAGGGTGTGTGTCTGTAAAACCAGCTACTGTGCAGATAATCATAATCGGTGGCCATAGCCAGATAGCTGATCGGAGTGACTGCAATGACCGTGTTGACTCCGGGAAACCCCGGAATCGACCGCTCTACTGCCGGTCCCAGCCAAAGCGGTGCGCTAGCCATCAGCGTGAAGAGCAACAGCAGCAACAGCTTCGCACTGGATTGCTCTTGAACCAGCCGGTAAAGCAATAGCAGCAGGCAGCTGTAAAAGAGACTGATCAGAAACAGTGCGCAGGAGAGCCGCAAGAGCTGCAGCGGCGGTGGTGACCTGAGCGGTAGTGCAACGAGCACCAGAGCCACTCCCAGCGTCAGCACCAGGCTGTACAACAGCGCTGCGGTCAGTGTTGGCTGTCGTGACAACACAGGTGCGGCGAGGAACAGCAGACCCAGGATCGTACCACAGCCTGCCAGCATCACTGCCCAGGCTGCGCTGCCCGTTATACCCTGCTGTTCAGGCAGCTGCATGGCAGCCAGCGCGGAGAAGAAGAGTAACGCTCCCAGACGCAGTGACCACTCACCGGGTGATACTCTCGTTTCGCCAGTCGACTGAATGGGCACTTCGTTCAAGGTACTGCCGTGGAGAATAGGCTCTTCCCGGACTTTTCCGGGCCGAGATGGCGATGCGCATAAGCGAGCAGCATCTCAAATTGTGGATAAAAAGCCATCTCTTCGACTCCCACAGGATTTTTGAAGAATGCTGCGAGATGGTGCATGGGTCCCGATTCCCCGTGGCGCCAGGCAAACTCACTGAGACGCGCCATATCCAGAATGAGCGGTGCGGCCAGTATGGAGTCGCACCCCTGCCAGGTGAACTGCATGCTCATCCTGACATCGAGAAAACCCTGGAAGTGGATCAGATCCCATGCCGTTTTCCAGTCACCCAGCGAAGGGACGTAATTGATGGCGACATCTGCATGCGGCGAATAGCCCAGAATACGGCTGATCACCTGCTCTTTATTGGCGAGCTTGGCCGCGCGTTTGGTTGGATCGTGCAGGGTGCTGCCATCGCTGTTTCCCAGCATGTTGACACCTTCCCAGCTGAGCACCTGCAGATTGCGGCAGGCGAACAACGGGGCCAGCGCAGTCTTTATCAGTGTCTCCCCGGTCTTGCCGTCGTTACCATAGAACGGTAGCCGCTCTCTTAGTGCCAGTTCCTGCAGCGCAGCCAATTCCGGCCCACTGTTGGAGGTGAAGTTGAGATAGGAGCACCCCTCAAGGAGCGCGGTATAGGTATAGATGATTCCAGGTGTCAGCAGATCCCTGCGCTCGTCCGCTATCAGTCGTTGCAGGCCTTCCAGTGTCGCCTTCTCCGGAACATCCGGCGTGCTCTCTTCGGCAGAGGTGAGATTGACCACCACCACATGGTCGACTCCGTTGTGTTCGCGGAACTGACGGATGCGCTTGCGCAGGCGGTCGATAAGTTGCACCAAGGTACAGGATGAATCCGTTGCGCCTGAAGCTTGCCACGACAGCTCCGGCATGATCGCAATCTGCGCATCGATCAAGCCGATCTCATCAGCTACCGTGTCCAGCAGTTCGCGCGAGAAGGTCTTCGAGTTTCGGTAGATGGATTCCGCCACATCACAAATCGAGCGATCGATGATGTCCACCCCACCGAACACCAGTTGGTCGAGCGATGTCAATGACAGACCGTTCACCGGTGGCAGTTCCGTACACAGCCCGGAGCGGCTGCTCAAGCCATGTCGCATGCTCAGTGTACCGGTGATCAGCGTGACGGCAATATCTCCCAGTGCACCTGCTATCCATATGCCAGTCTTGCCTGGATGGTAGAGCTTCTCAGAGGTATTCATACGCTGGTTACATCTCAAACTGTTATCACTGAGGCGAGCTCTGAAAGTCAGTAACGCCAATTTCTTCTACACGGGAGATAACTCACGCAAGGATAACTGATTTTGTTTTGACGGTGTAGTTACCGGACCCATGGCGCGCAGGAAGATCTCTCCAGGAAAGATTGGGTGATCGATCAGTCGGTAGAAGAGGGAACCAAAAGGCTGTCAGAAAAGTTTACAAATCAGTGACGGAGGGTCAGTCATCTGGGACTGAATCGATATCACTGAACTACTAGCTTATTCAGTAAAAACAACAATATGCAGCATATTATCCAGGTAGTGGCATGTGAATTGCAGCACCGATATACAGTAAAGGTTGTGGTTGCTCGCCGGCAGGTGAGGGGGTTGTGATGAAACTAAAAACGAAGTGTTTTCAACTCTGTCTGGCACTTTCCCTGGGACTGACGGCATTACCGACTCAGGCGACAGTGGATCTGAAAGAGTACGGTTTCAATGTCGACGGAACCTACACTTCGAACGCTGCGCCTCCCGGAGTCAACCTGGGTGCTTTCGACACCGGAAGCGGACTTGGCACGATAACAGCGACGATTACCGGTATCGGCGCGCACTTCTTCGGTGGATTTTTTGATCATGAATTGAGCCAGGGTATCAATACCCCGTTCAATGAGACCGGTTTTGCTGTGGGTACGGCTGCCGCCGGACAATCCTGGGAGATCGACGAGCCTGGTTTCGGTATTTGCCCAAGTAACAATTGCCCGCCAGATCCGTTTGATTATCAAGGTGACATTTTTGTCAACATTAACGACAGCGACCCTACCATCAATTACCTGGATAACCTGATTTTTTACGACTGGTTCGCTAATCAGACGTACACCCCGCCGGATGATGTTTCGATGGCGATGGGCTGGCTGTTTGATCTGTTGGTTGACGAGATCGCCCGGATCACACTGGTCATCAGTACTGACGTGAATGACATGATCGGGTCGCTCTACCTGGAACAGCGCGATGTGGACACGGGAGAACAGCTCTTCCTGTCGGGCAGTTTGAATATCTCCACGGTTGCAGTACCCGAGCCTTCGATGCTCCTGCTACTGGCACTGGGACAGTTGGCACTACTAGGGATTTTACGCGCACGGCAGGTCTGATCGGATCACCGGTTACCGACTGGTGATGCCATTCAGGACAGTTGTTGCAGTGAAGGTCACCGGCTTGAATCGTTTTTGCGCACTGATTCCGCCAGCCCTTCTGTTAACACTGCTAAGCGGTTGCAGTGAAGCACCACAGACACAACGGCCACAAAGTGCCGGGGTGGTCAGAGCGGTCCGCCAGGTGCCTGATCCGGCGATGGAGCAACAGACAGTCAGGGACATGCAAAGCACGGTTGCGGTGACAGGCGATCCGACCCTGCAATCGCAGGAAGATCCCGATCGGTTTACGGTGGATCAGCAGAGAAACAGAGTTTTTATTCCGGGAAAGGGGTGGATCGACGCCGCTACATTCTGGGATATCTATTTCACCAGACCGCAAGAATTGCCCGAGGAGATGGATCACCTGGCACTACACTCGCTGCGCCCTGGCGGGAATGACGAGCGTAGTATCACTCGATAAGCAGAACAAACGGACATCTGCTGGGAATTGTAAAAAAATATTACACTGAAAAGCCTGCGGTTGAAGTCAGCTTTGATCGTCGTTTCGATTAAGAGAAAAAGGTATGAAAACAAGCACTTTGCTGTACTCAAGAGAGCATGCAGGTGCTGTTTTCTCAGTCACTCGGGATGACTGAAAGGCAGTGATCGCTGTCAGGATTGTTTACAGCACACTCCATGGCTGGATGACGGATTAATGGTGCGATGAAAAAATCAATGGATTAGAACAGCTTAGATGGCATAACACTATTTAGGCGCAAAAAATGCAGAGCACTTTTCAATACGCTGGTTTAATTGATTTTTAAATCGAGGGATGCTGCGTCAGAGCAGGCGCAACGTTATCGACTTTCTGGATATGACACGAACTGTTCACTGCTACCAGGTCTATCACCAAGATGTTGGCGGATATGATCGCAATAGCGGTAGGAAGTGACGAGAGGTTGGCTACCAATGACTGGAAATAGTATCGCAAGCGGCGCGTCTGTCGAGTTTCGTGGTCAATTGGACGGCGGGGTGGGAGGCAAGTTCCTGGCCTGGCTGCTGACCTTCCTGTTGGCATTTCCAGCCTGGATCTTCGTCCCGGCAGTAGAGGCAGCCCTGCTTGACGATACCGTAAATCACCTGCCGGTCGACCTCGACGACTCTTATGATGTCACTGTCGGCGATGTCAACGGTGACAACTATCCCGATCTGATCAACAGCAATCGCGGTCGCAGTCGTCTGTTGATCAATGATCAGAGCGGTGCGTTCATCGATGAAACCGATGCGCGTGTACCGTTCTTCCTGCAAACCACTATCGCCACGGTCATGGGGGATGTCGATGCGGACGGAGATCAGGACGCGATGTTGGTCGGCAGCGGGCGCAATCGCCTGCTGATCAACGATGGCAGCGGCAATTTCAGCGACGAATCCAACAGCCAGATGCCGGCCACAGTCAGTTTCAGCATGGATGTGGCGCTTGCCGATGTGGACAACGATGGTGACCTCGACGCGGTGATCGCCAACCGTGGCAGCCAGAACAGTCTGCTCATCAACGACGGTGCGGGAAACTTCAGCGACCAGAGTGCGACCCGTTTGCCAGCGGATAGTGACAAGAGCTATGCGGTGGTACTCAGGGATGTTGATGGCGACGGCCGTCCCGACATCTTCTTCGCCAACCAGAGTGCCCGCAACCGGATGCTCATTAACAATCAACTCGGCGTCTTCAACGACACGACAGCGACAGCGCTGCCGGACGTGGTGGACTCCAGCAACGATGCTGAATTGGCGGATGTGGACAAGGATGGCGACAATGATCTGATCATTGCCCAGGGTTCTTCCGGAGTCTCCATGTTGCTCAACGATGGTAGCGGCATATTCACTCCAGCCCCCGCTGGTCAGCTGCCGCCGCTCAGCGACTTTGCCATCAAACTGGTTGTTGGCGACATCAATTTCGATGGAGCACTCGACATCATCGTCGGTAACTCAGGGCAGGACCGGCTGCTGTTGAATGACGGCAGCGGTACCTTTACAGATGCCACCGGGAGCGAGCTTCCACTCGATGAGACCCGAACCTTTGGCTTGGCACTGCTCGATGCGGATCGGGATCTGGATCTGGATCTGGTCGCGGCCACACCGCAGGGACAAAACCGCTACTATGACAATGCGTTGCTCTTTCCACGCATTCTGATCGATGTGAGTCCAGACTATATCGAGGTTACCGATACGGTTAACATCGGTGTCACTGTGTTCGACGAGGACGGCGTCGCGAGCACACAGGTTGATGTGATCGAACCGGACTTGAATGTGGTTCCCGCTGTCTCCGCCGGTCCGGATGCTTGGACGTTCGTGCCGAGTAAGATCGGTATTCACAATGTGCGCGTGACCGCGATCGACAATTTATCCAATCCCGGTGTCAAGCTGGAGAGCTTCAACGCTCAGGCCAATGACATCCTGTCGCCACTGGTGACCCTGAACATCACCCCGACTACGGTGACTCAGGGTGAAAGCATCGCGCTGCATGTGACTGCCACGGATGATCGTGGCGTAGTGAGCCGCGCGGTGAGCGTGGACGGCGTCAACGTACCGCTCGACGGCACGGGCAGTGCCACCTATATTCCGTTGACGGTAGGTACGCTGCCGGTGCTGGCAACCGCACTGGATGCGGCCGGCAATCTGGGTACGGACAGCGGTACGGTGGAAGTGCTGCCTGATCTGGTGCCCCCGCAGGTAAACCTGGCGGCCACACCTGATCCGGTAGACATCACCAATCCGATCGCAGTGAGCGCGAGCGCCAGCGACAATATCGCGGTGGCAAGCTTCGCGGTGACCGTGACCGGTCCTGCAGGCGGGCCGGTGGATCAGCCGATAACGCTCGATGCTGGTGGCAATGGCAGCTATACGCCTTACATTCCGGGCACCTACACCTTTACCGCCACCGCCACTGATCCGGCCGGTAACAGCCAAATCGGGACGGTGAACGTCGTGGCTCAGGGTATTCCGGATACCGAAGCGCCGCAGGTGACCTTGTCAGTGGTACCACCGACCACCATCCCGGGCGGAACAGTGACACTGACGGTGAATGCCAGCGACAACATCTTCGTGCTGACACGCACGCTGGAGATCAACGGCACACCAGTGGCGCTCGACTCCAACCATCAGGCGCAGTTCACCGCGCCAGCGCTGGGCAGCTACACTGCTATCGCGACAGCCACTGATCCTACCGGCAACCTGGGATCGGATACCGTGGTGTTCAATGCAGTGGATCCGGCCACCGACACGGATCCTCCGGTCGTGGCGATCACCGATCCGCCGCAGGGTGGCGATCTGGAAGGGCAGGCAGAGATTATCGGTACGGCCAACGACCTGACCCTGGTGAGTTATGAGCTGGCCTACGCCCCGACCGGCAGCAACGCCTTCACCACCTTTGCTACCGGCTCGGTACCGGTGATCAACGGGCTGCTGGGGACGCTGGACACCTCACTGCTGGAGAACGGGCTCTACGACATTCGACTGAGCGCGATCGACATCAACGGTCGCAGCAGTTCGGTGGTGCAGACCTACACCGCGCAAAGCGAGTTCAAGGCGGGAATCTTTACCATCAGCTACACCGATCTGCAGTTGCCGCTGGCCGGACTTCCGGTCACGATCAAGCGCAACTACGACAGCCGCCGGCGCAATCTCCGGCAGGATTTCGGCCAGGGCTGGGAATTGGAGGTGATCAGCTCGGGAAACTATATGAACAACCGCGAACTGGGTGATGGCTGGACCGGGCTTTCGGGCGGGCTATTCGGTGGCATTCCCTGTCAGGGTGGCGTACGTGAGGACCTGTTCCACATCACCGAGGTGCGTTTCTCCGACACCGAGTTCTATAAGTTTGCCTTCCAGGTGAACCTGACTGGTGCCTTTGCCAGCACTGGCTGCGAGGTTGCCAGTGTGGAATTTATCCAGGTCGGTGGTATACCTGGTGCACAGTTGGAGCCGCTCGACAACGGTGGTAGCCCCTGGCTCTGGGTTCAGGGAGGTCAACTGTACGATCTGGATACGTTCGTTACCTATGATCCCGAAGATGTGCGCCTGACCACCCTCGATGGGCGTGAGTATGATCTCAATCTCAGCACGGGTGTTACGCGTATCGGTGATCAGAACGGCAATTCACTTTTCATCAACAACAACGGCGTGGTGCACAGCAGCGGGGCGTCGATCGGCTTCACCCGCGATGGCTTGGGGCGCATCACGCGCATCACTGATCCGGCTGGCAAAGCGATCAACTATACCTATGACACCGCCGGTGATCTGACCGCGGTAGCAGACCGCAACAACAGTACCACGACCTTCTTCTATGTCGCCGACCACTACCTCGACCGGATCGAGGATCCGCTGGGCAATACGCCGATGCGCAACGAATACGATGCGAACGGCAGGCTGATTGCTCAGCTGGATGGTGCGGGCAACCGTACCGACTTCAGCTACGATGTTGAAAACGGCACTCAGCAGACTACCGACCGCGAAGGCAATGTGAAGGTATTGCAGTACACCGAAGAGGGACGGCTCGCCTCGGCCAATATCAATGGTGCGACCAGCAGTTACACATACGATACGCGCGGCAACAAGCTGACCGAGACTGATCCCAACGGCAACACGCGTACCTTTACTTACAATGCCAAAGATCAGATGACTTCGGAAACCGATGCGCTCGGCAATGTCTACACGTACCAATATGACGCGCAAGGCCGTTTCAGCAAGTTGGAAGATAATGGCGGCAGTGAGCTGAACTTCACTTATGACGCCAACGGCAACCCGACCGAGCAGCGCGATGCCAATGGCACGCTGATGCAAGGATTTGCTTATGACAGCACGGGCAATGTCACTCAGGTGGCCACGGCAGCCGGCAATACCAATCTCACCTATGATGCCAGTGGCAACCGCCTGACTTCGATCGTCCTGCCGAATGGGCTGACGCGCAGCTTCAGTTACGACTCACTGGGCCGTAAAACTTCGGAGTCGGTGACCCGCACCGTGGGTGGTACTCCGACAGTGGAGACGATCAACTACACGTATGATGGTAATGGCAACCTGCTGACCCGCACTGATCCCAGGGGAGGCTCCACCACCTGGACCTACGACGCCAACAACCGTAAAGCGACCCAGACCGATGCACGGGGCAACACCCAGAGCTTCGTCTATGATAATCGCGGGCTGATTACACGTATCAACTATCCGGATTCCACCTTTGAACTGTTTGGTTACGACCTGGAAGGACGCAAGACCGCCCGGACCGACCGCGCCGGACGCACCATGTTCTGGGAGTACGATGCCCAGGACCGGATCACGCGAATCATCCATCCGGACGGTGCGCAACAGAACAGCACCTATGACGCTGCGGGCAATCTGATCACCAGCTCCGATCCGCTGGGCAATACCACCAGCTACACCCATGACGCGTTGAAACGTGTCACCCGGGTCACCGATCCACTCGGTAACCACACCGATCGCACCTACACCAACGATCAGGTACGCCCGACCACGCTGACCGATGGCAACGGCAATCTGAAAACCTTCAGCTACGACACCTCGCACTTCCTCGCCGAGGAGTTGATCGAGACCGAACTGCCTGACAGCACCACACTGCAACAGAGCTACGCTCCAGGAGCGCATCGCGTCGCCACGCGTACCGATGCCGCGGGCAATAGCACCAGCTACAGTTACGATGGACGGGGCAATCTGCTTACAGTGACCGATGCAGCGGGACAGGTGACCAGTTACACCTATGACGAGGTGGGCAACCGGCTCACTCAGACCGATGCCAACGGGCACGCCACCACCTTCACCTATGACGCCAATGGCAACCTGCTGACCAAGACACTGCCGGGAGGCCAGACCGCTTCGTGGAGCTATGACCTGGAGAACAATGTTGTCAGTCAGGTGGATTTCAACGGTCAGACGACCACCTACGCTTACGACAGCATGAACCGGTTGACCACGCGGACGCTTCCGGGTGGTGCGGTGGAGAGCTTCACCTATACCCCGACCGGGCAGATTGCGACTGCTGTCAATCCCACCGGTACCATCAGTTTCGGTTACGATGCGCGCGACCGGCTGCTGTCGGTCACCTATCCGGGCGGAATCACTGTCGATTACACCTATGATCTGGCAGGAAACCGCACCTCACTGACTTCCGCGCTGGGAACCACCAACTACACCTATGACGCTGCCAACCGTCTGGCCTCGGTCACCGATCCGGATAGCCGGGTCACCAGCTACGGCTACGATGCGGTCGGTAATATCACCCAGATCACCTATCCGAACGGCACCGCGGCGACGCTCGCTTATGATGTCAACGACCGTACCGTGCAGGTGACCCACAGTAAGGGTGCGACTGTACTGGCCGACTTCCAGTACGATCTGGATGCCAATGGCAACCGCATACGCATGATCGAAGCAGCGGGACGCCAGGTCGACTACGCTTACGATGCGTTGCAGCGCCTTACGCAGGAGAGCGAGGCCGGCGTGACCACCAGCTACAACTACGATGCGGTAGGCAATATCCAGCTGATCAGCGACACTTCAGGCGGCAACCTGACGGCCAGTTATGATACCAACGACCGGATATTGACCGTCGGGACACGCAGCTTTGGTTTCGATGCCAATGGCAACCTGACTTCGATTACGGATGGAAGCGATGTCACCCAGTTCCAGTACGATGCACGTAACCGCCTGATCCAGCGCATCGCGGCGGACGGTACTGTGGCACAGTACAGCTACGACGCGTTGGGTAATCGCATCAGTCGCACGCTGGCTGGTTCGACCAACAATTACATCATCGACCCCGCAGACAACAGCGGGCTGGCGCAGGTGCTCTACGAAACCAATGCATCCGGTGTTCCACAGATGAGTTATGTCTATGGTCATGACCTGTTGAGCAGCAAGAATGGTGGTGCAACTTCCTTCCTCCACACCGATGCACTCGGTAGTACCCGACTGCTGACCGATGCCGCAGGCAATGCAACCGACAGCTACGCCTACGATGCTTACGGTCTGCAGCTCTCGGCCACCGGTTCGACGCCCAACAACAACCGCTTCGCCGGCGAGCAGCTTGATCCGGACACCGGACTCTACTACCTGCGTGCGCGTTGGTACGATCCGGAGATCGCCCGCTTCATCACGCGTGATCCGTTTGCCGGAGATATCGAGCAGCCGTTGACGCTCAATCCGTATCTCTACGCCAACGCCAATCCGGTAAACATGATCGATCCCACCGGTGAGTTCAGTTTGATCTCAGTGTCCATTTCGGTTGCTATCGTCGGCATTTTGGCTTCCATCGCCTACACTCAAGTCTACAAGCCGGCTAAGGATGTCTATGACAAAGTGGTTGAATTGGTGCGTGACATCCCCAACATGCGCTTGAACGACAACGCTGAGCGAGATGAGCTGGGCTTTACCGCCGCCTCTGTTCAGGCTGCGCTTGACCAGGAAGATATCACAGCGGTTGTAACACTCGGCGGTGGAGCGGTCGAAAAGGCCTACAGTGTTGTCTACAAGATGTCGACAACCTTCGGTCAGGTGGTGGCATTGATTCATGCCTGGAACTCAGCCACCTGGATGAAGTACTTGCCGATGCACGATGGCAAACCCGCACACTACGTGAGCTGTGGCTTCAACCATTATGTGCAGAAGACCTACAGCCTTGGATTGTTGACTGGGATGGCCGCAGCCAAGCGCTTCCAGGCTACGGCGAATATCATCGCAGCTTATCTGGCCTATTACACTTTCCTTGCGCTGGTGATCGATACCGCGGAGGCGTTCGTTGGCGGTGGTGATTTGCTACAACCGACCGATGACCCGGATAATAACGGTCCGGCCTGTCCAGGTCCGGGATTGAACTGAGGTGAGCGGTATGAGAGAGAAAGGCAACCACTGGCTCGTTAGCGTATTCGTTGCCGCGCTTGTAACGGCCGCCTCAGGCCTGCCGGTTGCGGCAGCGACCTTCACCTTGGGCAGTGCGGACGGCAGCTTCGAGAGCGGTCTCGGCGGGACCACCACCACCGGTGACGTCAGCCTGGTGCCCAATCTGGGTGTGCTGCAGGCCACTCAGGGAACACAGGCGCTGCTGATGACGACCAGTCCGGACGCAGGCGCCACGCCTGGTGACGCCGATGTCAGCACCCTGCTGATTCAGAACTTCACCATTGGTGCCCAGTATGGGACTCTGCGGCTGAGCTACAACTTTCTCACCAATGAACCCGGCCCCAGCTTTACCAATGACCAGTTCCTGGTGAAGCTGGTGCTGGTGAGCGCCGGAGGGGAGCAGACCCTGCTCAGCTCCGACACCTTCGACAACTTTCTGCCGGCACCCTTCACCGGTTACAACACGCAGACCGGTTTCCGTTCTCTGAGCGCCGATATTTCAGCCTTCGCCGGTAGTGGAGACCAGTACACACTGGAGCTGCGTATCGAGGATATCGGAGACGGCCGCCGTGACTCCGCTGTGCTCATCGACAATTTGCGGCTGGTGGAACCCGGCTATCCCACCGCAGTGGCGAATCTCGACTATCTGGAGATCAATCCGGGCGACAACATTCTGTTGGATGGCCGCGCTTCCAGTGACGATGGCAGTATTGTCGAGTACCGCTGGGACTTCGGCAACAACAGCTTCAGTACCGGGGCCTTCTTCACCATCCTCAGCCCCTATCCAGACGCCGGTTTCTACCAAGGTTCACTCACCGTCACCGATAACGACGGCAACACCGATACCGATCATTTTACCGTCGCCGTCGGCGGGCTGAACCGTCCTCCGGTCATCGTGTCGCAACCGGTCATCGGCGCCGCGGAGCTGGTAGCCTACCGCTATCAGGTGCAGGTAGAGGATCCGGAACTGGCGTTCGGCGACAAGATGAGTTACGCGCTGACCACCGCGCCTACCGGCATGACCATCGACCCGGACACCGGTGTGATCAGATGGACACCGCCCGCGGGAGCCGCCCGCCGTCACGATGTGACATTGCAGGTGACCGATAGTGGGGGTCTCTCCGACAGCCAGTCCTACACCATCGCAATCGGTCCCGAAGTCTATGTCGCGACCCTGGGTGACGATTCGCGTTTCTATACCGCGCGCAGCAACGGGGACGGTACCTTTAGCGGACTGCGACTCGAAGAGGATATGAGCACCTCGGGCGCGACACGGGGTGTGGTGATCGCCGATTTCACCGGCGACAACAACTTCGACCTGATCACCGGTTATCCGGAGGATTCGCGACTGCAGCTCTTCCTCTACGAACGCTACGCCGGCCGTATGCAGACGCCGGTCTACCTGGGTGCGTTCGACACCGCCAACCCCAGCTACCTGATGGATATGGCGGCTGAAGATTTCGACAACGACGCCGACATCGATTTTGTCGTCGATACCAACACCGAGCGTGCCTGGTACTTTGAAAATACCGGACCGCTGGTCACTCAGCCCGAAGATTTCTATTTCGGCGGCTTCGAGAGCGACAACGACGGCTGGGGCGGGCAGACCTGCTCCACCACGTTCCAGCGTACGGACACCGACGCTTTCACTGGCAGCTGGTCGCTGCGCGTGGCTGCCACCAACAACAGCAGCTGCATGTCGATCGACGTCAACCCCTCCAACTGGTTCATGGCGCGCGGCTCCTCGGCCGGCTTTGCCTATCGCATTCCCGCAGGCACACCGGTCGGACTGCTGTTCAACGTCAGCGGCTTTGGCTGGATCTATCTGGGCGGCAGCCCGGCTGCGGATGGTGGCATTTACGACTTTCCTGATACACCCAAGGTCAGTCTGATTGACGACGGTCAGTGGCACACCATCGCCTTCAACCTGCGCGATGCGATCCAGGCGCACTGGCCGGGGGCTTCCCAGGTCACTGAGTTCGAATGGTATACCAACAGCAACGCCAGCAACGGACAAGAGTTCTGGTTCGACGATTTTCGCATCACCCGGCCACGCATGGTCTCCGGATTCAGCGCCAAGCTGCTGCCCAACACCGGTAGTGCCGGCCGTGGCATGGACGCGGGGGATGCCAACAACGACGGTAACATGGACTTCGTGCGCGCCAACAGTGGTGGTCAGCTGTTCCTCTATACCGGCGATGGTGCCGGCAATTTCACCACTTCCCAGATCGGTACCACGAGCGATCCCTACGGACTGGTGATGGCCGATTTCGACAACGACGGCAAAGCTGACGTGATCGCGATCAATGGCGGTTCGGGAGACCCCTACTTCTATGCCGGCAACGGCAACGGCACCTTCCAGGCGGGTGTTTATGTTCCTTCGATGGACGTCAATAACCATGCATCCTATGGCGTCTTCGACTTCAACGGCGATGGAAACCAGGATGTGGTGGTCTCCACTTACAGTTCACAGCAATTCTGGTACTACCCGGGCAACGGTGACGGCAGCTTCGGTGAGCGCACCCTGATCGGCACCACCAGCGGCTCCAATATACTGTCCGCGGCGGCTCCTGCCGGGCGCAGCATCGGCCAACCCTTTGCGTTGGCGACCTCGGACGCGACCCTGATCACCGAGGGCGGCACAATCAACTTTGATGGCAGTGACTCTTATGACGACGGTACGATCGTCAGTTACGCTTGGGATTTCGGCGACGGTACCACTGCCAGCGGAGTCACCACCAGCCACGATTTCATCAACGAAGGCCGGTATGTGGTCATCCTGACCGTCACCGACGACAGCGGCTTGAAGAGCACTTTTGCGATCCACGTCACGGTCAACGGTGAACTGCCGGTGGCCGATCCGGGCGGACCCTACACCCTGGGTGAGGCGCAGTCGCTGCTGGGCAAATGGCACGGCACGCTGGACGGCACCGGTTCGAGTGATGCAGACACCAGTATCGCCCGCTACGAGTGGGATTTCGACGCCAGCGATGGCATCGGCGTCGATTCCACCGATCGTTACCCGAGGCCGACCTACAGCGCTGTCGGCAGCTATACCGTGACGTTGACGGTATACGACGAGGTGAACCAGAGCAGTACGGCCACCACGACGGTCAACGTGACACAGGACGCTATTCCCGTTCCGGCGATAAACGGTCCTGCAACACTGAACGAGAACGACGCATCACTTGGACGCTGGACCGGTTGGTACGAGACCTCCGCTTCCAGCGACGACCATGGCATAGCGAGCTACCATGTCGCCTGGGGAGATGGCACTACCTTCGACTTGGCGCCACTGGCGGATGATTTCTCCGATGGCAACTACACCGCTAATCCGGTCTGGAGTGTCAACGGCGGCACCTGGAGTGTCACCGACGGTATACTTCAGCAGAGTGCGCTTGGAACCAGCTGGCGCTGGCTACAGGATCGCGGCCGCAGGTACCGGGACTTCCAGCTCGAAGTCGATGTCAAGGGTATCAGCGGTTCGACCGATGGCTATATCGGTATCGTGTTCCGCAACGCGAACGGTGCCGGCAGTCAGGATACATTCCTGCTCTACTCGCAGAACAGCTGGGACTTCTGGCGCTTCTATGACTGGTCCGCACCGAGCGGCTCCAATGTGATTGCTGAGGGTGGAACGGGCTGGGATCCGGAGATCTGGTACCACCTGCGTCTGGTGATGGTCGGCGATACCATGCAGCTCTTTGTCACCCCGGAAGGGGGCGTGGAGACGCTGCAGCTCGAAACCACGAACGCTGCCCACCCGCGAGGCGGTATAGGCCTGCTGGCCTATGATCAGGTCCTGCTGTATGACAATGTCAAAGTGATTCCGCTGGACAGCGACTGGGATGTGGACGGGACCATGCTCGACGGTGTCGCACACACATTCAATGCGACCGGCAACTACCCCATTACGCTGACTGTGGTGGATCACGCCGGTCAGTCGGTGGATGCGCTGCTTGATACCCCGGTAGAGGCCGGTGCTCCGCCGGTCGCCGATGCTGGCGGGCCTTACACGCTGGACGAACACGACGCATTCGGCGGGTTGTGGAACCTGATCGTCAATGCCGGCGGTTCCAGTGATGACACCCATGTCGAACGCCTCCAGGTCGATTTTGGTGACGGCACCAGCTACACCACCGGGTTCGCGAATGGTGTACGCGGCAGCTATTTCGCCAGCGGCACCGATCTTTATGGCTACGATACCGCTGGGGCCGATCTGCGTCGTGTCGTTGCGACTGAAGACGGTACCCGGGTCGAGATCATCAATCTCGCAAATGGTACCGTGATCGACAGCACCACACTGAACCGGATGCAGGCATGGGATCCGAGCGGATCGCCTCCGGGGGATGGTATCTTCTTCAAGGTGAAGGCGGACAAACCGGTGGTCGCCTATTTCACCGATCTCGGTGGTCACAGCACCTTCGTGCCTTCACTGGATGGAGACCCGGTCGGCAAGGAGTTCATCTTCTATCTCGACATCAACAGCGGTTTCTACGTTTATGCGTATGAAGATGCGGTAGTCTCTTTCTATGCCTCAAATGGCAGCCTGGCCGCGCAGCGCAGTCTACGTGCCGGGGACTATTGGGATAGTCCGGCTGGTGCCGCCGATTACCGGGTGGTCTCCAGTGGACGCATCTCGATGCAGACCACCGCAGCCAACGGTTACACCACGGTGCCTTCCGAGAATGGCGATGGAGCAGGACAGCTCTTCCTCTTCGCAACCTACACCGGGACCACCGGCTCGATCGCGGTGTTCGCGCACGAAGCGGCAGATATCGAGGTGTTCGATCTCGATAGCGGTGCTTCGCTCTATACCGCCACGGTAGCTGCCGGTCAGATGTGGTATCAGAACAGCGTCGGTACGAGGCGACTGCGGTTGGAAAGCACGGCCGACGTGGAAGTCTGGGCCGGCGATACCGAGGCGGGAACCACGATCAGCAACCTCGGCGATGACATCTCCTTCGCCGGCGGGCGTGGGGGCACCGAATTCGTGCTGCATACGCTGGCCGATGGCGTGGTAATTTTTGCGCCGAACGACAATACCAACATTGATGTGGACGGCGGTGCGCTCACCGCGACGCTGCAGCGCGACGGCTATCTGCTGCTGGCACCGACCGACTTCCCCGGTGGCGCAGGTGTACACCGCATCGTCACCAGCCAGCCGGTGGTGATCCAGACGCTGGGCCGCTCCAACGTCTTCAACGACCTGGGAACCTACCTGGGCGGTGTCTCCATGCGTCATCAATATGACACCCCCGGCATCTACACGCTGGCGGTGACCGCTATCGACAACGCGGGTCAGATCCATACTGACACCACCACGGTCGAGGTCAAGGTGAACGATCCGCCCATCGCGGTGATCGACGCACCGGCTGTGGCCGACGAGAGCTTCGCCATCGGCGGGCAGTGGAGTGTCGACTTTGACGCCTCTGGCTCCAGTGATGACGTCGGCATCTTCAGCTACCAGTGGGACTTTGGTGACGGCACCACCGGCAGCGGTGTCAGCTTGACCCATATCTACACCGTCCCCGGCAGCTACACGGTGACGCTCACCGTCACCGACCACGCCGGCCAGCAGACGCAGACCACCTTCATTGTCGAGGTAACGCTGGGCGCCGGCCCGACGGCCGATGCAGGCGGGCCCTATGTGTTCGGTGAGGAGTTCGCCAGTTACGGTATCTGGACTGCGACGCTGGATGGTAGCGGTTCAACGGACGATAGTGCGATTTTCGATTACGTCTGGGAGTTCGATCCGTTACTCACGGAGGATTTCGCAGATGCAGCGATCGATACGGCGGTTTGGACTGCTGATGCAGGTGCGAGTATCCAGTCCGGGCGGCTGGTGAATCCGGGCAGTGGCTGGGGTCCGACCGGACACTACAGCGTGCAGTCCATCAAACGGATAGCCGGCACAGTGCGCATTACCGGCGAGATTCAGACCCCCAGCAGTGGTAATGCGATGTGGGGCCTTTTCACTGCCGCACCATCTAACTTCAGCTATACCAACATGCCGCACGCAATATACTTCAGCAGCGGCACGCTCTATGTCTACGAAAATGGCTCCCAGCGCGGTAATGTGGGCAGCTACACACGTGGAGAGACCTACGAGGCCCGTATAGACCTGTATGAGAGTGGTGCCAGTTACTACATCCGGTTGGCAGGCGCAGCCGAGTGGACACCGCTAACCGCATTTACACCGACGAATCCCAGTAATTCGCCACTGCGCATGGGTGCCAGTGTGAACTCGGGCAGCTTTGCGTTCGACAATTACCGGATTGTGGAACTCCTCGAAGGGCCCATCGTTACGCGTGAATACAGCGAAGTCGGCACACACAATGTGACGCTGACCGTGCGCGACAACGCGCTGCAGGTCGACACCGATACCACCACCATTACCATCGCGGATGGCGCGCCGCCGGTAGCGGAAGCTGGCGGTGACTACACTGCGGAAGTGGGCAGTTTTGTCCAGTTCAATGGTACCGGCTCGACCGATGACGTGGCGATCCAGACTTACCACTGGTTGTTCGGTGACACAACCGGCGGTGCCGCGGATCTGCCGTTCACCGGCAAGGGACCGGCTCCGAGACACTTCTATCAGCAGGTCGGTAGCTACACCGCAGAGTTGACGGTGACCGACAATACGCTCAAGAGCGACAGCGACACAGCCACGGTCAACGTGATCGTGGGTGCGCCGCCGGTAGCCAGCGGCCAGGCAATCTCGCAGGGCGCGGCCGGTGGACCGCCGGTCTATTTCAACGCAGAGAACTCCAGTGATGACTTCGGCATTGTCGAGTATCGCTGGGACTTTGATGCCGAGTTAGACCGTGACGGCGACGGCGACCCGACCAATGACATCGACGCGGTGGGGGCCAGACCGTTCCACACCTACCCTGCGGCGACCACGCCAGACACGACCCATTTCAGTGATGATTTCAACGATGGGGCGATCAACGGCTGGACCACCAACGGAACCGTGGAGGAGTCGGGTGGAACACTACAGGTGACCGGCAACAACTGGGGCAGCGGTTATATCTTTACCAATCAGACATTCGATCGCGCGGCGTTGCGTCTGACTGCTTTGGTGCACACCTCTGCCACCAGCGGCAATCATATGATGTTTGGCGTGAAGAACAACAACACCGCCAGCGGACACTATAATCAGCTGCTTCATGCGATCTACTTCAATAACGGTAGCCTCAATATTTATGAAGAGGGCTCTTCACGCGGTGGCGTGGGCAGCTATACGCCGGGTGGAAGCTACGAGGTGCGTATCGATATCAAGAGTGCCGGGGCGGACTACTTCATCCGGCAGCAGGGTGCCGCCGCCTGGACAGCGCTGACCAACTATTCCTCACTGGGCCGTAGTTCGACGCCAGTCAGAATCGGGGCTGATGCGCACAGCGGGGTCTGGGGCTTCGATGACGTGCAGCTGACAGGTACCGGGCCCAAGCTGGTGACCCTGACGGTTGAGGATGGTGCCGGTCAGACCAGCAGCATGCAGTTACCAGTCGATATAGCGCCCAATCTGCCGCCCGATGTGATCGCAGTCCCGTGGGTGGCTCACGATCTGCTGGTGCCGCACGAGATCTACAACGGCAAGACAGTGCATCTGAAAGGTATCGTACGTGATGCCGATGCGCAGACCTTCCAGTGGGATTTCGGTGATGGTACCCAGTCGGCAGTGACGAGCATCACCAATAAATACGACCTATCCGTGACTCACACCTACCCGGCGGCGCCGAACGGCACGCCGTTCACCGCCAAACTGCGGGTCTGGGACAGCCTCAATCAGATGGGTGAGGACAGCTACATCATCGTGGTCAAGCCAAAGACGCTGAGCACCGAGACCAATGTCGCGATCGATGAGGGGCTCTGGTACCTGCATCAGCAGCAGACCCGTACCACGGCGGAGGGTTACGACATCGGTTACTGGACCAGCGATGCACGCGCCAGCGCCACCGCCTCCTCGATCCAGTCGTTCCTGATCAACAGCCATCTGGAGACGGTCGACCCGGCCGAGGATCCCTATCAGGAGACGGTGATGCGCGGACTGCGCCAGCTGTTCCGTGATTTGGGTACGGTGGCGATCGCCACCCAGACCTACGGCGAACCGGACACCAACGGCAACGATCTGGGTATCCAGACCGGCGTCAACAGCTCCGGTAGTCAGCCGATCTACCAGGGCGGTCAGGTGATGGATGCGATCGCCAGTACCGGCACGCCGCTGGCGCGCACGATCACCGGCAGTAGCGGCATCAACCGGCGCAGCTATTTCGATATCCTGACCGACATGGCCGACCAGTTCAGCTGGGGCCAGACAGAGGAAGGGAACGGCGGTGCCTGGCGTTACAACTGGAACAGCTCGATCGACAACTCCGCCGCTCAGTGGGGTGCGATCGGTCTGCTCGCCGCCGAGGATATCTTCGGTATTCCGGTCTCGCAGTGGGTCAAGGACCGCAACCAGGTCTGGCTGAACAACTCGTACAGCGGCACCGGTTGGGGGTACACCAGTGGCATCAGCATTGCCGGGACTCCCTCCGGACTGGTGCAGATGGTGCTGGACGATCAGACCACGCGAGACCCGCGCTGGCTGACCGCGGAGAAATGGATCGCCGATAACTGGAACAGTGAGTACCTCGCTTCCCCGACGAATCGCCACTACTATGCGCTTTATGCAACGACCAAGGCGATGCGCTTGGCGCAGCCCGAGCCAGTGGTGAATTTCTCCAGCAACGGCTTCGACTGGTTCAGCGATCCGGTCAACGGACTGGCACGGACCCTGATCGACGACCAGCAGTCTGACGGCAGGTTCCCAGGAAGCGAGTGGATAACCAACCAGCTGCGTTCCGCCTGGGGCGTGATCATGCTCAGCCGTACGCTGTTCGTGCAGCCGCCGGTGGCGGATGCCGGACGCGACCGGGTCTGGGCGGTCGACCTGCCGCTCGAGTTCGACGGCTCCAACTCGTTCCATCTGGATCCGTTCCGGAGTCTGGTCAAGTATGAGTGGGACTTCGACGGTGACGGTGTCTACGACAGCAGCAGTACGCAACCGACGGCGACCTACACCTATCCGTTGTCGGAGTACCCGGAAGCGACCCTGCCGCAGACCATTTCTGTGACGCTGCGGGTGACCGACAACAACATCCCGCCGCTGCAGGATACGGATACAGTTGCGATCACCATCGCGATTCCTCCGCATCCACCTGTCGCCGAGGCGGGCGGGCCCTACACCTGCACCCAGGGTGTCCCCTGTGAGCTGGATGGAAGCGGCTCTTTCGACATCGATCCGACTGACTTCATCACCAGTTACGAGTGGGAACTGGATGGTCTCTTCCCATTCGATTTCGATGAAGCGAATGGGGCGCAGCCGGCGGTGGTGTTCGATACGCTGGGAACGCACAACGTCGGACTGCGGGTGTGGGACAACGCAGTGCTGAATGATGTCAACGGCAACTTCATACAGGATCCTGAAGAGCGTCTGAGTGACCAGCACTTCACCACCGTGAATGTCGTGGTGAATCTGCCACCGGTTGCTGCGGTGAATGGTCCGTTTACCATCGATGAAGGCGCCAGCATTACGCTCGACGCGACCGGCTCCAGCGATCCGAACGGTGATCTGCTGCAGTACACCTGGGATCTGGACAATGACGGCCTGTTTGATGATGCCACCGGTGCAACCTACCTCTTCACCGGTCTGGACGACGGCGTCTATCCGGTGCAGCTGCAGGTGAGCGATACCCTGCTGACTGATACCACCGCCACCAGTGTGACGGTGAATAATGTCGCTCCGTCGGTGGATGCAGGACCGGATCAGACGATCGATGAGGGTGGTCCCGCCAACTTCAGCGGAAGTTTCAGCGATCCCGGCATTCTGGACACCCACACGATTGTCTGGGATTTCGGTGACGGCAGTGGTGACAGCGGTGACCTCAACACCAGTCACACCTATACCGACGATGGTGTCTTTACTGTCACCCTGACCGTGACGGATGACGACGGCGGTGTCGGTAGTGATACGCTCGTAGTGACTGTCAACAATGTGCCTCCAGTTGTCGATGCCGGACCGGATGCGACGTTGAATGAAGGTGAGACCTTCGTTAGCGCCGGCTCCTTCACCGACCAGGGTGCTGACAGCTGGACTGCGACGGTCGACTATGGTGAGGGCGCCGGTCCAGAGCCGCTGGCGTTGAATCCGGACGGCAGCTTCGCGCTGAGCAATCTGTACGAGGATGACGGTGTCTATACGGTGACCGTGACGGTGACCGACGACGAAGGTGCCAGCGGTGTGGATACGGCGACGGTGACGGTGAACAATGTGGCGCCGGCGGTGGATGCCGGTCCGGATGCGACGCTGAACGAAGGTGAGACTTTCGTCAGTGGCGGCTCCTTCACCGACCCGGGTGCCGACAGTTGGACCGCGACGGTCGATTACGGCGAGGGCGCTGGCCCGCAGCCGCTGGCGTTGAACCCGGACGGCAGCTTCGCACTGAGCAATCTGTACGAGGATGACGGTGTCTACACGGTGACCGTGACGGTGACCGATGATGAAGGTGCCAGTGGTGTGGATACGGCCACGGTCACGGTGAACAATCTGGCGCCGGTCGTGGATGCCGGGACGGATCAGTCCGGAGTGCCGCTTGGTACCCCGATCTCGCTGGATCCGGCCAGCTTCACCGACGCCGGCCTGCTCGATACCCACATCGCCACCATCGACTGGGGCGACGGCACGGTAGAGTCAGGATCTGTCAACCAGGGCAGTGGAAATGGGACGGTTTCTGGCAGCCATCTGTATGCGAGTGCAGGCAACTTTACAGTGACTGTGACGGTGACCGACAACGGCGGCCTCAGCGGCAACGACAGCTTCATTGTCGGGGTGGAGGATACTGCCAATACGCGTCCGAACGTGGATGCGGGTCCTGATGCGACAATCGACGAGGGCAGCAGCTTCACCAGCAGTGGTTCGTTCACCGATCCCGATCCGGACAGCTGGACAGCGACGGTTGACTACGGTGAGGGAGCTGGTCCACAGCCGCTGGCGTTGAACCCGGACGGCAGCTTCGTGCTGAACAACCTGTACGAGGATGACGGCGTCTTTACTGTGACGGTGAGAGTCACCGACGATAAAGGTGCCACCGGTGCGGATACGGTGACGGTAACGGTGAATAATGTCGCACCGTTGGTGGATGCCGGACCGGATGCAACCCTGAACGAGGGTGAGACCTTCGTCAGTGGCGGCTCTTTCACCGACCCAGGTGCTGACAGCTGGACTGCGACGGTCGACTATGGTGAGGGCGCTGGTCCAGAGCCGCTGGCGTTGAATCCGGACGGCAGCTTCGCGTTGAACAATCCGTACCAGGACAACGGCGTCTACACGGTGACCGTGACGGTGACCGACGACGAGGGAGCCAGCGGTTCGGACACGGTGACGGTGACGGTCAACGATCTGGGTCCGACCGCGGTCCTGACCGGGGATACCCTGCTCGACGAAGGTCAGAGTGGCAGTTACAACGCTGCCGGATCGACCTCGAGTCCGGACGCAATCGTGTCGTACGAGTGGGATCTGGACAATGATGGTCTGTTCGACGATGCTACAGGTCCGTCCGCGAGCTATACCTGGATGGACAATGGCAGCTATCCGGTCTTGGTGCGGGTGACGGACGATGATGGCAGTGTCGATGTCGCCAGTCTCACGGTGACGGTGAACGATCTCGGTCCGACTGCGATACTGACCGGCGACACCACACTCAACGAAGGACAGAACGGCAACTACAGTGCCGCTGGATCGACCTCGAGTCCGGATGCCATCGTGCTGTATGAGTGGGATCTGGATAATGATGGTCTGTATGATGACGCCACTGGTGCGGCTGTGAGTTACAGCTGGCCGTCCGCGGGGAATTACCCGGTCTCGGTGCGAGTCACCGACGAGGATGGCAGCACCGATACGGCAACATTGCTGGTCACCGTACAGAGTGCCGCTGCGCAGACGATTTTCGATCTGTCGGCACGCCCGAAGCCAAACGAAGTGTTCCTGACCTGGGCACCAGTGGCCGGAGCCGATAGTTACAACGTCTATCGCAGCACCACGCAGGGAGGACCTTACTCACTGATCGCCGCGAACCATGTATGTGACTACTGCGCATACTATGATAACGGTCTGACCAACGATGTGACCTACTACTATGTCGTCACCTCGGTCACAGGTGGGGCGGAGTCACTGCACTCCAACGAAGCGAGCGCCAAGCCGACAGCTAGAACGACTCGGAGCCGATAATCGGGCGACAACCGGCCAGCGGCGGCCAGGAGACCTCACGACAAGTAGAGGGCTCCTGGCCGCCGCCGGATTGAACAGCGGATCAGCGTCTATTCCATCCGGTGACAGGCGTTACAGCGATAATCTCAATATCGACATAGGACTGAAATGGTGCCTGGACAGCAGCCAGCAGTTCAGGATCATCGGTTTCCACCATAGCGAAGGTTCTCGATCCGTCATTTGCCGCCCAGTCACCCTGTAATTTCAAACCGCTTGGGACGTTTTGATAAAAAGCCTCGGCGAGCCGTCCCAGCTGCGTATACTGTTCCGGTGTCAGGTTCGGTTTGGTTCGGTTTATCAGCATGTAAAGCATGGCATCGATCTCCCTTTTATATCAGATCGGGTTTATTTGTGCGGTTTTGTTCACCAGCTGGGAAGTGGGTCGGGTTAGTGCAGCGTAATCCGACATTCGATACTGACCGGTAAGGTTCAGCGTCTCTTTCGCTTCATCAGCCAGCGCCAGATGAGCCATGCCAGCACCGGGAGCGCCATGGGCAGGATCAAGCCTGGACCCACCGCAGCCCCAGGAAGGAGTGCGGCGCCGTTTGCGGCCAGAGCAAAAGAATAGATCCCATTTCCAAGCATGGCTGTGACCAGAAAACGCAGAAACCCCATCCGTTCCGCACCGGCGGTGAATGTGACTGCCTCGGCGAGTATCGGCACAGGCCGGCTAACGAACAAAAGCAACAAGGTCGGGGTTTGCGGAATCTCGGGTTGGAAACGGGAGAGAAGCAGTCTGCCAGCCATGTAACCGATACTGTTTCCGACGGACAGACCTGCCCACGCCCAGGCCCAGCCGGCAGAAAAACCGAGTCGGGCACCCAGCATGGATCCGACGATACTGGATGGAATTGGCAGCAGCACATCCGCCGTAAGCAGACCGGCACCGGTCAGACCGAACAGTAATGCATTTTCGTCCGTTGCGGATAACCAGTGTTCTCCGGGAAGTTCGCCGATAGCCATAAAGGGAACGATTGGAATCAGCAAGGCCAGGAGAATGACAACGATCCGGCGCGGTATAGTCTGCATGTGTGTGCCTCTCTTGCTTTCCGAGTCTACCCGAATGGGGTAACCTCTCCCAGTGTCCATAGGAGATACGCGCAATGAGTTCCAACAGATTGACCGGATCCGCACGCCTCAAACTCGATCTGATGTTTGATGGATTGCGCTATAGCGAAGCGTTGGGAGCAGCGGCGGCAAACGCTTTTCCCAATTACTACCCGTACCGATTCCAGCCTCATGAGAAGAACCCTACCGGCAAGCAGTCGATTGACATTCCCTATCTGATGCGACTCGAGGATGGCACGCTGATTCGCATCAAGGGAAATCCTGATTCGCCTTGGCGGGTAATGGGAGAAGTGGAGCGTGGATATACACTTGTTCACGACAGCCGCCCGCAGAGAGACGAGTTGAGTATCACTTTCGAGCCTTTGCCCGGGTGGATGACCGAGAAGACACTGGATGGATTCGACAAATCCAGGGCGGGTGTCAGTCTGCACGGAGACATGGCGGTCATCAACGTAGCGCCAGGTTGTGATTATTTTCTTGAAAAAGATAACGACGGCCGCTCGCTGCGTTGTACCTTCTGTGCCTATGGCGCGCCCAATGAGCGCATCAGCCACTTCGGTCAGCAGGCAGGTCACCCTGCGCTGCCCGCACAAACGTATGCACGGATGCGGGAAACTTTACATGACGCCATCGCAGACGGCCACATCCGGCATATCTATCTGGTGGCCGGTTCCTTGCCGGATTGGCAGCTGGAAGGTGATCGCTTTCTGAGTATCGCCAGAGAGGTCCAGGAGGTGGTGAGGCATCGCATACCGGTAGCCTGCGGGTCGGGAGCGCTGCCGTCGGCACAGTTGCAGCGGTTGTTTGACGAGCAGTTGGTAGATGCAGTCTGCTTTAACCTCGAGGTCTGGTCGGAGCCGTTGTTCTCGAAGGTTTGTCCCGGCAAACAGAAGTTTGTTGGCTATCATCGTTGGATAGAGTCGCTGGAGCGTGCGGTCGAACTGTGGGGAGAGGGAAGGGTCTATTCGGCGATGGTGGCCGGTGTGGAGTTGGAACCGGAGTTTGGAATGAGCTGGCAGGAGGCGGCTGACCTTGCCATCCAGGGTGCTGAGGATCTCTGCGCGCGGGGGATCATCCCCATCTACTCGCTATACTGGCCGATCGGTGGACGTGATCATCCGGATTACTTCGATAGACTGTTGGCCTATTTCGAGAAACTCAATCTGGCTTATCTCGCATTGAGGAGGCGTTATGCGCTGCAGATCTGGGAGGGATTCATGTGCCACCGCTGTGCTTACATGCAACTGGAGTGTGATCTGGACCGGAGTCCGGCCGGGGGCGGTGAGTGAGTGTGGAGAATGATAGAGTGAGGAACGAGCAGGTGCCGGATGCTGCCACTCTGATGCAGATTTCCACCGCCTACTGGGAGTCACAGACGCTGCTGACAGCCAATCGTATCGGGTTGTTTGCTGTGCTTGCCGATGGGCCGCTGGGTACCGAACGGATTGCCCGGGCGCTTGGAACAGCGCTGCGGCCCACCAGGCTGTTACTGCATGCCTGCGTTGCGTTGGGGTTGCTGGAACAATCTGATGAAGGCTTTCGCAACAGCCGCTTGAGCAGCGATTGTTTGGTTCCTGGAGGAGATCGATTTCTGGGTGATGCGATTCGTTATGCCGACGATCTCTACACCAGTTGGGGGCGGCTGGAGGAGTCTCTGCGTGAGGGCAAGCCGGTATTGGCAACGGAACTCTACACCGGTGAGAGTGCGGAGAGAACCCGCCATTTCGTCTATGGCATGCATAATCGGGCACTGGCGGTGGGTCAGGTGTTGACTCATCTGGTTGACCTCACCGGGCGTCGGCGCATGCTCGATATTGGCGGCGGTCCGGGTACCTATTCGGTGCTCTTCGTCAGGCGCTATCCCGGTCTGCGTGCGACACTGATGGATCTCCCCGCGGTGGTGGAGATCGCCGGTGAGATCATCGCCGCGATGGGAGCGGCAGATGCGGTGACCCGTGTTGCTGGTGACTATCTGACCGACCGGTTTCCGGCGGAGCAGGATGTGGTGCTGATTTCGGGGGTCTTTCACCGGGAGACGGAAGAGAACTGTCGCAAACTGATCGACGCTGCCAGGGCATGTCTCTGCCCGGGCGGGATGCTGGTTATCAGCGATGTTTTCACCGACGGCAGCGGTGTCTCGCCCCGTTTTGCGACACTGTTCGGGCTGAACATGCTGCTCAGCGCGGCAGATGGCGGGGTGCATGCCGATATGGATGTGGTGAAGTGGCTGACGGATGCCGGATTTATCGGTGCGCAAAGCCGATGTTTCCCGCCGCCGATGCCGCATCGTGTGATACAGGGGGTAAAATCATGAGTGTAGAGGGCTTTGGTTCAAAGGGATTGGGGGGGCTGTTTATCTTGGTTTTGGGTTGGGCGTTCGCCTGTTCAGCCCAAGCGGCACCACCCGGATTCCGGCCGCCTCCGGTCGAACAGATGGGACCGGATCAGTTCAGGATCGGTAAAATCCAGGTGGACAAGGCACATCAGCGTATGGTTGTGCCAGGTGTAGTGATTCGTCTGGAGGGTCCGCTGGAGTTTCTCGGCGTCACCCGCGGCAGTGATCGCGGCTATGAGGCGCTGCTGGAACTGGATGCCAGCGCGTTTGAATTCAACCTTGGCTGCATCATGATCGGTCTCGACGACAAGAATGCCAAGCCATCACGTTTCCATTTCGACCCCGATCCGGTAATGGGTGACGCGGTCAGCATGCGGGTGGGCTGGGTTAACGGCGGGAAAACGGTCGAAGTAGACGCGAGTCAGTTATTGTTGTTGGAAGGTAAGCGAATTGACGCAGCGGCATGGCGCTATACCGGTTCCTCATTCAATGCCAACAACCTCTATCTTGCTGAACTGGATGGTGTGTTGATCGGCTTTGCGCATGACCCCTCCAGTATCATTGAGCATGCGCAGGGGTTGGCTATCGGCAACTATGGCGGTGTGATGGGCAACACCGAGTTGGCGCCGCCGATTGGCACTCCCGTCTACATCAGCATCACAAGAATCGAACAGTAGTAAGCAGTTGTCGGGCACTGACGGGTTGTCCCAAGAGCAGTCTGGAGAGCGGTACATGGACGAATCAACCCACATGGATGGAACCGCCTGTGGACTTTTGCCGCGGTGTGAACAGCGTATTTCGGCAGGATTGAGAAGCAGATGAGATGGCAGGGCAGAAGAGGCAGTCAAAATGTTGAGGACCGACGCGGTTCCGGAATCGTCCGTAAAGCCGGAGGTGGGGGAATCGGTGTCATTCTGCTGGCTTTGGTCGCGATGTACTTTGGTGTCGACCCCAGTATCATACTGAATCAGGGTGGCACTCTGACGGGTGACGGCGGCGACTACTCCCAACCCTATCAACCTTCACCCCAAGAGGAGCAGCTGGCCAGCTTCGTATCCGTGGTGCTGGCCGATACCGAGGATACCTGGCACAAACTGTTCCAGCAGGCTGGCAAACGTTACCAGGAACCGAAACTGGTGCTGTTCAGCGGATCTGTCCGCTCCGCCTGTGGCATGGGGCAGGCGGCGATGGGTCCGTTCTATTGCCCGGCCGATCAGAAAGCCTATATCGATCTGAGCTTTTACCAGGACCTGAAAAATCGCCACAAGGCACCGGGGGATTTTGCCCAGGCTTATGTCATTGCACATGAGATCGGACATCATGTGCAGAACCTGCTCGGCATTTCCGATAAGGTGCAGCAGGCGCGTCAGCGCCTGAGTCAGGCAGAGGCCAACGCACTCTCCGTGAAACTCGAGCTGCAGGCGGACTGCCTCTCCGGGGTTTGGGCACACGATGCCAATCGCACCCGGCAGTTACTGGAGAGCGGTGATGTCGAGGAGGCGCTGAATGCGGCCAGCGCGATCGGCGATGATCGACTGCAGAAGCAGGCTCGTGGCTATGTGACACCCGAGTCCTTCACTCACGGCACCTCTACCCAGCGTGTCCGCTGGTTCAATATCGGTTTGCAGCAGGGCGATGTCGCCAGCTGCAATACTTTTGCCGCGGAGAGGCTCTGATCCGCAAAGGGATCAGTGCGCTATTGTCACTCCTGCTACGTCGCTCATGACGCGGAAAGGTGACCCGGCGGTCGACGCTGTCTGGTTAAGGAACAGCGGTGCAAACAGGGGTAAGGCATCTACGCACCGGGCTGTGAGCCATTTTTATGTGACAGATGCAGCGGCTTTCCGCAATGAGGGCAGTGCTGCGGTGCCGTCTTCTCCACGCTTGGGCTGCTCATCGAAACCTTGCGCAGCAACTGTTGGGCATCGATTCGTTCCAGGCCCAACTCTTCGCGCGTCTTGATCAGCTGGCGGCGGTCGCGGGCATCGATGTCGCCATCCTGTAACAGCTTTCTTGCTGTCAGCTCATAGAGATCACGCCGCCGCGCCAATTCAGCGGTAAATCCCGAGGCGATGATACCTGCAGGCAGAGCGGCCATACCCACGCCGAGCACCGTGATGAGGATACCGAAAATGCGTCCTGCCACCGTGACCGGTACCACATCGCCATACCCGACCGTGGTCAATGTCACCGTAGCCCACCACATGGCACGAGGGATGTTGCCGAACGCCTGCGGCTGCGCCTCCCGCTCCACCATGTAGATTCCCGCTGATGCCAGTATCACCAGCACGATCATCACAAATATCGCGGATAGCAGTGTCTTGCTCTCGTTGCGCAGCACCGTGCCGAGTACCTCCAGCACGGAAAAATGGCGCGACAGCTTGAACACCCGCAGCAGTCGAAATACCCTGAGAACCCGACCATCGATAGAGAAAAAGATACTCAACCAGAAGGGAAGAATCGCCAGTAGATCGATCAGTGCCAGAGGAGAACAGATGAATCTCAGGCGCCCGCGCCACCCTTTGCCAAATCGAACCTCCTCCACACTGACCCAGACCCGGGCCAGGTACTCGATGGTAAAGATGGCCACTGATACCACCTCGAAGTACCAGAACCAGCTGGCATAGCTGCGGTGATACTGCTCCACCGATTCCAGTATGACCGCCAGCACATTGACCAGAATCAACAGCAGCAACACACCATTGAGTATCTGTCCGGATAGAGGTTTCTCATCGCGTAATTCGAGTAGATTGTACAGATGGCGGCGTAGGGTCATGGCCACTCTTTGTAGACTGATGCAATGTAAATTGCAATTTTCGTTAAATCCCCGAAAAGGATTTTACACCCCTATATACCTAAAGATTATCCGCTAATGGCCGTTGCTACTGACGGCTGATCAGCAGCGCGTTAGGCAGCCAGGTGAGCCTGATTATTGCGCCGACTTTGCCGCTGCTCTCCCATCGGCGAAACGTGCTGAATGTCTTGATTGGCGGTGAAGTTGTATGAATATGCAATTGCAATGGCTGTTGCTCGCCTGCTTCTGGGTACTGTCTGATGTGGTATTGGCGGAGGCTCCTGCCGACTGGCAACGAATAACCCACGGCGGGCTCGAGTTTGCACTGCCGGCAGACTGGATAGCCCTGAAGACACATGAGTTTGAAGGGCAATGGGGTGTCAAGGATGACACTAAACACCAGGCGCTGCTCTTTTCCATCGTGCGGGACAGACATGCCGGGCGGGATCTGCAGCGGGCCGAAAAAGAGGGAATGGAGGTAGCCGATCTGGGAGTGGTTCCGGTGGGGGGGTTGTCCGCGCAAGTGCATCAAATCTCCGGTCAGGTAGAGGGTCTGGAGACTCAGCTCAAACTGGCCATTATCGACGGACTGCTGGAGAACGGTGATCAGGTCTCGTTTCTGACCACACTGATTGGACTGCCGGTCGGGCAATGGCAGCCGCTGCTCGACCAAGTGTTTGCCAGCGTCAAACCAACGCCAGAACTGGTGAAGAAATTGACCGGCTATGGCCAGCATAAGCTGTTTGACGGATTGCTCACCCTGCAGGTACGTAACAATTGGGAGATCAGCGACTTTTCCGACACTGTCTCCTGGGAACCGCCACGCTTTTCCGTCTACGGTGCGCCGTTGATTCGTTTCGCCAGAGGCTACAGCCTCACCGGCAGCAACGGGTTGTTGAGCCGACTGCAGCAGCCGACCATCGAGCGGTCGGAGCTGTTCGGGCTTGCCGGGTGGAAAATCAGCGGCACCGGCATCGGCATCATCTACACCACGCCGATGCGTGACAAATCCATTCCCGCTACCACAACGGTCCATCTCTCCGACATCTGCCTTGCCAAAGGCGACCGCTTCGGTTACGTGATCACCGCCAGTGAAGCGCAGCTGGCGGAGCACCGGGTCGAGCTGGACAAGCTACTGGCCAGCGTGCAGCTGCATCTGCCGGGGCAGTCCGGCCCCTGCGATGAGCCGGTAACCTATGACTGGCAGGGAAGACTGCAGATCCAGGTGCCGCGCAGCTGGCGGAAAGACCAGGATGACAAATTCCAGCTCTCCTGGTACGACCGGGTGCTCTCCACCGGAGCCAATATCAGCGCATCTATCACCCATGGCACCACTGATGTACATCCGATCACCGGATATGACCATCCGCATGAGACGCTCGAACAGTTGACCATCGACGGCTATCCGGCGACCCATTTCCGCAAAACTGCTAGCGGAACCGACCATGAGACATCGATCCACGACTACTACGTGCTGGATGCGCGTATGCGCTACTTGGGTGATAACCGGCATAACTCCCCCTCCTATCTGACCATCCATTTCTCCCGCAAACCCGCCGAACAGGAGCCGGACAATGCAATGCAACTGCGGGTGTTGGCCTCGATTCGTCTGAATCCGGCATGGGAGAGTGAAACCCCGGTGGCTCGCACACAGCCTGCGAATGTCATACCCGAGCCGGACGATTCCAAACAGAGCAGACCGGCGGCTGCGGTGAAGGAAGCGCGGGAGGCGGAGGCTGAGACGGTGCCGGATCTGGCACGCCAGCGCTATGAACAGGCCAGGGCGCTGCGCGCGGAGGGTGCGCTGCTGCAACGCCAGGGAGCACTGAATGAGGCAGTCGAACGCTACCGGCGCAGTCTGACACTCTATCCGGATGATCGGCTGGAGACACATGTGCGGCGGATCGAGCAGATGCTGGAAGGGCAGGGAACGCAATAGTGATTGTGCTCATAAAACTGCCGAGGCTATCCAACGGGACACGAGTAATTGACTGCTAAAGGAAGGGACATCGAACAGATTCCCATAGCGCTTAGAGTCGCCCATTTCCACGGAAAGTGAGTGAGCCTATTCGGAGGTGAAAGATGGTGACAGGTATTCGGCGACCGTTGCTGGTCGCACTGCTGCTGTCAGCGGCAGCTGCGCCGCGGGCGGAACAGGCAGCGGTGGTTTTCGATAGCAGCAAAGCCACTCCGGTGGAGAGTGTGCCGTTACAGCCAACCCGCTTTACACTGCGGGAACGCCTCAGTATCGGCAGCATTAAAACCTTCCACTGGAACGGCGGCAAGGGAGCGACACCTGGCTCGATCGCGCTGCAGAGCAGGGACAAGCGACTTTTCGGTCCATGGGAAGCTGAGGGATTACGGGATGCGCAGGGGGTGGAAAATGCCTACTGGGAGGTGAAGCCGGATCTGCTGTTGGAGCCCGGCACCTATACCATTCTCGATTCTGATCCGGTGACCTGGTCGCGCAACCGTGAGCGGGGCAATATCGGTATCGCCCGCGTGCTGGGTCAGCAGGAGACGGCCGTAGTGGAGAGCGAAACGCCAACGAGCGCTGCGGTCACGGTGCTGACGCCGGAACAGCAGCAACAGCGGGCGGACGAGTTGTTCGAACAGATCCGCCAGGCGGACAATTTCGACTATGCACAGATCGAGTCCCTCTATCTGGAGCTGCTGCGCGACTGCCCCGACAGCGAGCAGGCGGAGGAATCCTATTTCCGTCTCTCCAATCTCTACCGGCTGGGTATGGACCCGCCCGAACTGGGTAAATTGAGAGATCTTCTCGAAGCCTATCTGGCGCGTTATCCCGATTCGGATCTGGCAGCAGAGATGCGCGAGCGGCTACGCCGTGTCTACGAGGAGACCGGGCAGTGGAGTGCTGCACTGGAGATATACGAACACCTGATTCCCGATCTCACCTCGGAGAACCCCTACTACCTGGTGATACTGCTGGACTACGCCAGAGTGCTGGAGGGGAGCGGTGCGCGTGAACGGGCACTGGCAGTCTACCAGCAGGTGGCGCAAAGCGCCGCTGGTGACACGCTGGGCCGCTACGATATGAACGAACTCTGGCTGCGCGCTGCCCAGGAGCGCATTGCCATTATCGATCTGCATCAGCAGGAGAGGTGGCCGGAGCTGGTCGTCGCCTACCGCAAGCAGTTCGACAACATGGGGTTTGCCGAAATGCCACAGATTCAGGAGCTGCTGGAGTATGCACAGGCACTGGAGCAGAGCGGCGATCGTGCGGAGGCGATAAAGCGGTACCGCCAGGTGCTACGCACGGACCAGCGCTATCAGACTCGGCAGGCGCAACAGGCGAGTGTGCGGCTGGAGAATTTGGTTGGATCCGCTGCGTTTGAGTGACGAGGGAGATGTTGATGCAACCATTTAACGTTATGGGCAGCAGGGTGCATTGGTGCCGTTTGTTGCGTTCAGCCAGCGGGATAGTGCTGTTCGCGACGCTGGTCGGCTCCGCGGGTCTGCAGAGTGCGGAGGTGAGCGTGGAGGATCACTTCAAACTGGCGGAACAGGCACTGAGAGAAGGCAGCATCGAACAGGGGATAGCCCATCTCGAAGCGATTCTGCAACAGCATCCGGCTGACCGGGATGCGTGCAATCTGCTCGGTAATATTGCACTGGCGCAGGGCCGGCTGGACCAGGCGAAAGCCTATTACGACTGCGCGTTGGAGGCCGATCCGCTGTTTGCAGAGAGTTATAACAATCTGGGCGTACTGGCGCTGAAGCAGGGCCGGATGGCAACGGCCATGACCAATTTCCAGGCCGCAGTGAAGATCGATCCCAAGCGTGCCGATGCCTGGTACAACATGGCCCAGGTGCTGCTGGCCGCTGGTGAACAGGAGACCGCAGTCGAGTATCTGCGGCGTGCGGTGCGGGCGGATAGCACGCATGTCGCTTCGCGTTATCGTCTGGCCGTACTGCTGCTCAGTCTGCGACGCGGTGATGAGGCGCTCGGTCTGCTGCAGGAGGCGGCAGCGGCGGCTCCGGAGAATCCCGACGTACTGTTTCAACTGGCCACCGTGCTGGATGATCTGCAACGCACCCAGGAGGCACGCGATCGCTACCTGCAAGCCCGGGCAGCTGGCTACCGCGGCGTGGTGCTGCCACTCTACCTGGCGGAGGTACAGATCAAGCTGGGAGAGGTGCGGGCGGCGGCGCAGGAGCTGCATGCGATCCTGGACAATGACCAAGCCGATGCGGCTATCAGAGAGCGGGCTGCCATCCTGCTGCAGGGCATAGGCGATGAAGGTAAGCAATAGTCCGTCGCTCTCGCGGCCGGCGACGGTGATCGCAACGCTGCGCCGGTGGCTGCCAGCGCTGCTGCTGGTACTGCTGTTTGGTCAGTGGAGCACACTCGCCAGCGCACGCTCGATCGATGAGCTGAGAATCGAACAGCAGCAGGCACTGAAGCAACTCGAGAACAGTTACCACGAGAAAGTGCGCAGCAACCCCGACCTGATCAAGCCGGACGGTACGGTCGATACTGATCACCCCGAATATCGGCAGATTCTCAAAGAGTACAGCCAGGAAAAAGCGAACATCCAGGGCGGATTCAATGAGCAGGACGGACGCGGAGGCGATCTTGAGCAACTCAAGAAGCGGTTTGGAACCAGTCTGAACACCACCGGCAGCTCACCCAAGGATGTGCGCGCGGATGTCGACATCACCGCTAACGATCCCCGTGTCGCTGCGCAGATTGCTGCGGAGTGGGAGGCGAATGAGGATGTGGTCAGGTATGACCAAAAGCTGGGTATTTACATCAACGAGACCCAGGATATCACCCTCTGGCAGCCGCCGAGCGAAGAGCAGCTCGCGGAGCGGCAGAGATATCACGATGCCTTCTCCACCCCGGGAGGCAAACAGGCAACCAATGTCAAAGGAAACGAGTCGGTACGCGATCCGGAAGGGTTTGTACTCGACAATGAGAAGAAGTTCATTCATGGCGCGGAGGATCTGGGCAACAGCGACATCAATAGTGACGATGCGGCCGAACAGTTGAAACGCGATATGGCGCTGAAGACCATGGGTAAGAGCGTCAGCAAAGCGGCCGATGCGGTGGAGCATGAATCGGAGGTGATCAAACAGGCGCAGGGGCTGCGCAACTACGGAGACAAATTCGAGACTGGCATCACACCGCTGGGGGCGACGCCGGAGCAGCAGCAAACGGATGAGCGGAGGTGGATCCAGCAGGCGGATCAGGAGGTGCAGAACACCAAACCGGCCGCCGCGGAGAAGTCGCAGAAGATTCGGGAGACGCGCGAACAGCTCGCCAAAACGGTGGAGCAGAGCAACAAGGGTGGAGCCAATGGAGCTGCCACCGAGAGCGCGAACAATATACGTAATCGTAACCAGATACTGGATGGTGCCAATGCGCAAGCACGCGCGGCCAATGCGACGGCGCGCAAACAGGCGGGCCTGCGGCCAGCCCCAAAACCGGACGCCCAGGCGATAGCCGATCAGACTGCCAAAAAAGCTGCGCGCACGGCACAGAAACCCACACCGGCAGAGCACACCACCAAGCGTG
Organism: Chromatiaceae bacterium; assembly: GCA_024235215.1. Taxonomy (GTDB): domain Bacteria; phylum Pseudomonadota; class Gammaproteobacteria; order Chromatiales; family Chromatiaceae; genus HKST-UBA178. The sequence goes on along the minus strand of JACKMU010000005.1, from coordinate 197,403 downwards.
AAGGCAGCTCGCAAAATAGCAACTGGCAGACCACCGAGACACGCCGGGGCGGTGAGCAGCGCAAGATGCAACGCTCCACTACGGTCAATCAGGACGGCAGCATCACCCAGCGCGAAACCCGCACTGATTCGAAACGCACCGCCGGGGGCGGCAAACTGAGCGAACAGAAGAGCCGAACCACCACCACGGCCGCAGATGGATCGGGCAGCGACAAGCGGCAGCAGAGCAACCGCTACGACGGCAAAAAGGCCAGCTCGGCAACGACCAGGACGACAGAGACCGAACGCAACGCCAAGGGGCAGGTGACACGGCAGAGCGATACCACGGAGAGTCGCACCACACGCGCAGGCAAGCATGGCACCGAGAGCCGTACACATGAGACGCGCACCACGCGGGAACAGCGCAATGGCTGGTTGCCGGGAAGTCAGCGCACAACCACCACCGAATCCTCAAAGATCACCCATACACAGGAACAGGGCGGAGTCAAGCGCACCACAGAAAGCGAGACGACCACCACCAGCGACGATCGCAGTGGTCGCCAGACCACCACCCGGCGGGACAGCAGCACGACCGGCACGCGCGACGCCGAGGGGCGGGAGACCACCCGCAGGGTGACGACCACCACCACAGAGGGACCCTGGTCGAAATCCCGCGAGACCACGGGGAGTTACGCCAGGGATCTCAAACCCGGAGGCGACCCGAACGAGCCGAATGAGGGTGAGCGGATTGGCGATCCGACTAAATTCAACGTCAAGATCGCCGGCGGCAAGCTGTTCGAACCGGTGGATGTAGCGGATAAGACCGCTGCCACCAGCGGCGCGGGACAGACCGACTCCGGCGGTGACTACGGTTATGACGCCCAGGTGCAGACCGGTCAATACGGTGCCACCGGGACCTGGGAGGTGACGGCCAATCAACGCGGAGCGCATGTCAAGATCGATACCAGTGCGGAGGTCAATGCGGTCAAGCTGACCGCCACCGGCAGTGCCGAGCAGAAGCTGGGTGATGCCACCGTTGGGGCCAAAGTCACCGCGACCGCCAAAGTGGGTGCGGAAGGCAAGGTGACCACAGAGGGTCATCTGGGTGCCGATCGGGTGGCGACCTCTCTGGAAGCGAAGGTGTTCATCGGTGGCAAGGCGGAGACAGCGGCAGAGGCATCGCTCTCGTTGTGGGGTTTGAAACTGACTGGCAAGGCCCAGGGGGAGGTCTCCGCAGGTGCGGGTGCCGAGGCTAAGGTGGATATGGAGCTCTCCTGGACCAAGATTCGCCTCGGGGGCAAGGTTGCGGCAACCTTGGGATTGGGCGCCGGTGGGGGCACTTCGGTCGAGCTGGATGCCAGTGTCGCGATCACCGGATATGATCTGAACGCCCTGGAGCAGCAGATCAAGGCGGGAGAGGCGATCGCGCATATCGCCCGCGCCATTCGCACCGGTCGTCTGGTGCTGCCAAAAGATCTGGATCGCGCTCAGCTGCGCGAACTGCTGCAACAGCGGGCCGAGCTTTACGCCAAGTATCCGCAGAAGCGCAGAGACGGTACACCGATCAGCCTCATCGATTCGTTGATCAATGAGCTGAAACTGCAGAAGGGGAAAAACAACAGCTACATCACCGCCCACCACAAGCAACGCGACTGGTACTGCACCAATCGTCCGCAGACCCAGGCCAAGGTGGTTTTGCCCTCCATCGTGGGGCGTGCGCCATGAGATTACCGAACATGCGTACGATCGCTGGATTGATGCTGCTGCCGGTGTGCGTCGCTGTTGCCTGGGCAGAGGCACCCGCTCCGCTGCCGGTAAAACTGTTCGAACAGCGTACCGAGGGTGAACGCAGCCCGTTAGCCAATGTCAGGGTACTGATCGGCAGTCGCTTCGCGACAACCGACAGTGCTGGTGTGGCGCTGTTCGAAGGGATACCTGCCGGCAGCTACAGACTGTCGGTTGAGCAACCCGACTACCAGCGGCTGGTGCAGCAGATCCAGCTTCCGGAAGGCGCGCGCCAGGCACTCGACCTGACGCTGACTCCGGCAGCGACCGCGCAGTGGAGTGGTCGGGTGGAAAGCGTCGGCGCCGGGGTGCCGGTCGCCGGGGTGAGCCTGGTGCTTACTCCGCTGGCGGTCGCTTCCGCGCTCAGCGGCACGGCCCATACGGTCAGCAGCTGGGACGGCCGCTTCGAGCTCAACGATCTTCCGGTCGGCCGTTACCAGCTGCATGCCACGGCACCGGGGTATCTGGCGTATTCCCGGGCGCTGGATGTCGTGGCTTCTGACAACAGCAGGCAGGCGGTGTATGAGGCGCCGCAGATCGATGGCGTGGCGCTGGATCTTTGCCGCGAATGGGGTCAGAACTGCGGCAAACCCGCGGCCGATCTCTTCTGTCGCCGGCAGGGTTTTCTCGAGGCGGGCGATCTGCGCGTCGAGAAAGATACTCCACCGACCCGGATCATCACCAGTAATGCGCTATGCGAATCGGGCGGATGCGACCGTATCAGCTGGATCAACTGCGTTGGGGACCTGCAGCAGCAGGTACTGCAGCTGCAGCCGGAGTCGACCCGTGTCGCCCAATCACTGGAGGTGGTTGACCGCGTGACGGGCAGAGCGATTGCTGGCGCCCGGGTGACGCTGGCGGAGAGCTGGCCGAATGGCGTGATTGCCGAGGCAGTGAGCGACAGCGCCGGACGCCTGCGCTTTCCTGCATTGCAGATCGGTGACGCCAACCCGTTGGATGGTGCGGGCAGGGTGCAGATTTCCCGCCGCCGTGTCACCGCGCGGGTCGAAGCGACGAATTACGAGTCCAGCGTCACTGCACTGACGCTCAGCGCTACCTCGCCCCCGTTGCAGGTCGCGTTGAATCCACTGGCAGCACAACCCGAGGTAGAGCCCAACAACGATCTGGAACAGGCGCAGCAGGTGCTGACCGGTGCTCCGATCAGGTTCCGGATCGGGGAGCCGGGTGATCACGACTGGTACAAGTTCCGCCTGGCGTCACCCGCCAGGCTGGTTGCCATAATTGAAGATGCGCCACTACAGACGCTGATGCAGCTGCGCGACCGTGATGGAACACTGCTCAAACAGCAGGGGGCCTATGCGGGGAAGTCAAACCGGATCGAGCGGTGGCTGGAGAGCGGCAGCTACTCGCTGGAGCTCTCCGAGTGGGGTGACAACGCCCATGATGCGGAGAACGAGCTGACGCTCACCCTCGAGCTGCAGCCGGCGGTGGATCCCAACGAACCCAATCAGCAGCCGGAGGCGGCGACACAGATCGCGCTCAATCAGCAGGTCTCCGGCCTGATCTGGCCGCTTGGAGACAGCGATTATTATCGTATCGAAGTGACCCAGGCGGGTGTGCTGCGATTGAGCGATCAACATCAGACGCTGCAACGGCATGTCCGCATCCTTTCGCCGTTCGGAGAGTTGCTGGCGGAGCAGGGTGCCTACGAAAACCACCCGCTAGCGCTCGAGTATGGGGTGACGCCGGGTGTCTATCTGGTGCAGATGCTGGAGTGGGGCAACAACCATGCTTCATTGGAACCTTATCGGTTGATGGTCGAGATGGTGCCGGATGACGGCGTGGTCGATCCAGTGCCAGGAGCAGGCGCAATAACTTCGGTGCGTTCACTGGCGATACCGCAATGGTTTGCCAGCACGCTGCTGCCAATGGGTGACCAGGATCTGTTCGCAGTTACCTTGCCCGGCGCCGGTGTGCTGCACGTCCAGAGCCGGGGGGCGATGCAGCGTCACCTCCAACTGTTCGACGGCAGCGGCGCGTTGCTGCAGGAGCGGGGCGGCTATGAAAATCACCCGGTCCATCTCGACTGGCATGCAGCCGGGCCACAAACGCTGTTCGTATCGATCCAGGAGTGGGGAAATAACGCCTGGAGCACCCAGCCCTACTCGATGCGGGTCTGGTTCGAGCCGGCGGACGAGTTCGATTTCAAACAGCGCAATGACGATTTCGATAACGCCACACCGCTACTGTCCGGCGACACTCTGCACGGCAGCTACCTGCCACTGCGGGATCTCGACTTTTTTGCGCTGGAAGTGGATTTCCCGGGTGTGCTGCAGGTGACTGCCAGCTCGGCACGGCAGACCCACCTGCGGGTATTCGACAGCGAACGCCGGTTGGTCGCGGAGCGAGGCGCCTACGAAAACCAGGTGGCCGAACTCAAACCGGAGGTGCAGGCCGGGCTCTACTACATCGTCGTAGGCGAGTGGGGAGATAATGCCGCCTCAAGCGATCCCTATGAGCTGAAGCTGTCGTTGCAGCGCGCCGAGCCGGGTGAATCGGCGCCGCTGAGCGGTGATCCGCCGCGTCCGCTGCGAGATGGCGAGGCGCAATCTTTTATGATCGATCAGCGTGGCGACCGCGACCGTTTTCTCTTCGAGTTGGCTGAACCGGGAGAGATCCAGCTCAACATCGCCAGTCAGACACAGACGCTGGTACGGGTCTTCAACGACCAGACCAACCAACAGCTGCACGAATCGGGGCACTACCCACCGGTGCGATGGACGCTGCCGTTGAAGTTCGACGCGCCGCTCCGGCTGCGCATCGAGTTGAGCGAATGGGGCGACAACGACACCTCAGGCGAACCCGGCTTTGTCATGGTCGACAGCCGTGCGCGCACTCTGTATGCCGATGCCATCGAGGCGACTCCGGATGGCTCCCGACCGGAGCGGGTCTCCTTCAAGCGCCTCGCGCTCAAGCATACCGAACGCGCAGAACGCTGCGAGCTGGATCTGAATGGGGATGGTGAGGCCGAGCTGGTACTCAAAGACGAGCAGGCGCAGTCTGCGCACTTTCCACGCGAAGGGCGTTACCTGGTGGCGTCCCGTTGCATCGGTCGTGACGGACAGCGCTCGCACCAGCGTTTCTGGGTGCAGGCTACCGGCAACCGTGCACGCGAAGGGATAGCACTCTTCCTCACCACCCCGGCGGAGGGTCAGACCCTCACCCGGCCGGTCAAGCTGCTGGCACAGGCGATCAGCTACAGTGGACGACCGTTGGGCGGGGTGCGTTTCCTGCTGGATGGTGCACTGCTGGCCAGCGACTATACCGCCCCCTATGACACAGAGGTGAACTGGCAGAGCCTGGCAGCTGGAGTGCATACGCTGGAAGTGGTCGCCTTCGATGCCGACGGCGTGGAGACGAAGCTGACACGTCACTTCAGGCTGGCAGACTATTTCGATCTCTCACCACCGGACGGCACGCGCCTCACCGGCGAGTCGATCCGCGTCAGCTGGCTGGCGCCGGTGCACGGCGAGTCGGAACTCCGTTTCCGCAAGCAGGGCAGCACGGCGTGGCAGACGGTACGTGGTCAGAGTGGACGGTTGCGCACTGTTGAGTTGAACGATCTGGAAGCGGCGGTCACCTATGAGATTCAGCCGCTCGGAGGCGACGCGCAGGGACCGGTACAGACGCTCACCCGGGTCAAGGGACTAGCGTTCGGCCGCACCCGCTATGGCGCCAATATCCGCCGTGATTACGACCAGCGGGTAGGCATCAGCGTGCGCAACAACGGCGACGAAGCGCTCACAGTCCGCCTCGAGTGTGGCAAACCACAGGATCCGGCGCTACTGGTCGGCTTCGTCGGCGAGGGGTCTGAGGACCAACCGATCAATCTCGCGCCCGGCCAGGTGCGCGAGTTCCTGCTTGGCATCAGTGCTCAGGATGTAGACACACCGGATCATACGATTCCGATCCGGATTGTCTCGGAGAATGGCCTGAGCGATGCAGCTGAAGTGGCGGTGCACGTGCGCCTGCCGCATGTCGAACTGGAGTGGCAGGATCTGGGTCCGTTGCCGCTTGGCCACGGACGCCGACTGCGGCTGCGTAACAGCGGGGATACCCTCACCGACCTGCAGGTTAGCAGCGCGGAGGAGCAGGCGGTGCGCATCACGCCGACCATCCAGCACGGCTTGCTGCAGGCCGGCCAGTCGATCGATTTCGATGTGGTACCACGCTTCTACCCGGGTTTCACCGGAGTCAGCAGCAGGATCCTCGCTCGTGGTCTGGACCGGTCGTTCGACTACGACTACCAGATGCGTCTGGCTGAGGGTGAGCAACTTCACCGGATCTGGCTCTTTCCGGGGCTGGACCCGACCGACCCAGTACAGCGCGATCACGAGCCGGTGCTGCTGCGTAACGCAATGCGGGCAGAACAGCTGAATCCGGACGATGTCGATTGGTCGCGCCGCGACAACCCCGAGGATCTCGACCGGGATGGTCGTGCCGACCGCTGGTCGATGCATGTTGATGAGGTGCGCTGGGTCGGCGATGACACCGATGCCGACGGTGTGGTGGACTTCATCCATGCCGACGTCGGCGACGATGGCATCTTTGAATACTCGGCACTGCTGGAGGCCGGCCGCTGGCACAACACGAATCTGGTGGAGGCGTGGCTGGAGATGGGCTTCAGTCTGCCCTGGGAGCGGAACAGCTACCATCCGCACGACACCGACATCGTATTCAACGACCGGGTGATCGGCACGCTGCGCGACGTCATACCGGAGGGCAACTACAGCTTCCGTATTCCACCAGCGGCGCTGCGCTTCAACAAAGAGGGGCTGCCGGGGGACAATCAGGTCGGCATCAACTCGAAACATCTGCGTGGCGGTCACTATGTGGTGAACAGCGACTTCCGCTTCAAGTTTCGTCTGACCGCTACACCGGTCTGGACGGTGGCGAAATCGGAAGCCGCTGCACGTCAAGCCGTCGCAGGTCTGGTTGGAGTGGCGATCTCATCGCCTGATCTGAGCATCTCATCCGCTGAGATTCGGTTGGATGCACCCACCGATACCCAAGCGGGAGATCAGATCACCGTCGAGATACCGGTGCACAATATCGGCTCGGTCGCCGCCCCCGGTGCTGAGGTGGCGCTGCTGCGCAAACGGCCGGGGAAGAGCCGGGAGGAGATCGCCCGGGTCACGGTCGATGATCTCGCATTGCACGGTGCTGCAACGGCACGGTTGAACTGGACGGCAACAGCGGGTTCCAGTGAGTTCTTTCTGATCGCCGATCCGGAGAAGAGTCTCGATGACCTGGATCGGGTCAACAATGAGGCGCATTTCTTCCTGCCCATTAAAGGCGAAGAGATCCCCCTCAAACTCAGTTTTGAAGAGCCAGTGGCGGGCAGTCGTCAGCCGGGATCACGGCTGACCCTGACCGCCATGGTCAACCCGGAGGCGGGCACGGTCCAACCCAGCCTCTCAATCGACGGTGGACTCTGGCAGGAGTTGCCGCCGGGGATAGAGAGGCTCAGTGCGGAGCTGCTGCTGCAACCGGGCGACCACCGGTTGGAACTGCGGGTGGTGGAAGCTGGCGGAAACAGCGCTACCGGTAGCGTCGCGTTCAAGATCGAGGCATCACCGCCGCAGGCACAGATCCTGGCGCCGAAAGCAGGGGCATCGATAGCGACAAGACACGTTCACGTGGTGGTTGCGATACCAGAACGAACCGCACTGGTCGGGGTGCGCGCTGCCGGTGGTCCCTGGCACAGAGCTGTATTGGCCGGCGATGAAGCCCATGTGGATCTGCCATTGCAGTACGGCCGACAGTTGATCGAGGCGATGGTGGTCAACCAACGGGGTGTGATCAGACTGTTGTCGCAGGAACAGCACTGCACTGTCCAACCCAATGCACAGGAGGCGCGGGTTGCCGCCGGGGCGGCTCAGCGTGGTTTGGTCTGGCCGGATGGTGATGCTGATTTGGCACTGGATCTGTTCGAACAGACCAACGGTGTGTTGCAGCCGGTAGCGCGGGAGACAGCGCGCAGCGTGCTGCAAGCGGGAGACGGGGATGGCGCCAACACCGCAGCGATGGATCCAGGGATGCGTCAACGCTACGAACAGGCGGCGCGTCTGCGCGCCGAAGGGGGCGGACTGCAGGCCAAGGGGCGGTTGACTGATGCGCTGGAACGCTATCACAAGAGTCTGCGGCTCTATCCCGATTATCGTCTCGAGGCGCACATCAAGCTGATCGAAGGGGTAATGGATGGCAGTGCGTCAGCCGGTGGCCGGTGAGCGGAAGAGCAGGGGGCCTGGATTCCCCATCCTCATTCCAATGCATGCCGGAATCCGGAGATCGACAGCTGGATGGCTATCACCAAGGTCCGAAATGGCGTGAGCTCATTGAATGGCGCGTTTCAGTACGCAAACGGGAGCGGCTCAATTTCCGATCCGGGGAACAGTGTTTGCCCGGCTCTGAACAGGAGGTAGGTTGTGAACAGAGGTAATTTGCTCAGAGGGTTGAGCACGATGTTGCTGGGTGGGTTGCTGCTGAGTGGTGCCGTGTTCGCTCGCAGCGGTGCAGACGCTTTGGAAGGCGAGGGCCTGAGTGGTGTGGATGCGCTGGAGGGCGGGGGGCTGTCCGGTGCCGACGCATTGGAGGGTAGCGTCAGTGCCGCTCCAATTGAATGCAATGGCAGCGCGCCCTGTATCGAGCGTAGCACCGGTCTGCCGTTGCAGCTGTTGCCGCGGCCGTTCAGCAACATCTATCTGGACAGGGAGGCCGATGCCGATAAAGTGGCACGCGCCAACGTGGCGGCATTCCGGCCACTCTATGTCTTTGCACGGGAAGGGATCGATCTCTCCCATCCGGCCGAACCGCAAGGCTGGTACCAGGTGGGGAGCAACAGCAGCCAGAAGCTTGGCTGGATGCAGGCGCGCGATGTCCTCGAATGGCGCCAGGCGCTGGTGGTTGCCTACACCCATCCCGGCGGAATCGCTGAAGGGCGTAAGCCGGTACTGATGTTCAACGATGTCGCTGCATTGCGGCGCATCGTCGATGCAGCGGACATGGCTGGTGAGGCGGAGGCGATTTACAGTGCGATCGACTCGGCGCAGCTGCCCGAGGCGGTGGTCAGCATGGAACCGAAGCGCTACATCGATATCAACCGTCAGTTCTACATTCTGCCGATCCTCGACTGGGAAAAGCTGGATATCTACGGCGACGAGGTGCGTCTGCTGCAGATCGCGGCTGCTGTGCCCGGGCAGCGTGGGGCCGACACGCTGAGCGACAGCGGTTACCTGGATCAGGCTGCCACCGGACGGGATGTGGATCAGGGTGCCGGTCTGGACAATCTGGCGATTGACCTGGTTTTCGTGATGGATACCACGCGCAGCATGCAACCTTATATCGACATGACCCGCGACGCGGTTCGGCGAATGGTCCAGACCACCGGTGCAAGGTTGCAGGAGCGGGTCAGATTCGGCCTGGTCGGTTATCGTGATTCGGTGAAAGCGGTTCCTGCAGTGGAGTACACCACGCACAATTTCACGCCACAGCTGGTGGATGCGGAGCAGTTGGTCGAGCTGCTCACCCATGAGGCCAAGGCAACCCCGGCAGGAAGCCTCGACTACGCCGAAGAGGTGTTTGCCGGTGTCGATGCCGGGCTGCGCTCCCAGTGGCGGCCGGAGGCGTTGCGGTTTATCGTGCTGGTGGGCGATGCCAGCGCCCACCCCCGCGGTCATGCCCAGAATACCACCGGTAAGGATGAGAGCGATCTGAGGCGCGAGCTGGACGATGCCAATGTACACCTGATCTCGATTCATCTGCAGGATGAGCGCGCAGTCGAGGACCACGACCGGGCGATCCTGCAGTTTGGTCAGTTGTCGCGTGTGCGTGGCAGCGACGGTGAACAGGCGCTGGTCGAGGTGAACGCCTTCGAAGCGGGGGATTTTACCGCTGCGGTTGACAGCGTGGTGGGTGGGGTGGTGAGCCGTTTCGAACGGTCGCTGGCGCTGCGCAGCCTGCCGCCGCCCCCGCCAATGCCCGAATTCGGCGCTGAGCCGGACGCCGCCAACCAGGGTCAGATGGCGTTGGACAAGGTGTGGGAGGCAGCCCTGATCGAATATCTTGGTAAAGGAGCGCGGCCGCCCAAGGATATCGTTGCCTGGGCGATGGACCGGGATCTGCTGAATCCGAGTGATCCGTCGCTGGAGGTGCGGGTGCTGGTGACGCGCGAGCAGTTGAGCACGTTGGTGCAGGCACTGGAGCGGGTGTTGAACGCGTTGGAGCAGTCACGTACCAGTCAGGGTGAGTTCTTCGCAGCATTGCAGAGCCTCTCCGGCCAGACGTTGAAACGGCCGGAAGATCTGGGTTCCGGTAAGAACCTGGCAGAGCAGGGGCTGTTGCCGGCATTCATTCAAAGCCTCCCCTATCACAGCGATATCCTGACGTTGACGCAGGAGAAGTATGCCAGCCTGACCCCGGAGCAGCGAGTGCAGCTGGAGTGGGGGCTGAGTGCCAAGCTGGCTCAGTATCGGGCGATCAATGCGCAGGTGGACGCCTGGCACCGGTTGAACGAGGCCGATCCGGCAAGCGAGCTGGTGCATCCGCTGCACATCGATTATCTGCCCTGATCGTAATGAGCAGCGCAGCAACTCCAGGTGAAGCGGAGCGGTCCCGACCCGAGTCGGAGCGATCCGGTGCGGTACTGCTGCTGCGTCAGCTGGTAAAGAGCCGCACCCAGGCGGGCAGTACCTTTCAGTTGACGGTGCCGGAGCTGCAGGTCTATCCGGGAGAGTTCGTCGCGATCATCGGTGAGAGCGGCTGTGGCAAGAGTACGCTGCTCGATCTGCTGGCGCTGATCTCCAAGCCCGACAGCGCGGCCAGTTTCCAGCTCACCTTTTCCGCTGGCGAAGCACAGGATCTGGCAGCGCTGTGGCGTTACGCGGACGAGACGGCGCTGGCCGGAATACGCCGCCGCTGGCTCGGCTATGTGCTGCAAACCGGTGGACTGCTCCCCTATCTGAACGTGCGCGATAATCTGCTGCTGCCACGGCGCATCAACCGGATGCCACCCGACCACGGGAGGGTGTTGGCCATGGCGCAACGCATGGGCGTTGCCGACTGTATGCCACGGCGTCCCGACTCCCTCTCCGGCGGGCAACGCCAGCGGGTGGCGGTGCTGCGCGCATTGACCCACTCCCCGCGCCTGGTGCTGGCGGACGAACCGACTGCCGCGGTGGATCGGCAGCGTGCGCACTTGATCGTTCGCGACCTGCGCTCGCTGGCGCGCGACGAGGGGTTGTCGGTCATCATGGTCACCCACGATCTCGATCTGGTGGGGTCGGTGGCGGACAGCAGCTACGGTTTCGAACTGACCCAGGTGACAGAACACCGCATCCACTCCTGCCTGTACCGGGAGGCCTGCCGATGAGCAGTGGCGGCGGGCAGTCGCGGCGTGTATTCGGGCTGGCGGCGGCACATTTGCGGCACGAGTGGATTCTGACCCTCTGCCTGGTCTCCGCGTTGGCGGCGGTACTGGCACCCCTGCTGATCCTGCTCGGGTTGAAGGAGGGGACCATCGAGACGCTACGCGACCGGCTGGTGCAGGATCCGGTCTATCGGGAGATTCGCCCGGCTTTGACCCGCACCTTCGATCAGCAGTGGTTGGAGCGGCTGCGGCAGCATCCCGGAGTGGCCTTTTTGACTCCGACCATTCTGCCTGCCTCGTCCATGCTCCATCTGAGTGGAGGCGCGGGCGAGAACGAATTGATCGATCTGATCCCTTCGGCGCCCGGTGATCCACTGCTGCTCGAGAACGGCGGACGTATCCCCCTGGAGGGGGAGTGTGTGCTGAGCAGTGAGGCGGCGCGCAGACTCGGTGTAACGACCGGAGCGATGGTCACCGCGCGGGTCACCCGCAGTCGCGCCGGCCACCTCGAAACGGTGCAGCAGTCGCTCGTTGTCGTGGCGGTGTTGTCGCCTCGGGCCGGTACCCTGGCCAGGGTCTACACTACGTTGGATTTTGTCGAGGATGTGGAGTCTTACAAAGAGGGTCGTGCCGTCTCCTCCCGTGGCTGGGGCGGAGATTCCGCCCGACCCTACCTGAGCTTCGATGGTGTGCTGGTCATCTCGCGCACCCCGCTGGATCCGATCGCCCGTACCGGCCTGGTGGTCAACACGGGCCTGCTCAAGGCGGAACCGATGACGCAAGCGGCTTTCACCGCGTTGACCGGTCTGACGCTGGCCGAAGCATGGCACGCCTACGATCTGTCGCTGCCCTCCGGCAGTGTCACTTTTGCCAGCATCAGTGCGCTGCAGCGCAAGCTGCGCGGCAGGGAGTCGCTGCTACTCCCTTACGCAAGGAGGATGCGGCTGCGCCTGCCGGACGCCGAGCGGGCGTTGATGGGATACTCGGTCAGCGCGGCCTGGGCGGCAAAGCTGTCCTGGCCGGCCGCTCCCTGGGGAGAGCTTTCTGCCAACGCACTGAATGCAGATCGTCTGTTGCAGATTCTGTTGCCGGGTGACACGGCGGACTCGGGTGTGGCGTTGACGGTGCGCTTTGATGGCATCGAACCACTGCGCTTTCCGCTGCGGGCTGCCGGTGCGTCAGGCAGCCAGGTCGCACTGATACCCGCTGAGCTGTTGGGTATGCTGCGTACCGCGCGTGACCGTGTGGTGAGTTATCGGGCCGAGTCCGGAGGACTGCTGCTGGAGCGGGCCGGCTATCGCGGCTTTCGGCTCTACGCGCGTTCGATCGATGACGTGCCTGTCCTGGTCGAACAACTGCGCCGGGATGGATTGGAAGTGGTGGCGGCAGTCGAAGCGATCTCCCGCATCCAGGTGCTGGACCGTGGCTTGACCCGGCTCTTCTGGCTGATCGCACTGCTCGCAGTGATCGGCGCCGGCGCGGTGCTGATCGCCAGCCTGGTTGCAGCGGTGGAGCGTGAACGGAAAGATCTGGGCATACTGCGCCTGCTGGGACTGGCACGCACGGACGTCTTTCTGTTTCCGGTGTTTCAGGGGGTGATGATCGCGCTGTTCGGTGTCGCCCTGGCCTGGTTGGGATATCTGTCGCTGGCTGAGGTGATCAACCGCCTGTTCGGCAGTGAGCTGGCACCGGGGCAAGCGATCTGCCGACTGCCGGAAAGCGACTCCTGGGTCGTGCTCGCAGCGACGCTGCTTTTGGCCCTTCTCAGCTCGCTGATCGCTGCCTGGAAAGCGACTTTGATCGACCCGGCGGAGGCGATACGTGAAGAGTAGATTGATCTGGTTTCTCTGTCTGCTGCTGGTGGGGTGGCCTGCCTGGGCGGATGTGCCGGCCAGGAGTAGCTACAACCCGCAGCCGCAAGCGGGCGATCTGGTGCTGCCGATGCCACAGGGGGCGGAGTTGGTGCTGCGCCCGATTACGGTTCCCGGTGCCGGTTTCTGGGGGTCGCGCGAGCGGGTGATTCAACTGGGCGACGCCGGTGGAGGAGCGTTCGAAGGGGTGCAACGTAGCCTGGTCAGTGGATCGTTTCAGGATCCGCAGAGTGCAGACTGGACCATCTGGCTGGCCAAGTATGAGCTGACCAAAGGCCAGTTTGTTGCGGTGATGGGTGCCGATGCGTTGGCAGCCGCGAGCGGCAACCCGGTCGATCAGAATTACGCGCAGTTGCAGGGTCGGGCGCTGCGCCAGGCGCAGGTCATGCCGCTTGCCTGGGTGAGCCATCAGGCGATCGAGGATTTTCTGCGCAGCTACAACCTCTGGCTGTTCGATCCACAGCATCCGCAACGCAGGCAGGCACTGCCCATGGTCGACCAGGTCCCCGGGTTTCTGCGACTGGCGACCGAGGAGGAGTGGGAGTACGCCGCACGCGGCGGTCTGGCTGCGCTGCGCGACGGCAGCTTCAATGATCGCCTGCCATTCCCGACACGCCAGCTCAATGAATTTGGCTGGCATGTCGGAAATGCCAAGAACAAGCCGCGTCCGATCGGTATGCGCAAGCCAAACCAGCTCGGTGTGCACGACCTTTTCGGCAATGTGCACGAGATGGTGGCGGGGATATTCCGACCGGAGATCTGGCAGGGGAAACCCGGCGGTGTTCCGGTGCGCGGGGCCAGTGTCTCCACCCCGGCTGGTGAGGTGCGCTCCAGCTATCGTACCGAGCTGGACGTCTATGCATGGAACCCCGAGACCGAGCAGATCGAGCTGCGACGCACCTTCAATATCGGTGCGCGGCTGGCGCTTGGTTCCAACGTCGTGGTCAGCTCCGGCATGCGCAACAGATTGGAGCAGGAGTATGCCGAATACCGCAAGACGCTACGACGGGAGACGCCAGTCGGACGCAGTCTGGACAATCTGGTCAGCCAGGCCACCAGTCAGCTGGATACTGTGGATGGGGTGCTGCAGCGGCTGCTGGAGCACTATCCCGATGCGCAGCAGCAGGTCGAGACGATCCGGGGCTATGTCGATAACGCACGCGGCAGGCTGCTGGAGGCACAGCGTGAAAGTGTACGCAGTCTGCTGCAGGATGCGATGCGTAACGCCACAAACTTTAGCGTGCTGATCAGCAAACGCGTCAGATTGGATACCGCGATGGAGACGGCGAGCAAACTGCTGACGATATCGACCCGTTACCAGACACAGGTCGATTCGGTGCGGAAATCTTTGGATGAGAACGCGGAGGCGGCGGCGGAGCAGTATCAGGCCTATCTGGAGAAGGTGGCGCGCATGGGTGAATTCGAAAGCGACTTCAGAGAGCAGGCTTTCCGGACGATGCAGCAGAAGACACTGAGTACCAGGGAGCGCAAAGCACTGGAGCTGTCGACAAAGCATGTCCGGATCTGCCACGAAAAACGGGCCGTAGAGACCGAGGCCTGGCGGGAAGAGTTCAATGACGTATTCGGTCAGTTTGCAGAGTGAGAGGTGATGTATGAAAACCTTAACAGGTAAAGTGGTGCCGATCATCCTGGTCGGGGGGCTGCTCGGGGGATGTGTCTCCAATCAGCCGATGAACGATGCGGCGGATAGCGGGCAGAGCGATGCCGATCGAACCAAGACCGAGGGGGCGGTGTTCGGCGCGGTATTGGGCGGACTGATCGGTCTGGCCACCGGTGACAGGAAAGGCGCGGTCATTGGTGCCGCGCTGGGGGCCGGTGCCGGCTATCTGGTCGGCAACGAAATAGCGCAACGCAAGCAGGCTTATGCGACGGACGAGGCGTTCCTCGACGCCGAGATCGCGCGCACAGCCGAATTCAATGAAACCGCCCGCGCTTACAATCAACGTTTACACAAAGAGATCGCTGAGATCGAAAAGGAGAGCACTGCACTCAGGGCCAGATACGACTCCGGCAAGTCCAACAGGCAGCAGCTGCTGGCAAAACAGGATGAACTGGAGCAGAAACTGGCGAAGAGCCGCGAGTTCCAGGCAACCCTGCAGCAGGAGTTCGACATCAATTCCGAAGTGCTGGCGCAGGAACGCAGGTCACGTCAGCAGAGCGATCCTTACCTGGTCCGACTGGAGCGGGAGAACCGTGATCTCAAGGCGCAGATCGATCAACTCCGTCTGGAGAGCGAGCAGTTGGCACAGATCAACGAGAGGTTGTCAGTATGAACCTGTTACGCACGATCTCCATCGTTGGGTCGATCGGATTGCTGGCAGGCTGCGCCACCTCAGACGATCCGCGTGAAGGGGGATTGTTTGGCGGCATCCAGGGTCTGGCTGGCGGCGGCTACGAGCGACGCATCAGCGAACGGGAGGAGAACCTGGCGCGTATGCGGGAGATGCAGCGTGAACTCAGTCAGGAGTCGGCCGCTCTCGATGCGCAGAAGCAGCAACACCAGCAAGCACTGCAGATGGAGCGGCGCAAGTTGGCGGCGTTGGATGCTGATGTACGGTCGCTGCAACGCAAGCTGGCTGGTATGAAAAAAGAGGAGGGGGAGACCGGACAACGTATCGCCGAACTCGAACAGCGTCTGAATCGATTGCAACATGGAATGTCCCGGCAGACGAGCGCACTGGACGCCCTCGAAGGGAGCGGCACCGCAGGGGCCGACAGGCTCGAGGGTTCAGGGAGTGATTTCACCGATGCGGGTCGCCGCCAGCAGCTGGAGGCTCAGCGGCAGGCGTTGCAGCAGGAGTACCAGACGCTACTTGATCTGACGCTGATGCTGGCGCAATGAATCCGCTGTTGCACCGGCTGCTCCTGGCGGTCGTCGGTCTCAGTTGCACGACTGGCAGCGCGGCCCAGAGCCACGAGAGTCTGGATCAGCTGCAGACACTGTTGCGTACGCAGGCGCTGACGCCGCCGGATGAAGTGGCACTGCAGGCGCTGGGCAGAGGTGACCTGAACAGCATACTGCAACTGATCGACCCTTGGGCCAGCTGGAGCTCGATCAGTGCTCACGAAACATTACCTGCGCCCGCGGGTATCGGTGCGGAGCTCTTTACCGAGGCTGGGCACTTCTGGTTGCTGCCCTATGCCGATGGGCCGCTGTTTCGGGCCGGTGTAGTGGATCGGGTACAATTGCTCGTGGTCAATGGCCGCACGGTAGCGGAGATGAATCTTACCGACGTCGTGCAGGCTATCTCCGGGATCGACGGGGCGGTGGTTGAGCTTCTCATCTGCGATAATGTCGACTGTCTAATGCCACGAGCGCTGTTGCTGGTACTGGAGCAGCTGCGGAAACCCTCGGTCGAAACGATCACGATCGATGACCGGCGCCTGTTCCGGCTGCGCCATTTCAGCGCCCGGGAGACACGGGTTGTACTGCAAACCCTGATCGCGCGGGAACCTGTCGCGACTCAGCTGCTGCTGGATCTGCGCGATTGCCAGGGTGGTGACCTGTATGAGGCGATGGATACCGCCGCGCTGTTCATTCCAACGGGTGAGACGCTGACGAAAACTTATGACCGCAACGGTCTGAAACAGCACTACCGATCACCGCCGGGCAGCAAGTTCAGCCACCCATTGACCCTGCTGATCAGCAGCAGCACAGCCAGTGCCGGTGAGCTGTTTGCCGGAATCCTGCAGTCCCATGGCCGTGCCCGGCTGGTTGGCACCGGCAGTCGCGGCAAGTGTGTCTCCCAGACAGAGCGGCGACTGGCCGATGGTTCGCTGCTCCGCTTTACCAATCTCGAAGTGGTCCTTCCAGGTGACCGGCACTGCCACGGCAGCGGCGTGCAGCCCGATCTGCTCGTCTCTGCCGACGAGGTGCATGCCACCCGCCTGCTGTTGCAGCGGTTGCAGAACGGGAAAGTACAACTCAACTGACCAAAACCCCGTAGTCCGACTGGCTCTCATCCAAGCCGATCGCGTTGTTTACCAAGGTGGAATAAGCTGGACCCGAAAACATACCCACGGGTTTGATCCAGTCAAACCGGATTCTGTTCTGACCGCGGATTGCACAGCCGACTCCGCTCGGGCAGAAGCGCCAACGCGACAGCAACCGGGTGGCGTATTCAACCGGCAGTTGCAGGGAATCTTTGCAGTTCGTCCGGAAACAGTGGACAGGCGGAGTTTGTCTTACTGACAAATGCCGGGAGCCGGAGTCGTCAATTCCCTATTGCAATCCGTCACCAAGTCGGTAACGGTAGTTCCATGCATCATCACCACACCGGTATGCACCGGCATGATGGCGCGTGGGATTTCGGAGAAACAACATTTAACCAACACAGGGGCCATGACGGACACACACTACATCGTTGACGTGCTCATCCTGCTTGCCGCGGCAGTCATCTTCGTGCCGCTGTTCCAGCGCATCGGACTGGGCGCGGTACTGGGTTTTCTGGTCGGCGGCGCACTGGTCGGTCCCTGGGGTCTCGGATTCATCGTCGCAGTAGAGGAGATCCGTCATCTGGCCGAATTCGGCGTGATTTTTCTGCTCTTCATTATCGGCATCGAACTGAAACCGTCGCGCCTGTGGATCATGCGGCGCAGTGTATTCGGGCTGGGTAGCGCGCAGTTGCTGCTTACCGGTACGCTGATCACGCTGGCGGTGATGTTGCTGGCAGTGCCAATACGCCCAGCGCTGATCATCGGCTTTGGCCTGGCATTGTCCTCGACCGCATTCGGTCTGCAGATTCTCAGCGACAAAGGAGAGCTGGGTTCCGGTTATGGCCGTACCGCGTTCGCGATTCTGCTGCTGCAGGATCTGGCCATCGTGCCGATGATGGCGTTGCTGCCGCTGTTGGCCGCTGCCGAGCTGACCATCGCACAGGATATCGAGTTGGCAGCGTTGGAGTCGCTGGCCATCATCGCCGGGGTATTCGTGCTGGGACGGCTGCTGCTGCGCCCGCTGCTGCAGCTGGTTGCCGGCAGCCAGCGCAATCCCGAGATCTTCACTGCAACCGCGATTCTTTTGGTACTCGGCGCTTCTTGGCTGACCGGTTGGGCAGGGCTCTCCATGGCGCTGGGCGCTTTCCTGGGCGGGCTGCTGCTGGCCGACTCGCACTATCGTCACCAGCTCATGGCGGACATACAGCCGTTTCGTGGGCTGTTGCTCGGTCTCTTTTTTATGAGCGTGGGGATGTCGATCAATTTCGGATTCCTCGCCACGCAGGGTGTACTGGTTGCCCAGCTGGTGCTCGCTCTGCTGTTGATCAAGGTGGTTGTGGTCTGGGCTTTGTGCAGCATCACCGGCCGCACTTTTGCCGAGTCGATCAATGCCGCACTGCTGCTGGCACAGGCGGGAGAGTTCGGTTTCGTGATGTTCGGTCTGGCCAGCATGGCCGGTATCCTGGAGAAGGAGCTCTATCAGTTGTTGCTGCTTGTCATCGCGTTGAGCATGGCGGCCACCCCATTGCTGGTGAAGTTGGGTCCCTGGCTGGGACGGATACTCTCCAGTACACCGGACAAAGTGCTGCCGCCAGTCAAGTCGATCCCTGGTGCGCACGACCATGTCATCATCGCCGGTTTCGGCCGTTTCGGTGGTGCTTTGGCGCGCGGTATGGCGCAGGCAAGGGTCCCTTATCTGGTATTGGACGTCGACCCGGTCCGGGTGGCGCGGGCGCAGGCACTCGACTATCCGGTCTACTATGGCGATGCGCGGCAGATGGAGGTGCTGCGCTCCGCCGGTGCCGAGGAAGCGCGCCTGGTGGTCTTTGCCATGAATCAGATGGAGAGCATCGGACAGGCGGTGGTGAGCGTGCGGGAGGCGTTTCCGTCACTCAGGATATATGCCCGTGCCCGGGATGAGCGGATGGCCGAAAAGCTGCTCTCCTTGGGAGTCGTCTACGCTATTCCGGAGACGCTGGAGGCGAGCAAACGGTTCACTCGCGATGTGTTGCGGGGAGCGGGGATTGCTTCGGAGGTGGTTGAGCGTGTTGTGGCCGGGCAGCCGCGCCAGGGAGATTTCGGTACGAAAAGCCGGCACCGGGCAGAAGAGGAGAGGCGGCTCTACCAGCAGATCCTGCTGGTGTTGACGCCGGGAGCGGATGAACCGGCGCTGATCAATTATGCTGCCGCGCTGGCCGTGGATAACCGGGCCGGCCTGACTGTGGCTGAGATTCTGGCTGAGAGCGCAACCAGTAACGAGGAGGGGATATCCTCACCGGATGAGCTCGAAGAGCAGATGACGGAGGAGCGGAGAGGACGCCTGGAGAAGCTGACGCTTGCTGTGCGTGCAGGTGTCTCGATCAGCACCAAGGTGCTCGTCGGCCGTGTACATGAGCAGATTATTCGTGAAGTGGTATCCGGCGGACACGACCTGGTACTGAAACCGGCAGAGGGGAGTAAGCGCCTGAAACAGCGGCTGTTCGGGGATAACGATACACGACTGATGAAGGACTCACCCTGCCCGGTGCTGCTGATCAGGACGATACCTTCTCCACCCTACCGTCATCGACGCATCTGCGCTGCGCTCTATCAGGATGAAAAACCGGGGGGTCAACGGGACGACCGGAAACTGATCAACCGCAGGATCCTGGAGCATGCCGGCTGGCTGGCCAACGTCCAGTTCGCTGAATTCCACGTCATACACGCCTGGGAAGCCTACGGCGAGCAGGATCTGCAGAGCGGTTTTTCACCCTTCCAGTTCGATGCGGAGAATTATGTTGCGCAGGAACAGAAACGCAACAGGGAGGCACTGGAAACGATGCTGGCGCAATTGCGGGAATCCCGGAATACCGCGATGGCCCCGGTGTTCAATCCGGTCTGTCACATGATCAAGGGGTCTCACCGGGATGCCATCATCAGCAAGGCGATCGAACTGGAAGCCGATCTGGTCGTCGTCGGTTCTGAAAAATCGTCCGGCATCACCAGTCTCATCGTCGACAGCACCGCCACCACGATCGCCCGGCAGCTCAGTTGTTCAGTGATGATGGTTAAGCCTGCGGATGCTGTGGCCGATGACGTGGGGCTCGATTGAAGTTCCCTGTTTTGGCTTAAAGCTCCACCCGGGGGATCTTGTCTGCTGGATCAATGGAAGCCGACTGAAACAGAGTCATGGAATCAGCTGTTTCAGCCTGTTGGAAAAAGCCTGGCGGACTCATGGATTGAGCCCTTGATCTGGTACGATCATTAAAAATCAGAACAAACCCGTTGCATACGACCGTTTTTTGAGAATGTGCCGGACTGCGCCTTTTCAAAGAGCTTAGTGGAAGAGCAACAGCTGGAAGGAGCCTTGCCACAAATGTACGCTCATTCAAATCCTCAGCAACCGTTCGATCAGACACAATGGGAACCGCTCTATGTCGCTGACCATGGTCATCTGAACAAGGTTGCAGCTCACTGTTCAACCTTCGCTTCAGCTGCGTTCAAATACATCGGGAGCGGTAGCGGATGTTGGGAAGTACTCGGCAAGCTCACCGGTCTGTGGCACGATCTGGGAAAGTTTTCGGATGACTTCCAGAGCTATCTCACCAATGCCAACGGCGAAAGGAACGACGCCCATACTTCCGAGATTGGAGGACGTATTGACCACACATCGGCGGGAGCACAGCAGGCGGTTGATCATCTGCCTCCGGGAGTTGGGGCGCTACTGGCTTATTCCATCGCTGGGCACCACGCCGGACTGCTTGATGGGCTGGGAACAGGTGCTTGCCTCAAAGGCAGGCTGACAAAAAAGCTACCCGAATGGAAGCGGAAGGCACCCGCCGAGCTGTTGAAACCACCTGCAATACCCCCGTGCAAACTCTCTCCCGATCCATTTTCCATTGCTTTTGCCACCCGCATGCTCTTTTCCTGTCTTGTCGATGCGGACTTTCTTGCTACGGAGGCTTTCATGAATCCGGAGCAGTCGGCGCAACGGCAATCGGAGCGTGTTGACTTCGGTCATCTCGACACACATCTGCTTGGCTATCTCTCCAAGCGCTTCAGAGGCGCAACAGGCGTGGTGGCACAGACACGAACCGAGGTACTGAATGCCTGCCTGCAGGCGGCGGAAGGCAAGCCCGGTCTTTATTCACTTACTGTTCCTACTGGTGGTGGCAAGACCCTCTCTTCGCTCGCCTTCGCACTGCGCCACGCCGCCCGCAACGGGCTTCGACGGGTCATCTATGCGATCCCATTCACTAGCATCATTGAGCAGACGGCCCAGACGTTTCGCGAAGTTTTTGCAAGCGCCAGTGATGGTTACGACAACCTGATCCTCGAACACCACTCCAATTTCGATCCGGAACAGGAGACCGTTCGCTCGCGACTGGCCAGTGAAAACTGGGATAGTCAATTGATCGTCACCACCAACGTACAGCTGTTCGAGTCGCTGTTCGCCTGCCGCACCTCACGTTGCCGCAAACTTCATCGAATTGCCGGTTCGGTGATCATTCTCGACGAGGCGCAGACGCTTCCAATCCAGTTTCTTGAACCCTGCCTCAAGGTGTTGCGGCTTTTGGTTGAACGGTATGGCTGCACGGTCGTTCTCTGCACTGCCACCCAGCCGGCAATTGAAATTCGTGACGATTTCACTATCGGCCTGCCCGCGGTGACACCCATTATTGTCAATGCACCGGCACTCTATCAGCGATTGAAGCGGGTTGAGGTGAAAGATGCTGGCACACTCGACTGCAAACAGCTTGCTGCGCGACTGGCAGCATCGAACCAGGTACTTGCCATTGTCAGCACACGCCGGCATGCGGCCGATCTGTTCCATTCACTGGTCGACATGACCGCCGCCGAAGAGTGTTTTCATCTGAGCGCAGCGATGACGCCGGAACACCGCAGCGAGCGGCTCGATGAGATCCGCAAACGTCTGCAACAGGGAAAAAACTGCCGCGTCGTTTCAACGCAGCTGATCGAGGCCGGAGTGGACATCGATTTTCCAGTGGTCTGGCGATCGATTGCAGGTCTGGATTCGATCGCCCAGGCAGCGGGCCGATGCAACCGGGAGGGGCATCTGGAACAGGCGACCGCCTGGGTATTCACTCCGGACGAAAAAGAACACCCGATCCCGCCTGGCTATCTGCGGCACAGCACCGATGCAGCCAGACAGGTCATTGCAACAGGCAAGTACGCGGACCTGCTCGACCTTCCAGCAATAGAGCATTACTTCCGGTTGCACTACTGGCAGCAACAAAGTAACTGGGACATGCGGAAAATTATCGAACAGTTTCAATTGGCAAACGATCGACAGCTGCCGCTCTACTTTAACTTCGCTACAGTCGCAGAGAGATTCCGCTTCATCGACAGCCAGCAACAGCCGGTCATCGTTGCCCGCAATGAAAAATACAGGATACTGGTCGAACGGCTCCGAAGCATAGAGTCGGCTGGTCTGCCTCCACCCCGCAGCATAGTCAGACAACTGCAGCGCTGTACCGTCACCGTCAACGAGCGGGCCTGGCGGGCCGCATTGGGCCGTGGCGACCTGCAATTGCTGTACGATCGTTTTGCGGTGCTCGCTGCGCCGCAACTGCATTACCACGACAAGTTGGGTCTGCAACTGGACGCCGACCCGCTCTACGACCCGAACGACACCATTATTTGACGAATGAAGGAGGGAGTATGACGCAAGGTGTGCGACTGCTGGTCAGCGGCGACTACGCTTGCTGGACCCGCCCGGAAATGAAGGCCGAACGGGTTTCCTACGATGTGATGACGCCATCAGGCGCGCGTGGCATTCTGGAGGCGATCTACTGGAAACCGCAGATCCGTTGGGTGATCGATAAGATCCGCGTGCTGGCTCCGATCCGGTTTACCAACATCCGGCGCAATGAGGTTGCCGTCCAGGGGAAGTCAGGACACAAAATTTCCGCCGACAAGGTCCGGCAGCTAATGCTGGGAGGCAATGAAGCGCTCTGTATCTATGCCGATGAAAATCGCCAGCAAAGAGCTTCGCTGCTGCTGACCAATGTCCGTTACGGCATCGAAGCCCACTTCGAATTGATTGACGTGCAAGAGCGCGATGGCAGCATCACCGCAGATCCATCCGCAAAACACCTGGATCAATTCAACCGGCGGTTGAGAAAAGGCCAGTGCTTCCACCGCCCCTATCTCGGCTGCCGTGAATTCGCCGCCCATTTCGAACCAATAGATGGCGACTGGCCCGACTGTCCGGAAGAGCTGCGCGGTGCACGCGACCTCGGCTTCATGCTCCACGACATCGACTTTGTGGACAACATGACTCCGCGATTCTTTCGCGCCAAAATGATGAATGGGGTAATCGATGTTGCTAACTGTCTGAGAGAGACTGAAGGAACAATTGCATGAAGCATACAGGATTAGTGCAAAGTCTCTTCCAATACTACGAAAGTCAAAGAGATATTGGTGAACTGCCTCAGACAGGATTTCGGCTTACCGATGTTCATTACACATTATCGATCGATTTAAACGGGAACTTGGTTCATGTATCGAATAACATGGATAGTGGAAAGAAAAGCAAGGGACAACTTACAACGGCACCCTATAGGGGAAAACGAACAGCAGGTATAAAAGCCAATTTCTTATGTGATAACTCTAAGTATCTACTTGGTTTCGAATGGCAAAAGTCTGATGCACCTTCCGTACAGTATTTTCCAGAATACTTAAAAGCCTCGCGAGATCTACACAACAAATTTAGGAAGTCAATCAACCACCCCCACTATGATGCGGTATGCATATTCTTGGAAAATTGGGTTCCGGAAGAAGGCTGGTCTCGGTTTACTGAATTTCGAAAGGATTTCAATTCACGCCGCATTGCTTTTCAGATTCTTGCGGAAACAGGTTTTATCCATGAGATAGCGAATGTCCGTACGCAGTGGGCATCCACTATGCCAAGGCTTGATATCAAAAAGAAAGAAGCAAAAATCGGCACTTGCTCAATAACTGGAAAAACATCCCTGATTGCTCCGGTTCACCCGCCTGTCATTGGTGTTTTTGACCCAGGTGGGCAAGCTGAGAAGGCGCTCGTTTCCTTCAATTGTGATGCATTTACCTCTTACGGTCTTGTACAAAGTCAAAATTCTCCAACTTCACTTGACGGTGCATGGGGTTACACCACAGCCCTCAATCATCTGCTCTCCAGCCGTCGGATTCTGATCGGAGATATGTCTGTAATTTTCTGGGCAGAGAAAAGTAACTTTGTTGAGGAAATCTTTGGATTCTTGCTAAGCGGTGTTCCGGAAGAGGTGGCTGAGGATGCAGCAACGCGGAGACAAGTCGAAAACACTTTGGAGGCAATAAGCAAGGGATCAGGTGTTCTCGAAGTATTGGGTGTTGATACCGATGTATCATTTTATATTGCTGGACTATCACCTTCATCTAGCCGTATCACAGTTCGCTTCTGGTTACCGAGTTCACTTGGCAACCTTCTTACGCAACTCCAAGCACATTACAACTGCCTGAAAATCATCCGAGAGTTCGATAGTGACCCAAACTTTCCAACTGTTTGGAGCCTTCTAAGAGCGGCATTACCTTACTGGGAGGGCTACCGTGCCAGTTACGATGACCTTCCCCCCCTGCTGGCCGGTGCCCTGATGCGTGCCATACTGCAGGGCACGCCCTATCCTGACAGCCTGGCCAGCGCGGTGATACGCCGCATCCGTGCCGACCACACCGTCAACTACTGCCGTGCCGCGATCCTCAAGGCGTGGCTGACCCGAAAACCAAATCGACAAGGAGGAATCTCTGTGAGCCTGGACAGAAAAAGAATAGACCCACCTTATTTACTCGGAAGACTGTTTGCAGCGTATGAAAAAACTCAGACAGATGCATTAGGTGATGGTCTAAACAGAACGATAAGTGACAGTTTCTACGCTTCGGCATCGACAACTCCCTCAACAGTTTTTCCCCGATTGGAAAAAACTTACCGGCACCATCTCAGTTCGCTTGGAAAAAAGAATATTGGTGCAAGAGTAAATCGTGACAAGCTGGTTCAAGAGATAAATGATCCACTCACCAGTTATCCGACTCATCTCTCTCTTGAACAACAGGGAGATTTTGTCATTGGCTATTACCACCAGCGGAAAGAACTGTTTAGCGGTAACAAGACGACGGAAACAACAACTGATAATCAGGAGTAATATCCATGCAGAATCGTTATGATTTTATCTATTTATTTGACGTAACGGATGGTAACCCTAACGGCGATCCGGATGCGGGCAATCTTCCTCGTGTAGACAGCGAGACAGAGCAGGGCCTCGTTACCGATGTGGCATTGAAAAGAAAGATCAGGGACTTTGTTTTGATATCAGAGTCTTCAAATCGGAATGTCAATATCTTTGTACAGACAAAATCTCCGTTAAACCCACGTATTGCCGAGGCATGTACAGAAAATAATTTACCTGACTATAAAAAAGGCAATGGCTGGGATACCAAGGAAGCGAAAAAGCGGAATCAGAACGAAATCAAAGTGCTTCAAGAATGGCTTTGTAAACACTATTTCGATGTGCGCACCTTTGGCGCAGTAATGTCCACAGGGCCAAATGCTGGACAAATACGCGGCCCGGTGCAAATGACGTTTGCCCGCTCAATTGATCGAGTTACTGTATCTGAACACACAATCACCCGTGTAACCGACGTAGACAAAGAAGAGGGTGAAATGGGCCGCAAATTCACCATCCCCTACGCACTCTACCGCAGCCACGGTTTCGTCAGTGCCCCGCTGGCAGAGCAGACCGGTTTCTCCGACGATGACCTGGAACTGCTGTGGCAATCGCTGGCGCAGATGTTCGAGCACGACCATTCTGCTGCTCGTGGTCAGATGAGTGCACGCGGATTGCTGCTGTTCAAACATGACAACCGCCTTGGCAGTGCTCCCGCGCATACGCTGTTCGACCGGATCACGATCGAACCTGTCGACCCATCGCAACCCACGCGCACCTTCAGTGACTACAAAGTGCTGCTCGATAGCCATCCAATCGATGAGATAATCCAGCCCGGCAGCGAAAAGGAGCTTGGCAACGGTGTCACTCTTGTCAGAAGGTTTTGAGTCACAGCACTAACTCACTATGCACCGGAGATAAATCAATGAAACACATTTCCGCTTCAGATATCGCAGAAATGCCCATTGAACAGCGTATTCAACTGGTCGAGGATATCTGGGACTCGATCGCAGAACTGCCCGACTCGGTGGAGATCCCGAAATGGCATAAACAGGAACTGGAAAAGCGCTTGAAGGCTTATCACGACAATCCGAACGAGGGTTCGCCCTGGTCCGAAGTCAAAAAAAGCGTCTTGGGTTGATCTCCTCATGCTGATTATTCGTAAAGAAGCGGAACAGGATATCAAGCAGTCATTTGACTGGTATGAGGCTCACTGCGTAAACCTGGGATCATCGTTTCTGGTCGAGGTGGAAAAGGTATTTGAGAATATAGAAGCACATCCGCAGCTCTACACCTCGATCACTCCTCCGATTCGCCGGGCACTGTGTAAGCGCTTTCCCTATGCGGTCTATTTCATTGAGCAAAACGCCGAAATTGTTGTGTTGGCGGTGTTGCATCAGAGGCGCAGACCATCAACATGGCGTAACCAGATAGAAACCTGACGCTATTTACACGGAAGTTATAGATGGCAAGCTATTCAGAGGACGCTCTTCTCCCCCTTTCCGCACTGCAGCACTTCGCTTATTGTCCGCGCCAGTTTGCATTGATCCACCTGGAGCAGACCTGGGAGGAGAATCTCTATACCGCTGAGGGTCAACTGCTGCATCAGCGGGTCAATAGTGGAGAAGCTGAGACTCGTGGAGCACTGCATGTAGCTCGTTCCCTGCGCCTTGTCAGCCGCCAATTGGGATTGACCGGAATGGCTGACCTGGTGGAGTTTCACCGCATTGAAAACGGCGGCGCTGAGCTGCCTGGGCGCAGTGGTTTTTGGCAGCCTTTTCCTGTCGAGTACAAGAGAGGCCACTCCAAAGCTGACGATTGGGACCGGCTGCAGCTCTGTGCTCAGGCAATCTGCCTGGAAGAGATGCTGGACACCGAAGTACCGGAAGGGGCCATCTTCTACGGCAAGCCGCGCCGGCGGGAACCCGTCCCTTTCGATGCAATTCTTCGCAAAGACACTCATTCGCTGGCGGAACAGATGCATCAACGGTGGGAATCCCGGCGGACGCCACCGCCAGAACCTGGTCCCAAATGCAACCACTGTTCTCTTTTTAATCGTTGTCTCCCCGATACCCCCAGTGCCAGTGAGTACCTGCACAGGATGCTCGATCCATGAAGAAACTGCTCAACACACTCTATGTCACTACTCAAGGAGCCTGGCTGGCTCGTGAGCGGGAAACTGTTTTGGTACGGATAGAGCAAGAGACCCGTTTGCGCCTGCCCATACATACCCTGGGTGCTATCGTCTGTTTCGGCCAAGTCTCAGCCAGTGCACCGTTGATGGGTTTATGTGCCGAGCGTGGTGTCTCCCTGGCTTTTCTGACGGAACATGGGCGTTTTCTGGCTCGTGTGCTCGGCTCAACTTCAGGTAATGTCCTGTTACGGCGTGAACAGTACCGCCGGGCCGATGATCCACAAGCGTGCGGCAAAATAGTCGCGGTACAGGTAGCAGCCAAACTCGCCAATAGTCGTGGAGTACTGCAACGAGCACTGCGCGACCGCCCCGACAGCAACGGAAATCAGGTGTTGCAGGAGACAGTGACTCATCTGGCCTCCCTGTTGCGCAGCGTGCGTGGTCGTGGTGATTCCACCGACTCGATCAGGGGAACCGAGGGAGCCGGAGCACGCGCCTACTTCGGTGTATTTGATCGGTTGATTACTCATGACGACAACTGTTTTCGTTTCAACGGCCGCAACCGCAGACCTCCGGCGGATCCTGTCAATGCACTGCTCTCATTCATCTATACGCTGCTGTGCCACGACTATACTGCGGCATTGGAATGTGTCGGATTGGTTCCGGCTGTCGGATTTCTTCACCGTGACCGTCCTGGACGACCAGGGTTGGCACTGGATCTGATGGAGGAACTGCGTGCACCACTGGCCGACCGTCTTGTCCTGAGCCTGATCAACCGCCGACAGCTAAACGGCAGAGGATTCACCACGCAGGAGAGTGGTGCGGTAGGCATGGATGACGACACCCGAAAAACCGTGCTGGTCGCCTATCAGGAGCGCAAGCGCGAAAAGTTGCGACATCCCTTCTTGAATGAAGAGCTCGAGATAGGTCTGATCCCCCATCTGCAGGCACAACTTTTTGCCCGCTTTCTGCGCGGTGATCTGGACGCCTACCCAGCCTTTATTTGGCGCTAACAGGAGTTTCGACGATGATGGTGTTGGTCACTTATGATGTGGGAACAGAAACACCGGGCGGTGAAAAAAGACTGCGTCGGGTCGCCAAGATCTGTCAGGATCACGGCCAGCGGGTACAGTATTCTGTCTTTGAGTGTCTGGTGGATCCGGCTCGATGGAGTGTCATGAAGCAACAACTGACGGACGAGATCGATCCGGCAGAAGACAGTCTCAGATTCTATTTTCTTGGTGCCAACTGGAAACGCCGGGTAGAGCACATCGGTGCCAAACCGGCTTACGATCCGGAGGGACCATTGATTATCTGACTAAACAGGCCGCGAACCTGAAGCAGTCATCGAAGCTCCAGTGGGTTCGCGCAGTTCTTTAACAACAGATTTTTAAATGATTTTTTCCATCGGTACCGATCCGGAATATGGAACATTCCAGATCGGTACCGATGGTGATTCTGCTGTTCGCAGAAAATTGTGGTAAAAACTATTTCGCTCCAGACGTTAGGCTGGAGCGGTCGTCCCCCCCGCGGGGACGCGGATTGAAACCGGAGGGGATCGACCCGGGATTCGACTATCGGCCAGGTCGTCCCCCCCGCGGGGACGCGGATTGAAACCTCGCCCCATCATCTGTACGTACAGCCCTGGGGAGTCGTCCCCCCCGCGGGGACGCGGATTGAAACGGCGACTACCCGAGCGACAACGGCGATTTTGGCCGCGTCGTCCCCCCCCGCGGGGACGCGGATTGAAATAACCAATTTCTCCCATCCAGGTTGAAGGGATAGCGGTAGATTGCACAGTGCCACCAGGTCGATACCACCGGGTGTCGGTCGTAGCCCCGTGGTTCGACTTGACCCGCTAGATTATGTCCGTTTTGTCGTGAGCTTCGTCTTCTGCCTGGGTGTCACGCAGTAACTTTTGCAGTTCACGCTTGTCCTGCTGATTCTTGTACAGGAAGTAGCCCAAGCCAACGACTGGGAGGAGTATCATGAATACAATAAGTATGGTCATATAAATACCCTGAAGTTAGTAGCACACATCAGCTTCTTACTGCACCTTCGGTGATTCTGGAATTGGGTTGCTTGCTGTGATTTGCCTCTTTCCACTCTTAAATTTAAGATATTTTGATCAATTGATATTATAGCTCAATCAAGCATTTAAGATTTATTTTTACAGCATTGGTTAAGTGCTCATCGAGCCCGTTAGAGCAAGCGAGGGTCGTATTTTCTCCGTTCGGATTATCTTAATCCGAGCCTGGACGATTGCTACCCAGTTGACCGTAACAACTCGGTGGAAAAACCGATGAACAGCGCCATGTAACGCCGACTGACAGATTCGAATCTGTGTCAGAACTTGAAGGAGAGGCAGCCCGTTCCCAACTCCACCCCACAACAGGGTAGACGGGTCCGTCAGATACCTGAACAGGAGCATACAGGTTGTCTTGATCATGCTCATCCAATTTGGTCAACTGTTACCGTGCACTCCCGTCAATCCTGGGGGAACTCAACACCTGGGTCAGGGCTATCCGTTGTCTGCTTCGCCCTTTTTTCAGGCTGCTCCTGGGGTTATCCACACCTCACCAGCCAGGGCTTGCCCCTCCTCGCAACGGGTGGCGTGGGTTAAAAGGCTAAAAGTTTCGCAGTCTTTTGTTTCTGACAGACCGACCCTTTTTCCATGTCTCCATTTTTTACACTCTCGAAAATTGTTATCCATACTGAAATAATGGTTATAACTGATTGGCTTAGCGGGGATTTTCTGTGGTGCTCTGATGAGCCGGGGGATCGATGCATAGGAATGAGATGCCAGAATATTTTACACCGACCCTCTCCATCAGCAGCGGGAAATTTCACTATCTACTGGTTTTTATAGAGAAATATAGGGTCTGGCACAGGCATTGCTGAATATTACCAGGTATTTAGTAAGTATATGGTATGACGAAGGTAACACGGAGGCAAAATGGCCGGAAACCCTTCAATGTGTTATTCAGACTGGCGCGCTGCATTGGCTTTTCTTCTGCTGGCCGGACTGATTCCGGTTTCCGTACAGGCCATTCCCAATTATTCCGTGATAGATCTGGGGGAGCTGGAGACCGGTTTCGGTTTTCTGGGATCGCAGAGCGAAACGGTGGTCGGGATGAATGACGTAGGCCAAGTGACCGGATCGTTGTATAACCATACGGAAAATCGTTTCGTTCCAGCCATCTGGGAGTTAGGCAATCTGGCTGCAGGAGCAGTCGAACTGACCGGTCTGATCGGTGACTCCTATGCACAGGGGATCAACAACCGCGGCGAAGTTGTCGGGTCTGGTCATGACGGCACCCACTACAACACAGGGTTCGTGGACACTCCCAGCGGTGCTGGCGGTCGCACGGTTCAGCTGTTAGCCACGCTTCCTCCTTCCGGAGGCAGTCGTCCATTTGCGATCAACGACCAAAGCCGTATCGCAGGTGGTGCCGACGATGGTACAGGCGCCCCGCAACAGGCATTCTACTCCGATGATTTCGGAGGCACGATTCAAACGCTCGGAGGTCCCGCGGGGGATACTCTTGCCCGCGATGTAGCGGAAAACGGCAGGCTTGCAGGGATCTCAGACGGAACTGCCGCTTTGTTTACCGGTACTTCGATCATTCCACTGGATACCGATGCATTGTTCACCTATAGCGACGCCTTTGCATTGAATGAGTATGACGAGGTTGTAGGCTACGGCACGCTGGTGGGTGGAGACCGTCATGCCTTTTATTTCGACCCGGGTGTTGGTGCCGCAAGCGACCTGGGGTCCTATGCCGGTGATTCGATTGCACGGGATATCAACAATGCCTCGCAGATTGTCGGCAAAACTGAAATCAATCCGGGCAGTAGTGCAACCCGTGGCTTTCTTTACGAAGCCGATGGTGATCAGGAGATGATTCTGCTCAACACCCTGCTCAGCCAGGATGACGTATTCAGCCGTCTGGCCAATGTCCGCGAAGCCATTGCAATCAACGATCTGGGACAGATTCTGGCAATGGGCACACGCCTGGAAGAACGCTATGAGGATCCCTCGGATCCGACGACCCGCTGGTACCTGGATACCGGGGAACTGCACGCTTTTGTGCTGGATCCGGCAGCAGCTGGCAACCAGCCAATCCCACTGCCACAGATCATGGTCGAAACCGAAGTGATTCATGGTCCTGAAGTGCTGCTTCCCGCATCGTTGAATGCCGATTCCGGCATTCTTGTGCTGGAACAGGAGTATGCCGATCCTGACGGTACTCTGGGAGGACACAGTCGCACCCGGGCCCGTGCAGAAGGCCTGATAACCAGTGTCGGTGTTCCCACTGCAGGCAGCTTGGCTCTATCCGGCGGTCGAGTCCCTGGGTTGTTGAACTGGAACGAAGAGAATGAGGCGTGGGAACAGTGCGATCAACTCGATAACCACTGTGTCAAGTACAAGGAGGCCAGTTCGGTCTCTACGGTGGTTTCCAACCTGATGCCGCTGTTTGCAGATCCCGATGCGGCACCTGATTCCATCGATTTGGATCTCGATCTGCACATCGACGGGATTCTCGATATCGCCTGGTTCTACGAGTCACAGAATGTTACCGGTCTGGCGGAGGCCTTCGCCCAGACCACCGTCACCGCAACATTGCATACTCAAGATGGGGAAATTCTGTTGTTCGATGGCTCCGCCACGCTGGAACGGGTTGGCACCTCTTCTGCGACATTGAACCTGGCAGGGGAGTGGGCAGACCACGCTGGAGAAGGATTCACCATTGTTGAGGATTCCGCATTCAAAGAGGTGCCGAACCAGTATCTGCGCTGGACCAATCCGGACGGCAGCGGAGTTCCTCTGTACAAACGCAACGACCCAATCAGGACCGCAACCGAGTTCGTTCAAGTGAACCGTTCATGGGAAGACATCGCATTTCTTTCACCCGGTGAGATTTACGCGCTGGAACTGCGCATAGAGACCTACGCGCTGTCACAGGATGTACTCGACTACACGGGTTTGTCGGATGAGGCGAAGGAGTGTCTGCGTGAGCATAGCTGCAGCTGGGATGAACTAACCGACATGCCCCCGGATCTTTTTATCCTGGACGACAGTTTCGCATTGGCGAACATGTTGGAAACGGTATTTGCTCAGTCGGGGAGCAACACGCCGGGAGTAAGCTTTGTCGCGGTAGACCAGTTTGGCAACCCGTTGCCGGCCCAGGTGGATCTCCCGCTTCCGTCAACCCTGTGGCTGCTACTACCCGGTCTCATGGGAGTGGTAATCTCCCGTCGCCGAGCGCAGCACGCCAGTGTATCAATCGTTCCCCATCTCTTCTTCGACGGTACGGATGATGAGCGGATCGTAGTGCAATAACTCCGCGCTCTTCCCCTCATAATCGAACTGACTGAGAAAGTAGCGCATGCTGTTGATCCGTGCCTGCTTCTTGTTGTCCGATTTGATAATCGTCCAGGGTGCCTCCGGAATCGAGGAGTAACGGAACATCACCTCTTTCGCGAAGGTAAAATCATCCCATTTGTCACGCGACTGTGTGTCTACCGGGCTCAGTTTCCAGGTTTTACGCAGATCGCTCTCGCGTGAGACAAAACGCTTCTCCTGTGCGTCACGGCTGACAGAGAACCAGAATTTGTAGATCTGGATACCTGAACGTACCAGCATGCTCTCGAATGCCGGAACGGTTTGGTAGAACTCCTGCACCTGCTCTTCGGTGCAGAACCCCATGACGCGCTCCACGACCGCCCGGTTGTACCAACTGCGGTCGAAGAAGGTGATCTCGCCGGCGCTCGGCAGGTGGGGGATGTAGCGCTGAAAATACCACTGCCCGATCTCTCGTTCGTTTGGCTTGTCCAGCGCCACGACGCGACAGATACGCGGATTCAGAAACTCCATGAAGCGCTTTATCGTGCCACCCTTGCCTGCCGCATCTCGCCCCTCGAAGATCACCATCACCTTCAAGCCATGCTCTTTCACCCACTCCTGCAGCTTGACCAACTCCTCCTGCAGCGGTGTGATGATGGCCATATAATCCTGGTAGCGGATGAGCTTGAGTATCTCTTTTTCACGCCCTTTGATCTGTTCGCACAGTTCGGAGTGAATATCCGACTCATCGTTCGGGGTGTCATGTAGACCCTCTTCTAACTCTGCGTTGGGTTGTGTCATGGTGGATCTCTCTGATTTTGATTCAGCGATTGGTAGAGATGGCCCGCTGGTTTCAGCGCGGTCTATGACAAGGACTCAGGTCACCAAGCAAATGCCATGCTTGGTTGTTCCTGAGTCAATTGCCATATGCTTTCAGCCGCTTTAACCGGGATATGAATAGCTTCTGTTTAGTTTCTCAACTAGATGGTCTGTCGATCATGAGATTTTCACAACGATATCATGCAGCCGGTCGGCTGCTTCTGCGAGCCGGTCCGCGCAGTTGGAGAGATGCCGGTAGAGTTCGCGATGCTTGAACATGTCGACAACTTTTAGCATCGCCTGGGCTCTTGAACCCGGCTCGGCAGTCTGTAGCTTTTGTACCATCTCATCCACGTTGAACAGATCGGCAAGCGCGCGCCGGTAGATCTTTTCGACATTCCGCTCACATTTGAGCGCGGCTTTGGCGTTCTCTTCCGCCTGGGCCGGGTTTTCCGTCAGTTTCTGGAAACCTTGCTGCAGAGACATTGCGGCAGCCTTGAATTCGACAGCCATCTCCAGCATGAACTTGTCCGGTCCGAGTTGCATCACTTCCATTTCCCGTATGGTGGTTTTGGCGTAGTTCATACCCAAGTCCAGAGCGATGATGGCCCGGTAGATATCCTCCCGGTCCATGGGTGTCGCAAAGGCACTGTTCAGGACGTCGATGTTACGTGCTTTGAGTACATCTCCCCGTTTTTCGATCTGACGAACCAGTTCTCCCTTTTCTGTGCTGCCACTCTCCATAAACTCGATCAGCGCTTCCATGGCTTCCACCAATACGTCACACTGCTCGTTCATCAGTCCGTAGAAGTCCGGCATGCGTGGAAATACCCGATCAACCAGTTTCCCAACCACTGTATTTGAATTGCCACTCATTTCTATTTTCTCCGTAATATATTAAACATTGTTACTGTCAGCCAGGGATCGATGCCGTGGCGAAAGGCTTAGGTCAACCCGAAAAAGAGATTGATGATCAGGTAAGCCACGATGGACACGGTTGCAGCACCTGGGATGGTGATGAGCCAGGTGCTGACAATCTCCTTGGCTTTGGCCCAGCGCACCGCTTTGGGCCGCTCAGAGGAGCCTATCCCCATGATTGAGGAGCTGACCACGTGGGTAGTGGATACCGGGGCACCAATCATGGACGCACTTAAAATCACCGAGGCGGAAGTCAGTTGCGCATCGAAGGCGTGCAAAGGACGCACCTTGTAGATGCCGAAGCCAACCGTGCGCACGATGCGCCAGCCGCCGGAGAGTATTCCCAGTGTGATGGCGAGTGCGCAGGAGAGCACGACCCAGAAGGGCACCTTGAACTCCGGGATGAATCCTCCGAGGAGCAGCGCCAGCGTAATGATGCCCATACTCTTCTGTGCGTCGTTGGCGCCGTGAGAGAAGGCGAGCCCGGCCGAGGTGATGAACTGTACCTGGCGTAGATACTTGTTGACGATCGGTTTGGCTGCACGCAGGAAAAATCCCATCAGCCGGTGAATGATGAAGCCGGCCCAAAAGCCGATGATGGGAGAGAGGACCAACGACAACAACACCTTGGTGACGCCGGTCAAGTGCCCCTGCCCCAGCTCCTGAAAACCCCAGACCACGTGATCCGCACCTACCGCCACGACCACCGCTCCGGCCAGCCCGCCGACCAGCGCATGCGACGAGGAGGAGGGGATGCCGAACCACCAGGTGGCCAGATTCCAGAAGATGGCGCCGAAAATACCGCACAGCAATATACCAATGGACGGGAGCGCTTCCAGATCACTGATATTGACAAATTTGCCGATGGTGTTGGCTACCGCGGTACCACCGAGAATGGGTCCGAGAAACTCGAACGTGGCCACGATGATTACCGCCTGAACCGGTGTCATCGCACGTGAGGCGATGACCGTGGCGATAATGTTGGAAGCGTCATGGAAGCCGTTGGTGTAGTCGAATATTAGTACGATGATAACGGCAGCCACCGCCAACGCAAAAATAGTATCCATAGGTTAGGGGGTCTCTAAACAAGATAAAAACACTCTGCGTGCAAGCGCTGCAGAGAAACCGGGGAATGACCAAGAATCGCTAGTCCTGTCAGCTAGTTATTATTTATAAAGCCCATCTGCAGTGACTAGGACCGATCCTCGCCGCGAATTATGCACCCAATGAAAATTTTAGCGCAACAACTTTGTAATACGGCTGCAAGAAAAAATACTATTAGCGAAAGGTGAAACAGACTTCGGTTCGTTCTCTCGGAAGTCTGGTACGTACCATACCCACATTATGGAATTCCGTTCCAGGCAGCCGCTGTCGCGAGCAGCGAAATTTAACCACGACGTCCCTTGTGCTGCACCCGCAGCAGCGTTTGAAATCGCATGGTTTTTCGCCGACGGGTCGTGGTATTCGAAGTGCCGGTGTTGATTTACCGAAAGTTGCCTTGTGAAATAACAATACCGTGGGCGTTCGGGTTGATGGCGTGGTTTAGTTGTGACGTTCATCCTGACCCATAACTCACTGTAATCTTAGTTTACCGGATTACCAGACCGGTTATGTTACGGAGCGGGGGAGTCTGGAGGCCGCACCCGACTTTCCTCTTGACGATAACGATTTCGTCATCGCAACCGCGGATGGTTTCTTTCATCGCCGTGTCGATACTTTGCTGATCAAATATCTGCTCAGCCACCATATTCAAAAAGAGATCGCCTTGCTGTCAAGGCACGAGGCGTTGGCGATCTTGGACGGAGATCACTTTCTGCTCCTGGTGCCGGACGGACCCGGTGATACCGGGTAAAAAGAGCGTTAAGAAAAAAGATGATGGGCAAGATGAAGCGGATAGCGGGGAGGCCGACGATGAGGCGGATGACGAGGAGATGGTGCCGCGCGAAACCGTTGCAACAATTCAAGTTTAAGACACGCTGTTGGCAACGACACGGTATACGTTGAAAAGCCAATCGGGACAAGAGACCACTGCCAGCGCGCTGAAAATCAAGTTTAAGACTTGAGTCACCCATCGCTGATGCGATGCGTTTACGATCAGCACAATAGGCAGGATTTTTCCCGCGGAGCTTGGCCGCAGCTTTGGCTGCGTTGTTGGGTCTTAAAAGGTTACTTTTGTCTGCTACTGCGATAGCGAATGCGCTGTTGCGCAAGAAGGTAGTTCAGCGGCGAGTTAGCGGCTGATTTTGGCATCGACGCATTGGCGCGGCTTGATTTGACAACAAAGCGTTGGGATCCGTTCTACCAGACGAAACATGGTTTGTTACTAGGAGCCTGTCTGACTTATCCGTTTGAAGCGAAAATCACCGGGGGCGAATCAAATCAGTTTATCGAACGAGGCGAATAGTGGGCCTATTTAACGAGGTCGATAAGCTGAGTTGATCGTCATCCGGGGATTTGCAGCCAAACAGTGTTAAGTCAGACAGGCTCCTAGAGAAGCAGTCCTTCTTTATCGAGGATGAACGGATGTTTTTGGCTGGCAACATTTTCCTGTTCAAACACTTCGTGGTTTTTACGCGCGTCTATTCACGTGACGTTGAAATGAATTCATTGAATAGGGTTACACGGATTTTGTATGGTGCAGAGAACTGGAAAAGCATTCTCATGACAAATGAGTTCGCTCTCGATCGAGAACCCGACGAACACATTGAAACGTGGAAGAGGGGATCTACGCGTCGGATCACGTAATCGAATTGATAGAAGGCTCCACGCAATATCGGTTTGCGCACAATAAACTCGTCAAACATTTCCCGTTCAGTCCCCATTGCATGACACCGGATTCCGATGACGAACCCAAAGAGTACACCATTGACCAGCTAAGTTTGCTCAACCGACTGAGAAAAAGAACAGGATCTCCGTGATGGTATCGATACCGATTGGATCAGCGCTACAATCGACGGATCGATCGATAAAGTGATTTCGGTGTTGGGTGGAGGAGTGACTGAGGAGCAACGGAAAGCGCTCTATGACACGTTGCGTGAGACGACAAAGAGACACCAGCATACAAAGATTATCTGGAAGTGCAGTTCGAAGTCGATGTAAAACAGACAATCCTTGAAGCCGAAACAATACGGTTACACATACCGCCCGTAACCGTGCACCGTCTAACCGTCGATCGCTTGATCAACCTGTCGGGTTACCAAGTGTCAATCACGAAGAAGACTGGTATATCCGAGACATCGCCGACCCATCCACGGAAGACAACTTGCAGAAGATGCCGCGCTGTAAGGTCGTTGCACCGGAGCCGGAATCGCCAACCGAGCCGTTCCGAAGTTTTAAGCGGGACTTCAGCCTCGGAGTGGGTGTTTTGACGTCTCTGTCATACGGAAGTTTTCGCTTCAAGCGGATAAATCCGACAGCCTCCTAGAAATTGGGGGGTGTACAGACGCTGAAGATCTCGCAGTCATCATCGCCGGGGTTGCGGAAGCGGTGAGGTTTGTTGCTTTCGAAGTAGTAGGCGTCCCCCGCACGCAGCAGTTGGATCTCATCACCGACCGTCACCTCGATTTCACCTCGCAGCACGATACCCCCCTCTTCCCCGTTATGGACCAGCATCAGTTCACCGGTATCGCTGTGAGGCGGGTAGTGCTCTCGCAAAATCTGTAATCGACGATCATGCAGATCACCACCAACCTGGAGGAATCTGATACTGCCGAACGTGTGTTCGGTCAGTTCGTCCGCATGAAAAAACTGTTTCTCCTTAGGATACTTGTCCTCATTGAAAAACTCACCCAATGACATGGAGAGTCCTTCCAGCAAGCGTTTCAACAGGGCTACCGAGGGGCTGATCTTGTTCTGCTCGATCAACGAAATGGTGCCATTGCTGACATCGGCCTCCTGCGCGAGTTTTCTTTGCGAGAAGCCACGCTTTTTTCGAGCTTCTTTTAAACGAGATCCAACATCCATTACCAAACCTGTAGTTGTATTCCACGGTGGCACAGCGTTATCTGTATGTTTGGCATATTAAACTAGTCAGCCGTTGCAGTCTACGTTATACACAGCAGGCTCAGGCGCAAAAAGATTAGTAAATCTTTATATTTTTCAATATAGATAAAAAATAGGGCAGGGTCAGTATACAAGCCGCTGCAGTTGTATCGGACACCTCACTTGCACCGTTGCGTGATTCATAAAATTCCATTGTTCAATATAATAAACTATGCTAGATTTAATCCGTCGCTCTACGAGAAGTTGATCCTGCGGGACCGGAGAAAAACAGTTACACCAGCCTCCAAGCGGTCCCGTCAAAATCAACCAGGCCATCGTCACACGATGCTGAGTATTCTGTGCTGACAATGGCCTGCCGATGTTACAGACGTATCATTTGATCACCGTAAGCGGCTGTTGTTCAGAAGATGGAAACAACATGCCACCAACCCACCTGCAAAACAGGCAGTCGGAGATGAGATGGTCCGGTATCACGCAGTGGGTAGTTCAGACGTGAACCACTTACCGATTTTTCGGCCAGGTTCCGGTGGTACTGAAATTATCGCTGTTCCGTCGTGGCGGTAACCTGTGAACAGGACACGGCGCAGCAGTGCGGTGCCGCCTGTTTTGAATCTTAGCAACTTAGAGAGCAAGAGGAGTGTTTCGTTATGAAATCACGCATCATCCCCATTATCGCTTCGCTGGCGCTTTGCGGCCTGTCCGCCACGGTGGCTGCGGAAGACAAGTATGTCACCATTGGGACCGGTGGCCAGACGGGTGTCTACTATGTGGTTGGACAGTCGATCTGCCGGTTGGTCAATCGTGACACGGCAAAGACGGGCATCAAATGCACGGCGCCTTCCACCGGTGGTTCCGTAGCCAATCTCAATGCGATCAAAGCTGGTGACCAGAACATGGGTGTTGCCCAATCCGATCAGCAGTACAACGCTTACCATGGTGAAGGGGCATTCAAGGAGCAGGGGCCCTGGCAGGAGCTGCGTGCGGTTTTCGGTGTGCATCCCGAGGTGTTCACTGTGGTCGCCCGTGCCGATTCCGGCATCAAAAGCTTCGATGATCTGCAGGGCAAGCGGGTGAATATTGGCAACCCGGGTTCCGGGCAGCGCGCCACCATGGATGCGGTGATGGCGGCGAAGGGTTGGACGAGCGCGAACTTCCAGCTCGCCTCCGAGCTCAAGGCGGCCGAGCAAGCCCAGGCGCTGTGCGACAACAAGATCGACGCCATGGTCTATGTGGTGGGTCACCCCAGTGGCTCGATCCAGGAAGCCTCCTCTTCATGTGACTCCATCGTCGTGCCTGTGACCGGTAAGGAGATCGATGATTTGGTGGCGGCCCATTCTTATTACGCGAAGGCAAGCGTCAAAGGTGGCACATACAAGGGCACGGATGCGGACGTTGAGTCGTTTGGTGTGGTGGCGACCTTCGTCTCCTCAACCGCTTCTGATGAAGAGACCATCTATCAGGTAGTCAAGGCCGTTTTCGACAACTTCGGCCGGTTCAAGAAACTGCATCCTGCATTTGAGAACCTGCAGGAGGCAAACATGCTCAAGGATGGTCTGACCGCCCCACTGCATGATGGCGCAGTCAAGTACTACAAAGAGAAGGGCTGGATGTAAGCTCTACTCAAGAAAACAGACCGGCCGCTGGCCGGTCTGTTTATTCGACTTAAGCTAATAAAAAGAGATATTCACGGTTGGAGGAGTCCTATGAATATTAAGGTATTGTTGGCTGGAGTTTTTCTGCTGAATGGATGGGCAATCGCCAACGCAGCCGAGATCACCATTGGTACAGGCAGCCAGGCCGGAGTTTACTACCAGGTCGGGAGGGACATCTGCCGGCTGGTGAACAAGTCGAGCGATGCGCATGGAGTGACCTGCAAGTCACACATTTCCAACGGGTCGGTCAGCAATCTGAACGATGTCCGCAGCGGCGCACTCTCGCTTGGAGTAGTCCAGTCCGATACCCAGTACTACGCTGCAAATGGGTCGAAGCTGTTTCAGGACCCGACTCCGGACAAGGAGTTGCGGGCGCTCTTCTCCGTGCACCCTGAACCGTTCACACTGGTGGCGCGGCGTGATTCCAATATTCAAGGTCTGGACGATCTCGTCGGAAAACGGGTCAATATCGGTAATCCAGGCTCCGGCCAACGGGCCACCATGGAGGTGGTGATGCAGGCCAAAGGCTGGGACAAGCATATCTTTTCGCTGGCCAACGAACTGCCGGCCTGGCAGCAGTCGATGGCGCTCTGCCATGACCGCGTGCAGGCGATGGTCTATACCGTCGGCCACCCCAACCCTTCGGTAGCCAAGGCCACTTCATTGTGCAAGGCCAAAATCGTGGAGGTGAGCGGGCCCGAGATTGATCGACTGGTCGATGAATATCCTTTTTACGTCCACAGCACCATTCCAGGCGGGATCTATGAGGCGAACCCGGACCCGGTAAAGACCTTCGGGGTCAATGCCACCCTCGTCGCTTCGAGCAAACTGGACGATGATCTGGTTTATACGGTAGTAAAAACTGTCTTCGATAATCTGGAAACCTTCAAATCGATGCACCCTGCTTTCAGCCTGCTGCAAAAAGAGCGGATGATCAGCGAAGGCCTTTCGGTGCCACTGCACGAAGGTGCGCGTCGTTATTTTCTGGAACAGGGGTTGATCACCAAATGATTGGAAAAATTACCTCTATCGAGATCACTGACTGGGTGGAAAAGGGGGAGCAATGACAACAGAAAAGACAAACGGTCAGCCAGAGAAAGACAAGGCTGCCGAACTTCAGGACATGGTGGCACAGGCCGATACCGGCGCGCGCACCCCGGCCGGAATCGCGGGCAAAATTATTCTGACGACCGCCGCCATCTGGTCCCTGTTCCAGCTATGGATCGCCTCACCGTTGCCGTTCACGGTTGGTTTCGGCGTGTTCAACGACACCGAGACCCGTTCGATCCATCTGGCATTCGCGATCTTTCTCGCCTACCTCGCGTATCCGCCGGGCAAGAATTCTCCGCGCGACTACATTCCGGTTCAGGACTGGGTGTTGGCTATCGTCGCGGCCTTCTGCACCGGCTACCTCTACCTGTTCTACGAACAGCTCGCGGAACGCCCGGCGGCACCGATTACCATGGACATCGTGGTCGCTTGTGTTGGCATGCTGCTGCTGCTGGAAGCGACCCGCAGGGCACTGGGTCCACCACTGATGATCGTCGCGTCGGTGTTCCTGATCTACACCTTCGCCGGGCCTTACATGCCAGCGATCATTGCGCATAAGGGCGCAACCCTCCCTTCGGTAGCCAACCATCAGTGGATCTCCACCGAAGGTGTGTTCGGCATCGCCCTCGGTGTCTCCACCAGCTTCGTCTTTCTGTTCGTTCTGTTTGGCGCGCTGCTGGACAAGGCGGGTGCCGGCAACTACTTCATCAAAGTGGCCTTTTCGTTGATGGGCCATCTGCGCGGTGGCCCGGCCAAGGCCGCAGTCGTCTCCTCGGCGATGACCGGGCTGATCTCAGGTTCCAGTATCGCCAATGTGGTCACCACCGGTACCTTCACCATACCGTTGATGAAGCGGGTCGGCTTCACCTCAGAAAAGGCAGGTGCGGTCGAGGTGGGTTCCAGCGTGAATGGCCAGATCATGCCTCCGGTGATGGGTGCAGCGGCTTTTCTGATGGTGGAATATGTCGGCATCTCTTATGTGGATGTGATCAAAACCGCCATCCTGCCGGCAACCATCTCCTATATCGCACTGGTCTACATCGTTCACCTTGAAGCGATGAAGGCGAACATGAAGGGCCTGCCCCGGGCCGTGGAACCCAAGCCTTGGGTGCAGCGTCTGCTGGGCATCCTGTTCGGTTTCATTCTCACCGGGGTGATCGCCATGGCGGTCTACTACGGCGTGGGCTGGATAAAGCCCGCATTCGGGAACGCGGCGGCCTGGATCATCTCCGCCATCTTGGCTGTGGTCTATATCGCCCTTGCATACTTCGGATCAAGGTACCCGGAACTGGAGTTGGACGACCCTGATGCTCCCGTCACCGTGCTTCCGGCGCCAGGTCCGACAGTCAAATCCGGTCTCCACTACCTCCTGCCGGTGGTGGTCCTGGTCTGGTGTCTGATGGTCGAGCGGCTTTCGCCCGGACTGTCGGCGTTCTGGGCTTCGATGCTGATGATCTTCATCCTCATCACCCAGCGTCCGCTCAAGGCGATGTTCCGCGGAAGTGGCAACATCGGCGCAGAGATGGGACTGGGTTTTCGCGATTTCATCGACGGGTTGATCAGTGGTGCCCGCAACATGATCGGCATTGGTATCGCCACCTCCACCGCCGGCATCATCGTTGGTGCAGTCTCCCAAACCGGGGTGGGTGCAGTGCTTGCCGATATGGTCGAGGCGCTTTCGTTCGGCAACATCATGCTGATTCTGATCCTCACGGCGGTGCTCAGCCTGATCCTGGGCATGGGACTGCCCACCACCGCCAACTACATTGTCGTCTCCTCGCTGCTGGCACCGGTGATCGTGCAGCTCGGTACCGACAATGGCCTGATCGTCCCACTGATCGCGGTGCACATGTTCGTCTTCTATTTCGGCATCATGGCGGACGTGACGCCTCCTGTGGGTCTGGCATCCTTTGCGGCCGCTGCAATATCCGGTGGTGACCCGATCCGGACCGGCTTCGTGGCGTTCTTCTACAGCATGCGAACCGCCGTGCTACCGTTCCTGTTCATCTTCAATACCGATCTGCTGTTGATCAACGTCGACTTCGCTCACGGCATGTTCATATTCGTGATCGCCACCGTCGCGATGTTGATTTTCGCTGCCGCCTCGCAAGGCTTTTTCATCGCCCGAAGCTACCTCTGGGAATCGGTACTGCTGCTGTTGATCGCGTTCACCCTGTTCCGCCCGGGATTCTGGATGGATATGGTGATACCGCCTTATGAAGATATAGAACCGGCACGTCTCACCGAAATTGTCGGACAGATGGAGCCTGGCGACAAGTTGCGCCTGCGGGTGCTTGGCGTTGATTCGGTGGGCCAGCCGCGCGAGTTTACCGCCATGCTGCCGATCGCCGAGGGTGCTTCCGGGGAGGAGAGGTTGCAGGCGGCGGGGCTGGCTATCGTGGAGCGGGACGGCAAGGTCGTGGTTGACAATGTCGATTTCGGCTCTCCTTCCCAGCAGGCTGGTTTCGACTGGGATCAGCAGATACTGGTGGTGCGTGCGCCATCCGGCCAACCTCCTAAGGAGCTGATGTTTATACCGGCCTTGCTGTTGTTGGGGTTAATCTATGCCATGCAACGTAAACGGCAAACGGCGTTCGAGGCTGCCGAAGCTGCTGCAACCAAAACTTGACGGAGGGCAAAGATGTTCAAGGATATTCTGATACCGATCAATCTGGGCGATGAGGCGACCTGGAGGAATCCGGTGAAAACGGGCGTCGAACTGGCCAAGACCACCGGTGCGAGGCTGCATCTGATGACGGTCCTGCCGAGCTTCGACTATGCGATCGTCGAGAGTTATTTTCCAGTCGATTTCGAACAGAAGGCGCGGGAGAAGGTGGACAAGGAGCTGCACAAGTTTGTCGCAGAACATATCCCCGAGGATGTCAAGCGGCAGACGATTGTCGCAGTCGGCTCGATCTCCGAACAGATTCTCGATATTGCGGAAGAGACTCAATGCGACCTGATCATCATGAGCCGTCGGGGCAGACCCCGCCGTTACTTCACGCTCGGTTCCAACTGCAACAAGGTGATACATCACGCGACCATGGCGGTGTTGGTGCTTGATTAGCACCCCGCATACGCCGGCGCTACCGGATCAGCAGCTGCGGTACGGACGGAAAGATGATTGAAACAGTGAGACTGCGCCAGGGAGGTGGCGCTGGCTCACTTGTTGCGATAGACAAGCATCCAGGGCACCGCAATAAAGACGTCAGCTTTATTTGCTAACCACCGGACGTGGATCAGTTGCCGCTCTTTTGGTCCAGTCGGCAGTGAGACAGCATCCATTTCTGGTGCTTTGGATGTACCGGTATAAAGGAGAGACAGCCAAACGAAACTTTCACGGGGAAAAGTAAGGTATTCGACCCGAACAATTCAGTTGTGAACCCTCAATCGAGTCAGGAGTAGATAGTTATGACACCATTCGCCATTGCCGGCATCCAGATGCGAGTTTCCGCCTCCCACGAAAATATCACCGCAATGGCGCACAAGCTGGATATCACGATGACCCGGTTTCCGTGGGTGCAGATGGTCATGTTCAGTGAATTGGCCGCGTTTGGTCCGCTGCCGGGGCACGCGCAGACACTGCCAGGCCCGGCTGAGGATGCCTTTCGCGAGATGGCCGCAAAGCACAAGATCTGGCTGCTTCCCGGTTCCTTATTCGAAGATGCCGGCGACCGCATCTACAACACGGCACCAGTCATCGATCCCGACGGAAATGTAATCAGCCGTTACCGTAAGATGTTTCCCTTCCAGCCGTACGAGAACCATGTCGCATCCGGCACCGAATTTATCGTGTTCGATGTACCGGAGATCGGCCGTTTTGGAGTTTCTAT
The DNA here is from genome assembly GCA_024235215.1 of Chromatiaceae bacterium. Lineage (GTDB taxonomy): Bacteria > Pseudomonadota > Gammaproteobacteria > Chromatiales > Chromatiaceae > HKST-UBA178. Next base: position 152,492 of record JACKMU010000005.1, on the reverse strand, counting down.
CTGTTATGACATGTGGTTTCCGGAGACCTCGCGCACGTTGGTCTCCATGGGTGCCGAAGTGATTCTTCATCCCACCATGACGGATACGATCGACCGTGATGTCGAACTCTCCATTGCACGTGCGACAGCGGTAACCAATCAATGCTACTTTTTCGACATCAACGGGGTAGGGGATGGTGGGGTGGGTTCATCCATCATTGTCGGTCCGGCAGGTTATATCATACACCAGGCGGGCGGAGGAGAGGAGACTATCCCGGTTGAGATCAATCTGGGCAGGGTACGGAGAGAACGAGCCGTGGGAATTCGCAGTCTGGGCCAACCGTTAAAAAGTTTCCGTGATCGCCCCGTAGAGTTTCCCGTCTACCAGCGCAACGAAAGATCTGAGGCCTACCTGCAGAGTCTTGGGCCACTCACCAAACCTCATCGTGGCTCGGTCGCCGGCTTGAAAGGGCAACAGAAGAGCCCGCAAGAGCTGGATGCTGAAGCACTCACATCACTGAACGCGACGGCCGGTTTCGTGGGAGAGTATGGTGCTGTTCCCGGCATCTCCAAGTAGTACTGCAGCCTAACCCAGCGTATGCGGGTTAGTGGATGAGGGTCGGAATAGTTATTCAGTTCCGATAGGTTACAATGCAGCCATGCGCCGCGGAAAACGTCTGGTGCACTGCGTCTTACTGAAGTTTCCAGGTTCAATGCAGCAACTCCAACATATCCGGTACATGCGGAAACTCCACGCTGCGGAACCCTTCGATAAAGTGATGCAGTGGAAAATGCCAGGAGTCATGCGGCCAGAGATACTCCATTTCCAGGCTGTGCGGGCGGAACACTGCGGTATAAAGGGTGCCGAATCCCCGCCGATAGGCGTCGGAGTGCAGCGGGGGACGGAGAAATGAACGAATCATTCGGTGAGCGTCGCTGCCATATCGCTCGATATATTGCCGGAGCGCCTGTTCGCGTTCGAGTGTGCCGGTTGCACGGGCATGCTGGTGCCACTCCACCTCGTGCTGATGGTTCGTAGTGATGGCGATATCCTGTATCTCGGGCTGGCGGTCGGGTGCGATAAAAACAGTTTTATAGATACCGTTGCGATCCAGGATGGTCAGGTTGTAGGACATGTGTGTCGGAATACGCGAGAGCGCCTCAACCGCCTCTTTGGTGGTGGTACAGAACTCCAGAATATAGCGTAGCAACAGCGGTACGCCGAATCCCCTACCAACCACGCGGCGCCCGCCAAAACTGAGGGAGATGGCGAGCCCGTCCTCGTTGATTCCATCCACCAGTCCCCACAGACAGTCGCCAGTGCCGACTACCAGACGTCCATTCCAGGCAGTGTGTAGCACGGTACCTTCGAACAGTTGCGGGCTATAGTCGTAATTGCGTATCAACAGCGCGGGTGGTCCGGCCCAGATGGCCTGGGAGCAGCCGCGCAGATAGGCCGGTGGGCGGTAAAGTGTCAGGAACCGGGCGGCCAGATCGCTCCCGCCCGCCAGCTCCACAAGCTTTTCATAGGTGGGTATCAGTTCCGGCATGTGCTGCTGCAGCGCACGATAAGAACTGAGATAGAGCGGACGTGCAGCTGCCCCTTCACTCAGGAACCAGCGCCGGTAGGCCGCCCAGTGTTGCCGAAACAGCGTCTGCCATTTATCCCCGGGCAGCGGCTCCGAGATGGCTTGGATGATTCGTTCCATACGTAGCTACCTTGAAAGAATAACGCGCCGAGGGGGCAGATAGGTTCCGACCCCGATGGTTGCCCCTGCTTGGAACAGAGGCAACCATCGGAGCGGAAGATGGCACCAGGGTGATGCCTCCCGGTTACAGAATCTTGAAAGCACCCGCTTCCGGTACTGGAGTCGCGGTGGGAATAGGCTTCGCCTGATAGTAGGAGGTGATCCCCTTGATCCAGTTGCGTGCGCGCTGATTGAGCACAAACTCGTTGGTCATGGAGCGTCCGCGCAGGATGAGAATCCCGAGATCCGCACCTTCGTAGCGGTAGTCATCCGCGCCGGTGATACGCAGGAAGAAAGCCTCCTGTTCGTTGCTCACTGCACGCCGGTGGTAGTCGAACCGGTTGTATTTGACGTTGCCGTCGCTGTCCATCCTCCAGATGCCGGATTGAGGCGCATCGGTCACGATATCGACATTGTCCTCGGTGTATTTGATCACCAGCTGACACCAACTGTCGATGTACTCGGGGTCCGACCAGCGGGCATTCAGATCCTCGACATCGAACTCGAACTCGGCACCGGAGAACTCCAGCAGATGGAACAGGAACAGCGGCGCATCGGCATGTGCGAAAGCGGCATGGTTGGTCATGGAGCTGGCGCCGGTCACCCGGGGATTGAGTTCCCCCAGATAGATCTCTCCGGTGTCGGTATCGATCAGGTAGTCTAGGTCGAAGTAGCCGCGATAACCCTCCTTGCGCAACTGCTCGCCGAACTGAAAGGTATACTCTCTGGCTTTGTCTCGAATCTCCTGGGTGAATGCGCCGGGAAAGATCTCGTTGCCGCACCAGCCTCCCCGGTAGGGGGTCAGCTCTTTGGCCCCGACCACTTCGGTCAGCAACGGTCCGACGATGGTCCCCTGACTGGTGGTACAGGCTTCGAGGGTCGATCCACGGCAATTGAGACGTTTCATGATCTTCACCTCGGGATCAGGAGTGATCTGATCTGCGTATTTGTCCCAATCGGCTTCACTGGAGATGAAGAAGGTGGTGTGGCCGGAGTCACCGAAAGCAGTCTGAATCACCACGTCGTGGCCGAGGTTGTGCGCGTCGCAGATCTGCTGCAGATGGGCCCAGGTATCGACTTTGGAGAGTGCATTGGGGGCGCTCGGCACGCCGGCTTTGTTGCCGATGCGCACGGTCTCCATCTTGTTGTCGCAACGCGCGCGCAAGCTCGCCGGCGGGAACCATATCTCGATCCCCAACTCCTGACACAGCTCCTCGGTCCGCTCATCGAACATCAGGAACACGGCCACCGGGTTATCCCCAAAGCTGCGTATGTAGTCGATCACCTCTTTGTGTTCGAGCAGGTAGTTGTTGATATCCTCTATGCTCTCGAATTCCGGGTGGGCGATCTCGGTTGGCACGAAAACGTTCGGGTGCGCACCGTCGTAACAATCGACATAGCAGATATAGTGAAAGTTTTTCACCCACTCGTCGATTCCCAGCAGATTGAAATTGGTGGCACTGATAAAGAAGATAGGGCGCTCATTACGATGAAAAAAACGTCTGATATCGGAAATGCCTTGTAATTTTCTTTTCATAGTGGATTGCTCCTCGCGTTGATGATGGCGGATCGGACTGCGCTCCTCTGCCTCGGGTTGCCGGCGGATACCGAGTTTTGACAGGAGGCTTTCCAGCAACCACCGGAATGTCGAAATATGCATAGTCTGCCTGTTGTGCCGTTCGCCGTGCTCGCCCAGCTGCACCGATTGGCCACCACTTTCCGACCGGCAGATTCACCATGGTGTACTCGCGGGGCGTAGCGGCACGCGCTCACACATGAGAGGCGTGTCAGTCCGCAGCGCACCCGGATGGCCGGTAATTTCAATCGTCTGGTTGCTTTGCAGCGTCAGCTGTCGACGATTTGGATTTGTGTTTTTGCTTCAGGTTTTTGTCCTTCTTATGCTGTTCCTCCTCGACAATCTCGGTGATTTCGCTGACCGACTCGGCATTTTTCACCTCCCTGAGTGCATTTTCAGAGAAGACCGATAGTCCAAGCACGGGCCGGTAGCCGTGAATCTCCTTCACATCCAGCGCCAGCATGAAGGTCAGGATCTCATCGCTGATCACCTGTCCCGGGACCAGGATCGGGAAGCCGGGCGGGTAGGGGATGACAAAGGTGGTGGAGACCATCACCCGGCCCTCTTTCATCTGGCGCTGCATCTCCCCGTTGTCGATGCGCAGATGTTCGCACAGGCTGTCATTCTGGCCCATGAAGTACGCGGTGCGGATATCTCCCTCGGGCGTACTGCCGGATACCGAGCGGTGGAAGGCGGGGTGAAACCGGCTGAAATCAGGCAGTGGGGGCAGGTCATGGGTGAGCGACTTGATGCGCCGTTGCAGAATCTTGTTCTCCGCCGCGCTGTTCTCCTCACGCTGCCACTCCAGCTCACGGGCAATGCCGAGCAGGCCCTCGATAAGATAGGCGATAGAGCTGCGCGAAGTGCCGATGTTGGTCATAAACAGCACCGAGTTGCGCGAGGTCTTATTGATCTGAATACCGTACTTATTCATCAGGTACTCGTTCTTGAAGGTATCGCCGTCTACGCCGGTTTTACCCAGAAACATGGTTACCCGGGTCGGGTCGACCACGAATTCGTCACGCTCATAGATCCAGGCGTCCTCCATCCGGCACCAGCCCGCCTCGGGGTCATAGAAACTCTTGATGCCCGAGGGGCGATGCTCTTCGGGAATGAGCGCCTCGGTGCCCAGGATGTCGAAATATTTGCTCAGCAGCGGTTGGTTCTTGATCTGTTCGCGCAGCACCAGTGCGGTCTCCACCTGTTTGTTGACCAACTCGTACCCCTCCAGCTCGACCTGGCGACGCCCCAGATCCAGCGAGGCGAGAATCTGGTAGTTGGGTGAGGTCGATGTGTGGGTCATGTAGGCCTCGTGGAATGGTGCCTCCACTTTTTGCCGGAAATCCTGGTCGTAGATATGAATCATCGAGCCTTGCCGCAGTGCCGTCAGTGTCTTATGGGTTGAATGGGTTGCGTAGGTGCGGACCCGTGCCTGATCCGGATCGGGCATCATGCGAACACCGAGCCAGGCGTCGATGTCGTCGGGATCCAGCGCGCGGGTCTGTTCCAGATAGGCGGCATAGTGGTTTCGATACTCTTCGCCGCGGAACTTGCGGCGCAGTTTACGTGCACAATACATCGCCGTACGGGTACGGTAGACCGGGTTGAACGCGGCAAACGCGAACCACGCCTCGTCCCACAAAAAGACCAGGTCAGGCTTGATCGCCAGACACTCCTCCATCACCCGCTCCACATCGTAGACGATGCCGTCGAAGGTGCAGTTGGTGAGCAGCAGCATCTTGACCTTGTGCAACCGGCCATCGGCCTTGTACTGCAGCAACAGGCGCTTGATCTCTTTCAGCGGCACGCCACCGTACATGGAGTACTGATGCAGCGGGTAGGCGTCCAGGTAGGCAACTTCGGCACCCGCCAGTACCATGCCGTAATGGTGGGATTTGTGGCAGTCCCGATCGACCAGCACGATATCTCCCGGATTGACCAGCGCCTGCACCACGATCTTGTTCGCAGTCGAGGTGCCGTTGGTGACGAAATAGGTATTGCGTGCTCCAAAAGCCCGGGCTGCCATCTCCTGCGCCTTTTTCAGTGGGCCGGTGGGCTGCAGCAGGGAGTCGAGCCCACCCGAGGTGGCGGAGGTTTCAGCCATGAAGATATTCAGTCCGTAGAACTCGAGCATATCGCGTATCCAGTGCGAGCACATGAGCGACTTGGCGCGGGAGATCGGCATTGCATGGAACACGCCCATCGGCTGGCGGCTGTAACGCTTCAACGCGGAGAAGAACGGGGTCTCGAAGCGCCGGTTGATGCCACGAATGATATTCAAATGGCGCTCCACGTAGTCGGTCTCCCGGTAGAAGATACGCCGGAAGCTCTCGTTGTCCTGCGCCGCATAGGTCTCCACCGCCATGTTGGTGATCAGATAGAGGTCCAGCTCTGGTCGCAGCTCGGCGAGTACCCTCCCCAGGATCACACTCAAGTCGGTGGAGGTGACGTTCTCCATGTCGGTGGGGTTCATTCCCTCAAGGTAGCGTTGAAAAAGGCCCAGCTCACGCTTCGATTTGTAACGAAAACCGGAGCGGAGGATGCATGCCTGAATATTGGGGTTGATCAGTACGGCGGTAACGGCATCCTGGAAGCTCGGCACCACGATCACGTCGTAGACAAACTCATCCTCCGATCGCTGGACGCTGCGGAAGGAGCTGCGGATCACCGCTTCCTCCTTCGCACTCAGGTCATCCACCACCAGCAGCTCGAAGTAAGGCCGGGTCTGGGTCATCGTGGAGTCGAGATGAAGTTCCAGTACCTCCTGTTCTATCTCCTTCTCCTCGCCGTCGATCTGTCCCCGACTCAGCTGTATCTGCCGATTGCGGTAGACGTCGCTTGAGAGCGCACGCGCGATACGGTTGACCGCGCGTGCCAACAGGTTGTATTCCTGATCTTCCAACAGACGCCACAACAGTCGAAAATCCTCTTTCGACGGAAAGGCGGTGTAGTCTTCAATGTTCTCCAACGTCGCCATTGCCGTCCTGGTATCGGCGAGGGTCGACGCCGTGTCGCTGCCCACTGCCTGCTTTTCACTCAGCCGACCGATGAGGCGGCTGAGCCGGATCCAGGTATCGGAACGCAGGTAGGAGATCCTGTGGTACAGGTTGAGAGCCGCATATTCGGCGGCGCTGGTCTTTCCAACAGGTAAATCAGACATCGGCACTCCTCACGCTTTAGTTAGTTGTCGGAATGGCCCACAGCCGGGTTGAGCTCCCGGAATGGCGTGCTGGTCACGGTGCAGTCCGGAGTCCGTGGCCCTGGATTAACAGCTTTACAGGTGGAAAGTGCCTGTACCCCTTTCCGGCGGACAAGCAATCCCTCTGCTTTTCTCTTTCTGGTGTACATCGGGTCGGTCGCGACCCGTCGGGCATCCTATTGGTTTATTGTTCGAAACCCAACAGGGTGGAATGGTGATATGTTTGACATATTAAACTATCCTTGTCAAGGAGTCCGGGGTTGCGAGTTGCCGGTGAACCTACCTTCAGCAACGCCACATAGTTTAGAATAAGCCAATATATCCATTATCGACGTGGATGATATTCCGCTATTTTCAGACTCTCTGGCGTCACGCGTGGCACTGCGCGGTAAACTCTCAGTGGCTGAACTGCAACAAAAATCTTGTTTAGTATATTAAGCTTTGATAAGCTAATCCGTCCATACAGTATCTTTATCGTTGACTCTGGCCTCGCCAGCCAATTCGGCCAGAACAATGCGCTGTTGCTGCGCTGTTCTCCTCCGGCAGCGGTTGCGGCAGCACCTCCACTTCGAATTGTTAGGGGTTTGCAGACATGCAGAAATTGAAAGACCAACGGTTGTTTCGTCAGCACTGCTACATCAATGGTAACTGGATCGACGCAGACAGTGGCGCAACCGCAGCGGTGACCAATCCGGCCGATGGCAGCACGCTGGGCACGGTGCCGAACTGCGGCGCTGACGAGACGCGTCAGGCGCTGCAGGCGGCCCAGGCGGCACTGCCGGGTTGGCGTGCTCTGACTGCCAAGGAGCGTTCCACCAGGATGCGCACCTGGTTCGACCTGATCATGGCGAATCAGGAGGATCTGGCACTGCTCATGACCAGTGAACAGGGTAAGCCGCTGGCTGAATCGCGTGGAGAGATCGCCTATGCAGCCTCTTTCATCGAATGGTTTGCCGAGGAGAGCAAGCGTATCTACGGTGACGTGATTCCGCAGCATCAGGCGGACAAGCGCATCATCGTGATCAAGCAGCCGATTGGAGTCTGCGTGGCGATCACTCCCTGGAACTTTCCGGCGGCGATGATTACCCGTAAAGCCGGCGCGGCGCTGGCAGCCGGCTGTACCATGGTGGTCAAGCCGGCGTTGGAGACCCCCTATTCGGCATTAGCGCTGTGCGAACTGGCCGAACGCGCCGGGATTCCTGCCGGCGTGTTGAACGTGGTAACCGGCAACTCCCGGGCCATCGGGGGTGAGATGACATCGAGTCCAATCGTACGCAAACTCAGTTTTACCGGCTCCACCGAAGTGGGCCGTATATTGATGGAGCAATGTGCCAGCACCATCAAGAAGGTCTCGCTTGAACTGGGCGGCAATGCCCCGTTTATCGTATTCGATGACGCTGATCTCGATGCGGCTGTCGAAGGGGCGCTGGCGTCGAAATATCGCAACAGTGGTCAGACCTGCGTCTGCGTCAACCGATTTCTGGTGCAGGATGGGGTCTACGACCAATTTGCCCGCAAACTCGCAGCGGCGGTGGAGCAGCGGCTCAAGGTGGGGAACGGGATGGAGGACGGGGTGGCCCAGGGTCCGCTCATCAACCAGGCAGCCGTGGAGAAGGTCGAGGCCCATATTTCTGACGCGCTGGCCAAGGGGGCCAAGGTGGTGACCGGAGGTGGCCGGCATAGCCTGGGTGGTACATTCTTCCAGCCTACGGTGCTGACCGACGTGGCGCCGGAGATGGCGGTGGCGAAGGAGGAGACGTTTGGCCCGCTGGCGCCATTATTCCGCTTTACCGATGAGGCGGAGGCAGTGCAGATGGCCAACGACACCGAGTTCGGACTTGCCTCCTACTTCTACAGCCGCGACCTGGCACGGGTCTTTCGTGTCGCTGAGGCGCTGGACTACGGCATGGTGGGCATCAATGCAGGGATCATCTCCACCGAGATTGCCCCTTTTGGCGGAGTCAAATCATCGGGTATCGGGCGGGAAGGCTCCAAGTATGGAATGGAGGATTACCTGGAGATCAAATATCTCTGTGTGGGCGGCATTGGTGCCTGACCCCAGCGGCACGACCGTCTCAATTATCACCCGCTAGCTAACAGACCAAGGCTCAGTATCATGACAACAAATTCCGATCTTTTGCACAGGCGCAACCAGGCAGTGGCCCGGGGAGTTGCCAATATGCATAACCTCTATGCCGATCACGCCGAGAATGCGGAGATCTGGGATGTCGAAGGTAAGCGGTATATCGATTTCGCCGGTGGCATCGGCGTACTGAATACCGGGCACCGCCACCCCAAGGTGATGGCCGCGGTGCAGGCGCAGATGGAGCGTTATACTCACACCTGTTTCCAGGTGATGCCCTATGAGCCGTATGTTGCGTTGGCGGAGCGGCTCAACCAGTTGGCACCGGGCGATGCGCCGAAAAAATCGCTGTTTCTCACCACTGGCGCGGAGGCAGTGGAGAATGCGGTCAAGATTGCGCGTGCCTACACTGGCCGCCCTGCGATTATCGCATTCAATGGTGGCTACCACGGCCGTACCGTGATGACGCTGGGACTCACCGGCAAAGTGGCCCCCTACAAGGTTGGATTCGGACCCTTCCCCGCAGAGATCTACCATGTTCCTTTTCCGATAGCGGTTCACGGCATCAGCAGCGAACAGTCTCTGGCTGCACTGCAGACACTTTTCAAAGCGGATGTGGAGCCGGAGCGGGTTGCCGCGATCATCATCGAACCGGTTCAGGGCGAGGGCGGGTTTTACGTCGCACCCAATGAGTTTCTGCGCCAGTTGCGCGCGCTCTGTGATCAGCATGGCATTCTGTTGATCGCGGATGAAGTGCAGGCGGGCGCCGGCCGTACCGGCAAGGTGTTTGCGATGGAGCACAGTGGTGTGGTGCCGGATCTGACGACACTCGCCAAGAGCATTGCCGGTGGTTTTCCGATCTCAGCGGTGGTGGGTCGTGCCGACATCATGGACAGCGTCGGTCCGGGAGGGCTCGGCGGCACCTATGCCGGGAGTCCGCTCGGTTGTGCCGCGGCGCTCGCCGTTCTCGATGTGTTCGAGGACGAGAGGATTCTGCAGCGCAGCCTGGAGTTGGGCGAGCGTCTTCAAGGTCGGCTGCGGCAGATGGCACAACGCTTCAGCTGTATTGGTGACGTGCGCGGGCTCGGGTCGATGGTGGCCATGGAGTTGTTTAAAAACGACTCAGCGCGAACACCGGACCCGGATCTGACCAAGGCGTTGGTCGTGGCGGCTGCGGAACGGGGTTTGATCCTGCTCTCCTGCGGCATGTATGGCAACACGATCCGTGTGCTGGTGCCTATTACCGGCTCCAATGAACTGATCGACGAAGGGCTGGATATCATGGAAAGCTGTCTGGCGAGTCTCACCGCCGCATAGCATGGATCGGATCGGCTGCAGCGGGATGAGCAAGGCGACTCCCGCTGGAATCGGTCCGGTTGTCACCCGCCCGTCCACCACAATGAGACTGCCAGCATCGTTAAATAGCCCAAGCGCCATCTGGCTCTCTCTATCGAACATCCACGAGATCGCACCTTCAGACTGGCCATTTGATTCCTGATCGATAGCCGTTCGGAGTGATGGGCTAAGCATACCGCAGCAACTGTAGCGGGCGAATGGCGAGCTGATTCAACCGGAGAGGGACAAGCGAATGATGAACGAAGCAACGGTTCTGGAAGCGATAAAGAAGCAGATCGGCTCGGATCAGCGGCAGCTCGATGGGAATCTCGCCTGGCTGCAGGCGGAGATGCATCGTTACTTCTTCAGCTTCAACCAAGATGATGTGGAAGCGCTCACGATGCTGGCGATCAATCTTCATCGCTTGGACGACTACCGCTTTCTCAATCTGGTCAACCGGCCCGAGCGCAGTATGATCGCGCAGCTCAGTACGCCCGGATCGCTCTATCAGGCACTACGTGATTTGGGAATGAAAAATATCGTCTATGCCGAGATGACCACCTCCACGGCACCGCTGCCGGATTCCAACGAGCAGCTTGAAGTGCTGCGTTTCGATTACGGCACGTTACAGGACCAGGAGGTGGTTCCGCACAACGACAATCCGGTTCCGGCAGAGCTCGCTGACCGGATTCTGGAGGCACTGAAACGGTTCGATGCAGCTATTGAAGCGACGGCAGCAGCAGAAATGCTGCAGATGCTGTGGCGCAATAATGAAGAGTACGTGCGGGTCTCCTCAGTGAAGCGGGTGGCGCGTCTGCTCTACCTCTACTGGCAGACCAGCGCCAGCGACGGCGTTGGTCTGCAACTCGAACCGCTGTCAGACGGCGAGGGAAAGGAGGAGTACCGGCTGATGCTCGGCATTGGCAACCCGCCGTACAAAGGATTTCTGCTGCAGGTCATGGAGGTGGTCAACCGGTTGAATATCGAAGTCCACAGAGCTTACTCGTTGATGATCAACGACGGTGTTCACCCCTATTTTCTGGCCAATTTCTATATTCGCATGGTCGATGGCAGTAAACTCACCACCGACTCGGAAGTGTTCAAGCTGCTGCAGCGTGAGCTCTACAACACCCAGATTCTCTCCAGCAATTCGGTAAGCTACGAACTGTTCGTTCAGGCGGGCGTATGCAGTGGTGCCGATGCGAGTCTGGTGGATGCAATGATCGGGTTCTGTCACACCAATCTGGCCCATAACCGGCCTGACACTTTCGACCTGGAAGGGATCATGCGCGCCTTCCACAACCATCCCGACATCACACTGCAACTGGTCAAGCTTTTCTATGCCCGCTTCGATCCGCAGGCTGACGAACGCGAGCGGGTCTACAACGAAACGCTGCAGGAGACGCGCACGCTGGTGGAGAATTACGATACCGGCAGGCGTTTTCTGGATGGTTTTCGGCGGACCATCTTTCGTTGTGCACTGTCATTTATCAAATATACGCTGAAGAGCAATTTCTTCATTGCGGAAAAACATGCGCTGGCCTTTCGTCTCGATCCCGCCTACCTGGATGAACTCGGTGAACAGTTCACCTCCGACCTGCCAGCTGACCGCCCCTTCAGAATCACCTTTTTTCTCGGCAGAAACGGCTCCGGCTACCACATCGGATTTTCGGATATCGCACGTGGTGGCTGGCGTACCCTGATGACCCAGGGGCGGGACGACTACATCACCAGCGCCAATACGCTGTTCCGGGAGAACTATGTTCTGGCCCACACCCAGCACCTGAAGAACAAGGATATCTACGAAGGCGGCTCGAAACTGGTGGCCATTCTGAACACCAGCCCGGGTGACAGCAAGGCACTGCTGAACCAGCATCTCTACAAGCTGCAATTTGGATTCATCAATGCGTTCCTCGATCTCTACGTCACCAGAGCGGGGAAAGCTGCCGATCCGCGTGTGGTGGACTACTATGGTCAGGAAGAGCCGATCGAGCTGGGCCCCGACGAGAACATGTACAACGAGATGATCGAGCTGATCGCGGCACAGGCGGTTAAGCGCGGCTATGTGCTGGGGAAGGGGATCATCTCCAGCAAAAAGATCGGCATAAATCACAAAGAGTTCGGTGTGACCTCGATCGGTGTGGTGCGCTTTGCCGAGGTGACCATGCGGGAACTGGGCATCGATATGCACACCCAGAGCTTCAGCGTAAAACTCACCGGCGGTCCCAACGGCGATGTGGCCGGCAATGCCATGCGTCTGCTGTTGGCGCGTTGTCCCAAGGTGCAGATCAAGCTGATCATCGACGGCACCGGCGCGCTCTACGATCCGTCAGGTCTGGATCACACTGAATTGAACAAACTATTGCTCCAGGCGGATCTCGATGCCTACGATCCTGCCGCGTTGCATCCCGGCGGTTATATTCTCTACCGGAGAGAGAATCGCAATGAGGGGATGCGCAAGCTCTACAAGAAGGTGCTTGCGACCGCTGACGGGCTGGAGCAGTTGTGGATCTCCAACGACGACTTCTACCGTGCCTATAACCGGTTGGCATTTACCGTTGAGACAGACCTCTTCATCCCCGCAGGGGGACGACCGGAGACGATTGACGCCAGCAATGTGCAGCATTTTTTCTCCGCGGACGGGGAGCCGACTGCCTGGGTCATCGTGGAAGGCGCCAACTCGTTCATAACCCCGGAGGCTCGCAGCGAACTGCAGAAACGCGGCGTGGTGGTGATGCGTGACGCATCTGCCAACAAGTGCGGGGTCATCTCATCCTCCTATGAGATTCTGGCCAATCTGATGCTGAGCGACGATGAGTTCCTGCAGCACAAGGCGGAATATGTTGCCGACGTCATCGCCATTCTCAATCTGCTGGCTGAGCAGGAGGCTGAGGCGATCCTGAAACGCCACCGCGAGGCGGCTGGTACGCTCAGCTACACCGAACTGTCCGATCGGATCAGCCGCGAAATCAATCGCAACTACACCGGTTTTTTCGACTACTTCGAGGCTCACCCGGAGCTCTGCCGGCAGCCGGACTACGCCAATGCACTGCTCCATTCCATGACACGCATGATTCGCCGGGAGGCGCGCTACCGCGCGCGCATCGCGCGCCTTCCGGCGAAAGTGAAGCACGCTATTCTGGCCAGCACACTGGCCTCTTCCATGGTCTATACGGGCGACGACAGCAGTGTGTTCGCCTCCATTGTGGAGGCGCAGCTGAAACGTTTTCCACGCTACCTGGAGTCTGCGGCCGGCTGACCGAAGCGCAGAAAGGTATCACTCAAAGTTATCTGGTCGTAGCGTTGCTGTCAGAAAGGCAACTTGTTGCAGAGATTCTTGCTTATCGTATTGGGCGCTTATTCACTAGCGTTTTTTTCGTGTTCATCTCTTAATCCCAATGTTTCCTGCAGCGTTTTTGTCAGTTTCTGTTCGAAATCCTGCATTCCCTGTTTCGTGTTTTCGTAGAAAATAACCCGAAAATGATTCACGTCGAAGGGCACTGCAGCAAGGTTCCGGGTGATCAGAACCACAGGTTTGCCAACGGTGTGGGCGAGCCCGATTTCGTAAAAAACATTGGCATTATGACCCGTGATATCAGCGATGATGACCTTGGCTGCGTTAATGCCAGCCCAAACATCCGAGATGATTTCGTGGGAGCTGAAGAAATCATCCCCTCTTTTTGCTCTGAGGTGTAACTCAGTCATAACGACCTTCTGTATGTGATCGTTATAGACCGGCTCCAGTTCTTTGAGAAAGGGCATCACCACGAAGACATCGAGCGGTTCCACAGGTTCCTTTGGTCGGCCGAAGTAAGGCTGGATGACCAGGGTATTCGGAGTCAGGGTAGCGAGATCCACTAGTCGCTGACCACCAAGGGCTTGGTGGAACTGGTTCCAGAGTTGGGTATGCCGGATTTCACCAACCACAGTGTCAGGTGCGGCAGTATCCACTGCAAACTGGACCAGACCCAGTTGGCGAAGTTCGTGGAGATTGCGTAGGAGCGACGGAATCAGGGTCTCATGTTCGGGCTTTTCGGGGTTGAGTCCCAGGCCGGCGCATAGTTCTTCCCAGTTTGTTGCGCCTTTATTGCGAAGGAGGAGGAGAATGTTGGCCCCGTTTAATGGTCGCATGTTGGTTTCCTCTGATGGGTCAGCATCCGATCGTTACCTCCTGGAAATCATAGTCTGGATGGAGATGACAGGTGTACACCAATCATTTCAGCTCAGGCTGACCCCGCTGTCCTCACGCGCTGTAGGGATCGAATAAACGGTGGAAGGTGCCTGGATCGTGTAAAATCAACCCCTGTAAGTCAGATTTAAGAGTGGATCCTTTGACAAAACTCCTTGGTCGAGCAGTCGCGGCCTCAACCAGCATATTCTTCCTGGCCGGAACGGACAGCATTCTGCCGCACCGTGGGTTGCTGTTGTTGCTGTTACTCCTGGCGTGGCCTGTCCACAGCGAGGTGACCCTCAAAGTTCCGGGTGGGGAGACGGCGTTGTTGGAGAATCTGCGCGCGCACCTGGCGCTGTTGTCGGAGCCCTGTGACGCACCCGCCTGGCGTGTCGAACGGCTCTTCAAACGGGCGGAAAAGGATCTCGATCCGGCGTTGCGCGCTTTCGGCTACTACCGTACGCAAATTGAGAAAAAGCTGGAGCGCAGCGGCGCGTGCTGGCACGCGGAGTTGTCCATCGATCTGGGTAAACGTGTCACGGTAACGCGCAGGAGTGTGGTGGTCAAAGGAGCGGCGGCGAGTGACCCGGCGCTGCAGCCGCTGCTCTCCAAGTTACCGCTGGCCGAAGGAGAGCCGCTCAATCATGGCCAGTACGAAGAGATCAAGCGCCAGCTGCAGGATTTTGCGCTGGAGCGGGGTTACCTCGATTTCACTTTTACCGACAAGGCCCTGCGTGTCGATCCCGAGGAAGCGGCTGCGGAGATCGAGATCGCGGCGGAAAGTGGTCCGCGCTACCGGTTTGGCGAGCTGCGTTTCAGCCAGCAGCCGCTGCTCGATGGTTTCGTTCACCGCCTGGCGAATATCAAGGAGGGGGATCTGTATGAGGCGCGCGCGCTGAAGGAGCTGGATAGAAACCTGAGTGACGCCGGTTACTATCAGCACGTCGAGGTGCAACTCAGACGTGATCAGGCTGCTGATGGGCAGATACCGGTGGATATTGATCTGACACCGGCGGCGCGGCATGCCTGGCGTGCCGGCGTGGGATTTGCCACTGATACCGGACCACGCACCAGCTTTGGCTACAACAACCGTTATATCAATCCGCGCGGTCACCGATTTGAATCTGAGTTACGCCTCTCTCCGGTCGAGTCCGGGTTGACTGCGGACTACATCATTCCCGGGGAGAATCCGCACCGGGAGAACTTCAGCCTGGGTGCACGCATGTTGCACGAAACAAGTGACGGCATCCTCAGCGACAGTGCGTCGCTGATAGCCAAGCAAACCTTACAGTCCGAGCGCTGGACACAATCCCGCTTCATCGAGCTGTTGTATGAGCAGTCGGATGTAGGAGATGACAGCAGCACCGCACTGCTGCTGATGCCGGGTATCAATTTTGAGCGGATAAAAGCGGACAATCCGCTGCGAACCCGCAAAGGATACCGTCTCAGTGCCGAGATGCGCGCCGCCTACGAGGGGTTGCTGTCGACCTCATCCTTCGTTCAGCTGCGCGCCAGCGCTAAAGGGATCTACCGTTTTGGTGAAGGGGGGAGAGTCACCGGCCGTATCGGTTTAGGCGCAACATTGGGCGATGGGATTGGCAATCTGCCGGCTTCGTTGCGTTTCTTTGCCGGAGGTGATAACAGCGTACGGGGTTACGAGTACAAATCTCTGGGTCCCAAAGATGCTGATGGTGACCCCGAGGGGGGGCGTCATCTGTTTACCGGCAGTCTCGAGTACGAACACCCCATCGCCGGTGATGATTGGTGGCTGGCCGCGTTTGCCGACATAGGGAATGCCCTCAATACCAGGGAGTTGGAGTTGAAACAGGGATACGGGACCGGTGTTCGCTGGTATTCACCCATCGGGCGTCTGCGTCTGGATCTGGCTTTTCCCAGCGATAAATCATCCGACGACTGGCGTATCCACTTCGGTCTGGGTGCGGATTTGTGAGCGTATTGCGGATTCTGCTGCGCCTGCTGGCGGTCATCGGCATGCTGGCGGTGATACCTCCGCTGTTGCTGGTCACGCTGCTGCTGACCGAGTCGGGCAGCAGCTGGTTGATAAGCCAGCTACCGGTTCTGCTGCGCCCGTTGGATATCCAGTTCAGTGTCGCCAGCAGCCGGGGAAGTCTGCGCGAGCGGTTGGAGTTGAATCGCCCGAGTATTGTGCTGGCGGATAACCGATTTGCAGCGGAACAGCTGATCCTGTACTGGCATCCTGCCGCGATTTTCGATCGCAAGCTGCATATTGCGGCGCTGCAACTCTCCGACGTACGGCTACAGCTGCCACCGGCAGAGGAGACACCACCCACTCCTCCCGAGCTTCCCGATATCATGCTGCCGATCGCGCTGCAGGTCGATCAGCTGCTGGTGGAGCGGTTCCTGTTCGAACAGGGGGAGAACCGTCAGACAATCCAACGGGCGGCGCTCGCGCTTAACTTCGATGAGCGGGGGTTGATGTTGCGTGATCTGCACTACGAAGCGGGTGGCGTCCAACTTACAGGGGCACTCAGCATGGCGCCAGTCAAACCGCATGTGCTGGATGGGACACTTGAGCTCGCTGCCGATCAGTCGCTGACCGGTGAGCAGGTCGGCGCGGTTCAGGCAGTGGCACACCTGCAGGGAACCGCGCTGGAACCAAAAGTGGAACTGCAGCTGAACGCGCCGACCGAGCTGCGGGTGCACGCTGCATTGAACCTGGCGCAGCTGGAGCCCGGTTTCGAACTGCGCGCCGAATGGCCTGGGTTGAGCTGGCCGCTACAAGGCGCAGCGATGGTCAGTGCCACGGCCGGTAGCCTGACACTGAGCGGGGTGCCCAGCGACTATCGTCTCGGGCTGGATACCGGGATTAGTGGAGAAGGGATACCGACCGCGTCAGTCGAACTGACGGCCCAGGGCAACCTGCAGGAGCTGCATCCGCAGCCACTGTTGATCCGCACGCTGGAGGGTGTGCTGCGCGTCAACGGCAGCATCGGCTGGGAGGAGAAGCTCCAGTGGAATCTTCAGTTGCTGGCGGAACAGATCAATCCGGGCGGCTATCTGCCAGAGTGGCCTGGACGCATCCATGGACGGGTCGACGTCAGCGGTGCGCTGGATGAGCAGGTGGCGGGTGGGATCGGTGTGAAAACGCTGATACATGAACTGGCGGGTGAGCTGCGCGGGCAGGCGATCAGCGCCAGTGGTGGACTCGATTACCGGAGTGGAACGCTCCTGGCCGATCAGCTGAAAATTGCGTCCGGTCCCAACCGGGTTTTTCTCGATGGCCGTGCTGATGACCGGCTCGATCTCACTTTCGATATCGCAGCACCTGATCTGGCGGCGCTGCTGCCCGGTCTGTCGGGCGAGCTGGCCGGGAAGGGGCGGCTTGTCGGCACACGTCAATCACCCGCCATCACCGCCGAATTGGCAGGTTCAGGGATTGGCTATCAAACGCTGCTCTCCCAGCGGTTCAAGCTCAACCTGAATTGGCAGGAGGGCAGCGGCCAGGGGGAACTTAAGCTGACCGGTGTGGAGGGTCAGGGATTCGAGATCTCAGAAGTCAGTGCGCAGCTCTCCGGAACAGAGTCTTCGCATCGTTTCGAACTGAAGCTGATGGGGGAACCTTACCGCGCCGAATTAAGTGCCGAAGGTGGTTTGCATGAGGGCGTCTGGCAGGGTGAGCTGGCACGCCTGAAACTGACCGAGCCGAACCTGGGTGAATGGCGGCTGCAAGACCCGGTCAAGTTGCAGCTGGGTCAGACGAAGCTGCGCTCGGGACTGCTCTGCCTGATGCAGGAGAAAGTTCGCTTCTGCAGTGAAGGGGGTTGGAGTGAGCCACAAGGGTTGGATCTGGTGGGTAGGCTGGAGGAGCTCGATTTTGCCCGTCTTGCTCCGCTGATGCCGGGACCGGCGGTTATAGAGGGGGTAGTACATGGCGAGTTCAAGCTCAGCGGCGCGACGCAACAGCCCAACCTGCTGTTCAGGCTGAATCCCGGCAACGGATTGATCCGGGTCGAACAGGACGCCGAGCCATTGGCGATAGCCTATCGCAATGCCAGGGTGAGCGGCAGCTTTGCAAAGGACCAGGGCAGCGTCGATCTCAACTTCGAGCTCGGAGAGAACGGCCAGGCACGCGGGCGTTTGCTGTTGGGTGCTGAACAGAAGGGGGTGCGCCCGCTCGGCGGCGAAGTCAACGTGGAGTTTCCTGATCTGGCGCTGGTTGCCGGTTTTGTTCCTGCGCTGGAGAAAGTCGCTGGCAGACTGCATCTGCAAGCGGCACTGGGGGGCAGCGTGGCACAACCAAAAGTCACCGGCGCTCTGCAGATAGAACGCGGCAGCGCAGTGATTCAACCGGCGGGTATTACACTGTCGGATATTCAGCTCATGGTCCGTGGGGAGGGTGGCTCGCCGCTGCAGGTGCATGGCGCGCTGCGTTCCGGTGAAGGGCAGCTGGCTGTCACCGGCGCGGTGGATCTGGCTGCCGCGGCGGGTCCTGCTGTCGACTTGCGGCTGAAGGGGAACAATTTTCAGGCGGTAAGGCTGCCCGAGGCGGTCGTGACTATCTCTCCCGACCTATCTGTGCAGGGGAGCGGGAAGCTGCATCTCTCGGGTGATCTGCTTATTCCCAAGGCGGCGATCGTGTTGCGCGAGCTGCCGAGCGGAGCAGTTGCCGTTTCCGAGGACGAGATCGTAGTGACCCGGCAGGTCGAGAAAAAGCACGAGAGTCAGCAGCAGAAGCTGACCGCGCAGGTCCGGGTGGTGTTGGGAGACAAGGTGACATTCAAGGGTTTCGGGCTGGAGACCGGACTGACCGGTGCGGTGGTGGCGGGGGTGGATAGTAAAGGCACCAGCGTCAACGGTAAGATCGAACTGCGCGATGGCCGATATAAGTCGTATGGGCAGAATTTGACCGTGGAGCAGGGGCGCCTGCTGTTTGCCGGACCGCCGGGCAATCCGGATGTCGACCTGCGTGCGATACGGATGTCGCGTGATGCCAAAGTGAAGGCGATTCTCGCATTGAGCGGTCCGCTGTCGAAACCGCGCCCGCGCATCTACAGCGAACCCGCTCTGCCCGATGCGGAGGTGCTTGCCTATCTGCTGACCGGCAACAAAATCAGCCAGGCCGGCAAGAGTGAAGGGGCGGACATCGCAGGAGCGGCGCTCTCACTCGGTCTCTCCGAAGGTGAGCCACTGTTGCAGCAGATGAGTGAACGGTTGGGCCTGGACGAACTGCGCGTCGACAGTGGTGACGGCGGGGTGGAGGGAAGTTCCCTGGTACTGGGTAAATACCTCAATCCGGATCTCTATCTCGGCTACTCGCAGGGCCTTTTCAATCCCGAAGGCGCGGTGTTGCTGCGCTTGAAGTTGAGCGAGAAACTGGAGCTGGAGAGCCGTTCCGGCAATGAACAGTCAGTCGATCTGTTCTATCGTCTGGAGCACGACTGAACCGATGCGAATCCGACGTTCTGCCTCCCTGTGGGTGAACGGCCGATCTACCCTCCCGAAGTGATAATGCAGTGAGTTCAATCTGAACCAGCGGTGCTACTCAATGATCATGTCAACGTATGGCTGATTCTCGGACACTTTGGCTGCAATAGCTGCCCGCTGTGGCGGGCAGCGCTGAAAAACGTAGGCTGTAATTTGTAATGGAATCTTGCTTGGGCGGCTTTACGGTACGCAGTTGCGCAGGGGACGTGCTTTGCGCCGAGCGGATGTGCCGCGGTTATCTTTTTCCGGTGTTTACGCCAGCTCAGTGTGTCGTGTTGTTGGTTACCGATTAAATCTTCTGTTCATTTGCAAGTGCTTCCGAGGCGATCTCATTGTAGAGATGGGCCACCTTGGTAAACAAACTCTGAAACTCCGGATGCGAATCGACAAAGCTTTTGTACTGCTGGGTATCCTTAAAGACCTCTTCGAGAAACTCGATATCCAGGTTGGAGAGCTTTTCCCCATTGTCCACCATTTTCTTGATATCCAGGATTCGGGGAAGCCGCTGTTTTTCGAAGCGTTCCATGACCACAGCGAGAACCCCTTTGTCCTCTAACGCACTGTACATGACAATTCCTCCTCTCGACGATAAAGTCCGGTCACACCGGTAACGGCCACAGTATAGTAAATTGTCACCAAACTGTAAGAGGCAGGGAGTTGCCGGCACCCGGAAACTCCAAAGGTGGTGCATTTATGCGCTCGATGGATGGAGATCCCCTTTGCGGAAACAGGCGATCAGTCGATTTCTGTTGACGTTCGGAGCGCAACAGAGCAATGGCGTTATCTTTTTTGCAACGCTATCTCAGCTTGGGCCACCAGCTCACGTAATATACCTTCACCGTTCGGGCTCTCTACCAGAGCAACCAGAATATAGCGGCGCCAGTCGGGTCCCCAGACCAGCACCGAATCCGCGTGCCACTGTTTCCAGGTACCCGATTTACGGTAAAGATTGGCGTTCGGTGCCATTTCGTGCAGGGCTTTGACGAATTTGTGCTCTATCCCGGGCTCGGAGAGCATCTCGAGCATGTCGCGCGACGCCTGCGGGCTGACCAGGCGGCCAGTGGCCAGCAGGTAGTAGAAGCGGCAAACCTGGGTGACGCTGGCAGAATGGGATAGGCCGTTGACAGGATCCGGCAGGCGAGGGCCGGTTTTCGCGTACCGTTTTCCGACCCAGAGACCACCGTTCTCACGATCATAGAAGTGGTAGCGAGAGTCGCGCAGTACCGCGTTGATCTTCATCAGTCCGCCGAGCCGGTCGATCATGCGTGTGGCAGCCTGGTTGCTGGAGTAGCGGATCATCGCATGCAGATCCTGCTCGACATCCGCGTTCCGCTGTAGTTTCCCCTTTTCGAAGTGGTCGAAAGCAGCCAGCAGTATCGCGATCTTGGGCAAGCTTGCCGCGTACATCTCGATCTCGCCGTTCACCTGGGCGAAGCGTGGTGCCGAGATGTCCGACAGGTCCACCAACCCGACGGCCAGCTTACCTTTGGCAATCAATTTGCGCCACTGTGAGTGGGAGATCAACTGCTGATTGAGCCGTTTTTGCAGTATCGGGTTCTGGTGATTGCGCAGGGGCAGCCCGGCGCTCTTGTCCACGGTGACCGGCATTTTCTGCAGAGGCTTGGCGTCGATGATTGCCGGCTGCAGCAGACAGCACAGGGTGGTGAGCAGAAAGACCAAGCGGTATCTCATGTGAGACTCTCTGTGAGTGGGTGGACAGACAGCCGTTGGTGCTCCTGCACGAGCAGGATGGCCAACGTCAGCCACAAACCGATCAGAACCATGTTCAAGAGGATGAAGCTGGTGGTTTCGAGCGCTAAAACCCGGGTGCCGATCAGGACGGTCAGTGCGGCCAATCCGTCACCCAGACGCACGCACAGGGTATCGATGGCCGCTTTTGCCTTGTAGATCATCTCTCTGCTGGTGGGTAGCCAGAGCACTTGACGAGCGGTATTGTTGACCGAGTAGTTGGTGGCGTTCTCGGCGGTTTTGGCGGCGGTCACCACTGCCAGCGCACTCTCACTTGCCATCGCGCCGTAGCCAACCAGTGAAACCAGTGGCGGGGTCAACACCAGTGCACCGAATCCGCCCCAACGCTGCAGCCGCGAGACGACGAACGCCTGCAATAACAGACCGGTCAGATTGACCCAGAAATAGAGGTTGCTGTAGAAGGCTGTGGTGCCCTTCTTGATCGCATCAGCATCTGCTCCCTCTGCCTCCAGTGCCCGCTGAATCAGTGCGAAAAGGATGTTCTCGCCATTGGTTATCACCCAGAACATGAACAGCACCATCAACGCAGTCAGACGCAGATAGTGTGTCCTGAAGATCAATCCGTAAGCCCCTGCGGTATCGGGAGCGGCCGCGTTGTCACCGTCAGTGCTGCCGTTCTGTTTGTCGGTAACACCATGCCGGTCGATCCAACGTGCCAGTGCCAGGGCGATAAGCAGCGGCACGCTGGCGATCAACAGCAGATGCATGGTGTCAATGGCAATCTCCTGCACCATCTTTTCGCCCAACCAGGATCCTGCAACTGCACCGCTGGATGCCCCCAGTGCGATCAGTGGGAACAGCCGTTTACCGCGCTCCTCACTATACAGATCGGCGGCGAAAGACCAGAACTGCGCCACCAGGGTGACGGCAAAAATACCGGTCCAGATATAGAAGACCACACCGAGATAGGGCACCTGCTGAACGATGAATCCCGGGTGGAACACCCAGAACAGCAGCAGATTGGAGGAGAAGAACAGGCTCACGCGGCTGATCAGATCACGCCTGCTCCAGCGTACCGTGAGCCGGGCATACAGTGGAATCACCGCAAACAGGACGAGTGTTTGGGCAAAGCTCGAGTAGGCCTTGAGTTCTATCTTGCTGAGTCCCGCCACAACGGAGATGGAGAGCCAACCCTCTCGCACCGGCTTGATGAAGTAATAGGCGCACAACACCAGGAAAATGGTGGCAAACAGGGTCAAAGCCGGAATCAGTTCCCCGGGACGCACCTCGGTGATGAGATTCATCAGCCGTATGCTCCAGTTTGTCTTGGTTATTTGGGAAGTTGGCAACAGTGATTCCGGTTGGATGGGACAGGGTAGGGGCGGTATTATCTATTCCACGGTGAATCGCGACAAGCGGTTGGCGGAATTATCCGGTCAGATTTGCTGGGGATAACGCGGATCGCTGATGATCGAAGGTTCTGTTTTCCGCGCTCTCCATTTTTTGCCCATGCTGAGGAGTTCCAAGTGCAGCACAAACTGCTGATCACGTTATTGCTGGCCTGCGGTCAGGCGAGTGCTTCGGTACCTGCTTTGACCCTGCCGTCGCCGGAGACGCTGGAGGAGGCCCGCAAGATTGTCATTTCGATGAAGGGGAACGAGCGCGGCCCCTACAGCCGGATCCGCTGGTTCTGCAACGACGGCAGTTCGCATCCTCCCAATCCCTATCCCTGCACAGAACGGGGAGGCGGAGTCCAGCATGCTGAATATTCAGCGGATCGCTTGCGACTGGCGCAACTGGGGTGGTATGCGGGAACGATAGTAGCGGCGCTCACCTGGGAGGAGCTCTGGCAGCCGGAGCTACGCCATGCGCGATTGCGGGCATTGCCTCTGGAGTTCTATCTTGACGCTGTCGACGATGGTTGGGTGCTGCATCAGGCGCGTCACTACCGTGGCAGGATACAGGTGGAAGACGAGGAGAACAGGGGTCGCCAGCTGTTGTTGCAGTTGCTTGAACAGCCTGGATTACTGAAAAATGAGTTTCTCCTTGCGCGTGAGTTGGCACGCGTCATTCCTCACGGCAGACCCGGCACCGACCGCACCCGGGAGATCCGGCATCTGTCCCAGGAGATCGCGGAACTTGCTCCCAGCTTCAACAGGCTGCGTATCGAGGTGCACTCCCGCCCATCCTCCGGCACTGTTGTCCGGGTAAGAAAATGGCTGGCCGAGCAACAGGATCTTCTCCTGGAGGGACGTGACAAGGTGCAGCGGCTGATCGCCGGGCTGGAAGAACTGTACGGTCCTTCCGGCCGGAAAATCCGCCTGCAGGCAGCCGCGGCCGCGCTGGCCCGTTTTTCACCCGAAGCGACACGACTGATCCGGGATTCCCAGGGAGCTCGGCCCGCCCAGCGGATCGAGCACCTGTCGCAAGCGGTGGAACGGTTGCGCCGGGATGCCGGAACAAAGGAGCCCGGGGCCACACTGCGACGCCTCGATCTGCTGGTGGAGCTGGAGGCGGAGCTGCGCACCTCGGCATTGGAAAGTCTCGATTTGCAGCTCAACCGCCGGGAGATGCTACAGCTGTCGCTGCATCTGCTGCGGGCTGCCTGGGGAGCTGGTTGGTTGTCAGAAGCAGAATGGGACGCGTTGCGCGCCCCCATCGCGCGGTTGTTGAGCACCACTGAGGCAGCCGCATCCGAGTTCGCGTTTGCTACTCGACGTTTGTCCCTGGCTGCCGGGTGGGCGGATCAGACGGTGCGCTATCTGTTTGCCGAGCCGCTGCTCTACTACAGTGCACTGGAGCCGAAGGCGGAACGCTTCACGGATGATCTGCTGCGGGATTCAGTACTGCTGCCGCTGGGCGAGCTGGCTCATCGACTGGCTCAGGACGGTGCCCAGGCCGCCGGTATCGGACACCGGATCTTCGGCAACACCACTGGCGGCCTGCTTGGTATCAATCCGGGGGTGGCCCGGGGACGCCTGCGCGTCCTCGAATCATCGGATCTGGCGCAGGGAACGCATGCGGAGAGCGATGAAATAGTGGTGTTGACGGAGACCGTGGCCGACCTCAATCCGGTCGCCGGTATCCTGACGCTGGGTGAGGGCAACCCCCTGTCCCATGTACAGATGCTGGCGCGTAATCTGGGTATTCCCAATGCGACGGTGACGAAAGCGCTGCTGCCCCGCTTGAGAGAACATGCCGGAGAGTTGGTCGTGTTGGCGGTGGCTGGTGACGGGCGGGTATTGCTGGAGCGGTCGAAAGCGCCAATGGAGGGCATGCCGGAAGCAACGGTAAGCCATGCCAAGGTGGCACTGCCACAGCCGCAGCTGGAGCAGGTGAATCCGTTGCGCCTGGCACAGCTGCACGCGGGGCTCTCCGGCAAGGTCGTCGGCCCCAAGGCAGCCAATATCGGAGAGCTGAATCGACTCTTCCCCGACCGGATCGCGCCGGCGATCGCGCTTCCGTTCGGTCTGTTCGCCCGCCATACGCTGCTACCGCGGCAGCGTCTGGGGCAGGCGTTTCGCCGATACCAGGCCGGAGAACTGGAACAGACAGGGCTGAACGCGGAACTGGATGCAGTGCGGCTGATGGTGGCCAGCCTCACTCTCGAACCGGATTTGATCACGCAATTGACCGATCTGATGGCGCTGGAGTTCGGTTCGGCGGGGAGTTACGGCGTCTTCGTTCGCTCCGACACCAACGCCGAGGATCTGCCGCAGTTCACCGGTGCCGGGCTCAACAAGACCATCCCGCATGTGGTGGGATTGGAGCGGCAGCTGGCCGCCGTTCCTCAAGTCTGGTCCTCTGTCTACACTCAGCGCGCCATGGCCTGGCGAGCCCGTATTCTGAGCAACCCCGAAGCGGTGTTCGCATCGGTGCTGTTGATGAAGAGCGTGCCGTCGGAGAAGTCCGGGGTCATGGTGACTTCGGACCTGTCATCCGGCGAGGCAGGGCTGACCGTCTCCGTGGCCTGGGGGGTCGGTGGTGCGGTGGACAATGAGAGTGCCGCATCGCGCATCCTGAAACCCGATGGCTCGACACTGCTGCTGGCTGAAGCCAAGGCACCCTATCGCCGCGCACTGGCGCCGGAGGGTGGGGTGATCTGGCAGCCAGCGGAGGCTGGCAGGGTGTTGTCCGATGACGAGATGAACGATTTGCGCCGACTGGCAGAGGAGGTGCTTGAACGTTATCCACCCGCATTGGATGAGCGTGGCAGACGGCTGCCCTGGGACATCGAATTCGCTTTTGCGCAGGGCAAATTGTGGCTGTTGCAGATCCGTCCGCTGATACAGCGTGGCCGGGTGGAGGCGGATGCGGTGGTCAATGCACAAATAGCACCGCCAGCCCTTACTGGCAGCGTCGTGCTCGATGAGATCGCGGTGGGCTCCGGGGGCAGATAGGGGATCACCGTAGCGCCGGGGATCGCGATGATTGCAGTTGCCATTGAATGTTTGACGCTGTTGCGGAGTGAGAATGAACGACCGATACAAGCGGAGTAAACGGGTGCCGCAACATCGCCTCCTGGCGGCACTTATGGGACTGGGTCTGGCTCTGCCAGCACTGCTCGACGCTTACCCGCTGGATGCGGATGAGAGTGGAATCCGGCGATTGCAGGGTCAGCGGACCCTGCAAACCAGACCGGGCGGCCCGAAACTCCCTCCGGGTGCGCTGCTGCCGTTGCGTCAGATCAAGTTGCATCTCGAAGCACAACCGCACTGGAACCTGGATCCGACCGACCGGGATCCTCAGTTGCAAAGTGCGCTCGACTCGGTATTCAGAGCGCGGGACCCCTCTTATGGTGTGCTGGTGGTCGATTACACCAACCCCGACAGAATTCGCTGGGCGGGTGTGCGCGAGGAGCGGAGTCAGGTGCCTGGCAGTGTCGGCAAGGTGCTCTGCATGACCGCGCTGTTCGATGGTTTGCGTCGGGCTTTTCCGGAGGTTGAAGTGCGCCAACGCATCCTTCGGGAGCACTGGGTGGAGGCCAGCGACTGGGTAATCAAGGACTCACACAAGGTGCCGCGCCTGAACACCGCGTCCGGTGGCTTGACCTACGCAGTGATTCAGCTCGGAGAGCGCTACACGCTGGCAGAGTGGCTCGACCATATGATCTCGTCTTCAGCCAACTCGGCCGGTTCCATCGTATGGAAAGAGGCGATGCTGCTGCGCGCATTCGGTAACGCTTACCCCCCTTCGAAGGAGGAGGAGAACGCCTTTTTCCACAATACACCCGCGGCCGAACTGCGCGATCTGGCGCAGACGGTGATCAACGATGCGCTTGCGGATGCCGATCTGCGGGCGGATGAGCTGCGCGTGGGGAACTTCTGGACCAGTACCGGAAAGCGGAAGATAGCGGGAGTCGGTGGTTCACGGGCCACACCGCGGGAGCTGGCGCGCTGGCTGCTGCGGCTGGAGCAGGGCCGTTTGGTGGATGCCTGGTCCAGTCTGGAGATGAAGCGCTACCTCTATATGACCAAACGCCGTTACCGCTACGTCTACGCGCCGGAGCTGGCGCAGGCAGCGGTCTACTTCAAGAGCGGCTCTCAGTACCGCTGCCAGCCGGAGGAGGGGTTCAAATGCGGCAAGTATCTGGGGAATGCACAGAATGCGATGAATTCCATACTACTCGTAGAGTCTCCGGCTCAGCCGGGTTCAGATCAGAGACGCTATCTGGTGGCACTGATCTCCGATGTACGCAAGGTCAACTCCGCCTGGGATCATGCACGCCTGGGAGCTGCGATCGAGGAGGTGATTCGCAGCCGGCAGCCGGTACGGGTGAAAGATTCCGGCAGTGATAAGGAGATAAAAGCTTCGGGAAGCAGCGAGTAATCGTACTGCAAGCGCTGCGGTCGTCACTCACGCTTCGGTCATATTACGTGATTACCTTGACACTTTACCATTTACATCAATTTCAGTTGTTTACTGTCATTCTTGGGTGGGGCGGGCCGACCACTTTTCCAAACCGCCCTTGAAACAGGTGTCCAGTTACGCGTAATCGTGAATTGATGTACCCGCTGTAACGACAATGTGTTTCGCCGACGGCCCGGGATATTCCTGTAGCGTCTGATGGCATGAGAATCAGATGAACATGGTTCGGCATCAAGCAATACCACCAGACCGCTACACCATTTGAATTACACGACTGCGATAACCAATGCCTATAGAGTGCGTAGTCATCGTTTGCAATGAACACTCGCTGACCTGTTGCCACGCTGAGTCACATGGTGTGGGAAGTCTGGAACGCTGAATCCCGGAAGTCGAGCCATGTCCTGAGACTGGCAAACCTCACAAATAGTGTAAGTGGTATAGTGGCACCGCAATTCCTGATTCCTGGAAGACCTGCTGCGCATCTTTACACGTTATCAGAACAGCTCATTTCAGCAAACCTTGCAGGCTTGTGCCTTGCAATAGGTGGGTCAGCAGGTGTTCTCCAGGGATGTTACCACCGTACATCGTTTCGCTCGCCTTTATGACCACATGCACATCGTCCTTGGAGGGGTAAATTTCTGGCGGGGTCTTATCCGTTATGCCGAGTAGCTTGTAAACAGCCATAATTGCCGAGCGAACCGAATATTCGACGGTGAATACACAATCATCCGGGATTTCGGTGAACTGTCCTAAAAATGCAAGATTCCTGCTACCTTCAGGAACTACTTCCGGACGGTCACCTTTGACGCGTGGTAAAAACTGGCTGGTAATATATGGCATCATGCAAGGGATGACCTTGACCGTCTTCATGATAGCGGGAATCTGCTCTTTGGCTCCCCAATGGCAGAGTAGTTCCGTAAGCAGTTCTTCACCGGTGCAATCTCCCATCCTCTTTTTCACGAAGTCACCGATATTGTCCGGAAACAAACCGTAGGCCCAGATAGCCAGCACATTTTTGTCCGGCTGCTCCTTGAACTGTTTTGGCTGGTAGTCACCGACGGGTTGACTCCTGTACTGCGGTTGTCGGTTGCAGGTTACACTCATGAGCCAACTGGAATCCTTGATCGTCATGATGCCGCCGGTCACTGCCCTGTGGGAATAGGGATCCACGCCGGTGAATTCCTTTAGCAAATCCGCTATTGGAGAATCGGTTGCAGTAATGGTGAAGGAGACAAATTTGCTTTTATCGATGTGCGAGCAGAAAACCTCCGGCTTGCCAAAAGCAGCGTCTTTTGCAGCGATTTTGTTCCACAGATTCCAGCAAGCGCCGACCTCACTGTTAAGAATAGCCGGCTCATCATTATTACCCGTTGTGGAGTTTTCCGTCATAGAACCGTTGGTGACGAATATCAGATCGTCCACCGTCGTGGTAATAGTTTCCCTGTTGCCTGAAGCGCCGCGCAGAAGATGAATGGCGGTCACGATCTTTTCGCCGTTTACGATTTCAATATCCAGATCGGTGACCTGGGTTTTCAAATCAAAGTTAACGCCGTTGTTCTTGAGCCAGGTTTGCAGCGGTAAAACCATGGACTCATACTGGTTATAGGTGGTAAACAGAATATCTTCGAGTTTGCTCATGGTGGGCATCAAGTGCATGAAGCGCAGCATGTAGCGCCGCATCTCCACTACTGAATGCCATGTTTCCATCGCAAACATCGATGTCCAGAAATACCACATATTGGTCTTAAAGTAAGAGTCTGAAAAGAACTCTTCCACTGTTGTTGCACCCAGTTCCTCTTCAGTCTTCAGGGTCAACTTTGTCAGTTCCACTACATGCTTTAAGGAGAGTCCTAATGAGGGGTCCCGATCCGGCTTGCCGCAGTTGCTCATAAGACGGCATTTGGAAGCGTTGGGATCCCATTGGTTGATATCGCGAATCGTCTTTAAAACGCTCTGATTTGGATTGGAAACAAGCGCTGGTTCCTGGCTCGAAAACAGCTCATCAGGGTCTTTGCGCATTAAATCCGGAATAAACGAAAAAAGATCCCATGTGCACTCATAGTGAGCCTCCATCTCCCGCCCACCGCGCATAATGTAGCCATCGATGGCATTCCCACTGCCATCCAGACTGCCGCCATTTACATCGAGTTGTTCCAAAATTGTGATCTTTTCGCCGGCCATATGGCCGTCCCTTAGCAAGTACGCTGCCGCCGCCAGCGACGCAATACCGCCGCCTACAAGATACGCGCGCTTTTTCTCGATTCCCTCTTTTCGAGATGCAATAACATTTCCGTAACTACCGATCATAGAGAATCTCCTCCACTAAATGCGAGCGGACAATCTGTCTTTATATCGGCCCGATAAATAGCTTCTTAATCGGGTCTGCATTTCTCATCCTCATGAACGGAAAATTAATATTCCTCGGTTCCCCCGTACAGTTCTTTCAGCGCTGCCCGGAAGCCCGTGACATCGTTAGCAGGGCCAACTCGGCTAACTTCACCCCGCGCTCCTTCAAATCCAGCAGTACCCTGCGACAACTGCAGGTGGATACCAGCACAGCGGCTTCTATTGCCAGGAAGAGCTTTTCACCTCGACCAAGACGACCACACTGAATAGCTTCGCCTGTTCGGCTCTCAGACCGCTGGAGACGCAGTCCGCTCACACCTAAACCCACTGTTCCTCGTCCAGAAACTACTCCAGGCCCTGTATTCTTTCGATCAGGCCTGCTTCTGGTGGGTGATGGTGCTGTCTGACAATCTTTCCGCGTCGTCGCCAAGCAAGACATTCATAGCCGCTTCCTACTCGCCGCTGGAGACACACTGCAAATACGGCCTGGGCAAAGCGGGTCCGGTGATTTCGTTTTCCGCGCATACTGCGGCACCAAGACCAATCGATAGGTCACTGTCCCTGTCGTTCTTCGTGCAGTTGTTGGAATACTGCTCCAACAACACCTGAACCTCCGTCTCCAAGGCTTGATAAATCAGCCATTTTGCTCTTTTCCTGGGCAGCTCCGTCAGCGGATAGGCACGCTCACCTCGACCTGCCGGCTGAACAACGCTATTCTCTATCATGGTGGCGTACCTCCTGGCATTGATTTCGGTTTCGCAACTTAAACTCAATTGGATACGCCACCTTTATGCAGATCTCCCATATACCAGATTGAGTTATAACCCTTCTGGGCATCGCGGGGGCTGTATCAGTGAGATACAGTCCCCCGCTGTCGCATGGGAACAAGAAACTGACAACCGGGATGAACCAGGGTATGTGTCTGCGTAGACAGGCATGTGATTGGTTGATTTGTATGTCGAAATGATGAATACATCCACACCACCGCATGAAATAGACTTTCAGCTTAAATCTACATTCTGGCTCTCTGTTACAGCCGGAAGCCTGATACTACCTTTTTCAATTTATCACCTGAGTCATCAAAACATACAAACTGGCGTCGGCGCGATGATTATCTCGCTGAGCCTTTTCTTTGCTGCCTGGCACAGCCACAGAAAAACATATAACTCCGTCTATATATTTCTCTTGCTAACCCCCTTTTCGACTTTGTATGTAGCCCACTTGATGAGTACAGTTGGCATAAGCGCCACCTATTGGTGCTATCCTACGGTACTGTTGTTTTATTTTATAATGTCCGAGCGCCAGGCATGGATATCAAATATTTTCTATGTACTAATCAATCTTCCACTGGCGTGGTACCTTTTTGAGACACATGAAGCCTTCCGATTATCAGTAACGCTCATATTGGTCAGTGCGTATGCGACAATTTTTCTGCATGTCATAACCAGGCAATATCACGAACTGGGCCAACAGGCGATTACAGACAAACTAACCGGTCTGTATAACAGACTACTGCTTCAAGACTCTTTGGAACAGGCGATTCATCAAACCAGTCGAACAAATACAGCGTACACGCTCATCGTCATGGATATCGATCACTTCAAGCAGATCAATGACGAACTAGGCCATGATGTTGGTGATCACGTACTCATGCAGTTGGGTGCGTTCTTAAAAGATTTCTTTCGAAGCAGTGATAAAGTATTCAGGATCGGCGGAGAGGAATTTTTGATCCTTGTCTATAATACCGATGAAACCAAAAGCATCGACATCGCAGAAAAATTAAGAAGGGGTGTTGAAAATCTATCACTGATACCGGATCGTACGGTAACGGTTAGCATTGGTATAGCAGGCCTAGGTTCAGGGAAAGACTGGAAGCAATGGATGAAGGCATGCGACAAAAATCTATATGAGGCCAAGAATGGCGGCCGCAACAGAGTGGTTGCCTGTTAAGCGGTCAAGGGTCAGAACAGTTGCAATGCTGCTAAACTGTCGGCCCCTGCAGTACCCGCCGTGTCCATGTTTCATCACCCTTTTTTCCCGCATATGTTCGATCTCTACCTGGAAACGTTTATCGCCTAAGATTGTGCACTAGCGGATTTTTTCGCGTATCAACTCCAACACCTCTTCCGATACGTGATAGTGACTAAACTTTTGTCCTTGCTCCGCGCTGCGATCGAGGAGGCGATTCGCTACCGGCAGCCGGTACAGGTGAAAGATTCCGGCAGCGATAAACAGATAAAGGCCTCGGGAAGCAGTGGGTAATCGTACCGCTAGCGCTGCAGACACTCAGGTGGAGCTATGATCACTGCCTCGTGAGTATAGAAAGTTCAGATCACCGGTTAAATCCAGAGAGACCTTTTTGATACTCTCTTCATTCGGGAGCGGCGTGATGGTGAATCCCATCTCTTCCACTATGCTCAGCATCCTGCGGTTGTTTGCCAATACCTCACCCACCAGCATCCGGGTACCGCGCGCGCGACAGTAACCGATCATCTTGGCAAGCAATTTCCAGCCGAGCCCTTCACCCTTCAGATCGGATCGCACCACCACCGCGTACTCCGCGGTATGGTTGTTGGCATCGGTTGCGGTGCGCACCACGCCCAGGGTTTCATGCAGGTTCTCCTGGTCCATACCTGTGGCGATGAACGCCATCTGCCGGTCGTAGTCGATCTGTGTCAGTTTGGCCATCTCTGTATGGGGCAGGCTTTTGACCGAACCAAAAAAGCGGAAGCGGATATCTTCCGGAGTCAGACGGGAGATGAATTCATGATGTCTGGGTTCGTCTTCCGGGCGTATCGGCCGCAACAATACCCGCCGGCCACTGTGGGTTTCGAACTGCTCTTCCAACTGCTTGGGGTAGGGACGAATCGCCAGCTGTCTGGCGCCGTTCTCGTTCGGCTCTACTTTGATGCGAGCGTCCAGTGCCAGCACGCCGTTTTCGTCTGACCAGAGTGGATTGATATCCAGCTCGAGAATCTCGGGAATGTCGATCACCATCTGCGACACTTTCATCAACGTGAGATAGATCTGGTCCATATCCACAGCCGGTCGGTTGCGGTATCCGGCCAGCAGCTTGGCGATGCGGGTTCGTCCAACCAGATCTTTTGCCAGGTTCATATTGAGCGGCGGCAGTGCCATCGCACTGTCCTTGACCACTTCGACCTCGGTACCGCCCTGGCCGAATAGAATGACCGGTCCGAAAATCACATCGGTGAATACACCGATGATGATTTCGTGCGCGCCAGGACGTTTCGCCATTGCCTGAACACTAAAGCCCTGCACTTTGGCACCGGGACGCAGTTCAGCGATTCGCACAAGCATGTTTTCAGCCGACTGCTGCACCGCTTCCGGGGTTTTGAGATTGAGTGCCACACCGCCAACGTCGGATTTATGCGATATATCAGTCGACAGCACCTTGATCACCACGGGAAAACCGATCTTGCTGGCGTGCTGCGCAGCACGCTGCGGATCTTCGGCAATATAGGTTTCAACGGTCGGGATGCCATAAGCGGTGAGTATCGCCTTGGCTTCCGGCTCGGTCATCATGTGGTTCGCCCGGGTCAGAACCTGGGAGATGATTGCCCTGGCCCGCTCCGTCTCTGGCTCAAACGCTTCCAGCGCGGAGGGGGGGGTTTCCATCAGCATCTCCATATTTCGGCGGTAGTTGACCATGTGCATGAAGGCACTGACTGCATGGTTGGGTGTCTCGTAGCTGGGAATCCCCGCCGCCGTGAACATCTGTCGGGCGGGTTCCACCGCCTCTCCACCAACCCAGCTGGTCAGCACGTTGCAGCGGGTCTTCCTGGCAGCATTGATCACCGCCCTTGCAGCATCGGTGGGGGAGGCCGTTGCCACCGGCGCGTGCATCGCCAGCAGCGCATCCACCTCCCTTGCAGAGGTCAGGATCTCTGCCGCCGCCGCATAGCGTTCGCCCGGGGCATCACCGATGATGTCCACCGGATTGGCACGCGACCAGTTGACCGGCAGCACTGTATCGAGCGCGGTGATGGTCTGATCCGACAGATCACTCAGTTTACCGCCCAGCTCGATCAGATCATCGACTGCCATGACACCGATGCCGCCACCATTGGTCATGATCGCCAGTGACTCTCCGGTAAGTGGTTTGGCTCTGGCCAGCGTCTCCACCGCGGCGAACAGTTCACCGATGTTGCAGACGCGCAGCATGCCGGCACGCCGGATGACCGTATCGTAGACCGCGTCCATACCGGCCAGTGCACCGGTATGCGAGGCGGCGGCCCGCGCCCCTTCCGCGGCGCGTCCTGATTTGATCACGATGATCGGTTTGTTACGCGACGCCGAACGCGCAGCGGAGATGAATTTGCGTCCGTTACGCACTGATTCGATGTAGAGCAGAATCGCCCGCGTACCAGGTTCGCTGCCAAGATAGTCGATCACATCGGCGAAATCGATGTCGATCTTGTCACCCAGGGAGAGGAAGTGGGAGAAACCGACGTTGTGTGTGCGGGCCCAGTCCAGCACGGCGGTGCAGAGCGCGCCAGACTGCGAGACAAAGGCGATCTTACCCGGTCTGGCCGGTAAGTGGGCAAAGCTCGCGTTGAGTTTGATTCCGGGTACCAGTGCGCCAACGCAGTTGGGGCCGAGGATGCGGATATCCAGCGCCCGTGCCTTCTGCTCGACGAGATCGATCACTTTGCGCCCACTCTGCTCATCGATCACTCCACCCAGACCGGCCGTGAGGCAGATGATCGCGTGCGTACCCTTGAGACCCAGATCGTCTATCAGCATGGGAATCGTCTGTGGCGGTGTACAGATGATCGCCATCTCCGGGGTGATCGGCAGCGAGGCGACGTCGGGGTATGCAAGTACGCCGGCAACTGCTTTGCGCTTTGGATTGACCGGCATCACCGGCCCCTGAAAGCCTCCCTGCAGCAGGTTACGCATGACCACGGTACCCACGGCGTTGGGTCGGTTGGAAGCACCGATTACGGCCACCGACTGTGGAGCGAACAGCTTGTCGAGATTTCTGGTGGACATCTTTATCCCTCTTACTCCAACTGGCGTTTGTCTACCGCCAATTGTCGGTTACTTACCGGAATTCGTTGACAGATTTGCCTTCATGCGTGGAAAGATGATACTAGATTACGGGTGCACTGGGTGGCGAATCTTCTAGGCGCAATGGCTTCGTGACATGATTGGTGCTGCCAGCTTGCCATCCCACAAAAATTTTTAAAGTTATTTGACATGCTGGTTTGTCCGCCTATTATTTTGCGGATGCTGTGGTCAGGTCACCTTCTTTTGGTGCTTCTTACGGAATTTGTCCCGATGTTTGCAAGCCAACCATGGGATTATCACTGATCTACCGAAGTGGTTTTGTGCAGGGTCCTCCATTGACCTGCGAAGTGGCGGATGTCGCGTCTCTTTTCTGCCTATCAGGTGTTGTACAGGCAATTCAGGATGTGATGCCGTATGACGAATTGGTACGGCTTGGTCAGGAGTGTGGTAGTGCCGCCTGAAGAGATTGGCTGTTTTGACTGGAGAGGTATTGATGAAAAGTAAAAAGTTGTTGGAAAAGATCGCGAATTGGTTGGACGAAGAGAAGGCGAAAAAGCGTGATCATCGCGAGGAGTTGGAAGCGTTGCTGCAAAAGCTCAAGCAAAAAGAGGCGAAACTGGAAGAGAAATTGCAGCAAGAGACAAATCAGCGCAAACATGAGCAACTGAGCTTGAACCTCAATATTGTCCGGATCCAGCAGGAGAAAGGGAACAAGATCCTGCAGGAACTGGAAGAAAGCTGAATAATCCTGCATGCCGAGCGTTGGACAACCCGTGAGATCAGGGTAGCCTGCTGCGCGGGGCCAACAGCTCGGTTGGCATGAGCGCCTCTCCCCAGAAGGCTGTCTGGGGAAGTGCACTTCTGGCCCATTGCGTGCTGCGCGCACGGCCAGATCGAAGCATTCACCCTACCAGCGGTTTGATTGACAGAGTATTTTTCAACGATACCAAGCTTGACCGGATCAGTCTGGCCGGCATGGTGTGCCGGTACTGCACTGCTTTTCAAACCGATTGCGACCGGTTATGTTTAGCGCACCATGCGCATCGTCGAGATCATCACCGACAGTAAACACGAGAAAGCCCTGGATGGGATAGCTATCCATTTCGAGGTGTCCGACGTCTGGTTGGGGTCGAAGAGAGAGGATGGTCGCCGCAGTTTCCGCATGCTGGTCGAAGATGAGAAACGTCAGGCGGTGGTGGACGCATTGCAGAGCCTGCTCGCTGCTGAGGAGCATACCCGCATCATCATCCTGCCTGTGGACGCGGTGATCACACGGAAACCGACAGCGGATGACGCGGATGAGAAGGGTAGCGTCTCAGCCACCCGGGAGGAGCTCTACTGTGAGATCGAAAAAGGGGCTCGGCTCGACGCCACCTTTGTGCAGTTGACCGTGCTCTCCACGATCGTTGCATCCATCGGACTGGTCGCAGACAATCTTGCCGCCATCATCGGCGCGATGGTGATCGCTCCGTTGCTGGGTCCCAATCTCGCGCTCGCCTTTGCTGCATCACTTGGGGACCGGGCGCTCATGGGGAGCGCATTGAAGACCAATTTCACCGGCGTTGCGCTCGCCTTCCTGTTGGCGTTGTTGATCGGGATGATCTGGCCGGTAAGCCTCGACAGCCAGGAGATTCTGTCGCGCACTTCGGTCGGACTGGACGATGTGGCATTGGCGCTTGCCTCCGGTGCGGCTGCGGTCATATCGCTGACCACGGGCCTCTCCTCGACCCTGGTGGGTGTGATGGTCGCAGTGGCGCTGTTGCCGCCAACCGCGACTGTCGGTCTGTTGCTCGGCAGTGGTCAGCCTGGACTGGCCGCTGGTGCAGCGCTGATGCTGGCAGTGAACGTGATTTGTGTGCTGCTGTCTGCCATGCTGGTGCTGTTGACACGGGGTGTCAGGCCCCGCACCTGGTACGAACGCGCCCAGGCCAAGCAATCGACAGCCTTTTATCTCTCCCTGTGGGCCGGCCTGCTGATTCTGCTGATCGTGATGATCCTGGTGCGCAATCCGGTGGTCATCTGAACGACAGAACGGGCTTGGGTAAACCCGCACTATGCGGCATGGGTATTCCCGGCGAACGGATGGAACACTCCGCTCTGAACTCGATGCTCAACCCGGTGTGCGGTTGTGCAGGGTCAGTTGGGTAAATGGAATCTCCCAGTCGTTCTCGGTACAGGCATCCACGCACCAGCGCTGAATCGCCCGACGCAGGCGGTTATACAGCGGCGCCTGGACACCCTTGAAGTCGGCGATGACCACCAGATCCAGCGAGGAGGTATTGGCTGCCTGAAACTCGACATTGAGCTGGATAAGATCGGGCAGATATCCTTCCGCCTCAATGTTTCTCAGCAGATGCGCTTTCAGGATCTGCAGCATCTGGTTGGTGCTGATCGCTTGCAGATCATAGCTGACGCCAATGGTCTCCTTGATGCGGAAATCAATACTGAGGTTGCGCGGTGCCAGACCAAGAAAATCTTGGGTGAGGTAGGTTTTGTGTGCACCGCCGCGCTCCACCAACTCGACGAATTCGTGGGATATACCCACCACCTTGCCCCGGACACCGTCGTTCAACAGCACCCAGTCCTCTTTGCGGCAGGGGAACCAAGGCTCATCACCGCGCACCGGACGGGATTTCAGATCCACCAGATTCTCTATCGCGATACGTTGACTTATCCCCGCATCCGGATTCTCCAGCAGGGTAAAGATGTCGATCTTTTTGACCCACCACGGCAACCCCTCCATGAAGATGCGTTCCCCTTCGCGTACCGATCCGATATTGAGATAGATCCGGATTTGGTGCCAATAACGCGGAACTGCGGTGCGCAGCGTCCAGGCGGCACCCAGCAACAGCAGGATGCCCAGGCTGAACAGCACCCAGTCTTCGGCAACGTAAAAAACCACCATCGGCCCAAGGATCGTCAACGCGATGGTTATCATGCGGTGGATCAAGTCCAGCAGCCGGATGCGGAAACTGCGGTGCTCCTGGCGGTATCCGGGAACCACACGCATGATCAGTGCGTGCGACAGACGCGACAGCACCAGGATGGCCACGACGACCAGCATTGCCTGGGTCAGGTAGAGACCGCGCTTCTGGAAAAAGGATTTCAGATAGATTTGGGAAGAGTCTGCAAACGAAGTCTCGGCGCTCTCGATCCGGTTCAACTGCAGTTCGAGTGCCTGCAGCTTGCTCTCCATACTGGTTACGTGTCCGCTCCAGGAGTCATACACATCCTTTAGATTCGCGGTCAACGCTCTGTCTTTGCTCTTTTCAATCAATGCAGAGACGTTCTTTATCGCCTCTTTTGCCTGAGGAATACGGTTCCTGTAAAACGTTGCCTCTTCCCGCAGATCCGATTTCTTGCGCACATCGCTGGTCATGCGCTTCATCTCCCGGACCACCGGTTCCATCAGGGAGAGCATCTCCTTCTGCAGATCGAAGCTTGCCTCCTCTTTGTTGCTTATGGCGGAGAAACCGATTCCCGACGCGATCTCGATAAAATTATTCTTCAGCGTGTTCAACTCCATTTGCTGCTTCTGCAGATCGCTCTCCAGCTCCTTCTTCTCCGAGTCAGAGGGCGAGGAGCGTAGCTGGCGCTCTATCTCCTTGACCTGTGCTTCCAGGCTGGAACGAAGTTTGGTGAATTTCGTCAGCGTGGAGAGCGTATCTTCCAGCTCGGGATTGGCAGGGGATTTGGTATCTGTCTGAGCCCAGCCAACTGAACAGGAGAGGAGCAGGAGCATGATGATCGCAGTTGGATAGGCTTTTAACCTGTTTTGCCACGGTAGTATGGAGATGCGCAGGGGTTGTCTGTTTTTCATGATGATTAAGGCTTATGACTCTCGTTAAAAGGGCAGAAATATGCTGACCCCTGGGAGATGCGGTTCCCGCCGGAGGGAAAACAGCGCGCCGCGGGGTGACGATCAGTCCAGCATTTTTGTCGTCAACAGGTTGATCTCTTCCAGGGTGCGCTGCGTGCTGGCGGTGGCGAAGAGTCGTTGACCCTTGCGCCGGAAATCCAGATTGAGCAAGCTCTCCGGCAGCTTCTGGGGTTCTGCTGCCGTGCTGTCGATCTCGGCAATCCTCATGCTGACATGCAACATCTCTTCGCCATTCTCCAGCAGAATGGTATGCATCCTCGTAGGAACCACAGAGAGGATTCGTGTGCTGTTGCCAGCGCTGTTATCGTACCAGCGCAACAAGCGCCAACGATTGATTCCGCGCTTGCCGATATCCAGTGTCGAGATATGCCCGATCACTTCGCCTTGAGCCATCTCCACTTCGTTGCAGACCAGCAGGTTGCGTTCATTCGGGTGACCGATAACCAGGCAATCATTCAGACGGAATCCGGGTCGATAGTAGCTCATCTTGAGTCGACCACTGCCCTCGACCCGCTTCTGCCGTCCGAGCGCGCTCAACAAAGAGAAAGTCTTGGCCGGTTTCTCCGGCTGTAGCAGGATAACGCCACCAAAATTGGCAAAATGCGCTTCACATCCCGAGGTATCCAGAATCCACTCCACACCAGCACTGGCGTCGGTGAAGTGGCCCGTCAGTGCATGGTCGATATCCAACCCAGAGTTCGCACCCGGGTCTCCGGTGTACTCCGGGCACCGCATGCAGTGCACGCCTTCGTCAGTTACCTCGAACTCCTCGTCGCTGCACGCAATCTCGCCTATCCTCTGCCTATCCGTGCCAGAGACCGGTGCCGATGCCTCCACGATACGCCAGTCGCCGGTGTCAGCGCACAGCCAGGTGCTGAACAACAGCGAAGCCATAAGGCAGAGATATCTGATCATGCGAAGCTTTCCTGTACTGATCGCGAAATTCGCGCGAAGTGAGATTATACCAGTTGCAGCACAAAGCTGTTTCCGGTCTGGTAGCGTGGTTTTATTTCCGGAATATCTTCCGGTTACTTTACCGGCAACCTGGTCGCTCCGCTCAGGCAGGGCAGGGGATTTCCGCAACGCGCAGCATCAGATTGCCGAATGGTTTATAGTGGCGGGCGGTAATGCTTTCCCGATCTGATTTGACCGTCCGGCTACAAACTCATGCAGAGAATGAACACCCTTCAGCGACCTGTGCTTCCACCCAGTCTTCTGGTCAGCTTGTTGTGCTGCATCCTGATGACATTGTCGACAGCGGTACAGTCTGCCACCGACGCTCAGGTGACATCGGTGCCGGAGCAGGGCGTGACACTGGAGCAGATCGACGCAGGCCGCAAGGCAGCGGAGAGTGACGCGACCCTCGATGAGGTGCGCAAACAGAAGGTGCTGGGGATGTTTGACCAGGCCACCCAGTGGTTGCAGCAGGCGTCCGAAACCAAATCGCAACTTGCACAACTCGAAGCGCTGATTCGCCAGGCACCGAAGCGAATCGAGAAGATACGCAACAATACTGCCTATACACTAAGAAAAGTGGCTGAGGTCGAGTCGCTGCTGGCTTCAAGCAATCTGGATGCCATCAAGCTGGCCATTTCCAGTGAACAGCTCGCGCTGCAACAGGCCAGAGAGAACCAGCGCAAACACGAAAACGAGCTCGCGCGTCTGCTGGTGGGAAGCAAAGGGCTGAGTGAAGAGATCGCTGCCCGCAGAAAACTACTCGATCAGATCGATGCCGATCTGCTGGTACCCACCGGGGACGAACCCTATCCGCTGATCCTGGGTCGCAACCTGATGCTGCAGAGTCGGCGCATGTTGCGTCAGGCGGAGCTGGATCTACTGAAACTGCGCTTTGGCAATCACGATCTGCTGACTCAGCTGACCCAGGCGGAGCGTGATCTGGCGGCGCTGGAGGTGGCCGATCGTCAGCAGCATCTGGATAAGCTGACGGCCGCCGCGCAGCGGTTGCAGGAGTCGCGGGCACGACAAGCCAGTGAGCAGGCGGAGGAGCTGAAACTCAAAGCGAGGACCCTGCCGGAATCGTTGCAGGTTATCGCCCAGGAGAACGCCAGCTACCGGCAGGAACTGGAGGAGCTGATCAGCAGGGAGCAGGGCTATATTGCCGAGTTGGAAGCGGCGCGCAAGGATCTGGATGGAATCAAGAGCGACTATGAACGCACCCGGCAACGAGTTGAAGTGGCCGGCGCAAGCGACGCCATAGGCAAAATGCTGATCCGGCGACGCCAGGAACTTCCCTCGCAGCAGAGTTACCGGCGCAACAGTGCGCAGCGGAGTACAGAGATCGACCGCGCGATCGCTCGCCAGATCGATATCGAAGAGCTGTTGCGTCAGCGCGGGGACGTCCATTCAGTGGTGGTCACGGCACTCGATACCCTGCCAGAAGCGGAGCGCCCGGGTTTCGAAGCGGAGGTGACCGAACTCGCCAAGGTACGGCGTGATGCGCTGAACGAACTGCAGAAAGTGTATGGGCGCTATATCGGCCAGATCACGTCGTTGGATCTCGCCAAACGGCAGCTGGTAGAGGTTTCAGGCGCTTACATCAGTTATATCGACGATCAACTCGCCTGGATTCCCGGTGCCAACATCTTCAGATTATTGAACTCGTTGGAGAAGTCGCCTGAGCAGCCGTGGCTGTTGGCAGTGGATAACTGGCGCCTGTTGGCAGCGGATAGTGCAGCGCTGCTACAGACGCGCCTGACCTGGATCGTGTTGCTTCCGGTACTCTCTCTGTTCCTGTTTATGCTGCGTGATCGCGCAACTTCCATAGCGCACCTCGGCCTGCTTTCACGCAACATCCGCAAAATCCGTACCGACTCCTTCAGGTTTACATTGTTGGCGCTGGTACGCACCCTGATCATCGTCCTCCCCTGGCCGCTGCTGTTGATTGCCGTAGGCGGGCTGTTGAGCACATCTTCCACGGCAGCACCTTTTTCAGTTGCGGTGGCCAACGGAATCATCCATACGGGTGCCATTCTTCTGAGTATCCGATTGCTGATTCAGATCTCTCGGGAAGATGGACTGGGGGACAGACACTTCGGCTGGCCGAAACCGGTGCGTGAATCGCTGGTCCGGGAGTTCAGCTGGATTCTGCCGCTGGTGTTGCCCGCGCTGTTTCTGATGGTGGTTACCGCAGGCAATGAGCTACCACCCAGGGAACAGCTGATCGGACGTGTGGCTATGTTTGCTCTGATGGGCGCTTCGTCGCTGGTGATTTACCGCCTGCTGCGGCGGAACAGTCCGCTGATCGACGGACTCGCTGGTGGCAATGGTGGCGGCCCACTCTATCAGCTCTACTTTCTCTGGTTTCCGCTGCTGATGTTGCTGCCACTGTCGTTTATCGCGATCTCCGCCTGGGGCTATCACAACACGGCATTGCATCTGCAGCAGCGGACAGAGATGACATTCTGGTTTTTTGTACTGCTGTTTCTCTTCAGGGAGCTTATTCTGCGCTCGTTGTATATCACGGAGCGGCGTCTGCGTTTCGAAAAGGCACTGGCTCGCCGCGAGGAACTGCGTGCGCAGCGTACGCAACAGCAGGAGGGAGGCAAAGAGGATCTGTTACCGGCGACGCCGGAGATTCCCGATATCAACTACGAGGAGCTGACGGAGCAGAACAAACGACTGATACGTGCGGGATACCTGTTTGGTGCGGTTATCGGGGTCTGGACTATCTGGGGTGACCTGTTGCCCGCGCTCAGCTTTCTGAATAATACCGAGCTGCCGTTTCATGCCAGTAGAATCGTGGACGGTATCGCCAAAGAGGTGCCGGTCACGCTGGGTGATGTTACCCTTGGCATCATCATTGTCGCGGTAACCGTGCTTGCGGCCAAAAATATTCCTGGTGTCCTGGAGATCGTACTGCTGCAACGCCTTCCCATGGATGCCGGTGCGCGCTACGCGATCACTTCGTTGACCCAGTATGTTATCGCCGGTATCGGCGTAATCACTGCATTCAGTACACTCGGCCTGCAATGGTCCAATATCCAGTGGCTGGTCGCTGCGTTGAGCGTGGGCCTCGGGTTCGGTCTGCAGGAGATCGTGGCAAACTTCATCAGCGGCATCATCCTGCTGTTCGAGCGGCCGATTCGGGTGGGGGATGTGGTGACAATTGAAAACACCACTGGAAAGGTTTCACGGATCCGTATCCGTGCCACCACGATCGTCAACTGGGACAAGCAGGAGTTGTTGATACCGAACAAGGCGTTCATCACCGGGCGGGTGATCAACTGGACCCTGAGTGATCAGGTGAACCGTATTGTCATCATGGTGGGGGTCGCCTACGGTACCGACGTGGACAGGGCGATGAGCCTGATGCTCGAAGTGGCGCGGGCTAATCCGGAGGTGCTCGAGGATCCGGAGCCGGTCGTCTCATTCGAGGCATTCGGCGACAATACGTTGACGCTGCAGCTGCGCACTTATCTGGCCAACCTGGAGAAACGGCTGGCGACCATTACAGCGCTGCACCGGGCGATAAACGCACGCTTCAACGCAGAGGGTATCACGATTGCTTTTCCGCAGCGTGATGTGCATCTGGACACCAGTAAGCCGCTGGATATCCGGATTCACCGTGTGAACTCGGCAGATTCGGCAGAATAGGGAGACACCGGTCGAATCACG
Organism: Chromatiaceae bacterium; assembly: GCA_024235215.1. Taxonomy (GTDB): domain Bacteria; phylum Pseudomonadota; class Gammaproteobacteria; order Chromatiales; family Chromatiaceae; genus HKST-UBA178. The sequence goes on along the minus strand of JACKMU010000005.1, from coordinate 109,462 downwards.
GCTTTCCCGTCGGAACCGAGGCAGCATTGCCCGGCAATGCGTGCTCAATCCTGGAGGTGGCACAAAAATCGGGGGGAGGGCATGGGCACCGTTTAAACGATGGGTGGCTCCGAATGGATCAGAACGCTGGGGGAGTTTTCATCGGGATCGTGCAAACTTTGCATCGATTCGACATGTTGGGCCACTTCGCGTACATCTTCGAAACGTGCGATATGGAACAGCGCTTCACCCTCGTTGACCAGAGGTAGTTCAGCGCAACCGATAATGATACCGCTGGCCGCAGCGGTCACTTCGGTCTCCTGTCCCGTGAACGGTGCATCGATCAGGCCGATCACTTCCCCTTTTTTGACTCTGCTGCCGAGCGATGACACTTTGCGGAAGAGTCCGCTGGCGGAGGCTCTGACCCAGGTGCTCGATCGGGCCACGAAAGGCTCCGCGTGCGCCCGTTTGCGTGATTTCACAGCGGGCAGCATCTGCATGGTTCGCATCACGTTCAGTATTCCGTATACACCCGCACGGATGGCGATCTCATTGAAACGCAGCGCTTCACCGGCTTCATACAGCAGCATGGGTATACCGCAGGCTGCCGCCGCTTCTCTCAGTGAACCATCTCTCAGCATGGCATTGATCAGAACGGGCACACCGAATGCCTTAGCCAGTCTGGCGGTCTCCTCATCGTCCAGGTTGGCGCGAATCTGCGGCAGGTTGTTGCGGTGGATCGCTGCGGTATGCAGGTCGATGCCGTGCGTGCATTTGCCGACTATCTCCTGCATGAAGAGATGGGCCACGCGAGCGGTCAATGATCCCTTCTCGGATCCGGGAAACAGGCGGTTCAGATCGCGCCGGTCGGGCAGGTAACGCGACAGGTGCAGCAGCCCGTAAACGTTGACGATCGGGATCGCGACCAGGGTTCCGCGCAGTTGCTTCAATACCGGCTGCTTGAGCAGACGTCGGATGATCTCGGTGCCATTCAGTTCATCCCCATGCACAGCTGCGCAGACGAACAAACGGGGTCCTTCCCGAACCCCGTGCAGGACATGCACCGGGAGTGAAAGCATGGACTGGGTGTACAGCCTCGGTAGCGGCAGCTCGACCAAGACTCTGCTGCGGGGAGCAATCTGGGTGTCACCCAGTGTGAATGGAGCCTGCACTCAGGTCCTCCTCACACATCACAATGAACCATGCTGAAAGTCCGATCACCATGGCACCTGTCGGTGTCGGGCTGGATTCGAAGTGTCTCGGTCACCCTTTGCCCTGCGTTTTCGTTCTTGAGCGGAGGTTGCTGTTGCCCAGCTCCTGCAACCGTTTTTCGATGTATTGGATGATTTTTCCCGCCACGTCTTCTCCGCTCGCCTTCTCTATTCCCTCCAGCCCTGGGGAGGAGTTCACCTCCATCACTACCGGTCCGTGGTTGGAGCGCAGCATATCCACACCACAGACGTCGAGGCCCATGATTTTTGCAGCCCTGACTGCGGTGGATCGCTCCTCCGGGGTCAATCTGACCAACGAGGCGCTGCCTCCCCGATGCAGGTTGGAGCGGAATTCGCCTTCCGGTCCCTGGCGTTTCATGGTGGCCACGACCCGACCGCCAATCACAAAGCAACGCAGATCGGAACCGCCGGCCTCCTTGATGAACTCCTGTACCATGATGTTCGCTTTCAGACCCATGAATGCCTGGATGACGCTCTCCGCGGCTTTCTGAGTTTCGGTGAGCACCACGCCGATCCCCTGGGTCCCCTCCAGCAGTTTGATCACCAATGGTGCCCCACCGACAAAATTGATGAGGTCATTGATATCGTCCGGATTATGCGCAAAACCGGTCACCGGCAGGCCGATACCCATCCGGGCCAGCAGCTGCAGGGAGCGCAGTTTGTCTCGGGAACGGGTGATCGCAACCGATTCATTGAGCGAGAATACATTCATCATCTCAAACTGGCGCACCACAGCAGTACCGTAGAAGGTGACCGAGGCACCAATACGGGGTATCACGGCATCGAAGTTGACCAGCTCCTGGCCGCGGTAGTGGATCCTCGGGCGGTGAGAGGTGATGTTCATATAGCAGCGCAACACGTCAATCACCTGGACCGTGTGTCCCCGGGCCTCGGCTGCTTCCACCAGGCGTTGCGTCGAATAGAGTCTTCTATTGCGCGAAAGAATGGCTATTTTCATCGTGACTCCTTGAGGTGTTTTGATCGAACGGTAACCCGCCGGCTGCGCTGTAACTTCTTTCCCACCAAGTAGGAGGCATCCGGGTTTACCAGGAAACAGCCTTGCAATGCAGTACGACCCAACAACATTCTGAATTTCATTGTGTCACGGTCAGTCAGTGTGATCTCGGCACGCCATCGAAACGCCCCAAGCAGCAGTTCTGTCTCGATGACATAACGCTCCTCCTGGTGACCCCCGGAATCAGAAACCAAGCGGCGGTCCTTGACTGGCGCCGCGCACGTTACTGCCAACTCCCTGTCACCCTGCGCCGGATGCACACCAAAGCGCACCCACCGTTTACCAAGCTGATCATAGGGTTCGAGATAGAAGGCGTGCAGTGCCGAGGTACGAGCACCGGTGTCAACTTTCGCCTTGATCTGTTTGATACCAAGGTCAGGCAGCGCCAGCCACTCGCGCCACCCCAGGATCTGTCTGTCTGTGTGAATCAGCTCTCTCTTCATCAATATCCGCTGGCTCGCCGTATGAAATTGACCTTCAGCCGAAAAAAAGACCCATTATACCGCCTTGACGTCGTTATCGGCTGCATATTTGAGATACTGCCGGGTGAAATCTGGAACTAATCACTTCCTCTCTGGAAACGGTCGGTTCAGTATCGCCGACTCGATCCTGTGCAACTGGTCAACGGTCGCATTTTCTTAACTTGGGGAGGAGTGGTACGGACAATAGATTTACGCAACCGTTGTCGCCGGCACCTGGCCGTGCAGGACCAGCGTACTCCCGGCTGATCCTTTACAGCACTGTCGGGGTGATGGAATTGACGTAGGCGAGGCATCCACTGAGGCTGGAGAGTTTTGGATAGTCAATCTCGGGTATCTTGAGATCTAGCCTCTTCTCCAGCAGCAGTACGAAATTCATAAAATCAATCGAGTCGATCTCAATCTGATCGCGGAAGCTGATTTTTGGATCGATTTCGCTGACATCTGAACCTGGTGCTGCTTGCGTCAGGGTCTCCAGTACAATTCGCTTCAGTTCCTCTTCAGACATGGTTCAACTGCTCCGAGTCAGGTTGTCGTAATAACGATAGCTTGCTTAGGGTGCCTCTTCCAGGGTGGAAGTGTCCCCTTCCGGCAGACCCAGTTCCTGCGCCTTGAGTAACCTGCGCATGATTTTACCCGAGCGGGTTTTCGGCAGGGTACGGCGAAATTCGAGTGCCTTGGGTGCGACCGCAGGCCCCAGTCGTTCACGCCCAAAGCCCAGCAGGCTGCGCTGCAGCGTATCGTCTGCTGGGTAACCTGGTTTCAGAGCGATGAAGGCCTTGACGACTTCTCCGGCAATCGGATCCGGTATGCCGATGACGCCGGCCTCAGCTACGGCGGGATGTTCCATGAAGGCGCTTTCAACTTCAAATGGTCCGATCAAATGACCTGCTGATTTGATCATGTCGTCTGCTCTTCCGATAAACCAGAAATAGCCGTCTGCATCCCGTCTGGCCAGATCGCCGGTGAGGTACCACCCGGCTGCAAAACATTTGCGGTAGCGCTCACTTTCGCCCAGATAACCGCGGAACATGGACGGCCAACCCGCCCGCAGCGCGAGTTCACCCGGGACATCCGGTTGCGTGACACACTCGACTTCACTCCCATTCCGTCGCACGATCGCCGCTTCGATACCGGGCATGGGTCGTCCCATCGAGCCGGGCTTGATATTCATGGTGGCATAGTTGGCGATCATGATGCCGCCGGTCTCTGTCTGCCACCAGTTGTCATGAAACGGCAGGCCGAATGCCTGCTGGCCCCATAATACGGCTTCCGGATTGAGCGGTTCACCGACGCTGGCCATAAAGCGCAAGCTGCCGGTGACGTACTTTTTCGTTGTTTCCAATCCGATTTTCATCATCATGCGTACGGCGGTGGGTGCGGTGTACCAGATGGTTACGCGCTGCTCCTGGAGATTGCGATACCAACGCTCCGCATCGAACTCCTCTTCATCCGCGATCAGGGTCGCGCCAATGGTAAGCGGAGCGATGATGCCGTAAGAGGTGCCTGTCACCCAGCCCGGATCGGCGGTGCACCAGAATACATCCTGGGCGTGCAGATCCAGCGCCAACCGCCCGGTGACATGGTGTGCCAGCACCGCTGCGTGTACATGTACGGCGCCCTTCGGTTGACCTGTCGTACCACTGGTGAAGTGCAACAGGGCCCAAGCTTCGGGGTCGGTCGGGGGGATAGTGAATTGGTCGTCGGCGGCGGATAGCAAAGTATGAAAATCGAGGGTGTCCGGAATGTTCGACCGGCCTGCTTCCGCGACGATGATGATATGCTCCAGATTCGGCAGTGCATTGCGCAGGCGATCCACTTTTCGCCGGTAGAGCATTTCTGTGGTGATCAGTACCCGGGCTTCAGCACGGGCCAGCCGCACCTGAATAGGTTCGGGGCCGAAGGCGGAAAACAGCGGGCAGAAAACACTGCCGTTTTTCAGTGTTCCGAGGGCAGTGACGTAAAGCTCGGGAATGCGGCCTGCCAGTGTGCAGACCCGCTCTTCCCGACCGATCCCCAGCCGCCGCAGAACATTGGCGAAACGGTTGCTGAGATCACGCAATTGGGTGTAGCTGATCTCCTGCGTCTGTCCGTTTTTTCTTAAACAACGCAGCGCAACCCGGTTGGCTGCTGCACCGATGGCATGCCGGTCAACCGCCTCATAGGCGATATTCAATCCACCACCGTCAGGTAGACCGGTCAGCATGCCGGCAGCGGTATCCCAGGAAAAAGCGTCTCTGGCTGATGCGTAGTCCACGAGATTGGGGGTCACGGAGGTTTGCATCGGTGGCTTTTCGATGATCGGGCCCGGCATCAACTTCGGCTCCTGGTGAATTCACCCCACGGCAACATTGTTAATATAGCATTCAACGGTTCGTCCGGCTTTGATAAAGTTCCTTCAGTGCAAGGAGACAAACAACAGGTTTAGCAGGTAAACCGTCCTGGGCCGGTCAACCAACTGACGGGGGCAGTTCATGACAGTCCGTAATCTTGAATTTCTGTTTAAACCGAAAAACGTGGCGGTGATCGGTGTCAGTGAACGGCCGAATTCGGTGGGAGCCGTATTGACACACAATCTGTTCGCCGGCGGATTCAGCGGATCGATCATGCCGATCAGCCGGAACCACGCCAGAATCGGTGGCATCCGAACCTATCCGGACATTGGCAGCTTGCCCGAAGCACCGGAATTGGCGGTAATTGCCACGCCACCCGATACGGTTGCAGAGATCATCACGCAATTGGGGGAGCTTGGAACACGGGCTGTGGTTGTGATCACCGCCGGATTTGCGGAGAGTACGGAACAGCACGGGGCAGCACTGACTCAGGCGCTGCGTGATAGCGCAAAACCGTATCTGCTGCGCATCATCGGCCCGAATTGCCTCGGCATCCTGGTGCCCGGAATCGGACTGAACGCAAGTTTTTCCCATCTGAATCCGAAAAGAGGCAGGCTGGCCTTTGTTGCCCAGTCCGGTGCTATCGTCACCTCTATTGTGGATTGGGCCATGGCGCGCGATATCGGCTTCTCGCATCTGGTCTCATTGGGGGACATGATCGATGTGGATTTCGGCGATATGCTCGATTATCTCGCCAATGATCCGGAAACCGGCGCCATTCTGCTCTACATCGAGGCGGTCACCTCAGCACGCAAGTTCATGTCAGCGGCTCGCGCCGCCTCCCGCATGAAGCCGGTGATTGTCGTCAAATCCGGCCGCTTCGCGGAGGGGGCGAAAGCAGCCGCTTCCCATACCGGTGCGCTGACCGGAGCGGATGAGGTTTATCAGGCAGTGTTCGAGCGGGCCGGCATGCTGCGTGTATTCACGCTGCAGGAACTATTCGACGCGGCAGAGACATTGGCACTGATACCCCAGGTCAAAGGCGACCGTCTGGCGATCCTCTCCAATGGAGGAGGACTCGGGGTTCTGGCTACCGATGCGCTTATCGAGCAGGGCGGCCATCTGGCGGAACTGGAACCCGGTACCGTGACAGGATTGAACCAGGTACTGCCAGCAACCTGGCCACGCGCCAATCCGGTCGATATCATCGGTGATGCACCCGGTGATCGTTATGCCGCTGCGTACAATCTATTGGTGGATGACATGGCAACGGATGCGATTCTCGCACTCAATTGCCCGACCGCGGTCGCCTCCAGCACAGATGCCGCTCAGGCAATCATCGATACTCTGTCCGGCAGACCAAGAATTCCCCTGTTCACCAGTTGGGTCGGAGAGGGAGCCGCAGCGACCGCACGCCAGTTGTTTGCTGCCCATCGTATTCCCACCTACCAGACGCCGGAACAGGCGGTACGTTCGTTTATGTACCTGGTCGACTACCAGCGCAGCCAGGAGATGTTGACTCAGACACCTGCGTCGATACCGGAAGATCTCCTGCCTGACAACGACAGAGCACGAGCATTGATTCAGACTGCGCTGCATGAGGGACGCACCTGGTTGTCGGATCCGCAAGCCAAGGAAGTGCTGTCTGCCTACGGTATTCCCGTGGTACGTTCGCGCCAGGTAAAGACGCCGGCTGAAGCGGCCTCCGTAGCAGCGGAATTGGGGGGCACAGTGGTTCTGAAGATCCTCTCCCCCGATCTTCTGCATAAAACGGATATCGGCGGAGTGATGCTTGATCTCGAAGGGCCCGCAGCAGTGCGTAATGCAGCGCAAACCTTGCTGCAACGAATTGCTGAAGAAAAACCCGCTGCTCGCCTGGAGGGTTTGACCGTCGAACCGATGGTTCGGCGGCCTGGTGCCTTCGAATTGATCGCCGGTATCGTCACGGACCCGCAGTTTGGTCCCCTGATTCTGTTTGGCCAGGGTGGCAGGGCGGTTGAGTTGATCAACGACAAGGCATTGGGACTGCCGCCGTTCAATATGCATTTGGCGCAGGCGCTGATCTCCCGTACCCGTATCGCCAGGCAGTTGCAAGGGTATCGGGGGTTGCCGGCGGTCAATCTGGATGCGCTTGCGCTGACCCTGATCCGGCTGGCGCAGGTTGCCACCGACTTCCCAGAGATAGCTGAACTCGACATCAATCCACTGCTGGCCGATGAATACGGTGTCTTCGCGCTGGATGTACGTATCAGGGTGGAGAGATCGGGTGAACTCCCGGGAGATCATCTCGCAATCCGCCCCTATCCGAAGGAGTTGGAAGAGAAGATTCCATTGGGGGACGGCCGCACGCTGCTGTTACGACCGATTTTACCGGAAGACGAACCCAGCCTGCAGAAAGGTTTTGCCAAGCTTACCCCCGAGGAGATCCGATTGCGTTTCTTCGTGCCGATGAAGACGCTCTCCCATGTCACGGCTGCGCGCTTCACCCAGATTGACTACGATCGTGAGATGGCACTGGTGCTCACAGAGAGAGGGATCCCCGGTAAGACGGAAATCTATGGCGTGGTGCGTATTATTGCCGATCCGGACAATGAGCGGGCGGAGTATGCGATTGTGGTACGCCATGATGTCACCGCGATGGGTCTGGGTGTGCTGTTGATGAGGCGTATCATCGATTATGCGCGTGGTAGGGGAATTCGTGAGATACACGGAGATGTACTGCGGGAAAACAAAACCATGTTGAAACTGTGCGCCGTTTTTGGATTCTCCAAGGTCGCTGTCCCGGACGAACCTGAAATCGTCAAGGTGGTGTTGAATCTTGTGCCCTCACCCAGCGTCAACCGCCAGGAAACATCCACACCACTTCATCTCACGTAGTTGAAGCTAGCGTTTTGCTCATCCGTCAAGGACTCCGGTAGGGTTATGAGGGGTTTGTTGGGGAACGGCTCAGCAGCAGGTGTTGGACAACCTCGTTTAGCTGCCTGGCTCAATAGCACATGAGCCGGATGCTATGGTGTCGGTAACATGCGAACATCTCTTCCCTTATCTATACTTGAAACGATGGCGTATGGAACGAAAAACCGGTTTGCAGTCGAAAAGTGGCAACAGCTGCCACTTGGCCACCAGGCTTGAGCGAGTTACACCCTACCCACGCCAGATCCGCTAATCATGATGAATAAGGTGGGCAAAAATGCAGATCCTGGCAAGCAACCAGGTCAATGAGCTGTTTCATCCGGACTATCTGAGAGAAATGTCTACATTGGGGGCACTCTCCCGCGACGGGATCGATTTTCTTGTGGCCAACGGTAGGGTGCTGCGTCTGGATCAGGGCGAGTGGCTGTTTCGTGTGGATGACCCGGGCAATCTCTTCTATATCATTCTGCAGGGTTCATTCAGGTTCTTCAAACACCACCATGGCAAGGTTACCTATATCCGAAACCATGCGTGTGGTGAAGAGTTGGGCTTTATTGCGATGATCGCGCTTCACACCCGGAGAGGCAGTGCCCAGGCGGGAGAAGCATCGGTGGTGCTGGAGATTACCAGCCAACTGTTCAATCGACTGCATCGAGAACTGCCGACCGACTTTGGTCTGCTGCCGCTCAATCTGGCACGCGGTATGGCACGCAGGATACGTGAGCTGAACAACTTACTGGTGGATCATGACGCGGATCCCTGACCCGGCCAGCCGTGCTGTGTCGAAGAAGTAAAGACCGACGAACCAGCCGATCCCGGGGGATAACATTCCACGCATCAGGGCAGGTCAAAAAAATTACAAAAATCAGGAGAAATTGTTTCCCTATTTTTCCGATCGGGTCTAATATTTTTTGCAACCGGATTTTCCATAGCCGGTTCTTCGGCGAAGTCTGTACGCTTAGAGTTTCCAAGAAGCTCGATAATTATAAAAAAGCTGAAACAGACCAAGCGACAGCATCGTGTCTCAATTGTTGCTTAATAAAATAATACTCTAATGTTTAGGGAGGGAGGAGTTTAATGGAATCGATGAATCTGACCGAGAAGATAATTGCCCGGCACCTGGTCGGTGGAGGCCGACTGCCGCAACCCGGAGAGGTGGTGACGCTCACAATCGACCAGGCTTTCACGCAAGATGCGACCGGCACCATGAGCATGCTGCAGTTGGAAGCGATGGGCGTCAAACGTGTCAAGCCGCTCTCAGTCAATTTTGTGGACCACAGTATGATGCAGTCTGGTTTTCGCAATCCGGACGACCATGAGTACCTGCGGACCGTCTCGCGTAAGCTTGGCATCATCTACTCTCCGCCGGGCACCGGTATCTGCCATTTCCTCAATATCGAGAACTTCGTAAAGCCCGGTATGACAGGTATCGGCGCCGACAGCCACACCGTAAACGCTGGCGGAATGGGTGCCATCTATTTCGGTGCTGGCGGCTACGACGTGGCGCTGGCAATGGCTACCGGGGAGTACTCGGTGCCGATGCCGCTAGTGGTGCAGGTCTACCTTAGCGGAGCACTGCCCGCTGGGGTGATGGCAATGGATGTGATTCTGAAAATGCTCTCACTCGTGGGAGTGAAGGGAGGTAAAGGCAAGATATTCGAGTACACCGGACCGGGTGTGGCCAACCTTTCCCTCACCGAACGGGCCACGATCACCAACATGGGCGCAGAGATGGGCGCCTCCACTTCTATCTTTCCGAGTGATGAACGCACGCGCGAGTATCTGGAGAGCCGTGGACGCGGCGGAGATTATCAACCTTTGGCCCCGGACGCTGATGCCGCATATGCCGATCGGATAGAGATTGATCTCTCCGAGTTGCAGCCGCTGATTGCCATCTATCCATCGCCAGGAAATGTCGAGAAGATCTCTGACCATGTGGGTACACCGATCAACCAGGTGTGCGTCGGCAGTTGCACCAACAGCTCGTTCGAGAATATTGCCAGCTTTGCCGAGATGCTCAAAGGTCAACGGGTAGCGGTGGATACGCTGCTCTATCCGGGTTCACGCGCGGTTGCGATGCAGTTGGCCAACTCCGGCTATCTTACCGAGCTCTGGAATGCTGGTGTACGGGTGATGGAGAATGGCTGCGGGGCCTGTATCGGCCAGGGTGGTTCACCAGTGAGCAAGGGACTGAGTTTACGTACCTTCAACCGGAATTTTCCAAAACGCTCGGGCACAGCTGACGCTCAGGTGCATCTGGTCAGTCCACTGGTGGCAGCCGCCAGTGCGGTCAGCGGCCGGATATCCCTGCCTGATCGTAGTGTTGCTATTACCCCGGCGGCGCAGGTCAATGACACCGCTTCGTTTGTGATGCCACTTACGTTGGAGGAGGCGCAGAAGGCCGAAGTGGTGCGTGGTCCCAATATCATGGCACTGCCTGATTTCGATCCTTTGCCGGATCTGATCGATGGAGAAGTGCTGCTGAAGCTGGGTGACAATATCAGCACAGATGACATCCAGCCGGCAGGAACCTATCTGCCACTGCGTTCCAATGTGAAAGAGTATGCGATGCAGGCCACTTTCAATCTGTTGGACCCCACCTTCTCCAAGCGGGCTGTTGCTACCCGCGATGCCGGTGGGCATGGCATACTGGTGGGCCGGGAGAATTATGGTCAAGGCAGTTCACGCGAGCATGCCGCACTCTGTCCGCGTTGGCTGGGTATCCGTGCAGTGGTCGTGGCACAGTTCGCCCGCATCCATGTTGCCAATCTGGTCAACTTCGGCATAGTGCCGCTTACTTTCCGTAACATTGAGGACTACGATAACGTGCTCCAGGGGGACAAGGTTTCGATTGACGTTTCCGATCTTGAGGGGCCGTTCTTTCTGCGGGTCAATGGCAATCAGCTCCCACTGAATCCTGCGTTTGAGCCGAAGGATATTGCAGTGCTGAAGGCTGGCGGTGCTTTGCCCTATTTCAAGGCAACCCATGCGGCATAGCGCGGTTGTATGTTGTTAACATACTGACGTGGGGTGTTCGGAACCCCCATGACAGACTCAGAAAACTTCATGGAGTGCTCGGGTTTTCATAGACTTGCGTTTGTGAAGTATCCGGCATCCGGGTAGAGAATCTTTTCAGAGGAATAATAATGAGTGCCGAAACACCAAAGATAATTTATACGATCACCGACGAAGCGCCGGCATTGGCCACCGCCTCTTTACTGCCTATCATCAAGGTATTTACCGAAGCGGCAGGTGTTGCGGTGGAGACCCGGGATATTTCGCTGGCCGGAAGAATCATCGCAAGCTTTCCGGAGTCTCTTACCGATGCGCAGCGGCAAGCGGATGATTTGGCCGAACTGGGCAAGCTGGCGAAGAGACCCGAAGCCAACATTATCAAGCTACCGAACATCAGCGCGTCGATCCCTCAACTGGTCGCTGCCATTAAAGAGTTGCAGGCGCAGGGATATAACCTTCCTGACTACCCGGAGGAGCCGAAAACCGACGAAGAGAGGGAGGTCAGAAGCCGCTATGACAAGGTCAAGGGAAGTGCCGTTAACCCGGTGTTACGCGAAGGTAATTCCGATCGACGGGCACCGGAATCGGTAAAGCGTTATGCCAGAAAGAATCCACATTCGATGGGCGCATGGAGCAAGGATTCGAAATCCAAAGTAGCGCATATGAGCAAAGGGGATTTTCGTTCGAATGAAAAATCGGTCGAAGTGGCAAAAGAATCGGCCGGGGATGCCCGAATCGAGTTTGTCGACAAAAAAGGGAAAGTCACCGTCCTCAAGGAGAGCACACCGCTGATTGCGGATGAAATTATCGATGCCACCGTCATGAGCCGGCGCGCCCTGCGAAAATTTCTCAAAGAACAGATAAAGGAGGCGAAAAAGAGGGATCTACTCTTCTCACTCCACATGAAAGCCACGATGATGAAGGTATCCGATCCAATCATTTTCGGTCATGCGGTATCGGTCTTCTTCAAGGATGTGTTCGAAAAGCACACCGAGGTATTTGAGAAGCTTGGCGTTGATCCCAACAATGGGCTGGGCGATCTCTACGCTAAGATCGCCAATCTACCGCAGCCGCAGCGAGAGGAGATCGAGGCGGATATCAACGCCTGTTACAAGGAGCGTCCCGCGCTGGCAATGGTAAACTCTGACAAGGGCATCACCAATCTGCATGTCCCCAGTGACGTGATTATCGATGCTTCCATGCCCGCTGCACTGCGCGCCTCCGGGCAGATGTGGGGCCCCGACGGGAAGCAGAAGGATACTCTCTACGTGATACCCGACGGCAGCTATGCCGGAGTGTACCAGGAGGTGATCGATTTCTGCAGGGAGCACGGCGCTTTCAATCCCGCCACCATGGGTAGTGTGCCGAATGTCGGTTTGATGGCACAGAAAGCGGAGGAGTACGGCTCGCACGACAAGACTTTCAAGTCTCCAGGCAAAGGAGCCATCCGGGTGGTCGATGCGCGTGGGAAGAAGCTGCTGGAGCACAAAGTGGAAGAGGGGGATATCTGGCGCATGTGTCAGGTAAAGGATCTTCCGATTCAGGACTGGGTGAAGCTGGCGGTGACCAGGGCCCGGGCAACCGGTGCTGCAGCGGTATTCTGGCTGGACGAAGAGCGGGCTCACGATGCGCAGTTGATCAAAAAGGTGAAACGCTACCTGCGCGATCATGACACTGAAGAGCTTGAGATCCGTATTATGTCGCCGGTTGAAGCGGCTCGTTTCTCACTGCAGCGAATGGCCGGAGGAGCGGATACGATATCGGTTACCGGTAATGTGTTGCGCGATTATCTCACTGATCTGTTCCCAATTCTGGAGCTGGGTACCAGTGCAAAAATGCTCTCTATCGTGCCCCTGATGGAGGGTGGAGGTCTGTTTGAGACGGGCGCGGGAGGGTCTGCGCCTAAGCATGTTCAACAGTTCCAGGAAGAAGGGCATCTACGCTGGGACTCACTGGGTGAGTTTCTGGCGCTTGCAGCGTCACTCGAACATCTGGGGAATGTCAGCAAAAACAAGAGCGCGCTTACGCTGGCAAAGACACTGGATGAAGCGACCGGTAGGTTCCTCGAGGCAAACAAGTCTCCATCACGCAAAGTGAACGAACTGGATAACCGGGGAAGTCACTTCTATCTGGCAATGTTCTGGGCGCAGGCGCTGGCGGAGCAGACCGAAGACAAAAAACTGCAGGAGCGCTTCTCCGGATTGGCCAAAAATTTGACAGAAAATGAGACAAAGATCGTGGATGAACTCAATGCGGCTCAGGGACGGCCAGTCGATCTGGGTGGCTACTACCACGCATCTTTTGAAACTGTAGCTGATGCGATGCGCCCAAGTAGTACTTTCAATGCAGCACTGAGTGCCGCAGCCGGTTAGTATCAGAAAATAACTCTCCCACATCGGAGATCTATCGGTGTGGGAGAGCCTGAAAAGAGTTCAGCCGAATCCAAAGTGCCCATTTTGCACCTGTGGATATTTGATTGGATTTAGGGTAGGGAATAAGAGTTTGAAACCAGGAAGGGCGATATAGAAACAGTTCTCAAGCGAGTTCAGTTTCTTAGGGAGAGACGAATGCTCTCCCGCTTGGTGCTGGTAAGCACCCGCATTTTGCTCTGCTTGGAATCCTTTCAGAGCAGAAGATAACTACAACAACAGAGACAGATGGGGAGGGGAGGATGCGCATCTACCCGCCATTATGTTTTAACTCAGAAAACCAACTGTTACAGGAGTAGCGGAACGATGCAGATTACCGGAATGTATTGGGGATCCAAGCTTCTGAAGTTTGTCGACTTTCCAACTTCGGAAGTACTGGGTCCAGAGGCGAGCGGCGATCAGATCAAAGAGCTCATCGGACGTTGGGGAGAGATCTTTGTCAAACCTATGTTCAAGGGCGGGGTGGGTAAGAAAGGTAAGTCAGGATTGATCGGCAAGGCAAACAATCTTGCCACCGCGATGAAGGAGAAGGAGCGGCTCTATTTTGCCGAACATATCCACAACAATGTGCACGCGAAAGCTGAAGGTGTCACCTTTGAAGGTGCGGTTCCCGCCGAGTATGAAGTCTATTTCTCCATTACCGACAGCACTAAATATCGTGCCCCGGTGATCACCATCACTCACCACGGTGGAGTAAACATCGAGGAGTTGCCACCGAACCAGCTTGCCGTTATTCCATTCGACCCGTTGACCGGGCTCAAAGGGTTTGTGGTATCCAACGCGCTGCGCAAGATCAACGCGCCGCAGGAGCTGATCAGTCCGCTGGTGCAGAATCTGCCCAAACTCTGGGAGCTCTATCACTACTATGGCATGACTACACTGGAACTGAATCCGATCCGCATGATGCCGGCGGGTAAGGGGCGTCTGCTGCCGCTCGCCTGTGACTTCAAGTGTGCCTTCGATGCGGATGATCCCAACTGGAAACGGCTCGGGTTGCCATCGGACCTGGATGCTTCGAGTTACTCCGATTTTGAGCAGGAGGTGAATGCACTGCGCACCTATCAGGGGCAGTCCGATGTCTTTGTGATCAACCCACAGGGAACGATTACCGCAATGACCTTCGGCGGTGGTGCCAACGCACTGGTCACCGAGCAGCTCGGCGACAGCGCCACCATCTCATCCGATTTCGGCGGCAATCCACCCTACGATAAAATGCATGCGATCTCACGTATCGTCTATAAGTATTGGCTAGCGCAGTCCAATGTCCTTTTTATCATCGGTGGCAAGGCGAACAACACCGATATTTACGAAACCTTCCGGGCCATGGCTGATGCACTGCGCGACCATTTTCATAGCGCCGGTCCCCAGCCGCTCTATGTGGTGGTCGGCCGTGGCGGGCCAAATCTGATTCGTGGCATGGGCTATCTGCGCGACACGTTGGATGGTCTTGGGCTTCCTTACCAGATGTTCGGTTACGACTCCGCGATGAGTGAAGTGGTCAACTTTGCTCAGTCGGTGGATAAGTGGATGAAGGCGGGTGGGCGAGCCATGGTAGCCAGATCGATGGGTATCAGCTGAAAAACGTCTGCAGGGCTTGGTCCAACAAAGCCCATGCGACTATCAACTGAGCTCACCACAGCATAAGGAATAATCAGGGGGACAAGATGCATCAGCAAGGCGTAGCAGCGTTTCCACACTATTTCGTGGGCATTAATTCATTGGCGGAGCTGGCGACTCGTCAGGACCGCGTCTGTGTGCTCAATATCACCGGCGGGGAGAGCCGTACCGTGACTCCGGTCAGTCACACCTACTCCGGGGGCAATGTCGTTTGTGGTACTGCACCCGGCAGATCCGGTACCGTGATGAACACACCGAAAGGAAATATTCCCGTCTACGGCAATATCGCCGAGGCGATGGAGGCCGGGCATAAATTCAATGTGGTGGTGATCTATCTGCCGCCGTCCGGGGTGCGCGATGGTGTGTTGGAAGCGCTGAGAATCAATCCTTATCTGAAAAAGATCGTGATCCTGACAGAGAAGGTGCCGGTACACGACGCCCGTATCATCCGGTCACTTGGGCAGATGTACGGTGTCGACATATTCGGTGCCAACTGTCTGGGGCTGGCTGACGCACACAATCGGGTGCGCATCGGTGGTGCCCTGGGTGGCAACGCACCGGCGGAGTCGCTCCGTCCCGGTTCCATTGCGATCTTCTCGAACTCGGGCAACTTCACCACCACCATCGCGGTCTATCTGGCGACGGCAGGCTGGGGTACGACGGTATCCATCTCCTCGGGTAAGGATGTCTATATCCACTACTCCGCGGCGGAGTTTACTCACGCCTTCCACAATGACTATCGCACCAAGGCGGCGGTGCTCTATATCGAGCCAGGCGGGTATTACGAAAAGGATCTGGTATTCGAGAAGCCGGTGGTAGCTTGTGTTGTCGGCCGTTGGAAGGCAAAGCTAACCCGCGCCTGTGGTCATGCCGGCGCAATATCCGGTAGCGGCGATAATGCGATGGCCAAAGAGAAGTGGTTCATGGAGAAGTTTGGGGTCGACTCGATCTTTACCCCCGAGAACCCGGTCTGCAGCAAGAAAGGTGCGGTGGTGATCAACATTGCCCACCTGCCAGCCGCGATGACTGCGGTGATGAAGCTGAACGAGACCATGCCCGATTTCAAGCCGGAAGGGAACCTGTCGCTGAAGTGCTGGTTCAGCAATACACAGAATATCGATCTGCCGGAGCACCTCAATCCACCGCTGGTTAGGGCGATTGCCCCCTACGATAAACAGATTGAGGGTCTGGGTGAGCAGGTGGGCGGCGTTTTTCCGCGACAGTCGATGAAAGATGCCTCAGGTGCCTCCATGATGGATCCCAAGACCCAAGTGACGCATCTGCATGGCACCAGTGTATTGGATGCCTCCACCCACTCGTTTGAAGAGAATCTGGTCAAGAGCCTGACCAGAGAGTATCCAGGTGAGAACGGCGCCATGCTCGCTAACGTGGTGCTGAACGCCTACGTGAATCAGCACGGTACCTTCGGCCTTACCGCTACGGACGTCGCCCGTGCAGCAGGTAACAGCCCCAACACATCGTTGTGTGCCGCTGTGGCTTTACAGGGACCTGATTTGGCGAAACCAGCACGCCAGGCGGTTGGAGCGCTGGTGGAGCTGTTTAAAAAGAGCGGCCTTAAGGACCCGGAAAAGGGCGATTTCGATTTTTCAGCGCAACTGCAACAGGCAATGGCGGGGGAGACACGCAACCTGCTGGTATCCGAAGCGGAGTGCAATAAAGGCAATATTATGCTGGATGCACTGCAGGCGAGGGGTACGCGATCGGTGTTTGTCGATTTTGTCAAAGCACTGGCGCAAGAGTCGGGTGGGCGGGTGCGTGCCCAGGTCGTACTCGCAGCAGTAGTCACCCACCTGGGTTGGAAGCCACTGATGCGTAAACGCATTACCACGCTGACCATGAAAAACATGCCCTGGCATTTCCGTATCTTCAGTACCCTGGTAGGCGCAGCTGCAAACGCTGAACAGCACACCAATGAACACTTCTGCGACGTCACCAACGAAGAGCTGATATCTGACTGGTCTTTCACCGAGACTGCGCATCTGGCACTGTTTGGTACCCGGCCGAATAAAGGAGAGCTGTTTGCGCTCTCCATTCTGCTCGGTCTGATTGTCAGCAATGGACCTGGAACCATCTCCGCTCAAGGTCCGAAAGGGGCGGTAAGTGCTGATGGTCCCGAGGCGCCGGAAAGAGTGCAGATCAACAAGGGTTATATCGGCTTCCTCAGCCACACCGGTTACGCGCATGGTGGCAACGGCTTCGAGGCGATCGCTTTTCTGCTGGAGCGTTTCCGTGAGTCGGAGCTGGCGGATCCAGGCGATCCGGAGCATGGCCTCAACCTGAAGGAGATGGCGGCTTCCTATGCCAAGGAGTACATGGTTTACAAGAAGCGGGCAAAGGCCGAAGGCGAGATCTCCTATGCCAAGATTCCTTGCATCAATCACCCGATTTTCAAGGGGGAGGAGGTTAACTTCGACCCACGTGAAGTGTTTGTAAGCGAGCTGCTGAAGAATCAGGGAAGTTATAATGTCTTTCTCGATTTCTACCATGAACTGGTTCAGGCACTGTATACCGCTGGTGTCAGCAGCAATGTCTATTGCGTCAATATCGATGCGGTGATTGCGGTGATTC
This sequence comes from Chromatiaceae bacterium, assembly GCA_024235215.1. GTDB lineage: Bacteria > Pseudomonadota > Gammaproteobacteria > Chromatiales > Chromatiaceae > HKST-UBA178. Next base: position 91,861 of record JACKMU010000005.1, on the reverse strand, counting down.
TGCTCAAAATGCTGTGGCGCCCTTACAAGGATCGCACCATCAGCGAAAGCACGATGGAGACAGCGGCGTTTACCACGTTTCTGTTTGGACGGATGGTCGGCACTGCGGCTGAAATAGACGATCACACCAATCGTGGCAGGAACATGGATACCCGCACGCCAGCAAGCCAATGCAGTTATGTGGGGTAGTGATTGAAAGCAGGGTTGGGTTAGAGACAGAGCAAGGTACGTCTGGCGGTGGCGCAGTATAAGGAGAGACGTACCTTCCCCTTCAGCGTGGAGCAGATCTTCGATCTGGTTGCTGATGTGGAAAGTTATCCGGAGTTTTTACCCCTCTGGCACAGCGCCATCACCTGTCATTCGTTGCAGGATCGGAACCTCTACTTTACCCAACAGACGCTGCAGCTGGGGCCGGTACGTAAGTGTTTTCGTACCGAAACCAGAATGCAGCGACCTCACTCGATCAGGATAACTTCCAGCGATCCGCTGTTCGATGAGTTTGTTATCCAATGGGAGATGCAAAACGCTTCGAATCAGACTTGCACAGTTGACTTTTTACTTAACTGCGAGGCTGCGTCGTTTTTTTTCAAGCCAATTTTCGAAGTAGTGCTGGCGGATGCGGCGCAGAGTATCGTCAGCGCCTTTGAACGTAGGGCGTATGCCATTTACCGCCGTTGAATGTCATAGCGACAGCGCTATCTTTAGGCTGTTCTATTTCACGATGACCACTTTCTGGTAGAGTCCACCAAAATAGGTTTTCTTTTCGATAGAGTGCGGAGGGCACTCTGCGGTGATCCAGTCCACTATCTCCGTTCTCCACAGATCCAGCGCGAAAGGCTCAAGTGTTCTGAAGATAAGTGGCATCAGATAGCGGTGAGGATGCATCCAGGCCGGCTTGTGGTAGTCGATGAAAATCAGTTTCCCGCCCGGTCTGAGCACGCGCAGCGCCTCGGAGGCCGCTTCTTTTCTGGCATTGGCAGGTAGCTCGTGTAACAGGAAAAAGAGCAGCACCTGATCGAAAGAGTTGTCGTCGAATTTTAACTCTGCCGCGTCCTGGCACTCGAGATAGATGTTGTCGCCGCTCACCTTGCGTGCCAGGTTCTTCAGTTGAATGGGGGCTACATCCACCACGTCAAGGCGCGCCTGCGGGTGAAGCCGCTGTGCCAGTTTCGATGTCAGGTTCCCGTATACACAAGCAATCTGCAGTGTTCTACCGCAGATCGTCTTTCCCATCTCCGCAAGCGTGACATCTCTCAGACGCGCATAGTTTCCCCAAAGTATGCTGTTGATCACCCATTGCTGCTCGAAAAATGGCATGGTGGATGGGTGAAGATAAGCCCACCAGTAGTTTTTTTCGAGGTATTCAGGAAGGCCGCCCGTCTCCAGCAATGCTTTGTCGAATCCATCCATAACCGGTTCTGCAATCGTTTGAACAGCATTTTTTTGCATGATGATCTCTCTCTGTCGCTATTTCTGTTTTCGTTATTTGAATGGAAATACAACAGCGTGCAAACAGGCTGGCTTACCATGGTCGATCAGGGTCAATTCAGAGCTGCCATCCGTATCCGTCGCGTTATATGTTAACTACGGTATCCATCCGGTATGTTATTTTTTTACTATCCCACTGCATTTGGTCAAAGACATGAATAATTTGGATCAACCTCCCTAAAAATGGAAATCAACCTGGCTGTCATCGCAAACCCGCTTGGGTCTGCTGTTAATACAGTCAAGTTCTGGTCCACTGTGCACTGTCCAAATCTATTGCATGCACCCGGAATATTCTTTAACCTCCTTACAATAAAGCTGTAACACTATTGTCATACGAGGCGCCAATAATATTTGTTGATGTACCAAGATGTCCAATTAATAAATTGGGGTTGGATGCAATATTCGACCTTTGATAATTTAAGGTTTACTTGCTTAAATTACTTTTTTTTGCGGGATAAATATAGAGAATAAAAAAAACGGTATCCATCGTCGATCGTTGTCGAGTTCACATCTGCAGATATTGTTGGTGGGTCGGGATGGATGGGTTTTGGTCGAAGTCGCCATGCGCATTCTCTTCATGGATGCGTGCGGTTTCGCAATCTGCTGGTGTCTGTCAAAGGCGGACCCGGGAGCAGGGGGAAAATAGATGGAGATAATTAAAACCGATGTCGCAATCATCGGTGCAGGAGGAGCAGGGTTGCGAGCTGCAATCGCCGTCGCAGAGAGCAATCCCAGTCTGAAAATTGCGCTGATCTCAAAAGTGTACCCGATGCGCAGCCATACGGTGGCGGCGGAAGGGGGGGCTGCGGGCGTAAAGAAACCAACCGATAGTCTTGAGTACCACTTTCACGACACCGTGGGCGGAGGCGACTGGCTGTGTGAGCAGGATGTTGTCGAATATTTCGTATCCCAGGCCCCGGTGGAACTGACCCAGCTCGAGCATTGGGGCTGCCCGTGGAGCCGAACTGAAGATGGTCATGTGAACGTACGTGCCTTTGGCGGTATGAAGATCGAGCGAACCTGGTTCGCGGCAGACAAGTCCGGTTTCCATATCCTTCACACCCTGTTCCAGACCTCAATCAAGTACCCCTCAATCCACCGTTTTGACGAGCATTTCTGTGTCGACCTCGTCGAAGAGAACGGCCGATGTCAGGGTGTTCTTGTCATCGAGACATCGACAGGTGAATTCAAGCTGATCGAAGCCAGGTCCGTGATCATCGCGACCGGCGGGGCGGGACGTGTCTTTCGGGAAAGCACGCTCGGCGGCATTGTCACCGGTGATGGCATGGCACTGGCTTATCGTCATGGTGTTGCATTACGTGACATGGAGTTTGTGCAATATCACCCCACCTGCATGCCCGTTACCGGTTTGCTCTTTACCGAGGCCTGTCGGGGTGAGGGCGGATATCTGGTGAACAAAGACGGTTACCGCTATTTGCAGGATTACGGCCTTGGCCCGTTGCAGGAGAAGCCGAAGAACAAATACATGGAGCTCGGTCCGCGCGACCGTCTCAGTCAGGCATTCTTCTTTGAACAGCAAAAAGGCAGAACCATAGAGCATCCCACACTTGGCTCAGTGGTCCATCTTGATCTGCGCCATCTCGGTGAAGCCTATTTGCACGAACGGCTGCCACTGATATATGAGATGGCCGAAACTTTCATGGGGCTCGACCCGGCTAAGGAACCGATCCCGGTTCGCCCCGGGGTGCACTACACCATGGGGGGTATCAAGGTCGACGGTAAGTGCGCTACATCGCTGCAGGGTCTGTATGCCATCGGTGAATGCTCCAGTGTGGGGATCCATGGCGCCAATCGACTGGGTTCCAACTCGCTGACCGAACTGCTCGTCTTTGGCAAGGTGGCCGGTGTCGAGGCTGCCAGAAACGCGGCAACCACCCCCGCCGGCAACTCAGCAAACCTACTCAAACAGGCACAGGTCGCGGAGCAACGCGTCACCGCGCTTAAAACCAACACGGATGGCACCGAGAGAATCGCGGACATCCGCAAGGAGATGGCGCAGTCCATGGAAGAGGGCTGCGGTATTTATCGTGTCGAAAAGACCATGCAGGCGACTTGTGACAAACTCGCTGAATTGCGTGAGCGCTTCAACAACATCAGCATCGACGACAAATCCAGTGTCTGGAACAGCGAGTGGCTTACCGCGATCGAGCTGGACTACCAGCTCGACGTGGCGCTCTCCATGGCGCATTCAGCGATCAACCGCAAGGAGTCGCGTGGCGCACACCAACGTCTCGACGGCTTCGAACAGCGTGACGATGTTAACTTCCTGAAACATTCCGAGGCCTATTATGTCGCTGGCGGTGCTCCGCGCATCGCTTTGGGTGATGTGAAGATCACCAAGTCTCAGCCGGCTGCGCGCGTGTATGGTGCCGCGGGTGAAAAAGCTGACCAGGAAAGGAAACAATCCCATGACTGAGAACCTGAAAATCATTGAAATCGAGGTTCTGCGCTATAACCCGGAGAGTGACCAGGAACCCCACCTCGAGGTTTACCAGGTACCGTTTTCCGACGACATGTCGGTTTTGCAGGGTGCGCAATACATCAAGGACAATTTTGACGGTTCGCTGACATTCCGCTGGTCGTGCCGGATGGCTATCTGCGGCAGTTGCGGGATGATGATCAATGGAATCCCCAAGCTGTCATGCGAGACCTTTCTGCGTGACTACTATCCGAACCGGGTTCGTCTCGAGGCGATGGCCCACTTCCCGATCGAAAAAGATCTGGTAGTCGATCTAAGCGGTTTTATCGAGAAACTGGAGAGCATCCAGCCCTACATCATTCCAAAGGAGCCGCGTTCGCTCGAACAGGGCGAATATCTCCAGTCACCCCAGCAGTTCAACGAATACATCCAGTTCACCTCCTGTATCAATTGCACCTTGTGCTATGCTGCCTGTCCGCAGTTTGGTCTCAATTCTGATTTCATCGGACCGGGTGCCATGGCGCTGCTGCATCGCTACAATATGGACTCGCGCGATGGTGCCGCTGCACAACGGATGGAACTGGTGGCTTCGGAAGAGGGTGTCTTCAACTGCAGTGCGGTTGGTTATTGCTCGGAAGTTTGTCCGAAACATGTTGATCCGGCCAACGCAGTCAATATCAACAAAACAAACGCAGCGAAGGATTACTTCCTGCGCTTCCTCTCTCCGAAAGGAGGTTCCAAATGAGCAAGCGTCGTCCCTACGTCCGTCCGATGGACGGGTGGTGGAAGAAGAACCCCTATTTCGTGGAGTACATGATCCACGAAAGTACCGCCTTGTTCGTTGCCGGCTATGCTTTTACCCTGCTGGTGGGTCTGATTCGTCTGGGCCAGGGCGAGGCTGCCTGGAACGGCTGGCTGGAGGCGTTGAGATCGCCAGTGTCACTCATCTTTCACTTGATCTTCCTGGTGGCCATCCTGTACCACGCTTACACCTGGTTCAAAATCATGCCGATCACCATGCCACCGATTATCGTTGGCGGGAAAAAGCTTGGACCTGGCGTGATTACCGGCAGTGGTCTATTGGCGGCGGGCGTGGCCAGCCTGGCGTTGCTCGGTCTGGTCTGGTTGGGAGGTTAGCACGATGAAATCAGGACTGAAACGTTCAAATGCACCGATCTTCTGGAGCCTGTTCGGTGCAGGTGGAATGCTGTCGGCACTTTTCGGGCCAATGTTGGTTTTTATTACCGGGATTGCCGTGCCGTTCGGGTTGATCCTCCCGGCAGACGCTATGAGTTATCCCAAAATGTTGGCCTTTGCGCAGAACATCATCGGCAAGGGTTTCATCTTCGCGGTCATCGCGCTGTTTCTGTGGTTCGCCGCGCACCGGATATTCCACTCCCTGCACGAGGTGGGTATTCATGCTGGTGTTGGCGCAAAACTGATCTGCTATGGTTCGGCTTTCGTCGCCACGGTGATTTCCGTGGTCGTACTGCTGGGACTGGGCTTCTGAATCGAAACCATGGGTGCAGTCGTTGTGGCTGGCCACGAATTAGCGAACGAATTCAGATAAAGCAATACGCTTCACGCTGAAGCCTCCCCACTGCTTGCGGCGGGGAGCCGGAATTTTGGGGTCAGAGTGAAAATACAGTGCATCTGTATTTTCACTCTGACCCCAAATTCGCAATCGCCGAAAAACCGTTCCACCCGACCCCGTTTTTCCCTAATCTCTGAGCATGGAGTCAATCGTTTCAGCGAGATGACCGAGAATCTCTATCTGTTTTCCGTCAGGTAACTCAGACAATGGCTTGTCTATGCACAAACTCTGAATCGAGTCGATGTAATCGAAATTTTTCCAATCGCATTTACCAACTATTATCGGAATCCACTTGACTCCTCTTTTCCTGAACCTCGGGATTTCGTTGTTTTGAATGAAACTTGAACATAGAAAATGGCGACTTACAAGCAGGATCGCCAGTCTGCTCTCATCGATTCTTTCAAGGATTTCCGATTTCCACTCCTCTCCAGGTTCGATCAGCCTGTCGTACCAGATGACATTCGGATTGAGCAATCTTCGTCGCAGCTCCGCTACTACATAATCTGCCTTGTCCCGGTCTTCCCTGGCATAACTGATGAATACCCGAAACGGAGCGTCTTTCGACATATTCTGATGGAATCGCGTCATCAGCTCTGAACCGTGTTCCAAAGCACGTTGGTCGTATTTTCTGGCTTCCTCCTCTTTTGTATTACCAGGAAGCTCGTCACTCTCGGTTGTTACGTCGAATAAACTCCTACCGATCTCTTTGGGCCGGCTGAAGTCTTCGCCATATTGAACGATGGCGTCTTTGCCCGCTTTGCGGCCACGCTCAATCAATTCATGCTTCAAGCTGTCGGAGAGATCGAATTGATCGACATCGATCTCTCCGCAATCGATCTCGATCAATCGCACCCGAGGCATCTTTGCAATGATGTAGTCGTCGAGTCCACGGATAATCGAACCATTCACTTCAAGGTAAAAACGGTCGACCGATACCCGTTTCAGCTGATCGGCAAGCATACTCTTCCTCTTTGGACGCAGGGCAATGATCGGTTCGTTATACGGCTGATCTGCGGCAATCCAGACCGGGCACTCGGAGGCCAGTCCAGCGTCGAGAATGATATGGTTTTTTCCCACTCTTGGCGGATAAGCGAAGGGGATTGAGACCGCAATATCCAGTGCCTCCGAGACTTTCATTCTCTCGTGTGTACTCTTCGCGTATACCAGATATCTTTGGGTTGCGATATCGAAAGCGGCAATGGCTAGGGGCGGTTCAAGATCCTTAAACTCCGGATCGTCCTTCAGGATAGTCTTGAACGCGCGCGGAAATCCGGATGCCCGATACTTCGCAAAGGGCCATTGCAGTAAATAGTGGCTGAACAGAAGACCCGGAATCAGTCCATAGAAGAAATCCGGTATCAGCGAGACAGGTGCTCCCGCCAGAGCGGACCAGGAGGGCAGTTTTTGAATCTTATCAATAATTTCACCAGGCTTTAGTCGGCTGCAAAGCAGCGCACCGATAAAAGTGCCGGCTGAACAGGCCGCGACACTGGCGACTTCAATCTTCTCCTCAAGCACCTCCAGCGTTCCCGCAAAAGAGAGGCACCGTATGCCACCGCCGGAGAGTACCAGATGACATCGGGGTTTTTTTGACTGCATATCAATCCCCCCTCCTGCTCCCTGGTATAATCAGATTGGTTGCACCGACTCTACAACCCTCCGAAAAACCTGCCGAGCTTCAGCGAACAACTCACTCCTTCTCGGCGCGACACACGAGGTGCATTGCAACACACCTCTTTATTTTTATTTTAGCAGAGCATCGTCTCCTCTCACTCTAACAGCTGGAAGGATGCCGTGGGGTCGACAGCTGGGCACGAGCTTTGTCTCGCCAAGTGACAAATTCGACGTGATGCCCTTCGGTTATTGCGTGCTGCGCGGGCCGTCGGATGAACAGCCGGAGCATCCACCACAACGACTCGGGACCGGGTCATCCTCTGGATGAGGATCGAGTCTTCCGAGCGAGCGTTGCAACAGCACCCAGACTCCGCAGAGCACTCCCAGTCCCAGAATGGCAATCAGATAAGTGAGCATTGTTTTAGTACCAGTGTAATTCCGTTCAGGCCGAACTAAACAGCCCGGCGAACCCCATGAACGCCATCGACAGGATACCGGCAATGATCAGATTCATCGCCGTTCCCCGTAGTAGTGCCGGGACATCGGAGAGTTCCACCTCTTCACGTATGCCAGCCATCAGTACCAGTGCCAGAGTAAAACCGGCTCCCGCTCCCAAGGCGAACACCAGTCCTTCGGCCAGTCCGTAGCCACGGTTGGTGGCGAAGATGGCCAGACCGAGGATGGCGCAGTTGGTCGTGATCAGCGGGAGAAAGATACCCAGTGCCTTAAACAGCGCCGGGCTCAGTTTCTTGATCACCATCTCGATGAACTGCACCGTACTGGCAATTACGACGATGAAACTGATCAGCCTGAGATAGGGCGCATGAATCAAGACATAGGTGTTCAGAAACCAACTGCACAGCGCGGTGATCAGCATCACGAATATAGTGGCCAGTCCCAGGCGGAAAGCGGTGTCGAGCCGGCCGGAGACGCCCAGGAACGGACACAGTCCGAGAAAGTAGGAGAGGACGAAGTTGTTGATCAGCAAAGCGCTGACGAATATCCACAGCAACTCGTTCATTGCGTTTCACTCTCCAGCTGTGCCAAGCGCTGCTCGATCCGCTGTTTGCGCTCCTTGATCCAACTGAAAAAGAGCAGCAACAGACCCAGTGTGAGGAACCCTCCAGGCGGCAGAATCATGATCACCCAGGGCTCGTAATCGGGGCCGAACAACGAGAAACCGAACAGCTTTCCTTCGCCGAGTATCTCGCGCACTGCACCCAGCGACAACAACGCGAACAGGAAACCAGCGGCCATGCCCAGCGCATCCATCACCGCCATGCGCACCGAATTTCTGGAGGCGAATGCCTCCTGCCGTCCGAGAATCATGCAGTTGACGACAATCAGCGGAATGAAGGCGCCCAGCTCCTTGTGGATTTTTGGCACCAGTGCTTCAAGCGTGAAATCGGTGACCGTGACGAAGGTGGCAATGATGATAATGTAGGTGGAGATGCGCACCTGTTTCGGTATCCAGTGGCGCAGCGATGAGACCAGGATACTCGATCCGACCAGCACGAAGAAGGTAGCCGCACCCATCGCCAGCGCATTCACCGCGCTATTGGTAACCGCCAGCATCGGGCACATGCCGAGTACCTGAACGAACACCGGATTGTCGCGCCACAGTCCCTTGATGAACTCCTGCTGCAGATCCTCTTTACGTTTTGCCATGGCTTAGCCCTTATCCTTCGGCTGTGACGCCTGTTCGATCCGCGGCAACCAGAGTCGATTGGCTTCGTTGATGATGCGTACGACCGCTTTCGACGAGATAGTCGCACCGGTGATCGCATCGATCTCATTGGCTGCCGAGCGTTTGCCCTTCTTCACGGCGCGGATCTCCGGGTCCACGGCAAGAGAATCGAAGTTGGCAACGAAAGCCGGATCTTTGTAGATTTTGTCGCCCAGACCGGGGGTTTCGCGGCTCTCCAATATCTCCATGCCGGTGATCTTCCGCTTTTCCGGAATGTATCCGTAGAGCAGACTGATGGTGTCCTGAAATCCGGGACCGGCACCGGGAATCGCATATCCGACCAGCCGACCGGAAACGTCGTAGCCGCTGAAGATCACTTCATCATCCTTCTTTGTCTGCTCGGTAGTGGACAGCGTCCCATTCCTGTAGACCAGGCGCTGCATGCGACTCACACCTGGCAATACCTTGAATACCGCCTCCTTCATCACTGTCGCTTTGTAAGCGGTGATCGTCGGCAACGTCGAATCATAAGCCAGCACGATGATCAGACCGGAGAGCAGGCCGGCGAAGCTGAGTGTTGCTATCAGTGTCGCCGACCCCGGATCCCCTTTGCCGATGCCGGCGTTCTGGCTGCTGCTCATTGGTTTTTGATCCCCTTGCCAAAGACGCGTGGCTGGGTATAACGGTCGATCAACGGCGTGGCCGCGTTCATCAGCAGGATCGCGTACATGACCCCCTCCGGAAAGCCACCGTAAGCGCGAATCAATACCACCAGCACACCGATACCGACGGCAAATATCCAAGTGCCTTTTGGGGTCAACGGAGAGGTCACCGGATCAGTGGCCATGAAGATGGCGCCCAGCAGCATTCCCCCGGAGAAGAGTGTGAACAGCGGACCGGGATAGTGCGCCGGGTCCGTCAGATAGAGCATTAGCGCGAAAAGTGCAGCCGAGCCCAGGATTCCGGCTGGAATACGCCAGTCGAAATCACGCCGCAGCAGCAGATAGATGCCGCCCAGCAACAGTAGCAGTCCGTTGGTCTCTCCGATGCAACCAGAGGTGTAACCGAGTACCAACGACCAGAGTTCGGTCGGCTGCTGTTCGAACTTCATCAATCCCAGCGGGGTGGCAGCACTGATACTGTCGTAGGCCGCCTGCATGAATGGATGGGCCAGGTTGGACGCATAGATTTGAAGAAACTCCGCCGGTCCGCTCTGTGGACTCCAGGTGGTCATCGCAATGGGGAAGGTGGCGAGCAGAAAAGCCCTGCCAACCAGAGCTGGATTGAACAGATTCTGTCCCATCCCTCCCCAGATCAGTTTGCCCAGCCCGATTGAGACCGCACCGCCAATAAACGCCATCCAGAGCGGCAGAGCGGGCGGCAGCGTCAATCCCAGCAGCAGTCCGGTCAACAGCGAGGTATAGTCTCCCAACCTCTCAGGGCGGTTCTCAGCGGGTGTAAAAACCCATTCGGTCAGAAGCGCACCGGCGATACTGGCGAGCAGTACCAACAGCGCACCCAATCCGAAGTACCAGAGACCGGCGATGGTGGCCGGCAGCAAAGCCAACAGCACATCGCGCATCGTGTCTCTGGTGGTCATCGCCTGCTTCAGAAGCGGGGATGTCTGCAGCTGTAGTCTGGGATCTTTCCGGTTCATTGGACACCTCTTCCGGACTGCCGCAGTTGCGATTTCGCGGTCCGGATCAGCTGCACAATGGGTATTCTAGAAGGACAGGAGTAGGTACAGGAGCCGCACTCGACACAGTCCATCACCGAGTAACGCTCCATTTCATGGTAGAGGCGGGATCTGGCGAGCCTGGCAAGACGCGAGGGGTTGAGAAAATAGGGGCAAGCCTCCAGGCAGCGGCCACACCGGATACAGCTGTATTCATGGGTGTGCAGCGCTTGTGGCTCGCGGAACGCAAGAATGCCGGAGGTCCCCTTGAGTACCGGTACATCCAGGCTGGCGACACTGCTCCCCATCATTGGTCCGCCCATCACCACCTGCGAGACTCCCGGTTTCAAGCCATCGCAGAACTTCAATACCTCGCGCAACGGTGTACCCAGCGGCACCAGCAGATTGGCAGGCTGTTCCACGCCATCACCGGAGACGGTTACCACCCGTTCGATCAGCGGTATACCGGAATCGAACCAGTCGGCGATAGCCAGCACACTACCCACATTGTTGACCACCATACCCAGATCTCGCGGCAGTCCACCCGCTGGCACCTCTTTACCGAAGATCGATTTGATCAACATCTTCTCGGCGCCTTGCGGATACTTGACGCGTAGTGGTGCCACACGGATCGGCTGGTCGGGGTGGATCCTCTCCCGCAGCACTGCTATCGCTTCGGGCTTATTGGTCTCCACACCAATGGTTGCCGCTTTGGCGCCCAGATTGTGCAGCAAAATCTCGATGCCCCGCAGCAGTGCTTCGGGCCGTTCAACCATCATCCGGTGGTCATTGGTGAGATAGGGCTCACACTCGGCACCGTTGACCAGCAGATGTTCTATCTGTTGCCCCTCCGGAATCGAATACTTGGCGTGAGCAGGAAAGGCTGCCCCCCCCATGCCGACGATACCGGCATGTTGGATCTCGGTGACGAACTGCGTCGGGGTGAGCCGCCACTCTCGGGGGACTTTGGGAACCTGCTGGGTGGCAAACGGGTCTGCCTCGATCACAATCGACTTGGCGAAGAGGCCGCCTGGATAGCGCCGGTTGTCGATCGCTTTCACCCGACCCGTTACCGGACTGTGCAGGCTGGTGGAGATAAAAGCACCAGGTTCTGCGATCAGTTCTCCACGGTGCACTCTGTTTCCCACTGCAACCACCGCTCTGGCTGGTGCTCCCAGATGCTGATTCAACGGGACGACATATTCCCGAACGAACGGCATACGTTGTATTGGCAGCGAATGCGTGCGTTCTTTCGACTCGTGCGGGTGCACGCCATGAGCAAAGCTGAAATCCTTCAGCCTCCGCAACAGCTTCACTGCAGGCTCCCGGGAGCGGCATGCTCTTCGGAGTGTGTCCGGGCGCTCTTTCCCGGGCTCGTATCGTATCCGGCCAGTGCCATGAGACGGGATCTGATCTCACTGCGGGACTGTTCCAACAGTTCCTGCTTGAGCGCTTTGATACGAGCCTCATAGCTCGCTTGCAGCTGCTGCAGCTCGGCCTGGTGTGCTGCGGCAACCTGTTGTTGCGCCTGCTCCTCGATGCGGCGCGTGAAGGGTGTGACCACGCCGGCGATCTCCTGCAGCATGCGCCAGCCCTGCAGGCGATCTTCGCATGCCTTTACCAAGGTCGGATCCAGCAGATAGCGGGAGCTGGCGCCTGCGGCATCCGCAGCAGACACCCAGGCGCTTTTACCGCTGCGCAGGGACTCTTCCAAAAGCAGGTACTCGGCGGCGGGGAGTGACTCCGATGCATTCTTTGGCAACGGCGCAAACCAGTGTGCGAAACGACGCTCTGCCAGCATCCAGTTGGCGGTGGTCAAAGGGGTGTTGGCATGATTTTCCATCCAGTCGTGTTCCGGACCGGGATTGCCCTCCAGGCTGAAGCGTGAGCCGAACACCCCCTCTGCCTCAGGGTCGTAACGGTAGAGTGGAAAAGTGCGGCTCTCCACAGCGAGCCGTGCCTGCCGGACAGTCTGATCGGTGGCAAAGCCGTGTCGTCCGGGGGAGGGCGCATAGAGCTGAAGCAGTGCCGGGCCGGAGAAGTTCAGTGCCGCCTCGAAGGTCTCGATCAGATGGTCGGGATATCCGATGGAGCACTGTGCGTTGAAGCTCTGCCTTCGGGAGAGCGCGAGCAGTGCCAGATCCCGTCCCGGATCCGCGCTCGTTGCCAGATGCAGACCAGAATCCGCGGTGCCGGCGAGGCCCAAATCGAGATCGGCGAAAAGCACCACCTTGATTGGCAGTTTGCCCGCGATGATTTCAGAGAGCTGTGACAAACCACGACCGGCGAGGAGTTGGCTACTGCCGGCGATGAGCAGCGGCGGACAGAGTGCTCGCTCCTCTGCTTCGAGATCGTCCCAGCACAGATTGTCGATACTGGACCAGAGACGTGCCGCGTCGGCCGGACTCTCCAGCTCCAGACGAGCCTTGCGCATCAGCACAAAGCCATCCAGTGCCTGCTGCAGCTGACCCTGCTGAAGTCCAGCAGCGAACAGTGCGGCGTCACCGGTGGTGTCCAGTGAGACCGGCACCGCAAACGGGTTGTCCGGAAATACCCCAGCCCAACCCGACGTGGCGTTGCTGGAGAGCACCAGACCAAGCGCGGCTCGGCCGCTGCCCTGTCGTCCTGCGGCCAGTCGCCAGGAGAGATCTTTCAGTTTCTGCGCCAGATCCACCAATCGGCGCAGTCGCAAGGTGTCGATACGACCATCGCTGCTGCCTAGCGCCTCATTAATAAGAGCGGCCAGCTCGCTGCCACCGCTTCCAGGATTGTTCAGTCCCTCAGCCAGCGCTTCAAGATCGTCGCTGGGCAGTGCATCCGCGAGTATTTTCTGAATCAGTTTGGATAGCTTTTCTCTAGTTGAATGCACCTCTTCGAGAAAACGACTCCGAAGTGGACGCTGTCTGGACTCCGCAGCTGCCAGCAACAGGCGTAGCGCCAGCCGCTCACCCGATCCGGGTTCAGCACCATCTCCGCCAATCAGGCTGCTCTGGATACTTTGCGCCATCAGCGTCGCTGCGGCTCTGTTCGGCACTCCCTGTGTGAGGCTGCGTCCGATCGTAGCCTGGTCGGTCTCCGGCAGTTGCTCCCAGGTGCGCCAGTGCTGCTTGGCATCAGCGATCAATTCCGGGCTTTGCGGAGTAGGGATCAGCGCGCCGGGCTCACAGTGGGTGATGCATATCCCACAACCCTTGCAGCTATCGGGGTTGATGGCAAGAAACAGCAGGCTGCCGTCGCCGGTTGACTTTTTCTCCACCTCCAGAAACAGCGGCTCGGTCAGCGCCAGCGGGAGTCTGCCTAACGCCGCGATGAACTTTTGCTGCGCTTCGGTTACCAGTTGTTTGCGGTTTTCCGGCAGCGACTGTTGCAACAGCCAGTCGAAAGCGTCGTTCAGCACGTCTCCCGCAGTCTCGGGTGACGCGCCGCGGTGTGTGCAGCTACTGGTGATGCGTTTGGAGAGCTTTGACAAGAGCGGACGTAAACCATCCATTGCGGTCATCCGGATACCGGTTTCGAGCAGTTTGGCGGGCGTAATCGCACTGACACCGATCGAACCATCCGGGCAAAGGCTCCAGCAGGAGCCGCAGCCGGTGCAGGCTTGCGGGTCGAGCACCGGGAGGAAGTCCCGGAGACTCGTGAAGTCGCGGAATGCAGACGAGAAGGGCGGGATTGCACCGATCGCAAGATAGGGATCCGGCGTGATCTGGTCAGTGGCACGATCACGGTAGAGCACCCCGGTCTGATCCCAGAAACGGGGCAGACTGTCATAGTGATCGTCGATATTTCCCAACCGCTGCAGTTTTTCCGAGACTTCTTCAGCACCAGCAAAGTGACCTGCCGGCAGTGCGGCTAGTGCCTCTCGAGGGAGTTTGACAACCCCGTCGAATCCAGCTCTAAACGCCTCCAGATGCTGCTTGCGCAACGCTTCCTGGAGATGGGACAGCACTGTTTCCCGACTGGAGAGTAATCTCCGCAGACCGGCATCGAGCAAATCCCGCTCCAACAGGATACGGAACAGCGCACCAAGCAGACGCTCGGTGCGCAGATCGGTATCGCGTACAATGGACTCGCCGTCGATCAGGTAGACCTCTGCATCACAGCTTTGGATCCGTTGCAGGATCTCGCCAGGAATCTGTGGGTGATTCGCTGCTACTCCCTCCATCAGCAGCGCGCCGCCCTGGTTGAGTTTCAGTTCAGTGGAGATGCGTACAGCGGAGGCGCTGCTGATGAGCGCGATATCGACCGGGAAAAGGTCTCCCGGATCGCGTATGCCACTCGGAGCCCAGGCTATCCGATCACTACAGATTTCGCCCCAGGGCTGGGTGGGCAGTGTTGTCCGGCTGCGCAACTCGCCGCCGGCCACGCGCCACAGCAGATCGGCAGCCTCCTGCGCCCAGCCTTCGCCGCCGGTGCCTGATACCCTGTGCAGTGCCAGCGTGATTCCCTCTTTGGGTAAGATCTGACCCGTAAGAGAGCGCTCTCCGCTTATCCCTTTGCTGGAGAGATCGGGATAGTCTCGGCGCAGTCGGTCAAGCAGAACCTGGCGCTTCGGGTGAGATGAGACACTTTGGCGGTCGAATGCAATACCGAGAGTCACCTGGCGTTCGCGCAGGTTTGCTGCCCGGAGGCAGAGTTCGAACAGATCGGACGCATGCAGTGGCAGACCACCTGATCCATAGAGCACCGAGAGTAATTTTGGTGCAGTCGCACCACCTGCGCTCTGTTCCCGCAGGTGGACGGCAGCCTTCAGCGCTCTGAGCAGCGGTGGATCGGCCAGGCCTGCGGGGACAAGCCGCTCAAGTACACAAACGGTCTTCGCTCGTTGCAGGCGTTCAGCGATCTGCTGCGCTGGAAACGGGTGCAGGGATCGTATGCCAAACACGCCGACCTTCAGCTTGCGCTCTGCACGCAGTGCGTCGGCGACCGCTTCCGCGGTCTCTATCGCAGCGCCAAGGAGCACCAAAAGCAGATCCGCGTCATCAACCCGGTGTGAGGTGACGGGGGAGTAGTAGCGGCCGCTATGCGCAGCGAACTGTTTGAACGCCTCGTCGAGACTGTTCTCCAAAGAGGTTTCGAGATAGAGACGCGATGCGGCTCGGCTCAGCCCCCATACAGTAGACGGTTGCGCGGCACCCAGCAGTACCGGCCGGTCTGGATCGTGCCATCGTGGTACCCTCCGGCGTTGCTCGCCGAACAGCACTTTCTCTGCCGGTGTGCGGCAGGGGATGAGATCATCGGCACTGCCCAGATAGGCGGAAATGAACTCACCGGATGGCAGGTTGACCTGCTGCATCGAACAGGCGGTCTGCTCCCGGTCGATGAATACCAGACCGGGCTGCAGCGCCTGCTCCGCAACACGTCGGGCGACTAGCGTGAAATCGACCGCTTCCTGCACATTGACAGCGCAGAGATGCAAGCAGCCACTGTCGACACTGAGATGGCATGCCTCATGCCCACTCCCAGACGCACTGGATGAGCCACCCAAAGCACGATTTTCGATATGCGCAACCAGTGGCAGATGACGTCCGGCGATGGTTGCGAGCAGATCCTGCAGCGCTGCCGCCTCCAGGGCGTTGAGAAAAGTGGTGGAACGCATACCTGACAGAGACGCTCCGGCAGCAGCTGCCAATCCGCCTCTGGCACCCTCCGCCAAGATCGTCCCGTACGGCTTCCCATTCTGCTTGGCCTCTTTCCTGCGTTGTAGTTCCCGACGCCAAACCAGTGACGCACCTTCATCGGGCGTGCCCGGTCCCAATCCAGCGCTCTGACTGATCCGGCTTTCGATTAATGCGACCGCACTCTGCCCGTCCAGCACCGCAACAGTTCCGGCTCCGGTCACCGCTGCGGTCGAACGTCTGCCAACCAGAGTTTGCAACAGCCGTAGTGCTGTCTCGGTAAAGCTAGGCATAACGGCTCTCCCTCTGATTTTTGCTCTGGGGGTTCGAGAAATCCTGATTGCCGAACTGGACTCCCTCAAGCCACTGAATGGCCCCGGTAGGGCAACGGAAAGTGGCTTCCGGGCTGGCTGGACCGCCAGCCGAATAGTCGACCAACGGCAGGTTCTCCACCATCTGCACCAGTCCTGGCGCTGCATCCGCGCTGCAACGGCCACAGGCGTCGCAGGCTACTTTACACAATGCCGTCGCCGCGTCGCCGCGCAAAGGAGTGTTGCATTGGACGAACAGCTTCTGGGCAACGGGTGTCAGCACGAACAGATTGCGCGGGCAAGCTTCGACGCAGTCACCGCAGGCGGTGCATCGGTCGATATCCACTGCGGGCAGCCCGTTGCTGTTCATGCGTATCGCGTCGAAACCGCAAGATATCGCGCAGTCGCCCAGTCCAAGACATCCCCAGGAGCATCCCTTGCCACCACCGGAGACGATCGCAGCGGCACGACAATTGGCGAAGCCGTGGTATTCGGCTATCTGGAAGGCTTCGGCTCTGCCACCGGCACAGCGGAGCCGGGCGACGCGTTTCTCCTGTTGCCCCGGATCCACATCCAGCAGTTCGGCCACCGCATCCACCACGTTCTGGTTTGCCACCGTACACTGGCTCGGTTTGACGCTACCCAGCACCAACTGCTCTGCGAAGGCGTGACATCCGGGTTGGCCACAAGCGCCACAGTTGGAGCCTGGCAGTAGCAGCTCTGTCTCCTCGATCCTGGGGTCCTCCTGGACTTTCAGGAAACGGTAGGCAACCGCCAGGATCACCGAGAAGAAAAGCCCCAGTCCTGCCATAATGGCCGGCGCAATCAGCAGATCGCTCATTGGTTGAACGGTACCGCCCTCTGGATCAGTGCATCCAGGTTCGGTTCATCCGGATTCAATGGCATGCCTGGATGAATACACTTGGCAGGACAGAGTTCTGCTGCTTCGACGAGCTGCGCATACGTCCCGTTTTTAGGATCACCCAGCAGTGCCTGCTTTTCCTCATTGTAGAGAAACAGCAGCGCGTTCACTTTCAGACAGTCATTGCAGCTGGTACACAAGGGTGTATCGATCCACGGCTCTTCGAACTCAAGACTCTCCTCGCTCTTGGTGGTCGGTGCCGTTTGTTCCTCGGGAGGAAGCTTTCCCTCTTCCTGTGCAGTGGTTGCCACTGTCTTTGATGGCACTGCGCGCGCGGGTTGAGGAGGCGCCATGGTGTCCAATCCCAAAAGCATGTCGGTGAGCCGTTGCATCGCTTCTCCAGCGGCTTCGGTGCGTACCCTGAGCAGCTCTTCGGTATGCTGGGCTTGCAGTACAGCCCGGGCCTCGGCTGCCTGACGCTGCTCCTCGTCACGCGTCGCTGCTATTGCACGTTCCACATGTTTGTTGCGAATCCCCGCCATCTCCTGCAGCGCGCGCCAGTAGTTTCTGCGGTCCCGGGCGGCATTGATCAGGTCGATCGAGAACACCAGGCGATGCAGTATCAGATTGCTGTCGACCGCCCAGACAAAAGGAACCAGTGTTCTGGTCTGATCACGAGGCATCGCCAGATAGCGATCCACCGGTGTCAATGCGGGCGAGTCACACTCTGGCGGTATGTAGCGAAACGAACCGCGCAGACGCTCGATCAGCAAGACATAGTCGACGAAGGTAAACCCCAGCTGTTCTTCCGCTACATGGCCGTTCTCATCGAGATAGCGGAACGGGTGCACCGGCCAGTCGACGCTCTCCTGGGGATTTTCGCTGAAATCCATACGTGCCAGTGCGGAATCTCCGGCGGCAGGGTTGATACGGAAGAATGGATGGGCGCGGCTTTCAATGGCGGCTCCCGCCACCAACCAGGCATTTAAAGGCACCAGTTTACTGATCGGGCGCTGACCGGTATTGATCACATGCAGACTGGTGTTGGTGGATTCAAACGCGATGTTGAAACAGTCGAGCAGGTGTTTATGGCGTGCTGGTGAAGATTGGGTGACCACCGCCTGCCGGTGAGCTATGCCGAGATACCCCAGCTCGGTGCGAAACGCCTGGAATGGTCCCTCATCGGGTGCGGCCCCGGGATTGTTGTGCGGTTGCACCCGTATCAGGATCTGCACCGGTCGGCCGGAATTCAGCAGGCGCGATAACGAGCGTAACCCCTCGTCAGCTATCTGATCGGCGGCCCCCAGAGCGATGGTGGTCGGTACCAGCAGCAGTTCTTCGCGGGAGAAAGCGTTCCAGCGAAAACCGGCGAACCAGGGATCGTGTATCTCCGGGTTGTAGATACCCTTGATCTCCAGCTCGGCGATACGCACAGCGCTGAATATTTCGGCGTGCTCCGCCGCTTTTTCGTCGAACACTTGCATCGCCCGCGCGCACGGGTCCGCATCGGCCAGCGCCTCGTATAAGCTGGATTCACTGCACCAGTCATCGGTCAGTGAACCGACATGTACGAAACGTACCAGCACCGGATCGGGCTGCCAGGACTCTAAAATCGATAGCGTTCGCTGAATCCTTTCGCGTCGCTCCACCGGCATTTGCCGAGTTCCATGAGAGTGGTCCATCACTGCCGAGAGTGCGTCGGGGTTAAAGTAGTTACTGCCCAGTCCGATACTATCGCGGGCTGCACGCGGCTCTATCGACTCATCCGATTTTTCCCACTCCACGTCGAACAGCTGCTTGAGTCCGCGGATGCACTCGGCAATCTGTTCTTGAAAACGGGCTCGGCGTGGCAGCGCTTTGCTTAGTGCGGTATGAATCAACAGATGCAGTGCCGGGTATCGGCCATACCCGAGCAGCTCCGCACCCGCGGGTACTTGCTGCAGTAGCCGTTCCAGATCGCCGCTCAGCTGTTCTTGCGCGCCTCCTTTCAGCTGCAGATGCTCCTCCAGCATGCTTGCAGTTTCACTGAGCACCGGCGTCGCATTCACCGGACCTTCGATCTGTGCCAGTCTTTGACGCAACTGGTGCGCCAGCCACGGCAGGTGATCCTTCAGAATGCGGGCACTCTCTTTTCCCGGAGCGAACTCCGCTGCTGCTTGATGTAGCCATTGGTCGAGTGACAACACCGTGTCGTGGATCGGCGTTTGCGCCTCTGCACTGCGCGGTAACAGCAGCAGCGGGTAGTTGTAGAGCAGTCTGCTGCTGTCCCGGTACGGGTTTAATAGTGCGGGTAGCAGGTCGTCATCTACTTGCGCCAGCCGTTCACTTGCGGTTGGATCACCGAGGTGGAAGTGACGCAGTACGAACATCAACTCCCGGGTGGTCTTGGCATCCTTGACTGCGGTAGTGAGCTTGGGCAGGTCTCGGTGATCCGCGTCCGGAATATCGATCTCTTCTTCGTCGCTTATTGACTCGATTGGTGTCATTTTGCGAAAACTCCCCCCATTTGGAATATGGGTTTGCACCCATCTCCTGCTATCCCGTATTGCTCAGGATTATCTTTTAAATAGTAAACCGGTCCAGTGCGGCATTGATTCCGGCGAGTCTCTTTTTCACTGTGAATTCGGTCCCTCGGCTGCTGAGTGTCTCGTAGCACAGCGCGTCCGTATTCTGGTACAGCAAGCCGACCGGTATGCGCGATGTATCCTCGGCAACCGCCCGGGCTGCGGCGAGATCCGACGGGTCATGTGTGATCGAGTTAGGGAACTGGCGTTTCGCGGAGGCATCGATCGGAATACCTTTTTCGTGCTGCAGCAGAAGTACCCGCTCGGGAGAATTCTGCAGTGCCTTGGAGACGGAGTCCGAGAAAACCGGACAACGTTGAATGATGCGTACGAATCCCGTCCCCTTATGTCGATGCGCCGCTTTGATCACCTCGTAGAGCAGCGGCGGGCTCCAGTCGACCACTTGTGCCACAAAGGAGACGTTGGTGATCCCGAGCGTGGTCGTCAGCGGATTGAGCGGTGGCAGGATCGCGCCAGTGGGATGGGTGTTGGTCTTGAATCCGAGCGGGCTGGTCGGGGAGGTCTGGGCCTTGGTCAACCCATAGACGCTGTTATCGAAGGCCAGCACCGTCATGTCCATGTTATAGCGAATTGCATGGATCCAGTGGGCCGTGCCAATGGAGAAGCAGTCACCATCTCCGGTAGCGACCCAGACATCCAGTTCCGGGCGCCTGCTTTTGATGCCACAGGCGATCGGTAACGCGCGTCCATGCAGTCCGTGGAAACCGTAGGTGCCCATGTAGTGGGGCAGACGGCTGGAACAGCCGATGCCCGAAACCGCGACCGTGGTTTCGGGTGGGACCTGTTCATCGCGCAACAACTTGTGGATTGCGGTAAGTACGCCGTGGTCGCCGCATCCGGGGCACCAGCGCGCCTCGCCGCCCGCGTAGTCACCAATGGTGAAATAGCGCTCGAACACCTCCAGCGACCAGTCTGCATTCATTCCGAACATCTGCGTTAATCCTCCTTCGAAGAGAGTCGCTCAAGCAGGACCTTATGGATCATGCCAGGTTGCAGCGGGGCGCCGAGTACCACAGACCAGCAGTCCACATCGACCAGCGTGCTTGCCCGCAGTATCCAGGCCAGTTGGGAATAACGCCGGTTCTCCCGTGTGATGAGCGGTGCAGAGAGGTCATCGCTGTAGTTGATCTCCACCGTCATGACTTTGCGAAAGCGGGAGAAGATCTCCTTCAACCCCGGCTCCAATGGAGAGATGAAGCGCAGATGCAGCGATGAGACCTTGTAACCCTGCGCGCGGGTACGATCCACCGCCTCCTGGATGGCTCCCAGTGTGGAACCCCAGCCCACTACCAGCAGATCGCCTTCTGGATCGCCGTAAACCGTCGGTGCTTTGAGCGTGTTGGCCAACGCGGCCAGTTTACGGCTGCGCATGTCACAGCCGAGCTGGTTCGATTTGGAGTCGTATGCGACCTTGCTTTCGTTGGTGTGCGCCAGACCGGTCAATACGTAGTGACCATCGACCATACCGGGGACCGGACGGGGTGAAAGTCCGGTTTGCGGATCCCAGTTGTAGGGAGGAATCTGTGGGTCCCAATCCGTCTGGTCGATGGGTGGTGCCAACCATTCACTGCTCGGTTCAGGGCGGGGGTAGGGTTGTTGTCCGGTGGCCAGGTTGGCATCGGTCAACAGTACGACCGGTGTCCGGAATGTCTCTGCCAGACGGCGGCTCATGACCACGAAATGGAGGCACTCCTCAATGGTGGCAGGAGCCACCACCACTTTAGGTGCATCTCCCGGTTCACCAAAGATCGAGGCCAACAGGTCGCCCTGTTCCACCTTGGTCGGCAGGCCGGTAGAGGGACCGCCACGCTGCACTACCGCCAGCACCAGGGGGATTTCTGCCATCACGGCCAGCGCCAGCATCTCGGTTTTCAGTGCCAGTCCCGGTCCTGACGTGATGGTGCAGGCGGTTTTTCCGGCGAACGAGGAGCCAATGGCAAAGCCGATGGCGGCAATTTCGTCTTCAGCCTGATGCACGAACCCCCCGACCTCATGAAAAACATCCGCCAGATAGTGTGATGCTGAGGTGGCTGGTGTGATTGGATACATGGCAACCAGTTCCATTCCAGAGGCCATGACCCCCAAACCAAGTGCGGTATTGCCGTTGGTAACGATGAAACGCTTGCCTTCACGCACCTGCTGTGGGGGTATCTCATAACGGAAGTCGAGGTTATCGCTAGCAAAGTCATAGCCCGCCTGCAGCAGGCGATAATTCTGCTCGACGACCTCTTTGCTCTTGCGCTTGAAAATGGTGGCTATTTCGTTGCGGGCTAACTCCACATCGCGGGTGTAGATATGACACAGCATACCCAGCACGAACATGTTTTTCCCCACACGGGGATTGGAGGTTATTTCGCGACAGGCCTCCTCGAGCGCCAGTTCGTGAACGATCAGACCGTTCTCTTTGAACTCCGCTAACGCTCTTTTGTACTGGGCCTGAATCTCGGGAACCGGGTCGTCCCGCCATTTGTTTTCAATCAGCAGAATGGTGCCGGCTTTATAGGCACCATTGGCGATTCTGGAGTAGAGGACCTGTTCGTTGAAAGCGACGACCAAATCAGCTTCGTCGCCCATGTTGGTGATGTATTTCGAGCCCAGACGAATACGGATACCGCTGGCGCCAGCAGGTGACCGCGCGGGTGGTTTGATCTCTGCCGGGATGATCTCCACCGTCCAGACGCCATTTCCCATTCTGGCGCAGACCGCACCAAAGGTTTGACCCGCCTTCTGCGCGCCTTCACCGGAATCGCTGACGATTTCAACTATATGCTCGTGGATGAGCTCGGACTGCACAGCCCTCTCCACCTCCTGTGATGCCTCCATTTTAGAGCCCCTTTGAGTTGTTGTATCTGTGGATCCTGGTCTTATGCCAGGTCTTATGTATTCAGGGCAGCCGGGTTTATCTGCTTATAATTTTTTATCCCGCTGAAAACTATTGATAATGAAATTCCTGGTCGCTGTCAACTAAATTACACAATCGCCATGCAGCACTGAGGTTGAATTTGCAAGTAACAGGTTTTGAACTTCTGTATCGCCCTCCTGCAGGCAGGTTGGAGGAGTATCTCAGACGCATCCAGTAGTGGGACTATAGCGGAACCTGGAAGTTTGCTGAGGGATTCCGCATCGAAGTGATGGGCAGCGACTCGGTTCTCCACCCAACCACAAGTCGGCTGACGTTTGCCACTCGCGACTGTTCCTGTTCCGGTAGGCACGCTTACTGGTCCGTTGATTGAAATGCTCGAGTTTTATCGCCATACCCCGTAGCTTCACATGCTGGAAGACCATGTCGTATAGCGGATAGGTTCCAGCTGTTGGCTTGGCTGGTACTGCAGGAAGTTGCAACGACCAGAAAGAATGAAAAATCGAGAGACCGTTTTTGAGCTGGAGGAGAGCACCGCTGCATTCTTGAATAATGTGCTGCCCTGATCTGGTGCAAACCAGGATGGTGCGAGTGGCCGGATGTTCCCTGGGCAACAGGAGCGGTTTTGGAAGCTGGTGCAGTGTAATAAAGAGATATCGGAAGAGTAACACTCACAGCGTAACATCTAATCAGATCCGGACAGCCAATCGCGGACAAAATTGACTGTCGCTCAGGATTGCGATTGTCAGATATGATGCGATCTATACTACCAATCGATTGATTGCTATATTGAGTCCGGACATCAGTGATTTAATTTTGAATGAAGGATGGAAACAATGGCGACTTACGAGTGCAAAGTGTGCGGAATGAGCGTGAATGCAACATGCGGAAAATGTGATGAACCACTCAAGAACGGTACACTGAAACTGGAGAATGGTGCTGAGGTGCAGATCTCTGAATGCCCGAATGGACATGGAAAGATCAAATCACCACTTTGTTGTGGCCAGGATATGGTTTGCACTGTCTCCTGAAACAGTAATCGGCAGCAACCCGCCTATCGCTGGCTGTTGAGCGTTACTGCCGAGGCAGTTACCGGTATTACAGGGTTCACTTCTGCGTCATCCTGGTTGATACCTGGGTGGTGCAGAAGTGAACAAAGCGGGATTATAGAGCGATAGTGCTCGCTTCGCTATTCCGCAACCACAAATCCGGCATAAATATTCATCGATGCACTTGAACCCAAACTTGACCAGGAACACGGGTTACTCTCGCCAACCGCAATACAAATTGTATGAATGCCCGGACACCCGTCAACGGCGGTGTGATGTTCCCGCTATCTGTTAGGAGAAAATAGAATGATCAGCGTAGGTGATAGGATTCCTTCTGTTGACATCACGCTGGTCAGGCCGAAAGAGGAGGAGACACTCAAAGCCGACCAACTATTTGCCGGCAAGCGAGTGGTGTTGTTTGGTTTACCAGGAGCTTTTACACCCACCTGTTCGGCTAGCCATCTGCCCGGTTTCGTGGTGCTGGCCGATGAGTTTAAAGCACGGGGAGTGGATATGGTCGCCTGCCTGTCAGTCAACGATCATTTTGTAATGCGTGCCTGGGGAGAACAGCAGAATGCCGAGGCGATAACGCTACTGGCGGATATTCGTGCCTTATTATCGCAAGCGCTGGGTCTGGCGGTGGATATACCCGGTCTTGGGGGTGTGCGATCTCAACGTTATGCAATGATCATTGACGATGGTGTGGTGACAAAGCTCAATGTTGAAAAGCCACAAAAGTTTGAAGTGAGTGATGCTGAAACGATGCTGGCCGCACTCTCCAGCTGAACTCTGTTGGTTAATCCGTGCGGGTGTGCGGGGATACAGAAAGTGTTCCCATATCCGGTTAAAGAGACTGTCGGACTTTGAGGCAATGCCTACAATCGCGTGCCGGCGGAAGCAGGATCACAGGCGCCGGTAAATCATCGGGGAGGGGGGATTTTCCGGAATTCAGCACAGGCTGATCGTTGCGTGTGTGCAGCGTCAGGTTACTGCAAAAATGAGAAGAGTCGTCTCCCGGATGCAGAGCATCTCATCTCTCTGCAACGAGATGAGAGGAGAGAGTGAATGCGTCAGTTCAGGATCGCCAGCAGCGAGCATGACGATGAAGCCCAGATGGTAGCGGAGTGCCTGCAGCAGTTGGGGCAGGTATCCGGACTGGCTAATCTTGGATTTCTCTATTGCAGCGATTTTCTCGCAGAGCGCATCGAGAGAATCTTGCACCGGCTGAAAGATGCGCTACCCGGTGTGCGTTGGATTGGAACGGTCGGCATGGGTATCTGTGCCGGCGACAGGGAGATCTACGACCAAGCCGCACTGGCGATAATGGTAGGTGAATTTCCGGCAGACAGTTTTCAACTGCTACGAGAGTTCAAGAGCAACCTGGATCAGGTAGGCATCTTCGGAAGTGAGCAACCAATGGGCTCCAGGTTCGCATTCATCCATGCGGATCCCACCGATACCCACACAGCTCAGTGGTTGGAACAGTTGGCAAACGAGCCGGCTATTGCTTTTGTCAATGGCGGGGTCAGCTCTTCGCGCGGCGCCAATCCACGAATAGCCGGCACCGTGGTTGGTACGGGGCTCTCCGGTGTCATTTTCAACGCACAGGTATCAGTCACCACAGACCATACTCAGGGTTGCCAGCCTATCGGTCCGGTACATCACGTTACCAAGGCGAACAGCAACATCGCTATTACACTCGATAACCAACCTGCATTGGAGGTTCTGAAAACAGATGTGGGTGAGGTATTGAGTAAAGATTTACGGCGGCTGGGAGGCTATATCTTTGCGGCGCTTCCGATTCAGGGATCGGATACCGGGGACTATTTGGTACGCAATCTGATCGGAATAGACAAGGAGCAGCAATTGGTTGCGGTGGGTGATCGGTTGCAAAGTGGGCAGCGGTTGATATTCTGCCGTCGTGATGGAAACAGTGCACGGGAGGACATGGTAAAGATGCTGCTGCGTCTGAAAAAGAGGGTGGGCGAAAGGCTGATACGTGGGGGGATCTATGTCACCTGCCTCGGTCGTGGACGCCATCAGTTTGGAGAAAACTCCGAAGAGTTGAAGCTGATAACCCAGTATCTGGGGGAGTTTC
The DNA here is from genome assembly GCA_024235215.1 of Chromatiaceae bacterium. GTDB lineage: Bacteria > Pseudomonadota > Gammaproteobacteria > Chromatiales > Chromatiaceae > HKST-UBA178. Next base: position 65,984 of record JACKMU010000005.1, on the reverse strand, counting down.
CCCTGATCGGATACTTTGCCAATGGTGAGATTTACAACGGCCGACTGTATGGATACACCGGTGTGCTTACGTTGTTTCTCTGAATCTGATCACCAATGCCGGTCCAAAGAGCATGGCAGCTTCGTCATGCAGCATTTTTTTTGACGACTGAGATATTCAGCTGAACTGCGTACAACAGAGCAAAGCAGTCACTGCGGTTGCATGTTGCAGGTGATCAACCACGATCCCGATCCACCCAGTGGGAGATGTTTACCGTGTCAGATATCACAGTAGGACGAAATGACCAATTTCTCTTTAGCGTGCACTGAATAGCCTGGGCAGGAGCCTTGCAAAGCCATTCGGGCGCAAAAAAATCGCTGGTCTCCGGACAGACTTGGCAAAGACTTCAGGGTCTGCTGACAAATAGCCCCAGATCAATCACGGACAGAATACATTGAACAGAACACGGAGGTGCCATGATTGTGGTTCGGTGAACCGGATTCAGGCACGTTATTGCGGCAATTGCGGTGGCGTACTCCCCGGAGTCACCTGTGCTGTCTGTGGCCACGACAATCTGGCTGAAAACAGATTCTGTACCGAGTGCGGCAAAGCGCTTCCGAAGCAAAAGCTAAATTGCGATGAAATTCAGATCACTGCGGCGCAGAATCGTCTGTTGACCGTCCTTTTCATCGATTTGACAGACTCAACCAGCTTGACGGAGACGTTGGATCCGGAATGGGTACGACTTCTGGTACGCCGCTTTCAGCAGGTGTGTGGCGGGATCGTCAGGCGTTACGGAGGTCGGGTGACAGAATACCTGGGTGACGGCATAGTTGCGCACTTCACCGGACATGAAAACAGCGCTGAACGGGGGGTGAAAAGTGCGCTGGAGATTGCAGGCAAGGTTTCCGAAATTACGGTTAAAGACCAGCGTCATCTCGCAGTACGCAGCGGTGTCGCCAGCGGTATGGCGATCGTGGGTGATCGGGTAGGAGAGGGTGAGCAATCGATCGAATCCTCCATTGGCATCCCACTCAATCTGGCTAAACGTATCCAGGGAATTGCGCGACCAGGAGAAGTTGTCATCGCCCGCGAAACCCACGAACTGGTGCGGGGTCTGTTCCGCTGTGAGGATCTGGGCTGGCACGCGCTCAAGGGGTTCAGTAGCGCACACCGGGTCTGGCGGGTTATCGGAGAAGCGCACGTCGACTCACGCTTCGATGCGGCACATGCAAAAGTCGCCCAAATGGTGGATCGCGAGGAGGTGATGGAGGTACTGATGCGCCGCTGGCAATCGGTGCGAGCTGGCAAAGGTCAGATGGTGCTTATCAGTGGCGAAGCGGGGATCGGTAAGTCACGCATCATTCAGGCGCTGGATGAGCGACTACTGGATTCGGAACATTATGTGCTCAGATACCAGTGCTCTCCCTATCATGCCAACACGGCGCTCTATCCGGTAATAGCGCATATCAGCAGAGCTGCAGGTTTCGAGCCGGGGGATGATGCAGCAGCGGGTGCAGTCAAACTGGAGCAGTATCTCACCCGCTCACGTGACGACATAGAACGCACACTGCCCCTCTACTGCCTGTTGCTGTCACTCCCGGTTCCAGAACGTTATGCAAATCTGGAGCTGGAACCGGCGGAGTTGAAACGCCGGACACTGCAGTCATTGAACGAAAGAGTGGTTGCACTAGCACAACAGTCGCCTGTTTTGGTGCAGCTCGAAGATCTGCACTGGATCGACCCGACATCAATGGAAATGCTGTCGCTGCTGGTCGATTCACTCCACGACAAGCGCATCATGCTACTGGTCTCCACCCGCCCTGGCACCCCGTTACCATTGAGCAATCTGCCTCATGTGACCACGTTGACGATAAACCGTCTGCCGCACTCCTTCACCCGTGAGCTGATTCAGCAGATATGGTCGACGAGCGAGCTTCCCGACCATCTCCTCCAGACCATCGTTGATCGCAGCGAAGGAATACCATTGTTCGCGGAGGAGCTTAGCAAGAGCCTGATGGAACGGATGGCAAAAGATCACGATACCGGTGTTTCCAAAGAGTCGATTCCGATCCCGGTTACGCTACAGGATTCTCTGCTGGCGCGTCTCGATCATCTGAGTAAACCGGCAAGGGCTGCGGCTGAGGTTGCTGCGGTGATTGGTCGGGAGTTTTCCATTGAGCTGTTGGCGGCAGTAATCGGTATCTACCCGAACATGCTCCAGGAACGCCTGCAGCAACTGATCTCAGCGGAGGTGGTGACACGCAGCCGTGCTTCTTCTCCGGATATCCTGCAGTTCACCCATGCTTTGATGTGTGATGCTGCCTATACCAGCTTGTTGCGTGATGACCGTGAGCGGGTGCACGCGCGTATCGCAGAAGTTCTACAGAGGCAGTTTCCAGCATTGGTCAAGGCCAGTCCGGAGATTTCGGCGCACCATTGGAGTGAAGCGGGAGATTTCGCCAAATCCATCCCACTTTGGCTACTTGCGGGGCAGCGTGCGAGTGAACGCTTTGCCAATATCGAGGCAGCCAACCACTTGGAACGCGGACTTAAGTTGGTGGATAAGCTGCCTCCTGGGGGGGGGCGTGACCAGCAGGAGCTGAGTCTGCGAGTCGCGATCACACCGGTGCTACGTGTCTCGGAAGGGGCGGGAGCGGAGCGTACACGAGCCAACTGCGACCGCGCGGTGGCACTGTGCAACCTGCTGCCAGTGTCTCACGAGCAGTTCGCCGCGCTGTGGGGGAAATGGCAGAACGCGATGAGCTTTAAAATGGAGCTGGGTCTTGAATGGACTGACCGACTGGATGCGCTCGCGGACACACTTGGCGACACCGGACTCAAACTACAGGTGCATCACTGTAAATGGACCACGTTGTTTCATATTGGTCGTTTTACCGAAGTGATGGCGCATGTCGAAGCGGGATTGGGACTGTATGATAAGCAGCTGCATCGACGACATGCCTTCATATACGGTGGGCACGACCCACGCATCTGCGCCGCAACTTTTGCTGCACACACCTTGTGGATGCTGGGTTATCCCGACCAGGCACTTGAATATGCGCAGCGTTGTACTCACTGGGGACGGGGACTAAACCATGTCGGTTCCCTACTGCATGTGGTTGAGTTACATCTGCTGCAATATCAGTACCGTCGAGAACCTGAGAATCTGGATCCCTGGCTGCAGCAGTTGCAGCGTATCTGCAGTGACAACCGGTTGCAGGAGTATGAGGGGAAGTATCTATACTGCAATGGCTGGCTGCTGGCGAATCGGGGTGAGGTTGAACAGGGTCTTGTGCTGATGCGACAGGGAATGGAGATCCAACACAGCGTGGGTAGTCTTGAAGATATCGGCCTTTTTTCCGATCAACTGGCGGGAATCCTGGCAACCAGCGGCGCGCTGGACGAGGCGATGGCGATCATCGAACAGGCGTTGCTGATCGCTGAAACCTACAGTCTCTGTTATTGGCAGGCAGGTATAGAGCGGCGCAAAGGTGAACTGTTCCGCTTATTGGGAGATGTGGATCACTCCAGAGTCTGGTTCGATCAGGCGTTGAGAACCGCCGAGCAGCAAAACGCAAAAGCACTGCAACTACGAGTGGCGATGAGTCTCGCCCGCTGGCATCAGGAGCAGGGCGACAGCGCGGCCGGACGAGCACTGCTACAGCCATTGGTAAGCACATTCAGTGAAGGCTTCGACACGCCTGACCTTATTCAGGCGGCACAGCTGCTGGGTGAACTATCCAGATCTGCTGATCGGAGAGCGTGATTACGCACGTTTTTCAGCAGTTAAATGATACCGTGGTGATAGGCGCTGTCGAGTAGAATTACGTACTGAAGGAGCTGCTCAATCCACAGGGCCAGGCTTCTCACGATGACCTTTCCGGAAAAAAGCATTCAGTAAGCCTTAGGCAGCCTCTCGTTTAGCGTTATCCGCTTGTTGGTGATCGTAATGTATCCACCAGTGGTCAGATCGCCTAGGATACGCGCCACCATCTCCCTGGAAGAACCGATTCGGTTGGCGATCTCTTGTTGAGTCAGGCGCTGATCGATCACCAGTTGGCCATTCCTCTCTTCTGCCAGTTGCAAGAGCATCCGGGCGAGCCGGCCATAGACATCCAGCAATGCCAGGCTCTTTACATTGTCGGTCAACAGCCTGACCTGTCTGGCCAGATTTTTCAGCAGAGCAAGTGAAAGATTCGGGTGGCTCTCCAGTAATTCCTGAAACGCCGGTTTGTTGATGACCATCAGGGTAGAATCTGCAGTGGTCATGACCGAGGCGGATCTGGGTGCATCATCGATCAGTGCGAGTTCGCCGAAATAGTTTCCCGGACCCAGAGTGCTGAGTATGATCTCCTTCCCCTGTGGGTTGTTCATGAAGGTTTTGACGCGACCCGAGAGAATCACATAAAGGGAGATCGCATCTTCGCCTTCATTGATGATGATTGAGTTTTTCGGATAGCTGCGGCTGACCGCGCGCTGCTCGATCAGCGCCAGTTCTTGCTCGTTCAGGTTGCAGAAGAGAGGAACTTTTTCTAGCATGTCGAGTATCCGTTGATTAGCGATCGATATTATCAAGAGGGTACCTATTCAGTTGACATCGTTATTTGGAGCCAGATGAATAGTTACTCCTTGGTATTTGGGGTTTACCAAGGGGAGAAGTCTTACTCTTCCCTTTGGTCCTCCTGCGAAATCGCACTTTTGTCCGAGAATCGGGATAGTTACTCAAGGGGTTCCTCGCAGCCTGTGGCGGAAAGCCGCAGCTTGGCGGAAAGCCGCCGCTTGTCGAAACAGTGCCGCCTGCCTGAATGAAGCGCCTAATGGCCTCGGACTGAGACTCACCCTCAGGTCCGGCTGTTCCACCAGCGGCAGTAACTGCAGCTCCGACTTTTGCTGTTCATCGGTCACCTCGTACAGCTCCAAAGGATCAGGAACACTGTACATCCTGCCGTCTGCCCCACGGATCAGAAAGCAGCCTGCTGTGTTCTCCTGCAGCTCAGTTTTCAGCGTGTAATCACTTCCACCGAGCAGCTCCAGCAATGTGCCGGAAGCGATGTCACAGCGGAAAGTCGGATCTTTTCTATCCATTTCCCACATGGAAAACTTACGTTTCTTGAACTGCCTGCCACCGCCTTTCGCAGGTCGCCCCCTGCCCAGCACGAAAAAGAGTGTAGGTGCTGGCAGTGCTTCCAGTTGGTTTTGCCATGAGAAACCGTAAATATAAGCCAGCGCGGGATCTGCATCCGATGTGTCACCAAGCGAATCCTCTTCGCTGTTTTCGCGGTTCTTCAGTTCTGCACCGCGTCGCTGCACAAACTCCTGCAGTCGGCGGCTGAGGTGTATCTCTTTTATCAGTAGGATGTCATCCGCCACTTTTCCATACAGTCTGACCCGGTCCGGATCCTCGAGAAATTCACCAAATCGCTTTCTTTTCTCCCTGCGCTCTTTTTTCAGTTTGCGTTCTTTCGAGCCAATACGTTCTTGCTCCCTTCTCTCCAGCGTTTCCGCAATCGAGGTGCCAATCGTTTTCAGTTGTTTGACAAGTGCTTCAAGTGAATTACTCTCTTCGGGTGTCATCTCTCTGCTCCCCCTGTTTTGTAATGGAGTTTCGGGCAGAAATCGAAATTTCCCGCCCTTTCAGGCGGCGATTTTGCGCCATTGAATACACTCCAGAATCAACTTCTGGTACCTTTCTCCGCTGATTGCACGGTCAGCAGTCAGGAAGGCTGCGGCGGCTGAGAGCAATGTCAACCGCTCAGGCTTCAGCAACTCCCAACTTCGCACCAGGCGCTCCGCAGTAAAATCCCGGGCGAAGCGAAGCGCCTGATGGAAATATTCCGGCCGCACCGCGTAGTGACTGGAGAATCCCCTGTCTATCCTGGCCAGGTCATCTGCTGTCGGTCCATGCTGCATCGATAGACGTGCGAGCGCTTCCGGTATCGCGCCATATTCGACCAACTGCTGCTGAAATACCTCAACCAGTACATCGAACAGGGCACCGGTCAGCGGTTGTCCCAGCAGATGCAGCTGAGACTGCGTCAGTCGGGCTCGTGGCAGATAGCGGAATGGAAGATCCAGCATGGTGATGTTGTGACTGGCACTGCGGATCTGGCTGGTGGGCGAGAGTTCGGCCAAGCGATTCAGTTCATTCGGAGCATATAGATTGCCATTTGTCGCAGTCAGCAGGTGGTTGCTGAAGCTCTCGATATGAAGCACGCTGATCAGCGAAATCAGGTCAGCCATCGATTCCTGGAAGGCGATATATTCGGCACTCAGGTGCGCACCGGATATACCGACCTCGGCTCCCAGGATGATGTGGCCCATCTCGTGCGCCAACACATCGAAGCTGAGTGCGAACCAGCGCCGTTCGCCGGATTCGGTCAGCGCGTATCCCAATTCAATGGAACCGGGGCTGGCTTGAGCGTTGGGGAACTCGACCCTGGGTATCACTTCGATCTGCGGGAAGGTCTCCTGCATCAACCAGTGAATCGGATGACCAAGATAGGACTCCCAGATATCCAGCACGAGGCGCAGACAGGCATAGGCATGAACTGCTTTGAACTCGCGCTGCGATGGATTTACCCGATCGAAGTGCCCGCTGGGATCAGGCGCGACCGGCGCATGGACAGTACCGCGGTAGGGGGGGAACTCCAGCCCGGTATAGGGGCGTGTTTTCGCGACTGCATCGATCACTCGCAAACGACCATCGTCCGGCCCGCTTCCGATCGTACCCGGCTTTGGCTTTAACACGATCACTGCTGGCTCTTCGAATCCGGGCTCACCCGGATATTGCGGGAACACCCTGAAACGAGTGCCTACCGGTATATCGGCCTGTTCTTTCAGTATTCCACTCATCTCCAGCCAGCTTGTTTGCGAAGACTCCTTTCCGCACTCGCCACTATCCTGAGATAAGGCGTGTCAACTCCCGGAATTCCCCTCTGTATAGACTAACTCATCCAGCAGTGCCCGACAAAAGGAACCCAAACTTTGAAATCCAAGCTGGCGTGCACAGAACTCCAGGTCGCTGGGAACCGGCTGCTGAAGACGAAGCTGGAAGAACCAGTTGAACAGTTGCTCCGGAGTAAGCATCAGATCACCGAACTTTGGTGATGATCCATAGGTGCGATCAATATACTGGCGCTTCGCCGCGGCACGCTGCTCCAGTTCTGGTAGACCCCCGCTTGCAGCAAGCTGACGCATCAGCACCGGGTTCAGGAGAGACTGGCCGATAAGTTGGTCGCTTGCCTGTGCTGCCATGGCGTTGAACTGTGCCTGGTTCGGTTCTTGACCACACGCACCTGAGCGAAGCAACTCGCTCAACGCGGATTGGCGTAGCTGTTGATAGCGTGCCGGATCGAGACGCAGTTCGGTCAGCAGGGGAGCGAACGCCTCCCTCTCTTCGATAAAACCTGCTTCTCCGGCTGCAACAACGAAGACATCCCAGCTGGTGGTATGCTCAAACTGGTAAGCGGGGAAAAACGGGGTATCCGGGGCGTTATGCATCTCCGCGATCATCGCCAACGCGTCCGCCCGTTTCTGATCGACGGTGCCGGACTTGAACCAGTGGGCCAGTTCATCGACTTCGCCACTGGTCATGAACTCTGCCGCGTGTTTGAGCAGCGCCGGATAACTCCGGCCAGGATAGAAGATGGCTTTCATCTGCGCAATCAGGCGGTCAGAGTGCAGTTGCGTCAGAATCTCCGCCTGAACCGCGTTCTCCAGTGTGAAACGTATATTCACCAGCGCCTCGGATGCACAGAGATAGCCGCTGTCCACCGGACCGTGGATCAACGCCACTTCGTCATCGTCGATCAACCGTCCATCCTGGTATGCCTGAAAAATCCTGCCGACACCGCGCATGCCGAAAGGGGCCAGCTCGACGGCGCGTAGTGCACCCATGCTGGCACTGCCGTAGACGTGGATCCCCTGTTGCATCGCCCAAAGAATCTCTTTATGCCAGACTGCGGGGGTTCCCTGAAAATAACCATCGACGATGCCGATGCAGTGAGGGCGCTTGAGCGCTGCCCGATAGATGTCCCCCTGCGCCGCTGGCGGCAGGCAACAGAAGCCGGGTATCTCACCTATCTGCTGTGGCGGTAGGCTGGGACCGCTGAACAGTACGTTGTTCAAGCGCCTGATCCGACACGCTGTGCGCGCTTGCCGGGAACATATTCGTCGTAGTGGGTGTCCGGTCCTTCGAGTCCGGGGATGATTGCTCGGACCACCGGTATACCAAAGGCGGGTTTGCTCAATTCCACCAGTAGCACCTGCCCGCATCCGACTGCTGTCAAGCGATCGAGTTCCCAGCGAACATCCTCCAGCAGATTTTCACTCTGCCAACTGGTTATTTCGTTGAAGTTCCGGCTACCGGCAACGGCTTCCCGCTCTGTGTCCTGGTAGGGAATGGGAGAGCGGCTCTCGGCCTGGGCGTAGTCGCCCCAGGAGATATCGTCCCTGGCACCGGAGATGAAGGTGTTGCGCGCCTGTGCCGCTTCGGTCAGCGCGCGCATCAGTGCAATCGTGCTGCAGGGGTTGCAACCGCTGCCGAACGCGGGTCTGGGCCACTGCTTGTGACGTTTTTCCGATGCTTCGATCAATTCGGCAACGACTACCGGAATGCCAATGTCGCTGGTGGCATCCCACAAGCGGACGGCGAAACCGTTGGCCAGGCACTGCTCCAGCAGTAAGTTTGCGTCAGCGTCCTGGAGACTGCCCAGGTCGATCTCACTGGCAAGCTTCGCCGTGGGCGTTTTATAGTTCCATAGCGTGGTGGCGTCCCGTTCAACCACTTCGCAGATAGCATGGCTGATCGCTTCCAGCGGATGGTTGCCCGAGGCCAGTCCATTGGTGCTGACCTGGCAACAGTTGCCGCCCGGAGGCGCGGGAATTCGGTAGTCGGTATGCACCGCATCATAGGGTACCCAGACTGTCGACTCATTCAGTAGGTCGTAGCTTTCGATCCAGAGTAGTGGTTGGGTTGGATGAAACAGCGAGTCCGGGGATTTCGGTAAAGCTGCGGGATGCAGCACCCTGTGGGTGTAGCGTAACTCTTCGTAGCTGGCGAATGTGAGTGGTTTAGTGATCGTCTCTGCATGGTAGGACTCCACCGCCTCCATCAAGCCCGACGCCATGGCTGCCTCCAGCGTGACTCCTTTACCCTGAAAGACCGAGATGGAGCGGGAGTTCGGTCGCGCGACCATCACCACCGGGATCCCGGTACAGTCGAGCCCAGTCACGTTAGCGATGCGGGTTATCCCCATCACCGGCATATAGGGCTTTACGCGTTCAAGTGTCTGTACCGGTTGGAGGGTCCGCTGGGTACCCTGGAAAAAGGATTTTTTCCCGACATCAGAACTAGCCAGTTTCACTGAACGAGCCTCCTTGAGTCGATCGTTAGCGCCGCATTATTCCGCATTCCTGAACAGCTGTTACTGCGAGAGGAAGATCTCATCATAGGGCAAGCGACCAGGGCTTGCCATTCAGCGACTTGCGCGGATTCCCATTTCTTGACATTTTCTCTATGCGACGCAATATGCTGGCAGAATGGGTTCTGATAATCCGATGTGGAGTAAACATGTTAAGAATTATACTTTTTCTGGCGACCAACTTTGCCGTGATGTTGTTGATCGGTATTATTTTCCAGCTCCTGGGAATCGAAGGGGTGCTGGCGGCCAACGGCGTCGATCTGAATCTGCAGGCACTGCTGCTGATGTCCGGTTTGATCGGTTTTGGTGGCGCGATAATCTCTTTGCTGATGTCCAAGTGGATGGCACGGCGCTCTATGGGGGTGCATGTTATCGACCATCCTGGCAACTCAACCGAATCCTGGCTGCTGGCAACGGTGCAGCGTCAGGCTGAGCAGGCCGGTATCGGTATGCCAGAAGTGGGTATCTTCGATTCGCCCGCACCCAACGCCTTCGCTACCGGAGCCAACCGCAACAGTGCGCTGGTCGCGGTCAGTACCGGGCTGCTGCAACGGATGGATCGAGGCGAGGTCGAAGCGGTGCTTGGTCATGAGGTATCGCACGTCGCCAATGGTGATATGGTGACCCTGACCCTGATTCAGGGGGTGGTCAACACCTTTGTCATCTTCTTCTCGCGCATACTCGGCCATTTCGTCGATCGGGTTCTGTTCAAGAACGAACGGGGTATGGGGATGGGCTATTTTCTTGGTTCGATGGTGGGCCAGATCGTCTTCTCCCTGCTGGCCAATATCATCGTTGCCTGGTTCTCGCGCCAACGCGAGTTTCGTGCCGACGCGGGTGGAGCCGATTTGGCAGGCCGCAGCAAGATGATCAATGCGTTGCGGCGGCTACAACAGGCGCACTCGCCGGAGCCGCTGCCAAATGAACTGGCAGCGTTTGGCATCAGCGGTGGCGGATTGAAGGAGCTTTTCAGCACACATCCGCCACTGGAAGTGCGCATCCAGGCGCTGCAGTCTGGCCGCTGACCGGGAGGAGAGCAATGCGCGACCCGGTGTGCTTGGTCATGCATTGAACAATGAATATGAAATCAGGTTATCTCTATCTCGAGACCCACGTTCAGCATCCCGGTCTGTTGCGCTGCCTGATCAAGGATCGCATGCCTTCTACCGAGTCGCACGCCGGCATTGCGGTTCGCTATGTTGCACGCTTCAACGATGTGGAAGCTGCGCAGATGCATCTACAGAATTGGTTGCGCCGCGCTCTGCTGGACATAGATGAACACCTCTATCGGGTCGATCTGGCCACCGCAATGGCGGTGGTTGAGTCAGATGACCTGCGCCACGAACGGTTGTGGATCGATCCGGAGTTGACTGAGCAGGAGCGCTTGCGTTTCCAGTCGTTGAACGAAGCCTACCGTACCAGACGGCGCAGGCAGGATGCAGTCTGGTTGCTTGTCGGCAGGCTCGCGCTGATCTTTCTGCTGCTGGGATTGTTGGTCCTGTTTTAGTGAGACACTAATAGTGCCTCCTGGTAGTTGCAGCAAGCGTAATTTGAAAGGCGACTGTACATGCCTGATCGGGACTTGAGCTGATACAGAGCGGATTAGCGGGATATCACCCGAACACGGTGATACTCCCTTCTCCTTAGCCTTTGGCACTTCCTGCCGGGCGGACCCACCGGTAGGTCAGGCTGATGCGGGGACCGTTCACCCTGCGTCTTTTGGGCAATTGGTGCAACCAATTGTGCTGCAATGATCCACCCATCAACAGCAATGAGTTGTCGGGCAGATCGATAGCGATCCTGGCGACCGAAGCGTCGTGACGGTGTTTCAACTGGAAGCACCGCACCTCACCCAAGCTGAGCGCAGCGATGAAGGGGTCCTTTCCCAGTTCGGGTTCATCGTCGGCGTGCCAGGCCACGCTGTCCTCCCCATTACGATAGAGATTCGCCAGCACACTGTTGAATTTGCGGCCGCACTGATGCTCGATCAGTTCCCGCAAAATGAGCAGCGGCTCGATCCAGGGAAGCGGCTTGAATCGGATGCCGGAATAGTGGTAGATCGCGTTCTGGTCTCCGTACCAGACGTTCAATCTGGGGATCCTGACCATTTTCCCCGCCATCCTTAGGATACTCTGCTCCCACACCAGCCGCCCGAGCAACAGATCGAAGAGCGTCTCATGCAGCGCCGGTGGTAAAAAATCGCGGATCAGTGTCAGCTCACCGCCGGGTAGATCCCAGTGCTGTTGGATTTCCAGGGCAAAGAGGTCCGCTTGCATGCCGTTCACCCGAGATGCTGCACGAGCGCGGGTAATAGTGCGGTGCAACTGCCGCTGACTTTCAGTGCCAGCATCCCGTCGGCCCGGGTACGCCCGAGATTGACCGCGCCAATCGGCAGGCCCAGACGCTGTGCCTCAAGGCAGAAGCGAAAGCCGGAGAAGACCATCAGGGAGGAGCCCACCACCAATAGTGCGTTCGCGCTCTGTAATCTGCGCATGCTGAATCTGACTCTCTCCGCGGGGACATTCTCACCAAAAAAGACCACGTCAGGTTTCAGTGTGCCACCGCAATGGTGGCAGTCGACCAGCTCGAGAAGGGCGTAGTCCATGCGTTCCAGCAGCGCATCACCATCCGGTGCTGGCTGCGCCCGTTGTCCAGTGAAATCGGGATTGCGCAGCTCCAGTTGCTGCTGCAGCGCAGCGCGTGGCATCAGCGCACCGCAGCTGAGACAGATCACGCGGTCGAGTCTGCCATGAAGATCAGTCACCCCGCGGCTACCGGCGCGTTGGTGGAGTCCGTCGACGTTCTGCGTTATCAGGTGCTGCACAAAACCCAGCTCCTCCAATGCTGCTAGCGCGCGATGAGTGGCGTTGGGTGCAGCCCTGGCGAAGTTACTCCAGCCGATCAGGCTGCGCGCCCAGTAACGTTTTCTGACCTGTTCATCGTTGATGAAATCCGCTCCCTGGATTGGCTGTTTCACTTTCCAGTTACCGTTTTCATCACGATAGTCTGGTATGCCCGAGTCGGTGCTCACGCCAGCGCCGGTAAGCACCAGCAACCTGGAGTGTGCCGTTACGAACGCAATCAGTTGTTGAATACTTTCGCCCGCGTGCATGCTGAACTCAGAGTCACTTACTGGGGTGAATCTCCAGCCGACAAACGCCCTCTGCCATCTACTACAGAGCAGGTAGGGAGGAACCTGCCAATCGGTAACTTAACATCGACCCCTGCTTTCACTCAACAGAGCGCGCCATCCGTCGGCTTTGATTGCTACTCGGGATGCCTTCGGATGGCTGCAGTCCAGTGGCATGGCTGCTGGTGCGCCGGCTCATCAGGTCGTAGGGAATGGAGTCGATCACGCGGCTGTTGCATTTCGATGATGCAAGATCATCCCGGAGTTATCTGATTCACTCTCCACTCACGGTTACAGTCAGAGGGAAAAGCAGGATTGCCCCATTATCCGCTATACTGGGCAGCCAGATCAGCCGAGGGAGAGTGATCCGATGCCGTTGTTGCCACATATTGAAATCGAACCAGGTTTGCCCGTTGCGGCTTCCGTCATCTGGCTGCATGGACTCGGGGCGGATGGACACGACTTCGAGCCGATCGTGCCCGAACTACACCTGCCTGAGGAAGCAGCGGTACGCTTCATTTTTCCACACGCACCGGCGATTCCGGTGACCATCAATGCGGGTTATATCATGCCCGCCTGGTACGATATTCTGGACATCAGCATCGATCGTAAGGTCGATTTGGCGCAGTTGCTGCGTTCAGCGGAGGCGGTACAGCAACTGGTCGAACGTGAGGAGGAACGGGGAGTGGCGAGCGAGCAGATCGTACTCGCTGGCTTCTCGCAAGGTGGAGCGGTAGCCATACAGGCGGCACTGACCTACCCCCGACGACTGGCCGGACTGCTCGGTCTCTCGACCTATTTCGCCACTGCCGACACCATTCATCCGCACCCGGCCAATGCGGGATTGCCGGTAAAGCTCTGTCATGGAAGCGCGGATCCGATGGTGCCTGAAGTGACCGGCCGAAAAGGTTACGGTCAACTGTTGAAAATGGGCTACACCGCCGAGTATCAGACCTATCCCATTGAACACAGTGTCTGCAGGGAGGAGATTGCGGATATTGCACTCTGGTTCAGGAGAGTGTTGCCGATAGCATGAAATGAACACTGCGGAACGGGTTGGTGCCAGGGGGGAAATGGCGCGCCTGGAGGGACTCGAACCCCCAACACCCGGCTTCGAAGGCCGGTACTCTATCCGGTTGAGCTACAAGCGCACGTGGTTTAACCCAAATTCGTCCGAAGGCTTCACATACCGTCACTCGGGTGCAATCCTACGCCTGACACACGAATGCATTGTATTCGAAACAGAGCACAGTATCCGTTGCAGTGGTGATTATTATCACTCACTGCTATCACCTGGATATCGTGCCCTGTTGGAAACGGCCTGTTTCTGAACGGGTACTGAATCTATCATAAAACGAGCGTCTTTACTTCCACTCCTGCTGTGTTGTGCCGGTCAAGAGAGTCATACCTGGGATCCCCGATTCAGCTATCCAGCTTGACTATCCTGATCAAGTCAGTTCCCCCGGCAGTCTGCTGATAGCCGGAAGTGACCACTACGGTATCACCGGATCCGACAAAACCCCGCTGACGGGCCTCCTTGAGTGCATATTCCAGCTTGGCGCTGTCGTCACCGCTTCCTTCGTAGAGAATGGGCATCACCCCCCAGTTCATCGACAGACGGCGCGCCACCGTCTCACTCCGGGTCACCGCCAGGATGGGACAGTCCGGGCGATGCTTGGAGATCAGCCTGGAGGTGAAACCGGTATCGGTAAGACTGAATATTGCTGCAGCACTTAGATTGTGCGCCATAGTCACTGCGGATTGGGCGATCGCGTCAGCGACCCGGTTGGCTGGATTGGGTAGAATGGTTTGTAGATAACCGTATTCGCGCAGCGAGGATTCTGCGTGCATGGCGATCCTGGCCATGGTCTTGACCGCTGCTACGGGATATTTTCCCATCGCAGTCTCCCCCGAGAGCATTACCGCAGAGCTGCCATCCAGAATCGCGTTGGCCACGTCGCTTGCCTCCGCTCGGGTGGGTTTGGGATTACGCTCCATCGATGCAAGCATCTCAGTGGCGGTAACTGCAGGTTTACCATTGGTCACCGTCATACGGATGATCTTTTTCTGAAATCCAGGCACCTCTGCCAAAGGCAGCTCCACCCCAAGATCACCTCTTGCCACCATCACACCGTCAGCCGCTGCGACTATATCTTCCAGATTGGCCAGCCCGGCACGGTTTTCGATCTTTGCGATGATCGGTATCGGTCGATCACGGTCAACCAGAATCTCCCGCATGCGATAGATATCGGCTGCCTGCTGTACAAAGGAGGCGGCCACATAGTCGACATCGTTGTCGGCCGCAAAGGAGAGCTCCTTGATCACATCCTCACGATACTCGGGACTTACCGAACTCAACGAGAGCTCGGTTTCCGGCAGATTCACGCTCTTATGTTCGCGCAGTCTCCCGCCGTGGATCACCCGGCAGCGGATCTGATTCTGCTCCACCTGAACCACCACCAGTTCGATCGCGCCATCATCCAGCAGAATCGGGGTGCCTGGTTTTACCTCATCAGGAAGGCTGTGGTTGGATATGGCGACTCCACTCCTGTTGCCGATCCGATCATCGGTATATAGGGTAAAGTCGTCGTCTACGGTGAGATGTACGCCGCGCGTCTCCAGCTTTCCGGTACGAATCTCAATGCCGCGCGTATCGACCATGATCGCGGTGTGTGTGCTCAGCTCCGCCGAAACCGTCCGTATCCGCTGGATGCGCTTGCGATGTTCGTTATAGGTTCCGTGCGAAAGATTTAGCCTGGCAACGTTCATGCCCGCGAGAATCATCGCTCTCAAAACATCCGGTGAGTCACTGGCCGGGCCAATGGTGGCAATGATCTTGGTCCGGCGGTACTGGGGAAGTGCGGGCACTGGGTTCTCCACGGTCTGATAATCCAAAACAAGGCTGCGTATTGTACCTCAGCGCCGCCACTGCCAGTAAATTCGTTGATGCAAAGATCGTCTTGGCAGGAACGGCTTGAAGTGGCCGCATGAATTGACCACACAGGGTAAATCGGGATAGGGCGAACTTGGCAGGAAATCCACCCCGCCGCCTGCACCCTGTTGTTCGATGAACCGAAGGTCAATGGTGCAGCAGCGGGGCAGTATGAGCTGACAGGTAAATTCCCTTACCTGAGCTCGCTAGAGCCAATAGCTACTTGGCTTCAGCTGCGGGAGCCTGCGGAACTGCCGGTGCTGCGTAATAGGGTGCGAAGGGAACGCCATATCCTCCACCATAGGGATAACCATAGCCGTACCCATATCCGTAGGGATAACCCCAACCACCATAGTAAGGGTAGTGGTAACCGTAGCCACGACCGTAACCGTAGCCACGACCACGACCGTAGCCGCCACCGCTGAAGTTCATATTGAAATCACCAAACATATCGCCCCAGCCGTCACCCCAACCGTCGCCCCAGCCGTCGTTTCCCCACGGTCCACCCCACCAGGCCATCGCGGAAGTGGATACACCGATCAGCGCTGCAACCAGTGCAGATTTCATCAAGGTCTTCATGTTTCCTCTCCTTCAAGTACCAAGTGTTACACAACCACTCCATTCAAGAGCTGCAGCAATACTCCTGCAGCTCTTGAATGATAATTTTAGTAATTGGGGTTTTTCTGATAAATGATCTGTATCAACTTGATAAGGTAAAGCTAGTGCATTTCACCGCTAATTAGTGTATGCGATACGCGGATTTGAGGCTGAGCGCGGCAACCCGCTGGTACGTTCAGCGTTGGCTACCGTGAGGGAGTGTCGGCTTGGGACGGCGTGATGCCATGCTGATGGAGCGGCCCGCCTCGACCGGTGGCGCAAACCGGTCTTGCATCGTCCACAGTTGACGCAGTTTGGCGTAGATCTCGGCCGGAAAGGGTTGTACACGGCGCAGACGGAGATCGACATGCAGAATCAGCTGTTCGTTGGTTGCCACGACTCCGGTATCAACCTGCTTGACCATCGTCTGAAACAGATGGATCCGTTTATCGTCGACTGCGAGAACCCGGGTTTCGACCTCCAGCTGCTCCCCGGATCTGACCTCGTTCTGATAGGTGATATGGGCCTCCGCGACCATCCAGGAGTAGCCGGTCTCCCTGGTGTGTGCTTCACCCATTCCAACCGACTCGACCCACGCCTCACCCGCTTTGTCGAACACCAGAGTGTAGTAGGCCACGTTCATATGACCGTTGTAGTCCAGCCAATCCGGATCAACCCTGCTCCGGTAGCGCGGTAAGCCATTCTGTGGATTCGTTGACATAGCTGTTCCTGTTTTCGTAGTCGATCGGTTTAGTACGCCGTTGTCGCCGCCGCGCTGGTTTGTCTATTATATCCGCTATGCATCATCCTCCCAGTGAAACACCCGCTTGGTTCGAGTTCGAACGCAGCCATGTCTGGCATCCGTACAGCTCGATTGAGGCGAACCTGCCGGTCTTTCCCGTGGCATCAGCCAGCGGTGTGCGTATCAAGCTGATCGATGGCCGAGAGCTGATCGACGGTATGTCCTCCTGGTGGAGTGCGATCCACGGCTACAATCATCCGGTGCTGAACCGGGCAATCGCAGATCAGCTGCAGCGTATGGCACACGTGATGTTCGGTGGTCTCACTCACCAACCCGCGGCGGAGCTTGCTCAACGCCTGATTGAGATGACACCGGAACCACTGCAGACGCTCTTTTTCGCCGACTCGGGATCGGTTGCGGTGGAGGTGGCGATGAAGATGGCGCTGCAGTACTGGCAGGCGCGTGGAGTTCCCCAGCGGAACCGGTTTCTGACCATTCGCAACGGTTATCACGGTGACACCTGCAACGCGATGTCAGTCTCCGATCCGGACAATGGGATGCACGCACTGTTCAGCGGGGTATTGCCCAGACAGCATTTCGCACCTGCTCCGCAGAGCCGCTTCGGCGAACCCTGCGCACCTGCCGACAGCGCTGCGTTCAAGCGCTGTATGCGCCACGTCTGCGACGAGACTGCGGCAGTCATTCTTGAACCGATCGTGCAGGGTGCCGGGGGGATGCGCTTTTATTCAGCCGAATTTCTACGCCAGGTGCGGCAGCTATGCGACGACTCTGGGATGCTGCTGATCCTGGATGAGATCGCTACAGGTTTTGGCCGTACCGGGCGCATGTTCGCCTGTGAGCACGCAGATGTGGCGGCGGATATCATGTGCATCGGTAAGGCGTTGACCGGTGGTTATATGACGCTGGCGGCGACGCTGACCACCCGTGAGATCAGCCGCACTATCGGCAGTGGTGATCCCGGCCTGTTTATGCACGGACCCACCTTTATGGCCAATCCACTCGCCTGCGCCACCGCCCTGGCCAGTCTCGACCTGCTGACCAACTCCCCCTGGCAACAGCGGGTGGCGGCGATCGAGGCGGGACTGCGCTCCGGGTTGGCTCCGTGCAAGGGGATGCCACAGGTACAGGAGGTGCGCGTGCTCGGCGCCATCGGCGTGGTGGAGCTCAGGCAAGCTGTCGATATGCGCGAGATACAACCAGCCTTCGTGGAACAGGGAGTCTGGGTGAGACCTTTTGGCAAGCTGGTCTATCTGATGCCGCCGTTCATCATCGATGAGGAGGATCTCTCCTTGCTTACCAGTGCGGTGGTGCGGGTGATCTCCGCTGCAACATGACAACCAAGCTTTTCAGAGTGGAAAGCCGGACAATTTCACCCAATGGACATTGTCAATAATCTGTGTTGTAAAACGAGAGGAGCCGCTAATGCACGTTACCCTGGTACATATCGAAGTGGTCACCAGCGACGTGGATGCCTTCATCCAGGCGACCCGCGACAACCACCTCAACTCAACCAAAGAGCGGGGCAATCTGCGTTTCGATCTGCTGCGCGATCCGGCACACCCCAATCGATTCATGCTTTACGAAGCCTATGCTTCGGAAGCCGAGGCCAAGGCACACAAACTGACACCACACTATCTCGCTTGGCGCGAAAAGGTGGAGAAGATGATGGCCGTACCCAGGAGAGGCGTGGTCTACGATGGTCTGTTGCCGGAACGCTGAAATGACCTGACCGTGTCTGTTTACCTGCGTGTCAGTAGTCAGCCAACAATCTGCCGGAGGCCGCTGTACCATGGAATTTTCATCCTGCTTCGAACTGGCCAGACTGCCGCGTCTTCTCTTTGGCAACGGGCAGTTCATCCATCTGCCAGCACTGATTACCCGATTCGGGTCGCGCGTGCTGTTGGTGACCGGAGATCGTTTCCTCGAAGCGTCGGGCCATTGGGAGTGGCTGGTGCACGCACTGAAACAGCAGTCGGTGACCTGGGTTCGGGTCAAGGTGGCGGATGAGCCCACCCCCGAACTGGTAGATGGCGCAGTGGCACAATACCGTAGTGAAGCGATCGATCTGGTCGTGGGCATCGG
This sequence comes from Chromatiaceae bacterium, assembly GCA_024235215.1. Lineage (GTDB taxonomy): Bacteria > Pseudomonadota > Gammaproteobacteria > Chromatiales > Chromatiaceae > HKST-UBA178. Next base: position 47,076 of record JACKMU010000005.1, on the reverse strand, counting down.
CGGTGGCAGCGTACTGGATGCCGCCAAGGCGATTGCCGGATTGCTTCCACACGGTAACTCGGTGATGGATCATCTGGAGGTGGTGGGAAACGATATTCCTTACCAGGGACCTGCAACAGCATTCATTGCGGTACCAACCACCGCGGGCACCGGTAGTGAAGCGACCAAAAACGCGGTGCTCTCCCGACGCGGAGAGAACGGATTCAAACGTTCTTTCCGACATGATGCGTTGGTGGCCCATACCGCCATCGTCGATCCGCAGTTTCTGCGTGACGCACCCAGAGAGTTGATGGCCGCACAGGGCATGGATGCGTTTACTCAACTGCTCGAATCCTATGTGTCGCGGCGCGCGAATCCGATCACGGATGCGCTCGCCTGGTCCGGTATAGAGGCGTTTGTCGAGGGTTTTTTTCCACTCATCGAGGGAGATTTCAGAGCGGACGAGGATTTGGCACGGGTCGCCTATGCATCATTGATTTCGGGTATCTGCCTGGCGCAGGCTGGCCTGGGTTCGGTACATGGTTTGGCGGCACCGCTGGGAGCACGCTACCCGATACCACACGGCGTTGCCTGCGGTACACTGCTGGCCGAAGCGGTGGATATCAATATTCGACTGTTGCAACAGCAGGATCAGCAGAGTCCGGCACTGAGCAAATATGCTCGTGTCGGATCCCTGTTCAGACCCGATTTCATCCCGGTAAATCTGAACGAGCAACAGCGGCAACACGAGGCGTTGATCGCCACGCTGCGTCGCTGGATCGAATCGTTGAACATCCAGCGGCTCAGCGAGTTCGGTATTCGCGAAGCGCATGTCCCAACATTGGTGGCAGAGTCCTGGAGCGGTAACATGCGAAGTAATCCTGCCGAGATGGCTGCTGATGATGTTGCCGAATTGATCCGGCGCAGGTTGTGAGCCTCCAACCGTATCTCTACCAGTGTACAGGCGAGCTCAGCGTTTCAGTGTGGTTTCCTGATAGAATCTCCCTGAACCGAATGGGATGTGCTTAAGCGGCTGATCTCATCACCATTGATCCGGCAAGACAGTGTTACGGTGCCGGATTGCTCCGTTTGCGTAGCGAAGATTGGAATCGAATTGCGTCAGCAGTTTTTCGCGGCGATCGATCACAACCTGCGCCGAGAAAACGGAATTGATCACCCAGGCGAGCACCGTCGGTTCATGGTTAGGGTATCACCATCAAAGGAAATGCTATCGCATGCTGTTAGTCATATCACCCGCCAAGACATTGGATTACCAATCACCGCTCAAGACCAGGAGCTACACAATTCCGGACTATCTGGAGGATGCGCAGATACTGGTAAACCGGGTCCGCCGTTATTCGGTGCTGGATATCGCTGAATTGATGCAGGTGAGCATGCAGATTGCCGAGCTCAATTTCGAACGTTTTCATGCCTGGCATACCCCATTCACTCCAGACAACGCACGACAAGCCGTGCTCGCATTCAAGGGTGATGTCTATGCGGGTCTCGATGCGGGCAGCTTCTCATCCGCTGACTTCAAATTTGCTCAGAATCATCTGAGAATTCTCTCTGGTCTCTATGGTCTGTTACGTCCACTCGATCTGATGCAGCCGTACCGGCTGGAGATGGGGCGCAGAATCGATACGGAGCGCGGCGAAAACCTCTACCATTTCTGGCAGGAGAAGATCAGCGAAGGTCTGAATCGACAGCTGCGACAGCTCGATACGAAGTGGCTGATCAATCTGGCTTCACAGGAGTATTTCAAGTCAATAGACACCGACAGACTGAACGCCCGGCTGATCACGCCTGAATTCCGCGATTGGAAAAGCGGGCAGTACAAGATGATCAGTGTTTTTGCCAAAAAGGCACGTGGTCAGCTGAGCCGTTTCATCATCCAGAACCGCTTGAACCGACCTGAGCGGATGCAGGAGTTCGATGTGGACGGCTACCGGTTCAACCAGAAGCTCTCAGCGGAAGGGAAGTGGGTCTTCACCCGCGAAAAGTAAGCGGTAAGTGCCAAATCGGTGATAATGTACCAAGCAACCGCCTCGACAAACCCACATCCAACCGCATGCTCGGATGAAATTTTCTCTTAAAATCGGCATCCAATGGTTGCTGCTTGGACCATTGACCGCATTGCTGATCTCCCAGGTCGGCTGGTTTATCTACGACCACCTCTCACCTGGAAAATTGTCATCGTTATCTGAGATGATCAGCATATATCCGTTGGGACTGCTGCTGTCACTGCTGACCCCATGGGGCTGGCTCATGTACGGTGGGCTGCTGTTGCTGAGTTCGGGGAAGTGGCTCTCCGGCTTCTGGTGCACCGTCGTGGGAGCGCTTCTGCTTGGCGGCTTCTGGCCGGTCTGGGCGACCTTTTTGAACCGCTAGTTCACTGTATTCGACTCCTGGACACGGAGCGGTGCCTCCAGCTGTTTGGCGGTACAGAGTCAGTTCTCCACGGAGAACGCATAGAGCGGTTATTAAGGCAGACGTTACAAAAGTTTACACCTGAGTGGGCCGATCCCTATTGACCCAATGGTCAGCATTTCAGCAGAATGGACCAAACGAAATAGCGCGCAAAACAATTGCAATAATCTGCGCCTGTCAAACCAAATTGCCGTGCGGCACTACGGCATCAGTCGGTACAGGGATGATAATATCCGCACCATTTTGCGCTGGGTAACCGATTCAAGTCGGACAACCCGCGGGGAACGGCCTGGTGAGTTGGGAGTAGCTCTCGATGAAACAAAATCGATTCAGTTATCGACGGTGCCTGGTCCGTAATGGCCTGCCTGACCGGTCTGGCTCGCTCAGCTGCCTGCCCGCACTTCAGCTGCTGCTGAATCGGCGAGTGCAATGAGATCCAATAACGTCAATTGGCGTCGGCAAATCCTGCTGGCCGGTACTGAGGCTCTGCTGGTGGCCGCGTTGCTGTTATTGTCGTTGGTATTGTTGTTTGAGTTTCACCGCTGGATTGAGCCGCTGGTGCTGTTATCGACGCTGGTGCTTGTCTATCCGGTCCGGTGGGGGTGGGATCGGCACCGGATGGCTTTGTCGATCCGCAGCGAGCACCGAAGAGCCGCCACCCTGCTGGAGACGTTGAGTGAAGCCGTCATCTCACTCAATGCGGATTTTACTATCTCTTATCTCAATCCGGCAGCTGAATCCCTGACCGGATGGAGTGCCACCGACGCGCTGGGAAAATCCTGCGCACAGGTGCTGGATGCCATGGACGAGTCGCATCAACGCACCTTTTGTGAGGCGATAATGCAGTGGGATTTGCCGGGTTTGGCCAAATATTGGACGCTGTCGCTACCCAGTGGCGAGCTGAAGCTGGTGCGTGCCTCCTGCGCGAGATCCGGTAACCCGCATCGTGGTGAGGCGGTTGTCATCACGCTGAGCGATCTCACTGTCGAGCAGCAGCTGCAGGAAGCCATTCGCCATCAGGCGACACATGACCCCCTGACCAGGCTGCCCAATCGAACTCTGGTATACGATCGCTTACAGCAGGCGATCACCCGTCTGCAGCGCAGCGATCAGGGGATCGCGGTATTGGTGATCGATCTGGATGATTTCAAGAAGATCAATGAGGGCCTGGGACATGCGGCTGGGGACATACTGCTGCGTAACATTGCGGAGCGACTGGGTGACAGCATTCGCCATGAAGATACCGTAGGCCGATTGGGAAGCGACGAGTTTGTGATCATTTTGGAGAATCTGCAGGACAGGGAGGATGTGACCTCGATCGCCGAGAAACTCAGTAGAGCCGTACGCAAACCAGTGCATATTTTCGGGCATGAGTTCTTCGTCAATATCAGTGTCGGCATTGCCCATTTCCCCGGGGATGGGGATACAGTGGAGGATCTGCTGCGCAATGCGAACCTCGCCATGTATCGCGGAAAGCGCGGTGGTGGCAGCTCGATCATCAGCTATGAACGGGCGATGAATGACAGCGCCATGCAGCGGTTTACGCTGGAGAACGATCTTCAGCGTGCACTGCGGCAGCAGGAGTTTCGTCTGCTCTACCAGCCGATCATCGATATGGCTTCAGGGAACATGGTCGGCGTTGAGGCGCTCATCCGCTGGCAACATCCACAACGCGGTCTGCTGACGCCGGACAAATTCATCCCCAGCGCCGAGAGTAACGGTTTGATCACGCCGATCGGAGAGTGGGTGATCAATCAGGCCAGCGCCGATCTTGACAGCTGGATGCGTGTTCACCGCCACCGTTTCCGGGTTGCGGTCAATCTCTCGCCGCGCCAGTTGAAGGACAAGCGTTTACCGGGAAAAGTTGCCGCACTGCTGCAGTTGCACGGTATCAAGCCAGAGCAGATCGAGCTGGAGATAACCGAAGAGGTGCTGATGTCCGATTCCTTCGGTGACCTGGCTACGCTGCAACGGCTGCGCGATATGGGATTGAAGATTGCGATCGACGATTTTGGTACCGGCTACTCCTCGTTCAGTTATCTGAAACGGATGGACGTAAGCCGTCTGAAAATCGATCGTTCGTTCGTCAAGGATCTCACTGCAGGGAGTAGCGATGCCGCAATCGTGCAGGCGATCATCTCCATGGCCAGATCGCTGCGGATGGAGCTGACCGCCGAGGGGATAGAGACAGTGGCGCAGGCGCGTTTCTTTGAACTACAGGGTAATATCGCAGCCCAGGGGTTCTATTTTTCCCAACCGACGACTGCCGAAGAGATTGCGCAACTACTGGCACAAACCGCACCAGACGGCAGCTGCGATAGGCTACCGTTGCAGCTGCAGAAAACCGTCAACTAGCACAGCAAGCTATCTGTATCGATGCAACCCAGTAGATCCCTGGTGCGGTGGCCAACCGACTACTCTGACGACGGGAAACGCCTGGTGTAGCCGCTCAACAGATCGTCGTACTCGGAAAAGCCGACGATCTCACGTATTGTCGCAAAATTCACCCGGTCCCTCGGCGTGCACCCCTGTTGCAGATTTTGCAACGCCACACGCATCGCAAAAACAGCGCTGTTCAGTAGGGTAAGCGGATATGCCGCGATCTTGTAGCCGATCGACTCCAGCTCGGCTGGGGGTAGCAGCGGCGTCAACCCCTCTTCCAGCATATTGGCCAGCTTGGGGCCGGGTATCTGCCGGCAGAATGTGCGCATCTCATCCGCATCCCGTGGTGCCTCCAGGAAGAGGATGTCCGCACCCAAGTCGGCGAAAGCCTGCATCCGCCAGAGCGCCTCCCGCATGCCACGGGTGGCGCGCGCATCGGTGCGCGCCATGATGAGAATTTCTGCACCTTGGTCCCGCGCATCGACTGCGGCCTGTATCCGCTGCAGTGCCTCAGCCCGCTCCACCACCTCTTTACCGTGGGTATGCCCACAGCGTTTCGGTGACACCTGGTCTTCCAGCATGATGCCGGCAAAGCCGGCTCTGGCATAACCGTAAACGGTACGTTGCACATTGGCCGGATTGCCATTACCGGTATCGCCGTCACCGATCACCGGTATCGAGACTGCGGCGCAGATCGCCTGTCCGTGACTTACCATCTCTCCATAGGAGATGAGCCCGGTATCCGGCTTTGCCAGGAGCGTCGCCGAGACAGCGAAGCCACTCATGAAGGTGAGGGGGAAACCAGCCTGTTCGATCAGTCGTGCCGACAGCGCATCGAAGCAGCAGGGCATGGTCAGGAAATCCGCGCCATTGAGCAACTCGCGCAGTCGTTGTGCTGGTGATTGCATGAGTGACATCCCGGTATATTAGAGACAGATAATATTTGACAGGCTGCTATGGGTAAACCGACAATGCGGCTAGCTACGCCAGCTAACACCAGAATTATACCTAAATAACATTCGAAAACGGGAGGCAGCCAATGTCAAAGAAACACCCACTGATCGTGGTGACCGGATCTTCAGGAGCCGGTACATCCACTGTGAAACAGGCGTTTCAGCATATATTCCAACGGGAAGGTCTCAAGCCAGTCGTCATCGAAGGGGACAGCTACCACAAATACAACCGTACCGAGATGCGCAAACAGGCCAAACGGGCGGACAAGGACGGTAGGGCTTTCAGCCATTTTGGACCCGAGGCCAATCTGTTCGAAGAGCTGGAGCGTTGTTTCAGGGACTACACAACGACGGGGATGTGTCGCCGGCGCTACTACGTGCACAATGCAGACGAGGCGCAGCAGCACGGTGTGGAACCTGGCAATTTCACCGAGTGGGAGGATCTTCCCGGTGGTTCGGATCTGCTCTTCTATGAGGGGCTGCACGGCTGTATCGAGACCAAGGAGGTGAACCTGCCTCAATACGCCGACCTCAAGGTCGGAGTGACTCCGAGTGTCAACCTGGAGTGGATCCAGAAGATTCACCGTGACATTGCCGAGCGGGGACACGAAGTGGAAGCGGTTACGGATACCATCCTCCGGCGCATGCACGATTATGTCAATTACATCACTCCGCAATTCGCCCGCACCGATGTCAATTTTCAGAGGATACCCGTGGTGGATACCTCCCACCCCTTCATGGCCCGGGACATTCCGACCCCCGACGAAAGTCTGGTGGTGATCCGCTTCGCCCGTCCGCAGCACTGGGAAATCGATTTTGGGTACTACCTGGAGCGGTTGAGCGGCTCCTGGATGTCACGTCAAAACACGGTGGTGGTGCCGGGCGGCAAGATGGGCATGGCGATGGAAATGATCATGCTGGATATGCTGAACACTTTGGGGGTCATCAAACACACACGCCGCTGAGTCAACTTCTGCAGTAGAAACAGTCATAGCCCTATGGTTTCCTGACCCCTGCGCCTGTGGGAATTCTGTAGGGGCGACCGTCCAGTCGTCGCCCCTACTTGAGCACAATCGATAAAACCAACGTCATCGCTTCCGGCCATCATCTGACCACGATCTCTTTTTCCACAACAGCAGGCTGCTGATAAACCATAATCTGTCTGGGTAAATAACCCACTTGTTGACTAGGAAATTTGTGTTATAGTTCGAGCATCAAAGTATTTGACTAACTACAAGAATTAATAGCGTTTTTAAAAATAATAACGATTTGGTCGAGGAGACTGACGTGAAAAAATCCGCGAATCTGGCGCCCCTTTTTGGCGCAACTCTCTTGTTTGCCACCCTGACATGCAACCCACTGCGCGCTGGTGCGGTATCCCTTACGGTGGACCTCGATCCGGCCACGGCCGGGGTACAGTCGACCCTGACAGTGGCACCCGGTGACAGTTTCAATGTTGCTATTCTGATTGCCGATGCGCTCAACGTGAACGGCTTTGCACTCGATCTTGGTTTCGATCCGGCGCTACTCTCCGCTACCAGTGTCAGCGACGGGGGGTTTTTGCTGGCACCGACATTTGTTGGATTGAATGTGCTGGGTACATCCAAAGTGGAGTTCGACGAAGTTACCTTACTGCCCCTCGGTGCATCGGGAAGCGGCGTTTTGGCAATGTTGGGATTTGATGCGGTCGCGGCAGGAGTGACCACCTTGTCGTTGACCGGTTCAGCGCTTACCGCACCATTTGGCTCCCCAGTTTCCATCGCTTCGCTCAATAATGCGACGCTGACCATCTCCACCCCCACCGGCAGTGTGTCCGAACCGGAAAGCATCGCACTTTTCTCCGTCGGTCTGCTGGGTCTTCTGGCCGGCAGGCGTTCTCCATCACTTAAGGCAGCAAGCCGTTCGCGATCCACACAAAAGGCGCTCGGTTAGACAACACCCGTACTCCTGCCCGAGCCGAACATGAGAGATCAGCTGTCGGGCAGAACTGAAGTGTTTATGACAGCAACATAGAACCTGGCGAGTCGGATGATCCACCGAGCGTAGTTTGTCACCGCTCGACGCGTGCAGGACCAGAGACTTTGGGTATATCCGGCACGATCCGGATTGAGGAGAGGGCTATGGCATTTCCGTTCCGGTTTCCATTCGCAGCACCTTATTGCGGCGCATCGGGTTCTACTGCTGACTCTGGCGTAACAGCAAAACATCCCCTCGGCAGTGGGTCGATCGGAAATCAACCGCGCTCCACGACTTCACACAGCTTTCGCCGCAAGGTGCTGTTTGAGCCACTGGAGCCGCGTCTGCTGCTGTCGGCCGATCTCGGGGTGCTCGATGACGGTGGTCTCAACGACTATTTCGATGAGGTTCAGCGGCAGCTCGACAGTGCGGTATTCTCGGCACCGATCCCTTTGATCGGCACGCAACTGAGCGAAAAACAGTCCGGCCGTGTCGCCGAGCGCATTTCGATCGCGCTGCAGAGTTTCACCGTGGTACCGGCGAACGGTACCAGTGCGACTGCTGAAGATGTGAAAAGCGGCCTTTCCGCGTCGCTCGGCAGCCTGATCCTCGGCGGTCAGATCCTGGATACCACCAACCCCGACCACAGCGAGTACCGTTTCTCGCTGACCCTTGCCGGTAGCGAGTCCGAGCGCATTGACCTCGACCTGGCGCTTGGCGACGACGCACCTATCGACCCACGGCTGGGTATCGTGGACGAAGTCCTGCTCAGCTTCGACTGGAGCTTCGATCTCACTTTCGGTGTCTTCGAGGATCTGACCAACTCGGCATCGCTCTTCTTTGTCGATACCGCATTCAGCGACGAACTGTTGCTGAGCAATGTGTCGGCACTGCTCGATGGCGGTGACAACGGCCAACTGGCAGCCAAGGGGATCACCGGGGTGTTTGGCGCACTGATTCAGCAGGATGCGGGAGACGCCGCCGCCGGACAGGCAGCACAGAGCAGTCAGTTCACCGGCAGCTTCGCCATCGACATCAGCGGAGGTGGCGCTGACCAGCGCATGACACGGAGCGAGGTGCCCGACCTGGAGGTCGATGCCATCGTCAACGGTCAGGCCGACATCAATCTGGACATCGATGCGGCGATGGTTCCCGATTTCGCCGATGTCGCTCAATCACAGCGGCAGTTCAATCTGGCGGTCGAGAGTGATGTCCATATCGCGCAATCCTTCGTCAATGCCAACACGCAGGACGCGCAGTTCGGCAATCCGGCAGATATCGACTATCAGAGTGTCAGGCTCGATCTCGGCACTTTCTTCTCCGAATTCGTCGATCCACTGGTTGCCGATCTGCAGGATAAGCTGGAGCCGATTCACCCGGTGGTCGATTTTCTGACCAATCCGATCCCGGTCATCAGTGATCTGGGTGAGCTGGTCGGTATGGAAAAAGTGACCTTCATGGATGCGTTGATCGCCTATGTGCCCTTCGATCCGGATCTGACCAACGCGCAGAAGCAGAAGACACTTGCGGCACTGGTCGGCACCCAAACCGTGCTTGAGTTTCTCAACCTCTTTTATGAGCTGGGACCGGTCGCGGAAGGGCTGCCGGAAAAGACCGAACTGGGTGGCATGAGTTTGAAATACACCGCCTCCAAATCTGAGAACAAGGTGACCAAAGAGGTGGTCAATCCCAAAACCAACGTCAAGGAGGAGGTTACCAAGTACACCAAGAAGAAGGCTTTCTTCGCCACCGTGGATGGTCATCTGGCATTCCCGTTCCTGCAGGATCCCACCGATATCCTCAACATGCTGCTTGGTGACACCACGCCGGAGCTGGTCACTTTCGGTATCGATTTCTCCTTTGTCGGGCGTTTTCAGGTCCTGATTCCGATTGCACCACCGCTATTGAATGCAGATTTGCGGTTGGACGGATCGGCAAAACTCGACTTCGACGCCGGTTACGATCTGTTTGGTGCCAATGCGCTGACGCAAAGCCTCGACTTTTCCAGTGATGAGGCGTTGGCACAGAGTGTCGACGACAATATTCACCGTCTCGCCGACGGTTTCTATCTGGACGACCATTTCGGCGAGGACGCCCCCGCCGATCTGCAGGATGGCGACGTCGATCCGACTGACAAGAAGCATACCGACAATCCCGAGTTGACTCTTACTGCGAAGGTGTCGGCAGGACCGACCGTGGGTCCGGATGTGAAGGTGGCCAAGTTCCAGGCCGGTGTGAAGGTCTTCTTCGCCACCGATGTGTTGTTCGATCTGAACGATCTGCCCAATCCGCAGAATGATGCGCAGGCGGATTATGTCAACGATCTGCGGCTGGGCCTGCCAACCGAAGTCCCGACCGGGGATTACACCTACGACGGTCGGGTACGTTTGGGTGAACTCGAACTGATCACCCATGCTGATCCGTTCGGCATCTTCAACGCCTCCGGCGCGCTGCGCGCGGGTTTCGAGGCGTTCGTGCTGGCCACGCTCAAGTTCGGTCCCTGGGAGGTGGTGCTGATCGACAAAACCTGGACGCTGTTGAACGAGGTGATCTTCGATTTCGATATCTTCCAGCTCGATGATGCAGCGGTACTGGCCGGGGTGATACTCAACCCGCCGACCATCGGTGCGGTCGACGGCAATGGTAATCTCACCCTGTTCATGGGCGACGGACCCGGCGGGAGTGCAGACCAGCGCAAGAATACCGGGCCAGGCCGCCAGGGCGTCGATAACGAGATTAACGAGGGGTTTCATATCACCTCGCTCGGGCTGACCGATCCGGACGACCCGAATGCGGGCGAGACGCTGCTGGTCAAATTCCTGGTGATGGAAGGCAACGAGCGGGTGGAGCGGGTACAGCAGCGGTTCGACGGGGTGAAACGCATCTCCGCGTTTGGCGGCAGCGGCTCGGACTCGATCATCGTCGACAGCGAGGTGCTGGCGGATGTCGACTTCTCCGGTGGCACCGGGAACGACGTGCTCTCTTATGCCGGTAGCGGTGTTGCCATGTTGCGTGGCAATGAAGGCGAGGATCGCCTCTTCGGTGGGAGTAATGACGATCTGCTGGAGGGTGGTGACGGCGACGATGAGCTGAATGGCGGGGAGGGTGACGATACCCTGCGCGGGGGTGCCGATGACGACCGCATCAACGGGGGATTGGGGGACGACATCGCTATCGGCGGCAGCGGCAGCGATATCTACGACTGGGCGGCGGGCCAGGGCAACGATACGATTATCGAGGATGCGGGTCTCTCCGATACCGACAAAGTGACGGTTGGCGGCAGCTATACCATCACACAAGGCTCTTACCAGGCGGGCAGCGTCGGCACGGTGGAAGCCGGTGACATCGTCTCTCTCACCAGGGTGTTGGATGCCGGAGCACAGAAGGTGCTGCTGGAGACCGGCAACGGCGTCGATCCCGTCGCCGGGCTGCTGCTCGACAACATCGAAAATATTTCGATCACGGCAGGCGGTGGCTCGGACCTGATCACGGTCGGCGATCTGACCGGCACCGATGTGGAACTGCTGGCCATCGACCTGAGCGCAGCTCACGACAACGGCGCGGTGAGCGAGAACGATCGGGTCATCTTCACCGGCAGCAGCGCGGCGGACAGACTGACGGTCGAAGGCGTATTCGCCAACTTCGATCAGACCGACCTTGGAGTGGATCCGGAAGGGGGTGCAACCAGTGTGGTGTCGGAGGAGGTGGTGCAGTTGCACGATCACACTCCAGGCCGCGACAGTCGCGCCTTCATCATCAACAGCTCACCCGACAAGGACAGTCTGGATGTGCTGGGACTGGCCGGTGACGACATACTGGAAGTCTCCGCCGGCATTGAGAATATCGACGTCTCCGACCTGATCCAGGTGAGCCTGTTCGGTGGCGAGGATAACGATACGCTGATCAGCGTATTTGACAATGTCACGCTGGTGGGTGGCAGTGGCAGCGATAACCTGCTGATTCAGGGTGATGGCAAATCGGTGGACGGTGTCGCCAGCCTGGAGCTGTTTGCCACCGATCTGCTGGTGTCGCGCAGTGAAACCGGTTTCGGACAGGTCGAGGATCGTCTGAGTTTTTCCGAGATCGAATCCCTGCAGCTGCAGCTTGACGAATCCGGTGACGCTAACCAGTTGCGCGTCGTCAGCACCATTTCCGGCAGCGTGGCGATCCTGGCCAGCTCAATCGACGACAACATCGCGTTGGAGACGCTGGCTGGCCCGACGCGCGTCGAGCTCAATGACGGCAACAACATCGTCACGGTCGGTAAGGATGGGTCAGTGGCTGGTATCGCTGCCGATCTCGATGTGATCGGTGGCCTCGGAGAGGATCACCTGATCTTCGATTCTCATGCCGAAGTGGCTGATCACCTGGCCCAGATTGGTGTCTTTGCGCTGGTTGGCCTGGCCGCACCTGGCGCGCTGCGCTACAGCAACGAGGTGGAGAAGGTCGAATTGCGCCTCGGCCTTGGCGCCGACCGCGCCGAGATTGCCGACCTGACGCGACGGGTGATCGTCGACCTGGGCGGCGGCCAGGACAGCGTTGCGGCGACGCTGTTCGGCAAGCCGGTCGGTTTGCCCGGTGGTCCCGGAGTCACCACCTTCAACACAGAACTGGTCGATTTCCGCAACGAGTCCAACGTCGCATCGAGCGACTGGCTGTTGACCGCCAATCAGCTGCGCGCCGGCAATCCGGGAGTCTTCGATCCGCTGGTAGCGGGTTTCTACGACCAGCGGGTGGTGGAGACCTCCGGCGCCAACCGGGTCAATCTTACGCTCGGCGACGGGCCCGGTTCGGACAGCCTGCTTGTCTGGGATCTGTTGACCGAGACCCATGTCGATCTGCGCGGCGGCGACGACAATGTCACGGTTGGGGATTCGCGGGGCGGCGCTGAGCGCGCACTGGTCGATATCGAGGCAGCGCTGGCACTCAACGGCGCTGCCGGCACCAATACCCTGATCGTCGACGACCGCGCCAACACGCTTTCCGGTATACCGGGTTTCATCGACGCGGACAGCATCAGCGGTTTTGCAATGGGCGCGGGTGCGCGCATCGGCTATAGCAACTTCACGTCGCTCACGCTCCAGTTCGCAGACACGGAGGAGAGGATCACGCTGCGCGATACCGCGATCGATACCACGATCACCACCGATGCCACCCCAACCGGTGGCGATGACCAATTGGTGGTCGAAAACGCCACTGCCGGCGCCACTATCGATCTCGGTGGCGGTTCCGATCAGGCGACGATTCTCGCTGGCCAGGGGCTGTTCATCGACGCCGCGAACGGCAACGGTTCCGATACGATTGTTTTTGATATCAGCGATCTGACCACACCTACCGCGGGTGCGGAACTGGGTCAGCAGGGTAGCAATGGCCTGCTCACCAATCTGGGTCCCATCGGTGACGTCGAGTTCGCCGACTTCGAACAGGTGCAGTTCGAACTCGGTGCCAACAGCGATCTGGTCACGATCGACCAGGCCATTGCGGGTATGGCACTCACAGTGGATGGCAATGGCGGTGATGATGAGGTGACCATCCGACAGATCGGCGGCGCCACGCAGATCACCGGTGACAGCGGTTTTGACAGAGTGATCGTCGCGATCGAGGGTGCACCTGATGCACCGCGTTATGCCAACCTGATCAGCGATCTGCAGATCGATGTCGAGTCACTCGTGGTAGACAACCGTAGCAACACCGACCCGGTCGATTGGGCGGTCCGTTCCGGCGTGCTCAGCGGCAACGGCGCAGATCTGCTCTTTACCGACGGGCCTGACGAGATCTTCATCCGCGCCGGTTCGTCCAACGACAGTCTCGATTTCGAGGAGCTGGCACGACCGGTCGATGCAACCATCGACGCCGACCGGGTGGTGTTGGAACTCGGTGACGTGGTGCTCGAATCCGCCGGCGTGGGTACTTTCGCCAATTTCACCAATGTGGTCGATTTCGACGATCTCGATCCGCTGGGATTGAACAACGTCTCCGAGTATGTCGAGGATGGCTTCAGACTGTCTAGCACGGGCACCATCCTGCGCAACGACCTGTTGAGTGCCGCGGCCGAGGCTGCCGATCCCGCGGACACCTTCACGCTGACCGAAGAGAACGGCAACGGCTTCGCACTCTATTCCATTTCGTTGGCTTCGCTTGATGCCGGCACACACAGCATCACGCTGACCGGTACGACGCTCAACGGCGATACGGTTACCACCTCCCCGGCCATCGAGGTCGAGGGTGGAACCGGTTTCGTGCAAATCGACCTGCCGGACACATTCACCGCACTGCGCAGCGTTTCCTGGCTTGCCGGTGATCCGGCTACTGGCGGTAACCTGCTGGTGGACAATATCATCGCCGTCAGTCTGTTGCCGACCGGCACTGCCGCACCGGTTCCGGGCACAGTGCCGCTCTACCGGATTGCGGCAAACACCAGTTTCAACACGTCGACCGCGCGCCTGGCCAGTGGGTACATCTTCGTCGACCAGGACCGTGACAATGTCTTCGACAATGGCATCGACGCCTATATCACCAGCGCGACGACCAACGCTGCCGCTGCGGCGCTCGGTGTGTTCGGGGATTTCATCGGCAGCGGCATCACCCAGTTCCGGATTGCCGGCGATCTGTTGATCTCGGACGGCATCAGGGTCACCGCGACCGGCAGCAACGGCCTGTCGCTGTTCGGCGGTAACAACATTTTTATCGGCGCCAATGTGGACTTCGATCTCTCCGCCAACGACCGGACTGCCGGCGCCGGTGGTGGTACCGGCGGCATCGGGGGTGAGGACGGCTCGGGTGGTACCGGCGGTACGGACGGCGGCAACGGCAGCGCCGGTGGCTCGGAGAATGGTGACGGCGCCAGCGGTGGCAGCAGCGGCACCGGCACCGGCGCCGGTGGTGAAGGCGGCGGTGCCGGTGAATCCGGCAACGGATCCGACGGTCTGAGCGGTTCCGGAACCAACGCCGGTGGTGGCGGCGGCGGCGGTGGCGGCGAAGCTGGCAGCGGTTTCGAGGGTTCGAGTTCCGGTGGCGGTGGTGGTGACGGCGGTGCCGGCTCCTCCGGCGACGAAGGTGGACCCGGCGGAAGCGGTCTCACTGGCATCAACAGTACTGGCGCCGGGACCGGTGGCGCCGGAGGTATCGAAGGCAACGGTGCCAGTGGCGGTGAGGGCGGTGAAGAGGGCTCTGACGATTCCGGAGATGGTACCGCCGGTGATCGCGGCAGTGACGCCGGTGGTGGTGATGCCGGCCTGGCTGGCACCGCCGGGTCGAACACCGGTACAGGCAGTACGATCAGCGGCGGCAGCGGCGGTGGCGGTGGTGGTGCCGGTGGCGGTGGTGGCCGCGGTGGTGGTGGCGGCGGCGGTGGCGGTGGCGGTGGTGCTTACTCCTTTGCAGGTAGTGTCTTCGGCGGTGACGGCGGCGGCGGTGGCGGCTTTGGCGGCAGCGGCGGTGAAGGTGGTTACGGCGGCGACGGCGGCGGTGGCGGCGGTGCGTTCGAAGTGCTCGCAGCGGGCCGCATCACTGTTGGCGCGAACGCTGAACTGGCCGCGCGCGGTGGGAATGGCGGTGCGCCCAATGGTGGTGCAGCAGGAAATCTCGGCGATGAGGGAGATGGGCGTCGGGATGGGGGTGACAATGGGGGTGAAGGCGGCGCCGGCGGCGATGGTGGCACCGGCGGTGCTGGAGGCTATGGTGCTGCGGGTGGCGGTGGTGCCGGTGGCACGGTCAAGCTGGCCGGTTCGGTGGTCGAAGCCGGTGGTGCCACTGTCGATACCTCCGGTGGGGTGGGTGCCGACGATCCGCTGGTGAAGATTACCGGGAGCGGACTGACCGCACGTTATTGGAACAGTCTGGATACATCGGGAGCCTCTACCGTCGTAACCAATGTTCCCCATATCTACGAAGGCAACAGCTCCGGCAATTTCCTCAACCGGACGGTGTCCGACAACTTCTATGTGCGTTATGACGGTACCATTCGTGTCGACTCAACCCAGACCGTCAGGTTCTTCCTCGGCAGTGATGACGGTTCACAGTTGTGGATCGATGGCAGCCTGGTGGTGGATAACTGGGGCGATCATGGCTTCCAGACGAAGGACTCTACACGAACACTTTCTGCCGGAAACCATAGTATTACGGTCTTCTATTACGAACGCACTGGCTATGGCGGTATCTCGTTGACCTACGCCATCGGCGGCGGTGCCCAGCAGCTGCTGTCGGTGGCACCCGAAGGAGCAGACGGCAGGGTCATCTTCCAGAGCAATGTCGGAGGCGGGACCCCGACCAGCGCGGGTGCGCAATCCTACTCGATCTCCGCCACGGCTGGTCCGAAAGAGAGCAACCCGTTTATTCTGGGGACAGTGTCGACACCGCTGATCGCCGATCTTGCCGGTGGTGCAGAAGCCTACGGACTGCTCAATGGCACGGTATCGCTGAACGACATCGAGGCGCTTATCCCCGGACTGGTCGATCCGCTGGAGAACCCGGATCCCGATGTGTTGGCAGCGGTGGTACGACTCGATGTCGGCCCGGCGGGCTATGCTGTCGACTATACCCATCACGATATGCTGCTGTTCATCAACCTGTCGGATGTGGTGCTCGACAACCCGATGCTCGGCGTGGTCAACAGCGCATCCAGTGCCTATGCGGCCACCCTGCAGACCGGTGGTTACACCACTGATTCACTGTTCGGCGGATCCGGCGACCCGATGCTGCTGGATGGACTCGCCCCCGGGGCGATCTGGGCAACCCTGATTCCGGACACGGATCCGGGCGGGGTCAACACCAGTGACCGCATCAATGCTTCGGTGGCCGGTAATGTCAAGGGGATCGATGCCGATCTGCTGCGCGACGGTGAAGTTGCCTTCATCACCGCACCGCGACCGGTGGTCAGCAACGCTGCAGAGCTTGCTGGTCTGCAGGCTGTTGCGGTCAGCCCGGATGGCGGGGAGCTCTATGCGATCAACACCGCTGAACAGGCACTGGTCGTTGCCAATGCCGGTGATCTCGGCCAGCGGCAGTTTTTCAAGGATGGCATTGACGGGGTGGATGGACTGGCTGGTGCCAGCGCGGTCGTGGTCAGCCCGGATGGCCGCAACGTCTATGTCAGCGGCGGAGACGATCGCCGCATCGCGATCTTCGATCGTGACATCGCGACCGGTGATCTCACCTTCGCGGGCACCAATGGCACCGCCTTCAACTTCGATCTGTACGACACGATGGCAATCAGCGCAGACGGTGGCACACTGGTGGTTGCCGGCGATGGCGGCGGTGTCGTGTTCAATCGCGCAGCCAATGGTTCGCTCTCTCTCTCCAGCGGGTTCGCCTCAGGTCTGAACTTCGATGATCTGGCTGTGAGTGCGGACGGCGCCAGCGTCTATGCGGTGGATGCGCTCAACGATAGGCTCACCGTCAGCGAGCGCGCCCGATTCGGTTCCGCGATCTTCCAGCAGAGCATCGACCTGAATGCGCTTGGCATCAATCAGGCCAGCGCGGTGGCACTGAGCCAGGATGAATCTTTCCTCTATGTGACCGGGGAGGAGGGGAGGCTGGCCATTTTCACACGCACTGCGGGGAGCGGTGCGCTGTCTCTGCTCCAGACCCTGGTGGAAGGAGAGGATGGTATTCGCGGGCTTGCCGGTGCCAATGATGTCGTCGGTTCCAGCGACAATGCCTTCGTCTATGTCACCGGTGGCAGTGGTCGCTCGCTTGCGGTGTTCGAACGGAACGCGAGCAGTGGTGAGCTGCAGTTTGCCCAGGTACTGCGCGGTCGTGTCGGCCTGGAAGCGCCCGCAGGTCTCACCACTGCTGCCGACGGCAAGGTCTATGTGGCCACCGAGAGTGGTCTCGGTCTTACCAACGGCGGCATCAGCGCCTTTTCGCGCGCGCTCATCACCGGCGATTCGGTACCGCTGGTGGTCAAGCATGAGGCGGTCGAGATACTTGGACTGGAGTTCGGATCGGCCGACGACGCGATCAGTCAGATCAATGCGGCCAGCGTGAACAGGTTGACCATCGATGCCGGTGATGGCTTCAATACAGTCGATCTGCTGAATATCGGAGCGGAAACCCAGGTGACGACCGGTATCGGTGAGGACCGGGTCACCGCCCGTTCGGTGACATCCGGTAGCGCCACGCTGACCATTGCCACCGGTGACGGCAGGGATAACGTCAACATTCGCGAACTCGCAGCCGGTAACCTGGTCACCCTGGATCTCGGCGACGATGACGACGAGGTGCAGATCGCCGGTGAGAAATTGCCGGTATCGGCAGCGATTACGCTCGACGGCGGTGAGGGTGACAACGACACCCTGTTGTTCAGTGTCGGCAGCTTCGCGATCGAGACCGATCACCCGAACAATCTGATCAATCTGCCGGATGGCACGATCAAGGCCAACTCCCCGCTGCTCGGAACTGTCAGCTATCAGAGTATTGAGGCGATCCCCGGTTTCGACCCATCCGAAGCGGATGTCAACGGGCCGTACAGCATTGCAGAGGGCGCAGATCTGCTGCTCTCCGCTATTGCCACAGCGGCGACCAATACCACGATCGTCTCCACGCGCTGGGATCTGAACGGGGACGGTGTGTTCGGTGATGCGGTCGGTCTGAACCCCAACCTCTCCTGGGCAGCGTTGACGGCGCTCGGTATCGACGACGACGGTGACTACGAGATCACGCTCGAGGTGATCGACAGTGCTGGCAATCTGGCAGCCGACACCGGCCTGCTCAGCATCTCCAACACCCCACCGGCAATCACCACCAGTGGTGCGGCGACGGGGATCGTCGGTGTGCCCTACCAACTTGATTTCGCTGCGACCGATCCCGGTGACGACCGCGTCACCCGTTGGGAGGTCGACTGGGGTGACGGCTCGGCACGAGAGATCTATGCCAGTGATGCCACCTCCGCCAGTCATACCTATCAGACGACCGGCAGCTTTACGCCGGTGGTGGTGGCAACCGATGAAGATGGCAGCGGCAGTTTTGCCAGCGACCCGGCAATCACGGACTACACAGCGGCCGGCCCGACTGTGACGGTGCAGCCTCCGATTCCGGTGATCTCCCGTGTCGGCAGCACGGTCAGTCTGCAGATCAAAGAAGGGGAGGGCGTCACCCTGCGGGCGAATGTCGCCGGCACCCCGACTTCGTTCACCTGGGATCTCGACGGCGATGGTGCTTTCGGTGACGAAGCCAGCTTCGGTACAGTCAACGGAGCCGATATCATGCTGCTTGCTGCAGAACTCAGCGCGCTCGGCATAGATGATGGTGATGCCGACTATCCGATTGCTGTACAGGTCTCATACGGTAGTGGAGCCGGTGGTCCCGGTGTCGACAGCGCCGTCGGCAGCGCCGATCTCTCACTAATCAACAGTGCGCCAACGGCACGTCTGGTCAACTCGACACTGAATCCGGGCCTGCCGATCGTCGAGGGTGAATCGGCGACGGTCAGTTTCATCGATCAGCGGGATCCCTCCGCTGCTGATCAGGCGGCTGGATTCACTTACGCCTATGATTTCGATAATGACGGTACTTTTGAAATAACCGGCTCCAGTGAGGCGACGGTCAGTGTGCCGCTCGGTCTGCTCAACGATGCCGGTACACGGACGGTACGTGCGGTGATCAGCGACAAGGATGGCGGCAGTTTCGAGGCGTTTACCGGGATTCGTGTGTTGGAGGTGGCACCGACGCTGAATATTTCCGGCGCGGATACGGCCACCGAGGGCGATCTCTATACACTGGATCTGAGTGCTACCGATCCGGGTAACGACACCATCACCAAGTGGAAGGTCAACTGGGGTGATGGCAGCAGTGAAGTAGTGAATGCTGCGACCGCTACGCTGACGCATCTGTTTGCCGATAACGGTGCGCTGACCATCAGCATCACCGCGCAGGATGAGGACGGGATCTATGTTGCGACCAAAGCGGTCAACGTGGCCAATGCGGCGCCAACGCTCACGCTCTCCGGTCCGGCGACCATCGACGAGGGGGGTGGTTATCTGCTGACCCTGGCGGCCACGGATCCGGGTAGCGATACAATCAGCAACTGGCATATCGATTGGGGCGACGGCACTTCCGTCAACGTACCCGGCAGCGCCAAGTCGGCGTCACACCAGTATGCCGACGACAGTGCCGGTGGCCAGTACCAGATCGTGGCCACTGCGACCGACGAGGATGGCAGTTATGTCGCATCGCTCGCTGTGACCGTGGAGAATGTCGCTCCCACCAGCGAACTGGCAGGTATCGGCACCTCCCCGGCGCTGCTTGCCGGACCTGCAGCAACTCCGGAGGGACCGGTTGCGGTCAACGAGGGCGCCAACTTTGTACTGGAGATTCTGCCGCCGACCGATCCGGGGTCGGATACGGTGTTCGAATACACGATCGACTGGGGTGATGGCACTGCGGTGCAGACGGTGGCAGCACCGGCGGCGGATGCCAACGGTTTCATCCCCACCCTGAATGTCAACCACATCTATGCCGACGGTGATGCGCAGCACACCATTACGCTGCTGCTGACCGATGAGGATGGCAGCTTCCTCAACGCCAGCACGCTTGCGGTGGAGGTGCGCAATGTTCCTCCTGCGCTGCAGATCAGCGGTAATGCATCGGTCAACGAGGGTGAGCTCTACACCTTGACACTGGCACCACCGAGTGATCCGGGGGCAGACCAGATACAGCAGTTCGTGGTCGACTGGGGCGACGGTGAGGTGGAGAGCTATACGGCACCAGGCGCGGTGACACATATCTATCGAAATGTCAGCGGCAGCGAGGAGTTTACCATTGCGGTCGATCTGGTCGATGCGGATGACGGCACCTTCGAGGATGTCGCCACCCAGGTGGTGCGTGTCAACGAGGTGCCACCCACGTTGCTGGTGCAGGGTGACGCCAGCACGCTCGAAGGCACTCCGTACGCGCTGCATCTCGGTGATCTGATCGATCCCGGCTCGAATTCAGGTATCATCCCGGTCGACCGGTATATCGTCGACTGGGGTGACGGCAGCGTGCAGACATTCACCAGCAGTGGTGTGGTCGAACACACCTTCAGCGATGGCCAGTTCAACTACCAGGTGACGGTAGATGTCGAAGTGGGTGCTCAGACGTTGCTCAACGCAGCGCAGTTGAATGTGCAGATCCTGAATGCGGCACCTGAACTTGGTGCGCTCTCCATCGGCGCAGCACCGTTGCCGGATCTGAATGGCGACAATGTGATCAATCTGTACGATCTCTCTATCGTCGCCAGCAGCTTTGGCGGTGATCCGGCCAGCAATCCGCTGATTGCGGCTTCCGACCTGAACGGAGACGGCGTAGTCGATTACACCGACCTCTACGCGCTCATGGGTTATTACGGCCAGACGGTCGCTCCGTCTGCGGGCAGCGGTTCAGGCGAATCGGAGGTGGGCGCAATCGCCGCTGGTGGCACCGCGATGATCCAGGGCAGCTTCACCGATCTCGGCACCACCGATACCCATCAGGTGATGATCGACTGGGGTGACGGCACCACCACGGTCGCCGCCTTGACACAAGGGAGTGGCCAGGGCAGTTTCTTCGGGCGCCATACCTATTCAGAGGCGGGAGTCTATCAGGTCAATGTCACTGTCGCCGATAGCGATGCCGACGTGGATGCGGCTGAAACTGTCGCGTTCGTCACCGGTGTCGCGGTGCACGACGGGGTGCTGCATATCGTCGGTACCAGTGAAGCGGACACTGTCACGGTGACACGCAACCTCTCCGATCCGACGCGTGAACGGATCGACGTCAGCGCCAGTTTCCTGGGCGCTGCCATACAGACGATCGATCTCACCGGTGTGACCGGAGCGGTCGTGTTTGCCGGTGACGGCAACGATAGTGTCAGCATCGCAGACGATGTACTGCTTCCGTTTATGATCTTCGGCGGTCGTGGTGAGGATAGCCTGAAAGGCGGTGGCGGTGATGACCTGCTGATCGGGGGAGAAGACAATGACCAGATCGGAGGCGGTAACGGCAACGATCTGCTGATCGGCAGCGGCGATGACGACCAACTCGATGGCGGCAATGGCAACGATGTGGCACTGTTCGATGGCAACTCGTCTAGCTACTCGGTCACCCCGGGTGGAGGCGTGACCACGGTGTCGGCCGTTGATCCGGCGCTCGATGGTTCAGACAATCTGGTCGATATCGAGGAGCTGCTGTTTGACGACAGTGGCGACAGCGTTACCCCGACAACCAACCCCTGGGCGGAAGAGGTGATCGCCCGCCTCAAGGGGCCGGCGGAAGAGATTCGCGAGAGAGATGCAGTCTGGCTGCTGTTCGACTGATGTCGGGCAGATGGCTGCAGAGTAGAAACCGGTTTTTTCATTGAAGGAAATGAAGTGATGGCAGAAGAGAAAGCAAAATCCGAAGAGAAATCAAGCAAAGCGTCGGCCGGCAACGGCGTCGGACAGCCGACATTGAAGTGGGACGACTCCTCGATGTCGACCTCCTATGCGAATGTGGTGAACGTATCCATCACGCGTGAGGAGTGCGGGTTGTTCTTCGGTACCAACCTGAGCACCGGCATCGGCGGTAACAATGAGGTGACGATCAAGCTCAGTGATCGGATTATCATGACACCGTACGCCGCCAAACGCCTCTCGGTGCTGCTGGAGGCGCATCTGCGCGGCTACGAGGAACGTTTCGGAAAGCTGGATTTGCAGCGCGGCGAACAACCCACCAAAATCCAGTAGCTGAATCATGAGTGTCAGCGATAGCGGTGCGGGATCGGCCAGCACGGCAGCCGCTACCGCGGAGCCGGAGCAGCGCATCGCCTATCTGGACAAGGCGTTGTGGAACAGGCTCGCCTCAGCAGGTTCGCCACAGGAGATGGCGGAGTTCTGGCTGAAACTGCAGTGCAGCATGATCGACGATGTGGCGCATGCGGTGCTCTATCGGTGCTCAGATGAGCGCGGTACGCTGCTCCCGGCCGCGTTCTGGTTCGGTGCCAGCGACCAGCGATCGAATGCACTGCTGAAAACTGCACAGCGTGCGATTACCGAAGGCAAAGGCGTGGTCTCCGGGCATCATACGGATGCAGCGGGGCGTGCCGGCCATTATTGCTGCAGCGCCTATCCATTCATCCTCGACGGCAAATCGTGGGGTGCGGTCGCGCTGGAGGTTGCCGACCGCAGCGAGGAGCAGTTGCGCGCGGTGATGCGTCAGCTGCAATGGGGCGCGGCCTGGATCGAAGCCAAGTTGCGTCAACAGCAAGCGTCGGCCGGCGATCAGCGGCGAGCGCAATCGATCGTGGCACTTGATCTGGTTGGACTGCTGCTGGACGAGCAGGGGTACGCCGCATCTGCGCAAGCGTTGGTTACCGAACTGGCGGTCCGGGTCGAATGCGATCTGGTCGCGCTCGGCGCCGCGGCCGAGGGGCCGAACCGGGTCACGGCGCTGTCACACAGTGCCGAGTTCGGTAAGCAGATGAATCTGTCGCGGGCGCTGGCTGCGGCGATGGATGAAGCTTGTGATCAGAAGGCCGCGGTGCTGGTGCCGGTCGGCGATACCCAGGACTACCGTATCACGCTGGCCCACGAGACGCTTTCCCGGCTGCTCGACGACGCGGTCATTCTCACCATACCCTTGCTGCAACGGGATCGGCCGGTCGGCGCACTGCTGTTTCAGCGTGCCCATGGCCGCGCTTTCGATCAGGCGGGCATCGATCTGTGCGATGCGCTGGCCGCTGTAGCGGGGCCGATCCTGGAGCAGAAGCGGCGTGACGATCGTCATCTGCTGGCAAAAACCGGAGACTCTCTGCGCACCCAGTTGCAACGGCTGCTGGGTCCCGATTTTATCGGCCGTAAGATCGCGCTTATCACCATTGCACTGGTGGTGGCCACCTTTGCACTGCTCGAAGATCGCTACCGGATCTCGGCGCCAGCCAGAATCGAGGGGCGTGTGCAGCGGGCCCTGGTGGCACCGTTCGATGGCTATATCGCCACTCAGACGGCGCGTGCGGGTGATCAGGTCAAAAAAGGAGAGGTGCTGGCAACGCTGGACAGCCGCGATCTCCGGCTCGAGCACACGCGCTGGATCACCACGCGGGCGCAGCGGATTGCCGAATACGACCAGCGGATAGCTGAGCACGACCGCGCCGGAGCCAACATCGCCAAAGCACAGATCGAACAGGCCGAGGCGCATGTTGCACTGCTCGATGAGCAACTGAAGCGTACCGAGCTGGTGGCTGCGTTCGACGGCATCATTGTCTCCGGTGATCTGAGTCAGTCGATCGGAGCCGCGGTCAACCGCGGTGATGAGCTGTTCCGTATCGCTCCGCTCGACTCCTATCGGGTGATGCTTGAGGTGGATGAGGCGCAGGTACTCGATATCGAGCCGGGACAGCAGGGGCAGTTGAAAGTGGCTGCGCTGCTCGACCAGACGCTGCCCTACACCATCAAGCTGACTACGCCGATCAGCGAAGCGCGTGACGGCCGCAATTTTTTCCGCGTGGAGGCGGAGCTGGATAGTGCCAACGGGCAACTGCGTCCAGGAATGGCCGGTGTGGCGAAGACCGAAATAGAGAGTCGGCTGCTGATCCGCATCTGGAGCCAGGATCTGCTCGACTGGATACGCCTGAAGCTGTGGGCCTGGTGGCCTTGATCGGTCAGTTATGGCAACCACGCTGAACAGCGCTTCCTGGTACCGGGTAGCGTCACTCAAACCTTCACTCCGGCCGCATGTCAAGATCCAGCGGCAGACCTTCCGCGGCCAGCGCTGGTATGTCATCCAGGACCCGGCATCGGGCAGGTATCACCGCTTCACACCGGAAGCCCAGCTGATCATCAGTCTGATGGATGGGGAACGCAGCCTGGAACAGATCTGGGAGATTGCCAGCGCCCGGCTGGGTGGGGACAATCTGACCCAGGACGATGTCATCCGACTGCTCGCCCAGCTGCACCAGTCTGATATTCTGAAAGGGGAGAGCAGCCCCGATCTGCGCGAGATTTCGGCGCGCGCCGACCGGCAGGCACGGCGCAAACTGTTGCAGCGGGTGATGAATCCGCTGGCACTGCGTCTGCCGCTGTTCGATCCTGACCGTTTTCTGAGCGCGACCGCACCATTACTGCGGCCACTCTTCTCCTGGATCGGGGTGCTGCTGGCATTGCTGCTGATCGGGGTTGCCGTGGTGCTGGCGGCGATCCACTGGACGGAATTGAGCGACAATATCGCCGATCGGGTGCTGGCTACAGAGAGTCTGCTGTTGTTGGTGATCACCTACCCCTTCATCAAGGCGCTGCACGAGCTGGGACATGGCTATGCCGCGAAGATCTGGGGTGGGGAGGTGCACGAGATCGGTGTGATGTTTCTGGTCTTCATTCCGGTGCCTTATGTGGACGCCTCTGCGGCGACCGCTTTCGCCAGTAAATGGCGGCGCGCGCTGGTCGGCTCGGCGGGCATGCTGGTGGAGTTGCTGCTGGCTGCGTTGGCACTGCTCTTCTGGCTCAATCTGGAGCCAGGCCTGGCGAAGGCGTTCGCTTTTAACGTGATGCTGATCGGCGGCGTCTCCACTTTGCTGTTCAACGGTAATCCACTGCTGCGCTTCGATGGCTACTATGTCCTTTCGGATCTGATCGAGATACCTAACCTGGCGGCGCGCTCGAACCGCTATATCGGCTATCTGATCCAGCGCTATCTGTTTCGGCTGACCGAAGCGGTCTCCCCGGTCACTGCGCCTGGCGAAGCGCGCTGGTTCCTTTTCTATGGTATTGCCGCATTCATCTACCGGATCTTCATCACCACCACGATCGTGCTGTTCGTCGCTTCGGAATTCTTCATCATTGGCACGATTCTCGCGGTCTGGGCACTGCTGATGATGTTCGTCTGGCCTCTGGCAAAACAGCTCCGCTTTCTCTTCAACAGCCCGCTGCTGCGCGGCAAACGGACGCATGCCTTGACTGTCACCGGACTCTTCATCGCCGCGACCACTGCGTTGCTGACACTGTTGCCGGTGCCCTTTGCAACGGTTGCCGACGGGGTGGTGATGGCGCAGGAGGAGTCCGCGTTGCACGCCGGGACCGATGGTGTGGTCGCAGAGCTGCTGGTGTCGCCGAACGCGATCGTGAAGCGTGGCCAGCCGATCCTGCGTATGAACGATCCCCTGCTGCCAGCACGGGTGCACCTGGTCGAATCTGAGCTGAAAGAGCTGCAGATACGCCATGCAGCGCTGCGTGTGGTGGATCCGGCTGAGGCAGCCGTCGTCGCGGAGAAGATTCGGCATGCCGTAGCGGAGCTGGTGCTGAATCGGGAACGGGAACAGCAGATGATCCTGCGCAGTCCGACGGGCGGCAGGGTGCTGCTGCAGACACCGCAGGATCTGGAGGGGAGGTTTCTGCGCCAGGGTGAGTCGGTCGGCTATGTCAGCGATCTTGCCGATCCACGCATTCGCGTGCTGGTGCCGCAAAGTGCGATCGATCTGGTACGCGAGCGAACCGACGCGATTCGGGTGCGTTTTGCCGACCGCTTCGATCAGGAGCGCTCGGCCCGGGTCACGCATGAAATCCCTTTCGTGACGGATCAGCTGCCGACACCGGTGTTCGCCACCCAGGGTGGAGGTGAGATCAGCGTAGACCCCAGTGATCCCAGCGGGAATACTGCGCTGGAGATGCTTTATCAGCTTGAATTGAAGCTCGAACAGCCGCTCCCCGCAGCCGGAGTAGGCAGCCGGGTCTACGTGCGCTTCGGCCACGGTGAGGAGCCGATCGCGTTGCAGGCCTACCGCAAGATACGGCAACTCTTCCTGAAACGTTTCAGTGTCTGACGCGGTGAGTACACCCAGTCTGACCCTTCCGGTGACCCACCTCTATCCTGAACGGAATGAGGCGGAGTTCGGCTGGCGGCAGCGTGTTGCCGGTATGCTGTCCGGTGCACGGCACGCGCTTGCGTTACCGTTGCGCAGTGCAAGGCGCAGCGGTTTCGTCAAACGGGTCAATCAATGGAGAGCGCAGCTGGCACAGTTGGACGATGCCGGCTTGGCCGGGCAGCTCGACCAGTTGCGCGGCGATCTGCTGCGCGGAGAGCCGGACGAGGCGTGCCTGGCCCGCTCCTTCGCAGTGATCCGGGAGATGGCGCACAGGCATCTCGGACTGTGCCATTACGATGTGCAGATCGCAGGAGGCTACGCGCTGCTGCAGGGAACGATAGCGGAACTGGAGACCGGTGAGGGGAAAACGCTGACCGCGACGCTGGCTGCTGCAACTGCTGCCCTGGCTGGCACACCAGTGCATGTGGTCACAGTCAATGACTATCTGGCCCAGCGTGACCAGTCCGAGATGGGACCGCTGTACCGTGCGTTAGGTCTTTCTGTCGGTGTGGTGGTAAGCGGTATGAGCGCCTCCGAGCGCCGCGCCGCCTACCGTGCCGATATCACCTACTGCAGCAACAAGGAGGTGGCGTTCGACTATCTGCGTGACCGTATCTTGCTGGGATATAACAACAGCAATCTGCGTATGAAGCTCGCCCGGCTGAACCGCAGCGGTGCTCTGGCTGGCGAGCCGGTGATGCGTGGTCTGCACTTTGCCATTGTGGACGAGGCGGATAGCGTACTGATCGACGAGGCACGAACGCCGCTGATCATCTCCGAACGCAGTGATCCGGAGCGTGAACGGCGCCGGGCGGAGGAAGGGCTTGGGCTGGCACGTCAGTTGCGACGCGCAACCCACTTCAGACAGGAACGGGCGAGCCGGCAGATCGAGCTGACCGAGGCCGGCAGAGCGGAACTGCATCAGCTTGCCGGACAGTCGGATGCAGCGGGCTATGGCAAACGCTATGTCGAGGAGTTGGCCAGGAATGCACTCTCCGCACTGCACCTGTTCCAACGCGATGAGCACTATCTGGTGCGGGATGACAAAATCGAAGTGATCGACGAGAATACCGGGCGCACCATGCGGGACAGATCCTGGGGAGAGGGGCTGCACCAGATGATCGAAGTGAAGGAGGGGTGCAGTGTGACAGGGCAGAGCGTGCCGATCGCGCGTATCACCTATCAGCGCTTTTTTGGCCGCTACCGGAGACTGGCCGGTATGACCGGTACCGCGCGCGAGGCGCAAAGCGAACTGTTGCGTGTCTATCATCTGCCGGTGGTGAGAATCGCCACGCACCGGCCGCTGCAGCGGGTTTATGCCCGAACCAAAATTTTTGCCAGCAGCGATGAGAAGTGGCGCCATATCGTATCCCGCACCAGCGCGCTCTCAGCTATTGGTGTGCCGGTACTGATCGGGACCCGCACGGTAGCCACCTCGGAGAAGGTGAGCCGAGCGCTCTCCGCGCAGGGAATCACACACAACCTGTTGAATGCAGCACAGGATGAGCAGGAGGCTGGGATCATCGCCCAGGCAGGGCGCAGCGGACAGGTGACAGTTGCCACCAACATGGCCGGAAGGGGGGTCGATATCCGGCTCGACCCGCTCGTGGTCGAGAGCGGGGGATTGCATGTGATCATGTCCGAACTGCATGACTCGGGGCGTATCGACCGGCAGCTGTATGGGCGCTGCGCCCGGCAGGGGGATCCCGGCCGGGTCGAAGTGGTGCTTTCGCTGGAGGATCCGTTACTGGTGGAATCCGGACTCGGCTTGGCGCGCCGGCGTTGGTTTTTTCAGCGGATCAATGAACTGCTGTTTCGTCTGGCACAGCGCAGGATCGAGCGCAGGCACGCCCGGATGCGCCGCGACCTGCTGCACTGGGATCGACAATTGGGCAGTGCGCTGGCGTTCAGTGGGAGGATGGAATAGTGCGCCGTAGACTCTCTCATTACCTGTTGTCATTGTGGTTGTTGAGCAGCGTTGCTGGTGCGTCCGAGTCGGACGCAGCGTCGGAAGGCGAGAGCCAGCCACCGCTCGATTGCACTATTGAACCGCGCACCATCGCCCGGATCGGCAGCTCCGTCGAGGGTATCATTGAACAGATCAACGTACGCCGCGGGGATCTCGTGACGCAGGATCAGGTGCTGGCGCAGCTCGATTCGAGACGCGAGCAGCTGATGGTGGAGCTCGCCCGCCTGCAGGCCAAGCAGGATACCGAGATTCGCTCGCAGCAGACCCGGCTCGGATTTCAACGACTTGAAAAGGAGCGGGCCGAAAAGCTGTTTGAGAGACAGATTCTCTCCGACAAGCTGCTGGATGAGGCGAAGGTGCAGGAGACCATTGCCCGCCTCGATCTCGAATCCGCAGCGGTCCGGCATGAGGTAGCCAAGGTGGAGCTGGCGCTGGCCGAAGAGAGTCTCGATCAGCGCACCATCCGCAGCTCCATCGATGCGGTAGTGACGGAAGTGAGCAAGGCACCTGGCGAATATATCCATGAACAGGCAACATTGCTGACGCTGGCCCGGATCGATGAATTGAATGTCGAGGTGTTCGTACCGGTGCTGCGCTACGGCCAGATTCAGCCGAACCAGCAGGCGATCGTCGAACCGGTGCAGCCGATCGGTGGTCACTATACTGCGGTGGTGGAGGTGGTGGACCGGGTCTTCGATGCCGCCAGCAACACCTTTGGCGTGCGGCTGCTGCTACCCAATCCGGAGGGTAAACTCCCGGCGGGTATCCGCTGCACCGTGCGGTTTTTATCCACACCAAACGTCACCGAGTGATTTGGATGCGGTTATTGATCGAGGCGCTGGGATATGAGTGAGTCAGATGCATCCGGCCGGGCAGTGAAACGGGAACTCTTTTTTCCAACCTACATCTATTTCCGCGATCTGCCATCCGCCGGCCAGCTGAACAGCGTGCTGAAACGGAATATCTACCTACTGCGGGAAGAGGACAGCGTCGGTCTGCACCGCTCCAATGTGAAACAGACCGGTGCCTGGCACAGCCAGCTCGATCTGAACCAACGCAGCGAGTTTGCGGCACTGGTGAATGAGATTTTGCAGGTTGCCCAGGAGGTGTTCAGCGATCTGCGCTATGATCCGCAATATCAACCGAAGGTGGACAATATGTGGGCCAATGTCAGCCCGCGCCACGCCTTCAACCGGATGCACGTCCATCCGGGAGTGATCTGGAGCGGTGTCTACTACGTGCAGGCGCCGGAAAACTCCGGACGCATCTACTTCTCCGACCCCAGGGTGCAGGCACAGATGCTGCGTCCACGCATCAGTGCCGAGGGTGGCAAATTGGCGCACAACTGGTCTGAGGTCTACTACGAACCGATCGAAGGTCGTTTGATCCTGTTTCCCGCGTGGCTGCTGCATGAGGTGGAGCCCAATCTCAGCGATGCCGAAGGGGAGGCGGCCAATCGCATCAGCATCAGTTTCAATATCCTGCAGACCAGAAAACAGCACGATGATTGATCAATGCGCTGCGGGTGACCGGACGGACAGTCATCACTAACGGGCGACGATATCCAATCGAAATGCCTTTTCGATGCGCTGCATGTCACGCGATGGAACGCCGGCGGCTCCGGCATATCTGCGCCAGTCACTCACGGCAGCGGCCACCTCATCGAGCAACCTGCGCGCCTGGCGCTGTTTCAGGCCGGCGTTGTGCGCGAACCCGATCAGCTCATCCAGATTGAAATCATCCCGTTTTCCGTTCAGTGTCATCTGGTGGCGGCTGGTCCAGGCGCCACTGGGATTATAGGAGTAGGCAAGGTCGAACGCCGGTGAGAGCCGCCACTGTCCCTGCCGGTTCATCAGAAAGGCGATGTTTTTGACATGATCGTCGTGATTGCGGGCGAGGATATTGAAGAAGGTGCGGCGCACCTGCTGTTCGATATCCTCGATCGGCAGTGCGAGCCACATGAGCGTCTCGATCGCCTGTTCATAGGCGTAGGCGCCCGCCTGATTGTAGTCGAAATGGCGCAGCGCGCCGAGTGACTGCATGTGCAGTTTGCCCCCCTTATCGGTGCGGTCGAAGCGCCGGGTCATGAAATGGGCGCGGCCTCCCTCTTCATGCAGGCGGCACTCCTGCATCTGGATGCCGGCATCCCGTGCCATCAGCGCATAGGCGTACTCGATGCGTCCGAATCCCTGCGGGTCGGCCAGCTCCCGGTCGCGGTTGCCCGCTATCCCATCAAACTTCATGATCCAGTGGCCAAATCCACTGCCGGCGTCTCCCTGGCCGGAACGAAACTCCCCGGTCGCGGGATTCCAGGCCAGCACCGCTTTCGCCCGCGCGCCACCGGCGGAGGTGCCGACACGCAGAATATCCTCGATTGCCCGCTGATCGTCCTGGCCGGCGAATTTCCCCTCCAGACTGATCCGTTCGTCGAGTACGCGGTTGGCCAGTTCCACCAGTGCCGCGACCTGGATGCTGTGGTCTTTGGTGGGTGCACCCTTGATGGCAGGTTTGAACTCGAGCGCACCCATGCCGCGATTGCCGGTGTAGCAGAGTCGCTCCACCGGATTCATGCTGCCGGCGGGGCGTCCCTGACTGGCGAGCCAGGCGTCGATCAGATGGTTGCCGAACCGGTCCGGCAGGGAGTCTGCCAGCAGGCCGGGCAGACCGTTGAAGGTGGCGCGCGCCAGCGCAGGGAATTCGTAGGGAGCCTCCTGCAGCGGCATGGTCAGTGGCGCGACCTGGATGCCTGAACCGGCGAACTCGGCGGTGTACTGAAAAACCGCACGTTCACGATCCTCCAGCCAGGTGACCGCGCCGATCTCCCGGCCCCAGAGGATCACGCGCGCACTGGTGGTCACCCGTCTTCCTCCTCGTCACCCCAGGTCCATGGTTGCGTCTTCCTGCGGCTGCCGCTGGCGCGCCGGCGGTGCTCCCCTTCGTGGCGCACCAGCTCCACCGGCCGTACCCTGGGGTCCGGCAGCAGTGCGGCCAGATGATCGGCAAGACCCAGGGCTTTGGCGACGCGGATGAAAGAGTCGAGAGAGATGCTCCGGCCATCGGCAATGCGGGTCATGGTGCTGCGCGACACGCCAGCCTGTCGGGCCAGCTCAGCCTGGGAGATGTTCTTGCTCAGGCGGATCTCTTCCAGACGCCGGCACAACGCTGCGGCGATCGCGCTGCTGGGACTGGTTGTGAAATCTGTATTATGATTCATAAACGCTGCATTAGAATAATAAATAGTAAATAATGAATCATATTATACGCATAGATATAGTATAAAATAAATACAATGCGTCATTATTGAAACTTAAAAACCGCTTCTATTTATTAAAGAATCAGAAAAGAATCTTTATTACTTTCTAGTAATAGATGGGATGGAGGGTAACGAAATACTGGAGAAAACCTGCCAGGCGAATAAACCGCCCTTACATTCCAGGAGGAAGAACAGACGACTGCATAGGGAGGAACACGCAGTGGTTCCACCTTCAGCACAGAGAACTTATCCTCCGCTCAATGCCTGAAAAATAAACAGGGTTCCATCATCCGG
Organism: Chromatiaceae bacterium; assembly: GCA_024235215.1. Taxonomy (GTDB): domain Bacteria; phylum Pseudomonadota; class Gammaproteobacteria; order Chromatiales; family Chromatiaceae; genus HKST-UBA178. The sequence goes on along the minus strand of JACKMU010000005.1, from coordinate 15,070 downwards.
GACAACATCAGAGAGCCTGTCTCTGTCGATCACCGTATAGTCATTGATGCAGAGATTGACATGCCGGCGCAGTGCACCCTGTTCATCGAGAATGTAGTCGGTGAAGCCGGGGGCAATTTCGTTCATCGCTTGCAGGATCTCTGCGACTGAGCCCGGCGGAACGGTGATTGTCCGGTCCTTCAGTACCGGAAAGAACCGGTAAAGATTTTGGGTGACCTTGACCGTAGGCATGGCGTCAACCGAATCGTACCGAGTAGACTGGCGGGAAGTTGTTACCCAGACAAAGCCAGGTTTCTCCCCGGTCTTCCGATAGGTAGACGTTGCCGGTGGTACTGCCGAAACAGAGACACTCTCCAGCCACATCGAGGGCGTGCCTCAACACGATGTCGTAAGCATGTTTCTGGGGCAGCCCGTCACGAAAAGATTGCCAGGAATTTCCACCGTCGGTGGTACGTACGACGGAAAGAGCACCTCCGAGTGCCATACGTTCCGAATCTGCCCGCGCTGGAACCACCCAAGCCGTACGCCCGTCATGCTCGTCCACCGCGATCGGGAAGCCGAAATGCACACCGGCATCCGGCATGCTGACCTTTTTCCAGGTTTGCGCTCCATCCTCACTGTAAAACACGCCGCAGTGGTTCTGTTGCCAGAGATGATCCGGCTGTTTGCGGCAGCCGGTTATGCAGTGGGGATCGTGACCCCACTCGGCTGCAGGGTTTGGAAGATAGTCCATCAACATGCCGTTGTTGCAACCCTTCCAGGTCCGACCACCATCGTTCGTCTCGATGACGCCGGCCGACGAAGCCGCGACATGAATATGATCGGGGTTACGCGGGTCGACTATGATGGAATGGATGCCAGGCTCGAAGACGCCGTAGTCGATACTTGCCGGTGTGCCCTGCCAATGGTTCTCACTGGTTGCATCTCCCCCGAACAGATCGCCACCGCGACTTGCATGATTCCACAGGGGCCGGTTAAGTTCCCAGCTTTCCCCTCCATCATCGCTGACGAACAGACCGCCGGGGATCGTGCCGGCATACATCCTGCCAGGCTGATCGGCACCGGCGAACGCAAGCGTCCAGATCTTGAACACAGTCGCATCCCGGTACTCAGGTTGTCCCGCGGGCGATGCTGGATCGAAATCAGGTGTCGGCAGGTACTTGACGATGTAGCGGGCACCCTGCGGATACTTTACTGAAGCCATCTCTTTCCAACTCCTGCCACCATCGCTTGATCGCGACAGCTTGGGCCCCCAGTGGCCATGGTCCAGGGAGGCCCACAAAGTACCATCCCGCGGGTCGGATGCGGCATAACAGACGGGAATACCCTCGTGCAGGATCGCCCGAGGACGCCAAGCGGAATGGGTGCGATCAAACAGTAGCGTACCTTTACGAGTACCAAGCAGAATCATATTTGCCACGGGATGAGCCTCATCTGAATGCCGGAATCGTTGGCAACAACATCGATCATAACGATTCGGATCTTCATGCAAAAGTGCGATTTTGCAGGGGGACCAAAGGGGAGAGTAACGCTTCGCCCCTGTGGAAATCCCCGAAGCCAAGGAGTAACTACTCATACCCTATGGGCAATAAGAAGTGCGTCGGATTAGAGATAGCACAATGCGACAACAGGTTGTAAGGGCTGAGGGCCAAGAGCCTAGGAGCCTGTCTGACTTAACACTGTTTGGCTGCAAATCCCCGGATGACGATCAACTCAGCTTATCGACCTCGTTAAATAGGCCCACTATTCGCCTCGTTCGATAAACTGATTTGATTCGCCCCCGGTGATTTTCGCTTCAAACGGATAAGTCAGACAGGCTCCTAGGGAAAAACCGATCGCCGTTCCTATTGATTCCCGGCCCTTGGCTTTAGGCCCTCATTTGAAACTACCGATCCATCCAAATGGGTTCACTGTGGACCGGGTGATTAATTACCAATCGATAACAGTTTATAGCGCATCTCAAAAAACTCGCGGCGCGCTATCAAAATAGCACCGGATATCCATTACCAGGAAAATAATGGGCGTAGTTCGAGGACGACACGGCAACAGCAGAGTAGCCAAACCGCGATCTCTTCGATTGGATTGCCGGGGGTTCAGGGTGTTTTTGTTGGTTGCGTCGGTCGTACCGGGTGGGATGGGACGCGGAGCGGTTCCGTCCTCTGCTCTGTTCTCCGGCCACTCCACTGACTGATCACCACTCCCGAGAAGACCAGCAGCGTTGCCAGCAGTTGCTGCTCCGTGAAGCGCTCTCCCAATATCGTGACGCCGAGGATCAATGCGAATACCGGGATCAGGTTGATGTAAGCGCTTGCCTGGGAGACGGGGATTCGGCTGACGCCAAAATTGTAGAGACCGTAGGCGACAATCGTGACACAGGTGCCCAGATAGAGTACCGCCAGCGACGCAGTGTCGCTCAGTTGGGGTAGGGTTTCCGGTGCGGGGAAGAAAAACAGCGTCGGCAGGAAGAAGAGCGCGCCAATGGCGGCCTGCATTGCAGTCAGGAACAGTGGAGTGTAGCGTTCGGTCAGCCTTTTCAGCGTGATGATGTATCCGGTCGCACAGACCATGGCAATGAATTCGAGTGAGTTGCCGAACAGCGGATTGGGTGCTGAAGCGCTGGGCTCTCCACTGAGACTCAGCCACCACACGCCGGAAATGGCCAGCAGGAAACCGGCGATGTTGGTGCGCGAAACCTGTTCTCTCAGCCAGAGCGCAGCGATCACCGCCACCATCAATGGCAGGATTGCGGTCACCATCCCGGCCTGGGAAGCGCTGGTGTACTCCAGTGCCAGGGCTTCGAAGATGAAGTAGAGGCAGGGTTCGAACAGCCCCATCAGACCCAGGTAGCGCCAGTCTCCGCGCCGAATCCGCTGCTTGCACAGTCGTGGCAGTATCAGTGCAAAGCAGCAAACGGCGATGGCCAGCCGCCAGAAGATCACATGCAGCGGCTCAAAGTCGCGGAAGGCGATCTTCATCGCGACGAACGAGCTGCCCCAGAGGAGCATGGCGAGAATCAGTCCAATGATCGGTATCGCCTTATGAATCTTTCGCATTGTCCAGTCGATCAGCAGAGCTGATTACAAATGGAGTGATTTCTCGTATTGTCAAAAGCGACATTGTCCACGTCGGAGCGATCCATGAACAGTCAAAAATTGGTAATGATCCTGAATTTCGGCTTTCTCGGCTCGCGCCAGATCCCAATCATCTTTGCCGGGCCAACGCGTCCGTTAACATCTGAGCCGCGCAGAGCGCACCATAGAATAAAGCGATGACTGGCATCTATAATTCAGCCATGCTTGCCGATGAAAAGCCTATCCGGGATCTGATCCGAACGATCGGACCTCATGCAACCCACACGCGCCTGATTGCGGAGAATGATGCATTGATCCGCAGCGCCGACCTGCTCTGTGGACGGCAGTTGGCGGCAGCGCGTACCGCCATTCATACCGCTCTGGTACAGGATTGGGCCGAGGAGCTGCAACACAGACTGGATTATGACCGGCCTTTCGCGGTTGTTGCCCTGGGTGGCACCGGCCGTGCCGAGATGGCGCCCTGTTCCGATACCGATTTTGCATTCCTGTTCGATGACGCACTGGAGGGCAATCCATTCCTGCTGGAAATCCAGCGGCAGGTGTTGCACACCGCGGAGTTCGAACGCCGCTGCGGTTTCCAGTGTCAGGCACTGCCGTTCAGTCTGGATGATATTCCGGATCTGGAGGGCAAGCAGCTCAACACTTTTATCGATCTGCGGCCAGTGTTCGATCCCCAGGGGCTTACAGCCATATTCAGGGAGCGGATCCGCGCGACCTTTGATCCGTTCGAGCACTTTCTCCATGTGCGCAGCTTCTGGAAAGAGCAGTGGGAGAAGGCGACCGCCGAAAGTGAGCGGCTCGACCGGTTCGATATCAAGAACGAAGGGCTGCGCGTATTTCTCGCTGCGATATGGACATTGGCCGGTGCCGGTTTCGTCCACTCCCACGAGATCTATGGGGCGCTGGATGATCCCCGTGATCTCGCAGCGTACGACTTCCTGTTGCGTATCCGTGCTTTCGTTCACTCGCGTCCAAAGACATCACCGCGAACCGCCGCCCCAGGCAACCATACGGAGGATATCCTCGGATTCGACGACTTCCTCTCGTTTGGTGAACTGGCGCCGGCGGATGCCGATGACTACGACCGTTTTCGGTTTGCCAACGAGGTTCGCGCGCGCCTGCTCTCCGCCCGCAGACGCATTGCACGTTTCGCGATTGGCGTGATCGAACGGGAACTGCATCGTGGCCGCACGATCAGCCCCGGAAGTCCAATCGTTTTCGGGGTGGGTGGACTCAGTCATCTGGCGGCCCCGACAGCCAACACACCTGTGGAGCGAAGCCGCGCAGCCATGCAGCTGCTGCTCGCGGCGCAGCATTACGGTGTGGCTGTCGACAGGGCGGAGTTACAGACCACATTCCGCAACGCCGGTGACTGGCTCGAACCCGTTCCGGAGCTTGCCGCTTTGTTTTATGAATCACGCGGCAGTCTGGCTGACACATTCGAATTCCTCTCCCAGCTGGACGGCGTCGAGGCCAATCTGTTTCCCGGTTACGGGGAGTTCGAATCCTCTATGGACGCACGGGTGATGATTGAGCGCTCTTCGCTGCGTGGTGCACTGGAGCGCAGCAAGACGCGCTACCTGGAACAGTTCGTGCGAGACGGCCATGAGATGCTGGCCAGGCTGGCGCGCCACCATACCGCCGCTGAGGTGGATCGTGGGGTGGCGGTGGAAGCAGAGGCTGCCCGGCTCGATGTCGACCACCTGGTCGCCGTGAAGCTTGCACTCAAGACGAAACGTCTGCCGCTCACCGCGTCCGATGAGGTGAGACGGCGCGATGCAGGCAGACCGCTGCACGAACGCTTTTCCTCCGGGTTCTCTGAGATTCCGCTTGCCTCCTACTACCGGAACTATGCCATGCACGGCTTTACCACCGAATGTCTGGCGGTGGTCGAGTTCCTGATCGCCAACCGGCGGGCATTCAAGGACCGCATCGAAGCAGGTCTGAATGATGCCCACCAGGTGTCGGAGTTCGCGCAGTTGTGCGGCAATGAACATCGACTGCGGGCACTGTTCGTCTTTACTTGTACCGACCATGCAGAGTGGGAGTCACAGGAGTCGGATCCAGCAAGCTGGTTTCATTCCCGTGAACTCTATACCAAGGCGCTGGCCCAGTTCCGTCCCCAGGCGAACCCGTTAGGCTTCCTGCAGGCGGCGGGTTATGGCGCGGAAGAGCTGCAGATTCTGCAAAATTTTGGTGAGGATTTTCTCAGCAGTAACTACCGTAGCTATGCGAATCGTTTTGGCACCCATATATTGCGACTGGCCACGCAACCGAAGAGCACACCACCCAAGGTCAGTTTCGTGAGCTATGGTCCGTCCACGATCATCGTGGTTGCGGCGCGGGATTACCGTGGCCTCGCCGCGTCGATTACCGGCGCACTGTGGGACCAGGGACTGGAACTGCGACAGGCGCATCTGTTCTCGGCTTCCCGTTACGGTCTGGCACTGGACTTTTTTCACCTCGCCCCGCAACAGGAGGCGCTGGCTGCGGATCTCCCGCGTCATCTCGAAGCGGCGATCAGCCAGCGCCGCTTCATCGCTGACAGTGACGAGGAGGTGCTGCCGCCCATCATCGGCAGGGCAACCCTGCATGAATGGCGTCCGCAACAATACTGCCTGCGGTTCGAGAGCAGCGGAGAGACGCGGGGTTTGGTGAGCGCGCTCACCTACAAGGTCTACCGCCATCTGCGCGGCAATATCTTCGGACTCAACGCCTACACCGCGCGGCAGACGGCTTACGTCTCCGTGTACCATACTCTGCCCCGCGACATCTCACTGGAGCAGGCGCGGGCGATCGTCGCCGCACGCATTCCGGATTGACGGGATCGAGTGACGGCATTGCCGTTGCCGATCCGGGTTGCCGGCTTTCACCCTCACCCAGCGGCAGTTTAAACTCCAGGAGAAGCGCTGCCCGACGCGCTCCCGGCCAATCCACCAGTTACCGGATCAGCGACAGATGAAGATCTACGCGTTACGCCACGGACAGACCAACTACAATCAACGGGGTCTCTGCAACGGCGATCCCACAGTGGATGTGCACCTGACCCGTGAGGGAGTGGCACAGGCAGAATCCGCTGCCGGCCTGTTGCGGGGTGTGCCGATCGAGCATATCTACGTCTCCCAGCTGCCGCGCACCCGACAGACCGCCGAGATCATCAATCGCTCCCTGGGTGTGCCGATCGAAGCCCACCCGGCCCTCAATGACATTCTCACCGGCTGCGAAGGACTCCCCGTGGAGACCTATTTTGCCCGGATCACCCCGGACCGGTTGCGGACCCGTCCTCCCAACGGCGAATCCCTGCTGGAGTTCCGTGAGCGTGTGCTCGGTTTCCTGGCGATTTTGCCGGGACTGCCTTTTCAGACCATTGCCCTGGTCGCACATGAGGAGACGCTGCGGGTGCTCTACGGCTACTTTCATCATCTTGACCTCGATGAGCTGCCGGCACTCAGCTTTTACAACTGCCAGATTCTGGAATTCGAAGAAAGGGGTCAGAGTCCTTTTTTCTGACCAATAGATTCAACGGAAGCTTTCGTTGAAAACATTAAAGGACTCTAACTCCTTTGATTCCTTGTACAGCGGAAGGGTGATGGCGAGCCGGTCGAATCGCCTCCTCTCTGTCGAGTGCAATTCTTGATTAGACTGGACCAAGCTCCTAGAATTATAAGACCTTACGTTAGCTATTGGATGTAACATGCTGGCTTAGTGCTTTTTTCTATAAATCAGAATTATGCATGCTCCAATTAATTTATATTCCTCCCAAATGCTTCTTTGCAGATCATCAGGACGAAACGAGGTGGATATGTATCGAGGATTGACAGAACAGATGCTGGGATTTTCACTGGCAATGCAGCAGACCATGGCAAAGCATGTCAATAACACATTGGTCAAGCAGATAGAGGTGTTCCAGAGCATACAAAAGCCGATTGTCAAACAGGGCCTCACACTCAATACCAACCTACAGCACATCATGCAGGAACAGGTCAAAGTGCTGGCTGCGGGCATGCAGGCGCCCTTGACGGAGCAATTGAACCGATATTCGTCGAGTGTGCAGCGAATCATGGCAGAACAGCTGCAGATTTTTGCGGTAAACACGCCGAATCCCACGTCGGATCAGATGCAGGAGTTCATCGACAGTGTGCAATCGGTGGTCGCAGAGCAGATGAAGTTTACAGTCGAAATGCAGAAATTGCTCACCGAGCAAATGCAGCAGTTTACGGAAAACCTGCGGAAATCCCTGGCCGATCTGATAGGAGAATAGCGTAATTTGGGGTCAGAGCGAATCGTACCGGGGTAAGTGAGCCTGGTTTTCGATGATTCTTCTTACTCTCTGATTTAACGCTTTTTTTTCTGGTGTCCATGGTCGAAAATCTCGACCCGTGCTCGTCTCGTGCGTGTTTGGTGAACGCTGAAATTCCAGCTTTCCGACAATGCTGCGCAATTCGCTTGGGATGCCACGAAGAGAGCCGAAGACTCCAAAGTGATTTCTCTGGAGATATGGCGACAGTTTCACGCTCATCTCTACCCCGCCTAGACGACGAATCCATTGGCTGACAAGTACGTTTGAACAGACAGAGGCCGGAATCGCCGAGGGCAAGAATCCCTATACCAACCTCATCACGCTGTCCAATGGCAACGACCGGAAAGTACCGATGGGCATCGGTGGTAACGATGCGGCGACCGCCAAGGAATCCGTTGAGAGTGTCAACGGCGATAACGGTGTGCCCTGGGTCGGTGGCCAGGCCGGTGGAGCAGGGCAGCCGGTGCTGCAGTTCACCGGGAAAAGCCAAGGTTGGCTACAACATCAACCTGAATCGTCCAGTCACTGCAGTAGGTCCTGTACCACCGGCGGCATCGACCCGGTTGTCCTGGACTTGGTTGATCCCTACGGATGCGCGCAACTGGGTGGTGGCTGTCGCAGGCGAGAACACCACAGCAGCGCCGCATCCAAAATTATCACCTTGAAGGAGTATTAGTCTGACATCCCTGAATGATGGCGTTTCGTTGTCGCCGGATGTCTGGTAAGTTTGTTGGATTTGGAAACTGGTAATAGTGCCGGATGCCCCAAAAAGAACAACAGGCACGCGCTATCATAGACCGGTTGCTGAAACAGTCCGGCTGGCATCTGTGTGACGCCAATGAGGCCAATATCCACTCTCACCGAGGTGTCGCCGTTAGAGAGTTCGCTTTGCAAAGCGGTCATGGGTTTGCGGATTATCCGCTGTACCTGGATGGTGCCGCCGCGGGCATCATCGAGGCCAAGAAAGAGGGGCATACCCTAAGCGGTGTAGAGACCCAGGCGGATAAGTATGCTCAGGGGCTGCCTGCAGGCTACAACGCAACACAAGGCACTTTCCTCGGTCGCCTGCGCCAGATGCCAGGACTGGTCACCGAAGGCCTCTGGCCCGCCCAGATCAAGGCCATCACCAACCTGGAAAAGTCCCTGTGCGAAAATCGACCGCGCGCGCTGATCCAGATGGCCACCGGCTCCGGCAAGACCTTCACCGCCATCAGCTTCATCTACCGGCTGATCAAGTTCGCCTGCGCCCGCCGGGTACTGTTCCTGGTGGACCGCGCCAACCTGGGCGACCAGACCCTGAAGGAGTTCCAGCAATACGTCTTGCCCTACAACAACTTCAAGTTCAGCGAGGAGTATGCCGTACAGGGAAGTGCAAATGCCGCGAGAGGGCAGGAGCCCGAAGAGGCCAACCTCTGGGCACAGGTGCTCGACAAATTTGCCGGGAGCAAATTTGGTCGCACGTCAGTGCGTCGCGAAGCGCGGAGCGCCATGGATGGCGCGAAACAATACTTCGACGCCTACCTGATCGGCCTGACCGCCACGCCCAACAAGCAGACCTTCGGCTTCTTCCACCAGAACCTGGTCATGGAGTACCCCCACGAGCAGGCCGTGGCGGACGGCGTCAACGTCAACTACGACGTCTACCGCATCAAGACCCGGATCACCGAGGGGGGCTCCAGGGTCGAGGCCGGCTACTACGTCGAACAGCAGGACCGCGACAAATTGGCAGGACAGCCGATTTGGACGCACGTAGTGCGCCCGCCCCCTGTGTCAGGATAGATGTCGCCTCTCTTTGAAAGCCTTTGTTTGAATTCGGGGGCATAATTGGGAGAGAGGTTAGGTTCGCTGGTCTCTTACGGACCAGACCAAGCAACTCGACCGCGACGTGGTCACCCCGGACCAGATCCACACAGTGGTGACCACCTTCCGTGACAAGCTGTTCACCGAGATCTTCCCCGGCCGCAGCGAGGTCCCCAAGACCCTGTTCTTCGCCAAGGGTGAGGCGGAAAAAGGCGAACATCCAGTGAATGTTCGCCCCGCCGCGGAGTTTCGAGCGGAGCGAGACGCGAGGGTGAAGAAAGTGATCGCCACCGGCATCCCGGTGGTGGAAGTCATCATGTTCATGTGCGACGTCAAATCGCGCAGCTTCTTCGAGCAGATGAAAGGCCGCGGCCTGCGTTCTGCGGTCACGTTTACACCGATGGGGGTGTTAGCAGCATGACCCAAACAGAAACCCAAACACGCAAGGAACTTATTGACAAGCAGCTACAATTCGCAGGCTGGGATCTCAATGATCGCACCCAAGTCGTCGAAGAGTTCGATATCAAAGTAGGTCTGCCGGAGGGAATCCAGGAACCCCGTACCAAATACGAAGGCCATCAATTCAGCGATTACGTGCTGATAGGTAAAAACGGCAAACCGCTGGCAGTGATTGAAGCCAAGAAAACCAGCAAAGATGCAGCCCTAGGCCGCGAACAAGCCAAACAATACTGCTACAACATTCAAAAGGAACAGGGCGGAGAGCTTCCATTCTGTTTTTACACCAACGGCCTCGAAACCTATTTCTGGGATCTGGACAATTACCCGCCGCGCAAAGTGGTTGGCTTCCCAACCCGCGATGATCTCGAACGCTTCCAATACATCCGCCGCAACCGCAAGCCACTGACGCAGGAACTCATCAACACCGCGATTGCCGGACGTGATTACCAAATCCGCGCCATCCGAGCGGTTCTGGAAGGCATCGAACAGAAAAGCGCGATTTCCTGCTGGTGATGGCCACCGGCACCGGCAAGACCCGCACCTGCATCGCCATGGTCGATGCCCTCATGCGCGCCAGCCATGCCGAGAAGGTGCTGTTCCTTGTGGATCGCATTGCGTTGCGCGAACAGGCGCTTGCTGCTTTCAAAGAGCATCTCCCCAATGAACCGCGCTGGCCCAACGTCGGCGAAAAGCTCATCGCCAAGGATCGCCGCATTTATGTGTCGACCTATCCCACCATGCTCAACATCATTCGGGATGAGTCTCAGCATCTGTCGCCGCACTTTTTGATTTCATTGTGATCGATGAAAGCCACCGCTCCATCTACAACACCTACGGTGAGGTGCTCGATTACTTCAAGACCATCACCCTGGGCCTGACGGCAACACCCACCGACATCATCGATCACAACACCTTCCAGCTCTTCCACTGCGAAGACGGCCTGCCCACCTTTGCCTACACCTTCGAAGAGGCGGTCAACAACGTGCCGCCTTACCTGTGCAGCTTCCAGGTCATGAAAATCCAGACCAGATTCCAGATGGAGGGCATCAGCAAACGCACCATCTCGCTGGAAGATCAGAAAAATTGCTGCTCGAAGGCAAGGAAATCGAGGAGATCAACTTCGAGGGTTCGCAGCTGGAAAAGCAGGTTATCAACAAGGGCACCAACACCCTCATCGTCAAGGAGTTCATGGAGGAGTGCATCAAGGACGCCAATGGCGTGCTGCCGGGCAAGACCATCTTTTCTGTTCCACTAAGGCCCACGCCCGCCGCATCGAAGAGATCTTCGACAAGCTTTATCCGCAATACAAAGGCGAGCTGGCCAAGGTACTGGTCTCGGACGATTCGCGCGTTTACGGCAAGGGCGGCCTGCTCGACCAGTTCACCAACAACGATATGCCCCGTGTCGCCATCAGTGTCGATATGCTGGATACCGGCATCGACGTGCGCGAGATCGTCAATCTCGTCTTTGCCAGCCGGTCTACTCCTACACCAAGTTCTGGCAGATGATCGGTCGCGGCACCCGGCTGCTCGAATCCAAAAGATCAAACCCTGGTGCACGGAAAAGACGTGTTCCTGATTCTCGATTGCTGGGACAACTTCGAATACTTCAAGCTCCAGCCCAAGGGCAAAGAGCTTAAACCGCAACTGCCTTTGCCGGTGCGCCTGGTCGGACTGCGCATCGACAAGATCGAAAAGGCCATCGACAGCGGTCATCCGTACATAGCCGAACGCGAAATCGCCAAATTGCGCCAGCAGATCGAAGAGCTGCCGCAAGGCTCGGTCGTTATCAAAGAGGCGGCCCCCGCACTCAATCGCCTCAAGGAAGAAAATTTCTGGATCACCCTCAGCCACGACCGGCTTGAATTCCTGCGCACAGAAATCAAACCCTTGTTCCGCACGGTATCCGAAGCAGACTTCAAGGCCATGCGCTTCGAGCGTGATCTGTTGAGTATTCGCTCGCCAGGCTGAGCGAAGAAAAGGAAAAGGCCGAAACCCTCAAGGAAGGCATCGTCGAACAGATCAGCGAGCTGCCGCTCAGCGTCAACTTCGTAAAAACCGAAGAAGCGCTGATCCGTGCCGCACAGACCGGTCACTACTGGACCAGGCCCAACCCCATCGAGCTTGAAGATGCGCTGGATGAGTTGACCGCCAGGCTCGGCCCGCTGATGAAGTTCCGCGAGCAGAACACCGGCCCTGGCCCGTTCATCTCGATCTGACCGACACGCTGCACAACAAGGAATGGGTGGAATTCGGCCCGCAACATGAAGCCGTCAGTATCAGCCGCTACCGTGAAATGGTCGAGGCCCTGATTGCCGAATTGACCGAGCACAACCCCATCCTGCTGAAGATCAAAAACGGTGAAACGGTCTCACCAGATGAAGCACAGGCGCTGGCCGAACTGCTGCACTATGAGCACCCCCACATCACTGAAGACCTATTGCGTCAGGTGTACAAGAACCGCAAGGCGCATTTCATCCAGTTCATTCGCCACATCCTCGGCATCGAGATACTGAAAAGCTTCCCGGAAACGGTCAGCGAGGCGTTCGATCAGTTCATCGGCCAACACAGCAACCTCAGCAGCCGTCAGCTGGAGTTTCTCAAGCTGTTGAAAAACTTCATCGTCGAACGCGAGAAGGTCGAAAAACGGGACCTGATCAACGCGCCGTTCACGGTCATCCACCCGCAGGGAATTCGCGGCGTATTCAGCCCGGCGGAAATCAAAGAGATACTACAGCTCACCGAAAGCCTGGCGGCCTGATGGCTATTAACCACGAAAGATACGAAATGGGTAACAGAGACTGTTTTCCGGGTGTCGGGAAAATGGTCAGGAGGAATTGCCATGGATAAGACATCCGTACAGAAATTGACCAATCAGTTTGATGGCTTGAGCCAGTCCATCCCGGATGAAGGGATAGAATTCTGGTTCGCCCGCGATCTGATGGAACCGCTGGGATATGTCCGCTGGGAAAACTTCCAGACCGCCATCAGCAGGGCTATTGAGTCTTGCGAAACAACAGGTTATGACCCAGGAGATCATTTTCGTGGCGTCACGAAAATGATCGAGATCGGCAAGGGCGGGCAGCGTCCGGTCGATGACTTCATGCTCACCCGCTACGCCTGTTATCTCATTGCCCAGAACGGTGACCCACGCAATCACCCACGAGCATGTGCAAAACAACGAGAGCGTGCGTGACATGCTCGACCAACGCGGCATCAAGCCAGAAAGACTACCGCCGGAAGAAGACATCAAGAAGCTGGAGCGCAGAGTCAAGACAGAAGAAAAGAAGCTTGTCAAACAGTCCGGCAAGCTGCCCGAACCAAAAGGCGAAGCATGAACCGCGAAGATTTAACCGCGAAAAACGCGAAAGGCGCTAAAGAAGAACTGCTTTTCAAGGAAGAATGCTATGCCATTCAGGGAGCCGTGTTCGATGTGTACCGGGAGATGGGTTGCGGCTTTTTGGAGACTGTCTATCAGGAGTGTCTGGCAAAGGAATTTCGACTGCGGCGACTACCCTTTGAAGCCCAGAAGGAGCTTGTTCTTGCATACAAGGGCGAACAGCTTGTCCAAACCTACAAGCCAGATTTTATATGCTACGGAAAAATCATTATCGAGCTGAAGGCGGTCAAGGAAATTGCTCCCGAACATAAGGCTCAACTTTTGAACTACCTGAAAGTAACAGGTCTCGAACTCGGTCTGCTGGTCAACTTCGGTTCCTATCCAAAAACCCAGATCATCAGAATAGCCAATACAAACTTTCGCGATTTTCGCGCCTTTCGCGGTTAAAAAAGGAAAATAACCATGCTGCAGAACAACCCCGAACTCAAAAGCAAGATCGACCAGCTCTGGAACAAATTCTGGTCTGGCGGTATTTCCAACCCGCTCACCGCCATCGAGCAAATTACCTATTTGTTGTTCATGAAGCGGCTCGACGATCTCGATCAGAAAAAGCAGGCCAATGCCGAATGGGCTGGCGAGAAATACACCTCCCGATTCAGCGGCACCTGGATTCCACCGGAATATCGCGGCAAGGAAGACGCCGAACAATTCGCAATCGAAAAACATGATCTGCGCTGGACCGAGTTCAAGCGCATGCAGGCCGAAGAGATGCTTCAGCATGTGCAAACCAGGGTATTTCCCTTCCTGCGTGACATGAACGGTGAGGAATCCAACTTCACCCGCCACATGAAGAACGCCGTGTTCATCATCCCCAAGCCGGCGCTGCTGGTCGAGGCGGTAAAGACCATCGATGAAATCTTCGAGGTCATGGAGAAAGACTCGCAGGAAAAAGGCCAGGCCTTTCAGGACATCCAGGGCGATGTCTATGAAATGCTGCTGTCCGAGATTGCCACCGCCGGCAAGAACGGCCAGTTCCGCACGCCGCGTCATATCATCAAGTTGATGGCAGAGCTCGTCCAGCCGCAACTGGGTCACCGTATTGCTGACCCCGCCTGTGGTACGGGCGGCTTTTTGTTAGGCGCATATCAATTCATCGTCACACAGCTGGCGTTAAAAGCGGGACAAGCAGGATTGAAATCTGATGAGGATGGCTTTATTCGCACATCCGTTGCCGCCACGCTGACAGAAGATGCAAAAACAATATTGCAGCAAACTCTCGTTGGCTACGACATAGCCGCGGAAATGGTTCGATTGGGGCTGATGAACCTGATGATGCACGGCATCGACGAACCGAAGATCGATTACAAGGACACACTGAGCAAAAGCTTCAGTGAAGAGGCCGAATACGACATCGTGATGGCCAACCCGCCCTTTACCGGCAGCATCGACAAGGGTGACATCAACGAAAGCTTCACCCTCTCCACCACCAAGACTGAACTGCTGTTTGTCGGTAAGCGGTCATTTTCGACCGTTATTTTCATTTGGCGAGATCACTTTATTCTCTCTGTCCATCAATTGCTGAAAACTGATGGAGCGAGGATGTGAGTGCAACGAACAAAGAAACGAAACATCTACGAATCAAAAGAACGCCAGAACAGTGGCGGGTGATTTTTGATCGTTATCTTGCAAGCGGACAGACCAGTGAACAGTTTTGTCGCGAACAGGGTATTTCACACAGTACCTTCGGCCACTGGCGGACGAAGCTGCGCAAACAGCCATCGTCGCAGCCATTGCCTGCCGATGCGACTCTATTTACCGAGTTGACCTCGGAAGTACCAACGCCGGTGTCACCGGGCTGGGATATCGAACTGCAACTGGGAGCGGACGTGGTATTACGTCTGCGCCGCTCATGCTGAGTATTGCGCCGGGGCGGCGGATCTGGTTATGCCTGCAGCCGACCGATATGCGGCGTTCGTTCGATGGGCTGTCCGCCCTGGTCAGGAACCATCTGGGAGAGAACCCGACCAGTGGTCACTGGTTTCTCTTTGTCAACCGACGTCGTACCCAGATCAAGCTGCTG
>JACKMU010000004.1 GCA_024235215.1 Chromatiaceae bacterium | reverse complement strand
ACTAGCTAGGCTAACACACGGCTTTATCTATCAATGACTTACCGTGGCGCCCGTTGCGTTAATTGCATAACGATGCAGGACAGTTTAGGACTCATTCACGCAAAATTCACGCAGGTAATGGCTAGCGAATGGCCAAATTTGGTGAAGTCTGCTACCCCCTCCTTTACGGGAGTCAATACGAATCCGACGCGGTGTAATCAAACAGTATCCTGGTCCAATTTTCCCCATTCGAGATAGTCACAATGTTTTGCACCGCGAGATATTTCAACTACAGCGTATTTTTTGTCCTACCGCGTTTTCACGGTACTTTTTTAGTTTTTCCAAGAGGCCAATGATACCCTCACCATCCAACACAGAACCGTCCCACAAATCTAGTACCGACGCTATTAAGTCTTCCTCGATTTGCTGCTTGCTCATAGCACTTGATCCAAGGCAAATATCTGCATATTTGCATATTTTTCGAACACTTGTATTTAATGTTGAAAACTGCCCATTGATTATTCTACTTACTTGGTACTGCCCAACCCCTGTTATTGTTTCTACTTGTTTTTGTGTATGATTTTCTCGTTTCATTGCACGACGAAAACGTGCGGATAACCTCTTAATCTCTCCATCATTTAATTTGACTTTTTGCATAATTACATATTATATTGCAATTTGCATATGTGATGTCAACAGCTCGGATTACCATCAAAGGAACCCGTTATGAACGGCGAGATTGGCTTTTATCGCGCGAATGAAAAACCCTATGGGGGCTTTAGTAATCTGTTTCGGCGCGAAATCGAATTTGAGGGCGTTATTTATCCAACAGCAGAACATGCTTACCAAGCGGGAAAAGCAAGGCGTCCTGAAGTAAGAGAGTGGTTGATGTCCGCACCATCACCGGCACTTCTTTCGATGGCTGCACACGGCTTGTATCACTGGGACATAGCACCCGGCTGGTCGAAGACAAAATTCGAACGAATGCGAGCGATTTTATGGGAGAAATTTACCCAACATCAGGACCTCAATGAGCTACTGCTATCGACCGGTGACAATAGGCTCGTTGAACTACCACGCACAGATAATCCCACCAATCGCCTCTGGGGTATCGTCAATGGCCGAGGGAAGAACATGCTAGGGATCTTACTAATGGATGTCCGTGAAGAACTTCAACTGCAAAAGAGAACAAGAAATATTGCCGCACGTTAATCAAAAATACTTGTTAGCATGAAGTGCAGAAAAACATGGTATCGGAGTGACGAGTCCGATTTTTTTTTCGACTTGTCAGAACCGGTTTTTGTCCATTAATAATCGACTCAATCTGTTTTCTGAACATATCCCTTGTAACGCCATACATCCCTCCTCGCGCACCCTCATAGCCACAATTCCATGCAGCTAGCGCCTGACCATATGAAATAGCGCGCTCGATATTAGTTAGGGAAGCTTGCAATAACCCCACTAATCCTCTTCTTGCCAATTGGTCGATGATTCCGGCTGTTGTCCAATCTCCACTTCCCGCTGTATCGATTACCTGATCGAGAATAAAGGGTTTGGCATTACGCCAACCATGCGTTCTTGCCTTATCAAGGCATACTCGATATCTCAGACCTTTTGCGCCCAGCGTTTGAATTTCGATGAGCCCCGGACGTCCGGCATTGGTGACGTGAACGAGCTGATCTATGCGTTCATTGGAATATTTAAATATATGCGCCGAATCTACTGCTTCTTTGAACAAAACAGGATCACCGATAGCTGAAGGCTCAAAAACTACAATCCCACCATTGGCTGCACATGCTTTCGCCAAAGTTAGTGCGCTACGAGATACGCGATCGTAGAAGAATACATTCGTGTGCTTTAACCGCGGGGCAACCTGGTTTGCGGCTGCCGACGTTACGGGCTTGAAACGAGGAAGTCCGGCACCACAGTTTGGACAATGCCAGGAAAAGGTGTGCTCTGTACCGCCTGACATCGATCGCTTGATCTTCTGGGTGATAATCGGTGTACTACTGGTAGGTGCCAACTCGGCATAGTCGAGATGTACACCCCATTTTCTCAAATCCTTCTTGACACCCTGAGAAGCGTGGTCTCCATTCAAACGTGCCACTGGATAGGCGGACCAACCTAAATAACTAAGAATTGTGAGCACGTTGCCACACGTCCCGCCAGCCCATTGCTGGACCGGCTCATCCGGGTTCGCACTGATAACCAGGTCCAGTGCTATGAGCCCAGCTCCGATCACACGTGGTCGCGTAGTCTGTTGTCGATTTTCCATAGACCCATAGACATCAAGAACTAAATACTAGATAAATCTGACGGATACGCATCGCCACAGAGCCAGATGTGCCGCATTGCAAGCACTCCTGGATCGGCCTCATCCGCCTTTTCCCAATCGACATCGTACCCTAGTGCTTCGACGTAATATACCGGGAAATCCCGTTCCAGCGCCGCCATCAACGCCCCAAGCGCCAGCACCTTGCTTCCAAGTGGTGACAACACCAATAATGATCCTCCGAAGTCTTCGAATACCGGCTGGCGTTCGTCGTCAATACGCAAAATCGTCCTATATAAATCAAGCGGATTCTCCTCATCAGCATAGACGATATTACGCGTATCAACCTCCCAAATATCCTCTAGTTCAGCAAGAAATTCGAAGGCCAATCGGTCACCGATTTTGGGGTCCCGCGAAGGGAACGGCAGGATTGGACACGTGTCATGAGGATCGACCGCGTCATAAATTCGCCGAAGATCGTCTTTACGCTTGATGGATAGCTGCGGTAACCATAGCTTTGCAGGTTCGGTTTCACCATGAAGCCCAGCCCCCCCTTTGAATCCATGGATCTTATTTACAACATCACTGGAGATTGGGGTAATAATATGGTCGAGACCGGGGTCAGATGCTACTAGCAGATGGACGTTAAGCGGGGCGTCTGATCGCTGGGCCGATTCGTACATAAAACGAACAATCGGAAAACTAACACCGATCGAAAGTGCACTTAGATCAATAACAATATCTGTGTAGGCACCAAGCGTTTCGGAGCGTAACTCTGAGATCACATTACGCCCCCCAACAATCGCATTGTCTTCAGCAAAAATATCGACCTTGATTATTTTACTAGTAGTAAGTAATGATTGAATTGAATGCAGATTGTGATCAGCACGTTTCACGAGATTAACATCTGGATTTGGACGTTCTTCTCGAATTAGGATCACGTGTAATCGCGCATTCAGCGTGTCGTATAATATCTTGCAAAAGCTTGGCGTTCTCGGATCGAATCCTGCACCGGCAATCAGCAGACAGCAACGATCGGGCGACGAGAAGTACTCATTGATAAACGATGGAACGCCTCCATCCTTATGGTCGACACACTGGTCCCACCGTGGGCGACCCTTCACTAACGCCCCCCTTCCAGAATCTTGATCAAATCATTTACATCGCGCTCAAGGAAATTACCCCTTCTCAAACTTAACCCATTAGCGATAATCGCGGCACCACTCAGCTCAAGTAAACACCAGTACCTTCCTTTCGTCTTATGATTTTGCGTTAGTGAAAATGCGTTATAGGCCACACCATATTTCAGAACTTGACCCAAGTCAGGATGTGTTTCTGGAATTTTCTTGAATTCATCCTGAGGTATTCCAAATGAATTAGGTCCACCACCGAGCGACGCATTCGGTTCAAGTGCCTTCTCCACACACTGCCGTACCATTTCGTCATTAATGAGACGCACCAGCTTTTGTTCAGGAAATGACCAACTTTGTACTATTTCGAGCGCCCTTTTTTGTAATTCCTTATGCTGATAAGGTGTCGAAAGGAGCGGTTGCTCTCCCCGTATAATCCGTGTTTCCGCAACAGACACGAGTCTTCCAGCCAGTTGCAAGAACTGCTCCGCATTCTCAGAACTACCATCACACAGAACATCAATACCGTAGTAATAAGGCCGATTATACTCGTGGAGCAACTGGATCTTTGCTCCATCAACGACATCGGCATTGGCTGAAATCGGCTTATTGGGCTCCAGATCTTCATGTGGCTCAAATAAACTGGCTTGAGGAACACGCTTTGCATATCGGTGCATCAAAATATTCAGCATTCCAAGTTTTACGTCGCGCCCCAGATCGGGTAGTGTTGATCCGCTACAAAATCGACCGACTTCCTCTTCAAGGCTCTGCCTACGTTCATCGGAAATATTGTTAGTCCGCTGTGTCCGGTTTACTTTGCTTTCCAAATTTTTATATTTTGACTCACTTAATGACACAGGCATGGTGCTGAGAATACTTGTAAGGCTGCTAATACCCTGATGACGAAAGACTTCCATGAGGCCGAGATATTTATCGGCCATTTCTCGCGCCATTTTTCGAAATTGTTGCCTTTGATGGGGACGATCGCCGGTCTTTTGCAACCAGATTTCCGTAATCTCCCTGGCAGTCTTAATGCGCGTAGCTCTCTCTCCCTCTAACTCATGATCCAATGCATCGGTTAATGTTGTCCGTGGCGTCTGGGCATCAAGACGCATCAGAAGCCATCGTGCAATCCTAATTTCACGTTTCGCTAACCAGCTTTGTACAGCAAGCAGTTGCTTGGGATGGAGCGTGTGCGCATCATCTAGGATAACCAGGGGTTTTAGGCTACGAGCAGTTCCTGCTTTGCCAGTGACTGAGAACGCTTTGATCACATCAAACGGCTGATAGGCATCAGTTGCACCATGGGGTATGCTCTCAATCGCTGGCGATACGAGCGCTGCACCTATCTGATAAATTGCGCGCTCAACATCACGCGCTTTTGCAAGGACGTTAACGGCATTTTCGCCTCCAATCTGGCCTAGAGAAGCAACCGCACCTTCCCTTGGTATAATTTTTATCGCATCTGCTTCTACGTTTTGTGCACGGGCAATATTTTGCACCCATGCAATTACAGCTCTGGCTTGAAGCAAGCTCTGTATTAATCCGTGTCTAAGCTCCTCCGGGTAGGGCAATTCCCAAAACTCCCGATATTCTGTTTCTAACGGAAGTCGGCATCCAACTATGACCAGCATGTTTCCGCTTATTGCTCCGCATTTTGTCATCGCATGCACTAGTTCCTTGTAACCGTCCATTCCCGGATTGCGTAACAAGGTGCATAGCGTCTTATACTGAAACAGCGTTGCGATCGTTGTCTTACCGCTACCTGGCGTCCCAATAACCATCGTAAGACGGTCATATAAATTACCGTCTCTGGCCTTCTGCTCGAAATAGGAGTGCAACGGAGCTGGGGAAACTACCGATAAAAAGGCTTCGTCATTTCTTAGATATTCGGTTGCGCGTTTTTCAAATGGGTTGGCCATTGATATTCTTGCCTACCAGTCAGCTGTGTCGCTGGCGTCTCCGAAATAAAGGGCGCATAGCATGGGCATTATTTTCGCCGTCAGTTTCTGCCCACAAAATCGAGAGTGAGTTATTTGGTGTATTGTGATCTAGAACAAGTGGTAATGCGCATTCTCTATATCCGTACTTCATTGACGTTACACCACTCTTTTCAGAGTGCTCATTCTCTAACACGGGATCATAATATTTATCTACCAAGGTTAAAAAGGGGTCGCTTTTGTTATTCGTAATCGGTAGATAGGCTGGCAACACATAACCATATGTAAATTCGACATGAGGAAACCATGGCTCACCGCTTTCCTCTCGCATGGCCTTTTCGTAATTCGTGCAGACTACTTTTGCTGCGTAATCTGACGCCAGGTAATGATGGACATGGAGGCGCCAGTTCTCTTCTAGGATGGCACCAGATCCAAGCTGCGATTCTGCTTCGCGGATTGAGTCCCTGAATTTCTGAAGCTTCCCAATCCACTCACTGTTCTCATATCGAATTAGCGTTGTTCCGGATGCGATAAAATCATCAATGAGATAGACAACGGAAAATTTCGCATCGGCTCCGCACGTTTTTTTAAGATCCTTGAGCAACCCCTCCCATTTGGCTTTGTCAAGTTGGGTGGTTACAACAATCTGCTCATTGGATAATATTCCGACATTGACGCGGCGCAATGTATCTATCCTCGCACCGTCACTTAATCCCATAAAAAGGGTTTTTCTTCGAAAATCTTTGATGTGCGCCTGCGCTTTTTGATTGGACCAGACCATGTATGCGGGTATATTCAATTCATGTGCAACTTTTCTAACGACTTCACGCTGCACATATTCGGGATAAAACTTTTCAACCAGCCGCTGCATTTCCGCAGGTCCGATATACACAAGCTTATCGCGAATATATTGGTATGCTATTTCTCTCTCACTCGAATCGAATTGCTGTAGCCAGGTGACTAAACTTTCTATAAAGCGAGCACCTGCTAAAAAGTCCTGATATCCGTCGTACTTTAATCGCGACATGAGTTTCAACCATGAAAATTCTCCCCTGGAACGGTCATCGTCCCATTTCATGACCTGACCTAGAATCTTGAGTCCTAGGTTCTGCTTCATGCCTTATACCCCATTCTACTATACTGAAACCTGAACATACCCTTCTCTCGGTATGTAATCAGAGCTTTACAATACAGATGCGCGGCTTGTACACCTCGAACGCCGGGAGGCGAAAGATTCCAGCATGTTGCCGGATCGGAAGACACTTCGTCGACACTTAATGAATAGGGTCCAGAGAGCAATTCATAATCATTGCCAGGCCAATTTCCGCGATCACCGACGGTTAGGATTGGGGACCGCCCAAAATTATAAATCCTGCGAAATTCTTGTAGTAGATTTAGTTTGGATACCCCGGGCACAAGCACATCTATGGAGTGACTCGACCTGAGAACCGATAATTTTGAGTCTCTAATCTTTTTCAGGTGCTGATTTGTAATATCCCACAGCCGATGTTCTGTCATCGCTAACTTCTGCGTAATAGTTAATTGTGAACCTCGGACTTCAATTTTTGCAATGCGTGACAGCTCGAAATCCTTCGAAAGAATTTGATTGAAAGCAGATAATTCATCATCGGGCACTTGGCTTCTGACGGGAACATTTTCATCATCCAGATTACCGACTTCTGCTCCATTATAATAACCAATGAGAACAAGTCCCCAGTATTTCTTCGGCAAGACAGACCGCAAGTCCTTTCTTACCGATTTTCCCCGACCAGTTGCTACACCAATTGGTATACCTACTGATAACAGACGGACTAACTCATCTGAAATTAACCGAGTCGGCGGTTCAAACCGGTGCCGAGCATCAACAAGTGTACCGTCATAGTCGAAGATAACACCGGCAAATCTTGCATTTGCCAACCGTCGTCTGAACGTAATCAATGCTGATTTCCAAAAGTCGTAAGTATTCTGGTTTTCAAGCGCGTCCAAGCCCACACCACTCTTACGAAAAATTATCGTTTCATTATTCGAAGGTAATTTTCTATAGTTTCTCGGTAAGTTAAGACCATATAGTTTGGAACCAAAATCTGGCACACCTGGCCTTCCAGGATCGATATCTTTAGCTCTCCCTGCCCACCCCACCAAGTGGAATGCAATCACTAACAGTCCAATGAGCGCCTCCGAGCCATCCGACTTTGTAGGGATATGTACAGCAGGGACACTTGCTGGCAGTAATGATAGGGTCATGTTCGCCAAGATTGCGTCACGTGGTGTACTGAATACAAGAAGCCCCGCATCTTCACCATGTTTTGCAAGCCAATGGTGTCTACCATGGGAAAAATTGCGGAAATCTGCAAATTGGATATTACCAAGAGCTGCTTCAGTGAACTTGGATTCCAGATCGATAGCAATAGGCCTGAAAGGAGCGCTGTACAGGACAATGATTGTTTTCTTCTTCCACAATGTTGCACATCGTGACCTGAGAGTCCTCAGGGTTATATCTTCTGCAAATACAGATCGCCACAACTTTCTAACTGTTGACGGATATTTGAAAACAGTGTCGGAATCAGATCTATATAAACGTGACAATAATATAGCGAATGCCAACAGAGAATTGGTTGCCAAAAACCCATCCTTGCCTGATGGCGGAAAAAACGAAAACACATCAACATAATCATTACTTGTGGTTTTAGCTATTAAGCTACTGTTCGGATCACCGCAAACAACAACCAGCTGTTTTGGCTCTTCAACCACGACATTCTTGTATGCAAAGAGTATGTCGGTGTTATTTCCGCCCGCACTTAGAAGCCATACAGATAGGCGCCTGTCACTTGGAATACAACTTGGCATCTCCAGAGGCGTCACTACTTTCGCTACATTCCCATTTTGTGCGGTCTGGAGTCCGCATAAGATTTCTGCTGCTGTTACAGAGCCGCCCGAACCAATCGCCAGCATAGGCAATGACGACGCACGTTCTTTTACCTCGATCAGGAGTGATAAGTCATAACTATTCGCCCAAGCATATGTTTTTTCAATGCTCTCTAGTTCACGTTTAAAAGGTTTACCCACGCCTGTACCCTAGTTGAGAAGTGCCACAACATCGTTTACACGTTTTTGTGCTACGACATCGTTTACATATAAAACCAGGGCGTGAAGCTTATCGACCTCCTGCTCTGTTGCGTAGTAGTGCGCAAGTGCATTTTGAAATTCGGGTGACCAAAATACGCTTGCAGCTAAGGGAAAAAGCAGAACGACAGACAGCACGATCCCACCATGTCTGGCCCTCAAAATATTAAGCCAAATTTGAGCCTTATACATGTACTGCCACAGAACTGCGATTCTGCCGGCCACAGCCTTCCTCACACGTTCGACAGAGATTCTTTTAGCGCTTGGCAAGGACATGGCTACTCGTCACCACCTTCGATCTAAGCTCTCCAAATAGTTGTCTACTTGCTCCCGAATTCAGCACGCCGCTCGCAGTTAGGTCGTTCAAGAATAACGAGAGCCCGTTTCCAGAATAGTGCAGCATCGATTCACCATCCGCGTGACAAAAGCTCCTTCATGCTCACGCTGTTCAGAACAGAAGTACAGGTTTCCCATTCAGCGTCTTCCACCTTGCTGTATTTGACGTCGAACGGATTTCTTGTCGCCGTGGTTCGGTCTATGAGTTGTTGGGCAGCTTGCTCGTCATGTAATGCTACTTGGACCCAAACGTCCTCGAGCGTGTCCGGTATTTGACCAAAAAGCTCATGGATAGCCTCCAGACGGTCAGCCAGCACCTGGTGGACACGATCCTCCACAGAATCACGATAACGGAGATTGGCAATCCAGACTTCGCTGCGCGCTTGCCCGATGCGTTGGATGCGGCCTTTTCTTTGCTCCAGCCGAGTCGGGTTCCATGGAAGGTCGATGTTGATAAGTGTGCCCAGGCGCTGCAGGTTCAGCCCCTCGGAAGCAGCATCGGTACCCAACAGTAGCTTAATTTCACCAGTGCGGACGCGTGTTTTGAGCACATTTCGATCACATCTCTGGAACCGGCCATCGCGCCAGAAGCCGGAGCGGTTACTGCCGGCATAGAGACCGATGTCCATAGAAGCGAATTCCGCTCGCTTGGCCAGCTCATTCCCTACCCAGCGGACCGTATCGTAATATTGCGAAAACAAGATACAGCCTAAATCGAGCCAACGACGCGTCACACCTGATTGTGTTCCGAGAAGATAGCCAATCAGCGCCTCGAGTTTGGGATCGTTGTTACCAGCTTGATTTAGAAGTTGAAGGCAGCGATTCAGCGATGCAATCTCTGCACCTGTGAAATTCTTAAATTCGCTAGCCCCCTGTGGAGGCCTTCCGACCTGCGGTGGCAGCTCTTCCTCGGCGTCATCTTCGTCCTCGTCATCGGGAATGTCGGGTTCATCCCCAAGGAGCTTGCTCACCGTACGTCGCCCCGCTTCCATGGAGCTTCCAAGGCGCCGCAATAACAGAGTTTTGAAGAAACCAGCCCCTCTAACCCGCTTCTGCAGGAGCTGGGAAAACTCTTCTGCTTCCTGGTAGGCCTCACGCAGATAGCCTCCAAGCACAAGCGCTCCTTCGTCTTCCTCTCCGAACAACTTCACGCTGACCTTTGGGAGAAAATAGCCACCGGTTGCCGGGTTGATCATCACCTCCAGGTACGCGCGCGTCCGGCGCACAATGCAACGAAGCAGAGGGTTGAAGCGGTCGCCATAGTTGGGCAGCAGGCCGTTTTGAAGCTGAACTCGCCGAATAGCGGGTGATAGTTTCTCAAGACTCTCTGGGTTGAATTGCCAGCGGATGTCCTCCGCATCGAGGTTGTCGCGTATGCGCCTCAGAGCAGAATCCTCGAACCGGGATGGCAGCGGATCGCGGACGTATTGCCAACCATCGCGCACGTCGTTGGTCGGAACCACAGCAGTGCCGGTGGCTATGCTCAGGCAATGACTGGGACGAAACCAAGGGCTGGTGTGCGTCCAACCGCCGAGCACGCCGTCATTTCCCTGAGAAAGTACGTGCAGAAGATCCCATGCCTCGACGGGGTGAAGTTGCACCGGCGTCGCAGTCGCCAGCAACATGCTCTTGGTCTTCGGGCCAATCTCCCTGAGAAAAGCCATCAATTTGTTCGGCTCGGCTCGCTCATCGATTTCGTCGGCGCCGGCATCCACTTTCGGCAGTTTGCGGCGGCGCGCGCGATGGGCTTCGTCCACAATCACACAAGTGTACTGGCGTCCAAGGAGTTGGTTGACTGCCTCCGACAGTCCACGGACGACCAAACCTTGCGACACCAACCCTATTCGGCGCGGGCACTTCCCAAGTGATTTCACACCCTCCGACGGATACTCCAAGTCGTTTTCGTCCACCCAGGCGCGACCGTTCCAGCGCGCCGACGGCAACAGGAGCAGCTCCATCAACTCATCCTGCCACTGCTGAAGTAGTGGCTTGGGAGCGAGCACTAAAATTGGGCCTGCGTCCGGATCGTCAATCGCCATGAGCATCGCGGCCATTGCGAGTTGAACAGTTTTTCCCAGGCCTACCTGGTCGGCGAGCACGAGGCGCGCACCGCCTAGCCGATGACGTTCCAGCGCCAACCGAGCGAAATATTTCTGATGCGGCCAGAGTCCTTGTTCCCGACGATAGACCGGCGTTTCGATCGCTGCAGCTGCGGCCGCAGCATCCGGATTAGCGGTTACCTTCAGCTCTTCCGGTTCAACTACTCGGCGTGAAATGATGCGCTTGACATCCTGGGCGATGAATGGACAACAAGCCAGATCGACAGCGCGCGCATCATTCCAGAGCGCCTCGAACTCCTCCTGCACCCAAGCAATGGTTTCGGGATCGTCATCTTCCCAGAGTAGCTCGTAGTTGACCTTCCAGGCCGACGCACTTTCGTTGACGCTGCCAAGGAAAGCGGTGGCGGTGCCATCCACACGGCGAACGATGCCTGCCTTGCCATGGATAAGACCAAAAGCGGAATCGGGTAATATCCTTACTTCTATTTTTTTGCCGGTGAGGGCTTGGTACAAGGCGCGATAACGCGGCATCGCGCTGGGTGGCGCTTCCTCCGGCTGGCCGGAACACCAACTCCGGCGCAGCGCAGCTTGAGCGGCCGCAGCAGTTACAAGATCCTGTGGATCCAGGTCCGAGTTGCAGATGATTCGCACCTGACCAGTCACTTTGCTGATGGCTTCGCCGGCCACCTCAAACAAGCTCGAGCGGAAGTAGCCCGCGATACGATCATATGAAACAGCGCCTTCCAGGCGCTGGTTCAGCACCGCATGGTCGAGTGGGTTTCGTCGGCTGGAGTGGCGTCGAAGCATCAGGCGTGGTCGTTGCGGAGCCGACCGGCCAGAATTCGCGCCGCTGTAGAATCGGCGGTCCACTCTTGCATACCCTCGGCATTCCCGAGCGCAGCCAGCCATTCGAGCAGACCGATGAAGCGTTCGCGCTGCCCCCAATACCCTTGGCCGAAGGTGTCGCGCAGATACTGCCGACCCGGTTCAGGGGTATTGTCTGCCGCGGCAGTCTCTCGAATCGCGAAAAGTAGGTGGCGAACCCGCGAAACCGCAAAGGGATGAACGCCTCCAGCAGCGGCACGACCCCGCCGTGCAGGCAACACTGCACCATCTGCATCCATGCCGGCAGGCGCTGCCAGGCCAGTGGTGCCAAAGCCACTGGCGGTTAACATGCGGGCGCCGTTCGCCTTGTCGCTCTTGAGCAGCGCACGGATATCGGTCACGCCGAAACCGCGGGCAAGCTCCTCATACATGCCCTTGCGGCGCTCACCGCGGCTTTCGATGTCGAGCGCGCGGAGGTAGTAGCGCTCGACCAGCGAAAGGTCGCGCCAATGAACATCAAGGCCACGGGGAATGAGGGTGTCGCAGGCGATCTCGATGGCGCGCTCGATGACGATCTGAAAGTCGCTCTTGGTATTGCGGTCACGGACAGCGAAAAGCTCATGCTCGACGTCGCGGCCATCGAGCGTGGCGTATTGAGTAAGTACCTTGAGGGCCGCGGCATAGGCGGCGAGCTGGTAGTCGGCGTCGTTGAAGTTCGGTTCGCCGTCCTCGTCGAGCGCTTGCATGGAAGCGATCTGGCGGCGGACCTCGTCCTCGACCAGCGGATAGACCTCGTCCATGAAGCCGGGCTCAGGCGCGGTGCGTTTGCGCAAAACCATGCAGACAGTGCCAGTGACGTAGTTGCCCTTCTTGATACCGACGGCCTCGGTCTCAGTGCTGATGGTCCAGGCAGCCGTGGCTTTGAGGCCTGCAGCCCAGAGAATCATGCCGAGGCCGGCCCAGACGGCGGGATCCTGATGCGTGAACTGCACCATCTGCATGCCGTTGTCCGGCATATGGTGGGCAAGGTTCTTGTAGATCTCCACCATCGATCGCCGGAAATCGTCTCCATCGCCGCGCACGGCAAGTTCTGCACGGGCATCGGGCGTCCACGCGGGGAAGGTCTTGGCCAGCTGCTTCTCCTGCCAAGCGAGGAAGAAGTCTCCGAGTTCGTGGTAGTTCACTGCATCTGCATAGGGCGGGTCGGTAACCCAGAGGTCGCATCTTTCACGGAGGTCACGGGCGTCGGAATCACGTATAATCGCTTTGGCATTTCCTAGCGAGACAGGAATAAACGCTATTTCCCATGCGGATTTCAACTTTGTCAAAGGACGAACTGTGTAGCTGAAATTCGTGTTTAATGCCTGGTTGGCAAATACGTCTGAACCTTGCTCCCGTGCGGCATCTGCTATCCAACGGCACAAGCGTGCATCAAAGTTCGCAATCCTCCCCAACCCCAACAAACACCCCACCTGCGCCACCTTCGACGTCGCCAGCTTCGCGGAAACTTCCGCCAATAAACCGTGCGTGAGCAGCTGACGCGGGGTGAAGAGATGGTGCCAGTGGCTCCAGCCGCGGGTACGAATCGGCTCTTCGGTTTTGTCGCCATCTTCCGGTATCGACTTCGACGGGATGAAGCCCTCCTGCTGCCAGTCGGCAAAATGTTCGCGGAGTAGTTCGAGAACCTTGGTTTCGCGAACGAGATCCGCTTCCTCCGGCGCAGCGTAACGGCGAACTTCCTTAGGCTTGCCGTTCTGCATCACCGTCTTGACCCAGCGGATGCAATAGAGACGTTCCTGGAAAACATCGCCAGGGCGCGGGACCACGTCGTCATTGCTCCAGCGGCGCAAACCTTCCGCACCGCGCAACGACTCGACCGACCAGGAATGCTCGGGATCGAACGGATCGATGACACGGCTATCGACCACTGTCGCGTTCTTTGGAACGATTCCCTTCTTTGAGTCCCCTTTCCATACTTTGACTTCGTTCGTGGAGACGGTGACAACTTCCGGTTGGAGGCGGTCGGAACCGGGAGGCCTATGCCACTTACAGACGACCTTGGATTTCTCGCCGACAAGCCAGCTCGGCGCCAGCGGAATGTAGTAGTCACAGCCCTCGGGTTTTACCTCGACACAATAAAGGAAGGCGTCGGCGCGCTCGCCCTGCTCATTGTGCTCAATGCCCCAGTCAGTAACCTGGCGGTCGGCCTTGGCGAGGGCCTCGGCTTGAACGCGCAGGACCGCCTCCTGCACCTCCTTGCCGCCGCCGAGTAGGTTCAAGCTAGCCCAGGTGAGCAAGCCTGCCACGGGGTTGAGGTCCGACCCAAAAGCTTCGCAGCCGATCCGTGCGGCCTCAAAAGGAATGGAGCCGCCGCCGCAGAAAGCATCACCCACACGCGGCGTATGGCCGAAGGTGCGCTGACCAAGTTGCTCTACCAGATCCGGCAGGCAGGTGGCGGTGGTGTTGAGATGGGCGTTGATCTCCTCCCAAGCTTCGGCCGTCGGGCCCTCGATGTTCTCCGGGCGGTCGCAGTGGCGGATGCGGTCCGCATAAGGCATTGCGTCGAACTCATCACGGTCGGAGACAGGGCGCCGGCGCTGGTCATCCAGGGCTTTGCGCTCGCCAGCATCGAGTCGCTCCCAGATACGAGCGCAGACCTCTTCCTTCTCCTCGACAGTTAGGCCGCGCTGGAAACCTCGAGTGGTGAAAAACTCCTCCCGAATATCCGGCGTTGCCGCATCGCGCCAGGCAGCAACTGGAATGTCTCCCTTCTGTCGGTGCCATGCACCATCGTCGTCCATGGTCAGGATCTTGAGAAAGATCTCGCGATCTCGCTTCGGATCATCGGATGCGGGCATCAGCATGCCAAGGATGGAGGCGCGGCAGAGGATAAGTGGTTTCCGCCCCCACCATTTCCCCAAACGAGTCAGCGTTTGCCCAAGGTTTGCCTTGCGCTCCTTGTAGGACTCGGCGGAGAGACGTGCGATGGGGAACTGGGTTTCGATGAATGCGGGCATCAGGCTACTCAAAGGGCCAAGGTGAGTTGGGAGTGGCCAAGGAGCTCACGACGTGCCTTCGGTGACAGTCCCTCTCCCTTGACGAATGGGTTGTCGGCCAGTGCAGCACGTAGTGCCTTACGCCAGCCAATGCCCTTCTGCATGGCCTGACCAGTGGTGGCGACAGTCATGGTATAAAGCCACCAGCGCTCCTCGGGTGCGAGCGCCTCCCAGTTGCGCAAGGCATTGGGGATATCATCAGGCGAGGCTTCCTCGACGGCCCAGCAGAGGATGCAGAGCTCCTTGCCGAGCGATGGATGCACCGGCACAGGCTTGGCCGGATTCTTGTAGAATTTCTGGGTCGGCAAGCCATTGGCCCGCAGGCGGCGGTTCGCTTCATCCCAAAATGCCGGAGCAAGTGCCAACCAGCGTGTGCGGTCAATGACAACCCGCAGTGCGGGGTCACCTAGCGACGGAGCATCCCCAGTGCGGATGCCTGAATGGTTGATCTCCTCTCCCCTATGTTCGGTAACGCAGATGATATCGCTCGTGCCTTTACCCTTCGGTATATCGATAAGGAAGCCGTGCCTTGCCTCCTCTGGAAGGAAACCCAGACCGACGACCTTGCGGGCTGATCCTGAAGACGCGCGTGACATTGGATTACTGAGTTACTTTACTGAGGTTGAAGGGCTGATTGGTTGCCTTCAACCAATCGAGCAGAGTCTGCCCAGTGGGAAACCCGAGAGAGCCAATGACCATGCGCAGGCTTCCGCCGCTAACGATCTCCTGAAGCTTCTCAGCAACTGACTGCAGCGCAGCAACGTCATACCCCCTCTCCAGGGCTCCAGAGAATTCAACGTTCTGCTGACCATCGCTGCTCTCTGCGGTAAGTCCAATGTCGTAGACCATCATGCCGGCAACCTTTTCCATGCGCGGGATGAAATCCCACACCGCGCCCGAGTCATCGAGCCTAGTCTGTTGATTCCAGCGGGCCGGAATCACCGGATCCAGTGTGGACTCCTCTTTTCCTTTCTGCGGAATCGGGATACGTATTGTCTCGGAATTCAAATCGTATCCAGACGCTACGGCCATTGCGCAAACGATGCGACAGTTCTCCGGGACGCGGAATGGCCCGTCATAAGTCGCGAAACCGGCGCTGGTTGGCGAAGAGCCGTCCGTGGTGTAACGAATAACGATGCCACCAGCCCTCGGCAACGCCAGCAGCTCCACCTCGTAATGATCACCTCGGTTATGCAGTTGGTATTTGAGCCGAAGCCTTGCGGTCCACTCCCTGACCGCGCTTTCGCGAGCGAGATCACTCGGGTCGAAGGCGAGGAAACGGTAGCGCAATCCAGTCGCTTCAAAACGAGCCGGCGTCGGTACGGGAGTTGATGCTCGAGTCGGATCGGAATCCCCGGTTTCATAGACAACGGCAGGCGCGTGCAGCGGCTCAACTTTAAGAAAGGTGTGTCCGTCTCCCTCTTCCTGGACGGAAAGCTCACGAATGGCAACCTCTGGTACCGGTGGTGGAAACGGTCCGCGCCGGATATGGTTGCCTTCTTCACGCCAAAGACCGCGACGAAAGCACTCAGCCTTGAGATCATCCAAGGCCGATGTCTTATGCAGCGGCCAGTTGGTATTCACGGCTGCGGCGCGTTTGAAGTCGGACCACAAAACGACTTTGGCTTCTGCCGAGCCGAAGAGACGTGCTTCCGCACGCGCTCGGAAACTGTCATCGTCGATCTTGGTCGTGAACTTCTGCGCCCCTTCGAGCGTTTTGCGAATGGTCGCCTCGCCGTTCTGATTGCCGGCGAATGCGAGGTCGGTACCCGTGGCCCGTAGCGCAGAATTGATGGAGGGATAAACAATGTGATCGAACGCCTCCTTCAATGCCGCAGTGAACTGCAAACCGACGCGGTCTCTAAGCCCATCCAGTGCTCGCCACTGCGGATCATCCGAGGGCGTGTGCTCAGCCTTAAGCTCGTCCTCAATACTCTGCAGAGCGCGAGTCTGTCGCGCCGAATCGAGCACTTTCTGAAACGTGTCACGCGAGCCCGTGAGGAACAGAACGCGATTCTTGTATTGCTGCTGTTCCCACCACGCCTGCCAGTCTGCCGAGATGGGCAACTGATTCGCTTGTCCGCCTGGCCGAACGATTACCAAGGTTGTCTTTTCCTGCTCGACGGCAACCTCATCCGGAGGCGGTAACACTTTGACAACCTGATAGCAGTCTCTTAAAGAGGCCGAGAAGTACTGCTCCAAATGTTCTCGCAGCATACGGTCGACGGTCTCCGAGTGCAGTGCGAGTGCAGTCGAGCGTAGCTTGGCAGCAAGATTCTGCTGATTCTTGAAGAACAGGCGACCGTCGGCAGAGCTGTGTAAATACCAAGCCCTGGTCGCCAGCTTGTCTAGCACATTGGTCTTGAACGTAGAGAGGTCACGACCTGGCCGCTGAAGACAGTCCACGAGTTGATATTCACGGAGTCCGTGGATCGCTCCCGGTGTGGTTGAAAGCGAAGCGACAAGAATGAGGCGGGCAGCATCCGAGGCGTCGGTATTGCGGTTCGTGAGATCTATCTGCTCAACCTCTGCATCACCCCCGTGCGCCACGTCGTGTGCGATCGCTTCACTGAGTGACGGATTTATCATGCGTATTTCCGACGAAATCTCATCAAGATTCAAGTCCAAGTCATATGGATGGATCAGATCCATACTGGTGGCTTTTTCGGATTTCCAGAGATCAGAAACGACCATTTGCATTAGTCGGATCACACCCCGGGTTTGCTGGAAGCCTTCGTTCTCCTTGAACTTGCCGACCAGCTCACGAAGGTCCGGATGGAATGGATAGGAATCGACAACACGAGCGTAGAGGGCTTCCGGCGAAGTCGTCGTCAGATTCATCCGGTTTGCTTCCCGAAGCCCTTCACGGTACGCAGCTGCCACGGTTTGGATCTCTGCTTCTGGCGCCACGTGCTCGAACAGGCGCTTGCGAAGAATGTGGTAGAGCTCGTCACCGTTCGGGTTCACCGGGGTTATCGGAACAGCGTACCGCCGGGATTCTGACATGATACCCTGAACTGCACGATTGAACGCGGATTCAAGATTAGCCTGACCGATGCTGAAATTGGTGCCGGCTAAATCGGAGAGGACCAGACAGACGTTGTCCATGTCTGCAACTGCGACGAAAAGATTTGCGAGAGCTGTTGTCGTCACAACGCCGAGGTTGGCATTCCCGACTGGAACAGCGACCACGTACTCTAAATAAGGCGGAAGCTCGTCCAGGAACAGCACGAGTGGATCACCACCGAGGAGTTGCTTCCATGCCTCTGGGCCGGGTGCACTGAGCAGGGGCGAAACATAGCGGGCAAACTGTTCGGCCTTGCCGAGTTGCTCCGCAATCGAGCCCCAGATTCCGCCGACTGCATCGGTGCTTCTGCCATTGAATCCGACAACCCGGCAACGGCCCAGGTTTGGGGCAGGATCTTGATTGCCAAGTACTGTCTTCCGCAACGCTGGATCACGCGCGAGCAGTCCTAGCGCAATCATGCTATGAGTCTTGCCGCCACCCATCGCCTGCGACAGCAGGAAGACCGACGACCCTGCGCCCGCGCCTCCCAGATGTCGGAATGCCCGATCGACCAGAGTAAGCATCCCGTTCGTAAAGAAGTTCTCCTCAAAGAACTCACGTCCATTTACCTGCCCTTTCAAGAAAGTGTCCAGGCTTAGAACAGTGGCTCTTCTGTCGGAAGAAAAGACAGATGAACGTGGTTTGCAGAGGGAGTGAATGCTCATGATTGACTGATTCCTAGAGAATTCTCATGTTTTACCAAGCTGTAAATACTTGGGGGCTTGCAGCGTCTCCCCCGAAAGATTCGGTTGGGAGCATAGTCGATATTGAAGCAGGCCCGATGCCCAGATCGCATGGAGACGGATTGCCGCTCAGTTGTTTCATGCAAAGCCGGGGCATCTTATTCAAGCTGTCAAGTTTCAACCTCTCCGTTCCCCATCTGCTTCTCGAATGCCTGCCTCACCAGACCCAGCACGTAGGGCAGCTCGTCCTGCTTGCTTAGGCTGACTTCTACGTCGCCATTGCCCCAACGACCCAGATTGGTGACATCTTTGGCCAGGCCTTTCGGATCATGTAGCTCATGAAACTGCATATTCAGCGACAGGCGGAGGCGACTTTTCTGGGGCACTATATCTACGAAGTTAGTCTCGGCCTTATAGGCGACATAGAGCTTCAGAAACTCCTCCGAGACACAAGGGTCGAGCGCCAGCACCTCCTTACGAAAAACCTCAAACAGCTCGCGCATGGGCGAACCCATCGTAAGCTGCGGGTGGTCATCGATTGTATATTCCACAGCTCTTTCAGGGCGCGGACGGTACGACTCGAGTAGCGCAGCTTCCAACGAAGGTGCCGCCCACACACCCGTGGCGATTGTGGCAAGGCGTTCAGCGCGGTTTTTGATAGCTGCTTCATCCCACTTGTCGAGGCCGCTCAGGCCCTCGTTGAGCTTTAGAGGGCTCTCGCTGAACCCCCCTTTCATGTCGCGTTTTTCCGAAAATGGTCTGTCGCTGTATTCGGCGTTGTAGCCAGTGAGCGTAAGATTACCGAGCGTGTGTAACCAGGTTTCCTGAACGCGTTGCCACTCAGGTCCAAGTTCATCTCGCCACTTCGCAGACAGATTTTGGTTTTGCGGAAGAATATGCTCGATGGTGTATTCGTCGACTGGAACACGCTCCTTGCGTCCATGGTTTTCGAGTCGGCGCAGCCAGTAGCTTCGGCGAGGAAAGTTGTAGAGGTCACGCACAACGAACTCGCGCTTGAACTCCTCGTCGCCCGGAAACCGGCGATAGGAGGGGAGCGTCAGCAGATGAGCCTGTATGCTCTCATGGTACCGGTCCTTTTGCAGCGCACGCCCGAAAGTGGCGAAGGTCTTATTCAAAGAGTTTGTCGGGATTGCACACACCGCTCGGCGGAACACGTAAGCCTCGACCAACCTGACGACGGCTTCGAAGTCACTGCCCTCAAGTTTGCCGTTGGAAAAATCATCGTAGAGCTCAAGCAAGAACGGATAGGCGACATCTACCTTCAGCTCTCTCAGGTCACGAAAGGCCTCGGCAAGCTTCTTATTGGTTTCTTTGCCCAATGCCATCGCGCAGTAATAGCCTGCGAACTCGTGAATATCAGCGACTAGCGCTTCCACGCCGGCAGTGGCGATGTCCGGTGTTCGCGCATGAGACTTGAATGCTTCGTATACCGCCCGGACGTTCGGTATCTCTCCCGTCTTAAGCGTTAAATAGTGCCGCATGAAGCTATCGAAATGCGAGCCATATCCCTCCTGGCCAAAACCAATTTCCATCGGTCGCCAGTGATCCTCGTACAGCCGAGTCTGGTGGGCTGGCTCCAGCCCCATCAGGATGAAATTGCGGATCAGGTCGGCCTGGCTCAGCTCGCGTCCAGTCGAGTTCATGCTCTCAAAGATGAGCTGAGGATTGTCCTGGTCTCGACTAAGCGCGATGTCAACCACAACTAGCTTTGCGAGGCCGTGACAAAGGGCGGGAAGATCGGTACCAAGATTCTTCACCTGCTCTTCGAAGAAGGCAAAGTTCTCAGTGACGCGCAGTGATTGGTCAGAGGGTTGTGCCTTTTGTTGAACCAAGGCCAGCAGGCTCGCCTTGTCGGTCTGTGTAAGCAACAGCTTGAATCCGCGCTCTCCCTCCTCCAACGGATTCAGCAAGTAGTAACTACGCAGTTTCTTGGCCGAGAAACCGTCAACGGGCTCGCTGTCCCCCAGTTGTCGTGCTAAGGCTTCGAGAATCAATGTGACTGTGGTCAGTCTCTGCTGGCCATCGATCACGAGTAGAGGTGATTGACTGGATACCTGGTACAGTCCTTTCTCAATGTAGACGATGGAACCTACAAAATGTGCGGAAACCGCTTCGCTGCGGCCAGTGCGAAGAATATCGTCCCAAAGCTGACGGCATTCGCGCTCGTTCCATGAGTAGGTGCGCTGATAGATCGGAATGACGAACTGTGGTGACTTCTTGAGGAAGTCCAGAAATTTAGCCTCTGTGGCTTTCATGGCGCTAACCCTCGTTCTGCGCCATGGCCAAGGATCTTCCGCATCTTAGAACCTAAGGCTTTCCACTCCCAACTACTGAGGCAGAAAACGCTGGCGACAGCAATCTCGAAGTAGCTTCCAAGCCCTATCAGGCAGGTGATTACCTGATGCCTCAACTTCATCCACGCCGCCCTTTACCGTCTTGCTCTGACTCGTCGCCTGAAGCTCCGCCGTTGCGCACCCAGTCATCTACCTCCGATAACTTGAACTTCCACAGTCGTCCAATCTTGTGAGCTGGCAACCCCTTGTGGTCAATCCATCGATAGACGGAGTCCTTGGCTACACCGAGGTGTTTGGCCAGGTCATCAACCGAGACCCAGGGTTCATTCGTCATCAAGTTTCCCTCGTGGCGTCATGTGCACCAAACCTCAGAAATCGCGAGGTCCATAGCGACTAGAGCATATGTGCCCACCGCCAACCATATCACTGTAGTATTAATCCAACAATATTAGGTTAAAATGGTCTAAAGTCGTTTCAGGGCATTCTAACGATTAAGCTGCGATAACCAGTCGCCTGCACGAGACTTTTCCCATAGAGAGTCTCTTGGTCTTGAATGTGGTGATGACGAAAATTAGCTCCAGGTACACTCTGGGCCCGATGGTGGACTAAAATCCAAAAAATTGGATGGTGCTTTTTCAAACCAAAGGATCAGTAATCGAGATGAATAGGGCAGTAACTACACTAGTACGAGGTGCCAGTGGTTTGGCGCGAAGCCTGCTCGCGATATTCGGTGCGGCGCTAGCTGTGGAAACCCGGAACGATGAACGCCAACTCTATGACACGGACCTGATCGGCGAGTACAACCACCGCACCGGTCGCCTTGATGCTGGCAATGACCCTTACGGCTGGTACGACGAGGATTAGCCGGGCCGTCTAGCGGCGGAGGCCTCTGCTAAAGGCAGCCTTCCCAATTGCTCCGCCCTGGCGGCCCGCATCGTCCGCGACCCGAACCAAAGGCGCTGTTGCATTATTGATAGCACGTCCCACGTTTACTCCTGCCCAAGCCATCATCCCGCTCCACAAAACCGGCAATCCCAGATAAAGAATTGTCGTGATCATATTGAGCAACATGCGTTTGATGTCATGCTCACCCGGGTTGGCAAACAGTTGCAGGAAGACGTTCACGTCCGGATACATGGATTGGATGAGATTCTGGTCCACCCACATCGCGAGGTACCAGAGCACACTCCAGAACTTCACGGTAAAGATAGCCATGGCTCCGATCACCATCATCGACAACGAATACCTGGACAGCACGACCACCATGGGGAGCAAGGCGTAGATACCCAATAGCAGCAGTGCCTGAACCATCGGCAATGCCTGCAGCACCGCTGTCATGGTGACCGAGAAAAACGCCGATGCCGTGATCACGCCGCCCGCTGCCAGCCCGCCCTTGACGATGTTTTCTGCGGTGCCAAGCATTCCCGTGCTGCCGGTATTGTTGGCCACCAGGTCGTTGCTCGACCAAACGGGTGGCGAGTTGGTGAGAACTGTGCGGGCAACCGCATCTTTCTGTTGATCACCAGCCAAGGCGGGTGCAACCGCAACCACGAGGCCCGAGAAACCAGCCGATGTCGCATCGGCCGCGTCGATCAGTTTCTGCCGCAGTCCGATGGTGCCCTCCTCCCACCACTGTTTGCAGGTCGGCTTGCCCCAGGTGGGTGGAGAGGCAGGGTCGTACTCGGTGTCACGACCGGAGTCGTATGCCCAACCCGGGATCTGTTTGGTCGGTCGTAAGGTGTCGTAGAAACCTGCTGTATCCCGGTAGACGTGCGAGCCCATCCAGTCCGGATCATCCTCGCCGTAGGTGCCTAAGGTTGTAGTGACCGCAGTTGTCTCCAAACGCTCCGCCTGGTACTTGGACCGCGCGGGTACGTAACACTCGCTGAAGAAGTCGCTCGCTTCCTGGCGCAGGCGCGGATCCTCGATGGTGGCCAACCGTGCCTGCTGTTCGAAGGTCCGCAGATCATTGGCTGCCGGCAGCCCTTCGACGACCGCATGGTTGAAACCCGAGGTCATCGCGATCACGGCGTACCACCAGACCGGGATGTTCACCGTTGCCGGTGAACCGGTAAATCCCGTGGCACCAAATGTACTCTGGGAAGCGGCCACGGTTGCTGTGGTGGGTGTCGGGTTGTCCAGCGTCGGCGGCGGTGTGTAGCTCAGGGTGCCGGCGTTGAGCGGTGTCAACGCTGCCGGTTGACCAGCCAGCACGACCACCAACAGCGCGATGAAGAGTTCGATCTCCATGCGCCGCAACGACAGACCGGTCACGGTGCCGAACTGTCCACCCTCGGCAGGCTCACGCCAGTTGTCGATCAGGATGCCGAAAAACGGCAGGTAGACAATGCCGGTAGCCACCAACACATCCCATAGCACGCCATAAAAAGCCCAGCCGAACAGCGTCGTGAAGAGTTCGAGGTAACTGTCCACGTTCATACGATGGACTCCGAGGTCACAACGAACATTCGGCCGAATAGGTTCTGACCGAGCATCAGCTCGATCACCAGCAGCCATCCCATTACCCGCCAGCGCAGTGCTAGAAGGCCATCCCGTTTCTCCTGGTCAATCCGACCGAGACTGTGTGCCAGATGAACCAACCTCGGCCACAAGACAGCCAACAGACCGATAAGTGCCAGTCGGATTCCACCTGCCAATGGCTTGACCTGTTCGATCCGGTCAGAGACCTTCGACACGGAAGAGAGCTCGGTTGCCTGCCAGAGCAAGAGGCCGACACCCATCGTCAAAACGATTGCCAGAATAGAAAAACCAAGGAGCCCCTGTCTGTGCATGACGGCTTTATTGAACACGGCCATGGGTGAGTGGTCTTGGATCCACCGGGGAGACCTGCGGGACATTGAGCGACGACTGCCGCCGTGCCGCGGCCCTTTGTAATAAGAGAGTGATGGTATCGGAGACCACTTCGCGCCTTACCCGCGTCTCGAACAGCAGGTTGTCGATCTCTTTGTCGAGTTCGGCGATGGAGGCATCCGCATGCTCGCGCGCCACTTCGGTCGCATAGACCTCCGGGACCTGACGGCCGGTGAGCAGCAGGCGACGGGCGTAAAGCGCCTTTTCAACCGTGCGGGCGGTGCTGATCTCTGATACCAGCCGGCCGATGATGAGACCCTGCTCTGTAGCCGGCATCTCACGGATTGCCTCGATCACCTGGCGCGTGATGGCAATGCCGGGTGCTGTGACATCATCCAGGTTGGTGAGTGTCGGGGGTATCGTACCGCTGACCAGATTCTGCAGATCCGTCGTGACTGCTGCCGATTCCTGATGCAACTTCGGCAGGAGACCTGTACCGGGGATACTGTCCTTACGGCAGGTATCACAGGTGGTGACGATGTTCTCACCGACCACATCCACCACCCAGTTACGTGCATCCGTCGGAGTGGACCAGATCTCGGAGAGTCGGGTCGAGTCTGATGCCGCTACCGGACTTGTGGCAGTGACCGGGCGATTCATATTGATGTTGTAGCCGGCCTTGACGATGTCGCCGGTAAACTGCAGCACCGGCTGGCCTGTACCACCGGCTTTACCGCCGATCCAGGGCACACCGTTGTCGCCGTTGGCGGTCTCGACGGACTCCTTTGCGGTCACAACGTCGTTACCTCCTATGCCCATCTGCACCTTCCAGTCATTGCCTTTGGAGAGCGTAATCAGGTCGGCATAGGGATTCTTGCCCGCGGCAATCTCCGCCTCCATCTGCTCGCACGACTTGGTGGCCAGCTGCAGGGTCGCTTCCGCTTTGAGCAGTGCGTTCTGAAACAGGTCGTAGAGACCTGGATTGGCCCGCTGCAGGATCAATGCCGGCAGCGATGCGATGGCCGCACTCGCCGCTGCGGTCATCGCGTTCATCATGTTGTCAACACCAGCCGCGATGTTGTTCAGTGTGTGGGTCACCGCCGCGACCGGATCAAACTTGCCGCAGCTGAAACCCAATCCCAGTTGTGCGGAACCGCCCAAGGTGACCGAGACCACCGACGGATTGGCCGGAACTGACACGGGCTCTGCTCCGCCAATCTCGTAGTACCAGAGACTGTCTTCCGTCGGTGCTTGCGCGGCGTCTACTGCATGACTTGCCAGCGCGCAGAAGACAAAAGCAGCGACCGGCAATCGATACTTGCCACGACGAGGTGAGAAGGAACAATACTGTGCTTGTTGAGTAATCATGGCGGATAAGCGATCCAGTCGATGTCGAACAGAAACACCTGCCCCCGGCGCCTGCAGCATTTGTAGGGGCGCCAGAGGTTCCAGACGTAATCACCGGCACTGTCTACCCGACCCCCACCCCAACCCTTGCTACTCGCCAGGTCGTTGCTGCCGAACACATCGCAGGACGACTCCGGCTTTGGTACGAGCATCTGCCAGGTTCCGGTGCGGTGGTCCTTCTCAAACAGGGGACCGGGTGGCCAGACCTTCTGGCCGGAGAAGATATGAGACCGCCGGTTGGTTAACATGCCTGATCCGTCGTCGACCCAGTTGTCGATTTCGCGGATGACATCGTTGTGCATGTACGAATCACCCGACAGGGAGACATAGACGTGCGGCTGTGCAGTACGGGTGACGATGTCACCGGCCCGCTGAGCATTGATCGCAGCGGCCTTTGGCTCTTCCGCCTGGGTGGTCCAGCCGGTACGTGGATACACACTGCCCCAGGTTTGTAGAGGCCAGGTGCCGATCTCGCGCAGACCGGGAATCCAGCTCGCCGGATAGAAGATCTCCGGCACCTCCTGGCGCCATGACAAGGCATCGAGTCCGGATAAGAAATACGGAAAGAACGGGGTCGTCTGCGACTGACAGAGCAGACCCGTGCCTGAAACCACACCTGCCAGGGTGTTCAGCGGATGGCCGATCGCATCGGTCTCGCGGAACAACAGGTTTTTATGGTCGCTCTCGGAGCTCCCTTCCGTGCGATTACCGGCACTGTCAACAGGAAGCGGTGACAGTGACCCCAACAGCCCGGTAGCCGCGGATTTCTGAGCAAGACCCAGAATCGATCGAATCTCTCTCCAGGGGTTGCCTCCCAACTCGTTGTAGGCGCTGACCACCAGATCCGGGTTGTAATGCCCAACCTTCAGTGAGGTCCTGACCGAGCACCCGCTCAAGGTGCAGTACAACCAGAAGCAGAGCCCGACAGGCATCCAGCGCATGCAGGTCAAAGCACCGGCCGTGGTCTGAGCGATGATCTGGGGTGTCGTGGTAAAGCCGGCCTGAGACGTTGATGTGATCGTCAGAATCAAAACGACGGCAAGCAACCGATAGCGCTTACGGAGAGTCTTCACTGTGTGGTGCTCTCCTGCCATTCGCGATACCGGTGCATCGCCTCGGCCAAGTCGGTCACCCCGTACACGACAGCCTCACTGTTGAAGACGATCGCAGGATAGCGGTCGATGCCGTACTGCTGTGCTTTGGAAAGACCGATTGCGGTGCGTTGGACTTGCTGCTTTTGTTCTTCTTCCAACTGTGTGACGCGCTCTATCGCCTGTTGCTTGGCAGTGTTTGTATTCCCCGAAAGACCGTGAGAAATTTTTTCTTCCAATAGTTTGATTCCGTCGATTTCGTAGACTTGAACTCTATCTCCCTGGTGGTCAGAGATAATCGGAATGTCAGAAGTTGTGAATACCTCAACCAGCGGCTTGCCATCAGCCGAAACAACGCCGTTCATGATCACCAATGCAATGGCCGTGGCGAGTGCCAGTATTCGGAAAGGTTTTGACGGATTGAGCATGAACGAATTCGGTACACCAGATTAATCTGCTGGGTGCCATGCTCGCTTTTCGAGGCTTAACGGGATACAGAAAACGGATACGAGGTCGTGAGTGGTTTTTCGAAAGCTCTTTCAAGCACTGTTAACAATATCGGCAAAATCACCTTGTAATCCTGTTGCGCCCCTAATTGTTTCATTAACCCGGAAATTGGAGAAAATTTTAGTTTAAAAATAGATTATTCTATTATTGATTATCTATTTTTTTATATCTATTATTATTTCCAGCGAATGGGTTACTGGAGATTTGCAATGGCAGAACGGGACAAGAAGAAGATCCTCGTGCAAGTCTGGGAAAGCCTTATTAATGCCTTTAACGAAAAAGTTAGGAAAGCATGCCTGAATCGGGATGCGTATCTTGACATCGTGCTCGAAAGCGAAGCGAGCTTGATTATGGATGAGTTACCCGATTCGAATAGTGATGCAGCAAAGTCATACTTGAGTTCAGAGTTAAACAAACTCGGAACCAAACAGGTTAACCTTAACCTGAGCGTAAATACGATTGAAAAGCTAAATAAAGCCTGTGCGGAGAGAAATATTCCACGTGATAGCTTCGTAAACCGGCTTTTGTTTCTTCTACTTACTGCCAGCAAAACCGGTTATCTGGAAAAAAGACTGATTGGTGGACAGGGGCGCGAGCTTGAACAAGCATGGGAGGATATCCGTCTAGTAACTGACGGATTACCTACTCCCCTAACCGGATCTTTGAATCATATCTCCGACATTTTGTCGCTTGGCTCTCCTTTCTGGGCGATCAGACAGTGTATCGAGCATATAAATGGCGCGCTAAGGAAAGATGGCTTAAAGGAGAAGGAGCTGGTGCCAACTTTCCATAGGATGTTGGTATCGGTGCAAACGAGAAAAATGGATGAGAGTTCTTTGGCACTCAATTGCTACCTGCCAGATGACATGGTTCCAGGTACCCAAGAAAAAAATACAGAAAATAGTTTGCTTGATTTCCTAGCTGATATCTCTATTGATAGAAACACCTCGGGGGGTGCGCCATGAGTCATCCACAGCTTGATAATTTAGTGCATATAGGTCAATTAAAAGCTGAACCTCCTTCGAAAGAAGAATGCGATGGCTTGTTGAATTCAGCAATTTGCTATCTCAGAGATGCCAGACTAGAGGTGCTCAGTCTCGAAAGTCGCTTCGACCTGGTATACAACGCCTCTCATGCGTTAGCCTTAGTAGCACTGCGCCTACTGGGCTATAGGCCAAAATCACGTAATCTGGTGTTTCAATGCCTGCAACATACCGCCACCGACTTATCCAACGAAGATAGGCTTTTCCTTGAGAGAGCACACAGTAAGCGCAATCACGTAGTATACGAGGGCGAAATGTGTGTAGATGAAATGTTGGTCTCTGAGATGACACGCATAGTCAAGAATATACGTTTGCTCTTGAATAATTTTAGGCCAGAGAAAGGATTAATAATGGATGAAAATTGTTGATCTTCAGTATCCAAGACGCGCCTGAGATGATATGCGTATCATGGTTATCAGGTATTTCGTCTGTCAGTGAGTCTAGCTGATTTGGCGTTTACTCGACCGCTTGATTGGACTCGTCTTTCCAAAAAGACAAAAAGTCATAACCACTGAAAAAGATAAGGACGTTGCATGAATGATAGTAGCCTTGGTGGAAGAGATAAGAAGAATCTCCTGTCGGTCCTTGATTACCTCTTGCATCTTGATCGGGTGCGGAGCCGTCCAGTTTTCCGATTGTCTGATCATAGATTGCCGTTCTTTCATGAACACGCCTTCCAGGGTCTTCCTGGCGTGGGGAGGAACCTGATAGATGGAGCCGAGGAAGTCTGGCTAAGTATCCGCCGACTGCAGGCTAATCCACCACCGACTCCACCAGACTTGTTGAGACCCTGGATCAATATACAAAATGATCCCGGCAAGAAGCCGATCCTCGCCGACAGTCTCACTATACAGGCCAAAGATCATACCGATGCTCTCGAACTAAACTCTAATGATACTCCGCCTGAAGAGGTTATCCTGGAGATAGAAGACGTCCCAGAAATTCAGCAACTTTTCGATCATTACATCAGCGAATGGAAACCTTGGTCCGAGGCTGAGTCTGCCCGACGCAAGACGATTCACAAGTACGACCAGTTCTTCTCACTGATACAGGACGTAGAGGCTGGTGGCGGCACGGAAGATAGCATTGAAATCGCCTGGGGTATCGGAATTGCTCTATGGGATAAAGAGAATGAAGCAGATTCCATCCTTTATCCCCTGATAAGTCGTACAGTGGAACTAAGTATCGATTCGCAGACAATGTCGATCACGGTGCGCCCAACCGAGAGGGAACCTGTTGTCCATGTTGATGCATTCGGGGCCTTTGAAATTTCCCAGGCCACCGATGTGGAGAAGCGAGCACGCGCCGAATTCGAGACATCCGAGAAAACTTTGTCTCCTTTCGACCCGCCAACCTTTGAGGGGATTCTTCGCTACTCCGCCAGCCAGCTCGACAGCCATGGGGTCTATTGGCCGGATGAACGGAAACAGGAGGACGATAGAACTCTTCCTTCCTCGTCCGGGAATCTGTTAATCACGGATACCTGGGTCATCTATGCTCGTAAGCGGTCGACGAATTTCATTGCGGCAGATGTACAAAGACTCAAGCAGGCGGTCAACGACGCTGAATCTCTACCGTCGTTGCCCTCCTTGATCATGACCGAACCGTCCGACCAGCCGATTGTCCGCAAGCAACGCTTTTACCGCGGTATCTCCTCACCGGGGTTGGCCGATGCAGGGTGGGCCGAAGGTACGGCAGACGATAGTGTGTTGTTTTTCCCCAAGCCTTTCAATGAGGAGCAGGTCAGTATCATAGACCGACTCGACCAAGCGGATGGTGTCGTGGTGCAGGGGCCACCTGGAACAGGTAAGACGCATACGATTGCGAACGTCATTTGTCACCACCTTGCATTGGGCAAGAAGGTGTTGGTCAGTGCCCAGCATGAGGCTCCGCTGGCGGTGTTACAAGATCAGATTCCCGAAGCCTTACGACCACTGACCATCAGCCTTCTGACTTCTGAGCGGGAAGGACTAAGACAGCTTGAGCAGTCCGTTCGCAAGATTGCCAGTGAAGTCAATATCCTGAGCGAGTCGGAACTCAATCGAGACATTCGAGCCGAGTCGGATCGGATTGATCGAATGCATCAACAGCTCGCGAGTCTTGATCGAGAACTGCGGGAGTGGGCGTCGAAGCAGACCTCCGAAACTCCTTTCCTTGGCGATAACACGCGGCCGGAACAGCTAGCTCGCTACATAGTCGAGCAAGAGCAGCGTAACAACTGGTTTCCAGACCTGCTGGATGGTACTGAAA
This sequence comes from Chromatiaceae bacterium, assembly GCA_024235215.1. Lineage (GTDB taxonomy): Bacteria > Pseudomonadota > Gammaproteobacteria > Chromatiales > Chromatiaceae > HKST-UBA178. Next base: position 379,018 of record JACKMU010000004.1, on the reverse strand, counting down.
GCACCCGACCTGGCTTTTCAGACGAAGATATAGAGTCCCTACGGTCCGCGCGTAGGGAGCTTGGTGAAGACCTGATCTACCTGAACAAAGTAATTCCGCAACACGATACCCTACCTCTTTCTGAGGACATGGCTCGATTGCACGGGGATTTGCGACAGCTGGGGGAACTCAACCACGACGTATTCGAGATAGGCAATGTCCCACCACTTCGTCAGTACACACTTGAGCACTTGAAAAAGCTGGAGGAATTTCAGGGGCTGGTTGCGAAAGCCCATGCTGTCCTCAAGGCAGGAACACAATTCGAATGGCAAGCGACGGCGCGGCAGTTGCTCGCGAAAACCAGTGATACGCCGGTAGGTCATCACCTCAGGGAGTGGGTCAGGATGAGCATCAGTCTGGAGAAGGAGCGACAGCAGTTTCTGGGTGACGTTTTAACGATACCAATACAAGCCGAAACACACGGTGGTGTTTTCGAAGCCGTGAAAAGACTTTCACAGGGTAAGCGGGCTTTCGGATTGTTTGGCGGAGACAGCGATGCAAAACAACTGGTTCAAGCGATCCGAATGGGCGGAATGGAGCCAGTATCGGCCGATCAGTGGGACCGGGTCAAACACTATCTGGAAACAGCCCAGACAGCGACGAAGCTCACAGCTCAATGGGCACAGCTCCGCGTCGAATTTGGTGGACCGGAACTTGGTGTTGAAGGGTTCACCGCTATCAAATTCATGGCTGATCTCGCTCGCCCATTGGCGAATATCTGGGCATTTGATAGCAAGATCGCCAATCTATTGATCGAGGATGCGAAAAAATTGTTCGCCAGTGGCATTGAATTCAATCAACTGGCAAATTCCATAGAGGAACTCGAACGTCTCCGCACCGCCATCGACAATCATCTGCGGCACAGTCGGCTCAAGGTGGCAGCGAAGAGTCGTAATGATATCGAAGAGACTATCAAGAAATGTGACGGCCCTGTTGTCTGCAAGATCCGGGAATTCGTCCGATCTGTTCTCGGCACTGGAAACACAAGTGCCGATATCGTTATGGAGCATTGGAGTGGTTTACTCGACGAGCTTCACCGCCTCGACGAGCTCCAAGGCGCATGGAAGATTGTTACGGAGGTGACGGGAGCCATCGAAGTGTCCGGAGCGAGGGTTTGGGCTCACTTGCTACGTACAGAACCTCCCTCTGAACACAGCGATAGGTGGCTTCCATCGGAATGGCGAGAAGCTTGGGAGTGGGCACGTGCGAGAGGTTATCTCGATCAGATCGACGGACAAAAGGCACTGCGACGGTTGGCTCATGACCGTGCCCTCGCCGAGGAAGAACTGCAGCGCGCTTATCTCCGGGTAGTCGAGTTACGTACCTGGCGAGAGCTCAAGCGCAATATGACACCGAAAGTAGGCGCTGCGCTAAATGCCTATCTCAGTGCAATTGCACGAATTGGCCGCGGAATGGGAATTCGGGCAGTGCGTTTCCGACAAGACGCCCGTAGCGCCATGATGAAGGCATATGCAGCCACCCCATGCTGGATCATGGCACACTGGCGTGTATCCGAATCTCTGCCTCCAGAACTTGGTATGTTCGATCTTCTGATCATCGACGAGGCCTCCCAGTCGGATGTCTGGGCACTGCCAGCTATCGTGCGCGCCAAAAAGATCCTTGTTGTTGGAGATGACAAGCAGGTAAGTCCATCAGATGTTGGTTTGAAAGAGAGCGACATCCGCACACTTCGTCAAAGATTTCTTTCCGCTATCCCCTATGGAGAGAACCTTCTACCAGGCACTTCCATTTATGACCTCGGAAGTACCATGTTCGCCGCCGATGTAATTCGTCTACGTGAACACTTTCGCTGTGTCACACCTATTATCGAGTTCTCAAATAGGCAGTTCTACAATCACGAAATAAAGCCTCTGAGAGTGCCCAAGCCATCAGAGCGCCTCGATCCCCCACTAATCGACGTATACGTAAAAGGCGGTTATCGGACAGCCCGAAAAAAAATCAACAAGCCGGAGGCTACTGCTATCGTAGAGGAGATCAAGAGAATTGTTGCGGACCCTGCAATGACTCATCGAACCATAGGAGTCGTCTCTCTCCTTGGCTTTGATCAAGCAAAATACATTCAGGAGAAGCTACTCAATGAATTGGGAGAGGATGTGATTCTGCGACAAAAGATACGTTGTGGTGACGCGATGCACTTTCAAGGAAAGGAAGCCGATGTTGTCATGATTTCCATGGTCGCGGCTAGCCCGATACGTGCCGATAGCGGACGCATGTACGAGCAGAGATATAATGTCGCTTGTTCCCGGGGACGCGACCGCATGTATGTGTTTAGAAGTTTTGAAAGAGCAGAACTCAGCGACGGCGATCTGAGAATACGTCTTCTGGATCATCTCGATAATCCTCTCGGAATGGACGAACCTAGGGTCAAAGAATTAAGGGATCTGTGCGAGTCTGAGTTCGAACGAGAGGTTTACGACGAGTTAGTTATACGTGGATTTCAGGTACATCCCCAAGTTCGTGCAGGCGGATACCGTATCGACATGGTGGCGGAAGGCAGCGATGATCAACGCCTTGCGATCGAATGCGACGGTGATCAGTATCATGGTGTGGACCGCTGGATGGAAGACTTGACACGGCAACGTGTCCTCGAACGCATGGGTTGGCGTTTTTGGCGCTGTTGGGCCTCTAGCTGGATCGCCAACCGCGAGGGTTGCTTGGAGGATCTTATCGAAGCTTTAACGGCGCAGGGTATAAAACCAGACTCGTCGAGGGTGCATGTTCAGACCAACCGACCCCGGCTGGTCGAGCATAGAGTGGTCGAGCCCCAGCGTACCGAGGATCTGGCATACTCAGGTGAACCTACGCCTTCCGTAAAGTCGGTAGAGGAACTTCGGGAGGTCATTCAGGAGTCCCGATCAGGGGCGACGACAAGCGCAATATCTGCTCAGATGCGAGAACAAGATTTAGCCCCAAAATTCGAGTTGAATTCTTCGGCTGGTGTAGCAGAAACCGAGCTATTACCGTACTCAGAGCATTATAAAGAAACCATCATTCAACACCACACAGTCGACATAAATGACCTCGTTACATATGTAAACGTGGAAGCGCCGGAGAACCTGCTCAGCGTACGTATAGTTCAGGGCCAATCTGATCCAAAAGCGGGCTTGATCAACCAACAGACCCCCTTGGCCGAGGCGCTGCTTGGAGCTGAGGAGGGTGAAACTATCGAAGCTCACCTCCCCATGGGCACGACGAAATTCAGGATCTTGGAGGTGTGTCGCCCTGAGAGGCGCTCCGCCTTCACATAGTCTGCTTCAACATGCCGAAACCGAACTTGCGCATAATTTCGACGTACGCGGCAATATTGTGCTATCGGTCAATGGTCAACGCCTGCCTACTATGGAGCGAGTACACGCGGCTCTTTCCGTTACTCCAAAGGCGCCACCCACCAATCATCCTGACAGCACTCTTAGTTCCATTCTCGTGGCCATATATACAAGCGCACACAGCTCCGGATCCGTATTGCCTCCCTGCAACCCATCTCTCCGTCCTCCGTGACGTGAGACAGAAATAGTGAAGGCTCAGAGCAAGGCCAAACCTGTCAGTTCCCACTGATATAGTGTCGCTACGCATCACGCTTATCAGCAATCCGCTCCGCCATCCGATACACCGCTTCCAACTCACTGCACCCTGTCTCCTGCATAATCGCAGCCCGCTCGGCCTTTTCATGTTTCTCGGTCATAGCCAATGCGAGCGACAGTGGCGGCGGTACGTTGCGAAACAGGGCTTCGAGATTATCTGAAAGGACCACACCCTCAACATACTTACCCGGTTCCTTGCGAGCCGACAGAAGCAGGCTGCGCTGCTCTGCCGAGAGATCCTTAAACCGAGCGATCTGCTCTATCTCCTCCTTCGGCATGACAAGGCAGAGCCACCACTCCATCATGTTGAGCATCTTGCGACTGGCATCCGGAAAGTCTTCCAGGTTCTGGGTGGCAATCCAGAACCAGGCACCGAGTTTGCGCCACATCTTGGTGATCTTGACCACGTAACGGGCCAGTAACGGATTGGTCGTGATGATGTGACCTTCGTCGGTGACCACAAGTGTCGGCCGGGCATCGCTCTGATGACGTTCGACCAGATCATTGATGTGGCTCATCATCGAGAGATAAGCAACCGTGAGTTGATCCTCGTATCCCTCACGCGCGAGTATGCCCATCTCCAGAATCGTGACATCCGCTTCCGGCCAGCGCTTGCCAGGGCGATTGAAGAAGTGTCCGGCGAGCCCTGAGCAGAACAACGCCATGCCATCCCCCATTTCGAGCGCCCGGTTACGCCGATGTTCGGGCAGGCTGGCATCCCGGCCGATCGTGTGAAGCGCTGTGACCACGTCCTGGGTGAGTACCTGATCGCGGCCGGTTTCCTGAACGGCCTTCGCGGCAAGGAAGATCGCATTGCGGATCAGCAGTCGGTCAGCGCGGGTCATGCGCGCATCTTCGCGCTCATCACCGCCGGTGATCATGATACGCGCGGCGATCTCCATCTCCCCCAGGATGTCGCGACCTGTGCCCTTCTCGTCCGTGTCGTCCTCTTCATCTGCCAGTGCATCCGGATCCTCCACCATGCGCAGCCGGCGCTCCTTCTCCAGCAGTCTGAGGGCATCGGCAAAGGGCGGTAGGCTGACATCGGTATTCGGATTCAGCGTTACCTGGTTGAGCGCCAAACCGTTTGCCTCAAAATGCTGGCCGAGCAGCGAGAATGATCCGCCCGCCTCAATGATAAAGATGCGGGGCCGGTAGACCGCTACCATCTGTTGCAGCAGGTAGACCAGCAACGCCGACTTGCCGGCTCCGGTCGGACCGAGAATCAGCATGTGGGCGTTTTTCTTGCGATCTTCCCGGTGCAATGGATCGAACACCAGCGGTTCGGCACCCCGGTTGAAGAAGACCAGACCCGGATGACCGGTGCCGCGGGATCGGCCATAGAATGGCAGCAGGTTCGCCGTGTGACGCGAGAATACAAGGCGCGATCGTCGGCTCAGTTTGTCGAGATGCGGATCATAGGCCATCGGCAGATTGCGGATGTAACCATCCAGTGCCAGCAGATCCGCTTCCTGGGTGATTGGCTGCAGGCCATTCGGCAACAGCAGCGCATTCAGTCGATTGACGTTGCCACGCAGCTCCTGAAGGTCATTGCCACGCAGATAGAAAGCGATGCTCAATGGATAGAGCTTGTTGCCCTGCGCCATTTCCCGCTCGACGGCATCGGCATCCTCCCGCGTAAGCAGTACCTCAGCGGAATCCCCCACGGCTGCACGTCGCACCTGATGGATATGGTTGCGGATCAGATCCTGTGGACGCAGTGTCAGTGTCATGACCATGATCGCGTATTCGGGCAAGCGATCGAACAGTGCAAAGACGTGGTCACCGGAGGGGTGTTCACCGGTCATGTGACCGATATCCGGGGCACGCCTCAGCCCCTGAACGCTGACCAGCGTGTGAGGCAGCCCATCGAACCACCAGGTTGCCGTGGCGTTGTCCGAGCAGGGCATGGCAAGCGTCAGACACTCGGCGAAGTCATAGCCGAACGGCAGGTTTTCGTCGCCAGGATAAGGAGCCACTTCGAGCAGTTTGTCCGGGTCACCACCCGCAACTTCCGGTTTGGGATTGAACCAGGGCAGGAGCCAGGTGTAGAGATCCGCACCGGTGCCGCGCCGAGCCCTGATACCGGCACTGGCCAGTGCCGCTGTCCACTTGGTCGCGACATCGTTCAATGCCGCCTCGACCTCCAGGGCTGGTGGGGTCTTACCCCTTAACCTGAGGCGCCGATAAAGCACCGCACGGACCCGCCGGATCTGTCCCCGCCAGCGCGTGCCGGTAACGGCCGCATCCTCGAACAGGCCACCCGGTCGGCTGATCCTTGCCAGATGCTCGGCGAAGGTCTGCTGATAATGGCGCGTGAAGTTCGAATCACGTGCACCGGGCTGAACATAGGCAATCACCCCGCGCTGAAACCGGGTGAGACTCGGCTCGTCCTGCACATAGACCTGCAACACCCAGGGGGCATCGTCGATCTCTGGAATCGCTTCGGTCAGCGCGGTCTGGATCGCATCGCGCAGATGATTCATAAAGCCTTCCGTGCGTGCCTCGGTGCCGACCGGTTCCAGTTCGAACAGAGCACCGACGCTGACCCCGTCCTCCAACAGGAAAGCACGACTCTCAGGTATGTACTCCACCCAGGGCAACAGATCGGTGAATGACAACGGACGTTGATAACCGCGCTTCACATCGGCAGTTCGCACGGGTGGGTTCGATGAGTGGTCAGATGACACGGTTATAACTACTTGCTTCGGTCAGTGGCGTGTTCGTCACTACGGGCAGGCCTGTCACCGTAATCTCCGGATGAGACCTCGCCGGGCAAGGCGTACTCGACCCGCACGTACATCGGAAAGGTGGTGGCATAACCCGGCACCGGCACACGCTCATCGGTCGCGAGGTGCGGGAATACGTACATCACCAAGGTTGGATTCGGCAGGCGCGAGAATATCGTCTCGATCTCGTTGTGGGCATCCCGTGTGTAGCCCTCCAATGATGTGTCGCCGGATTTCAATGGACGGGTGCCGAGTTCTGCTCGCAGTGCCTGAGGGTCTCGTGCCGCCATCTCCTCGAGATGCGCATCGTAGATCGCCTGCATGGAGGGTCCGTCCTGCGGCAATACCGCCTCCTTGGTACTTGCGCAGCCACCGACTAGCAGGCTAATCGAGATCAGTACGGTGACTTGCTTGATGCGTGGTCGCATGAGTCAATCTCCTGCCGATGGGATCGAGGTCAATGGGAAGCTCGCGGTCCACGTGAATGGCCACCTTGGTGCCGGCCGCTACGAATACCGCGTCGAAACTCTGCGCCTGGCGCTCCAGCAGCCATTTCGCGATCTCATTGCTGCCGCCTTCCACGGTTCTGCCGAGTACATAGGTGCCGGTATCACCGGTCACACTGTTGGTTACACTGCCGGCATCGCTGACCACCGAGGTGGTTTCCACGGCGGCGGCTGCATGGGCCGCGGCCTGGATCGCCATTACGCCGATGCGTTGGGTAAGAAAAGCCGGGGCGTTGGTCTTGCGCTCGCCGCTGATGCACGGAATGCCTTGGGCATCGGAGATCCAGCCAAGCGGCTTGTCCGCACTGCCACCCTGCCGGTCGTCGGAGGACAAGGTGCGGATGGTGCCGTCGTCGAACACGAAGGTCACCGAGTCGAGGCGACCGGTGACACAGGAGAGTGTCCAGTCACCCACCGCCGTGCCACTCCAGACCATGCCCTGCACCCCCGGTACGGTGAGTCCGTTGGCGGCCAGGTTGTCCGCACCGGTAATGATCTTGAACGGCATGGGATCACGCACCTGCCCCTGGACGGGTACGCGGCCGACCAGCGCGGTCATCGCGGTGGAGCCGATCAGGGTCGCATTGCGCGGTACGGTATAAACCGGCAGTGTGCGCACCTGCTCGATTTTGTTTCCAACATTACGGGCCACGTCCCCTGTCTTCGTTGTCGCTGCATCCAGATAGCCACCGGTGGTCTGTTTCATTCTCTGCAGCACGCCCTTTCCCGCTGCGGGATCTTCTGTTTGATCCAGGGGCTCTATCCAGAGGATCTCATTCGTAGCGCCCTGCCCTAGGTCATCCAGTCCCAAACCAACGGGGATGTCGTTCGTGGAAATATTGGTTCGTGTTCTCGACAGCGAATCGGCCAGCGCATCCACGCGTGCGGTCAATGACGAGAGCACACTCGCATCGATGCGGTCACGATTCTCCTGTGTCTTCTCCCGGGCGATGAGTTCGCGCTTGACGCGTGTGGCGACGTTCTCCTCGATCTGGGTGCGGCTCGTGATCAGCGTCTGGTTCTCCTTGCGCAGATGGGCGTTGTCCCGCCGAAGTGCCTCCACCTCAGTGGTCATGGCCGCCACGTTGGCGGTCAGCGTCTTGATCGTGTCGGCGGGGGTATCGGCATCGGGTGAAGGAGCCACCGGGACCTTATCAAGCAGCACCGAATCCGTGTCATCTGTGGAGCAGGACTTCAGACTCACGAACACCAGCATCAGCAACACCACGCCGGCGAGAAGAGGTAAGAGTCGATTGCTGGTCGCGATGGCCATGGATCTCAACTCACAAAGAAGTTTCGAAGGGCCGTGCCGAGATCAGGTAGACGACCGTCGTGTCGGCTTCGTTTCCGGCAACATGCAGACGGTTGTGCTGAAAGGTTGCCGTCAACCAGGTTCCGCGTAATGTGCGTGGATCCAATGTCACTGGATGTGAGGTCGAGTTCCTGAGTTTCACTGCGGTGAGGTAGAGGTCTCCGGCGCGCCAGGCTACCAGGGGTTCGGCAGTTACCTGTCCAGCATGGATCAACTGCACCGATTTACGACGCACAGGCACACGCACCACACCGGGAAGATCACGCAGCAGTCGTGCCGGCGCATAGAGTTTTTGTGCGGCAAAACGGGTCAGTGCGACATAACCGTAAGTTGGAAATATGGGAGAGGGTTCGGTTTGATCCGAACTCAAATCAGACTGTTCCACCTCGGGATCGAAGATCTGAATGGCGGCTGTCGGAGCACTTTTGTTGTCTGCCGACAGATCCAACAGATAGACAGCCCCACTCTCGATCGCCCGGACCATGACCCGGGTTGGTTCAAACGGCCGGTGCGCAAGCAGATAGAGGTTACCGGCCACACTCTGCACCCGCAGTATCGGCTGCAGCGTTGCAGGCAAGCCGATCCGGACCGGTCCCGGAAAATCGACGCGCTGCTCCTTGCCGACCGACAGCGCCAGCTCGATCGGAGTCTTTTGCCAGATAATGCGCTCCGGTGGCATCTGCTCGCCGGGTGTCGTCTCTGCCCAGCAGAGGACAGGTACGAGAAGCAACAGCGCATAGAGATAGTGTCTTGCTTTGTTGTGCATCGTTTGCATCTCCTCTCCTACCCCTGACCCTTCCGTTCGCTCTCTTCGGTGAGTTCCGCTTCGCTCAACCGCCTCGGTCCTTCGGCCGCGAACCCGTCGAGGGCCAGCCCCCAGGGGTTGGCCTCCAGGTCTACCGCATGACGCACGACCCGAAGGGGGTAGCGGATCGCCGTCTTCTTCACCGTCATCCCTTTCACCGATTCGTACAGATCCAGATCCAGCCACACCACCCAGACGTCTTTCTTCAATACATCAACCCGGCGCTCTTCGTAACCGTGCCCCGGGATCTCCTGAACACCGCGCACGCGATAGGCGAGTTCGCCCTGGCGTCCCTTGAGCTCCATGTCGGCGATCAGGTCGGTGCGGTACTTGGGTGTCAGATAAGGCGAGACCGAGAAGATCGCCCGGCCGTAGTCGCGTGCCCCATCTTCCGGCCAGCGATTGAGCTGCTGAAAGATATAAAAGGCGAAGGCGTAGACATTGGCCGGGGGAACCTGGTCGATGGCCAATACCGCACCGGAACGCAGGTCCGGCGGTACGTGCACGGTCATCTCCTTCGGCGCCTGGCTCCAACCGAACCAGAGCGCGAAAATGATCAGCGCCTCCAGCCCGATAACCCCCCAGAGTGAGCGCAGATGCGCGCGGACGTTATCGATCTCGTAGCGGTAACGACGCATACCCACTCCTGCCGATATCCCAGCTGCCACTGCGACGCACGAGCTTGGAGGATCTCAGCCCCTGGTCATGCAACCAGATGACAAAGCGCTGCTGGTAGTAGCCATCCGGGCGATTGCGTTTGAAACGCTGAAAGAGGGTTGCCGTGACCACTACCGTGGCCACGACACCTATGCCGGCCAAGCCAAAGCCCATGGTGACTGCACCCATCAAGCCGGCCAGCAGCAGACTGACTGGCAGCCAGAAGAGGGCTGCAATCCCGACGATGACGCCTAGCTCTGACGACGAGCAGCCCTTGAAAATGGCCGGCTCGGCATTGAGCCGGTCGGCCAGCACCTCTCTGGATGGCTGGGTCATCTGTCAGATGACACCGGCCGCTTCGGTCAGCAGATAGCTGGCGAAGATCAGCACGATGGCACCGACGATACCGAGCACGCCCACCTCGGCCCACTCTGCCTTACCCTGGCGTGCCTCGTTGAACTTGGCGAAGCCGAGATAGGCGATCCATAGAAATCCGAGTACCGCGATGGCAAGCCCCAACACCAGTCCGCCATCCTTGATATAGCCCTTGATCAGCGCGATCCAGTCACCGGCAGCCGGTGCCGTACTCGGCGCCACCGGGGTCGGCAGCGCCGCCCAGAGCGACTGAGCTGCCGTCATGCCAAGCAGCCCCATGGCCGCCATCTGTTTCTTGATGTGTTTCATTGTCATTGCCCTCTTTAGAAAATTTCAGATTATTGCCAGGGGTCGGAGTCAAACCGCCCGAACCATAAAACTGCTCCACCACTCTTAAGTGGATTTACTCGCACCCCTCGGTTCAATTGAGATAGAAACCCAGCACCATGAGCACGATGCTCGCGCGCAATGCTGCCCAGGTCAGGTCGAATACCCCGACCTGCCCGTCCTGCCAGGCGCGAAAGGTGCCAAGCGTTACCCAGATCACCCACACGAAGGCGAGCACCAGCACCACGCCGGCAATAGCGGTGAGCAGGGTTCCCGGCGTCATGCCGGACCCGGCCTGGAAGGCGGTACTTTGTGCGGACGTCATCGCGACAGATCACCGGCGATAATCACCGCGCAGCGGCGGAAAGGTGCGTGGTTCAGCCTGGTGGGCATCGATGTGTTCCTGAACACCTGACCGCATACGCGCCAAGTCCTGGCGCAGCCAGTCGTAGCGGAAACGGATCCGTGCGTCCGGATTTGCCTGTGATTCCGCGGAACGGATCATCGGTTCGAGGGTTTTGAGTTCATGAATGAGGCGAGCGAGCGCTTCGTGCTCTGCATCCGCATCAGCAAGAACTGGTGATGTAGCAAAGGTTGCGGCTATGGTTCCTGCGATAAGAAATCGCGTAATCCCCATCGGTCTCTTTCCGGCGTTGCACATGGTGTGCATGGTGGGGTACCGGGACCGATGGAGATAGGGAAAATGCGATCAGGTGGGTGCGTGGTTTTTTTCGATCAGTTCAGGAGTCGGAGTCAAATCTTCCCAAGTCACTGAATGTTAGCGAAAGAGGGGGGCAGGTCTTGGTATTTGCGTTAGATGAAGTTGTGGCGAGTTCGAATAGTGTGGAAGAGACTGTCAACGGTATAGTTCACCAAAATAGGCAAAACTAAAGACCTGACCCTTTTGCTCCTCTTTTGCTTACTGGCATGCAGCATAAGTATGGTGATCTGTTTACTGAGCAGTCAAACAGTAGGGATGTAGAATCTGTTTGGCGAAATCGCCGTACCTGTCTTGGGCTTTCCGGCACACTGCCGAGTTTAGGGGGCAGGCGAAGTCGGCGTCGATGGAGCGGATCCGACTTGTCACCTTCTCCTCGATGATCGGGTCGGCGTAACTGTTGCAGTTGTTGCCTTCGTCCCAGGCGCCGTCGATGTAGTCTGCCATATCGAAGCGTGTATTGTATTCCCAGGCCTTGACGATCTTACCCGCTTTGATCGAATCGATAATCTGGATTTTACATTTGACATAGGGACTGTCGATCAAGTTGGCCAGTGTGCTCTTCAATGGGTCGTGGTGTCGGCGCAGCACCTTGTTCCAGAAACGCCAGCCGTTGAGATTGGCCACGAGATCGGCAAAAGAGAAGATGCCCGTGGTCTTATAACCAAACAGGCCGGATTCCCGCTCTCTGCCCCAGGCAAGGGCATCGTCGATACCCTTCTCATCATATTCCGTCATTTCAAAATATTGCCATCCTTGCGCAAAGAAATGGCCGATCTTGTCCAGGCCGATGAGATGGCCCCGGATCTTGACCACATCGCTCAACTCCTTGAGCTTGAGAGAAAATCCCTCGAGGTAGTTGATGTCACGGTAGATCGAGTCGTTCAGCGACAGAACATAACTATGCTTCGCGAGCAGGTGGCGCAGCTGCTTGTCTAAGTCGTAGCCTTTGAGTCCCCATGAGACGGTAAAGGAGTTGAAGATCGCCTTTCTGAGTTCCGTGTAAAGATTTTCCTCGTCACAATACCCTCCTTCCGAGGTGATTTTGATCTCCTCCAAGACATTCAAGCTTACTGGTTGCCGATTGGCATTCTCGATGCCTGCTTTGATGCGTTGATAGAAGATCTCGTTGATTAAGGCGAGGCTGTCAATGAGTTCAACCCTTCTTGGGGTGACACTGTCGATTTCCGCCGCAGTGCCAGCATGCATAGCGATCGAACTCATCAAGATAAGGATTAAGAATAGCTTGCGCATTAAAATAATAAGGATCGCTGGCGACAATGGGCATTTAGCCATTGTTGGCAGTCCCTAGGCGTGACTTCCAGCAATCCACTAACTGACTGTCGGTCCCAACTGATGGTGTAGGATCTTGTTGGCGAAAAAGGCATTGGCATCTTCGATATCGACCGGTTTCTCTTCGATATCCACAAAGGGCAGCTCGTAGTCGTTGTATCCCCTCAGGCCGGTGGTAAGGGAATAGACCTTTTAGAATCCCAGCAGTTGCAGGTTGAATGCGGTCAGGCAGTATAAGGAGAATAACCACTACACCCCTCCATATCAAAGCAGCAAACTGAAGGGAGGATACACCAGAAATATCCCTCTGCCCGGCAATGCATCAAGCTCAACACCCTGGATTTCCGGCTGACAAAATCGTCAGGAACAATTTGAACAGCTTTAACTGGCCAGAAGGGGTTGGAGGACAGGAAGTCCGGAATAATCTGCCCTCTTACGCTTTCGTATAAACCCTCTGACTTCTATCAGGCAACAAGCCGCCGCACAACCTATTCTATTCAGTTGCCGGATGTGTTGTGATGGTCGGTGTGAAAACCCGGTGCTATGCAAACCAGCCTGATATGGGTGAGGCCCGCGCAGCTGGTGCAATTTCGTTGGCGGCAGCAATTCGCCCTTAGCCGGTAAGTGTTGAAGAAATGGGGGACCTGGATGCACCGTTTACGGACCTAAGGATGGAATCTTGTCGATGACCGCCTGATCTTCAATGGAGGATCAGTCAGATGTATTTCTTAAACGTACTAGCCGTCACCGCCACACTCAGCGCAAACAACATCGCAAACGGTAACACGATGAATGTAGGGTGCAGGCTGAATGGCAGCGCCAGGTAGATCACCCAGCTCAGTACCAACAAAGGCAGCGCGGAACGCTTCGCCCAGTGATAGACAAACGAACTCTCCCTGCCGCCACCCCAGCGACGCAGATCGCGCTTCACAAAACCATCCACCAGTGCCACGAGACTGAAGAGCACAAAAACCGGCGTGGCCAAAGTCAGAATAGCCAAGCGCACGGAAAAAACCTGGGTGACCTGCATAGCTGCGATCACGAATTCTGCAATGGACTGGCTAATACTATGGAACCAGAGGCGCAGACCGTTTTCATCTGGTGCCGGTGGAGCTGACATCCAGGCGATCAAGTCCACCAGCCCAGTGAACTCGAACAGAACGGTGTAGGTCTTGTCTGCAACAGCCTTGGCGAAAGTAGCCGGACTCGATGTCACGATACTGCGTCGGAAATCCGAATCCAGATAACCGATCTCCGCCTCTAACATGGAACGGCTATGCTGCAGTCCCTCCTCCGGCCACCACCACAGCATGCCCGCCCATTCGGTCAGTATCGAAAACAGCAGTGCCAGCAACAGCCACTGCACACCCTGCGCGAGGGTTGTCAGCGTTTTCGATAGTAACCCTTGCCGCACCTCGCGGCGTCTTGGATCAGCGGCCGTCTCAGCCATCTTCTTCCGTTTGCGTGTTCGAGGTGTTGACTGGTGTCCCTCCAGACAGACTCATATCAGAAACAGCATGCCACCAGGTTTCCCGCTGACGCCACCACTGGTCGTTGGTGATGTAGGTCCGTTCCATCTCGTTGGCGATCGCTGTCAGGCTTTCCGGCATGACGGGATCCTTGCGGGTGTCCGGCAAAGGCATGCGCAGCTTCCACAACTGCCCTCCCTCGAGCAGTGCAAACGCCTGGCCTTTCGGTAGCGCCACCAGTTCCGCCGGTGTCAGCATCGGCACCTCGGAGACGCTGATCCGGTCTTCATTGCGTGACTTAAAGTCGACACCCGATGTGGGATCCGACGAGTCGTCGACACCGGAGACGCTCATCAGTGTGAATACCTCGACTCTGGGCAGTTGATCGGTCAGCATCTCGGCGGTGACCAGCTCTTTTACGCGGAGCATGATCAGCGTATTGAAGTTACCGGCAACCTGCCCCGCTTTGGCCCGATTACCGATCCGTGCCTCGACATCCGACCAGGTCTGGGTGTAGGCGGTCACCTGGAACCCCGCACCACCGGCCTTATTCAGCAGTGGCACGAACTCATCTCCGATCAGCTCATTGAACTCATCGGCGTGCAGCGAGATGGTCGGCATGATGGTTGCACCATCTTTTAGAATCTCTCTGTTTGGAGTGTCAGCGGGTTCCTGGATACCATGCTTGTAAATATGACCGGCGACCGACACCAGATCCGCGAACATCGAGTTGCCAACGGCACTCGCCACCGTGGTATCGGTCAGCGCATCCAGTCCCACGTAGACGATCCCCTTGCGCCGGATCACCTCCAGCCACTCGAAGATCGGGCGTTTGTCATCCATGTTCAGGTAATCGGGCGAGATCAGTTCTGCAATCTTGCCGGTGGTGAGTTTCTCCATCAGCGGTCCTACCGAACTGACGATCTTGTCGAAGTAAGTCTTGTCGTACTTGAAGGCCGAGACCAATCCATCGAGAACGGGATCGTAGAGGTCCTGCTTCTGCAGGTAGTGCATCAGTGCGATCGCCTCGCGATCCCGTCCCTTGAGTGCAGAAGAGAGATTGCGCTCGCTGATTTTTCCTGCGATCTCCTCGACCTCAGTTACCCAGCTCTGCTGACCGGAACTTCTCAAGTGTTCCCGGGCATACTCGACAAATAGAGGTTCGATGTCATTGATGTAGCGACGCACCTGCTGGTAGTCGGGCCGCCGGCCCAGCGCCACCAGGGCACGGGCGATGATGTTGACGAAGCGCCAGGCAAACTCCTTGAAGGCCGCCGAGTTGCCTTCGCTTGGCAGCTGATTGGCGATGCGTGTCGCGACTTCGGTAATACGGGAGAAACTGCCGATGGCATTGTAGCGGGCAGACACCTCCGGAAAGCCCAGATGAAACAGGTAGAAGTGATCCGTCCTCCCTGCACGTTTGGCCTCGGCATAGACCCGGCGCAACAGATCCGCATCCCCCTTCGGGTCGAACACGATCACCACATCCCCGCGGCGAATATCCTGGGTGATCAGAATCTCGGCAAGCCTTGTCTTGCCCACCCGCGTGGTGCCCAGCACCAGCGTATGGCCAACCCGCTCCCCGATCTCCATCCAGACATCCTGCTCTTCGGGCTCGACCGCATGCAGCGCCGGCTTGCCGCCGACCGACGGTAGGGGTTTCAGGGGATTCCACCAGGCACGGCTGCGCAACCCCACCGCGAGCCACTTCAGTAGCGGTGTCACCTCCCAGGCCACCTCCTTGCGGCGTGCCCAGCGATAGAGTGGCCCTGGCTGCACATAGCGCTGGACCTCCGGACGGATGGTGTCGCGTAGACGCTGGGTGTGCTTCTGGGTCCAGCGAAAGCCTCGACCGAGGAAGAGTTTTCTTTGGCTGACCGGCACCTGATCCGCGCGCAGCCGGTAGGTCGGCAGTCGGCGGAGATTACGCTGATAGGTCAGCACCCTCCAGGCCTGGCGCCAGCGGACGATGCCGAGCAGAGCCAAGACGCTGGCGGCAGCATAGGCCACCCCCGGGGGCATCATCAATGCCCAAGGTGCGAGCACGGCAATACCAGCCGTTGCAAAAGCCACGACCGCGGACCAGAGCTCGACCGGTGGACGCAGCAGCGCCTCGACGGGGTGTCGACTCACTGCTCGATGCCATCTTTGGTAATCAATACCGGATAGTGCGCCAGATCCAAGGCTTCGGCGATGTCATTGGCCGAGGCCGGCAGAATTGGCAGGCCTTGGGCGATCTTAGCGATCGCCTGCAGATCATCCAGCGTCTCTGCTTCGACCAGCATCCCAACCGCACCGATCTCAACGAGCCGATCGCGGTGGGTCGCAAGCCACTCTCTTGAGAAGAGATCGGAGCCAATCAGAAAGAACGGGCGCGCGAAGGGCTGTTGTAGTGTCCGCGGTTCCACTCGTCCCGGTGTGAGCCCCGCAGAGTGAATCGGCAGCAGCCGCTCAAGATCGGCCGCACCCAGCGCTTGTGTCTCTGGTGGAGACGGACTTATCTGTGGTCCTTTTTCTTTGTCCTCCTCGTCGAACACATCCAGGAAAGGCGCCAACGATTGCGTCTTCCCACTGTCGTAGATCACCGTCAATGCAGCAGATGCCAGGGACGGAGCCGTCAGTATCGATAACCAGAGACAAATGCTTGCCACATGCTTGGCTTTGGTTCGATGGATCACCATACACACCTCCTCAACCGCGCCGGGTGACCCGTTGCCAGTGCTCGAATACCCGGGCCCGATACCGGTCCGCTCGTTGTGGGCTGTTGGGCGCATGGTAGCAACCCACCGCGTCCCACCAGTCCTGGTGGCTTTGGTGGCAATCTTGAAGGATCTTCGCCGCCACCCGCAGGTTGTGATAGGGGTCGAGAGCGAGCTGCGGGTTTTCCAGGCTTTGTCGGTGATAGCGCCAGTTGACCTGCATCAGACCGATATCGATCGACTCAAAACCGACATCCAGAAAGCTGTCGAGGGCCTGTTGCACCTGCGTTCTTGAAGCATAAAAAAAGCCCTTGCCCTGTACGTTCAAAGTCCAGGGCCAAGGACGGACGGTGCCTGTACTGTCAACCTGGCGGGCGGATTCCGCCAGACCTACGGCGTACAGGACTTCGGCAGGAATACCATAGTGACTGGCCACCTGGCGGTAGCCGGCCGGGACCTCGGCATTGGCGATACCGGAGGTAGCCAACCAAGCGCCAATGACGAGTGCCTGCCAACGAAATTCTGTGGAGCACCTCATCGCAGTGCCGAGGCCGACAGTGGTTCGATATGCTCTCCGCGCCGGCGCATCAGCACCGGCAGCAGAGCCTGACCACCGGTGAGTCTCTCCAGTGCGCCGGCATCGAAATTGAGCGTCACCTTTCGACGCTTCACCCATTCCGGACGAATCCCTCGTTCGGATGCCCAAGCACGTACGGTGACCTCGTCCCCCGAATTCACATCGGCAAGATAGATATCGATGCCGGCGACCTTGTCGACACGACTCAGCAAGCGAGCGAGTAAGTTGTCGCAGTGGGAACAATCGGGACGCGTGAAGAACAGCACCCGGTCTTCTGAACTGAGATCCAGGGATTTCGGGTTGTTCTGAGGCAGTCGGTTTGGATCGATCAGTTGCTCGCCCGGAAAGAGACGGCGACCGGCCTCGTCATAGGCGTGCTGGAAAGTGAGGATTCGCGACACATCTTCGCGCATCATGCGGGCCCAGGTCTCCGCATAACGGTTGCGCTCCGCGGCATCCTCTGCATGGATGCCCAACACTTCGATCGGTGAGATAGTTGATGGACTGATGCTGCCGCGAATACCCTCCATCAAACTGCGATAACGGTGCCACTCAGTTTCGGAAAGTCCCCAGACCTCGGCACGGGCTTTTTCAATGGGTAGGAGTGGTGTCTTGACGTTGACAGTGCCAGTGATCTGCGACTGGGTAGTATTGGTCTCGAGGGACTCATCTGCGTTGACCGACATCGCAACACCCAATAACGATAGGATGCTCACCAGTCCTGCGACTCGGTTATTCATAGGAGCACCTGGGTTCTGATTTTCTGGCGGCATCGTTCAAAGACGGAATGTACGGTGAGCGCTTCGCAGTGAGATCGCGCTGTACCAGCCGACCCTTCGGAAGTCTGCACGGTCCTAAACTGGTATCGACGTCAGACTCAGTAACGTCTTGCTCAGATCGAGTCATGTTTTTCCCGGCCTGAGTATCGTCGGAAGTCGAACTGTTCGAGCCAACGGCCAGGGCGCCAATCAGAATCAGTAACGCAATCACAATTTCCATTGATTCACCTCGCCTCAAAGTTCGATGGTGACGGCTGGCCGTTGTTGATCGGACCACAGCGCTCAAAACTCACCAGCCGATGTACGGGGTCTTCCACCAATCGAAAAGCCGGACCTGCCAGGGTTTCGAGTGCCGTTTGCAACGGCATGGGTCCCAACGTCCGGTGTGGTTCCGGTAACGGAAGGTTTAAAAGGATTTTTCGTAACGGATCTACTGCAGCTTCAGACGCAAGGCGATAGCCGCTTGGCTGCAACAAGTGCTCCACTGCCTGGCCCACACTGACCACCGATGCGGGAAACTGAACCCTGACCATGGCGGATAGCAGATGGACCTGTGCTGAAGTTGGAACCGCTTGCACTGATGCATAACGTCCGACCTGGACCTCATCGGCGAATGCCCCGTTAACGGTGATGAGCGCGGCCAGGGCCAGCGCAAATTGCTGCCTTGGTAAACTGGGAAAAGGTGAATGGCGATTCATATCCATGTCGGTCCTCACATTGGTCGCCCACGCTATCGGCGACGACCCGTGCAGTGTCCTTCCCTGAGTTACTCGCCGGAAGTGAAAAGTCAATCAACTGGCTGCGGCCTTTATTCATGGAATCTTGGACTGACCTCCTCATTTGCCTATGTACACCCCGAGGATTTGCGTTCGGGTATGCCCAATTTCGAGGCTCAGCATTTGTCGTACTTCGTGATCTCGGACTTTCTGATCCGGACTCAACTGCTTTGAGGTCGGTCCGCCGACAGCCGGTGACAGCCATCCGGTCAGCTCCTGATAGCGCTGCTGCGCATAGGCGTGCCGCAGCCCGTGCATGCGGGACAGGCCGGCATTGGCAGTAAGACGCTCATAGATCCGAAGCTGCTGCACGTAGTTGCGATCAGCGGGTATCAGAGAGCCATTTCCAACCTGCCGTCTGATTCGATCGAGAAGTGCTTGCTGTTCTGCATTGCGTATCGGAACGGTTCGCTCTTTTCCCCCTTTGGTCCAGGAGGCCTTCAACAGGATATGGTCGCCACGATCCGCGAACCCGGGCCGAAATTTGATCGCCTCTTCCCGTCGCAGGCCAAAGGACTGCTGCAGCTCCAGGCTGAGACGGACATAAGGGTCGGGTATCTTCTCAAGGTCCGCTGCATGCAGCGCTTTGGCCTTCGAATTGTTGGTCACGTACTGCCGGTCGGGGATGCCGTAGTGGTCGTTCGAACGCGCCACGACGTTCTGCTTGTCCACTTTCTGCGCCCACCAGCGCAATACCGCCATCCGGTTCTTGATGGTGCCGGTGGAGAGTTCCTGCTCCTGCCACTGTTTCACCAGGGCGTCGACATGCTTCGGCTTCAGGGAGCTGGCATTCATCCCGTGAAAACCCAATACATGCAGTTGATCGGCGATCTGCATCAGATGATGCGATCGTTTATTCTGGGTGCTGTAACTGCCGTCCCGGTTCTGACGGCAAAGCTGTTTGAGTTGGTAGTTCAGGTTTCTCATCAGTGTATCTGCTATCTGCTAAGTGTTTATGACCATTCAGCAGCCTCGGCTGACTGAATCCGCTTAAGCGGTACGGTCCTGGGACACCACTCCCTAGACCTGAACAGGCCTGGTCTCAGGCCACACGTGGCTTTCCCTGTGGGGTAAGAACACGTGCCGATCCAACATGCCCGATCAAGGGCTAATTTCGATGGTGGTTTCACCTCCTTTTCAAGTGAGCGGGATAGTCCCGCGGGTTGTGGAAAATCAACCGAATCCGCTTTCGCTGTTTGTGATGCGTGAATGGCTGGTCAAGTTGAGTGCAAGCGGGTGCTTGCAAGGTACGCAGATCGAGCGATCTGCTGGGGTTGGAAGATGGATCAACAGTTGGAGACTGCCGCGCTTCAAGTGATCCGGTCAGCGCATTTGCCACTAGTACACGCAGTGGCCACGGATAAAAACATCGACTACTGTCGTTCTGAGGGCGCAGTGTAAGAACAGATCATCCCGCTGTCATCCGGAAAATCGGCCGCAAACCCGCGTCGTTTCTCGGATTGCCGCCCTCGTCACTACCCGCTGCGCTTACTAGTGACGATGGCGGCATGGTCAGATCATGCGTAGATTCCGAATATCATACCGATTGAAAAACAGCGCCAAGACCTGCGCGTAAGAGATGCCGAGTGCTAGGATGATTGCGAGCACTGTATATCACTCGAGTCTCAACTTGCCGATCCTTTCTCATGACACAACCTGCAGATAGACAACGCTGGGTAGGACATGCCGATCTGGACGCCTTCTACGCCAGCGTCGAGGCACGCGACCACCTGGAGTACCGTGACCGTCCCCTGGTGGTTGGCGCCCTGCCCGGCCACCGCGGTGTGGTGGCAGCGGCAAACTATGCCGCCCGCAAGTTCGGCATCCACTCAGCTATGCCGATTGCCGAGGCCTACCGCCGCTGTCCGAATGCGATCTATCTGCGTCCGGACATGGCGAGATACAGCCGTGTGTCAAGGGAGATATTTCAGATCCTGGAGACGATCACACCTATCGTCGAACCCGTCTCGGTCGATGAGGCTTATCTGGACCTGACCGGGCTGGAGAAACTGATCGGACCACCCGAGATCATTGGCCGGGAGATCAAGCGTCGCATCCTCGAGAGTACCAGGCTCACCGTCTCGGTCGGAATAGGCCCGAACCGGCTTATCTCAAAGCTTGGGTCGGAATACCGGAAGCCCGACGGGCTGACAGTAGTCCATCCGGACCAGGTGCTGAAGTTCCTGGCGCCCATGCCGGTGTCGGCCCTGCGCGGTCTGGGTAGGCAGACCCAGAAGATCTTCTCACGCCTTGGGATCGAAACCGTAGCGCAGCTGCGTTCTGTGCCACTGAGTTACCTGGAGGAGCAGTTGGGGAAGCGGGCCGCGGCCAACTTTCACGCGCAGGCACTTGGCATCGCCTCGACAGAGGTGGTACCCGGCCGGGGTCGAAAAAGCATCTCCAAGGAGACCACGTTCGAGGAGGACGTGCAGGACCAGGAGACCCTGCATGCAGTCCTGCATGGACTGGCCGCCGAGGTCGCCGCAACGGCACGCAGGGAGCAACTCTCCGGTTCGGTCGTGACACTGAAGATCCGCTTTGCCGGCTTCGAGACCCACACCCGTCAGCACAAACTCGCCGTTCCAACCCATGACGAGCGGGTGATCCTCAGAGAGGCGTGGACGCTGTTCCAGCATGGCAAACTGCCGCGCAAGCCGGTACGGCTCATCGGCGTGGGTATCAGCGACTGGCAGCAGCCCGACTCCGAGCCTGCACAGGCAGACCTCTTCGAGCGACCGCAAAAAAGGGAGAAAGACGATCGCCTGCTGGAGACCCTCGACCGTGTTGCGGATCGATTCGGGAAGGGAAAGTTGCAGTTGGGATGTGCCACCAAGACAGACAAACACAAGCCGAAGTGAGGACTCTGTTGCCTACTACGTCGATCCGTTGCTGCTGGTTATAAAGGCGTGGGAGAATGCTTTGCAATGATCTCGGGTAAGTTGCCTATTTTCAGTATGGCCACGCGAACATGGACAATCGAAAAATGAAGCCGCGTATCAGTATGATCACTCTTGGCGTTCGTGACTTGGCCACGGCTGTAGAGTTCTATGAAAAAGGGCTCGGTTTCCCTCGAATGGAATCCCCTCCTGAGGTCGCATTTTTCACGCTCAATGGGACTTGGCTGGGATTATACGGTCGAGAGGCATTGGCCGAAGACGCCACAGTCCCTGCTGAGGGACATGGATTTGAATCCTTTGCGCTTGCTCACAATGTCCATTCTGAAATAGAGGTCGACGAGGTTGTCGCTCAGGCAGTCAAAGCAGGAGCCACCTTGGTCAAGAAACCACAGAAGGTATTCTGGGGTGGGTACAGCGGTTACTTTAAAGATCCCGACGGACATCTTTGGGAGGTTGCATACAATCCCTTCTTCTGGGTGGGACCAACTGATGACCCCATTTAATATGCCGTCAACACGGACGCATATTTGGTTCGCAATACTCCCTACAGATGCACCGGTTACGGCTTATATTGAAAAACAGGGATGATGACTTGAAGAACAACTACGTCCTCATAGATTTCGAAAATGTTCAGCCAAAAAACCTGGCGATACTCAACGGCCACGAGTTCAAAGTGATCGTATTCGTTGGTGCGAATCAGGCAAAAATTTCTTTTGAGCTTGCCTCAGCGTTGCAAACATTAGGCAACAATGCAGAGTATGTAAAAATAGGCGGTAATGGCCGGAATGCACTCGATTTCCATATCGCGTTCTACATTGGGCAGATCTCAGAGAGAGACCCGAATGCCTATATTCACATCATCTCTAAAGACACCGGATTTGATCCACTGATCAAGCATCTCAAAGAAAAGAAAATTTTTGCCCAGCGTGAAAAGGATCTTGCCGAGATACCCTTGTTACGGATATCGACTGCCACCTCTATCGAGGAAAAAATTGAAGCCATTGTGAAAAGTCTTGCTGCACGCGGGCATGCACGACCCCGAAAGGTAAAAACGCTCGGAAACACGATCAACTCGCTGTTTTCGAAAACGCTTACCGAAACAGAACTCACAGACATTATCGGGCAGATGAAAAAACGCGACTTGATTGTTGTGGAGAACGAGAAAGTCAGTTACAGGCCACCAATCAGTCAACCCTGATAAGTGGCTTCAGCTGCGTACTGACTTAATCAGTGCCGTTGAACATAGACGTTGGCAGATAGATCATTCGAAGGGAGTTTATCGCAGAATTTCATATTGGCAGTTATCACTTTCTGACTTTACCAACTTCAGATGTTCGCACCCAGGATTGGATGCCGCTTTAACCCAGCGGCGAGGGGTAAGATACCGGAACATTCCGGCGATGATTAGTCTTCTCCAGGCAACATCACCGTCATGACCGGACGACCATCATCACCAGGTCCGACGATCAGTTTCAGCGTCACCAAATTGGGCTTGGTTGAAAAGCCATCCCGGGGAACCCGGTAGAGTTCATACAACAGCCGATCTCCGGTACCGGTACTTGTCTTGATGGCGAAGGCTGCCATGAACAGTACATCATAGAGTCTTCCGGATTGATCCTGGTAGACCTGTGCTTCGCTGTCGGCATCGGACCATGCGACACAATCACTCCAGACAGCAGCGGTCAATGCCACTGGCCACTTGAAACCGGCCTCCTTTGCCATCGGACCCGCATCGATCAGCACGCCATCGTCGATGGCCTGTGCGCGGGTGTAAGTTGAAATGACTTCACCGAAGAATGGATGTTCTACCGGCTTGATGGTTTGATTTGACATCGTGCTCTCCTTGTATGGAATAAGGCCAGGTCGCACCTCCACCCACCGGGAAAGAAGATGCTCTCCCGGCAGGGTGTTTAAACAACAGGACTTTCAGATACGTCCCGATTCGGCAAACGAGAACGTTTCACCGGCCGCGACCACGAAATGATCGAGGACGCGTACATCAACCAGTGCGAGTGCATCTTTTAGCCTTCGGGTAATCGCCTCGTCCGCGTGACTGGGTTCGGCGACTTGAGAAGGATGGTTGTGAAAAAAAACGACGGCGGCCGCATTGACCTCCAACGCCTTTTGTACGACGACGCGCGGATGAACCGATGCACCATCGATAGTGCCCTGAAAAAGCTCGGCCACCTCGATGATGCGATGACGATTAGTCAGAAAAAGGCATCCAAACATCTCCGCCTTGCGATCGGCGAGCTTCAGCTGCAGATAGGCCCGAGTATCGTTCGGACTACTGAGCACCCGACCCGCGCGATGGCGTTGTTTCAAAATATCCAGGGCCAAGGTCACCAGGGATTGCTTCTCCTCTGCACTGAGTAGCGAAGGTTTCAGATCGGCGAACCGGTCTTCGCGTTCGCAAACATCCGTTGAGATCCGATAGGACATGACAAGTCTCCTTACAAAGATGGGGAGACCTGCCCCGTCGGGAAGTGGCTCCCCGATGGGTGGAAGTGAGACCGGATGAGTGGATCATCCGGTCTTGTGTGACATTAAGCGGCTTGCTCGGTGTAGAACGGTTGACCATCCACCTTCGCCCAACTGATGCGAAGCAGACGGGCCTTGAGACTGACACCTGTTTCGCCGGCCTTGTCGCCGCTCTTGAAGGTGAAGGGCTCAGCAAACAGATCGCTGAGCGTGAATCCCACGAGCACCTTGAGTCTGCCCTCGACGGCCGGTTTGAGCTGACGCATCAGTTTCTGCGCCTGCTGGCCGGACACGCGACACTCGACATGGGTGTAACGGACGTCGTCGACGCTGCCCCGAAGCGCAGCAATGGAGACGGCCAAAAAAGGTTTCCCCTCTTTCGGCGTCACCTCCCTGACCCGGTTCAGATAACCGAGACCGGTGGTGTGAAGATCATAGTATTTGACACTATCTGGATTGGACATGGCTTTCTCCTTCAACAAGTCAGAGATCCGGAGAGAGCGCATCCCTGGCGGGAAGGCTTCCCCGGCAGGGTGAGTAAATCCGAGAGCAGGTATGCTCCCAGAAGATGGACCGACAACCATCTGTAACAGACAGTCGTTGCACCTGTTACACGGTCCGAAGGTGCCTGCTTTGCCACTGAGTCCGCAGTGACGACGGATAAAACCGGTTCGAAACTCTCAAAACGATCAGCCATCGCGAGGCGTCTCGCAGACATAGCGCAGGTATTTCAGCATACCGCGCGCATTGGCAAAGGCCGGGTGCTCTGCGACGGCCTGGTTCGGAAACCAATCCCGTATCTGGGCAGCAAGTGCGACCGCACCGCCCCCAACGAAGAGAATGCGCTCGAGTTCCGCCCCACGTCCCAGCTGGCGTTGGGTTTCAGCATGCAGACGCTCGACCAGCTGAAGCTGTGCGTTTTTGATCAGGTCCGATACATCGCAGTCTTTACCGAACAGCCGTACCGAGCCTTTCTGTATCGCTGCCTCGACGACACGTTCGCTGACCTCTTCCAGGTCGAAGCGGGCGCGAATGCCCTCGGTCACTTCCTGTTTCATATCCAACAATCCGCAGCGCAGCGAACCCGACGAACCATGCTGCACCGCCTGGTCGGTCACCACGACGTAATCGGTCGTGCGCCCGCCGATGTCGACCACCGCCACCGGTGCGTGAAGCCGTTCAGACTCCAACTGCACACCGGCATCGGATTCGGTGATGACATGGTCGTACCAGGCGGCGAGTGCCTCGGGGATGACGTCATGGAAGGCGATGGCTGCGGAAAGACGGCCGTCGATCGGCTGCACCGCTCGTTTGAGGCTGTCGCGCTTTTTGCTCAGGGTCTCCTCTCTCTGGCTGCCATCCTTGAGATAGAAGCTACTCACCGGCAGGCCGGAGACCGCATGCACCGAATGACCCCCGAGTCCCGCTTGCTGTAATGCATGCTGCACAATGGAGCGGTTCAGGCCCGAGAAGGGATAGGCGTCGAAATAGGTCGGCTCACCATCCACCTCACCTACGGCAAAGCACTGCGCATCGGTTTCGTATTCAAAGATCTGCTGTTTGGCATCATCGATCCAGGTGACTTTGGCTCTCCCCAATCGGGCGCGGGAGGGAATCGCGATCAGGCGACCATCCGGCAGTGCCAGCTTGGTATAAGCGTAGCCATCATCCAGACCGACGTTAATGGGATTCATCTGCTCATCGGACACTTAGGTCTCCTCGGTTCAATCGGATCTGTTACCCCACCACTTTGCGCAGGTGCGCAAAGGGCTTGGTGGAGTTGATTTTCTGCACACAATACGGTGGATCCTCTTTTAAAGTTTCGGCGGTAAAACTCGCTACCGGATTCAGCTTTGCCGACCTACCGATCCAGTCGCGGAAGTCGAATCCCGACCCACGTGACTGCTTCACTCGGCCTGATACGACCTGGGTTTGTGATGCCGCTCCTTTCAGCTGACGTATCAACCGGCTCTCGGCCAGAAACCCCTGGACCAGCAAAGACCGGATCCACTCCGGTTGCCGACGCTTGGACAACGATTGAAAGCGCTGCAGGATCAAATCCTCGACCAGCATGCCAGGATCCAGCTGCACACTGACCCGTTGTCCCGCAACGGCAGTCTGAGTTTTCGACACATCTACTCCCAGTCGTTTAATGCTGGCCTGATTCTGGAAACAGCGGTGGAAGAAAGCAGCAATAATCGAATGCCAATGGTGTTGTCGTTTTTTATGTCAGGGCGAATCAGCTTTCGCAGGTTGCGGTTGCAGCTTCACGTGCTGCGCCAATTTCGAGGCTGGAATGGAGCGTACAGGCGCGTGCGGTGCACGCAGCTCACCACTGAGGATCTCCGCAGGCACCTCACCCATACTCGCCTGTGCCTGAGCTTGTTTGGCAGTTCCCTGCAACAATTCCGAGCGGGTTATACCGGTCAGTCGGTACCCCATCGGACTCAGGAAAGCATGGCGCAGTTGCCGCGCGCTTGCGGCGAGCAGACGTTCCGATTCGTCACGGGTCATGACACCAATGTGCTGGGCAGTCAGGACCGTACGAACCAGTCGATCGTACTTGGCGACCAACTGCGCACCACGATAGGCGTAAGGATTGCTGAACCGCAGCAGCGTGCGCACCGGCCGGACGGATCTCCCCGGTGCGACACTGATCGCCTCGATTGCAGTGAGGCTGAACTCAACGGCTTCAAGTTGCTCTCGCAGTGCCTGGTCAGCCTGATCGAGCGCAGCGTGCACCTTAAGCAACCACCAATCCGCGTAAGGGTCATCTGTCCTCGCGCCATGCCAGATGGCACGCAGCAGATTGGCGAACCCAATCAGACCGATGATGGACGGCTTGTCCGGCGAACCCGGTCGTCCTTTGACCATGCGCTGCGCCTGACGTGTTTCGAGTGTGAGGGTTATCACACCGCGCAAGACGCCCGGCAGGTTTTCGACTTGGGTTTGATCAGACCGAACCGGGGTCTGCGCCAACTGTGATGGATCCAGTTCCTGTGTGCTCAACCTCGCTCCCCCCATTTGGCTCCGACCGCCGGAGCCTTGGATGCTGGTGACACTGTGCTTAAGTTCACTGCATCAATGGAAGGAGAAACAAAGCATGCTCCCTGCGTGCTTTATTTGGGTCGGAATTTGGCTTTCTGGGGAGGATTTAGCAGGTGATAAGAAATTATTACACTGTAATAATTTCTTATCACCTGCTAAATGGGTACTTTTACGCGATCAGGAATTGATCGTTGGGGGGTTTTTTGCCGGAGGAAGACCCAGCATCCGGCGCAATTCAGCTAGCGAGCTTTCACCACGGGCACTGCGTGACTGCTGCGTGGCTTCTCGATGGGCCTGTTGCTCTGCTTGTGCCTGCTGCCGGCGTTCTTCGGCTTGCTGCGTACGCCGGGTGCGTTCACCCTGGACCTTGAGACTCAGGTTGGGCAGAAATCCACCGGCATTGACCTGAGCACAGAGTTGGTGGAGGTAGCGCAGTTCATCGTAGACCGGCTTGGCACCCTGCTGTTCGGCCCGAATTCGGCCTTCGAGCTCATCCAGCACCGATTGCCGCTGATCCGGCGGGACAACCGCCAGGTAGCGTGCCGCCATCGCACGTTGATTGTCGTCCAGACGAAGTGGGTAGACCAATGTCGCCAGTTGCGGGTCCTCATTCGCTTCGCGCGCGGTTTTTTTCGAATCTTCTGTTTTTGTTGTTGTAGTTGTTTTTTTATATATACAACTACTACTACCTACCGACTTTGATTTTTGAGGGCTCAAAATTCGAAGTCGGTGATGCTCCGGCTTCGATTTTTGGTTGCGGTCAACCTCTTCGACAACGGATCTTTGATTGCTCAGCCGGGCCAGGACGGCAGCCGTAAAACTGAAATAACGCTGTGACCTCCCCTGCTGCAGCGCGTGCACTGCCAGAATCCGTCGTTCCGTCACATTCACCGGTGCCAGCACATCAACACCTGCGCCGATATCCTCGTCGATCGAGGCCAGTATCGCGCGCGTGATTTTCCGCACACGGGCATGATGGTGCTGGCAGCCTGCCTTGATGAACGCCATGTACTCGGGATCGAGATGCAGGGTATCGGCCAGCGGCAGGGGTTCGTCATGCAGTGCGTAGACATTTCCCTTGAAACGCCCGCCGCCGTCGCGAACCCGGGCGCACAAAGAGATCCATCGGGTTGCACGCAGTACGGCAATGGCCCGGGAGACCGTGGAAGTGGAAGCGATATTAGCCTGGCGGGCGATCTCGTTGTAGCTCGGAAATGCGGTACTGCTCTCAGCGGACCTGCCGTGCTGGCAGATCACCATCCAGACCACCTTGTCGACTGGTTCCAGTACCGGGTCCTGCACCAACAGAGCCGGAAAGGCGTGGTGCCAGTTGCCCAGGAAGAGCATGGCATCCGCGGGTTTGTCGGTTACGGAACGCTGTAATCTGGAGATGGATTGACGGATCAGCGCATCGAGGGCGTAGGTTTCCGGCCGGATATCACGGATTGCCTGAGGCATGGACAATCACCGGCTGACCTGCCCTTGCTCAGGGAGTGCTACTCCCTTCTCACCTTCTGCTGATGGGTCACCATACTTATCCCAGCGCTGGGTCAGGTTCCACACGGCGCGCATCGAAGCACCCGTTTCCGCACACAAGGCGAAATAGTCTTCCGGCGTCAGACAAGCAGTCGGGCTCTGTTGCGTGCGCTCGGACCAGGCACGCCACAAGGCGTGCGAGGTCGCCTCATCCGGCTCAGGTGGCCTGCCGATCGTGGGATCAGCAGTCAGCAGCCGTCGCAGCCGCGTATACTCCCGTGGCCCCATACCGAACAGGTTGTTCATCATCTCCAATGGCGCATCGGCCTGGATCAGGTCTCGCTGTACCGCTTCGTTCTCGCGTTCACGGCGCAGATGCGCCAGCATCGGCCAGTAGACGTTCCGGTTGAGGCGTATATGGAGGCAATGCGCCTGCAGAGTTCCTGCCCGGTACAGGTCGGCCAGGTTGATATCTCGTAACGCGGCAACCTCCTCCGGACCGAAGTGCATACCGCGCAGCGCATGAGTGTCACCCTCGGCAAGGCATCGAATCGCATACAGCAAGACCGCCATGACCAGTTCCGACTCTTTGGTCCCCGCGGTCGTGTTCATGACCAGAGCGGCTCACCGGAGGTCTCCGCTAAGTGATGCAAGCCGCGGTAGGTCTCCATCAGATCGATGAGGTCACGCCAATCCCGCTCATCGAGCCGGCGCCAGAGGCGATAACCCATGTGGCCCGGATCCAGGGTCCAGACACTGGAAAAGAGCAGGCCGGCATCTTGCTCCTCGAGAGCTCGCCGCAATATCGATTCGTCATCGAGACTTGGCAGCAGCTGATCAACCGGTGCGACGGTCATCTCAGCCGCCGCGGCAAGGTGCCACCAGACCATGGAGAGCTGCGCCAGCTTCTCCTCATCGAGTTGATCGACGAGGGCGGGATCGGGCACATCGCTCAGCAGAAAACCTAGTCCCTGACCGGACAGCGGCTGTATCAGATCGCTCAGCCCGTTGCGCTGAGCCAAACGGCTGGCCAGGGTCCAGGCCCGGGCGCGCAGTGACTTGCGATCGGCCGGTCTCGGTAAGGTCGCCGCCTCGGTGATCCCGACACCAGGAGACTCGGATTCCGAGGTGCCATCCATCGTTTCATCGGAGCTGCGCTCCAATGGCTGAACGGCCGAAGGTTCACGCGGGATCTCCGGTGCGCAATCCACATCACGGGTTTCCAGATCATCTCTGCCGAGGGATCGAGGTTGGCTCGATGCTGAGCCAGCTAAGCTGGATCGGGGTTCGTGTGCCGCATCGGGGTCCTCCTGCAAGGCTTCCTGCAGAGTCTCTTCTTCAAGAGTGAGCCAATCCGAGCCGGCCTCGGTACCGCGCCGGCCGGTCAGGTAACCTTCCAGTACCATGCTCACCGCTTGAATGTTCACTTCGGCACGTTCGGCGATCTCCGCTTCCAGGGCACGTCGCAGATTCCCGATATCCCACTCCGGACCGTCGTAACGGAGGCAAAGTGCGGTAAACACCTGGTCGAACTCCTCCTCTGTATCCACCGAACGGTCCAGCCAGAGCGCGCGGACAGCCCGATCCAGTTGACGGATCCGTTCCACCTGGGGTCGACCCAGCCCACTGTTCAGTGCTGTGGGCAACACTGGAAAGAGCCGCTCGGTGCTGTACTCCATCTGCGAGATCAGGCCCTGACTCAAGGCGTAGCCACGCTCGCGCAGTACATCAGCAAGCTCTGTCTGCGTGATGATTCCTGGTCCCTGCTCCTGTTGAAGCAATCGTTTCGCATCCCGAACCGCCAACGCCTTATCGATGAAACTGAGATCGCCGCGCAGATCGTTCTCCCGCAGGTGGGCCAGCAACACGTCGGTCTCCCGAGTCCATGGTCGATATACACAGGTCACTGTGCGAAAACGCTCGGCACCGGTCTCCTGGTACAGCGCTTTGTAGATCCGCAACCGGGTGTTGCCACCGGCATGTAGCGTATAGTCCGTTTCGCCGGGTCGTTGGGTCACGATCAGCGGCTGGTCCATTCCTCCGGCACGTATCGAGTCCTTAATACGATCGTATTCGGGGTTCTCGCCACGGCGCGGGTTGTACGCGTAGGGTTTGATATCAGCAACGTCGATGACCACAAATTGATGATCAACAAGAGTGTTGTCTGTATGCAATGGCGAAGAGGATTCGTTGAAATCAGGCCTCTGTTCCACGTGCCCCTACACCTCGGGATTCATCTCGAGGAAAATCTCGGGATGTCGCACCAGGGATTCACGGGGAACCGCTTCCAATCGGCCATCAGACCTAGCGGCCACTCTGCGGGTAAAGTGCTCGATGCGGATCGCCATCTGGGGGCTCGCGCAACGATGTTTGCCGGCGATCTGGTAGAGATAGGCTACCGAGTTGTTACAGACGCAGGCCACCTCTGCGCGTTCTCGTTTACTGGACATTTGCAGAAAGTGTTTCAGCTCCATGATGCTAAACTCTAGCAGCGGCAAAATGGGCTAACAAGCCGATTTTTCTTGAAAATTCTTATCAGTCTGCTAAATTCTAACCAGGCAAGCTACTTAGTCGTGTTTATGAAAAGACAACGTGAACAAATTCGTCTAAATAATCTCGAGATTCTGATCGCGGAAGCGGGTTCGGCAACCAAAGTAGCCCAGTTGGCCGGGACCAGTGAGTCCTATCTGAGCCAGGTACGACGCAGGATGCTCACGCAGAGTGGCAATCCGAGGGGATTGGGAAACGAACTGACCGCCAAACTGGAAAAGGGATTGGGCAAACCGGAAGGCTGGATGGATGAACCGCATGACATGGTGGTCACCGCATCCGGCAACGAGAAAGTTCGGTCGGTCAGGCGCAGGGTCTATGCGGGCGAACAGACGGTGGCTGTCGATCTGTCGAGCTGGGATCTCTCGATCAAGGCAGAGGAAACCGCTGATGTCCAGAAACCCGTCCATTCAATGTCCAGTACGACTAACCTGGCAAAAGTCGTTACGCTCTGTCCATTGGTCTCCTGGGCTCAAGCCTGTGAAATCCCTGTTATTTCTCAATATTCCGAAAAACGGATTGCAGAAAACGTTCTGCCCTGCCCCGTCTCCTGCAGTCCGGGCAGTTTCGTGCTGCGCGTCAAAGGGGCCAGCATGGAGACCAAGTTCGGCAACGGGGACCTCATCTTCGTCGACCCCCAGGTCGAGGCGGAAAGCGGTAAATATGTCGTCGTCAAACTGGAAGATGCCAATGAAGCCACGTTCAAACAGCTGATCATCGAGGGTGGTCGAAAATACCTGAAGGCGCTCAATCCGGATTGGCCTGAACGCATTATCGAGATCGAAGAACAGGCTAGAATCTGTGGTGTCGTGGTGTTCAAGGGGGAGATGATCTGACTCGGCGAATCACTCCCCACGCCTGACCCAACTTTACCTACCTTATTGCGTATCTGATACTACCGAGACTTCACGTCCTGGCTGGCGTCTGTCGGTCAGTCTCTCTCCAGCGCTTACCAGTTTGCTAAACATTTAGCCTTTGCCGGGAAAATTTTTTCCGTGCTAATGTTTTTAGCCAAGAAGCAGAGTGTAAATGACTGCAACGTATCCATTCTGGACGATTGGCAGATACTCTACGGTTAAAAACAAGCATGCAGAACCTTCAAGAACTCATTCATCGCGCTTACTCACCTGCTGGAACACATCACCGACCAGGTATTTCGAGGAGCGACCGAAAAGACTGTTTCCGCTCATAAGGGTCATGACAGACAGAACGCCACAATGGGCGAGCCACCCCCAACCGCTGCTACCCCGCCTTATCCGTCTACGGGATGCACCCTTTTACACCGGCATGGACAGAAATCGGTTCAACAGCGAAGTTCGACCGTACCTGGTTCAGATACCCATCGGTGAGCAAGGGATTGCGTTCGACCGGCTTGATTTGGATGCCTGGGTGGATCAGTATAAATCCCGCAACGGGCGTCCCGGTCAACGAAAAGGAGACCAACTATGGGACGCAAAAAGATACCGGGGCTCATCAAGCGCGCCGGTCTCTGGCACATCGACAAACGCATCGGCGGGCGGCGAGTTTGCCAGAGCACTGGCACGGATCGACTCGAAGAAGCTGAGCACTTCCTCGCAAGACTGATCGAAGAGACCCGGCAAGCTCAGGTCTATGGGGTAAGACCCATGCGGACTTTCGAGCAGGCAGCAGCCAAGTTCGTGCTGGAGCACCAGCATAAACGCAGTATTTCCAGTGACATCGGGCGTTTGAAACTCCTGATGCCCTGGATCGGCGGAACGCCACTCGACAGACTCCACATTGGGACCTTGCAGCCATGGATCGAACACCGGCACAAGGAATGTGCAGCTATCGGAACCATCAACCACGGTTTGAAGGTTGTACGGCGTATTCTCAATCTTGCAGCGACTGAGTGGATCGATGAATACGGCATGACCTGGTTGCTTGCAGCACCAAAGATCAAACTGCTACCCGATACCAACAAACGGCAACCCCACCCGCTAAGTTGGAAGGAGCAGGACAGCTTGCTCAAGGAACTTCCGAGACACTTGGCGCAGATGGCGTTGTTCGGGATCAACACCGGTTGCCGAGACAACGAGATTTGCAACCTTCGATGGGATTGGGAGGTAAAAGTGCCGGAACTGGATACGTCGGTATTCATCATTCCAGGGCAGCACATCAAGAATGGAGATGACCGGCTGATCGTGATGAATCAAACCGCAGTGTCGGTAGTCGACGACCAACGTGGAAAGCACCCCACGAATGTTTTCGCCTACTATGGCAAGCCAACCACACGGATGTTGAATGGCGCCTGGTTACGCGCAAGAAACAGAGCTGGTTTACCCGATGTCAGGGTCCACGATCTGAAGCACACTTTTGGCCGCAGATTACGCGCTGCCGGAGTAAGCTTCGAAGACCGCCAGGATCTGCTGGGGCACCGGTCGGGACGCATCACCACACATTATTCAGCCGCGGAGTTATCGCGACTAATCGACGCGGCTAATAGTGTGTGTGATCGGGGCGAAGGAAAGCCTGAACTGGTGGTTTTGCGGCGACTAAGCGTTAGCTAGGTCCCGCAAAACTCCCGCAAGGGCTTTTGTAACTGGCAGAAAATTGATCGTAAGTGTTTGATTTTATTGGTGGCCAGGGACAGAATCGAACTGCCGACACGGGGATTTTCAGTCCCCTGCTCTACCGACTGAGCTACCTGGCCTCAGGAGAGAGGCGTATTAAAGCGGGGCCAGGGGTTTGAGTCAAGCACAAACCGGAAAAATTCAGCCCAGGGGCTTAAAGGGTTCCGGCATTTCGGCTCCTTCGCCGAAAAAGAACTGCTCCATCTGCTCTTCCAGGTACTTACGCGCTTTCGGGTCGATCGGGCTCAGCCGGTATTCGTTGATCAGGATAGTCTGCTGCTTCAGCCACATCTGCCAGGCCTCTTTGGAGACGTTTTCGAAAATGCGTCGGCCCAGTTCACCCGGATAGGTGATGCGCTCCAGTCCCTCCGCTTCCCGGCTCAGCTTCACACAGTTGACCATACGGCTCATGCATTATCTCCTGTCGTTAACGCGCGATACGCTTCTATCATTCGTGCCACCGGGGCAGCCATGCCCAGGCGCCCGGGTTGAGCGGTGTTATACCAGAGTCGATCGCTCCCATCCAACACTGAATCCGCACAGTTTTTGATCCGTGCTGCCAGCGGGTGTATCTCCAACTGAAAATGGGTGAAGGTGTGGCGGCGCCGGGGCAGTGGGTACAGCGCTTCCACCTGCACTCCGAGGTGAGTTGCGCAGAAGTCCGCCGGATCGCGCTCCAGAGCGCACTCCGGCAGACTCCAGAGACCACCCCAGATACCGCTGGGTGGACGTTTTTCCAGCAGCAACACCCCCTCTCCGCGGTACAACAACAGCATACGCACCTGTTTCAACGGCACACTCTTTCGTGGTTTGGTTTCTGGATAGCGGCTCGGCTCACCCTTGGCAAACCCCTGGCAGCGGGTGTTCAACGGGCAGACGCCGCAAGTGGGATTGGTGCGCGTGCAGACACTGGCCCCGAGATCCATCAGCGCTTGATTGTAGGTCGCCACCTGCTGTACCGGTGTCAACCGCTCCGCCAATCCCCAGAGTCGCCGCGCTACTGCCGCCTCTCCCGGCCAACCAGCCAGTGCGAAACAACGTGTCAGTACGCGCTTGACGTTGCCATCGAGTATCGGGTGGCGCTGGCCCAGTGCGAGTGAGAGCACCGCGCCGGCGGTCGAGCGACCGATACCAGGCAGCGCAATCAGTGCTTCGAACGACTCCGGAACGCATCCCGCGTGTCGCTCTCTGATCAGGCAAGCTGCCCGGTGCAGATTCCTGGCGCGGGCGTAGTAACCCAGCCCCGACCAGTGGTGCAGCACGTCATCCAGCTTGGCCTCGGCCAGCTGGAGCACATTGGGGAAACTGGCGATGAAGCGGTGGTAGTAGGGGATCACGGTAGCCACCTGAGTCTGCTGTAGCATGATCTCGGAGATCCAGACACGATAGGTGGTCGGGTTCTGCTGCCAGGGAAGATGCTTGCGACCGTGACGGCTATGCCAAGCTATCAGGCACGCCGCAAAATCATCTGTATTCACTTCGCTGTCCAGTGCATGTCGCGGCTCACCTGGAGTACGGGAATATGCGACAATAGGCTAAAAATTTTGGGCCTGACCATGCTGCGACACCTGCTGACCTGTTGGATGATCTTCTGCCTGACCGCACCGTTGACCGGGATGGCCCGCGAGTTTCCGCTGCCGCTGCCGGGTGTTGATCTCGTGGGCGAGCTCTCCAGCATCACCAGCCGCTATGAGGACACCCTTTCCGATATCGCGCGCGCCAACGATCTTGGCTTTCTCGAGATCAGCGAAGCCAACCCCGGTGTCGATCCCTGGCTGCCGGGAGAGGGAATCGAGATCATCCTGCCGACCCAGTTTCTGTTGCCACCAGGACCGCGCGAAGGCATTGTAATCAACCTGGCGGAGCTGCGACTCTACTACTATCCCAAAGGGGAGAACAGGGTGATCACCTATCCACTCGGTATCGGTCGGGAAGGGTGGGAGACGCCTGTCACCCAGACCCGGGTGACCAGCAAAAAACCCGACCCCACTTGGACGCCGCCGGAGTCGATTCGCATCGAACACCGGGAGCAGGGGGACATACTGCCGGCGGTCATCCCACCGGGACCCGACAATCCACTCGGGGCATACGCTATCTATCTGGCGCTGCCAGGCTATCTGCTGCATGGAACCAACAAACCATTCGGTGTGGGCATGCGGGTCAGCCACGGCTGCATCCGGCTCTATCCGGAAGATATCGAGAAGCTCTTTCCGCGTGTGCCAGTGCACACACCGGTGCGTATCATCAATGAACCGTACAAATTCGGTTGGGCGGCCGGGCGCCTCTATATGGAAGCGCACCAGCCGTTGAGTGAGCAACAACTGGAGAGCGGCGTGGATATTACCCGTCTGCAATCCCTGGTCAACAATGCCCTCGGGTCACGGCGTCCGAACATCGACTGGGACGAACTGGTGGAGACGGCATTGAGCCACAGTGGCATTCCGGTGCCTGTCACTCCCTAAACGGTGCTGTGATCGACCAGCCCACTGCGATTTTGACACTCCAGAACGGCAGCCAATCCGCCGTCCTGGAGAGAGGCGTTACTGCATTATTTGGACATCGCCTTGCTCATGACACGATTGCAGCGCTCAGAGCAGTCGTCCGCCTGATTCTGCGCGGCTGTGGCCGCATCCATCGCGGCGGTTGCCCGAGAATCTGCCGCCTTGGCCGCGGCCAATGCGGCATCCGCCCGCTCCTGCGCCGCCTGAATGTCCGCCTGCATCTGTTTCATATGATCGGTCGTGGCACAACCCGAAGCCACACCCAACACCATCGTCAGCAACACCAACTTTACAAAGTTGCGTTTCATCATCTTCGTCCTATCCTTTACTCTAAAATACCCGAGTCGAAAACCGCTTCTGCGCGAGCCGGTAGAACTGCCCGCAAGCCTGGAGATCATTGCAACCATGATGGCGTCAACCGCCACCCTAATTCCCGATTGGTCCTCAATGCGCCAATCACAATAAGTCTATCACCCACCGTTATCGCTTGATATATGGTGATTCATCGAAGTCAATTAAACAGACCTTTCAGCGCATCCTGAAGCTGTCCGGGCAGCTTTCCGCCTTTCAGTTTCTCTTCGATCTTCTCCTGAATCTTCTCTCTGACCTTCCCTTTCTGGCTCTCCAGTAACACCTTCTCCCAATTGATGCTGTAACGCGGCGCGGCCAGAGAACCACTCAGGTGAACCGGAATCTTCACCCCCTGCAGATCGTCCAATCCCTCTCCGCCTTGTCCTTTCGCGGTATTGACGATCACCCCCTCCACCGTGTAGTCCAGGCTTTCCGTAACCAGATTGATATCACCCGCTCCATTGACACGCAGAAAGGGCGATTTAGCCAGCAGATCCTGATTGTTGAGCGTACCTTTGCGAACCACACCGGAACCGCTCAACTCCGAAAAATCAGTCTGCAACGGTTCTTTGCCGGAAGGAAGAGGTTTTCCTGCAAGCCGTGCCTTGGCCTCGCGAATCGACCTGGCGACGTTGAAACCTTTCACAGCGCCGTTCTCAAAGCGGAAATCGAGCTTGCCGTCGAGCGATCGTCTGAACGCGTCGACACTGTTGCCCCGGGTAGTGAGATCGAAGCTGAACCGCCCTTTCCCGAGCAATTTATCCTGTCCGGCGAGGTCATTCAGCAGCGGCCCCACCTGGATATTATTGGCGTCCCCGATGACGCGCGTTATCGGGCTCTTGCCACGCACGTCGATGCGACTCTTCCCCTTGAAGTCACCCTGATAGAACATACCCACCTGCTGGTCGAGTTCCAGCTCTCCATTACCTGCCTTCAATGTCAGTTTCAGCTGCTCAGCCAGCAGCCTGTTGATGATCAGACGACCCACATTGAGCGTCCCATTCAATTTCAGTTGACGCAGGGTCTCAACCGGCAACAGTCCCTCCTCGTCTGTTGCGTTGCCTTGTTCGTTCCGCTTCCCGGACTGGGATCTCTTTTCTGCTTCCCCTTTACTGTCGGATGCCGGCAGATACCGATCCAGATCTAGCGTGTCCAGAGTCAGATCAAACCCTACCGCGCTGCCACGCAGCGTGACGTTGCCGGTGAGCCGACTCTCATCCAACCTGACCAGCAAATTCTCCAGCCGGGTTGCCCCGGCCGCGACACTGAGATCCAGGCTGGCGCCGATCCGCCGCAAGGTCTCAGGATCCGTCATCGACGGCGGAGTCATTGCCTGATCAACCATCCACTGACGCAGATTGAGATCGGCGAGTTCGAGATGGCCACTGAATACCGGTTGCCGCTGCAGATCCTGACCATGCAACTGACCGCTGAGATTGAGTTCACCCGCGTTTAGCTTGAGCCCGGTGATGTCGACCTTCGACCCATCCAATGTAGCGTGCACAGCTGCCTCCAGAATGGCGTTGAGTGCACCGCCAGGCAACATCTCCCCCTTGCTAGTGGCGCTGATACGTAAATCGCGCATTTCGATCACACCGTCTGCCTCATCGAGCAGCAGAACTCCGCTGACGCCGAGTGTGGTGTTGACCGCCGGTTCCTCGCTTCGAAGCAACAGCCCCAACTGCAGATCCACCGGTTTTCCGGACATCACCGGACCGCTGCTGAGTTGGAACTGCTCGATCACAATGTGCTGACCCGTGCTGCGGTCGTCCCAGTCGATGCCCGCATCACTGATCTCGATGCCGCCGATGGAGATTCCTGCCAAACCGGCGCTTTCGCCGCCCTGCTCGCCCCCGCCTGACTGGGATGTCCTCTCCACAGGCACTCCGGATTGACCGGCGCCTGCCAGATCATCCCAGTTGCTGATACCATCCTTCCGGCGTACCAGATTCAGTTCCAGCCCTTTCAGTCCAACCGTGTCAACCTCCAGTTTGCGGCTCAACAGCGGCATCAATTTGACCCGTACAGTGGCACTTTTGACCGCTGCAAACGCTTTCCCGTCAAAACCTTGCGCATTACCCAGGGTGATGGCACCTGTCTCAACACCAAGCCAGGGAAAAACCGAAAGCGCTATCCGACCATCGATGATCAGATCGCGCCCGGTCTGCTCTTTTACCTTCGCGATGATTTCATCTTTGTAGTCGTTTGGGTCAACCACCTGGGGCAGAATCACCGCCGCTGCCAGTACCAGCAGAAGCAGCACGCCAAGCCCCCATCCAACCACTTTGATCACTTTTCCCATCCCGTTTTCCTATCTGCTTGCGTTTATCGTTCGATCCAGGATACGCGTGGCACCTGAGCCTATTTTGACTCTGAGACTATCCGCCGTTGGCAACCTTTTCATTGCTGCAGCGCACTGCAGCTCCAGCAGAGATGAAACTGCGCCTCATTCAGCTCACCGCAGCTGGCACACCGCCATGCGCTCCCGCTGACGTCCAACGACAGGAAATGCTCTACCAGTGCCTTGGCCCGTTCGAAATCCCGCTCTTCCAATACCCAGAGCTCCGGAAAAGGCTGTACAGGCAGCTCACCGGCAGCGCCACACATAAACTCCCCATGCACCAGGGTCTGGATGCGATACCCGGCGAGATAATCTTTCAGCAGTTGCGCTTCGACAGCATCTTTTGATTGGTAAAGTGCCCGCATTTATCTGTCAGAACCCTATCCAAGAAATTGATCGATTCTCCTGTTCATAATAGTTTAATGGCGGTAACCCGAACAATGTCACACCCGAAATCTCCATTGAATCCTGCAACGCAGCGCTACCCCAGCGAAGGGCACAAGTGCTGGCAAAGCGATGCTGTATTTCCTATTCTGTTGGTTCAACACATTTTATGTCTGCAGATTGCATCGTGTGTCCAAAAACAACGGCTGAGGATGGGACGTCTGCAAGAGACCAAAAGTGTGTACCGGAAAGGCCTTTTTTGACTCGCAGATCCTGGATAAGCAAAAGGGGTGGGGCCCATGCGCAAGCATAACAGCCGGGTCCCGTGGGTTTGGAGCATCAGCGCCGCGCTTGCTGCACTCATTGGCATCGGCGCCCATTTTGTGGAACGAATCGAGTTTAACGATTTTCAGCGTCTGTCCGCAGCCAGGGAGGCTAATCTGAACAATGAGATAACGGCACTCAACACCAGCATCAGCCAACTGCGCAGAGAGAGAAGCGTGCTATCCGATACCGGAGAAGCCTTGCATTCTCAGTTTGAATGTCAACTCAAGACAGAGTAAAACTGCCGCTATCGTTCGACCCATCTTTACTGTGTAAAGACCTGCAGCAAATTGAAAATGCCGCCTGGATAGACCATTTTGTACGCCAGAATTACCAGGGTGAATGGATGGTGGTGCCACTGAGATCTCCCAGAGGAGCAGAACACCCCATCAGGATGATCTACTCTGATCCGGGCTGCAGCGATTTCGTGGATACCCATTATCTTGAGAGATGCAGTTACTTTAAACAGGTACTGCAATGCTTCTCATGTGAGATATACGCCGTACGACTGATGAAACTGACACCGGGATCCATTATCCGGGAACACCGTGACCATGATCTTGCGATGGAAGAGGGAGCGGTGCGGTTACATATTCCGCTGGCCACCAGCCCGGAGGTGGAGTTTAAACTCAATGGGAAACGGGTGGATATGGCTGCCGGTGAGTGCTGGTATCTTCGTCTCTCTGATCTGCACAGTGTCAATAATCGTGGCACACAGGACCGGATACACCTGGTGATCGATGCGCCAGTAAACGATTGGATGCGCGATTTGATAAGCCGTGGAGTTTGAGTGCTATGCAGGCTGGATTCTTTGGGGCTGAAATTTAATAGTTGGCAATCAAATCGGACCAGCACTCATAGCAGGTCGGATCATGGCGCCCAGCGCAGTGCCCGTTCATTGCGGGGATCTGCAATGCACCGGGATCAAAACCGAATGAAAACGATCGAGAGTGTCAGTAAACTTTACAATTCAGTCAACTCGATTCGCGCACGATCCCGATATTCTATTGATTCATAAAAACAAGTTATCTTCTGGCCTGGTATATGCTTGAAATAAAGGATATTTACCGGGTGTCCGGAAATATAGGGCCAGTTGTTGCTTCAATCGAGTACTCAACTGCGGACGATTGCCAAAAATTCCTACTGGATTTATATGTTTTTGCCTGAATTTGAAGGGAGCCTAGGATAATGCACGATCGCCGAAAATTTTTAGCTGAGTGCTGTTCCGCAGTCGTTGTCTCGTTGTTTACCCCCCAGACCGTTCTGAGCGCTATTGCAGAATTGGATGCTGTGGATAACGACTTCACGCGGGAGGATTTCTTAGTATTGTTGAAAACGAGGTTTACACTCTCGGGAGTGGAAACCAATCACTCCTCCAAAGTGAC
The DNA here is from genome assembly GCA_024235215.1 of Chromatiaceae bacterium. GTDB lineage: Bacteria > Pseudomonadota > Gammaproteobacteria > Chromatiales > Chromatiaceae > HKST-UBA178. The sequence continues at coordinate 338,026 of JACKMU010000004.1, read as the reverse complement.
ATTGATCAGAGTTCTGGAACGCCCATCAACGACTGAACTCGAACAGTTTTCATTGGTGTTCAGTGGCAGCATCAACACTATCCTGCCAGCAGGTCTCTATATTGCCGAAAGCGCAAGTATCGGATCGTTCGGTATCTACATAAAACCAACCACCGCCAACGTTCGCAGACAGTTTTACGTGGCGGACTTCAGCCTGCTCAAATAAGCACGGACTTTTCGGGACTATCCAGTATGAAAACAAAAATCATTGCCCTTGCCATACTCGCCAGCCTGACCATGGCTGCCAGCCCGGCCTGGTCTGTACCCGTCAACCTGATACAGGTAGGGACCTGGACTGGTCCTCCCGGTCCCCCTCCGCTGGACGAAGCCGGGCTGCAGACCGGCGGTAAGTATGTGATTCATACCACTTACGATACGGCAACGGTCAATAGCACGGCCACCACCATCAACGGACTGAATTTCTACGAAGCCAATCTGCAGGCGCCGGGAAACTCCTTCCGGATCCAGGTGCCGATGGAGGGGTTCGATGGCGGTACACCTTTCATCTATGACCAGAATCAAAGCGACCACTTCGCCTATCCCGGCGCTCCGGTACCCACCATCCAGTTCACCAGTCCCGGCGGTGCACCAGGGGATTTCTTCGGCTACACCTGGTCAGGAAATTTCGAACCCGGCGCAGGTAACCACTTCATCGATATATACACCTCTGTTGTCCCCGTCGATATCGGGGGTGGCACGATCGTCAATACCCCCTTTCAAAATACCGAGGCTATCCGCTGTCCGGACCCAAGCTGTGGCAGCCTGCCGGTGGCCATCAACTCGGTCAACTCTCTGATCAGTGCGGTTGATCCACTGGTGGATGCAGGCAGCGACAAGTCTTACAGTGCGGGGGCACTATCGGTCACCACCAGTGGTGGCGCGGTTCAGTCCAACAACCTCGGTGCCGGCCGCTCCGACGGTGAGGATTTCCTCACCTTCGACTGGACCACCGGCGGCACCCCGTTGGCCGGCAGCATGACAGCGGATGGCGTGAACATCGCCGTTGCGATCCAGAATTCCGGCCTGACCAACACCACTGACAGCGCCACCTGGCAAGTCGAGATCAACGAAGATCTGACCGGTCTGGGGGGAAATACGGATAGCTTAACCGTCTCCTACAATAACGCCGATCCGGTGATCAACGCCTTCTCCGCCACCCCGTTCGGAAATGATATAGACTTTGCTCTGAGCGTGAGTGACGCTGATCTGGGTATCAACTCCCTGATCCCCGGGTTCGAAGCGCTCACCGTTGAAATCTACGAGAGCGGCATATTACTGAACATCTTCGATACATTGATCAACACCGGGTCGCAGTCCATGAGCCATGCTGCTCTGCTCGCCAATTTCGGTGCAGGCCCCACCACCCTGGAGGCCCGTGTCTTTGACTTGGCACTGGGTAGCTCGAACTACCTCAACGCCTTCGTCACGTTCACGGTCAACGACCCGTCTGCAGCGGTACCCGAGCCGGAAACACTGTTGCTGTTGCTTGCCAGTCTGCTCGGGGTTGGGCTGAGCCGCAGACAGGCCATGGCTTAAACGGAACGAAGAATCAATGAACAGGAGGTACACTCATGTCTGAACCCTTCCTGGCCGAAGTCAGAATCTTCGGCTTCAACTTTTCGCCACGCGGCTGGGCCTTGTGTGATGGGCAGATCCTGCCCATCAATCAGAATCAATCACTCTACTCTCTGCTCGGAAACACCTACGGTGGTGACGGCCGGACCAGTTTCGCGCTGCCCGATTTGCGTGGACGCACGCCCCTGCATGCGGGCGACGGCATCACTCTGGGGCAACGCGGTGGTGAAGAGACGCATGCACTCACTCCAGGAGAGATACCCCAGCACACGCATGTCCCTGTGAAAGGAGTCACCATCAGCACCGCAGCCAGCACAACACAGAATGGTAATCTGTTGGCAAATACCGATGTCGGTGGCGGCCGGGGCGGCAGTTCCATTACACCTTACGCTGCGCCGAACAACCTGGTGAGCCTGCACCCCAGTTCTGTCGCTAACACAGGCGCAGGCCAGGGGCACAACAACATGCAACCCTATCTGGTCGTCAACTATTGCATCGCTCTGCAGGGTTTGTTTCCGTCCCGGAACTGAGCCAGGCATGAACATCGCGGAGAGAGAAAATGTCAGAGCCATATGTTGGTGAGATCAGGATTTTTGCGGGCAACTTCGCCCCGGTGGGACACGCTTTTTGTGACGGTCAACTATTGGCAGTGAGCCAGAACGACGCCCTGTTCAGCCTGCTGGGAACCCTCTACGGCGGTGACGGGCGCACTACATTCGGCCTGCCCGACCTGCGCGGACGCATCCCCATTCATCAAGGAGCAGGTCCGGGTCTTAGCTCACGGCCAATCGCTCAGAAGTCCGGAACGGAAACGGTGACCGTGAGCTCCACCCAACTGCCGCCACATAGTCACACCCTGATGGCCTCGGACGACCCGGCGGACGCCAGGAGCCCGTTGGGACGGATCACCGCAAAGTCCACCGGCAGTTCGCTCTACGGCGGTACCGGCACGCTGCAGCCGTTGAACGGCCAGGCCATCGGGAACACCGGCGGAAGTCAGCCGCACACCAACCTGATGCCGACACTCTGTGTCAACTACATTATCGCGCTATTTGGCATCTACCCGTCGCGTAACTGAAGGAGTCTGATATGTCAGAGCCATTCGTCGCTGAAATCAAGATTTTCGCCGGTAACTTCGCTCCGCGCGGCTACGCCTTCTGCAACGGACAGTTGTTGCCGATCGCCCAAAACACAGCCCTGTTCTCTCTGATCGGTACCACCTATGGCGGTGACGGACGCTCGACCACGGCACTGCCCAACCTGCAGGGGAGGGCCGCCATGCATCCGGGGCGGGGTCCGGGACTGACGGACCGGCGGCTCGGTGAACGGGTGGGGGTCACCAGTGTGACCCTCTCCGAGGCGCAGATGCCTCAGCACAACCATGTCATGCAGGGCTTCCCCAGCGCGGAGGTGGCCAATCCCACCTCGACGCGTGGACTGGGCAATGCCCCCATGTATGGCAGCCCCGCCGCTGGCACCCTGGGCGATTTGGCAGCAGCGGCGATTGGCAACACCGGGGGCAATCAGTCTCACGACAACATGCAGCCCTATCTGGGGTTGAGCTTCATCATTGCCCTGCAAGGTATCTACCCACCACGGAGCTAGTTGTTATGGGATCGACGTGTCGGGTCTGAGTCGATGAGCCGAACCGCGCTACCCGGCATCGAGCTGAGGGAATTCACCGACGGGGATCTGGCGTTTCTAGCACGTGTTTACGCAGCTTCGCGTCGCGACGAGATGGCGATGATCCCTGACTGGAGCCAAGCGCAGAAGGATCATTTCCTGCAGTGGCAGTTTCAGGCCCAGCACCATCACTACCTCAAGTACTACCCGGATGCCAGCTACCGGCTCATCATCAAAGAGGGCGAGGAGATCGGTCGTCTCTATATCGCCCGCATGAACAACGAGATCCGGCTGATGGATATCGCCCTACTGACCGCCTATCGGGGACATGGCATCGGCAGTGGATTGGTGCGGGAACTGATGGCGGAAGCAGATAGATCGCGCAAATACATCAGCCTCCATGTCGAAGCACAGAATCCAGCCAAACGGCTCTACCAGCGCCTGGGCTTTACGGTGGTTGGAGAGGTGGGTGTCTACCAGTTGATGCACTGGATACCCGAAGGACTGACGCCAATCTATCCACCCGGCTGGCAAACGGGTTCAGACAATCAGGTAAACACCGCCTCGTAGCGCATCCCCTTTTTATCCGGCCCGATCGGAACCAGGAAGATATCCAACGCACCGAAAGCTTCATGAGCCAGAGACCAGATCTGTTGTGGTAAAACCGGTTCGTAGGGTCCACGAAAGATCAGCGAGAACGCCTGGCGGTCAGCAAAATCCGGGTCGAAATCTCCGCGTTTGTCGACTGCGATCAATTGAAGATGGAAAGGCTTATGTTCCTTGGGTGTAACGACAAACTGTTGCATGAGGCAGGGTTCGAATTGTTCCAACGAAAGCGTCTTGAGATCTGCCAAAATCTACTCCCCAAATGGATGACCGCCTGTGTAGCCGCCGACCGTCTGTCCTGCGATATGCTTACTGCAACCCATGTTACTGCTGCGGCGGGAAGCTGTAAATTCAACGCTCGCATTCATCCGTTCAGGACTGAAATCGAAAAATGGATATAAACAACCTCAGTCGGGCAAACCATCCTGCGGTCTACTATCAGGAGATGCTGGCGGACCGGTTGCGTATGGCGCGTTATCGGGAAGCCATCCGGCGTGCCGTTCGACCGGGCGATTTGGTGGCCGATCTCGGAACCGGCTTGGGAATACTTGCACTGATGGCCGTGCAGTGTGGCGCCCGCCGCGTCTACGCGATCGACAACCGGCCAAACTCGCTCTGGCTGGCGCAACGCGTGGTGGCGGCCAACGGGGCGGCTGATAAGATCGACCTGATCGAAGCCGATATACGGGAGGTAGTACTGCCCGAACCAGTGGATATCGTCATCAACGAACTGATCGGTGAATTCGGTACCGATGAGAATATCGTCGAATGCGTCAGCGGCTTCGCTGCCGGCAATCTCAAGCCCGGTGGTCGGATTCTACCCCAACACCTGACAACCTATCTGGTGCCGGTAGAGTATCGCGATGAATTTCGCGGAGTCTTCTCGAAAGCGTATTTCGGTCTGGATCTGCGTGCCGCCATCGATCTGCCCTGTCAGCCGAACGCAGTCCTGCACCCTTTGTACGCACTACCCAAGGAGCTGGCCAAAGCCCATGTGATGGAGGATGTCGCTTTCAACCTGACACCTGTGGCGCGGCTGAAGCGTATCCCCTGCAGATTCGAGATCCATTGCGCGGGTGTACTGCAAGGCTTTGTCGGCTACTTCAAAGCACAACTATGGGATGATGTTTGGCTCTCCAACTACCCCAATTATCCCGGTGGCCACTGGTACAACTGGCACTGGCCGGTCGATCCACCTATCGAGGTACATCCGGGACAGGAAATTGAGGCGAAATTGAATATCCGGGAGAATATGGTCGCGGCTGGCTGGACCCTCGATTGGGATTTTGACTGAGTGAGCGATGCTCGTTCGTTCAGGGAAACCTAGGAGCCTGTCGGACTATGGGGGATCGTAGCGAGGGAGTGGAAGAACGAGGCCAAATGGTTCCCGATTTGAGGCGCATAGTGGGCCTATATAACGAAAATCGGGGAAAATTTGGACCGCTCTCCCACTTCCGCAGTAGAAACATCCATAGTCCGACAGGCTCCTAGTGCTGCTGTTCAAGCAGATGGGCTGCAGTCTCCCGAACCAATGCATTGTCATCTCTGGTAGCGGCTTCAAGAAAAATGTTGGCTGTTTCGTCGGCTTGATCGGCCAGGGTGTTGACCGCAAGCAGACGAACTCCAGGATCGGGGTCGCTATACAACACCTGACCGATACTTCTCGTGGCATTTGGGCTATCAACCCGGCCCAAGGTCTGAATCACATAGATGCGTATACTTCTCTCTTCGTCACCGAGTCCGGCTTCCAGTGCCGCCAATATCTGTTCGTTGCCAATTTCACCCAGCATGGTGACGATCAATTTGCGAATCTCCGGATCACTGTGTCTACCAAGATTTTTTCCCAACAGTTCGATCGATTTTTCATCTGCCCGTTTTGCCAGCAGCAGTACCTCGTCCGCTGTTAACTCCCGATCAAAAAATACACCTTCATAGACCATGCCTGGCGGCGTACTTATTGGCTCATCGACCTCAAAGAGGTGAGAGTCGAAATCCCTTCCCTCTGCACTTTCTGGGTGCTGACCATCCTTCAATACGTAGATGTATAGTTCTACCGCGCATTGCGCCGATAAATCGGTCCTACGGCATTTTTGAACGATTGCAGCATTCTTGCTAAGTTGCTGAATCGCGTGAATTATTGGTTCTTTTCTCAAAGAAGCCCTGATTGTCTGCTCCGACTCCCCCATCACCATCGCTTTGATACCGGCTTTTTCGGCAATCGTGTTTATCACTCTCTCCAGTGAAACATTTTCCACCGATAAAGAGACAAGCTGATTGTCTACATCAACCTCAATATTGGCATCCAGTTCATCCGCGATCATTAATCCGGACTGCAGTAATCCTCCGATCCAGAAGAGAGCGAAAAAATTTTTGATCCGGAGTTCCACCACAGCGTCAGATGAGAGAAATCTCTCCCCCCAGAAGAGCAACGATGAATTGTAACAACCCCACCCCATATCGGTATGAGTAGTTACCTGTTAATAATATTTGCGGGAAACAAACCTACTGAACAACCTGGACTTTGCCCAGGGAGTTGCTGTTGCGAATAGCCCGCGTGGTAGATTATTTTAGGCTTGCCCAAGCAATTCTTTGGCAACCTTCTACGTTGCGATAGTGGGGATTCGGAAAAAAATTTTGGTCCCAAAGATCGTGTCTCAGGGCAGGAATGGATTCATCACTCCCATTGGGCGGGCGATCTGGTGCACATTTTCACGCATGCTGGCCACACCGCCAATCATGTGGACGACCCGCTGATCGATACTGATCATCGACCCTTGCAGAACCGCCATTTCGTTTCTGATCGCGTGTACCTCTCCCGACATGTCACGCATTGCATTCGCTATACGTGGCAGAGAATCCGACATGGAAGAGGTGTGCCTGTTTATCTCGTCCATATTGGCCATATGGCGGTCAAAGGATTCGACTCTGTGGGTTATCTCATCCATGCTCCCCTTCACCACACGCAGATGGGTGTGCATGGAATCCATATTGAACACGATCCCGTTCAGGTCCTGATACAACACCCGTATGTAGTAGACGTTGAAGATGGCAACGACGATCAGCAGAATGGAAATGATGATAATCAGCAGATTGGTGACCCAGAAATGGCGGTATCTTTCATCGAGATGCAGCTGGGTCTCCCGACCGAGCCGGCCAACCGTGCTTATCACCAAGCGTCTGACATCTTCCGCCACAATCGATCTCCGCTACGCCAGGCTAGGGCAGGAATGGCAACATCTTATTGATACTGCGGGAAGCACCCCCCATGCGGTGCATTTCGAGGCTCATGTTCATCACTTCGACATCCATCCTGTCCATGGATACCGCGATGTTTCCCACATTGCCGCGCACTTGGGTAAGGTGATGGCCAATCTCGTCAACCGCGGTTCGCATCGCCTCCAGGTCCGTGGCGATGCTTGCCATGCCTTCATCCATTACCGCAGTTTGACTATTGATGCTGTTGAGCAGCGCAACCCGCCTATCCATCGAGCCGATGTACCCGTTGATATGTGCCATATTGGCGGCCACCGCCTGGAAATCCCGATTCATCTCATTCACCACTCCGGAGATCCGGTTGATCTGCGATGAAAGGGTCAACAGCAGTATCAGGATGGAGATTGCGACAAAGCCGAGAATAATGATACCTGCTCGAATACTGTAGTTAAGCCGGTCAGCCAGTTTGTTCTTGATATCGATCTGGCTGAGGATGATGGCTTCAAAAGAGGTGACGGCACGTACAAACTGTTGCTGCAACACTGTATCTTCTGGATCGATACCCGGCGCACTTTTCTGGTCCGTCATACCAACAACACCTGCCTAATACAGACATCTTGATGAAAGAATACGAAACACCGCCTCACATTTCCACTATCACCGCCGGAATTGGGCGTTTCCGGTCAGTATAGCCGAAGCGGCAGCCAAACACTGCGAGAAAAACTGGTCAACATCCCACTTAATCTGGAAAGGGTGCAGTGTGGCCAGCACACTGAATTACAACCTGAGAAACTTCAATACAATAAAAAGTACAAATATATAGAGATACATCAATATGCTGTAGAGCACCGCAGGCACTGCCAAAACCGGATCGGCGAACATCAGCGGACTGGTTGCGATGAATATCGCCTGCACACCATTCTGAATCCCAACCTCTATCACTACCGTTTTCTGCTGCCGAAGATCGAGTCGGGCGGCTTTAGCCACAAGAAACCCAAGCAGCGTGGCGGTGAGGAAAAACAGGCTGACGATCCACCCGAGCTGACCGCCGTAGGTGATAAATCGCTCCTGCTCGAGATAAAACACATAGCAGACGGTGAAAATCAGCAACAGCACCGAAAGCGACGCGGTCGGCCGCTGCAACCCGGCAGCCCAGCCGGGTTTTCTGCTCCTGATCAACATCCCCAGAATCAGCGGCAGCAGCACCAGAAAGAGCAGCGGAAAGAAGATTCGCCCGATCGGCAGCGCAACCAGCTGGCTGTTCTGCAGCAGCAGCTGGCTGGCGTAAGCCAGCACCACCGGTATGGTAAACAGCGACAGTACGGTTGCAATAGCGGTGAGCGAGACGGAGAGTGCGACATCGCCGCGCATCAGGAAACTGAACAGGTTGGACGTGGCGCCACCCGGACTGGTGGCAATGATCATGAACCCGAGGGCGAATTCGGGAGAGAGCTGGAACAGCTGAGTGATAATCAGCGCAGCCAGTGGTAATCCCAGGAACTGCGCTGTGAGTCCCGCGGCAACTGCTCTGGGAAATTTCAACACGGCAATGAAATCCGCTTTGCTGAGCGAGAGGCCGATACCGAACATGATGATCATGAGCCCGATAGCGAGCACTGTTTGCGCAACCTGATCAAGTTCCATGACTCATCATCCCGCTGTTGGAATCGCTCTTGGTATAATTGGCTGAGCAGCCTTAGCGCAGCTATACTGCAGCCGGTAGCAACCTGTGCAATTATGGCCGGAACGGGCTGGATTCCACAATCCTCGGCAGGTTCAGGCGCCTGCAAACAACAACCAGATGAGAGACCAGGATCATGGAAATGGCCGAATTCGGTGTCTGGGCAATGATCGCTTTCTGGGGGTCAGCATTGGGCGGCATTGCATTTGCGATCACCTGGGCCAGGTCCAGGAACCGGAATCCACTCTCCAGAGAGTTATTGTTGAAGTCACTCAAACAACGCCTGGATAAGAACGAAATCAGTCAGCAGGAGTACGACCGGAAAGTGGCCGATATCAACGCGCACGATACCCAGCCGCGGCGGTGAAGCCACCACCCAAACCTGGCTTGCCGCTGCCAGGTCCGACCGACCCGAACTCCTCAGCTGGCATGCTCAGGTGTGACCACTGATCTTCGCATGCAGCGGTTTGGTCTGCTCGAATGCTCGCAGCTGCTCTTCAGTCGCCTCTTTTTGGTATTTGCTCTTCCACTCGCTGTACGGCATGCCGTAAACAGCCTCCAGCGCCGCCTCTTTGGACAGCTCCACTCCCTGTGCATCGGCGGCTGCCTTGTACCACTTGGACAGGCAGTTACGGCAGAAACCGGCCAGGTTCATGATATCGATATTCTGCACGTCCGTGCGCTCCCGCAGGTGACCGATCAATCCCCTGAAAGCGGCAGCCTCGAGCCGCAATCTTGTCATTTCATCCATTCACCTCTCCTCGTAAAGCAAACTGTTCACTGGGATTCAATGTTAAACCGGAAATGGAAGGAACTCAGCCACACTAAGGCAGCGGTTTTACGCTGAATAGCATGGCTGGTGGTCGACTACAGCACGGGAATCCAGCTCGTTGCCGCCCCGAATGGCACATCAGCTGTCGGTACATTCCGTATCCGGAGCCGGTGCTTCCTGACGGCAGTTGACGACGAACACCTGCTGTTGCGGCACTTGCGACAGGGTTTGACGCCCCACCTCCAAAGTAGGATATTCCACTGCAGATCACTTTTCGAATGGTATCCGATGAAGCCATCGCGTCTCATTGTGTCTTCTCTGTTGCTGGTTGCTATGGCCTGGTCGGGCTGGGAGATAAGCAGTCGTCTCGGAACGCTACAGGACACCACCCATCGCGACAAAAAGGATGCGCGTCCGGCACCCGTGGTGACAGCACCGATAGAGACCGGGCCGATTGCGTTGGAGCGGGCGTTCAGCGGCACACTCGAGGCCTATGCCGAATTCATCGCTGCCCCCAAAGTCAGCGGTATCGTTGAGCGTCTTTCTGTGGACCTGGGCGACAGCGTCGCACGTGGTCAGGTGGTTGCCAGGCTGGATAACGCTGAATACATGCAGGCGGTGACCCAGGCCGAGGCTGAAGTGAAGGTGGCCAAAGCCAATCTGGCGGAGGCCAAAAGTCTGTTGGCGATTGCCGAGCGTGAACTCAAGCGCATCGATCAATTGAGCGCGCGCGGAGTCAGCTCCGCCGCACAGCGGGATGTGGCCCAGGCGGACCAATTGGCAAAACAGGCCCACGTCCAGGTCAGCGCGGCACAACTGGCGCGTGCGGAATCGGAGCTGGAAACCGCGCGCATCAGGTTGGGCTATACCGAAGTCATCGCGGACTGGCATGTCGATGACAGGAATCGCGTGGTTGCCGAACGCTACGTGGATGAGGGTGAGACCGTCAGCGCCAACACCCAGCTGCTGAAGATCGTGAGCCTGAACCCGATTACCGCGGTCATTCATGTAACGGAGAAGCAGTACGCCGGTTTGCAGGCTGGTCAGCAGGTTGCGCTGACCACCGATGCCTATCCCGAGCGGGAATTCTCCGGCGTCATCGAACATATTGCCCCGGTGTTTCGGGCAACAACCCGCCAGGCACGCATAGAAGTCCAGGTCAGCAATGGTGATCTCAGGCTCAAGCCCGGTATGTTCGTGCGGGCCAAGGTTGTGCTCACCAACATGAATGAGGTGACCGTCATCCCTTTTCAGGCGTTGACCCGCCGTGACGGGGCGGACGGTGTGTTCGTCCTGTCACCGGACGGCAGTAGCGTGAGCTGGCATCCGGTGCAGCCCGGTATTCGCCAGGACGAACGCCTGCAGGTCACCGGGGAGGGATTGCAGGGGCGGGTGGTGGTGCTGGGTCAGCAACTGCTCATGGACGGTTCCGCTGTGTTGGCCACTGATCAGCAAAGGCTCCCATGAATCTCGCCCGTGCCAGCGTTCGCCGACCGGTTTTCGCCAGTATGGTGACCCTGATGATGGTGGTGCTCGGCCTCATCGCCCTGAGCCGCTTGCAGATCGACCTGTTACCAGCAATTGAGCTGCCCACACTGACGGTTCGCACTCAGTACGAGGGGGCCGATCCCATCGTCATGGAGCAGTTGGTCACCCAGATCGTTGAGGAGATCGTGGCAACTGTCCCCGGGGTGGAGGAGCTCAGCTCCACCTCCTACGAGGGCAACAGCAGTGTCAAGGTCAGCTTTGGCTGGGGCACGTCGATCGATGCCGTGGCTGTGGATGTCCGGGCCACGTTGGAAGATGAGATCAACGAACTGCCGGATGACGTGGTGGGACCACGGGTCAGCAAGTTCGATGTGGATACTTATCCCGTGGTGATTCTGGGCATCTCCAGTGCACTCGATCCGGTCGAGTTGACGCAGATCGTGGAGAACCAGATCCGCTACCGTTTCGCGCGTATTCCGGGTGTTGCCCAGGTTGATCCATGGGGGGGATTCAATCGCGAAGTGCGTGTGGAGCTTGATCCCACCAAGATCCAGGCCTTCGGTCTGTCACTGGATACGGTGCTGGACGCAATTCGCGATGCCAATCTCGACCGTCCCGCCGGCAAGATCCAGCAGGGCCGCCACGAGGTTACACTACGAGCACCAGCCGAGTTCGCCTCACTGGAACAGATCAGTGACACGGTGATATCACGCCACGAGGGAACAGTGGTCACCCTCGGCCAGGTCGCCCGCGTCAGGGATACCTATGAGAAGCTGAACCGCATCATCCGGGTCAACCAGGAGCCGGGGTTGCGCGTTGCCATCCGCAAACAGCCCGAGGCCAACACCGTGGAGGTCGCTAAGGCGGTGCTGACAGAGGTTGAACGGGTCAATCGGGAATTCCCCAATATCAGGGTCGTTCCGGTAACGAATCAGGGCAATTTCATCCAGCGCTCCATTGCCAATGTCTCCCTGTCGGTGCTCTACGGCGGTAGTTTGGCCGTACTGGTACTGCTGTTCTTCCTGCGCAACCTGCGCAGCACCCTGGTGATCTCACTATCCATTCCCATCTCCATCATCGCCACCTTTGCGTTGCTCTATTTCAGTGGCTTCACCATCAATCTGATGACGCTGGGCGGTCTGGCCTTAGGCGTTGGCATGATGGTAGACAGCTCGGTAGTGGTGCTGGAGAACATCTTCCGGCGTCTGCAGGAGCAGGGGCAGGCACCTGCCCCTGCCGCCATCGAGGGGACACGCGAAGTTACTTCCGCCGTCATCGCTGGCACCCTGACCACGCTAGTCATCTTTCTGCCACTGATCTTCGTCAGAGGGGTCAGCGGCGAACTGTTCAAAGAACTCGCCTACGTGGTGATGTTTTCACTACTGTGCGCACTGCTGGTCGCCCTGGCACTGTTGCCGATGCTGGCATCCAAGTTTCTGGGATCGGTTGCTCTGTTATCCCTCAGCTCGGATCGATCGGCACGGGTGAAGGCGGAAGCGTCAACCACACCCACCGGGGAAGGTGGCCTCCTTGAGGGTCTCAACAACAGCTACCGCGATCTGCTGACCCTCGCCTTGAGGCATCGCCTGCTGACGGTCACCGGGTCGGTCGCGCTGTTTGCCGCCGTGCTGCTGCTTGGCCCATATATCGGCACCGAGTTTCTGCCGCCGAGCGACGAGGGCGAGGTACGCATCAGTGGTGAGATGGAGGTGGGTACGCGTCTCGATCTGATCGACCAACAGGCGCGAGTGCTCGAGAGCATGGTTTATCCATTGGTGCCGGAGGCTGTCTCTTCCGTGACCAGTGTCATGGCTTCCGGTACCCGAGGGGATGCCAAAGCACGGGTGGATATCAACCTGTCGCTCCTGCCGGCAGCCGAACGGGAGCGCTCCAATCAGGCGATCGCCGATGACCTGCGCAAACGACTCGATGGGAAGGTGCCGGGCATGAAGATCCGCACACGTGCACCACAGGGACAGTTTCTGCTGGAACGCCTGCTGACCACGACCCAAGGGATAACCGTGGAAGTGCGCGGGTTCGATTTGGACATGCTGAACCTGTTGGCCGGGCAGGTGGCCAATGGTATTCGTGATATTGAGGGTGTCACCGATGTGGAACTGAGTCGGGAAAGCGGCATCCCCCAACAGGAGATCCACATCGATCGCGCCAAGGCAGCCGATCTTGGCCTAAGCGTGCGCGACCTGCTCACGGTCATCGAAACCGCCGTGGCCGGTTCGAAGGCGGGCGAGTACCGGGTAGAGGGCAACTCTTACCGTATTCTGGTGCAACTGGAGGATGCGGAGCACCGCTCCATCGACGAGATCCTCGATCTCACGGTGCAGGCCCCCAACAACGAAAATATTGCCCTAAGCAACCTGGTGACGACGTCCGGTGGCGAGGGACCGGTGACTATCGAACGCAAGGACCGGCAGCGGCTGGTGACAGTCACTGCCAACGTTTCGGGTCGGGATCTTGGTTCGGTAGCGGCGGATGTGCAGCAGCGGCTCGGCCGTATCGCCCGACCACCGGCGTATGACCTGGTGGTGGCAGGCAACTATGAAGAGCAGCAGAAAGCGTTTGCCGAGATGGTCGTTTCACTGGGCCTGTCGCTGTTGCTGGTCTACATGGTGCTGGCAGCGCAATACGAATCCCTGCGTGACCCTCTGATCGTGATGTTGTCCGTACCGCTGGCGGCCATTGGCGTGATCCTGACACTGTTTCTGACCGACACGACGCTCAACCTGCAGTCGGCCATCGGTTGCATCATGCTGGGTGGTATCGTCGTGAACAATGCCATTCTGCTGGTGGACCAGGCTGGCCAGCTGCGCCATAGCGGATTGAGTACGCATGACGCCCTGGTGGAGGCAGGTCGGCGGCGCCTGCGGCCGATTCTCATGACCACGCTCACCACGATATTGGGCCTGTTGCCGCTCGCGCTGGGTATCGGGGAGGGCGCAGATGCTCAGGCGCCACTGGCGCGGGTAGTGATTGGCGGCCTCACCGCTTCCACACTGATCACCCTGCTGTTGATACCGGTGGTGTACACCCTGTTTCATCCACCACACGAAGACAATTGATGTCAGAAAATTTTACATATTCAATCGAATCTATTCATGCTTTTATATTTACTTATTGATATATAGACAAAATAATAAACTGGTATAAATTGTGCTTTTTTGACTGTTGCTTCTGACAGGAAGATTGGATAGTTGTAATTAATATAGAGGAAGGGGTATAGGGAATTATGAAAAGTAAATCCATTAAAATAATATTGGGAAGTATCTGTCTGGGAATGAGTTTCTCTGCGCATTCCACATTAATCACCAATGGCTTTACGTTCGCAGTGGCAAGTAGCTGTTCCGGAGGTGTTCAGACAGCGACCGGTACTCATTTTCATTCAAACACCGGAGGCGCTTTTGGAAATCCAGCTGGTCTGGCAGAAGTAGGTGAGTTCGGTGGATCGGCCTGTGAGGAGGTTAGAGGCTTGTCAGAGTACAATCTTACCGGTCTCTCTGCCGGTCCAGCCTTCGTGACTTTCGATGTGTTCCAGCCAGGTGGATTATTTCCAGGGGGCAATGATTTCCCATTTGATGGCGATATAAATGTTGTCGCATACCAAGCTAACAACGCTGAAGATGTTTCCGACTATCAACAAACAGCGGTCGGTTCTGTTGGTAGCTTCAGCACCGTCGGAATGGCAGTTGGGGATGTCTTTAGTTTTGATATAACCACAATCCTGAGTAATGCTATCGCATCATCTTGGAGTTCTCTGGGAATGCGCCTGGAGGTTTCGACAACTGGTAGTGATCCGAATGGAGGTGCTTGGGTATTCAACAATTTTCGCCTTACAAGCACGGACGACACATCAAATGTTCCTGAACCAGCGATCTTGGTTTTGATAAGCCTGAGCCTTGCCGGTATTGGATACAAACGATTCACATCCGTTTAGTCCAAAGTAGCACTCAATCCGTATTTAGACCCGCTAAGATTTTCTTTAGCGGGTTTTTTCATACTCGAAAAATGGACCAGAAAAGGATCTCCTCCGGAAACAGGTACAGATTGGCAAAGAAATCCATCACTGCTTTTGGAGCCCACTAAACCAGATCTTACCTGGTAAAGATACAGGTTTTGGAGCGGGTGAAGGGAATCGAACCCTCGTGTGCAGCTTGGGGTGAGCGGCGATCTTTTGTCCAGTGGACAAAAGCAGCGCCGCGAACGACCCGCCAGGGAGGGCGGGGCCGGGCGGCCCTACAGGGAAGTATCAGTATCTTCGTCGACAGAAATGAATAGAGCTATGAGTTTGCTTGGATATTGGAGCGGGTGAAGGGAATCGAACCCTCGTGTGCAGCTTGGGAAGCTACCGTTCTGCCATTGAACTACACCCGCTTTTGATATCAGCCTGCAACACTTGGCAGCCCGCAGAGTATAGCGATTAAGTTCCCGGAAAGTAAACGCCCGCCCGATAATGTTCCGCCGTGTTCCGCACCAAGGCGCAGAATACATCACAGAATATTCGGGGTTTTCGCAGACACCCGTCAAGCAGTGAGACCATCTTCATACATCCGGTCGACTTCCGCTGCGTAACGCTGCAACACTTTGGCGCGCTTGACCTTGAGGGTTGGCGTCAGCAGATCGTTGTCGATGGTCCAGGGCTCCAGCAGCAGTGTGATCCGGCGAATCTTGGCAAAGCCGGGAAAACCGCTGAGCGAGTTTTTGATATGCTTCAGCACCACCGCCACCAGTCTCGGGTTGTTGAGACCGGCCGGATCCATCGGATTCAGCCCACACTCCTGGGCCAGCCCGGGCCAGAATTCGGCATCCAGTACCAGCAGCGCTGTCAGATAGGGGCGCCCTTCACCCACCACGAGCACCTGCGATACCAACGGATCCAACGCTATCGCCAGCTCCATGTCACCCGGCGGCACCTTCTCACCATTCGAGAGTACAAGTATGTCTTTGATTCTTCCCGTTATATACAGGTGTTCACCCTCTATTCGTGCTTGATCTCCAGTATGCAGCCAGCCCTCGGCATCGATCATCGCACGCGTTGCGGCATGGTTGTTCCAGTAGCCCAGCATCACTCCCGGACTCTGTACCAGCAGTTCGTTATCCTCCCCGATTTTCACCTTGATTTTACGCAGCGGGATACCGACGCTGGCAGGCTCGTTATTCTCCAGCGGGTTGATGCTGATCACAGGGCTGGTTTCCGTCAATCCGTATCCCTGCAACAGCGGCAAACCGAGTCCGATAAACACCCTGGCAATCTCGGGTGAGAGTGGCGCACCGCCACTCACCGCTACTCGCAACCGCCCGCCGAGCTTCTCCAGCACCTTGCTGGCTACCAATCGCTGCAGCAACCGCCAGAGCAGCAGTTGCGGGCTCCAGCCTGCTCTCCGCTGCTGCACCAGGAAACGCCGCCACCCCACACTGATGGCCAACGTGAAGAGCCATCGGGCCACGACCGATTGGCTCGAGAGTTGCTCTTTCAGGCGCCCGTAGACTCGCTCGAATATTCTCGGCACTGCAATCATAACGGTCGGCCGGATGATCTGCAGATCCTGCGCGAGTTGTCCCACGGAGCGCGAATAGGCAACCATGGAACCGGTCATGACAGGAAGATAATAGCCGGCGGTGCGCTCCAGGGTGTGCGACAAAGGCAGAAATGAGAGGAACACATCCTCCCGATAACAGTCGACTACGGCCACCCCCCCGTGCGCCACCGACAGCATGTTGTGGTGACTCAGCATCACTCCCTTGGGGCGACCCGTCGTGCCTGAAGTGTAGACGATCGACGCTAACTCGTGCGGGTTGCCGCCCTTGCGTCTGCGCAGGGCACCCTCACGCTCCGGCAGCCAGTTGGAGACCAGGCGTATACGCTCATCACTGTCCGCCAGCTGTTGGGCATCGGGTCCGGCGTCCAACAGCAGCACCCGGCTGAGGAAGCGGCTCTCCCCCAGTATGGGTGCGAGCCTTTTCCAGCGTCCGGCATCCTGCACCAGCAACAACTTCACTGCCGCATCGTTCAGGATATAGGCGATATTCTCAGCACGATCATCGGTGTAGAGCGGCACAACCACCAGACCCAACCCCAGACTGGCCTGGTCGAACATCACCCATTGTGGACAGTTGCGCAGCAGTAGCGCCACCCGGTCACCAGGATGGAGTGATTCGTGCGCCAGCGCGCTCTGCCAACGGGCAACCTGTACGGCCATCTGCTGCCAGCTGTACTCGATCCAGCCGTTCTGTTCACGTTCGTAGCTCTTATAGGCTGGGCGATCTCCCGATCGGCGCACTCGCTCGATGAACATGCTATCGATGGTAGCAACGCTTTCTGGAGAAATGATGTCTTCATTCCATTCGCTCAACGTCCCGCTCCTGTCAATCAGTGAGATTCTTATGGTTATGCGTGAAGCTCGAAGTTTAGTGTAGAATCCGTCCGGAACGCCACATTGTGGAATCATTTACCGATCAGCGAGCTCCGGAACCCTTACCGGTGGAGAGTTCCAGAACCAATGTCTGAAGCCAATTCCCACCATCGCAGGATTCGCAGCTATGTGCTGCGTGAAGGGCGTTTGACGCAAGGGCAGCAACGCGCCTTCGAGCAGCTATGGCCGGACTTCGGAATCCCATTTGACGGAAACCGGCTGGGGCTGCAAACGTTATTTGAAAACAGCGCACCGATCTACCTGGAGATTGGATTTGGCGATGGTGAATCACTGGCGCAGATGGCAGCATGCAATCCCGACAACAACTATCTCGGCGTGGAGATGCATCGTCCCGGGATCGGTCATCTGCTACTGAAGATTGAACAGCTCATGCTGACCAATATCCGCATTATCCGCCACGATGCGGTGGAGGTGATAACTCAAGGGCTGGCGGATGCCAGTCTGAGCGGGGTCTATCTCTTTTTTCCGGATCCCTGGCATAAGCGGCGCCACAACAAGCGGCGCATCCTGCAGCCTGCACTGGTCGAACAGCTAGCTCGCGTAATGCGTCCGGGAGGTGTTTTTCATGCGGCCACCGACTGGGAAGAGTATGCGGAATATATGCTCCAGGTGATGAACGCAGCGGACCAGGCATTCAGAAACTGCACACCAGATGGCGGTTATTCACCACGCCCGGACTATCGGCTGCTGACCAAATTCGAGCAACGCGGCCAGCAGCTTGGGCATCGGGTCCGGGACCTGATCTTCCAACGGCGCTGAGCGCCGAAAGAGCGCTGTGCGGATGTCCTATTTTCAGCTCACCCAATTCAAGAGCCGTGGGCTCGAACCGATCGATCTGACCATCGAAGCGGGCGAGTGCGTCACCCTGAGTGGCCCGTCTGGTTGCGGCAAATCACTGTTGCTGCGCGCGATCGCCGATCTGGATCCACACGAGGGCGAGGCCAGCATCGGGCCCAACAAACAATCCCTGACGGCTGCACCGGAATGGCGCCGTCAGGCCGGTCTGCTCAGTGCGGAGAGCCACTGGTGGGCTGACCGGGTGGTCGATCATATGCCGGAAGTGAACCAGGAGCTGCTGACGGCGCTCGGCTTCATCGAAGCGACCATCCAGTGGGAGATCTCCCGACTGTCGAGCGGAGAGCGTCAGAGGTTGGCGCTGGTACGACTGCTGCTGGGAAAACCGAAGCTGCTGCTGCTGGATGAGCCTACCGCGAACCTGGACCAGATGAGTGTCGGCCGGGTCGAAGCGCTGATCGTGGACTATCTGAAAGAAAACCATGCGGCTGCGCTCTGGGTCAGCCACGATCCGCAACAGCGGCGGCGTATCGGGGACCGCTGCTTGCGCATCGAGTCCGGACTACTGGTGACGGAGTCATGGAACTGATTTCACTCAGCCCTTGGGACCTCTCCATCGCTGCACTGCTGGTGATAGCGCTGGCCGCTATCTCCTGGCGCATGCACCTGGGCATAGAGCGTCGCCTGCTGATTGCCGCCAGTCGCAGCGTGATCCAACTGACGCTGATCGGACTGGTGCTCAAGAGTCTGTTTGCACAATCCAACCCGCTGCTGATCGGTGCCCTGGCGATTTTTATGCTCTCGGTGGCGGGCTACGAGGTGATGGCCCGGCAGGAACGGCGTTTCTCTGGAATCTGGGGCATAGGGATTGGCACTTTTTCGATGTTCATCTCTTCGTTCAGCATCACACTGCTGGCGCTCAATGTGGTGGTCAATGTCGAGCCCTGGTACACCCCGCAGTACCTGATACCACTGCTTGGAATGATGCTGGGCAACACCATGTCCGGGATGGCAATCGCACTCGACAACCTGACCCAGGCCGCCTGGCAGCAACGTGGCGCTATCGAGGCACGGCTGATGCTTGGCCACACCTGGAACCAGGCGATCGGTGAGCTGCGTCGGCGTGCTCTGCGTGCCGGTCTGATTCCGATCATCAACGCGATGGCGGCCGCCGGCGTGGTCAGCCTGCCCGGGATGATGACCGGTCAGATCCTCGCCGGAAGCCCACCGCTGGAGGCTGCCAAATACCAGCTCATGATACTGCTGCTAATCACGGTCGGCACCGGATTGGGAGCGATCGCTGCTGTCTCACTGGGATCGCACAGGTTGTTCGATCACCGCCAACGGCTGCGTCTGGATCGATTGCGGCAGCCCGCACGCTGATACTGGACCGGCAGCCGAGGCGGCAAGGAACCGAGGCTTGCTAGCCTGGACGACGTATCCGGTAGAGTTTCAGCCCCAACAGCACCCAGGGTGCCCCATGCAGCAGCAGGTCGAAGATGTCGATTGGAGCGGTCAGGCTGCCATCCGCCAGCATTTTCAACTTTTGCCACACATGCGGTTCCGGTACCAGCGGCGCCAACCCCAACAACAAAGCCGCCACCAACAGCGCCCCCAGCGGCACTTCATCGAGCAATCGCATCAGCTATTGACCTCAGTGGAACATTCGGGACAGAGTTCAAGATAGCGTGCCGCATCTTCGGCACTGAAACAGCAGGCGATAATCTCCGAAAAACCGGTTGCTTCGCGCATCGCTGCGAGTGCGATCCGCGCTGCGGCGCTCTTCGGATAGCCATACACCCCGGTGCTGATCGCAGGGAAGGCAATAGTTTGTGCGCCCTGCTCACGCGCCAGTGCAAAAGCGCTGCGGTAGCAACTGCGCAACAGATCGGGTTCACCGTCATTGCCTCCCCTCCAGACTGGCCCGACAGTATGCACCACCCAACGGGCCGGCAACTGAAAAGCCCTGGTGATACGCGCCTCACCGACCGGGCACCCACCTATCTTACGGCAAGCTTCCAGTAGCTCACTGCCTGCTGCGCGGTGAATCGCACCATCGACACCCCCTCCACCAAGCAGACTGGAATTGGCTGCATTGACGATCACATCCACCACCAACTGGGTAATATCCTGATGTATGACTGTAATCCTGCTCATACCTGTTTCATCCCCTGGATTCCTTCCGCTGACCGCGCCATTCTGATAGTAAGAGGTTGCAATGAAATAGCTAGGAGCCTGTCTGACTTAACACTGTTTGGCTGCAAATCCCCGGATGACGATCAACTCAGCTTATCGACCTCGTTAAATAGGCCCACTATTCGCCTCGTTCGATAAACTGATTTGATTCGCCCCCGGTGATTTTCGCTTCAAACGGATAAGTCAGACAGGCTCCTAGTAACCAAATCAGATCCTCACTCGCGGAATGAATCACACTACGCAGTGCACTACGCGCGTGCCGCATACATGGCTGCATAACAGCTTCTCGGAATAGAAAAACTATTGCTCGTCGTGAGACCTTCTCCTGCATCACGTCCGACGGTGAATGCTAAGATCATCCGCACAACCCGAGCCTGCCTGCCGTGGTTACCGGGAAGCGTCGCTAAAAAGCGCTGTCATCCGCAAGTGAAAAGGTTAGGATAGCACCCATGTCGACGTTTACGGGCATCCTGTTGCTGATTGCCGCACTCTGGTTCTGGCTGGACAGCGCCCGTGCACGGGAGATTGCGATCGGCGTATGTGAGGCCAGCTGTCGACAGCATGGCCTGCAGTTTCTCGACCAGACCGTCGCGCTAGTCCGGTTCGGCATTCGCTGGACCGGAAGAGGCATCCGCATTCGCCGGCTGTTCCGTTTCGATTTCAGCGAAGAGGGCGTAGGGCGCCTCAATGGACACATCACACTGGTCGGTATCGAGCTGGAGGAACTCAGCCTCGGTCTGCCGAGCGCTTCCATCGTCCCATTGCGGCGGGAAAATCACCAACAGACCCTGCACTGATCTGACGCCTGGCCCACTCGTCGGCTATTTGATCAACTTCAGCGTCGGCCGGTTGCGCGGCGGATCGGGATCGCTGCCATCATCCGGTGTTGCACGGCCCCCTTGCTCGCTCCGTTCTTCCAAAAAGAGCATACCCTGCCTGTTCTCTTTTGCGTATATCCCCAACACAGCCGAAGGAGGTACCAGCACATTCATCGGGTTACCGTCGAAGCGGGCGTTGAAACTGATCAGTTTATTTCCCAGATCGAGCTGCCTGACCGCACCAGGAGTGATATTCAACACGATGCGCCCCTCTTCTACATACTGGGACGGCACGATCACACCTTCGACTGTCGCATCCACCAACAGATGCGGTGTCAGTGAATTATCCAACAGCCACTCGTAGAGTGCGCGGATCAGATAGGGGCGATTGGAAGTGACCAACATGACAACATCGGCGCTGGGTTATTCCCGCATGTCCTCCTCGAGTTCAGTCAGACTGTCCTTGAACGATTGCCGGGCAAACAGACTCTTCGCATAATCGTTTACCGCTTTCGCCTGGGCCGGCAACTCCACTCCAAGCATCGGTAACCGCCACAGCAGCGGCCCAATGGCGCAATCCACCAATGAAAATTCGCTGTTCATGAAAAAAGGCTTGGAAGCAAATACCGGTGCGGTGACCGTCAGGCTCTCTCTAAGCTCCTTGCGCGCTTTGGCTGCCTGCTTGCCACCGGCAAGTATCTGGTCCATGAGGCGATACCAGTCGTGATCGACACGGTGAAGAAACAGCCGTGAACTGGCTTTCGAGACAGGATCCACCGGCATCAGCGGAGGATGAGGAAAACGTTCGTCCAGATACTCCATGATAATGCGCGACTCGTACAGCACCAGATCCCTGTCCACCAGCGTGGGCAGTGTTCCATAGGGATTGAGATCCATAATGTCGTCGGAGATGTTGAGAGGATCCACATCCAACACCTCCACCGTGATATTTTTCTCGGCCAAAACCAGCCGGACACGATGACTGTAGGGACTGCCGGGATCAGAATACATGGTCATCACAGATCTTTTATTCGCAACCACGGTCATACCAACAACTCCAAAATAATCTTTATACACGATCTGGAAACAAAAACGGGGTGTACAGTATACCCCAAACTGTACACCCCGATGTATGGATCTTGGAAAATTCGGCTGGCTATTGAAGCAGTTCTATCCTGACTCCTGCCTCTACCACGTTGTTCGTCAATGCACGTCTTTCCAATACTCTTTCTTCAGCAGGTAGGCGAGAACAAAGAAGACAGCGATAAAGAGCAATACCCGAACTCCCAGACGTTGGCGCTCCAGTTGAATTGGTTCGGCGACATAGCTCAGGAATGCGGTCAAATCGCGCATCGCGCTATCAAACTCCTCTGAACTCATGCTGCCTGGTGTCACCTGCTCGAACCGTTGGAATACCTTCTGTCCTTCATGCTCGGTAAAGACCGCTTTACGGGTACCCTGCAGATTCCACAGTACGTGCGGCATACCAACATCCGGAAACACCATATTGTTCACACCAAAGGGACGTGACTCGTCAAGGTAGAAACTGCGCAGATAGGTGTAGATCCAGTCGACACCCCGCGCGCGGGAGATCACGCTGAGATCCGGTGGAGTGACACCAAACCATGAGTTGGCATTTTCCGGATCCATCGCAATGTTCATCGGATCACCGATCTTGTCGGTGGTGAACATCAGATTCTCCTTCACTTCATCCTCGGTCAGACCCAGATCCCTGGCGGTACGGTTGAAGCGCTGAAACTTGGCCGAGTGGCAACTTAGACAGTAGTTGACGAAATACTTCGCTCCCCGCTGTAGCGAGCCCTGATCCCCTACGTCGATATCTGCATCATCCAGATGAACACCACCCGAGGCGACCACCAGCAGGGGAACCAGCGCCAATAACAGTGCAACAATCAGCTTTTTCATTTGGTCACCCTCTCCGGAACAGGCTTGGTCTTATCCATCTTGCTGTAGATCGGCATCAGCAGGAAAAACGCGAAATAGAGGAAAGTGCAGACCTGCGCCAAGAGTGTCAGCACCGGGGTTGCCGGCTGTACGCCAAGCCATCCGAGCAAGATGAACGAGACCACAAAAATAGCCAGCCAGACCTTGAACAGCGTACCCTTGTAGCGGATAGACTTGACCGGGCTGCGATCGAGCCAGGGCAGGAAGAATATCAACACGATCGCAGCACCCATCGCGACAACGCCCGGGAAAGCGGAACCGGCAAACGACGGCACTGCGCGCAGAATGGCGTAGAACGGGGTGAAGTACCAGACCGGTGCAATATGCTCCGGAGTCTTCAGCGGGTTGGCCGGCTCGAAGTTCGGATGCTCCAGAAAATAGCCGCCCATCTCCGGCGCGAAGAAGACTGCCGCAGCGAACAGAAACAGGAATCCGGCGATACCGGCGATATCCTTGACAGAGTAGTAGGGATGGAACGGGATGCCGTCAGCCGGCGCCGTCTCGCTCCATCTATTGCCTTTTGGTCCTTTCTTGATCTCGACACCGTCCGGATTGTTGGAGCCTACTTTGTGCAAAGCAACGATGTGCACAAATACGATACCAGCCAGTAGGAACGGCAGCAGAAAATGAAGGGCGAAGAAACGGTTGAGGGTGGCATCGGAGACGACGTAGTCACCGCGTATCCAGACGCCCAGCTCCTCGCCCACTACCGGCACTGCGGAGAAGAGGTTGATGATCACCTGGGCACCCCAGTAGGACATCTGGCCCCAGGGCAGCAGGTAACCCATGAATGCTGTAGCCATCATGACGATGTAGATAACCACACCGATGATCCACAGCAGCTCTCGCGGCTTGCGGTAAGAGCCATAGAGCAGACCGCGGAACATATGCAGATAGATCACGATAAAGAATGCCGACGCGCCGGTGGAATGCAGATAGCGGATCAGCCAGCCCCAGTCGACGTCACGCATGATGTATTCGACAGATCCGAACGCCAGGCTGGCATCCGGCTTGTACATCATTGCCAGCCAGACACCGGTCAGGATCTGGTTGACCAACACCAGCATGCCGAGCGATCCCATGAAGTACCAGAAGTTGAAATTCTTCGGCGCATAGTACTGAGCCAGATGTTCGTTCCACACCTTGGTCAGCGGATAGCGGTCATCAAACCATTTCAGCATGCTCATTAAGCGGCCCCTCCATCTTCACCCACCAGAATCCGGGTGTCAGACAGGTAATAATAGGGTGGTATAACCAGATTTGCCGGCGCCGGTACACCTCTGAAGACACGGCCTGCGAGATCGAAGCGGGAACCATGACAGGGACAGAAGAAACCGCCCACCCACTCCGGACCCAGATCGGCGGGAGCCATATCCGGTCGATAGGTGGGGGAACAGCCAAGATGGGTACAGATACCGACCGCCACCAGGAATTCCGGTTTGCGCGCACGCGCCTGATTCTTGCAGTAATCCGGCTGTTGGGGCATGTCAGAGGCAGGATCTGTCAGACGATCCTCCAATTTCGCCAGGTCAGAGAGGTTTCTTTCCGTACGACGCACGATCCAGACCGGCTTGCCCCGCCACTTCACACGCAGCAGCTGGCCTGGTTCCAGTTTGCTGATATCCGCCTCGACCGGCGCACCGGCCGCTTTGGCTTTCTCGCTAGGTGCCCATGAGGCCAGAAAAGGATAAACCACATAACCGGCGCCAACGGCCCCGACCACACTCGTTGCAACGGTCAACATCCGCCGCTTTTTTAAATCCACGCCATCTGCGCTCATTGATTAACGACCCCCGGAGTAGTCTGGGTTGACCTTGGAATATCACACACAGAAGACCATGCTCCTGCTGCAGCGCGAAAATCAGGAGTACAGAATATGCTGATATTAACCCCAATTAGACGGCGCATTTTCCAACAAGCGCCCGCACAGGTCAAGAAACACTCCGGTGTAAAACCGGTTGGCGTGATTCAGCTCAATCCCGGTATACAAACCGCAGGCGGAATCCCACCGCAGCGGTGCTTATTCGAGAGACAGATTTCGGGCGCCCCCGAAGGCCCGAATAACGGTATGGGCAGATAACCGAATCAACTCATGATATGAGTATCAGACCGGGTTTTCGACTTCGATGAAGCGGTGCTCCAGACCGAACCTATCGGCGAGATGCTCACCCAGCGCGCGAATCCCGTAGCGCTCGGTGGCATGGTGCCCGGCAGCGAAATAATGAATGCCGAGTTCCCGCGCCAGATGCACCGTTTGCTCGGAAATTTCTCCGGAGATGTAAGCGTCTACACCCTGTTGCGCTGCTGTTTCGATATAATTCTGCGCAGCGCCGGTACACCAGCAGAGTCGCTCGACCGGTGCTTCGTCCACCGCGATATGGAGCGGCTCCCGACCGAGCAGGTCCGCGATCCTGTGCCTCAATTGCTGCGGCGGCAGTGGTGCTGACAAAGCCCCCGACCACAACAACCCGCCCGTCTCCGCTATTGCATTGGCGTCGTTCAAACCCAACAACAGCGCCAGCTGTCGATTATTGCCCAGTTCTGGGTGTGCATCGAGCGGAAGATGGTATGCCATCAGGCTGAGTCCCCGCTGCATCAATGTGCGCACTCTGCGCCCCTTGTATCCCGTCAGCGGCAACGATTCACCGCGCCAGAAAAAGCCATGATGCACCAGCAGCAGATCGGCATCCCAGGCGACTGCCCGATCGATCAGCTCCTGACATGCAGTCACTCCGGTCACCAATCTGCGCACCTCCCCGCTCCCGGCATCCACTTGCAGACCATTGGGGCAATAGTCATCGAACGCAGCCACATTCATCAGTTTGCTGCAAAACTGCTCCACTTCATATACTTCCGCCATCTTCGTCTCCCCAGTGATCGTCAACCGCCCTCTGGAAAAAGCGCCGAGCATGCTAGATTAGTGTCTATTCGGAAACAGGCCGGTTTTTCAGAGCGTATCATCGTAGCAGATGCCAGATTCCAGAGAGACCTTCACCTTAATGGACTTCGTCTGCAGTCGGTATGACCGGCTAGATTGCTCTTTTATTCGCACTGTGAGCTAAACATCGGGGTAGCACCGCCACCACTGCGCAAGCAAGACCAACGGTGGCTGTTCCGGACACCCACTGGATTAATCTCCATCGGGCAGTCTCCTAGGGGTTGTACTGACCACAGGTTAGTTCTTTGTAAAAAGCTTTATATATCAGATATCCGTATGAGTTCTTTCAGGCCACTAAGCTTCATCCTGATCTCGGTTGCCGCCGGTCTGGCTGCCGCCTTGCTGGTCATGCAATTTGGCAGTAACCTCGATCCCCGTCCGGCTCCCAGCTTCATCGCAGAGACCACTTTTCGGGGAGCAGAGACGGGTCCGGTCTCCTATGCGGCTGCCGTAGAGGCAGCCGCACCCTCAGTGGTCAATATCTTCACCAGCAAGGTCACGCTGGAGAGGCATTCGGGTCTGTTCGATGAACCGGTATTTCGTCGTTTCTTCGGTGACCGCTTCTCCTCACCTACAGAGGAGCAACGCCAGACCAGTCTCGGTTCAGGCGTCATCATCAGCAGTCAAGGCTTTATCCTGACAAATCATCACGTCGTCAAGGAGGCTGATGAAATCCGGGTAGTCCTTGCCAACGGCGACACTTTCCCAGCGGAGATAGCAGGCACTGATCCGGAGACCGATCTGGCGGTATTGAGAAGCGCACAGTCTAACCTTCCGGTGATCACGGTCGGGGACTCGCAACACCTGCGCGTGGGTGACGTGGTGTTAGCAATCGGCAACCCGTTCGGTGTGGGACAGACCGTCACCATGGGTATCGTCAGCGCCACCGGTCGCAACCAGCTCGGCATCAACACGTTCGAGAACTTCATCCAGACCGATGCCGCGATCAACCCCGGCAACTCCGGAGGCGCGCTGATCAACGCCTATGGTGAACTGGTGGGCATCAACACCGCGATCTTCTCGAAAACCGGCGGCTCGGACGGTATCGGCTTTGCGATTCCCATCGCACTGGCCAAGGGAGTGATGGATCAGATACTGAAACAGGGTCGGGTGGTGCGCGGTTGGCTTGGTATCGCCGGCCAGGATCTCACCCCAGAATTGGCCGCGACGTTTGGTTTGCCCGAGGTGCGCGGTGTATTGGTCTCCGCAGTGCTCGAGGGTGGGCCTGCGGACCAGGCTGGAATAGAGGCTGGTGACATCATCACCCATGTCGACAACCGCGTGCCAAGCAGCACCTTCGAGATTCTCTCGATCATAGCCGCATTACCTCCAGGCACCAAAGTCCAGGTGCAAAGTTTGCGTAAGGACAAGAGGCTGAAGCTCGAAGCGGTGATCAGCGAGCGTCCCAGAATCAGGACAGGGGATTGATGCGAAGGTTGCTGAAACTCTGATGAGGCCGGTAATCGAAGTGCAGCGAAGTTTTCATCTTTTCCGATAGCTGCGCTGAAAAATCCGGAATGAGTCTATCTGGTGCTTAACCAGCCAGATTGATGGCAGCTTTAAAAGCCGGTCGTTTTATCTCTTCCAGCGGGGCGGGACGGGCAACACCATAACCCTGGGCAAAGTCGACACCGATGCCTCGCAACCGCATCAGAATATCGTCGTTCTCCACAAACTCGGCGATGGTCTTCTTCCCCATCACATGGCCGATATCGTTGATCGAGCGCACCATGGCAAAATCGATCTCATCCTCCATGATATCTCTGACGAAGGCGCCATCGATCTTGAGAAAATCGACTGGAAGATTCTTCAGATAGGCGAAAGAGGACATGCCGCTACCAAAATCATCCAACGCGAAACGGCACCCCTGTTCTTTGAGATTCTCGATGAATTTCGCCGCTTTGGCCAGATTGGAAACCGCCGCAGTCTCGGTGATCTCGAAGCAGATACGATCGGCCGGTACCGCATAATCGCTGAACTGGCTGGTGAGAAAGCGCAGGAAGCCGTCGTCGGTGATCGAGTATCCCGACAGATTGATACTGCACATCGAGAGCTGCGCCAGATGCTCGGGCGTTCTTGCCAACCAGGCGAGCGTGGAGCGCACCACCCAGCGGTCGATCGTCGGCATCAAACTATAGCGCTCTGCCGCACCGAGAAATACTGGCGGTGGGACGAACTGGCCCGTCTCATCCTGCATGCGCAGCAGTATTTCGTAGTGCCAGCCACAATCGTCGATCATTTCTCCCAGCGGCTTGATATGCTGGAAATAGAGTGAAAAGCGATGCTCCTCAAAAGCGTTGTGGATCCGGCCTACCCAGCGCATCTCACCCTGTCTGCGCCCCAGTTCGACATCATCATGATGGAACAGATGAGAGCGGTTTCTGCCCTGCTCCTTAGCCACGTTGCAGGCAGTATCGGCCGCGCTCAGTACATCGCTGAGCGACTGGTTCTTGGGATGCGCTGGCACGATGCCAATGCTGGCAGTCACATTGAAACGCTGCCCCTCCCACGCGAAACGGCTCTGCTGAATCGCCTTGAGGAGCTCTTTTCCAACCGCCTCCGCCTTGTGCAGTGGACACTGCTCCAGCAACAGTCCGAACTCATCACCGCCGAGACGCGCCACGATGTCGCCGGCCCGGGTCTTGGAGTGGATCAGGTCACCTATGTGGCACAACAGTCTGTCGCCGGCGTCATGTCCGCCAATGTCATTCACCACCTTGAACTGATCGATATCCAACACCACGATCGCATGTTCCTCATTGAACAGGTAATCGTCCAGCAACGTTTTTACACGGCGCTCGAACTCTGCACGATTCAGCAGTCCGGTCAGTTCATCGTGTGTTGACTGGAAAGAGATACGCTCCTCCAGACGACGTGCCTCGGTCATGTCGCGCACATACGCGGTGAAGCAGGGGTGATCATCGAGCGGAACCTGAGTCACCGTCAATTCCACTGGAAACTCACTGCCATCCGAGCGCATCGCGATGGTCTCCACTCTGCGCCCCAACACTTTACTCGTACCCGTACTCAGCGCGCGGCGAAATCCATGTCGGTACAGTTCGCGCAGCGAAGGCGGTATCAGCAGCTCCGCCAACTCACTCCCGATCACCTGATCCCGACTGTAACCGAACGCTTTCTCTGCGGCTGGATTGAATTCAATGATAGTTCCGTGGTGATCCATGGTGATCAGAGAATCGATAGCTGACTCAACGACGGCGGTTTTGCGGGCCTCGCTGCGGGAGAGCGCATCCATTGCTTCAGTGCGCTTGCGCTGGTTGTGGATCAGCTGCCGGAAGGTGTATGCCAGGAGCGCCAACCCCCCGATCCAGAGTATGCCGATGGAGAGAAAGTCGGTAAGAAATCTCGCCCGCTCTTTGGTCATCAGTTCCCCGAGCGGAATGGCCACACCGACTCCGCCGGCAATACCATTCACCTGCATGTTGCTTGCATTGTGACAGAGCAGACAACCTGGTTCGGTCCGTACCGGACGCATCAACCGTAAGAAAGGCTCGCCGTTGATCGGCGTCACTTCCATCACCTCATCGACCCCGCCTGCCAACTGCTGCAGCGCTTCCCTCTCCCAGGGGTCCGGGCTGTTTTCCACACGGATTGGCGACAGACTGGTGATATGGCCGGCAACGCCATACAGCGCACCATAGCGCTCATTGAGCTGGCGCACGATTGCCGCTGGATTGATCAGCGTCAGCGCCTGCCCCCCGGGCGTCACGATGTCGCGATCCGGAATATGCGCTAGGGTCTCATCCGGCATCACCAGCTCCGATTGCGGCAGATAGATACGCCCATGGCTGGTTGCCCACTGGCGAAAAGCGAGATCCTTGTTGTGATGGGCATGCGCCTGGGTCAGCGCGATCTCCTGGACTGCTGCCCTCCCCCGCTGGTAGTCCAGATAGAGAATCAGCGCCAACACCCCGCTCCAGACGGCAACAAACAGCCACCCGATGATTCCGAGATCGGTTACGAAGTAATGGGAGGTGAGTTTTTTGTTGCTGGTTGTCGGCATGTCAACCCAGGTATCGACCCTTGGTAACGAAACTGTAGCGGCTGCGCAAGAAGGGGTTTCAATTACTCGGCTTTAGCATCAGTTGCCCGGAGAACCCTCCCCAACAGGTCTCAAGGCTTGAGTGCATTCAGGAAAGCGGCATTCTCTTCGGGCGTGCCTACCGTGATGCGCAGACAATCGGCCAGCAATGGATGGCTTCCATCAAGCTTCTTCACCAGCACTCCCCGCTGCCGAAGCTGATCGAACACTGCGCCTGCGCGCCCGCCAGCCAGCCGCACCAGGATAAAATTGGCTTCGCTGGCCATCGGTTCTATCCCTTCGATCCTGCTCAGTGCTGCAATCAGTGTTTCCCGTGCCTGGCGGATTGCATGGGTCTGCTGATCGAATATCGCCTGGTGACGCAGCGAAAACTCGACGCTGATCTGGGTCAGCACATTGATATTGTAAGGCAGTCGGGTCTTCTCGATCTCGTTCAGCCAAGCTGCGGGGCCGGCCAGCAGTCCGAGGCGCAGCCCAGCCAGGCCCATTTTGGAGACGGTGCGCATCACCAACAGATTCGGGTATCGGCCGAGCAGAGGCATAAAGCTGTGGTCGGTAAAGGGCGCGTAAGCCTCATCGATCACCACCAGGCCAGGCGCGGACTCGATCACCCGAACGAGATCTTCGCGCGCAAACAGATTGCCCGTGGGGTTGTTCGGATAAGCCAGAAAGATCAGCACCGGCTGCTGCACTTCGATCACGTCAAGCAACCGTTCCATGTCCAGGCTGAAGTCGGGCTTGAGCGAAACCCCCAGATACTCCATCCCCAGGAAGGTGGCGATCATGCGATACATCACGAAACTGGGTTCCACCGACAGAATCTTTCGGCCGGGTCCGATGAGCGTCATCGCGATCATCTGAATCAACTCATCCGAACCGTTGCCCAGCACCAGATCCATCTCATTGGGAATCGACATGGTCTGGCGCAGTCCTGCCTTGACGCCGGGCGCCTGGGGGTGGGGGTAGCGATTGATCTCAGCGTCGCGCAGCTGGTCCAGCCACGCTTCGCGCAGCGATTCCGGCCAGCGATAAGGATTCTCCATCGCATCCAGCTTGATCAACCCCCTGGCATCCGCCACAGGGTAAGCGGTGAGCTCCCTGAGCTGGGGACGCACCCAGCGCGCCACCAGCGCGTCGATGCCGTCGCACTCCACGGTCAGCTCTCCCGCTGAAATCGGTACTCGGCGGAACGGGCGTGCGCAGTCAACCCTTCACCCCGCGCCAGCACTGATGCAGTACGGCCCAGGCTCTCTGCAGCGGACTGCGACACCATGATCAGACTGCTGCGCTTCTGAAAGTCATAGACGCCCAGCGGCGATGAGAAGCGTGCGGTCCGCGAAGTGGGCAGTACATGATTGGGTCCGGCACAGTAGTCACCCAGTGGTTCGGAGGTGTAGCGCCCCATGAAGATCGCGCCGGCATGGCGGATTTTCGGCACCACCAACTCAGGACTGGCGACCGACAGCTCCAGGTGCTCCGGTGCGATATAGTTGGCCACCGCGCACGCCTCGTCCATATCTTGACAGCTGATCAGCGCTCCGCGCGACTGCAGCGCACTCGCCACAATCGGTGCACGCTCCAGTGTCGGCAGCAGACGATCAATGCTGGCTTTTACCTGCTGCAGAAATCCATAATCGGGAGAAATCAGAATCGCCTGGGCATCCTCGTCATGCTCAGCCTGCGAGAAGAGATCCATCGCAACCCAGTCGGGATTGGTCGCACCGTCGCACAAAACCAGTATTTCCGACGGTCCGGCAATCATATCGATACCGACATGGCCGAATACCGCCCGTTTTGCGGTAGCAACGTAGATGTTCCCGGGACCCACGATCTTGTCCACCGCCGGCAGCGTCCCGGTGCCATAGGCGAGTGCGGCAATCGCCTGCGCCCCTCCGATTGCGAAGACCCGATCGACACCGCTGATGCAAGCCGCCGCCAGCACCAGTTCGTTCAGCTCACCCCCCGGGGTGGGCACCACCATGATCAACTCCGGCACCCCCGCCACCTTGGCCGGGATCGCATTCATCAACACCGATGATGGGTAGGCGGCCTTGCCACCGGGAACATACAGTCCGACCCGGTCCAATGGAGTGACCTGTTGCCCCAAAACAGTGCCGTCCGCTTCGGAATAGGACCAGGATTCGCTCTTCTGCTGTTCAGCATAGGTCTGGATGCGTTGCGCAGCATGGGTCAACGCCTGCTGCTGTGCCTGCGGTATCTGTTGCCAGGCCTGGTCCAGCCGGGCAGGTGGAATCTCGAGCTGAACCGCGCTGTGTGGCTGCCACTTGTCAAAACGTGTGGTGTACTCCAGCAGCGCACTGTCGCCGCGCTCGCGGATGTCGGCAATGATGCTCCTCACCGCCTGATCGACCGACTCATCCGCTACCGACTCCCAAGCCAGCAACTCATCCAGTCTGCTGTTAAAGTCCTCGTCCCTGGTGGAAAGTTGTCGTATCTCAGCCACTTTTCCGCTGCTCCTGTTCAGCGCGGCTCTCCACCGCTTCGCGTAACCTATCCAGCAGACCGGTGACGCTGGCGTGCTTCATCTTCCAGGACGCCTTGTTGACCACCAGCCTGGAGCTGATTTCCATGATGTGCTCCAGCGGGACCAGCCCATTCGCCTTCAGCGTGTTGCCACTCTCCACCAGGTCGACGATCAGATCAGAGAGTCCCACCAACGGTGCCAGTTCCATCGACCCATAGAGTTTGATCACCTCGACCTGTTGCCCTTTGGCCGCAAAATGGCGGCGTGCAGCCGTGACATACTTGGTCGCGATACGCAGCTGATTGCCAGCAAGGTCCGCTCCCGGCACACCCGCCACCATCAGCCGACATCTGGCGATTCGCAGATCCAGCGGCTCGTACAACCCCTCGCTGCCGTGCTCAATCAGCACATCCTTCCCCGCGACACCGACATCCGCGGCACCCCACTGTACATAGGTGGGAACATCGGTCGCACGAACGATCAGCAGTTTGACCGCCGGATGGTTGGTCTCCAGGATCAGTTTTCTGCTGCTCTCGGGATCGTCCAGCGCTTCGATCCCGGCATGTGCCAGCAGCGGTAGCGTCTGTTGGAAAATGCGGCCTTTGGAGAGCGCGATCGTTATCGGTGTATCGAAATTCATCAGAGCTCCGCTACACCTAGCTCGGTACCCGCCTTATCTGCGCACCCAGCGCGGCGAGCTTCTCTTCTATGTTTTCGTAGCCGCGATCGATGTGGTAGATACGATCGACCACGGTTTCACCGTGAGCCACCAGACCGGCCAAAACCAGGCTGGCCGAGGCTCGCAGATCGGTGGCCATAACCGGCGCGCCGGTCAGCCGAGTGACCCCTTCACAGATCGCGGTATTGCCCTCCAGCTTGATCCTGGCACCCATGCGCTGCATCTCCTGGACATGCATAAAGCGGTTCTCGAATACCGTTTCGGTAATCGTCCCCACTCCCTCGGCAACCGAGTTCAATGCTGTGAACTGGGCTTGCATGTCGGTGGGAAACGCCGGATAAGGGGCGGTATGCACGTGCACCGCACGCGGCCGGCTTCCTTGCATATCCAGTGATATCCAGTCCTCTCCGGTTTCGATCTGCGCGCCTGATTCCCGCAACTTGTGCAGCACTGCATCGAGCAGTTTCGGCTGAGTGTTGCGCACCCGGATGCTGCCGCCGGTCATCGCTGCGGCAACCAGATAGGTACCGGTTTCGATGCGGTCGGGCAACACCTGATAGCTGCTGCCGGAGAGACTCTCTACCCCTTCGATGATGATTGAATCACTACCCGCACCATGAATCTTGGCGCCCATCGCAATCAGGCAGTTGGCCAGATCCACCACCTCCGGCTCACGCGCAGCATTTTCGATCAGCGTCTCGCCCTTGGCGAGAGTTGCCGCCATCATCAGGTTCTCGGTGCCGGTAACGGTCACGATATCCAGTACCAGGCGTGCACCCCGTAAACGCTTCGAGGTCGCCCGGATATATCCGCCCTCGACTTCTACATTGGCCCCCATCGCCCGTAGACCGTCAATGTGCAGATTGACCGGCCTGGAACCGATCGCGCAGCCGCCCGGCAGGGAGACAACAGCCTGGCCGAAACGCGCCAGCAACGGTCCCAGCACCAGTATCGAGGCACGCATGGTGCGCACCAGTTCGTATGGCGCATAGAAGTCTTTGATGCTGCTGGAGTCGACCTCGATGCGCATTTTCTCATCCACCGTGAGATCCACCCCCATGCGTCCCAGGAGTTCCATCGTCGTGGTGATATCGTGCAGATGTGGTACGTTGCCGACCGTCATCAGACCATCCGCGAGCAGCGTCGCAGCAAGAATCGGTAAGGCGGCATTCTTGGCACCCGCCACACGCACGTCACCACTCAGTGAGACGCCGCCATTGATGATCAGTTTATCCATGTGATTAGCTGCAAAGAGGAGTGGGACAGGCCGATTCGGGGAAGCGGCGTATCATAACGAAAAAAGCGAAAAAC
Source organism: Chromatiaceae bacterium (assembly GCA_024235215.1). Taxonomy (GTDB): domain Bacteria; phylum Pseudomonadota; class Gammaproteobacteria; order Chromatiales; family Chromatiaceae; genus HKST-UBA178. The sequence goes on along the minus strand of JACKMU010000004.1, from coordinate 303,336 downwards.
GAAAAATCAGTGTGGCGGTTACGCTGTTGGCAGCAGTGATTCAGCATTACTGAGCCGGGCTATCCCAACCAGCGCCTCGGGCAGATTGAGGAAGCTGATCCGCTGTCCCACGCTGGCACCTGTAGCCACCCACTCCAGCAGCAACGCCAGCCCGGCGCTGTCGCAATGGCCGACAGCGGCAAGATCCAACGTCACCACCCGACTCTGCGCCAGCAGCGGCGCTGCCTTTTGTAGCAGCGCCGGAACCGTGGCAAACACCAGATCACCGGAGACCTGAAAGCGCCCCTCTCCGGTCCGGACTATCTCTGCCCGGGTAACAGCACCCTCACTCAGCTCGGGATTCATCGCGGGAATACAGTCTGCATCATCGATTCCGCTCATTGAGTTTGTTCATCTGCTCAATAAGCCCCTCCATCTGGTAACGCTTGATATGCATTGCATAGCTCCTGCGATATTGCGAAACCAAGCTGATATTGTCGATCACGACATCGTACACCCTCCACTCCCCGTTTTTCAGAGCGAGGCTGTAGTCGATCGGAATCGGTGGTGCACCCCCACCCACTACCCGGGTACTTACGGTTACATCGGTCGCCCCATCCACCACGCGCAGTGGCAGAAATTCGATCGTCTGATCAGCATAATTGAGCAGTGTGGTGGCATAGGTACGCACCAGCAGTTCACGAAAAGCGATGACGAACTGAGATCTTTGCTCCACGCTGGCACGCGCCCAATACTTGCCCAACACCAGTTGCGACATGTACTCAAAATCGAACCGCGGCAGCACCAGCTCATTGACCAGTTCGTACACGCGACCGGGGTTGGTATTCAACTCACTGCGCTGCTGAGCTATCCGGTCCAACACCTGTTCGGTGGTCTTGCGCACCAGATCGAGTGGATTGGATGGATCGATCATCGTCGCCCGCGCCAAACCGCCCAAAGTCAGCAGAAGTACCGTAAACCACGCTATAGAAATCCGTCTATTCAACTTTTCCACCCTCTTCCGCCTTGCTGAACAGAAACTGCCCGATGATCTCTTCCAACACCAGTGCGGACTGGGTCAGAGAGATCTTGCCTCCCTCCGCCAGAAAGTTCGGGCTGCCGCCCGCATCCAGTCCGATGTACTGCTCTCCCAGCAATCCCGCGGTGAAAATCTTGGCGAAGGTGTCGTCGGGGATTGCCTGTTCATAGTCAGAGTCGATGTGCAGCGTCACTACCGCCTCGAAGGTTTTGCGGTCGAAATCAATCGCACTCACCCTTCCAACCCTGACCCCGGCCATAGTGACCGGAGAACGGACTTTCAGACTGCCGATATTGTCAAATCGAGCTTCCACATTGTATCCGCCGCCGCTGGAGGCAGCGCTCAGATTGCTCACCTGCATCGACAGAAAGAACAGCGCGAGCAGTCCGAGTGCCATAAAGGCACCGACCGTTATCTCCAGCATTCTGTTATTGTTCATCCGCTCACTCTCCAAACATCAGTGCGGTCAATATGAAATCCAGTCCAAGCACAGCTAAAGAGGAGTGCACCACCGTGCGAGTGGTGGCGCGACTCACCCCCTCCGCGGTAGGTACCGCGCTGTAGCCCTGAAACAGCGCTATCCAAGTGCAAACCAAACCGAACACCAGACTCTTGATCACACCGTTCAAAACATCATCGTCGAAATCGATTTTCGCCTGCATCTGCGACCAAAAGGCGCCGTCGTCCACCCCAAGCAATCCGACGCCGACAAAATACCCTCCCATCACGCCCAGTGCGCTGAACATCGCTGCGAGCATCGGCATGCTGATGTGTCCAGCGAAAAACCGTGGAGTAAGAATGCGCTTGACCGGGTTGACCGCCATCATCTCCAGACCGGACAACTGTTCGGTTGCTTTCATCAGGCCGATCTCGGCGGTCAGCGCGGAGCCGGCTCTGCCGGCAAACAGCAACGCCGTGACTACCGGCCCCAGCTCCCGCACCAACGACGCAGACACCATCACCCCCAGAGTCTGCTCGGCGCCAAACTGCGACAGGATATAGTATCCCTGCAAACCCAATACCATGCCGACGAAAGTACCGGAAATGGCGACAATCAGCAGTGACAGCACGCCAACCGAATAGAGCTGTTTCAACAACAGCCGCGGGTGGGTAAACAGCTCCCCGACACCGACCACCATGTAGAGCAGCAACAAATGACCGCGCCCCAGCTGCTCCAGACTGCCAATACCAATCCGCCCGAGCCGGGCGAGGAGATCTAACATCGGTCGCTCCCACTCAGCATGCTCATCCGGCTGCCCCCATCAGATCCTGCTCCAGTGCCGGCGCGGGGTAGTGAAAAGGGACCGGACCATCGGCCAACCCGTTCATAAACTGACTGGTCCATTCGCTGGCGGAACTCAACATCGCTTCCGGCACCCCATGCTCTATCACGATTCCGTTGGAGATCAGGTAGATATAGTCGGCAATCTGGGCAGCCTCGCGGACATCATGTGAGACGATGATACTGGTCAGACGGCTGGCGTCATTCAGCGATCGAATCAATTTGACCAGTACCCCCATCGAAATCGGATCCTGTCCGGTAAACGGTTCGTCATACATGATCATCATCGGATCAAGCGCTATCGCCCGCGCCAGCGCGACTCGGCGTGCCATCCCACCGGAGAGTTCATGCGGCATCAGATCCCGTGCACCACGCAATCCCACCGCTTCGAGCTTCAGCAGCACCAGTTTCCGGATCAGCGATTCCGGTAGGCCAGTGTGCTCACGCAGTGGATAGGCGACATTCTCGAACACGGAAATATCGGTCAACAAAGCGCCACTCTGAAACAGCATGCCCATGCGCATACGCAGTCGATAGAGGTCGCGGGTGGCAAGCTGATGCACCAACTCGCCATCCACATTGATCGTCCCGGCCGCTGGGCGCAACTGCCCGCCGATCAATTTGAGCAGCGTCGTCTTGCCGGTCCCGCTGGGCCCCATGATGGCGGTCACCTTGCCGCGCGGTATGTCGAGATCCACTCCGTCAAAAATTGCCCGGTCGCCGCGTAAGAAACGCAGACCACGAATGGTTACCAAGGGTTTATCGTCACGCATCGGATAGGGAGCTGTGCGTTACAGTAAAAGGTTTCGATTTTCCCCTTGGAATGGATCAGGGTCAAGCGGAATGCTTGTAAGCGTATTGTCACTGCCGCTTTTGTGACCCGCATCGGAGAACGCCATCGTTGTCCGGTCAAAGCATATCGGCCAGCATTTTTGCCTGGCGCAACCGGCCAATATCGGGAGGATCCCCGGACAGGAAAAAAGCGGGTACCAGCACGCTCCCACTGAAACCCAGCAACACTTCGAAACGTCTGCGCAGTGCGCGCAGATCAAAAATCCCTGCGGAGGGCATCAGTGCAGTAGCGATGTCTGGAACACCACCCCAGTGCGATCTGAACAGTTTCTGGTACCGGCGCGCTGTTGGTACGACACGCAATGCATCCCGGCACTCCAGAAAGAAGAGAAAATCGTCCGCCACCTCCTCACACCAGCCTGCGACCCGCGCCGGAGTGGCGGAAAGCCATAGCGTTTCCGGCAGTAAAACCCCAGGAAACTCGTTCGCGTAGTAGGTCAGACGCCACGCTTGCGGCAGGTCAGCCGGATAAAAGACATCGACCCATCCGGGGTGGTCCCAGCCTCGTGCCCCAACGATCAGCTTATGCATCGCTGCCATCAGAACGCCCGCCACAAAGTTACCGCACCAAACAACATCACCAACACTCCGGCCGCTGTGCGCAACCCGGACGAGCCCGCCAAACGCGCTGCCACTCCGGTCAAAACCCCTATCGTTATCAGCGTTGGCAATGTACCCAAGGCAAAGGCCAGCATCACCAACGCACCGCGCAGCACCGAACCAGTTGCGACCGCGTTGACCAGCATGCTGTAGACCAGACCACAGGGAATCCAGCCCCAGACCAGTCCCAGCAGCAGCGCCTGCCCGGGTGTTCGCACCGGAAAGAGTCTGCGGCCGAGCGGCTCGATACGCCGCCACAGAAGACCACCGAGTGCTTCGAGCCGACTCAGCAGCAGCCACCAGCCAGAGAGATAGAGCCCAAGCAACAACATGAAGAGCCCGGCAAGTACCAGCAATGCCCGCTGCGCCAGGTAGAGCGGCAGCACCTCGGCCAGCAGCATACCCAGCGCTCCCATCAGTGCACCGGCTGCGGTGTAGCTGACGACCCTACCCAGGTTGTAGGCAAACTGATAGGGGAGCATCTCAGCGATACTTCTGTGACGTTCCCGCTGCAGCCCCAGGGTGAGCGCCCCAATGATACCGCCACACATGCCGATGCAATGCCCACCCCCGAGCAAACCGACGATAAATGCTGTCAGATAGCTCAACTCCGGCACTATGATCCGCCCTTGACCGGGGCACTTGACAGCATATCCGCCCGATCACTGCTCAGAAAAAGCACCAGCAGTATCGCCGGTATCCCGGTGGCTGCCGCATAGACAAAAAACCAGAGGTAACCGTAACCGTCGACGATGATCCCGGAAAAGCCTCCCAGCAGCTTGGCCGGCAACGTCATCAGTGAGCTGAACAGGGCGTACTGAGTCGCTGTGTAAGCGCTGTTGGTCAGACTCGACAGGTAGGCAACGAAAACCGACGTCGCGATGCCACCACTCAGATTGTCGGCGCTGACCACCAATGCGAGCAACCGGAGATCGGCCGGTGTAACCGCCAATAGCGCAAACAGCAGATTGGTCAACGCCACCATCACCGCTCCCAGCAGCAGCGGGCGCATGATACCGTACCGCACCACCAGCAGGCCCCCCAGCGCAGCCCCGGCGATGGTCATGAAAAATCCGAAAATCTTGGTGACGTCAGCGATCTGGATCTTACTGAAGCCCAGATCGAGATAGAATGGGTTGGCCATCACCCCCATGGTGATGTCACTGACCTTGTATAGCCCGATCAACAGCAGGATCACCAGTGCTGAGCGACCGTTACGGTTGAAGAACTCGACGAAGGGGCTGATCACCGCATCGGAGAACCAAGCGGTGAACCTTGACCATCGACCCTGTCTGGGGTTCCTGATTCCAACCAACGACTCCACGCGCACTTCCAGTTCCCGAGTTGCGGTGCTGACGGAGCGATCCGGCTCACTGACAACCAGCGTGGCAACCATCCCGATCAGCATCAAAGACGCCATTCCCAGGTAGGCAACCGGCCAGGAGGAGAAAGCCGCCAGGTAAAACGCACCCGCACCCGCCGCGAGCAGCGCCAGACGATAACCGAACACATAGGTTGCCGCCATCGCTCCCTGCAGTCGCTTGTCCACCGCCTCGATACGGTAAGCATCGATGGTGACATCCTGGGTTGCGGAGCAGAAAGCCACCACCAGCGCGAACAGCGCCACCTGAGTAGTCTCCCGCTGCACATCCGCACTGGCCATCCCCACCAGCCCCACTGCAATACCGATCTGCGCCACAAGCATCCAACTACGGCGCTTGCCGAGGAGTGCGGTCAGATAGGGCAAGGGCAGGCGGTCGATAACCGGCGCCCAGAACACTTTGATGGAGTAGGTTATGCCAATCCAGCTGAAATAGCCGATCAACGTGCGCGACAAACCAGCATCGGTAAGCCAAGCGGAGAGCGTGGAGAAGACCAGCAGAAAAGGCAGGCCGGCGGAAAAGCCAAGAAATATCATACCAAGCACCCGTGGCTGGCGGTACGCCAGCCACGCTTCGCTCCAGCTTCTTTCAGGTTGCCGAATGATCCACCCCGCTGATTGGCTGAGCCCTGCCGTGGCAGATCATGTGCGGAGTTCCACTCTGCAGCACCATCCTGCCCGATTGAGAGCGGAATTATACAGCCGGAAACGGCGTGGACCGCAAGCCGTTTGCACAAACCGCAGCGAAAGCTGTTGGAGACATCTCTGAGGTGACCGCGACAACCAGGGAAATCCGGAGCAATGCCTTGCACCACAACTGGTCAGCGAGGAGAATGGCCGATATCTTCACCGTCCACCCCATGCGTGAAGCTGTAATCCGCACCAGCCTTCCGCAGCGCAGGCCGACATGGGGGTGGTTACCGGTCGGTGAAGTGTTGCTCCTGATTTCCACTATACCGGAACTCCGCCAAGCAGGAGCGGTCGGTCAAGGAGGAATCGAATGGGTCGGCGGTGAAACAGCCAGAAAATGGGAGCACCACCGAGATAGCCATAACAGCGTGTTTGGTCCAGGCATAGCCCAACCGGAGTTTGACAATGCACGATTACCAGCGTGAATTTCTCGATTTCGCACTCGAAGTCGGTGTACTGAAGTTCGGGGAGTTCACACTCAAGTCTGGACGCGTAAGCCCATACTTTTTCAACGCGGGGCTGTTCAACAGCGGCGCCAGTCTGGCGCGGCTGGGACGATTTTACGCCCAGGCGATCATCGCCTCGGGAATCCAGTTCGACGTACTGTTCGGTCCTGCCTACAAGGGAATACCACTGGCAGCGGTTACCAGCGCCGCACTGTTCGAGCAACATGGGCTGGATACTCCTTACGCTTTCAACCGCAAAGAGGCGAAAGATCACGGTGAGGGCGGCAGCATTGTAGGGCACCCACTGAACGGCCGTGCGCTGATCATCGATGACGTCATCACTGCGGGAACTGCGGTGCGCGAAGCGATGGATATCATCGGGGCTCAGGGCGCCACCCCGGCCGGTGTGGTCATTGCGCTGGACCGTCAGGAGCGTGGTCAGGGGGAGATCTCCGCGATACAGGAGGTGGAACAACGCTACCGTATCCCGGTCGCAGCGATTGTCAGGCTGGAGCATCTGATCAGCTTCCTGAATGAGCGTACCGGCTCGGAGCAGGCGCTGCAGCGCATCCAAGCTTATCGCGACGCCTACGGAGTGGGTTGACCCTGATGCAGAAATAACCACTGGAATTTTCCATATTCTTGATGGGATTCTAAATATTTCAAAATCAATGCCGCTAAGCTTGCAAAATGACCAGTGTACTTTGACCCGACTTGTTACCTATGCCCTGGACCAGACAAACTTTTGGCCTACCGCTACTTGCTTTACTGCTGACCGCTGCAAGCACGGATCTGACTGCTCGCACCTATCGCTGGACGGATGAACAGGGAAACGTGTACTACTCCGACCGGGTGCCACCCGAGCATGTCAAAAGCGCACGCACACAATTGAATGACCGGGGCATCGAGACCCGGCACATAGAGGCAGCGAAGAGCGAAGAGGAGTTGGCGCGGGAAGCGGAATTGAGACGGTTACGCGCAGAGGAGCAGCGACTCATCGCCGAACAGCGGGAGCGGGACCAGGTGTTGATTCGCACCTTCCGCAATGAAGATGACATACAGATGGCGATGAATGGAAAGCTGGTCTCGATAGACACCTCGATACAGATTGACCGCACCAACATCCATCGCCTGAAACTGAAGCTGGCGGGAATGCAAAAGCAGGCTGCCGACACCGAACGCCAGGGACATACCGTCTCCGGCAACTACCTCAAAGAGATCGAGAGTACACGCAAGGCGCTGAAAGATGCGCATGCGAACATCATTCGCAAGGAGCAGCACAAAGAGCAGATCAGGGATAAGCACAACGCCGACCTGCAACGCTTCAGAGAGTTGAAAAATCTGCTCACACCTGCAGAATCGGCGGAAGAGCAGAACAGAAAACACCACAACACGCTGCTTGAGACAGTAGTGATCTGTGAAGATGAGCCCCAATGCGATGCACTCTGGAAGCGCGCCGAGTCCTATGTACGGCAACACGCGACGACCCGTCTGCAGCTGCTGGCCGACAGCATCATCATGACCGCCGCCCCACTGAAGGACAACGACATCACCATCGCTGTCTCGCGCATCGTGGATGCCGATGTCCCAGGGGCGCGCCTGTTCCTGGACCTGCAGTGCAAGGATTCACCGCGCGGCAAGGATTTCTGCATCACGCCGGAGATCGAGCAGATCCGCATCGGCTTCCGCGATTACCTGGCACAGAGTTCGAAAGGCTCACAGTAACCGGTCGAACCGTGCTGCCACACCGGATTAGTCGGCCGGCGCCGGGGGAAACAGACACGGCTCGATCAACCCCCAATGCCCGTCCCACTCGGCCAGCGGCGAAACACGGAAGCGGGTACGCAGAAATCGCTGCATCCGTCCCTCCACCAACGCCAGCATCAGGCTTGCGGCCTGCTCAACGTCCAGCGCACTCTGCTCCCCTTCACGCATGCGCGACTCTCTGAGGATCTGTTTGAGCTGTGTCTCAAGACGCGCGAAGAATTGCTCCACGCGCGTGTGCAGGCGCGCCTGTTCGCCCACCAGTGCATCCCCCAACAGAACCCGGGTAATGCCAGGATTTCTATCCGCAAACGCGAGCAGCAGATAGAGCACGTTGAAACATCTCAGCGAGGTCGACTTCTCATTCTCCATGATCTGATTGATACGCGCGAAAACGGTCTCCTCCGCGAACTCGATCAGCCCCTCGAACATCTTCGCCTTGCTGGAGAAATGGCGGTAGAGCGCCGCCTCTGAAACGCCGCTGGCGCGCGCCAGTGCGGCAGTGGTAATACGCCCGCCGGGACTCTTCTCCAGCTCCCGGGCAAGCGCTTCGAGAATCAGCTGCCTGCGTGGAATAGGCTTAGCCATCGGGGTCAGCGGCGGCGGATCAGCGTGCCCACCCCTTCATCGGTAAACAGCTCCAGCAGCACCGCATGTACCACCCGACCATCGATGATGTGCGCGGAGGAGACACCCGCTTTCACCGCGTCCAGTGCACAGGCGATCTTTGGCAGCATTCCCCCGTGAATCGTACCCTCAGCGATCAACTCGTCTACCCGGGCGGCAGAGAGCCCGGAGAGAAGATTGCCCTCCCTGTCCAGCAGGCCTTTGGTATTGGTCAGCAGTATCAGCTTTTCCGCCTGTAACACCTCCGCCATCTTCCCCGCCACCAGATCCGCGTTGATGTTGTAGGAGTGTCCATCCCGGCCCACCCCGATCGGCGCGATCACCGGAATGAAGTTGCCCCCGACCAGCATGTCGACCACCGCGGCATCAATGCTCTCGACCTCGCCCACATGCCCAAAGTCGATCACTCTGGACGCCTCATCTGCAGTCGCCGGATGCTCCCTCACCATTTTATGGGCGCGGATCAGATCACCATCCTTACCGGTCAATCCAACCGCCGAACCACCGTGGCGGTTGATGAGATTGACAATCTCTTTGTTCACCAGACCACCGAGGACCATCTCCACCACATCCATGGTTTCACGGTCGGTGACCCGCATCCCCTGAATGAACTCACTCTGTTTCCCGAGCCGCTCCAGCAATCTGCCGATCTGCGGTCCGCCACCATGCACCACCACAGGATTGATACCGACCAGTTTCATCAACACCACATCGCGCGCAAAGCCGCGCTTGAGGGTGTCGTCTATCATTGCGTTGCCGCCATATTTGATGACGATCGTTTTGCCGCGGAATCGCTTGATATAGGGCAGTGCCTCGGTGAGCACATGGGCGACGTTACTGGCCGATTCGGGTGTCAGACTCATAGTGGTTTTACGCTGCTGTCGGTTCGGATACCGGCCGCCGCTGCGGCAGGAAGTTGAATAAATTCATTGCAGACAATCAAAAGGGCATGCGCAGATTCGGTGCGATGGCGGCAAACTGCTCACGGAACTCTCCCTGAATGCGCGCCAGCGCCGCCTCTCCTTCCGCCTCGAAACGGAATACCAGTGCCGGAGTGGTGTTGGAAGCCCTGACCAATCCCCAGCCATCCTCGTACTCCGCTCTGATGCCGTCGATGGTGACCAGCTTGGCACCCGGAAACTGCCCCTGCTCGGAGAGTCTTCTCATCAGCTCGTAGCTTTCACCTTCCACGGTCTCCGCATAGTACTCCGGGGTGGCGATATTTTCCGGAAACTGGGAAAACACTTCCGCAGAATCGAGTCCTTCGGCACTCAGCATCTCCAACAGCCGGGCACAGGCATAGAGTCCGTCATCAAAACCGTACCAGCGCTCCTTGAAGTAGATATGCCCGCTCATTTCGGCAGCCAGCAGCGCCCCGGTCTCGCGCATCTTGGCCTTGACCAGGGAGTGACCGGATTTCCACATGATCGGCCGCCCGCCATAGGTCAGAATCTCTGTCGCCAGGTTGCGGCTCGATTTCACGTCGTAGATAACGTCTGCACCGGGATGTCGCAGCAGTACGTCCCTGGCCAACAACATCAGGAGTCGATCGGGCCAGATAATCCTTCCCTGCGAATCGACTACACCGAGCCGGTCGCCGTCACCATCGAATGCAACGCCGAGATCCGCGCCGGTCTCCTTCACCTTCCTGATCAATGCCTGCATGTTTTTCGGGTCACCCGGATTCGGGTGATGGTTGGGGAAATTACCGTCAACCTCACAATAGAGATTGGTCACATCACATCCGAGCGCGCGGAACAGCGACGGAGCCACCACCGATGCCGCACCGTTACCGCAGTCGACCACCAGTTTGAGCGGCGCCAGCAACTGAACATCCTCGGTGATGCGACTGATATAGTCCGGTACCAGATCCTGCTGGTTGAGGGTCCCGTGACCACTGCTCAAATTATCATCGACAATGCGCCGGTATATCTCCTTGATCTGCGCCATCGACAGAGATTCACCAGCAATTACGATCTTCAGGCCGTTGTACTCCGGCCCGTTATGACTCCCCGTGACCATGACCCCGGAGCTGCTGCCGAGAAAGTGGGTGGCAAAATAGAGCGTTGGTGTCGGCACCAGACCGATATCCACTACATCCCGGCCACTCTCCATCAGTCCACGCGCCAGTGCTTTTGCAAAGGATTCGCTGGAGTTGCGGCCATCACGCCCGATGATCACCGTCTGCTCCCCCTGATCGCCCGCGATACTGCCGATGGCACGCCCGATCTGGTAGACAACGTCGGCCGTCAGGCTCCGATCGACGATACCGCGGATATCGTAGGCGCGGAAAATCTCCACGGAAACATCGGTGACTTTCACCGCTTGTTCGCTTTCAGCCGGCGCCGGCTCTACCCCGCGCCGTGCCTTCTCCACTGCGGACACGACCGCCGCCACCTCCTCACGCTTCTTGGCGGGCATGCTGACCTCGACCTTGAGCGCCACGCCGGGCCGCGCCAGCAGTTCCATCACCCCCTGCAGCTCCGGTACAGCCGCAAGTGGCGGCGGGCGCTCACCACCCCCTGCCAGCAGCGCGCGCAACAGCGACAGCTGAAGATCCGCATCACGCTTCAATTGACCGCCCAATCTGTGCACAAACAGCCACATAATCAGTGCGGCGAGCGTCAACGCCGCCACCAGCACACCCCAGGTCACCCACATCTCAAGCGACCCCTGGCCGCTGGAGCCGCCCCGGTAGACCAACCGCCAGAGCGTACCTGGCACGGTCACCTCACCCTCCATCGTGTCCGCATCGACCCCACCGCCTCCGCTCTCCGCAAGCGTTACCTGACCAGAGTCAAGCACCTGCTGCAGCATGATGGCACCGGCATACTCCGAGCCCGGGTCGAACAGCTGGTGCAGAACCCGCATGGGCAGCACCAGCTGACCCACACCTGCCATCTCTCCGGTTTTACCTTTAAACACGGGCGCTGCCAAGGCGATGTAAGGCTGCGCCTGCAGCTGGTGTACCTCGGCAAGCGAGGGCTTGCGGGAGCGCTCAACCGTACGCAGCATCTCCAGTGTCGCAAAGCTGATCGGAGGCACAGCCTTTGGATTCAACTTATCCCACTCGAACGGCAGAAACCTGACTGCATCAACCTCCGGCAGCAGCCGCTGCAATACCGCCTCCTGACGCCCGATAGCGTCCCAGTCTTCCGCTTCCAGCACCGGCGCAAGATCTGAATTCTGCACGAATCTGACCAGAATGCCCCGGTGCAGATCGAGCAGAGTCGATAGCTTGTTCGCCATCCCCTGAGCCACCGCCGCCACCTGAACCAGGCCGCGCGCTCTCTCCCCCTGCTGTTGCAGCAGCTGCAATACCACACCCACGAGTGCAAATATCAGCAGCAGTACCAACATCAATCTGAGCGACAATCGCAACGCTGTCGCGGCGGTGCGATCCGTGCCGTCAGCGTGCTTCCTCGACTTCAGTATCTTCATCCGGCCATACCGCCAGGGATCCTGCTGCAGTTGGATTCAGTGTCTGCCCGAATGTCCAAAACCACCCTCCCCCCGACTGGAATCGGCAAAATCGTTCACCACCTCAAATTCGGCCCTGATCACCGGAACCAGCACGAGTTGTGCGATACGCTCCCCCACCTCGATATAGAACGGCTGGTGGCCGCGATTCCAGCAGGAGACGAAGATCTGGCCCTGATAGTCCGAGTCGATCAGCCCCACCAGATTTCCCAGCACGATGCCGTGCTTGTGTCCCAATCCCGAGCGCGGAAGAATCATCGCGGCAACACTCTCATCCTCGATGTGAATCGCCACTCCGGTGGGTATGAGGTGGGTATCCCCCGGTGCCAGTTCCATCGGTGTATTGAGCATCGCTCGCAGGTCCATACCCGCCGCACCCGGCGTCGCATACTCCGGCAACGGATATTCGTCGCCGATGCGGGGATCAACAATCTTCAGCTGAATGCGTCGCTTCATAGTGAATCAAAACCTGTGTTACCAGTAGCTGAGCGAGTTGCTGTTTATCGGTCATCGGCAGCGCTTTGCGTCCCCCTTCCCAGAGTACGATGAGCGCATTTTCATCGCGCTCGAATCCTCCTTGCGCAGCAGCGACCAGATTGGCGGCTATCATATCAACACCCTTGGCTTTGCGCTTCTCCTGCGCATACTCCTCCGGCCGCTCCGTTTCCGCGGCAAAGCCAACGGTGAACGGTGGCCGCGGAAGCGCAGCCACCGCTGCCAGAATATCCGGATTGCGTACCAACTCTATAGCGCGCTTCTGTGCCAACTTCTTTATTTTCTGTTCAGCCACCACGGCAGGCCGGTAATCGGCAACCGCTGCACAACCGACGAATATGTCGCACTCCGTTACCCGCGTCATCACGGCGGCCTCCATCTCCAGCGCCGTCTCCACGTCGATACGCGTGACACCGGCGGGTGTGGACAGCGCCACCGGACCGGACACCAGTGTCACCCCGGCGCCTTCACTGGAGAACGCCCGGGCCAGCGCAAATCCCATCTTGCCGGAGCTGCGGTTGCTGAGGAAGCGGACCGGGTCGATCGGCTCCCGGGTGGGTCCGGCGGTGAGCAGCACCCTGATCCCGTTCGCTCTACCGCCTTGAAAAAACTGCTGCACCGACTGCAGCAACTGCTCCGGTTCCAGCATACGTCCCGGTCCGGTTTCGCCACACGCCTGGTCGCCCTCCGCCGGCCCCCAGATTGCGATGCCGCGCTGGGCGAGCGTGTGCACATTGTACGCCGTCGCACTGTTGCGCCACATCCCCTGATTCATCGCCGGTGCGAGCGCTATCGGAACCTCGCTGGCAAGGCAGATCGTCGTCAACAGATCATCAGCCATCCCTGCTGACATACGCGCCATGCAATCGGCGCTCGCCGGCGCTATCAATATCAGGTCAGCCCAACGCGCCAATTCGATATGGCCCATCGCCGCCTCATGCGCCGCATCGAACAGCGATTGCCGCACCGGCTCACCAGACAGCGCCTGGAGTGTCAATGGGGTAATGAACTGCTCTGCCGCGGGTGTCATCACCACCCGCACCTGCGCTCCGGCCAGGCGCAACAGCCGAATCAGTTGCGCTGTCTTATAGGCAGCGATACCGCCACTTACTCCAACCACTATCTTTCTTCCGATCAGTACGGACATCAGCTTATGTTATCCAGTAAATTCAAGGCGATGAAGCGATAAGGTTAACCCAATGCGCAGCTGTCGGAAAGCACGAGTCGCGTCTTGATGGACAGCGGAGGATAGCTAGGCGTCATTGGCGTTGCCTCCTCAGGTGATTGGCAAGCAGAAGGCGGTTGGATTAATCTGGACAGTTAGCAGGCCCGCCGTTTCCCGGCAGCGCCTCCCTATTGATAAGGAGATCAATATGACCATCAGCAACTGGCCCAAGGATGAACGCCCCCGGGAAAAACTACTGTTACGGGGAGCCACCGCGCTTTCCGATGCGGAGCTTCTGGCGATATTTCTACGCACTGGTGTACCAGGAAAAAGTGCCGTCTCACTGGCGCGTGATCTGCTGCGTGAACACGGCAGTCTGCGTGCGCTGTTGGCGCTGGATCGCCACGCCTTCTGCGCCAGCCGCGGCCTGGGAAGCGCCAAATACGCACAGCTGCAGGCGGTACTGGAGATGGCAAGACGCCATCAGCGGGAGATACTGGCCCGCCAGGATGCGCTCACCAGTCCGGCCCAGGCGCAAGCCTATCTGCAGGCGCGCCTCTCCGACTATCCGCATGAAGTTTTCGCCTGTCTGTTTCTGGACAACCGCCATCGCGTGATCGAGTACGAAGAGCTGTTCCGCGGCACCATAGACGGTGCCAGCGTGCACCCGCGTGAGGTGGTAAGACGTGCGCTGCACCATAACGCCGCTGCGCTGATCCTGGCGCATAATCACCCATCCGGCGTGGCTGAACCGAGCGAGGCGGACCGCTGTATCACCCGGCGCCTGAGTGATACGCTGGCGCTCATCGATGTACGGGTACTCGACCATGTGGTAGTGGCGGCTGGCAGCTACGTCTCGATGGCGGAGCGCGGTTTGGTCTGAAATAGGGCGGAGGGTGCAGCGCCAGAGAGCTATCGCGACCACTCTCCCCGGCCCTGGGCGTTCAGCTCTTGGCCCTTGAAATTGAGCCGCCAGTTTGTTATAAATCCGCCTCTTTCGCTCCCTGGGAGCAGTACCATTTTAGCCAAGCCGCCCGACAGGGGGGCGCTAGAGAAATTTTCGAGGATCCGACAATGTCCAAAGTATGCCAGATTACGGGGAAACGGCCGGTGACGGGAAACAACGTCTCCCATGCACACAACAAGACAAAGCGTCGCTTCCTGCCCAATCTGCACTATCATCGCTTCTGGGTGGAGAGCGAGAAACGCTGGGTGCGCCTGCGCGTCTCCACCAAGGGCATGCGTATCATCGACAAACGGGGTATAGATCTGGTCCTGTCCGATATCCGCAGCCGCGGCGAAAAGATCTGAGGAGAAATAACCCATGCGTGATAAAATCAGGCTAGTCTCCAGCGCTGGCACAGGCCACTTCTACACCACCACCAAGAACAAGCGCAACATGCCGGGAAAGATGGAGATCAAGAAGTTCGATCCCAAAATCCGCAAGCATGTGATGTATAAAGAGGCCAAGATCAAGTAACCCTGGATCGGGAATCAGCAAAAGACCCGCGCTCAGTTGCGGGTTTTTTTTGCGTCGAAAAACCGATCCGGGCATCTGCCTCCGAACGCTGCAGCCGCTCTGCGCAGCGCGCCACGTTCCGCTCAAGTCACACCTTATCGCGCCGTAAACATGTCAAGGCAAGCATAGCGAGAACAAGATGCAGGAATATTTCATCGGAAGACAGGCCATCTACGACCGGCGGCTGAGAGTTTATGCCTATGAACTGCTCTACCGCGAAGGAAACACCAGCGGTGCCCCTAACATGGACGGTGATCTGGCCACCTCCCGGGTGATGCTCAACGCATTTACCGATATGGGCCTGGATAGAATCGTGGGCAGCCATCGGGCGTTCCTCAATATGACCCGTAGCCTGTTGATGGATCTTCCGGAGTTTCCTTTTGACAGAAAACGTCTGGTACTGGAGATCCTGGAAGATATCGTGATCGACGAGCCGTTCGTCCAGCGCATCGCAGCACTCGCGAAGGAGGGATTCACCCTGGCGCTGGACGACTTCGAGTTCAGACAGACGCGCCACCCATTGATCCCCCACATCCAGATATTGAAGGTGGAAGTACCCACAATGGAGTGGGACAAGGTCGCGCAGCAGATGGCAAAAGTGAATCGCAGCGACATGCTGCTGCTGGCGGAGAAGGTAGAGACCGAGCAGGAGTACCGGCAACTCCACGAACTCGGCTTCGACCTGTTCCAGGGCTATTACTTCTCCCGTCCCCATGTGGTGACCGGTAAGCGGTTGAACGAGAATCAGCTGATCACGCTGAAACTGCTCGCCACGCTGAATGATCCCCAATCCACTCCGCGCCAGCTGGAGAACCTGATCGTGCAGGACCCGGGTCTGGTCTACAACATCCTGCGCTACCTCAACTCGGCCGCACTGAAGATGCCGCGTAAAATCGATTCGATCCAGCAGGCTATCGTCTATCTCGGTGTGCAGCGCCTGCGCGGCTGGGCCAATCTGATCGCCCTGTCGCGAATCGATGGACAGCCGGTGGAGACGTTCACCATTGCGCTGGTCAGGGCGCATATGTGCGCCAAGCTAACCGCCAGAGTGGACAGCGAAGAGAGCGATGGAGCCTTCACCGTCGGCCTGCTCTCGGTACTGGATCTGCTGATGGGCCAACACATGGATAAGCTGCTCGAATTGATGCCGATCTCTGAATCGATCAAGGGAGCACTGCTCGATCACCGGGGCACCGCAGGTGAAGCGCTCCGCTGCGCCCGCTCCTTCGAGCAGAAGGAGGGGATACCGACCGGCTTTGCCCACCTCGATGCAGCAGAGATTCAGGAGATCTTCCTGCAGGCTTCCGAACTGGCTTTTCAAGAGCAGAGCAGTCTGCTGGCCGGCTGACCTCGCTACATCAGGTGGCGTCGATCGTTGTCTGACGCGTGAATCCAGTGCCTTGGCAACCAGGACAGGGGGGTATCCGGCCCGCTTTGTGGAAATGGATCTCCTTACCACACCCTTCGCAGATCAGCGTACCCGGACCGGTCACCTCACCGGTGTGGTAGCGCGACGCCTCACGCGCCTGATCAGCCAGTTTCTCCAGCTCCAGCCGGGTCTTGTCGGCCACGCTGGCGAACATATCCAGCAGGCGCTGCTCAATCAGTTGCACATCAAACTGCCACCACTCACGGATTTCCGCACCCGTCTCCACCAGAAACCGGGCTGCCTCCTGCATGTCGCGCTCTACATAGGTGGCCAGCTTTTCCGCCTCCTCGCGGGTCAACTCGTTCAGCTCCACCGCCTTCTCCCTGGCGTGGTCGATGGAACGACGCAGAGTCGGCAGCGTACTCTTTTCCGCCAGCTCCAACATCCCGTCCACCCGTTCGAGCATGCGCTCATAGGCATCGGTCATGCGATCGATTGGGTCACGTTTCTCTTCATCGGACATGCGCTAAACCTCTCTACGACTCTCTCACCTGAATACTTGAGGTGGCGCTGATCTGTGCCTTTGCGACATATTCGGCGAACAATACAGCCTGTTACTGCAGTATGCTCCCCTCGAATCAGCGCTCCCTCAATGAAATTGTGAACCATCGGCGTCAGAAAACAAGATGATACGCTTCTTCATGTCTCCCCCCGGCTGGGGTATCCTTATTCGATTATCCATTTCCCCAGCCATAGCAGTAAAACCATGATGCAAGAACGCTACGACATGGCCGAAATCGAGGCCAGCGCCCAGTCGTACTGGGAACAGAACGACAGTTTCAAGGTCTCCGAGGATCCCAGCCGGGAGAAGTACTACTGCTTGTCGATGTTCCCCTATCCCAGCGGCAAGCTGCACATGGGGCATGTCCGCAACTACACCATCGGTGATGTGATCGCCCGCTATCAACGCATGCAGGGCAAGAACGTACTGCAACCGATGGGTTGGGATGCCTTCGGTCTACCGGCGGAAGGGGCGGCGATCAAGAACAACATGGCACCGGCCAAATGGACCTACAGCAATATCGACTATATGAAACAGCAGCTGCAACGGCTGGGATTCGGCTACGACTGGAGTCGCGAGCTGGCCACTTGCCGTCCGCAATATTATCGCTGGGAACAGTGGCTCTTCACCGAGCTGTATAAAAAGGGGCTGGTCTACCGGAAAAATTCAGTAGTCAACTGGGACCCGGTCGATCAGACGGTACTGGCCAACGAACAGGTGATCGATGGGCGCGGCTGGCGTTCGGGTGCGCTGGTTGAGCGGCGCGAGATTCCGCAGTGGTTCATCCGCATCACCGACTATGCGGATGAACTGCTGAACGAACTCGACCACATGGGGAACTGGCCGGAGCAGGTGCGCACCATGCAGCGTAACTGGATAGGCAGATCACAGGGTGTGCGCTTCGCATTTCCCTATCGGCTGGAGAACAGCGAGGAGAGGCTCTGGGTCTATACCACCCGGATTGACACCATTATGGGCATCACCTTCTGCGCGGTCGCTGCCGAACATCCGCTGGCGCGACATGCAGCCCGTTCCAATCCCGAGCTGGCGGAGTTCATCGCAGAGTGCCAACACGGCAGTGTGGCCGAGGCCGATCTCGCCACCATGGAGAAGCGAGGAATGCCGACTGGCATCTCGGTGACCCATCCGCTGACCGGTGAACAGATCCCGGTGTGGGTCGGCAACTACGTGCTCTGGGGATATGGCGAAGGGGCAGTGATGGCGGTGCCCGCACATGACGAGCGCGATTTTCACTTTGCCAAAGCGTATGGAATAGCGATCAAACAGGTGATCCAGCTGCCCGGCGAGCAATTCTCCACCGCCGCCTGGCAGGAGTGGTATGCGGATAAAAGCGCTGGCGTCTGCATCAATTCGGGGCGGTACGACGGTCTCGACTACAGCGCGGCAGTGGATGCGATTGCCGCCGACCTGAATGCCAGGGGATTGGGTGAGAAGCAGGTGCAGTTCCGCCTGCGTGACTGGGGCGTCTCTCGCCAGCGCTACTGGGGCGCCCCCATCCCGATGATCCACTGCGACCACTGTGGTATCGTCCCGGTGCCGGCCGGCGACCTGCCGGTGATCCTGCCCGAAGCGGTCGAATTCGACGCTACCGGTGGCTCTCCGATCAAGAAGATGCCCGAATGGTATCAGACCCGCTGCCCCGAATGCGGCGGCGCAGCAGAGCGTGAAACCGACACCTTCGACACCTTCATGGAGTCCTCCTGGTATTACGCCCGCTATGCGTGTCCGGATGCGGACCAGGTCATGCTCGACCAACGCGCCAACTACTGGCTGCCGGTGGACCACTACATCGGCGGTATCGAACACGCCATCCTGCATCTGCTCTACGCCCGCTTCTATCACAAGCTGCTGCGCGACGTCGGACTGGTGCAATCCGACGAACCGTTCACGCGCCTGCTCACTCAGGGCATGGTGGTGGCGGAGACATTCTACCGACAGGACGAAGGCGGCAGCTATCACTGGTTCAACCCGACCGACGTCGAAAAGATGCTGGACGAGCGCGGCCAGGTGGTCAGTGCCAGACTCAAATCGGATGGGCAGCCGGTCGCAATCGGCGGCGTGGAAAAGATGTCGAAGTCCAAGAACAACGGCATCGATCCGCAGACCCTGATCGATCGTTTTGGCGCCGACACAGTGCGTCTCTACACGATGTTCACTTCACCGCCGGACCAGTCGTTGGAGTGGAGCGACGAAGGGGTCGAGGGTGCCCACCGGTTTCTGCGCCGTCTGTGGGGACTCGCCTGGAACCGGCGAACAGAGTTGTTATCCAGCGACAACCAGAGTGTAACGTTCGACGATACCCAAAAGGCGCACCGCCGGGAAATTCATGCCGCGCTGAAACAGGCCTGCTTCGACTATGACCGGCAGCAGTTCAATACCGTGGTCTCCGCCTGCATGAAGGTGGTCAACACGCTATACAAACTGGAAGAGAGCGCAGCAGACCGGGTGCTGCTGCGCGAAGGCTTCGGAATCGTGCTGCAGCTGCTGGCTCCGATCACCCCGCACCTCACTCATGCGCTCTGGCTTGAGCTGAGGTATGGCGAGGAGATCCTCGACAGCAGTTGGCCGCAGGCAGATGAGGAGGCGCTGCAGCTGCAACGCATTCAGTATGTGGTCCAGGTGAACGGTAAGGTTCGCACCAAAATCGAAATCGGCGCGGACGCCGACCGAGATGCGATCGAACAGGCCGCGCGGATGGATGAAAACGTGCGTAAACATATCGCTGATGCCACGGTGCGTAAAGTCATCCTGGTACCCGGTAAGCTGGTCAATATCGTTGCTAATTAAGACCCTCGACAGGAGAGATGGGCCGATGGAGCCAAAGAGAGCGGTTAGAAACCTGATCCTGCTGACCGGGCTGCTGCTGCACGGCTGCGGCTTCCAACTGCGTGGCAGCAGTGAATCCGAAACCGGTTTATCGTCGTCCCGTCTCAGTCCGATACAGATTTTGGGGTTGGAGGATCATACATTCCTGAGGAGAGAGCTGGAAAACCGGCTGATTAACGCCGGCGCCGAGATCGGTGGCAATACCGCTGCAGCGGCAAGCCGGCTGCGGATCAGCGACCAGCACAGCGATCGACGGACGTTGACCGTCGACAATGCGGGAAAGGTGGTTGATTACGAACTGAGCGAAAGTCTCAGCTTTGCATTGGTCGACAGCACCGGCAACGAACTCCTGTCGTCACAAACGATCACGCTGACCCAGACCTACCGCAGCCAGGAGATCCGACTGCTCGGCAGCGAACATGAGGAGCAGGCAGTCAGGGAGGAGCTGTGGCGACGCATATCCGACCGGATTCTGCGGCGACTATCGGCACAGCTGCGCTGAACTCCGATGCGGATCGCACCCCAGCAGCTGTCGGCTCATCTGCAGCGCGGACTCGCCCCCATCTATCTGCTGAGTGGCGATGAACCCCTGCAGATGATCGAGGCAGCTGATGCGATCCGGCAGCAGGCGCTGCGCCAGGGTTACAGCACACGTGAAATCCTGGAAGTGGACGCCCGCTTCGACTGGAGCCGGCTTCTGGGCATAGCCGACAGCCTCTCTCTTTTCGCTGAACGGCGAATCATCGACCTGCGCATCCCCTCGGGCAAGCCAGGCATCGATGGCGGCAAAGCGTTGAGCACGTACCTGTCCCGCTTGCCGGACGATGTGTTGCTGCTGGTCACGCTGCCAAAGCTGGAGAAGAGCCAATTGAACAGCAAGTGGTTCAAAGAGATCGATCAGGTGGGTGTGACGGTGCAGATCTGGTCAGTGGATCTGCACCGGCTGCAACCCTGGATCGAAGCCCGCATGCGTAGCGCAGGTCTCGAACCGACTGGAGAGGTGGTGGCGATGCTGACCGAACGCATCGAGGGCAATCTGCTGGCGGCGCGCCAGGAGATCGAAAAACTGCTGTTGCGCTATGGCCCCGGCACCATCACCCCGGAACAGCTGGCCGACTCGGTGACGGACAGCGCCCGCTACGATGTGTTCGGCCTGGTCGACTCCGCCCTCGCCGGAGAGATCGATCGCTGCATCAAAATCCTCGATGGTCTGCAGGCAGAGGGAACCCCGGAAGCGGTAGTGCTGTGGGCACTTACCCGCGAGTTGCGGTTGCTGAGCAGCCTGGCGAATGAGGTGGCCCGGGGACAAAGCGTACGCCAGACCGTCGCCTCACGCCGGGAGGTGTGGGAGAAACGCAAACCGCTGGTGGCAAAGGGTTTACAACGGCTGCCGGCCGCAGCCTGGCGGCAATTACTACTGCTGTGCGGAGAGGCGGACCGGGCTATAAAAGGATGGGAAAAGCGTGATCCCTGGCTATTGATGCAGGAGATATTGATTCGCATGACCGGCGTATCGGTACTCGGCTGATCTCGAATTTTCTACTCCCCTTCTGGTAGAATTTCCATCGTGTAGGGAGTCAGCGTTGCAACAGTTCGTTTCCATCCTGACCCCGAACTCAACATCCATATACTCACAGCAAAAAAACCCGGCAGATCGAATCAACATGTCCGAAACAGTTTCCGACCTCACCAGTTACATGCGCGAAGTTGGCACCAACGCACGTGCCGCCTCGCGCCTTCTAGCACGCGCCGGATGTGGCGAAAAGAACGCTGCACTGAACGCCATCGCCGACGATCTCGACCGCAATCGCATCGCACTGGCCATCGCCAACAAGAAAGACCTGAAAGCGGGCGTCGCCAAGGGGCTGGACAGCGCACTGCTCGATCGCCTGGAACTCACCCCGGTGCGCATCGACAGCATGGTCGAGGGGATGCGTCAGATCGTTGCTCTGCCCGATCCGGTCGGCAGCATCTTCGATATGAAATACCAGCCCAGCGGCATTCAGGTTGGGCGCATGCGAGTTCCGCTCGGGGTAGTCGGCATCATCTACGAATCGCGCCCGAACGTGACCGCAGATGCTGCCGCGCTCTGTTTGAAGTCGGGCAATGCCACGCTGCTGCGCGGCGGCTCGGAAGCGTTCCATTCGAACCATGCCATTGCCGAGAGTATCCATACGGGCCTGAAACGGGTGGGTCTGCCGCCGGATGCGGTACAGGTAATCGCCACCACCGACCGCGCCGCAGTCGGCCATATGGTCAGTATGCCGGAGTTTGTCGACGTGATCATCCCGCGCGGCGGCAAGAGCCTGATCGAGCGCATCTCACGTGAAGCCAGAGTGCCGGTCATCAAGCACCTGGACGGCATCTGCCACGTGTATATCGACGAGCAGGCAGACCCGGTGAAAGCGTTCGATATCGCAATCAACGCCAAGACCCAGCGCTACGGCACCTGTAATACCATGGAGACGCTGCTGGTGGCGGAGAGTATCGCACCGAAGATGCTGCCACGCCTTGCCACCACCTATCTGCAGAAGGGGGTGGAGCTACGCGGCTGCCCGCGCAGCTGCGAACTGATCGAGGAGGAGATCAAACCGGCCACCGAGGAGGACTGGGATAGCGAGTACCTGGCACCAATTCTGTCAATCCGGGTGGTTGCGGGTCTGGATGAGGCGATCGAGCATATCAACCGGCACAGCTCACAGCACACCGACAGCATCGTCACCGAAAATTATACCCGGGCACGGCGTTTCCTCACCGAAGTGGACTCCAGTTCGGTGATGGTCAACACCTCCACCCGCTTCGCCGATGGTTTCGAATACGGTCTCGGTGCTGAAATCGGCATCTCCACCGATAAGTTCCATGCACGCGGCCCGGTTGGGTTGGAGGGGCTCACCTCGGTGAAGTTCATTGTGCTGGGGGATGGGCATGTCCGGAAATAGGTGCTAGGTGCTAGGTGCTAGGTGCTAGGTGCTAGGTGCTAGGTGCTAGGTGCTAGGTGCTAGGTGCTAGGTGCTAGGTGCTAGGTGCTAGGTGCTAGGTGCTAGGTGCTAGGTGCTAGGTGCTAGGTGCTAGGTGCTAGGTGCTAGGTGCTAGGTGCTGCAAGAGATTGTCCCGTAAGTGTTATTTTGTGAATAGTAATGTAAATAATTCTGAAGATTTAAGATATATATACACGGACCCATTAAACCCGTCTCGCTCCTAGACCCTAGACCCTAAACCCTCGAATCTGATGATCGGTATCTTTGGCGGTAGTTTCGACCCCATCCATTACGGCCACCTGCGCACCGCGCTGGAGGTACAGCAGAAGCTCGGCTTGAAACATATTCGGCTGATCCCACTGCGTGATCCGCCACATCGCGACCCACTCGACGCCAACGCCGAGATACGACTGGAGATGGTCAGGGCGGCGATCGCGGACGAACCTCGTTTTCAGGTCGATGAACGCGAACTCAAGCGCAGCGGTAAATCCTATACTCTGGATACCCTGATCTCGTTGCACGACGAACTGAAGGAGGAGTCGTTCTGCCTGCTGATCGGAACCGACGCATTCCGCGGCTTCCCCAGCTGGCACCAGCCGCGTGAAGTGCTGATGCAGGCACATCTGGTGGTTATGCAGCGTCCCGGTGAACCACGCCCAGCCATCTACCCGGAGCGCACGGTGGCAACCAGCGAAGCGCTGCATGCCAGTGCTGCCGGCAAGATTCTCTTCCTGCCGGTCACCCAGCTCGACATCTCCGCCACCCGTATTCGCTCGATGCTGCGAGCCGGCCGCAGTCCGCGCTACCTGCTGCCCGATTCCGTGTTGTCGATCATCCAGCAACGGGGGCTCTACCGCTGAATCATGCCGGGCAGGTACGCTGTGAACAACCGATCGCTCGGCTGATGACACAGAAAACTGCTAAACTTCCCGCTTGAATCCACACGCCAGGTAACAGCATGCAGGTAGAAGAGCTTCGCGATCTGGTCGTCAAAATCCTCGACGACATGAAAGCCATCGACATCAAGGTACTCGACGTTCGCGGTAAAACCAGTATCACCGACATCATGGTCATCGCCAGCGGCACCTCCAGCCGCCACGTCAAAGCACTGGCCGAGACGGTTGCATTCCAGGCCAAAGAGGCGGGTGAAACTGCTCTCGGCATCGAAGGGGTGAATGAGGGCGAGTGGGCGCTGATCGATCTCAATGGTGTGGTGGTGCACATCATGCAGCCGAAAGTACGCGACTACTACCAACTGGAACGTCTGTGGGATGTCAACATCCCCACCAAACGGACCGCCATCGACGCAACCTGACGCATCGGCCCAGGGTGGATCGATTCGACCGTATCTACGCGCTGCACAAGCTGCTCAGCAGCCAGCGCACACCGGTCTCCAGGCAGCGCATTGAACAGGAGCTGGAGTGCTCCCGCGCCACTGCCAAGCGCATCATCGAAAACATGCGCGAATACCTCAATGCACCGATCGAGTATGACCGCTCACGCAATGGCTACTACTACGACCGGGACAGTGCTTATGGCGTGATGTATGAGCTGCCGGGAGTCTGGTTCAACGCCTCCGAACTGCATGCGCTACTGAGTGTGCAGCAACTGCTGGAGGAGGTGCAGCCAGGCTTTCTGGAGCAGCAGCTGGCACCGCTGAAGCAGCAGATCCAGGCACTGCTCAAAGCCCAGCACAGTGGTGGCGATCAGATTACCCCACGTATCCGCATCCTGCGTGCCGCGTCTCGTCCACCCGGTGAATTTTTCCAGAGCGTAGCCAGTGCGCTGGCACAGCGCCGACGGCTTGCAGTCACCTATTTCAATCGTGGGGAGGAGCAGCTCAGCGAACGCGAACTCTCGCCCCAACGCCTGCTCCACTATCGCGACAACTGGTACCTGGAAGCCTGGTGCCACCTGCGCCACGGGCTGCGCACCTTCGCCCTCGACAGTATCCGCAAGGCTTACCTGCTGGACATTCCGGCTGAGGAAGTCCCGGAGCAGCAGCTTCAGGCACACAGCTCCGACGCCTACGGCATCTTCTCTGGCAGCAACAAACAGACCGCAACGCTGCTGTTCCAATCCGGACGGGCACGCTGGGTCGCCGCGGAACGATGGCACCCTGAACAGCAGAGCCGCTGGCTGGACGATGGCCGCTACGAGCTGAAAATCCCCTTCAGCCACACCCCGGAGTTGATTATGGATATCCTCAAATACGGGCCGGACGTCGAGGTGCTGGCGCCAATGGCGCTGCGTGAAGAGGTAGCGCAACGCTTACGACAGGCAGCGGAAAACTACCCAATATGTTTGGGGTCAGAGTAAAAACTACCTGCGGTCAATTCGCGGATTGTTGAGAGGCTAAGTTTTTACTCTGACCCCAAACTTGCTTGCTCACTCCGGCACGATGATATCCCGATAGATCTCATCGGCAGCGGCAAGTATGTCGGCGTAGAGATAGAGGCCCACCAGTTCAGCGGTCTTGAGATTTATCGCAATATTTTGCGTCTCCTCGAACAGCTGTTTCAGCTGCCGCGGCTTGGCACCGTTGAGTACCTTGGCGATCGTGGCTGCGAGAAACAGGCCGACCGACTTGAAGCCCGGCCTGGAGATACTTAAAAGAAATCCATATTCGACCTCTTTGGCACCCGCCTGTGAAAAAGTGGGGATGCGATGCGTATTGGCTATCTCCACAAGTTGCGGAATGGTATGGGTATTGACCCCACCCTGCATGGTTACGTAGATCGCGTCGACTTTGCTGGAAAGATCTTCGAAACATTTTGCAACACTCAGCCCGGCAAGCTCACTGTCAGCAATATCGCTTTTGGTATGGCATTTGACGACCTCAAACCCACGCTCTGTCGCCACTTTTTCGATCAGATCGATCGCTGCATAGCTGCGCCCGTACACGGTATCCTCATAAGCCACTCCGAGCTTTTTGAAACCGACGATCTTATGGAATATGCGCACCTGCCTCTCGTAACGATAGGGGTCGACGCGGGCATGTACGTGATCATACCCCGAATCATCGGCTGATTTGATTATGCCTGACTTGACCGGATCACTGGTCGACATCACGATCGTCGGCACCGAATGGGAGCTGTTCGCCAGGTCGTTCCCAGCCCAGGTTCCCATGGCAATCATCAAGTCGATCTTCCCTGATTCACGCAGACTGCTCAGTGCCTTGGTCCTGTTGAACTTACGGATATCGTCATCCCAGCGCGCGCTGTAGTACTCGTCGGCAACAAACTCCAGCGTATCGCTTTTGGCGCTCTTGCTGAGCCACTCCCAGAGCTGCTGCGTATCTTTGGCTCTGAACTCGGGAATTTGACGATCAGCGATCCAGCCGAGCGTTATCAACCCTTGCACCGTAGCGTACAGATAGCTGTAGTAGTTGTCGTCCTGCCCGCCTTCGTAGTAGGCGATGCGCCACTTACCACTACCCTTTTTTACCGGACTGGTTTTGAAGATATTGCTCTCGCTTCTGTCCAGGTCACTAGCCCAAATCGACTGGCTGCCAACGAACAGCAGAAGTATCGAAAGTAAAAATGTCGCAAAAATCCGCTTCATCACAACCCCTCAGGTAAATCTCTATTTCGCATTCTGGTCGTTTTTTTTACAAATCAATTGGGTGTAGCGATTTCCGTGAACACTTCATCCGCGGCCCCTAGTAGCACCACCGGTGGATCAAAACCGATGATTTCGGCTGTTTTCAGGTTGATGGCGATTTTGGGGGGTTCCTGAAAATGCTGATCCAATTGGTTCGGCTTGGCACCATTGAAAATCTTCGCGAAAGTCTCGGCATGAAATTCACCCACATAACGGAACCCGGCCTGAGAAAGACTGGCCAGAAAACCATACTTCACCTCTTCGGAACCGGACTGGGAAAAAGTGGGTATCGATTTCTCCTGCGCCAGTTTGACCAGCTGGGGAATACTGTGGCTGTTAATGCCCCCCTGTTGCGTCACGTAGATGGCATCGGCCTTTTCCGCCAGCTTGTCGAAACACTCGATGACGCTCTGCTCCGCCTCCGTTGTGTCGCTGATATCGCTCTTGGTAAAGCAGCGAACCACTTCGAAGTTACGCGTCTTGGTCAATTTGTTGATCGCATCTATCGCAGCATAACTCCGTCCGTTGACGGTGTCCTCGTATGCAATTCCCAATCTTCTGAACTTCACTATCTCGTGGAACACCTGTACCTGGCGCTCGAAGCGCGAAGGATCGGCGGTCGCATGGATATGTTCGAATCCAGAATCCTCGACGCTCTTGATGATCCCCGCGGACAATGGATCACTTGCCGAGAGCACCATCGTCGGTGTTTGGTGGCGGTTGTTGGCCAGATCCTTACCCGCCCAGGTGCCCATCGCTATCATCAGGTCGATGTCCTGTCTACCGTTCACCCGTTCGATGATCTGATCCACCACGCTTTTGCGCAGCTTGTCGTCCCAGTTGGCGGAGTAGTGAGCATCGCTGACAAATTCGATATAGTCGCTTTTGACCACCTTGCCCAACCAATGCCACAGCGCATCGGTTTTTTCTCCGCTCTGAACGGGAATCTGAGTGGTCTCAATCCATCCCAACCGCATCAGGCCCTTGGCCGTCTCCTGCAGAACCTTCTGGTAGTCGATATACTCGCCACCCTCATAATATCCAATGCGCCATTTTTTTCCGTTATTGGTAACCGGAGTTGTTGAAAAGTTACCTTTGTCCAGGGCAACAGAGTAGCCTGGAAGGAGAAAGCAGGCGGCTGCCAACGCAAAATAGAGTGAAATTTTGATATTTCTCATGGCCATGTCCAGTGAGTTAATCCGTCGATATTGATGTTCAGCTGAGCTTATCCGTGCCAGCTGAATCAACTATCGGCTCTATCCACTTGACACTTTAGAGTTTTTTGTAAAAAAAGTGCCTGTTACCAGAAAAAGGTCAACCCGAACTGTCCGGCCGTCGCCCAACCTCAATCGTCCAGTGCAAGCGTTACCGTGTTCGCCAGTTCGACACGCTCTGTGGTGTTGATCACATCGGCTATCAGCGCTTCACACGCCGCACAGCTGCTTTTCGCATCGATCAACGTGTCGGCAAGTGATGCAATGTGTGCATCCAGCACCGTTACTCCGGCCATCGACCGCAGATGTTGTCGCGCCAGCCCACCGGCCGCGGCGATCTCTGCAAAACCGGCCGGGGTTCGTCGATCACCCGCGCGTACGGTCACTGTCTGCATTCCGGAGAGATACTTATCGGTATTGGCTCTGGAGACGATTTTTGCTTTCTCCACTCCGTTATGATGGGTACTGGCACAGAGTGCCTCCACGACACCCCGCTGCATTTCCGGAAGGTACGCTGCCTGATAGTAGCCACCGATGCAGGTTATCCCTCTGGCCAGGGCCAACAGCATGTACGAGGTAAAGAGAGAGGGTATGATGCGTCCAGCCTTCAGTTCATCAGAGATAGCTGCGGCGGTGAGGGGCACCGACCATGACCCCCCTTTCTGTCCCGTACCCCGCAATGTCCATTCGCCCGTCTCACTGATATCCGGCGCCAATGCCACCCTCAAGCCACTTTCGTCGACACCCCAGAAAAACAGCGTGCCGCCATTGTCGCCACTGGGCAGCTCCACCCCGGCCATTGCAGCGCTGCGCGAAATCAGCGTCCAGCAGCCTTGAACACCGTTCAGTTGCTCCAGCAGTACGCTCCTCACGTCACCATCGAACAGGAGGGTGCTGGCGAGGGAGTCTTGATCGAGTAGATCCTGCAACAGCAGATGGGCAGCTATCTGCTCCAGCTCGATATACAGCAGCACGGGCGCTTCTTCGCGTACGGAGAATAGATTGCGCCAAAGCAGCGCGTTGATATGAGTTGCCTGCGCGGAATAGGAGAGATGGCCGCTGGCGGCGACCAGCTTGAAGTCAGTCGCCAGAGTTTGCTGCAGGTATCCGACCACCCGGGGGGAGATGGCATGCGAGAGTGGGGGCGTCTCAAGACGTTTCTGCAACCGCTCCACCATCGACTGATCGAAAGGCGAGACCCTGCTCACCATGCGGCGTTTGTATTTGTCCGGAAACAGCGGCAGGCGCATCATGCCGCTCTGCGCTGCGTCTCCGGTAAGTCCGTATACCAACAACCCTCTTGGATAGGTCAGGTTGTTGAGCGGTACATTCCCACACGCGAGCACCGGTACCACGCTGAGCATTTTACCCGCTCGATGCGGACACATGGAAAAGAGCAGATTGGTTTGCAACGATTGCGCAAAGGTATCCAGCCCGTGGTGATTTGCGGTCAGTACAACCGGGTCTGTCGCCAGTTGTTCAGCCGCTGCGGCGGCGATTTCCGGTCCCAACACTTTGCTGACCATGTCAGCGACAAGCACAGTAAAATCGGACCGCTTCTGTAAACTCGCCGAGGGTGTTTCAAACAGGGTCGCGACATAATCGGCAACGCTCAACGCGCCGTATTTGCCCAATACCCTGTCGAGTACACTGAACTGCTCACGAACAATGCGGAGGCCATTTTCCAGTGCCTCAGGAAGCACTGGTGTCGAGTGTCGGATCGCCTGGTACAAAACTCTTTTCCTCTTCTTTGGCAAAAATTGCAAACAACAGCAGCGTGATGAGATAGGCTGCGCCGAAATAGGTGATCGCCGTATTGATATCGGAGGTCAACAGAATCGCGCCAAATATCATCGGACCTAGCACTTGACCAATACGGCTCGAAGATCGAAAGATACCGATGGCCACGCCCTGTCCCAGTCTGGCGCTCACTTTGAGATTGAGCAGCATGGTGCTCTGGGAAGCGAGTACGAAACTGCTGGAAACTCCGAGCAGCAACACAGAAAATGCGATCCCCATGACTCCCAGCTCAAAATAGAAAGCCAGAAAAGCTGCACAACCAAACAGGTTGCCAATCGTGACGAAGGCTTTCTTACTCTGTGAACGGTCCATGATCTTGCCGAGTCTTGGCCCGATGAAGATCTGACAGGTACCGTAGATCATCAGAATCTGTCCTATCGTGGACTCACGCAGTCCGAGCTGATCCAGATATGCCGGAGTAAAGAAATGGATGAATCCTGCGACCGCGATCGATGCGGGAAGACTGCTCAGCAGAATCAGCGACAACACCGTGGGATCGACCAGAAAGCGGATGATATCGCCAAACTTACCTGCTCGTTCGGCCGGCTCTGCACCTCTTTTTCGCTGCCCGGAAATGCTCATCGTCCTTCCCAGGATCGCGAATACAAAGGGAATCACGGAGACAATAACGACCGCGCTGGTAAAGAAGACCAGCGGGTAACCGAACTTCTCCGCCAATACTGATCCGGCAACCGCACCGCAGATACTGCCCGCATACAGGCCGGCAAACAGATTGGCAAAACCGGCGGCTTTCTTCTCACTGCCACCGACGATGACCACAAAACCCTGCGAGGCCATCAGGGCGAGCCCGTAGCCCGCTCCCACCAGCGCACGGGAAAAGATGAATTGCACAGCATCCGGTGCATACCAGGAGTAGGCAGCCCCCAGCGTCGCCAACAGCAGCCCCACCAGGAAAGGCTGATGCCAGCCACGTGCATCGACCCAGAATCCGGCGAGCAGGAAAAAGAGACCGACAAAAAGAAACTCCACCGAAATCGGCAGGCCGATCACGACATCCATCGGCAGTCCCAGCAGCGGTGTATAGATCTCACGCATGTGCAGAGGCAGAAACGCCATCGACAGATCTATTCCAAAGAGAAACAGAAACATCGCCGGACGCATGAATTTCACCAGTGCATCATTGCCGGTGGAGCCGACTGTCTGTTTGCTGTGGCCTACTGCGTTCGCAAGCACCATGACCTCGATCGTCAGGAGAAAGGAGACCAACAGCATGGTGAGCCCGCTGGAGAGCAGCTTCCCAGTCTCGGCAATGAGCGCCTCATCGGATAGGCGTATGCTGATGCGGAGACCGACCTGCTCACCTCCCGGAGTGGAGTCGTCTGCATAGGCAGCCGTCACCAGCGATCGATCCGTGCCATCTGAAAGAAATCTTTCGATATCGGAAATCAGTGGAATGGACCGGCGCCGTTCGTCCCCGCGGCGAAAAACCACCTCACCCGCATCGTTGGTGACAGTCACCGCCTGGTAGTGAGCGGGCAAGTTGTCTATATAGGTGTCGAGCATCGCTCTGTTGCTGTCGGACGCCGATCTGTCAGCAAGGTAAGCCGTATTGATCATCCCGCCCGTTGCATCAGCGGTGGCAAACGCGCGTTCGCGTACCAGCTCGTTCTGATTCAGGTGAAAGGTGAGCGTCGCATGGAGCAGAAGCAGTACCTGAGTGGCAGAGATGATCAGCAGCAAACTCCGGGTTGAGGTGCTCTCTGCTGTTTGCTGGCGACGCCCCAGGATGGTGGAAAAAAGGAGAACCAATGCCAGCGCGCAGACGACCAGCAAAGCCGTACCCTGATAATGACTGTTCAGGTAATGCTGCTTCCAGCGCTTCAGCAGCTGCGAATCGATCGAAAGCACGAGCACACCGGCAACGCTTCCGTTACGTCCGGATACCGGCCGGGAGAAATAGTGGAAGCCGTTTTCCGCGATTACTCCACCGTCGGCAGCGACCTGTTCCGGCTTTCCACCGATCAGCGCCGCCTTCAGTGCAGGGGGAATCGCCAGAGACGGATCCCCC
Source organism: Chromatiaceae bacterium (assembly GCA_024235215.1). GTDB lineage: Bacteria > Pseudomonadota > Gammaproteobacteria > Chromatiales > Chromatiaceae > HKST-UBA178. The sequence continues at coordinate 271,615 of JACKMU010000004.1, read as the reverse complement.
CGAGGAGTGGATATGATTGTGCCATCGTTGAGCAGCAGAGAGAGTCGTGGTACCAGACGCTCCTCTCCGTTTCCGCGGTATGCTGACCCATCAGTGGAATGCGGCGACACACTCGCATAGAGTGGCTGCTCGCTTTCGAGCAGGGTGAGAATCCCCTGCCGGGTCGGCTGCGTCGTGCCGCTCAACAGTGAATCCATTCGCTGACCCGACTGATAGAGCTGGTCGCTGAAGCGGGAACTGCCCAGGTTGTCGTAACCCTCCGAGAAGGTCGAAAAGAGAAAAAACAGATTGAATGCCAGTATGATGACAAACACCAGGAATGACTTGACAACAAGTGACAATGTGCTGGAACTATTCACAAGCATCTCGACCGGTAAAATGAACTATATACGGACGTAGCAGCTTCCCCTGAGGGCGATCTCCGGCTGCCCACGCAGATACCATCGATCCTCCTCGGCTAACACCTCTATGGCCGCCTCCTTCTTATACCATCGGCACCTGTGCGGCAGAACTGGAGTGGAATCTCCTCCGACGCCGAACACCTGCCGGGCCACATAGGCGACCGCCATCGCACCCGTTCCGCAAGCTAATGTTTCGCGGTTGATTCCCCGCTCGAAGCAGCGGTACTCAAGGCAGCCCGCTGTTTCGGTAAAAGTGACGAAATTGATATTGATGCCGATCGGAAAGAGGTCGCGGTAATTGGAGTTTACATAGTGGCCGATGCGATCGACCAACCAGGTGCCGAATCGTATCCGCTGTCGAAACATCGAACCGCTGCCTCGGTTGCTTTCCGAATTCGCGAAGACCGACTCCGCCAGCAATGGCACCGAAATTCCTTCCTGAGCCGGGAAGAGCACGAGATGAGGCTCACCTGTAAAGATGAAATAACCCCTTAGCTCCAGTTCGGTTGACGCACTGTAGGGCTTCAGGTCATGCTCTCTGAAGCATACCTTGAGATTGTCTACCTGCAGAATATTCCCGATGAAGCTGTCGGAGCTCGTGCTCTTTACCAGCCCCTGGGGAGCCCTTCTGGGTTCTCCCAGATTGACCCAGGAAAACCCGCTCGCTGCATCGCTGCCGATGTTCATGATATTTGGTCTGGCCACCGGTACTTCCGTGGCGATGGTGGTGCTGGCCTGCCGATACTCATCGTGCAGATAGTTGGCAATGCACATAAGGCCATTACCACAGCACAATGCTTCCGACCCGTCTGGCTCGAACATGCGAAAGATATACTCGCTGTCGGCTACCGGCTCGATGTCCCGGTATGCCCCCTTGATTCTCTGCCACACTTCCGGTGTGTTCCGCTGAATCACCAGAAGGTTGTCCGCACCCAAGCCAAATTCGGTACTGAGCACTTCGCCGGCGAAGCGCCGATACTCGTCATCCTCCAGCACATTGTCTTCGTGCTCGTCAATGATGACGAAGCTGTTACCGAAACAGTTGCTTTTGACAACATCTATCTTTTTATCGCTATTCATTCCGTTCTGCTCTAAGAAGGCGCTGATCAAGTCCGTCCTGAACTTCTCACAGCATGCTGAGGCGAAAATCTGAGTATCGCCTTGCTACCAGATCAATCACTTATCAGTATCGATTGCGGCGGTGCTTCCCGGTACCGCGTGAAACTCTGACGGATCTGAATCGGCCTGCTCCGAATGGATTCCAACCGGTCAGGCGACGACTCTTTCCGCCTCTATCTTCAGCTGTTCGAACACGTTCGGGTAGAGCCTCACCAGCTCGTTATGAAGCTCCTTCACATTGGGTGCACCACCGCTCCTGCCAGCTGCCTCGAGCTTCTGACAAATCACAAACATCGCCTTAGCGCCGATGTTTCCGGAGGATGATTTCAATGTGTGCGCAGCGATGGCGAGCTCATCCCAGTTGCGTTCCACTACGGCTTTTTGAATTCGCTCGAGCAATGTCGGCGTATTCTCCTCAAAAATTTCCAGCAGACGGGAAAACAGATCCGGCGCATCGCCATCCTGCAGGGCACGTATCTCCCTGATGGCATTCAAATCCAGCAGCGCCGGTTTGTCCGCGGGCGGAGTCTGTGCTGCCGGCTTGGCGCTGACCAGGGGTGGTGCGGTATTACGCTCCTGTTTGGGTGCTCTGCTGACTGTCTGTTGGGCAGCCGTGGCGGGTGGCTGATACCACTTGGTGATGATGCTGTAGAGCTTGCTGGCGTTGAAGGGCTTGCTGATGTAGTCGTTCATCCCCACCGACAGACATTTTTCCCGGTCGCTGCTGAAAGCGTTCGCGGTCAACGCAATGATCTTGTTGCGCATCCCTTGTGCGGTACGCTCCTTCTCCCGAATCAACCGGGTGGCCTGGTAACCATCGATCACAGGCATCTGACAATCCATGAGAATGAGATCGTATCTCTTCTTGAACGCCTCGCTGATCGCCTCCGCACCATTTTCGACCACCTTGACCCGGCACCCCATCAGCTTCAGCATCTCGCGAGTCAACTCCTGGTTCACCGGATTGTCTTCCGCAATCAGGATATCAGCGTGCAAGGGTGACGGCTGCAATGCGTTGAACGAGGTTGCACTGTCGTGGTGTCCGGATGAACTCTCCCTGCCAAGCAGGGCGTTGGAGAGTCGATATCGTGTTATCGGCTTCGGCAGCCGTTCCGTGCTGGAATCGGTGCTATCGGCAGCGACATCGGAAATCGCTGAAAGCACGATTACACGCATCCCGGCAGGATCCAGGCCAGTCTCGGCAACGGCTTCCAGCACCTGCCGATGCAGGGCGCCATCCAGGATAAGCTGATCGGGCGTATGCTCGGATGTAGCGAAATACTCCGCTAGTTCATCGACGCTGGTGAAGCGCAGGTGATCGACCTGCCAGTCGGAAAGCATGCCACTCAGCGTGCGACCGAGCTGACTGCTCTCCACCAACACCCCCACGATGCCAACACCTTGCAGCTCTTCAGTCGGATCGGTCAGTGGTGACGCCGAACTGCAGCTGGTGAATTTCAACGAGAACCAAAAGCAGGTGCCTTCAGACAGCTTGCTGACGACTTCCAGTTCTCCGCCCATCAGATGTATCAACCGTTTGCTAATCGCTAGACCCAGCCCAGTACCGCCATATTTCCGCGTTGTGGATCCATCGGCTTGTGCGAACGATTCGAAGATGTTCTCCATCGCACTCTCTGACATCCCGATACCGGTATCCTGGATGGAGAACTTGAGCGTGAGTTCATCCGGATGCTGTTCGGTAGTTTCCACGATCAATGCCACTTCGCCCTGCTCGGTGAACTTGATCGCGTTGCCGATAAGATTGTTCAGCACCTGACGCAGTCGTATCGAATCGCCGAAGCAATCCACCTGGTAGCAGACCGCGGGCACGTCCAGCACCAGGTCTATGCCCCGCTCCGAAGCTCTGTGGGCAAATTGCTCTCCGGTGGAGTTGAGCAGCTCGCCCAGATTGAACTGGATGTTCTCGAGTTCGAGTTTACTCGCCTCTATCTTGGAGAAATCGAGAATGTCATTGACGATGAGCAGCAGACTGTCCCCCGAACTCATGATGGTCGAGGCGAAATGCTTCTGCCGGTCGTCCAGACCAGTGTTGAGGAGCAGCTCGGTCATTCCCAGAATACCGTTGATGGGGGTGCGAATCTCATGACTCATATTGGCTAGAAACTCACCCTTCGCCCGGCTGGCCTCCTCCGCCGCCTCCCTCTCCAGACGCTCCTTTGCGGCCGTGGAATCTATGGCGAACCGGATATTTTTCTTGAGTTCCGACTCCATGAAAATAAATGACTCCGCGAGTCTGCCCACCTCATCGCTGTAACGGCTCTTCAGCTCGACAATCTCTTTCGGGCTTCCCTCGGACTCGGTGAAATCCATGGTGGGCAGATTCTTCGCATACTCCGCCAGCAGGGTCAGTGGTTTGGATATTTTGGAGACGATGAATGATGCAAATACGATACTGACCAGAAAGATGATGCCGATGACGGTCACCTGCCGGCTGAGCAGTGCGTCACCGGGCTCCTGTATCTCGCTGACCGGCACCACCGTGGCGATATACCAGTCGAAGGCTTTGAAGTAGCTGATGTGAGCCTCCATCAACTTGTGCGTTTCACTGGAGGGATCCAGGTATCTGAACTCCCCGTCACCTCTCTCATAGGTGGACTTGAGATCTTGCAGCAGCAGATTTCCACTCTCCGTATTGCGTGCGGTACGGTAAGTTTCCGGATCGACATGCGGTGGTGGGATAAGCAGCTCACCCTCGCCGGTAAACAGGAATGGATAGCCGGTCTTCCCGATCTTTATTCTGCTGAAGGTGTTTTTCAGCACCTGGATGATAGAGTCCATCTTCTTGGTGCTTTCCGCTTCGATATCTTCGAAATCGACGGTCGCGGCCAGCGTCCAGTGCCATTCCGGGATGGGAATGAAATAGGCCATCTTTTTCTTCAGCGTGTCTGATTCATCCCAAAGAAAAACCGCCACGTCCCCCTCTTGCTGCAGATTTTCCGAACTCATTACATCCTTGAGCACTCTTCCCTTCAGATCGCGGATGCCCGAGATCGATTTCATACTCAATCTTGTGGTGTCGGTGGTGACTACCGCGCCGCTGTTGTCGAACACGAAGATGTTCACATTGTCGAACCTGGACATGTTCAGCCAGTTGATCGAATACTGCTGGGCGGAGCTGACCGAGAGACCATCGCTCCTGGTCAGTTTGATGTACTCATTCATTACCGATGCGCCGATATGGGCAAGGTGCTTCATTTCGCTCTTCAGCCTGCTGAGTATTTCGAATTTGTCGGTGATCAGGCGGTTGTAACCGCCGCGAATATTCAACTCGACCAGCTCCAGGATATTCTGTGCTGATGCCTTTTCAGCATAGGTCATCGCCCGGCTCACATCCCGCTGAGTGAAGTACATCACCCCAACCGCTGTCAAAGAGAGCACCAGTGAAATCAGCAGAATGAACTTTGCGTTGATCGCTTTGAAAATTCGGAATCTCATCTTGCTCGAATACCTTTTCTCACCTGCGTTCTCATTTGCCGCTTCGCCCACGTCATCCTTCCAGCAGTGCCTGCTTGTGCAGGTGGCGGCGATCATCCAGCCAGATCTGCAGCTGGCTCAACTCTTGCGGACGGCTGAACAGATATCCCTGGATGACATCGCAGCCGAATTTGGTGAGTATCGCCTTCTGCTGGGTCGTTTCGACGCCTTCTGCGATGATGTTCATCGACAGGCTGTGGCCAAGCTGAACGATGCCGTGGACGATTGCCCTGTCCTCGCTGCTCTTGTCGAGATCACGCACGAATGAGCGGTCGATTTTCAGAATCTGTGCCGGTACCCGCTTCAGGTAGGAGAGGGAGGAGTAGCCGGTACCAAAATCGTCTATGGCTATGGTGCAACCGAAGTCGCGGAGTTTTGACAGCATCCCGATGACCCTGTCGATGTCGTTCAACAGCACGCTCTCGGTCAGTTCGAATTCGATGAGCTGACCATCCACCCCGGAATACTCCAGTATTTTTTTCAACCTGTTGACCAGGTCAGGGCGTCTGAACTGAATCGGGGAGAGATTGATCGCGACACGAAACGCCTCTGCGCCGGTCGCATGGAGATTGTTGATATCGTTGCAAACAGTCCAGAAGACCCAATCTCCGAGCGCATCGATCAGACCCGCCTCTTCCGCCACCTCGATGAATTCAGGTGGTGGAATATAGCCTCGCTCACTGTGCAGCCACCTGGCCAGCGCCTCCATCCCGATAACGTCGCCACTCGACAGAGATTGCTGCGGTTGATAATGAATCTTCAGATCCCCGCTTTCGAGCGCTTTGCGCAGATCGTTTTCCAGTGAGAACTTCTTCAATACCCGCTGATTGAGGGACTCTGTATAGTATTGCAGGGTATTGCTACCCTGCTCGCGAGCAACATTCAGCGCCACTTCTGCCGACCTCAAGAGTGCTTCGGCACCTCGCCCGTCCATCGGGAACACACTTATTCCCATACAAACCGAGGAGGCGACCTCTTTACTGTGGATGGTAAAGATGCAATTCAGCTGTTCACTGATTCTGCGCAGCAGCTGCCTGGAATCTTCCGGCCGGACGAGCCTGGGTAGAATGATGACGAACTCGTCGCCGGATAATCTGCCGGTTCTGCTGCTGTCACTGCCATTGGTGAAGTCTCTGGAGTCGCTCTCACTGGATAGATAGTCACTCGACCGGCAGATCGAGCCGAGCTTCTCTGCGAACGCTCTTATGAACTCCTCCGCTATCTTGTGTCCGAGTGCGTCCCTGATTTTGTGCAGGCCATCGATTCCTACGACCACGACCACCAGATGAGTGTCGTAGCGTGCCGCCTGCTCGATCTCCTTCTCCATGTAGTTGAGCAGCAATTCCCTTTTCGGGAGACCGGTCAGTGCATCGAAGTTGGCCAGTCTATGCACCTCTCTCTCCGCCATCCGCTGACTCGTGACATCCTGGAACGTGGCGATCACCCGATCCAGTTCCCTGTTGCCGTTATAGGTAATCTCCGCGTTATGGACGACATGATGAGGTTTGCCTGCACTATCGAGTAGCAGATGCTCGAGACTGTAATAGCGCCCCTGCGCCGCTACGGTACTGTCGATCACCAACCTTGCCCTGGCCTTCTCCTCCGGTCCCAGAATATCCAGCAACCCTTCCAGGCCATGCGGTAATGCGCTGCGCTCCACTCCCAGAATGCTGTGCATCCCACTCGAGCAGTAGGTAATCCGGGAGTCGCTGTCCCATTCGATGTGACCCAGATTGGCAATGCGCTGCGCGTGACTCTGTCGCAGCCTGCTGTAGTGCAGATCCAGCGCGGTATCGGTTGCCTTGAGCACATAGTCGACGCGAAAATTCATCAACTGGAAGTTGATCGGCTTGGTCACGAAATCCGTTGCGCCACACTCAAATGCCTGCTTCACAGCCGCGGTGTTCTCCATCCCGGTCAGCATGATGATGGGAACATACAGCAGCCCCATCTTCTTCCGGATATGTTCACAGGTCTCAAACCCGGATATACCCGGCATGACGATATCCAGCAGTACCAATTCCGGCCCCGCCGACTCTATCAGTGTCAGCGCATGCTCTCCTGATTCAGCTTCGATAACCTCGTATCCATGGCGCATGAGAGAAGCTCTCACCGTCATACGGATACCCGCGTCATCATCGACTACGAGAACCTTTCTTTTGGCGTTTTTTGACATCACCGGCCTACGATGCAGAAGCTTCAGATGGGGTTAACTTGCTCACCAGAAAGGCCTCCATCTGCTCGGCATCTCCGGGCCGGCTGATGGAGAAACCTTGGGCAAATTCGCAGGAGAGTTTCTTCAGCCGCCTGAAGTCGCCTTCTGTCTCGCTACCCTCCGCGACTACCGAGAGTCCCAGATTGTGTGCCAGGTACGAGATGGTTCTGACGATCTCCTGGCGTCCCGCGTCCTGGTCGAAATTGGAGATGAAGGAGGCATCTATTTTCAGCGCATCAAAAGGAAAACGGTGGAGATAGTTGAACGATGAATAACCGGTTCCGAAGTCGTCGATAGACAACTTGACCCCAAGAGACTTGATCTTTTTCATCGTCTTCAATGCCGCTGGGCCGTTGGCAATCAGAGAGTTCTCGGTAATTTCAAGCTTCAGACAGGTGGGGTCGATCGTGGTGGATTCGATCGTCTCGGCGATGAATTCAACCAGTCCGGGTGCAGCAAGCTCGACCGGACCGATGTTCACACTCATGAACCACCCGCGGGCCTGAGGCCAGCTCTGCTGCCAGCACACCAGCTGTCGACACGCCTCTTTCAGCACCCATCTGCCCAGATTGACGATCAGCCGCGACTCCTCCGCGACCGACAGAAAGGCTTCTGGCAGCAACACCCCCCTGGTGGGATGGTTCCAACGCAACAATGCCTCGAAACCGGAAACCTGATCATTGCGCAAATCGAGGATCGGCTGGAAATATACCCTGAACTGCTGCTTCTCCACTGCCACACGCAGTTCCGATTCGAGTGTGAGGAACTCCATCGCCTGACGATGCATCGCTTCGTCAAAGAGGACATAGCTGCTGCCACCCACCGCCTTGGCACGATACATCGCGGCATCCGCATCGCGCAGAATGTCCTCCGGATTGTCGTAGCCGCTCGAACTGAAGGCGATGCCCATGCTTGCTGCAGTGACCACCTGCTGCCCCTGCAGATCTATCGGATCGCCAAGCACGTTCATGATCCGGTCGATCAGACGCGTGACTGAATTGATGTCGGTGATCCCTTCACAAAGAATGGTAAATTCATCACCGCCCAGTCGCGCCAGGGTGTCGCCATCGCGCAACGCACTTTTTATCCGCAACGCCACTTCGATCAGCAGCCTGTCCCCATGGAGATGGCCGAGACTGTCGTTGATTACCTTGAAACGGTCCAGATCGATGAAGATAACTGCAAACAGATAGGAAGCGTTGCGTTTGGCCAGTTGAATGGAGTGATTGAGACGATCCAGAAAGAGTGCGCGATTCGGTAGTTTGGTCAGCCCGTCGTGCAGCGCCTCGAAGCGCAACTGATACTCCGCCTCTTTGCGCTTGGTGATGTTGGTCTGGGATCCGACCATACGGCAGCCCATGCCGTTTTCATCGCGCACGGCCAAACCGCGAGCCACCATCCATTGGTACTCTCCGGTTTGCGTCCGGATGCGGTACTCCGTTTCAAACATGTCCCGCCGCCCCTCTGTGTGGGCGCTGACGGCCGCGGAAACAGAGGCTTTGTCATCCGGGTGAAGACGATTGAACCACTCTCCGGGACTGGTGCCGATTTCACCGTCCTTGAAACCGAGCATGCTTTTCCAGCGCGGCGAAAAGTAGATCTGGTCGTTGTCGATATCCCAATCCCAGAGGCCGTCGTTGGCTCCCTCTGCGGCCAGCGCATAGCGCTGTTCGCTCAGTTTCAGTTCACGCATGGCTCGGCTGGCACGCAGCGCATATCGTACACGGTGCGCAAGCAGCCCCCAGTTGATCGGCTTGGTCGCAAAATCGGTCGCACCAGCGGCGAAAGCACGGTTTATCGACTCATTGTCTTCGAGTCCGGTCAACATCAGAATCGGGATATGTCCCGTCTGAGGCTCTTTTCTGATGAGCCGGCAGACATCGTAACCATCGATCGAGGGCATGATCACATCGCACAGCACCAAATCCGGCCGATAGCGCTGGAAGGCTTCGAGCGCGTCTCTGCCATTTTCTGCAGCGATCACCTTGAATCCGCTCTTGCCCAGAGAGCTGGCAGCAAGCATGCGAACCATGGCATCATCGTCGGCAATGAGAATCACCGGAGAGGTGCCGTTACCGGTTTCGGCTGGGGAACTCTTTTCATCTGTGCCTCGACTCTCACTGAGTGCCTCACTCAACTCTGGTCTGGAAACCACCGAAACACCCGCCACTCTGCCCTCCAGCTCTGGCATCGACCCGTTGCTCTCTTCAAATGCGTTGTCGCCTTCCATTCTTTGTCTCGCAACCATTACTGTTACCTGCTGAATTGCTGCCTCTCAGTTTCTGCGCGGCTTGTCTTGCTGCTGCAATCCATATTCAAACCCGGCACATCAGCGTTCAGACCAAGCAAATATCCTGTAGCAACTTAGCGGCCAATCAGCGCACGGGTTGAGTCACGCACCAGGCAAAATAGATTCGACGCACCGGAAGCTGGCTGATATTCCCCCATGCCATCTTGAACAGAACCACGGGATCAGACACTTTTTCACTTCCACCGACTCAGCCCGTTCCATGCTGGAGAGTCCCCGGCAGGACGGCACTCAGGTAAGCTGGCCATGACCCGGAAATATCAATCCGAGCACTTCCTGCGACAATTTTTCCGCCTCGAACAACTTGGAGCCACACAAAGCGGGTGAGAGTCGGGTCAACTCCCATATCCACTCCTCGGCGAAAAACTCCTCTTCCCTGAATGGAGAACCTGTTGCCGTAGAACGTGACAAGCGTGCGGCAAGATGGACTATCGCCGTCTCGACCGCATAAGGAGCTTCCGGGGATGGGTGGAGATGCGAACGCACCGGTTCGCAGAGATACGCTGGCAATTTCCAGTTCGCCAGAAGCACCCCACCGATGTCGGCGTAATGACACCCGACAATCTCTTGTTCAAGTTCGTCCAACGCCCTCTCTTCATGCGCCGCCGCCTGCATTACTTCGGCACACTCCGCAGGCGCCAACTGGTACATGATCAGATGGCCGATGTCGTGCAGCAGTCCGGCAACGAACACCCCTTCAGCACCACCTTTCTTCTGCAGTTCACCAAACAGTTTGCTCAACGAGGCACAGTAGATGCTGTTCTGCCAGAAAAGATCCATGTTCATCGAACTGTTGGAGATTCCGCTGAATGCACGCGTAATACAGGTCACGGTGATGAGTTGGCTGACCTCCGTCGTGCCCAATAGCGTGACCGCCTGCCTGACAGTAGTGATGGGCGCGCTGAAACGATACAACCCGCTGTTGGCGAGTTTCAGCACCCTCGCCGTCAGTGCCGGATCCTGGGTGATAACCTCTGCCAGCTCCGCCATACCGTTATTGGGATCTTCGAGTGTCTGCCGTGCACGAAAATAGATCTCCGGGAGGGAGATGAGCTGCACCTCCCGCTTAACCATCTCCTCTGCGCTCCAGCGCACCGGAGCGGCGGTTGTGTTCGGATTTGTAAGCATTTTTTCTCTGTACCGGTTAATTAGGGTGAAGCAACGTATTGCGCACTCTCCCAAGTCCAATGGAGAAGTTGCTGTGGAACTTGTCTTGAGGAATGGTCGGCTGGCGCGTGGTTTTCTTTAAAAAAGCTCCATCCAATAGCATGTTATCGGAGCTGGGAGCGTCATCCCGGGAAATGGCGGAGAGGAAGGATTACAGCATCTCAAGGTGACTGAAAGGGACCCCGAAACGCAGCACGAATTTCGCGGAGCGCCGGCGGGTCAATCGATCGGGCGCTCGGGATGAAGGATGCTTGGTCACCAATGCAAGGGTGCCGGACTCCCCCCTCGCACGGCGGTTGCAACCGGAAGGGGAGAGTGTAAACGGCCAAACCAAACCGTTGGTTTCATCCAGCCAGATCAGCCATTGCTGTGTATCCACTGATCGATTTCTGCCATGATGGAGGAATCTCAAGCATAGAACGCCCGCGCAATCGAAACCTGTCCGAAACACATGACTGCATCCATCAGCATCCTTCTGGTCGTCATCGTGGTAGCCCTGGTGGTGACCAGTTGGCGCCTTGCCTCCCGTCGTCAACATCTTCCCTGTCCAGTATGGTTGCGTTGGCTGGTGGAACTGGACAATCCCTTCACCCAGACAAACCGAGCGACATTCATCGTTGAAACGCTAGCCTTATCCAGTGGTATGACGGTATTGGATGCCGGGTGTGGCCCGGGACGCCTTACCGTTCCCTTGGCCCAAGGCGTTGGCCCGACCGGACGCGTCGTGGCGCTCGATATCCAACCGGGAATGCTTGCCCGCGCCAAGCACAAGACAGAGGCGGCAGGTTACACAAACGTCGAGTTCATCGCCGCCGCACTCGGTACCGGCAGGCTCCCCCTCAATCGCTTTGATCGTGGCGTTCTGGTAACCGTCCTCGGTGAAATTCCGAATCAACCGGCAGCGTTCGCCGAACTGTTTCGCGCCCTTAAACCTGGCGGCATTCTGGCAATCGTCGAAGTCATCTTCGATCCGCACTTCCAGTCCCGTAAAGTCGTCACCAGCCTCGCCATCTCAACCGGTTTTTGTGAACGGGCTTTCTTTGGCCACCGATGGGCCTATGTCATTCATTTCGAGAAGCCAGGTGGCGGTTGACATAGCGAGGTGGCAGAGGCTGCCAGCCATTCGCCGCGCCAGCTTTTTTGTGCTTTCGTTTACGCTCCTGGGTCGCCTACTCGTGCAGTCCGCACTCGCGTTTCAGACCGAAAAAGCGCGTCTCCTGTTCACTCATGCCTGGCATCAGGGGACGGCTGGTGTGGGCATCGCCGACCGAAACATAGCCTTTCTCCCAGAGAGGGTGGTATGGCAGTCCGTGCTGTTTCAGGTAGTAGTGTACGTCGCGGCTGCTCCAGTCGATCACCGGATGCAGCTTGAAACGGCCCTCCTGAAGGCGCAGTACCGTTAACCGGGAACGGCTGTCCGACTGCTGACGACGCAGTCCCGCAAACCAGCTTCCGCACTCCAGTTCAGCCAGTGCGCGCCGCATCGGTTCAACCTTGTTCATCCGATTGTAGCGCTCTATCCCTTCCAGACCCTGCTCCCAGAGGCGCCCGTAACGGGCCTCCTGCCAGGCTGCGGATTTGCTCGGTCGAAAGATATGCAGATTGAGCGACAGACGTTCAGTGAGGGTATCGATGAAGTGATAGGTCTCCGGAAAGAGATAGCCGGTATCGATCATCACGACTGGAATATCCGGCATCTCGCGCGTCATCAGATGGAGCATCAGCGCCCCCTGGATACCGAAGCTCGAGGTGACCACCGGCCTGCCGGGCAGATATTGCAGCGCCCAGTGGATGCGCTCCTGTGCCGAGCAGTTGTCGAGATCTCTATTGGCTCTGGCGAGCGCGAATTCGTCGCCGTGCAGCAGCGCTTCTATGAAACTTCCGTCAGTCATGGAAATCCTCCACTGGATTGACCACCGCCGGCACCAGACCGACACGTAGGGTGAAATCCCCAAACCGCTCGCGTTCGCGACGCTCCCCGGCGTAACGCCTGAATAGCCGGTCGAGTTCCTCAAGGATCTCCGCCTGTCCCAGGTTCTCCCGGTAGAGGCGGTTCAGGCGCAGTCCCCGGCCATCGCCACCGAGCATCAGGTTGTAACTACCTGGACCTTTGCCCACCAGCCCGATTTCCGCCACGAACGGTCGGGCACAGCCGTTGGGGCAACCGGTCATACGCACTACGATGCGTTGATCGTTCAGCCCATGGGTGGTGACCAGTCTTTCGAGCGCGGAGATGAACTCGGGAAAACAGCGCTCCGCTTCGCTCATCGCCTGCGGGCAGGTGGGAAGTGCGACACAAGCGATACTGTGGAGACGCATGTTGCTGCGCTGATTCAGCAGCCCATGATCGCGGGCAAGTGCTTCAATCTCTTCCTTCTGCCGCTCCGCCACACCGCCAATGATCAGGTTTTGGTTGGGGGTGATGCGGAAGTCGCCTTGGTGAACTTCGGCAATCCGGCGCAGGCCGGTCATCAGCGCGGCGTGGGGAAGGTCGCCGATCCGGCCATTCTCGATATACAGGGTAAGGTGCCAATGGCCGTCGCTCCCCCGCACCCAGCCATAGCGGTCACCCTGATGCAGGAATTTCACTGCGCGGGACGGTGCGAAGAGAAGCTGTGCACGCTGCTCCACTTCACTGCGGAAATTCTCCACGCCCAGATTTTCGATCGTGTATTTCAGGCGCGCATGGCGGCGACTGCAACGGTCACCATAGTCGCGCTGCGTGGCCACCACGGCTTCGGCCACCGCGACCGCCTGATGCGGCTGGATAAATCCCAGTTCATCCGCCAGGCGCGGGAAGGTGGATCCGTCCCCGTGGGTGGTACCCATGCCACCGCCGGCGAGCACATTGAATCCGAGCAGCTGTCCAGCCTCTGCGATGGCCACAAAACCGAGGTCGTTGGTATAGACATCCACGTCGTTGTAAGGTGGGACCGCCACCGCCGTCTTGAACTTGCGTGGGAGATAGCTAACGCCATAGAGCGGTTCGCGCTCTCCCCCCTCGACCGGTTGACCATCGAGCCAGATCTCGTGGTAGGAACGGCTTTTCGGTAGCAACGCCTCACTGATCCTGCACGCCCATCGATAAACCTCGGCATGCAACTCCGACTGCAACGGATTCGGGTTGCAGAGAACATTCCGGTTGACATCCCCGCAGCTGCCGATCGAATCGATCATCGCCTGGTTGATGCGCTGAATCAGCGGTTTCAGGTTGCCTTTCAAAATACCGTGGTATTGAAATGTCTGACGCGTTGTCAACCGGATAGTGCCATTACCGAGTCCGTCTGCGACCGCGTCGATCGTCAGCCACTGCTGGGGCGTGCAGACGCCACCAGGGAGGCGCGCGCGCAGCATGAAGCTGTAGTAGGGTTCGAGCAGATGCTCACGCCGCTGCTGCCGCAGATCACGGTCGTCCTGCTGGTAGAAACCATGGAATTTGCAGATCTGCGCATCGGCGGGATCAAGCGCACCGGTCAGCTCATCCGCGATACTGCTGCGCAGACTGCCCCGCAGGTAGTCACTGGTCGTTTTGATCAGCTCGTTCTCGTTTACCTTTGCATCCATCAGTAGAACTCCCTCAGATAGCGCCCTTGTGTACGCAGATGTTCGACATATTCGCCTGCCAGCTTCTCTTCCATGCCTCCCTGGGACTGAGCCACCCGCGTCAGCGCATCGCGTACCCCGCTCTCCATGCGAGCGCTTCCGCAGACATACACTCGGGCCCCTTCCTGCAGCCAGCGATAGAGCGCTTTGGCCTGGTCTAGCATCCGGTCCTGGACATAGCAGCGACCGCTACCATCACGTGAGAAAGCCAGGGTTGTCTGTTTCAGCAGCCCCGCTTTACGCAGCGCCAACCACTCCGTCTGGTAGAGAAAATCATGGTGAAAATGACGATTGCCGAAGATCAGCCAGTTGTCGCCAGAATCGCCCTGAGCAGCGCGCTGCTGCAGAAATGCGCGGTAGGGGGCGATGCCGGTCCCCGCTCCGATCATGATGATCGGGGTATCTCCATCTTCCGGCAGGCGGAAGCCGGGGTTCTCCGTGACGTAGATATCCAGTGGGTCACCTGCTTCGCTGCGCTCGCCGAGGAAACCCGACGCGCCGCCGAGATGATCACGGCCATAGGCCCGATAACGCACTACCGAGACACACAGATGCACCTCTTCCGGATACTCGCTCTGGCTCGACGCGATCGAGTAGAGACGCGGTTGCAACGGTAAGAGCAGTTGCACCAGGGCATCAGCATCGAGGTGGGCCGGGAACTGCGCCAGCAGATCGACGAACTGCCTGCCACTGCAGTATTCGCGCAGTGCACGCTGGTCACCAATGAGCGGTTGCGGTACTTCGACGCCGCTTACCTCTGCCCAGCGGGCAACCACCGCCGGGTGCAGCCGGGTCAATTCCAGCTTGCTGCTCAGTGCCTCTTGCAACGTCACATCCTGGTTCTCCAGAGAGACCCGCGCATCGCCCTCCAGTCCGGTGCGGCGCAGAATTTCAGCCACCAGCATCGGATCGTTGCGGAACCAGACGCCGAGCGAGTCGCCGGGTGTGTAACTGATCGTGCCCGGGTCGACTTGCAGCACCAGATGACGCACCTCGGTCAGCGCGCTGGAGGTGGTTATACGGCGGCTCTCCAACAGCTCGGATCGGTAGGGAGTGCAGCGGTCGTGGTGCGGACTCTGGTGAGGCCGGTGCAGCGCAACCACATTGCCGGGATCGGTCGCATTCAGTGCATCGACCTTGCCAAGCACTGCAGTAACCCAATGCCTGCTCCTCGCCAGAAAATCGAGGTCGGCATCCACCCGCTCAAGCAAGCGGCTGGCACCCAACTCCTCCAGGCGCAGATCAAAATCCCGGGCAGCCTGGCAGAAGTGTTCATAGCTGGAGTCGCCCAGGCCGAATACCGCATACTTCAATCCATTCAATCGGGGTGCCCTTGTGCTGTGCAGAAAACGGTACAGTTCCAGCGCCACCTCGGGTGGCTCTCCCTCACCGTGAGTGCTCACCACCAGCAACAACAAGCGCGCTTTGGACAGCTCTCGAGGCTTGACTTGATCGACGGGGAGCAGCCGGATATCGACTCCTCTGGATCTACCCGCTGCCGCCAGCGCCTCAGCTACCGAACGTGCGTTGCCGGTTTGGGATGCATAGACGATGGTGGCACCCATGCCACTGGGGGTCGATACCACCGGCGCCTGGTGATGACGGATACCGGCCAGGTATCCGCTGGCCCAGCTCAGCTGTTCTGCTGTCAGGTCCTGAATCGCCTGGTGGAGTCGATTCAGCTGCATCGTGCTCAACAACCCCGGCGATAGCTGTGCAATTGCCTGTTGTGCCTGAGTTGTCTGCATGACGCCCTCCCGGGATTGACACTGGTTTTCCGATGCAGAAAGTTTGGCTCCGCGGGTAAATCTAGTAAAATGATAAATAATGAATACGTATCACGAATATTGATATGGAATTACGGCAACTGCGCTCACTGGTGGTGCTGGTTGAGTCCGATTTCAGTGTGACATTGACTGCGGAACGGCTGCACCTGGTTCAATCAGCGGTCTCCCAGCACCTCTCCCGTCTGGAGCAGGAGCTGGGAACCGAGCTTTTTCAGCGCCAAGGCAAGCGTCTACAGGGATTGACCGGGAGCGGAGAGCAGGTGTTGCGCTACGCCCGGCGGATGCTGAGCGATACCGCGAACATTCTGGCGGTGGGACGCGACCAGCAGGCGCTGGTCAGCGGCGAACTGCGTATCGGCACCACCCACACCCAGGCGCGCTATGTGCTGCCGGCGGTGATCCGCGAGTTCCGTGCGTCCTATCCACAGGTCAATCTGCAGATCCATCAGGGCACACCACAGCAGCTGGTGGAGATGGCCGACAGCGGTCAGGTTGACTTCTCCATCTGCACCGAGGCATTGGGCGACCACCCGAATCTGACCGCGCTGCACTGTTACCGCTGGAATCGTAGCCTGATCGCGCCCAACGCGCACCCGATCCTGGATCGGCGTCCGCTGGCGCTCGATACCCTGTGTGAATATCCGCTGATCACCTATGTCTTTGGTTTTACCGGCGCCAACCACTTCCGCACCAGCTTCGCACGCTTGGGACTCAAGCCCAGAATCGTACTGAGCGCCGCAGATACCGACGTAATCAAGGCATACGTGCGCGAAGGTTTTGGTATCGGCATCATCGCCACCATGGCCTACTCCGTCACCAGCGACGGTGATCTGCAGATCCGCAACCTCAGCCGACTGTTCCCCTGGGAGGTGACCCGTATCGCCTACCATAAGGACAAGTATCTGCGCCGCTACGAGCGGCGCTTCATCGAACTGCTGCAGAGTATGGTGGCAGATGATGGGCTGGTGTTGTCACCGGACCCCGGAGCGAGAACCTGATTCGGGCTCGGAGTAAATACCCGTTGTGTTTATCCCGAGCCCGAATAATCAAACAAACAGCCCGCTTTGCAGCGCATACATATAGAACGCGGTGCCGGCGGCGATGCTCAACAGCGCATGACGCCACAGCAGATGGGCGGCAAGTGTGAGCAGGGTGGCGATCAGTTCCGCAGCGCCGTGTGGTGGTTCGATGAAATCCACTGAAGCGAGACTGTAGATGACCAATATGGTCATGATCGCGGGTGGTGTATAGCGGCCGAGGAATATCAGCAGCGGGTGGTCCGCACGCCGGTGCAGCAGCAAAAACGGCGTAGCGCGGGTGACAAAGGTAGCCAGTGCCATTACCAGGATGACTGCCA
This sequence comes from Chromatiaceae bacterium, assembly GCA_024235215.1. GTDB lineage: Bacteria > Pseudomonadota > Gammaproteobacteria > Chromatiales > Chromatiaceae > HKST-UBA178. Next base: position 254,163 of record JACKMU010000004.1, on the reverse strand, counting down.
TCAAATAGCCGAGGTCGCTCATCAGGGGCGCCCCATCGGTCGTCGCTGCATCGATTCGATGAAGTAGCGCAGCATCAGCAGCACCACCGAGAGTGCGATCGAGACCAGCAACATCTGCTCCTGAAACAGCACCAGCGCGACACTACCGCAGAGAGCGGCGAGCAGAAATGGAAAGGGTTCACGCAATTTGTTCCACTGTTCGATGAGCAGCACCAGAAAAAGTGCGGTGAGCGCGAAATCCATACCCCGGGTGTCAAATTCGATCAGCCGTCCCAGCAGCGCTCCCAAGGTACTACCGACCACCCAGTAGCTCTGGTTGAGCGCGGTAAGCGCCAGATAATAGTCACTCTCACGGCTGGAGCCGGGGGCGGCTGTGCTGGTGATCAGTGAGTAGGTCTCATCGGTGAGTCCGAATATCAGATAGAGCTTTTTCCAGCCGCGGCTGCGATAGCGGGAGAGCAGTGACAGGCCGAAAAAGATATGGCGCGAGTTGAGGGCCAGCGTGGCTACCGCCACCTCCAACAATCCGGCATGGGCAGCCAGCAGTCCAATCGCCATGAACTGGGCGGCACCGGCAAACACCAACAGTGCCATCAACGTGGCAAAATACCAGGGATAACCCAGATCCTGGAACAGAATACCGAAAGCCATGCCCAGCGGGACATAACCAAACATCACCGGTAGCGACGCCCGCAGTGCGGCGGTAGTGGTCGACATCAGCGCCTTGGTGTGCCGATAACGTGGGTCAGGGCGTCAATTCGATGGTGGCGTGGATCTCCACTTCGACACGGCGGCTGCCCGCTTCCAGGCTGGGTGGGGCAGCATCCTCCTGCATCGCCATCACCATGCCGCGCGCCCGGATCGGTGCAGGAGCCTGGCCGGGTGTATTGATATTCATCTGCACCAGACGATAACCGCTGCGGCCCATCTCTTTGGCTATCAGCTGCGCGCGGCTGCTGAACTGGGAGATCGCTGCCGCGATCAGCTCATCCTCGGTCCCCTGCATCCGTTCGGGAGAGATGGTGTAGGTGATGCTGCTGACCGCGAGCGCTGCCTGCAGTTCACCAATCAGCGCGCTCAATGCAGCACCATCGCGACTCTCCAGGCGTAGCGACTGGCGCACCTGCCAACCGCTCAGTGTCTGTTTACGGTAGACCGGAGTGGTGCTGTAGTCGAGGGTCTGCACCTTGATCTGCGGCATCTGCTTCGCCCGCTCCACCGCCAGTCCGACGGCACGATTGACCTCGCTTGCCAGCCGGCTCGGATTGGTCCCCTCCTGCTGGGCGTAGAGTACGCCCACCAGGGTATCGTTATCCACCTCGCGACCGGCGCTCACGCTGAGCGTAATCCGATCGTAGGTCAGTGGTTGCTCGGCGCTCACAGCAGTAGCCAACAAGGTAAGCAGTAGCAAGACATAGTTTCTGATTCCGTATCTCATCGCTGTTCCTCTCAGAGGCTGGTCCAGCCCCTGTCGCTTGATCAAGCGGTGTCGAAGCGCTCGAAAATCGTGGTGAACTGACCCCGACCCTGGGTCATGCTGCGCAGTTGTGTGGTATAGCCAAGCAGTTCTGCCAGTGCCACCTCACAACTGATGGTTGCATCTTCACGGTCATGCCGGGTATCACGGATAATCGCATGACGCGCCTGCAGATCGCCCAGCACCGTGCCCAGGTTGATCTCCGGAACCACCACCTCGGCCGCCATGATCGGCTGCAACAGCGCGGGGGAGGCGCCCTGGAGTGCTTTCGCCAGCGCGCGCGACACCGCAGCACTGACCGCCGCCGGGGTGGATGCACTGGCGAAAGTCTCCACCTCCTCCACTTCAACCAGCAGATCCTCCAGCGGCGCGCCCTCCAGTGGTCCGCCCCCCAGCGCGAATTTCACTCCCTGACCGAGCGCTTCACGCTGCGCCGCGTTCAGCACACTTCCTTCCGGCAGCAGATGCGGTTCCACGCGCGTCAGCAGCCCGCTGCCGCGCTCCCGCGGGGAGACCGACAGCACCACCCGCACCTTCATGGTTTCACTTTTGCCAGCCTGTTCGATCGGGGGCTGGAACAGATAGTCGATACGGTTCTGCTGGGTAATCGTCTCGCGCAGTGCCACCGCCGGCTGTCCTGCCTTCACTTGTACCCCGAACTCACGCTCCAGCCGCTCCACGACAATCTGCAGGTGCAGTTCTCCCATCCCGCTGAGCAGTCGCTGCCCGGTGTCACTGTCCTCGCCGAAGGTCAAAGTCGGATCCTCTTCCTGGAACTTTTCCATCACCTCCAGAAACTTCTCCTCCTGATCCGAGGTGGCCGGTTCGATCGCCAGGCTGAGCACCGGTTTGCGGGTATCGATACGCTCCAGCAGCAGCGGATGGCGGGGGTCGCACAACGTGTCACCGGTGGAAGCATGCCGCAACCCGGCCAGTAGGACGATCTCACCGGCATGAGCCTGATCCAGGCGGCTCTTCTTGGCTGCATCGACGTCGAAGATACGCGCGACGTTTTCGTTCGCGAGGCGCCCATCGACCATTTTGTAGCTGATCCGGTCACCCGGTCTGAGTACACCGCGATAGAGTCGTGCAAAGACATGTCGCCGCCCCTCCCACATCTGCACTTTGAAAGCCAACGCCACCAGCGGACCGCGATCCTCCATCTTTACCAGCTCTTCGCTGCCGTCCTCCAAAAACGCCTTGGCATCGGGCCGGTCGAGCGGTGAGGGGAGCAGTTTCACCACCGCGTCGATCAGCGGGTGCACACCCAGATTGCGCAGCGCCGAGCCACCGAAACAGGGGTGGATCTCTCCCTTGATGGTGGCGCTGCGCAGTGCCTGCCATAATGCCTCCGCCGTCGGTTCCTCGCCTGCCAGCACCTGGTCGGCCAACCGTTCATCGCTGTCTGCGATACCCAGCAACAGCGTTTCGCGCTGTTCTGCATAGGCGTCCCGGGCCGCGTCGTCCCAGGGTTGTTCGGTCACCTGCTCACCGTGTTCTCCGGCGAAAGTGACCAGCGTCTGGTCGATCAGATTGACCACCGCGTGGCGCTCCGGCAGTGGCAGAGTGACCGCCAGCGGGGCGCCTCCGAGCCGCCGGCGAATACTGCGCAGCGCCTGGTCGAAGTTGGCACCGGGACGGTCCATCTTGTTGACGAAGAAGAGGCAGGGAAGCCTGAACTTCTCGCGCTGTCGCCACACTGTTTCAGTCTGCGGTTCCACCCCGCGTACTCCATCGAGTACCAACACGCAACCATCCAGGACACGCATACTGCGCTCCACCTCGATGGTGAAATCGACATGCCCGGGAGTATCCACCAGCTGGATCAGGTGCTCCTGCCAGCGCGCTTTGGTCACTGCCGAAGTGATGGTGATACCGTGGATCTGCTCCTCCGCCATGTAATCCATGTGCGCAGCCCCGTCATGCACTTCACCGATCTTGTAGAGTGCGCCGGTGTAGAACAGGATACGTTCCGTCAGCGTGGTCTTGCCGGCGTCTATATGCGCGGCTATGCCGATGTTGCGTACCCGCGCTAGATCACTGCTGCTGGTCATCTGTTTCCGCCTCCCGGCTATGGTAGAGCGTATCGCCTCGCTGGTTGACCACCCGGGCACTGACAGGAAACCCTTGTCGCAACGAGGCGGCGACCGTGCTGAACTCTTCGAACAGTTCGTAACAGCGCGGTGTACGCAGCACCGATTCGAGCTCTCCGCTGACCTCCAGCGTGACTGCGATACTGCCGATGCGCTGACGCCCCTGCGGGTTGCGCACCATGCTGCAGAGTGCACGTGTCTGCAGACTGCCCGGAGGCGGGTCATTTTTTGCAATGCAGTAGAGCAGGCTGGCGCTGAGACACTGGGCCGCCGCGGCGACCACCAGCAGTGTAGCACCAGGACCGGAACTGCCACCGACACAGAGGGGCGGCAGCGCTTCCTGGTCAAACCTGAGTGCGAATTCAAGTCCTTGTTGGTGCGTCAGTTCGACGCCGGGTTGTCTGTTTTGCGACATTTCACTCTCTAACAACTGGGTGATGCGTGCAATGTTACTGAGTTCCTGTCCGACCAGAAAGCGTTACTTTAATTGGAAAGAAGGCAGCGCGATTCACAGTGTCACACCGGTGCCGGATTGTGCACCACGACGCTGGGAGTGGCGGTCACAGCCCCGGATTTCCGCGCAGCATGACCTGCTGCAAGCGAAATTTACCGGACCTTTGATCAGCTGCCCGCGATCATCATCGGTCGCAACAACCAGGAACCGGTGCGGATGCTGCCGCGCTGTTCGACATCTGTGGCCACCGCCTGCACACCCGCGAACATGTCACGCATATTGCCGGCAATGGTGATCTCCTCCACCGGATACTGGATCTCGCCATGTTCCACCCAGAAACCTGCCGCGCCACGGGAGTAGTCACCGGTCACCATGTTCAATCCGCTTCCCATCAGTTCAGTGACCAGCAGGCCGCTGCCCATCTCTTTGAGCAGTCCGGCCAGATCCAGTTCACCCGGGTCGATGGTCAGGTTTCTCACCCCACCGGCGTTACCGGTGGACTGCATCTTGAGCTTACGCGCCGAGTAGCTTCCAAGGACATAGCTGCACAGCACACCATCGCGCACCAGATCCTTCGGAGCGGTGGCTACCCCTTCGGCGTCGAACGGCGCACTCGCGAGCCCTCGTGGCAGTAACGGATTCTCGTGTATATGAACGCATGCCGGGAAGATCTGCTGTCCCAACTGGTCCAGCAGAAACGAGGAGCGACGGTAGAGTGCGGATCCTCTGATGGCACCGGTCAGACTGCGTAACAGGCTGACCGCCATCTCGGCCTGGAAAATGACCGCGGCCTCACAGGTTTTTATCTGACGCGCACCAAGTCTGGCCAAGGTTCGCTCACCGGCACACCGACCCACCGTCTGTGCCGATTCCAGATCCTCGGGACTACGCGCCGAAGTGTACCAGTAGTCGCGTTGCATGCTGTCACCCTGTTGGCCCACCACCGCACAGCTGATGCTGTGGCTGCTGCTTGGGTAACCCCCGATGAATCCGTGGCTGTTGCCGTATACCTGGATACCGCGATGGCTGTTGAGCGTTGCGCCTTCTGAATTGGTGATGCGCGGATCCAGGTCACGCGCTGCCGCTTCGCACTCGATACCGATTGCGATTGCCTGGTCCACATCGATATTCCACGGATGGTAGAGATCCAGATCGGGTTGCTCACGCGCCATCAGCTCCGCGTCGGCCAGGCCGTTACAGGGGTCGGCACTGGTGAAGCGGGCGATATCGCAGGCGGCGCGAACCGTGTCCCGGATCGCCTCGGGTTTAAAATCCGAGGTACTCGCGGATCCTTTGCTCTGACCGAAGTAGACGGTGACCCCCATCCCCTGATCGCGCGTATGTTCGATCGTCTCCACGACACCGAGGCGTATGCTCGCGGAGAGACCAATATCGAAATTGACCCCCGCCTCCGCGCCGCTGGCCCCCTGCCTCTCTGCCTCGCGCAGCATATCTTCGACCATCTGCTGCAATTGCGCCTGGCGCTCATTCAAATCGTTCATCTGTATTGAGGTTCCGCTATCAGTTGGTGCCACCGACGGTCAGTTCATCCACTTTCAATGTGGGCTGCCCCACGCCAACCGGGACGCTCTGACCCTCTTTGCCGCAGGTGCCCACACCGCTGTCCAATTCCAGATCATTGCCGACCATGCTCACCTTGGTGAGTACGTCGGGGCCGTTACCGATCAGGGTGGCGCCTTTGACCGGTGCGGTGATCCTGCCGTTTTCGATCAGGTATGCCTCGCTGGCGGAGAAGACAAACTTCCCGGAGGTGATATCCACTTGACCACCGCCAAAATTGACCGCGTACAACCCTCGCTTGACTGAAGCGATGATCTCCGCCGGATCCTCCTCGCCGGGCAGCATATAAGTGTTGGTCATACGCGGCATGGGCAGATGTGCATAAGACTCCCGGCGCCCATTGCCGGTCGACTCCATTCCCATCAGCCGGGCGTTCAGTCGATCGTGCATGTAACCCTGCAGGATACCCTTCTCGATCAGCACTGTATTCTGGCCAGGGGTGCCTTCGTCATCGATGCTGAGCGAACCCCTTCTGTTCGGCAGGGTGCCATCGTCGACGACGGTGCAGTGCCGGGTGGCAACCCGCTGACCGATGCGACCGGAGAAGGCGGAGGTGCCCTTGCGGTTGAAATCACCCTCCAGCCCATGGCCGATCGCCTCGTGCAGCAGTATCCCCGGCCAGCCGGGGCCGAGTACCACGGGCATCGTGCCCGCCGGAGCGGCGACCGCCTCCAGATTGACCAGCGCCTGACGCACCGCCTCACGGGCGTAGCCGAGCGCGCGCTCCTGATCGATGAAAAAATGGAACCCCTCGCGGGCGCCCCCACCACTCGAACCCTGCTCACGCCGCCCATCCTGCTCGACGATGACATGCACATTGCAGCGCACCAGCGGACGCACATCACCGCTGAGATGACCATCACTGCGCGCCACCAGCACCACATCATGCGCTGCCACCAGACTGGCGATCACCTGAGTCACCCTGGGATCCTGGCGGCGTGCCTCCGCATCCAGACGCTGCAGCAGCGCGACCTTTTCACTCTCTGTCAATGTCGTCAGCGGATTGATCGGTTGATAGTAGTCGTGCTTACGGGCGACGCCCTGAATGCGCACGCCGCGCTGACTGCCGCTGCGTGCAATCGCGCGCGCGGTGCGTCCCGCCTCCAGCAGACTCGGCAATTCGATCTCGTCAGTGTAGGCGAAACCGGTCTTCTCACCGCTCATCGCGCGCACCCCCACACCCTGTTCGATGTTGTAGGAGCCCTCCTTGATGATTCCGTCTTCCAGCACCCAGGACTCCAGCCTGCTGCTCTGAAAATAGATATCCGCTGCGTCGATCCGGGCGGCGAGCAGTTGCTCCATCACCTGGTCGATGTGGTTCTCCTGCAGATTGGCCGGAGCCAGCAGGGTGTTGCGAGCGATGTCGATCGTTGTAGACATGGCGAGTCCCGTAAAACGGTTGAGTGTTGTAACTGTTCAGCAGCTGGAAATGGCGGCGGGAGACAAACTATTCAACCGTGCAGCGAAGCGGGTTGAACGGCTCAGCTTTGCCCCGCACTGCATCAGGTGCAGAGGATCTTACGGTGTTTGATCGTTGGAAAGTTCCGTCTGGTGGTTGTCTGGTATTTCATGTCGAGCACGCAGCTCACTGCACCCGCGCCGCGTGGAACCTGGGCCAGAACCGTCCCCCAGGGATCGACGATCATACTGTGGCCATGAGTCTCACGCCCGTTCATATGGAAGCCGCCCTGGGCCGCGGCTACCACATAGCTCAGGTTTTCGATTGCGCGCGCACGCACCAGCGTCTCCCAATGGGCTTTCCCGGTAATCGCGGTAAATGCGGCGGGCAGACAGACCACCTCCATTCCTTTGTCCAGCAGTTTGCGAAACATCTCGGGAAAGCGCAGGTCGTAGCAGACCGCAATGCCCAGTTTTCCAAACGGAGAGTCGACCACCAGCGTCTCGCTGCCGGCTTCGATCACCTCGGACTCCATGTAGCGCTCCTGCGCCTCCACCAGGTGGACATCGAACAGATGAATCTTGTCGTAGCGGCCCACCCGCTCCCCCTTGTCGTTGAAGATCAGGCAGGCGGAGCGGACCTTGCTTCTGGCTTTGGACTCCAGTGGAATGGTTCCACCCACCAGCCAGATGCCGTGGCGCTTGGCCAACTGCGCAAGAAACTCCTGCAGTGGACCCCTGCCGTCTTTTTCGCGTATGGAGAGCAGGTCCTTGCCGTGTTCACCCATGAAGGAGAAGTTTTCCGGAAGCACCACCAGTCCTGCGCCACTCTCCACCGCTTCGCCGACCAGTTGCTCTGCCTTCAGCAGATTGGCGCTGACGTTGGGTCCGCTTGCCATCTGAATGGCAGCGACATGTTTTCGTTTTTTGCTCATGTATTCGGGTTGATGATTCGCTGTATTCGTTAAGGTTCAGGGAGAACCGCCAGCAGAATAGCATATCGCGCCAATGTGCAGAAAGCGCTGTACCAGACCTGTAGCTGCAGTACCCGGGTTCGTCCCGGAACTGCGCGCCGGTGCCACCTGTCTCGCGCTACTGCGCAGTTCCACTCGACGCCGGCGGTGCCGCTTCGATCCGGGTCATCACAGGATCGCTCCAGGGCCCTTTGACCGTGTACTCCATCCGGGATGCCTTATCGACCGCCTTACCGATAAGACCCTGCGCCAACAACATCGCTGCGCCGCCTATGGGTCCTCCGGCCACCAGGCCGGCCACCGGCAACGCTGCCGAGACGTGCGGCGTCACTGTCACCCGCTGGTCGAAGTCCTCGCTCACCAGACCGGTGCGACCGGAGAGCTCCAGCTGGGCCGAGGGACCGGCAATCCGGAAGTCGCTGGTGTGTGCACTGCCGTCCTTAAGTTCGAAACTTCCGGTCACGCTGTCGAATGCCAGCCCTTTCCCCAGCAGATCGCTGAAATCGAGACTCAGGCGCCGCTGCAGTGCGGCGATATTGAGGAGTCCGAATATCCTGCCGATGCCGGGATCCACATTCAGAAACTGGCCCTTTCCGAGTTGCAGACTGAGGTGCCCGGCAATGGTCGCGAGACGATATCCTCCGGGCCAGTCAGGCCACTCCAGCCTGCCATCGATTACCGCCGGTGCCTGATTGATGTAGCGCTGGTAACCGAGCTGATCCAGCAGTTCCCCCAGGGACTCGCTGTTCAGCGAAAGCTGCAGCCGACTCTGTTGTGCTCCACTGCTGTTGCTGATCCAGTTTCCCGATGCGGAGAGTCGCTGCTGCTCCGAACCGAGTGTGAGTGTCTGCAGTTCGAGCCCTTTGGGCAGACGGCGGGACAGTAGCTGCAGACTGCCGAATGGATGGTCATTGATGGTGAATTTCGCTACCTCCAGCTCGAGCGCAGGCAGGTCGGCCGGATCGATTGTATGGCCAGACGCAGATTGTTTCTGTTCCTCCTTATCGGGGGTGTAATCAAGACTCAGCCGCTTGAGACGGACGCGCACCGGTTGCTGCAGCCAGTTTTCCGGAATATGGATCTCTCCCTCCGCCTGCGGTGTAGAGAGCGAGCCGCTCAGAGCATCTTTTTTTCGTGTCAGATCGATACTGCTCTTACCCAGATTGGTCTCTCCCAGCCAGGTCTGATCCACCGTAAGCGCTATGCTGCGCAGCGGCAGGCCGGCCGGCTTCCCCGTTTGGGAACGCAGGAGATCACTCCAGGCGGACAGCTCCAGCGTTTTCAGGCGGCCGCCGATCTCCAGCCCACGTTGTTGCGGCAGCTCCGCCCTGGTTTCGCCAAACTGGATCCTGCCGCGGTTGGGCTGCCACTCACCACGGGCGGTCGGTGTGAGCGCGAGCGCCAGCTGCAGCCGATCCCCGTACTCGAGGTGGAGCGTCCGCTCTGCCTGCTGTGCCAACGCCATGCGGAGATTGAACCGGCTTGATTGCTGCGCCTCTTTTCCCAGGGGATCCGGTAGCTCCAGCGCGATGCCGCGCAGATCGGACGTTGCCAGTATCGAGGGTACGGCGCCACGATCTGCATCCTGATGTGGAATATCCAGATGCAGCGTCCAGGCCGACCTGCCGGTGACCCGGCCAAGATCGAGCTCGGGAAAGCGCCGGGCCAGTTGCGCAGCGGAGATCTGTGCACGGGCGGTGATTCGGGTGGTTTGGCGCGCTTCGCTCAGGGGTGAGACGTCCAACCTGAGTTCACTGCCCAGCAGTTTTGCCCGTAGCCCCTGAGCGAACACTTTCCGGGGAGTGAAACCGAGGCTGCCACGGATATCAGCCAGCGTCAGCTCCCACTCCGGCAGATCCAGCTGGTTGTCATCGAATTCGATCTTTCCATTCAGATCAAACGCCTGCCCCTGGTGAATGGGGATGGTCAGGTTGAGCAGCGTAACTGCATCCCCCTGTGTCACCATACTATCGATTGCCGCAGCATATGTGGCTGCCAGCGGCGACTCACGCAGCAGCCGCATATTATTCAGCAGAGGACCTGCCACGCTCCCCTCCAGTTCAAATGGCGAACTGTGAAAATCGGCAATGCGTCCATGTACCTGCTGCAGCTGACTGTCAAAGATCAAGCCCCTTTCCACCCAGACTTCGAAGCCATTCTGCAGAAACCGCACCTCTGCTGCGACATCGGTCAACCTGGGCCAGCCGGGGGAGTAGTCGATGGTCATATTCTCGGCATGGAAATGGACTTCAAATATGCCATCTTGAGTTTTGTGGAATGGAAAGTTGCGCAGCGGACCGTGCACCAGTGCGCTGCCGGAGGTGACTATGCCATCCACGATACCGCGGTCCAGCCAGGCGACCACCGCCTCGGGCATGATGCCGGTCGGATAGTAGCGGTGTGCATTGATGGCGAGCCCGTCGGAGAAATCGGTCTGCAGATCCATGAAGGGTGACTCATCCGGCTGTGCAGGCAGGCTGAGCCGCATCCGGGTCTGGGTATGAATGTCCCGGGTAACCGCGAGCAGCGCCGGCGTCTCCACCTGCCAGCCGCCATCCTGCCGGCGAACCACATGGACCCGACCCAGCAGACTCTTCAGCTCAAGCGGATCACGGAACAGACCGGGAAACTCCAGTTGCATCGCCTGACCGCGCAGCTGCAGGTTTCCGGCATCCGGCCGCAACCAGAAGTCGAGATCCAGATCGCGCACACCGGGCAAACCTTTCCACGGCTGCAGCTGTAACGCCTCACCGCTCCCCTGCAGCCACCAGCGGTTCTCCGGCTCATCCTCCTGGAATTCGAAACGAAGATCGCGTAGACCCCCGTTGGGTGCAGTATGCTCCAGCGCTGTGATCAGTTCCCGTCGCTGGATGAGAAACAGCTTGGCCAGTGCGCCGAGATCCTCCGCGTTCAGATAGCTGGCACCGGCCAGCAGCCTGATCCGCTTGGCAGCATCGAAACGGGTGGAGAGAGAGAGTCCGCTGGAGGGCCAGGCCTTGCCGTTGCGTTCGAACTCGAAACCCCGGATGTCGAGCTCCCAGCCATCAGCCTGGCTGGTCAATAGAAAACTGCCGCCCAGCCGGTCGATCTGCAGCTGCAAAGGTGCTGCCGCGCTGCCTGCGTCACGCTCAAGCAGCAGTCGCGTCAGATCGACACTGCCCTGAGTGCGTTGAAAATAGCCGTTCTCCCAGTGGCTCCAGAGTTCCATATTGAGCTTTCCCGACGGGATCGCGAAGCCTCGCGGAATGCGTGCCTGCAACATGCTGGCCAGTGCAATGCCTCGGGCATTGAGATAGACGTCGGCCTGCCAGGCGCCGGCGCGGCTGACATCGCCCTGGATATCCGCTTTCAGCTCCAGTCGACCGCTGCCGGGAAACGGTAAATCGGCCTCCAGCTGATGGCGCTCACCGGCGTTGCGCAACACGGCGCTGACATTTTGAAACAGCTGTGGATCAGCGCCGATACGCTGGTTTTCAAATTCGATTTCGCTCTGTTCCAGGCGAATTGTGGATGGGAAGGAGAAAAAACCAACAGTCTCACCACCGCCTCCGCCTAACCTATCCAGACCGCCGACACCGAACGTCCCGTCAGCATGACGCTTTACCAGCAGATGAGCCCGTGAGAAGGTGATCCGTCGGGTCTTGATCGCAAGATTGCGCAGGCTCTCCAGCAGCGCCAGGCTGATGCGCATCTCCCCCAGGCGCAGTCTGGCCCCGCTGCCATCGGACGACTCCACTTCGACCCGGTCGAAAACCAGTTCCGGACCCAACCCGCGCCAGTGCGCTGAGAAGCCGCCGATGTGCACCGGGCGCTGAGCATAATCGCTCAGCCACTGCTCGATCTCTCCTCGAAACTGACCGGCCAACGGGGTCATCAACTGCAATGAACCGATGACGATAGCGCTCAGGATAGTCAGCAGTGCCAGCAACAGCAGCAGCCTGACCACTAGTGATTTAGCGATATGAATCATCTTCAGCCGTCAAAGTGCCGCATCAGATCAGTACGATGTCGTACTGCTCCTGGGTGTAGAGCTGCTCCGCCTGCAATCGGATCACTTTGCCGAGGGACGCCTCCAGTTCCGCCAGATTGGCCGACTCCTCATCCAGCAGCCGGTCGATCACCGGCTGGGAAGCGAGCACCAGCAGCGACTCCACATCGAACTGGCGCGCCTCCCGCAGTATTTCGCGGAAAATCTCGTAACAGGTGGTCTCGGTGGTCTTCTGGGAGCCGCGGCCGTTGCAGCAATGGCAGGTTTCACAGAGTACATGCTCCAGCGATTCGCGGGTGCGCTTACGCGTCATCTCCACCAGTCCCAGCGCGGAGACTTCGGTGATCTGGGTCTTGGCATGATCGCGTGACAGACACTTCTCCAACGCCCGAATCACCTGGCGCTTGTGCTCGTCGTCATTCATATCGATGAAATCGATGATGATGATGCCGCCCAGGTTGCGCAGCCGCAGTTGCCGTCCAATCGCCTGAGCCGCCTCCATATTGGTCTTGTAGATGGTCTCCTCCAGATTGCGGTGGCCGACGAACGCCCCGGTATTGACATCGATGGTGGTCATCGCCTCCGTCTGGTCTATCACCAGGTGACCCCCCGATTTGAGTTCGACCTTGCGCTGCAGCGCCTTCTCGATCTCATCCTCCACGTTGTAAAGATCGAACAACGGGCGAGCGCCGGCGTAATATTCGATCTCAATCTCCTGATGCGGAATCACCTTGGCCGCGAACTGCTGGATCTTTTCGCAGCTGGGCAACGAGTCGATGCGGATCTTCTCCACCAGCGGTGTCACCAGATCGCGCAGCGCACGCAACAACAGCGGCGGATCCTCGTAGATCAGGTTGCGTGGGGGGATGCGCAGCAGGCGCTCTTCGATGTCGCGCCAGAGCCGGAACAGAAACTGCATATCGGACTGCAGGGTCGATTCGCTCACCCCCTCCGCTGCAGTGCGGGCGATGAAGCCGCCCTGGCAGCCGGACTCCTCGATGAAAGCATCCAGAATCCTGCGCAGTCGGGTGCGTTCTTCCTGGTTGTCGATCTTCTGCGAAACGCCGGCGCTTCGTAATGAGGGCATGAAGACCAGATAGCGGGAGGGGATCGAGAGGTTGGTGGTGAGCCTTGCCCCTTTGGTACCGAGCGGGTCCTTCACCACCTGTACGACAATCTCTCCGCCTTCGCGTACCAGATCGGTGATGTTCACGGTCTGGCCGTTCACCGTTTTGGTCTTGTAGCTGATATCCGATGCATGCAGAAAGGCCGCACGATCCAGACCAATCTCCACAAACGCCGCCTGCATGCCTGGCAGAACCCGGCAGATCTGCCCTTTGTAGATGTTGCCCACCAGGCCGCGTCTGGCATTGCGCTCGATTATGATCTCCTGAGCGACGCCGTTTTCGATCACGGCAACGCGGGTCTCCGGCGGACTGACATTGATCAGAATCTCTTCGCTCATGCCACTATGTTTTCAGTTGTTGATCTGCCCGTTAACAGTGTGATTCCGGCACTTTCCAGCAGTTCCGCGGTTTCGAACAGCGGCAGCCCCATCACCCCGGAGTAGCTCCCTTCCAAGTGTGACACGAAGCAGGCGCCACGTCCCTGAATGGCGTAGCCACCCGCCTTGTCCGCCGGCTCCCCCGAGCACCAGTAGGCAAGTGCCTCGGTTGCGCCGATGCGGCGGAAGCTGACCCGACTGCGAGAGAGTCTGCTGTCGCAGCGTCCTGCCACCATCAATGCCACTGCGGTCAACACCTGATGTCTGCGCCCGGAGAGCAGGCGCAGCATCGCCAGCGCCTGCTCCCGGTCGTTCGGCTTGCCCAGTATGCGTCCATCCACAACCACCGCGGTGTCCGCCGCCAGCACCGGCAGTGAGCTGCCGGCCGGGCGTTGCTGTGCACCGGCACGCGCTTTCTCCCGTGCCAACCGGACCACGTACTTCGGCGGCGTCTCCCGGGGCCTCGGTGATTCGTCCACCGCGACATCGATCAGCATGTGCGCGACGCCGATCTGATGCAACAGTTCGCGCCTGCGGGGAGAGCGGGAGGCAAGGAAAATCTGTGCGGCCATACTCCTGGAATCCACATTTCAGTCCGCTGCTGCGACAGCCTGGTGCATCGTATCCGGCCTGTCAGCCACGGTGGTAGGGGTGGTTGCGCAACAGACTCAGTGCGCGATAGATCTGCTCCGATATCACCACCCGCACCAGTGGATGCGGCAGCGTCAGTGGTGACAGTGACCAGCTGCCGTCGGCGCGTTGTCTGCAGCTCTCCGCCAACCCTTCGGGGCCACCCACCAACAGCGCCAGATCACTGCCGGAGCGGAGCCAGTCATCCAGCTGCTGAGCCAGCTCTTCGGTACTCCAGGCCGCACCGTCCACCTCCAGCGCAATCACCCGGCATGCCTTGGGGATCGCCTTCAGCATTCGCTCACCCTCATCCAGCAGGGTGCGCGCGATGTCGGCACGCTTACTGCGTTTTGCGGGGGCGATCTCGATCAGGTCGAGGCGCAGCTCTCCGGAGATGCGTTTGGCATACTCCCGATAGCCCTGCTCGACCCAGGGGGGCATACGATTGCCAACGGAGATAAGGTGAACATTCATTATCCGATTCTAAAGAACCCTGATTGATTCGGCTACACTCTGGCTATGTTTACTGCGCTCTTCCGACTTCTGCTGCTGAGTGGACCGCTGTTGGCACTGCAATTCCATCCGGCGGCAGCTTCTGCGGCAACGGCTCCGTTGCATCCGTCCGCACTCTATCTGGATCTTTCGCTGAGCGAAGCACGCCTGCGCAGCGCACTGGCCGAGGCGTTCGGGACCGGTCTCAAGCAGGGTTTAGCTGCTGGCAGACTGTACGACGGCGCCGTCGGATATACCTTGCAGTGGAGTCTGGATACGTCGCGTATCAGACCGGGCCTACGGCAGTCTGGCGAGGCTGTGCTGGTCGAGTTGGCGGCAACCCTCAACCTCTCTCCGAGTTTTGCGTTGCAGCGGGGTGCGGAGAAGATCTACGCCAAGGAGGGCTGCGGAAACACAGCGGTCAGCCTGCGTATCGCGGTCGGGATAGCGGTGGAGCACGGGCAGATGCGACTGCTGTCACAGCCGATTGGGGTCAGATTTCCCGGCGATTACCGCTGCCTCTATACCCGCAATGTCATTGGAGATATCCGCAACTGGTTCACCAAAGATACCGCGAAGCAGGTGAATGTGGTCCCGCTCATGGTTGCCGGGATCAAAGCGAAGATGGCATACCTCTCCGATCAGTTCGAGAGTGCACTCGCGCAACTGGCGGGTAGCGATGCTATTGTCCGGCACCTGAATCGGCTGTTGTTCAAGCCGAGGCAGGTCACGCCGAATGTCTGGCTCTGGGCGCAGGTCCGGCAGTTCAGCGTCAGCAGGGTGGCCACCGCAACCAACAGCTTACAGCTGCAGAGCAGATTGTCAGTATTGCCGCAAATCGGGTTTGGCAGTATCTCGCCAGGCACGCAAGCACAACCCCCGGACGCCACACCGGCGGACGACCGCTTTCACCTCCCATTCGATCTCATTATCCCCAGAAATCCCGCGGCGGTGGCCGCCATGGAATCGATCGAGATGAGCCGTCCCGGCTACCGCTTCACTGCTGTCAGCCAATTCCCCGGCGTGGTCGCTCTGCAGCGTTTTCAAGCGGATTTGAGCGAGGATGTGGTGCTGCTCGAAGGCAGCCCCCTACGACACGCCGCAATGAACCGGATAGCGATGGAAGCGCCGATAGACGCGGTGCTGGAGGAGATCATCGATTGGCTCGAACACAACACCGGGGTGGGCAGCGCATCGGGTGCGAGCGTCGCGCGGCTGTTGGGCGAAGTACGCCGCGTGGCGGCAGTAGTGGCCTACTTCCAGCGACCGCGCAGCATTCCGCTGGAGCCACAAGGGGAGATGACGCTGGCGGAAATTCGCGTGGATCTGGATTGGGTCTCACTGCAGGGCAACCAGATACGTGCCGGTGTTCTACTCAGTGGCAAAGCAGCGTTGAAGCTCGCACTGTGACCCGGAGAGATCCGCATGAATCCAGCGCCGTTCAGCCTGGATCACAATTGAAATCTGAGGGACGCGGCAGCTTCGCCAGATCCTCTGCCACGCTGGCGATCAATTTGCCGAACTGGGTGGTGCGAAAACTTTCGATCAGGTTCCAGCCGCGCTCCAGTTCGTCGACGATCGTGCTACAGGTCCGCTCTATGCGCACGGCACGCTCTTCCGCCACCAGATACAATCCAGCCGCTGCGATGAACAGCAGTGCAAAAATGCCCGCTCCCGCCACGGCCACCCGCAGCCTGAGGGTCTCCAGGCGAGCCGTGCGAAAACTTCTCGCCAACGCCTGCACCGTCCCTTCGTCCGGCACTCCATCGAGATCCGCTTTCTGCTCCGCAATATAGATGCGGTCGGCCAACAGCCGTTTCAGTGGACGCTCCGGGTTCGCAGCCGCCAGCGTGGCGTTGATATCAATGGCGATGGGTGTCTTGGAGGCCGCCAGTGAGACTTCAATCTCCCGGACGACCCAGGCTGAATCGAGCGCCGCAGGGCGCACCACCACTACCAGTTTCCGACTCATCGCGATACGTCGCCGGGTGGCGTGGTGCAACGCTTCGCCGGCAGTATATTCGTGTTGGTCGAGAAACACCTTATATCCCCGCGCCTGCAGCAGACGCGCCAGGCCCAGCGCATAATTGCTGCCGTCGGCGTGAGCGTAGGAGATAAAGAAGTCGTAGCCGAAGAAGAGGTCGAGCACACCTTTGGCGCGCTGAGCCAACCCCTGTTCAGGTGAGTCTGTGCCGGTATCGGTATCGGATGGCATAGCGGCACTCCTGTACGCTGCGATGTGCGGCTGAGCCGGAACGACTGGACCAAAACGCTGCCGCGTTGCCCGCTCAGAACGGCCAGTTTAATAGTTTGTGGCAGAACCTCCACTTCAACAATAGCAGAAAAGCGTAGCTTTCCGCCTCGTCATCGGGACGGCAGGTTAACCAGAGCCGCAGTATTCATCAGCGACTGCCATCAGGATGAGCAGTGGACGGGATCGTCTTCTCAACCAGCTGCTGCCACTGCTCGATTCAGACGCAATTGAACGCTGGCGGGAGCTATGCGGAAGTGACGCTGCAACCCGATGGTTGCGGCCTCAACCTGGTGCTGCCGACGCGCTTTCCCACCGGGGCTTCACGCAATCTGATACCGTCCAAACCGTGTGGTCGGGAGAGGCAGATTTTTCGGATAGGCCGAATCGGTGGATTGCACTCTTGCGGGATTTACATAGGCAGCGCGGATCCGGGCCCGGATTGCCGTATCGGTGCCGCGTATGGCCATTATCCGCTCAGCGAACTCCAGTCTCTCGGCGAGTTGCTCCCTGCCGGGTGGTGACGGTATCCGGGATGTCGCCGCCGTCTTGCCATCGCGACTGAAGAATCTTCCCAACAGACCGTTGCCATGCTCCTGCCGCATGCGCTCCTCCCAATCGGTGATGTCGGTGATCAGGGCAACCGCCGGTGCGCCTTCACAGGCTGAATAGGTACGTTGTCCACCCAGTGACTCGAATAACAGGCCCTTGGCGTAGAAACCGCACTGCTTTGGATTGATGGCGATCACCCAATCCGTCACACCCACCCGGTAGCGGGCAAACAGGTACATGGTGCGGATCAGTTCCAGAACCACACGTCGATCCACCCCCTCCCGGGTAGCCAGGCAGGATACCTCTGCAATCCTCCTGCCTTGAAAGCGCAGCGCACGGATCTCCCTGTGGTACTCCCGCTCCAGGGGTAGCCCGAAGTCGCGGTCTTGGATCAGCGTCAGCGTCGCGATGATCTCTCCTCTGAATCGAGCCACAAAGGTGTAACTCTCGGGTAAGCAGCAGTGCGCGACGAAGCGTATCTTGCCCGGTGCAGGCTCCTGGTAACCCTCAACGAGATATCGTTCGTACACTAGCCGGTATGCCGCATTCAGGTCCTCCACCGTAGTGGCCAATTCAACCACGACCGATTCCGTATCGGAGTCGGTGCAGTACTGCTGGCGCTTTCCCCCCGTTTCCTCTTTAGCACTGTCTGAGTGAGCTGGGTTCAGGCGGAAAGTCGTCGATTTCATCTCCATCGTGCTACCTCTCTGGGGTATCGGAGACTCCAGTGATCTTTTCTCGAGAAAACCACTCGGATGGTTTGAGAAGTGTCTGTTCAGTGTACGGTTGATGGAAGTCGAACCGTCGCATTGGTAACGTCGAGTGTAATCAAATCTTGAGCCAGCAAATGTCAAAATTTGTTAATGTTTACAATGTGATTCCATTAGCGTGAGCAGGGTCACAACGGTGCATAAACGGGTGCGTGGGGCATCTGCGCTGTTACGGACGCGCTGCGATGACTCGCAGCAACGGTGTGTGGCAAGGGCAGTCGCCAAGCAGCGCGAGAGCCCGAAAGGATTTCAGGAATTGACCCGCGCGCTCAGGCTCCGAGCCTCCAGTATCCTTGGATGTACCGGCAGAGCGCGGCGCGCTCCACCGCGGTCGTCGCATAGGCTTCGTTCAGTTTGGGTACAGCAGGCCAGCCGCCATCACTCAAGGTCAACCCACAGGCGCTGCGCGGTGTCGAATAGCGTGGGATGACATGGAAGTGGAC
This sequence comes from Chromatiaceae bacterium, assembly GCA_024235215.1. Taxonomy (GTDB): domain Bacteria; phylum Pseudomonadota; class Gammaproteobacteria; order Chromatiales; family Chromatiaceae; genus HKST-UBA178. Next base: position 235,556 of record JACKMU010000004.1, on the reverse strand, counting down.
ATTCGGATCGGACATCATCAGCATCAGATAGTTGATCTTTTCATAGTGGAAAGCTGCTGTCAGGCTGTGCTCGATCTGCTTTATGACCCTTTGCAGTTCTCCGAATGCTTCGCTCGACAGTGCTGAGAAGGCGGTCGCATCAGAACGCGAACAGAGAATCAGTGAGCCCAGGGTGACCTGCTTGTCGCGCAGAAGCACAACCCAGTGTTCGTATGTCTGAATCAACGTTTCGGGATAGCCGAAACGAGTCATCGTCTGATTTGGTTTCTGTAACATCTTGACTGAATCCCCGGGTGGCCTCTGCCCGGTTAAAATAGCTACCCGGCGAGAGTGAATCAAGCCGCTGCAGCGCAGTCATCCTTTATCGATGACCAAAAATATCCAGCCTGCTGCGCAAAACGACATGCGAAACTTCCCCATCTCGGCTCTGCAACCGCAGCACAGCCAGCTTATGGTCAGGAAAATTTTCATAGCGGTGCGGCTGGCCGTCGTGTGAGAACTCGCAGGACTCGCCGAAATCACAGTAGCTGATCCCGGTAAGCTCAAACGGACCGGATGGGCCGAAGCGCCCCAGAATCACCCAATCTTTCCAGGTATCGGAAGCGCCAATCGCATCCACGTCATTGAAATCTTCACCTATCGGGCCGGAGCATCCGGTCACCAACAGCAGCAGAACGAGATGATTGATCCTCATAGTACAGGCGTCTTTCCGGTACGATTGCAAAACACGTTTGATGAGACAACTCTGGTTCGTCATTGCACCGGCAATCCGACTCACCAATGCGGCCGGCAGTCTTATCTCCTGCCCGTTCGCCTGCCATGGTACGGTGGTCACCAGCAGTAAACACCGCAGCCGGTTTCCGGCAGCTAGTGCCCTGAAACCGGCGTTGGAGAAGTTGTCAGGCGGCGCCGATCAGATATTGAAATTTTGCACGATCTTATCCAGATTCTGGGCGTGATCTGACAACATCGCACTGGCTTTTGCAGTTTCCGCAGAGAGCAGCGCCGTGCGGTTGGAGGTTGTGCTGATATCGCTGATATTGCGATTGATCTCCTCCGTCACGGCGTTCTGCTCTTCCACAGAGACGGCAATCTGCGTGTTCATCTCGCTGATTGAGGCCACCGCCTTGGTAATCTCCTGTAAGGAGGTCCCGGCAGATTGCGCCCGCTCGACGCTCGCATGTGCCTTTTTGCGCCCGGCATCCATGACCGAAACCGCATCCCGGGCACCGGCCTGAAGGCGTTCGATCATTTCGTGAATCTCCTTTGTCGACTGCTGAGTGCGGCTGGCCAGTGTACGTACTTCATCCGCCACCACCGCAAATCCCCTGCCCTGTTCGCCGGCCCGCGCCGCTTCGATCGCTGCATTCAACGCCAACAGATTGGTCTGCTCCGCGATTCCCCGAATGACATCGAGTACCGAACCGACCCCTTCGGTTTCGCGCTCCAGCATATTGATCATGGTAGCCGCCCGCTCTACATCCTCGGCCAAGTCATTGATCGATGCCGCCGAAGAGTTGACGCGTTCGTTCCCTTTGCTGGCGTCGGAGTCTGCAGAGCGGGCAGCATCTGCCGCACTGGAGGCACTCTGAGCAACCTCCTTGGCTGACGCGGACATCTCATTGACAGCCGTGGCCACCATGTCGGTGGCGGTGTGCTGGCTGGCCACCATCTCCTGTGTTTCGTTGTTCAGCCGCAACAAGGTGTTGGCGGCATTGCGCACCTCCACCGAACTGACCGCCACCCGTTTGATCAAATCGTGCAGTTTGTCCAGGAACTGGTTCAGACTGGCGGATAAATGGCCAAGCTCGTCTTTACTCTGCACTTGCACCCGCAAGGTGAGGTCTCCGCTACCGCTGGCCAGATTTTCGATGGTACCGATGACCCGCTTGAGGGGTCCGGTAACCAATGACGGGAAGAGTATCGCCAACAAACCGCAGATTACCAAGCCAACAACCAGGGTCACCAGTTGTGCCACCAGATTTCTGTCGATAGCGGCACTGGCCCCCACGGCTGCAGCTGCTGCTTCAGCTTCCACTTGTTCGGTCAGCTCCTCGATGATTTTACGCATGGCATCAAACTGTGCGGCGCCCTCCTTGAAACTCAGCTCTATCGCTGTGCGTCTGCCATTGCGCCCGCCTTCACTGCGTTGCCGCTCGATCTCCTCTGTCGTCGTTTTCCATTTATCGAACAGGGTAAAAAATTCCTGTTCCCGCGAGCGGGCACTCTCCAGGTGCGTAGCCTCGAAAAATTTACCGACGCGGGTATGAGCCTGTTCGATATTTTCATTGTGCATTTCGGCCAAGGTCTGGAAGGCGTCCGAGTTGGTCTCAACGAAAATCAGACTGCGTTCGGCGGTCAAGGCTTGATAAAGATCGCGGTCCGCCTGCAAAAGATAGCCGAGTGCCGACATGTGTTCATCGGCGATCTGATTTACGTTGTCTCCAAGGCGATTTATCAGATTGATACTGTTCAGCGCAAAGAAAACGAACAAAAGCGTGAGCAGCGCGATTGGCAGTGCCAGTTTCCATCGAAAGGTGAGATTATGAAACCACGACATCGATTGACTCCCAAGCCATGTATGGAGGCTTATTGCGCTTCCAGCAGATCAATATTGATACCAATCGTCATTGCACCGATCGCGTGACCGCCGTCCATGACCGGCACCGACACCTGCACCAGATAGGCTTGGGCACTTTCGTCGAACTCGACCTCACCGATATGCACATCACCCTGCCCATCATGGAAGGAATAGGTAAATTTATCCTCGTCCCCTTGCCAATAATCGGAGGTTTTGTTGGTCATCGCGACGTTGGCACCTTGGTTGTCCATGACGAACAACTCAAAAAAATAGGGTTCGCTCTTTTCCAGTTTACCGAGCTCTTTGGCCGCCTCATTATCCAGCAGGGATTGCATCAACTCGTCGATTCCGCTGGTTGCACGCCAGGTCGCATCACGCTGCTTGATCTGATCCAGACTCTGTCCTGCCGCATTTTGCGTTTTCACCGCAGCAACGATGGTTGGATTGATGCCCCAGGTTTTCAATTTGGCTGCGAGCTGCCTGACAGAGTCCGGAGCTTCTTCCGCCACCACCAGCGCGGGTGACAACAGAGCAGCTAAAACAAAGCTTGAAATCAATCTCTTCACAGTAAAAATCCTCCATACGATATTGAAAAAAACCGGTGCGGGAGACAGGGATGCCAGACAGGGGCTACTCCCGGCAGGATGCAGGAGTAGTAGCGGACGCTATTGGAAGAAACTTTAGAGGCGGTGTGGGTGCGGTCTGAACCTGCTAACTCATAAATAATTTTTTTTGGAGAAAAATATTTCCTGATTACTGCCGAAACCAAGCAAAATCTGAGCGTTTGCTTTTGCACACGCGCTGTACTACCTGCATGATGGGGAAGCATGGAACTCACCAGCAATCGAATAGCCGCTCTTCTCGGCTCCTGTGCTGTTGCACTGTGCCAATCCGGCCATCCATGATCGGTTCTTCAGCTGCTTCCTTCGGATCCTTCATGGCGCCCGTGCGACGCCTTACCGGCCTACCTTTCTCCATGAGGTGCAGATGGACTTTTCTCCCCTTGCCTTCACCTGAATCATCCAGTCTCTTCCAAGGACCATGACTGGACTTGCGCCGGGTGGCCCACTAACATGCCGGTCACACAGAAAAATAGCTACACACTTTTTATCCGGTTACCGGTAGAATTATGCGTTGATCAGATGGCGCGGAAAAAACTTAAAGAGACGATGACGGAGCGCGAAAAAGCGCTAATGGTGATCTGCAAGCCGGTTGTTTGCAGCGTGTGTCGCGAAGAGTCGGCCCTCTTTGCAAAAGGTGTCGGCTTTCATCCGTACGAGTGGGAGATGAATTGCAGCCTGTGCCACCGGTACGGAATTGGTTTGGACGCCTATGTACCTGAGCACAGCGAGATATTGGAAATGCTACAGGTGCTTCGTAAGCGGTATATTGCGGGTAGTTCAACTGCGGAGTTGGCAACAGTGGTCGAGAATCTGGCTGATAAGTTCGATCACCTGCTGCACTACGCAAATTGCGAATGTGGTGGCAGGTTATCGATTGCAGCAAAGCCAAAATGCATTTTCTGCGATATCGAGATTTTCGATTCTTACTTCCATTTCGTCGATCAACCCTGTGAACGGAAGTCATAACAATCCGGCCAAACCGTTGGCTGCGCTCACCCGGACGTATGGAGCTTCACCGTTTGTTGCGTATGGCATTGCCACTACGACACAAACCCCGCTCGGCTTCAGCCGCCGCTTACACTGACGCTAGGAGCCTGTCGGACTATGGAGGATCGTAGCGAGGGAGTGGGAGAGCGAGGCCAAATGGTTCCCGATTTGAGGCGCATAGTGGGCCTATGTAACGAAAATCGGGGAATATTTGGACCGCTCTCCCACTTCCGCAGTAGAAACATCCATAGTCCGACAGGCTCCTAGGTCTTTGTTCGTGTCACACCATCAAATCAGAGATGCAGAGATTGGAGATGCGGAAGCGGTGCTGCGATTGAACGACGTCGAAGTTCAATGGACGAGTCCGATGGACCCAGCACGGTTGGCAAACCTGGCTGGTTATGCTTCGTACTACCGCGTTATCGAAGTTGACGGAAAGGTTGCTGGATTCCTTGTGGCCATGCGTGATGGATGTGGTTACCAGAATGCAAACTTGGAATGGTTCGAAGCACGTTACAGTAACTTTCTCTACCTGGACCGGATTGTCATTGATGCTAAATGCGCAGGTCGGAAGCTGGGAAGTGCTCTCTACCGGGATATTTTCTCATCAGCCGTCACACAAGGGATTGATAGAGTCACCTGTGAGTACAGTTGGATACCACGAAACTCAGCATCAGAGAAGTTTCACCGCAGACATGGATTTCAAGAAGTGGGGCAGCGACTGATAGCGGGTACGAACAAGGTGCTCTCAATGCAATGTCGCGTACTGGCGGCGGAAAACGGTTTATAGACCTGGCAATATGCTGACCATCGAGCACTATCGCTCACTCTGATTCCCCACCATCGTGTAGTGTCCCCGGTAATCGAGCGCAGAACCCAACCTTGAATCTGACACAGAAACCCTTGGAACCAAGGTTTGTTCTCTAAGATTTTACCGCGCTGGTTATTATTGTCTGTTGTCTGGGTGGAGGCTCACGGGGATTAGAACATTCCAAGTAATTCACCGATGCTCTTTACTATCTGGCCCTGACCTTGATCAATATAGATCCCGAACTGAGCTATCAAAGAATGAGCCAGTGCAAACTGTGCCAGAGCATAACCAGCAATCGTGAACTGACTGATACTCACGAGCCCAATACCAAATTGAGACACTGTGAAAATACCCACTGCAAACTGCCCGATAGCTATTACGCCTTTTGCGGGAACAGGGAGTCGATTCGGACGGAATTTGAAAGAAACATGAAGCCACGGAAGCCCGAGAAAGGTAGCTGCCGTTTTGTACTCAAAACCCCACCCATCCCATTTATTTCTTGCTGGAAATGGAGCACCGCACCCAGGACAGGTTATTGCCTGTTCGGATACCTCACGCCGGCATTCTCGACATGGTTTCATCTATTTATCGTCCGTTGCACTATTCTGCTTGCCTTTTGTACGCCGTAATATCTCGACTTCCAATTCTTTCGCGATAATTTGCCCAAACTCTTCTGGAGGAGGAGTCGCTGTTGTGATGACAGTCCGCCTCCTGAAACGCCACCTCATGAACCACACGAGACAGGCAACAACAGCGATAGCAACAGCGAAAAAAAGCAGGAAGCTATTAACATAAGCCGAATCCGCTATCGGTGGGGGTAACGGTGGTGACTCGACTGGCGAACCATGGCTTGGGGGAGCGGAATCCTTGGTGTTAAGCAAGGTAACCAAGCTCACACTCATTATGGCTATGAATGCGGTAGCAAAGCCAATAATGGAAAACCGCCTGGCTTCAACTGACGTCGTAGACTCAACGGCATGCGGTTCCACCGTACCATGGCTCATGCCAACCATTCCTCGAAAGTCTATCCACTGAAATTCACCCAACTCAGGGGGCAGCGGAGTTTTATCCAGCAAAAGCGGCAAAAGATCCTTTTCTTGTTTAATAGCTTCTTTCCATTCATTCGAAACTTCCATCGAATTGCTGGCATGATTGCACCAGAAAACGACAACCAACTGGGCATCGCTTATAGCCTTAGCAATTTCGCCACGCCACTGCTTGCCTGGCCGAATGTGGTCGACATCTTGAAACACGAAGGAGTTGTTCACTCGCAGAAGTTTAACCACTGGACCAACCAACGGTGCATCATCATGACAATAGGAGACGAAGATATTTGTGCTTCCGCCTGGCATGATATGATCAGTTCCTCTCATTTACGCTGCACAATGCTGCATTCCCGGGCATAACACCATAGGTTAATCACGTGTTTGAAGTGAGCTGTGCGAATAAAAAATGCGTTTCAGTTGACGGTGTCGTGTTGGACCATATCATCTGATGCCCATCATGAGGTGCATGCGAAAAGGTACCCTGACCCCTCGGTCCGTTTTGCCACCTCACGATGACGCGCTTGCCCTTCTTCTAACCTTCGGCTCTGCGGATACCTGGTGAGAGGATTTCCACCTCTCTAGTGCAGTGTCCTAAACTTATTATATATTTTGTAGTGCGATCTTGGCTCGAACAACTTTCTCCATTATCTGATCAACAGTTTTTGTCCAAACAAAAGGTTCCGGAGTTTGATTATGCCGATCAATGAACTGGCCAATGGCTTCTTCCAATTCTTTAACTGAAGTGAACACGCCACGTCTCAATTGCCTCTGCGTCAACAATCCAAAAAAGCGTTCCACCAGATTAAGCCAAGAAGAACTGGTTGGAATAAAGTGCAATGTGACTCGCTTATTACGGGTTAACCATTTTCTAACGTTTTCGTGTTTATGGGTGCTGTAGTTGTCAACAATCAAATGCAGTTCCAGTTCTTTCGGTGTTTGTTTTTCAATAGTTTTCAGAAATGACAAAAATTCCTGATGACGGTGTTGCGATTTACATTCACCGATCACTTCACCACTGAACACATCCAGAGCAGCAAACAAGGTACTCGTACCATGACGTTTGTAATCATGCGTCATAGTTCCAGCACGTCCCTTTTTCATTGGTAAACCTGGCTGAGTACGGTCCAGTGACTGGATCGAAGATTTCTCATCAACACAGAAAACAGCGGCATTCTCCGGAGGTGACAAATAGAGACCAACAACATCCACCAGTTTTTCCTCGAACTTTGGATCATTGCTGACTTTGAATCCCTGAGCCAGATGAGGCTTTAATCCACTGTCTTGCCATACACGATTTACGAAACTATGCGTGGTCCCCAACTCCTTAGCCAAGGTGCGAGTCGACCAATGCGTAGCTCCCTGTGGTTTGCTCTGCGTTGTCATCTGAAGAATCTTTGAGCGTAATCTCTCTTGGTCCGCTGTTTTTTTTCCACCATGATTGCCACCGCGGGGTAACTCTCTTTCTATTCCAGAAAATCCAAACTTGGCATAACGGTTTCTCCAGCGTCCAACTTTGTGCGCACTAATATACAATTGCTCCGCAATTTCAATGTTGGTTAATCCATCTGCTGCAAGCAGGATAATTCGTGAACGCTCGATTAATCTCATGGGTGTTTTTCTACTCCGAACATGCTGTTCCAAAACCGCTTGTTCTTCTGGAGTGAGATTAATAGTGACTGCTGAATTCATGCTCCTTTCCTTTGTCATTTACTGGGCATCGGAAAGTATAACTGAATATTATATTCAGGACACTACACTAGTAACCCGCCAGTGTTGATACATCCGTCACGGTAGACATCCGGTATATCCGCCTGAGCACATCGCTGAAACACAACCGTTACCGGTGGCTGACATCCTATTAGGATAACACCGGGCGATCATCCGGGGCAGCTGATGCCGGTGCCACCGAGGCCGCAGTATCCACCGGGGTTCTTGGCGAGATACTGTTGATGGTAGTGCTCTGCATAGTAGAAAACGGGCGCATCGAGGATCTCCGTGGTGATCGTGCCCTTGCCGCGTGAGGCCAGTGCGGTCTGGTAGCGTGCTTTGGAAGCCAGCGCCAGCTGCTGTTGCTCCGGACTGAAAAAGTATATGCCGGACCGATATTGGGTGCCTGTATCGTTACCCTGACGCATTCCCTGAGTAGGGTCGTGCGACTCCCAGAAGATTTTCAACAGAGAAGGATAGTCGATGGTCGTCGGTTCGAATACCACCTGAACCACCTCATTGTGACCGGTCATGCCGCTGCATACCTCCTCATAAGTGGGGTTCGGCGTATAACCGGCAGCGTAGCCAACCGCGGTACTATAGACTCCTTCCGCCTCCCAGAAGCGCCGCTCCGCTCCCCAGAAACAACCCATGCCGAACATCGCCAGCTCCATCCCCTCAGGAAAAGGTGGCCGCAACAGGTGGCCATTGACGTAATGATTGCCCGTCAACGGCATTTGCGTGTCACGACCAGGCAGCGCCTCCTCCGGCAAAGGCATTACACGCTTTTTATGAGTCAACCACATCATTTGATCACTCCTCCAACTGCTACCATTGATAAAGTGGCACATACCCCACCCCCTCTCTGGGCATCAGCAGCGCCTATCGTCTTCCATCTGGTGCGCAGAGATACTTGAATTTTTGACCAAAAACATCTCTTCTTCCAGGATGAGAATAGAGAAGAGAAGCGGAGTAAGGTATGCGCCCCGCTACTCCGGTCGCACACGCAGCAGGAACCACCATGAACAGAGTCAGTGAACATCCATTGAAAGAGCAATTGAACCTATTCGGGCCCGCCCTGCTGATCACTCTGCTCGGGTTTGTTTGCGCATACCAGTTTGTCGATCCTGCACCACCCGATCACATACGCATTGCCAGCGGGCAATCGCAAGGCGCCTATCACCTGTTCGCCGGTCGTTATAAAGAGTATCTCGCCCGGGAAGGGATAACGTTGGAGATTCTTACCAGCGAAGGGTCGTTGGAGAATTTACAACTGCTGCAGCGCGGTTTGGTCGATCTGGCCTTCGTTCAAGGTGGACTCGCCGACAGTGTGAGCAGCGACAAGTTGCTGTCGCTGGGCAGTTTCTACTATGAGCCAATCTGGCTGTTCTACCGTGGCGCAGAGACGCAAGTGAGACTCACAGGGTTCAGGAAGCAACGCCTGGCAGCCGGCACCGAAGGGAGCGGCACTCGCGCACTCGCGCTGCAGCTGCTTGCGGACAACGGAATGAATCCACACAACACCGAGATTGTGGCGATGGGGGGAAGTGAAGCGGCTGACGCACTGCTCTCCGGAGAGATCGACGCTGCTTTTTTCGTCGCTTCTCCAGAGTCACCATTGATAAAGGGACTGCTCGAAGCGGAGGATTTGAAATTGATGAGCTTCACCCGGGCGGAAGCGTACACCCGGTTGCATCCGCATCTCACCAGCATCATTCTCCCCGAGGGGCTGGTGAACATGGAGCGGAATCTGCCGGAGCACCCAACCCGGTTGTTGAGCACCACTGCCAACCTGGTGATCCGCGAGGGTCTGCACCCGGCGATAGTCGATCTGCTGGTCTTCGTCGGTGGCAAGATTCATGGTGGTGGGGGCTGGTTCGAGAAGCGCGGCGAATTCCCCACACCGGCTTACATAGATTTTCCGATTTCCCCTGAGGCAGAGCGCTTCTATGCGCAAGGCCCCTCTTTCCTCCAGCGCTACCTTCCGTTCTGGACCGCCAGCCTCGTCGACCGCCTGAAGGTGATGCTGCTGCCCCTGTTCGCATTACTGCTGCCGTTGAGCAAGTTGATGCCCGGCATCTATAGATGGCGAATGCGCGCGCGCATCTATCCCTGGTACAAGCAGATCGTTGCAATCGACAGAAAGCTGATGGAACGAAACTTGGATCTGGACGAAGCACTGATGGCGCTGAACAGCGTCGAGCAGCAGGTCTCCGCCGTTTCGGTACCGCTCTCGTTTGCCGGAGAGCTATGCGATCTGCGCCAGCACATCGTACTGGCACGGGAGCGTCTGCTGCGGGGGCGTAGCCAGATGGCAAAGGCAGAGAGCGGGGCCCATAACCCCACACCCGATGACTCAATCCAGGCTCGGCCCTAACACGAAACTGACGCGCCGGTAGCCGTGCTTCTCCAGTGCATCCTCGATATCCTCCCATGCGTAGTCGGGAGTGCTCTCCTCCACTGCTGAGATTATCCCGGTCACATGCCGGAATGCCTCCTGCTCTTCAAGGTCATCGGGTATGCTCACCACCCGGATTCCGGCCGCTTCACTGGCGGGCAACACCATTAACTTGACGCTCATCATCGCTCCTGAATCTAAAGTCGCCGGCCCCGTCAGAACGGGTTGCTACTGACCCAGACTAACTCCTCAAGAGGCTGGTCTCAAGCCGGCTCGAAACACTCATCTCGTCGCAGTCTACGGGGAAACACCGCCCCCTGTCATTGATGCGGCTCAGTTCCGGTTCTTACAACCGGATCCCCTTGTGCACAGTAGTGTTCACATCCCTTGTCCTCAGCCGAGGAAATGTCTATGCTCCCGGCTGCCAGTTGCAAACGAGAGTGATGTCATGTCTGATAACGAAAAGCGCGTTATTTTCATTTTTCCGGGTCAGGGTTCCCAATACCCGGGAATCGGCAGCGATCTGCACGCCGATTTCGCTGCAGCACGGCTGATCTATGAAGAGGCAAGCGAGGTGCTGGGATACAACATGGCGCAGCTCTCCTTCAAAGATCCTGATAATCAGATCAATCTCACCCGCTACACCCAACCAGTGCTGCTGACACATCAGATAGCCTGTCTCAATGTCTATCGCACACTGGCGGAGAATCCGCTGCAACCGACGATGGCCGCTGGCCACAGTCTCGGTGAATACAGCGCACTGGTGACCGCCGGTGCGCTTTCGTTCGCCGATGCGCTGCGTCTGGTGGCAAAACGCGGTGAACTGATGGGTACCTATGGCGAGGGGGAGATGGCGGCACTGACTCTCGACCTGGAGTCCGCACGCCCGCTGGCAGACAAATATTTCTGTGGCATCGCCGGGCTCAATCTACCGGATCAGACCGTGGTCGGAGGCGCTGCTGCCGACCTGGATTCACTGGCCGCAGAGATGGCGGAAGTGATGCCCAGGAAGCGCGCGGTCAGACTCAAAACCGAGGGTGCATTCCATACTTACTACATGGTCGAAGCCGCACGCCACTTCCGGCAAGCACTGGATGAGGTGGAGATTGCGGAGCCCTCGATCCGCGTGCTCTCCAACTATACCGGAGGGTTTCATGAAAACAGCGCGGCAACCATCAAATCGCGCCTCTTCTTCCAGCTGTTCCATCCGGTCAACTGGGTCGGCTGTCTGCAGTCGGTAATGGATGACGGCATCGATCTGTTCGTCGAATTCGGCGGGGGTATCGGTGATGGGGAGGGAGCGGCGGAAAAGCGCCCGAATCTGGAGGGAATCATCAAGAAATTCACCCGCCGGGCTGACCCCAAACCCGACTATATCGCAGCGATCAACAGCGCCACCCTACGCACTGCTGCAACGGGTTAGCGCTCAAGCTCAAATGGTTGAGTAGCGGCCCTGAAACCGGGCTGCTACGCCATCGCGAGTCATAATCTCCGTGATCAATAGGATCGCCGCGCGCTCTCCGCTCGCCACCCGCCGCATGAAGGGTTGGAATGTCTCCTCCTCCGGCAGGTGACAGAGCGCTCTGATCTCCCCTTTGACGGGACGCAGGTAGTCGATCGATGCGTTGCCCAGTACGCTCACCGCCCGGGTCCCCGCCTCTTGATACTTGAGGTGAAGCAATGCCCAGCCGGCGACCGCGCAGAGGCTGAACTGGCTGCCACCGAATGCGGTCCCGTGAATATTGACGTTGGGACCGAAGTCGGCGGTCACCGTGAGCGTGTCGCCGGTATAGTCTACCAGGGAGACGCCCATCTGGCGTGTCAGCGGCACCTCCCGGTGCAGCGTCTGGGTCAGCGCACTCAGACGGGGATTTGCCTGGTTCAGCGCTCTGCTCTCACGCCTGTTCCAACTCCACCAGGGTGCCACAAAAATCCTTGGGGTGCAGAAACAGCACCGGCTTGTTGTGGGCACCGATCTTCACCGACCCCAGTACGCGTGCGCCTTGTGCCACCATCTTCTGGGCAGCAGCCTGGATATCCTCGACCTCGTAGCAGACATGATGAACGCCGCCATTGGGATTCTTTTCGAGAAATTTGGCCACCGGAGAGTTCTCACCAAGCGGGTGCAGCAACTCAATCTTGGTATTGGGCAACTCAACGAACACCGTGGTCACCCCGTGTTCCGGTATATCCGCCGGAGCCGAAACCTTCGCCCCCAGCGTGTCGCGGTAAATCGCAGTTCCCGCTTCCAGATCCGGCACAACTATCGCTACGTGATTGAGGTTCCCAATCATTCTGTTCTCGCTCCTATCATTCGGGCAAGAGGCGCCTCTGTGCGTCTCTTGGTTAAAAAGTCCACGCCGAAGGGTCGGCCTTCAGCTGCACAAAAAGAGTTCCAGCAATGTCGTTGCAGCCAGTGTTGGCGCGACGCTGCCACCTGTCACTCCTTGCTCCAGCACCGACAGCTGGGTTTTGACCCGTTCATTCTGACGAAATTTGGTCAACAACCCCTCACTGATTTCGGCCCACATCCAACTCTTCGCTTGCACCGCCCGGCGTCGGGTCAGTTGGCCATTGGCGCTGACCAGTGCCCGATACGCCAAGATCAGCTCCCAGGCCTCCTCCAACCCCTCGCCAAGAGCCGCGGAGCAGGTCTTCACTGGCACTTTCCAGCCGCTGGTTCGAGGATGAATCAGGGTGAGCGCGGAGCGGTAATCCGCCGCCGAGTGACGTGCGGCAGCCGCCAGCTCACCATCAGCCTTGTTCACCAACACCATATCGGCAAGCTCCATGATACCGCGCTTGATCCCCTGCAGATCATCACCGCCTCCCGGCAGCAACAGCAGCAAAAACAGATCGGTCATATCGGCAACCGCTGTCTCCGACTGCCCCACACCGACGGTCTCAACGAAGACCACATCAAACCCGGCGGCCTCACACAACAACATCGTCTCCCGGGTACGCCGGGCAACACCTCCCAAGGTACGCCCCGCAGGTGACGGGCGTATGAAAGCATTTCTCTGGCGTGAGAGCTCCTCCATCCGGGTTTTGTCCCCCATGATGGATCCACCGCTGACCGATGAGGAGGGATCCACCGCCAGCACGGCCAAACGGTGTCCCCTGGAGATGATTTGGTTACCCAGCGCCTCGATAAAAGTGGACTTACCCACCCCCGGAACACCGGAGATACCGATACGGATGGAGTGGCCCGCGCTGGGTGCCAGCAGCTGCAGCAACTCTATCGCCGCGGCACGATGATCCAGCCGGGTCGACTCCACCAGAGTGATCGCACGCGAAAGCGCACGACGTTTGCCGGCCAGGATCTGCTCTGCCAGCTGCTGAGTATCGATCTGCATACCTGGCTACCGCTGTTACTCGAACTCCATAATCACCTGATCGACCGTCAGACTGGCGCCAACCCGGGTGGAGATATGGCGTACCACCGCGTCGTGCTCGGCACGCATCACATTCTCCATCTTCATCGCCTCGATCACCGCCAATTCCTGGCCCGATTTGACCTCCTGTCCCTCTTCGACCGAGATTTTCACCAGTAGTCCCGGCATCGGAGAGAGCAGGAACCTGGACATGTCGGGCAGCACCTTCTCCGGCATCTTGGCGTGCAGTTCCGCAGCCCGCGGCGTCATCACTACCGCTTTGGTCTGGGCGCCGCGATGCACCAGGTGGTACCAGATGCCGACGCGTTCTACCTGGAAGCTCGCGGGCTCACCATTGATAGTGCAGTGCAGCACCGGCTCCCGGATATCCCAGCCGGTCACCACGTCGTAGTTTTTATCTTCGTAGGTTACCTTATAACCCGCTGTGGTCGGCCATACCTTCACGTCGTGGCTGACATCATTCACTGTCACCACCCAGTCCTCTTTATGCTTACGCTCGTAGCCCGGCAGCTGACCGCTGAGACGGGAAGCACGGTCGGTATGGCTGCGATGCACACAGGCGGTGATGACGATCGCTTTGGCAGGATCATCCTGCGGTACATCGCTGGCATTGAAGCCATCCGGATACTCTTCTGCAATAAAGTTGGTGGTCAGCCGTCCGGCAAGGAAGCGGGGATGGACCATTAACGCGTTCAGAAAGGCGATATTGTGCTGCACGCCGCTGATGTAGTACTCATCCAGCGCCTGCTGCATTCTTTTGATCGCCTTATTCCGATCGGCGCCGTAGGTGATCAGCTTCGAGATCATGGGATCGTAGTACATGGAGACCTCGCCCCCTTCGAAGACACCGGTATCCACACGCACGTTCTCCCCCTCGGGTGGCTGGTGGTAAACCAGGCGACCGATCGATGGCAGAAAATTCCGGAACGGATCTTCCGCGTAGACGCGCGACTCCACGGCCCACCCGGTCAGCTTCACATCCTCCTGTTTCAGCGGCAGCACCTCACCGTTGGCGACCCGGATCATCAGCTCTACCAGATCCTGGCCCGTGATGAATTCGGTGACCGGGTGCTCCACCTGCAGACGCGTGTTCATCTCCAGAAAGTAGAAATTACGTTTGGCATCGACGATAAACTCTACGGTACCTGCGCTGCGGTACTGCACCACCCTGGCCAGCTGCACCGCCTGTTCACCCATCGCCTTGCGTGTTGCCTCATCCAGAAATGGTGAAGGCGCCTCTTCGATCACTTTCTGATGGCGACGCTGAATCGAGCACTCACGTTCGCCCAGATAGATGACATTCCCATGTGTATCGGCCATCACCTGGATCTCGATATGCCTCGGCTCTTCGATGAACTTTTCGATGAATACCCGCTCGTCCCCAAAACTCGAGCGCGCCTCGTTGGTGGCACGCTCGAAGCCGTCACGGCAGTCAGCATCGTTCCACGCAACGCGCATACCCTTGCCGCCGCCACCGGCAGAGGCTTTGAGCATCACCGGGTAGCCGATACCGCTGGCGATCTCCACCGCATGCTCACCATCGCGCACCACATCGGTATACCCGGGTATCACATTGACACCAGCCTTTTCCGCCAGCTTCTTGGAGGTGATCTTGTCGCCCATGCTGTTGATCGCGAGCGTCCCCGGACCGATGAAAGCGATGCCTGCCGCCTCCAACGCTTCACAGAACGCGGCGTTCTCGGAGAGAAAGCCATAGCCCGGATGCACCGCCTCGGCACCGGTATCCTTGCACGCCTGAACGATCCGCCCCATCACCAGGTAACTCGCCGCGGAGGGGGAGGCGCCGATATGCACTGCCTCATCCGCCATGCGCACATGCAGCGCATCCCTATCCGCGTCGGAATAGACCGCTACCGTGCTGATCCCCATTTTCCTTGCTGTTTTCATGACCCGGCATGCAATCTCGCCGCGATTCGCAACTAATATTTTCTTGAACATGATGTTTGCCCTGCAGACTGCGATTTTTTCCAATACCCCGTCGTTACCTGACTACAGTGGAATATTTCCGTGTTTACGCCAGGGATTCTCCAGCTGCTTGTCTTTCAACATGGAGAGGGAACGGCAGATTCTCTTACGGGTGCTGTGCGGCATGATCACGTCGTCGACAAATCCCCGGGAGCCGGCGACAAAGGGGTTGGCGAAACGGTCTTTATACTCCTGGGTACGCAGATCGATCTTCTGCTGATCTTTCATATCCTGGCGGAAGATGATCTCAACCGCGCCTTTGGAACCCATTACCGCGATTTCCGCACTCGGCCAGGCCAGGTTGACGTCGCCGCGCAGGTGCTTGGACGACATCACGTCATAGGCACCGCCGTAGGCTTTGCGGGTGATCACCGTGACCTTGGGAATGGTCGCCTCGGCATAGGCATAGAGCAGTTTTGCGCCATGCTTGATGATACCGCCGTACTCCTGGCTGGTACCGGGTAGAAACCCAGGCACATCGACAAAGGTGACTACCGGAATGTTGAAGGCGTCGCAAAAGCGCACGAATCTGGCCGCTTTTTTGGAAGAGTCGATATCCAGACAGCCCGCCAGGACCATCGGCTGATTGGCGACAAAACCCACTGTCGAACCTTGCATGCGGCCGAAGCCGATGATGATGTTGGCTGCATAATCCTTCTGCAGCTCGAAGAAGTTGCGATCGTCCACCACCTTGAGGATCAGTTCCTTCATGTCGTACGGCTTGTTTGGATCGGCTGGCACCAGCGTATCCAGCGAGTAGTCCTTGCGGTCCGCGGAGTCGTTGGTGGGCCAGAGGGGTGGTTTTGAGTGATTGTTCATCGGCAGGAAGTTGACAAAGCGCCGCAGCATGAAGAGCGCCTCGACATCATTGTCAAAAGCCAGATCAGCGACGCCCGACTTGTGTGTATGGGTCTTGGCGCCACCCAGCTCTTCCGCACTCACCTCTTCGTGGGTGACGGTCTTCACCACTTCAGGTCCGGTAACGAACATATAGGATGTATCCCGAACCATGAAGATGAAATCGGTCATCGACGGAGAATAGACGGCACCGCCAGCGCATGGCCCCATGATCATCGAAATCTGCGGCACCACGCCCGAAGCCATGACGTTGCGCTGAAACACGTCGGCATAACCAGCCAATGAATCAACCCCTTCCTGGATGCGGGCACCACCCGAGTCGTTGAGACCGACCACCGGCACACCCACCTTGAGTGCGTGGTCCATGATCTTGCAGATCTTTGCCGCATGAGACCGGGAGAGAGAGCCGCCGAACACGGTAAAGTCCTGACTGAAGACAAAGATCGGTCTGCCGCCCACCGTTCCATATCCGGTCACCACGCCGTCTCCGGGGATCTTCTGCTTGTCCATACCGAACTCGGTGCAGTCGTGCTCGACAAACATATCCCACTCTTCAAAACTGTCCGGATCCAGAAACAGTTCGACCCGTTCACGGGCAGTCAGTTTTCCTTTGGCATGCTGGCTGTCAATGCGTTTTTGACCACCGCCTAATCGTGCCGCCTGCCGCTGATCTTCAAGCCTCTGAATAATTTTTTGCATCAATATCTCCCCGCTGAGCGATCCGGATCCCCGGGGCTAACCCTTCACGTCTGATCGCTATTGATATTCCGTGGACCCGAAGGTCCAACTACCCGGCCAGCGCGGATTCAGAACATCCCACCCGACAATTGCCGGGTGGGGATCTCCCCACCCTGAACAGCGCTGGTTAATCTTGCTTTCGCATGTATGCGTGTTGGCCGAACTGAGCATCCATCACCGCAGCGCGGCTATGGCTGAGCCGTTACACTCTCTCCCGAATCAGTTGCAGCATCTCGGCGGCCGCCACGGGAATATTGGTACCCGGGCCGTAAATCGCCGCGACTCCGGCGGCACGCAGGCCGGCATAGTCCTGGGGTGGAATCACGCCGCCGCAGATCACCATGATCTCACCGGCGCCCTCCTCCTTCAACGCCTGAATCAGCTGCGGCACCAAGGTCTTATGACCCGCCGCCTGGGAGGAGACGCCCACCACATGCACATCGTTTTCGGCCGCCTGTCTGGCCGCCTCTTCCGGTGTCTGAAACAGCGGGCCGATATCCACATCGAAACCGATATCGGCAAATGCGGTGGCGATCACTTTGGCACCACGGTCGTGTCCATCCTGCCCCATTTTCACCACCAGCATGCGCGGCCGGCGGCCCTGCTCGGCAGCGAACTCCTCGACCTCCTTACGCATTCTCGTGAAAGCCTCATCGCCTTCGAAAGCCGATCCGTAAATCCCGGAGATCGAGCGGGTCACCGCTTTGTGACGCCCATAAACCTTCTCCAGCGCATCGGAGATCTCGCCCACGCTGGCACGCACCCGGGCAGCATCGACCGCCAGTGCCAACAGATTGCCGGTGTTGTTCTCGGCCGCAGCAGTCAGCGCAGCCAGCGCATGCTGGCAGGCAGCCTCATCCCGGTTGGCGCGCATCCGCTGCAGGCGCTTGATCTGCGCCTCCCGTACCGCACTGTTGTCGATGTTCAGCACTTCAATCTCCGGCTCCTCCTTGAGCTGGTATTTGTTGACGCCGACGATCACCTCGTCGCCCCGGTCGATGCGCGCCTGACGCATCGCCGCTGCCTCTTCGATACGCAACTTCGGCATGCCGGAGGCCACCGCCTTGGTCATGCCGCCCAGCTCTTCCACCTCTGCGATCAGTTTGCGTGCCGCACCGATCAGCTCATGGGTGAGACTCTCCAGGTAGAAGGAGCCGGCAAGCGGATCCACCACCTTGGTGATACCGGTCTCCTCCTGGATCACCAGCTGGGTATTGCGTGCGACCCGGGCCGATGCGTCGGTAGGCAGCGCCAGCGCCTCGTCGAAGGCGTTGGTATGCAGCGACTGGGTGCCGCCGAGTACCGCAGCCATCGCCTCGATCGTGGTGCGCATGATGTTGTTGTATGGGTCTTTGGCGGTCAGACTGACTCCCGAAGTCTGGCAGTGGGTACGCAGCATGCGCGAACGGGGGTCCTTGGGATGGAAATAGCTCTCCATCAATTCCGACCAGAGCACGCGCGCAGCACGCAGCTTGGCCACCTCCATGAAGAAGTTCATGCCGATCGCGAAAAAGAATGAAAGACGCGGAGCAAATTTGTCCACATCGAGCCCCTTGGCCCGCGCAGCTCGCACATATTCGAGACCGTCGGCAATGGTGAACGCCAGCTCCTGCACGCAGGTTGCTCCGGCCTCCTGCATGTGGTACCCGGAGATGGAGACAGAGTTGAACTTGGGCATATTCTGTGCCGTGTAGCCGATGATATCGGCGACGATACGCATCGAGGGTTCGGGTGGATAGATATAGGTGTTGCGAACCATGAACTCCTTCAGAATGTCGTTCTGCAGCGTTCCGGCAAGCTGTTCCTGGGAGACACCCTGCTCTTCCGCCGCGACGATGAAGCTTGCCATCACCGGCAGCACCGCACCATTCATGGTCATGGATACCGAGACCTTGTCCAACGGAATACCATCGAACAGGATTTTCATATCCTCCACCGAATCGATCGCGACTCCTGCCTTGCCGACGTCACCCACCACCCGCGGGTGATCGGAGTCATAGCCACGGTGGGTAGCCAGATCGAAGGCCACCGACAGCCCCTGCTGTCCCGCCGCCAGATTGCGGCGATAGAAGGCGTTCGACTCTTCGGCGGTGGAGAACCCGGCATACTGGCGCACTGTCCAGGGACGACCTGTATACATAGTGGACTTGGGTCCACGCAAAAAAGGGTCGAATCCCGGCAGCGAGTGGCAATGCTCCAGCCCGGCGATATCTTCCGGGGTATAGAGCGGTTTGACCTGGATGCCCTCGGGTGTCGACCAAGTCAACGACTCTATTGGTTTTCCGCGCATCTCTTTTTCAGCCTGGATCTTCCAATCATCCAGCGTAGGTTTCGACCCGTTACTCATACCCTCTCTCCATGACTGATCTGTTCAGTTCAACAATGTTCGATGTTCAGGACAGACGGAGCGGGTGGGGATCGCTCCCCACCCGCTCCGGCGACAAAGCTACCAGCGCTACTTACTGGCGTATCCGATGCGTATCAAAGCGGCGGTGATCTCATCCAGAATCGCTGGATCATCGATCGTGGCCGGCACCTTGTACTCTTCGCTGTCGGCAATTTTTTTCATTGTACCGCGCAATATTTTACCGGATCGTGTCTTTGGCAGCCGCTGCACCACAGCAACCTTTTTAAATGCGGCCACCGGTCCGATCTTCTGGCGTACCAGTGCCACCAGCTCCCCGACGATCTTCTCGTGATCGCTGCTCACGCCGGACTTCAACACCACCAGACCGACCGGCAACTCGCCCTTGAGCTTGTCCGCAGCTCCGATCACTGCACACTCCGCGACATCCGGATGTGACGCCAGCACCTCTTCCATTCCGCCGGTCGAGAGACGGTGTCCAGCGACGTTGATGATGTCGTCGATACGACTCATGATCCACAGGTAGCCATCTTCATCCTTGCGTCCAGCGTCGCCGGTCAGGTAATAACCTTCGTTGGCGCTCAGATAGGACTCGACGAAGCGGTCATCGTTCTGCCACAGGGTGGGCAGACAGCCGGGAGGCATTGGCAGTTTGATCATGATTCTGCCGATCTCACCGGGGGCCTCCTCGTTGCCGTTTTCATCCAGCACCCGTACGTCATATCCAGGTACGCAGACGGTGGGTGAGCCCGGTTTGACCGGCAACTGCTCGATACCCAGGCAGTTGGCGGCAATCGCCCATCCGGTTTCGGTCTGCCACCAGTGATCGACTACCGGCACCTTGAGGCTCTCCTGTGCCCAGCTCAGGGTATCCGGATCACAGCGCTCGCCAGCCAGGAACAGTGCCTCGAACTTCGACATATCGTACTTTTTCAAATACTCCGCATTGGGATCCTCCCGCTTGATCGCGCGGAAAGCGGTCGGTGCGGTAAACAGCACCTTGATTCCGTATTCGGAAATTACGCGCCAGAAAGCACCGGGATCAGGTGTCCCGACCGGCTTGCCCTCATAGAGGACGGTGGTGGCACCGTGCAGCAGCGGTGCATAGACGATGTAGGAGTGGCCCACCACCCAGCCGACATCGGATGCCGCCCAGAAGACATCGCCCGGATTGATGTTGTAGACATTCTTCATGCTCCACCGCATCGCTACGGCGTGGCCGCCATTGTCACGCACCACCCCTTTCGGAATGCCGGTGGTGCCCGAGGTGTAGAGAATGTAGAGCGGGTCGGTAGCGGCAACCGGAACGCACTCTGCAGGCGCAGCCGCCGCTGCTGCCTGCACCCAATCTACATCCCGGCCCTGCTGCAGCTCAGCGGTCACCTGCGGACGTTGATAGATAATCGTGCTCGAGGGTTTGTGGGTCGACAGTTCTATCGCCTCATCCAGCAGTGGTTTGTATGGGAGCACCTTGCTCCCCTCGACGCCGCAAGAGGCGGAAACGATCGCCTTGGGCTTGGCATCGTTGATTCGGGTGGCCAGTTCTTTGGGGGCAAAACCGCCGAACACCACCGAGTGGATCGCACCGATACGTGCACACGCCAGCATGGCCACCACAGCTTCCGGAATCATCGGCATGTAGACGATCACCCGATCGCCCCTGGACACACCCTGTGCCGCCAGTGCGCCGGCGAATTTGGCCACCGTCTCTGTCAGCTCCGCGTAGGTGAATCGCTTCTTGGTGCCGGTAACCGGGCTGTCGTAAATCAGCGCCAGCTGATCGCCACGCCCGTTCTCAACGTGTCGGTCCAGCGCGTTGTAGCAGGTATTGATTTCTCCACCCTGAAACCAGTGGTAAAAGGGTATATTGGAATCGTCCAGGATCTTCTCTGCCGGTTTGTACCAATCAATATCCTTGGCCGCTTCCGCCCAGAAACCTTCGGGATCCTCCATCGAACGGGTATAGACGTCTTGATAACTCATAGTTGTTTTATTTCCATGGTTGAGGGTCATCGACATGCTCGGCGCGATATCGGTAATGCTCCCGGCTGCGGCAAAACAGCCGCGATACCAGCCAAACCAATTGCAAAGAGATTAAATCGAGGGGCCAATTTACCTATAATCAAGGGAAAAAACAAACCCCATAACTTACTAATTATATTGGCTATTTGCCAATTATATAGTTGTATTGTGGATTTCCCCGGCAGATGCGAATTACTTTGCAAAAATCGTTGATGCCAGCGAATAAAGGTTCAGGCATGATTCCCACCCGGGCTCCATCAGATGGAGCTCAGAGAGACGGCACAGGTTCGCAGTCTAGCCACGGGGCGCCTCTCTTCAGGGTTGGCCACTCCCGCCAATAACAACTATACTCGCGCTAGTATAGAAATAGTTTATGGAGTTGAAAACAATGACCTTGCATGAACTGATAAACAATAAAAAAGCTGACCTGCGCTACATCGACGGCTCCGCATCAGTGCTCGACGCAATCAAAAGCATGCATGAGGGGAAAATCGGTTCGCTGCTGATTCAGTCCGAAGAGGGGAAACTGGCCGGTATCGTGACCGAACGTGACATACTGCGCTTCTGTTCCTCCCGCCATGGCGACGTGGAGCTTGTCCAGGTTGCCGACATTATGACCCGGAATCCGGTCAGCGCCCCGCCCGACTGCTCCAACGAAGAGGCGATGACGCTGATGACCGAGCGACGTTTCCGTCACCTCCCGATCGTCGAGGATGGCAAGACGCTGGGCATGGTCTCCATTGGTGACCTGGTCAAAGCCCGCCTGCAAGACGTCACCGTTGAAGTCAAATATCTGCGCGAATACCTCAGCGCCTGAGTCTCCTGTCAACAGCACCAGTTTAAAGCCGGCCGTGTTCTCCAGCCGATCCAGGCAAAGAGAGCGGTGCCGGCTGCGTTGCACGGTATCAACCGGGGAACAGAGCAATGCTCGGAAAGAAATGGATCGCCGCGCTCATCATGCTCGCGTTGAGCAGCAGTTTACTGGCTGCCGAGCAGCAGGTGTTTCGGGATTACTTTGCTGCGCTGCCGCTGTTCTGGCAGCAGGTCTACCCTGACGGGGGCAACACACTCTATTGCGGACAGCACTTCGCACAAGACCAAAGGCGCGACATCAATGTCGAACACGTCTATCCAATGGCCTGGGTGATGAGTTCGCTCGGCTGCCGCAGTCGTGACGCCTGCCGGCGTAAAAGTCCGCGCTTCAACCAGATCGAATCGGACATGCACAATCTCTTCCCCGCACGTGAGGATATCAATCGGATCCGGGGAAGCGCGCCGTTCGATATCATACCCGGAGAGGCGCGACGCTTCGGTCATTGCGACTTTGAGTTCGATACCAGAAAAAGACGCGCCGAACCCGCACCCGCTGCTCGCGGAGAGATCGCCCGCGCCATGTTCCACATGCAGGAGAGCTACGGACTGAAGATTTTCCGGCGTCAGGGAGAGATGCTGCAGCGCTGGAACCGGGAGGATCCACCCGACCAGGAGGAGCAGCGCCGCAACACGGTGATCGAAAAGTTGCAGGGGACACGCAACCGCTTCATTGACGATCCCGAAGCCGCGGCGAAGCTGCGCTTCTGATACATCGCGCCTGGCGGCAGACAGGCCGACCTAAACCAACTGCTCCAGCACCACCTGCGCGTCGTTGTAGTCATGGTTGAGCAGGCGATACTGCCCGGCCTGCTCCAACACCAGACTGGGGAAACCCTGCACCCCGATCGTGCGTCCGAATGCCATCTCCTCCTCCAACCGAAGCTGCGTCTCAGAGGCGTCGAGCGCCTGGGCAAACTGCTCCGCATCCAATCCGATCCCGACAGCCAATGCCGTCAGCACCGTGTTGTCCGAAGGATTCCTCGCCTGCAGGTAATAGGCTTGCTGTATCGCCAGAATCATCGGCTCCTCGGATGCCGGTGACTGACTGCGCGCGGCGATCACCGCCCGGCAGGCAGGATAGGTGGCACGCCTCGGCTGACAGTGTTCCCAGAATGAAAAATCGAAACGGGTACCCGGCACGCGTTGCTGAATAGTGCGCCAGACCCCTTGCAGATAGTGCTGCATCTCCTGTGACATGGGTTCATCCGAATCGGGCGCCAGTCCGCCAAGGACCCGCCGGAGCAGCAGATCTTCCGGTGCTCGTTCCCGAATCCTGCTCCACACGGGACGGAACGCCCAACACCAGCTGCACATCGGATCGTGCACGTAGTAGAGGGTTCTCTGCTTAGTGTCCGGTCCCGCCATCAGAGGCGATTCCCGGGGCGGCCGGTGAGAAACCGCTTGCCCTGCTCCATCAATTCGACGAATCCACGCTCGTCCTGGTCCAGCACCCTGCTGGCCAGCCTGGTCACCGCATTCAGCAGCGCGATCAAAGCTCGTGGCGTGTGGCTGTTCAGAGACTGCACCTCGAAGTAGAGATAAGGGTTCTCCTGCGAGACCCGGCTGGCGACATCCAGCTGGGCATCGAAGGTGCTGCTGGAGAGTTTGGCGAGGCTGACAGCATCCTCTCCACTCTCGACCAGTGCATTGAAGAAGGCGATGTTGATGGCGTGGGAGAGGCCCAGCACATAGGCCATCGCCTTATCGTGCGCCTCCAGCGACATGCTCACCTGATCCACCATGGTGGAGTCGAACAGCGCGCGGACGGTTGCCGTCGCCTGCTCCATCCCGAGATCCACCAGCACCAGGTTGCGCCCGGAGAGCAGTTCGGTGTCCGGGCCGAACATCGGGTGCACCGAAGCGACCTGGCAGCCCGCCTCCTGCAACTCGCGCAGCCCATCAAGCAGCGGGCCTTTCAAAGAGCAGATATCGAAAATCACTCCGGACGGGCGACGCCGGGCCAGCGCCGAGAGAATCTTCGCGGTCGTGGCGATAGGCGCGGAGACGACGATCAGATCCTGATCCAGCAGCGCATCGTCGAGTCCGCTGTAACTGATGTGACCCGGCAACCCACCTGCCGGATCGCACACTTCCACCTGGTAGCCCTGGCTGGCGAGAAAGCGGACGAACCACTGGCCCATCTGACCGGCACCGCCAATCACCAGCGCGCGCTGACCACCGCCGCTGCCGAAGCTGGCCACCTTGTCCTGCTCCTGCGCCGCGAGCGAGGCACGGATCAACAGACGAAATATATCGGCACCCACCTCCTCGTCCAGATTCAGCCTGGCAGCAGTACGACGCGCCAACTGCAACACATCCTTCTCGCGGGCATAATCGCGCGTACCGCGACCCGCGGCGCTTTTGACCCGACCAATATTGGCAACAATCTGCTGTCGCCGTGCAACCATCTCCAGCAGCGCAACGTCCAGCTCAGAGAGCGCCTCTCTAAGTTGTTCGAGTTCCTGCATAAGACTCAACCCTCCACAATGATCAGTGGTACGTACATCTCCTGATGGCTCACTCCACCATGCACGCCGATCTGTTGCAATGCCCTTTCGCCCGGTACGGTGTCCGTTATCGCCCAATTCTCCTGCATCACCAGTGCATACTGTCCAATGCGACTGGCGAGTTGGGGATGCAGTTGTCCGCGTCCGAACCAACCCTGCTGAAGCAGCAGATTGCTGGGTAAAAGTTCGATCTGGCGGGAGAAATTCTCGCGGACATAGGCCTCGAACGCTGCTTCCCTTCCGGGATGAAGATAACAGAAAGCAAGACGCGGCTCGCCGCACAGTGGCACCAGCAGCAGCTCCTTCAATTCCGGATGAGCCTCCATATCGATGGTGGTATCGGCCGTGTCGATGAAACCGTGATCGGATGTGACCAATAGCAGGCTGTCACTGCCGGGAAGGTGAGCGACCAGATCGGCGAAGAGGCTGTCCAACAGCTGAAAGTGGTCCTGAACCTGGGGGCTGTCAACGCCGAAGCGATGCGCCAACGAATCAAAATCGGGCCAGTAGGCGTAACTGAAACTTCGCTCCCGGCTGCCCCTGAGTACCCGGCGCAACGCCCGCTGCAAACCCCTGAAACCGGCATACGGGATGATGCTGGCGTTCCCGCTGAAGGCACGGTTGAAACTGGAGTAAGCGATCCGGTCAGGCATGATCAGGTTACTGCGCAGCTGCATGGTGGCAAACAGCGGAGCCACACCGCACAGCGCCGCTGGCGAGAGTAGTGCATCATCGATGGACCGGCCACCGACACGGGTGCAGAACGGTAGCACCGCGAGAATCGAACCCAGTTCAGAGAAGTAAGTAAACCATCCGGTGAAACCGTGCTGCTGCGGCGGGCGCCCGGTCAAAAAGGTGGGTATTGCACTGGTCGTGGTCGAGGGACAGACGGAAGTCAGCCGGGCACGACAGTAGCTGCTGAGCAGAC
Organism: Chromatiaceae bacterium; assembly: GCA_024235215.1. Taxonomy (GTDB): domain Bacteria; phylum Pseudomonadota; class Gammaproteobacteria; order Chromatiales; family Chromatiaceae; genus HKST-UBA178. Next base: position 209,731 of record JACKMU010000004.1, on the reverse strand, counting down.
TTCCCTGGCAGCGCCGCAGCAGATAGTCATACCCCAAGCCGTCGATGACCAGCAGAACGATGTTGTTAGCGCTGGAGACATCGTCCAGTAGATTGCCCGACAAACCGGGATAGCCGGTGGCTGGAGCCTGACAAGCCTCCGCCAGTGATGCCATCAGATTGACAATGCCATGACCGGCGTAGTCCGGCAGATGCAGCCAGTCAGGTCGCGCTTCACTGTGCATACCACCGCCTCGCTATAAACAGCTCGATACCGAAGTATAGAGCTCCGTGGCAGAACGGGAACATGCGATCGAACTGTACGTAACTGTTCCACACACCCACCCGGAGTCCGGGCAACGCTAAACAGAAAAATGGAAATCCCCACTGCATCCCACGTTGCACGGATGGGATGCCCCACTACGCATTCCCTCGCTCCGACAGCCATCCTATAATAACCGCCCTTCCATGCAAAAAAATCGAACCCGATCATGCCAGAAAGAATCGACCGTACCGCTGAACTCCAGGCGCTGCTCAAAGACCGCATCCTGCTGCTCGATGGCGCCATGGGCACCATGATCCAGCGCCACCGGCTGGAGGAGTCCGCGTTCCGCGGCGAGCGCTTTCGCGACTGGACGCGTGAACTGAAGGGCAACAACGATCTGCTCTCACTGACCCAGCCGGCACTCATCAGCGGCATCCACCAGGCCTATCTGGATGCCGGAGCCGATATCCTGGAGACCAATACCTTCAACGCCAACCGCATCTCCATGGCCGACTATGCCATGGAGGAGCTCTGTTACGAACTCAATCTGGCCTCCGCCAGACTGGCCCGGGAAGCAGCACTGGCCGCCACCACGCCGCGCAAACCCCGATTCGTCGCCGGGGTACTTGGCCCCACCAACCGCACCTGCTCACTCTCCCCGGAGGTGAACGATCCCGGTTTTCGCAATGTCGATTTCGATCAACTGGTGACGGCATACGCCGAGGCAGCCCGGGGACTGATCGCAGGGGGGGTGGACATCCTGCTGGTGGAGACCATATTCGATACCCTCAATGCCAAGGCCGCACTGTTCGCGCTGCAGCAGGTGTTCGATGAGGATGACCTCACGCTGCCGATCATGATCTCCGGCACCATCACCGACGCCTCCGGACGCACACTCTCCGGGCAGACCACCGAAGCCTTTTACAATTCACTGCGCCATGCACAGCCAATCAGCATTGGACTGAACTGCGCGCTGGGTCCGGCACAGCTGCGCCAGTATGTTGAAGAGCTGGCACGCATCTCCGAATCGGCTGTCTCCGCCCACCCCAACGCCGGACTTCCCAATGAATTCGGCGCCTATGACCTGGGTCCGGAGGAGATGGCACAGCATATCGCCGAGTGGGCGCAGAGCGGATTCCTGAATATCGTTGGCGGCTGCTGCGGCACCACGCCGGAACATATCCGCGCCATCGGTGCGGCGGTTGCCGGGATCGCCCCACGACAGCGGGCCGAAATTTCCTGCCAGTGCCGACTCGCTGGTCTGGAACCGCTGAACATCGGCCCGGAGAGCCTGTTCGTCAACATCGGTGAGCGGGCCAATGTGACCGGCTCGGCCAAATTCAAGCGTCTCATCCTGGAGGAGCGCTACGAGGAGGCACTGGAGATCTGCCGGCAGCAGGTGGAGGAAGGCGCGCAGATAATCGACATCAACATGGACGAGGCGATGCTCGACTCCGGCAGGGCGATGGTGCGCTTTCTCAATTTGATCGCCTCCGAACCGGAGATCGCACGCGTTCCGGTGATGATCGACTCCTCCAAATGGGAGATTCTGGAAGCAGGCCTGAAATGCATCCAGGGAAAAGGGGTGGTCAACTCCATCTCACTCAAGGAGGGAGAGGCGCGCTTCATCGAACAGGCCAGACGGATACGCCGCTTTGGCGCCGCGGCAGTGGTGATGGCATTCGACGAGCAGGGGCAGGCGGATACGCTGGCGCGCAAGGTCGGGATCTGTACCCGGGCCTACCGCATCCTGACCGAGCGTGCCGGCTTTCCAGCGGAAGATATCATCTTCGACCCCAACGTCTTCGCGGTGGCAACCGGTATCGATGAGCACAATGCCTATGGTTTGGCGTTTATCGAAGCCTGCCGTCAGATCAGCAACACCCTGCCCCACGCACTGCTCTCCGGAGGCATCTCCAATGTCTCCTTCTCCTTTCGCGGCAACAATCTGGTGCGCGAAGCGATCCATGCGGTGTTTCTCTACCATGCGATCAAAGCCGGGCTCTCGATGGGGATAGTCAACGCCGGCCAGCTGGCGATCTATGACGAGCTGCCGCCAGAGCTGCGCGAGCGGGTCGAGGCGGTAATCCTCGATCAGCATCCGGAGGCGACCGAAAGGCTGCTGGAGATCGCCGAAAAGTATCGCGGCGACACTGTCGGCACAGGTGCCAGAAAAGAGGATCTGGAGTGGCGCGACTGGCCGGTGGCAAAGCGCCTGGAACATGCACTGGTCAAAGGGATTACCGAATATATCGAAATCGATACCGAAGAAGCACGGCAGCAGGCGAGCAGCAGTATCGAAGTGATCGAAGGCCAGTTGATGGACGGCATGAACCTGGTCGGCCAGCTGTTCGGCGACGGCAAGATGTTTCTGCCCCAGGTGGTCAAGTCCGCCCGGGTGATGAAAAAGTCAGTCGCCTATCTGGAGCCCTTCATCAAGGAGGAAAGAGTCGATAATGCGACCACCCAGGGTAAGATCCTGATGGCCACGGTGAAAGGGGACGTGCATGATATCGGCAAGAACATCGTTGGCGTGGTACTGCAGTGCAACAGCTACGAAGTGATCGATCTCGGCGTGATGGTACCCGCAGAGACCATCATTCAACAGGCACATGAACAGCAGGTGGACATCATCGGACTCTCCGGCCTGATTACCCCTTCACTGGACGAAATGGTTCATCTGGCAAAAGAGTTGGAGCGACTGGAGATGTCTGTTCCGCTGATGATCGGCGGCGCCACCACCTCCCGGATTCACACCGCGGTGAAGATTGACCCGGTCTATCATGGGCCGGTGGTCCATGTGCCCGATGCGTCGCGCGCGGTGGGTGTCGCCAGCACACTGCTCTCCACGGATCAGCGTGGAGATTTCATTGCCGGATTGAAGCGCAGCTATCTTGCCGCGCGCGAGCAACACGCCCGACAGCAGCGCAATCGTGACCTCGCCACACTGGAGCAGGCACGTGCCAACCCGACACCCATCGACTGGAAGCGCTACCACCCGCCGCGGCCCATCGCACTGGATTGGGCACTTCCCCGGGCAGCGGATGGCGGAGATCAGTGCTATCCCCCAACGCGCATTCTGCCCAAAGGTGCAGGAAGGCTGCTCATCCTCAACGATATACCACTGCCGCAGATCATCCCTTACATCGACTGGACCTTCTTCTTCCACGCCTGGGAGTTGAAAGGGCGTTATCCAAAAATTCTCGACGACCCCGAGAAGGGGACGGAGGCACGCAAGCTGTTCGCCGATGCCACAGCGATGCTGCAGCGGATCAACACGGAAAAGTGGCTTCGGGCAGACGCGGTGATCGGTCTCTTTCCGGCCAACAGCCAGGGGGAGGATCTGCTGCTCTACCGCGACAATGAGCGTCGCCAACCACTGGCCAGCTTCCATTTTCTGCGTAAACAGGGCAGACAACCGGCAGGCAAGTTCAACGAATCCCTGGCGGACTTCGTCGCCCCGATCGGGATTGATCAGCCCGACTATATCGGCGCCTTCGCGTGCAGCGCGGGCAGTGGCATCGATCTGCGGGTAAAGGATTTCGAGCAGGCACACGATGATTACAACGCAATCATGCTCAAAGCGATCGCCGACCGCCTTGCGGAGGCGCTCGCCGAATGGCTGCACCAACAGGTGCGCCGCCATTACTGGGGTTATGCTGCAGACGAGTCACTGGACAACGAACAGCTGATCGCGGAAGCCTACCAGGGGATCCGCCCGGCGCTTGGCTACCCCGCCTGTCCTGACCACAGCGAGAAGGCGCTGCTATGGGAGCTGCTGGAAGTGCGGGAGCATACCGGCATCTGGTTGACTGAATCGATGGCCATGGTACCCGCCGCTGCGGTCAGCGGCCTCTATTTCAGCCACCCCCAAGCACGCTACTTCACGGTCGGCAAGGTGGGCAGGGACCAGGTGGAAGATTACGCCAGACGCCGGCAGATGGATCTGGTGACCTGCGAACGCTGGCTGGCGCCCAATCTGGCCTATACGCCGTAGAGGCACACCTTTTACTCTTCCAACGCCATGTGCAAGATAAAGAATGAGCCCTACGGTATTCAAAGAGAATGGGTACAGGTTTTTCTTCTTCTCAAGGGAGGAAGAACGAATGCATGTACATGTAATATCCAGCGACGGTGAGGCAAAGTTTTGGCTCGATCCGGATATCGAGTTAGCGAAAAACTATCTTTACTCTAGAAAGGAATTGAAACAGATCGAAACAATAATTGAGGTGCATTACGATGAGCTCATTTGCGCATGGCGCCAGCACTTCGGAAGTTGAAGTTACGAATATTTCTATCCATGGCTTGTGGCTACTTTTTCACGGTAAGGAGTTATTCCTATCGTACGAAGAGTTTCCATGGTTCAAAGATCAGACTGTGAAATCAATCGTCAACGTCGAAGAACAGTCTCCTGGGCATTTCTACTGGTCCGATCTTGACCTCGATTTAACGGAGCAAATCATTGCGCATCCAGAGCGTTTCCCGCTCAAAGCAAAAAGCCTATGACAGGGTTCAGTGTAAAAGGGGACGGGGGGAATTAATTTAAGGGGGTAGTCAGTTAGCGCCTCCACCCCCCATATATTGTGGTCGCCATTCGTAGCAATGTGTCACTTCGGCTTCGGTCACGGGTCCAGTAACGACGGCCCGCTCCAGGAGTCGGTGGAAGATGAGGCCTCGCGTGGGGGTTGATCGGGAGGGCTCACCCCAACATATTGGGCCAGGAGGCACTAACCGTCCACCCCCTTTTAATTTAAATCCCTCCGTCCTCTTTTACTCAGCGCAGCAGGCTACCGGCCAGGTGGATTCGGGGGTATCGCACGGTTGCCGAGCCGCTCAGGGGCAACCAAAAGTTGTTGGACTTGCATGAATAGGGCATTTATTCTTCCTATACTCTGATTTTGATTTGAGGAGAGTATTGGTAGTCATGAAAAGCAATGTGATCGGCTACATATCGCGCATTCTAGCAATTTTGTCACTATTCACTGTATCACTCTCCTTTTCAGCAACATTTCCATCTACCCATCCTCCTGGCGCCACCACTGCCACATGGTCAGATCTTGGGGCATCAGCCAACTTATACGTTTGGCGAGACGGCACCAAGGTCTGGGTAAAGATCGAGCCAGTCATTGGTTTTCCATTTGTTTGTTCTCCCACAATAAGTGTTGTTCAGAACGGGACGCAGCTAAGTGGTGATCCACTTCTATTGAGGTCCGATAATACCTATTTTTGCGGCGAACTTTATGTGACGGAGATTTTTCGTTTAGTAGAGCTTGGGAATAATAGTCCGCCCTTCACAGATTTCGTGTTAGACCCCTCACCTTTCACTCTATTCTATCGTCACGTTAGTGGGAAGATTGATTTTTTAGATGTACCAGCATACGGAGATGCCCCAATTGACGGCGACAATGATGGCATTCCGGATGCTTCCGACAATTGCCCGACTGTAAGTAATGCAGATCAGAAAGATACTGACAACGACGATCAGGGTGATGCCTGCGACACAGAATGGAATTGTGTTGTTGATTCAGATGCGGATGGAGATGGTGTGATTGATGCCTTAGATAGTTGCCCAAATACGCCAGATAATTCCTTAGTTGATTCAACTGGTTGTGCTGGAAAACCGAAAGTTATAATAATACCTTTGAATTAGCACTCGATACGAGAGTGTATACGTGGTGGTAAACTCCGTGAGAACATGATGGCAACGCGGTAAATTAATTGCAACGTAACTACTCACCCCCTTTAGATTGATCCCCAGCTAACGCCATCTGGAATTAAGGGGTCAGAACACTTGAAGTCCCTTTCAAGTGTTCTGACTTGATCCCACCCATTGATCCCCCTCAAGTCGACAGAGAGTGCGGCCGACTACCCTTGGACGATTCTGCCGACTATGCTCTGGATGATGGTTGACGAATCCCGCGATGATCAATAGATTTCCATTATAAAAAAACCGATCGCCCACCAAAGGAGAGCACATGCTAAAACCTGGAGACCCGGCACCGGAGTTTGAACTTCCCAGCGCTGACCTGGAGATGGTCCAGTCATCAGCGCTGTTTGGCACAACCAATCTGGTCATCTACTTCTACCCCAAGGATGACACACCAGGCTGCACCATGGAGGCGATTGACTTCTCCGACCGGCTGGAGGAGTTCAAATCCGAGGAGACGCAGGTGCTCGGTGTCAGTATGGATAACTGCCTGAGCCACGGAGACTTTCGGGACAAACACGGTCTCACCATCCTGCTACTCTCCGACACCGACGGGTCGCTGTGCCAGGCCTACGGTGTCTGGCAGGAGAAAGAGGCGCATGGTGAGAAACGCATGGGCATCGTGCGCTCCACCTTCATCATCGACAAAGCCGGGATCGTTCGCCATGCGCTGTATGACGTCAAGCCCAAAGCGCACGCCGCTCAGGTGCTGGAGCTGGTGAAGGCGTTATAGCCAGCCTACGCCGACCTGGTGAAACTTCGTACCCAACTGCTGTTCTTTTTTCTGCTGTTCGCGCTGTCACCCCTGATCGCCGTGGTGGTGCTCAACCTGCCGATGGTACTGAGTCGTATGGAACTCTTCTACCATAAGGCGCATCTGCAGAATCTGCGCGCCGATTTTCGCGACCTGGACAAACATCTGGCATCCCGCGAAGAGATGGTGAAACTGCTGACCAAACTGCCCGAACCGGGCAGCGTGCTGGCCAGCAGCAACCAGGACGAGGAGGTGATCGACGAGGCGCGCACCCGCTACACCCAGTGGATCAACCAGATCATGTGGGACCAGCTGGACGTCATCCAGATCGTCTTTCTGGATCAGAACGGGCTGGCGAGATTCTGGCTGGACCGGGACATGGAGAGCCAGCAGTGGCGCCCGACGCTGACTCCGCCACAGAGGCCGAACTGGCAGTTTATCCAGGCCGCGCTACAGGGACCACCCGGCAACGTACTGGTCAGCCCGATCAGCGTGAATCAGGAGTCTGCCGTGGATGACCCACGCCAGCTGATGACCCTGCGCCTGATCAGCACGATCAGCGAACCCGAGGATCAACGGATCATCGGTGCCGCGATGATCAATATCGATGTCGGCGGCATCGCCCGCTACTACCGCAACACGCTGTGGGTACACTCCAACGGTTTCTTCCTGGAGCAGGTGGGACCCGACTCACCCCACGGCAACGCGTTCGACCGTTTTCCCGGTCTGGAGGAGATTTTCAAGAATGAAAAACCGGCACTATGGAAGGGTGCGGTGGGACAGATCATGTGGGTTCCGATGTTTCTCACCGAGCAGTCCGGCCCGCTCTGGGTTGGACGAAAAGTGGACCCTTCTCCGATATCGGAGTTTCGCGACGCACTGACGCTGCGAGTACTGACCATCTCCTTTGCGTTGTCACTGGCGGTCTGGTTCGTAGCCCGCTGGGTGGCGTCGCGTGCAGATAGGGTCAGTCATGAGCTGATCGACGGAATACAGCAGGTACTGGAGGAGAAGGGTCCGATCACTTTCCGTTGGCGCGGTCCGAGCGAGCTGCAGAAATTGGGTGAGAACCTGTCACTACTGGCTGCCGAACATGGTAAGAATATTCAGAACCTGCGGCTGCATGCGGAAAAACTGGAGGAGTCGAATCGCTATAAGTCACAGTTTCTGGCCAATGTCAGCCACGAATTGCGCACTCCGCTCAACTCGATTCTGCTGCTATCGAAACTGCTTGCCGAGAGCAAAACCGGGCTGACACCGGAGCAGATTCAGCAGGCACGGGTGATCAACGAAGCCGGCACCGATCTGCAGACGCTGATAGACAATATCCTGGATCTGTCGCGCATCGAAGCAAGGCGCACCTCGATCAACATAGAGTCGGTCGATCTGCCTGCACTGTTGGCCTCGCTGATCGAACTGGTGGAACCGCAGTTCCAGGCCAAATCATTGCCGCTGATACTTGAGATCGGCGAGCTGGCACCGCGACAGATCGACACCGACCCCGACAAGGTGCGCCAAATCCTGAAAAACTTTCTCTCCAACGCGCTCAAGTTCACCCAGGAGGGCTCCGTCGTGCTGCGTCTGGAACGTGCGGAGAGTCTGGCCGAGCGTGACTATTCGGTCTGCATCAGCGTCGCCGACAACGGTATCGGTATACCCCGCAGCCAACACGCGCAGATATTCGAGGCGTTCAAACAGGCGGATGGCTCGACCAACCGGCGCTATGGCGGTACCGGCCTGGGCCTGACCATCAGTCAGCAGCTCTCCCATCTGCTCGGAGGAGAGATCAGGCTGAAGAGTGAAGAGGGACGGGGAGCAACTTTCTCACTCTATCTTCCATCAGCAACCGTAGTGCACGACAGTGACGAGAATTCAAAGGTTGTCCCGGAACGCACTCCGTCAGCCGCTGGAATCGCGCGCATAGCGCCGCAGTCGGAGCATGTGCAGAAGGAGAGCGGCTTGGCCGGCAGTCGCATCTTGCTGGTGGATGACAATATTCAGGATCTGCTCACCCTGACCCCGATCCTTGAGTCCTGGGGACTCGCTGTGACCGCTGCCGGTGACGGCGATGAAGCTCTCGAAGTGTTGCAGGAGGACGAGGCGTTCTCGCTTGTGCTCATGGATATCCAGATGCCTGAAATGGATGGCTGTGATACGATCGGGCTGATTCGGAAGCAGGCGCGTTTCCACGATCTGGTGATCATTGCCTTGACCGCCGGAAATGATGCGGCCGAAGGGAAGGCAGCACTGGCGGCAGGTGCGAACGGATTCATTCCCAAACCGGTGGAGCACGCGGAGTTGAAGCGGGTCATCGGGCTACTGCTGTCCCAAGGCCGCTGACACGTTGCGAAGCCCGTAAATGGCGCCACAATGACGATAGCAGTCGGAGCGAACATTGCGGTAAGCCGCTCCGTTGAAAAATTCGACAGCCGCAGAAGCGCCGAGCACTCCAACGCAAGATAGCAGCAGGCCCCGATTAATGAATCGATATTCAGGTTTCAACCTTCTGATCGTCGATGATCACAAACACAATCTGTTCACTCTGCGCTCGCTGATACGACAATATATGGACGTACAGATCCTGGAGGCTACCTCGGGACAGCAGGCGCTCGATATCGCACTCAACACCCCGGGTATAGATCTGATCATACTGGACATCCAAATGCCGGAGATGGATGGCTTTCAGACCGCGAGCATGCTCAAGGTGCGAAAACGGACCCGCGAAATACCGATCATTTTCCTGACCGCAGCCTTCAAGTCCGAGGAGTTTCAGCACAAAGGATACGAAGTGGGTGCCGTCGACTATCTGCTCAAACCGATCGACGACAATCTGCTGATCAACAAGATCAGTACCTACTTCCGGTTGATCCAGAAAGAGCGCGAACTGAACCTGGTGCTGGAGCAGAAGGTGGCGGAACGCACTGCAGAGCTGGCCCAGGCCAAGACCCATCTGGAGAACATCATCAACAACATGGGCGAAGCACTGCTGGTGTTGGACCCGGAGGGGCGCATCACTCAGGCCAACCCAGCGGCTTATCAGATGCTCGGCTATCCGGAATCCTCACTGTTGTCACTCTCCATCGGCGACGTTTTCGAGGAGGAGGAGGATGAGCAGGCTGGCGCTTTTATGGGGACCTGGTTGGAGGCTTTGATCCGGGTCGGCGTACTGAGTAAAATTGATGCAAGGTTCATCGCGGTGGACGGTCGCAGAGTACCGATTCTTTTTTCCCGTACCGCGGTGAAGGATCAATCGGGACAGATTAGCGACATTATCTGTATCGCAAAGGATATGACAGGCTATGTTCGTGCGCAGGACCCGGTAGAGAGAGGGGCGGTTGCCGCGGAGATCGCCCTGCACAATGAAGGAGCACGCGATGACTGATTCCAGCGATCATATGTCACCAAACGAAGATACGGTGCTGACTGCGAACGCCCTGAAGGCGATGGCACATCCCCTGCGCTGGAAGATACTCTGTTCTCTCGGTGATGCCGAGCTCTCGGTCGGCGAAATCGTGGAAAGGACGGGAACCTCACAAAGCAACATATCGCAACATCTTGAGCAGCTGCGCAATAAAAATATCGTGGTTTCGAGAAAGGAGGCGAATCGCATCTACTATCGCATCCGCAACAGTCAGCTGCTGACCCTGATCGGCACCATGCGAAACGTGCTCTGCCCCGCCAATCTCGACGACCGCTTCCCCCAGTGAGCTGCACCACACGCTGTCCCGTGGCGCTGCATGCGCGTCTGCCGGTGCTGCGTTAAGCAGCGTTCGGTGACCCGACTGTTGCAAACCAGACAGACGATTCCGGGATGACTCCGCAAACCGAATATCAGCAGCTGCTCGACAGCGGTAAACTGGAGCCCGATCCGGCGCAGGCGGAGATCGTCGCACTGTTGCACGCGCTGCATCAGCAGCTGCTCCAGCCACGTCCGAAACCGGGACTGCTGCAGCGACTCAGCAAGCGCAAGAAACACCCTAATCCACCACTGCAGGGACTCTATCTCTGGGGTAGTGTCGGACGGGGCAAGACCTGGCTGGTCGATCTCTTCTACAATGCGCTTCCTGCCGGGCAGAAGCGGCGAGTCCATTTTCATCGCCTGATGCAGGAGATACATGAGGCGCTGGCTGGCCTTAGAAATCAGCCCGACCCGCTCGATCGCATCGCCGGAGAGCTGGCACAACATATCCGGATACTCTGCCTGGATGAGTTCATCGTTACCGATATCGGCGATGCGATGATCCTCGCACAGCTGCTGCGTTCACTGTTCCAGCGCGGCGTGACACTGGTGACCACCTCCAACACCCAACCTGAGAATCTCTATCTGGGCGGTATCCAACGAGCCAGCTTTCTTCCCGCAATCGCCCTGTTGCAGCAACACACCCGGGTGGCTGAGCTCAGGGGCAGCGTCGATTACCGTCTGCGTTACCTGCAACAGGCCAAGGTCTATCACACACCGCTCGGAACCGACAGCGACCGGATCATGCGGGAGGAGTTCCAACGACTCGCTCCGGAACAGGGGCGTGTCGGCGGCACGATCAAGATTTTTCACCGGGATATCCCCCTCGTACGTATCGCCGACGATTTGGTCTGGTTCGATTTCGAATCGATCTGTGGCCCGCCAAGAAGCCAGGCGGATTATCTGGAGATAGCGCGCTGTTTCCATACCGTAATGATCTCCGGCATTCCCCGTCTCACTGTGACGCAAGACGACGCGACCCGGCGTTTCCTCTATCTGCTGGATGAATTCTACGACCGCAAAGTGAAGCTGATTGTCAGCGCGGAGTGCGCACCAGAATCTCTCTATCAGGGTAAACGGCTGGCGTTCGATTTTCAGCGCGCGGTCAGCCGTCTGCAGGAGATGCAGTCCACCGATTACCTGGCCACCCCACACCGCCCCTGACCTCTCCATGACAATTCAGCCTCGATCGACCTCGTGAATGGGTTATCATGCACAGGTCTTATATCACCCGGCTGACTGACGATGACGCTTAAACTCCTGCTGCCCCTTGCATTGGCATTTATCATGTTCTCCATGGGGCTTTCACTGGTAGTGGATGACTTCAAGCGGGTCGTGATCCATCCGTTGGCCATGGGGTTCGGTCTGCTCAGTCAGATGCTGGTCCTACCGTTGATTGCGATCACTCTGGTGACGCTCTTCTCTCTGGAACCAAATCTGGCAGTGGGTCTGATTATCCTCGCCGCCTGCCCCGGAGGAATCACCTCCAACCTGTTGACCCACATCTCAGGTGGGGACAGTGCGCTCTCTGTCTCGCTGACCGCGGTGACCAGCCTCGCCGGTGTTATCTCCATTCCGTCAATCGTCAACCTTGGCATGTCCTGGTATGCCGGCACCACCACCACCCTGGCGCTGCCACTCGGCTCGATGATTGGCGGAGTCTTCCTGATCTCCACTCTGCCGCTGCTGTTGGGCATGGCGCTACGCCATCTTCATCGAGCATGGGCGCTCAGGATCGAACCCGGCGCGAGAAAAACCGCGGTGTTTCTCTTCATACTGATTGTGCTGGCCACCTTCATGGGACAATGGGGCAACATCAGCGACAACTTTGCTGCAGCCGGCCCCATGGTGATCGCACTGAATATCGCTACCATCACGTTTGCGCTGCTGGGAGCCAAGCTGCTCCGTCTTGAGCGCCCGCAAGGTATCGCCATCGGTCTGGAGTGTGGTTTACAGAACGCCGCAATGGGTATATTCGTGGCGGGGACGCTGCTGGGCAACAGCAGTATGGTGATACCGAGCATCATCTACGCACTGGTGATGAACATCAGCGCGGCCGCTTTCGTTGTTGCCAACCGGGAACCGGCCAGCAGATATCTGTTTTCGCGCTGAACAGGCATCGGCCGGTGCACCCTGCTACCGTTGAAGAGCACGTCGGATGAACGATGAGATAGTGGAGCTTCAGACCCGGTTCGCCTTTCAGGAGGATAGCCTCCTGGAGCTCTCCGATGTGTTGGCAAGACAGCAGAGAGAGATAGCCGAGCTGAAGACGACGGTGCAACTCATGCAACAGCAGCTGCGTGAACTGCAAAATGTCGAACCGCTACTGCAGACCGGTATGGAACCTCCACCTCCGCACTACTGAGTCGGCCTTGAACTCTCCGCCGTCGTCAGTTGTTATGGTAGGCGGGACTCAGCTCATGCACCGCCTCCACCAATGCCAGTGCGTGATCCGGGTCGACGTCGGGATGGATACCGTGCCCCAGATTGAATACCAAACCGGATCCCCTGCCATAACTGGCCAGCACCTGACCAACACCAGCGCGGATTCTCTGCGGTGATGCATAGAGAATGCAGGGATCGATGTTACCCTGCAGCGCAACCCGGTTGCCCACCGCGGCGCGCGCATCCGCCAGATCGATGGTCCAGTCGACACCGAGCGCATCGCAGCCGGTCTGCGCCATCGCATCCAGCCACCGTCCGCCACCCTTGGTAAAGAGAATCACCGGCACCCGGCGCCCTTCCTGTTCTCTGCGTAGCCCCTGGACGATGCGCTCCATATACGCCAGTGAAAAGCTTCGGAAATCCCCGGGACTGAGTACACCGCCCCAAGTGTCGAACACCATCACCGCCTGGGCGCCCGCTTCAATCTGCGCATTCAGGTAGAGCGTGACCGCCGCTGCGATTTTTTCCAGCAGCTGATGCAGCAGATCCGGACGTCCGAACATCATCCCTTTTACCTTGGCAAAATTTTTGGTGCTGCTGCCCTCAACCATATAAGTGGCCAAGGTCCAGGGGCTGCCAGCGAAACCGATCAGCGGCACGCTTCCATGCAGTTCTCTGCGGATGGTCCGCACCGCATCCATCACATAGCGGAGATCCACTTCGGGATCGGGGACGGCGAGGTTTTTTACCGCCTGCTCATCCTGAACCGGTCGTTCGAAGCGCGGCCCCTCCCCTTCCGCGAAGTAGAGGCCCAGACCCATCGCATCGGGCACCGTCAGTATGTCGGAGAAAAGAATCGCTGCATCCAGCGGGAATCGCCGCAGTGGCTGAAGCGTCACTTCACAAGCCAGTTCCGGATTCCGGCAGAGGTCCATAAAACTCCCGGCACTGCTTCGGGTGTGGCGATACTCCGGGAGATAGCGCCCAGCCTGGCGCATCATCCAGACTGGAGTAAACTCCACTGGCTCGCGCATCAGTGCGCGCAGAAACCGGTCGTTTTTGAGCTCCGTCACTTTTCCTCCGGCCTATCTCGGAAGTCCGGATGATTTCATCAGATACTGATCAACCGCGCGGGCGCACTGGCGCCCCTCGCGTATGGCCCAGACCACCAGAGACTGGCCACGACGCATATCGCCAGCGGTAAATATTCCGTCGATAGAGGTTTTATAAGCGCTCCTCCCTTCAGTACGCGCCTTGACGTTGCCACTCTTATCCAGCGAGGTTTTCAACTCCTCCAGCATCCCCTTGTGCACCGGGTGCAGGAAACCCATCGCCAGGGTTACCAAATCTGCGTCAAGTTCGAATTCGGAGCCCGCCACCTCGGACATTTGCCAGTTGCCGGCATCATCCTTGTGCCACTCCACTTTCACGCAGCGGAGCTTTTTCACACTGCCCTGATCGTCACCCACAAACTCCTTGGTGGCAACACTCCAGATACGCGTGCACCCTTCCTCCTGTGAACTCGAAGTGCGCATCTTATTCGGCCAGTAAGGCCAGGTCAGTGCCTTGTTCTCCTTCTCCGGGGGCTGCGGCAGAATCTCGATCTGGGTCACAGATATCGCACCCTGCCGGATAGAGGTACCGATACAGTCAGATCCGGTGTCACCGCCACCGATAACCACGACATGCTTACCTGTGGCACTGACGAATTTCCCCTTGGGAATTTCGTCCCCCTGCACCCGATGGCTGTTGCAGCGGAGAAAATCCATGGCGAAATGAATACCTTTCAGCTCTCTTCCCGGTACCGGCAAGTCACGCGGCTGTTCGGATCCCCCGGTAAGCACAACCGCATGAAATTCATCCACGAGTTTGCGTGCCGGAATATCGACCCCGATATGCGTGTTGGTATGAAACTTCACCCCCTCGGCTTTCATCTGCGCGATGCGCCGGTCGATGACCTTTTTGTTCAGTTTGAAGTCGGGGATGCCGTAGCGCAGCAGTCCGCCGATGCGATTCTCCTTTTCGAAGACTCTCACCAGATGCCCGGCGCGGGCCAGCTGCTGCGCACAGGCCAGTCCGGCCGGCCCTGAACCGACGACCGCCACCCGGCGACCACTCTTGCGTGGTGCTATCTGCGGTTGAATCCACCCCTCCGCCCACGCCTTCTCTACGATACTGAATTCTATCGTCTTGATGGTGACTGGCGAATCGGTCAAATTCAGCGTACAGGATGCCTCGCAGGGTGCCGGGCAGATGCGTCCGGTAAACTCCGGAAAATTATTGGTCGCGTGCAACATATCGTTGGCCGCCTTCCAATCCTGCCGGTAGACCAGATCATTCCAGTCCGGAATCAGGTTGTTGACCGGACATCCGGAGTGGCAGAAAGGTATGCCGCAATCCATACAGCGTGCACCCTGAATGGTCAGTTCCGCTTCACTCAGGGGATTGACGAACTCTTTGTAATGGTTGATCCGGTCGGCTGCCGGCTGATAGGTCCGGTCCTGACGCGGATACTCCATGAATCCCGTTGGTTTGCCCATTGCTACTAAACCCCCTTTCTAGCTTCACTCTCCTGGGACTTCTTCCGGGCTTGGAGATCCTCAAGCGCGCGCCGGTAGTCGACAGGCATTACCTTGACAAACTTACCCAGATACCTCTCCCAGTTATCCAGAATGGTTCGGGCTACCGAACTGCCCGTGTAGTGCAGATACTTACTGATCAACTGACGCAGGCGAATCGCATCGTAGCGGGTCATATCGTGACTGACGTCGACCCGGCCGTGCGCTTCCAGGTCACCCCCCTGATGTTCCAGTGCTTCCAGTGCATCATCCTCCTCTTTGATCGGCTGGAGCTCGACCATGGCAAGGTTACAGCACTGTTCAAAGTCGCCCGCCTCATCCAGCACATAGGCTACTCCGCCAGACATGCCGGCGGCAAAATTGCGCCCGGTGCTGCCAAGGCATACCACGATCCCCCCGGTCATGTACTCGCAACCATGGTCGCCCACACCCTCGATCACGGCGGTGGCACCAGAGTTGCGGACGCAGAAGCGTTCACCGGCCACGCCGCGGAAGTAGCACTCCCCGCTGATGGCACCGTAGAGTACGGTGTTGCCTACGACAATGTTCTCTTCCGCCCGTTCGATACCGGAGTTCCTGGGAGGATAGATAACCAGGCGCCCACCTGACAATCCCTTGCCGACATAGTCATTGGCTTCACCCTCGAGTTCGATCGTCACCCCTTTCGCCAACCAGGCGCCAAAGGACTGACCTCCGGTACCCCTGGCTTTGATGTAGATCGTGTCTTCGGGGAGACCGGCATGTCCGTAGCGCTCCGCCACACGACCCGAGAGCATGGCACCCAGCGTGCGATTGTAATTGTGAACGTCAACTTCTATCCGTACCGGCTTCTGTTGTTCCAGTGCCGGTCTGGCCTGCTCGATCAGCCGCAGGTCGAGCGCTCGTCCCAGTCCGTGGTCCTGAGATTCACTATTGTACAGGGCAACATGCTCGTCCACCTCCGGCTGACAGAGAATACGTGAAAAGTCGAGCCCCTGCGCCTTGGAGTGCTCGATCGCGGAGCGCATGTCCAGACGATCCATCTGACCAATCATATCCTTGAAGCGGCGGAAACCGAGCTTCGCCATCAGCTGGCGCACCTCTTCCGCGACGAAGAAGAAGTAATTGATCACATGTTCAGGTTTGCCCGTGAAACGCCTGCGCAGCTCCGGATCCTGTGTGGCGACGCCGACGGGGCAAGTGTTGAGATGGCACTTGCGCATCATAATGCATCCCTCGACGATCAACGGTGCGGTAGCGAAGCCGAATTCATCGGCGCCCAGCAGCGCCCCGACCACGACATCCCGACCGGTGCGCAGACCGCCGTCGACCTGAACCGCGATGCGCCCGCGCAAACGATTCAGCACCAGGGTCTGGTGTGTCTCGGCCAGACCGATCTCCCAGGGCGAACCGGCATGCTTGATCGAGGTCAGCGGGCTGGCGCCGGTACCACCGTCGTAGCCGGCGATGGTGACATGGTCGGCATGTGCCTTGGATACACCCGCGGCCACCGTTCCCACTCCAACCTCGGAGACCAGTTTCACCGATATACGCGCCTGAGGATTGACGTTCTTCAGATCGTGGATCAGCTGAGCCAGATCCTCGATCGAATAGATGTCGTGGTGCGGGGGCGGCGAAATCAGTCCCACCCCCGGGGTGGAGTGACGCACTCGCGCGATCTGTGCGTTCACTTTGTGACCCGGCAGCTGACCACCCTCTCCCGGCTTGGCCCCCTGCGCCATCTTGATCTGAATGTCATCGGCATTGACCAAATACTCGGTAGTCACGCCGAATCGGCCGGAGGCCACCTGCTTGATCGCCGAGCGCTCCGGATTGCGTGACCCATCATCGAGTGGGTTGAAGCGCTCCGCCTCTTCACCACCCTCTCCGGTGTTCGACTTGCCACCCAAACGGTTCATCGCGATCGCCAACGTGGAGTGCGCTTCGTATGAGATGCTGCCAAACGACATGGCGCCCGTGGAGAAACGCTTGACGATCTCCTTCGCGGGCTCCACCTCATCCAGCGGAACCGGCTCGTTAGCCCACTTCAACTCGAACAGTCCTCGAAAGGTCAACAAGCGCAGATTCTGCTCATTGATCATGCTGGCAAACTCAGCGTAAGTTTTCGCATCGTTGGCGCGTGCCGCATGCTGCAGCTTGGCGATCGAGTCGGGTGTCCAGACGTGATCCTCACCATGCAGGCGGAAGGCATAGTCGCCACCCACATCCAAGTGGTCACGATAGATCGGGCTCTTGCCAAACGCCTGCTTGTGCCATTTGACCGCATCCATGGCGATCTGCTTGAGGCCGGCGCCCTCGACCGTGGTTGCGGTGCCGGTGAAGTACTGCTCCACGAAAGTGCTGGAGAGGCCCACCGCGTCAAAGATCTGGGCGCCACAGTAGGACTGGAAGGTCGAAATGCCCATCTTCGAGAAGACCTTTTTCAACCCCTTGCCAACCGCCTTGATATAGCGCTTCTGGGCCTCTTCGAAATTCAACTCCTCGGAGAGTTTCGGTAATATCGCCTGAATGGTATCGAAAGCGACATAGGGATTTATTGCCTCTGCGCCATAGCCAGCCAGCGTGGCAAAATGGTGCACTTCCAGCGCCGCACCGGTCTCCACCACCAACCCGGATTCGGTTCGCAACCCCTTGCGGATCAAGTGATGATGCACTGCAGAGGTGGCCAACAACGCCGGAATGCCAATAAAATCGGCATCCACAGTGCGATCCGAAAGTATCAGGATATTGTAGCCCTCACCGACCGCCACTTCGGCCCTTTCGCACAGTGCATTGAGCGCCTGCTTCATGCCGGCTGAGCCTTTATCGGCCGGGTAACAGATATCCAGCGTCCGGGTGCGGAACGCGCCACCCGAGCTATCCTCGATATCACGAATGCGTTCGAGATCGGTATTGGTCAGCACCGGCTGAGTGATCTCCAGACGCATGTTACTCCCGCCATCGGAGAGCCCCAGCAGGTTTGGCCGGGGACCGATCAAAGAGACCAGTGACATCACGATCTCTTCCCGGATCGGATCGATCGGTGGATTGGTCACCTGTGCGAAATTCTGTTTGAAATAGGTGGAAAGATGTTTCGGCCGGCGTGAAAGCACCGACGGGGGATTGTCCGCACCCATGGATCCGGTCCCCTCCTGACCAGTGAGCACCATAGGCGTGAGCAGAAATTTCAGATCCTCCTGAGTGTAACCGAACGCCTGCTGAAGCTGACGCAGCGTGTTGGGATCCGGCGACATCGGGCTGACCACCACCGGCAGTGTGCTCAGGCTGATCTGAGTCTCATCCAGCCACTGGCGATAGGGTTTTGCTGAAGCGAGTTGCGCTTTGATCTCAGCATCGTCGATGATGCGCCCCTGCTCCATATCGATCAGAAACATCTTGCCCGGCTGCAGGCGCCACTTTTTGACGATCTTCTCTTCGGGGATATCCAATACCCCCATCTCGGAAGCCATCACCACCACGCCATCATCGGTGATCAGATAGCGGGCCGGGCGCAAACCGTTCCGATCCAGTGTCGCCCCAATCTGCCGTCCATCGGTGAACGCCACCGCAGCCGGTCCATCCCAGGGTTCCATCAGCGCCGCATGGTACTCATAGAAAGCACGTCGCTTCTCGTCCATACGATCATTACCCGACCAGGCTTCCGGAATCAGCATCATCATTGCATGAGCCAGCGAGTAACCGCCCATGACCAGCAATTCCAGCGCATTGTCAAAGCATGCCGAATCAGATTGACCTTCGTACGACAATGGCCAGATCTTGTCCAGGTCCTCGCCCAGAATCTCTGATGCCATTGAACTTCTGCGCGCTTTCATCCAGTTGATGTTGCCGCGCAGGGTGTTGATCTCTCCATTGTGGGCGATCATCCGGAACGGGTGCGCCAAATCCCAAGTCGGGAAGGTGTTGGTAGAGAAGCGCTGATGCACCAGCGCCAGTGCGGATTTGATCCGCGTATCCAATAGGTCGGGATAGAATTCGCCCACCTGTTCAGCCAGCAGCATGCCTTTATAGGTGATCGTGCGCGACGATAAGGAGGCCGCGTAGAAAGTTCCAGACTGCTCGCCTTCCTTGTAATAGATGTGGGTGGCAATCTGCTTTCGGATCACGAACAGCTTGCGTTCAAAAGCGTCCTGGTCGGAACAGTTCTCGCCACGTCCAACAAACACTTGCCGGATCACCGGCTCGGTGGGCAGCACACTCTGTCCCAGTCCACTGTTGTTAACCGGTACGTCACGCCAACCGAGAATCTGCTGACCCTCTGTCACGACGAACCGCTCCACGATCGCCTCGACTTCAGCCCGAATCTGATCATCGGTAGGCAGGAAAAACAATCCGACCGCATAGTGCCCGCTTGCGGGAAGTATGAACTCCACCACGCTGCGAAAGAATTCGTCAGGAATCTGCAGCAGAATGCCGGCGCCATCCCCAGCGCGTGGGTCCGCACCCACCGCGCCCCGGTGGGTCAACCTATCCAGAATCTTCAGCCCTTGCTCAATGATCTGATGGCTTTTCCGGCCCTGGATATCTGCCACAAAACCGACGCCGCACGCATCATGTTCATTTCGCGGATCGTACAATCCCATCTTCGGTGGCAATGCATTGTGGCTCATTGAAAACCTCGTCTTCTTCAGGGCTGAAAATGGCCAATCGGGCCGTTCCAGCCTGTTGCAATTAACTTCCCAAAACCGCTCTCGCTATTCGCTATATTGACCTTTATTAAAACATCGCACCACATCTCTCGACTTGGGCAAGCCATCCCGACGACAGATCGAGCCAACCATTCCTCACCGCGCGTGAGGAGATCGGTTGCCGTCCCGCTCACCATCTACAGCGTTGAGTTGCTGAATTTCGGACTCGCCTGTACCTGGCGATTACCGTCTCCGGGCATCGCTTCGGGTCATACAGAACAGCGCAGGATGCTTGAGATTCCGTCGACTGACCAATTGTGACAGCCCCTGCAAACTCCGTAACCCTGGCTTTTTTGCTATCGGAAGGGGCCGACCAGTGCCTTTTTAGTAGGATATAAATCTTTATTTATCATAGAGATAAATATTTTCTCCTATCCTGCTCCAGAGTACCTGCTGAACAGAATAATCTAATTGTATCCGCACCGGGAGAGTGTGCAAGCGTTGGATTCAAAGTAATTTCGGGTTACTCGCCCTTGATCGCCTGTTGCACAGAGGCGAGAGACCTGGGCCAAGCACCTCCATCGGCAAGGCTTTGGGGAAGTTTTGAGCGTGCTTCGAGCGCAGCACTGCGGTTGGGATACAGGCCATACAGCAAGGCAAACCAGGGGCGCCCTTTAATAACGGCACGAAAATAGGCAGCCTCGCGTGCGATATGATGGCGTTGGATAAAGCCAGCGATCGCCTGCTCGTTGCCTACAGCGATTAGCTGTAATGTGTACGCCTCAGGCGACTGCTGCAGCAGCCAAGATTCTCTTCTGATCCCACCATCCTGTACCGCGGCTGGCTCCGCTCTCTCGTTTCTTTTTCGGATAGCAACCGTTTCAGGCACTTTTTTGCCAACCTGCTTCTGATTCTGACTCAATTCGCTGACCGGAGCCGCATGTGAAGTCTGCTTGGCTACGTTCTGCACACCTTGTACCGTTTGCACCGGAGCGGGGCGCTGGCGCGGTGGTACGACCAGTGCAGGCGGTTGTACCACCGGTGTTGCACCGATCTTGGCCGAAAGATCCGGTGTACTCGCTCGGCTTGGTTCGGCAACCGGCGCAGACAACTCGGCACGCCGCCCCGTGTTTGGCGCTGTTGTTGGCAATTGCACCTCAGGAGCATGTCGCCGCGGCAACTCCTGCACTTTCTTTGGCTTTGACGGAAGTGCTGCAGTGGCAGCCCCAGGCAGAACATTCACTGCCGTCGATGCCGGCATCTGTTTCACCACTTCCCCTACCTCCTCTTCTTCCGGCAGCTTTGACTCAACTTCAGGTAACACGGTTGCAGCTTCTTCTGGCGCTGGAAATTGAGTGTATAGATCGGATTGAACATCCAGCAGCGCATCACCACCATGCTCCAACTCCGTCGGCTGCGGCACGGTAATATCCGCTGCAGCGCTTCTGCTCAACACCGGTTCCGGTGCAGTCGCAACGCTTCCTTTCAGGGGAGCAGCCGGAATGGACACCTCTGCCTCGTCCGCTGGCATCTTTGCTGGTGGGGACACCGATATCGGCTTTTCAGCACCGTTTTTCGCCTCTGGGACGTGAATCAGATCCGCATTGAAAATTGCATTTATCTCCTCTTCATAGACCAGCGTCAGCAACAGAAGAAGTGCCAGGACAACCGCTCCGACCAACACCGGTGGAGAGATGTCGGAGAAGAGCGGCACAATCTGCATCCATTTTTTTTGCCGTTCGCCCGCCGCATCGGAGTCAGTTTGCAACAGCTTCATCACCTGACTGCTGATCTCACCGGGAAAGCCACCGCTGGCACGAAAAATCTTTTCATACTGAGCCTCTGATGGTGGAGGAAACTGCCTACCCTGCGCCACGATGGTATTCAGCAGATGGCGAACCAAATGATCCGAATCCACCCGGTCAAACGGAAGAAGTTCGAGAATTTGCGGTTGCCGGCTACTGATCCGGGAATTGAGTGCCTCCAGCAGGTTGTCGATATCAGGGGTGGCACACAGAATCAACGCCGGCTTCTTCGCCGGATCGGCCCCTGCGCTACATAAAGTGAATAGAAGTTCCAGGCTAGTGACCGGCAACTGCTCGGCATCATCCACCAGTATCACCGGCAGACGACCATTCTGTACAACGCCGGTAAGATGAGCAATCAGCCTCTCCATACTGTCAGTGCACCCCTGTGGCGCGGAAAATGCCTGACAGAGACGATAGAGCAACTGCTCCGGCTGCAGCATGGGTGTGGCATCGATCCGACAGATGTCCCAGTCAGCAGGGGCCTGCTGCTGCAACAGGTCAATCAAGCTGCTCTTCCCAACCCCGTGCATCCCCCGGAGCAACGGTACACGCTCACTGTTGAACGCGAGATGTCGCACCAGGTCGAGACGCTGCTGCAGTGCGACGGTCAGCATCAGCTGCTGGATCGGGCGTGACGATTCTCCCGATGAGACGCGTAAGCGCGTCAGCTGAAGATCAGTTGGGCTGTCCCACGTATCCATTGAGGGTATTGTCCAGCTCTTTCGCATCGAATGCGTCAGTTATCAGGGATTCGCCGATCGCTTTCATCAGCACCAGCCGAAGCTTGCCGTTCACCACCTTCTTATCGACACCCATCAACGACAGGAACCGGCTGTGGTCTATTTCAGGGGGTGGGGCAACCGGTAGCCCGGCACGCCGGATCAACGCAATGATACGCGCCTGCTCCCCGGCACTGAGCCAGCCGAGTCGACACGACAGGTCGGCTGCCATGCAAATACCAGCGGCAACCGCTTCGCCATGTAGCCAGTGGCCGTACCCCGTACCGGTCTCGATTGCGTGACCAAAGGTGTGCCCCAGATTCAGCAACGCCCGCTTTCCGGCCTCTTTTTCGTCGGCGGCCACCACCGCCGCTTTGTCCCTGCAGGAGCGGCCAATTGCATGGGCCAGTGCAGTATGCTCTCGGGTTAGAAGCGCATCCATGTGCGCTTCCAGCCAAACGAAAAACTCGGCATCGTTAATCAGACCGTATTTGATCACTTCTGCGATCCCGGCAGACAACTGCCGCTGATCGAGCGTCTCCAGCGTGGCAATATCCGCCAACACACAACGCGGCTGATAAAAAGCGCCAATCATATTTTTGCCCAACGCATGGTTGACTCCGGTTTTTCCCCCGACCGAAGAGTCCACCTGGGCCAGCAGCGTCGTTGGCACCTGAATGAAATTGACCCCACGCTGGTAGCTGGCTGCGGCAAAACCGGCCATATCCCCCACCACTCCGCCACCGAGCGCGATGATGGTGCACTGTCGGTTGAATTGCTTTTGCAACAAGCGGTCGAAGATCCGATTCCAGATCTCCAGTGTTTTGTATTGCTCACCGTCGGGCAGAATGACCGATTCCACCCGGAATCCGTCCAATGCAGCAGTCAATTGCCGCAGATAAAGCGGCGCAACAGTCTCATTGGATACCACCATCACCTGTGAAGACGGGATATGGCGGCGGTAAATCTCGCTATTGGCAAGCAGGTTCGAGCCAATATAGATGGGATAGGAGCGCGCACCGAGCGCGACTTCTACTTTGTCTGAATCGGTCACCATGAAGCTACACCACCCTCTACTCTGATCCTGAAGAGATAATACTACGTCTTCGGGACAGTCGGCGGTCTAGTTTATGATTCAGGGAGATGGCTGGAGTCCGTGCCATCTTTGGGGTCAATACTCATCCAGTTTTCGTACGATCTCCTTGGCCACCGCTTGAGCACTGCGATTTTCGGTGGATACGATAAAGTCCGCAATGCTTTGGTAGAGCGGATCTCTTTCCGCCATCAAAGCTTCCAGCCTTGCCAGCGGATCCTCTGTCTGCAGCAATGGTCGGTTTTTATCCCGTATGGTGCGTTCGTACTGTTGTTGCGGGCTACAGGTGAGATAAACGACCACACCCCGACTGGAGAGATTGCGTCGGTTGTCCGGATCGAGCACCGCTCCCCCTCCGGTCGCCAACACCTGTCCTTCGCCATTGGTGAGATCCTCAATCGCCAGTTTTTCGCGTTTGCGAAATCCCTCTTCACCCTCGAAGTCGAAGATGGTGGAGATATCCACTCCGGTGCGTCCCTGAATCTCGCGATCGCTGTCGGCGAACTCCATCCGCAGCATCGTGGCCAACTGGCGCCCGATCGTTGTCTTGCCTGCCCCCATCGGGCCGACCAGAAAAATGTTTTTTACCAGTCCCATAGATTCGCCGGATTACCACTACCGCTGACCCGTCTCGTGTTAAAAGGCTGGGTAGCACACCGTGACCACGGGCAATTGGCACAACCCCGCGCAGTCAACGTGAACCGTTCCCCCTGGAAAACACCTTTGTCCCTGCCGTAGTTGACAAAAGGCTATTCTACCGGACAGACAGGCTCTCTTTCAAAATCTTCGGGGTGACAAAAATCAGCAGCTCCCTGTTGTCGTCCTGATGTAACTTGGAACGGAAAAAGAGACCTAAAACAGGCAAATCGCCGAGAAATGGTACTTTGTTCGTGGTATTTGCGAGCGTCCGCTCAAACACCCCACCCAGCACCACAGTCTCACCATTATCCACCAGCACCGTCGTGTCTATCGAGCGGGTATCGATACCCCGGGTGCCGTCGGCGGCTGCCACCGATGTACTCGGGTTGTCGCGGGAGATGCTCAGTTTCATGATGACACGGTCATCGGGAGTAATGTTTGGTGTCACCTCCAGCTTCAGTACAGCATCCTTGAACACAGTGTTGGTGCCGTCCTGACTGACTGTCGAGTAGGGAATCTGCGATCCCTGTTTGATGATCGCAGTCTCGTTGTCAGAAGTGACCACCCGGGGATTGGAGACGATCTCACCCCGACCTTCCTGCTGCATAGCCGACAGCTCCAGTTGCAACAGGAAGGAGCCAACCTTACCGATCAGCAGATTGGCACCACTGGTAGCACCCGGTGCAGGCAGATTGACCATGAGATTCTCCCGTGTATCTACGGAGATCCCTGGTGCGATAACATCAGTATCTCTGATATGGCCTGTCTGTGCACCCGCCAAGGTGAAAAACGTGTCCCCTGAAGAAAAGCTCCGATTGAAGCCGAAGCGTACACCCAGTTCCTTGGAGAAATTACTCTCGGCGATGACCACCCGCGAGTCGATCATCACCTGCCGCACCGGCACGTCCAGCCGCTGAATCACCTGACGCAGACTCTCCAGTTTGGATGCCGTGTCCTTGAGCAGCAATGTGTTGGTCCGCTTATCCACGGTGACGCTGCCTCGTCCGGGAGTAAGTAGCTCATTATCCTTATCTTTCAATAAGCTCTTGATCGCCCCGGCATTGGCGTAATTCAACTGGATATACTCGAACTGTAGCGGTGCCAGCTCCTCGACCTGCTTCATCGCCTCAAGTTCCAGTTGCTCGCGCTGGTTGATCTCCTGGGTGGGAGCCACCATGATCACGTTTCCGTTCTGCCGCATGGAGAGGCCTCGCGCCTTGAGGATGATATCCAACGCCTGGTCCCACGGAACATTCTGCAGGCGCAGTGTGATCTGCCCTTGGACATTGTCGCTGGTCACCAGATTGAGGTCGGTGAAATCGGCGAGCAACTGCAGTACAGAGCGTACCGGGATGTCCTGAAAGTTGAGCGACAACCGTTCTCCGGTGAAAACATCACGCTTACGCTCTATCTCCTCTTTCTCCCGCTTGGTCAGGGGTCGGAACTCCACCGTGAGCAGCCCGTCTGCCTGAAATGCCAGGTGTTCATACTCACCCGCAGTCTGGATCTCCACATGGGTATTCTGCCCTCGTGCGGAGACCTCGACCATTTTTACAGGAGTGGCAAAATCACTGACGTCGTACTTGCGGGCATACTGATCCGGTAGCTGAGTCTTGAGAACGTCGAGCACCACGCGGCTCCCCTCCTGCCGCATATCGATTACCGCTTTCGGATCGCTGAGCTGCAAGATAACCTGACCTTCGCCCAGATTGCCACGGCGAAAATCGACACCGGCTATCTGGCTGCCGCTCTCCCTGACGACACGCGCTGGCTGCAACGAGGTGGGTGCCACTGTCGCTATCGGAGCGGTACTGACAGCAGGCTCGCTCGATCCCACGATAGTAACGATGACTCGGTTCTCATCAACCTCGATATTATTGCCAATCTGTTTGATCAGATTGACTACCACCCGCGTCCGTCCTTCCGCCTCGACCGCCGTGACGCTACGCGCCATGCCTACACCGATCGGCTGAGTCTTGTTCTCCAGGCCACTGGTCATACCGAAGAGATCCAACACGATACGGGGTGGATTATCGGTAGTGAACACTTTTGGCTGTGTCGTGATTGTCCGCTCCGCCGTCAGGATGATCTGTACACTGCTTCCCGGGAGTGCGGAGAAATCGATATGCTTTAGTACGTTGTCTGCTGCCTGGAGTGGTGTAAACCAGATTAGCAGTGAAAGGAGGACGAACTGGCCTCTCCTGGACAGACCATATCGGTTCTGTAGAGCGCGACGCACGCTCTCTCCTCTTTGACTGGATGCCAACGGCTTGTCCATCATCGCTCTACCCCTGATGCTATTCTTTCAAGGCCAACGAGGCTTGGCGCTCCCGGTAGCCTCCCTGTCCATTCGGTACTATTTCGGTTAACTCGATATCGTTTTCATCGATATGGGTGATCTGTCCATGATTCTGTCCCATGTAATTGCCTGCTTTTACCCGGTAGATAGTTTTATCCTGGGTCCGCACAAGCGCCCATATCGTCTCTTCTCTCTTGAGCGTTCCGACCATGCGCAAGGAGTCCAGCGAGTAACTCTCCAGCTCCTCTTTACGCCGGTTGGGATCCGGTGCCAATCCGTTCTGTTGCTGCACCTGATCGTCGGCACGCTCCTGTTCAGTCGGCTCGAACGGACTGCGCCGGTCATCTGCTCTGTAAGCGAAGGTCTCTATCTGTTTGATCTCCGGAAGCGGCTCGATCTCTCCCTGTTTACGCGACTTCACCTCATCCACATATCGGTTCAAGTCGCGCATATCCCGGTTGCTGCAGCCACCGATCACGCCGGCGCAAAGGAGCAGCGACAACACCGCTCCACCCCTGCTCGGTCCGTGCTTCATCGCCCACTCTCCTCATCAAGATAGCGATAGGTCTTGGCAACCGCTTCCATTTGCAGCCGCTTATCCTTGCCCTGAGTGATCTCGATATCGTGTATTGTCACAATTCGAGGTAAGGTGGCCAAGCCACTGATGAAATTGCCAAACTGATGATAGTTGCCCAACACCTTTATTTTTATAGGCAACTCCGCATAAAACTCTTTGCGGTTCTCTCCCAGAGGGTCGAACAGTTCAAATTCAAGCCCGGAGGCCAGCCCGGTCTGGGAGACATCAACCAACAGTTCCGCCACTTCAGTCTTGTCAGGTAACTGACGCAGCATCGCCCCAAATGATTGCTTCATCTCCTCGAGTTGCTTTTCATACTTCTCCAGGTTGACCGCTTTGGCCTGTTTTTTCTCGAATGTATTGCGCAGTTCCTGCTCTTGCCGCTCTACTCGTTTTAACTGTGCCAGCTGATCCTCGGTATCGAAATAGTACCAACCTACACCAATTCCAACGCAAAGTATCAATACCAAAATACCCTTCAACAGGCCGGGCCAATCACCGATATTGTTAAGGTCGAGTTCGTTGAGCTCCTGCAGATTCATTTCTTACCCTTCCCTTTACGGCTTTTGCCTCCCCTCTCTTCGACCGGGGATATCTGCCGAGCCGCCAGAGTAAAATCACTCATTCCGCCTGACTTGCTCTTGTTGGTGATCACCTGGAGATTTGGCTTTGCCAGCCACGCTGAGGACTCTATGTTGCGCATGTACGACGAAACCCGGGCGTTCGATTGCGCCTTGCCGATCAGAGTCAGATTCGCTCCTTTCTGGGTCAAAGTCTGCAGAAGGGTCCCATCAGGAATGGTCTTAACCAGTTCATCGAAAAGATGAACCACCTGCGGCCGGCTTCCCTGTAACTGCTGGATCACATCCATCCGTGCGAGCAGTTTTGCTTTGGTCTTTTCCAACGCCTGTATCGACTTGATCTTGAGATCCATTGCGGCTATCTCTTTCTCCAGAAGATTGTTACGTTTTTTCTGGTAGCGTATCAGGTCGTCGATATAGAAGTGGGTGCCAGCCGCAGCAGCGGCTACCGCCAACAGCGCGATACCCGTTGCTATACCAAAATCCCGCTGCCGCTTCTTGCGCAGCGACTCTCGCCATGGAAGAAGATTAATGCGAGCCATCTGAATTCACACTCATTGCGTTGGTTTGGCAGTCTGATGTCATCGAGGTGAGCCTTCAACCAGGGTGCCGGTAATCTTTGCAATATCGATGACGGAGTACACTAATCAAAACTCCTCAGAGCCAGCCCGCAGGCGATCATCAGTGCTGGCGCATCATTGTTCAAGCTCTGCGGTTTCACGTTTGAGGAAACCGACATGTTGGCGAAAGGATTGGCTATTATCGCTGGTGTCCCCATGCGCTGCTCCAACAGTTTATCCACCCCGGGAATGGAGGAGCACCCCCCTGCCAGAACGATTACATCCACACTGTTGTACGCACTTGAAGAGAAGAAAAACTGCAACGAACGACTTACCTGCTGCGCCATCGCCTCCTTGAACGGTTCCAGCACATCAGGTCCGTAGTTATCGGGTAATCCACCCTGCCGTTTAGCCATTCCCGCTTCTGAATGCGACAGACCGTAGCGACGCTGTATCTCCTCGGTCAGCTGTTTGCCGCCGAAGTTCTGTTCCCTTGTGTAGATGATCTTACCTGCATGCAGTACGTTTAATGTGGTAATGGTGGCTCCGATATCGGCAATCGCGATGGTTAGCTCTTCGCTCCCTTCGGGTAACTGATCGACGATCTGGGAAAAGGCGTTTTCCATCGCATAGGCTTCGACGTCCACCACGGCAGCGGTCAATCCCGCCATCTCCAGGGCAGCAACGCGATCATCGACGTTTTCGCTGCGTGACGCAGCCAGCAGCACATCGACCATTTCCGGATTCTTTTCAGATACGCCCAACACCTCGAAGTCGAGATTCACCTCCTCCAGTGGATAGGGGATGTACTGGTCCGCCTCCAATTGGATCTGATTTTCCATCTCTTTATCCGAGAGCGAAGCTGGCATGGTGATTGTTTTGGTGATAACCGCAGATCCAGAAACGGCTACCACTGCCTGCTTGGTATTGGTACCCGCACGTTTGACAACATTTTTTATCGCCTGGCCAACAGCTTCGACATCCGCGATATTCTTTTCCACCACGGCATTCGCCTGCAGCGGCTCCACAGCATAGGCCTCTACTTGATAACGCATACCGTTACGACTGCTGGAGCGACTCAATTCGAGCAGCTTGACCGCAGTTGTGCTGATATCCAAGCCGAGCATGGCCTGCTTCTTGGAGCGAAATGGGAACATCTTGCTTCCTTGAATTACATTGAACGAGATCGTGTTCGTCCCAAAACTAAAAGCTTTTCTTTAATTAAAACACATAACTATATAGCAGCAAATGAAATTCATGTGAAGTGCCAATTAATCAAAGCTATTAAAGGATACAGATTTTGATAGTATAGCGACATGTTCAATCCAATATTAAGCGGGGGGTTCGCCCCGATAACGTGAACTGGTCCATGAAGCTGTTAACAAAAATTCTGAAGTTAGGATTCTGGGCACTATTTATAACCGGATTTTTCGGTGTCGTGGGGGCTATCGTCACTTTTTTCTATCTGGACCCGAAACTACCATCGATCGACAATCTGAAGCATGTTCAATTCCAGGTTCCGCTGCGTGTCTTTTCCCGGGATGCCAAGCTGATCGCGGAATTCGGCGAGAAGCGGCGCATACCGCTCGACTACCAAGCGCTACCACCACAGCTGATACAGGCTTTCCTGGCGGCCGAGGACAACCGCTTCTTTGAACACCCCGGGGTGGATTATCAGGGAATCCTGCGCGCGATCGTTCAGCTTGTATTGACCGGAGAGAAAAAACAGGGCGGTAGCACCATCACCATGCAAGTGGCCAGGAATTTCTTTCTGTCCCGTGAAAAGACCTATATACGCAAACTGAACGAGATATTGCTTGCGCTCAAAATTGAGTCTGAATTGAGCAAGGAGAAGATCCTCGAACTCTATTTAAACAAAATTTATCTTGGGCACCGCGCCTACGGCGTGGGTGCCGCCGCCCAAGTCTATTACGGCAAGAAGATCGAGGAACTGGATCTGGCGCAGATGGCCATGGTGGCCGGACTTCCGAAAGCACCTTCGGCATATAATCCCGTGACTGATCCAGCTCGAGCACTAGAACGCAGAAACTACGTGCTTGGGCAGATGAGACGACTCTCCTACATCACCGAAGAGCAGTTCCAGTCGGCCAGTAGCGCACCAGTTACCGCCCGCATTCATTCTGCCAACCTCGAGGTGGAAGCGCCCTATGTTGCCGAGATGGTCCGGGCGGAACTGTTCGAGCGTTACGGTGAAAACGCCTATACAGACGGATTCACCGTTTACACCACGATCGACAGCCGCCTGCAGAGTGCAGCAAATCGCGCTCTCAGAAGCGCGCTTCAAGCCTACGACCTACGCCACGGCTACCGGGGCGCCGAAGCCCACTTTGATTTGACTCAGGTCAGTGAGGAGCGAGACCTCGAACTTTTGCTGAAAGAGTACGGAAAGGTGGCAGACCTACTGCCCGCCATAGTCACTAAAGTGGAAGAGCGTTCGATCGAGGTTTTCCTGGGAAATGGACAGCGCGCAACCATTGAATGGGAAGGCTTGAAGTGGGCACAAAAATACAAGAGCGAAGACTACCGTGGAGCTGCTCCGAAACGGGCGGACGAGGTCGTCAACATCGGTGACCTGGTGCGGGTGCTCGATCAAAGTACCGCGGAAAAGCGGAGTCTGCGACTGGCGCAGATACCCGCAGTAGAGGGAGCATTGGTTTCACTTGATCCCAACGACGGTGCATTGATCGCATTGATCGGCGGTTATGACTTCTTTAACAGCAAATTCAATCGGGTGACACAGGCGCAACGGCAGGCAGGATCGGGTTTCAAAGCTTTCATCTATTCGGCCGCTTTGGAAGCTGGCTTCACCCCAGCCAGCCTGATAAACGACGCACCGATCGTTTTCAACGACCCCAGCCTGGAAGGCACCTGGCGACCAGAAAACTATAGCGGTGAGTTTTTTGGTCCCACACGCTTGCGTTACGCGCTGACCAAGTCTCGCAACCTGGTATCCATTCGTCTGCTTCGTTCGATGGGGATATCCCACGCTCTCAGCCACGCAGAGCACTTCGGCTTCGACCCGAATGCGCTTCCCCATAACCTCTCTCTGGCGCTCGGTAGTGCTGCTGTTACACCACTGCAGATGGCAACTGCTTATGCCGTGCTGGCTAATGGCGGCTATCGGATAAGCCAGTACCTGATCGAGAGAATCGAGGACAACCAAGGAGTTGCGGTATACCGTGCGAACCCGGCAAGGGTCTGCGAAAACTGTGAGTCGGACCCGAGCGAAGGAGATGATAAAGAAGAGACCTTCGCACCGAGAGTGATCTCGGCCCAGAACCACTATCTGATGAACTCCATGATGCAGGATGTCATCAGGCGCGGTACCGCAACCAAAGCACGTGTTCTCGGTCGCGACGATCTGGCCGGGAAAACCGGTACCACCAACGATCAGAAAGATGCCTGGTTCAATGGTTTCAACCGTTCAAATGTTGCGATCGCCTGGGTTGGTTTCGATTCGGCTAAGCCACTTGGACGGGGTGAAGTCGGTGGCACCGCAGCCCTGCCCGCCTGGATTGACTACATGAAAGAGGCGCTCAAGGGTGTTGCTGAGAAACCACTGGTGATGCCCCCGGGTATTGTTACCGTACGTATCGACCCAAACACGGGAAAACGTGCCGGACCCGACCAGGCGGGGAGCATATTCGAGGTCTTCCGGGACGACAATGCACCGGAAATGGACCAGCAAAGACTCAGCAGGACAACAAGGAGCGGTGGCACCAATGGCTTACCGGTAAAGGATGAAGACCCATTCTAAACACCAGGTCATCCGTCTGCGTATCGCCGAGGAAGCGGCAAGAATGCTTGCCAACCAGGAGAGTTCCGATTTCCAGAGCGCTCGACGCAAGGCAGCAACCCGATTAGGCTGCAGAGACCAACGCTGTTTTCCAGACAATGCCGAAATAGACAACGCATTGCGTGCCTATCAGCAGCTGTTTAAAAGTGATTCCCAGCCCGATACACTGCGCTATTTACGACGCCAGGCGATAGAAGCAATGCAGCAGCTGCACCGCTTCGCTCCGCGCTTGACCGGTGCGGTTCTCAATGGTACCGCGCATAAAAACACGCCAGTACAGCTCTATCTGTTCGCCGATACACCGGAACAGCTGCTGCTGTTTTTACTGGAACGGCGAATACCGTTCACCCAGGCGGAGATCAAGATCAAACACTGCGACGGCAGCAGTAAGAATCATCCGCTTTTTTCCTTTCAGGCTGGAGGGACAGATTTCCAGCTGATACTGATGTCGTCGCAGGATCGTGCCAATCCACCTCTGGATCCGTGCTTGGACAGACCCGGCCCGGGAGTTGGACTCTCCCAGGCCAGGGCACTTCTAGAAGAGTGATTAACGTTCGTTTATTGGAATGTAGTCGCGTAGATCGTGACCGGTATAGATTTGTCGCGGACGTCCAATACGCTGATCTGGATCATTCATCATCTCCATCCAATGTGCCATCCAGCCGACCGTACGTGCAATGGCAAACATCACGGTGAACATACTGCGTGGGATATTCAGCGCCTTATAGATGATACCGGAGTAGAAATCGACATTCGGGTAGAGTTTCCGTTCGACGAAATACTCATCTTCCAGTGCTACTTCTTCCAGTTTGAGCGCCAGTTCGAACATCGGGTTGTCGATATCCGCCATCGAATTCAGAAGTTCATGGCACACTTTTCGGATAATCGTGGCACGCGGGTCGTAATTCTTATAAACACGGTGACCGAATCCCATCAACCGGAACGAATCGTTAGGATCCTTTGCCTTGGCAATGAATTTATCCACTTGAGATGCGTCACCGATCTTGAGCAGCATATCAAGCACCGCTTCATTGGCGCCACCGTGAGACGGCCCCCACAGAGAGGCAATACCTGAGGCAAGACAGGCAAATGGGTTGGCTTGGGAGCTGCCTGCGAGACGGACGGTGGAGGTACTCGCATTCTGTTCGTGATCGGCATGCAGAATGAACAGCAGATTGACCGCCTTCACTGCCATCGGATCCGGCACGTACTCCTCGCACGGGGTGGCAAACATCATGTGTAGAAAGTTGGCGCAGTAGTCCAGATCATTGCGTGGGTACATTAAAGGCTCGCCAACATTGTGCTTATAACTGGCAGCCGCAATGGTCGGCATCTTGGCGATCATTCGGTGTGCGGAAATCTCGCGGTGCCTCGGATTGTTGATATCCAGCGAGTCATGGTAGAAGGCTGAAAGCGAGCCAACTACACCAACCATCACTGCCATTGGATGTGCATTGTAGTGAAAACCGTCAAAAAAGCTTTTAAGGGTCTCGTTGAGCATCGAATGGTGGGTGATGATGTGCTCGAATTTCGCCAACTCCTCAACTGAGGGCAACTCCCCATACAGCAGCAGATAAGCGACCTCGAGAAATTTTGCATGTTCAGCCAGCTGCTCGATGGGGTAGCCGCGATACCAGAGTTTTCCCGCATCACCATCAATATAGGTGATGGAACTGCGACAACTGCCGGTTGCAACGAAACCAGGATCGAAGGTGAATATTCCCATCTCGCTGTAAAGCTTGCGAATATCCATTACTTCCGGACCGACAGTGCCCTTGTAGAGGGGGAGTTCTGTCTTACGGCCGTCTGAATTGTTGATGAGTGTAATTGTTTTCTCTGACATATCTTTGATCCCTGGTGGCTGAAGAGCAATGCGAGACGTCAGAACTTTATATCAGACACCAAATGGCATCTCAAGTTTCTTCAGTGCATTAGGACGTACGTATGGTTTATAATTAGGCGGGATAGGTTTAGATTGCCTGACCGTTGAGGCACGGACCAGTTTTGATCCATCGTGGCACTATTCGAACAGACCTACGGCCGATCTGTTCCTACTCCGCTCTACTGTTAAGAAGAGCGGAGTAGTTGTCGCATCATGCGTTAAAGAAATGATCAGTTGTCGCGAACAAAAGCGATGCCTTTCTCGATATTGGCTCGCAGCGATGGCAGCATTGCGTCAAATATTTTTCTCTCGTAGGCACTGAACTCACCCGGATCTAGCACCTCTTCCACCCCGTTCTTGCCCAGCCGAACGGGGAGTGCAAGATACTCCGTCGGCTGCCCATCAACAGCGATGTAAGTGCACTGTACCGAGCCATTTCCCGAGAGCGCCGCTACCAGGTTAAGGGTGAATCTGGCACCTGCGTCAGCCATCGATAGCGTCGCCGAGCCTCCACCCGCCTTGGCTTCGACAACTTCGGTCCCGGCATTCTGAATGCGCGGCGTCAGCTTTTCTGCCTCGTCGTCAGTGATATCCAGACCGAGCTGCGAGAGCAGTGGAATGATTGTCTCGCCGCTGTGCCCACCCACCACATTGACCTGAATATCCTCTGGCGCAACCCCTTTCAGTTCGCCGACAAAGGTCTGGGAGCGGATCACGTCCAGTGTCGACACACCAAATACTTTACGCGCGTTATAAACTCCAGCCTGCTTCAACGTCTCGGCAGCGATCGGAACAGTGGAGTTCACCGGATTGGTGATTATCGCATAACAGGCATTGGGACAGGCCTTGGCCCCGGCAGCAACGAGGTTCCTGACAATGCCAGCATTGGTATTGAACAGGTCATCGCGGGTCATGCCGGGTTTACGCGGAACACCTGCCGGAATCACAACGATATCGCAACCTTGCAACGCATCCTCCAACTGCTCAGCGCCATAGCCGGAGACTTTGACCCCGGTAGGAATGTGACTCAGGTCCGCAGCCACGCCCGGTACTACCGGGTTGACATCGTACAGGGCCAACTCCGAACCTGCGGGCAAACCTTTCTTCAGCAATAGTGCTAATGGTTGGCCAATACCGCCAGCGGCACCTAGGACAGCTACTCTCATCATCAAACTCCTTCTGGTTGGATAGCAAAACTTAATATGCCAATCAAAATTACTTGAAAAGAAAGTAAATTCTACGTTTTTTCCTATGAATATTCCATGACAAAAAAGGCACCGCCAGGGTGCCTTTTTTCAGTCGCTGCATGGATTCGCAGGGGATTTCGATCCGTGCTTCATCCTCTGGAGTAGCGCTTGCGGAACTTGTCGACCCGTCCCGCGGTATCCATGATTTTCTGCTTGCCGGTAAAGAAAGGATGGCAGGCAGAGCATACCTCCACATGCAGCTCTTCTCTCAAGGTTGAACCCGTCGTGAATTCATTGCCGCAACTGCAGATCACCTTGATTTCGGAGTATTTAGGATGGATATCCGCTTTCATGATCGCCTCTGAGAAAATGACCTGAATATTGTTCAGCCGCCGCCCTATTGCGGCGAATCGCGCATCATACGCCAAAGAGTTGGCTATCACAAGCAGATCGCGGTAATAATCAGACTTAAAACCGTAAAAATCTATCTTTGGTCTCAGGTTAAGCGTGATCGGAACGGCAGCACCTCAGCCTTTCCCGGCGGAGGTACCGGCTCACCTCCATGGGCAATCTCTTTTACCTGAGTCAGGCTCTCAAACAGCCCACCACGACCCGTGACACTCTCCCACATCAGACGAGATATCCACAAACAGAGTCCAAGTGCGCTCTGCGACCGGTTGCGCTCCTGATCTATGCGCCACTGCAGACAGCGCAACCGTTGACGCTGTGCTTCCGGCGCTTTTTCGATGACCTCATTAATTGCTTTCTGACGTAGTTTTTCAAACAACTCGGGATCATTTTTCGCCATCTCGACCCACTGTTTGAAATCCAGATTATCCGGACTGGAGTCTCCAAATAATTTCACAGCAAACCCTCCCGTTTCAGGGCCAGACGCAGTAAAAAAGCGTGAAAACCGTCCGGCAAACTGAGCTTACGTTTATCTTAATACCACGATGCGCACCTGAAATCAAAGGATTAGCAATCCTTTTTTACTCATCAATCTCTCTATTTAACAATGACTTAAATTCATTTTTATTATTTCGTCAAAATACTGACTCTGTTGATCTGGTACAGTCAGATAAAAAGTGTAAGCAGATCGTTCAGATAGCGACGCCCCATCGCAGTGGGCTGCCACTGTTCACCTGCCTGCTGCAATAGACCCCGCTGCCGCGCCACCGACAGAAGTGGTTCCACTTTGCTATAGCTGAGGCCGGTTCTCTCTTGGAACAGTTGTCGGCTGAAACCGGTGTTGAGCCGCAGCAGATTCATCATGAACTCTATTATCAAATCAGCTTCCCCGAGCTTGTGCTTTTCGGCCAGCACGCGATCGCTGCCGGCTGCACTGAGGAAGGCTCCGGGTGCGGCGACTCGGGAGCGACGCCACACACATTGTCGCACCTCGTCACTCAACTTGGCGTGAGCGCCTGCACCAATGCCTAAATAGTCGCCAAAGTTCCAGTAGTTGAGATTGTGTCGACACGGGTACTGCGCCTGAGCATAGGCTGACACTTCATATTGCCAGTAGCCCGCAGCCTGAAGCCTTACCTCTCCCTGCTGCTGCATCTCCCAGATACACTCTTCGGTCGGCAGCGGTGGGGGCGAAGTGGCAAAAACTGTTTTCGGCTCGATGGTCAATTGATAGTAGGAGATGTGCTCGGGCGCCAGATCAATGGCGTTTTCCAGATCTCTGGCGGCCTCTTCGACAGTTTGACATGGCAGCCCGAACATCAAGTCCAGATTGATATTTCCGAAACCGGCCGAGCGAGCCTGACTAAACGCACGCACCACTTCATCCGGACCATGAATACGTCCAATACGCTGCAGTGCATCGGCGTTGAAACTCTGCACACCCAGAGAGAGACGAGTGACACCGGCTTTCCGGTAAGCCGCGAGTCGGCCGGCCTCTAAGGTTCCGGGGTTGGCTTCGAGTGTCACCTCCATGCTGCTGTCGCAAGCGATCAGATCCCTGACGCCCTGTAGCAACCACCGCACCTCCGCGGGAGGAAACAAGCTTGGGGTACCACCACCGATAAAGATCGATTCAACCTTTCTGTCCGCTACCAACGGTGACTCCAGACGCAGATCCGAGAGCAACGCAGCAACATAAGCCGTAAAGTCCAGGTTGTCAGATCGCCGGTACGAGTTGAAGTCGCAGTAGGGGCACTTCTGTACACACCAGGGCAGATGAATGTAGAGCGATAGTGGTGGCGTTTTCAACAACAGAGGGAGCCTCATGGTTAGGGTTTGGATTTGCGCTTTGTCGCACTATCGCATATATATTTGAGTTTCCTATCACGATTAGCCCCAAAACTGGAGGAACTGAATGAAACGACGTGATTTTATCAAACAGGCCGCTGTCGGTACTGCAACAGCAGTTGCCGCACCTGCAGTGATCGCCGGTCCGAAAAAGCACAAATGGATATGCGTCTCGGCCTTCGGTAAAGCTGGGCTTCTCGGTGAGGCTCTGGAAGAATTCACTCAAGCTGTGGAAATTGCCAGCGGCGGACGTCTATCGATCAAGGCGTACCATGCCGGTGAGCTGGTCAAGCCTTTCGAAGCGATGGATGCGGTACAAAACGGCACCGCACAGATGGGCTACGGCGCGCCTTACTACTGGGCCGGAAAATCAGACTCCATCTCGTTTGTCGCGGCGATGCCTTTCGGACTCACTGCACAGGAACAGAACGCCTGGCTCTACTATGGTGGTGGTATCGAACTTTCTGACCGAACGGCCTACCTCCCGCTCGGGGTGAAATTCCTGCCGATGGGAAATACCGGCAATCAGATGGGCGGCTGGTACAATAAAGAGATCAACACCGTGGCCGACCTCAACGGACTCAAGTTCCGTATGCCCGGACTAGGTGGGGAGGTATTGAAGACTTTCGGCGTCAATGTGATCCTGTTGCCCGGATCGGATGTGCTGCCAGCACTTACTTCGGGAGCTATTGACGGTACCGAATGGATCGGACCTGCCGCGGACATGGGTAAGGGGTTGTACAAGGTGGTCAAGAACTACTACTATCCAGGCTGGCACGAGCCGGCCACCATTCTTGATGGTTTCTTCAACCTCGATGCATGGAACCAACTCGATGATGAACTCAAAAACATCGTCATGCACTCGGCTGCTGCGACCAACCTCTGGATTCTCTCCAAGTTCCAGGCAACCAATAATGCGGCCATGCAGAAACTGATCAATGAACACGGTGTCATACTGCGCAAGTACAGTGATGAACTGATCACTGCAATCGGCAAGCGTTCATCCGAGCTGTTGCCGGAACTGGCCGCCAAGACCAAAGAGGCGACCGAGCTGTACAACCATATTATCGATTTCCGTAAGACCATGCTGACCTGGTCGGGTCATTCCGAGGGTGCCTACCTGACAGCACGCAATCTGGGACTCGCAGGCTGATCGCTAATTCAGCCACTGCTGCGTAAGATTAGAAACGGGGTGCTCACACCCCGTTTTTATTTGAACAGCACTTGGGGCAGCCAAGTCGCGATCTGTGGAAAAAGTGACAGCATGACCAGCACGATGACCTGAATGCCGATGAACGGAATGACGCCACGGTAAATGTCGAGGGTGCGCACCGAATCGGGCGCCACCCCACGTAAATAGAAGAGCGAGAAACCGAATGGCGGCGTCAGGAAACTGGTCTGGAGATTGATGCCGATCATCACTCCCAGCCAGAGTGGATTCAAACCCATCGCAATCAGAATCGGTGCCACGATCGGAACCACGACAAAAATGATCTCGATAAAATCGAGAAAAAATCCGAGCAGAAAGATTACCAGCATCACCAGCAGCATCGCAGTAAAGAGACCACCCGGCAATTCGCTGAGAAACTCCTCCACCAGTGTGTCACCACCGAACCCCCGAAACACCAGCGAGAACATGGAGGCACCGAGCAGAATAATGAAGACCATGCTGCTGATCTGGGTGGTGGCCTGGGCTACCTCTTTCACCACCGGCAGTGATAATGCCTGGTTGCGCCAGGCAAGGAAGGTTGCGCCTACCGCGCCGACTGCGGCTGATTCGGTGGGGGTGGCCGCGCCTATCAAGATCGAACCCAGCACCAGAATGATCAGCAGCAACGGTGGAACCACGGTGACGATTACACGCCTGTGCAGGCGTTCACCAGTGGGCGCCTCATCAACCAGTGCCGGACAGGCGTTGGGATTGCGCCAGGCGGTCAACATGACCCAGGCGACATAAAAGACCACCAGCATCAAACCAGGAAAGAGCGCTCCGGCGAACAGATCAATCGCTGTCACCGGCTCCGGCACCAGCTCACCCTTGAGCTGAGCTGCTTGCTCGTTGGCGCCCTGCAGGATATCTCCCAGCAGCACCAGCACGATAGAGGGCGGTATGATCTGACCCAGGGTTCCGGAGGCGCAGATGATACCGCTGGAGAGGCGTGGGCTGTAGCCTGCCTTGAGCATGGCAGGTAGACTCATCAGCCCCATCGTCACTACAGTGGCACCGACAATCCCGGTGGAAGCTGCAAGCAATGTTCCGACGATCACCACCGAGAGCCCCAAACCGCCGCGCATCGTTCCAAACATCAGCCCCATGGTTTCAAGCAACTGGGTGGCCAGCCGGGACTTCTCCAGCATCACCCCCATGAAAACGAACAATGGCACCGCTACCAGCGCCTCGCTCTTCATCACACCGAAGATTCGCAACGGGTAGAGGCCGAGAAAACCGAGACTGAAGAGATCCAGGTAGTCGCCGATATAGGCGAACAGCAACGCCACCCCGCCCAGCGTGAGTGCCACCGGAAAACCGAGTAGCAACAGAACGATGGCGCTGCCGAACATAATGAAACCGAGCACCTCTTCGGTCATGCTTCGCCCCCCTGCTGTTCCGCGGAATCCATCTCCACATCCAGCAGGATGAGCAGACTGCGCATCGCCAGCGCAATGAATTGCACTCCAAACAGGATACAGAAGCCGATAATCACGCTCTTGAAGAGATAGAGCGCTGGCAGCCCTCCGGCTTCAGCCGATCTCTCCAGACTCTCCCAAGAGCGCACCACGATCGGCCAGCTCTTGTCGAAGGTGAGCCAGATCAACGGCAACGCCAGAAAGAGAGATCCGACCAGGTTCACCGCAGCTTTGTATCTGGCGCTGGCCTCACGGTAGAAGAGGTCGATGCGCACATGACCATCATGGAGCAGTGTATAGCCGGCACCGAGCATGAACACGGTACCGTGCATCCAGACATAAGTCTCTTGCATCCAGATCCAGCCTACCGAGAAGATATAGCGGAGTACGACCACGCAAAAGACGTTGATGACCATCAGTACGACCAGCCAGGAGACGGCTCTGCCGACCCACTCATTGAAGCCGTCGATGATCCGAACCACTGCAATCAGCGAGTTTTTCACAGTAAACCCCATCGATTAATTCTGTTTTTTATCGGTACGACATTATCATGCCACTGACGCGGGATTAACGCCCTAGTGACTCGATCGGATCAAAGACCTGCCCATTCGCAGTCGCAGAATACGACCGCCAGTCACACCGGTTCCAGTCTGGCGTAAGCCAGCACCAGCCATTTCGCACCAGCTGCTTCAAAATTGACCTGAATGCGGGCGCTGCCACCTTGTCCCTCGGCATTCAGCACCACCCCTTCACCAAACTTTGGATGCACCACCCGCTGACCCAACCTGAAACCGGACTCTGAATCATCGTTTCCGGTGAGGGTGGAGTGACAAACCGGACGTACAACCTGGGCGCCCAGCCTCACCTCCTGAATCAGCTCCGCCGGAATTTCCCTCAGAAAGCGCGAAGGGACGGGATAATTGTCAC
The DNA here is from genome assembly GCA_024235215.1 of Chromatiaceae bacterium. Taxonomy (GTDB): domain Bacteria; phylum Pseudomonadota; class Gammaproteobacteria; order Chromatiales; family Chromatiaceae; genus HKST-UBA178. The sequence continues at coordinate 168,726 of JACKMU010000004.1, read as the reverse complement.
TGCCGTGCAGACGCCTGCTTTCGGCATAACTGAGATAGAGTTGCCGCATTGCTCTGGTCATACCGACATAACAAAGCCGACGCTCCTCTTCCAGACGTCCAGGTTCCTGACTGGACATGCTGTGCGGAAACAGCCCCTCTTCCATGCCAGCCATGAAAACCAATGGAAACTCCAGCCCCTTGGCTGAGTGCAGCGTCATCAGCTGGACACACTCCTCATGCGCCTCCCCCTGCGCTTCACCCGCCTCCAGTGCAGCGTGGGCAAGAAATGCGGAAAGCAGATCCGCCTCTGCCTCAGCGTTACCCAGCGGCTCCATTTCGTCCAGATCTTCGGAGATATCTGCGACGCTGAACTGACGCGCCGCATTGATCAGCTCATCCAGATTCTCCAGCCGATCCTGACCTTTTCCGTCGCGGCTGTTCTTGAAATATGCTGGCAGGGTAGCAGCCTGGATCATCCGCTCAGTCAATTCAGCCAATGAAAGATCGCTGATTGTGCAGCGTTGCGACTCGATCAACTCCCGGAAGACTGCCAGTGCGCTGGATGCCCGTGCGGGTAAGTTACCAGCGCTGATCATCGTCTCTGCCGCCTGCCACAGCGGGCATCCCGTGGCTCGCGCCTGGGTACGCACCGCGTCGAGCGTCCGCGGACCGATACCGCGTGGCGGCGTATTCACCGCACGTTCGAACGCAACATCATCACTCGGGTTAGCAAGCAGACGCAGATAGGCAAGCGCATCTTTGATCTCCGCGCGCTCAAAAAAACGTAGGCCGCCATAGACCCGATAGGGAATCTGAGCCTGGATCAACGCCTCTTCAAACTGCCGTGACTGCGCGTTGGAACGGTATAGTACTGCCACTTCGCTACGCCCGTGGCCCCGCTCGAGATAGCTGCGGATGCGTTCAACAACGAAGCGTGCCTCGTCTGCCTCGTTGAATGCGGCAAAGAGGCTAATCCGCTCTCCGGTTTCGCCCTCAGTCCAGAGATTCTTACCCAGGCGTGAAATATTGTGGGCGATGACCGCGTTGGCTGCCGCCAGGATGGTTTCGGTGGATCGGTAGTTCTGCTCCAGCCTAAGCAGGGGCGCCCCAGGATGATCTTTCTGAAAATCCTGAATATTTTCCACTTTTGCACCGCGCCAGCCGTAGATTGACTGGTCGTCGTCACCGACCACGAAGAGATTGTTTCGCTCTCCGGCCAACAACCGCAGCCAGGCATATTGAATGGTATTGGTATCCTGGAATTCATCGACCAGAATATGCTTGAACCGCTCCCGGTAGTGGTGCAGGATGTCCGGTCTATCCCGCAGCAACTCATGGGCGCGCAGCAGCAGTTCAGCAAAGTCAACCATGCCACCGCGTTCGCAGGCAGCCTGGTACTCGCTGTAGATGCGGATCATCTGGCGCTGAAACGGATCACCCGCGTCATCCAGGTGCTGCGGCCTGAAGCCCTCATCCTTGCGCCCGTTGATAAACCATTGTGCCTGACGCGGAGGCCAGCGCGCCTCGTCCAGATTCAGCGCTTTCAGCAGCCGTCTGATGATCCGATACTGATCATCCGAATCAAGGATCTGAAACCCGTTCGGTAAACGTGCATCCTCGCGGTGGGCACGCAGCAAGCGGTGTGCCAATCCATGAAAGGTACCTGTCCACATACCACCCAATGGCCGCCCCAGCAGTGCCTCGATGCGCCCTTTCATCTCCCGTGCCGCTTTATTGGTAAAAGTTACCGAGAGCAGATTCCACGGAGAGGCGCCCTCTACTTGAATCAACCAGGCGATCCGGTTTACCAACACCCTGGTCTTGCCACTGCCAGCACCAGCCAGTATCAGCATAGCGCCAGGTGGTGAGGTTACCGCTTCACGTTGCGCATCGTTTAATCCATCGAGAATGTGGGACACATCCATAGCATAACTCTAGTATTTAGTTGCTTTTGCCTAAACCTGGTAGCTGATGGTGAAGTGCTCAGCTTGCATCACTCAAGGCGGCCATACTTTTTACGCAACTTCGGTTTTTCGATCTTGCCGGTGGCATTGCGTGGCACCCGATCAAAATGAATCAGCCGCGGTCGTTTATAGCGCGGAAGCGGTTCAGCGTAGGTCAGCAGCTCTGCAGTGCTGACCTGTGCACCCGGCTTGAGTTGCACGATCGCGGTGATCAGCTCGCCCAGCCGCTTGTCCGGAGTACCGATCACGGCAATATCCTGAACCGATGGATGATTCATGTAAAAGTTCTCGATCTCCACCGGCGAAACATTCTCTCCGCCGGAGATGATCAGATCCTTGGTGCGATCCACCAGCCAGATGAATCCATCCGTGTCGCGCCTGGCCACATCACCGGTGCGCAGCCAACCATCTACCAACGTGGCTGCGGTTGCTTCCGGATCGCGATAATACTCGGTCATAACGCCTGGCCCCTTGACCAGCAGTTCCCCCGTCTCCCCCTCCGCCAACTCCCGGTCTTCGGCGTCGACGATGCGGCACTCCCAGTCGAATCCAGGAATGCCGATGGCGCCGATCTTGTTGGTATTATCGACTCCCAGATGGACACAACCCGGTCCGGTGGATTCGGTAAGACCATAGTTGGTGTCGTACGCCTGCTTTGGAAAAACACGTTTCCAGGCATGAATCAGGCTGGGTGGCACCGGTTGGGCACCGATATGCATCAGACGCCACTGTGCCAGGCAATAGTTGCGCAGATCTATCTCACGATTCTCCCAGGCAATCAGAATATCATGCGCCCAGGGCACCAGCAGCCAGACGATAGTGGCCTGCTCTTCGGATACTGCCTGCAGGATCCACTCAGGTTTCACCCCTTTCAGAATGACGGCACGTCCACCCACGATGAAGCTGCCGAACCAGTGCATCTTTGCACCGGTGTGATAGAGAGGCGGTATACAGAGAAAGATGTCGTCTCTGGTTTGGTGATGGTGCTGATTCTCAACATAACAGGCGTGCTCCAGATTACGGTGAGTCAGCCGTACCGCTTTCGGTTGACCCGTGGTTCCGGAAGTGAAATAGAGTGCAGCATCGTCACAGATCTGGAGTGGCACCCGAGGCTCAGTCTCATCGGCTGTGCTGATGAAATCCGTATAAAAACGAGCAAATGCCGGGCAGGCTTCCCTCGGTCCCAGAAACAGGTACTCAACAATCACACTGTCGAGATCTTGCTTGACCGCCTCTATCCGCTCGATAAACTCCGGGCCGAACAGAAGCACTTTGACTTCGGCCAGCAGCACGCAGGCACGAATCACCTCCGCCTCGAAACGAAAATTGATCGGTACCGCCCAGGCGCCGGTGCGCAGAATACCGAAGTAGGCTGGCAACCACTCCAGGCAGTTCATCATTAGATGACCTACCCGGTCACCCTTGGTGACACCGACCCGGATCAGTGCATTGGCCAGACGATTGGCTGCACGATCGAACTCGCTCCAACTGATCTCGCGGCGACTGGCGGTGGTGGGATCACGTTCCACCAGTGCAGCATCGTCGCGATAGAGCCTGGCATTTCTCGCAAGTATCTCTGTTATCAGCATGGAGTCGATCCCGATGGCGCAGTGTGAACGAAGGGCGCAATCCGGCAACGTTTAGTGAAATGCCATGATCTCCCCAAGCGCCAGTTTTATCTCCACTGCGCTGGGAAATCTTGCCATGTTGTAATCGTCCCAGGCACCTCGGCAGGTGAGGCGCATCACATCCGGTTGCAGCGCAGAGTGCAATTCGACGCGCAGATAACGGTGGACCGAAACACCGCGTTCCGTGAAGATGCGGGCGAGCGGTCCGCTATCGGCAACTTTCAACTTACCGAGATCGACCACCGATTCTCTACCACTGGTTAACTTGCCGATGATGAACAGGTCCTTGGTGACCGTTTGTGGCGTCTGTTTCAGTGTCCGCACCTCCAAATCACAACTTGGATGGTAGTAGTCCAGTTCGCCCTTGGTAATAACCTGACCACGTTGAAAAAAAACCCGTGTCTCTCCACTGGAAATCTCCAGATCCCGAACCAGCTGCATTTCGGAACCGGGTGCTAGAAAAGCTAACGGATCATCACCACTGCGGTTTGTAAACTGGGCACAGCCCGCTACAAACAGCACCAGCACCAGACTGAAAGCATTGGGTATCACCATATCCCACCTATAGCGCAGTGACCGGTCGACATTATAACCGGTTAAGGTACGAAATAATCTCACTGCGGCCGTGACTCGATTTCCCCGGTACAACCTATGGATATGCACTGATCAACGCGCTTTCCGCGTCTTTCAGCGCTGCTGACGACAGTGAGTCTCCCGAGTAAAGAAGATCAGCAACGTTGACAACGCCAACCAGCCCAGCATGAGTGCGAAACCGCTGCGATATGCTCCAAGACTGTATAATCGCACGCCATCGGCCTCCTGGCCCGACCATGCCAGATCGAGCATCCACCCCACCGCGGGCTGCAGCAGCATTGGTCCCATCATCACCCCCATGTTGATCACCCCGGAGAGGGTTCCGGCCAGATGTAGCGGCGCTGACTCTCTTGCGTAGGCGAAGCCGATGATCATATTGCCGGAAAAGAGACCGACCAGGAGTAGCAGTGTGATCAACAGCCACCATGGCAGATTCGGGACAAGCAACAGCAGACTCCAGCCTGCCAGCTGAATCACACAACCCAAAACATACAACGGTTTGCGTCGGCCTAGATGGTCGGAAAGCCAGCCGAACACCGGACCGCCTATGGCCCAAGCAATCAGCAGCGCCGAGCAGAGCGCGGCTGCCTCCGTTTTTTGCAGTTCATAATGGGTCGTCAGATAGGGCACGCCCCAGAGACCGGCAAAGGTCAGCACCGCACCCACTACGCCGCCCGGGATGAGGAATAGCAACCAGGTGTTGGCATAACGGAAGACTTCGCGTATTCCTCCCAGTACATTTCCCCGCATTGTCCCTGCTGGCGACCTGGCAGCAGCTGAGTAGCTTGCCAAACCTCTCTCCGAAGGATCGTCCCTTACCAGACTCCAGATTGCCACCGCCACCGCAAGGGTTATCAATGCCGACCCCAGCATCACGTTGCGCCAACCAAAGCCGTCCACCAACAGGCGCAGCGGCACACCCGCGAAGACCGCACCGAGAATACCGCAAAACAGCGCCATTCCGGTCGCCAGTGAGATCTGCCGGGGAGGAAACCAGTGCGTGGCCAACTTGATCATCCCGACGAACGCAACGGCCACCGATCCACCAATCAGCAACCGCCCGAAACCCGCCCACCAAACATCCTGGGCGAATGCAAAAGTCATCGTGCCAAGAGCGGCCACCATCGCTCCAAGAGAGAGCAATCGGCGAGGGCCCCAGTGGTCCGCAAGCAAACCGGTAGGCACCTGCATCGCGACATAGCTGTAGAAATAGAGTGCGGAGAGATTTCCCAGCGCGGCGGCACTGAGGGAGAAATCGAGCATTAATTCAGTGGTTATCACCGCGGGTGCGACACGCTGATAGAAGCCGATTAGGTAGAGCAACGCTCCGAGCCCCCAGATCATCCAGGAGAGTTTCAGCGGAGGGTGGTTGGTGGCCAGTGGCATAGCAGGTTGTCCTGATAAAAGGTTTCACGGTAACGCCGACAGTTCCAACTTGGAATTGAGTTCGGTGCCGGAATTCGGGTTGAGGTCACAAAGCGGCACGCCGACGACACTCATGGCTCCTGTCGGCCATTCTATGCTATTTTCAACGGGTAGATTGATCCTGCCTGGCCCTGAGCAGAGTCTCACACCTCAGGACAAGTGCAGAGTACAGCAATTCGGCAGTACAATGCGGGCATCCGATTCAACTTAGTGGCCCGGATGCTATCGAGGAGTCAAGGCAATGGTTGACACGGAAGCGGATAAACAGGAGAAGCTCGACCGGATTGTCGCCGAAGCGAGGCGTAATCGCGAGCAGCGCGAAGCAGGGTACCGGGAGCAGGCGCTGAAAATGTACCCCTGGGTGTGCGGCCGCTGCAGTCGGGAGTTTACCCGGGCCAATCTCTACGAGCTGACCGTGCACCATCGCAATCACGATCACGACTACAATCCGCCCGACGGGAGTAATTGGGAACTACTCTGTCTTTACTGCCACGACAACGAACACTCACGCTACCTCGAAGCGGGCAACATGGCCAAATCCGAAGCTGCCAAACGTACCACCACCCACAATCCGTTTGCCACTCTGAAAGAGCTGCTCGACAAAAACCCACAGGAGTGAAAATCCAGGTAAATCAGGGCAGGGGAATCGCTGTGCGATTGACCACTTGGCGCAGCACAAAGCTGGAGTGGACACCGGTTACACCTTCAATACGGGTGATCCGGTCAAGCAGCAGCGTCTGGTAGGCATCCATGTCCCGCACCACCACCTTGAGCTGGTAGTCAGCATCCTGCCCGGTAATCAGCAGACACTCCAGTACTTCGGGAAGCGAGCGGACGACCGAATCGAAATTGGCAAAACGCTCAGGGGTATGCCGATCCATCGAGATGTGTATCAAGGCCAACAGATTCAACCCCAGTTTCTTTGCATCCACCAACGCCCGGTAGCCGGAGATCAGGCCACTCTCTTCGAGTGCACGTACCCGTCTCAGACAGGGAGACTGGGAGAGCCCGATTCGATCAGCGAGCTCCTGGTTGCTGATACGCCCCTCTTCCTGCAGTACTTCAAGAATTCTTCGGTCATACCTGTCCAGAGGCATATTCTGTCGCTCTTTTTCCTGAGAACACGATTATTTTTCACTTTTGCAGCGATAGAAGATACAAACCTCAATAGCGCGAAACAAACCCTCTAATCCCGCACAAACTACCCGGATTGTGCTCATCTTGCCCCAATCAGCTCAATGGGGTAGCCGTCTGGATCTTCGATGAAGGAGATGATGGTAGTCCCCGCATTCATCGGACCAGCATCACGCAGTATCTTGCCACCGAGCCGTCTGATCTGGTCGGTAGCCCGGTAGACATCCTCTACCTCGATTGCGATGTGGCCGTATGCGTTGCCCATCTCATAGTGCTCGACACCCCAGTTACAGGTCAGTTCCAGCGCTGCGTCATTCGACTCCGCGCCGTAACCGAGAAAAGCCAACGTGAATTTTCCCTCCGGATAATCCTGTCTGCGCAGCAGGTTCATCCCCAGGAGTTCCGTATAGAAGCTGATCGACCGCTCGAGATCGACCACCCTCAACATGGTATGTAGTATTCTCATGGTGCTCTGTTCTCTCCTATGCGACCGCAATGTGCTCCTCTGTCAGAGATTGGGAAGGCGGCAGCGGCAATTGCGCGATGTACAGGATAATCTCAGCATGATTTCGGGAAATCAATTCGTAGCATTACAAGCACCTCAGTAACACGTCTCCTACAGCTATTCGTCGCTGCGGTACCACAGCGAATATTGATACTTTCAACAATTCTATTGAATTGCCGCCAATCAGCATAGTAAGGATATTATATTTCAAACTATTTATATATTTTGGTATTTATTTGTTATATATCCGCTAAATGATGCAAAATACGCAATCATCCATCTGATCGTTTTGATTACTCTGTAGCTGTCCGCTATCGCAGACACCAAAGGCACTTCGCCTACCCGGCGAGGAGCGAAAAAGCCACGCCCAAAAGGCACGGCCGGTCTACTCCCATCCCGGAGGGTGACCAATCAGGATACTTCGGCAGCCGCTCGTAAGTGCGGCTGCCGGGTCCGGCACAGTGAGTAGAGTGAATCGTCTGTGTCCTGCGGGGAGTCTTAACATGCTCCCCATTGGAGCGGTAATCTGGGTCGAGGAAGAGTGTTTCGTAACTGTCCCAACTCCATCCCGCCCACCTATCAAGTAGAGGCAAGAAGCAACGTGAGCGCATTCAACCACACCAAGTATCGTCCGACTCCCCCGGTCAATCTGCCCCGCCGCCAATGGCCGGACCGCTCCATCACCCAAGCTCCACGCTGGGCGAGCGTTGATCTGCGCGACGGAAACCAGGCGCTGCTGGAGCCAATGAGTGTCACACAAAAACAGCGTCTCTGGGCGCTGCTGGTGAAACTCGGTGTCAAAGAGATAGAGATCGGCTTCCCATCGGCCAGCCAACCAGATTACGATTTCGTACGCTGGCTCATCGAGCATGACCAGATCCCGGAAGATGTCACCATTCAGGCATTGGTCCAGGCACGGGAAGATCTGATCACCCGCACTTTCGAGGCGCTCAAAGGGGCCAGACGCGCTATTGTGCACGTCTACAACTCCACCTCCAGAGTCCAGCGTGAACGAGTATTTAACCAGGACCCGGACGGCATCATCGCTATCGCGGTGCATGGCGCCCGCCTGCTGCAGCGCGAAGCGGGCAAACGCCCCGATACCACTTGGATATTCCAGTACTCTCCTGAGAGTTTCACCGGTACCGAGATGGATTTCGCGGTGCAGATTTGCGATGCGGTGTTGGATGTATGGCAACCCACACCCGATCACCGCTGCATCATCAACCTCCCTTCAACGGTGGAATCCTCCACGCCGAATATTTTCGCCGACCAGGTAGAGTATTTTGCCACCCGTATCAGTCGACGGGAGAGTATCATTCTGTCGGTACACACCCATAATGATCGTGGTTGTTCGGTGGCAGCGGCCGAGATGGCACTGTTAGCCGGCGCTGACCGGGTAGAGGGGACGCTGCTCGGAAATGGTGAGCGCACCGGTAACATGGACATACTCACCATGGCGATGAATCTCTACAGCCAGGGGGTGGATCCGGAACTCGACATCTCCAACCCGGACGAAATCATCCAGGTGGTTACCAATTGCACCGGAATACCGCTGCACCCGCGCCACCCCTGGATCGGTGAGCTGGTCTACACCGCATTTTCCGGAAGTCATCAGGATGCGATCCGCAAATGCCTGCTAAAACAACAGGCCGATGAGCCGTGGCAGGTCGCCTACCTACCGATCGATCCAAAAGACCTGGGGCGCGATTACCAGGCGGTGATCCGCGTCAACAGCCAGTCCGGTAAAGGGGGTGTCGCCTTCGTGTTGGAGCGTGATTTCGGGCTCAGCCTGCCGCGTTGGATGCAGGTGGAACTGGCGCAGCAAGTGCAGAGAGCGAGCGAACAACAGGCAGGAGAAGTCGACAGCACGCAGATCTATCAACTGTTCAAAGAGCAGTTCGTACACGACCAGGGACCATTCACGTTGCTCGGCTACCGGCTGGACCGGGGTGAAAACGGTTTCATCGAAGCGCATATCTCAGCACATGGTCAGATGCATACCCTGACTGGAGAAGGGGAGGGAGCAATATCTTCCTTCGCCGACGCCTGGAAACATTTTGGCAACCAGCAGCTGAACATTGTCGACTTTCAGGAACATGCGATCGGCGAGGGCACCGATGCAGAGGCGGTCGCTTACGTGCAGATCAATATCGACGGTGTCCGGGTGTCAGGGGCAGCATTCGATCAGGATACCGTAAGCGCCTCGCTGAAAGCGCTGCTGTCGGCGTTGAATCAGGCCCAGATGCAGCGGGTTAAAGCCGCTTAGACTAACTCGAACCGCCCTGTCCGGAGCGTTCCGGGCGGGGCGTTGGAAACAGCTCCGCAATAGTAGCCCAGAGATCACTTTCTGCTGGATTTCAACGCTGACCAGACACCTCTGACAGCCAGGAATCGATCAGATAACGTGCGATGGAGTCTTTCGGTGAGATCCGACGTTCAGCAGCAGGATCACCCCATTCTCCAAACTCCAGGACCTGTGCCAGGGTAAACCAACGAGCATCCCCTATCTCACTCCGGTCGATGGTGATTTCGCTGGTCTCGGCAACCGCTCGAAAGCCCAACATGATTGAACCAGGAAACGGCCAAGGTTGGGAGTCTTGGTAATGGACACTACGCAGATGGATCCCCACCTCTTCGAAAACCTCCCGTGCTACCGCCTCCTCCAGACTCTCACCGGGTTCCACGAACCCAGCCAGAGTCGAGTAAGCTCCCGGCGGAGAACGATGGTGATGGGCCAGTAGGCAGCGCGGCGGTGCTCCACTTGTTGGGTACTCCTCCACCAACATGATCACCGCAGGGTCAGTGCGCGGATAGATCTCCCGCGCGCAGTCGCTGTTGCTGCAGACGCGCAAATGCCCACCATGACGGCTTTCACTGAGTGCTCCGCAGTGTCCGCAGAAACGGCTGTATCTATGCCAGCGCAGTGCACCGCGTGCGTAGGCCGCAAGTGCTGCCTGATCCGCGGCCATCGCTCCACCAACCCGACGCAGGTCGAGAAAATTGGCGGAACCCGCCAACTCCCCGGACTCAACCTGGGAAAGGCTGGAGATATCCACGGCAAAAACCGCCCTACCCGATTCGATCCCGAGAAAAACCGACTCATCGGCAACCGCCAGGAGGGGTTGCGATTGACACCGGGCTACCGACATCAGAACGGGGACAGCAGAGCCACTCGCCGCTGGAACGATCAGATTGCGATTGCGCCATACTGGAAGAATCCGGGTATCCGGTTCGGCAAAACGTTGCGCCAGCCAGACCGGATCTTTGCGCAATCGGCTTGCCCGGTCCAACACGCAACCGCTGTAACGCTGACTGTTCCGCTGCATAGGCTCTCTGCCCTGGTTTCCCGACTTTCGAATCATGACTGGCGTTGATTGAAACCAGCTGATCCTGTCATATTACAGATCCTCGTTACCAGTCGTGAAACCTGCGCAACAAGGGTTTTGCTTGAACACTCCATATAATGTAACTTACCTGTCATAAAGTTGGCTAAGATTCGGCTATCCTTGAAAAATCTAGGTTCAGCCAAGTTCGGAGGGAGAATGAAAGTCAACATCGAGATCGATATCACTCCAGCAGAGTTCCGTAAATTGATGGGATGGCCCGATGTTCAAGGGTTTCAGAATGAACTGTTCGATCAAATTCGTAAGAATATGGACACCGGGGTTGAAGGTTACGACCCGCTCAGCATGTTGCAACCATTCATGACGCAATCAGCAGGTGCAATGGAGACCTTTCAGAAGCTGCTGGGTAGTTTCATGAAGGTCTACTCGGAGAGCGATGGCAAAGAGAAAGAGGCTTGATCAGATTATGCGATACACCCACGAACAGCTTGAGGAGATGGAGATTCTGCTGCTTTTCAATCTTGCAGCGAGTGAAGAGGGGATCAAGGTGCATAAAACAGCCCGGCCGGAGGCTGTTGCAGCCACCATCCGACTCTACGAAAAGGGACTGATCACCCAGAAAGATGGGGGTTACCTGACCAATATCGGAATGCGTGCTGCTGAGCATGCCCAGCAGCTGCAGACAATTTTATCCTGAACAGAAGGATAAGGTCTCTCTATCCGATCCTGTGAGGAGGAGCAGCACGAAGACACAACAACAAATCTACGGAGCAAGAGGGTAGCTATTCAAACATCTCGATAACCGCCCTCCCCCGGCCTTCCGTCTCCGTTAAGTAAAAAATTATAAGCGTGTTCCATTAAACCAGACGCCAAAGTTGACAGAGGAAAATAGTGATGGAAGAAGCAGTTGAAAAATTGCGGCCTCAATTTGAAATATTACTTGCTATTCGCGACGACAATGACCAGGGCTTAACCCAACAGGGAATGGCGGAGAAGCTCAATGAGATGTGCATTCTGTCGCTAACCGGCCAACCCTGGAGTAAATACTCGGTGCGTCGTATTCTCAAAAAGCTGAACATGCAGACGCTAACCTCAGCCAACCTCGCCAGAAACAGCAGCAACCCCATCCCCATAACTCCTGCGGCCGCCGAATTCAAAGAGCGTGATCTCGACGAGCACTCGCCACTACGCCAGTGGAGCTACTACGAATCGATCCGGACGGTGATGGAGGAGCTAACCGCGGAACCATTCACCCCTCAAAAACTTGCCTCAAAACTCAATGAGAAAAATGTACCCACCAATGATGGAAAACCTTGGAGCGAACTCAGCGTCACTCGCGCGCTGCGCACGTTGAAACCGAGCCATTACGGTATTGAGATAAGCGACAACGAAATCCGCAAACGCATCAGACAAGGTTGGTATGATACCGAAACCGAGCGCTTCATCGCGGTCCCCAAAACACAGGGCAAAGACGATCATCCCTTGGAAAAATCTGCGAAGAAGGCGAAAAAAGAGAAAAAGATGAAGGACAACAAGAGAAAAGGCGGCAAAAAAAAGAAAAAGTAAGGCTTACGAGTTCCTATGGATAGTGCAACAAACGGAAAAACACTGCCGGAATTTGAGGATCCCATCAATATGCCTATCGTTAGCTGGAGTGATGAATACGACGTAAACATAGATAAGATCGACAAGCAGCACCGACATCTGCTGCAGCTTGTCAACGATCTCCACAGCGCTGTGGAGGCACGCATCGACAAAGATGAGCTGAAACACATGCTGGTAGGTTTGGTTGAGTTCACCCGTACCCACTTCTCAACCGAGGAGCAGCTCATGGAGCAGCATGACTACCCGGGAAAGTCATCACATCTGCGTGAGCACAGAATGCTCCTTCGGCACCTGAGTGATTTGGTGGCCGCCGTTTCCCAAGGAAAATACCCGACCTTCTACTCCGATTACGATGTTTCCACCGATTGGGCACTGCTGCATATCGAAGAGTATGACAAGCCACTGGGGATCTATCTCAATCACAAAAAAAATCAGTGAAGTAATTGAATATGCCAGAATTAATGACATTGAATGAATGGGAGAAAGAGCACAAGAGATTGCGCACAATGTGGGTTGTCGCCACCCTCTTTTTCTGGTTCAGCTTCTGTTTCCAGGGTGTCCTCTATTTTATGGATGGATCACTCAACCTGGTTCTACTGTCGATAATCGGAGGTATGCTGGTAATCGGCATCACATTGAAAATAAGATTGCATCGCCATGTTGCCAGAAGGGAGCGTGCCAAGTAACAGCACGAATTCCGTCAGGCTGTACCGGAAAAGATGTGTTGTTGCATTATTTCGCGAATCTCCCCCGGCAGTGGCAACGAGCGTTTCCGTTGATGGTCGAAATGTACCAGTACCGAGGTTCCTGATGCGCACCTCAGTCCATGCTGCCAAGCTTCCTGATAGACATCGAAAGAGGTTTTACCAATCCGACTGATGTAGCTGCGAAGCTCTACCGGATACTCATAGTAGAGTTCACTGTGAAATGTAATTTCGAATCTGGCCAGTATCAAACGCCACTGTTTTACGTCCAGATTCGGAGTAAACCAGCGGAAGATCGGATCACGCGCACCCTCGAACCAACCGGGAACAACCGTGTTATTGATGTGTCCCAACGCATCTGTTTCCAGAAACCTGGGCTTGATGGTCTCACTGATCATTTCGGATCTCCATCGGTTGCTCGCGTATAATTAAACCCACTGGGTAACCCGGACCCGCTCATTGGAATAGTCAGCTTTCAGTTCGGATGGACAAACTGGATTTGAAAGGTGAGTTAGGCGAGTCCGTTCATCACCTCGGTCAGATCAGACGAGGCGGCAAAAATGCGCGCAACCATCTTTACCAGGACAGCTGACTCTCATGCACAAAATATGAGTTTGCTCTACTCTACCGTGACCGATTTCGCTAGGTTCCGCGGCTGATCTACATCTGTCCCCTTCAAAATTGCCACATGATAGGCAAGCAACTGCAGCGGAACGGTGTATACGATCGGCGCCGTGCTGGAACAGATATCATCCAGCTTGAGATCCTGATAAAGATCCAGATCGATCTTCACCTTCTGGTCACTGAAGAGGAACAGTTCCCCCTTGCGGGCGCGAACCTCCTGCAGATTGGAAAGCACCTTATCCAACAGCGGATCATCAGGAAGCGCACAGATCACCGGCATATCCTCATCCACCAACGCCAGTGGGCCATGCTTCAGTTCACCGGCGGGGTAAGCCTCAGCATGAATATAGGAGATCTCCTTTAGCTTCAGCGCGCCTTCCATGGCAACCGGGTAGAAGGGACCTCTGCCGAGAAATAACGCATGATGCTTCTCCGCAAAGGCTTCTGCCATTTTTTGTATGTCATCATTCATCTGCAACACCACCTCCACCTGCCGGGGAAGTGCGTGCAGCTCATCAACCAGACGTCTCTGCTCTCCCGAGGTCTGACCGTTGCGTCGCGCCAGTGCCAGAGTGAGTAATCTCAACGCTACCAGCTGGGTGGTGAACGCCTTGGTCGAGGCGACACCGATCTCCGGTCCGGCCCGGGTCATCAACCCGACATTGGATTCGCGCACCAGCGAACTCTCCGGAACATTGCAGACAGTGAGACTGCCCAGATAACCGGCACTTCTGGAGGCCCGCAGCGCTGCCAAGGTATCGGCGGTCTCACCCGACTGGGAGATGCTGAGAAACAGGGTACCGGGCGGTACGACCACCTTGCGGTAGCGGTACTCACTGGCCACTTCCACACTGCAGGGAACACCCACATCCTCCAACCAATATTTTGTCACGAGACCTGCATGGTAGCTGGTACCGCACGCGACGATGTGGACATTGCGCGTCTGGTCAAACAGCTGCTTCGCCTCATAACCGAAGCTCTCCTCCAGAAGCCGTCCTTTGTGAATACGCCCCTCCAGTGTCTCCGCAATCACGCTGGGCTGCTCGAAGATCTCCTTCAGCATGTAGTGGCGATAAGGGCCTTTCTCGGCGACCGAAGCAGAGAGCTGCGACATCTTCACGCCACGTTCAGCCGGATTACCGTCAGCGTCATAGACGTTGACTTTATCCCGTCTGATCTCGGCCAGGTCCCCTTCCTCCAGAAATATGAACTGCTGGGTTACGGGTAACAACGCGAAAACATCAGAAGCGATAAAATTCTCACCGACACCCAGTCCGACAACTAGCGGACTGCCAGCTCTGGCCACGATCAATCGGTCAGGATCATCCGGGCTGGCGACCGCCAACGCATACGCACCTACCAGACGCGATATCGTAGTCCGCACTGCATTCAGCAGATCCGGGTCACGTTCCAACAGACTGCCAAGCAAGTGAGCAATCACTTCGGTATCGGTTTCCGAAGTAAAACTGTATCCCTGTTGGGAGAGCTCTTCACGCAGCTGGTTATGGTTTTCAATAATCCCGTTGTGCACCACCGCCACGCTTTCACCGCTCATGTGTGGGTGGGCATTACGCTCCGCTGGCATGCCATGGGTGGCCCAGCGGGTATGCGCTATACCGAGGGTGCCAGATAGCGAAGCACCGTCCAGCAGCTGCTGCAGGGAGGCTACCTTGCCGACCGAGCGGATGCGCTGCAGATGGCCGGATGAGTCGCGAATCGCCACTCCGGCGGAGTCATAACCACGATATTCAAGCCGCCGCAGTCCCTCCATCAGGATGGGCATCACTTCACGTTGCGCGATGGCGCCGACTATTCCGCACATATTTTATCCTTTATCTCTTCTGAGGCTTTTTCCAGCCAACCCTTCCGATCTGTTTGCACCGGCTAAGCGCGAGTGAGTCTGGCGCAACATCCCGCGTAATCGTCGATCCCGCGCCAACGGTGGCCTCGGCACCGACCTTCACCGGTGCCACCAGCTGCGTATCAGAGCCGATGAAAACATTATCTTCGATGACGGTACGGTGTTTATTGACACCGTCGTAGTTGCAGGTGATGGTGCCTGCACCGATATTGACTTTTTTACCAATGGTGCAATCACCGATATAACTCAGGTGGTTGATCTTGCTGCCCACGTCGACCTGTGACTTCTTGATCTCCACAAAGTTGCCGATATGAACATCTGCAGCCAAATCCGCTCCCGGACGCAAGCGGGCGAAGGGTCCGATCCGGCAACCCTCTGCCACCACCGCGTCTTCGATAACAGAGTTTTCGAAGATCTGCACGCCGCTGCCGATCCGACTGTTGCGTATTACCGTGTTGGCACCCACTTTGACGCCATCACCAAGCTGTACATCTCCGCCAATGATAACATTCACGTCCAGCTCCACATCGCGCCCGGCGGTCAATCTGCCGCGGATGTCGACTCTCGCCGGGTCACGCATCATAACCCCTGCTCGCAGCAATGCTTCACAGCGCATCTGCTGCAGATGACGCTCGAGCTGCGCCAACTGCAGCTTGTCGTTGACCCCCATTACTTCAAACGGATCCTGTGGCTGAGTCGATTGCACGGCTATCCCCTCACTGACCGCCATCGCGACGATATCGGTGAGGTAGAACTCGCGCTGCGCGTTGTCGTTCTCCAACTGGCCAATCCAACGCTCCAGTTTCGCTCCCTCCACCAGCATGATACCGGTATTGATCTCCCGCACAGCCTGTTCATCCACGTTCGCATCTTTCTGCTCGACGATACGTTGGATTCTCCGCTGGTCATCACGCACGATGCGCCCATATCCGGTTGGATCGTCCAGTATTACCGTGAGCAGTGCCAGAGCACTCGAACTGCAAGCCTGTTGCAGTGCAGTGAGCGTCCCCCCACCTATCAAGGGTACATCCCCATAAAGAATCAGGACCCTATCCATCCCTTGCATGGCCGGCAGTGCCTGCTCAACGGCGTGCCCGGTGCCCAACTGCTGCGCCTGTTCCACCCACACCAGATCGGAATCGGGAAAGCTTTCGGGAACCTGTAAACCGCCGTGACCGTATACCACCGCGATCCGCTCTGCTCCAGTGTGCCGCGCAGTGTCGATGACATGTCCGAGCAGCGGCTTCTCCGCAAGCGTATGCAAAACTTTTGGCAGCGACGATTTCATGCGCGTACCCTGGCCGGCAGCCAGAATGACAACACCTAGTTTCATGACCATCCTCTGTTGTTCCCTAGCCAGAGTAAGCGGCAGCCAGAGGCTGCATCTTTAAGTATTTCTCTACCAAGAATGATTCACTCAGTTGAGCCGGCAACTGCTCTCCGCTGACTGCATATCTGCAACGGTTGCGTCACGCACCTCGAGAATATTCACTGTCACATGCAGGGCTTTACCGGCCAGCGGGTGGTTCCCGTCGACGGTCAGCTTGCCATTCTCAATATGAGTGACATAAAAGAGCATCGTCTCACCGGACTCGTTCTGCATCTGCACCTCAGCGCCAAGATGACGGAATTGGGGTGGAACATTGTCTATATCATCGGTAAAGGTGAGATCGGGATCATGCGGCCCGAAGCCATCCTCCGCGGGGATATCAATCTCTATCCTATCGCCAGCGCATCTGCCTGCTACTGCACTATCCATACCGCCAATCAACTCTTTGTCGCCGCCATGGATATAGTTGACCGGTATGTCGTTCTGCTCCAGCAGATTGCCTTCGCTATCGGTAATGGAATAGGTGAGAGAGACGAATTTTCCGGGCTTGATCACTTCTCTGGTCATGGCACAAAACTCCGAGGACTCAGCGGCATATGAAAGCGCGCTATTGTACCAAGTTGTCTGCCCACTGGGGGTACCCTGAATAATTAACTGTGGCAATCGCCGACGTCTCGAGGTGACTGACGTCATACCCTACTTTCGTCCGTGGCCAGTCAGCCGCACCCCTACCGATGTGTGATATTCGGCAGTCTGTAAACAGGAGTGGTCTAATTCATCCGGAATCTACAATGAAAAGTGGATCCCATCCTGAGCAAGAAATCTGAATAGTTGGCATCCTCCGGCTGGGTGCACTCCAAGCCAGAGGCAGAAACCACCATTCAGAACTGACCTGAATCCTGGGCGGTTTGTTTCGCACATTGTCGGACGCTTTGGAGCAAATACGCTACTGGCGCACGAATTCAGGCCCGAAAAACAGATTGGGAAGAAATGTGGAGATCACTGGTATGTAGGTGATGATCAGCAGAAATACCAGCAGAATCATCAACCAGGGAAGCGCCGCCCTGATCACAGCTGTGAGCGGCATCCCTGTCACACCCGCAGTCACAAACAGGTTGAGCCCCACCGGCGGTGTAATCATGCCTATCTCCATATTGACCACCATGATGATTCCCAGATGGATCGGATCGATCCCAAGTTCCATCGCTATCGGAAACAGAATCGGCGCCATGATCAACAAAATAGCGGAGGGTTCCATAAAGTTACCCGCTATCAGCAGCAGAATGTTTACCACGATCAGGAACGTCCATGGCTCCAGACCCCAGTTGATGATGGTCTCTGCAATCAGTTGGGGTATGCGCTCCGTGGTCAACACATGCGCGAACAAGAAAGCGTTGGCGATGATGAACATCAACATGGTGGTCACCTTCGCTGCATCCACCAGAACCTTTGGAATCTCCTTGATCTTGATGTCTCGATATACAAAAACCGCAATGAATCCCGCGTACACCGCAGAAACCGCTGCAGCTTCGGTTGGCGTGAATATACCGCCATAGATACCGCCCATGATGATGACGATAAGGAACAGTCCACCGGACGCAGTCGTTGCCGACTGGATCAGCTTCGGCCATCCGGCGAACGGTTGCGCCGGTAGATTCCGTTTATGGGCGGCAAAATAGATCGCCACCATGAGCAACAGCCCCATCAGCAGCCCAGGCAATACACCTGCCATGAACATGCGCCCCACTGAAACTTCGGTGGCTGCTGCATAAACAACCATCACAATGGAAGGGGGTATCAAAATGCCAAGCGTGCCTGCATTACAGATCAACCCGGCAGCGAAAGGTTGTGGATAGCCCTGTTTCACCATGCCGACAATGACGATGGAACCAATGGCCACTACGGTAGCCGGCGAAGAACCCGATACCGCTGCAAACAACATACAAGCGAGAACCGATGCCATTCCAAGACCACCCTTCAACCAACCTACCGCATCCACGGCGAAGCTGATCATTCTGCGAGCTACGCCGCCGGTGGTCAGAAATGCCGATGCTAGTACAAAAAACGGTATGGCCATCAACGTGGAATGATGCATCGTATGAAAGACTTTGTCCGCCAGTGAAGCGATCGAATCGTCTGCGAACGCCATGATAGTAATCACGCTTGACAGCCCAAGAGAGATCGCTATCGGAATCCCCATCAACATGAACAGAAACAGCAGTATGAAAAGTATCGCGGCGCTCATAGCGTTGACGTCCTCTCTGGCGGTCTATTATTGTTTGTGTTTGCTTGCTGCTTCAGCTTCTTCTGAAATATCTTCCTTGCTGCCGAGGCTTTCTATGGCTTCATCGGCTTCGTCTGCCAGATGCAACCCACTACCCTTGCCGGTCAACAGATGCCAGCCGGCTTGCGCGAAACGGACGAATAACAGCGCAAATCCGACCGGGAGAATCAGCTTGGGGATCCACAACGGAATCGGAAGGTCTTCTGCCTCGATGCCGATCAACAGCAGCAGGTCGATATCCTGATACCCACCAACGGTCATAACCGAAGCGTAAAACATACATAGCGCAATGGATATCAGGCCGACAACTTTCGCATGGAGCGGGGGAAGGTTCTTGACCAGCAGGTCCACACCGATGTGAGAGCCTACGCGCACCCCATAGGACATACCCAACAGGACCAGCCAGGCAAAAAGAAATATGGTGAGTTCCAGGGCCCATACGAACCCGGCGTTGAAAACGTAACGCAGCACCACTTGTGTGAAGGTGACAATCGTCATTGCCGCAAGCAGAAATGCGACAAGCGCCTCTTCCAAACGATTGATGATGTTCCCGATCATAACGTCACCATGGTTGTCGTGTTATTGTTTTGTTGTGGCACTTGATTGCCCAGAACTGCCTGCATCAAACAGATAGGGTATTCGCTTGATCGCGTCTGGCCCAGGCGCCAAACTCCGGTAAGTAGCTAAGCTATTTCCAAACTGCACGGCCAATAGCCAGCACCCAGGGATCGGCAGCAGTTCGTCAGGCAACCTCTCAGTTCTCGGGGGCAATCACCAGGACTGCCCCCTTCACCTTTATGTTACCCGCACTGCAATACCGCAACGAATGACTGAGTTGGGTATCGCGCAAAGCAACTTGGGCTTATTCGCTCTCAGCCCGTCAATTACTGCAGGCAGCAGCCTTCTCTACGTAATTGGCACCAATTTCATCTTTGAACTGGTCCCACACCGGTTTCATCGCAGCACGCCACTTGCCCTTCTCTTCCGCCGTCAACTTGATGATCTCGGTTTTCCCCGAATCGATGATCAGCTTCTTCGCATCCTCGTTCTCTTTGGATGCAAGATCGTTAACCGCTACTGTAACCTCCGTGATAATTTTGTCCAATTCAGTCCGGATGTCAGCCGGAAGACTCTTCCAGAATCTCTGACTGGTAACCAGCATATAATCCAGCAGACCATGGTTGGATTCGACGAAATAGGGCTGCACCTCGAAGAATTTCTGCGAATAAATATTGGACCACGTGTTCTCCTGGCCGTCGATCTGTCCCGTCTGAAGTGCCAGATAGACTTCGGAAAAAGCCAGCTTTTGTGGGTTGGCTTTCACCGCCTGAAATTGCGCCTGCAGTACGTCGGAACTCATGATCCGGAACTTCAGACCAGCGGCGGATTCAGGAGTGCGCAGTGGTACCGGTGCAGAGAGCTGCTTCATGCCGTTGTGCCAGTAGGCCAGACCCTTAATCCCTTTTTTGCTCATCGAGTCAAGCATCTCTTTCCCGGATGACGACTCCTGAAAACAGGCTACCGCGTCCAGATCGTTGAACAGGAAGGGCAGGTCGTACAACTGCAGTACATCAGTGAACTTAGAGAACTTGGAAAGTGCCGGAGCAATTATCTGCACGTCATTTTTTAATAACGCGATGATCTCGTCAGCATCTCCAAAAAGCTGCGAACTTGGGAATACCTGTACTTCGACCTTCCCCGCCAGCCTCTCCTCCACTAGCTGCTTGAACATGTTGGCGCCTTTCCCCTTCGGCGTGTTCTCCGTTACAACATGGGAAAACTTGATGACGATAGGCTCTGCATAAGCATTTGTGAACATCGTAAGTGCTGCTGCCAGCAACAGCGATCTAGCTAAAAATTTGAGCATATAACTCCTCCATTCGGATGGTTGGTCTGTCTGGGATGACACCCAGTATCTGGGTGAAAAATGCCATACATCACGATCCTGCATTCGGAATTTTTTCAATTAAAAATTAGTAATATAAGCATGGACCTGCATTGCTTCCGTGCGCGTATAGCGAATTTTAGACTACGCTGGGAAAGACGATTACGTCAACAAGTTTTAATGTCTCAAACTATAGCAGGTTCTGTTCCACCAACCTGGCTGAGATAGAACCGATAGAACCAGATAGCGCAAAAAAGAAGTTTCAGAAAATGATATCCCTCTCCTTAATACTGCATGCTACTGGCTTGTAACTACGGGTAGAGATTTTTTTGACAAGTGTTGATACCGCGAACTCCTGGAAACCACATTCATTCGGCTATACTTGGATAACGGCGGTTATCCGCTTGGTATGGAGGAAAAATAAACCGGAATTTCAGGTTGGCCAAGTGTTTTTTCAGTACCATCCGGTCTAGAAACGGAAACCTTTTGGATTGGTGAGCAGCGCTTCCTATCTCGACCTTTTTTGTATAGAGCACTTAACCATGAATAAGTTTTTCACAAACACACTGATCCTGTCGTTGTTTTCGATGCTTCTTTTCCGGACCGAAAATCTGGAAGCTGTTGACGGGGATATTATCAAAATCCGCTTTTCTCATGTGGTGGCAGAAAACACCCCCAAAGGCCAAGGTGCCCTGCTTTTCAAAAAACTGGCAGAGGAACGCCTGGCCGGAAAAGTTGAAATCGAAATTCTTCCAGATTCTGTTCGGTTTACTGATGAACAAGTACTGTTGGGACTGCTGTTCGGAGACGTAGAAATTGCAGCGCCGTCTCTGGCCAAGTTCCGCAGATTCAGCAAATCCATACAGATATTCGATCTACCATTTTTATTCGACGATCTGGAACAGGTTCATCAATTCCAAACCGGTGCGATTGGCAAAAGCCTGTTGGACTCGATGCTCTCCAGAGGTATTAAAGGTCTGAACTATTGGGATAACGGAATGCGAGTGATATCTGCGAATCGGCAACTCAAGGCACCGGCCGATCTGGCAAACCTGCTGTTTCGTATAGAACCCTCAGCGGTAATCGAGACACAGTACAGGTCACTTGGAGCAAACACGTTCGTGCTCCCCTTCAATCGGGTTTACGACGCATTGAAACTTGGATTGGTGGACGGGCAAGAGAATTCATGGTCAAACATCGCCTCCCGTAAATTCTACCAAGTCCAGTCACATCTGGTCGAAACCAACCACAGTTTCCAAGGTTACATGGTGGTAACCAGTGTCCATTTCTGGGAAAGCCTACCCCCCGAAATACGGGATACTCTGAAGCAGATACTCGACGAAGTTAGTCTTGAGGTGAACCGTTCTTCTGTAGAGAAACAACGCGACAGCCGGGAACTGGTATTGAAGGCCATGGGAAAAGACCGGGTCTACAATCTGAACAATGATGAACGCGCTGCATGGCGCAGTGCTATGCAGCCGATTTGGGAAAAGTTCAGAAGCGAAATCGGTGATGAAGTGATTGACGCCGCCGTAGGTCGTTAGTTACCAATTATTGTCTATCTGTATGATTTATTTACATCCAAGATTTTTAATTGGCAAAACGTCACTTGCAGCCGCGCTAATGTGAAGGCCATCCGTCAAATAGAGAGGAGACAACCCCAATGAGCATCCCCAAGTATAAATCCATCCTATTTGCAACCGATCTTGGTGAACACATGCGGCCAGTTTTCAGCCATGCAATCAGCCTTGCGCGACAATATGATGCGAAAATCATCATGATCCATGTACTCGAACCACTCGGTCCCACTGGTGAGTGGATACTCCGCGCCTACATGCCCAAGTCTGCGGAGTCATTTACGAAAAAAAATCTCAAGGAAATTCTAAAAAAGATGAAAAAGCGAATAGCGGAGTTCTATCAGGAGGAACTGAGTGACCTGGATAAAAAGCTCGTGTCGGATATCTACGCCGTTAGCGGCGACTGTGCTCAACAGGTCAGCAACCACGCTGAATCCTTGAATGTGGATCTGATCGTAATAGGCACTCATACCGACGATGCCTTCGGGCATGGTCTGCTTGGCTCCACTGCTCGTAAATTGACTCACATCAGCAAGCGTCCGGTACTGGTTGTACCTGTACAGATACCCTAAGCGTTGCAAAGAACGACAACAGTTATTGCTATATCAGACAAACGGATGAATCAGTTGCTGGCTTTTGGTTAACGGTCGTGGCCGACTGGATAAGTTTCTGGACAATCAGTGATGCAAGGCACAGGCAAGTTGGGTTAACAAGCGACAATATAGTTCAATGCTGCCTCAAGGAGTAGCTGAACTTGAGGAATATTAAAGTATATTGTAGTCACTCTGAATGACTGACCTGCCACATGCAAAGTGTATATCGCTTGCGAAAAAAACCCTTTCTAAAATGAAAGGGTTTTTATCCGGGTGTGCCTGGACTCAAGTCTGTTTGGTTTTACGTAACCGCTCTATGGCGCGCAACTGAGCGACAGCTTCCGCCAACTCCGCTGCTGCCTTGGCATATTCGAAATCCGCCTGCTGTCCAGCGAGCGCCTCTTCCGCACGCCGTTTCGCCTCCTGAGCAGCTGCTTCGTCCAGGTCACGCGCACGGACCGCCGTATCTGCCAGAACAGTGACGACATGGGGCTGGACCTCAAGGATGCCTCCGGATACATAGAAATGCTGCATCTCTCCGCCACCCTTGTCGACCCGAATTTCTCCGGGTTTCAACTGTGTCACCAACGGCGTGTGGCGGGGCGCTATGCCTAACTCGCCCATGACTCCATGAGCATAAATCATCTCGACCAGTCCGGAAAAGATCTCCCCTTCAGCGCTAACTATATCTACATGGACTGTCATAGCCATTTGGATTCTCCTGGTAGATCAGTTGCCTGCAGCCTCTTCAATCCCACCGATCATGTAGAAAGCCTGTTCCGGGAGATGATCGTATTCACCATTCACAATAGCTTTGAAACCAGCAATGGTGTCCTTCAGCGAGACATACTTTCCGGGGGAACCAGTGAATACCTCTGCCACGAAGAACGGCTGTGAAAGGAAGCGCTGGATCTTACGGGCACGGGCAACTGCCAGTTTATCGTCTTCTGACAGTTCATCCATACCGAGAATAGCGATGATATCTTTCAGCTCCTTATAGCGCTGCAGAATACCCTGCACATTGCGCGCCGTATCATAGTGCTCCTGACCCACCACATTCGGGTCGAGGATACGGCTGGTGGAGTCGAGCGGATCAACCGCAGGATAGATACCCAACTCGGCAATCTGACGGGAGAGCACCAGTGTCGCATCCAAGTGCGCGAAAGTGGTGGCTGGAGATGGGTCGGTCAGGTCATCCGCAGGAACGTAGACTGCCTGGAATGAGGTAATAGAACCTGTCTTGGTAGAGGTGATACGCTCCTGCAGTGCGCCCATCTCTGCAGCCAGAGTTGGCTGATAACCCACAGCGGAGGGCATACGTCCGAGCAGTGCGGAGACCTCGGTTCCCGCCAGTGTGTAACGGTAGATATTGTCCACGAACATGAGTACATCACGGCCTTCGTCACGAAAGCCCTCGGCGATAGTGAGACCGGTAAGTGCTACACGTAGACGGTTACCCGGAGGTTCATTCATCTGGCCGTAGACCAGCGCCACCTTGTCGAGTACCCCACCCTCTTGCATCTCGTAATAGAAGTCGTTGCCCTCGCGGGTACGCTCACCGACACCGGCAAAAACCGAGTAACCGGAATGTTCGACCGCGATGTTGCGGATCAGCTCCATCAAGGTCACGGTTTTGCCCACACCAGCACCACCGAATAGTCCGATCTTTCCACCCTTGGCAATCGGCATAATCAGATCGATCACCTTGATACCAGTTTCCAGCACCTGGGCGGTTGTTGATTGCTCCTCAAACGAGGGCGCCTCCCGATGGATCGGCATACGCGTCTCCGTCTCCACCGGTCCGGCTTCGTCAACAGGCTCTCCGAGTACGTCCATAATCCGACCCAAGGTCGCCTGTCCGACCGGAACCTTGATCGGAGCTCCGGTGTTGATCACCTCAACACCCCGCCGTAAACCATCGGTAGATCCCATGGCAATAGTCCTGGCGACACCGTCACCGAGTTGCTGCTGTACTTCCAGGGTCAGGTTGGCCTGTTCGATCTTCAATGCATCGTAGACCTTCGGCATCGCACCCATTGGGAACTGGACGTCCACGACGGCTCCGATGATTTCCACCACTTTACCTGAACTCATTTCTGGTTCCTCATAAATTCAAATTGCAATCCTGACGGAATGAGAAGCTTTAAAATACATCCCGGCCGGTAATTTTTCTTACACCGCAGCTGCGCCACCAACGATCTCGGAGATCTCCTGGGTGATCGCTGCCTGGCGAGCCTTGTTGTAGACAAGCTGCAGTTCATCGATGAGCGATCCGGCATTCTCAGTGGCGGCCTTCATTGCGACCATGCGTGCGGATTGCTCACTGGCACCATTTTCTACCACCGCCTGATAGACCAGTGCTTCCAAATAGCGGCTCAACAGATTGTCCAACACCTCTTTGGAATCCGGCTCGTAGATGTAGTCCCAGTGATGCTTCAATTCATCCTCACCTTGTGAGGTGATCGGAACCAGCTGCTCGATCATCGGAGTCTGGGTCATGGTATTCAAAAACCGGTTGTATACCACAAAGATGCGATCTATCTCGCCAGCTTCATACGCATCCAGCATCACCTTCACGGTGCCGATAAGGTTTTCGATATGAGGATTATCGCCCAGCTGGGTGATCTGAGCCCGCACGTTGCCACCAAAGCGACGGAAAAAACCTAGCGCCTTTTTACCGATGGTGCAGAATTCGACCTCAATGCCGCGCTCCCGGTGCGCTCTGATCTCTTTAGCTAGCATTCTAAACAGGTTGTTGTTCAAACCACCGCAAAGACCACGGTCCGAGGAGACGATGATATAGCCGATACGCTTCACTTCACGTTCCTTCATGAAGCTGTGTCTGTACTCAGGATGCGCCTGGTCCAGATGACCGATAACCTGACGCATCTTCTCGGCATAGGGGCGTGTAGCGGCCATTCTATCCTGTGCCCTGCGCATTTTAGCCGCGGCTACCAGCTGCATCGCAGAGGTTATCTTCTGCGTATTCTTGATGCTGGCAATCTTTGTCCGGATCTCTTTTCCGCCTGCCATATCTAACCCTTTTCTGTCAGCTCAAAGATTACTTAACTACCAGGTATTGTTGGCTTTGAAATCCTTCAGAGCCCTATCCAAAGCGCTCTTTATTTCGTCGTTGTAGTCCCCGTTTTCGTTGATCTGATCAAGCAGGGATTTCTGGCTGCTGCGCATGTAACCGTGCAGTGCCGCTTCGAAACTGACCACCTTTTTGGTCTCCACATCATCCAAATAGCCTTCATTGGCAGCAAACAGTGATACCGCCATCTCCGCTACCGAAAGCGGTGAATACTGCGCCTGCTTCATCAGCTCGGTCACGCGTTCCCCACGCTCCAACTGCTTGCGGGTAGCCTCATCCAGGTCTGATGCAAACTGTGAGAAAGCGGCCAGTTCACGGTATTGGGCCAGTGCCAGACGCACACCTCCACCCAGCTTCTTGATGATCTTTGTCTGTGCCGAACCACCCACACGAGAGACTGACAGACCTGCATTGATCGCCGGACGAACACCGGCATTGAACAGGTCCGCTTCAAGGAAGATCTGCCCGTCGGTAATCGAAATCACATTGGTCGGAACGAACGCAGAAACATCACCTGCCTGAGTTTCGATGATGGGCAACGCGGTCAACGATCCGGTTTTCCCCTTCACCTTGCCACCGGTAGCCTTCTCGACAAAATCCGCATTCACACGCGCCGCACGTTCGAGCAGGCGGGAGTGCAGGTAGAAGACATCACCCGGATAGGCTTCACGTCCCGGCGGACGGCGTAGCAGCAATGAAACCTGGCGATAAGCCCAGGCTTGCTTGGTAAGGTCGTCATAGATGATCAGCGCGTCTTCACCTTTGTCCCGGAAATACTCACCCATTGTACAGCCGGTGTAGGGTGCCAGATATTGCATGGCGGCGGAATCGGCTGCCGGGGCGGCGACGACAATGGTGTGCTCCAGTGCACCAAACTCCTCCAGTTTGTGCATCACCTGGGCGATAGAGGAGTTCTTCTGACCGATAGCAACGTAAATACACTTGATACCGGTGCCCTTCTGATTGATGATCGCGTCAATGGCGATAGCAGTCTTGCCGGTTTGGCGGTCGCCGATGATCAGCTCACGTTGTCCACGGCCAATCGGTACCATGGAGTCGATTGCTTTGAGGCCGATCTGTACCGGCTGGTCAACGGATTTCCGGGTAATAACACCGGGGGCAACCTTTTCCAGAGGAGAGGTCTGGCTGGTCTCGATCGGTCCTTTGCCATCGATCGGGTTGCCCAGCGCATCGACTACGCGGCCGAGAAGACCTTCACCAACCGGGACTTCGAGCACACGGCCGGTACATTTCACTGCGTCGCCTTCGGTCAGGTGCTTGTAATCACCCATAACGACAGCGCCGACTGAGTCACGCTCCAGGTTAAGCGCCAATCCGTAAGTGTTGCCCGGAAACTCCAGCATTTCGTAAGACATCGCGTCTTCAAGTCCATGGATGCGGACAATACCGTCAGTCAGGCTGATAATAGCGCCTTCATTGCGGGCTTCGGTCTTAAGATCGAAATTCTCGATCTTGCTTTTGATCAGATCGCTGATCTCGGATGGATTGAGTTGCATAGTGGCTTCTCGTTTAGATTCCCAATTCGTTGGCCAGTTGCTTGAGGCGCCCGCGGACAGAGCCGTCGATCACCGTATCGCCAGCACGGATATGGATACCCCCGATAAGCTCGGGATCCTTTTCAGTGGTGATGGTGATTTCACGACCGAAGCGAGCCTTCAGTGCATCGGCGATATTTTTTTCCTGAGCCGGCTTGAGTACATAAGCTGAAGTGACATGGACTTTCAGCAACTGCTGACTCTCGTCCTTCAACTTCTGGTACAATTCGACAATCTGCGGAACCACCAGAAGTCGGTCGTTCTTCACCAACAGCTTGACCAGATTTCTGCCTTCCTCGTCCAGCTTGTCTTCACAGATCTGAATGATCAGGTCGCACAATCTTGCGCGTCCAAACAACGGATCGGCGATGATTCGGCGCAACTCCGGATCGGTGACCAAACCAGCTAGCAAAGCAAGCTGGTCTGCCCAGGCATCCAGCTTGTCGCTCTCACTGGCACGGGAAAATACCGCTTCAGCATAGGGGCGGGCTATCGTGCTTGTATCTCCAGCCATATTATTGCCTTAGATCTCTCTAGCCAGTGAGTCGACAATGTCCTGGTGCGCAGTTGCACTGATCTCTTTACGCAGGATCTTCTCAGCTCCGGCGATCGCCAGTACCGCCACTCTCTCCCGCAAGTGCTCGCGGGCCCGATTGACCTCTTGCTCGATCTCGGCTTTCGCAGCGGTGAGGATTCTCTCACCCTCGGTGCGTGCGCTTACCTTGGCTTCGTCAATTATCTCAGCTGCACGTTTCTGTGCCTGCATCACGATATCCGAAGCCTGTCCTTTTGCATCGCGGAGCACCTCTTTGGCACGCTCCTGCGCCAGTACCTGTTCGTGCTGACCACGCTCTCCGGCAGCCAGACCGTCAGCAATCTCCTTGCGTCGTTTCTCCAGTGCCCCCATGATCGGGGTCCAGACATATTTCATGGTAAACCAGACGAATACCACGAAAGTGAGTAGCTGGCCTATTAGCGTCAGATTAATGTTCATCCCGGAAACTCCTCGTTGGCTGTCGAGATGACAGTCCGTCTATTTGAAGTTGGGTTTCAGATTAACCTGCAACGGCAAACAGAACGTACATTGCCAATCCGACGGCAATCATCGGAACCGCGTCAACAAGGCCCATCACGATGAAGAATTGGGTACGGAGCATGGGAATGAGTTCCGGTTGGCGAGCGGCGCCTTCAAGAAAGCGACCACCGAGTACGCCGATACCAACGGCGGCACCCAGGGCACCCAGACCCATCATCAGCGCGCCAGCGATATACAGCAGTGCATTTGCCATTTCCATTATTGGTCTCCCGTTAGTGAGGTGTTGGTTGAACAAATAGTAATTAAATCAGTGCTCGTGATGAGCCATATCCAAATATACAATGGTCAGGGTCATAAAGATGAACGCCTGAAGCGTGATGATCAGGATATGAAAAATCGCCCAGCCAAGTTGCAGTACGCCACCAAACAACCCCAGGAAAGTTCCGGCGCTGTACATGATCGCAATTAGGATGAAGATCATCTCGCCAGCGTACATATTGCCAAACAGACGCAGTGCGAGAGAGACTGGCTTTGCGATCAGGCTGACAAATTCGAGAATGAAGTTGATAGGAATGAACAGCGCATTGACCAGTGGGTTACTGGAAGAGAAGGGCTGCAACGTCAGCTCACCAACAAACCCGCCGACTCCTTTGATTTTGATACTGTAAAAAAGCACCAGCAGGAACACCCCAATGGCCATGCCAAACGTGGCATTGGGGTCGGTGGTAGGTACCACCTTCATAAAATGGATCCCGAGCAACATAGATATCTTGGGAATCACGTCAACCGGAACCAAGTCCATCAGGTTCATCAAAAATATCCAGATGAAGATGGTCAGGGAGAGTGGTGCCACAAGATCATTTCTCGCAGCGAAAGATCCCCGCACGCTCTGATCAATAAACTCGATGACCCACTCGGCAAAGTTCTGCAACCCACCCGGTACACCGCTGGTGGCAACATCTGCAGCCTTTTTGAATATGAACAAGAAGATGGCACCCAATACAATCGACCAGAACATCGTATCCAGATGAATTGCATTGAAACCCATCGCCTTGGCCGCTTCGCTGCATTCGGCTAGTTGCCAGCCGGCATGGCTGACCACCTGATGACCGTCACAGAATTCGCCGGCAGGCAGATTTCCATAAGTCAGGTTGGTTAGGTGATGCTTGATATATTCACTTGAAGTTATCGTTTCGCCGGCCATCGTATTCCTTCAACCCAAGTCTCGTAGTCAATCCAATTTATGTGCGATTACTACCGGAGCCATCTGTACCAGCAGAAAGGCCCCAAAAAAAGCACCCGCACTCAGGGTTTTCACCCAGATGAATGCAGCCGCAAACAACATACCAATCAGTAGCAGTTTCTGAACTTCTGCCCCGTAGAATTGGCGGAGCAAACCCCCCGGCTCTTGCGCTCGATAGTGACGGAACACCCGCATTGCAAAAAAAGCATTCGTCACGGTAGCGATCATACCACCGATCAGGCCTGACCAAGCGTACACCCATCCGAGGTAAATCAGGACCAGGAAAACGAGTATCGTTATCGCCAACTGGAACAAAACCAGCCGCCACGCCTCCCCGGCGCTGGCTAGATTCATAGCCGCTATAGACCCCGATTCGAAGTTAGACCCCCACCGACGGCGCGTAGTATAAGGGCTTCGGGGTATAAGGTCAAAAGATAGGCGAATAAATTTATTGTAGAGAGTATGCAGTGGAATCCGCTCCCACACTATCTCGTTTCACCCTCAGGTTATGGAGGTTTTGAGGCTATCCGAGCGGTGATCTCAGCTGAATAAACAACCTATTGAATGTGCTCAAGAATACCATCTAGTTCCTCAAGGTTATTGTAGCTGATCACCAGCTTACCTTTACCCCCGGGAGCCTGCTGTATCTTCACCTGGGCGCCAAGTTTGTCGATCAAACTGTTTTCCAATCGCCTCACATCCGGATCATCATGCTGGCTCGCTTTGGCCGGACGCTTCACTTCCTCACCCTGCAGTCTCCGCACCAGTTTTTCAGTTTCCCGCACGGAAAGACCCTGTGCAACCACCTGGCGGGCTGCGTCACTCTGAGTTTTTCCCGGTAGACCCAACAACGCCCGGGCGTGCCCCATTTCGATGCTGCGTTCTTCGATGTAATGCTTGACGTCTGCGTTCAATTCGAGCAACCGCAGCAGGTTGGTTACCGTAGTGCGTGACTTGCCTATACCCTGAGCGATCTGTTGATGAGTCAGTTCGAACTCATCAAGCAGACGGTGCAGTGCTGTTGCCTCCTCCAGCGGATTCAGATCATCCCGTTGAATGTTTTCGATCAAGGCCATCGCCATCGCCGTCTTATCAGGCACATCGCGGATAACCGCCGGAATCTCGCTCAGCCCGGCTTGCTGCGCCGCTCGCCAACGGCGTTCGCCGGCAATGATCTCATAGCGGTTGGCATCGATCGGACGCACCACGATTGGCTGAACCACACCCTGCGCTGCAATAGAATCGGCAAGCTCCTGAAGCCGCTCGGGGTTGAAATCGCGGCGCGGCTGGAAACGCCCTCGCTGAATCAGGTCCAGTGGCAGGTGATCGATTCCTTTCTCGGACGGGGAATCTTGGGAGCTGTTCTCTTGCTGGCTGGTGACACCACCCAACAGTGCATCCAGTCCACGTCCAAGCCCATGTTTTCTCGCTGCCATTGTTTGAAGTTTCTTTAGTTGAATGGATCAGGCCGTTGCATTCAGAGTTTGGCCGTTGCGCTGTAAAAACTCACTAGCGAGAGCGAGATAGGAGACAGCCCCTCTTGAATTGCTATCATACAATAGTATCGGCAACCCATGACTCGGTGCCTCCGCCAGACGCACATTGCGCGGGATAATCGTAGAGAACACATGGTTCTTGAAGTAGTGCATCAACTGCGCCGAGACCTCGTTGGTCAGTCGGTTGCGGGGATCGTGCATGGTGCGCAAGATCCCCTCAATCTTAAGGTTCGGATTACGACTCGATTGAATCTGCCGAATCGTATTGATCAACGCTGAGAGCCCCTCAAGTGCGTAGTATTCGCACTGTAACGGAATGAGCACACCGTGTGCCGCTACCAGTGCATTCAGCGTCAGCATATTCAGCGACGGAGGGCAATCGATGATGATGAACTCGTAACGCTCGTCAGCACCCTCCAGCGCAAGACTCAACCGCTTTTCTCTGAGCGGAGCACTCATCAAGCCTACTTCCGCTGCGGTCAAATCGGAATTGGCCGGCAATACATCAAAATCGGCAGTGGGTGAACGAGTAATCGCCGCCTGCAGCTTCTGCTCACCCAATAGTACATCACAGGTGGAACTCTGCAATTCATGCTTGTTTACCCCGCAACCCATGGTTGCGTTGCCTTGAGGGTCAATGTCCACCAACAGAACTTTGCGCCCCAGAGAGGCCAGCGAGGCGGTCAGATTGACGGCCGTAGTGGTTTTTCCCACACCCCCTTTCTGATTGGCGACACATACTATTCGACCCATGGTGTTGATTCCGGCAATCCAGTTAACCAAGCGACCCGGAACCGACTGGCGATTGCGGTGACGTGGAAACGAGAATATCAGAAAGCGGGGGAGTCCGCCCCATCTCATTACCAGCCAATGTTTGCAATCGCAGTCTAAAATCAGGTTGTGTTGTCGTACGGTACCCAACTACCTTGCAAATATCTTCGTGTACCGGCATCAGGAGTACATTTTAATCCCGTCATAACTCGATTCTATATAGTGCTGGCCATCAGTCTGTCAGCGCGGTATCTTTAGCATCCCGATTCCACTGACTTAATACTGCTGTAATAAACCCCCTGTTACTGTGCTGTTTGATGATTCCACGAGCAGCATATCGTGGCGGTAAACCAAGAGCGGTTTTAAGAATTTATAAATCACTGATGAGGATAGAGAGAGATGGCTGAGACACAAGAAGTGGTTGTACTGAGTGGCGTGCGTACTGCTATTGGAGATTACGGTGGCAGCTTGAAGAGTTTTTCGCCCACCGACCTTGGCGCGCTGGTGGTTGCTGAAGCAATCAAGCGCTCCTCGGTCGATCCCGGCCAGATCGGTCAAGGTGTGATGGGTAATGTTATCCACACTCAGCCCATGGATATGTACGTCTCCCGTGTCTCCTGTATCAAGGGAGGGATGTCACACGATTCAGGTGCGCTGACGGTCAACCGTCTGTGCGGTTCCGGACTGCAGGCGATTGTCTGTGCATCGCAGATGATCATGTTGGGCGACACCGATTTCGCGGTCGGCGGCGGTGTGGAATCGATGAGCAACGCGGGATATCAGGCACCCGGGGTACGTTGGGGCGCCCGTATGGGCGACAGCAACCTTATCGATATGATGGTTGGCGCTCTGACCGATCCATTCGACACGGTGCACATGGGTGTAACCGCCGAGAATATTGCCGAAAAGTGGGGATTGAATCGCGAGGAGCAGGATGAGTTTGCGGTCGAAAGCCACCGGCGCGCGGCTGCTGCGATCGCAGCAGGCCGCTTCAAAGATCAGATACTGCCGATTGAAGTGAAATCGAGGAAAGGGGTGACGGTGGTGGACACCGACGAACATGTCCGTGCCGATGTTACGGTCGATGGCATGGCGAAACTGCGCGCCGCGTTCAAGCGGGATGGAACGGTGACTCCCGGCAACGCCTCGGGCATCAATGACGGAGGTGCCGCGCTGGTTCTGGCAAGTGCTGCTGCCGCTGAAAAGCAGGGGTTGCAGCCGATGGCTCGACTGGTCTCCTACAGCATCGCGGGTGTCGATCCTTCGATCATGGGCGAGGGTCCGATTCCCGCGGTAAAGCAGGTGATGCAACGCACCGGTCTCAAGGTGAGTGACATGGATGTGATCGAGGCGAATGAAGCCTTCGCGGCCCAGGCTATGGCGGTTTGCCGCGGTCTCGATTTTGATACCGCGAAGACCAACCCCAATGGTGGTGCAATCGCTTTGGGCCACCCGATCGGTGCCACCGGTGCCATCGTCACGGTGAAGGCACTGTATGAACTGCAACGCATTGGCGGACGCTACGCACTGGTCACCATGTGCATCGGTGGCGGCCAGGGTATAGCTGCTATTTTCGAAAGAGTGTAATGTCCTTTTAACACCAGCAGGGCGGGAACCAAGGATATCCCTGCCGTTCCCGCCCGGCTACTATTTGAACAGATCCTCGGCAGCGCGACGAAGTGCCCCTGCGGTATCGGGTTGCGCGGTTCCATTGCGGAAAGTCGCTTCAAAAAATTCACAGTAGTTGGGCCTGGTCTTATCCAGTACCGGTTCCGCTATTGGCTCCTGACATTGGTGGCTCCTGGCGGGATCATACCAGCGGCAATTGCGGCACACCCGGGTCGGCTTGCCGCAACCAAGACAGTTGTTCTCGCGCCCATAGTCGAACCGACCCAGCTCCGCGCCGCATTGCCAGCAACTTCCCGCAATCTCAGTCTCCATCAGTTTAACTCCGCCTCCACAAGCTTCGCAGCGACTGCCGCCTGACCGGCGGCAGCGAATAAATCGATTCGATCTTTTTCCGGAAAACCCGATCCGTTCGAGTTTCCCTGTCTCAGTATCATTTAGGAGCTGCGCTTTGCCAACAGCTGTCAATCGGAGAAAAGGCAGACAACTGCATGGCGCTGCGCGGCACAGGCTGCCACATTGAGTCTGTGGACTTTCAATTCCGCGCAGCGCCCGGCAATAGCTTTGATCTCTTCCGAGTGAAGCGCGCCTTTCATCGCCAGCAGGCACCCTTTCTTGGATATCAGGTGAGAACAAAGATCGAGCATCTCCGGCAGCGCTGCAAAGGCGCGTGATACCACCATCTCAAACCGCTCAGCAGGTAGAAACTGCTCAATCCGGCAGCGTTCCACCCGTACATTTTCCAGACACAGCTCGATTTTCGCTTGCTCAACAAAACGGCATTTTTTTCCATTCGAGTCAAGCAGAGTAAAGCTGATATCGGGACGGGCAATCGCCAGGGGCACACCCGGCAGACCTGCACCGGTGCCGACATCCAGGAGCGTTGAGCCGCTCAACAATGGCAGGATGGAGAGCGAATCGAGCAATTGCCGCGAGACCATCTCACTGGGGTCTCTGACCGCAGTCAGGTTAAAGGCATTGTTCCATTTACTGAGCAGTAGTAAATAATCGAGCAAGCTACGCTGCTGTACAGCATCGAGCTGCAAACCCATCTGCTGCAGGCCGCTGGTAAGCTGGTCGTGCCAGTGTGCGGTTCTACTCTCTGTAGCCATTAATCGATATCGCCCGCAAAACAATAAGTAGTAAACAGTAGTTCGATATGGGGCGCCTCTCGGTAAAAGATACAAGATACAGTTGTTGAAGAGAGTGACGGTGGGCCAACACTTTCGGGGGGATGGAATACCCAAGAAACGATATGGGGACGCATCAAGCCGACCGCTGTTTCAAATGAATCAGCAGCAGCGAAATTGCGGCGGGTGTCATTCCGGGAATGCGACCTGCCTGTCCCAGGGTGTTGGGACGCTGCTTCGCCAGCTTCTCTCTCGCCTCGGTGGAGAGGCCACGCACCAGCGCATAGTCCAGATCCGGGGGCAACTGGATCGACTCTTTCGCCTTAAGCTTATCGATCTCAAACTGCTGGCGCTTGATATAACCCGCATACTTCGCCTGCACATCGAGCTGTTCTGCGACGCCCGCGGCATCCGTTCCCTGGCCGATTTCCGGCAGCGCAACCAGCGCTTGGTAACTCAGCTCAGGACGGGCCAACAGCTCCAACGCACGTGTTTCGCGACTCAACGAGATACCGAGGCTCTGTGCTATACGGTCACCTGCTACGGTGCCGGGCCGGACCCAGACGTCCCGCAGCCGCTGACGCTCCAGTTCGATTGCCTCTCTCTTGCGTTCAAACTGGCGCCAGTGACTCTCCCCGACCACACCCAGCTCGCGCCCCTGCTCGGTCAGGCGTAAGTCGGCATTATCCTCCCGCAGCAGCAGTCTGAATTCGGCCCGGCTGGTGAACATGCGATAGGGTTCACTAGTGCCCCGGGTGATCAGATCGTCAACCAGAACACCAAGGTAGGCCTGCTCTCGCCCCGGACACCAGGGCGCTTTATCACGCAGCTTCAATACCGCGTTGATCCCCGCCAGGACTCCCTGGGCAGCTGCTTCCTCATAGCCGGTGGTACCGTTGATCTGGCCAGCAAAAAAGAGACCCTCGATATACTTCGTTTCAAGCCCTGGCGTCAGATCGCGGGGATCGAAGAAGTCGTACTCGATCGCATAACCCGGCCGGGTTATGCGCGCTTTGCCGAACCCTTTCATGGAGCGGACCAGCGCTTGTTGCACATCGAATGGCAGTGAGGTGGAGATGCCGTTTGGGTAAATCTCGTTGCTGTTCAAACCCTCGGGTTCAATGAATATTTGATGCGAGGACTTATCCGCGAAGCGTACCACCTTATCCTCAATCGACGGACAGTAACGTGGCCCCACACCGTCGATGACCCCGGTAAATAACGGTGAACGCGACAATCCGCCACGGATAATGTCATGCGTCTCACTGTTCGTATGTGTGATGTGACAGCAGAGCTGCGGTGGATGCTCCTCACGCGAACCGAAAAAAGAGAAAACCGGGGTTGGTACATCACCCGGTTGAGCCTGCAGATCTGTATAGTCGATGCTGCGGCGGTCGATACGCGGTGGCGTCCCGGTTTTGAGCCGATCGACACGGAATGGTAGTTCGCGCAGCCTGTTTGCAAGCGCATTGGCCGGCGGATCTCCAAGTCTGCCGCCAGCGAAATTATTCAACCCGACATGAATCCGGCCGGCGAGGAAGGTGCCGGTGGTCAGAACCACAGCAGTAGCTTGAAACTTCAAACCGATCTGGGTAACCACACCGATGATCCGGTTCTGCTCGACAATCAGATCTTCCACCGCCTGCTGAAACAGCTCTAGGCCAGGTTGATTCTCCAGCGCCTTGCGCACCGCTGCGCGATAGAGCTGACGATCTGCCTGGGCACGGGTAGCCCGCACTGCGGGACCCTTGCGAGCGTTGAGGATGCGAAACTGGATTCCGGCACGGTCAGTTGCCCTGGCCATCAACCCGCCCAGCGCATCCACCTCTTTAACCAGGTGCCCCTTGCCAATCCCGCCGATCGCAGGATTGCAGCTCATCTGACCCAGGGTTTCAATATTGTGAGTCAATAACAGGGTATGGGCGCCCATACGTGCGGCCGCCAGCGCTGCCTCCGTGCCCGCATGCCCACCACCCACGACAATCACATCGTAAGACTCAGAATAGAACATTGACCGCCCCGAGATTGTTATCGACAGTAGCTGTTCCGGACAGGCGTATGATGCGGCTTGCAAAAGGCTGCCCGGTGAAATAGTTTCGATCGACTACCGGTCTTATTATATCACTCAGCCCTTGCAGTCGTGCGTTTCGGGTGGTGTACCTTTTGTTGACAGGTGCATCTTCCGGAGTCATAACAGCCATGGGACGTCAACCCCTCCCGACGCAAATGGTCAGAGGTGCTCATGTCATGAAGAACCTGGCGAACAGACTTTCTTATTCCACCATTTTTCTGACACTTGCTTTACTCACCGTAAGTGGTCAGATTATCGCCAAAGGGCTGCCCCGACCCGTACCGGAGTTCACCCACTCGCGCTCAGAGGCCTGGCTCAATTCGAAGCCACTGACCCAGGTGATGTTGCGTGGAAAGGTGGTGCTGATCGATTTCTGGACCTTTGATTGTTGGAACTGCTATCGCTCTTTTCCCTGGCTGGTGGATCTCGAAGAGAGATTTCAGGACCGCGATTTCCAGGTGGTGGGGGTACATACACCAGAGTTCGAGCACGAACGACAGGTATCACAGCTGGTGGAAAAAGTGGAACGTTACCGGCTACGTCATCCCATCATGGTGGACAATGACTTCTCCTACTGGAATGCGCTGGGAAGCAGTTACTGGCCCAGCTTTTTTGTCATCGACAAAAAAGGGATGATTCGTGCGAATTACATTGGGGAGACCACTTCAGGCAGCGATCAGGCAAATAGAATCGAACGGTTGCTCGAATCCCTGTTGATGGAATAACAGGCTATCATGGAAAGATTGTTCAAGTGATGGTGGCCGACTGCCGACAGCTTTCAAGGTATGGAAAATGCAATAGACCGCCTCATCAGAGAGGCAAGCAGAATCATTCTCGGTAAAGAACATACCGTCCGGTTGGCAATTGCCTGCCTGCTCGCCCGAGGCCACCTGTTGGTCGAAGATCTTCCCGGTGTTGGTAAGACCACCCTGGCCCATCTGCTGGCTCAGCTGCTCGGTCTCCACTACCAGCGGATCCAGTTTACCAGCGACCTGTTGCCGGCTGACATTATCGGCAACTCGGTTTATGACCGTGAGGAGGGAAGTTTCAGCTTCCATCCGGGTCCGGTCTTTTCGCAGCTGGTGCTGGCAGACGAGATAAACCGGGCAACGCCAAAAGCGCAGAGTGCGCTGCTCGAGGCGATGGAAGAACAGCAAGTGACTGTCGACGG
Source organism: Chromatiaceae bacterium (assembly GCA_024235215.1). Taxonomy (GTDB): domain Bacteria; phylum Pseudomonadota; class Gammaproteobacteria; order Chromatiales; family Chromatiaceae; genus HKST-UBA178. The sequence goes on along the minus strand of JACKMU010000004.1, from coordinate 130,491 downwards.
TACCAGCTACCCTCTGCCAACACCTTTCTTTGTCATTGCCACACAAAATCCAGCACATCAGATTGGTACCTTTCCGTTGCCGGAGTCACAGCTGGACCGATTCCTGATGCGACTGCAGCTGGGGTACCCTGATGCCAGATCGGAACGGCTGCTTCTGGCTGGCGAGGATCGGCGGGAGTTGCTGCGACAGGTGGAACCCTGTCTCGACCTCCAGCAGCTGCAAGCGCTACAGGCTCAGGTTAACAAAGTGCATGTCGCCGATGCGATTCTCGATTACTGTCAGGAACTGCTCTCTTTCAGCCGTAGCAGTCCGCGCTTCAATCACGGTCTCTCACCGCGGGCCGGATTGGCGCTGTTGCGCAGCGCCAAGGCCTGGGCTTTGCTCTCGGGGCGGTTTCAACTGATACCCGAAGATGTTCAGGCGGTGCTGCCGGCCACGGTAGGGCACCGACTGCACTCCAGCTCAGATACCGGCACGGACGAGGGCGCGGCACTGGCCAGATTTCTGCTTGAGTCCGTTGCGATAACCTGAACGGAAGAGAACAGAATGCCAGCACAATCAGTACAGGTGGACAAGCTGCTCTTTATAATTGGATTCAGCTTGTTCTTATTCCGCCGATGAATTTCCACGCACTCGCGCCATTGCGTCGCATGGCTCGCGGCAACAGTGGCGGTAGAGCGCAGATCACACCCAGGTGTATCTATATCCTGCCCACCGGTTACGGCTTGCTTTTTGGCATTCTGTTGATGCTGATGCTGACCGGATCGATAAACTACGCAAACAATCTGGGCTTTATGTTGACCTTCCTGCTTGTCGGACTGGGCTTGGTGGGTATGCTGCACACTTGGCGCAATCTGCTCGGACTGGAAGTCGGAAGCGGCCGCGTTGCACCGGTTTTCGCCGGTGACGAAGCTTGTTTTGGGATACATCTGATCAATCAGCGACGCTCGGCCCGATCTGGCCTGCAGATGCACATTCCGCACCATTCAATGGCGAGTATCGATCTCAACCCCGTCTCCAGTGAGCTTCTCACACTCAGTGTAGCAAGCAGCAAAAGAGGCAAACTGCCGCTGCCAAGGTTCACCCTCTCTACCCGCTATCCGCTGGGTCTGTTCGTCGCCTGGGTCTATGTCGAGCTAGACAGTGAGTGTCTGGTCTATCCCAAGCCTGGAGAGCGCATGCCCGAGCGCCTGTTGACCAGGTATGATCAGAGTAAAAGCGGAGACAGGGGAGTCGGAGCGGACGATTTCGTCGGATTACGCCATTATCGTCCCGGTGACTCACCCCGCCATATCAACTGGAGAGCGGTGGCACGGGAGCAGGGCCTGCAGACCAAGCTGTTTGGAGGGGACCGAACCGAGCGGTGCTGGCTCGATTGGAACGCGCTGCAAGGAGATAAGGAACAGCGATTGAGTCAACTCTGTCGCGGGGTGCTGGAGGCCAGCGGCGCGGAGTTAGAGTTCGGTTTGAAACTGCCGGACCGCGAATTCACACCCGCCCGCGGGCAACAGCACCGCGCTGATTGCCTGGCGGCGCTGGCGCTATATTGAGGTCAGCGATGGCACCAGCCGCACGCATGCCACTCTCCAGGGTACAGCAGTACACGCTGCTCGCGCTGCTTACGCTGACTGCACTGCCACACCTACTGAATGTTGAAATCCGCGTCAGCCTACTATTTCTGCTATTGGCAGGGTATCGTTTTGTTGCCGTCGGGAGAGGACGGCTGCTTCCGGGTAAGCTGATACTATTTCTGATTACTATGGGTGCATTGGGCAATGTGCTGTTGCTCTATCCCATACTGTTTGGAAAGGATGCAGGCGTAGCGCTGCTTGTCTCGATGCTGGCGTTGAAGCTGATGGAGATGCGCGTCAAGCGGGATGTGCACATTCTCGTATTCATCGGTTATTTCATGTTGATTACCCAGTTTCTCTACCGCGAGGACACGTGGTTGGTGGTCTATGCCCTGATGATGGTGATTGCTCTGACTGCGACATTAATAGAGAGCAATCGCATTCATCCATCGGCCCATCCATTGGGAGCGCTCAAAGTCTCGTTGTGGATGTTAGCTCAGTCGCTCCCGTTGATGATAATGCTCTTCATTTTCTTTCCGCGTTTCAGCTCCCCTTTATGGAATCTGGTGGAGCAGAAACATTCGGCCGTCACTGGAGTGACCGGTAACATCTCTCCAGGAAGCATCAGCCGCCTAAGCCGTTCATCAGCGGTGGCGTTCCGGGTTGATTTTACGCAGCAGATTCCGCCACCCTCACAGCGCTACTGGAGGGGACCGGTATTTTCGAGCTCTGACGGAAAGAATTGGGAAGCAGACGAGGCGGATGAATTACCTGCTGGAGTAATAAAGGGTCTGAATCCGCCCATAATCTATAGTGTCACCCTGGAACCCACTCCCGGGAGGTGGCTCTATGCGCTCGAATTACCGGTCGAAATACCAGCGGATGCGCAGTTGCGCTCGGACTATCAACTCCTCCGCAACACGCCGATAAGACGCCGGATTCGTTATGACGTCAGTTCGGTAACCGATTACCAGACAGGTACCCTAAGTGAGGAAGTAAGGACGAAATCATTGTTGCTGCCACCCGGTATATCACCGCGCATGCTCGATCTGGTCGATAGCTGGCAGCAGCGGAACGGATCCGATTCAGACGTTGTTTTGCGAGCGCTTGACTATTTTCGTGAGCAACCATTTTTCTATACCCTCTACCCTCCGCCGCTCGGCGAGAGTCCCGCGGATCAGTTTCTATTCGAAACCCGACGGGGATTCTGTGAACACTATGCAACCAGCTTCACGCTATTGATGCGCATTGCCGGCATTCCAGCACGGATGGTCGGTGGTTACCAAGGGGGGCAGGTCAACCCGCTTGGAAACTACCTGATCGTACGCCAGTCGGATGCACACGCTTGGTCCGAAGTGTGGTTGCAGGGAAGGGGATGGCAACGGGTCGACCCGACGGTTGCGGTCGCTCCAGAGCGCATCGAACAAGCTATCGATCCGACGTTGATTAACGACGTGATTGGGGCACCGGTATTGTTCAATTTGGAGGAGGGGACGTTGTACAGCGTCCTTAAAAAGTTACGCTGGGGTGTGGACGCGCTCAACGCTTCCTGGCATCGATGGGTCCTTGGTTACTCCAAGGAGCGACAGCTCTATCTCATGCAACTGCTGCATCTCGGCGCATTACACGGACAAAAGTTGGCTTTCGCAATGATTGCGGCTACCGGTCTGAGCCTGCTTCTGCTCACCTTGACATTGCTCTACCGGGTTCGCTCCAAACCGGATCCTGTCTACTCCACCTACCTGGATTTTTGTCGTCGAGTGCAGCGATTTCGGGGAGTTGTCCGCATGGCACACGAAGGTCCCCTGGATTTTGCCGAACGGGTAACCTCTAAATTCCCGGAACTGCATGCCAGTGTAGCAGCCATCACCGGGCTCTATATCGCTATCCGATATGGTCGTCAGGACAGCAAGAGCAATCGGCGGCGTCTCAAACGTATGATCCGCAGCTTCCATGGTTGAAGCCACCCAAAAAACTCGTTATTTCCCGATGCAGAAACTGGAGAAGATGTGGCCAAGCAGGTCATCCGATGTGAATTCTCCGGTAATCTCCGACAGGCTGTATTGCGCATGGCGTAGATCTTCCGCTAACAATTCACCCGCAGCATCGGTCAACGCCTGCGCCCCTGTAAGTAAATACTCACTTCCTTTTCTAAGCGCATCCAAATGCCGTCTCCTGGCGATAAACGCACCTTCCTGACTGCCACTGTAACCAGCACTTTGTCTCAGGTGTTGGCGCAACAGATCGAGCCCTTGATGGCTTAGCGCGGAAAGGGAAACTTCAATCCCTAGCGGAGTCTCACGGATACCCGGAGGTCGCCCAGTCAAATCGATCTTATTACGTACCAATGTAATGGGTATATTGAGCGGAAGCGTACTCAGATCCGGCACACTCTCTGCTGGATCAAGCTGATCGTCAAAAATCCAGAGCACTTGGTCAGCCTTTCCAATCTGTTCGCGGGCGCGACGAACACCTTCTCGTTCAATCGGGTCGCCACTCTCCCGCAAACCTGCAGTGTCAATCAAATGGAGCGGCATACCATCGATCTCGATACGCTCCCTCAACAGATCCCGTGTGGTGCCAGGAAGCGCGGTAACTATTGCACAATCACGACCCGATAGCGCATTGAGCAGACTCGACTTTCCCGCATTGGGGCGACCGGCGATCACCAGGGTCATCCCCTCTCGTAAAAGTGTGCCGATACGGGCGGTGGCAATGACCGCATCCAATTCGGTGGAAATCTCATGTAAGTCAGTGCTCACTTTTCCGTCAGAGAGAAAATCGATCTCCTCTTCGGGAAAATCGATCGCTGCTTCAACGTAGGTGCGCAAATTGACCAGTCGCTCCACCAAACGGTGAATACGAGTCGAAAACTCCCCTTCCAGGGAGCGCATCGCCAGACGGGCGGCAGTGGCCGTATCACTCTCAATCAGATCTGCTATCGCCTCTGCCTGAGCGAGATCCAACTTGCCGTTGAGAAAAGCCCGGCGACTGAATTCACCGGGTTCGGCAATACGAGCACCACACTCGAGACAGCGTTGCAGCAGAAGATCCATCACTACCGGACCTCCATGACCCTGCAACTCCAGTACATCTTCACCAGTAAATGATCCAGGGTTGGGGAAAAAGAGTGCTATCCCTTCGTCGATCACTTCACCTCGTGCATCACGAAAGCGAGAGAAGTGTGCCATTCTTGGATTTGGTAGAAAACCGAGTATCGCTTCGGCCAATGCAATCGTGCCCGGGCCTGATACCCTGACAATCCCGACACCCCCAATGCCGGCCGGCGTTGCTATCGCAGCAATGAGGTCGGACGGAAGTAGCACGCAATTAACGATCCAGTTAAGCCGCCTTCTCTATTTGTTTGGTGATAACCCACTGTTGAGTAATGGACAGGATGTTGTTGGTTACCCAGTAAAGCACCAGTCCGGAGGGAAAGAATGCGAAGAAGATTGTGAAAACAAAAGGTAAAGACATCATTATCTTCGCCTGCATTGGATCGGGCGGAGCTGGGTTCAGCTTCTGCTGAATGAACATCGAGACACCCATGATCAACGGCAATACATAAAATGGATCCTTGATTGAAAGGTCCTCTATCCAGAAAATCCAGGGGGCCTGCCGTAACTCCACGCTCTCCAGCAACACCCAGTAAAGCGCAATGAAAACTGGAATCTGAACAACTATGGGAAGACAGCCGCCGAGAGGATTGATCTTCTCTTTTTTATACATTTCCATCATCGCCTGGTTGAGGCGCTGCTTGTCATCTCCATAACGATCTTTCAGAGCTTGAATACGCGGCATCATTTTGCGCATGTTGGCCATCGACTTGTAGCTGGCCTCGGAAAGCTTGAAGAAGAGAAGTTTGATGATCAAAGTGAGAATGATGATCGACCAACCCCAGTTACCGAATAGATTGTGAATCTCTTTCAATAACCAGAAAATAGGTTTAGCCAACACGGTCAGCCAACCATAATCAACCGTCAGATCCAATCCGGGAGCAATCTCTTCCAACTCATCCTGAAGTTTCGGGCCAGCAACAAAACCAGCAGAAAAAGTGTAGCTGGCCCCGGCAGCCACTTCGATCGAAGGGGAGTAGGTACCTAGCACATATCGCGGACCAGAGAGTACATTGGAATAAAAGTGCTCAGTCACTTCTGCGGGCGGAACCCAGGCACCAAGAAAGTAGTGTTGCAGCATTCCAATCCATCCGCCCTTCACGTCGAGAGAAAGTGCTTTCTCCTCCATATCCTCAAACTTGATTTTTTCGTACTTCTCGTCCGGTGTATAGATAGCTCCACCGGTATAGGTATAGAGAAACTGAGAACCACCATTTTTTTCCGGTGGCAGTCCACGCATCAACTGCCGATACTCGCGTGCGGACCAGGATGTCCCGGAATGGTTATCCACCCGATGCTCGATCTTCACCAGGTAGCTGCCCCGGGTAAAAATAAAGCGCTTGGTTACCTGAATCCCTTTTGGACTTTTCCAGAACAGTTCTACCGTGAGACTAGCTTTATCCCCCATCGAGTAGCTCTGGTTTTCCGCCTGATACTGGGATTCATGTGTTGGCGCCTCACCTTTCTCCGAGGAGATCAGTCCGGATTGAGCAACGAACAGATCGGGCGAAGTGGGGCGTAAAAGGGTGAACTTCACATCTTTCTGCTCCAGAGACACTGGATAGTCATTGAGGAGAAGACGAAGAATCGTACCTCCACGGGGATCAACCTCCAGAGTGAAAAGATCCGTGGTGATATCTATTTTACCGCTGGTCGTTTCAGCGGGCTCACCAAGAGAGGGAATACCGCTTGTTGTGTCTGGCGTAATGGGCGCCTCGGAATGGGTCATCTTTTCATCGGGCGATAAGGAGTTGCCGGAATGGATCTCGGTTTGAGCAACCGGGCTGTCCTGAACGGGCTTTGGGCCATAATCTTCGTTCCAAGCCTGCCACAACATGAGAAGAATGAAGGCTAGTGAAAATATCAGTATGAGACGAAGATTATCCATGAAAAAAAATTCTCAAATCGGACAGGATGAAGCGTGGATCAGCTGTAAAACAAGATAACCTGAAGCCAGTCGCAGGATGTGGATTAGGTGTATGAGCAAACGAAAACTGATACAAAGGAACGATCATTCGGTGTTGCTGTTTTGCTGCAGAAGGCGAGCTAATCGCCTCCAGTGTCGGTCAAGAGAAACACGAAGCAGTTGCCTTTCATGTAAAGGCAGCCCTCTGCGACTCAGTACAACAACATCAACACCCGCTAACTCTTCCAGATGTATCCGGAAGCTCTCCCTAACTACTCTTTTTACCAAATTTCTGTCAACGGCACGCTTTAAATTCTTTTTGCCGATTGCCATCCCGAGTCTGCTCCGGTCTATGCCGTTGCGACACCAAAGAACGGTGAAATATTCGTCTATGGATCGACTGGGTTGTTTAAAAACTCGATTGTAAGATGCTTTATCCTGCAACCGATTGGCACGGGAAAAAGCAGCATGTTTTTGGACCAATATAAACGGCTACCCGGAGAGATCAAGGTGTCAACCGAACCCGTCCTTTGGCACGACGAGCGTTGATAACCTTACGTCCTCCCCGAGTTGCCATGCGAGCACGAAAACCATGAGTACGAGCACGCTTCAGAGTACTTGGTTGAAAAGTTCTTTTCATAGCGGTTCCCAATCAATTCGGATAGTTGCCGGGACTTAAAACGAGACGGCCCCGATAAGGAAAATGCCCGGTTAAAAAGGCGCGTAGAATACTCCGGCAATCGATAGATTGTCAATCGGTTCGCGACCCGTCACTCATCAAAAAGAGTTCAATCAAGTTAGCGGTTTAAGACTTGACATAGACCCTGTTAGATGATCGAAATCGGGATAAATCGCCTGTGGATAACTTTAAAAAACAAGGGTAGACTTTTTCGTACTGCCGGGAAGATTTGAACAGCACTAAAAAACCTCCTTCGATCGAATCCCGTCTGTTCCAGCCGAGTATTTGTGTTACTTCAGAACAAAATTTGAGAAAAAATCTGTGAGTATTTGGAATAAATGTATTGATCGTCTCGAGAGTGAACTCACATCACAACAGTTCAATACCTGGATAAGACCACTGCAATCCATCGAAAATGATAAGCGAATACGTTTGTTAGCGCCCAATCGATTTGTGCTCGACTGGGTGAAAAATCATCATTTATTACAAATAAATCAAATAATAAGGGAACTAACAAAAAATAGCGCTCTGGAGATAAGCCTGGAGATTGGAACCAAAACGAAAAAGAGTCAGCAAGAATCTCGATCAAATCTAGAAAATGATTGCAGACAAAATAGAGGCGTAAATAATCAGACCTCCGATCGATCCGATCAAACACTTCTTTCCAATCTGAACTCAGATTTCACCTTCGAAACTTTTGTCGAAGGGAAGTCCAATCAGCTTGCAAGAGCCGCTTCAGTTCAGATTGGAGAGAACCCTGGAACGGTTTACAACCCATTGTTCATCTATGGCGGAGTCGGACTAGGCAAAACGCATCTAATGCATGCCGTTGGAAATATGATTTTACAAAATAATCCCCAATACAGAGTCACTTACCTCCATTCTGAAGGTTTCGTTGCGGAGATGGTAAATGCACTGCAGCACAATACCATCGAGAAGTTTAAAGCGAAATACCGCACTGTTAATGCATTATTAATTGACGACGTACAGTTTTTCGCCGGAAAAGAGAGATCGCAGGAGGAGTTCTTTCATACATTCAATGCGCTGTTCGAGTCCAGACAGCAGATAATATTGACAAGTGATCGATTTCCAAAAGAGGTGAAAGGGTTGGAAGAGCGACTCAAATCCCGTTTTGGCTGGGGACTGACCGTCGCCGTCGAACCACCTGATTTGGAGACTCGAGTGGCTATTTTGAAGAGTAAAGCGAATCAACTGTTCGGAATTGATCTTCCCAATGAAGTGGCTTTTTTCATCGGCAAAAGGGTACGATCTAACATTCGAGAACTGGAAGGTGCGTTGAGAAGGATTGTTGCAAATTCACAGTTCACCGGAGCGCAGATAAACGCGGAATTTGCCAAGGAAGCCCTTCGGGATATGCTCGTAGCGCAGGATAAACAGGTAACAATAGAAAATATTCAGAAAGTTGTTGCGGAATATTACAAAATTCGCACTTCCGATCTACTTGCAGCAAAACGCAGCCGAACAATTGCCAGGCCACGACAATTAGCCATGGCATTGGCTAAGGAGTTGACGAACCAGAGTCTTCCCGAGATCGGAGAAGCATTTGGAGGTAGGGACCATACAACCGTTCTTTATGCTACAAGAAAGGTTGTGGAGTTGAGGGAGAGTGATATCAGAGTAGAAGAGGACTATAGCAACCTGTTAAGAATACTGACTAGTTGATCTTAATAAGCTGTTAATAAAAAACGGACGAGAAATAATCTTTAATTTACACACAGAATCATAACAGGGTACTAAGTAAAAATATCCAGCTTTCTGTCTTAAAGATAGCATTCAACTATCTGTAAATTAAAATAAAATATGTAATTATCCACCGATCAAGCTGATGTAATAATAACAGTAAAATATATATTTTTAAGAATTTATGATTGAGAGAGCTTCAAGATGAAGATCATGACAAATAAATCGGTGTTGTTGGAACCTCTGCAACAGGTTGGCGGAGTTGTAGAGAGACGGCAGACGTTACCGATACTTGCTAATATTCTGCTCAATCTACGGGGAGAAACACTGTTTATTACAGCAACGGATCTGGAAGTGGAGATGAAAACATCTGCGCAAGTTCAAGCGGATGGAGAACTGGATATCACAGTGCCAGCGAGAAAGATGATTGACATTTGTAGAGCGCTACCTGAAAACTCTGAGATAAAAATCATTCTTGAAGGAGAAAGAATGACAGTCGTCTCAGGTGCAAGCAGATTTACGCTCGGCACATTGCCAGCAAAAGATTATCCTTTAATCGAACCAACTGTCGCTATCAATCGATTTTCGGTTTCAGGAAACACACTGAAGAAATTAATTGAAAAAACACATTTTGCAATGGCCCAGCAGGATGTTCGCTATTATCTCAACGGAATGTTGCTCGAAGTAAGAGAAGGGAGAATACGTACTGTTGCTACAGATGGTCATCGATTGGCGACAAGTGAAAACGCGATTGAACAGGCACCTGAGTTTCAGGTGATAATTCCAAGAAAAGCGGTAATTGAACTGGCAAAATTGCTCAATGACGTCAGTGAAATTGTATCTGTTGAAATAAGTCCAAATCACATTCGCCTGAATATCGGTTGTACAAATTTCACATCAAAGTTAGTTGATGGAAAGTTCCCGGATTACAACAGAGTCATACCAGAAAATTCAGAAAAGATAGTGTTTGCAGATAGGGAATCTCTAAAAGATGCCCTTTATAGAACAGCTATCCTCTCAAACGAAAAGTATCGGGGAATTAGATTTAAATTAACTAATAATTACTTGGAACTACTTGCCCACAATCCAGAACAAGAAGAGGCAAAAGAGGAGCTGGAAATTGAATATCAAGGAGAAGAACTGATTATTGGCTTCAATGTAGGATATTTAATAGAAGTTTTAAATGTATTGGAGACAGATAGAGTAAAACTTCTATTGAACGATTCGAACAGTAGTTGCCTGGTGGAAGAAGAGTCTTCTTCGAACAATCAGTATGTAATTATGCCAATGAGACTATGAGAAAAAGGAAAACAGAAAAATACGGCTATAATACTTACAGATAAGCATGTCATAAAATGGCGTTTGAGCTTATCAGAATCAGTAACCTGCGGAATCTGCAAGAATGCGAAATTTCACCCGATAAAGGAATAAATCTGTTTTTGGGAAATAATGGCAGTGGAAAAACATCTGTTCTGGAAGCGATATACATACTGGGTCGAGGAAGATCATTTAGGGACAATCAGTTAATAAATGTCGTATCGAAGGGGCAGAGTTCGTTTACAGTTTATGGAAAAAAAAGAAATAAAGCAGAAAGAACAGAAATAGGTATCAATTGTTCCCACCTAGGGTGCCAAGTAAGATTAAACGGTCAGAAAGTTTATAAACTTTCTCAAATCGCAAGAGAGACACCTATTCAAATAATTACTCCCCGTTCTCATGAAATAGTAGATACAGGCTCTAGTATACGAAGGAGATTTATAGAATGGGGAGTGTTCCACGTGGAACATCAATACCAATATTATTCTTCGCGTTATCAACGTGCACTTACGCAAAGAAACCGTGCGTTAAAAGAAAATCCAGTATTGGCAAAAGTGTGGGACAGAGAAATTGTAGAGTCGGGAGATAGAGTTGATCAGTTACGCAAAGCGTATTTTTTAGCTCTTAACCAAGAGTTTAAAATTCAATTAGATAATCTTGCAAGTGTGTTAAGGCCGGATATTGGGTTTTATCAGGGATGGCCGAAAGAGAAAACATTCGAGGAGTCTTTGGAAGAGAGCTTTGAGGGAGACAAAATTCGACAACACACCCGTTTTGGACCTCACAGAGCAGATGTTACTTTTCGAATAGGAAAGACACCACTTGGAAAGTGGGGATCACGTGGAGAATTGAAGATTGTTATATATGCACTTTTCCTCGCCCAAGCGAATATCATTAAAAATCATATCGAATCCTTCCCGATTCTTCTTGTGGACGATTTCTCAGTAGAACTAGATGGAATAAACGCTGAAAAGATACTGAGTAATCTGAGTGATCACGCAGGACAGGTATTCCTAACGACCTCGAATTCACACAGGCTCTTAACACGGCAGTCGGTCAAATTGTTCCACGTGGAACAGGGAGAGATCAAAGATCTAAGTGTATAATCATCCACCATCTTCTCCTGGTGCGGGCAGAAATTTTTTGTATTTTTTCAATGCTTGTTATCGGCAAGTACATTTAGGAGTACCCAATGAGTTACAACTCATCGAACATCAAAGTACTGAAAGGACTCGATGCAGTAAGAAAAAGACCGGGTATGTATATTGGTGATACCGATGACGGAACCGGACTTCACCATATGGTTTTTGAGGTCGTGGATAACTCAATAGATGAGGCACTTGCGGGGTATTGTAGCGAAATTAAAGTGACCCTTCATGACGACAATTTAATTTCAGTTTCCGACAATGGTAGAGGAATACCGGTTGATATCCACCCGGAAGAGCAGAGATCAGCAGCAGAAGTGATAATGACTGTTCTTCATGCAGGAGGGAAATTTGATGATGCCTCTTATAAAGTTTCCGGCGGTTTACACGGTGTCGGAGTTTCAGTGGTCAATGCACTCTCAGATTATCTAAAGTTGGTAATTCATCGCCAAGGTAAAGTTTTCCAACAGGAGTATCACCTTGGCGAACCCTTAGCCCCTTTGAAAGAGACAGGGGATTCCGATAAGACAGGAACCATTGTAACTTTTAAGGCGAGTGAAACGATATTTAAAAATATTGAATATCATTATGAAATCCTGGCAAAGCGCCTCAGAGAACTCTCTTTTTTGAACTCTGGAGTACGGATATTACTGACAGATGAAGTGAAAGATCGGGAAGATGTGTTTGAGTATGAAGGGGGAATTGCTTCTTTTGTAGAGCATTTAAATCGCAAAAAGACACCGTTACACGATAACCTGATCGCCTTCTCTGTAGAGAAGAATGGTGTTATCGTCGATCTTGCCATGCAGTGGAATGAATCATATCAGGAAAATATTTACTGTTTCACCAATACAATTCCTCAAAAAGATGGCGGTACTCACCTGGCAGGTTTTCGCTCAGGGTTGACAAGGACACTCAACCAATACATTGAAACAGAAGGATTGATGAAGAAGCAGACCGTTACGACTGTTGGTGATGATGCGCGTGAAGGTTTGACTGCCGTGCTCTCTGTAAAAGTACCTGATCCGAAGTTTTCATCACAGACCAAAGACAAGTTGGTATCTTCAGAGGTAAAAGGAATCGTAGAAGCGGTAATGGCAGAGAAACTTGGTGAGTTTCTCATGGAGAATCCGAATGATGCGAAAGCAATTGCCGGGAAAATGCTGGATGCTGCAAGAGCACGGGAGGCCGCACGTAGAGCACGTGAGATGACCAGACGCAAAGGTGTATTGGATGTCGCCGGGCTACCGGGTAAATTGGCCGACTGCCAGGAGAAAGATCCGTCAAAGTCTGAAATTTATCTTGTTGAGGGTGATTCCGCTGGTGGCTCGGCAAAACAGGGCAGGGATCGACGACATCAGGCGATTCTTCCACTCAAAGGGAAAATACTCAACGTAGAACGGGCTCGTTTCGACAAGATGATATCTTCGGTTGAGGTAGGAACCCTGATTACTGCGCTTGGATGCGGAATCGGCAGGGAAGAGTTTAATGCGGATAAACTCCGCTATCATCGAATTATCATCATGACCGATGCGGATGTGGATGGAGCACATATCAGAACTTTGTTGTTGACGTTTTTCTACCGACAGATGCCTGAGTTGATTGAGCGTGGACATGTATATATCGCGCAACCACCGCTTTACAAGATAAAAAAAGGAAAACAGGAGAATTATCTGAAAGATGATGCTGATTTGGATAGATACTTGTTGCAGACGGCTTTAGACAACGCTTTTCTCTTTGTGAGTAAGGAGGCGCCTCCTCTCTCCGGAGAAACTCTCGAATCAATTGCATTGCAGTTTAATTCTGTCAAATCCACCATAAAACGACTCTCGCGGAAATATAATGATTTGGTACTGAACAAATTGATCTATATGCCACGTGTGGATGAACAGTTGTTGACTAACGGAGAACAATTCACGAGATGGTTGGTAGAACTGGAAGGGCGCCTCAATATAGAAAAAAGTGCCTCATCCTATTACAAGCTTAAATACCGCAGTGGTGGAGAGGTTGAATCTGAGGAGATTGTCGTTTCTCATTGGGTGCATGGAATCAGTAGTGAGTCACATTTTCCAATCGATTTCTTTCAAACGAGTGAGTATAGAAAGCTCTCTGAGTTAGGTGCCCGTTTGGATGGTCTTCTGATTGATGGTTCGCGCATCACGCGTGGTGAAAAGTCTGAGCAAGTAAACAGCTTCGAGCAAGCACTTGAATGGCTGATGGACGAGGCAAAGCGGGGCCAGCATATACAACGTTACAAAGGGCTTGGTGAGATGAATCCGGAACAGCTGTGGGAGACCACAATGGATCCAGAAGTACGTCGATTGCTGAGAGTCAATATAGAAGATGCAATAGGGGCAGATGAAGTTTTTACAACGCTGATGGGTGACCAAGTGGAACCGAGACGAGATTTCATCGAGAAGAATGCACTGTCGGTGGAATTTCTGGATATCTGAAATCAACAACGAAGCTGGGCATATTCTGAATTGGCATTGTGATCCACCGTAAGTGGTATTGACTGAACTCGTAATATTGGATGTACCTGTTGCTCGATTTCTCTTTTCTCTACCAGATGGATAGTAGCAAATGACAAAAGAACTATTCCGGAGCGATGGGTACTTAGCATCTTGTCCAGCCAGGGTGACAGAGGTGGACGATCGAGGAGTTCAATTCGACCAAACCGTATTCTACCCATTGAGTGGTGGACAACCAGGGGACACAGGCAGAATAGTCCGATCAGATGGCAGCCTGTTGACAGTTATTGACACACTGAAGGATAAGGAGACCGGAGAGCATATTCATCTGCTGCAGGATGATGGAGAGTCACCCATAATAGGAGAACAAGTGGAACTCTTAGTTGATTGGGAAAGGCGTTATCGTTTAATGCGAATGCACAGTTGTATGCATCTGCTTTGTGCCATCATACCTGCCGGTGTAACCGGAGGATCGATCCGCGATGGCAGCGCGCGGCTTGATTTTGATCTGCCTGAACCACCAGACAAGTTATTCATTGAGAGAGAACTGAATCGACTGATCAAAGAAGACCACAAAATGCGGATGCGCTGGATAACTGATAGTGAGTTGGAGTGTCAGCCAGAGTTGGTGAGAACTATGTCTGTGCAGCCACCTACCGGGAGTGGCAGCGTCAGGTTGGTCGAATTTGAAGGGGTAGATCTGCAACCGTGCGGAGGAACTCATGTGGCTTCAACCTCCGAAATTGGTCCTGTCAGGGTGAAAAAAATAGAGAAAAAGGGTAGATACAACCGACGGATCATATTGGAGTTTACTTCAAGTGAGTGAATACTTACTACCTGGAATATATAGACTTTCAAGCCATTTACCAAATATATTTAAAGACTGGGAATAGCCGATTTAGTAGTCGAGGGTTACGCTGAGCTATTGCATTCTATGTGTTTCAGTGGGGTACCTATATTTTTACCGGACTACAACTGGCCGTTCACCCTCTCTTGTGGCAGCGCTGCCAAAGTGTTCTCTATCCAGTTTTCCGCTCGTTTGTTGATCTCCACGGCACTCAAACCGTTACTCTCTATTACTGGCCCGATAACCACATTGATGGTTCCAGGATACTTTTTGATTCCGCGGCGGCGCCAGAAAATTCCCGCATTGTGCGCAACCGGTAGAACTGAGTAACCGGTTTTCTCTGCTAGCAACGCACCTCCAATGCCATATTTCTTGCGATTTCCGGGTGCTACCCGGGTTCCTTCGGGAAATATCACCACAGTCCGTCCCTGCTTGAGACGTTTGTACCCAAGTTCTATGATCTGACTAGCCGCTCTGCGGCCCGATTTGCGATCTATCGCTATAGGTTCAGCGGCGGCAAGTGCCCAGCCGAATATAGGTATCCGCATCAATTCTCGTTTCAATACCCAGGTCTGTTCTGGTGGTAAAATACATCGTAACGCAATAGTCTCCCAAGCGGATTGGTGTTTTGAGAGAACAATGGTGTTAACGATAGGAATATTCTCCTGACCAACCACCTCGTAGGTGAGGCCGCAGATGATTTTAAGCAACGCCAGGTTGGAACGCGCCCAAAGGTTGGCTACTTTTGAACGACCACTGAAAGGTAGCAGCCAGCCCGCTGTAGCCAGATAGAGTCCAAAAAGAGCGGTATTGACCACCATCAAGACAAAAAAAATAATAGATCTGAAAAGAATCATAGTATCGGTTTTATCCGTTCAATAGACCCTGTACCGCCGCGGCAAGGTCATTGTAAACGGCAATATTTTTCTTGTGCTGAATTGCTTCTCGTGTTGCGACACCATTGCCGGTAAGCACCAGAGCGGATCTGGCACCAAAGCGTTCAGCTGCTTCGATATCCCGCAGACTGTCACCTATGCAAAGGATGGTACTGGCTTCGCAGAGGAAACGCTGGCTGGCCTGAATTAGCATTCCTGGTTGAGGTTTACGGCAAAGACACTGCGCTTCCGGGCCATGTGGGCAGAAAAAAATGCCATCAATATGACCACCGATCTTACTAAGTTCCTGTTGCATTTTTCGATGTATCGCATTGAGCGTGTCTATATCGAACAGCCCTCTGGCCAATCCGGATTGATTGGTGGCTATCACCACCCGAAATCCGGACTGATTGAGATAAGCGATGGCTTGCAAACTTCCGGGAATCGGGATCCATTCATCGGGTGACTTGATATAGGCTTTTGAATCCTGGTTGATTACACCATCTCGATCCAGAATAATCAGTTTCATCAGCTTTTCTCATGATAGTCAGTACTAACTATCTTTGCTTTGGTCGCGAAACTCTGACACACGGGTCGTTCCGTTAATGACGCGTGATTCCCGTTGCATCAGTCTCTCCATTTTGTCCCAGAAAGCACGGTTTAGATCAAATTTTGCAGCGATCGCTGTTCCGATTACCAATATGAAAAGATCTGCAACCTCTTCTGCCAACTCGTCAGCTGGACGACCTTTGGTGACACAGGCTGAAATTTCGCCCAACTCCTCGGCCATCAACGCTATCCTATGGGTCAAATCCTCTCCGCCAGTTTCACTCAATCTATATTTTGTCGTGAAACTGTTGGACCTGCTGCAACATCGCGGACCAGGAAAATTGATTGACTACGTTCTTTTTATCCAAGAGCTTTAATCTCAAATGCGTGAAATATCAGCCACTCCAAGGAACAGACGGTTGAGCTGGTAGAGCAGCGCCAGACGATTGTCGCGAACCAAGGGATCTTCCGCCATGACCATCACTTTATCGAAAAAGAGATCCACCGACTCACGCAACTTGGCTAACGCAATCAGGATCTTGGTATATTCAGAGGCTGCCTGCAGCGGTGCAATCTGTTCCGCCTCGGTGCTGATCTGCTGATATAACTCAAGTTCCTCGTTGGATTCGAACAGCGCAATCGAAACTTCCTTCCCTGGTTTTTCTCCGGATTTCTTGAGGATATTACTTATGCGTTTATTTGCAGCGGCAAGTGCCTCTGCCTCGGGCAATTTTTCAAAAGTTAGCACGGCGCGGATGCGTCGATCGAAATCAGCTATGGTCAACGGATCGACCGCTGCTACCGCTTCGAATACGTTGACTGAAACCCCTTCATCCTGGTAAAGGCCTTTAAGCCTCTCCAACATGAAGATGTAAACATCCTCCTCGACATTTGAAGTTGCGATACAACTTTGCAGATGCTCCGCACTGGTTTTAAGCAGGTTCCGCAGGCCCAGTGGCAAGGCGTGCTCTTTCAAATTGCGCAATACGCCCAACGCGGCGCGGCGCAAAGCGAAAGGATCCTTGTCACCGGTGGGCTTCTGGCCGATGCCAAAGATGCCCACCAGCGTGTCTAGCCGGTCAGCGATCGAGATGGCAATACCGGTCCTGGTGCGGGCAAGATGATCTCCGGAAAAACGTGGCATATAGAACTCTTCCATGGATTTTGCTAGCTCTTCCTGTTCACCATCGCGCCTGGCCTGATAGCGACCCATGATCCCCTGCAATTCGGGGAACTCTCCAACCATATGGGTCATAAGATCGCAACGACTGAGCAGTGCCGCGCGGGCAGCCAGTTGTTCATCACCTCCAATCTCTGCGGCGATCAGTGCTGCCAGTTTGGATACTCTCTCTGACTTGTCATACAGGGTGCCAAGTTTGAGCTGGAAAACAACCGATTTGAGAGACTCCTGGTGAGATTCGAGCCGGCGCTTTCCGTCCTGTTGCCAAAAAAACATGGCATCACTGAGTCTTGGACGAATCACCCGTTCATTGCCCTCCCGAATCACATCGGGAGTAGGGCTGACGATGTTGGCGATTGTAATGAAATGGTTCAGCAGCTGATTCTGAGCGTCAACCAGGTGAAAATATTTCTGGTTCTTCTTCATCGTCAGAATCAGCGCTTCCTGTGGAACCTGCAGATACTCCTCTTCGAAACTTGCGGCGATTGGCACTGGCCATTCTACCAGCGCCGTCACCTCACTCAGTAGCTCAGGATCGATCTCAGCTCTGCCTTTCAATGCAGCCGCTGTGGTTTCCACCTGTTCTCGGATTTTTTCCATGCGCTGCTCGAAGTGAGCGATTACTACGCCTTCGTTTTGCAATTTTTCGCGATATTCCATCGGACGCTCTATCGCTATTGCATTCGGGTGATGGAAGCGGTGCCCATAGGTGTAACGATCCGCTTGGGCGTCGAGAATGGTGCAGGGCACTACAGCTTCACCGTGTAGAAAAAGCAGCCAATGGACTGGCCTGACGAACAGCGCTTCCGAAGCGCCCCAGCGCATCCGTTTGGGTATCGGCAGCCGGTTTAGTGCCGTTTCCGCAATTTCGGGCAGCAGTTCTGCAGCCGACTTACCGGTTTCGATCAGGCGGTAGGCAAGCCACTCACCCTTGTCGGTGTTGATTCTAAACAGTTGATCCACTTCGGTGCCGCAGGACTTGGCGAACCCTTTGGCTGCATTGGTGGGATTACCCGCTTTATCGAAGGCGGCCTGCAGTGCTGGGCCGCGCCGTTCTGTCTCCCTGTCCGGTTGCTGCAGCGCGCACGCTCTGATCAGCAGGCCGAGACGCCTTGGGGTGGCAAACGGTGTCACCTCTCCATGCGTCAGGCCGACGCGATTGAGACCAGTGGTGAACTCGTTGGTAAGTGCCTCCGAAAGCCGTTTCAGCGCGGTTGGTGGCAGCTCTTCGGTGCCGAGTTCAAACAAAAGATCGGCGCACTCACTCATAGCCCTGCTCCCGGTTAGATTCAAGCATTGGAAAGCCCAGCTTCTCTCTGGCATCAAAATAGGCTTGAGCTACGTCTCTGGCCAGTGTTCTCACCCGAAGAATGTATCGCTGTCTTTCGGTTACTGAAATAGCGTGTCTAGCATCCAGCAGATTGAAGATATGGGAAGCTTTGAGAACCTGTTCGTAAGCTGGCAATGGCAGACCGAGTCCGATCAGTTTTTTGCTCTCTTGTTCGCAATGATCGAAATAGTGGAAATGAAAATCCACATCGGCATGTTCGAAATTGTAGGCCGACTGTTCGAACTCATTCTGCAGGAAGACATCACCATAGGTGACCACGCCCTGAGGTCCACGTGTCCAGACTACGTCGAAGACACTTTTCACCCCTTGCAGGTACATCGCGATGCGTTCCAATCCGTAGGTGATCTCGCCGGTCACTGGACGGCAATCCAGCCCCCCGACCTGTTGGAAATAAGTGAACTGGGTTACCTCCATCCCGTTAAGCCAGACTTCCCAGCCGAGACCCCAGGCGCCCAGCGAGGGCGACTCCCAGTTGTCCTCTACGAATCGGATGTCGTGTACTTTCGGATCGATTCCCAGCATTTCCAGCGAGCCCAGGTAGAGCTGCTGAATATCCAGTGGAGAAGGTTTCATCACCACTTGGTACTGATAGTAGTGCTGCAGTCGGTTAGGATTTTCGCCATATCGACCATCCGTGGGCCGGCGCGAAGGCTGTACGTATGCTGCGTTCCACGGCTCTGGTCCGATTGCGCGCAGAAAGGTGGCGGTGTGAAAGGTACCGGCGCCCACCTCCATGTCATAAGGCTGCAATATCACGCAGCCTTGATCGGCCCAATATTTTTCCAGAGCGAACACCAGTCCCTGAAAGGTGGTTAAATCTGCGCTTTGATCGTTCATCTGTAAATACCAGGTCGAGCCTCGGTTCCCGAGTTTAAGAGTCAGTTGCTGATTATATCGTCGCTGATCGGGATTTTGTTAACCTGCGCATGAGTTAGTGATGGGTAAAACCGGCAGATATTCGCAGCACGAGAATCAGAGTGGTCTGGGTATGCGGGCAACTGATGCGACAATGGATGAGTTCAATCTTAAATTCGCAAACGGAAATCGCGCCAATGGTGGTAATCCCACTGTTCGTGGATGCTAGATGCAATCTTGACGAAAATTGGCAGCAGTGGGGGAGAAACTGGTAAAATCCGACGATTCGCTGGAAACGAAAGCGTGCTTCCAGTGAGAGCATATACTCCCCTGACCAAAGCGTGACCGACAATCCCAAATTTACCAATGACTGAACAGAGAAAAGCGCTGGCAATGATCTCGGGCGGGCTGGACTCACTGTTGGCTGCGAAATTGGTGCAGGAACAAGGTGTTCATGTTGAAGGTATCAATTTTTTTACCGGTTTCTGCGTCGAAGGGCATACTCACGCGATACGTAAAAGGAGCAGCAGCAAACCCAAGCGTAACAATGCACTCTGGGTTGCAGAGCAGCTGGGCATCAAACTGCACATCGTCGACATCATCGAAGAATACAAGCAGGTGGTGTTCAACCCCAGGTACGGTTACGGCGCCAATCTGAATCCTTGCCTGGATTGTAAGATATTCATGGTGCAGAAAGCGCATCAGTGGTGCCAGCAGCATGGATTTGATTTTGTGATAACCGGTGAGGTCGTCGGGCAGAGGCCAATGTCCCAGCGCAAGGATACGATGCCGCTGGTCTCAAAAAGATCGGGAGCCGAAGAGAGACTGTTGCGTCCGCTCTCAGCGCGCAATCTGCCGGAGACGTTACCCGAGCGCATGGGCTGGGTCAGCAGGGAACAGTTACTTGCCCTCTCCGGCAGAGGCAGGAAACCGCAGATCGCTTTGGCCAGGCACTATGGATTCGACGATTTTGCGCAGCCCGCAGGCGGTTGCTGCTTTCTCACGGATGCTCAGTACTCTTCCAAACTCGCCGACCTGTGGCAGGCGCGGGGGCGCAAGGAGTATGAACTGGATGACATCATGCTGCTGAAAGTCGGCAGGCACTTCAGGCCGAAACCCCATTTCAAGGTGATCATTGCACGCGAAGAGGGGGAAGGTAACTTTCTGCAGGGATATCGCAAGCAGTACCTGAGTATCGTCAGTCTGAGTCATCCCGGACCCCTTGCCCTGGTTGACGGTGAGGTGGGGGATAAGGATATCGAGCTGGCCGCCAGTTTGGTTGCCCGCTACGGCAAAGGCAGAGATGTGCCCAGGGTCGAGATGGAGATTCGTACACCGTCTGGCTCCAGCTTTCTGCTCAACGTGCAGCCGATGGCAGCGTCGAGTATTCCTGAGCAGTGGTATCTATGAATCGGGTTTTGGTCGATGCCCGGCGTCTACTCTGCCCGATGCCGGTCATCCGTGTACAGAACAGCGTGGCAAATCTTCCCGCAGGTACGTTGGTGGTGGCTTACTGCAGCGACCCGGGTGCACTTAATGATATCCCGGCATGGTGCCGTATCAATGGTCATCGAGTGGTTGAGATGCACAGTACGGAAGGCGAGTATGTGGTGGTGCTGGAGGTGGGAGCAGGGTGACCCGGGGTACAGAGTCCAGTCAGTTCCAGTGCCACTGCCTGGACGAAAAAAAGATTCTTGCGGTATATTTTCACCGGTCTCTCGCCATTGCAGGGAAAAGATGCCCGATATTTGTGCAGTTACGGATTAAAGCGCACCAACATGGTGCGTATCGAGTTTTTACATAGTACCAAAGAACTTCGCAGAGATTAATTGATTGATTCCGGAACTGCTGGAGACAAATCCTTATCTCGCTGAAACTACAGTTTTTTATATTCCGTCAGCCGGACTGTTGATGATCCTGAACTCAGCGGAGAGCACGCGATTTTCCCATGGCACGGTTCCTGCTAATTTGTGGCAGATCGTTAGTTTTCAGTGGACCTCTTTGGTCCGGTAAACGTTATACGACAGGTCGTCACTACGACTAGACAATTTTTACATCCAAGCTGGAGAAGATGATGGCATCGAATGTCCTGAAGATGATTAAAGAAAAAGAAGTGAAGTTCGTTGACTTCCGTTTCACCGACACCCGGGGTAAGGATCAGCACGTCTCGGTTCCCGTTAGCGTGATCGACGATGATCTTTTTACCGATGGCAAGATGTTCGACGGCTCATCGATCGCCGGCTGGAAGGGTATCAACGAATCGGACATGATCCTGATGCCTGATCCGGCGACAGCGGTACTCGATCCCTTCACCGATGAGGTGACCCTCATTATCCGTTGCGATATTCTCGAGCCAAGCACCATGGAAGGGTACGAACGCGACCCCCGCTCCGTGGCCAGGCGTGCGGAAGCCTATTTGCAGTCGACCGGCATCGGAGATACCGCCTTTTTTGGACCCGAGCCGGAATTTTTCATTCTGGATGACGTGCGCCATGGCGCAGATATTTCCGGTTGCTTTTACAAGATCGATTCCGATGAGGCGCACTGGAACTCTGAGCGTGTTTATGAAGATGGAAATATTGGTCACCGCCCTGGCCTCAAGGGTGGCTACTTCCCTGTACCGCCGGTGGATTCGCTGAACGATATCCGTGCTGCCATGTGTCTGGCACTGGAAGAGATGGGTGTCAGCGTGGAAGTTCACCATCACGAAGTTGCCACTGCGGGTCAGTGCGAGATCGGCACCAAATTCAGCACGTTGGTCAAGCGCGCAGACCAGAACCAGATCATGAAATATGTGATCCAGAATGTGGCTCACGCCTACGGCAAGACCGTCACCTTCATGCCCAAACCACTGGTTGGTGACAATGGTTCCGGTATGCATGTGCATCAGTCCATCGCCAAAGGCGGCGAGAACCTGTTTGCTGGTAATCAGTATGGTGGCCTTTCCGAGACGGCACTCTACTATATCGGCGGTATCATCAAACATGCGCGTTCACTGAACGCGTTCACCAATGCCTCCACCAACTCCTACAAACGTTTGGTACCTGGTTTCGAAGCGCCGGTAATGCTCGCCTATTCGGCGAGAAACCGCTCGGCCTCTATCCGCATACCTTGGGTTTCCAGCCCCAAAGCACGTCGAATCGAGGTGCGTTTCCCAGATCCGACCGCCAACCCATACCTGGCTTTCTCCGCGATGTTGATGGCCGGTCTGGATGGAATTCAGAACAAGATTCACCCGGGCGAGGCGATGGACAAGGATCTTTATGATCTACCTGCAGAAGAGGCGCGATCCATTCCAACGGTATGCCACAGTCTTGACCAGGCGCTTGATGCACTCGACGCGGACCGTGAGTATCTCACGATGGGTGGGGTCTTCTCCGACGATCTCATCGATGGCTACATCAGGCTGAAGATGGAAGAGGTGACCCGCTTGCGAATGACCACCCATCCGGTTGAGTTCGATATGTATTACAGCCTCTAATCCGCATCAAGCTGCAGTGCCTCAAAGGGCGCTTTCCACAACGGAAGGTGCCCTTTTTTGTGATGATGTTTCAACTGATAGACGTTAGTCGGAAGAATTACTCCTTTCGTCCTCCGAGCTCATTGTTGTGCGCTGACAGTTGGTCTATGCTGCGACTCATGCAGAAGATTATCGTTATCTGTTTGTTCGCCGCGACCGGTATTGTCGATGCCGGTGTCTACCGCTGGGTCGATCAGAATGGCCAGATCCACTTTTCCGACCAGCCGCGCGCCGGCGCGGAGCAGATCAAACTGAAAGAAACCTCAATTTACACCCCACCCAGCGCAAGTGAGAACGGCGCTGCCAATCCGGAAGCACAGGAAAGTGAGCCGGTGCCGCCTGAGAATGCGTCCGCGGCAGCCAATTACGAATCTATCAGTATCGCCAGTCCGGAGAACAATCAGGTGATACGTTCAATAGATGGAATGGTGAATGTTTCGGTCGAGTTGAGGCCGGGTTTGCTTGCAGGTCACAAGATCCGGATCTATCTTGATGGTGTTCGGGCGGCGCAGGATCTGGAATCCACCCAAATTACACTGCAAAATACGGACCGCGGCACCCACGCTCTGCAAGTGAGCGTCATTGATGAAAACAACAACGAGCTGAAACGTTCGAGTGCGATGAGTTTTCATATGTTACGACTGGCGGAACCCCTTACATCGCCTTTTAGCAGCAACGCCAGCGACGGATAGTTCAACCCTCCGATTCTAATGGCTTGCCACTTATTTCCGTTTTCGCTTCCTCATTTTGCTTCCGGATAGATCAATACCGCCCTGTTTTGGTGCATTTGCCGACCAAGTTGGCGTAGACTTACCCCGGTAACACGCTCAAAAAGCACGTTTTTCTGTCATTTTCAATTTCCCCGTTATTTGGTCTGTTTCTTGCTGCTACTGCAACCAGAATGAACAACACAGACTTCAAACTGAACGCTTATCGAGCCCGGATTTTAGATAATCTGAACACGGTGACGTTGCTGTTTGATAGTGATCTCAAACTGCGTTTTATGAACCCTGCCGGAGAGGTGTTGTTCCAGGTCAGTGCACGACAAGTGATTGGCGAGAGCGTCGAGTCGCTGATCCATTGCCCCGGCGGCTTGGCACATGCCAACCTGAAACGTTCCCTCAACAGCGGTCGGCCTTTTACCGAGCGTGAGATGAGCCTGCCATTGTCAGAAGAGCGTTCTGTGACGGTTGATTGCACGGTCATTCCGCTGAGCCCCAGAGAGGGCGAGCCGGGACTCCTGGTGGAACTACAGCAGATCGACCGCCAGCTTCGTATCAGTCGGGAAGAGAGCCTGCTCACCCAGCATGAGGCTACCCGTGAACTGGTGCGCGGAATGGCTCACGAGATCAAGAATCCGTTGGGAGGACTGCGGGGAGCCGCGCAGCTATTGGAGCAGGAGTTGGAAGATGCAGCCCTCAAGGAGTACACCAAGATAATCATCGCCGAAGCGGACCGACTGCAGTCGCTGATTGACACCATGCTGGGCCCGAACAAGCTTCCACGGCTTAACCAGGTCAACATCCATATCCTGTTGGAACGGGTACGCAACTTGGTTACCGCAGAGTTTGGTGAACATGTCAAATTTGTACGTGACTACGATCCCAGCATTCCGGAGCTGCTGCTCGACAGCGACCGGATAATTCAGGCACTGTTGAATATCGTGCGCAATGCGGCTCGGGCGGTGCGCGGTGTGGCTGGTGGTCAGATTCAATTGCGTAGCCGTATCTTACGCCAGTTCACGATTGGCCACAGACGCCACCGACTGGTGGTGCAGCTGGTCATTGAAGACAACGGAGAGGGTGTACCGAAGGAGATACGGGAGAAGATATTCTACCCGATGGTTACCGCAAGCGAGGATGGCATGGGATTGGGACTCTCCATCTCGCAAGCGCTGATCAGCATGCACGGAGGCCTGGTTGAGTGCGAAAGCAAACCGGGTAAGACGGAGTTCACCGTATTGCTTCCAGTGGAAAATCCGAATGCAAAGAAGTCATAAAATCTGGGTCATTGATGATGATCGCTCCATCCGCTGGGTGCTGGAGAAAGCACTGGAGAAAGCAGGAATGGAGGTGACCACTTACGAGAATGCCAATGGGATCATGGCAGCGCTCTCCCGGGAGCGTCCGGATGCGATCGTGTCGGATGTACGCATGCCCGGTATTGACGGACTCTCGCTCCTGATCAGCATCAATGAACACTATCCGGATCTTCCAGTGATCATCATGACCGCCCACTCCGACTTGGAGAGTGCCGTATCGGCTTACCACAGTGGTGCATTCGAGTATCTGCCCAAACCCTTTGACATCAATGAAGCGATTGAGCAGGTGACCAGAGCCTGCCGCAAGAGTCGTGGCCGGTTGGAGAGCAGTGAGGAGCAAGTTTTGAGGGCGCCTGAAATCGTTGGTGAGGCGCCGGCAATGCAGGAAGTGTTCCGGGCGATAGGCCGCTTGGCAAGATCCAATATTACCGTACTGATCAATGGCGAGTCAGGCACTGGCAAGGAGCTGGTGGCACAGGCTTTGCATCGACACAGTCCACGCAGTGACAAGCCTTTCATCGCGCTGAATATGGCGGCGATACCCAGGGATTTGATGGAATCGGAGCTTTTCGGGCACGAACGGGGTGCATTCACCGGAGCACAATCGCGGCGGGTCGGGCGTTTCGAACAGGCCGACGGCGGCACTCTTTTCCTGGATGAGATTGGTGATATGCCGGCCGAATTGCAGACCCGGTTGTTGCGGGTGTTGGCAGAGGGTAAATTTTACCGGGTAGGAGGACATCTACCCATTGCCGTCGATGTAAGAATCATCGCCGCCACGCATCAGAACCTCGAGCGGTTGGTAAAGGAGGGTCGTTTTCGGGAGGATCTTTTTCACCGGCTCAATGTGATCAGAGTGCATGTTCCCTCTCTACGGGAACGAAGGGAGGATATCGGGTTGCTGATGTACCATTTTCTCGCCCGTGCCGCTGCCGAATTGGAGGTGGAGAGCAAGGTGCTGCTGCCGGAGGCGCTGGTTGAGCTGGAGAAAATGGATTGGCCGGGGAATGTGCGGCAGTTGGAGAATATGGCCCGTTGGCTGACGGTGATGGCATCCAGCCATGAGATCCATTTGGAGGATCTGCCATCTGAAGTTCGCAACAGAGAGGTCGATGAGGATGCTCCTATTGGACAGGATTGGCGGCGTAGTTTGCGCAATTGGGCGATAAGACGTTTACAGCAGGGCCAGGAAAACCTGTTACAGGAGGCAACTCCCGCCTTTGAAAGCATTATGATCGAGGTGGCGCTCGAACGCACCGGTGGGCGACGGCAGGAGGCGGCCAAGTTGCTGGGCTGGGGCAGGAACACCTTGACAAGAAAGATCAGGGAGTTGGAGCTGGAGGTGTAGGGCTGGGTGGAATCGGGCGTCCACGGTATAATCCCGGCAGATCTTCTTTGGCAACGTGAAAGTCGCATTGTTCACCCAATGTATTCTGAAAAGTTCAGGTTTGATCTGATTGGAGCCTCCTTGGTTGAGGAGCGGAGAGATGGATAGCAGCAGCATCGAACTTCCCGGGAGTGAGGTCGAGTCGATCGAAGTCGCGGAAGATTGCGTGGTTTTACACTTCTTCAGAGCGAATATCATCAAGACGATGACCGGATCAGTGGAGCGAACGCGCTGGTGGCAGGCGGGTAGTCTGATATTCGAAGGTGCTCATGTTGCGGGCGATCTGCCGCAGATGCCCGCCGTCTGTTCTGGCGGCGACCTGGTTGAGAATATCTATACTTACCGGGATATGCTGCCAATTCCGTTACAGAGTCGTGGTCGAATTCTGTGTGATCTTGGATTCGAGGGGAGTGATCTGCGCTTCTCCGTGCAGGCCGAAGCCGTTCTGCTGAAGATGGTCGACCGGCCGCACTATATTGAGCACATCCGACCCATTTAAGCGGAAACAGCCACTCCGGAAAGCTGTCAGCGTGCCAAAGTGAGTGCGCGCCGCGGTACCAGCAAAGCGGGGTCGTCCCATTTGCGGGCACCCAGCGCGTAGTAAACCAGTTTGCCTTCCGGGTCGATCACGAAGGTGACGGGAAGCTGTTCGACACCCCAGCGCCGTGCGGTGCTGCTCTTCTGGTCGAGTAGCACTTTGCAGGTAAACCCTCATCCGGCCAGGAATTGAGCAACGTCTTCCGGCGCTTCCCCCATATTGACCGCGATAAACCGCCCTTTGAATCGGGCAAGCCACTCTGTTCCCCGCTGCATCGAGACCATTTCCTGGACGCAGGCGGGATACCAGCTCGTCCAGAAATTGACCACCACCACTTCGCCCTGGTAGTCGGTCAGCGAAATGGTTTTTCCGTCCAAGTCAGGTAAAGAGAGCGGGGGTGCAACCGGGCGTTCGTAGATTGGTGTCAATGTCTGCTGCGGCGAAGAGCAGGTCGCCGACGGTGGCCATGAGCAGCAGCAGGAGGAGCAGACACCGGTGCATCATTGCAGCGGTTGCCTTTGGTTCAGAAATTGAGCAGTGCGACGGTTTCGGCGATCTGCTCTTTGGCTTCATCCAGGATCTTCAGGCTTAGTCGAGGCGTCAACTCACCCAGTGCGAGGCGCGAATGGGCAGGCACTTCATGGATTGCCGGCGCGGCGAACGCCCGGTTAGTGCCCACATAGCTGTGCAACTGAGCGATAATCACCAGATCGCAGTAGTCGGGAGTGATACCTTTGTCACGGTGCCACATCTCCGACTCGAGGGCGGTGAGAATGAAATCGGTCGAAAAACCCCATTTTTGCAGTATCAGGCTGCCGGTTTGAGCGCGCAGACGACGGCAGGCCTGATCGATGATTTCCGGTTGTTTCGCCTCCACCGGGAAGTTTTTTGCATAGTTGAGCACGGCTACGACGCCGATATCGTGCAACAGTCCGATCAACATGGCCAGTTCCGGATTGAAGCGTTTGTCGTGCTTCGCCAGAACGAAGGAGAGTGCAGCCACATGGGTGCTATGTTTCCACAGTTCCTGCATGCGCTGCTGCAACAGGCTCGACTCAGACTTGAACAGCTCACGCATCGCAAAAGTGACAACCAGTTTATGAGTAATGTCGTTACCCAGACGAATCACGGCAGCGGTGCAGGTCTCAACTTCGCCGCGCCGGCCATAGATTGCACAGTTGGCGGCTTTGATCAGTTTTGCGGTGATTTGCGGATCGGTTTGAATCATCTTCGCGATGGTTGCCGCGTCGCTGACGTTGTCGTCGAGTGCTCGGCCTATCCTGAACGCGACTTCTGGCAGACTCGGGAGTTCCAGCTTGTCGTTTTCGAGATCCTGCAGGAACTGAAACGTGAGTTGATTTTCGAACTCATTCGTCTCTTCATCGTTTTCGCCACTCACTTCATAGCCAGAGACGCTGGCAGATTCAGCAGCCTGGTTCCGCAGCTTGATTTTATTCAGATCCGCGCCATTGATTCTTATAAAGCTGACTTTCGAAACGGAGATTACATCGTAGCGACGCGGTAGCAATTGAGAAATCGGATTATCCGCAGCGGGATCACCTTTGCGCACGTCACTGATTTTGCCGTCTGCTGCCCGCAGCCGAATGTGGCCCGATACCAGAAAAAAGCTGTAATCCTGCTCACTCCCCTGTTTGATCAGCAACCGGCCCGCCGGCGCCTGTTCGATCTCGGTGATCGAGGATAGCTTCAGCAACTCATTCTCCGAGAGTTCCTGTAACGGAGTAAAGCTACGTAGTAGCTCTGTGGTAGGGCTGTTAGAAGCCGTCTCCTGCATCATTTGTCGCTGTCTCAACTATTCGATGACAACTGTATCGACCGATATTTGCAGAACCTTATTATTACTCGATAAAGTCGTTGGCTGAACACCGCAGGAGGGCCTCTATGCCGGTGTCAGCAGCCACAGGTCACAGCCGGGGGCTGGTTCAGCCTGAGCGTGCCGATCAACTGAGATATCGATTGCAGCTTGTGTCTGGTCAGATAATCGGCAATGCCTCGATTGATTTTCGGGCAGATGAGGGGGTCGTAGAATAGTGCTGTTCCTAGACCAACCGCACTGGCCCCGGCTATAAGAAACTCCAATGCATCCTCTGCTGAATTGATCCCTCCCTGGCCGATAATCGGAATTCCGTGAGCTTTGCACACCTGGTAGACCTGATGCACCTTGAGAAGCGCCACCGGCTTAATCGCGGGTCCGGAGAGTCCCCCTTGGTTGTTGCCTAGAATCGGAGTGCGTGCCTCGATATCTATCGCCATTCCCATCAGCGTGTTGATCACCGAAAAAGCGTCGCTGCCGGCTTCGATACAGACTCTGGCATTGGCTGCAATATCGGTTTGGTTGGGCGAAAGTTTGGTGATCAACGGCTTGCTGGTGGCGCGTCGGCAGGCTGCCACCACTCTGGCAGACATGGCGGGATCGTTGCCGAAGGTAACGCCGCCCTCCTTCACATTGGGACAGGAGATATTGACCTCAACGGCATCTATCGGTGAATCGTCGAAACGCCGTGTCACCTCTTCATACTCCTCCAGGGTCGAACCGGAAACGTTCGCAATGAATCTTGTTTCGGAAAAGTCCAGGGTCTGGAGTATGTCGTCGATTACCCGCTGTACACCGGGATTCTGCAGCCCGATCGAGTTGAGCATACCCTCAGGAGTCTCGCAGATACGGTGAGGCTGATTTCCCAGACGCGGCTCGAGTGTGGTGCCTTTCAGGCAGACAGCACCAACATCGCGGTTGGAAAAACCCTCCACCCGGGTGTACTCCTCACCGAATCCGACACAGCCGGAGAGCAGGACCAACGGGGTATTCAGGCGCAAGCCGCAAAATTTTACGGTCAAAGGTGAGTCAATGCTGTGTGTGGACATAACCGGTGATCCAAAATTACCATTGATTTCAAACTGGCCAATGCGTGTCCAGTTACTTTATACCCTCATTCCGGTGCCTGTATTCATCCTTTGAAGCGTTGAATTTTGTGGATGCCGCTCTCTACCATAATGAGGTTATTCAATTTTATCTGAGTGAGTCTGAACGATCTCTGATTAGTCTGTTTTTCCGGGAGCAAGGATCGTAGCAACAATGTTCCATGTCGCGCTCTACCAACCTGAAATACCGCCGAATACAGGCAACATCATACGCCTCTGTGCCAATACAGGCAGTATCCTGCATCTGATTCATCCGCTCGGATTCGAATTGGAAGATAGACAGCTGCGTCGGGCCGGTCTGGACTATCACGACCTTGTAACGTTGCGTCAGCACGCTTCACTGGAGCAGTTCTATGCTGCAATACAGGGACAGCGGCTATTTGCCGTTTCCACACATGGCGTAACCCTGTATACCCGTCCTGAGTACCGCCCGGATGATGTACTTTTGTTCGGCCCGGAAAGCCGTGGCTTGCCGCGTGGATTACTCAAGGAGACTGCCACCGGACAGCTTATTCATATTCCGATGAGGTCAGGTAATCGCAGTCTCAACCTCTCCAATGCGGTTGCTGTCGTCCTGTATGAAGCCTGGCGACAACATGGCTTCGCCTGAGGTGATTATTCGGCTTCCTGTCTCTGGCGCCGCTCCAACAATGCCTGTACAGCCGCTCTGGGCGAAAGCCCTTGGTACAAGACATGATAGGTCTGCTCGGTGATGGGCATATCGACACCCAGCGTTTGTGCTTTCTGGTAGATCTCACGGGTGGTTGGCACTCCCTCCACCTCCTGGCCTATCTCCTGTCTGGCTTGTTCGATGGTAAGTCCGCGGGCCAGGGCCAAACCCATGCGTCGATTGCGGGATTGATTGTCTGTGCAGGTCAGGATCAGATCACCCAGGCCACCCAGGCCCATGAAGGTTTCCGGTTTTCCCCCTAACGCGAGTCCAAGCCGCATAATCTCTGCCAGTCCCCGGGTGATCAATGCAGCTCGAGTATTGGCACCGAATCCCAGTCCATCGGCAATACCTGCAGCGATAGCCATCACATTTTTTGCTGCACCGCCCACCTCCAGACCAATCACATCCATGCTGGTGTAGACACGAAAGCTATCGGAATGCAGGTAGCCGGCAAGCCGGGTTGCATGCTCGGTTGAAAGGGAAGCGACGGTCAGTGCCGTCGGCAGACCTCCAGCCACTTCAGCAGCAAAACTTGGCCCGGAGATCACAGCAGTGGAGGCGATATGAGAATATTTTTCGACCAATTCATGCAGCAGTGCTCCGCTGCCAGGATGCAACCCTTTGGTTGCCCAACTCAGGGTGGTTCCAGGAGGTATCAGGCGTTGGGTCTCCCCCAGCACGCTAGCGAACGCATGGCTGGGTACGGCGATCAGAACCTCATCGACACCGCTCAATGCAAAAACCAGGTCAGCGGTCGGCGTGAGATCGGTGGGGAAGTGATGCCCGGGGAGAAATTCGCTGTTTTCCCGCTCCCGCTGTAACGCTTCGGCATGAGATTGCAGGTGGCTCCAGAGTTTTACCCTGGCACCGTTACGACTGAGCAGAATAGCCAGTGCGGTTCCCCAGGAGCCAGCACCAAGCAGAGCGATCGATGCGCGCGGCTGAACGGTCATCACCTGCGTAAAAAGTTATCGGAATGTTTTCGGGCGCTGTCGGACTGCATGATCCAAAGCCTGTCAGTGGGCCTTATTGGCATTCTCCGCGCTCTTTTTCCGTTGCTCCTGCAGATGCTGGACATAAAGTGCATCAAAGTTTACCGGGGTCAGCAGCAGTTGCGGAAAACTGCCTCTGGTGACCAGATCGGAGACAGTTTCCCGAGCATAAGGAAACAGCACGTTAGGGCAGTAAACACCCAACATAGGACCCAGTTCAGCCTCCGGAAAACCTTGGACGATAAACACTCCGGCTTGCTGCACCTCGACCAGGTAAGCGGTCTTGTCACCGACCTTGGTAGTGACGGTGACAGTCAATACCACCTCGTAGGTATGATCCGTCAATTTGGTCACGCTGCTGTTCAAATTGAGGTTCGACTCTGGTTTCCAGGCCTCGGTAAAAACTGCTGGGGAGTTGGGTGTTTCGAAAGAGAGATCCTTGACGTAGATCCTCTGTAACGCAAAATTGCGCGGGTTCTGCTCTGCTTGATTTTGCTCACTCATGCTATTTGAATCCGTTGGCTGCAATATTGTTTTTGGGGCGGAGTTATTTTTTCCGACTGACGGGAAGATTGGCATCCTGCCAGGCTAAAATACCGCCTCTCAGATTGAATACCTTCTCGAACCCCTCTTTACGTAGCTGTTTACATGCACTGCTGGATTGGGCTCCGGAACGGCATGCGACTATTATCGGCTTGCTTTTGTACTTCTCCAGCCGGTTGATCTGATTTTTCAGTCCGTTGATAGGCAGGTTTATCGAGTTGATGATATGTCCGGTGGAAAAATCGGCCATCGGGCGAACATCGACCACGACAGCCTCTTCCTGGTTGATCAGCATGATTGCCTGGTTTGGATGAACCACGGATTTATCCATGCCGGTGATAAAATTGTGGATGAGCAGAAACGAGACCGCGCCCAGTGCAGCGAAGAGATAGGGGTGGTTGGATGCAAATTCGATATACTGTTCCATGAAATTTTTGGTCAGATATTAATGTGGAGGCGCATTCTAACCCAGAGCAGGTCCAAGCTGAAAATAGAAAACGGGAATCCAGGACTCCCGTTATTGTCGATTAGCGAGGTTCCAGTATGGGCAACTAGTGGGCGTGGGAGCAGAACACCTCTCTCATCATGCCAACCAGTTGCAAGGTGCGGGTATCGCTGACCCGGTAGAATACGCGGTTTGCATCTTTTCGGGAGGCAAGAATTCCCTTGTCCCTGAGTATTGCGAGATGCTGTGAAATGTTGCTTTGGGATGTACCCACCTGGTCGACGATATCCTGAACACTCACCTCCTGTCCGCCCAGGGTACAGAGAATCTTCAAACGTAGTGGATGGGACATTGCCTTAAGCGATCGGGAGGCGCGTTCGATATCTTCGTCGTCGGCAAAAATCTCTTCGATATCAGGTGAGAATTCCGAATCCGCTGTCAGATCCGGCTTTTGGGAAGTACCGAACTTGTGTTCCATGCCGCTTGCCTTTAATCCAAACTGGACTGATTGAAAGGTTAACTGTATATCTTTATTTACGAAAATTTTAGTATTTTATCAACGATATTATAAAGGAATTGAATATATTTTTGATTTTTAATGTTGTTACCAGTGCAGTATATCGCACTATCCCATTATCTTCCCACCCCAGAGATAAACCGCTGGTTTGCACGCTATGTTGCATAATTTCAATGGGTTAAAATTATCATTCAGAGTGATTTCATAAGTGAACGGTCGTTTCGGCCAATCCCAGAGTGGTTTATCGATGACAGCAGAGCGGTGGCGGATCGGGTTGCTAAGCACGCTCCTGTTGTTATTCCTGTTAACTTCCCTTCCCGACAGTGAGGCTGCGGAAAACCAAGCTGCCCGCAGTGAAGCACAGCTCAGACAGCTCCAGGGTGAGATCGACAAGCTGCGTGCCAATCTGAGCGATAGTGGAACGCAGCGTGAGCGGCTGCTGGTCGAGCTCAAAGAGAGCGAGCAGCAGATAGGACTGAGTGCCCGACGTCTGCACCTGATCGGTGAACAACTGCAGAAACAGCAGTCGAAACTCGAGCAGCTCCAAGATGCTTTCACCCGGGAGCAGGCAGCGCTGCAGGAAGATCAAAAGGCTTTGCAACGGCAGGTACGCGCTGCTTATGCAATGGGACGCCAGCAGCGGTTGAAAATCTTGTTGAATCAGCAGGATCCGGCCATAGTCAGCCGTGTGATGGTATATTACGATTATTTCAATAGAACTCGGATTGCGCGAATCGAGCGCATCCGTCGGTCGATGGAGAGTCTTCATCAGCAGCAGGAGCAGATCGGCAACGAGCGGCGAGCGCAGCTGGAGTTGCAATCCCGCGAGCTGGCTGAACAGGAGTTGCAGAAGATCAACCTGCTGCAGCGGAAAGCGGTGGTAGAGAATCTCAATCTAGAGATGCGTGACAACAGCGAACGCTTGGCTGGTCTGATTAAGGATCAGGAGCAGCTACAGGGGTTGCTGAACCAGTTGCAAACAGAGCATGTCACCAAATCACTGGAGCAGACGCAGACACAGCCGATCAGCGAGCTCAAAGGCAAGCTCCGATGGCCGGTAGCAGGACGGGTAACGTCCGCATTCGGTAGCCGTGGGGAAGGAGAGTTGAAGCGGGACGGTGTGATAATCACTGCACCGCTGGGATACGAAGTGCGCGCCATCCACCGCGGCCGGGTCGCCTTTGCTGACTGGCTGAGAGGATTCGGGCTGCTGTTGATTATCGATCATGGCGGCGGCTATATGAGTTTGTACGGGCACAATCAGAGTCTGTTTCGGGAGACAGGGGAGTGGGTGGAGGCCGGCGAACCGGTCGCCCTGGTGGGAAACAGTGGTGGACGCAGTGAATACGGGGTCTACTTCGGAATTCGCATCGATGGTAATCCGGTCAATCCGAAGGGATGGTGCCGGCGCTTGGAACCTGGCAACCGGGTTTCATGGCAATCTCTGTTAAACGGAGAGCTAGAAAATATGTCAAACAGATTTGGATTTTCAATCGAAGATGTCGAGTTGCCGCTCGGTGACACACCACCCAGTCCGGCTGTTTCGATGGTTTGGAAAGGTATTGTTGCGGGCAATGGATAGAGAATGAAGCAAATTACGGGTACTGTTATTGGATTGGGCTGGTCTATTGCGCTGGTGGGCGCCCTCGTCTCGGGAGTTGCGGCGGCGGAAGAGAAGCGCATGCTGCCGATGCAGGAGCTGCGTGCTTTCGCGGAGATTTTTGGTCGTATCAAGCAGGACTATGTCGAGCCGGTCGAAGACAGCCGGCTGCTTGAGTACGCTATCCGCGGCATGTTATCCGGGCTTGATCCCCACTCTGCATACCTCAATGCGGATGAATACAAGGACCTGCAGGTGGGTACCAGTGGAGAGTTCGGTGGTCTGGGAATCGAAGTGGGGCTGGAGGACGGCTTCGTCAAGGTGATTGCGCCGATCGACGACACGCCGGCGCAGCGCGCCGGTATTCGCGCGGGCGACTTGATCATCAAGCTGGACGATCGACCGATCAAGGGGGTGAGCCTGGATGAAGCGGTCAAGCTCATGCGCGGTAAACGCGGCACTTCGATCACGCTGACCATCGTACGTGAAGGCGAAGAGAAGCCGCTCAATATCGTGGTGGTGCGCGATGTAATCCGGGTCGCCAGCATCAAGAGCAGAATCCTGGAAGAGGGTTTTGGTTATCTGCGGATCTCCCATTTCCAGTCCAGAAGCACGGAAGACATGTTGCAACATCTCAGCGAACTGAAACGCCAGTCGAACGGCAGGCTGCGCGGCCTGGTGTTGGATCTGCGCAACAACCCGGGAGGTATATTGAACGGTGCAGTGGCAGTAAGCGATGCGTTTCTCAGCGAGGGAATCATCGTCTACACGCAGGGTCGTGATCCCGCCTCCCGTCTCGATTTTACCGCGGCACCGGATGATGTGCTGGAAGGGACACCGATGGTTGTGCTGGTAAACGGCGGTTCGGCATCTGCTTCTGAGATTGTGGCGGGTGCTCTCCAGGATCACAACCGGGCAATCATCATGGGGGCACGGACTTTTGGCAAGGGTTCGGTGCAGACGATCGTTCCGGTCAATGACCACTCTGCAGTCAAACTGACCACGGCCCGCTACTTTACTCCCTCCGGCCGCTCTATTCAGGCTGAGGGGATTATCCCCGATATACAACTTTCAGACGTCAAGGTTACCGCGGTCGGCAAGCCGGAACTGACCCAGGTTAAAGAGGCGGACTTGAGTGGTCACCTGGAGAACGGCGATTCCAATGGTAATGAAGAAGAGAGTGGACCCGGGGCGAAAGTCGAAGCGAACAATCTGGCCGAGTCGGATTATCAGCTCGGCGAAGCGCTGAATCTGTTGAAAGGACTCTATATAGTGCATAAAAAAGGTTAGTGAGTATTCACCTGCAAAGGGGGGGAGCAAAGCGACATTTGTTGTTGCTGGTACTGGCGATCGTCTGTCGAATAGCGATGGCGGATGAGCGGCCGGCGCTAGCCATCATTATTGATGATATGGGTAATCATCAGGCGCAGGGGATGGCGGCACTGATGTTACCGGGTGCCGTCACCTATGCCTTTCTTCCCCATACTCCCTATGCGGTACAGCTGGCGGAGCGGGCACATGCGCTAGGCAAGGAGGTGATGTTGCATCTGCCGATGGATGCAGCCGAGGGCAATACTCTAGGGCCTGGTGCGTTGCGTCTGTATATGAGCGAAGCCGAGTTCAGGCAGACGCTGATTGACAATCTCGCTGCGGTTCCGCATGTGGTGGGACTGAATAACCATATGGGCAGCCTACTGACACAACATCCTGGCGCCATGGCCTGGATGATGGAAACGTTGCTGGAGCGTCCCCGCTACTATTTCGTGGACAGTCGGACCACCCGTGATACGGTGGCTCAGCTGGTGGCATCCGAATATGGTATTCGTAATACCCGGCGTGATGTATTTCTGGACAATGAGATCGAAACCGAAGCGATAGAGCAGCAGCTCATGCTGCTGCTGCAACGCGCGCAAGAGCGGGGTTCCGCAGTCGGTATCGGTCACCCCTATCCACAGACGGTGCTGGTTCTGCAGCGTTTTCTGGATAACCTGAACAGTAGCGGAGTACAACTGATCACCACGTCAGCGCTGATCGATCTGCAACAGAGGAGAAGAAGATGGCCAGAACCCTCGTCCCCCTTGCTCAAGGTTGCGAAGAGCTCGAAGCCATAACCGTCATCGATCTGCTGCGGCGGGCCGGGGTGGAGGTAGTCAGCGCCGGCCTCGATGCGCAGCCGGTCAGGGCCAGCAGAGGAGTAGTGCTGGTTCCGGACACCACGCTGGATCAGGTATTGGATGAACCCTTCGATATGATTGTGTTGCCCGGTGGTTTGCCCGGTGCCGATCACCTCAATCAGGATCCACGCATTCATCGTCTGTTGCAAACGATGCATCAGAACGGCTGTTATACCGCGGCAATCTGCGCTGCTCCGAAGGTGTTGGCCGCGGCAGGGCTGTTGGAGGGGCGCTGCGCAACAGCTTACCCGGGGACGCTGGAGAAGACGGGCCGTAGCGGCATCTCGATAGAATCCAGCGCGGTGGTCAGGGATGGCACCATCATCACCTCGCGTGGACCGGGGACCGCGATGGATTTCGCCCTGGAGTTGATCGAGCTGCTACTGGGTGGTGCCAAACGTCAGCAGGTGGAGCAGGCGCTGGTGCGCTGACAGGCTACCCTTTGGTGCCAATCGGAGAGGGTATCGTGCTACACGCAGAGAATCAAAACGACAAGGTTATCGCCATCACCGAAGCCGAAATCGACAAAATCCTCACCTCACCCATGCTTCCGACATACTGCGCAACGCGCTCTTGCTATGGCACGCTCCTGGTCGTAACGCAAACCGACCCAGACAGAGTGGATATAGTGACTTGCGATCGACCGGAGCGTTCAGCAACGCGAGTACAAACTTTGCATAGGCAGTCAGAGGTGCCTCGTTGTCAAGCCAAGCTGTTTTTTTGCACCAACTCCGAATGTGTCAGATACGTTGACTCTTTTTCTGTTTAAGCGTAGCTTTTATGTCCCTGCCAGGGTTCTCCTGACACCCTCCCTGATACCATCCCGTTCCAAGACAGCGATGCTCCGCAAAGGTCTGTTTAATCATGCGTTTATTTAGTAATGAAACCCATATCGACTTCATGGGGCAGCGCCGTCTAATGGCATTGACGCTTGCTCTGTTTATCGCAGTCAGCCTTGGGTCAATTTTCTTTCGCGGTCTGGAGTTGGGATTGGATTTCACGGGTGGGACGCTGATCGAACTGAGCGCACCGGAACCTATAGAGCTCGGGCTAGTTCGGGAGGCTCTGACCGAAGGTGGGTTCGCTGACGCTGTGGTACAGCATTTCGGCTCAACCCGCGACCTGATTGTGCGGCTGTCACCGCGCAGCGGCGAGCAGAGTGGTGAACTCAGCAAACAGGTGCTTTCGGTTCTTCAGTCGGCAAGCCGTGGCACAATCGAAATGCGAAAAGTTGAATTCGTCGGTGCGCAAGTGGGAGATGAACTCGCTGAGCAGGGTGGACTGGCCATGCTCTTCGCGCTGATCGGAATTCTGATCTACGTGGCGTTGCGCTTCGAGTGGCGCCTGTCACTCGGCGCGGTGTTGGCAACCGTGCACGATGCGCTGTTTGTCATCGGTGTTTTCTCTCTCTTCAGGCTGGAGTTCGACCTGAATGTCCTAGCTTCGGTACTCGCGGTAATTGGTTATTCGCTCAATGACACCATTGTGGTGTTCGATCGCATCCGCGAAAACTTCCGCCGCATGCGTTCCGCAACAGTGGTAGAGGTGATGAACGCATCGATCAATCAAACCTTGTCCCGAACGTTGATGACTGGCGTGACTACCCTGCTTGTGGTCGTTGCACTTTACTTTCTTGGCGGCCCCGCGCTGCACGGTTTCTCGCTGGTGTTGATCATTGGAATCCTGATCGGTACTGTCTCTTCTATCTATGTAGCCAGTCCGCTGGCGCTCTGGTTGGGCGTCAAACGCGAGAATATGGTGTCTGCAAAAAAGCCGGATGAAGCACCCTAACTGGATAGGCAGATTCAGTTAGTTTATGGGGCTGCGAGGCGAGCGTCGGGCTACTGGCTGAATTGAACCGCATCGGTAATCCCATTATCCGGCGTGAATGGGAAAAAAGTGCATCAGGTTCGCAGCAATGCACGAATCACCAGCAATCCACCGGCCGAGCCAAGGCCGATACCGGCCCCGGTCACTACCGATGCCGGCAGCAGAATGCTCGGCCCCAAGGTAAGCAGCAGTGCACCGGAGATGAGCATCGCGCTCCCGCTCACTGCCCAGATGTTGTTGCTGTTCGCCTGCTGAAGCTGCTTGCGCAGCTGCTGCAACTCTTCCGATTTCCACTGCAGCTCCAGCCGATGTTCGGCAGCGTCTTTAAGTAGTTTGTGCAGCAGCAGTGGCATGTCTGCAGCATGCTCCGCAATCTTGGGTAGATTCTTCCGCAGTTTACGTGAGAATGCCTTGGGTCCAACCTGCTCCTCCATCCAACGCTCCAGATACGGCTTGGCGGTGGTCCACAGGTCGAGCTGTGGGTAGAGCTGACGGCCGAGCCCTTCGATGTAGAGCAGCGTCTTCTGCAACAGTACCAGCTGTGGCTGAATCTCCATGTGGAAGCGACGCGCGGTTTGGAACAGATGAACCAGGAAGTGTCCGAACGAAATCTCGCTGAGCGGTTTGTTGAAGATGGGCTCGCACACCGAGCGAATCGCCGATTCAAACTCATCCACCCGGGTGTTGCGCGGAACCCAGCCCGATTCGACGTGCAGCTCTGCCACGCGGAAGTAGTCACGATTGAAGAAAGCGAGCAGGTTCTCCGCCAAATAGCGCTGATCGGCCTGGGTGAGCGAACCCACGATGCCGAAATCGACTGCGATATAACGCCCGTCGGGCTCGACGAAAATATTTCCCGGGTGCATGTCCGCATGGAAAAAATTGTCCCGGAAAACCTGGGTGAAAAAGATCTCCACACCCCGTTCACCCAGCTGGCGCATACTGATGCCCTGGGCCTTGAGGGCCTCGACCTCACCCACCGGTGTGCCGGTGATCCGTTCCATCACCAGCACATTCTTGCGCGTCAAATCCCAGAAGATTTCCGGAACATAGAGCAGTTCGCTCCCCTCCCAGTTGCGGCGCAGTTGCGCTGCGTTCGCGGCCTCGCGATGCAGATCCAATTCGTCGAGGATGGTCTTCTTGTAATCCTCCACCACCTCCAGTGGCCGCAAGCGTCGGGCTTCGCTCCAATAGCGGTTGGCCAGCCCGGCGATCAGAAAGAGCAGACCGACATCGCGCCGAATGATCTTCTCTATACCGGGGCGCAACACCTTGACCACCACCTTTCTTCCGTTCTTCAACCGTGCCGTATGAACCTGGGCAATCGATGCGGATGCCAGCGGGGTCTCGTCGAACTCATCCAGCAGCTCCTCGACCGGCCGACCAAAAGCCTGTTCGACGATCTGCCGTGCCTGTTTTCCAGGAAACGGCGGCACTGCGTCCTGGAGTCTGGCCAGTTCATTGCTTATCTGTTCGGGCAACAGATCCCTGCGGGTAGAGAGAATCTGTCCAAATTTAACGAAGATGGGTCCAAGCTCTTCCAGCGCACGCCGGATACGAACCGGATAAGGCGGCAGTTTTTTGTGCCGGATCCAGTACCAAGGGTTCAGGTAAAGGATGAAACGCAGCGGCCGGAAGAAATGCAGCGCCAGTATCACCTCATCAAGGCCATGCTGCAGTAGTATCCAATTGATATGGATCAGCCTGAAGGCCTCCGACGGACGGATCATTCCGTTTTGTCCCCCTGACTGAGCAGCTGGTCCAGACGTGCCTGCAGCCGTTCCGCATCATCGCGCAGCGTATCGACAGCGTTGAGGAACTCCTCGATTTCAGACCGCCCTGGCAGCAGGCGCAACTCCTCCTGCAGATACTCCTGAATATCCAGTCCCAGGGTGGTGCTGGATTCCACACCCCAGGCGCGTGCTCTGCGCAGCAGATTGCCCAACCGGTGTGCGATCAGATCACCGGTGAAGCGGGAGAGTTGCTCCTCCCAGTCGATCTCCATTCCGCTCAGTATCTTGCTCAGCTGGTGCGCCAGCTCGGTGTCGCCACTGATCTCCACCGCTCCTGAGAAGAGCTGGTCGCTGGCACGGCTGTCTCTCATCCTGGCCAATGCCAGTGGTGTACCGCTGATGCAGCAGTCGGGCGCACCTTCGTACGCCTCCAGTATCTGTACGCGCTGCGGACCGGGAACAAGATAGAGCGTACTTCCCAGACCGAGGATCTCGATAGCGATGATGCGCCCGTGCAGTTTGGTCATCGCCTGGTGGGCGTGCTCATCCAATTCGAGATATTGGTTAAAGGCTGTCTCCAGTCCTGCGTAGGCGAATGCCGAGAAGCTCATGGTTTTTGCCCGTCCATTGTCGACTGCCTATCTTCCGTGGCTCAGAACTTGAAGCCCCGATGGATGGCGACGATACCACCGGTCAGGTTGTGGTAGTCGCATTTTTCCAGTCCGGCCTCCTCCATCATCTGCCTGAGCTGCTCCTGGTCGGGATGCATACGGATAGACTCCGCCAGATAACGGTAGCTCCGTTCATCGTTTGCCACCAGTCTGCCCAGCAGCGGGAGCAGTTTAAAGGAGTAGATGTCATATACAGTTTTGAGCGGTCTGTTTACCGGCCGGGAAAACTCGAGCACCAGCACTCTTCCCCCTGGTTTGAGTGCCCGGTACATCGCCTCCAACGCCAGCGGTTTGTTGGTGACGTTGCGTAGGCCGAAACCGATGGTAATGCAGTCGAAAGTGTTGTCGGAAAACGGGATATGTTCGGCATTGATCTGAGCGTAGACCAGGTTACCCACCAGACCCTGATCGGCCATTTTCAGACGCCCCTGGGTCAGCATTGCAGCGTTGATATCGGACATCACCACCAGTCCGTCGGGTCCGGTCAGGCCGGCAAAGCGGGCTGCCAGATCGCCGGTGCCCGAGGCCAGATCGAGCACTCGTTGGCCCGGCCGGATACCGGCCAGCTCTACCGCAAACCGCTTCCACAGCCGATGAATGCCCAGCGACATCAGGTCGTTCATCAGGTCGTAACGGGTGGCAACCGAATCGAATACCGCGCGCACGCGTTCCGCTTTTTCGCCAATCCCGACCTGTTCGTAACCGAAATGGGTCGTATGCTCCTCACTCATCTCAATTGGAGCCTTTCCGTTTGTGTCCAGCCGCCTCCAGCCGTTCCAGATACTGCTGCCACTTCTGCTGATGGCTGGCACCCAGCTCATAGAGCGTATCCCAGGAGTAGATGCCGGTATTGTGGCCGTCGTCAAAATGGAGGCAGACCGCATAATTACCCACCGGATCAATCCGGTCGATGTTCACATCCTCTTTATTCAGCTGTAGCACTTCCTGTCCGGGGCCATGGCCCTGCACCTCGGCTGATGGGGAATAGACCCGCAGGTACTCACACGGCAGATTGAAATGGGCCTCATCATTGAATGTGACTTCCAGGATGCGGGATTGACGGTGCAGGTTGAGTTCTGTGGGGATATGCTTCGACATGGCTGATCGTTCCTGTATTGATAATTGAGTGTGGCGCAGCTGCCGGGGATCCCCGGCGAAACCTGTCGTCACAGTATGTACCGGCTCAGGTCCTCGTTCGCGGCAAGCTCTTTGAGGTTATTGTCGACGTACTTGGCATCGATGTTGATGGCTGAGCCCGGAACTTCGCTGGCGGTGAAAGAGATGCTCTCCAGCAACCGTTCCATTACTGTGTGCAGACGTCTCGCGCCGATATTCTCGGTGCTCTCGTTGACCTGCCATGCGATCTCGGCAATGCGTTGAATACCCTCATCGGAAAAGGTCAACTGCACATTTTCAGTGGCTAGCAGCGCCTTGTACTGATCGGTCAGGGAGGCGTCCGGCTCGGTCAGAATCCGCACGAAATCGTCACTGGTCAGTGCGTTCAGTTCGACCCGGATGGGCAGGCGTCCTTGCAACTCCGGGATCAGGTCTGAGGGCTTGGCCAAGTGAAACGCACCGGAAGCGATGAACAGAATATGGTCGGTTTTCACCATGCCCTGCTTGGTCGAGACGGTGCACCCCTCCACCAGTGGGAGCAGATCACGCTGCACCCCTTCGCGGGATACATCCGGGCCTCCATACTCGGAGCGGCGCGCCACTTTATCCAGTTCGTCAAGAAACACGATACCGTTCTGTTCCACCATCTCCAGCGCGCGCAGTTTCAGATCCTCATCGTTGATCCGTTTGGATGCCTCTTCATCCTGCAGAATCTTCAACGCATCCTTGATCTTCAGCTTGCGTTTACGCATGCGGCCACCACCGATGTTCTGAAACAGTCCCTGCAACTGACTGGTCATCTCCTCCATCCCGGGAGGTGCCATGATCTCGACTCCCAGTGGACTGCTGCTCACCTCGATATCGATCTCTTTGTGGTCCAACTCGCGGTTGCGGATCTTTACCCGGAATTTGTTGCGGGTTTCGGAGTCGCTGTTTGCGGCGCGGTCACTCTCGGTCTCCCAGCTGTTCTGCTTCGGACGTGGAAGCAGGGCATCAAGTATCCGCTCCTCTGCGGCGTCAGCCGCTTTGTCCCGGACCTTTTCCATCTCCTGTTCGCGCACCATCTTCATCGCTGAATCGCACAGATCGCGGATGATCGACTCGACGTCGCGACCCACATAGCCCACCTCGGTGAATTTGGTCGCTTCAATTTTGATAAATGGCGCGTTGGCCAGTTTCGCCAGGCGTCGCGCGATTTCGGTCTTACCGACGCCGGTCGGACCGATCATCAGGATATTCTTTGGCGTGATCTCGTTGCGCAACTCTTCGGCTACCTGGCTGCGACGCCAGCGGTTGCGCAGTGCGATCGCGACCGATCGTTTGGCGGCGTCCTGACCGATAATGTGTTTGTCCAATTCGCGGACGATCTCTTGGGGGGTTAGTTCAGGCATGACAGAAGACGCTCATAGTTCGGCGTCCAACTCCTCGATAGTCAGATTATGATTGGTATAGACGCAGATGTCGGCGGCGATTCCCAGCGCTTTCTCCACGATTTCAGGTGCATTCAGGTTGGTGTTCTGCAGCAGCGCCCGGGCGGCGGCCAATGCGAACGGGCCGCCGGAACCGATCGCCATCAGGCTCTCCTCCG
Organism: Chromatiaceae bacterium; assembly: GCA_024235215.1. GTDB lineage: Bacteria > Pseudomonadota > Gammaproteobacteria > Chromatiales > Chromatiaceae > HKST-UBA178. The sequence continues at coordinate 86,619 of JACKMU010000004.1, read as the reverse complement.
GTTCGATCACGTCGCCGGTGCCGGTGATGATCAGCGAACTCCTGCGGTCGGCGACGACCAGCAGCGCCTCCAGCCGTCGCAGAGAGCGGTCGGTACGCCAATCCTTCGCCAGTTCGACCGCAGCGCGGGTCAGGTGGCCATGATACTTCTCCAGTTTACCTTCAAACCGTTCAAACAGGGTAAAGGCGTCCGCGGTGGCTCCGGCGAATCCGGCCAACACTTTCTCCTGATAGAGTCGGCGTACCTTGCGCGCGTTTCCCTTCATTACCGTGTTTCCCATCGAGACTTGGCCATCCCCACCGATCACCACCTTGCCGTTGCGTCGGATAGAGAGAATTGTTGTGCCTTTGATTGGCTCCACGCTGTTTACCTCATTTTTGATCTTCTGATCACAACCGCTGGATGCGACAGGCGGTTCTGTGAATTCGGTTAAGTGAACGCGGGGTGTTCAACCCGAAACTTCCCCAGCGATTACTCCGCTCCTCCCGGCACTGACTGTTACTGATTATCTCCTTGACAGCATCATTCCGGCATGCGTTGGGACGACAGGAGCGTATTCCATTCGGTCGGCACCATGGTGGTCCGCCACCTCACTTCCGATTCCCGTTACGTATCGGGTTGTTCACTGCAACGAGGAAACGTGTGCGAATCCGAGGGGTAATGGGGCGAACCGGTCGTTCACCCGGTCAATTCTAACCGATCAAGGTTGGGGAGTTCAGTTTCTATTTCAAGTACCGGTTGTTCACCGCCGGCTGGCTGGTAACAGCCTCAGCTGCGTTTTTTTCGGGCACGCGGGTGGGTGTTGTCGTAGACTTGGGCAAGGTGTTGAAAATCCAGGTGAGTGTATATCTGGGTGGTACTGATATCCGCATGGCCAAGCAACTCCTGTACCGCGCGCAGGTCTCCTGACGACTCCAGCAGATGGCTGGCGAACGAGTGGCGCAGCAGATGCGGATGTAAGTGGCCGGCGGCACTATTAGCCACCCCCCAGCGTGTGATCCGCTGTTGTACCGTGCGTGGGTGGATACGGTGCCCCCTGCGGCTGACGAACAGTGCTGTTTCATCAACAGCAGCGAGTTCCGGGCGCACCCGGATCCAGCGCTGCAGCGCCTGCAGCGCCATGCTGCCGATCGGAACCCGCCTGGTTTTCGCACCTTTACCGGTTACTACCAGTATCGGGTCGTCTGTTGAGATCTGCTGCAGCTCGAGCGAGATCAGTTCCGCCAGACGCAGGCCAGAGGAGTAGAACAGCTCCATCATCGCCAGATCACGCACTTCCAGGGGTGTGGTGGCGCCCACGTCGAGCAATCGGCCCAGCTGGTCGACGTCGAGTGTAATCGGCAGGCGACAACGGACTTTCGGTGCCCTGACTCCCTGAACCGGGTTCAGCACCACCTCCTCTTCCCGCACCAGATAGCGAAACAGACTGCGTAGCGCGGAGAGTTCGCGCTGCAGGCTCTTGCCGGAGATACCGACACGGTGACGGCCGGCAACCAGTTCACGGACATGCTGCTGGCTGAGATCGGCCCAGCAGTGCAGGCCGCGCTCGTTGCACCAGCGGGCTGCGCGTTCGAGATCCCGCTGATAACTGCTCACAGTGTACTCGGAGAGCCGTCGCTCATGGCGCAGGTAGCGAACAAAACGCGCCAGCCAATCCTGCAGGGGGGGAGGCGGTGTCAAAGACCGGGTTCCGACACCACCTCTAGCGTTTTGCTGACGATCTCCCCCAGACGGGTCAGGTATTCTGTGCCCATCTCGGGGTGAAAGCGGTGGTCGCTGTTACTACCGAAGGCTAGCAGTCCGAGCAGTCCCTGGGCTTTGATCGGAATCAACGCGGTAGAGCGGATTTGCGCGGCCTGTGGTCCGAACAGATATTCGAGTTTGGCATGCGGAAGATGGCCGCATTGAGGTACCGCAGCATCGAGGAATTGGGCAAAGCCATCGAGATCAGGATTGAGTTCACGATCGGCTTTCGCGGCCGAGAAGAGGTGCAGTTCCATCGCCTCTGCCTGAAAATCATCGTGAAACTCATCTTCCAGCGCGTTGACCACTTCGTCGAAAGTGGCAGCAGCGATCAAGGTCAGGGTGAGATGATGAAGACGTCGGTTGAGTTCTTCGTTCTCCTTGGCGACACTGATCAGTTTTTCCAGCTTGTGCTGATAGCTGGCAGCCTCTTCACGCAATACCTTGACCTGTCGTTCGATCAGTGAGACCGCATCACCACTGCTGTGTGGGAGTTCCAGATGTTTCAATATTTCGGGATGGCGGAGAAAATAATCCGGATTATCCTTCAGATGAATCGAAACCAATTCATCACGGTCTTCCGTTTCACAGGGTTGTTCAGACTGCAGGTTCATATTCCGATTCTCCCCTCATGGATGCGATCCGTCACTCCATTTATCCACACGGGCCGTTTGATTCCACTCCATCTTACCACATGCTTTGGCTGCGCACTGCGGCGCACTGCCGAAAGTGTACCTTACCTTCACTTCGCTTGAAAATCGGTGCGGTTCACCTGGATTCAGTGAAAAATGCTGCGACTTTTATCACTGGAAAATAAGCTGAAAAAGGCATGTCTGTTGATATGGATCATGCAAAAGCAAACATCGTCCTGCAGGGTCTTTAGATGAAGATCACGTAGCACTAACCTTAAAGTCAGGAGAGCGTGAGGGAGGTGAATGAGATGTTGACTTATGAGGATTGTGTAGGTCTGTGTGAACTGACTGAAGAGGAGGTGGAGGCGATAGCAGAGCACGAGCATATTCCGGAAATCGTTGCTACCGAACTTGGATGCTATCTGATCCATACGGATGATGGAGTACCCAGAATAAGACGGATTATTCTGGATGATATCGAGATGGCTGAGAAACGGGGTGACAAGCGTCACGCAATTACGCTGAAACTCGTACTCAAACACTTTGTGGATACCCATCCGCAAGCAGTCTGTTGACGCAAAATGACAGTCGAAGGTGTTTCCCTGTACCACTCTGGAATCCGGGGAAACAACTTCATACAGGGAGTGTCGTCCAACACATTTTACTGCGGGTTGTGGAGAGTCGGACAGGTTAAAAAAGCGTGATGTTCACCAAGACAGAGGAACGGCTTGCGCAGTCGTGGGTCGTAAAAGCAGGTTAGTTTCACTATCTGCATCCATTACCTTTAATTTTCATTCCAAACTGCCAGAGTAGGATCCCCAACCGCCTGAGAGAGAACGGAAAAGCCATACAAGCAAGCGGTCAAGTTTTTTTTGTGCACCGCACAAAAAAAACTTGACCGCATCCATCGTTCTTCCGATAATACAATCCAGTATTGTGCAGTGCAGCAATCACAACAGTTTTTAATCAACATCGATAGGACAGACACCATGACATCGCAGAAGAACAACCCCTTCGACTTCACCAGCCTGCTCAAGAGCTATGATCCCCAGGCATTCGTTAAGCAGATGCAGGGTGCTTTCAGTGCTTATCAGCTGCCCAATTTCGACAGCGCCGCTTTCCTGGAGTCGCAGAAAAAGAACATGGAAGCGCTGGTGAGTGCCAACCAGGCCGCCTTTTCCGGTACTCAGGAACTTTTGAAGTGTCAATCGGAGATGCTGCAACAGGCTATGGCGGATGCCACCGAGGCAGCCAAAGGGCTGGCCAGCTCCGCCAATCCGAAGGATCTGGCCGAGAAACAGGCAGAGCTGATCCATTCAGCCGTTGAAAAGGCGCTGGCCAACTCGGCTGAGTTGAGCGAACTGGTCAAGAGCAGTCAGGAAGCGGTGATGAAGCAGGTCAATGAGCGTTTTCTGGCCAGCATCAAGGAGATCAAAGAGGCCATCAGCAAACTGGGCTGAGCAACTTGAACTCTCTGGCCTCTCCCAAGTCAGCTGGCGGGAGAGGCCAGTCTGTTTTATGCAGGTGGGAAAAGTGCCCTCGGGAGACGACCCTTAAACGGTCCGGCCGTGATAAATTGCTGTATCTGAAAGGATCATCTGCCAGCCTGCTTTGTCCGGCTAGCAGTCAGAAACCAGACGAAGAACCGTGTCCGCAGAGAACCGAGTTGACACGACGTGAGAGATAACTAGACCGAGGATGAGCTGAGCATGAGAGAATCAACCGCACTGGATTTCAATAATCTCGATATTGAAAAGTTGACTGAGGGTCTGCTGCAGAACTTTAAAACAGTCGAGAATATGATGACCGATTTTTCCAAAACCTATGAACAGATGAATCTGGATCCTTTCAATCTCAGTGAGCTCTACCGCGAGTGGTTTGCCGCGGCGATTCAGAATCCAGCCCAAATGGCCCAGAAAAACATGGAGTTTTGGCAGAACGCGCTGCATCTCTATCAACGCAGTGCGATGGGATTGATGGGAATAGAGACCGAACCGGTGATTAAGGAAGCGCGGGGGGACCGCCGATTCCACCATGAAGATTGGGCCAAAGAGCCGATTTTCCGAACCATCAAACAGTCCTACCTGCTGGTCTCCCAGTGGTTGCGCAGCTTGGTTGCGGACGTCGATGGTCTGGACAAACACACTGCACAGAAGGTGCAGTTTTTTACCGAGCGTCTGCTGGACGCGATGTCACCGACCAACTTCGCTGCGACCAACCCAGCTGTCTTGCAAAGGATTTTGGAAACCAAGGGCGGAAGCTTGGTGCATGGACTGAAAAACATGATGGAAGACCTGGAGCGGGGTCAGGGCATACTCAAGATCCAGATGACCGATACCAACGCTTTTGAGCTGGGCAAGAATGTCGCGGTGACCCCTGGAAAGGTGGTGTTTCAGAGCCGGATGTTCCAACTCATCCAGTACACACCAACCACGGAGCGGGTGTACAAACGGCCACTGCTGGTGGTGCCTCCGTGGATCAACAAGTTTTACATCATGGACCTGCAGCCGAAGAACTCGCTGCTCAGGTGGCTGGTGGAGCAGGGGCATACGGTATTCGTTATCTCCTGGGTGAATCCAGACGAAAGCTACAGCGATATCGGCTTTGATACTTATCTTAAAGAAGGCGTGCTGGTCGCCACCGATGTGGTGGAGCAGATTACCGGCGAGAGCGAGATGAATGCCATCGGCTACTGCATCGGTGGTACGCTGTTGAGCACCACACTGGCCTACATGAAGGCACACGGAGACAAGCGAATCAAGAGTTCGACCTATTTCACCACGATGATCGATTTCTCTGAACCTGGGGAACTCGGCGTGTTTATCGATGAAGATCAGATCGGTTCTCTCGAAGAGCGGATGAACAAGGAGGGATATCTCGAAGGCTCTTCGATGGCAGGCGCCTTCAACCTGATGCGGGCCAACGACCTCATCTGGTCGTTCTATATCAACAACTACCTGCTTGGAAACGATCCGCGTCCGTTCGATCTGCTCTACTGGAACTCCGATTCCACGCGCATGCCCGCCAAGATGCACAGTTGGTATTTGCGCAACATGTACCTGAACAACCGTCTGTGCAAAGCCGAGCTGGCGATCGAAGAGACACCGATCGATCTTACCACGGTGGATGTTCCGAGCTGTTTCGTCTCCACGGTGGAGGATCATATCGCTCCTTGGTTGTCCACCTACTCGGGTGCTCAGCTCTTCTCAGGCCCGGTGCGTTTTATCCTGGGTGGTTCCGGTCATATTGCCGGTATCATCAATCCGCCGGAAGCGGAAAAATATGACTATCGCGTCACAGATGAACTGCCGGCAGATCCTGAAGAGTGGGCGGCGGGTGCGGAAAAACTCCCAGGCTCCTGGTGGCCTGAGTGGCAACGCTGGATTGCACCGATGAGCGGCGAAATGGTGGCAGCACGTGTACCGGGTAGTGGCAATTTCAAAGCACTGGAAGATGCACCGGGAGCCTACGTAAAAAAACGACTTGGGGAGACGGTGGTCGCGCCGCCCAAACCAACCAGGGCCGGCGTGACGCAACCGAATAAAACGAAAGCGGCTCCGGCCAAGCGCACTGCGGTGAAAGATGACACCGGAGAGAAGGCCTGGACGATCAAAGCAGTCGTTGAGCCGCAGGCCGCGGCAGCGGATGATCTCACCGCTATCTCCGGCATCGGTCCCAAATTGTCCGCGGTGCTGCAGAAGAGAGGAATCACCAGCTATGCTGCGCTGGCGGCGATGTCAGCAGACGAGATCAAAGCGCTGTTATTGAGTGAAGGAGCGGGTTATGCCAGGTACGACACCTCGACCTGGCCGCAGGAGGCCGAGCGGCTCAAGGCCAAATAGCTAAAAAGTCGGTTCGGTTGTTGTGTCGGAAGGCCGGAGATCTCCCTCTCCGGCCTCTCCTTTTTCGGCAGATTGAAAAAACAAGCGTCTCAGGAATTTCATTTTTTCCCAGCATTTTTTCCTCTTCATGTCCGCCAGGCTTCGAATCCACCGGAATAACTTGGCGCCATTCGGGTCCGATCACGAATACCGTGACCGGTTTACACTCGACCGCCATCTCCACAGTCTGAGGAGCCGGATGCGAGAAACAGGCGTCTCATGTACAGAGGGAGCCGTAGGCGAGTAATTGCCTGCGGCGACCGGATCAGTATTTACCGCGCACTCCTTACTGGCCACACATAGTTGTAGTTGGCTTTATACCCTGAGTTCACGGCTCCGGAATCGAGGTCGACATACCATGCCATGTGCGCAGCCGGGCTGGAAAGAGTGGTGGATGACCAATAGCTGTCTGCCTGCACGCCGGAAAATGCGCGTGGCGTGTCTGACCGGACCTGTTCCACACCATTTGCTAAATGAGTCAACTCAGATAATGTCGGTAAACGCCAGTACCCTTCGCCAGAACCATCGGTAAGTGTCGGAGGTGTCCCGTTTTTTACCACAGCCGCTCGATCGTGTGCATTCGTGACAGATAAAGAATTTCCCCAGAATGGATATCTCAATCCCCAGGAAGCATTTTTCATCCAAATCAATCCTGTGGTTAAATCGGTTACCGATCCGTCTCCGTTATCACACCAACGAGTGCCATTCAGGGTGCCACTGCTGCAATCTGGTTTCCAGGAGTTGGAGCCGATGACACCAAAAATCTCCACACCGCTTTGGATGTTGCTTGCCACCAGATCAGTATCGCCGGCCACACTGCCGGAACCATTGTGATAGCCCGCTGGAATGGGTTCGAGGGTTGTGCCGGGGATCAGATGGACTGCCCCATTATCTGGCATGGTACCGTTTATTCCAGTGGCATTCGCATTTGAAAAACTCTTACCCGTTAGCACATCTTCCGCCGTTGCATCGCCACTAGGCACTTTAATCACCGGAATGATGATGATGCCGGAATCGTCATTCGCTCTGGCAAAATTTGTAATGAATACGACTGTCAGCATGCAAGCAAAGATTATCACTTTCATTTTCAGCATCTCTGATCAATTGGGTTGTGCGGGTTAAAGCTCAAGCCCACCCGATTCACTATAACAGCTCCAGAAGAGCAGGAAAGATTTTTACTGCTGGACCATTTCCATCCGCAGCATCGTTCGGATCACCGCCCAACTGATACTCCTCCAGATTAGTGGCTCCATCACCATCCTTGTCCTGCGTTGCATCATCGGCATTCAGCGGATCGAGTCCGTTGGTAATTTCCCAGATATCCGGCATACCATCGTCATCATCATCGGTATCAGAATTATTGCCCAAGCCATCACCATCCGTATCCACCGATTCGTCCGGATCGTTCGGGAACGCATCCTGGTCATCTGCTACACCGTCGCCATCACTATCAGCGGCAGGTAATGCGTGACTCAGGAAAAAGCTCATGGTTTCGGATTCGAAGTTCTGCGGAATCTGGTGATCATCGCCCGCCATGTACGGACTGATGTTGGAGTAACGCACGTAAATGTTTGGTGCAATACAACCGCTGTCTTCGTAACGGCCATTGCTGGGGATACTCTCCTTGCTGGCGTTACCCGCCGGGCTGTTGCATTGGTTGACGCCATACCACCAGTCGCTGGATTTACCGGCCTGATAAACATCATTGGCTCCCCGGTAGGTGATCATGGGTACGGAACGCTGGCAATCCATATAAGTGAGTGTTGGGTAGGTTTCTTCGTAGCCATTAACGCCGGTAAAAAAGAAATCACCGTTGATGGCGACCCCTGTCGCTGCCGCAATCCTGTTGCCGCGCGCACAGGCCAGACTGCTGGTAACATCGCCTCCGGAGCCTTGTCCGGTGACGTAAACCCGCGTGGAGTTGATACAATAATCGTTCTCGAGCTCGGCGAGAATGTCATCGAACAACACAAAATCTTCATTGTCCTCGTGCTTGAGCAGCCATCCGGTATAGCTGTTGTTGCCAAATTCCGGCCATTGGCGTTGCAACGCATCCGGGTAAACAAAGAGGGTATCAGCGGCTGGTGCTGTATCTTCCAGTCGCAAATAATCGCGCATCCGGATACCGTCGTTATTCAATCCGTGCATTCCGAACACGAGGTTATAAGCCTTGTCGGGATCGTAGTTGGCGGGTACCGACAGGTAATACTGGCGCGTCTTACCTGATGAGGTGATCTGCCGGTAGCCTCGCCCGGAACTCGCTATCAGACCACAACCGGCGGAGCGCGTCAGGGTGCCATTATCGTGGTTCGGTACATCCTGCTTGTCGAGGGTGAAATAATCCTGTTGCGCACCTTTGTCGTCAATGAAACTGGCATTCAGGGTCAAACCATCCACTTCCAGAATCATCGATCCCAGTTCCCGCAGCGACAGGTACATCGCCGGATGGTTCAGATTGCCGCTGGGACTGACCTGCCCGGAGCTGCCCGCCACCACGTACACAGCGCCTGAATAGGCGCTGTCCGAGCGCTTTTGGTAGATGCCGGTATCGTCAGCGCGGCCACTGCCTGCATCTATTTCATAGGCACTGCTGAAGGTATCGGAGCTCTGGTAGTGCCCGCCGATCAGCTTGGAACGCTCGTAGGCATGACTATGTCCGGTCAGCACCAGATCCACCCCGTAACTTTCCAGAATCGGTAACGCGATGGCGCGCATATCGGTCATGCGGCTATCGGTGTCAGAGTCGTGCGAACCCTTGCTGTACGGCGGGTGGTGCCAGAACGCGATGATCCAGTCGGCGGTGGTATTTTGCAGATCGGCTTCCAGCCATTGCATCATGGCATCATCACTGGTGCGGCTGGTTTCGTAGGAGTCCAGCACAATGAAATGCATATTGGCGTAATCGAAGGAATAATAGGCTTCAGTACCGGAAGTCAATCCACCGGCTTCGGCCTGGCGCGGTAATGTGAAAATATCGTAATAAGGGCCACTTTCACTAGCGGAGTCCGCACTGTAACCATCATGATTTCCCAGAGTAGGCCACAGTGGCGTCTGCCGTAACAATTCCGGATAGAGATCAAATACGGCGCTTTGGTATTCGTCATCCGTACCGTTGAGATAGGCGTTGTCTCCCAGCATCAGCCACAAATCGGTATGGGCTGCACCGGTTACATGGCGATAAGCGTCATACACTGCCTGCGCATTGCGATTGGCCGTACCGGAGTCCCCAATCACCCAAAGACGGGTAGGCACACGGCTGCCCGTAGCGGGTGAAGTTCGAAAGCGGTAGTCGGAACCACTGAGCAGGGTTAAGCCACTGCTACCGATGGCATAGTAATAAGTGGTTGCGGGATCCAGCCCGGTCACACTCAGTTCATGCTCGGTAGTTTGGCTGGCCGAATCAACTACCATCGCCAGATTGTCAACACTGGTACCGACCTGCACCTGACTGTCGGTCGCCACATCGGTGCGCCACCGAATCGTCATACTGTTGCTGGTCGCCAGTTGCAGATATGGGCCACGAATGACATTGGCCAACCTGTTACCGGTCACACCGGTCAGCGCCAGATCGAGACTGATGTCGGAACTGATGCCGTCGCGTTGATGCACTTCCACCGCCAGCGTATTGGTACCAGTTATCAAATCCGCGCTGGATAGTTCGTGTCGGGTGAACAGGGATTCATCGGAACCGGCAATGGTGCTGCTGGAAAGCGTCTGGTAGGTGATGGCTCCGGATGGCATGTTGTCACGCAATACCTCCGAACCATTCAGGTAAACCACCACTCCGTCGTCCCGCAGCAGGTCCAGTTGCAATTGCTGATATTGCGACGCATCCTGCACGTGGAATTGAAACCGGAAATAGGTGGTAATGTATTTGGAACTGCTGCTCGAACCGTAGCCGACTACCGTCGTTTCATCACCATCCCCATAGCCCAGTTGGGCGGCCCCACTCTGCCAACTACTGTCGTCAAACGTATTCACCTGCCAGGCCGTGCCTTGGTCAGAACCGTTATCGAGATATCTCCAGATTGCCCCTTTGGCAATGAATTCTGGTTCGGCGGCCAACAATCTGCCCGTCAGTAAAAATGCCAGCAGCAATACAGCACCGTAGCGGATTGGCTGCCACATGTTTGAGCACCGACGACAGGTGAAGGAGTACCGCTGATCCCAGCGGTTGGAGCAAGGCCAGACCCGCGACGCAGTGAAGACAAGTACTAACCCAGCCATATATCTCCGCATGATTCCCGGTCGCAATCCGTCTGTTCGTGTTCTGCCCCAACGGTTGTGCACACAACTGACCAATTTATCCAAGCGGTAAAAAGACGACCGGGTTTGTCCTGTCTTTACCCACCGCTTCCACGTGATTTCAAGATTTGTTGCCACCGTGCACAAAGCACGGATAGGCCCTCAGGGTTGGATTCAGACACTTCACCGGTAGCAAACATACTAACCCAGACTAATTCGATAATTATTGCAGCTGCTGCTGTAATTGCCGCACTGCAGGCAGATTCCGGCGATTGGCAGGCAACTGTGCAAAAGCTGCTTTTGCCAGTCGGTGAACCCGTTGCGCCTGCTCCATTTCACCCTGCAAGTTCAGTACTTCCATTTTTTGCAGCAACAGATTGACCTTGCGTATCGCAACCGCATTCAGCAATTGCTGATCCAGCATCTCCAGAGCAACCGGGTAAGCGCGTGCGGATATCGCCATTTCCACCAGGCGTTGTTGAATGACAGTATTGCCAGCAGATTTGCGCAGTGCTTGCTGCAGGATCAGCCGTGCAGCATTGAAACCTTGTTGCTGCAATAGCAATTCAGCCAATTCCAGCCAGCTGTCTGGGTCAGGCGACGATTGCAAAGCCAGATACTGTTGCCAATGGTGGATAGCCCGCTCAGGATCGTTTGCAGCACGGTGAATGTCAGCTAACAAACGATGAGCGCGTGATAACGTGCCCGCATTCTGCTGCAGCTTCACTTGGGTGAAGAAGCGTGTAGCCAACGCGTCGGCTTTAGGCAGATGTTGCTGATCCAATGCTGTCTTTGCCCCCCAAAACAGTGCGTCGCCATGATTCGGGTCCAGCACCAGTGCGCTCTCGATATCCTGCATGGCTGCGGGCAGGTTACCGTCTTCACGCCAGAGGCGTGCACGTTTCAGCAGTAGATCGGCGGTTTCGGTTTGCTCCAGTTGCCGGTTGAGCATGGCGATTTGTTGATGAATATCACCATGGGCTGATAAGTGTACCGGCCAGGTAACCAATAAGAAAAATGCAACAGACAAATAGTGAAACAGGGGCATTACTCCTCCATCAGGTGACCAGCCTCTGGTGACATTTGTATTCCGCTAAAGCGTGATTCGCCCCTGGAAGACGCGAACTGCCGGACCGCTCATCCAGACCGGTTCTCCCTCTCCCGACCAAACAATGCGCAGATCCCCGCCCTTCAGATGGACCACCACACTCTCCTCCAGCAGGCCCAGAAGCCGGCCGTGGACAACCGCCGCACAGGCGCCAGTGCCGCAGGCGAGTGTCTCTCCAGTGCCGCGTTCGAACACACGCAGTCGGATCTCGCCGGGTGAGCAGCGCTGCATGAAACCCACATTGACCCTGCGCGGGAAGCTTGGGTGGCACTCCAGCAGCGGTCCGATGCTAGCCACCTCGGCTGTGTCGATATCCGGCACCTGCAATATCGCATGCGGATTCCCCATCGAAACGGCGCCCAACTCGATGCGCCGACCCTTGAGATCAATGGAATAAAGAGGCGCCCGCCGATCCGCGAGAAACGGTATTGCCGCCGGTTCCAGAATCGGTATGCCCATATTCACCCTGACATTGCCGTCCGTCTCCAGATAGAGGCGGATCCGACCAGCAAGCGTGCCAACTTCAATCACCTTCTTTTCGGTCAAACCCTGATCGTGAACGTAGCGTGCGAAGCAGCGGGCACCATTTCCGCACTGCTCCACTTCACCGCCATCGGCATTGAAGATCCGATAGTGGAAATCTGTCGCCGCTTCTCGTGGGGGCTCTATCAACAGGACCTGATCACAACCCACGCCAAAATGGCGATCAGCCAGGTGGCGATACTGTGCCGTGGAGAGGTTGATCTGCTGTTGAGTGGCGTCGATAACGACAAAATCGTTACCCAACCCGTGCATCTTGGTGAACTCCAGAATCATCGACGTGGCCCGATAGCATGGTATAGATTCATTTTAGTCCGGATCGGGTTGCTTAAATACATCATCCACTCCGGAGAAACTTTGTCAAAGTGCATAATTACGTTATATTTTTGAGTGGGAGCAGGGAACTCATCCTTAATCCTTTCCAAGCTGACCAATAATGGAGAAGCTGATATGTCTGACGAAAAGATCAGCGATACAGGTCGTTTGTTACCGCGCGGAGCAGTCACCCTCTGTCTGCTGCTGCTTACCGCCTGTGCCGTTGCGCCGCAGCGCACGGTGGTTCAGCCATCGCGGGAGTCAGCCACTACTCAGGATCGTCAGCAGTTGGTGGAGATTGCCCGCGCCCAGATTGGCGTTCCTTATCGCTTTGGCGGCACCCAACCGGGACGCGGTTTTGACTGCAGCGGACTGGTCTACTACAGCTATCGCCAGGCGGGTGTTGCAGTACCCAGAACCGTTGCTCAGCAGATGCGCTTTGCGGCGCCTGTCTCTGCTGCTGAGTTGCGTCCCGGAGATCTGGTCTTCTTCGACACCAGCTACAAGGGTGGACATGTCGGTATCTATACCGGTGAGGGGCGCTTCGTTCATGCGCCATCAAGCGGTGGCAGGGTGCGTGAGGAGCAGCTGGAGCAACCGTACTGGCGCCGGCGCTGGATCGGTGGCGGCGACCTGCTGTAGCGTTGAACTACTCCTCTCTCTCTTGTTGCTCCTGGTCTGGTTGAGGCAGGTAGAGCGGTCCTTTCTGTCCGCAGGCGCTGAGCATGCTGCTCAGAGTGAGTAGCACAATCACTATCCAGGGTAGGTAACGTGGCCGGCTGTGCATTTTTTCTCCCATTCTCAATCAGGTTGGCCGCAGTATATACCTGATTTCACTGCAACTCACCGGTGAAGCCAACTGCTTCTCTCCGGGTGCCGTTCAGACTGGATTAACCGGCTTCGCCGTACCTTTCGACAGACACGTCAGCGCTTCCCCCAGCCGCTGCTCCAGACGTCGCTTGAGGTTGAACAGCTGCATAGTGGATACGCTGCTCCCACTGGAGAGGCAGGAGAGTTGCAGACCGGTCAGGTAGATGGGGTAGGTCTGCCGGCTCTGACGCTGCGCGAGGATGTGCTCTGCCACCTGCTGAAACAGCTGGTCACCATACTCCAGTGAAGAGAACTCCCGCTCTCCGCTGAGCAACACCCAGGAGGCGTGATTCAGATTGAGCCCTTCGCTCAGCAGGCGCAGTTCCAGATAGTCGTCGGCGAGCCGGTTTCGTGGCGGTTTGCTGGGATTGGCGATGAAACACCCATCACGAGTCTGCGAGAGCCGAAAGAATTCGGGTGCTGCGAGGAGCAGACGATGCGCCGGCTCCTTCTCCTGCAGGTTGCGCATCAGACAGATGTTGTTGATAAAACGCTGCTGTTGCAGTAGCAGGTAATACTCCTCCGTGAGTGGCAGCTGCTGCTGGAACAGCGCACCCTGTTCATCCAGCAGATAGAGCTGGGTCTGATCCTTGTGGTCGAAGTAGAAGAGCTGGATGATACCCGGTCGGTTCAGCGCGTAGATTGCTGGTAACGGACTTTCGGTGAGCGTCAGTGGATCGATCACCAGCGGAGAAAACCGTGTTAGCGGCTGTGCCAGCAGATCCGTCAGCTCTTCGGGGGAGGATAGCCTGATGTAAGAGAAGCGCTCCTGACTATTGTGAATCAGGTAATGGTTGTCGCTCAGCTGCAGCAGATAACGGCTGTGCAGACCGTGTCCAGTGGGACTGAAAGCACGGCTGACCTGGTTGAACAACTCCTCAACCCGGCGCGAGATGCCCTTTGATCGGACAGACGAGTAGCTGTGCGCAGTGACTTCCGGTAAATCTCCTGCGGGTCTGAAGAGAAGCAGCTGCAGATAGTGGCAGAGACTCTTCAGCAGTCCGGTCTCCCCCTGGTGGATGAAGAGCAGTATCTCACCCCAGCTGGTGCGCACCAGCTGTTCGATCTGCGCTACCAGTGAGACATGGGCGGCACCGAAGCTGAGCGGGTCACAGCGGTTACTGGTCAGCTGCTTACCCTGTCTGGAGAGATGGGCCATCGGATCCGTGCCGACATTGATGAACAGTGTGCAGGCAAGCGCGTAGGGCTGGGAGGCCAGTTCTGCAAGTGGGGCGCAGCTGTACATGCCTCTGGGATAGCACACCGCCAGCGCCTCGAGCAGGGAGCGCAGCTCGGTTTTAGTCACAGGACAGGTTTCCGGATAGAGGCTGATGCGGGTGTGTGGACCCATGATGCCGTTTAGCTGGCACCAGGTAAGCAGCTCGATCAGTCCAGTGGTGGCTTTGATTGGCGTGGCTACCTGTGCCTGGTCGTGATTGACCTCACCGAGATAGAGCAGCCACCCGGATGTCTCCCCGGCGTCCTCTGTATAGTGGAGCGAGAGTTGGGACTCCTCCAGGTCGCGCGAGATACCCGGGTTGATGCTGTCGACTTTTCCCGGTCGTTTCTCCAGTGCGGTGTAAAGTTTGCGTCCGAGCAGGCTGAGCTCCTGGGTATCGATACTGCCCCCCTCGGAATGGGTACGGGCGAAATCGGTCAACAGACGGAAACTGCGGGTGAGCTCGCGCACCAGCATGTCGCGCTCCTCCAGCACACGGTCGATTTTCCAGCTCTCCCTGGAGTCGAACAGGCTGAGATCGGCCTGGCTCCACTGCCACTCCCGGGACAGCCGCTCCATCAGCCGCTGCTGCCAGCTGGGTTCCCGGTCCGCCAGCTTGCGGGAGAGCTTCTGACCGGTTTTGAAATAGAAGCAGCGTCTGACCAGTTCCAGTCGGGCACTTTCGCCGCGTCCGCTCAGGTACTGTTCCAGGCGGCGGTAGAGCAGTACGTACGGGTCCAGTTCATCGGCATTGTCCTGACCGGCGTAGATCTCCGCTTTTGCCCCCTGGCAGAGCCATTGCACCGCCGGAAACTCCTGGGAGTAAGCTTCGGTAAGGAACAACTTGAGGATGGTCTTATAGGGTGCCTCGATTCCTTTGAAGAGCTGCCAGTGGGCGGCGCTGAAGAACTCGTCAGCGGAGAGCGTTTCCAGCCCACCGAAATCGATGCAGTCGAGTGGGTCGACAAAGCGTTTGTGCAGCAGCATTGCGGCATATTCACTGTAGCGCCGCTCCTCCTCCGGGGGCACCAACCACCACAGCGGATAGCGCCCGGCGAGCAGTACCCCGGTGCGGTAGAACTCCTCCAGTAGCAGGCGCCTCTGGGTGCTTCCGCTGCTATCGTAAGAGAGTGTTTCGCGCTCGCCACGGCGGAAACGATCAGCGTTCATTACAAAGATGTGGAGCTCCAGGTTGAGCGCTTGCGCCCAACTTTCGATCCGCTTGGCCTTGATTTTCAGACTCTCCAGCGCACTCTGCCTGAGCGCCGGATCGTGGCACAGCCAGACATCGAAATCACTGCCCAATGTATGCGCCACACTGCCGATGCTGCCCATCAGGTAGAGCCCCTGGATATAGAAGCGGCGTCGTGCGCGTTTCTGGTAGTCGAAGCTGCGGCTGATCCGTTTGGCCGTCAACAGCTGCAGTTTCGTCGGCGAGAAGTTGGGAATGCCCGCGGGTGTGGTGGTATTGACGAAGCCCGGTAACATCGGATGGTTGATATGGAACAGCAGCGGCAACAGTCGGATGAAATCCTGTTGGGAGGGCAGCAGTTCGTGCTCTATCCGCTGCAGGCGCTCCCGCTGAATCAGCGTGAAACGCCGGCAAATTTGGTTCAGATCCTTACGCCCGATTCCCTCCTGTGGTAGACGGCCAGGGTCCTGCATCAGGTATTGCTGACAGCGACCAGCATCTCCTGGGTCGAGCTGAGCGCCTGCGCCGCCCTGTCCATCAACATCTGGCTGTCGTTGCCCTTGTTCCACTGCGCCAGACCGAAACGCAGTTCCAGGTGATGACCTTGCGGCCGGGAAGCCTCTTCATCTTCCAGGAATCCGACGCTGATCTGGGAAATCAGATCGTTAGCGTCGTCGGCGCCCGTCTCCGGGAGGATGATAATGAAGTGGTCATGATCCCAGCGCGCAATGGTATCGACCCAGCGCAGCCTGTCACGCAAGTAGCGGCTGGCAGCGAGAACCGCTTCGTCGCTCAGTTTGGTTCCCGGACTGGCATGATCGACCAGTGCCACCACCGCGAGACAGAGTGGATTGTTGTAGCGGCGGCTGCGGGTCACTTGCGAGTTCAATGCACGGCTGAGTGCCCGGGGATTGGCGAGACCGGTCAAAGCATCAGTGATGGTCAGGTCATTCACCTGCTCCTGCAACGCACTGATCTGTTGCTGCATCAGCACCTGTTCGGTGACATCCAGGTAAAATTTGACGCTATACGCCGAACCTTCACTCTCTGTGCAAGAGAGCCATCTCTGTTGGTTAACATCCGGCCCGGCAACAAGTATCGTGCCCGCACCGTCGAACAGGCAGCGGTAGGCCGCGGGTTCCAGGGTCTCCCGGGTCGTGCCGATGAAATGCTCCGCCGGAACCCCGAGCATCGCTTCCAAAGCCGGGTTTATCTGCAGAATCGTCCCCTGATCGTCGGCAATCAACACGCCGCAGGGGCTCTGTTGAAAGCAGACTCCCCCAGGTTCAATGATCTCACTCATGCTGTTACTCCTTCGCCTCATTGATCTCACCAGTACCAGATCCATGGCGGCAATACATGGCAAAACTTTAGTTCCGGTCCGTGCGTGCCCGCAGAGAGCGGGATGACAGAGACGCCAAAGCGGTCTATGTTGTTGTCAGGCACTGGTGCCGAGCAATAGCCGGGAGTCCTTGATGTCCAGTATCTCTCTACAGCGACAACAGCACCCCATCCCAGGTCAGCCGCTGTGGCAGCGGGTGCCCACTCGGGATGAGAGCGGCCGTGCACTGCCTGACTTCATGATGTTGATTCCTAAAATCGGCAGCTGGCCGGAGATCAGGCGCGAGCAGGCAATCAATGAGCTCAGGTCTGTGTTTGCCCGCTTTGAACAGCGTGTGGTGTTTGCAGATCTGAACCTCAAGCTGAATCTGCTCTGGATCACGCTCCGACCGACGCCCGATGGCTGCCTGTCTCTGGTGGAGGCGATCACTGCGGTGGTACCTGAAGCCAAACTGGTGGCCAGCCAGTACGAAGCGATGCTGGGCTGGTCGGAGGGCAGCAGCAGGCGCAGTCGCGTACGCTGTGGATGGTTTGGCCAGCACGTTTTGGGCCGCCCCGGAAAACCCTAGAAGCCTGTCGGACTATGGGGGATCGTAGCGAGGGAGTGGGAGAGCGAGGCCAAATGGTTCCCGATTTGAGGCGTATAGTGGGCCTATGTAACGAAAATCGGGGAATATTTGGACTGCTCTCCCACTTCCGCAGTAGAAACATCCATAGGCCGACAGGCTCCTAGTATTCGTCCGCCCTGCGGGCGTCGCCGTATACCTTGGCTGCTGGATAACGCTGCTCGTTGATCGCCAGTTTGCGGTTGGCGGCCGCCACCAGATCGATCTCCAGGCGCTCGCAGAAGCGGATCAGATAGATCAGGATATCCGCCGCCTCCAACGCCACCTGCTCTTTCTTCTCCGGTGTCAGATCCTGACTCTGTGCTTCACTCAGCCATTGAAAGTGCTCCACCAGCTCCGCACACTCGGCGATCATTGCCATGGAGAGGTTCTTCGGCGAGTGGAACTGCTCCCAGTTGCGTTCGTGTGCGAACATTTTCAGCCGCAGATTCAGTTGATCGAGACTGTCCTTGGGCATCTGCCGTCACTCCTGCGCCAGCCGGTCCCGGGCACGTGCTATCGCGGCGCGCACCTGATCCGGGGCGGTTCCACCGATGTGATTGCGCGCGGCGACCGATCCTTCCAGGGTCAGCACGGTGAACACCTTTTCATCGATCCCGGGGGAGAACGCCTGCAGCTCCTGCAGGGTAAGATCAGCCAGATCGCACCCTTTCTCGACGCAGCGCGCTACCGCCTTGCCAACCACCTCGTGGGCATCGCGGAAAGGCGTGCCGCGGCGTACCAGATAGTCGGCGAGATCGGTTGCGGTGGCGAACCCCTTCAGTGCGGCGGCGCGCATGTTCTCCCTGCGGCAGTGGATTGCCGGGATCATGTCAGCGAATATCCTGAGTGAGCCCTTGAGGTTGTCGACGCAGTCGAAAAGTGGCTCCTTGTCCTCCTGATTATCTTTGTTGTAGGCCAGCGGCTGCCCCTTCATCAACGTCAGCAGGCTGATCAGATGGCCGAAGATACGCCCACTCTTCCCGCGAATCAGTTCGGGTACATCGGGATTTTTTTTCTGCGGCATAATCGAGGAGCCGGTGCAGAAGCTGTCGGAGAGTTCGATGAAAGCAAACTGGGCGGAGGACCAGATGATCAGCTCCTCCGACATGCGCGACAGGTGCATCATGATCAGCGCCGCCGCGGCGCTGAACTCGATGGCGAAGTCGCGGTCACTGACCGCATCCAACGAATTTTCTGCGGGGCGCTCGAAGCCGAGCAACTGTGCGCTGTAGTGGCGGTCGATCGGGTAAGTGGTGCCGGCCAGCGCCGCCGCTCCCAGCGGCATGACGTTCATCCGCCTGCTGCAGTCTGCCAGTCGCCCGCGGTCTCGTTCCAGCATTTCGAACCAGGCCATCATGTGGTGGCCGAAGGTGATCGGTTGAGCGGTCTGCAGGTGAGTGAAGCCCGGCATGATGGTCTCCGTCTCACGCTCGGCGCTCTCCAGCAGCGCTTGCTGCAGGGTGAGGATGCCACGCCGGATCTCGGCGATCTCATCACGCAGCCAGAGGCGGATGTCGGTAGCTACCTGATCGTTGCGCGAGCGACCGGTGTGCAGTTTCTTTCCGGCATAGCCGATCGCATCGGTCAGTGCCGATTCGATATTCATGTGGACGTCCTCCAGCTCCACCGACCAGGGGAAACTGCCCTGATCGATGCGATCGCGGATCCTCTCCAGACCGGTAACGATCGCGTCGCACTCCTGCTCACTGAGGATTCCGGCCCGGGACAGCATGCGCGCATGGGCGATGGAGCCCGCTATGTCGTATCGGTAGAGTCGTTGATCGAACTCGACTGAGGCGGTAAACGCCTCGACGAAGGCATCGGTCGGTTGGTTGAATCGGCCAGACCAGAGTTTTTTATCGCTCATCTGTCACTTATCCCGGGGTTGCTGGCCCGATCGGGCCGCCAAATTCATGTGCGCAGAGATCACCTTGCAACACACCCGGGTGATCTCTGACTGCGGCGTCGGCCCTCGCGCTCGAAATGCCGGAGCCGAAAGCGCTATATTTAGCTATCAAGTCGGCGCCGCCGACATCCGTTACCATGCATAACACGAGCTGGATGGCTCGAATTCGAGAATTGTATCAGGATTCTTTCCGACTATGACGCAAGCAGAAACAACAGCCGGCAAGGAGAGCGGCGCGGGCTCCTTCCTGCCCAATTTCTGCAGCATACGCGTGCTCTTTGCGCTGGTGATCACGGTCGAGCTGTTGGCAATACTGTTAACGCTTGCCGGAACAGAGTCGCTGCAAGGTTTTACCACCGAACTGAGCATGCGTTCACTGCTGATTCAGTGGATTACGCTGGTCAGCAGTGCGATGCTCTGCCTGTCGCGCTCCTGGCTGGCCGAGATGGGCGGCACCGGTGCGGGCCTGCTGGCTTGGCTGCTGGTACTCTGCATCGCGCTGCTGACCGTGTTCGGTGCGTTGTGGCTGCTGCACATTCCGCCGGACTCCTCTCGTGGTGCCGCACTGCTGGTTGAGAGCCTGGGCATCAGTGCTATCTTCACTGCACTGCTGCTGCGTTATCTCTACATGCAGCACTTGTGGCGCCGCCAGGTGGAGGCGGAGTCGGAGGCGCGCTTCCAGGCGCTGCAGTCACGGATACGCCCCCATTTCCTTTTCAACAGCATGAACACCATCGCCAATCTGACACGCGCCGATCCCAGGTTGGCGGAGGAGGTGGTGCAGGATCTCTCCGACCTGTTTCGTGCCAGTCTCTCCGACAGCCGGCGCCGCTCCACCCTGGGCGACGAACTGGAACTGGTGCGCGGCTATCTGCGCATCGAGGAGCAGCGTCTTGGCGACCGTCTGCAGGTAGTCTGGGATCTGGAGATGTTGCCGGAACAGGCGGAGCTGCCGCCGCTGATTCTACAGCCGCTGCTGGAGAATGCTGTCTATCATGGCATTGAAACCTCTTCCGAACCGGGCTCCATCCAGGTGACCGGGCGCTATCGGCGCAACCGGGTCAACATCAGCATCCGCAACACCTTGCCGGCCACCGGCAGTCAGGGGGTACAGCGCAAGGGTAATGCGATGGCGCTGGAGAACACGCGGCAGCGGCTGATGGGCTTCTTCCAGGACGAGGCGCAGCTCTCCATCGGCGAAGTCGACGGTGAGTTTCAGGTCCGGGTGGTGTTTCCCTATCCGTGGAGTCCGTGACAATGAGAATACTGATCGTGGATGATGAAGCGCCGGCACGCGAACGGCTGCGCGCGCTGATCGGGGAGATAGGCCTACCCTACAGCGTCGTCGGTGAAGCCGAAAATGGGCTGCATGCCATGCAGTTGTGTCAACGGATGGCGGTCGATCTGGTGCTGATGGACATCCGCATGCCGGAGATGGATGGCATCGAAGCCGCGGCCAGACTCTCCGGAATGGAACCTCCGCCTGCGGTGATCTTCGTCACCGCGTATGAAGAGCACGCGCTGGAGGCATTCCGGGGGAATGCGGCGGATTATCTGCTGAAACCGATCCGCCGTGATCGGCTGGAGCGCTCGCTGCAGCGCGCCGGGGTGCCCACACGGGCGCAACTGCGGTCGCTGCAAAAGCCTATGCAGCGGCCCACCCACATCAGCACCAGCTACCGCGGCGGGATCAAACGGATCGCGGTGCAGGATGTGGTACTGCTGCGTGCCGACCAGAAATATGTCACGTTGATCAGCAGTGACGGGGAGGTTCTGCTGGAGGAGTCGCTCAAGTCGCTGGAGGCGCGTTTCGGCGAGCTTTTCCTGCGTATTCACCGCAACACGCTGGTGGCTCGAAAGCGACTGATCGGATTGATAAAGCTTGCTGACGGCCGTTGCCTGGCGAGGCTGGCCGAAAGCGATGCCCAGCCGGAGATCAGCCGCCGCCATCTGCCGCGTATCCGACGCTGGCTGCGGCAGGGGGAGTGAAGGTCGCCCCTGCTGCTGCGGGCTGCGCTGCGGGATGGGATAAAAGGTGGCCTAAAAGGTGTTTTACACCGACATTGAGTCTGTCATAGTAATACTTTATTCATTTGGAATACCTCACATGAACAGACGTTCCACTCCGCTGCTGCTTGCCGTGCTGCTCTACGCAGCCAACGGCCATGCATTGAGCCCGGATGCTAGCGCTGGGAAAAGTCTCTATCCCGCCTGTCACATCTGCCACAACACCGAGCTAGACCCACCGCTGGGGCCACCGATGTGGGGTGTGCAGCGAATCTACCGGATGGGTACGCTGGATGATGCGGATTTCATTCGCAGCATGGTGGAGTTCGTCAAATCACCCTCGTCGGAGACGGCAAAGCACGATGAAGCGGTCTCTCAGCTCGGATTGATGCCGCCGCTCCCGTTGCCGGAAGAGATGCTGGTAAAAATCGCCAGCTACATCCTCGAGGAGCAATTTCCACCGCCCTGTACGCATTGGCGGATCGCGCTTCAGCGGGCGCTGGAAAAGGGCGACCCGGAGCATGCCCAGAAAGACCAGAAAATGTTCGAGCGCTATTGTAACTGACCCGAATCCGACAAAAGCTACCGGGTAGAATTCTGTTCTGCAGCGTCTAGGCTTGGAGAGTAAGTACCGACTCCCACAAATAGCAGGAGCTGCGGCCATGAAGGAACTATCCGTGTTTTCCCATTTGCTGGTAACGAAGCTTATCTGCCTGACTCGGGCATTTTCACTGTGGTTTGCCCTGCTGCTCAGCATGCCATCACTGGCGCAGCAGGCCATTCTGGAAGGTGACCGCAGTGTTCCGGTCGAAGCCAGGAACGGGATGGTGGTGACCAGCCACTACCTGGCAACAGACGAGGCGCTGAAGGTGTTGGAGCAGGGCGGCAACGCGGTCGATGCCGCAGTGACTGCAGCCTTTGCGCTGGCGGTGACGCAGCCACGCTCGGGTAATATCGGTGGTGGTGGATTCATGCTCATCTCTTCCGAGCAGCAGGATGAGGTGGTCGCGATCGATTACCGGGAGAAGGCACCGGCAGGCGCCAGCCGGGATATGTTCATTGGCGCGGATGGCAATGCCGATGAGGAGTTGAGTCGCTATTCGCACAAGTCAGCCGGTGTTCCCGGTAGCGTGGCGGGTCTGGCACTGGCATTGGAGAAGTACGGTACCATTTCGTTGGCCAAGGCGCTGGAGCCGGCGATCCGGCTCGCCCAAGAGGGGTTCATCATACCGGCCCGTTTCAGCGACGGCATTCAGCGTGCCGCCGACCGTTTGCAAAAGCATGCGTCCAGTCGCAAGGTCTTCTTCAAACCGGATGGTAGCAGCTACCAGCCGGGAGAGCGCTTCCTGCAGCAGGATCTGGCGGAGACGTTGAAGCGCATCGCGGCACAGGGGGTCAAGGGTTTCTACGAGGGGCGCACCGCCGACCTGATTGTTGCTGAAATGCAGCGCGGGGGTGGGTTGATCACGCATGAGGATCTGAAGAACTACCGGCCCGCGGTTCGGGTACCAGTGCATGGCAACTACCGCGGTTACGACATCTATTCGATGAGTCCGCCCAGCTCAGGCGGCGCCCATATCGTACAGATCCTGAACGTGCTCGAGGGGTTCCCGATCAGTTGGACCGGGCACAACTCCGCGCAGACCATTCATTTGATGGCCGAAGCGATGAAGCGTGCCTATGCCGACCGCTCGGAGTATCTGGGCGATACCGATTTCATCCAGGTGCCGCTCAAGGGGCTGACTTCCAAGGCGTATGCGCAACTGCAGCGCGATGCGATCAATCGAACGCGCGCCACCAATAGCGCCACGTTGCGGCCGGGTAATCCGCTCCCATACGAGAGCGATGAGACCACTCACTTCTCCATCGTCGACAGATTCGGTAACGCTGTTTCCAACACCTACACCATCAATTTCAGTTATGGATCCCATATCGTGGTCGAAGGCGCCGGTTTTCTGCTCAACAATGAGATGGATGACTTCAGCGCCAAGCCAGGTGTGCCCAATGCGTACGGCCTGATCGGCGGCGAAGCCAACAAGATCGAGCCGCACAAGCGTATGCTCAGCTCGATGTCCCCGACCATCGTCAAGAAACAGGGCAAGAATTTTCTGGTGACCGGTAGTCCAGGCGGATCGCGCATCATCACCACCACGCTGCAGGTACTGATGAATGTGATCGATCATCACCTGAATATCCAGGCCGCGGTCAGCGCACCCAGGGTGCATCACCAGTGGCTGCCGGATGAGATTCGGATCGAAGAGGGGATCAGTCCGGATACGGTGCGGCTGCTGGAGGAGATGGGACACAAGGTGGTGCGCAAGGCAGCGATGGGCGCCAGTCAGAGTATCCTGATAGGCAGTGACGGCACTTTGTACGGAGGTGCGGATCCGCGCCGCAGTACCTCCTCAGCCCAAGGGTTCTGATCCGGTCGGCTTGGTTCGGCGAAACAGAGCAAACGGAAAGTGTTGCCAGCCTGACCAGACTCGTTGGCTGTCACTGGGGATGAGCGTGGCGCGCTCTCGTTCCTTGATGTGTCCGCTGCGCTGACGCCGATCAAACCCCGGGCGGAGCGGTTCTCTGCGCACCTCCACACCGACCGGGCACGCGCTATTCCACGTCAGAAAAATTTACATTTTACCGCCGGCGTACGAATCAGTCGCAGAAACATTCGTTTATTCATACGCTTATTTTCTTGGCGTGGTATTTGCTGTCAGATCGGGTTATGGATCTTCCCCGGTTCAAGCAGGTACGAGCGAGGCTTTGGCAGCTGTCAGTCATCGTCGTTGTGGTTTGTGCGCTGGGACTTGCCGGGTGCCGGGAGGAGCCCCTCAAGGAACAGCTGCTCACGCTGGACCAGGTGGCGCAGCTGCTCGCAGAGGGTCGGACAGAATCGGCATCTGACGCGGTCAAATCGATCCTGCGCGAACAGCCGAGCAATGCACGGGCACGCCTGCTGCTGGGGCAGGTTTATCTCGCTGAAGGAGACGGCACTGCCGCCGAGTTCCATCTCAGGCGCAGCAAGGAACAGGGTTTCACCGCACCGGAACTGTTCATTTCCCTTTTGCGAGCGCTGCTCATTCAGGGAAAATATAGCGCAGTGCTGCAGGAATCTGGGGAGGACTTTCGCTTCAGTAACGAAGTATATACGTTGCATGGCTGGGCCCACTACTGGTTGAAGGATGCGGAAAGCGCGCGCAACAGTTTTCAGACGGCGCTAGTGAACCAGCCCGATGCGCAAGAGCCTTTGCCGGGACTGGTAGCGCTTGCTCTGGATTCCGGGAGGTTATCCGAGGCGGAGACGCTGTTGCGAAGGTTCAAGCTGGCGGACGCTGAATTTTGGTTGCTGTCCGGTCGGCTGGCGTTGCTGCAGCATCGGCTCGATGCCGCAGAGGCGGCGTACCAACGGGTTACACACTTGCGCCGGGAGGATGTCCGCGGGGCTTTGGGATTGATAAAAGTGGCCCTGGTTTCCGGTAGAGCGGATAGCGCGCTGCAAAATATCAACCTGCTGCTGGCCGACAACCCGAATAATCTTGGCGCGCTCTACCTGCGTGCGTTGGCTGCCCTGCAGGCAAATACACCTGCGCTTGCGGAAGCCAGCATCCTGGAAGTATTGGACCGATCCCCTGAGCATGTCGCCAGCCTGAAGATACTGGGTGCGGCGCATCTCGCCCAGGGCAGCCTGGAACAAGCTGCCGAAGTATTTACGCGCTGCTTGAATATCGTCCCGGGAGACTTGGCGGTGCGCAAGATCGTCGCACTGGCGAGATTGTGGTCTGCTTCCCCCTACCGCACACTGGATCTCATCGGACCCGCCCTGGCAGAGCAGAAGGTTGACCGGCAGTTGCTGTCAATGGCCTTTATCGCACAAATGATCACGGGTGATGCCCGAGGCGCTGTCGAGCGGCTGCACATCTTGGAGGCGGCGTCCCCGGATGAACCCGAAAACTCCAGCCTGAAGGCGCTCTCGGCCTATGCTTTGAGCGAATCTGCGGAGGTTGAGCGGATGCTGATGGAGGCATTGGAAGTGCAGCGCGCGAATCAACTTGAACGCGAGCGAGTGCTTCAAAGAGTCGATCCGAAGGCAGGTCAGTTGGCCTCCGGTGCTGAGCTCGACTCCTTTGCGGTGGTGTCTCATCCTAATGCGATCGAGCGGGAGGATGCGCCGTCCGGTCGAAATGTGGCTGACGCGGCTGCTGGCTCTTTTGCCGCCGAGCGTACCCTGAAGAATATGGTAGAGTCACTCGCGGCGGCCATTATTTATCAGATATTTCCGCAGATAGACAAAAACCTGCCGGCTTTTCTGGAAATCGCGGAGGATCTGTTGCAGGTCCGGTCACCCGCCGAAGTGCGCAGCTGGCTTGTCGATCCCAAAAACATGGTACAGGCGGACGGTCATCGCACTGGAACGGCGAGCTGGAATGGACAACCACATGATGGAGGTGGTGGCAGCCTGTTGGCAACCTTGCTCGGTGTTTATGCATTTATTCAGCAGATCTACCGGTTTGGGCTCGAACACCCGATCCTTTTATTGCCACTGCTGTTCATCCTCATCGGCGGCACGATTGCTGCCAATATCTATCGCTTCAAACGTTGAATCCCATATCGGCTCTCCATTGTACCGGGATGCGTTTCACCTTTCTGCAACGCCGGTGACAGGTCACGCAGACAGGCCGTGATCCTTCAGCAACAGGCTCAGTAACGCGAAGGTGTACGCGTAGGCCCCAGCTTCGCCGCTGGCGCGCGGACCCGCTACGTTGAGCAGAGTGATTTTGTTGCCCAGGATAAACTCCCGCAGCATCCGGACCGCTTCGCATTCGGCAACATACGAGCCGTCAATAAGCAGAAGCGGTTTATCATGTGTGTGGCAAAATTCCTGTGTTCGCGCCGTGCCTCCCTGGAGCCGACCGAAGTGAACAATCAGCGTTGCATCACTGTCGATGACGTTCTGTTCGGTGCGCTGCAGATAGCCGGCCCCGGGTAGTTCACGCAACGGATAATGCTCCGGAATCCTGCCATCCTCCGCCAGACGTCCCTGCGGGCACCAGCCACCTGCCGGGATACCGTTTTCCAGCGCAGCATCCAGTGCGGCGCGGTCTACGCCGGTCTGACCGCCAGAAAGGATTGTCAGTGCCATCACAACTCCGTTGATAGACCTCATCCGCTAGGTGTCACCAACCACAAGCATAACCGAAACCAGTTTTTATTGAACACCCATTTGCCTGTGTCCTGGTTAGGCTTTAGCATGCGACTTTTCCGCTGAGACGAGCGTCCATGTCCGAACAGAAGATACGTATAGCCACCAGAACCTCTCCATTGGCACTGTGGCAGGCTGAGCATGTAGCCGCTCTGCTGCGTCAGGTGCATCCAGGCCTGGCAGTGGAACTGGTGGGTATGAAGACACAGGGGGACAAGATTCTCGATACACCGCTGGCAAAAATCGGCGGTAAAGGGTTGTTCGTTAAAGAGTTGGAACAGGGAATTCTGGCCAGACGCGCTGACATTGCGGTGCACTCGATGAAAGATGTACCGGTGGGACTGCCGGATGGTCTGCACCTGGCTGTTATTCTGCAACGCGAGGACCCACGCGATGCTTTTGTCTCGAAACGTTACCGCTCATTGCAAGATCTGCCGATACATGCGGTGCTGGGAACCTCCAGTCTGCGCCGACAGTGTCAGATTGCCGAGTTGCGCCCCGACCTCAGGATCAATTCGTTGCGCGGCAATGTGAATACCCGGCTGAGCAAACTGGATGGGGGAGAGTTCGACGCCATCATTCTGGCTTCAGCGGGGCTGAAACGATTGGGGTTCGGGAAGAGAATAACCGCACTGCTGCAAACGGAGGAGAGTTTGCCTGCGATAGGCCAGGGTGCTATTGGTATAGAGTGCAGAGCCAATGATGAACGGGTCAACGCATTGATTGCGCCCCTGCACGATCTGGAGACGGCACGCTGCGTCATAGCGGAGCGTGCGATGAACGGTCGTCTGATGGGCGGCTGTCAGGTACCGATCGCTGGTTATGCAGTGTTGAATCACAACAAGCTCTACATGCGTGGACTGGTGGGTGAGACCGATGGCAGTCGGATCATCCGGGCCGAGGGGAGTGCGCCAGCGGAAGATGCGGAGGCACTGGGTGAAAGGCTAGCCGAGGATCTACTGGGCCAAGGGGCAGATCAGATATTGATGCATCTCTACCAGGCCTGATCCGAAACGGTGGTGAATATCGCAGGTTGTCGTCTTTCCGGAATGGGGGTGCTGATCACCCGGGCCAAACATCAGGCAGCGGGGCTGTGCGATTTGATCGAACAGCTGGATGGGCGTCCGATATGCCTGCCAGCGATTGAGATACTGGCTCCGGAGCATTCCGAGCAATTGCACGGAGTGATGACGCAAATACAATCCTTCCATATCGCGATATTCGTCAGTGCCAATGCAGTCCACTGGGGTCTGAAGCAGATCCCGGGAGGGCGCCTACCGGAACGAATCTCGATTGCTGCGGTAGGTCAAGCGACCGCCCGGGCGCTGAACGACGCTGGATATACGGTAAATCTGATGCCACAAAAGGGATTCGACAGCGAGGCATTGTTGGCCACCAGCGAGCTTGGCACCGAGCGGGTCACAGGCAAGAGAATACTCATTTTTCGAGGCGAGGATGGGCGCCCACTACTGGGCGACACACTTGTCCAGCGTGGTGCCGAGGTGGTCTACGCAGCGGTCTATCGGCGCTGTTGTCCCGCTCCATCCGATGACTTCGATTTGGCAGTGAGGGATGGGAATCTGCACCTGATCACAGCCACCAGCAATGCGATTCTGGATAATCTTATTCAGCTGTTTGGAGAGGCGCAGCGGGAGCGCCTGTTACGGACACCGCTGATCGTCATTTCAGCGCGCATGCGCGCGCACGCACGGTCACTCGGCTGGAATCAGGTTTTTGTCGCCGACAGGCCCGATGATCAGGCTATCGTTGCGACGATCTGCCGTTGTTGTGCGAACAGCTAGTGCCATGAGCCACGCTCTATGGCATGCTCCCGTTTGGCGCTGTGCCGGAAGAGTATATTTTGGAAGAAGAGATGAAGCGCGTCGATGCAGAAGTTGAAGAGGCCGAGATTCTCGGAGCGGAGGTGATTGATGCTCGGCAGCCGCAGCGCTCCGATAAGCGCTCGGGTCTGGCGTTGCTGCTGGTACTGATTGCGCTCGCACTGGCCGGCGTGGGCGCCCTTTACAGCTTTCAAGCCCGTGAGGTGTTTTCGTCCGATATTGCCGCCATCCGAGCAGGGCTGGAAGCGATGCGGGTGCAGACCGACGACATCGATCAGCGATTGAAAACTGCCCACGGCTCCTTTGCGACTCAGGCACAGCAGTTGCTTGAGCAACAGCGTGTACTCGCGGAGCAGCAGCAGGCATTGACCAACCACCGACAGCTTTTGCAGGAACGGGATGCCAAGCTGGAGCGTGAGAGGGAGCAACTGTCTCAGGTGGGTCAGGAGATTCGCGAAACGATGCAGTCACTTCATCGACGTATTGGTGGCGATGACAGCTACTGGATGGCTGAGGAGGCGGCATACCTGATGCAGGTCGCCCACCACCGCCTGCAGCTGGAGTGGGATCTGCGCACCGCTATCCGCGCGTTGGAGAGTGCGGATGCTCGCCTGCGCGACAGCGGCTATCCCGGATGGGTTCAGGTGCGCGAACTTCTGGCGCTGGAGATCAGCCAGTTAAAGGGGATCGAACTGGCCGATATAGAAGGTGTGGCGCTGCAGCTCTCCATCCTTGCCGCGGGGGTAAATCAGCTCAAACTGTTGGGCAGTGAGCTGCCTGCGGCAGCAACTTCCGAACCTGAGGTGCTGCAGAGAACAGCGCCGGAAGAGCGTAGTCTGAAGACATTGGGGCGCGACTTGTGGGAGGGGTTTAAATCGATAATCGTGGTCCGCCACCATGGTCAACCTGTCAGCGCACTGCTTCCGTCTGATCAGCAGCTGCTCATTCAACAGCATCTAAGTCTCCAGTTGGAGGCGGCCAGGGTCTCACTGCTGCGCGGTTCTCAGGCGCTTTTCAGTACCAGTCTGCAGAATGCAATCCGGCTGTTGCACGAACATGTCGATCTCGATGACACGCGAAGCAAGGCCTATCTGGAGCAGCTGACTGCCTACTCCAAACTGCAGATAAGACCTCAGCTGCCAGATATTTCGGCATCACTGATCGCGTTGCGGGAGCAGATCAAAACCCTGGGGGCGGATCGATGAGGGCCCTGCTGACCTCCCTGTTGGCGTTGGCGCTGTCGGTAGTGCTCACGCTGGCGGTAAAGTTGGATAATGGATATGTGTTGATTGGCTTCCAGCAATGGAGTGTCGAAGGCAGTCTGGCGCTCTTCCTGATTTTCAATCTGCTGATTTTTGTAACCCTCTATATTTTGCTGAGAGCATTTGCCAGAGTCTGGTCGATTCCACGGCAGCTGCATGGCTGGCAGGACCATCGCTCACAGGAGCGGGCACGGCGTGAATTCAACCGGGGACTGGTGCAGCTTTCCGAAGGGGAGTGGCAGAACGCGGAGAAGAGTCTGGTCCGGTTTGCAACACGCTCAGAGGCGCCATTGCTCAACTACCTTGCAGCAGCCCGCTCCGCTCAGCAGCAGGGGGCGCATGACCGGCGTGACCACTACCTGCGGCTGGCGCACGCCTGTATGCCGTCTGCCGATGTTGCGGTCGGTCTGACCCAGGCGGAACTGCAGCTGGAGCATGCCCAGTTGGAACAGGCGTTGGCTACGCTCAGGCATCTGCGTACTATTGCTCCCCGCCACACCCATGTTCTCAAGCTGTTGAAAATTTTGTATGAGCGGCTGGGTGACTGGAATGAGTTGAACGCGCTGTTGCCGGAACTGAAAAAGCGCCAAGTGGTAGCTCCGGCAGAGCTGAAAGAGTTGGAAATCAGGGTTTGCCGGATGTTGCTGCAAAGTGCCGCAAAGAGCAACGATGGCGATTCGCTGAGAACAACCTGGAAAAGTTTTCCACCGCAGATCAGAGAGAACGAGGCGATGGTTATGTTTTATGCCAACCATCTGAAGGCGTCCGCTGCGGAAGACGAGGTGGTTCAGCTGCTGAGACGCGCCCTTGATCATGATTGGAGTGATGCGCTGGCTGAGCTGTACGGTAGCGCGGAGGCGTCGGATATTGCCGCACAGCTGACCCAGGCGGAGAAGTGGTTAATCGACAGACCCAACAATCCGACGCTACTACTGGCACTGGGCCGCCTCTGCCTGAAAAACCGGCTATGGGGAAAGGCACGCAGCTATCTGGAGGCGAGTATCTCAATTCAGCCCAGCCCTGCGGCTTATAGCGAACTGGGTGTGCTGCTGGAGGGTATGGGTGAAAAGGAGCAGGCGCTGACCAACTACCGCGCCGCTTTGACGCTCTCCAGTGAAACGCCGTTACCGCAGCTTCCAGTATCGCTCGGCGTGCATAATCAGTTGGAAAGCCCAACACAGGAAGAGATCCCCACCGATATCAACCCGCCGCGGCTCAACATAGAAAGGGTGAGAGCAGGCGGGGAGTAAACATCTCTGCGTACAGTTATTGCTCTGTGTGAGCGCACACCAAGCGAATAGGGTAATTCGCCGAATTGGATATAGCAGACATGCTGTGCCGTGGTCTGGTCAACACGGCACTGGCAGCGCTATCCCGCACCCGCTCGTCATTCACCCTTCTCCGGCTTGTCTTTGGCCCATTCAAACACGTCTGAGTACATATGGTCTGGCAGCAGACCGGCTGCGGTAAAGGCATGCTTTCCGGCGAATACCATCGCGGGGGGACCGCTCATGTAAAGCTCGAACATGGTGAGGTTCGGGTAGTCCGCCAGCACTGCTTCATGTACCCAACCGGTACGCCCCCGCCAATCCGGGTCGGGCTCGGAGAGCACCGGAGTGAACTGAAAATGGTCGCATTCGGTGGCCCATCGGGTGGGCAGTTCGGGGAGATAGATGTCGCGCCTTGCGCGTACCCCCCAAAATAGATGGATCGGACGTTTGCTTCCGATATGGAATGCGTGTTCGATCATTCCTTTCAAAGGCGCGAAACCGGTGCCCCCCGCCATCATGATGATCGGCCTTATCGACTCTTCTCGTAGATAGAATCCACCCAGCGGCAGCTCCACCAGCTGCAGGTCGCCCTCCTGCATCTGCTCGAATACATAGTCGGTGAATTCACCGCCGGGAACGTGCCTGATATGCAACTCGATGCAGCTATCATCGTGCGGTGGATTGGCGATGGAGAACGCACGGCGACGTCCATCGGCCAGAATGAAATCCAGATACTGTCCCGCCAGGTATTGAATACGCTCATCCTGCGGTGGCGACAGCAGCAGTTGCATCACGTCGTGAGCCAGGCGCTTTTTTCTGGCGACGGTGCAACTGAGACTGCGCAATGCGACCTGCTGCACGCTCTCTACTTCATGAATGCGGATCACGATGTCACTAGTCGCTGTTGCCTGACAAGGGAGGCAATGGGTGTCCGGCATACTCTCCATCGATTCGCTGCTTGGGTCCGGATACACGACACTGCCGGAGAGTAGATCACCGGCACAACTGCCGCAGAGGCCGTTCCGACAGCCGTAGGGGAGCATGATGCCCTGGCGTTCGGCCGCCTGCAGCAGGGTTTCTCCGGCAACTGTGTTAAATTCATGACCGCTGGGCTCTATTTTGACTCTGAAGCTCATAGCATTTACAGGCTGTCTAATGGGACGGATAATTCTCTACTATTTTACTCAGAATTAAAACCTCTATGTGAACATCTATATCCTGGGCTGTGGTGACTTGGGGCGTCGGGTGGCGCTCCACTATGGTGAACTCGGGCAGAGCGTCCGTGGTGTGGTGCGTAGTTGCAGCAGTGCCGAGCAATTGCGCGCGATCGGAGTTGATGCATTGGTGAGTGATCTGGATCGGCCGCCGTTGCCGGACCTGTCGCTGGGGGGTTCCAGTCTCTTCTACTTCGTGCCTCCTCCACCTAGCGGGAGCGTCGATACGCGTATCGGCAACCTGATAAACACTTTTACAGAAGAAGGGGCGCCCCGGCGTCTGGTTTACCTGAGCACCACAGGAGTCTATGGTGACTGCGACGGTGAGTGGGTGGATGAACAGCGCCAGCCGAGGCCGGTGGCGCAGCGGGCGCTGCGCCGTTGGGATGCAGAGCAGAGTTTACGCCAATGGAGCCGGAAGAGCGGCTGCCAACTGGTAGTTTTGCGGGTGGCGGGATTTTATGGTCCGGGCAGGCTGCCGTTGCAGCGGCTGCGCGAAGGGTTGCCCTTGGTGTGCGAAGATGAGGCGCCCTTCAGCAACCGGATTCATATAGAGGATCTGGTCTCAGTCTGCGTCGCGGCGATGACGCAGGGACGCAGCGGAGAGGTGTACAATGTAAGCGACGGGCACCCGACTACGATGACCGACTATTTCGACCGCATCGCCGATCTCGCCGGATTGAGGCGCCCACCGAAGATATCGCTCGAACAGGCAAAGGGCCAACTGTCGCCGGGTATGCTCTCCTACCTGCAGGAGTCGCGCCGTCTACGCAACCAGAAGATGCTGGACGAACTCGGTATCGAACTGAAATTTCCCGATCTGGCATCCGGGCTGGCCAGCTGTTTTCCAGACGTCTGACGCTGTCCTGCGTGCCCTCGCTGGATTACTTGTCGTTGAGCCAGTCGAAGATCGGGTCCCAGAGTTCGATGTCCTGCCACACCAGCGAGGGAGCCAGTTCAAACAGACCGAGACCACTCTCCGCCGAGCGGATGTAGTTCTGGCTCTCCCGCAGATGGGTCAGAAACGGAAACTTCAGATGGCCCAGATACTCCTCCAGCTGGTGGTAGATGCGAGTGTTTTCTCGCACTCGATTGGCTACGATTGCCACTCGTGTTTGTTGGCGTGAGATACGACCATTGTTCAGCAGTTCCTGCATAAAGCGGCTGCAGGCACGCATATCGATTGCGGAGGGGAGGACCGGAACGATCAGAAAGTCAACTCGTCGCAGCAACTCGGTGATCGTTTTACCATGTGTTCCGGCAGGTGCATCCAACACCAAAAGTTCGGTGCCGCGGGCCGACCTGACCGGTCCACTGCAGGCATCTATCGCCTGGATCAGCGGGATTCCTATGTACTGTTTGCGTGCCTCCAGCCAGTCCAATGTTGAGCCTTGGGGGTCGAAGTCCGCCAGCGCCACCTTGGCTCCCTCGTCGGCATACCAAGTGGCGATGTTGGTGGCCAACGTAGTCTTGCCGCAGCCACCTTTGGCATTCATCAGCATGATGGTCCGCATTTTGTTCCTCCCTATCCTGGTTCAATGACAGAGTCCGGCAGCTGTTGTCACTGCGATCTCCTGGCCTGTTCCGTTACTCAAAGATACCCAGACTCTCCCAGATCGAATCGATGTGCTGCTTTACCTGCGCACTCATCGAGATTGGCTTGCCCCACGCACGACTGGTCTCCCCAGGCCATTTATTGGTCGCATCGAAACCGATTTTGGAGCCGAGCCCGGATACCGGAGAGGCGAAGTCGAGGTAATCGATGGGGGTGTTTTCGATCACTGTGGTGTCCCTCGCCGGATCCATGCGCGTGGTCATTGCCCAGATCACATCCTGCCAGCTGCGCACGTTAACGTCGTCATCGGTGACGACCACGAACTTGGTATACATAAACTGGCGCAGAAAGGACCAGATGCCAAGCATCACCCGTTTGGCGTGGCCGGGGTACTGTTTCTTCATCGAGATCACCGCCATGCGGTAGGAGCACCCCTCAGGCGGAAGGTAGAAATCGACGATCTCGGGAAACTGCTTCTGCAGTATCGGAATGAAAACCTCATTCAGCGCCACCCCGAGGATCGCCGGTTCGTCCGGCGGTCGTCCGGTATAGGTGCTGTGGTAGATCGGGCGCTGGCGATGGGTGATCTGCTCGACGGTGAAGACCGGGAAATGCTCGACTTCGTTGTAATAGCCGGTATGGTCACCGAACGGGCCTTCAGGAGCGTTATCATCAGGGTAGATGTGTCCTTCCAGTACGAATTCCGCCGATGCGGGAATCTGCAATTCACTCAAACGGCAGCGGGCAATTTCGCTGCGACTGCCCCGCAGCAGACCGGCAAAAGCATATTCGGAGAGACTGTCCGGTACCGGCGTCACTGCTGCCAATGTGGTCGCCGGATCCGCTCCCAGTGCCACGGCGATTGGAAACGGTGTTCCCGGATAGGCCAGTTGCCAGTCACGAAAATCGAGGGCGCCTCCGCGGTGGGCTAGCCAGCGCATGATAACGCGGTTATCTGCGATCAGCTGCATCCGGTAGATGCCGAGATTCTGACGCCGTTTATTCGGTCCGCGGGTGACCACCAGTCCCCAGGTGATCAGCGGTCCAGCGTCGCCCGGCCAGCAGGTCTGGATCGGCAGGCGGGCAAGGTCTACCGCCCCCGTTTCGATCACTACCTCCTGACAGGTGGGGTGTTTGATCTCTTTGGGTGCCATGTCCAGTACTTTGCGGTAGAGCGGTAGTTTACTCCAGGCATCCTTGACGCCTTGCGGTGGTTCCGGCTCTTTCAGCGTTGCCAGCAGTTCCCCTACATGGCGCAGTGCCTCCAGTGACTCCTCGCCCATACCCAGAGCCACTCGTCTTGGGGTACCGAAGAGATTGCCGAGGACCGGAAACTCTGACCCCTTCACCTTTTCGAACAGCAGTGCCGGTCCCTGTTTGCGCAGCGTGCGGTCACATATTTCGGTGATCTCCAGGTTGGGATCGACTTCGACAGCGATGCGTTTCAACTCCCCAAGGGATTCGAGTTGTGCGATAAAATCTCGCAGGTCTTTGTAATGCATCTGAAGCGCCTCTTCCGGAGTATCCCGGTGCCACGATTATAAAGAGGATCGGCCATGAAGTAAGCCGTTCAAGGGTCGGTGTCGTGATCTCCCGGACTGGATAGTCCGATACGGCGGGCGATGCGGTAGTTTTTATAAGCGATACCCGCGACGAAACCGAGCAACATTCCGAACAACAGCAATGGAAACAGCCAGATTGGTGTGCTTCCCCGGTCAGGTTCGGCAGCAGGTTTCTCAGGTTCGGAGGAGAGGTGCGTGCTGGCCTGCACCAAATGCGCTGATGATAGAGCATTGTGCTGCCGCGCTTCGCTAGCCCCATCCGACCCGTCAGTCACTTGTTGCAGTGTTGCAACCAGGTTCTCCAGTTCGCGGATGCGCTGCTGGGCCGCTACAGATGAATCGCTGGTTGGCATCTCCGATGGAATAGAGAGGGTTTGCGATGGATCGCTGCCCGTTGCCTCTTTGGCGCTGTCAACTTGACGTTTCAGTCGTGCATACTTGGCCTGCAGTTCCAGCAGCAGTGTTTTGGTCGGAGTCTCCTGAGTGATATAGCGGGTCTCCACCCACCCCTCGCTGTTGTCTCCCAGGCGTACTTGAGCGAAGTTTCCCCTCTCTGCGAGTACCTCCATCGGCGTGCCGTTGGGCAATGCCCGCACCGGGTCGGTGGTCAAATCAGGGGAGAGGTAGAAGCCGGCCAGCAGGCGGTCAGTGATATAGGCCGAACTGCAGTTCTGACTGACCAACAGCAGGGCACCAATAAGCAGTGATCGTGCTGACATCCGATTCAGTTCACGGCCATGATCCCGGAGTGGCGCAACAGTGCATCAATGTTCGGTTCGCGCCCGCGGAATGCCTGAAACAGCTCCATTGCATCCTTGGATCCGCCCTGTTCCAGAATGTTCTGCAGGAAAGCGGTGCCGGTATCGGCATCGAATATGCCGCGCTCCTCGAATAGTGAAAAAGCGTCCGCCGAGAGTACTTCGGCCCATTTGTAGCTGAAGTATCCGGCTGCATAGCCGCCGGCAAAGATATGTGAGAAGCCGTGGGCAAAGCGGTTGAAGGTGGGCGGCTGCACCACCGCCACCCGTGCGCGCACCTGCTGCAGAATTTCGTACACCCGGCCCCCGAGGTCGGGATCGTACTCCTGATGGATCCGGAAATCGAACAGACTGAACTCCAGCTGTCTGACCATCTGCATGCCCGATTGAAAATTCTTCGCCGCACGCATTTTATGATACAGCTGTTCCGGAATCGGCTCTCCGCTGTCGACATGGCCGGAGATCAGATCCAGCGCCTCACGTTCCCAACACCAGTTCTCCATGAATTGGCTGGGCAATTCCACCGCGTCCCAGGCCACCCCGTTGATGCCAGCTACCCCCGGGTAGTCCACTCGGGTGAGCAGATGGTGCAGTCCGTGGCCAAATTCGTGGAACAGCGTCTGTACCTCTTCATGCGTGAAGAGCGCAGGCTTCTGCCCGATCGGGGGTGAAAAGTTGCAGGTCAGGTAGGCGACCGGGAGTTGATCGCAGGCGTCGTTGAACATGCGGTCGATGCAGCCATCCATCCAAGCGCCGCCGCGCTTCTTGGGGCGTGCGTAGAGATCGAGGTAGAACTGCCCACGCAGCGATCCCTGACGGTCGCGAATCTCGAAAAAGCGGACGTCCGGATGCCAGCAGTCGACTCCTTCCACTTCGTCTATGCGGATGCCGTATAGTCGGTTGACCACCGCGAACATTCCCGCCAGTACCCGGCTTTCCGGGAAGTAGGGTTTCAACTCCTCCTGGGTAATGTCGTAGCGCTGCTGGCGCAGTTTCTCTGAATAGTAGCCGATGTCCCACGCCTGCAAGTCGGTCACCTGGTAGCGGTCGGCTGCGAAACTGCGCAACTCTGCCAGTTCCGCCTCTGCCTGCGGGCGCGATTTCTGTGCCAGATCATTGAGAAAATGCATCACCTGTGCACTGGACTCAGCCATCTTCCTGGCCAGAGAACACTCGGCGTAGTTGCCGAAACCGATCAGCTGAGCCTGCTCGTGACGCAGCCGCAGAATCTGTTCGATAATGTCTCCGTTGTCCCACTCTCCCGCGTTTGGCCCCTGGTCGGACGCACGGGTGGCGTAAGCGGTATAGAGCTCCCGGCGTAGTTCGCGGTTGTCGGCGTAGGTCATCACCGGGTAATACGAGGGAAACTCCAGGGTCAGCAACCAACCCTCGTCCTCACCGCGTTGTTGTGCAGTCTGACGTGCCAGATCGAGCACCGACTCGGGCAGGCCGGACAACATCGCCCGATCGGTGATCAGCTTGTGCCAGGCGTTGGTGGCGTCAAGCAGATTCTCCTCAAACTTGCTGGCGAGTTGTGACAGCTGTTGACTGATCTCTTTGAAGCGGTGCTTTTTGTCCGCCGGCAGATCCACTCCGGAGAGCCGAAAATCGCGCAACGCGTTTTCCAACAGCTTACGCTGCGCGGTATCGAGCTTTTCGTCCCCTCCCGCGACTGCTTGGTAGGCATTGAACAGCGCGACATTCTGACCCATCTCACTGGCGTATTCGCTAAGCTTCGGCAGACAGGCGTTGTAAGCCTGGCGCAACTCATCACTATTGACCACCGAATTCATATGACTGATTGGCGACCAGGCCCGCCCCAGCCGGTCGTCCAGTCGTTCCAGTGGGGTGATCAGATTGCTCCAGGTGAACGGTGCTGCCATTGCGAGCACTCGCTCCGTCTGTTCCCTGCCGATCTTGAGCAGATGGTCGATGGCCTCTTCCGCGTGTTCCGGTTTTATCCGCGAGAAGGGGGGCAGCCCTTTCAGGTCTAGCAACGGGTTGTTCATCGGGTTTGCGCCCTCCTTCAGAGCATGCCAAGTTAACTATTTTGACACGATTCGAAGGAAGCAGACAGTCAGGCACCGAAGCGGACGCTGGACATCCAGATGGCAATTCCGGCGCAGATGAAGAGGATGGTGAATGCTGCCAGCGAAATCAGTTTAAATCGCCTGGCCAGGGAAAACTGTGGCAGCGTCGAGATCAGGTAGGGCCGGCCGGAGCTGGAGCTATCGGCGAGGCGGTGGGATGGTTTGCCGGCTCGCTCCCTGGCATACTCGGCGTCAGCTTCGGACGCTGCTGCCAAACGCGCCTGCTGCCACTCCTCCTGATCGATGAGACCGTTGCGGTCGCGGTCAAAGCGTGCCAGCAGTCTGGGCTGCTCCTGCTTCCAGCGGCGCAGCAGACCGCGGGTGCTCTGTTCCCGGTTGCTCCGGTGGTCGAGATCATCCAGCGTGCTGAAGTTGCCGATTGCGTAGATTGTGCACTGCAGAGAGATGCGCTCCTCGCTGTAGCGGTAGTCGTTGCCGATACCGGTATCCCGGCGCAGAATCGTGTTCCAGCGCCCTATTGCCGTGCTGCTAGCGGTCGGCTGCAGCAGACCCGGGTGGCGCGCATTGCCGTACCAGACATCGTGCTCCCGGGTGGTGACCCGCGCCCCTTGCGGATCGACCAGACAGACGCCGCTCTCATCTTCGATCAGAAACGGTCGGCTGCTGCGCTGCTGCTCCACCATCCGCCAGCTCTTACTGGCCCTTTTTTCGATCTTGTAGTGAAACCAGCAGCACTCCATGGTGCTGAGCGGAGCGAGCAGGGGCACCTCGCCGGGCAGTGCGCTGACGTTGCCGCTCAACTCCACGTAGCCCTGTTGGGCGAACTCGATTTTGGAGGTGGGCGTATCCTCGATCAGCCGTGCCAGAGCGATATAGTGAAACGCGAAATAGAGTGCAGCGAGTGCGCCGGCACAGGCCAGGGTCAGAAGAGTCCAGAACTCCACACTGGAGAGATGCAGGAACGGTTCGCTGAAGTGCATGGCGATAGGGTTATCTCTTAGGAGGCGGCTGTTTTTGATCAGAGCTTCCGGAC
The DNA here is from genome assembly GCA_024235215.1 of Chromatiaceae bacterium. Classification (GTDB taxonomy): domain Bacteria; phylum Pseudomonadota; class Gammaproteobacteria; order Chromatiales; family Chromatiaceae; genus HKST-UBA178. The sequence continues at coordinate 47,268 of JACKMU010000004.1, read as the reverse complement.
GCATCGGGCATCCGCCGATCAGTACGTCCAGATCGATCTGCGACCAGTCAGAGAGCCACCGGGTTTACCTGGCTGTTTATCTGCACTCTCTGCAATGGCTGGCGAGATACCTTGCCGAGGTCTATTCAAAGAGCTGTTTCAGGTTCGGATCGCTGATCTCGCTAGCGGAAAACTCCAGCAGTGCACCCGGTCTGAAGCCGAATAAGCGTGCCAGGATCAGATCGGGAAACTGATCGATGCGCACGTTGTTCAGGTTTACGCTCTCGTTATAGAACTCGCGGCGGTGGGCGATACTCTCCTCCAGTTCGGTGATGCGTTCGCGCAGATGGCGGAAGGTTTCATTGGCCTTGAGTTCAGGATAGGCTTCGGCCACTGCGAACAGGTTGCCCAGCCCCAGACGCAGCTGGTTCTCTGCATTGCCCAGCGCTCCGATATCTCCCTTGGCGCCGGCGCTGGCAACTGCGGCGCGTGCACGCATCACTCGTTCCAGTGTCTCCTGCTCAAAGCGCATATAGCGCTTGCAGGTCTCAACCAGTTTCGGCAACTCATCGTGCCGTTGCTTCAGTAGCACGTCGATATTGGCCCAGGCTCTGGAGATCCCATGTTTCAGGGTGACCAGACTGTTGTAGATGACCATGGCGTAGATCAGCACAGCCACGAGCATGCCGAGCACGATTAGCACGATCTCCATCTCCCCCCTCCGAATTTTGTCAACGGACCTCAGCTGGTGGTTGCAACGGTTAACCCGGTAAACTGTTTTCCGTCAACCGCCCACTACCCATATCGGTCGTTTAACCTGATGGTTTACCGGGAACTGAATGCTTTGTTGCTGGCTCAACCGCCGGAGAGCATCGCGATAACCGGCGCGGTATCCGGTCTTACACCACGCCAGAGGAAAAAAGATTCGGCGGCCTGCTCCACCAGCATGCCTAGCCCATCCAGGCATTGCCCCGCTTGCTGTTTCTCACCCCAACGTACGAAGGCAGTCGGCTGGCTGGCATACATCAGATCGTAAACCCAGCCACCGGGCTCCAGAATCCCCTCTGGTAAGGCTGGCACCGCAGCGTCCAGGCCGGCTGCGGTGGCGTTGATGATCAGATCGAATGTCCGTCCCTCCAGATCCTCAAGTCCACACCACTCCACCCGACCGGGATGATCCAGCCGTTGCGCCAACTGCTGCGCTTTGCTGGCAGTGCGATTGGCCAGCAGCAACAGTGCCGGTGCCTGTGCCAACAGAGGGCCGGCCACCCCTTTGGCCGCGCCGCCAGCACCCAGCAGCAGTATGCGACTGCCACCGAGCCGACGATTGTGGTTGATGGTCAGGTCGCGCACCAACCCGACGCCGTCGGTATTTTCACCGTGCAGCGATCCGTCCGGCATCGCCAGCAGGGTATTGACTGCCTGCGCGCTGCGTGCCGACTCACCCAGCGAGTCGGCTAGTCGCCAGGCGCGCTCCTTGAACGGAACGGTGACATTGAGACCTTGTCCATCCTGTTGAAAGAAGCTGCTTACCTGCTGTTCGAAGCGCAAGGGATCGCCGAGTATCCTGGTGTAGCTAAGCTGCTCTCCGGTCTGCCGGGCAAAAGCTGTGTGAATCAGCGGGGATTTGCTGTGTTCGATGGGATTACCGATGACCGCATAGCGTGCCAGCATCATCTTTGTTATTTACCAATCATTCGCCTTTATTGCGCCAGCCAGCGGGCTGCGCGTTTGGCGAAGTAAGTGAGAATGCCGTCGGCTCCGGCTCGCTTCATACCGAGCAGGGACTCGATTACCACCGCTCTCTCATCCAGCCAACCATGCTGCACCGCGGCCATCAACATGGCATATTCACCGCTCACCTGATAGACGAAGGTCGGTGCTCCGAAACGCTGTTTTACCCGCCATACGACATCCAGATAGGGCATGCCGGGTTTTACCATGACCATGTCCGCTCCCTCGGACAGATCCAACTCCACTTCGCGCAGTGCTTCATCGCTGTTGGCTGGATCCATCTGGTAGGTGTATTTGTTGCCCCCACCCAGATTGGCAGCCGAGCCGACCGCGTCGCGGAATGGGCCGTAAAAGCTCGAGGCGTACTTGGCAGAGTAGGCAAGGATTCGGGTGTTGCGGTGGCCAGCCGCCTCCAGCCCTGCGCGGATCGCGCCGATTCTTCCATCCATCATATCCGAGGGAGCGACTACGTCGGCACCCGCGCTGGCGTGAGAGAGCGCCTGCCTCACCAACACCTCGATGGTTTCATCGTTGATGACATAACCGTTGGCGTCGATCAACCCATCCTGGCCGTGAGTGGTGAAGGGGTCCAGCGCCACGTCCGTGATCACGCCCAGTTCCGGCACCGCTGTTTTCAACGCACGCACCGCACGTTGCGCCAGTCCATCCGGGTTGTATGCTTCGGCCGCATCGGATGATTTTGCGCTTGCCGGGGTCACCGGAAAGAGTGCCATTGCGGGAATCCCGAGTGCACTGACTTCACGTGCCTCTTCGACCAGCAGGTCGATGCTCAATCGATCGACGCCCGGCATCGAGGCTATCGGCTCCCGCTGATTACTCCCCTCGAGTACGAACACCGGATAGATGAGGTCATCTGGCGTGAGTGTTTGTTCACGCATCAGACGGCGGGAGAAGTCGTTGCTGCGCATGCGGCGCATTCGGACGGCTGGATAACGGAACGGGGTTGTGGTGCGATAGGATGGCATAGCGGCTGGTCTCGTGACTGATCAGGCGGCATAAGATAACTTATAGCGAGGTCGGGCTCCAATGTTCGGATACCGACGCGGCTGCTTTTGGGAGGATGCCGATGGACAAGGTGGAGAAGCCATCATCCGATATCTATGCGGTAGATGAATGCGATTTCCAATCGCGGGTCATCGAGGCTTCGCATGCAACCCCGGTATTGGTCGACTTTTGGGCAGAGTGGTGTCCGCCCTGTATCGCCCTGGCTCCGGCGCTTGAGCGGGTCATCGCCGAATCGGTTGGCAGGGTGAAACTGGCCAAGGTCGAAGTGGATGAGAACATGCGACTGGCTGGACACTACCGGTTGCGCGGTTTCCCCACGGTCATTCTGTTTCATCAGGGAGCAGAACTGGCCCGGTTCGGTGGGTCAAGGCCTGCCCACTGGATCCAGGAGTGGCTTGCCGAGCATTGGGAGGGTATTTCCCGGCACGGTTAGTTCCCAGGAATTGCCTTCATTTAACTGCATATTCGTTTATTTTCCTGCAATTCCGGCTTCAGATTCAGCTTGTTGTGTCGTTAATCTGCGGTATTGGACCGGCATCTACCGGCGCTTGCAATGTGAGGAGATTCCCGATGAGCAGCATGCTGACAGTCACTAATGGACGTCGCTTCAACTACCCCCGCTGGCTGCTCCTGCTGTTAACGCTGATCTCTCTGCATTTTTCCGTCGCGATGGCTGATGAAGCGGGCCCGGAGCAGATAATTCAACAGATTTCAGAGCGTCTGCGCACCGTCTTCAACAGCGATCCGGAACACTTTCAGGGCGATCCTGCTCAACTCGCCCGGTTGGCAAACGAGGTGTTGGTTCCCCATATCGATTTCGCCAAGGTATCCAGCCTGGTGTTGGGCAAATACTGGCTTCAGGCGACTCCGGATCAGCGGGAGGCATTCCGGAAACAGTTCCAGCAGCTGTTGGTACGTACCTATTCGACCGCGTTTTCCGAACTGAAATCCTGGGAGATCCGTTTCCTACCGACCAGAAACAGCAGTGGTGGGTCGGATGTCGCGGTGCGTACCCATCTGCTGCTGCCGCAGACGGCCCCGATCGAGGTGCTCTATCAAATGCACCTGAAAGAGGGCAGCTGGATGGCCTATGACGTCAAGATCGATGGCATCAGTCTGGTGACCAACTACCGTACCAGTTTCGGGCGAGAGGTGAAAAACATCGGTATGGACGGACTGATCCGCAAGATAACCCAACTGAACGAGGCGCGCATGCAGGACCAGGAGATAAAAAACAGTTGAATTAAAAAAAAGCTAAAGGTCTATTCGTTAAAGTCGCTATAAAGAGTGAAACTGAAATCTGATCGGTGTGAAGCAAGTTTAAGCCCGGCTGAAACCCGACCTTGGTCAGTGTTCATCTATCCTCCTCCAGCGCTTTATATGTAAGCGCTTTTTCTACCCACCTCTCCCCAGGTGGGTTTTTTTTATCCCCTTATCGTGGCACCGCTGCGTGCGTCTCGGATGCGTGTCGGCCGATCCAGCGCGCCGAGCGGCCCGTGGACGATCAAATCTATCCCACTGGGAAAGATGCGGCGGACGCTGAGCGCGCTCCGCGCCGGTCGGAAACCGCTGGGATTCGCGCTGGTGGAGACCAGCGGCATCTGGCTATTGCGACAGAGCGCTGCGGCGATCGGATGGTTGGTCACGCGCACAGCCAGTGTCTCCCTTCCGCCTGTCAACCAGTGTGGCAGATGCTCCGCGGCCGGTACTATCCAGGTATTCGGGCCGGGCCAGCTTTGCAGTACCGGCTGCATCATTTGCCGATCCAGCGGCGCAACGAAAGGACGCAGCTGTGCGAAATCGGCGGCGATCAGAATCAGACCCTTGTGCAGCTGTCGCCCCTTGAGGAGGAGCAGCCGCTGCACCGCGGCGCCATCCAGTGGATCACAACCCAGCCCATAGACCGCCTCGGTCGGGTAGGCGATGATTCCTCCGCCAAGAATGACGCGAGTCGCCTGACGCAGTTTCCATGGCTGGATCAGTTTTAACCTCCGGCCAGACGGGTCTGCAATTCGGCATCCTTCGCTATCACCGCGTCGGCATTGGCCTGACGCTCCGCGCGTACGCGCTCAGCGAGCGCCGGGTCCAGCAGTGAGAGGATCTGCGCGGCCAGGTAGCCGGCATTCTTGGCGCCAGCTTTGCCGACGGCCACAGTGGCCACTGGGATGCCGCCTGGCATCTGTACGGTGGAGAAGAGAGAGTCCATCCCCTGCAGTGGGCCCGCATCGAGGGGGACGCCGATGACCGGTTTCAGGGTGAGTCCTGCCACCGCTCCGGCCAGATGGGCGGCCAGACCCGCGGCACAGATGAAGACGGCGCATCCACGTGCATCAGCATCCTTGACGTAGCTGTGCGTGGCGGCGGGTGTGCGGTGGGCGGAGGTGATTTTAGCCTCGAACGGTACCTCCAGTCTTCTCAACACCTCCATGGTGGATTCCAACACCGGGAGGTCCGAATCCGAACCCATCAATATGGCTACAAAGTGCCTGCTCATCACTCTTTACTCGCTACTCTATCTTCTGAAAGCGGTGAAACATACCGTTTTTCTTACTGTTTTTCCAGATTTCTGGACTCTGCGGCGATGACACAGCGCAGAATTGGGTAGTCGTAGGCCTGACCCAGCGCCTGGTAGAGTGCCTTCAGTCCGTTCTCCCCGTTGCGCAGCAGCAACTCCCGGGCGGTTAGGATGCGTTGATAGTCGTGGTCAGTGAGCTGCACTATCTGGTGTACATCCAGTAACCCCTGTTCCACCGCTGCAGCGAAATGACCATATATGGTGTTTGGCTGCAACCCCCGCTCCCGGGCAATCTGTTCGATATTCAGTCCCTGATGGTGCAGCCGAAGCGTTTCGCTGACCGTTGCGCCGAGTTGATCGGACGTTGGATCGGGGGGTTGATGTCGACTGATGCTGTCGAGAAAGCGCTGTCCATACTGCTTCAGCTTGTGCTCGCCCACGCCACTGATGGTGCGCAACTGCTGCAGATCCTGCGGGCATTGCTCCACCATTTGCTGCAGCGTGCTGTCGTGGAAAATAACGAAGGGTGGCACCCCCTGCTCTTGGGCGATGCGCAACCGCAGCTGGCGCAGCTGGTCAAACAGTGGTTGCTGCCAGCAGGGCAGTGCACTCTCCGCGCGCTCGGATTGCCTTTTCTGCGGCTGGCGCGGCGGCCTGCGCAGCGCCAGGGTCGTCTCTCCGCGCAGCAGTGGACGACACTTTTCGGTGAGACGCAGCGCACCGTGACCCTCCTGGTCTGTCTCCAGATGACCGAGTGAAATCAGCTGACGGAAGAGCGCGCGCCATTGGGATGTGTTCAACTCTTTGCCAATCGCGAATGTGCTGAGTCGGTCGTGCTGATTGCGTTCGATGCGTTCGTCCTGTTTCCCGGTCAACACACTGATCAGATAGTTGACGCCGAAGCGCTGGCCGGTCCGGTAGACACAGGAGAGTGCTTTACGTGTCGCCTCGGTGGCGTCCCAGGTTTCCGGTGGTGCCAGACAGTTGTCACAGTTACCGCAGGGCGCGGCCAGTGACTCCCCGAAATAAGCCAGCAGCGCCTGGCGCCGGCAGCCGGTGAGATCGCACAACCCCAGCATCGCTTCCAGTTTATTCCGGGCAATGTGTTTGTACTGCTCCTCGGCGTCACTCTGCTGGATGAATTGGCGCAGCGCGATTACATCCTGCATACCGTAGTGCATCCAGGCATCTGCTGGCAGACCATCGCGACCGGCGCGGCCGGTCTCCTGATAATAGGCTTCCACGCTTTTCGGCAGGTTGAGATGGGCCACGAAGCGTACATCCGGTTTGTCTATGCCCATGCCGAAGGCGATGGTGGCGACGATGATCAACCCCTCTTCGCGCAGGAAACGCTGCTGATGCTCGCGTCTGGTTGCGGCGTTCAATCCGGCGTGGTAGGGGAGAGCGGCACGCCCGTTGTGATTCAGCCAGACGGCGGTCTCTTCCACTCTGCGCCGCGACAGACAGTAGACAATGCCCGCGTCATGGGCATGATCCCGTTGCAGAAAGCGCCACAGGTGATCGCGGCCGTTGTCTCCCGAGTGGATGGTGTAGCGGATGTTGGGACGATCGAAGCTGTTGATGAAGTGCGCTGCCTGCTGCAGTTCAAGCTGCGCCACTATTTCGCTGCGGGTACGCTTGTCTGCGGTCGCGGTCAGCGCGATGCGGGGGACCTGGGGAAAGCGCTGGTGAAGGATGGAGAGCTGCTGATACTCCTTGCGGAAGTCATGTCCCCACTGCGAGACGCAGTGTGCTTCATCGATGGCAAACAGCGCCGGTCGTGCCTGCTGCAGGAGATTGAGCGTCCCCTCCGTCAGCAGCCGCTCCGGTGCGAGATAGAGCAGATCGAGCTCATCCGCCAGTAGCTGTTGTTCGATCAGCCGTTGCGTTTCCGGAGTCAGGGTCGAGTTGAGAAACGCAGCACGGATGCCGAGCTGGTTCAACGCGTCCACCTGGTCCTGCATCAGCGCGATCAGTGGGGACACCACGATCCCGGTGCCGGGACGCAGCAGTGCGGGGATCTGATAGCAGAGTGATTTGCCACCGCCGGTCGGCATCAGCGTCAGCACGTCGCGGCCGGCCACCAGCGCGGCAATGATCTGCGCCTGGTGGTTGCGGAAATCACTGTAGCCGAACTTCTCTTTGAGAAGCTGCTGTGCGCTAGCCTGCATATTCGCCTCGGTGCCGGCTCCGATTGGAGCGTATTTGGGTGGTTGCGCCTTTTTAAGGATCATTCACCACCTCTCAGTGGGTCGCTTTGTGCAGCAGACAACAGTATATCGCCTTCCGCTGGGTGAATTTCGGGAAAACCGAAATCTTCTCGCATCGGCTGTGCAACAGCAGCGATCGGTAGAAGGGGGAAGTGACCGGCGGGTGACAGGATCAGGGGCAACGGCGCGCGGCGCGCTCGTGCCAACAGTCGGCCATGGAGCGGAAGTTGATCAGTAGGCGTCTGTTTTTTCGAACGGTTCAGCGAAGCTGCACTCCTTCTGCGGACAGACTTTTTCGGTCCCTTTGCTTCTGGTCGTCTTCAATGTGACGATCGGCCAGCCGCAGCGTGGGCAGGGTTCGCTCAACGGCTCGTTCCAGATAGCATAGTCGCATTGCGGATAGGTCGAGCAGGAGTAGAAGATTTTGCCGCGGCGTGATTTGCGCTGCATCAGATGCCCCTGTTTACAGATGGGACAGACGACACCGGTATCCACCGGCTTCTCCAAGGGCTCGATAAAGCGGCATTTGGGATAGCTGGTGCAGCCGATGAACTTGCCGTATTTGCCCTTTTTTATCACCAGATCCGAGCTGCACTCGGGGCACTTACGGTCCGGTACGATCTCCGACGTCTCCACTTCGCGGCTGTCACTGCTCAGGTCGCGGGTGTAGTCACATTCGGGGTAGTTGGTGCAACCGACGAAGCGACCATGGCGCCCCAGCCGGATCGAGAGCGGTTTGCCGCATTGCGGGCAGGTCTCTTCCAGCGCCTCGTGGGTGACATCGCTGCGTTTCACGTTCTCCTGGGTGTCGTCGATGCGCTTCTTGAAGGGAGCCCAGAAGTGCTTCAGCAGAGGAATCCAATCCTCTTCGCCGCGGGATACCGCGTCCAGTTCGTTCTCCAGCTGGGCGGTGAAGTCGTAATCCACATATTTGGTGAAGTAGTTTTTCAGGAAGCGGTTTACCACCCGGCCAACGTCGGTCGGAATGAAGCGCTTTTTCTCCAACTCGACATATTCACGTTCCTGCAGCGTAGAGATGATCGATGCATAGGTGGAAGGGCGTCCGATGCCGTACTCTTCCAGTGCCTTGACCAGGGTGGCCTCACTGTAGCGGGGCGGTGGTTCAGTAAAGTGCTGTTCACTGCGGATTCCCTGCAGCGGGACCATCTCCCCTTTGTTCAATGGCGGCAGTACCTTATCCTCATCTTCACTCTTCTCGGCATCGTCCACACCCTCCATGTAAACCAGCATGAAGCCGGGATTGGCAATGGTGGAGCCGGTGGCGCGAAACAGGTTGCCTTCACCGCAGGAGAGATCTGCTGCAACCGTGTTGATGGTGGCGTGGATCATCTGGCAGGCGACGGTGCGTTTCCAGATCAGTTCGTAAAGACGCGCCTGGTCTTTGGTGAGGTGGTCTTTCAGCCCATCCGGGCTGCGCAGCACCGAAGTCGGGCGGATCGCCTCATGTGCCTCCTGGGCATTTTTCGCCTTGGTTTTATAGCTTCTTGGTTTCGCGGGCAGATGGTGGCTGTCGAAACGCTGCTGGATATATTCGCGAATCTCGGCTACCGCTTCGTCCGCCAGGTGCACCGAGTCGGTACGCATGTAGGAGATCAGTCCCACGGCGCCGCTACCGGTGTCGATTCCCTCATAGAGCTGCTGCGCGGTGCGCATGGTGCGTTGGGCGGTGAATCCCAGTTTTCGGGCAGCTTCCTGCTGCAGCGTGGAGGTGGTGAAGGGGGCTGCCGGGTTGCGTTTGCGCTGTCTCTTCTCCACCTCGACCACTTTCAGCTGGCCGTTGGCCGCGGCCAGCAGCTGGCGTTTCGCCTCCGCCGCCGGTTCCGCAGCGGTGATGCTGAACTGCTCGAGCCTGACCCCTGCGTAGTGGGTCAGCTTGGCACTGAACTGCTGTCGCTGTTTGAGCAGATCGGCTTCGATGCTCCAGTACTCCCTGGACTGGAATGCTTCGATCTCCTCTTCCCGCTCCACGATCAAGCGCAGTGCCGGGCTCTGTACCCGGCCGGCAGAGAGGCCGCGCCGTACCTTCTTCCACAGCAACGGGGAGAGATTGAATCCGACCAGGTAGTCCAACGCCCGGCGTGCCTGCTGTGCGTTGATCAGATCCATGGAGAGATCACGTGGATTGTCGATTGCCTCCTGGATCGCTCTTTTGGTGATCTCATTAAAGACGACGCGATGCACCTGTTTGTTCTTCAGGTGGCGACGGCTGCGCAACAGTTCGTACAGATGCCATGAGATTGCTTCGCCCTCGCGGTCCGGATCGGTGGCAAGATAGAGCGTATCGGCGCTCTTCAGTGCGCTCGATATCGCCTTGACGTGCCGCTCGTTGCGTTCAATGGCCTGATATTTCATCTCGAAATCATGTTCGGTATCGACCGCGCCCTCTTTCGGTATCAGATCTCTGACATGACCGTAGGAGGCGAGTACCTTGAAATCCTTGCCCAGATACTTGTTGATTGTTTTCGCCTTGGCTGGCGACTCGACGATTACCAGGTTCATTCGGGTGTTCAGTATCCGGAGCTTGAGTTGGAAATGGTCGTAACAGCCTGTGCTGTCTGATCAGACTCGGCTTGGCGGTAAATTCTTAATGTGTAAAACGGAAGGCGGTTTTTACAGCAATCGGTTTGATAATTCAATGCAGATATGCGGGCACTTCGTTATAGACCAGGTCTTCCATCTGGGCGAAGGCGCTCTCCTGACCGGGTTGATTGATCAGCACCATCAATACCACCCACTTCAACTCCTCCACCCCTACCTGGTAGGTGTCAAGCGCCATCGCCCGGTCGATCACCAGTTCCCGGTTGGCCGGATCCAGGATGCCATTGTGCTCGAGGAAGAGCAGTAGCCCGCGGCAGTCGCTGTCCAGCCGACTCATTTCGTTCTCGGTGTAGATGCGGATTGAACTGCTGGTTTGAGCTGGCAGAGCCTGCGCTCCCTGACGCTGGGCCAGCTCTTCCATCCATTGGAAAGCTTTCTCTACTTCACTTTCAGGGAAGCCGGCCTGAATCAGCTCCTCATGAATAACAGCCTGATCGGAAGAGGAGTTCTGATCGCTATCCATGTAGTTCTCGTACAGATAAATCAGGATATCGACTACATTTTCGTTCATGTTGCTACCTTGGATGTGGCTGTCACCGGCTTGGCATGACCCTGTCAGTTTACGGAATTCCGGTCGTACCTGGGGGTCAGGCAAAAGCCCTTGCCCGGGGTAGATGATACATAACCTTCGAGCTCAAGCAATAAGAGCATGGAGGAAACCTCCCCTGCGGTCAATCCACTTCGCTCAATCAGACAGTCTTTCGGCAGTGGGTGGTAGTCGAGCGATGCCAGCAGGCGCTGGTAATCCGGGTCCCAATGGACCTGTGTCGGCAGTGCTTCCGCGGGGGCGGCAGGCTGTGGCGATAGCGCGAGCAGCGGTGCCAGCTCTTCAATGATATCCTGAGCTGTCTCCACCAGTTTTGCACCTTGGCGGATCAGCTGGTGGCAGCCTCGTGCCAGCGGATTGTGGATCGAGCCGGGTATCGCAAACACCTCACGGTTCTGCTCCACGGCTTCCCGGGCGGTAATCAGTGAGCCGCTGCCGCGCGCCGCCTCCACTACCAGCGTACCCAGCGCCAAGCCTGCGATGATCCTGTTGCGTCGGGGGAAATGGCCGCGACGTGCTGGTGTGCCGGGAGGAAACTCGGATACCAGCGCGCCTGTCTCCGCGATACGGTGGGCAAGATCACGGTGGCAACTGGGATAGATGCGGTCGAGGCCGGTGCCGGTCACCGCTATGGTGGCGGCCGCTGCATCCAGTGCACCCAGGTGAGCGGCGCCGTCAATGCCGGCTGCCATGCCGCTGGTGATGGTGATTCCCAGCGCGCCAAGATAGCGGGCAAATTGACGTGCGGTGGCACTGCCCGATGCGGTGGGATTGCGGCTGCCGACGATCGCTAACTGCGGCGAGCTCAGCAGTTCAACTGCGCCATGCACATAGAGCAATACGGGTGGGTCCTGGATCTGGTTGAGCAGTTCGGGAAAGTGCGGGTCGACACAGCTGATCAGATGGTGTTCCGGTTGTTCCAGCCATTTCAGATCCTCCTCCACCTCAGCCCAGGGGGGATTTTTGAGGCAGGCGAGGGTTGTCGCCGGGAGCTCCAGCTGAACCGTCCCATTGGCAGCCTCCGCAAGAATCGCTGCGGGAGAGCCAAACAGCTTCAGCAGCCGGTTGATGCGGCGGCTGCCGAGTGCGGGGGTGCGGGCCAGCGCCAGCCAGTGTCTGGTCTGTTCGTTGAGTTCGGGGTAGCTGTCATCCATGACGCTGTACTCCGGATACGGGCATCGGGCCCAGTGTAGCGCGCGCCGTTGCGCGCTTCCCAAGGTGGATCAATGCTGCATCAGTAGGAGAGATCGGGGTTGCTGACCCGATCACCCACATGCATCGCATGCGTGGCGCGCATCACCAGTCCAAAGCTGACACGCTCGAATACCCGGAAAACCAACAGCGTGCCGGCCGGTTCGTCGGGCAGATTCACCATGGTGCCGGAGATCGGGCTGACCGTATCTCTTACCACCAGACCGCGGCGTTTGATGGTGAGAACGTGTCCGGGACTGAGTCCGTCGCGCTGCCCGCGGTCGAGCACCACGATATTGTACTGGCCAATCTGGCTGACGCCGTTCAGTACCGAGATGATGCTGCCTTGAATCGACTGGTCGGGTGATTTCGGAATGAAGCTGGATCTGGAGGCTTCGCGAGACTCAGGTACCAGACGGTCACCGGCCAGGAACTCGAGTTCCATATCGGCCAGCATCACACTGGCGGGATCTCCGGTCTGCAGCAGTTCGGCGCTACCCAGATAGCGTGCTTCATAACCGAGAATCTCACCGCTCTCTCCGTCGTGGTACGCTTTCCCCGGACGAACCACATCGAAATGGATGGGCACTTCGCTGGTCAGCGCTCTCACATAGGCTTTGATGTTATTGCTGCCGATGACGTGCTCCTCGCCGAAACTCACGATGTAGGGTGCATTGTCGAGCGCATCCTGATCGAGTACCTGGGGACGCGATAGGAATTGCTGAATTGCCGAGATCGGGATCGCTGGAATGGCAGTGTCGAGCTGATCGACGCGCACCCGCGGAGAGAGTTTCACCAATGATCCGCGTCTCAAGGACAGCCTGGGGCTGCCATCGACATAGCTGAGCTCGATGACGTCACCGGGGTAGATCAGATGGGGATTTTTTACCTGCGGGTTGACGTGCCAGATCTCCGGCCAGCGCCAGGGTACCAGGAGAAAGCGCTCCGCTATGTCCCACAGGGTATCCCCGGACTGAACCACATAGCTTCCCGGCTGGTTACTTCTTGTCGACGGAGCTTCCGCCGCAAACAGCGTGCCGGAGATCAGCAGACTCAATAGGAGGGTGACGGTTGGCTGGCGGTACTTGCTCATGGTGGTCCCTTTGCTATTGCGATCGCATGCACTGCAGTTGTAGCGACTTGAACCCCCGGTTCTTGAGTTCCGACGGGCAGGCGCGGCCTGACAAGCTCGATTGCTGTATCATCGAGATGTTAACGAAATATAGTATCCTTGTAACTATCCAGCATCTCGCTGTTGTACCGGTGGACGCCGTTGCAGGGCGGTCCGATGCTGCTAACTCTAAGCGAGACAGCGTCAGTAATACGCGACTTGGATCGAAAAAACAGTGAGCGGTCAGAGAAAAATTGCACGAATTTGTAGCACGATCCTCTAATTTACCAGCATCACCGCAGGCTCTGGTCAGCGGACGTGTTTCGATCCCGCCAGGAAACAGTTTTTAGTGAGAATCTGAATGGCCATTCTGAATATACTCCACTTCCCCGATCCCCGGTTGCGCAATCGGGCCAAACCCGTGGCTCAGGTCGATGAGTCGGTCAGGCGACTGGTCGAGGATATGTTTGAAACCATGTACCAGGCGCCCGGCATAGGCTTGGCGGCAACTCAGGTGAACGATGCACGCAGGGTCATCGTGATCGATATATCGGAGACGCATGACCAGCCGCTCTGCCTGATCAACCCGGAGATTCTCACCGCTTCGGGAGAGGAGTCGATGGACGAGGGGTGTCTTTCCGTCCCGGGGGTCTATGAGCCGGTGATACGGGCAGAGATGGTCAAGGTGCGTGCGTTGAACAAACAGGGGGATACGTTTGAACTGGAAGCAGAGGGCTTGCTGGCGGTCTGCATTCAGCATGAGATAGATCACCTGGATGGAAAGCTGTTCATCGATTATCTCTCCAATCTGAAACGTCAGCGCATCCGCAAGAAACTGCTCAAGGAGAGCCGTCAGGAGAAGCCGGAGGCACCCGCCGGAAGGCAGGCGATCTGAGGGCACACTGTTGTCGGGTTTGAAGTTAATATTTGCCGGAACACCGGAGTTCTCACTACCGCCGCTGCTGGCGCTGCTGCAGTCGGAACATCAGATCGTTGCGGTCTACACTCAGCCCGACCGACCCGCCGGGCGCGGACGCCAGCTTGCCCCTGGTCCGGTCAAGCAGCTGGCGCTGCAACATGACCTGACGGTACTGCAACCGCGCAACTTCAGAGCCGAGGAGGATCTGTTGCGACTGGAACAGCTGCACGCCGATTTGATGGTCGTTGTGGCGTACGGGCTGATTCTGCCGGCGCGGGTATTGCGGGCACCGGCGCTCGGCTGCGTCAATATTCATGCTTCACTGCTGCCGAGATGGCGCGGCGCAGCACCGATACAGCGGGCGATTGCGGCCGGGGATGAAGAGACCGGTGTGACCATCATGCGCATGGATGAGGGACTGGATACCGGGCCGATGCTGCTCAACAGACGCTGTCCGATCACCACAGAGGATACTGCCGGTACGCTGCACGAACGGTTGGCGCAGTTGGGGGCGGCGGCGCTGATGGAGGCATTGCCGCGGGTGGCCGATGGCAGCCTGATCGGAGAGCCGCAGGATGCTGACCGGGCATGCTATGCAGAGAAACTGGAGAAGGACGAGGCACGGATCGACTGGAGTCGGCCGGCACGGGAGATCGAACGCATGGTGCGTGCTTTCAACCCCTGGCCTGTGGCAGAAACGGTGCTGGAAGGGAAGGTGCTGCGCATCTGGCACGGCAGTGTGGTAGCGGCTGGATCCGGAGCGGAACCGGGACGAGTGGTCACCGCTGCACGTGGGGTGATCGAGGTCGCCACCGGTGACGGGCTGCTGCGGCTGGAGCAGTTGCAGGTGCCGGGAAAGCGCGCGATGTCCGCGGCCGATTTTCTTAATGCCAGGGCGATCCAAGGGGTAAGGCTTGGTTGAGTCTCGGGTTGCGCGCACCAGAGCCGCCCACCGGCAGAGTAGCAGGGCTGTTGCAGCGAAGCTGCTCCGGAAGCTCAGCCAGGGGCGCTCGCTGTCGACGCTGTTCGATGAAATGGCGGACGGCAGAGCCGCTGCCGAGATTTCACTGATCAAGGAGCTCTGTTTCGGTGTGGCTCGCTGGTGGCCCCAGCTGGAGTCATTTGCAGCACAGCTGCTGAAACAGCCGCTGCGGCCGAAGGATGCGGACATCCATATGCTTATTCTGCTCGGCCTGTATCAGCTGCAGCACATGCGCGTGGCGCCACACGCGGCATTGGCGGAGACGGTCGAGGCCTCACGCCAGCTGGGGAAGCCGTGGGCCAGTGGTCTGGTGAACGCGGTGTTACGCCGCTTTCAACGTGAACGGGAGCTGCTTGTCGGGTGCGACAACCAGACAGAGACTGTCCGCTATGCCTGCCCGGAGTGGCTGCTGCAGCGGTTGCAGCAAGCTTGGCCTGCGCATTGGGAGGATCTGGCGATGCACTCGCTGGAGCGTCCACCGATGAGCTTGCGGGTCAATCTCGCCCGGATCGGCAGACCGGCCTATCTGGAGCGGCTGGTGCAGGCCGGTATCGAGGCACAGCCGATTGCCTGGGTGGATTCAGGGCTGGCGTTGCGAACACCGCTCGGCGTGGAGATGCTGCCCGGATTCTCGGAGGGACTGGTATCAGTGCAGGATGGTGGTGCACAATTGGCGGCCCCGCTGCTGGATCCGCACGAGGGCGACCAGGTGCTGGATGCCTGCGCCGCACCGGGAGGCAAGAGTGGCCACCTGCTCGAATGGAAGCCCGGTATCCGATTGACCGCGATCGATATTGATGTTCAGCGCAATCGCCGGGTAGCTGAGAATCTGCGGCGTCTCGGATTCCAGGCGGAAATCTGCCAGGGCGATTCAGCACACCCCTCCGGCGGCTGGGCGCAGCGGCAGTATGATCGTATTCTGCTGGATGTACCCTGCAGCGCCACCGGTGTGATGCGCCGCCATCCGGATATCAAACTGCTGCGCCAGCATAGCGACATCGCTGCGCTGTCCACGACCCAACGGCAGATATTGCACGCCATCTGGCCATTGTTGAAGCCGGGAGGCATACTGCTCTACGCTACCTGCTCCCTGCTGCCTGAGGAGAACCACCTGCAAGTTGCAGATTTTCTGGAATCGCGTGGTGATGCCCGCGAACTGACGATTGACGCCGAATGGGGGCATGCCTGCAGTGTCGGCCGGCAGACGCTTCCTGGAGAAGAGACAATGGATGGCTTCTACTATGCCTCCCTACAGAAGTGCTGAGCTTTGGCGGTGCTGCTGAAATATCACAGGCTGGTGTTGTGGCTGACGCTGCTGCTGCCACTCTTTTGTGCTGACGCCGCCGAGTTCAAGGTCAAGAAACTCTCCAGTAAAGTGGTGGAGGGTCAGTATTTGATGGATGCGGAGATCGACTATCGATTCTCCGACCGGGCGATCGAGGCGCTGGTCAATGGTGTCCCGCTCACCCTTGAAGTGCATATCCAGCTGCGTGACAGCAAAGCCTGGATCTGGCAGAAGGATCTCATCGATCTGCGCCTGCGCTATCAGCTGCGCCATCTGGCACTGGCGTCGGTCTACCAGGTGGTCGATTTGCAGAGCGATACCCACCAGAATTTTCATACCGAGCGCTCGGCGTTCGAGGCGTTGGGTGAGATCAGAGGCGTGCCGCTGATCTCGCAGGCGCAGTTGGAAAAGGGGCGGCGCTACCGCCTTTCCTTGCGCAGCTCGCTGGATATCGAAGCGTTGCCGCTGCCGTTGCGACCCATGGCCTATGTCACCTCCTCGTGGAAGCTGAGCAGCGACTGGGCGGAGCTGGAGATCATCCCGTGAATTGGTGGCGCAGAAGCGCGTTGCCGGTGTTCGGCCTGCTGGCGCTCATATTGCTGTCGCTGCACCTGATGAGCAGTGCCGTGCAGAATACCGAAGCGCTGAGCTGGCTGTTCGTACCGCTGTTGATTTTCAGTCTGCTCGGATTGTTCGTGCTGTTGGTGCTGATTGGCACCAACATCGGTCAGCTGCTGCTCAGCTACCATCGCAAAGAGGCGGGGTCGCGTCTGACGTTGCACATGGTGGTGGTGTTCGTGGCACTCTCCCTGGCACCTGTTGCCGTTGTCTATTACTACTCCCAGCAGTATCTGCAGCAGGGCATAGAGAGCTGGTTTGACGTGCAGACCGATCGCGCGATGGAGGAGGCACTTGTGCTGAGCCGCGCCTCGCTGGATCTGCACAAGCGGGAGCGTCTCAAATCCACCCAGTGGTTGCTGGCGGAGCTGACGGGAAACTCGGTTGCCGGTCTCAGCCTCAGTCTGGGGGACGTGCGTGAAAAGTTCGGTGCCTCGGAGTTGGCGCTATTTGAAGGCAGTGGGGCACCGGTGGCGATGAGCAATGTGGAACCGACCATTCTGGTACCCACCCCGCTGGAGGCATCGATTCTGCAACAGGTGCGGACAGGCAGCGATTTTGCCGGTCTCGAGCCACGCAGCCAGGGCTCGCAACTGGAGGTCAGGGTGGTGATCAGTGACCCGGAGCGTGGTTACTATCTGCAGGCTTTCTACCCGACTTCCACCAATATCGCCGATCTCACCGAGCGGGTTCAGGGTGCCTACAACCGTTACAAGGAGTTGGCTTACCTGCGTAACAGCCTGCAGAGCACTTTCACACTGGCGCTGGCGCTGGTGCTGCTGTTCAGCCTGTTGTCGGCGATCTGGGCGGCGTTCTTCTCAGCCAGGCGTCTGGTGGCCCCGATCACCGATATCGCCGAGGGAACCCGCGCGGTGGCCAAGGGCAACTATGATATGCAGGTGCCGTTGCCCAAGGTGCGCGATGAGTTGGGTTTTCTGGTCGCCTCCTTCAACGACATGACCCGGCGTGTCGCTCAGGCGAGAGACCAGGCCAGCGCCAGCCAGCGCTTGGTGGAAGAGCAGCGCGCCTATCTGGAGACCGTGTTGGGGCGGCTCTCATCCGGGGTGATGGCGCTCGACGCCGAAGGGCGCATTCAGACGGCAAACAAAGCGGCGCACGATATTCTGAAGGTCGATCTGGATCAGTTCCTTGGTCTGCCACTGGATGCGCTGGCCAATGAGTCCGCGCAGCTCAAACAGTTTGTGGAGGCGATCAGGGAACCCACGATGCAGGAGAAGCGCGACTGGCGGGAAGAGGTGAAGCTGTTTGGCGGGCAGGGCAGGCAGGTGCTGCTGTGCCGCGGTACCCCACTGGCGCGCTCCGATGACACCTCCGTGGGCTACGCGCTGGTGTTCGACGACATCACCACGCTGATCAAGGCACAGCGTGATGCAGCCTGGGGTGAGGTGGCACGGCGGCTGGCGCATGAGATCAAGAATCCGCTCACGCCGATTCAACTCTCGGCGGAGCGTTTGCGGCATAAATATCTGGACAAAATGCCCAGCAGTGATGCGCAGGTGCTGGATCGGGCAACCCATACCATCGTGCAGCAGGTCGAGGCGATGAAGGAGATGGTCAACGCCTTCTCCGACTACGCGCGGCCTCCCGGGATCAACAGCCGGCCGCTGGTAATGGAGGAGATCGTCGCCGAGGTGCTCGATCTCTATACCAGTTCCGGTCTGCAGTTGGAGTTCCGGATCGATCTGGGCGCCCCGGGAGCGAAGGTCGAAGCTGACCCGGTGCGCCTGCGCCAGGTGGTCCACAATCTGATCAAGAATGCAATTGAAGCCGTGGAAGAGAGTGCCGCACCCTCCATCCGGGTGAGTACTGCGGTGGTGTCTCAGGGGGAGTGTGATTTTGTCGAACTGAGGGTGTCGGACAATGGTCCGGGCTTCAACGACGATACCCTGAGTCATCTCTTTGAGCCTTATGTCACCACCAAGAAAAAAGGGACCGGCCTGGGGCTGGCCATTGTCAAAAAGATCGCTGAAGAGCACGCTGGTCTGGTGTGGGCCGAGAATCGGCCGGAGGAGGGGGCGGACGTGATACTGCGGTTGCCGCTGGTTCAGGAGCGGAAAAGTGAAGCGGTCGACTCGGACCGCGTCGTTCGGGGAGAGCTGGCATGAGTGCAGCGCATATTCTGGTCGTGGATGATGAGCCGGACATTCGCATTCTGGTCAAGGAGATTCTGGAGGATGAAGACTATACGGTCACTGCCGCGGAGGATGGCGCGGCAGCTGGCAAGGCGTTGCGTGAGCGGCGCCCCGACCTGATACTGCTTGACATATGGATGCCGGACGTGGATGGCATCAGTCTGTTGCGGGAGTGGTCCGAGGGTGACGGGATTCCCTGTCCGGTGATTATGATGTCGGGCCATGGCACGGTCGAGACAGCGGTCGAGGCGACCCGGCTGGGCGCGTACGATTTTCTGGAAAAACCGCTGTCGCTGGCGAAGCTGCTCCTGACTGTAGAGCGTGCGCTCGAAGCGGACAAACTGCAGATCGAGAACATCCGGCTGCGGCGGCGCAGCCCGCCACTTATCGAACCGGCGGGAAAGAGCTCGGTGATGCAGCGACTCAAAGAGCAGGTGAAGCGTATCGCCCGCCACGACACCTGGGTACTGATCACCGGTGAGCCGGGGAGCGGTCGGGAGACCTTTGCGCGTTATCTGCATGCCCAGAGCGCACGGCGTGATCTTCCGTTCATCGAAGTGGGCGTCTCGTCCATCGACAAGGGCAACTCAGCGCGGGAGCTGTTCGGCAGCGAAGAGAATGGACGTATCCACTATGGTGTGCTGGAGCAGGCACGTGGTGGTACCTTGTTTCTGGATGAGGTGGCCGATATGGAGATGGAGACCCAGGCGCAGCTGCAGGGGGCGCTGGATACCGGGCATTTCCTGCGGGTTGGCGGCCACGAACCGGTCGAGGTGGAGGTGCGCATTATCGCAGCGACCCGGCACCGGCTCGAGGCCGAAGTGCAGGCGGAGACTTTCCGGGAAGATCTGTTCTACCACCTCAACGTGGTTCCGCTGCAGATTCCGTCATTGGCGGAGCACCGCGAGGACGTACCGGAGCTGCTGGGTTACTATATCGACCACTTTGTGGACCAGGAGAAATTGCCCTATCGCCATTTCAGCATGGCGGCGCAGAACTATCTGCGCAACCACAGCTGGCCGGGGAACATCATGGAGCTGAAGAACCTGGTGCAACGCCTGCTGATACTGGGAACGGACGAGGAGATCGGACTGGAAGAGGTGAAGTTGGCGCTGGGTCGGTCGGAGACGGGTGGCAGCGAGCGGGGCGGGTTTGGATTGTCGTTCGACCAGCCGTTACGCCAGGCGCGAGAGCAGTTCGAGAAGGCATATCTGGAGTATCAACTGGTAAAGAATGGTGGCAATGTGAGCCAGGTGGCGGTGGCGGCCGGCATGGAGCGGACTCATCTCTATCGGAAGCTGCGCTCTCTTGGCATCGACAATAAAGATCGCAAATAGTCAACGAAAAGAAGCATGAAAATACTCATTCTCGGTGCCGGTCAGGTGGGCAGCTCGGTTGCTGAAAATCTGGCTTCCGAAGCCAACGACATCACCGTGGTGGATCAGGACGAGGAGCTGCTGCGGGATCTGCGGGACCGTCTCGATCTGAACACCATCCAGGGTCACGCGGCTCACCCGGATGTGCTGATTCAGGCCGGTGGTGAAGATGCCGAGATGATTCTCGCCGTCACCAACAGTGATGAAACCAACATGGTCGCCTGTCAGGCAGCCTACACCCTGTTTCATACTCCGACCAAAATTGCCCGGGTGCGTGCACCGGGATATACCCGGTATCCCCAATTGTTCACACCCGATGCGCTGCCCATCGATGTGTTGATCAGTCCGGAGCAGCTGGTCACCGAATATATCATGCGACTGATCGAAAACCCGGGTGCGTTGCAGGTGCTGGATTTTGCCAACGGCCTGGTGCGCCTGGTGGCGGTCAAGGCCTACTATGGCGGTCCGTTGGTGGGTAATGAGCTGAGCCAGCTGTACGAGCATATGCCCGGTATCGAGGCACGGGTGGCCGCTATCTACCGGAAAGGCAGAGCGATTCAACCCGAGGGAAACACCATCATCGAGGCCGACGATGAGGTGTTTTTCATCGCTGCAACCGAGAATATCCGGGCAGTGATGAGCGAATTGCGCAAGGCG
Organism: Chromatiaceae bacterium; assembly: GCA_024235215.1. Classification (GTDB taxonomy): domain Bacteria; phylum Pseudomonadota; class Gammaproteobacteria; order Chromatiales; family Chromatiaceae; genus HKST-UBA178. The sequence continues at coordinate 26,346 of JACKMU010000004.1, read as the reverse complement.
GAAAAGCCGTTCAAAAGGCTGCTGTTTGCCGGTGGAGGCAACATTGGTACACGTCTGGCCGGCGCACTCGAGGAGCGGTATGAGGTCAAGCTGATCGAGTGCGACAAAACACGGGCACAGAAAATCTCCGAGGAGCTGACCCACACCATCGTGCTGCACGGGGACGTGGCGGACGAGAATCTGCTGCTTGAGGAGAATATCGAGAGTACCGACGTCTTCTGTGCGGTGACCAACGACGACGAGGCGAATATTCTGTCAGCGATGCTGGCGAAGCGTCTGGGCGCACGTAAGGTGATGGCGCTGATCAACCGCCACGCCTATGTGGACATGGTGCAGAGCGGCAGCATCGATATCGCGATTTCGCCCCAACAGGCGACGATAGGCAGCCTGCTGCGTCACGTACGTCGCGGTGATGTGGTGATGGTGCACTCGCTGCGCCATGGTGCGGCCGAGGCGATCGAAGCGGTCGCACATGGCGACTCTGTTTCGTCCAAAGTGGTGGGCCGCGCGATCGAGCAGATCGATCTGCCCCGAGGGATCAGTATCGGTGCGGTCGTGCGCGGGGAAGAGGTGCTGATCGCACATCATGACACGGTGATCGAGTCGGAAGACCATGTCATTCTGTTTCTGGCAGACAAAAAACGCATCTCCGAAGTAGAGCGCCTGTTTCAGGTCGGTATCACCTTCTTCTAGCGGGCTTCCCGTGCGGCTTCAGTACAGGCGATGAACTTCAGCTCAGTACAACGCATTCTCGGCATTCTGCTGATGGTTTTCAGCATCACCATGCTGCCGCCGGTTGCGGTTGCACTTTGGTATGACGATGGGGCGGCCCCGCCCTTTGCGGTCGCTTTCCTGATCACCCTGCTGGCAGGCGCGCTGCTGTGGGCGCCTGTGCGCACTCAGCGGCGTGAACTGAGGTTGCGTGACGGATTCATGGTGGTGGTGATGTTCTGGACGGTGCTCGGATTGACCGGTGCCCTGCCGTTCACGCTGGCCACCAATCCACACATGTCGCTGACCGATGCGGTGTTCGAATCGGTCTCCGGTCTGACCACCACCGGTGCCACCGTGATCGTCGGGCTCGACCAGTTGCCCCGGTCGATTCTCTATTACCGGCAGCAGCTGCAATGGCTCGGCGGGATGGGTATCATCGTGCTGGCGGTGGCGGTACTGCCGATACTCGGCATCGGGGGTATGCAGCTCTATCGGGCGGAGACTCCGGGGCCGATGAAAGACTCCAAACTGACGCCGCGCATTACCGAAACGGCGAAGGCGCTGTGGTACCTCTATCTCGGTTTGACAGTGGCCTGCTCACTGGCTTTCTGGGGGGCGGGAATGACCCCTTTCGACGCGATATGCCACGCCTTCTCCACCATCGCGATTGGCGGCTACTCGACCCATGATGCGAGTATGGGCTACTTCAACAACACGCTGATCGAGATGATCACGGTGCTCTTTCTGTTGATCTCCGGCGCCAACTTCGCACTCCATTTCACCGCCTGGCAGAATCGCAAGCCGTTCATCTATTTTGCCGACAGCGAGTTCCGCTTCTACCTGCTGATCCAGCTGGGTGTGGCACTTTTCGTGATGCTGGCACTCTACTTCACCGGTACCTACCACGACTGGTGGGAGGCGGTCACGCTGGGGCTGTTTCAGGCGGTCTCCATCGGCACCACGGCTGGCTTCACCACGGCGGACTACTCCATCTGGCCCGGGTTCGTTGCCATCACCCTGCTGTTCACCAGCTTTGTCGGTGGCTGCGCCGGTTCCACCGGTGGTGGCATCAAGGCGATCCGCTTCCTGCTGCTGGTCAAGCAGGGAGTGCGCGAAATCAACCGGCTGATCCATCCCAGCGCACAGATTCCGATCCGTGTCGGCGGCAAGAGTGTCCAGCCCCGCGTGGTCGAGGCGGTATGGGGCTTTTTCGCGCTATACGTGGCGAGTTTCACGTTCATGTACATCGGGCTGGCGATCACCGGGTTGGATCTGATGACCTCCTTCTCCGCGGTCGCCGCATCGATCAACAATCTGGGTCCGGGGATGGCCGGTGTCGCGCTCAACTACGCGGATATCAACAACCCGGCGAAGTGGGTGCTCTGCTTCGCGATGCTGCTGGGGCGACTGGAGATCTTCACCCTGCTGGTGCTGCTCACACCCGCCTACTGGCGCAGGTAACTCACATAAACTGCATGGATTAGCTCCCTTGTATTCTCATTTCACGCGAACTAAACGTTTAATAACACGGCAATCGCGCGGAGGGGATCATGGAGTGTCGCTTTCTGTCAGGTTGGGGGAGGTTCTTTGCTGGGTCGCTGCTGCTAGCTGCCGGGTCTGTTTACGCAGCTGCAAGTGATTCGGTTACTGCATTCGGCGCATCCGGTTACTACTCATTGGATGCTGGACTCAATGCCTCGCAACGTGCCGGCCAGGAGATCTGGTACAAAGCGACTGCGGGCAACGACCGTTTCCATACCTATGTGTTTCAGCAGCGCATCGGGGTACTGATCGACTGGTACCGGATTCTCAACGGCAGGGAACGTGACGACCGTTTCGCCGCTTGGGGATTGATCAATGATCCCGACTGTTGTCAGCCTGGCAGCGCTGGCTGTCCGGCGCAGAGCTATGATGAGACCTACGGCTTTGACTGGTGTCCGGGTGACGACGCACTGCTGCGCTCGGTGGGGAAGTCTGATTACCGGGATCCCGCTTGCGATTTTACCGAGGGGCCGACCGCACCGGGCGATCCGCACGGCGGCAGCGATCAGCGCCAGTCCGCCTGCGACCTGAAATTCGGCACCTCCAGCGGGGTGCTCGGGCTGCGCAAGTTTCCCAATCCGCGCTTCGACGCCGCCCGCTGGCGCGAGGTGAATGGCGGCAGAGTCGATACCTGGGCGGGTTACAATCGCCCGCTCAGCAGCAATCCGGAAAATTCGGACAGCCGCGTCAGCCATCTGCGCGACGGCTCGATCGAACCCCCTTTCCGTTTCGGCATGGCGTGTGGCGCCTGCCACATCGCATTTGATCCGCTCAATCCGCCGGAGGATCCCGCCCACCCCCAATGGGAGAACATCAAGGGGGTGATCGGCAACCAGTACGCGCGGTTGTCGGAAGTGATGGCCTCGGGCATGCCGGCCAGCAGTCTGGAGTGGCAGGTGTTCGCCCATGCGCGACCGGGCAGCACCGATACCTCAGCGGTGCCAACCGACCAGATCAACAATCCCGGCACGCAGAATACGCTGATCAACATTGGCAGGCGTCCGTTGTTCGAAAACGAGAAGGTCGATCGCTGGCGTAAGGTGAGTGCCTGTCCGGAGGCGGCCGACACGGGCGCCTGCTGGTGCGAACCCGGCCGGGCGTCCAAGTGCTGGGAGAAGAGCGAGCAGCTGGATACCGTGCACCATATCCTGAAAGGGGGCGGCGACAGTGTCGGTGTGGATCTCGCTGTGCAGCGCGTCTACATCAATATCGGCTCCTGTTCCGAGGCGTGTTGGGTGAACCATCTCACCGACCTGCGCCAGCTGGATCCGCAGCAGCGCAACTTCGGTCAGACGCCGATGGATATCGGCCAGTGCCGGCGTGACTGCCCAAACTTCCGCGCCATCGAAGACCGGGTGAACAACATCGTCGATTTTCTGCTCTCACCGCGTCTCTATGCGACCGACCTGCGCGCGGCGAGAGAGCTGGAGGTCAAGCGTTCCGACCCGGCAGCGAGCTACACCCAGGCGGATTTTATCGAGGATCTGGAGCTGGAGTTCGGTCAGGGTGCGGTGAGCCGGGGACGTGAACTGTTCGCCCAGAACTGTGCCCGCTGTCACTCCAGTCAGCAGGGTCCGGAGGAGACGCGTGACTTCTACGCGGAGAGCCAGCCAGGGGTACGTGCCGACTTTCTGAGCAACGATGTGGCGGTTCCGGTGTCAGAGGTGGGCACCTTCCGCTGCCGCGCGCTCCATTCCAACCACATGCGTGGCCATATCTGGGATGAGTTCTCCTCAACCAGCTATAAGGAGCGGGCGCCGGATCGCAACGTGAAAGAGGCGACGGAGGGCGGGCGCGGTTACTACCGCAATATCTCGCTGCTCAACGTCTGGGCGCAAGCCCCGTTCATGCACAACAATGCATTGGGGCCGGAGATCTGCGGCGAGCCGAAGAATCGCGCCAACGACTTCTACCGGGCCACCTATGTCGACGCTGCCGGTGCGCTGCTCACTGATCAGCCCAAATGCTGGCGCTACGACCCCAGCGTGCAGGGGAGATACGACCTCTTCAAGGCGTCGATGGAGCAGCTGCTCAATCCGGCCGAGCGCACACCGAAGATCACCAAGGTCAGTGAGGATATCGTCATCGAACTGGGACCCAGACTCTGGGATGGCGAAGAGGAGAAGCAGCTGCTCGGGTTGAAGTTGGTCGTTCCGGCCGGTACCAACGCGGGCGCACTGGGCAATTTCCAGCACAAGGAGTTTCTGGTCGATCTGATCCTCTCCAAGGTCAATGTCAAGCGACTCAGGGAGCGACTGAAAGCTTCGCCCAACGCCGACGCAGCGGAGGAAGTGATCACCGAGCTGCAGGCGATTGCCGACCAGGTGATTGAAAATCCCGCAGCATTTCTCGACGTTGTTCGGCAGCGGCCGCATCTGCTCGCACTGTACAGCTCTTGCGGTGCCGTTGAAGAGAATCGTGGCCACGATTTTGGTGGCGAGCTGCCGCAAGCGGATAAGCGGGCATTGATCGCTTTTCTGGCGACAATCTGAACTCAGGGAGGGGCGAAATGCAAAATTCCAAGAGCAGTTCCGCTATTCCACTCGGACCGATTGCGCTCCTGGCCGCCAGTGCGCTGCTGCTGAGTGGCTGCGGCAAGCAGCCGGACCCGGAGATCCGCTTCATGGATTACGCCGGTGACTACGGCAGCAAACCGTTTTTTGCCCGGGTCGAGCACAACCTTCCGCTTACCGCCGGTGTGGAGGAGCGGCGGCAACTGGCGCTGGTTACTCCCAAATATCTGGCCGGGCTGGATCAGGAGAAGGTGGATCAGATCTATGCGCGCCTGACTGCGGGGCCGATCCCGGATGGTCCGTTTGACGGGGATCTGTTCTTTCCCGAGGGTAGCAGCGGGAAACTGCGGGCGGCTGAAATCGTCTCCGGACTGAAGAGCCTGGCGATCCGCTTCAAGGCCAAGAAGCTGGAGATCATCGGCAGTGTGCTGTGGAAAGGCAAAGTGTTCTACCGGGATGAGATGCTGTTGCGCAACCGCATCGAGGATCTGGCGCTACTGGCACCACTCATTGACGACATGCTCAGCGTTCCCAAGATCGAGGTGAACGGACGCGACAGCTGGCTGCTGTTTCCGGCGCGCCTCTACTGCGGCCAGAGCCTGCTGGATGGGCGCCGCGAGTCGGTGATCATCGACTATGCGTTCACCGATGAGCTTCCCGGATATCGTGAGAAGCCGGACTTTCTTGCCGGCCGGCGTGGTTTCCAGGTGCGCGACGAGATACGTATGATTCGCCCCGGCTTCTATCTTGGCCGGGCCTATCTGGGTCACACATTCGTGCTGAATTTCACGCTCTATAATGACGCGATCGCGAGCAAGGAGCTCGATCGTTGGATCGAGACCGGGCGCACCTCCGAAGATTGCTGGGTGGGTAGCCAGCGCCTCGCCTCGACTGCTGTGGATTGAAACGCTGCCGCCGGGAGCCGACATTGAAACCGGATTCAGGGTGGCGGGCGCGGGGACAACGGGTGTCCCGCGGTCTGCTGCTTGCGCTGCTGCTGTTTGGATCCGCGCTGCTGCCGGCAGATCAGTCAACCACCGGCGATGCGCTGGCCGAGGCAGCCACCGGGCATTCCGGTGACGCTGCAGGCGTATGGATAGTGACGCCCGGCGTTCCCGGTGCCGACATACCGCCTGCAGGTCGCTCGCTGTTCGATCATATTTTCACCGACAGCAGCGGCCCGGAGCCGGTTTACCGGATTCCCTTTCCGTTTACTGCGCTGCGTGCCGAACTGATGCGGCGGTTGCGTACGGACAGCCAGGGTAACCTGCCTATCCAGCAGGTACTGATTCCGTTGGGGCGGTCGCTGCAGCGAACCGCTGCGGCGCCCGATTTTTTTCGCTACCCGCGCGTGGTGCTGGCGGTGGATGGCGAGCCGCTCGCCGGAGCGGGTGAGTCGGGCATCTTTCTGAAAGACCGTCTCTACCTGGGTTATCTGGAGAAGCCCGGTGTGCTCGAGGTGATCAGCTACAACGAGGCGGCCGGCCGCTTCGAGTTTCAGGTCGTCTCCGACTACCGTGAGGGGGGTCAGCCGCAAGTGCGCTACGCCAACCGCGCGGTCTGCACCGCCTGCCATCAGAACATCACCCCCATCTTTTCACGACCCCTGTGGGGAGAGACCAATGCCAACCCCGGGATCGCCGCACTGCTCGCAGCGGAGGAGCGCGACTTCTACGGTATACCAGTGCAGCTGGGGATAGACACGCCGGGCAGGGTGGATGATGCCAGCGACCGGGCGAACCGGATTCCAGCAGTCCATCTGCTTTGGCAGCAGGGGTGCGGCACCGAACCGGAGAGTCAGCCTGCCAGAGCGTGCCGCTCGCAGGTACTTACGTTCGCGCTGCAGCTGCGGCTGAGCAACAGCCTTGAGTTCAGCCGATCGGACAATCCGGAGTGGACGCAGTTCATGCGTGCCTTCGACGCCAATTGGCGCGCGCGTTGGCCACAGGGTCTGCTGCTGTCGAGCCCGGATGTGGCGAACCGGATTCCGGTGCCGGAAGCCGTTCCGGTTCAAGGTACCGCCGTTGCCATGCCAGCGCAGGCGCCGCTCTCGGGCGAGGAGCGGCTGCATCAGCAGCGCCATATTCCGGCGGAGCTGGAGCCGCTGCGACTGCGGGAGCCGCTCGAGCGGTGGCAGGCAGATCAGGCGGCACTGGAGTTGATCACCGGGGCGGCCGGTTTCTTTGCGCAGATCGATGTCGAGCGGCTGGATGAGCAGTTGTTCGCTCTGGGGGAGCGGGTCGACATCCCCAAACTGCGCCAACAGAGCGATTGCCGGCTGGCTGTCAGGACGATGCCTGACCGGGTGCTGCGAATTGCTTTTCAGTGTGCTGATCCGGATACGCAGTTGCGTGCCGAGGGTAGGCTCTACCTGGAGAGTGGACGCCTGCTGCGCGGCACACTGGATGCGCTCGATATGGGTGACCGGCGCACCATGCGGGAGTTGAGGCTGACGGATGGGGTGATTACTCAGGATGGGGAGCGCTCGCACATCCGGCTGGGCATCAGGCGCGGCGGACTGCATGCGCGTCTGCCCGATGGCAATGCGCTGAGCCGGCTGAACCTCACCTGGAGTGGCGCGGTCGAGCCCGGCCAGTCGATCACCGGCAGTGCAACCCTGGAGCGGGTGCAGGATTTCCCGCTCCTCAAACGTTCACTGGCACAAATTTCCGCGGCGCAGGACGAAGCAGATCGAGAGGCGTTCGCCGCCAGGCCGCTACGACGCAGCGCAGTGATGCAATCGCTGGCGCGCGCGCTGGGCATGGCTGAGGTGGCTTATTGCTGCCTGGATGGTTCCCGCCTGCCACCGCTGCATGTCGATCAGGCTGCGCACACAGAGAGTGTCCACATGCCGGAAGTCGGGCCGGAGGCGGCGTTCTTTCGCCGCTGTGCGCTGTGTCATCGTACCAGCGAGCCTTTCCCCCCCAACTTCCTGACCGGTACGGCGGATGAGGTGCGCGGGAAACTGGCACAGTGCGCCGAACGGCTCTTTCTGCGTCTGTCGATGTGGGATCTGTCTGATGCGGTCCGGACAAAGACACCGATGCCACCGCTGCAGGCGCTGCCCCAGCTTGGACTCGACCAGGCTGGGTGGCAAGCGCACCCCGACCTGGCCGCCTTGCAGGAATATGCGCAACAACTCTTGACCACGCAGACCGGGGAGAGGCCAAAACTGGAGGCGCTGGTGGCCAGGGGCTATGAAAATTTACGTCCCTGCCTTACGCGGAGCGAATAGCCAGGTGCGGCGCATAGGTCGCTGCGCTGGCGGGTAAACACGACACAGGGTGATGCAAGATGCAGAAGATGACGCACAGTGGGACGCCGGGAAGCGAATCCAGCAAAAAAAGTTGTTGTACTCGCAAGGGGTACTGGCTGTTGTTGTTGCTGCTGCTGCTCATAGTCACCACTTTCTGGCTCGGTATCCGTTTCGGTCGGGACCAACCGGTCACCTACCAGGATGCGGTCGAGCACTTCAAATATGGCTCCACCGGGGGCGAACGCACCTCCGGTTTCCCCTACTGGATCTGGCGCGCTCTGCCGCAGCTGTGTGCCGACTATCTGCCCGGGAATGGGTATGCATCGCTCGGCATGTTGTTCGAGACGGGGAGGGATCTGCCGATCGGTGTCTCCAAGCGCCGCGTGACCGGGATCGATCGGGTGTTTTTGAACTGCGCCGTGTGCCACACCAACACCGTGCGCGACACACCCGCAAGTGAACCCCGGTTGATCACTGGTATGCCTGCCAATACGCTCGATCTGGCTGCGTTCGAAAGGTTCTTTTTCAGCTGCGCGGCGGATGCCCGTTTCACACCCAAGCGCATTCTGCCAATCATCGACGAGATGGGTGCGGATCTCGATCTGATCGATCATTACCTGGTCTATCCGCTGGCAGTACTGTTGATGCGTGATCAGCTGCTGATGCTGAAGCAGCGGTTCATGTTCGTCGAGCAGCAGCCTGAGTGGGGTCCGGGGCGGGTGGATACCTTCAACTCGGCCAAGGTGATCTTCAACTTTCCACTCGCAGCGGCGGCACCGGACGAGTTGATCGGCGCCAGTGATTTCCCATCCATCTGGAATCAGCGTGCGCGCCAGGGGATGCAGCTGCACTGGGATGGCAACAATACACGTGTCGAGGAGCGCAACCGCAGTGCGGCTTTCGGTACCGGTGCCACCCCGCCGACCCTGGACCGGGAAAGCATACTGCGCACCGAGCGCTGGTTGCTGGATGCGCAGCCACCGGCTTGGCCCTACGGAGCACCGGATGTTGCGCTGATGGTGCGTGGTGCCAGGATCTATCGTGACTACTGTGCCGATTGTCATGGCGCCAGCGGCAGCGACTTCAGCGGTGCCCGGGTAGGGCAGGTTGTTCCGATAGCCGACATTGGCACCGATCGCTGGCGCCTCGACTCCTACACCCGGGCGTTGGCGCTCAATCAATCGACACTCTACGCTGGCTACGGCGACGAGCGCTTCAGCCATTTCCGCAAGACCTACGGCTACGCCAATATGCCGCTCGATGGCATCTGGCTGCGCGCTCCCTATCTGCACAACGGATCGGTGCCCACGCTGTACGATCTGTTGCAGCCGGCTGCCGCCAGACCAGAGCGGTTCTACCGGGGTTACGACGTCTACGACAAGACGAAAGTGGGCTTCGTGTCCGATGTGGCCGCCGAGGGCGAGAAGCGTTTCTTCCTGTTCGATACCGGGGTAGCGGGAAATTCCAACCGCGGACATGAGGGCCGGATCTATGGTACCGCACTGGCGGACGAAGAGAAGGCAGCACTGATCGAGTATCTGAAGAGTTTCTGAGGAGAACGGCGATGCCGGAGCGTATGAGTCGTAAACGAAATTGGGTGCTGTCGTTTCTGCTACTGGTGGCTTTGTTGATCGGCTGCGGTGCATTTCTCGCCTGGTACAAGTTTTTCCGGGAGCAGCCCGACGGCCCCTTCGTCAGCAATGACGAGCGCTTTATGTACGCATCGATCGGCGGTGAAAATGCGGCTGGTCTTCCCTACTGGATCTTCCTCGTGCTGCCGCGCATGTTTCCGGAGTACCTGCCCGGACCGGGCGGATACGCCTCGTTGGGGATTGCCTGGGAGGAGGGGCGCGAGCTGCCGGTCGGATTTACCAAGAAGGTGGTTGGCTTTCCGCGGGTCAGCAACACCTGCGCGGTCTGTCACACCGCCTCCTATCGAGCCACCCCGGATGCCACGCCGGTTTTCGTGCCGGCCGGTCCGGGACACACGGCCAACGTCCAGGGCTTTTTCCGCTTTTTGCGCGACTGTGCGCAGGATCCACGCTTCAATCCGGACAACCTGCTGGAGGAGATCAAGCGGGTTACCGATCTCTCGTTGCTGGACCAGCTGCTCTATCGCTTCGTCATCATTCCGTTGACGCGTAAGGCGCTGCAGCAGCGCAGCTTTGATTGGATGGAACGCGAGGACATGGCGGCGTGGGGACACGGACGCGACGACGCGATGAATCTGACCAAATATTTCATGCTGGAGATGAGGGAGGATGGCACGTATGGTCCAACCGATTTCCCATCGATCTGGAATCTGAAAAAGTATCAGCCGGAGCGGGGCATGCGCATGAACTGGGATGGCGCCACCTATAACGCCCGATCGGTTTTGATCGATTCCGCACTCGGCATCGTGGCGGAACCCCAGCGCGATTTTCTGCACCATATCGACTGGTTGCTCGACTACCTGAGCAATCTGCCGCCGCCGCCCTATCCGTTCCCGATCGATCAGGCGCTGGCACACGCTGGCGAGGCGTTGTTCACAGCGGAGTGTGCACGCTGCCATCGCAGCGAACGGACCGGAAAGAGAGTGCCGCTGACGGAGGTGGGAACGGATGAGAACCGAATTCTGAGCTGGAGCCACGCAGCTGCCAGAGCTGCCAATGCCAAGGCGTTGGAGTTGGGCGTCCAGCGGCGCGGAATGATCGATGATGAGCCGTTGAACGGCTACATCGCGGTGCACCTGGACGGTGTCTGGCTGCGCGCACCCTACCTGCACAACGGTTCGGTGCCGACACTGCGCGATCTGCTCAAGCCAGCGGCGGAGCGGCCGCAGATGTTCTATCGCGGCTATGACCTATACGACCAGGCCGCGATGGGATTCGTTTCGGCGGGCACCGTCGCGGAACGCGTCGGCAACCTGCACGATACAAGGCTGCGCGGCAACGGCAACCAGGGGCACGAGTATGGTACCGGCCTTTCGGAGGAGGAGCGGCAGGCGCTGATCGAGTATCTGAAGACGTTATAGGGGAGACCGGATGCTCCGGAGTGCGTATTCTCGGGCAGCAGCACCGGGGCGTCAGCGCGGGTGCCGGAAATCGAACGAGATGCTCACCTCCTTGGTCTTCTCCATGACTGAGATCGCCACTTCCAGGTCGACCTTGTGCGGGTTCTCGCTGTCACACGCCATCAACGCCTGATACAGCTCCTGCTGTTCCAGGACACGATGCGCCCCGTCGGCGGTCTGCACATACGCGGCCCAGGGGATGAACTTGGTGAGCGGAAAAATCTGCTCCTCCCGCGGAGAAATGTCGATGTTCAGACCGGCGATGAAGAGCAGGTTGCGTCGCTGGTAACCCTGCTCTTTTTTCAGCGTGCGATAGGTGCGGTCAAATTCCACCTGAGTGTTGATCTGGGCGGCAGCGAGCGCGGGCGCGGGGTCGGTCAGAATCCAGGGCATCGGATTGATCAGGTTCTGCTCCAGGTGGCTCCGGCCCTCTGCTTCGCCAATCCGCTGACGCCGGAAAGTGAAGAGATCCGCGGTCAGCATTCTGCCGAGCGGGCGGCGCTCATTGGTCGGCCAGCGGTCGCCAATGCGCTTGACCAGCGTCGGAGTGGCCTGATAACGCCGCGCGGTGCTGAACGCGCGGATCAGCATCGGGTTGTCGTTCGCGTCGTGCGCGATGAGCTGATCCAGTGCCAGCATCAGACCTTCGTTGCGGTCACTCTGCAGCAGTAGATTGTTGATCGAAATCTGGTGTCCGGACTGCTGCGCCGGTTCCAGAAAGATGTTGTCGCAGGCGAAGTCGTACTCCTCACGATACCAGCCCATCACTTCGGTCAGCTTGCCGCAGTTGGAGCCCTGGTGGCAATCGGCGGTCTGATTACGCCGGTAGATGCCGAACTGCTGAGTCTCCGGATCATAGCCCACGTGGCTGGCCTGGATGATGACCAGGTCCTTGCCGTGCGAAGCGTGTGGTCCGTGGCGGTCGGTGGCCACTCCGCCACCGACGACACCGTGGTTGAATGGGAAGGTGCCGAACTGCTTGGCGATCAGGATGATCGGAAATCCCTGGCTTTCGTCGGAACAGAAGGCGCGCGACGGCATGATCTTTCCCGGCTCCATTCCCAAGGAGAGGCAGAAGTTGTACAGCCGTGGGACGAATCGGCTGTAACGCATCATCATCCCCTCCAGCTTGTAATCCTGGAGCACGGTATGGAAGCTTCCAACGGAAGAAGTCGAGTACATATTCACCTCCGGCACGTTATTATCGTTATGCAGGATAATCTTACCTTATCGAGTGCGGGCAGGTGCGCTATCAATTGCTGCTGAAAGATCCAGCTTGTTCGATTCAAGTGCCGCTACTGGGGAGCTGGCTATTGCCCGGGTCTTGCACTCCGCTTGAAGCACAGCCGCGCAAACAGTGCGTGCAACGATTGTGCGGTGACCGGTTTACTGAGAAAGTGATCGGCTCCACTTTGTTGGATCCTGGTCGTCTCGGCTGGTGAGGCGTATCCACTGTAGACGATAATCGGCAGATTGTGGTCGTGTCGGCGTAACGCATCCAGCAGGTCGGTGCCGAAGCCATCCGGCAGATGGTAATCAATTAGTGCCAGATCGACGCCGCGGTCGGCAACTGCACACAGCGCTTCGGCACAGGTCGAAGCGGTGATCACCCGGTAGCCCAACTCTTCGAACTCCCAGTGCAGCATCCGCTGCAGTGACGCGTCATCTTCAGCGATCAGCAGCCGCAGGGATGCCATGCCTGGATTTCTGCTTCGTTGTCATGAAGCCAGCGCGAGTCTCAGTTTCTGGCGTGCCCGGAACAGCCGTGTGCCGACACCGGCCGACGTGATCCCGATCTGTTGCGCAATCTCGCTCTGCGAGTAACCCTCCACCACCTGTTTTAGCAATGGGATACGGTATTCTCCCGGCAGACTGGCAACGGCGCGGCGCAGTACCAAAGCCTCGAGGGAAGTATCGTGGCTCCGTTCGTGGCTGCTCAGTTCTTCCATCGGGAGATCGGACATTCTGGGTTGATAGCGCTCAAAGCGACGTGCGTTTTCACGCCGCAGAATGGTCAGCAACCACCCTTTCGCCGCATCACTGTTGTGCAAGTGGTCCAGCGACCGCCACGCGCGCAGTAGCGCCTCCTGCATCAGGTCCTCCGCGCTGTGTTTATCGCCGGTCAGCCAATATGCGTAGCGGCGCATGTCGTTTTCGTAGCGCACAAACAGTTGGTTGAACAGGCTATGCTTTGTGGAAGGCTGGGTTGCTTGGCAGGTTGCCGGGTCTGATTTTTTGATACGGCTGTTGTTCATTGCTGATCCTGTCAGGTAAAGGTGGTTAGCGTTACCTTGAGCAGAAACTGTGCCATGAATATAACAAATTGATTTATAAATGGAATAATCCCTAAGATACCAAAATGGATGTAACGAAACGTTGTAACGTAATGATACGCTGAATGTTTTGTTCAGTTGCCGGAATAGCTTTTCGCTGATCAGTGAGAAGGAATAAATCAACCGGGTGGGATTTGATCCGTTTGGACTGGATCGGCATTGAGTGGACAGGCGACGGGGTCGGATCGTTTCCATACCAGGAGAGTCCTCGAGCTAGCGCGCGAACTCCCCTGGTAAGGAGTCGTCGCACAAACGGGAACTCAGGTGGATGCGGAGGCTCTCCCGGATTTCAGGTGCTAATCTTTGTTGTTGCTGTCAAAAGCGCCTCTGAATTCCCGGATATGTCGCTTCGAGGTCTCCACCACCTCTTTCTGGAACATCTCCGCCATCAGGAATTCATTATATTCCCTGCGTTTGGTTTCATCCTTGAGTGTCGAGTAGGCTCTGTTCAGCAGTTTGAACATCTCTTCGGCATCGAATCGATTGCAGACATCAGGGTGAAACTCCCGGGCCTTTCTGCGGTATGCCAGGCGAATCTCATCCTGGGTGGCGCGCGCCGTCACCCCAAGCAGGGCGTAGTAGGTTTTTTTATGCTCGTCAATTTTCACTGCTTTTACCCACTCTCTATCTTGACTTGGTAGAAGCTCAAGAAAAACGCTGTTTCCATCCGTTGAAAGCGACGATCTGAAGTTTGGCAACGGGCAACAACATGCCGAAATCCGGTGCTAAAAAAGTTGTCTGAAGCTTTTCTGAAGATGCTTTTTCTCACCTGGCGCTACTCGGGATCCCCTTTGGTTTAATCGGACTCGGGTCGGGAAACTGCAGTTGAAGGCTGAGTACGCTGCTTGATTCCCGGATAATACTACCATAACCAGGCCGATCAGGAATTGGCCAATCTTAATGAACGCTATTGCGGACAAACTGACAATGGACTTGAAGTGTATTGTGTGCTATGGAAAACAACTATTGGTTGCGGGTGTTTTATTGCGCATCTGGGGTGAGTTCAGGATGGTGGAAATTGCGATGAAACGGGTCGGGTGGTCGCTGAATAGCATAGTGGAACAGATTACTGCTCGGGTAAGATTGCTTCCGGAAAATATTGGAATCAGGGGATGGGCATGAGCATTAAATCAAAACAGATCTCTTACGGATTGATACCTTTCGCCTTCGGTGTCTGGGGATGCGTCTCTGCAGGTGTGCCGCACACTTTTCAGTCAGGCAACCCAGCGCTTGCCTCGGAGGTGAATGAGAATTTCGACAGTCTGGATACGCGCCTGACGGTGGTCGAAAGTCAGGTCGACGATGGCGATTACAGCGGATTTTCCGGCGGGTTCTCACCCGTCGGATCGGATAAGAATGTTGTTGTCCTCGCCTTTAACAACCCTTCCGGCACTGGTTACTGGGTACGCAGCAGCTATGCCAACAGCACTGAAACAGTCATGGTTAACGGCGTGCAAACGGTTCGGCCGTATATCGCTAACTATGTCTTCGTCGGTACAGATACCGGCGGCAACGTGACCACGGTCAGCAATCAGCTCGAGGCGCCGGATACCGCCGACTACGATGACTATTATGTTGAAATCTCTAACTATAATACGGATGGCAGCAACAAGCAGGTGCAGGATAGCTGGCGTGAATCCCTAAAGTGTGGTGGATCACGGATCAGGGTTTGTGTGGTGACAAAGAGTTCGGGTGGGAGCTACATCTCCACGACGAGGCAGAGCAGGGTTCGGACGCTGCAGTCCTCCTTTACCCAGGGCTCCAATAACTGGACATTCAATTCTGTCAGGGTGGAAACCGATCTGGACGAAGGTAATACCGACCGGATGCGGATTCAGGCAAAGGGTATCGGAGAGATTTTCCGCACGTACGATCAGGGGAGTACGCATATCGAACGGAGTGCGATTTATTACCGCGTCAACGGAAATACCAAAGGCTCGCTGGCCGGAACACCGTTTGCTACCGGGCAACCCCTGGAAGGTTTGTTCTTCTGATGCGTCTGACAACCGGGAGAACCGGAAAGACGCGTTCGGAACCGTACAACAAGGAGACTGCAATGGGAAAACGGCCCCCCTTTGACACCACCGGGTTGCGCCGACGGTTGTTGCTGACGACCGCCCTGATCCTCCTTTGCCAGGCTCAGTCGACTCCTGCTGCCAGTCTCTGGGGTCAGCTGGTCTGGGACCGGGATGTGTGGGCATTGCCGAATGATCTCGACTATGATGGTATTCCGGACGGATACGAAGAGACCAACAATTTGAACCCGAACGATCCGGCAGATGCTCTGCTGGATTCGGATGGCGATCTGGAGATCAACCTGGTCGAGTATCTGAATGGTACCGATCCATGGGATCAGAACTCCAATTCGAGAAACCGTCAGCGGAACGCGATCATTCCGGTGATCAATCTGATTCTGGATTAGTGCCGGCGCCAGTACGAGCACAATCCGGCACGATTCAGAACGTTTCCCCTGCTCCCCACCGGCCGGGTCGCTGGGTTGCTGGTTCGATACCTATGACACCGCACCTGGTGCATTGTGCGTCGGGTGCGGTCACTGATTGAAGCCATTGGCATTCCGATCAGGGAAGGGTCAGTCCATATTTCCTGATTTTGCGGTCCAGCGCGGGACGCGAAATACCAAGAATGTCGCAGCTCTTACCCTTGTGGCCGCCAGTGTGATTCAGTACCAGCTGGATATGCTCCGCCTCCACCTGATCCAGCGATCTCAACGCCAGGCTGTGTGCGGATACGGTCGGTGACGACTGGCCACTGGCGGGAGCGCTGGGGCTCGGCGCAGGTTTGATCGGCAGCAGCTCGGGTGTCAGCGCACCACCTCTCGCCTGGACCAGTGCCTGGGTCAGGATGTTTTCGAGTTCACGTACGTTTCCCGGCCAGTCGTAGCTTTGCAGCAGTGTCAGCGCCGCCTCCGTCGGCTGTAACGGGGGTTTATGGATCTTGCGGGAGATCTTGTCGATCAGTGCCGTAGTCAGCAGCGGAATGTCCTCGAGCCGTTTACGCAGTGGCGGCAGTTCGATACTGATCACTTTCAGCCGGTATGCCAGGTCCTCGCGGAAACGGCCGGCTACTGCTTCAGCGAACAAATCACGGTTAGTGGCGCTGAGGATGCGTGCGTTGGTGCTGATCTGCTGGGTACCGCCGACGCGTTCGAACACCTGCTCCTGCAGCGCACGCAACAGTTTTGCCTGCAGTGGTGCAGCCAGCTCTCCGATCTCGTCGAGGAAGAGGGTGCCATCCTGAGCCAACTCGAATTTACCCGGTTTTCTGCTGTTGGCACCGGTGAACGCCCCCTTCTCATGTCCGAACAGCTCGCTCTCCAGCAGCGTGTCGACGATGGCTGCGCAATTGACCGCGACAAACGGACCCTTGCGCTCGGAGTGCGCATGAATCAGGCGGGCGACCACCTCCTTGCCGGTACCTGATTCACCGCTGATCAGCACGCTCGCCCCACTCTCTGCGCACAGCGCGATCTCTTTGCTCACCTGCAGCATCGCATTGCTGCGACCGATCAGCTCTCTTCGCTGCAACGGATCATCCGGTGGCGGTTGCAGCGCTTCCACTGCGCGCGCAAGCCGGCGACTCTCCAGCACCCGATCCACGACGAGTTGCAGTTCGCCGGTTTTTATCGGTTTGTGGATGAAGTCGGCGGCCCCCAGTTTGATCGCATCGATGGCCAGCGCCAGGTTATGCGCTCCGGTCATCATCACGACTGCCTGATCGGGCTCCTGTTCGCGGAGTCGTTGCAGCAGTTCCAGTCCGGTCCCGTCCGGCAATTGCTGGTCCAGCAGGATCAGATCGAACGCGTTTTCCTGCAGCAACGCCAGCCCCTCGCTGCAGTTCAAGGCGCCGGAAACCGCGAATTCCTGCTCCTCGAAATGAAGTTGCAACATCTGGTTGAGGCCGGCATCATCCTCGATGATCAGCAGTCGCTTGCTCATGAAACCCAGTATACGTCTTTAGACTGCGGATAATAGTACGCCCAGCAGCAGTGCGTAGCGAATGCCCTTACCCAGCGCGATATAGAGCAGTGCCGGTAATGCCCTGATGCCGCTCCAGCCGGCCGCCAGGCAGAGTGGGTCGCCCACCACCGGCAGCCAGGAGAGCAGGAGCAGCGGCGTGCCGTGGCGGCGGATGCGTTGCAGTGCTTCGCGGTGGGGTGCTTTTTCCAGCTCACGGAGTGGCCGCAGCCGCCTGATCCAGCAACCGATGCCCCAGCTGGTGAAGCCGCCCAGGGTATTGCCGCAGGTGGCGACGGCCCACAGCAACCAAGGCGCGGCGACAGCCTGATAATGTGCATAGGCGAACACTGCTTCTGATCCTCCCGGCAGCAGGGTGGCGGCAAGAAAACTGCTGCTGAAGAGCGCCATCAGTGTGCTGCCGTCCATGCTCATCCGGCAGTCGGACGCAGCTGTCGGATCGCTATGATCAGGCTCAACCAACCCGACAGCAAGGCAAAACCACCGACGGGTGTGACTATTCCCAGAAAGCGGCTTCCGGAGACGGCCAGCAGATAGAGGCTGCCGCTGAACAGCACAATGCCGCTGCTCATCAGCCAGCCGCTCCACTGCAACGCCCGGGAGGGGTGGTGCAGCCCCAGCAGCCCCAACGCAAGCAGTGCCAGTGCATGGATACCATGGTATTCGACACCGGTCTGGAATACGGTATACAGGTCGGGAGCGATACGCGGGCGCAGCGCATGGGCTCCAAAAGCACCCAATGCAACCGTGAGAAAGCCGTTCAATGCGCCTAGCAAGAGAAAGAGTCGGGCCATCGGATCCAATCCTCGAAAGTATTGGGGGAGTGTCAATGGGACGGCACTTGCGGTCAAGCGCTGGGTTCGGTCAACAGTAAAGCGGAGGTTTTTGCAAAATGTGGAAGCGATCTGTTCTGCTCGGGCTGTTGCTGGTGGCAGCGCTCTCGGTCCGCAGTGAGACCATCATCCTGATTCAGGGCTACCAGGCCAAGGGGGCGGATTGGCGCAGTTCGGGAATCACCACGTCACTCGCTGCGGCAGGCTGGCAGGACGGTGGCCAGATCTCTCTGTCGGAAGCCCCTCTGGAGGTCCCTTCAGGAGCGAGATTTTTCACTGTGGAACTCACTACGGACGCCCAACTGCTGCGTCAGGCAGAGCAGCTCCAACGGCATGTCGGCAGAGTGACGGCGGCGCGCCCGGGAGAGAGCCTGATTCTGGTCGGCCATTCGGCGGGCGGTGTGTTGGGGCGGCTGTTCATGGTGCAGCACCCAAAGGAGCCGGTCACCGCGTTGATCACCTTCGCCAGCCCGCATCTCGGCACCGAAAGTGCGGAGCTGGGTCTGGCGCTGAGCCAGAGCCCGTTGGGTTGGGCCAGTGCACTGCTGGGCAGGGAGTACGACCTGCTGGGCCGCTCCGAAGGGCTCTTTTTCGACCTGGTGCGGGAACGTCCGGGCAGCCTCCTCTTCTGGCTGAACCGTCAGCCGCATCCTCCGGCGCGCTACATCTCGGTGGTACGGGATGAGCGCCTCTCCTGGGTCGGTGACCTGGTGGTGCCGGTGTGGAGTCAGGATATGAATCAGGTGGAGCAGCTGCGTGGGCGGGCGATCAGTATCGCGAGCAGCGGCAATCACAGTCTGGAAAGGAGCGACGCAGAACTGCTGCTGCAGATTCTGCGTCGACTGCGCAGCTCATGAGTGAGGGCGTGAGAGTGGATCGGTTCAAGGCGCTGCTGGTGGAGAAACAGGGCGAGGATACCAGCGTACGGGTCAGACTGTTGGCAGAAAATGAACTGCCCGAAGGCGATGTACTGATCGGTGTCGACTACTCTTCGCTCAACTACAAGGATGGGATGGTGTTAGCCGGTCACCCCAAGATAGTCACCCATTATCCGCATGTGCCTGGAGTGGATCTCGCAGGCAGGGTGCTGGAGTCGGACAGCGATGATTTCCGTCCGGGAGATGCGGTGCTGTTGACCGGCTGGGGCGTGGGTGAACGGCACTGGGGCGGTTTTTCCCAGCGTGCCCGGGTGAGATCCGAGTGGCTGGTGCATATTCCGCAGGGGCTGGACAGCAAGCGTGTGATGATCATCGGTTCCGCCGGCCTGACCGCGATGCTGTGCGTGATGACGCTGGAGGATGCCGGTATCCGTCCTGATTCCGGACCGGTCGTGGTGACCGGGGCGGCGGGTGGGGTGGGAAGCCTGGCGGTCCTGCTGTTGAGCCAGCTGGGTTATCAGGTGGCAGCGGTGACCGGCCGCGCATCGACCCATGCTTTTCTGCGGGAGCTCGGTGCGACCCTCTTGTTGAGCCGGGAGGAGATGTCGCGACCGCCGCGTCCACTCGAGTCGCAGCGCTGGGCCGGAGGAATCGACGTGGTCGGTGGCGTCATGCTGGCACGTCTGCTGGCGGAGACGAAATATGGCGGCACGGTGGCTGCGACCGGTCTGGCCGGCGATGCGATGCTGACCACTTCGGTCATGCCGTTCATTCTGCGCAATGTCGGTCTGCGCGGGACCGAGTCGGTAACCACCCCGCGTCTGCTGCGTCAGACCGCTTGGTCGCGTCTCAGCGCGCTGCTGCCACCCGACAGCTTCCAGCAGATCAGCAAGATCATCTCACTGGAAGAGGTTGCGGAAGCAGCCGGCGCCATCCTGGCGGGGAGAATTCGGGGCCGGGTTCTGGTCGATCCGAATCGGTGAGGGCAGCCGGGAGGTGCGTTTCCCGCCACCCGCCATCGGCAGGCAGCGGTCGACTGCGGAATCCAGGTGCGATGTCTCTACTCAGTTCAGCTCCGACTTTCTCAGTTCATCCAGTATGGCGCAGACCATCTGCTCGGTCTTCTGGTCCATTCCCCTGCACAACACCTGCGGGTCGCGCTCACCATTGATCATCGGCCGGATGACCGCTGCCAGTCGGGCCATGGGCCCACCGACGCGACTCATCTGCTCTGCCATTTCCGCAATCAGCTTGAGTGCTTGCGGATGACCGCGGCCGGCAGCCAGAATCATGCCGGCCAGTCCCGGTGCCGCCATCTCCGGGTCGGGTCTCGATCTGGGATCGGGCAGCGTATCCGGATTATGCAGACCGCGTAAAATCGCTTCAGCGATGACCCGGTCCTCCGGGTCCAGGCCGTTGAGCAGTGTGGGATTCCGCTCTCCCGCTGCGATTCGGCGAATCACCCTCACCAGGCGGTTCCAGCCGCTCTCCACGGCGAGATCCATCAGTGTTTCGAACTCCTCCTTCCGGACCGGTTGTTGGCAGAGTTCGACCACCTGACAGATGAATGCAGCGTGGGTCGAAACCACCTGCTGCTCGTGTGCGGGGAGTCTTTTCATACGCTCTCCTGGGAATGAATTATGGTGATTGTACCAACTCCCCCAAGGCGCCCGAGGGGGAAATAATTAGTTCAGTATATTAGCGTTTGACATTATTTGACTCAGATCAATGAACCTATCCCGAATGGGTATTGATTTACCCCACCTGATAGAGGATTTTTTCAATCTACTCAATGGAATAAACCCAGCTTATGCGGAGACCAAAAGGTTTGTTTGGCACTTTGGGCGCTGACTATATATGGTTGGTCACCCTGTATTCGGGTTGACGGCGCCCTTTGCCCATACAGCGCAGGTGATCCATCGAGGGCCAGGCCCGGAATATGGCCGAAGATTATCGAGTTCTCCACCCGGTTTCCACTCGGGTGATTACTCAAGATTTCGTCATCGATAACGATGGCGGGTAATTCACTCAAAGTGAAACTTAGGAGAGATAAGTACCATGCCTACATTTGTGCGTACTGAGAAATGCGATGGCTGCAAGGGCCAGGACAAGACCGCTTGCATGTACATCTGCCCACATGACTTGATGAAACTGGACATGGATGGTTCTCTGACCGGCCATGCGATGAAATCCTTCAACCAGGAACCGGATCAATGCTGGGAGTGCTACTCCTGTATCAAGATCTGTCCGCAGCAGGCGATCGAAGCACGTCCCTATGCCGACATCGTGCCGCTCGGCGCTTCGGTGCAGCCACTGCGTGGTACCGACTCCATCATGTGGACCATCAAGTTTCGCAATGGCACCATGAAGCGTTTCAAATTCCCCATCCGCACCACCCCGGAAGGCTCCATCGATCCTTACGGCGGCAAGCCGGAAGCAGATATCTCCAAAATCAGCGAACCGGGCTACTTCGTACAGGTCAACGGCTATCGCGCTGGCAATCCGAGCGAACTGATCCGCAAGTAAGCTGCGCTGTTGAAGCGGAATCTGGAACAGATCTAATTAATTTGAGGTGAAAGAAATGGCTGAATTTGGAAATCCCGAAGTCATCGAAGAAGAGGTAGACATCCTCATCATCGGTGGTGGTATGGGCGCCTGTGGTGCCGCTTATGAGATCGGCCCGTGGATTGATGCTGCCAAGAAAGAGGGCGTGGACATCAAGATCAAGCTGGTCGACAAGGCCGCCATGGACCGCTCTGGTGCCGTTGCGCAGGGTCTCTCCGCGATCAACACCTACATCGGTTCGGAGCAGGATCCGGCCGACTACGCGCGTATGGTCTCCAATGACCTGATGGGCATCACCCGCGACGATCTGGCCTATGACCTGGGCCGGCATGTCGACGAATCGGTGCACCTGTTCGAGGAGTGGGGCCTGCCGATCTGGAAGCTGGACGAAAACGGTGAGCGTCACGACGGTTCCAAAGGTCTGACCCCGTTGAAGGACGGCGGCAAGCCGGTCCGCTCCGGTAAGTGGCAGATCATGATCAATGGTGAGTCCTACAAGTGGATCGTTGCCGAAGCTGCCAAGAAGGCGTTGGGCATGGACAACATCCAAGAGCGCATCTTCATCGTCAAGTTGGTCAACGACAAGAGCGACAAGAACCGCATCGCCGGTGCGGTCGGTTTCTCCGTGCGCGAAGACAAGGTGATGGTCTTCAAGTTCAAGGCCTGCCTGCTGGTTGCCGGCGGCTGCGTCAACATCTTCCGTCCCCGCTCCGTGGGTGAGGGTCAGGGCCGCGCCTGGTACCCGGTCTGGAATGCCGGCTCAACCTATGCGATGGCTGCCGAGGCTGGCGCAGAGCTTACCCTGATGGAGAACCGCTTCGTACCGACCCGCTTCAAGGATGGCTACGGTCCGGTCGGTGCCTGGTTCCTGCTGTTCAAATCCCAGGCCACCAACGCCTTTGGCGAGACCTACATGACTCGCAACAAGGCGATGCTGGATGACTATCCTCCCTACGGTCAGGCTGCGGTTCCCGCCTCCTGCCTGCGCAACCACCTGATGCTGAAAGAGATGCGTGAAGGCCGCGGTCCCATCTGGATGGACACCGTCACCGCGCTGGCCAACCTGCGCGAGACTCTGTCGCCGCGTGAAGTAAAGCATCTGGAAGCGGAAGCCTGGGAAGACTTTCTGGATATGTGTATCGGTCAGTGCGGTATCTGGGCCGGTGAGAACATCGAGCCGGAGAAGAAGAACTCCGAGCTGATGCCGACCGAACCCTATCTGCTGGGCTCTCACTCCGGTTGCTGCGGTATCTGGGTATCCGGTCCGGACGATGTGGGTGCACCCACCGAAGAGACCGAAGCCGGCGTTCCCGACCACCTGCCCTCCGGCTGGAACTGGGGCTATCGTGGCATGACCACGGTGAAGGGTCTGTTCACCGCTGCTGACGGTGTCGGCGCTTCCGGTCACAAGTTCTCCTCGGGCTCCCATGCCGAAGGCCGCATGGCCGCCAAGGCGATGGTCAAGTTCGTGATGGACAACAAGGACCACAAGCCTGAGTTGGACACCAGCGTCGAGGATCTGGTCGCCGAGATCTACAAGCCGGTCAAGAACTTCCTGGAGTTCAAAGACTACAGCACCGCGATCGATATCAACCCCAACTACATCACCCCACGCATGCTGCAGTTCCGTCTGCAGAAGATCATGGACGAATACGTGGCCGGTGTAGCGACCTACTACACCACCAACGAGCACATGCTGGACCTGGCCGAGCAGAAGCTGGAGATGCTGAAGGAAGACGCGCAGAAGATGCGTGCCAAGGATCTGCACGAGCTGCTGCGCGCTTGGGAGAACTACCACCGCATCCTGACCGCGGAAGCGCACATGAAGCACATCCAGTTCCGTCAGGAGTCCCGTTATCCGGGCTTCTACTACCGCGCCGACAAGAACTTCGTCGACGAGGAGAACTGGCACTGCTTCGTCAACTCGATTTACGACAAGTCCACCAAGACCTGGACCTGCTTCAAGCGCGCCCATGTCGATCTGGTCGATAAATCCAAGTTGTTCAAAGCAGCAAGCCACTAACAGTCTGACGGCTTGATCGAGTCCGGGCACCTGCCGGTGTCCGGACTTTTTTGTTCCTGATCAGGGGTGATGTGCGCTGTTCCCGGGTTGGAGCAACCCTGATGCCCCACAGTTTTCTGTCTCACCGATTGGGAGTAAGATCGAAACAGACTACGGTGTCTGCTACCCATCCCGACCCATCCGCCAACCGAAGCAGGCGGCGCTGATCCGACCGATATTTCATCGGAGTGATAAATCATGAGTGAAAAATTCGACCTTCCCTTCGAAAGCAATCTGGTACCGAAAATGCTCGATCTTGGCTCCAGGCTCAAGTTTCGCTGCTATCGGGGGATCTCTTGTTACAACGCCTGTTGCAAGAAGGCGGACATCACCCTGACCCCCTACGATGTGATTCGCCTGAAGGACCGGCTCGGCAAGAGTTCCAGCGAATTTTTGCGCGACCATACGGTGCCATTCAGGATGGACAAGGATGGGCTGCCGGGTGTCAAGCTGATGACCGACGATGAGGGGGTCTGCAACTTTATGAACGAAGCGGGGTGCAGCGTCTATAGCGACCGCCCGACTGCCTGCCGCTACTACCCGCTCGGCCACATGTCGATGCTCTCCACCGGCGCCAAGAGCGATGAGACACACTACTTTCTGGTTCATGAGGAGCATTGCAAAGGGCACGCCGAAGAGCTGGAACAGTCCATTGCCGAGTATCTGAAGAGCCAGGAGACAGCCCAGTACGATGAGATGAACCGCGAGTGGATGCAACTCATGCTGAAACGCCGCTCGATGGGACCCACCGTCGGACGTCCACCCGAGGCGACGTTGCAGCTCTTTTTCATGGCCTCCTACGACCTGGAGCGTTTCCGCCGCTTCGTGCTGAGTGAAAATTTCCGCAACAGCTACCAACTCGATGACTCGACTTACGAAGTGTTGGCCAAAGAGGACCTCTCACTGATGCAGTTCGGTGTCCGTTTCATGCGCCAGGCCTTCTTCGGCGAACGCACCATCGAGGAGCAGACGGGAGCCTGGGAACGACGGGTAGAGCAGCGCAAGGAGGTCTGGGAGGCGCGTCGCCAGGCTGAAATATCGCGCCATCAGCAGGCGGAGGACGAGAAGTACAAGGACGCCTGAAATCGTTGCTGTCACATTCCTGGCGTGCTGACAACAGCGACGATTGGTGGTCGTGACGGCGGGCGTAACACGCCATGAGGCAAAGGGGAAGCGGGTGTTTTTCGGGATAGATCATGCGACCTTTGTGGTTCAGGATTGCGAGCGCTCCCTCGCCTTCTATCGGGGGGTGTTGGGAATGGCGCTGGATCCCGGGCGTCCCGACTTGGGCTATCCCGGTGCCTGGCTGCAGGTGGGTGCACAGCAGATCCACCTGATGGAGTTGCCCCGTTCCGGACCTGTACCAGAACCGCCCGGGCAGGGTGGACGGGACAGGCATATTGCGTTGCAGGTCGCCAGTCTGGTACCGATCGTTGCAGTACTGGATGAAGCCGGTGTCAGCTACACCCGCAGCCGCTCCGGGCGCAACGCGCTGTTTTGTCGCGACCCCGACGGGAATACGCTGGAGTTTGTCCAAAGAGCGAAAAGCGAATAGGCGACTGGCG
This sequence comes from Chromatiaceae bacterium, assembly GCA_024235215.1. GTDB lineage: Bacteria > Pseudomonadota > Gammaproteobacteria > Chromatiales > Chromatiaceae > HKST-UBA178. The sequence continues at coordinate 1,038 of JACKMU010000004.1, read as the reverse complement.
TTTATCGGGCGGATTTGTACAAGCAAATTAGAAAAATGTACTGGAAAGCTGCCACGCTTCTGATTGCTCTCTGTATCTGGAGCGCCTCCTCTGCACAGTCTCCGTTATCGGAGCAGAATCAACTGCCGACCAGTGGTGAGTCGCTGCGCTACCGGGTGGTCTATCAGGGTGTGTTATCCGCATTCAATCCGGTCGAAATCGCTTCGGCCAGACTCTATCTCCACCCCGGGCTGGAAACTGTCGACGCAGAGCGCTTGCAGCACGCCTCGCTTGAGGTGACGACAGAGAATTCAGCTGCCATGGAGGCCGTCTATCCGCTGCGCTTCTTTTACGACAGCTGGTTCGATCGGGAACTGCGCTACACCACACGGGTGGAACTGCGTAAACACACCTCGAAGAGCTATCGCGATCTGTTGTGGTTCAATCGCAACCAGGCTGAAGTGCGCAGCTACCGGAGGGTCGAGGAGAACCCGTCCGGATCGGCTGTGCTGACCGACGCATTGTCTCCAACCGCTCCGCCGGAGCAGCATGAGGGCTTTCGAGAGCGCCATGTACAAAAGCTCGCCAGCCCCGAGGTGCTGGACCGGTTGGCGATGCTCTACGCGCTTCGCACTCTCCAGTTGCAGCCCGGCATGGTAGTCGAGCCGGTGGTTGCCAATGGTAATGACCTGCACGGTTACCAGGTGACCGTCGAGGAGCGGGAGCTGCTGCAGCTGGACAACAGACCGTCTGCCACGCTGCGGCTGCGTTTGGTCCCCCTTTTCGCCACCGGCGAAGACCCGGGTTACACGGTCTTTCTCTGGCTGAGCGACGACACCCGGCGTCTGCCGCTGCGCTTCCGCAGCAGCAGATTCGGCGGCTCGATAGAGCTCAACCTGAGCCAGGATTCCGAAGTCGCCACGGCGGAGTGACCGCGGCGGCAGACCGTCGTACTTTCCCGAATACTCAACAGTCCCGACAGCGGAACGCAATGCTGGGAGCGCTGCTGTCAGCGAGGAAAAGGTTTTGGCCGAACCTTTTCCTGGGACGGTGACTCAA